>NZ_JAATJM010000001.1:0-252500 GCF_011927945.1 Brevundimonas alba
CTGAGCAGCTCGCGGATTTCCATCTCGACCAGCTCGAGCAGCTCGGCGTCGTCGACCAGGTCCACCTTGTTCATGAACACCACCAGCGCCGGCACGCCGACCTGACGGGCCAGCAGGATGTGCTCGCGCGTCTGCGGCATCGGGCCGTCGGCGGCCGAAACCACCAGGATCGCGCCGTCCATCTGCGCCGCGCCCGTGATCATGTTCTTCACATAGTCGGCGTGGCCCGGGCAGTCGACGTGGGCGTAGTGACGGTTCGCCGTCTCATATTCCACGTGCGCCGTGTTGATCGTGATGCCGCGCGCCTTCTCTTCCGGCGCCGCGTCGATGTCGGCGTAGTTCATCGCCTTGGCGCCGCCCGCCTTGGCCAGCGTCATCGTGATCGCCGCCGTCAGCGTCGTCTTGCCGTGGTCAACGTGACCGATCGTGCCGATGTTGCAGTGCGGCTTGTTACGTTCGAACTTTTCCTTGGCCATTCTCTTCTCTCCGTCCCCTGAACAGGGGGCTTGTCCAGATTTTCAGGGGCCCCGGCGGACCATAGGTCCGCCGAAAGCAGGTTGGGTTAAGCGGAATACTTCTTGATCACTTCGTCGGCGACGTGTTGCGGCACCGGCTCGTAGTGGTCGTACTGCATGGTGAAGGCGGCGCGGCCCTGCGACATGCCGCGCAGCGTGTTCACATAGCCGAACATGTTGGCCAGCGGCACGAAGGCGTTCACGACGGTGGCGTTGCCGCGCATGTCCTGACCCTGGATCATGCCGCGACGGCCATTCAGGTCGCCGATGACCGAACCGAGGTAGTCCTCGGGGGTCACGACCTCGACCGCCATGATCGGCTCGAGCAGCTTGGGCGCGCCCTTTTCCTTCAGTTCGCGGAAGGCGGCGCGGGCCGCGATTTCGAACGCCAGCACGCTGGAGTCGACGTCGTGGAACTTGCCGTCCGTCAGGGTCGCCTTGAAGTCGATCAGCGGGAAGCCGGCCAGCAGGCCGCCGTCCTTGATGGACTCGAGGCCCTTCTGGACGCCCGGGATGTATTCCTTGGGCACGGCGCCGCCGACGATCGAGTTCTCGAACACGAAGCCCGAGCCGGGTTCACCCGGCTCGAAGGTGATCATGACGCGGGCGAACTGGCCCGTACCGCCGGTCTGCTTCTTGTGCGTGTAGTCGATGTCGACCTTGCGGCCGAGCGATTCACGATAGGCCACCTGCGGCGCGCCGATCGTGGCGTCGACCTTGTAGGTGCGGCGCAGGATGTCGATCTTGATGTCGAGGTGAAGCTCGCCCATCCCCTTGAGGATGGTCTGGCCCGACTCGTGATCGGTCGAGACGGTGAACGAGGGATCTTCCGAGGCCAGCTTGGCCAGGGCGACGCCCAGCTTCTCCTGGTCGGCCTTGGTCTTGGGCTCGACGGAGATCTCGATGACCGGCGCCGGGAATTCCATCTTCTCGAGGATGACGGGCGACTTCAGGGGATCGCACAGGGTGTCGCCGGTGCGGGTGTCCTTGAGGCCGGCCAAGGCGACGATATCGCCGGCGTAGGCTTCCTTGATGTCTTCGCGGTTGTTGGAGTGCATCTGCAGCATCCGGCCGACGCGTTCCTTGCGGTCACGGCTGGAGTTCAGCAGCGACATGCCGGTTTCCATCTTGCCGGAATACAGGCGGCAGAAGGTCAGGGAGCCGACGAAGGGGTCGTCCATGATCTTGAAGGCGAGCACCGACAGGGGCTCGTCGTCCGAGGCGCGGCGCACGACCGGCTCTTCGGTCTTGAAGTCGATGCCCGGGGTCGGCGGGATGTCCATCGGCGACGGCAGGTAGTCGACGACGGCGTCCAGCAGCGTCTGCACGCCCTTGTTCTTGAAGGCCGAGCCGCACAGGATCGGATAGAAGGCGCCGGTCAGCACGGCCTTGCGGATGCACTTCTTCAGCACCTCGGTCGAGGGCTCCTGACCGTCCAGGTAGGCTTCCATCGCCTCGTCGTCGAGTTCGACGGCGTTGTCGATCAGGTACTGACGGGCGGCCACGGCCTTGTCCATCAGGTCGGCCGGAATCTCGCCGACGGTGAAGTTGGCGCCCAGGGCGTCGTTGTCCCACACGACCGAGGTCATGGTGACCAGGTCGACCAGGCCCGACAGCGAGCTTTCGGCGCCGATCGGGAACTGGATCGGCACGGCCTTGGCGCCGAGGCGGTCACGGATGGACTCAACCGAGGCGTCGAAGTCGGCGCCGATCTTGTCCATCTTGTTGACGAAGACGATCCGCGGAACCTTGTACTTGTCGGCCTGACGCCAGACGGTTTCGGTCTGCGGCTCGACGCCGGCGTTGCCGTCAAGCACCGTCACGGCGCCGTCGAGGACGCGCAGCGAGCGCTCGACTTCAATGGTGAAGTCCACGTGCCCGGGGGTGTCGATGATGTTGAGGCGCTTTTCTTTCCAGAAGGCGGTCGTCGCGGCCGACGTGATCGTGATGCCGCGCTCCTGCTCCTGGTCCATCCAGTCCATGGTCGCGGCGCCGTCGTGGACTTCGCCGATCTTATGGTTCTTGCCGGTGTAATACAGGATCCGCTCGGTCGTCGTCGTCTTGCCCGCGTCGATGTGGGCCATGATGCCGAAGTTGCGGTAGTCCTCGAGCTTGTGCGTGCGGGCCATGAAAGCGTGCCTTGAAGTGAGTTCAGGACGCGTCAGGCGCCCTCGGGGAGATCGTCGATGTTCGGATAAGCGGGCGCGGGCGATTTAGCTCAAACCGCCCGCGCCGGATAGTCACTAGATAGGCGCCGAAGTGGGCGCCTTGAAGGCGTTTACCAGCGGTAGTGGCTGAAGGCGCGGTTGGCCTCGGCCATCTTGTGGGTGTCTTCGCGCTTCTTGACCGCGGTGCCGCGGTTGTTCGAAGCGTCCAGCAGCTCGGCGGCCAGCTTTTCCGTCATGGTGTTCTCACCACGCTTGCGCGCGGCGTTGACCAGCCAGCGGATGGCGAGGGCCTTGCGGCGGTCGGGGCGAACCTCGACCGGCACCTGATAGGTGGCGCCGCCGACCCGGCGCGAACGGACTTCGACCGCCGGAGCGACGTTTTCCAGCGCGGTGTGGAAGGTCGCGACGGGCTCCTGGTCCTTCTTCTTGTCGGCCAGGATGTCGAACGCACCGTAGACGATGTTTTCGGCGACGGCCTTTTTGCCCTCGTACATGACGTAGTTCATGAACTTGGTGACGGTCAGATCCTTGAACTTGGGATCCGGCAGAACTTCGCGCTTCTGTGCGCGGTGACGACGGGACATGGGCTGGGCCTTCTAAAGCGGTGTCGGACGGCCGGGCCAAAAGGAGAATGGCGCCGGCGAATGGAATGGGCGGTTCGCTTACTTCGGACGCTTGGCGCCGTAGTGCGAACGGCGCTGCTTGCGGTCCTTGACGCCTTGCGTGTCGAGCACGCCGCGCAGGATGTGGTAGCGAACGCCGGGCAAGTCCTTGACGCGGCCGCCGCGGATCAGGACCACCGAGTGCTCCTGCAGATTGTGGCCTTCGCCGGGGATGTAGCACACGGCTTCGATGCCGGTGGTCAGACGCACCTTGGCGACCTTACGAAGCGCCGAGTTCGGCTTCTTCGGGGTCGTCGTATAGACGCGGGTGCAGACGCCGCGGCGCTGCGGGCAGCCCTTCAGGGCCGGGACCTTGTTACGGACCGGCTTGGGGGCGCGCGGCTTGCGGATCAGCTGGTTGATAGTCGGCATCGAGTACTCGTTCTTCCAATCGATGGGGGCGTGTGCCTTTCGGCCGGAGCGCCCCGGTGAGCCTTCTTTTCGGACGACGCTGATGCGCCGCCCCGGGTTTGGTTTCGAGCAAGGACCGCGACAAACAGAAAAGCCGGAACGCGCGCTTCGGGCGTTCCGGCGGGCACAGCCCGGTCGTTCGATTGTCACGATCTCGATGAACGCTGACGCGCCCGCCTCGAAAGTGGGCGGCTTCTACGCCGGGAGGGGCGCGGGGTCAAGCCTGGCGGTCAGTGCAGCCGCCAGACGATGCGTTGCCGCACCAGCTGCCGATAGGGACGGCCCTCGATGGTGAAGGGCGAGGTCACGAGCGTCTCGGCGATGGCGACGGAGGGTGGACCGAATCCGCGGCCGCCGGGGTCCTCCCCGATGACCGTGCAGTTCTCCAGCGGCCCGGTCGCCGCCTGTGCGATGCACTCGAGGGTCACGGTCGCCTCGACGCCCGCCTCGAGAGCTCCCGGCGGATAGAGCCGGCTCATCATCTCCGGATCGGGCTGGGACAGGGTGACCGGATTTTCGGAGGCCGGCTCCGCCCCCAGCGTGGCGCCCCCGTCGAAGACGATGTTCAGGCGGACGAAGCGCCCGGCGCTTGCGGAGCCGTCCGCCGCCGCCGGTTCGAGCCGGACGTTGGCCGCCACCGCCCGGGCCCGGTTGGCGATCACCGTTTCCATCTCTTCTTCGATCGGTCGCTCGAAGATGCAGAGGTCGAGATAGCCGTCGGCCCGAACGCCGCACTGGAGCGGGATTTCGCCCGTCATCAGGGTCCGCCGTTCGGGCGGGGCGGGCAGGTAAGACAGATAGGGATCGAGGCTTTCGAGCGGGATAGACCAGACCGGGTCCGTCAGTTCAGGCCACCAGAACTCCCAATGTCGGTCCGTGTCGCGCACCGCCGTCGGCTGGGCCTCACCGGGCTTGAATTCCAGCGCGACGCGCCGGCGCAGCCCCGTGCCGACGAGATCGGGCCTCGGTCCGGTCCGGGTTTCCAGCCATCGGCCCGCATCTTCGGGCAGATCGAACCCATCCCGTGCGGCCGCGTCGCACCGGCGGCCCCCGCCGGCTTCGTACCGGCACCAGAAATCGATGGTGACGCTGGCGCGGCCTTCGAATGACGGGAAGGGTCTTTCCACGACGGGCGGCGCGACCTGCTGACCACCCCCGGCGGCCGCAAGCGTCATGGCCGCCGCAAACATGGCCTCGATCATCACCCCGCCCCGTTCCTGCCCTGCCTGCCTCGCTGCCCATTGCACGGCCAACGAGCCGGGCGTCAACGGTGCAACCCGAAGAGGCCGCAATACCGCCATGCTCGGCCCCTCCATTGGTCGCCGTGAGGACGGAGGGAGGATGCGCGAGCTCAGGCTGGTCTGGCCGTCGGGGGCCGAACGCTGGCGCAAGCCGGCGATCGTGGTCCTGTCCGTCGGCCTGCACGTCCTGGTGCTCGGCCTGATCGGTCTCCGCTCCATGGAACTGGGCCCGCCTCCGCCGCCAGTCGAGCAGACCATCTATCTGGAGATCGAACCGCGGCCCCTGCTGCAGGGCGAGGTCGCGCGGGTGCGCCCGCCGCCGGACCTGCCGGACACGCCGTCCCAGGCCCTGCCCAACTCCGGCGCGCCCGTCCTGCGGACCAACCCGTTCCAGCAGCCTGACGACGAGGAAGACCAGCCCGCGCCGCGCCTCGCCGCTCCGGGCGCCCCTGCCCCGCCCGCAGATGTCGGGACCGCTCCATGGCGGGTGCGGCCCGAGAGCGCCGGCGACCGGGTCGCGCGAGGCCTGCGCGTCAGTCCGGTCGGCTGCGCCAGCCCCCGGCTGCTGAGCGCGGCCGAGCAGGCGATCTGCGACGACCGACTGGGCGCGCGCGCCGCGGCCGCCGCGCCGATCGACGGCACGAACAATCCCGAACGCGACGCGCGCTTCGCCCGCGAGGGCCGGCGCGCGCTTGCGACCTACGAGGCCCGGCGGCAGCCTTTGGCGGGCGGCGTCGGCGTGGTGGGGCCGCAGGACGGACCCGGCTCGAACTTCGGCATGGGCGTGGCGGGGGCGCATCTGGACCCGGCCCTGCGGCCGGATTCGACCGCCAACGTCCGCACCCGACGCGACCGCGTCCGCGAGATCGAGGAAGAGTAGAGAGGCCCTGGCCGGCGGCCGCCGCGCCCGTGACGCTGTGCTGACAATCCGGGAATCTATAGTCGGATAGCGCGGAAAACCTCGTGTCTTTCCCGTGGCATAGGCTTTTCTCAAGCCGATCTTCTGAGCACGCTATCCGGCGGCCGTATAATGCCCGCGTTCGTTTCCGCCGCCGGTCTTTGACAATCGAATTCCGCATGCGCCGCAACAGGCGCGGCCTCCACGTCCGCCAGCCCGCCATCGAGCAAAACCGACTCTACGGACTCTACGGACTCCAATTTTTGGGTTTTACCCGGATTTAAAGGGCGGAGCCCGCCTCTTCCGGGACATCGTTGCAAGCCGCATCGCGCGCACGAAAAAGGCGGCGCTGTTTCCAGCGCCGCCCTCTTCAGTTCAGTCCGAACCCGGAGATCAGCCTTCGCTGCTCTCCAGTTCCAGCGCCAGATCGGCGGGGAGCGGCTCGATCGAGTCTTCGCGCGCCTGCGTCAGTTCGGCGTCGCGTTCGTTGGCCACCTTCTGCAGCGCCCGCAGATAGGCGCCGGTGCCCGCCGGGATCAGCCGGCCGACGATGACGTTTTCCTTCAGGCCTTCCAGCGTGTCCTTCTTGCCGTTGACCGAAGCGTCGGTGAGGACGCGGGTGGTCTCCTGGAAGGACGCCGCCGAGATGAAGCTGCGGGTCTGCAGCGACGCCTTGGTGATGCCCAGCAGGACCGGCTGGGTGATGGCCTGACGGCCGCCACGCTTCTCGACCTTCTGGTTCTCCAGCACGGCCTCGGCCACCTCGACCGTGTCGCCACGGATGAGGGTGGTCTCGCCCGAGTCGAGGACCTCGACCTTCTGCAGCATCTGGCGAACGATCACCTCGATGTGCTTGTCGTTGATCGGCACGCCCTGCAGTCGGTAGACCTCCTGCACTTCGTTGACCAGGTACTCGGCCAGCGCCTCGACGCCCTGGATGCGCAGCAGATCGTGCGGATCCGGGTTGCCGTCGATGATGTAGTCGCCCTTCTGGATCAGATCGCCGTCGTGGACGGAGATGTGCTTGCCTTTCGGGATCAGGAACTCGACCGCTTCACCCTGCACGCCGTCCGCATTGAGCTCGGGCGTGATCTTGATGCGGCGCTTGTTCTTGTAGTCGCGACCGAATTCAACGCGGCCGTCCATCTCGGCGATGACCGCGCAGTCCTTCGGACGACGGGCTTCGAACAGCTCGGCCACCCGCGGCAGACCGCCGGTGATGTCGCGGGTCTTGGCGCCCTCGGTCGGAACGCGGGCGATGATCTCGCCCGGCTTGACCACGTCGCCGTTGGACACGGACAGAACCGCGCCCACCGGCAGCAGGTAACGGGCGTCGGAGCCCGAGGCCAGCTTGGCGTAGGCGTCGCCCGAGGTGACGCCCATGGCCGGACGCAGGTCCGCGCCGCGCGGGCTGGCGCGCCAGTCGGAGACGACGCGCTGGGCGATGCCCGTCGCTTCGTCGGTTTCCTCGCGGACCGACAAGCCCTCGACCAGATCCTCGAAGCGGATCGTACCGCCGACCTCGGTCAGGATCGGAGAGGTGTAGGGGTCCCACTCCGCCAGACGCTGGCTGCGCTTGACGTCAGATCCCTCGACCACCCGCAGACGGGCGCCGTACGGGATCTTGTGGCTCTCGCGGTCCTTGCCGTCGACGACGATAGTCACCACGACGTTGCGGCTCATGGCCACCAGATCGCCGTGCGCCGCCTTGACGGTGGGGCCGGTGATGCGGGCGATCCCGGGGTTGGTCGCCTCGTAGAACGAGGTTTCCGCCACCTGGGCCGTGCCGCCGATGTGGAAGGTCCGCATCGTCAGCTGGGTGCCAGGCTCGCCGATCGACTGCGCCGCGATGACGCCGACGGCTTCGCCGATGTTGACGTTGGTGCCACGCGCCAGGTCACGCCCGTAGCAGAAGGCGCAGATACCGGCTTCGGCTTCACAGGTCAGGGCCGAACGGACCTTGATGGACTGGACGCCGGCGTTGTCGATGACCTCGACTTCTTCCTCTTGCAGGTAGGTGTCCGCCGGGAAGAGCACGGCGTCGCCGCCCGGCTCCCGGATGTCCTCGGCCGCATAACGGCCCAGCACCCGTTGACCCAGCGAGACCAGCACGTCGCCGCCTTCGACCACGGCGCGCAGGGTGATGCCCCGCGTCGAGCCGCAGTTGTCCTCGGTGACGATCGAGTCCTGCGCCACGTCGACCAGACGGCGCGTCAGATAGCCGGAGTTGGCGGTCTTCAGCGCGGTGTCGGCCAGACCCTTACGGGCGCCGTGGGTGGAGTTGAAGTATTCGAGGACGGTCAGGCCTTCCTTGAAGTTCGAGATGATCGGCGTCTCGATGATCTCGCCCGACGGCTTGGCCATCAGGCCTCGCATGCCGCCCAGCTGCTTCATCTGCGCCTGCGAACCACGGGCGCCGGAGTTGGCCATCATGAACACCGAGTTGATGTCCGGGTTCTGGCCCTTGGCCAGCACGCGGGGCTGGGCGATCTCGCCCATCATCGCATCGGCGATCTTGTCCGTGGCCTTGGCCCAGGCGTCGACGACCTTGTTGTATTTCTCGCCCTTGGTGATCAGGCCGTCGGCGTACTGTTGCTCGTACTCCTCGACCTGCGTCCGGGTGTCGGCGACCAGACCGGCCTTGGCGGCCGGAATGACGATGTCGTCCTTGCCGAACGAAATGCCCGCCTTGGCCGCCTCGCGGAAGCCCAGCTGCATCATCTGGTCGGCGAAGATGACCGTCGCCTTCTGACCGCAGTGGCGATAGACCTGATCGATCAGGTTGCCGATCTCCTTCTTGGTCAGGTTCTTCTCGAGCAGGCGGTAGCCGATGTTCGGGTTGTGCGGCAGCAGGGCGCCAAGCTTCATCCGGCCCGGGGTCGTGTCGATCACCTTGGTGATGACTTCGCCGGCGGCGTTCATCTCGGTCCAGCGGGCCTTGATCTTGGTGTGCAGGGTCACGACGCCGGCGTCGAGCGCCGCATCGATCTCGCCCATGTTGGCGAACAGCTTGCCCTCGCCCTTCTCGCCTTCCTTGACCAGCGAGAGGTAGTAGAGGCCCAGCACGATGTCCTGCGACGGCACGATGATCGGCTTGCCGTTGGCGGGCGACAGGATGTTGTTCGTCGACATCATCAGGACGCGCGCTTCCAGCTGCGCTTCAAGCGACAGCGGGACGTGAACGGCCATCTGGTCGCCGTCGAAGTCGGCGTTGAAGGCGGTGCAGACCAGCGGGTGCAGGCGGATGGCCTTGCCCTCGATCAGCTTCGGCTCGAACGCCTGGATGCCCAGACGGTGAAGCGTCGGCGCGCGGTTCAGCAGGACCGGGTGCTCACGGATGACCTCGTCGAGGATATCCCACACCTGCGGCTGCTCGCGCTCGACCATGCGCTTGGACTGTTTGACGGTGCCCGACAGGCCCTTGGCGTCCAGACGCGCGTAGATGAACGGCTTGAACAGCTCGAGAGCCATCTTCTTCGGCAGGCCGCACTCGTGCAGCTTCAGCTCGGGACCCACGGTGATGACCGAACGGCCCGAATAGTCGACGCGCTTGCCGAGCAGGTTCTGGCGGAAGCGGCCCTGCTTGCCCTTCAGCATGTCGGCGAGCGACTTCAGCGGGCGCTTGTTGGCGCCCGTGATGACGCGGCCGCGGCGGCCGTTGTCAAACAGGGCGTCGACGGATTCCTGCAGCATCCGCTTTTCGTTGCGGATGATGATGTCCGGCGCGCGCAGCTCGATCAGGCGCTTCAGGCGGTTGTTCCGGTTGATGACCCGGCGATACAGGTCGTTCAGGTCGGAGGTCGCGAAGCGGCCGCCGTCCAGCGGCACCAGCGGACGCAGCTCCGGCGGGATGACCGGGACGACCGTCAGGATCATCCACTCGGGCTTGTTGCCGCTCTCGAGGAAGGCCTCGATCAGCTTCAGGCGCTTGGAGGCCTTCTTGGCCTTCATTTCCGACGGGCTGTCGGCCAGTTCGCCACGGTGCTTCTCGGCCTCGGCGTGCAGATCGATGCCGATCAGCAGGTTGCGCACGGCCTCGGCGCCGATCTCGGCGGTGAAGCCGTCATCGCCGTACTCGTCTTGGTAGCGGTAGAACTCGTCCTCCGTCAGCAGTTGGTTCTGCTTCAGCGGGGTCAGGCCCGGCTCGGTGACGATGTAGTTCTCGAAATACAAGACCCGCTCGACGTCCTTCAGCGCCATGTCGAGCATCAGCGAGATGCGCGACGGCAGCGACTTCAGGAACCAGATGTGAGCGACCGGAGCGGCCAGCTCGATGTGGCCCATCCGCTCGCGCCGGACGCGGGCCAGGGTGACCTCAACGCCGCACTTCTCGCAGATGATGCCCTTGTACTTCATGCGCTTGTACTTGCCGCACAGGCACTCGTAGTCCTTGGTCGGGCCAAAGATACGGGCGCAGAACAGGCCGTCACGCTCGGGCTTGAACGTGCGGTAGTTGATGGTTTCCGGCTTTTTGATCTCGCCGAACGACCACGAACGGATCTTCTCCGGCGAGGCCAGGGCGATCTTGATCTGGTCGAAGGTCGGGGTGACCGGGACCGGGTTGAAGATGTTCAGGACTTCCTGGTTCATCTTGATTCCTTCTGCGGGGCTTCCCGCGTAATTTCATGTGGAGAGAGCGAGGGACCGTCCCTCCCCGCTTGCGCGAGGAGGGTTTGTTCGGTCGGTCAGCTGTTCTCCAGCTCCACGTTCAGGCCCAGCGAGCGCATTTCCTTGACGAGCACGTTGAAGCTCTCGGGAATGCCCGCCTCGAAGCTGTCGTCGCCACGGACGATCGCCTCGTAGACCTTGGTACGGCCGGCCACGTCGTCGGACTTCACCGTCAGCATTTCCTGCAGGGTGTAGGCCGCGCCGTAGGCTTCGAGCGCCCACACCTCCATCTCGCCGAACCGCTGTCCGCCGAACTGCGCCTTGCCGCCCAGCGGCTGCTGGGTGACCAGCGAGTACGGGCCGATCGAGCGGGCGTGGATCTTGTCGTCCACCAGGTGGTGCAGCTTCAGCATGTAGATGTAGCCGACGGTGACCGGACGCTTGAACTGCTCGCCGGTCTGACCGTCATAGACGATCGACTGGCCGGTGCGGTCCAGGCCCGCCTTCTCCAGCAGGTCCTCGATGTCGTTGATGTGCGCGCCATCGAAGACCGGCGTGGCGAAGGGCACGCCCTTCGACAGGTTCCGGGCCAGCTCGACCAGGTCCTCTTCGGAGTCCGGCAGCGGGGTTTCGGGTCCGTAGATGCTGACCAGATGGTCGACCAGCGCCTTCTTCTGTCCGCCCTGTTGCCAGGCTTCCAGCAGGCCCTGGATCTGCTTGCCGAGACCAGCCGCGGCCCAGCCGAGGTGGGTTTCGAAGATCTGGCCGATGTTCATGCGCGACGGCACGCCCAGCGGGTTCAGAACCAGGTCGACGGTGGTGCCGTCTTCCAGGTGCGGCATGTCCTCGATCGGAAGGATCTTGGAGATGACGCCCTTGTTGCCGTGCCGACCGGCCATCTTGTCGCCGGGCTGAAGCTTGCGCTTCACGGCCACGAAGACCTTGACCATCTTCATCACGCCGGGGGGCAGTTCGTCGCCGCGCTGCAGCTTCTCGACCTTGTCCTCGAAGCGGCGGTCAAGGGCCTTACGGGCGTCCTCGAACTGCTTCTTCATGGCCTCGAGCTCGCCCATCGCCTTCTCGTCGTCGAGGGCGATCTGCCACCACAGGCCACGCGACAGGTCGGCCAGCTTGGCCTCCGTCACTTCGCCACGGCCCAGGCCCTTCGGACCCGAGGTGGCGTTCTTGCCGATCAGCAGCGGCTTCAGACGGCCATAGACGTTGCGCTCGAGGATCTTGAGCTCGTCGTCGCGGTCCTTGCCGAGGCGTTCGATTTCAGCGCGCTCGATGGCGACCGCGCGTTCGTCCTTGTCGACGCCGTGGCGGTTGAAGACGCGCACGTCGACGATCGTGCCGGCGACGCCCGGGGGCAGACGCAGGCTGGTGTCGCGGACGTCCGAAGCCTTCTCGCCGAAGATGGCGCGCAGCAGCTTCTCTTCCGGCGTCATCGGGCTCTCGCCCTTCGGCGTGACCTTGCCGCAGAGGATGTCGCCCGGCTGAACTTCGGCGCCGATCGCCACGATGCCGGCCTCGTCGAGGTTGCGCAGGGCTTCCTCGCCGACGTTCGGGATGTCGCGGGTGATCTCTTCCGGGCCCAGCTTGGTGTCGCGGGCCATGACCTCGAACTCCTCGATGTGGATCGAGGTGAAGACGTCGTCGCGCACGATGCGCTCGGAGATCAGGATCGAATCTTCGAAGTTGTAGCCATTCCACGGCATGAAGGCGACGAGGGCATTGCGGCCCAGCGCCAGTTCACCGAGGTCCGTGGACGGGCCGTCGGCGATGACGTCGCCGGTCTTCACTTCATCGCCCACGCGCACGATCGGGCGCTGGTTGATGCAGGTCGACTGGTTGGAGCGCTGGAACTTCGACAGGCGGTAGATGTCGACGCCCGAACGGCTGGCGTCCTGCTCATTGGTGGCCCGCACGACGATACGGGTGCCGTCGATCTGCTCGACGACGCCGTCACGACGGGCGACCACGACGGCGCCAGAGTCCACGGCCACGACCGCTTCCATGCCGGTGCCCACCAGCGGCGCGTCCGACTGCACCAGCGGCACGGCCTGACGTTGCATGTTGGCGCCCATGAGCGCGCGGTTGGCGTCGTCGTTTTCCAGGAACGGGATCAGGGCGGCGGCGACCGAAACGACCTGTTTCGGCGACACGTCCATCATGTCGACGTCGGCCTTGGTCAGCAGCTGGGAGTCGCCGTTGATCCGGCCGGGGACCAGGTCCTCGACGATCTCGCCGTTCTTCAGCTCGATGTTGGCCTGGGCGATGGTGTATTTCGCCTCTTCCATGGCCGAGATGTAGACCACCTCGTCCGTGGCCTTGCCGTCCTTCACGCGCCGGTACGGGCTCTCGATGAAGCCGTATTTATTGACGCGCGCGTGGGTGGCCAGCGAGTTGATCAGGCCGATGTTCGGGCCTTCCGGCGTCTCGATCGGGCAGATCCGGCCGTAGTGGGTCGGGTGCACGTCGCGGACTTCGAAGCCGGCGCGCTCACGCGTCAGACCGCCCGGGCCAAGCGCCGAGAGACGGCGCTTGTGGGTGATTTCCGACAGCGGGTTGGTCTGGTCCATGAACTGCGACAGCTGCGACGAACCGAAGAATTCGCGCACGGCCGCGGCGGCCGGCTTGGCGTTGATCAGGTCGTGCGGCATCACGGTGTCGATATCGACCGAGGACATGCGCTCCTTGATGGCGCGCTCCATCCGCAGCAGGCCGACGCGGTACTGGTTCTCCAGCAGCTCGCCGACCGAACGGACGCGGCGGTTGCCGAGGTTGTCGATGTCGTCGATCTCGCCCTGGCCGTCCTTCAGGCCGACGAGGATCTGCAGCACCTTCAGCACGTCTTCCTTGCGGAGCACGCGGATCTCGTCCGACACCTCGGGGGTCTCCAGACGCATGTTCATCTTGACCCGGCCGACGGCCGACAGGTCGTAGCGCTCGCTGTCGAAGAACAGCGAGTTGAACATGGCTTCGGCGGCTTCCGGGGTCGGCGGCTCGCCCGGACGCATGACGCGGTAGACGTCGAACAGCGCGTCCTCACGGCCCGTGTTCTTGTCGATGCGCAGGGTGTTGCGCATGTAGGCGCCGACCGTGACGTGGTCGATGTCCAGCACGTCGATGGTGGTGAAGCCGTGGCTTTCCAGCAGTTCGATGGTCGGCTGGTCCAGCTCGTCGCCGGCCTCGGCGTAGATTTCGCCGGTTTCGTAGTTGACGGCGTCGGCGGCCAGGTACCGGCCCAGCAGGGCGTCGGCGGCCAGTGACAGCGAGGTCGTGGTGTCGCCCAGCTTCTTCGCCTGACGGGCGCTGATCTTGGTGCCGGCGGCGGCGATGACTTCACCGGTCTCGGCGTCGACCAGATCGAACTCCGGCTTCACACCGCGCCAGCGCTCGGCCTTGTACGGCGTGACCCAGCCTTCGTCGCGCTTCTCGTAAGGCACGGTCTCGTAGAAGGTCTTGAGGATTTCCTCGCCGTCCATGCCCAGACCCATGAGGAAGGTCGAGGCCGGCAGCTTCCGACGGCGGTCGATACGGACGTAGACGATGTCCTTGGCGTCGAACTCGAAGTCGAGCCACGAACCGCGGTACGGGATCACGCGAGCGGCGAACAGCAGCTTGCCCGAGCTGTGCGTCTTGCCCTTGTCGTGATCGAAGAAGACGCCCGGCGACCGGTGCATCTGCGAGACGATGACCCGCTCGGTGCCGTTGACGATGAAGGTGCCCTTGTCCGTCATGAGCGGGATGTCGCCCATGTAGACGTCCTGCTCCTTGATATCCTTGACCGAGCGGGCGCCCGTTTCCTCGTCCGATTCAAAGACGATCAGGCGCAGCTTGACCTTCAGCGGCGCGGCATAGGTCATGTCGCGCTGGATGCATTCCTCGACGTCGTATTTGGGGTCCTCGAACTCGTACGAGACGTATTCCAGGATGGCGCGTTCGTTGAAGTCCTTGATCGGGAAGACCGACTTGAACACCGCCTCGATGCCCTGATCCCGGCGCGGGCCCGAGCGGACCTCGCGCTGCAGGAACTGCTCGTAGGAGGCGCGCTGAACCTCGATCAGGTTCGGCATCTGCACCGCTTCCGGAATGCGTCCGAACGAGTGACGGATGCGCTTCTTGCCGGTGAACGAGGTGGCGGTGAGGAACTGACCGTTGACGGTGAGTTCCGCTTTGGACTTGGCCATTCTGTCTTCCCAATGCGGCGGGCCGGGCAGCCCGCTCAATGCAGCAGCCACGGCTCCGCCATTCCGGCGACCCGTGACCATCGGTTTCGGCGTCCACCCTCGGGCCTTGCGGTCCCAGGACACCTGAAATGTAGGGCTCCCTTGGGGAGGAGCGCGCCTTCGCACCGGTCGGAGGGCGACAAACCGGGCCTCGGCGCTTTCGCGCGTATCTCTTACGGAGTTAGCGGAACGCGCTGATATACTCGCTTTGACGGCGAAATAAAGACCGGATGCCCGGTTTTTCGCACAAGGCGCCGCCGGCTCTTCCCGCCCCCATTGCTTTGCAGCGGCGGTGAAAATAGCGTCGCCGCATGACACGCATCGCGCTCGCGGCCGCCGCCGCCCTGACCCTCTCCGCCTGCGCCACGGCGGGGCCCAATCCGTACGACTTTTCGGGGTCGTCGACCCAGGACAACTGGAACGCCGGCAATGCGGCGTACCTGACCTGGAACGAGGCCTACGGCCACGGCTGGACCACCACTGCCTCAGGCCTGCAGTACCGCCGGATCGGCTCGTCGCATCCGGAAGGCCGACAGCCGGCCTCGACGGATACGGTCAAGGTCCACTACCGCGGGACCTTCGTCGACGGACGCGAGTTCGACAGCTCATATTCCCGCAATGAACCGGCCGAGTTCCCGCTCAACCGGGTGATCAAGGGCTGGACTGAAGGCGTCGGCCTGATGCGCGAGGGCGAGAAGTTCGAGTTCGTGATCCCAGCCTCGCTCGGCTACGGCGAGCGCTGGGTGGGCGGGGACGAACTGCCGCCGAACTCGACGCTGCTGTTCACCGTCGAACTGCTGGAAGTTAAGGCGGCGGCCTGACGCTTTTGTCCCTGCTGCAGGTGTCCCGGTCGAGGAGACAGGTCAGGGACAAAGCGGGACAAAACAGCGACGGAAACTCGCGCGTTCGGCGTTCAACCGCACAGCGCGGGCGCTGAAGCGGAACCGCGAAGATGACAGCGATTTAATCCGGCAAGCGGTCGCGGCGCTCTAGCTTGCGGTCGACCCCCACTGACAGAGAGCCTCCGATGATGCGTTTCGCCCGTCCGCCCGTTGCGCGCCTGGTCGCCTCCACCTGCGCAGCGGCGCTGTTGCTCGGCGCGGCGCCGGCTCTGGCGCAGGTCGGAACGCCCGCCCTGCCCGTCGCCCTCGCCCCGATCCCCGCGCCTCGCGACGTGGCCTATCCGGGCGTCATTGCGATCGACGTGGACGCGACAGACATCGACCGCCGGATCGTCTCGGTGAAGCAGACCATTCCGGTCGCCGGCCCCGGCCCCATGGTGCTGCTGTTCCCGCAATGGCTGCCCGGCAACCACGGCCCGGTCGGACCGGTCGACGATCTGGCCAGCATCGTCTTCACCGCCAACGGCCAGCGTCTGCCGTGGGTACGCAACACGGTGAACACCGATGCCTTCCAGATCACCGTCCCGGCGGGCGCGACCACCGTCGAAGCCTCGTTCCAGTGGCTGACGCCGGTCGACGGCAGCCAGGGCCGGGTGGTCATCACCGACGAGATGCTGAACATCCAGTGGGAGAAGGCGCTGCTCTATCCCGCGGGCTACTACTCGCGCCAGATCACCTTCCAGCCGACGCTGCGCCTGCCGGCCGACTGGAAATACGGCACCGCGCTGGACACCCAGTCGTTCCAGAACGGCGTCGCGACCTTCGCCCCGATCACGCTGGAGCATTTCGTCGACAGCCCGGTCTTCGCCGGGAAATATTTCCGCCAGATCGACCTCGATCCGGGCGGCCGCTCGCCGGTGCGGCTGAACATAGTGGCCGACAAGCCCGAGAGCCTGAACGCCACGGACGAACAGATCCAGATCCTGCGCAATCTGGTCACCCAGGCAGATCGCCTGCACGGCGCACGGCACTTTAACCACTACGACTTCCTGCTGGCCCTCACCGACCGTTTGGGCGGGATCGGGCTGGAGCACCACCGTTCGTCCGAGAACAGCGCCGATCCGGAGTTCTTCACCGGGTGGGACACGCACCTGGGCGATCGCGACCTGCTGAGCCACGAGTATGACCACAGCTGGGACGGCAAGTTCCGCCGCCCGGCCGACCAGCTCACGCCCAACCTCAACGAGCCGATGCAGAACAGCCTGCTGTGGGTCTACGAGGGTCAGGACCAGTACTGGGGTCTGGTGCTGGCGGCGCGTTCGGGCCTGCTGACCAAGCAGCAGGCGATGGATTCGATGGCCATGTGGGCCGCCAACTACGGCACCATGCCGGGCCGGGCATGGCGTCCGATGCAGGACACGACCAACGACCCGATCATCGCCCAGCGCGCGCCCCAGCCGTGGGGCAGCTATCAGCGCAGCGAAGACTACTACGTCGAAGGCGCCCTGATCTGGCTCGACGCCGACACCTGGATCCGTGAGCAGACGAACGGCCGCAAGTCGCTGGATGATTTCGCCAAGGGCTTCTTCGGCGTGCAGGACGGTCGCTGGGATCCCCTGCCCTACACCTTCGACGACGTCACCGGCGTGTTGAACTCGGTGCAACCGCGCGACTGGGCGGAGTTCCTGCGCACGCGCCTCGACGCCACCGGCCCGGACGCCCGCCCGCCGCTGGACGGCCTCGAGCGGGGCGGATACCGCCTTGTCTACCGCGAGACGCCTTCGGACTATCAGAAGACCCTCTACAGCGAGCTCGGCCGCAACGACTTCCAGTATTCGCTGGGGATCTCGACCAACGCCCAGAACCGCATCACCGGCGTGCGCTGGGGCTCGCTGGCCTTCGATCAGGGCCTGACGTCCGGCTGGGAGATCGTCGCGGTCAACGGCCGCGCCGCCAGCCCGTCGGTGATTTCGGAGGCGATCACCGCCGCCAAGGGATCGACCACGCCGATCGAGATGATGCTCAAGCGGGGCGAGCGCTTCCGCACCATCCGCTTCGACTATCACGACGGCCTGCGCTACCCGCATCTGGAGCGGATCGAGGGCACGCCTGACCGGATCGGGGACATCTTCTCGCCGCGGCGTCGCTGATGCGGAGGGCCGCCATGCTCCGCTCCGCCGCCCTCGCCCTGCTGATCGCCGGCGCCGCTCTTCCGGCGTCGGCCCAGATTTCACAGGCGCAGACGCCCCTGCCGGCGCCCACGAGCCTGCCGCACGCCCTGCCGCCCATCCCGGCGCCGCAGGACCGCGACTATCCGGGCGTCATCGGCATCCGGACCGATCTGACCGACCTCGATCACCAGATCATCCGGGTGCGGCAGACGGTGCCCGTCAGCACGGGGCATCTGGTGCTCCAGTACCCGAAATTCATCCCGGGCAACCACGCCGACACCGGCCCCATCCAGCTGATCTCGGGCGTCACCGTCACCGGTAACGGCCAGCGGATCGAGTGGGTGCGCGACACGGTCGATCCGTACGCCTTCCACCTCGACATCCCCGCCGGTGTGACCTCGATCGAGGTGGCGTTCGAATGGCTGACCCAGCCGAGCAACGCGGTCTGGCGCGTCGTCATGACCCCGGAGATGGTCAATCTTCAGTGGGAGAAGGCGCTGCTCTATCCCGCCGGCTACAACCACAGCCGGATCACCTTCGCCCCGTCCGTCACCCTGCCGGCGGGCTGGCAACAGGGGTCCGCGCTGGAAGTGGCTGGCCGCGAGGGTGATGTCATCACCTTCAAGCCGATCTCGCTCGAGCATCTGGCGGATAGCCCGATGTTCGCCGGCGCCCACTATCGCCGCATCGATCTGGACCCCGGCGGCCGCTCCCCGGTGCATCTGAACCTCTTGGCCGACACCCAGGCCGGTCTGGCCGCGACCGACGAGCAGATCGCCAAGTTCCGCGCCATGGTCGACCAGACCGACTACCTGTTCGGCGCCCGGCATTACGACCGCTACGACTTCCTGCTGGCGGCGTCGGACGAACTAGGCGGAATTGGTCTGGAGCATCACCGGTCGTCCGAGAATACGGCGCCGGCGGACTTCTTCACCAACGGGATGCGCAGCTTCGGCACGCTCGCCCTGCTGCCACATGAGTTCACGCACAGCTGGAACGGCAAGTTCCGGCGGCCGTCCGATGAGTATGTGCCCAACCTGAACGTCCCGACCCAGAACTCGCTGATGTGGGTCTACGAGGGGCAGACGGAATACTGGGGCGAGGTTCTGACCGCCCGATCAGGCCTGGCGACGAAGGAAGAACAGCTGGCGACGATCGCCGAGGTGGCGGCCTTCTACGAGAACCAGCCGGGCCGCGAGTGGCGCGCGCTGCAGGACACGACCAACCACAACCTGCTCGGCTACCGGACGACCAATCCCTATTCGTCATGGATGCGGGGCACCGGCGACTACTACCGCGAGGCGCTGCTGATCTGGCTGGACGCCGACACCCTGATCCGCGAGGCGACCAACAACCGCAAATCGCTGGACGACTTCGCCAAGGCCTTCTTCGGCGTCGAAGACGGGGTCTGGGAGGCCCGGCCCTATACGTTCGACGATGTGGTCCGGACGCTGAACGCGGTGCATCCCTACGACTGGGCGACCTTCCTGCGCAGCCGCCTGGACGCCGTCGGTCCTGACGCCAAGGCGCCGCTCGACGGCATCGCCCGCGCCGGATACCGCCTGAGCTATGTCGACAGCCTGACCCCGACCGAGAAGCGCGTGCAGGGCGGATGGGCCACCGACTTCCAGTATTCGCTGGGCTTTTCACTGGGCTCCGGCAACCGCATCACCGGCGTGCGCTGGGGCGGTCTCGCCTATGAGCAGGGCATCGGCGCCGGGTGGGAACTGGTGGCGGTCGGCGACCGAGCGGCCTCGGCGGAGGCGCTGCGCAGCGCTGTGACGGCGGCCAAGGACGGGACCCAGCCGATCGTGCTGGTGGTCAAGCGGGGCGACGAATTCCGCACCCTGAGCTTCGACTACCACGGCGGCCTTCGCTATCCGCGCCTCGAGCGGGTAGCGGGCACGCCGGACCGGTTGGGCGACATCCTCACCCCGCGGCGGCGCTAGAGCCAGACACCTACCAGCACGCCGGTGGCCTGGGCGTCTTGCGCAGTTCGTTAGTTTGAGCCGCGCACTGGGCCGAAGCTTCGTCCGGCGTCAGTTTGTCGAGATTCCAGCGGAGGTCGCGGAGCCCGGTCCGGAGCGCCTCGTCGCTGGCGGGTTTGCCCTGCTTCAGCTCGCAGGCGTGGATGTCGTACTTGAGCGTCGCCAGCTCCATGCAGGTGGTGGACAGCGCGCCCATGATCAGGCGGGCCTTGGCCGCCGTCATGGGCAGGTCCGGCGACGGAGGAGCCGGTGGTCCGGGCGGCGGCGGAATTTCCCGGCCGGTCGCGAACTCATCGCAGGCCGCGAGGCCCAGGCTCGCCACGACCGCGGCGACGGCGACTGTCAGCTTCATGGACACCCCTCCCGTTATCGGCGCAGGGGGCCACAACCGGCGGCGGCTGTCCATGCAGAGCGCAAGCAAAACGGGCCGGGGATTGCTCCCCGGCCCGTTCGACGAATGTCCCGAGGGACGATCCGTTCTTACTTGATCTGCACCTTGGCGCCGGCTTCCGTCAGCTTCTTGGCTACTTCGTCGGCGTTCTGCTTCGAGACGTTCTCGACGACGTTCTGCGGAGCGCCTTCGACCAGGTCCTTGGCTTCCTTCAGGCCGAGGTCCGAACGGACGCCGCGGACTTCCTTGATGACGTTGATCTTCTTGTCGCCACCGTCCAGCAGGACGACGGTGAACTCGGTCTGCTCTTCAGCAGCTTCGGCCGGAGCGGCGGCGCCGCCACCAGCGCCCGGCATGGCCATGGCGACCGGAGCAGCGGCGCTGACGCCCCACTTTTCTTCCAGCAGCTTGGACAGTTCGGCGGCTTCCAGAACGGTCAGCGACGACAGGTCTTCAACGATTTTGGCGAGATCGGCCATGGTGTGTTTCCTTCGGAGGATTGGGTTTCAGTAGAGAGTTTGCAGAGATGAAAGAGGCGGGTCCGCTTACGCGGCGTCCTTCGTGGCGTAGGCGTTGAAAACGCGGGCCAGTTGGGCCGCCGGGGCTTGCACGACGCCAGCGATCTTGGTCGCGGGAGCGTTGAGCAGGCCGAGCAGCGAGGCGCGGATCTGATCCAGCGAGGGCAGCTTGGACAGGGTGTCCACGCCCTTGGCGTCCAGAACCTTCTCACCCATGAAGCCGCCCAGCACGACGAACTTGTCGTTGGCCTTGGCGTATTCAGCGGTGATCTTGGCGGCCGTCACCGGATCGTTGGCGTAGGCGATGCCCACGGGACCCTTGAACAGGCCGTGGTAGTCGCTGCCTTCGTCGGCTTCGAGCGCCTTAAGCGCCAGGCGGTTCTTGACCACCTTGAACGTGCCGCCTTCTTTACGAAGACGTCCACGCAGGTCTTCCATGTCCGCAACGGTCAGACCCAGGTTGTGGGTCACGACCACGGCGCCCGCGTCGGCGAAAACGCCCTTCAGCGTTTCGATCGACTCGGCTTTTTGTGCGCGGTCCATTGCGGTCTCCAGTCTGGTATTCGCCGCCGGGCTTATTCCCGACGACGGATTTGGCTCAAGCGCCGCGCATCGCTGCGAAGCGTTCAGGCCGGTCGTATTGTCCGAAGGAAGCTCAGACCCCGTGCCCCCGTAAACCGGGTGACGATGGCCGTCCGCATCCCCATCTCCCCACGGCGCCAGAGGGCTCTCTGGCATTTACGGCGCGGGTGACCCCCACGCCCCGAAGTTCTCGGACAGGACCGCCGCGGCCGAAGCTGCGACGGAGAAGGCGCGCTCTATACACGGCCCGGCCGGAAACTCAAGCGGGGGAAGCCTCTGCACGGCGTCTGCACGAGAAATCCTCAAGACGCGCAGGCCCGGTATGGTGCAGGTTGGGACCTTCCGGAGAAGAACCGCATGACCGACGCCATCGAAGCCACAGGGCGCAACAGTCTCGGGCGCACCGGGTCGCCGCTGCTGGTCGCGGCGCGGCTCGCCATCGGTCTGCTCCAGGGCGGAGCCCTTTGGTGGCTGTATCGGTCGACCCGCGATGGCGGGGCGATGACATGGCCTGCGACACAGCCGGAGCTGTTCGGGCCACTGGCGATGATCCTCGTCATGGTCCCCGTCCTGATGCTGGCGGGCGTAGGGCGGATGCGCTGGCCGGTCCTGCTGGGCTGGGCCGTGGCGGCGACCGCATTTCTTGCGCTGGTGGGCTGGCACGGCGTCGCCAGTCAGACGACTGGCGAATACGGACCGGGCCGTTACCCGCCCTTCCTGCCCTGGCCCATGCCGCTGTTCGCGGCCACGGCCCTGTTCATCGGCCACCATCTTGTCCTGCCCGCCGACATGGAGCGGCGGTGGATCGCCGCCTTCCCCACCTATTTCGACACGGCCTGGAAGGCCGGCGTGCAACTGGTCCTGTCGATCGGCTTCACCGGGGCGTTCTGGCTGCTGCTGTTTCTCGGCTCGGCCCTGTTCAACGTCATCGGCCTGCACTTCCTCGGCGACCTGATCGCGAAGGACTGGTTCTCCATTCCCGTGACGACGGTCGTGTTCTCCGTTGCGGTGCACCTGACCGATGTCCGTGACGGGCTGATCCGCGGCGTCCGCAGCGTCGTGCTGATGCTGCTGTCATGGCTCCTCCTGCTGATGACGGTGCTCGCCGCCGGCTTCCTTGCCGCCCTGCCATTCACCGGCCTGGAGGGCCTGTGGGAGACGGGCAGCGCCACAGCCTTGGTCCTGTCCGCTGCCGCGGCCCTGATCATCCTGATCAACACGGCCTATCAGGACGGCCGCGCTGACAATCTGCCGCCGGCGATCCTGAGGGCGACAGTCCGGGTCGCCGCTGTGCTGCTGACCCCGCTGG
The DNA here is from genome assembly GCF_011927945.1 of Brevundimonas alba. GTDB lineage: Bacteria > Pseudomonadota > Alphaproteobacteria > Caulobacterales > Caulobacteraceae > Brevundimonas > Brevundimonas alba. The sequence continues at coordinate 22,537 of NZ_JAATJM010000001.1, forward strand.
TCGTCATCGCCTTCTGGGGACTGGCGCTCCGCATCGGCCAGCATGGGCTGACTCCCGACCGGATCATCGCCTTCGCCTGCGCCCTGATCGGTGCGGCCTATGCCGGCGGCTACGGATTCGCGGCGCTGCAGCCGTTCTGGCGCAAGGGCGCCGCCTGGATGCACCCGCTGGAGAAGACCAATGTCTGGACAGCCGTGCTGGAGATCGCGGTGATCCTCGCCCTGTTCAGCCCCATCGCCGACCCCGCCCGTCTGTCCGTGGCCGATCAGGTGGCGCGGCTGGAGCGGGGCGCAGTGACACCGGACAAGTTCGACTATGCCTTCCTACGCTTCGAGAGCGGCAAGGGCGGCGAGGCGGCGCTGGCCCGACTCACCCGCTCCCGGACCCCTGAAGTCGCTCGTCGGGCCAAGGATGCCCAAGCAGCGGATAACCGCTGGGAGGCGCGTCAGGCGGCCCGCGAAGCGGCCTTCGTGCCGGTCGTCGGAGTCTGGCCAGCGGGCGGCGCGCTGCCGCCTCGCTTCCTGGGCAGCGATCCGCGAGACAACGACATCTTCGCCTGCCGCAAGACCGGGGACTGCGTCGCCACCGTTCGCGACTGGAACGGAGACGGCGTGGCGGAGGTGCTGATCGCCCGACGGATGAACCTCAGCGTCCATCAACAGCAGGCTGACGGACGCTGGGCCAAGGTCGGGGACTATTGGCTCGGGGCATGCCGCGGCCGACCGTCGCCCGACGTTCGCGAAGAGCTCAAGGCGGGCCGCCTGTCCCCGAGCCCCGCCCGCTGGCCAGACCTCGCGACAGGCTCAAGGGCCGCCGCCCGCTTCCGCGAAGAGGAACCGGATTGCGATGCAGCGGCTGCAGCGATTCAGCCAGCGCCCGTGTCTGCGCCGTCCCGTTAACCCAGCGCTCACCCTGCCTTCCAACCCGATCTTCACCTTGTGAGGGCTAAAACGTCCCGGAATGAGCCAGTCCCGCTTCAACGAGGACCGGCCGGACGAGATGATGAAGGGTGACTTCCGGATGAGCAGGACCGTACTCGTCGTCGACGACGATCCGACCCAGCGCCGCCTCGCTCAGGCGGTGCTGGAGCGCGAGGGCTACGCCGTGGTCCACGCCGAGTCGGGTGGCGAGGCCATCGACCGCCTGACCAAGGGCGGTGGGGCCGACGTGGTCCTGCTGGACATGGTCATGCCGGGGATGAGCGGCATGGAAGCCCTGGCCGAAATTCGCACCGCGGGTGTGACGACCCCGGTGATCGTCCTGACCGCTTCGGGCGGCGTCGATGCGGTGGTCAAGGCCATGCAGGCCGGCGCCCAGGACTTCTTCGTCAAGCCGGTGTCGGCCGAGCGTCTGCTGGTCGGCGTCCGCAACGCCTTGCAGCTGACCCAGCTGACCGCCGAAGTCGGCCGGCTAAAGAAACATGTGACGGGCCGCACCTCGTTCGACGATCTGGTGGGCCAGAGCCCGCCCATGCGGATGGTGCGCTCGCTCGGCGTCCGCGCCGCCAAGTCCGGCATTCCGGTGCTGATCACTGGCGAGAGCGGCGTCGGCAAGGAAGTCATCGCCCGCGCCCTGCACGGCGCGTCGGACCGCGGCGGCAAGGCCTTCGTGGCCGTGAACTGCGGCGCCCTGCCCGCCAACCTCGTCGAGTCGATCCTGTTCGGCCACGAGAAGGGCAGCTTCACCGGCGCCAGCGACAAGCATCTGGGCAAGTTCGCCGAGGCCAGCGGCGGCACCCTGTTCCTTGACGAGATCGGCGAACTGCCACTGGACATGCAGGTCAAGCTGCTTCGCGCCCTCCAGGAAGGCGAGATCGACCCCGTCGGCTCCAAACGCTCGGTCAAGGTGGATGTGCGGATCGTCTCGGCCACCAATCGCGATCTGGCCGAACAGGTGCGCGAGGGACGGTTCCGCGAGGACCTGTTCTATCGCCTGAACGTCTTCCCGATCGAGGCCCCCGCCCTGCGCGAACGCCGCGAGGACATCCCGGATCTGGTCGACCACTTCATCGCCCGCTTCAATGTCGAGGAAGGCAAGCGGGTCGCCGGCTGCGCGGGCGAGACCCTCGCCCTGCTGACCGCCTTCGACTGGCCCGGCAACGTGCGCCAGCTGGAGAACGCCATCTACCGGGCCATCGTGCTGTCGGACTCGCCCTTCCTGCAGCCCCACGACTTCCCGGCGATCTCCGGCGTCTCGGCGCCCTTCCTGTCTGGCGAGCAGGCTTCCGGCGAGGCAGTGGAAGGCGTGGCGTCCTTCCATGCCAACGACGTGGCCGACATGGCGATCCTGCCCGACACGCCCATTCGTATCCTCGACGAGCGGGGGCATCTGCGCACGCTGGAGGAGATCGAACGGGATCTGATCCAGCACGCCATCGAAGTCTATGCCGGGCATATGTCCGAGATCGCCCGTCGCCTCGGCATCGGTCGTTCGACACTCTATCGGAAAGTGCGCGAGCAGGGTCTTGAAGGCGCACTGCGAGACGCGGGCTGACTGCTTGCGGCCACGCTCCGGTTGTCCTGCAACGGTCGACCCCCGCTGGGAGTTGACGGGCCGGCCGGTCCGCGCCGCCAAGTCCGCAACTTTCGGTTTCGATGTTGAAACACGACGGAAATAGCGGCACGGCACGTTCAACGCCCGTTATCCTCCCTCCCCGGAAGGCCGTCGTATGCTGCTCGTGACTACCGCCCTGTCCGGCCTGATGGCCGGCGCGATCCAGACCGCGCCCGCCGTGGCGGCTCCGCCGCCTCAACAGCAGCCGCCCGTCCAGCAGGTCCCTGAGCCGGTCGCCGAGCCTCAGGAACCGGAGCAGGATCCTGCGCCGAGGGCCACGTCCGCTGACGTCGAGAACTCTGTCGATCTCGGCACTGTGGAAATCACCGGCCAGCGGCCGCGGGGCAGCGTCAACAGCGACATTCCGCCCGATCTGACCCTGACGGCGGAGGAAATTCAGGCTTACGGCGCCGCCGATATCTCCGAGCTTCTCACCTACCTTGAGCCGGTGACCCGCAGTTCCCGTGGATCGGGCGGGCAGCCGGTCACCCTGGTCAACGGTCGCCGCGTCTCCGGCTTCCAGGAAATCCGCGGCATCCCGCCAGAAGCCATCGAACGGATCGATATTCTGCCGGAGGAGGTGGCGCTCGAATACGGCTATCGCGCCGACCAGCGGGTCGTGAACTTCGTCCTCAAGAACAATTTCCGATCCATCACCGGTCAGGTCGAGGGTCGCGTCCCGACAGCGGGCGGCCGGACGGTCACCGAGCTGGACGCCAACATCCTCCGCATCGCCGGCGCCCAGCGCTGGTCGATGGAGCTCGAATACGGCCGGGCCACCCCGCTGTTCGAGAGTGAACGCGACATCAACCGCGAAACGACGACGACGCCGCCCGATCTGGTCGACCGGATCGGCGAGTACCGCACCCTGATGGCGGCCACCGAGCACGCCACCGTCGGCGGGACCGTCAAGCGCGATCTGAACAACACCACCCAGATGACGGTCAGCGGCAGCCTTGAGGACAATACCAGCCGCAGCTTCAACGGCCTGCCGTCGGTTATGCTGACGCTGCCCGCTGGCAATCCCTTCTCGTCGTCGGCGACCGACGAGATCCTCTTCCGCTATCTGGATGACGCGGGATCGCTGGGTCGCAAGACCGACTCGCTGAACGCGACCGCCGGGGTCCTGCTGGACGGCTTCCTCGGGGAGGATTGGCGGTGGACACTTTCCGGCAACTACAACCGCGTCGAGACCGACACGGTCACTGGCCGCGGCTACCTGCCGACGCCGTTCCAGACCCGGTTGACCGCCAACGACCCGGCGGCCGATCCCTTTGCGCCCCTGACCCCCAACGAGTTCACGATCCGGCCGAATGACACCGCCAACTCGGTCTCGGAGGTTTTGTCGACCGAACTCGTGCTGAACGGCGACATCTGGGAGCTGCCGGCCGGCGGGATCTCCTCAACAATCAAGTTCGGCGCGGACACGCGATCGCTGGACTCGGTCAGCGTCCGATCGGGCGTGACTACCGAGCGTTCCCAGTCGCGCGACCGCTACAATGGTCAGGCCAGCTTCAACATTCCGATCGCCAGCACCCGCTCCGAGGTCCTGCCTCTGCTGGGCGACATGTCGGTCAATCTGAACCTCGGCTATGAGGATCTATCGGACTTCGGCGGTCTCAGCAGCATCGGCGCCGGGCTCAACTGGACGCCGATCGAGCAGGTCTCCTTCCTGTTCAGCTTCACCGACGAGCAGGGCGCGCCCTCGATCGGCCAGTTAAATGATCCGGTGATCTCGACGCCTAATGTGCCGGTGTTCGACTTCTCGGCCGGGCCAAACGGCGAGACCGTGCTGGTCAACCGGATCGAGGGCGGCAATCCCGATCTGGATGCGGAGAACCGCCGCATCTGGAAGGCCGGGATCACGCTGCAGCCGCTCAAGGACGAGGACCTGCGGATCAGCTCGACCTGGACCCGCAACACGGTCGAGGACTCGATCAACAGCTTCCCGACCATCACCTCTGAGCTGGAAGCGGCCCTCCCTGACCGGTTCGACCGCGATCTGGCCGGCAATCTGGTTTCGATCGACGTGCGCCCCCTGAACTTTGCCCTGACCGAGCGCGAAGACATCCGCACCGGCTTCAACTTCTCCAAGGCGTTCGGTCGACCGTCGCCGACCGCGCCCGGCGCGGCAGGCAGGCCCGGAGCCGGCGGTCCGGTCATGATCGGTGGTCCGGGGCCCGGATCGGGCGGCGACCGCGGCGGTCAGCGCGGCGGTGGCGGCGACGGCCCGCAGATCCGCATGGGCGGCGGCGGCCGTGGGGGTCGCGGCGGCGGCATGCAGCCGGGCCAGGGCCGGTTCAACATCTCGCTGTATCACACCTACCGGCTGCAGGATGAGATCCTGATCGCCCCCGGCATCCCGGTCCTCGACCTGCTGGACGGCGCGGCGACGTCGAGCCGCGGCGGCAGCCCGCGCAACGAGATTCAGGGCCAGATGGGCGTGTTCAAGAACGGCATGGGCGCCTTCCTCAACGCCAACTGGCGTGAAGGCACCCGGGTAAACGGCGGTACGGGGCCGGACCTGTTCTTCTCGGACCAGACCACGGTCAATCTGAACGTCTTCGTCGATCTGGGGGCGCAGACCAGCCTGGTCGAGAAATACCCCTGGCTGAAGGGCACGCGGGTCCAACTCGGCATCCGCAACCTGTTCGACAGCCGCACCGAGGTGACGAGCAGCGCCGGCGACACGCCGCTGAACTACCAGCCGGATTACCTCGACCCTGAGGGCCGCAGCATCGGCATCTCGCTGCGCAAAATCCTGTTCTGATCAGTCCTCGGGCGGCTTGGGGGCCTTGCGTCCCCAGCGCCGCTTCGGCGCCTCGCCCTTCGCCTTGGCGGCGATTTCCTTGAGCTTGCGGCCCTGCATCGACGACAGGGCCTGACCGGGCGCGCCCAGTTCGGGGTCGCCGAACGCGCGGCCGTGGGTCTTCACCCGCTCGGACACCGAATCGAGGAACTCGCCCTCCCATTCGGACAGCGAAACGCCCGCCTTCTCTGCCGAGCGGCGGGCGCGTCTGAGAGCGTTGAGAGCGGCGCGCTGGGCCGCCTTGCGTTCGGCCTCGAACGGGCTCGGAGGCGGCTTCTTTGCGCCGCCCTTTCCCCCGCCGAAGCCGGTTCGCTTCAGTGTCAGATCTCGCCGAGGGCGGACATGTAGAGGTCGAGGATGGCGTCCTCTTCCTGGCGCTTGGCCTTGTCCTGCTTGCGGATACGAATGACCTTGCGGAGGATTTTGACGTCGTAGCCTTCGCCCTTGGCCTCGGCGAAGACCTCCTTCATGTCGGCCATGACCGCCGCCTTGTCCTCCTCGAGGCGTTCAAGGCGCTCGATCACGGTGCGCAGCCGACCCTGGGCGGCCGAGGTCAGGACGTCGGGGCTGGCGTCGAAGGATGCGTCGTCGGCCATGTTTTACTCCTGGGCGCTATCGCCCTTCGGGCTACATGAGCGCGTTCTGTGTGTGTTCGCGGACGCTAACCACGTCGCCGCGGCCGGCTCAACGCCGGGCACGAAAAAGGCCGCGGACAAAGCCCGCGACCTGTGGATAGCTCTTTGTGCGCTAACGCCCGCCGCGCGGCGACGGGCTGCTTGAGCGCGAGCCTAGCCCTGCTTCGCCTTGAAGCGCGGGTCGGTCTTGTTGATCACATAGACGACGCCCTTGCGGCGAACGACTTTACAGTCGCGGTGGCGACCCTTGAGCGACTTGAGCGAGCTGCGGACCTTCATGGTCGTCGTCCTGAGGCAAAGCAAAACAGAAAAGCCGCGGGACGAACCTGCGGCGGAGCGGTGCGTATAGAGAGGCTTCCCCGGTTCGTCAACCAGACAGGCAGGCGTTTCGAGCGGCTCTTGCATCGTCCCCGATTTCCGTCCCGGTGGCGGAAGAGACTGGAGGCCTGGCCTCCGGGTCGAACGGAGGGTCTTCGGGCTTGCACGCCCGACGCGTAGCCCCTCCGCCACCAGGCCAGATCGGTCTCAGAGAGCTGTCGCCTTGTGCGCCCTTACCCGTTACCCGGCCAATGAAATTGACGGTTAACGACGCAAAAGGGTGAATCTTACGGCAACGCTTTCTCCATGCAGGCGCTATAAGCATCGCAGGCGCGCAGAGCCGACTCGCGGACTTGTTATGAGGCCGCGCCCCGCCGGGAGACTAGCTTGGGAATCATGCGTTTCAGCCTTCGCCTCATCCTGATCGGAACCGTCGCCGCCTGCGCGCCCATGCTGCCGGAGCCCCCGCCTGTCGGACCGTCGCCGCAGCCTGCGCCGAGCCGGCCTTCGACACAGCCTCCCGCTGTGACACCGGCAGCCCCTGCGGCGCCCATCATCGATCAGGCCGGGTTCGATGGCTGGAAACAGGGCTTCCTCGCCCGTCACGGCGGCGCGCGCCGGGCGGAGTACGAGCGTGAGTTGGCGGGCCTGACGCCCGACCCGTCGGTGATCCGGCTGGACCGCAACCAGCCCGAATTCAGCCGTCCGGCCGGCGCCTACATCCAGAATGCCGTCACGGCCACGCGCATCGCCCAGGCCCGCCAGCGCACCGACCGGGTGCCGTGGTCGGTAGTTCAGCGGTTCGGCGTGCCGTCCGAAATCCTCGTCGCCGTCTGGGCGCAGGAGAGCGCCTTTGGTCAGGTGCAGGGCGACTATGACGTCGTTCGTTCGCTCGCCACCCTCGCCTATGACGGCCGCCGCCGGGACTGGGCCGAGGCGCAGCTGAAGGATGCGCTCGACATCGTGGTCGACGGCCGCCGCGAGCGCGGCGGGCTGAAAGGCAGCTGGGCCGGAGCGATGGGGCAGACCCAGTTCATGCCTGACAACTACCTGCGGCTCGGCGTCGACGAGAGCGGCGACGGCAAGGTCGATATCTGGGGGTCCGACGCGGACGCCCTCGCCTCGGCCGCCAACCTGCTGGCGCAGGCGGGCTGGAAGCGCGGCGAGACCTGGGGCTACGAGATCCGTCTGCCTGCCGACTTCGACTACGCCGACGCCGAGGGGCCGCGCCATCCGTGGTCGTACTGGGCGTCAAAGGGGGTGACGCTGGCGCAGGGCGGAACGCCGAACGCGGCCGAGGCGCGCGAGGAAGCGACCATCCTCCTGCCGCAGGGCGCGCGCGGGCCCGCATTCCTGGCGCTGCCGAACCACTATGTGATCCGGCGCTACAACAACTCGGTCAGCTATTCGCTGGCGATCGGGCTGACGGCGGACGGGATTCAGGGCAGGCCGGGACTGGTGGCCTCATGGCCCAACGACGCGCCGCTGTCGCGCGAGCAGCGGATCGGCGCGCAGAGGGCGCTGACGGCGCTGGGGTATGACACGCAAGGCGTGGACGGAGTGGTCGGCGCCAATACGCGGGCGGCGCTGCGCCGCTGGCAGATGGCGACCGGGCGACTGGCGGACGGCTATCTGACGGCGGACCTCGCCGACGAACTGATCCGCCGCGTCGGCTAGGTTCGGCGGCCTCGATTACGCGGCTTGTGCCGAACCCGGGCCGGCCAGGCCCTGCATGACCATCTTGTTGATGTCGATCAGCGCCTGGAAGTCGTCCTCGCCGCGCATGACGACCGAGGAATGCTTGCTGACGAACAGGCTGATCGAGATGATCGAGGCCCGCAGCGCCTTGTCCATGGCGTTGTCGGGATTGGCGCAGTCGGTGGCCAGCACCGACCAGAGGCGGCGGTTCCAGTCGAGCGCGTCGATGCGGGTCGCGATGTCCGAGGGATCGACCGTTGAGGCGTGCATCAGCGCCCGGGTCACCTGCCCGAACAGCCGGTACTCCATCTCACGCGGGTTTTCAGCCCGCGTCGCTGCGGTCTTGTACGCCTGAAGCGACATTCGCCAGACCTTCCTCGTAATCTACCAGTTTCCGGGCGGCCATCAGCGCCTTGTAGTATTCCCGCGACATGACGTGCCGGGAGGCGGCGACGCAGTCGGCCAGCACTTCGGGATTTCGGGTAGCGCCCATAAACTCGGTCAGGCGCATCGCGAACTCGTCATAAACCTTCGGCGCGGCGCTCTCGTCGAGATACATCATCATCACGGGGAAGTAGACGCGCCGGGCGGGGGTGTTGACCTCCTCCGGCTGCATGATGTCCTTCTCGCGCAGGACGCTGGCCTTGTTCTGCAGGATCAGCACGCCCCGGCGGTCGCCGTTCTGAACGACGGCGCCGTTGAGCACGAACTTCTCGCCGGGCTTGAGCGACAGCTTCAGCGGCATTCAGGCGACTCCAGACAGGGGGCGACGTTAGGGAGCCGCGGACCAACGCACCCTAAACAGGCGTGGTTAACCATCCCTTGTGATCCCGGTGGCAAAGCTCGGGGATCATCGCAGGATCACCGCATGTCCGCCGTCGAGTTGTCGCCCGAACAGGTCCACGGGATCGCCCCGTCAGCGCAGGGGGTCGCAGGCGACTCGGCCTCGCCCGAGGCCATTCGGAAGCTGTCGCACCAGCTGGCCAACCCGAAGCTGGCGGTGAAGGCGCAGCGCAAGGCGCTGGAGAAGCTGAAGGCCGCCCTGATGGCCATCCGGGCCGGCGACTTCCCGCTGGGCGCCAAACGGGCGCTGGACGCGCTGAAGCTGGACGAGACCAACGGCCTGGCCTGGCATGTGCTGGCCATCTGCCGCGAGAAGTCCGGCGATCTGGGACAGGCCCTGCTGGCCTATGAGGCGGCGCTGAAGCTGCTGCCGAACGAGACGGACGTGGCGCACGACCTGGGCCGGCTGGCGCAGCAGATGGGCTATCTGGAGATCGCCGAGAAGCTGCTGCTCAAATATCTGGCGGCCGATCCGGGGCATGTTGAGGCGACCAACAACCTGGCCTGCGTGCAGCGGGACCAGAAGCGGTATGGCGACGCGGTGGAGACGCTGCGGGCCCTGCTGGGGGTGGAGCCCGAATCGCCGGTGCTGTGGAACACCCTGGGTACGGTGCTGAGCGACCAGGGCGACATGGGCACGGCCCTGACCTTCTTCGAGGAGGCGCTGCGGCACGATCCGGCGTTCGCCAAGGCCCGCTACAACCGCGCCAACGCCCGCCAGCCGCTTGGTGACGCGCTTGGCGCGCTGGAGGATATCGAGGCCGCCCTGCCCGGCGCCGAAAGCCCCTATGAGCGGGCCATGATGACCATGGCCAAGGCGATGCTGCTCATGACGCTGGGCCGCATCCCGGAGGGGTTCGAGGCCTATGATGTGCGGCTGGACCCGCACCTGCCGGAATCGATGCGGGTGGCCGTGGCGGCGCCGCGCTGGGATCCGAAGACGGAGGAGATCCGCGGCAAGCGGCTGCTGATCGTGGGCGAGCAGGGCATCGCCGACGAGATGGTGTTCGGCACCTGCATCGGCGACGCCATCGAGGCCGTGGGACCGGAGGGGCAGGTCTACGTCGCCGTTGAAGCCCGGCTGGTGGGACTGTTCCAGCGGACCTTCCCGACGGCCATCGTCGGGGGGCACCGCGCGGTCAAGCTGGAGGGGCGGATCACCCGATATGTGCCGTTCGTCGAGGAGATCGAAGGCGGAATCGACGCCTACATCCCGATGGCTTCGCTGCTGGCGGTGTTCCGGCCTTCGGTCGAGGCCTTCCCCGACCGGCGGGGCTATCTGCAGGCGGACGCGGACAAGGTGGCCTACTGGACGGCCGAGCTGGAGAAGCTGGGGCCGGGCCTGAAGGTCGGGCTGCACTGGAAGAGCCTTGTGCTGACCGGGTCGCGGGCGCGCTATTTCTCCAGCTTCGAGCGCTGGCGGCCGGTGCTGACCACCCCCGGGGCGATCATGGTCAACCTGCAGTGCGGCGACGTGTCGGACGATCTGGCCGCGGCCGAGGCGGCGGGGGTGTCGATCTGGACGCCGCCTATCGACCTGAAGGACGATCTGGAGGATGTCGCGGCCCTGTCGAAGGCGCTGGATCTGGTCATCGGCCCGGGCATCGCGGGCACCAATCTGGCGGCGGCGGTCGGGGCGACGGCGTGGATGATCACCGCGCCGGACGACTGGCATTTCCTGGCGACCGACAAATACCCGTTCTACCCGCATCTGCGGTTCTTCCGGCGCGAGAGCTTCGCTGAGTGGGAAGGGGCTATCGCGCGCATCCGCGAGGCGCTGGAGGAAGCGGTCGAGCGGGGGAACGCCGCGTAAAGCAGAGGCGTTGATCTCCCGAAGACAGGGAGATTTCAGATGCCGGACCTCGACGCGACCCAGGACGACCAGGACCAGTCGGAAGTCTTCGACGAGGACAATTTCGACGAGGCTGACGCCGGCGCGGTGACCAACGAGTTCAAGACGTTCGAGGAACTGCCGGACGTGCTGGACGTGACGTCCGCGGCCGGTGACGCGGACGAGGAAGACCTGGACGATCTGGACATCGAGGACTCGGCCGCGGATTCGCTGTCGGCCTCAGGCGTCGAGCCGGAGGCGGACGAGCTGTACGGCGTCGACGGCGCCAAACTGACCGAGATCGACGCCGGCGGCGGCGACCTGCAGACCCATGACGAGGTCGAGCTGGTCTATTCCGGCCTGATGGAAGACGTGCGCGGGGCCCAGTCCAGCGCCGCCCACTGGGAAGCCAAGAACCTCTCGGACGATGACATCGCGGACCTCGGCTACGGCCCGGACGGCGACGAAGACCATCCGGAAAACTGAGGAGCGCAGAGCATGACCACCGATCACGACGCCCGGACCGACCATCAGCAGGCCCACCCGGAGGACGTGGCCGCCGCTCGCCGCGCCAGCCCCGGAACGGGCAAGCCCGACCAGCTGTGCGAAGAAGACCGCGACGCCGAAAACCGGCAGGAGGCGCTGGTGGACGAGGGGGTGGAAGAAACCTTCCCGGCGAGCGATCCGGTCAGCGTGAAACGGATCACCTGAGGCGAGTTTTGCCCGGGTATAAACCGGAAAAATTGGGTCCGAAGAGTCCGTAGAGTCGGTTTTGCCCGAATTTCTGAACGTTTTGAGCGCGATGCGGCGGTTGCTGCACCTTGGGCGGTGCGGGCGGGCTGGATTGTCAAAGACCGGCGGCGGAGGTGAACGCGCGCATTATACGGCCGCGGGATAGCGTGCGCAGAAGATCGGATTGAGAAACGCGGAAGTGGCTGGAAAGGCGGGGGTTTGTCCGCGCTATCCGACTATACAAACGCGGATTGTAAGCACAGCGTCATGCCCGTCTCCTCCTGTCGCGCAGCGATGGGGAGGGGGACCATGCGAAGCATGGTGGAGGGGCGATAGACCACGCTCCGGTCGTCGTTAGATCGCATGCGATCCCCCTCCACCCCTCCACCATTCCGGCTGAGTCGCCGGAATGGTCCCCCTCCCCATTCGCAAGTGGCGAACGGGGAGGAGACGCATATCCCCTACCCCTTCACCCGCCAGGTCGCGCCCGTCGGGCCATCCATCACCACGACGTCGAGGGCGTTGAGGCGGTCGCGGATGCGGTCGGCTTCGGGCCAGTCCTTGGCGGCGCGGGCGGCGGCGCGTTGTTCGAGGAGCGCTTCGACCTCGGTGCGGAGGTCGTCGGTGACTTCGCCTTCGAGCCAGCCGCCCGGATCGGACTGGAGCACGCCCAGAATGGCGGCGGCGGCGATCAGTTCGCCCTTGGCGCGGGCGACGACCCCCTGGTCGCCGGCCGTCATCCCCCGCTCGATCTCGCTGGACAGGGCGAACAGGGTCGCCATGGCGCCGGGCGTGTTCAGGTCGTCCTCGATGGATTTGAGGAAGTCGGCCGGGGGTTCGTCCGTGGACGCCTCGACGGCGGCTGCGCGGTGCAGGGCGCCGTAGAGCCGGTCCAGCGCCTTGCGGCTCTGCTCCAGCAGGGACGGGTTCCAGTCCAGCGGCTGGCGGTAGTGGGCCGACAGCAGGCCCCAACGGACCACCTCGCCGGGGATCGACTGGACGAGGTCGTGGAGCAGCAGGACGTTGCCGATCGACTTGGACATCTTCTCGGCGTCGACGGTCAGGAAGCCGTTGTGCATCCAGTAGCGGCTGTATTCGGCATGGGCCAAGGGCTCATGGGCGTGGCCGTGGGCGCATACGCCCTGGGCGATCTCGTTCTCATGGTGCGGGAAGACCAGATCGATGCCGCCGCCGTGGATGTCGATCGGCAGGCCCAGCGTCTCCTCGATCATGGCCGAGCATTCGATATGCCAGCCGGGGCGGCCCTCGCCCCACGGAGACGGCCAGGAGGGCTCGCCTTCCTTCGACGGCTTCCACAGGACGAAGTCGTGCGGGTTCTTCTTGTAGGGTGCGACCTCGACGCGGGCGCCGGCGATCATGTCGTCGAGGTTGCGGCCCGAGAGGCGGCCGTAGGTCTCGTAGGAGGAGACGTCGAACAGGACGTGACCCTCTGCGGCATAGGCGCAGCCCTGATCCATGATGGCGCCGATCTGGGCGACGATGGCGTCCATGTGATCGGTGACGTGCGGCGCAATGTCCGGGGGCGAGACGTTCAGCCGGCCCATGTCCTCGAGATACGCGGCCTCGTAGCGGGAGGTGACCTCGCCGATGGGGGTCCCTTCCCTCGCCGCCTTCGCGTTGATCTTGTCATCCACGTCGGTGACGTTGCGGGCGTAAATCACCCTGTCCGCGCCGTACTCGCGCCGCAGCAGCCGCACCAGCACGTCGAAGACGACCGGAGGGCGGGCATTGCCGATGTGGGCGTAGTCGTAGACCGTCGGGCCGCAGACGTAGAGGGTCACCCGCTCCGGATCGCGGGGCTCGAACACGCGCTTTTCGCGGTGGAGGGTGTCGTAAATCGTCAGCGGCATGGGGAGACTTTGCGGGAGAGTTTTCTTGCGGGACGGACTGGCGGTCCCATATACGCCGCCAAGCTGATAAACAGTCCCCCGCGACTTACAAAGCCGCGCGTTCGAGAACCGTCCCATGAGCCCCACTCCCGCCAAGCCCGTTCTGGTCGGCGACAACGATCCCGCCACGTTGCGCCCGTCGCGCGAGGAGGCCCTGAAGGCCGTCCGGACACTGCTGGCCTGGGCCGGCGACAACCCGGACCGTCCGGGCCTGATCGACACGCCCAAGCGGGTGGTCGACGCCTATGGCGAATGGTTCGACGGCTACGACGCCGACGTGGCCAAGGAGCTGTCGCGGACGTTCGAGGACGTTCAGGGCTATGACGACATGGTCCTGCTGCGCGACATCGAGGTCGAGAGCCACTGCGAGCACCATATGGCCCCGTTCCTGGGCAAGGCCTACGTCGCCTACATCCCGAACGAGAAGGTCGTCGGCATTTCCAAGCTGGCCCGGGTGGTCGAGATCTTCTCGCGCCGGCTGCAGACGCAGGAAACCCTGACCCAGCTGATCGCCGGGGCCATCGAATCACACCTGCAGCCCGCGGGCGTCGCGGTGCTGATCGATGCCGAACACCAGTGCATGACGACGCGCGGCGTGCATCACCGCCACGTTTCGACCATCACCACCCGGTTCACTGGCGACTTCAAGACCGACGCGGCGCTGAAGGACCGGTTCCTCAAGCTCGCCCAGGGTCGTTGATCGGGCTGAAGCGGCTCGCCTCAGAGGCGTAAATTGTTTGCGGAACCCGCGAGGGAACCGACTTCCACCTGAACCCGCTTTACAAGCCGGGCCCGGGACGCCAAGAGACGAACCGAAGCTTTAAGCGTCGCTCGCCGCGTGTCGCGTCGGGCCTGATGGAGAACCAAAGCGGATGGCCGCCAAACTTTCCGGACCGGGTGGTGGCAAGGGCCACACCATTGAACAGAACGCCGACATCAACGTCACGCCGTTCGTCGACATCATGCTGGTGCTGCTGATCATCTTCATGGTCGCCGCGCCGATGGCCACCGTTTCGATCCGCCTCGACCTGCCGCCGGCCGTGCCGCCGCCGCCTGACGCGCCGCAGAAGGATCCGGTCTACATCACGATCCAGGAAACCGGCTCGATCTTCATCGCCACCCAGCAGACGACGCTGGAAGGCCTGTCCGCCGACGTCTGCGCCGCCCTGGGCGGCGGCGATCCGGCCTGCAAGCAGGAGCGCGTGTTCGTGCGCGCCGACCCGGAAGTCACCTACAACCAGTTCATGGAAGTCATGAACGAGCTGCAGCGCAAAGGCTTCTTCAAGGTCGGTCTGCTGAACGAAGACATCGAATAGGCGTCACGCCCGTTCACACGATCAGGGGCCGCTTCCGAAGGGAGGCGGCCCTTTTTCATGGCCGCGATCCAGCCATTCCCGGGCCGCACAAAAGTCGCGGGACGGGCCCGACATCCTCATGCACCGTCGCGATGTCGCGCCGGGCGACAGGGAGGACGACAGGATGGGCTCGAAACTTTCAGGCGCCGACGGCGGCGCGGGTCAGACGATCGAACAGAACGCCGACATCAACGTCACGCCGTTCGTCGACATCATGCTGGTGCTGCTGATCATCTTCATGGTCGCGGCGCCGATGGCGACGGTGTCGATGAAGCTGGACCTGCCGCCGCCGAAAGCTCCCGACACGCCCCAGAAGGAGCCGGTCTACATCACGGTTCAGGAGTCGGGCTCGATCTACATCGCCGACCGACAGTCCTCGCTGGCCAGCCTGTCCGCGGACGTCTGCGCGGCGTTGGGCGGCGGCCCGTGCCGGGAACAGCGGGTGTTCGTCCGCGCGGAGCCGGAGGTGCCCTATGAGCGGTTCATGGCGGTGATGAACGGCCTCTACGGCTCCGGCTTCACCCAGGTGGGCCTGCTCAACGAGGATATCGAGTAGGCGTCACGGCCGTTCAACGATCAGGGGCCGCTTCCGCAGGGAGGCGGCCCTTTTTCCTTGCGCATCACAGCTTTCGTCATCCTCCGGCGAGCCCCGCGAGACCGGGGGACCCAGCGGCGCGCGAGAGCGCGAACCTGTCGCGGACATGCTGTCGGATACAGCCTGCCTGAACAGATCGCCTGCGGCGCCGCTGGGTCCCCCGGTCGCGGCGCTGAGGCGCCTTGCCGGAGGATGACGAAAGTTGGGGGCGGGAGCTACTGCACCGACTGGCGCGGGCGCTCGGGCGCCGGCGGCGTGGCGGCGGCGGCGGTCGGCTGATAGGGCCGTTCGCCGGCGGGTTCAGCCTGGGCGGGCGCCGGAGCGGGCGTGCGGGCCGCCGGGCGCGCGGCGGGACGGCGGGCCGGCGGACGGCTGGCGGGACGGGCGGCGGGCGGCGCGGCCGTGGTCGGCTTGGGAGCCTCCGTCGCGGCGGTGTCGGCCGGAGCCGGCGCGGCGACGGCCGGACCCTCGGCGGCGGCGGCGGCGCGGGCGGCGAGCTGACGCTGGGCGGCGAACCGGCCGGCGAGCTTCTCGGTGAGAACACGGGCCGCGGCCGGATCCATCTGGGCCATGACGGCAGCGAGGGAGCGCGGGCGCATGGCGGCGGCGACGGGCAGGCGCACGCTGTCGTCGAGGGTGGCGAACACCCGGGCCGCCTCGCGTGGACGCATGGCGGAATAGACGGCGACCAGACGATCGACCTCGGCCTTTTCGCGCTCGCCGACCTGACCGAGCAGGGCCTGGACCTCGGCCTTGACGGTGGCGAGGGCGGCGACCTTGGCGTCGAGTTTCTGCTCGGCCGTGGCCATCAGGGGCAGCATGGCGGCGAGGTCGGCGTCGCGGGCGTCCAGCTCGGTGCGGCGGGCGGACAGGGACTGGATGATGCGCAACTCGGCGGGCGAGATGCCGGCCTGCTGGGCCAGCTGTTCGGGCGTCAGGGCGCAGACGGCGGGCGCCGGAGCGGCGGGGGCGGCGGCGGGCACGGCCTCCTCGGCCCAGGCCTTGGCGCCTTCGAACAGGCCGGGCGCCACGCCGACGGCGCGGACGGCGACCACCCCGCCGATGGCGATGGCGATCAGGGGCAGCAGGCGGGGGATCTTGCTCATGATCGGGAACTCGAAAGGAGGGTGACCGCGGGATCAGGCGGCGAACAGGTCTTCGTCGAGGCTGCGACGGGCGCGGTTGAGGCTTTGCTTCGCGGTTTGGTTAGCGGTCATGGCGCCGAGGATGGCGGCGACGTTGTTGCCGCCGGGAGCCCGGGCCTTCGCGGGCGTGGCGAGGCCCTGGATGCGCTCGGCGAGAGCGGCCATGCGCAGGGCCCGCTCGTCGTCTTCCGGTACGGCGGCGGTGGGGGCGAGGCGGAGCGGAGCGGCTTCGCGGACCGGCTCGGGCGCAGGAGCGGCGACCGGAGCGGTGACGGGGCCGCGGGCGATGAGGGCTTCGAGCTGGGCCTTGACCTCGCGCGCCTTGACGATGCGGTCGTGCAGCAGGTCGGTTTCCTGACCGGAGGCCCGCAGGGAAGCGAGCGCGGACTCGGCCCGGCCGGCGGCGGCGTTGAGATCGGTGACGGCCGAGGCGAAGGCCAGCTGGCCCTCGCGCAGGGCGGTCAGCTTGCGCTCGAGCCGCACGCCGTAGCCGAGGGCGGCGACCAGCAGCAGCATCAGAACGCCGTCGAGGATCATGCCGGTCATCAGCGTCTTCCCTTCGCGAGGCTGGAGGCAGTGTCGACGTCGATCGGAGCCTCGACGCGGACGGCGATATGCTGGCCCTTGCGGCCCATCCGCCCGGTGGTCAGCGGGATCGAGCCAGCGCGGACCGAGATCTCCGAATCCGGGGTGGCGTTGAGCATCAGGGTGTCGCCGACCTTGAGGTTCAGCACCTTGGACAGCGGCATCTGCTGCTCGTCGAGGACCGCGCGGACCTCGGTGCCGGTGGTCCAGAGTTCGGTGGCCAGGTGGCCTTCCCAGATGTTGTCGCGGCCGAATTTCTCACCCATGAACTGCTGCAGCAGCATCTTCCGGATGGGCTCGAGGGTGGCGTAGGGCAGCAGCAGCTCGATACGGCCGCCGCGGTCTTCCATGTCGATGCGCAGCTTTACCAGGATGGCGGCGTTGGCCGGGCGCGCGATGGCGGCGAACCGCGGGTTGGTCTCAAGCCGGTCGAGGTTGAAGTGGACCGGGGTCAGGGGCTCGAAGGCGGCGCGGGCGTCGGCCAGCACGACCTCGACCATCCGCTGGACCAGCACCCGCTCGATGGTGGTGTAGGGCCGGCCCTCGATGCGCAGGGCGGCGGTGCCCCGGCGGCCGCCCAGCAGGACATCGACGATCGAATAGATCAGGTTCGAATCGACGGTCAGCAGGCCGTAGTTGTCGAGCTCCTCGGCCCGGAAGACCGCAAGGATGGCCGGAAGGGGGATGGAGTTGAGGTAGTCGCCGAAGCGGATCGACGAGATGTTGTCGAGGCTGACCTCGACGTTGTCCGAGGTGAAGTTGCGAAGGCTGGTCGTCATCAGCCGCACGAGGCGGTCGAAGACGATCTCGAGCATCGGCAGCCGCTCGTAGGAAACGAGGGCCGAGTTGATGATGGCCCGGATGCCGGACCGTTCGGAGCCGTCGTCCTCGCCAAGGTCGAAGCCGAGCAGGCTGTCGATCTCGTCCTGGTTCAGGACCCGTTCGGACATGACCGGCGCCTCGGCCTCGGCCAGGGGATCGGGCTCGGCGAGCGGATCGGGACTTTCGGCGAAGGCCGCGTCGGTCATGCCTAGTTCACCAGCATTTCTTCGATCAGCACGGCGTCGACCTTGCCGGGGGCGGCGATCAGGTTGACGCGGCGCAGGATCTCGGCGCGCAGCTGGAAGCTTCCGGCGGAGCCCGCGAGATCGTCGGCGGTGAGCTCGCGCAGGAAGGTCTGGAACATGTCCTGCATCCGCGGCATCTCGGACTGCAGCTGCTCGGCGAGGGCCGCATCCTGCATCTCGAGGGTCAGCTTCAGCTTGAGGAAGGTGGGCCGGCCGTCGGCGGCCTGGATGTTCACCACCATGTCCGGCAGGGTGTAGAAGGTGACGCCGTCGGGGCCCTCGGCGATGACGCCCAGGGCCGGGTTCGCCTCTGCGCCGGCGGCGGCGCCGTGGCCCCCGCTCTTCTTCTCGGCCTTGGCGTGGCCGCCCTTCTTCTCGGCGCCGTGACCACCGCTCTCGGCCGCCTCGGCCTTGGGCTGCATGAGGAAGAAGGCCGCGCCCCCGCCCCCGCCCAGCACCACCAGAGCGGCGGGGATGACGATGAAGAGCAGCGGCAGCTTCTTTTTCTTCGGCGCGGCGTCGAGGTCCCCGTCGACGGTCTCGCCGTCGGTGACGGCCGGCAGGGCGGCGTCTTCGCTCGCCGCCGCACCCTTCTTCTTGCCGAATTTGAACATGCCACGCGCCCCGAGAATCTCTCGATCCATTCGAGCGGTTTTTGGTTAACGAGGCGCTAAGAACCGGCAAATCCTGCCGGGCGCCATGGGCAGCTTTGCGGCTGAAACACCCGCCCCGCTTGGGTTGACCCTGTTGGCACGACCGTTGCGAAGGGCTTGGGGCGAAAGGAGCCGCCCGTGGAAAACGCCGCCTATGTTGGACTGTCACGCCAGATGACGCTGCGCCGCGAGCTCGACATCGTGGCCAACAACATCGCCAATGCGGACACCACCGGCTTCAAGGTCGAGCAGTTGCTGCTCGGCGAAGAGGTCGGCGAGCGGGCCCGCAACGCTTTTGTCCGGCCGGGCGTCAGCTTCGTCATGGATCAGGGCGTGGGCCGCGACTTCGGCCAGGGCGCGCTGGAACAGACCGGCCGCACGCTGGACTTCGCCATCGAGGGCGAGGGCGCCTTCTTCGCCCTGAAGGACGGGGCCGGCGACGCCTACACCCGCGACGGGGCCTTCACCCTCGACCCCGAAGGCCGGCTGACGACGCAAGGCGGGGCGGCGGTTCAGGGCGACGGCGGCGAGATCATCCTCGATCCCCTGCTGGGCCAGCCTGCGGTCGCGGCGGACGGCACCATCACCCAGAACGGGCAGCCGGTGGGTCGCCTCAGCGTGGTCCGGTTCGACAGCCTCGCCGTGCTCGAGAAGGGCGGCGACGGCCTGTATCGCAACGCCTCCAACGCTACCCCGGCCACCGCCAACGACGTGCAGATCCGGCAGGCGATGCTGGAAGGCTCCAACGTCAATCCGATCCTCGAAATCACCAATCTGATCGAGATCCAGCGCGCCTACGAGAGCGTGACCCGGATGATCGAAAACACCAACGACCTGTCCCGTCGCGCCGTCGAGCGCCTCGGGCGGGCCGCTTAAGGAGAGCAGGACATGAGAGCGCTCAGGACCGCCGCTTCCGGCATGGCCGCCCAGCAGCTGAACGTGGAGGTCATCTCCAACAACATCGCCAACATGAACACCGTTGGCTTCAAGCGTCAGCGCGCCGAGTTCCAGGACCTGCTGTACCAGAACATCGAGCGGATGGGCGCGCAGTCGTCCAGTCAGGGCACGGTGATCCCGACCGGCATCCAGATCGGCGCCGGCGTCAAGGCGGGCTCGGTCTATCGCGTCACCGAACAGGGCACGCCGACCCAGACCGGCAGCCGCTACGACATCGCCGTCGACGGGCGCGGCTATTTCCAGATCCTGATGCCGTCCGGCGAGACCGCCTTCACCCGCGCCGGAAACTTCTCGGTCAATGGCGAAGGCCAGCTGGTCACCGACGACGGCTATGCGGTGCAGCCGAACATCTCGATCCCGCAGGACGCCATCGACGTCTCGATCTCCAAGTCGGGTCAGGTGCAGGTCATCACCCAGGGCGAGACCGAACCGCAGGTCGTCGGCCAACTGGAACTGGCCACCTTCTTCAACGAGGCGGGGCTGGAAGCCGTCGGCGACAACCTGCTGCTCGAGACCGCCGCATCCGGCCCGGCCAATGTCGGCACGCCCGGCGAGGTCGGCTTCGGCGAGCTGCTGCAGGGCTACACCGAGGCGTCCAACGTCGACGCCGTGTCTGAGATCAGCGCCCTGATCATCGCCCAGCGGGCCTATGAGATGAACTCCAAGGTCATCACCACCGCCGACCAGATGCTGTCGGTCGCCGGCCAGGTGAAATCGTGAAGCTCCTGATCCTGGCCGCCGGACTGCTGCTGGCCGGTCCCGCATTCGCCGGCCCGGTCACCCTGAAGGCCAATCCGGTGGACGAAGACGGCCGGATCACCCTGGGCGACCTGTTCGACGGGGCCGGATCGGCCGCCGGCGTGGTGATCGGCGCCCGTTCGGGCCCGTCCGTGGTGTTCGAGGCCGGTCAACTTCAGGCCATCGCGCGTCAATCGGGACTCGACTGGGCAAATCCGACCGGGTTGCGCCGGGTGGTGGTCCGGCATGCCGCGGCAGCGCCGGCTTCGACGCCGGCGACGAATAACGCAGCGCCCGCCGCCGCCGCTCCCACGCCTGTCCGCATGGCTCCGGGCCGCGCCGCCTATGCCGAGCGGATCATCAGCCGCAACGACATCGTCGAGGTCGCCTACGAGGCCGGCGGCGTGCGCCTGACCATCGCCGGCCGCGCCGAAGGCAACGCCGCCGAGGGGCAGCGTATCGCCATCCGCAACCTGCAGTCCGGCCGCACCATCGACGCCGTCGCCACCGCCCCCGGCCAGGCCGTCGCCGGCCCGGCCGCCCACGCCTTCCGCACCCAACAGCTTGCCGCCCGATAGGGAAACAGTACCCATGCGCACCGTTCTGATCGTCACCGCCGCCGCCCTGTCCCTCGGAGCCTGCTCCACCGCCATCGAGGCGGTGCGTGGCCCGGAACTGGCCCCCATCGGCTATCCGGCCGCCCTGGTGCCCACCAACCAGGTCTATCTGCCCTCCCCCGAACAGCAGCAGGCCGAACGCGCCGCCAGCGCCAACAGCCTGTGGCGCACCGGGACCCGCACCTTCTTCGGCGATCAGCGGGCGCGCCGGATCGGCGACATCCTGACGGTGAACATCGACATCGACGATCGCGCCCAGACCCAGAACTCGACCCAGCGCAGCCGCTCGAACGACATCTCGACGGGCATCAGCAACTTCCTGGGCCTCGAGAACAGCCTGGGCCGGGCCTTCCCCGGCGGCTTCGACCCGGCCAACATGGTCGGCATGGAAGGCGAGCTGAACGCCAACGGCTCGGGTTCGGTGAACCGGTCCGAGAAAGTCAGCCTGACCATCGCCGCCGTCGTCACCGACGTGCTGACGAACGGCAATCTGGTGATCCAGGGCCGGCAGGAAGTGCGCACCAACCGCGAAGTCCGCGAACTGACCGTCGCGGGCATCGTGCGCCCCGAGGACATCAGCTCGGCCAACACCATCGCCCACACCCAGATCGCCGAGGCTCGCATCAGCTACGGCGGCCGCGGCGACATCAGCCGGGTGCAGGCGACCCCGGCGGCCCAGTCGCTGGTCGAGCGCTTCAGCCCGTTCTGATCCGCCTCGGGCGACAGCCCCGGCGACGGCAGGAACTGGACGCCCCGGACCGTGTCCGGGGAGTTTCAATTGTCGAAGATCGACATTTCCTCCAGCGGAGCCGTGAACCGTTAACGGAAACCGGCGTTTGGCCCTCCAGACGCGAGCACCGTTCCATGTTCAAATTCGCCATCCCCGCCGTCGCCGCCCTTGGGCTGATCGCGGCCGCCGCCCAGTCGCAGGCGAACAACGCCGACATCCAGACGGGGCCGTCGGCGATGAGCTGGCATCTGAGCCACGAGGGCGAGATGGCCAAGCTGGCCTACGGCATGGCGAACTCCGACCAGCTGGCCCTGATGATGACCTGCGAGCCCGGACAGGCGCAGGCGGTCGTCTATGGCGACGTGCAGCCGGATACCCCGCGCCTGGTCAAGGCCTCGATGACGGCCGCGCCGATCGACCCGTTGAGCGGCGGCATGGCCGACGAGACCCGGATTTCGCTGCGTGATCCGTCCCTGCAGAAGCTGGCCCGCAGCGGCAAGCTAGCGGTCGAGGGCGACGCCGGTCACTTCGAATTGACCGCCAGCGGCGACGAACGGCGCCTCGTGCGCGAGTTTTTCGCCTATTGCGGAAGCGAAGCGGTCTGATCTCATCCTGTGAGCGGACCTTCAGCGGGGGCTGAACCATGATCGTCATGTTTGCCGGCCTCGCCCTGACGGCGATGCAGGCCGCGCCGCCGGAAACGGCCTGGACGTGGACGCTTTATGCCGATGAAGCCCGCGTGGCGCTGGCCAACGAGGTTCCGGACACGCCCAATCTGCGCTTCACCGCCGAGTGCGATCCGGGGACGGGCGTCGCTCGCGTGACCCTGTATGGCGCCAACGGCGAGGCAGGGATGGCGCGGGTCATGGCGGGCGAGGCCTCGGCCGTGACGGAATCGACCGCGGAGCGCGGGGGACTGAAGATGGCGCTGCGGACCGATCATCCGGTGTTCGCGGCCTTCACAGCGGACGGCCGACTGTCGGTGGCGGTCGGCGAGAGCCGGAGCGCCGTCGAGGTTCCCCGGCCCCACCTTGCTAAACTGCGCCGCTTCGCCGAACTGTGCTCGGGCTGACCGCCCGGAGACACCTGATGCGCGCCCCTGCCATGCTCCTCCTGTCGGGCCTGGCCCTCGCGGCCTCGGCCTGCACGACCGTCGAGCCGACGCCCGCGCCGCTTCCCGTCACCGGCGGAAGCAGCGGCGCCCCGCAGCCCGTCGCAGGCTATGACTGGTTCTTCCATGCGGACGAGGAAAACGCCCGGCTGGCCTATGGGCTGGCGGAGAGCGACGATCTGAAGCTGGGAATGGAGTGCGCGCGGTCGACGGGGCGGCTGCTGCTGAACGCCATGGCCGAAAAGGGCGCCAAGGCCGAGATCCATGTCGAATCCGGCGGCGAGACGGAGCGATTCCCGGCGGAGGCCGAGCCGTCCCAGCTGAACGAAGGCGTCTTTCTGAGCGCCGAGGCGTCCGCCGCCGAGCCGGTGTTCCAGCGGTTCCGCCGAGTAGGCTGGCTGGCGCAGTGGCGCGACGGACAGCGCGAGGCCTATGCGCCGCATCCGGAATCCGCGGACGGCATCGAACGGTTCTTCGCCTTCTGCGGCTGATCCCCGGCTTGACGGGCGGGCCTGCGTCCGGTGCAGTCCGCGCCTGTTCGAGGGGGACGTCCATGAAGACCGTGATCGCCATCGGGGCCGCCGCCCTGTTCGCCGCCGCCGCGCCCGCGCTGGCCGGCCCTGCCCTGCAGACGCCGCCGTCGGTCGCCCGCAACGCCGAGGACCCCGCCCTCGCCGCCGTCCTCGCCGACTACGAGGTCTATCTGCGGGCCAATGACCCGATTTCGGCCGGGTTCGAGGGGGACCGCGAGGCGCTGGCCCGGCTGCCCGACGTGTCGCGCGCCTTCGAGCTGGCGCAGGCGCCGGTGCTGAAGGCGTTCGCTGACCGGCTGGCCGCCATCGATCCGGCGAGGCTGAGCGACGACGACCGGCTGAACCACGCCTTCCTCGGCTGGGTGCTGCAGCGGTCGCTGAGCCGTATCCCGCTGGATACCGACCGGATCGGCGCCTTCAACTCGGAGGGCGGGCCGGGACAGTCGGCCGCCTATATCGCCAGCGTCACCCGCATCACGGGACGCGAGGACGCCGAGGCGTGGATCGCCCGGCTGGAGGCCCTGCCGAAATTCTATCGCGACCAGCTGGCCAGCGCCCGGCGCGGGCTGGACAGCGGGCTGGTCCAGCCGCGCTCGATCGTCGAGAACGCCCTGACCCTGATGGAGCCGGAGACGGCCTATACGGCCCAGACCGATCCGCTACTGAAGCCGTTCGCCACCCTGCCCGCCTCGATCCCGGCGGAGGAACAGGCCCTGCTGCGCGCGCGGGCGCAGGCTGCGGTGGCCGGGGGCGTGATGGAGGCGCGACGCGAGTGGGCGCGGTTCCTGCGCGAGGACTACCTGCCCCGCGCGCCCGAGAGCCTCGGTCTGGTGCACCGGCCGGGCGGGCGCGATCTCTACGCCTTCTTCGTCCAGGGCTACACCACGACCGACCTGACGCCCGACCAGATCCACCAGATCGGTCTCGAGGAGGTCGCGCGCATCCGGGCGCGGATGGATACCGAGATGAAGGCAGCGGGCTGGACCGGCGACTTCGCATCGTTCCTGGCCTTCCTGCGCAGCGATTCGCAGTTCTATTCGACCACCCGCGAGGACCTGCTGGAGAAGGCGTCGGAAATGGCCAAGCGGGCCGACGACGGCCTGCCGGCGCTGTTCGGCACCCTGCCCCGCACGCCCTATGGGGTCCGTCCCGTGCCGGCGGAAATCGAGGCCAACTACACCACCGGGCGCTATTTCGGCGGCTCGATGGAGAACGGCGTTGCGGGCGGCTACATGGTCAACACCTCGGCGCTGAACCAGCGGCCGCTGTATGAACTGCCGGCCCTGACGCTGCACGAGGCGGTGCCCGGCCACCACATCCAGATCGCCCTGCAGCAGGAGGCCGAGGAAGGCCCCTATTTCCGCAAGAGCGTCGACGTCACCGCCTTCACCGAGGGCTGGGGCCTGTATGCGGAGTTCCTCGGCGAGGAGATGGGCTTCTACCGGACGCCCTACGAGCGGTTCGGACGGCTGAGCTACGAGATGTGGCGGGCCTGCCGCCTGGTGGCGGACACGGGCATCCACTGGCTGGGGTGGGACATCGAACAGGCGCGCGCCTGTTTCCGCGACAACTCGGCCCTGGCGCCGCTGAATATCGAGACGGAGCTGCAGCGCTATATCGGCTGGCCCGGTCAGGCGACGGCCTACAAGATCGGCGAGATCCGGCTGCGGGCGATCCGGACGCGGGCCGAGCGGGCGCTGGGCGACCGGTTCAACGTGCGCCGCTTCCACGACGCCCTGCTGGTGGACGGACCCCTGCCGCTTGCGCTGCTGGACCAGCGGATGGATCGCTGGATCGCGGAGGAGCAGGCGCGGCCGGCGGACTAGAGACCCAGCGCCGCCCTCGCCTTCTTCGTCAGTTTCGCCGCGACGATGCCGTGGGCGATGGCCAGATGCTCGGACAGTTCGTCGTCGGCCCAGTCGTCGATCCGCGGCAGGTTTACCCATTTGTTGCGGGCCATATAGGGCGCGGGGCGGGCGTGGCCGGTTTCGGTCAGCACCTCATAGGCGATGTCCGAGACCTTGAACGAGATGCCGCCGCTCTCCCCGACCATGGCGAAGATCTTGCCGCCGACGCGGTAGGCGTCGTGGTGCTCGCCGAACGGATGGTCCAGCGTCGTCGCCGGCAACGCCAGGCAGACCCTGCCGACCCCCGCCCGGTCCATCTAGGCCTCGACGCCGACGCCGATGGGGCAGGTCACGCCCGTGCCGCCGATGCCGCAGTAGCCAGCGGGGTTCTTGGCCAGATAGGCCTGGTGGTAGTCCTCGGCGAAGTAGAAGGGCCCGGCGGGGGCGATCTCGGTGGTGATGTCGCCGCGACCCGCCTGGCGCAGGGCGGACTGATAGGCGTCGCGCGACGCCTCGGCCTCGGCCTTCTGTTCGTCGTTCAGATAATAGATGGCCGAGCGGTAGGTGGTGCCGACGTCGTTGCCCTGACGCATGCCCTGGGTCGGATCGTGGTTTTCCCAGAAGGTCTTGAGCAGTTCGGCGTAGCTGATCTCCTGCGGATTGAAGACCACCTGCACCACCTCGGTGTGGCCGGTCAGGCCGGTGCAGGTTTCCTCATAGGTCGGATTGGGGGTGTAGCCGCCGGCGTAGCCCGCCGCGGTGACCCAGACGCCCGGCAGTTGCCAGAACACCCGCTCCACGCCCCAGAAACAGCCCATGCCGAACACGGCGGTCTCGAACCCCTCCGGGTGCGGACCCTTCAGCGGACGGCCGTTGACGTAGTGGACCTCGTCGGTGCGGACCGG
The DNA here is from genome assembly GCF_011927945.1 of Brevundimonas alba. Taxonomy (GTDB): domain Bacteria; phylum Pseudomonadota; class Alphaproteobacteria; order Caulobacterales; family Caulobacteraceae; genus Brevundimonas; species Brevundimonas alba. The sequence goes on from NZ_JAATJM010000001.1 coordinate 48,704, forward strand.
CTGGTCGCGCCCCGCAAGGGCGGCTTCAGGCGTGGGCATTTCGTGGGATTTCTTGAACAGCATGGCGGGCCTCCGGGGATCGAACGTTCGAGGCCTATATGGGATGTTCGGCGGCGCTTGCCGAGGGGGGCCGGTTGTTCTAATCAGCGCCCCTCGCCGGATCGACCTCCGGCGTTCACGCAGGTCGTGGAAACGGACAGGTGGCGGAGTGGTCGATCGCGCACGCTTGGAAAGCGTGTGTAGGTGAAAGCCTACCGAGGGTTCGAATCCCTCTCTGTCCGCCACGCACTTCCTGAATAACCGCCGGGTCCCTGTAACCCGGGAAATAACCCCGACATTACCGTGCCTTCGCCGAACCCGGAGACGGACAGCCCGTCTCTGATCGTGGGATTTCGCCTGCAACACCCCGTTTTTGCCGCCGCCGTCTCCGTTCGCCAGGCGACGGGTCGTTTTCCGCTGCCTGGCGCCTATCCCTGAAAACAGGGAAGTACAGGGAAATCGCTCGAATTTTCGATCCGAACGCTCATCGTCGCAACCCGAAACGCCCCGCTACGACTGGGATTTCAGGCGAGCTCCCCTTCCTTTTCCCGTAACAGGAACAGGGAATTTCCCACCGGCGAACAGGGAATATTTTCAGAGGAACAGGGAAGCGCTCTGCCGGATCAGGGATCCCGCGTCTGGGTCTCAGCCGGCAGCGTAGAGACGGCGCTGCGCTTCCCAGTCGAGGGGCATCTCCTGGCGGGTGACCGCCTCCAGCGTCAGGCCGGCCGGCAGGCATCCATCGAGGATCGCCGCCTTCAGGTCCGGAGCCAGGAACGCCGTGCGGATGGTGCGGGCGGCGTAGGCTGCGGTCACGCCTTCAGCGTCGGCGATCTGGTTCAGGGTTTTTGTCTGGCCCGTTAGCAGCTGGCGCTTCCAGGCCTCGGCCCGGATCAGGGCGGCGCTGAGCGCAGGGTCGGTGGCGCGGTGATGGATCGCGGACTGGCCATCCGGCCCGATGGCCACCTTGGCCCCGCCGCGTTTCACGACCCGGACCGGGATGGTCAGAATCCGGTCGGGTCCCCGGCGCTCAAGCCGGTCGATCGAAATCCGGTCCTGCGGTCCCAGATTGCGGCTTGCCTGCTCAAGCATCGCCTCATCGAACTGGAGGGTAACGGCGTCGCTCGTGACTTCGACGCGGTCGATCAGGTTACGGATCGCCGACCAGTCCGGCGACGCCTCGGTCTGGATACACAGCTTCAGCTCGTGCAGGCGACGGGCCACGATCTCCTCGACGATGTGGGCCGAGACGCGTGTCACGGCGCCCAGGTTCTGACGCCGCCCGGCCTGGATCGGGCTCGAGACATAGTACCGGTAGGTGGTCTTGCCGGGCCGCGCCGCCTTGAGCGGCGTCATGCGATTGCCGGCGGAATCGAAGATGATGCCCTTGAACGGCGCACCTTTCTGGGGCCGCCGCACCTCGCCGGGCTTCCTCGTCTTGAGGTCGTTCTCGGCCAATCGTGCCTGGACTGCATCGAACAGGTCCCGATCCACGATGGCGGGATGCTGGCCGGGGTAGCTGGTCTTCTTGTGGGGGATTTCTCCAACGTAGGTCCGATTGTGCAGGATGTGGAACAGCGCCCCCCGGTCAATCCTGCGCCCACCCCTCAGCACGCCCGCCTTGGTGGACCAACTCTTGGATACGACACCCGCCGCCTCAAGCTCCTGGACGATCTTGTGGGCTGAGCCCACCTCAAGGTAGCGCCGGAAAATCCAGCGCACCGTTTGGGCCTCGGCCTCGTTGATCGTCAGGGTGCGGCCGGCGGCGTCATAGCCCAGCGGGAGGTTTCCCCCCATCCACATCCCCAACTTCTTCGAAGCCGCGATCTTGTCCCGGATCCGCTCCCCCGTGACCTCCCGCTCGAACTGGGCGAATGACAGGAGGACGTTCAACGTTAGGCGTCCCATGGAAGTGGTGGTGTTGAAGGCTTGGGTCACACTGACGAAGCTCGCGCCGGCCCGGTCGAGCACATCCACGATGCGGGAGAAGTCAGTCAGGGCGCGGGTCAGGCGATCTACTTTGTAAACCACCACCACGTCGATCAGCCCGGCCTCGACGTCATCGAGCAGACACTTCAAGCCGGGCCGAGCCATGTTGCCCCCGCTGAACCCGCCATCGTCATACACATCACGCAGAAGGGTCCAGCCTTCGCCCGCCTGGGAGAGCACATAGGCCGCGCAGGCGTCGCGCTGGGCATGCAGCGAGTTGTAGTCCTGCTCCAGGCCTCCTCGGTGCTCTTGCGCGTGTAGATCGCGCAACGGAGGGTGCGGCCAGTCGGGCTCATGCCGAGGCTCCCTCTCACAGTCCAAAGAACCGGGGCCCGTTCCAGCGAACCCCGGTGATCAGGCGAGCGACCTTGGACAGGCTCGCGTGCTTCTGGCCCTGCCAGACGTAGCCATCCGGCCGGACCTCGACCTCGTGGCGCACGCCCTGCCATTCCCGGATCAGGGTCGATCCCGGTTGGAAGGTCGAAGTCCGCAGCCGGGGCTTCTTGCCCGTCCGGTGTTGGCTCGCCGCGCGGGACAGCCGTTTGTCCAAGGCGACCGACTGGCCGCCGGCTTCGATCTGCAGCGCTTCAGCCAAAGACCGGCGAAGAATGTCGGTCGAGCGCACCGGGGGCGGCTCGCCGAGCCGCTCACGCCACACCGCACGAAGCCCCTCGATGTCCATGGCCGTGAGGCTGGCCAGCGTTTCGCGCAGGCCCTCCATCATTGAACGGGCTCCGTCGGGGCGCTGATCCGCCAGACTCGTCGCTCGCCATCCTTGTCGCTCGATACGGTATGGCCGCGCTTCTTCAGGGCTCGGGCTATGGCCCCGCGGATCGAGTGAGCCTGCCAACCGGTTGCCTCGATCATGGCGGGCATGTCGGCTCCATTCTTCCGCTGGAGCATGGTGACCAGCCGGTCGAGTTTGGACAGGGCGCGCGGGGTTGGGGCGGCGGGTTCGGTATTGGCTTTGCGGGACATGGTGACGTTCCTTCGGTTAAAGAGCGCGAGGTTGCGCCCTACTGAGCCGAGCCCGGACTGCCGGGCGGGAACGGGATCACTACCGCTTGCTGTGCAGCGCTAGTCCAGTCGAATAAGCGATCCTCCGCCTTGTCCTCAGGCTACGCCTCACCATCTGGGGATTGCCGAGTGGCTGTAGTCTTGATTGTGCTCTTGTTGGTGGACCCGAGGGTCCTGGTTCTGGGCTAGGCCCTTTGGCGCTGTAGCGCCCTCCCCCACATTGGAAGTCCGTAGTTTCCGGCGCGCGGCTGAACACCGCTGATCGGTTCCGCACCCTTCCCATCACCCCTTACCGGCGCCCGCCGCCAACGCGCTTTTGCGCGATCGCGGACCTGCGCCTGATCATCAGGAGAGCACATCATGTCGACCGATCCCGCCCAAACCATCGCCCAACAAATCCCTCCCTCGGTCCGCCTGGCGGTCGAGAACCTTCCCATCGCCGAGCTCGTGCTTGGAAGTCGCCAACTCCGGATTCGCAAGAAGAGTGTGCTGGAGGTCATGGGCGCTAGCATCCGGCAGTTCGGCTTTCTCGTCCCGGTTCTGATCGACGGTGAGAACCGGATCATATGCGGCAAGGGTCGCGTCGAGGCCGCCCGCTTGATTGGCATGACCGACGTGCCCTGCATCCGGATCACCCACCTGTCGGACGCCGAGCGCCGTGTCTTTGCTATCGCGGAGAACCAGCTGGGCCAGCTCGCCGGTTGGGATCAGGAGACACTGAAGATCGAGCTGAAGGAGCTGGCCGGCCTGGATCTGAGCTTCAGCCTGGAACTCACAGGCTTCTCGGCCCCCAAGATCGACAGCATCATCTTTGGCGGCGAGAGCGGAGACGCACGCGAGAACGCGATCCCGGCCCTGACCGATGACGTGGTCAGCCTCGTCGGCGACCTGTGGGAACTCGGTGAGGGCCGCCTCCTCTGCGGCGACGCCACCGCCTCGGACAGCTTCGTGACCTTGCTCGCTGGCGAGAAGGTCAGGGTGGTCTTCACCGACCCACCATACAACGTCGCCGTCGCGGGCCACGTCACCAGCGGCGGCAAGCATGGCGAGTTCGTCATGGCGTCAGGCGAGATGACGGATGGCGAGTTCACCGAGTTCTCGACCAAGGTAATGCGACGGGCGAGCGAGAACCTCATCGACGGAGGCCTCCTCTACTACTGCATGGATCACCGCCACCTTGAGCACACGCTGGCGGCCGCCAAGGCAGTGGGTCTGGAGCGGCTGAATCTGATCGTCTGGGACAAGAAGGCTGGCGGTATGGGCAGCTTTTACCGCTCCCGTCACGAACTGATCTTCCTGTTCCGCAAGCGTGGAGCCTCCACCTGAACCGGGTTGAGTTGGGAAAGCACGGTCGCGATCGTTCGAACGTCTGGACCTATGAGGGCGTCAACTGCGACACCCGAATCAAAAGCGGTGATTGAAGCATGCCCAAAACTGCAGAGGACGTCGCCGGTGAGGCCTATCAGGTGATCGGCTCTCTGGCTGCCACGGCCGGCATATTCAACCATCTGGAGGTGCAGCGCGCGCTCGACTACTTCAGCGGTGACCTGAAGGGCGAAATTCTGCCGTTCGTTCTGTCGGAGCCAGAAAAAGCGGACCCCGCAGTCGGTGTTGAAGCCTCCGAGGACACTGACATCCCCACCCTGACCGCCGAGGACTTCGCGCGCGCTCGCCCCGCGACGGAAGTGTTCTCCGCCGAGTCGCTGGAGGACTTCAGGTCTAAGCGCGACAAGAAGCCGGACGAGAAGCGCGAGGACGACGACGCCTAGGGCTTACGGTCCATTCCGGCGCGGATGAGGGCTAGCGCGACACCCGCGCTCGCCGCGACCAGAACAGCTAGCAAGCCCGGCAGTTCAGCTATGCTGATGAGCGCCACCACGCCGATGGCGACCACAACCGCGAACACCCTGAACAGTGTCAGCAAGGCTAGGCTCCGCGCGGGAACGACAGCAGCAGGAGCACCAGGCCGCTATTCATTGGCCGAATAGCCGCCCCCTTCCCGCCGCTCTGCACAATCGTCAGCGCCCCATCCGGCAAGGGCCACATGCCGTAGCCGACCGGATGCACACGTCCCCTGAGGATGGAAATCAAACATTGCTCAAGCTCCAGGGCCTCAGAACCAGCCGTTCTCGCGATAGGCCGGCAGGCCGGCCAGCTGACCGTCCGGATCCAGCGTCATCATCCAGTCGCCGAAGAACGACTGATGACCCTCCAGCCGCGCCTCGAGCCCGAGGAACAGCGGTCCCGTCTCGTCGGCTCCGGGCAGAACCAGCGGTTCGTCGGCGAATTTGAGCGCCTCGGCGCCCGGCAGGACGAGGGGCTGATCGTCTGCGATGGCCGGCAGGACCAAGCCATCGTCCACCAGCGTCGGCAGAACCAGCATTTCCCCATCCTTGGCCGCCGGCTCCAGCGGGGCCGGAGCGCCGTAGGTCAGGGTGGTGGTGGTGTTGTTGGCGTAGCGCAGCACCTCGATGGAGGTGACGAAGGTTGAGCCGTCGCGGCCGGCGACGCTGTCGACGATCCGCCAGCCCGCGCCTTCGGCCGTGATGGTGTAGTTGGCGGCGACGCCGCGCAGCTGCAGCTCGTCGCTACCCAGACCGCCGTTGATGGTGTCGTTGCCGCCGCCGCCGCGCAGGATATCGTCCAGAGCGCCGCCGGTGATGGTGTTGTTCAGGGCGTTGCCGCTGCCCACGAAGCTGCCGGGCCCGGTGTAGAACAGGTTCTCGACGTTATTGCCCAAGGTGTAGGAACCGACCCGCGCCTGCACGGTGTCGATCCCTTCGCCGGCCAGCTCCACGATCGTGTCGAAGGCGTCCAGGATGTAGAGGTCGTCTCCGGTCCCGCCCTGCAGCTGGTTGTTCACCCCGCCCGAGCCGCCCATCAGGATGTCGTTGCCGCCGCCGCCGACAAGGACGTCCGAGCCGATGCCGCCCTGGATGACGTTGGCGTTGGCGTCGCCGTAGATGACGTCGTTGTAGTTCGAACCGATGGCGTTTTCGACCGAGGTGAAGGTGTCGGTGGCCCCGTCGCCGTCGTTGGTGGCCCGCTGCAGGTCCAGCCGGATCACCGTCGCCGCCGCGGCCAGGGTGTAGTCCGCCGTGTCGGTTCCCGAGCCGCCGTTCATCACATCGGCCCCGCCGCGGCCGCGCAGCACGTCGTCGCCCGCGCCGCCGGTCATGACGTTGGCCGCCGCATTGCCGGTGCCAGTGAAGTTTCCGACGCCGCCGAAGATCAGGTTCTCGACATTGACGGCCAGCACATAGGTTCCGATCCGCGCATCGACGGTGTCGGTCCCCTCGCCCGCGGCTTCGAACACCGAATCCGCCGCCTCCAGCACATAGGTGTCGTCGCCGAGCCCGCCCTGGAGGGCGTTGAGCGCGCCGGAGCCGCCCCACAGCACGTCATTGCCCGCGAGGCCCAGCAGGGTGTCCGATCCCAGCCCGCCGCGCAGCACGTTTGCGCCGCCGTCGCCGATCAGGGTGTCGTTGAAGGCCGAGCCGGTCAGGTTCTCGACGCCCGTGAAGGTGTCGGTCCCGCCGTCGCCGTCGTTGGTCGACCTGTTGGCGTTCAGCTGGGCGTTCACGGCCCCCGCGGCGGTGGAATAATCCGCCGTGTCGATGCCGGCGCCGCCGTTCAGGACGTCCACGCCCGCGCCGCCCCGAAGAACGTCGTCGCCGTCGCCGCCGTTCAAGGTATCGGAGCCGCCAAACCCTTCGATCTCGTCGGCGAAGCCCGCACCGGCGAGAGTCTCAGCCGCATTGGTTCCTCCGAGATACTGGCCGCCGCCGGCGCCCACGACCAAAGTCATGTCGTCGAACCGCAGCCGCTCGACTGTCGTGAGGGTGTCGACGCCATCCGGGCCACTGACCGTTGTCGTCGCGCCCACGGTCGAGACGGTATAGGCCGAGCGCAGGCCTGCGAAGACCGCCGTATCGATCCCTGCACCGCCGTCGATGGTGTCATTCCCCTGCAGACCCGTGATCGTGTCGTCGCCCGCTCCGGCAGTAATGTTGTTGACCCCTGTGGTGCCGACCAGAACGTCAGCGCCGGCGGTGCCATTGACCGTTGTCGGGAATGGCGCGCCCTCGGGCGTGAAGAAACCGTCGGAGAACTGAAGTCGCTCGACCCCTCTCAAGGTATCGACTCCGTCTGGGCCTGACACGGTGGTCACGCCAGCGCTCGTCGAAATCACGTAACCGGAGCGGAGGCCGTTGAAGGTGGCCGTGTCCATTCCGTCGCCGCCGTTCAAGGTGTCGGCGCCGGCGCCTCCGGTCAGTGTGTCGTCGCCTGCCCCGCCGTCGAGGCCGTCATCGCCGACACTGCCCTGAAGGATGTCCGAGCCTCCGAGGCCGGTGAGCGCATCGTTGCCCGCCCCACCGTTCAGCGTGTTTGCCTCGGCCGACCCGGAGAGGGTGTCGTTTCCGGCGCCGCCGCTGGCGTTCTCGATCGAAACAAGAATGTCCGCCAGGCCGTCTGCGCCTCTTGCCGTCCCGGCCGCCAGATCGACCGCCACCGCGGTTGCCGAGGCCCCGAAGATCACAGTATCCCGGCCATCACCGCCTTCCAGACGATCGATCCCAGCGCCACCGTTCAGGCTGTCGTCGCCCGCGCCGCCGCGCAGAATGTCGGCGCCGTCGCCGCCATCGAGCACATCAGCCCCGGTCGCCCCGTCGATCGTGTCGTTTCCCGCGTCGCCAAACAGGCTGCCCTGACCGCTGATGAGATCGTCCCCGGCATCGCCATGCATGACCCCTGAAGCCGTGAGGGAGCCTTTGATAACGTCGGCGCCGTCGCCGCCGTTCAGCGTTCCCTGGCCGAACAGCCGGTCGTTTCCAGCGCCGCCGCTGATGATGTTGGCGCCGCTCGCGCCGTCCAGATAGTCGTCGCCCGTCGAGCCGGTGAAGCGGTCCGCGCCGGACCCGCCGACGACGGCTTCTATCGAGCGAAAGCGCTCACCGCTCCAGGTCACCCAGCCACTGGAATCGCGAGCCGCGTTCATGTCGACGGTGACGGCGACCGTTCCGCCGATCACGGCCATGTCCCAGCCGTCTCCGCCGTCGAATTGATCGACGCCGTCGCCCCCTATGAGGATGTCGTCGCCGCCATATCCCCAAAGTTCGTCGTTGCCAGCGGCACCGTCGATCCGGTTGGCGACATTGGTCCCACTGAGGCTGTCGCCAAAGCGCGAGCCGATCCAGTTCTCCACCGAGGTCATGCTGAGCGCGCCAATGACGGTACCGCCGGGCTGGTTGTCCAGCCGATAGGCGGAAATCCCGCTCGAATGGATCGGCCCTTCTCGATCCGCGAAGGACACGGTGTCATTGCCCCCGCGTCCGTCGACGACATCCCGCGTAGTGGTCTTGGCCTGACCGACAGCCCACTCCACCGTCATGAAGGTGTTGTCGGCGTCATTGCCGTAGAGGTTGTCGGCGAGATTGGTGCCGATAAGGTTCTCGATACTGATGAGGGTCAGGTCGAAGTTGGAAAAGCCGGCGCCAGAACCGGTGCTGTTGCGGCTGTTGTCCAGCAGATCGATCGTAACGCCGACGTAGCCTCGGAAGTCCGCCGTATCGATGCCCGCGCCGCCGTCGTAAACGTCGTGGTCGCCGCCCAGCGAATAATGAATGATCCGGTCGTCACCGCCGCCGCCCAAGAGATGGTTGTCGGCCTGGTTTCCGCGCAGAACGTCGTTGCCCGCGCCCCCCCAGACGTTTTCGAAATCGGTGATCGTATCGGTCCCGATTGCAGCCCCCGTCGCGCGTCCATTGCCGCCGTTCAGGCCCAGCTGGACGTCCACGCCTTGGGTGTCAGCGAGATAGATCAGAGTATCTTGGCCCGTCCCGCCATTGAGGATCTGGTTGCCGTCGTTCGCGCTTTGCGGCGCTTCGCCAGGCGCCGCCGAGACTTCAGGCGGCGCGCCCCGAACGCCAAAGGACACCCAGTGCACCGCATCATCGCCACCACCCGCGTCGATGTTGCGGCCGCCGGCGTTGATGAGCGTCTCATCGCCGTTGGGATCGCTCCGCGGTTGTTCGCGACCCTCGCGCACGGCCTGAATCGCGGCCGCGTCCTCTTGAGCCGCCTCCATGATCAGCCGCTGGAACTCAAGCCGATCATTGGTCATCGCCAGCTTCAGGATGTCGAATCCGACCTGGGTATCCCCCTCAGGCGTCACCAATGCGAGCATCCCGGAGCCGTTCTGCGGTGCGTCGCCCTTGACCCCGTCCGCCCAGGGATCCCACCAGTTCTTCTGGGGATGTTCGATCGCGACTTCGAGGCGCTCGCCCGGCGAATAGCCGAGCAGCAGGATCTTCGTCGCCGCCTCGGCAAGGCCTTTGACCCGGGCGCTGGCGCCGAGTTCCTGGTCCAGTGCGCCCCAGCTCCCGAAATGCTTCACCACCTTGCGGTCGATGGCGATGGCCAGGAAGCCGATGGCGAGGCCGAGGGTGATGGGCTCGATAATTCCCTGGGGATCGTCCGGATTGGACGGGCCGGCCTTGGCCGCTCCCGCCGGCGACAGGAGGCCGGCGTAGAGGTTGAGGCCGAAGTCCATCATGCCCGTGAACTGGAGATCCGCCTCGGCGAAGGCGGCGGACCCGTTGTAGGAAATCTCATCGAAAACTGTGACGGGGCCAGCCGCGCGGGTGAGCATGACCCCCGAACCGTTTTCTCCGTTGTAAATCTCGGCCTCGAAGCGCGTGCCGGCGGCGACGCTGTCGAGGCGGGCCGAGGTGAAGGTGGTGAAGGTGGCGTCATAGGCGCGTATGTCGCGCGACCCATCGGTGTTGACGTGCACCATGGTTCGACCCACCGGATGGGCGGTCTGGAACACCACCGCGTCGTCGTCCGCAGCGAACTCGGTCACCCGGTCGCCGGCGTCAACCAGATAGAAGTCAGACCCCGCGCCGCCTACCAGTACGTCCTGCCCGCTAGCCGAGCCGTCGGGATTGACGCCGATCAGGAAGTCAGCCCCGTCCTCGCCCTCAAGCCGGTCGGCGCCACCCATGCCGACGAGGGTGTCGCCGCCGATCCCTCCGCTGAGCGTGTTGACGCCCTGGTTGCCGACGAGGCTGTCGGCGAAGTGCGAACCGCGCAGATTCTCGATCGAGATGAGGCTATCCACGCCCGCGCCGAGGGTGTCCTGAAAGCCGAAGACCTGCAGATCGACGTCAACGCCGGCCGAGGCCAGGAAGTAGTCGGCGGTGTCGGTTCCGGCTCCGCCGTCGATTGTGTCGCGGCCGGCCTCGCCGCCGAGCACGTCATTGCCCCCCAGACCCTGGAGGTGATTGTCCATCTCGCCGGCGCGAGAGCTGCCCAGGATGCGGTCGGCGTTGGCTGAACCGATCGCGTTTTCGACGCTGATCAGCGTATCGGCACCGCCCGATCCGTCCGTGGCGGTTCCGGCGTGCAGGTCGACGTTCACCGCGGCTGCAGCCAGCCGGTACTCGACGGTGTCCAGCCCGGCGCCGCCGTCGTAGATGTCATTGCCGAAGTCAAACTCGCCGGCGGTCACTGCGGCTGCGAAGGTGTCGTTGTCCGCGCCGCCGAACAGCTTGTCGTTATTCAGGCCGCCGAACAACCTGTCGTCGCCGGCTCCCCCCTCAAGCCAGTCGTCGCCGCCCCGCCCGTGGATCTCATCGCGACCTGCCAGACCGATCAGCCGGTCCTTGTTGATGTTTCCCTCGATCACATCGTCGCCGGCGAGCACTGCATTGAGAAGCGCGGCCGAATTGCCGGCTGCCATCCAGTCGTAAACCTGACGCGCGCTGAGGTTCAGGCCCGTGATGCGGTAGACAAGCTGGCCGTCTTCAGCCTCGCCCGCCTGTGTGACCGTCCCCCCCACTATACGCGTGCCGGAATAGGTGAAGCCGAAGCCGCCGAGCGCGAAATAGGAATCGGGCTCCTCGCCGGGCTCAGGATAGGGCGGATAGAAGACGTAGGCGTAGGTGGCGGTGCACCAGTCCTCGTCGATCCGACCGGCCAGAAGGCTGCCGATCGACAGGCCGATCATATCGTTGGCGTACTCTTGCGAGGTGTCGCCAATGCCCAGCTCTACACGTGCCATCTGCCCAGTCCCATTTACAAAGAATGTTTGGCCTTGGAGACTTACCCCAAGTCCCCCGCCGCTCTTCCCACCCCAGCGCCGACGCGCAAGATGGGAAGGCGGCGGGGCTCAACTGCCGTCAGCGGCCCTCAGAACGAGAATCGGGCGCCGACCGTCACCGCGTGCGACGTCGTTTCAGCTTCAAGTTCGTAGGCGAAGCCGGGCTCGCTGTAGGCGGCGTCAAAGTCTGCGCCCCGGAAATAGCGATACCCGATGTCCCAGGACATGGTCTCGGAAGCCTTGATCGTCACGCCGGCCTTGACCTGCCAGGCGACGCCGGTGCCGACTTCGTCCTCGTCGAGGTCCGGCGCTTCGAAACGTGTGGCGCCATAGCCGACACCGGCCCCGATGTAGGGCTGGAAGCGCTCGCTGGAGCCGAGGTCGAACAGCACGTTCAACATCACTGCCGCTTGGCTGACCGACACCTCCCCCAGGTCGTAGGTGTCGGCGCCGTCGGTCACGATCGTGTCTTCAAGGTCGCCGTTCGAGTACAGGACCTCCCCCTCGAACCGCATCATCCCGTTGTCGCGGCCGAACGCACCGCTCACGAACAGTCCGCGATCGATGTCGAACTCCTCATCGGCTGTCAGGTTATCTGGCCCATCGACCAGCGACCCCGACAGGTCCGTCGACGAACTGACCGTCGCGCCCAGATTGGCTTGGAAATAGTTCTGGGCCGAAGCCGAGCCGGCCATGCCGAGGACCGTTGCGGCGACGCCGCAAAGCAGGATTGACGTTTTCATTCCCCATTCCTTTTCTTTTACGCGAGTTCGCGTAACGCTGTGCGTCCCGCGTGTAAGGAAACTCGTCGTCTACAAGATTGTAGAGGCGGGCCATCGAGAGGTTTGGAGATCGGCTTGAGCGGCGTTTCCTTCGATGACCGCGTCTTTGCTGTGACGGAAGCGCTCCAAGGCGCCGCCTTGGGCCTGTGTGAATGGAGCGACGCCATGAAGGCGCTCGCGGACGCCACGGGTTCGAAAGCGGGCGAACTCATCGGCCTTGGCCGCACCTCTTTCCAAGTCATCACTGAGATTTCGGCCGAAGAAATGCAGGGATTCACGGCCGCGAACGGGCATGACCCCGCGGTCAGCTCGCGCGTCCGCGTCGGCATGCGCGCGCCGGTGCTTCAACTGCTGGACGAGTCACATTTCGACAGGGAGGGCGACTTCAGGCGGAGCCCGGCTTATCGCGACGTCGTAGAGCGCCTGGACATCCCCTTTGCCCAGATCACGATCCTGCAGCGGTCACCCGAGGTGACACTGGGTTTGAGCATGCTTCGCACCGCTCGCGCCGGTGACATGCCCGCCGACCAGAAGATGTTGCTCCAGTCGGCCGCACGTCATGTCGCCGGGGCGGTAAGGGTGAGCATGGCCGCCGAAGGCCGGGCGATGGACCTGACTGCTGTGGGCTTCGAGCAGGCCGAACAGGCCGTGTTCATACTCGATCGGGCGGGCCGACTGCGCGCGATGTCGGCTCCCGCTGAACGGCTGATCACCGTTGGAGACCTCAGGCTGAAGGATGGAAGACTGTCCGTTCGGGACGTGACGGTGAATGCGCTGGGAGCGGCGATCGACCGCGCACGCGCCGTCAGAAACATCGCAGACAGTCCGGCGGGCACGGTCTTGGCGCAGGACGCCTGCGGCATTGCCTACCCCTTGGAAGTCCTGCCCCTGCCCTCCCGGAACGGGTTTGATTTCGAAGCCGGCGTTCTCGTGGTGGCGCGCCCACCCCGGGCTGTAGAGCATAGAGCCGCGGCCGTGGCTGCGAGCCTGTTCGGCCTGACGCGGGCCGAGGCCGCCGTTGCGGGACTCCTTGCCGCCGGCATTACCGCGACTGAGATTGCCGCAAAGCAGGGCGTCGCCGTCGGTACTGTACGCACGCATATCCGCCGCATCTTCGAGAAGTCTGCGTGTCGGAACCAGATGGCATTGGTAGCGGCGATCGTTTCGCGGATGTGAGGTCAAGGGGCGATGGCCCCGTCAGCCCGGACTTATCCATAGGTACCGCGGCATGCCTGGCGTGGCTCACGGCCCGCTCGACCAACTCGTTCCGCTCCTTCGATAGCTCGCCCGATTGGAGACGACCTAGCGTTGGACTGACCGCAACGCCACGCCTTTCCGAAACATCGGTCCGCCCGGCTTCTGCGGGCACGAGTCTCTGCAAATATGTGACCTCCCGCGTACGATCGCGCCCCATGACGTGAGGCCGGTCGCCTTCGGGCCTCACGAGCGGCGGCGCGACTTGGTGATGATCGCCACGATGATGATGACGAAGGCGCTGGCCCTGAGAAGATAGAACGGGCTCTGCTCCTCACGCGGTATGTCGAGTGCGAGGGTCAGCAGCGGCGTCGCGGCGAGAAGGAGGAAGGCTGCGGCAAAGGCAAGGAACAGCCGGTCGCCGGTGCGCCTCCAGAACTTCAGGAAGAACAGGGCGGCCACCGCGTAGCCCATGATGATCGCGCCGGTGGCGACGCCGGTCGGGCTCATCGATCAACCTCCCAGATGAACCCGTAGAGCAGCACCGCGACGGCGCAGAGCGCGGTCGCCTGCCGTGCGATCGAGAAATCGACGTCCGGCAGGATCACCATGTCCATCACAACGGCGAGGTTATTGAGCGCGAGGAGACTGAAACATCCCGCGCTCCAGAGCAGGAGCGGCTGGCGGGACCGCCGCCAGGAGCGGATCAGCAGCAGGGCGCAGATGCCGCTCGTCAGCAGGCACAGGGAGTAGATCAACGCGGGCGGCAGCAGGTTCATGGCTTCCACCCCCCCAGGCGGAACGAATCGGCGAAGCCCTTGAGCGGATCCGGACGGCGCGAGGTTATCACGCTCGTGACGGTGAAGGGCCTTTCGGCATAGGTCGACTGAAGATCGTCGGCGAGGGCCGACAGGGCGGCCGATGCCGGCCCGTACCGGTGTCCGCCTTCGACGGAGACGATCAGCCCGGCCCGATCGAGCCGCTCCAGGCAATCGCCGACCAGGGCCGTGCTGGCGCGAAGCTCGCGGACGAGGCCATCGACGCTCCAGACCGCCTCCGGATCGCGCTTGAGGGCGAGAAAGGTCTCGAGCGCCCACACGGAAGGGAAGGCGCTTTCGACGAAGCTGCGGAGCCCCGGCGCGAGGGGCGAGCCCTCGCCGGTCACGGCTGCCGGCCGGGATCTTGGAGCGGCTGCATGGCGCGGCAAACTACCGGCTCAGCCCCGCTTGGCAACTTGGGAGTTTTCGCGAACGGCCGGAACCGATCCCGCCGCCCGATCATTTAGCGAGGTTGGTTCGGGGGGAATTGGCATGCGCTGACGGAAGATCGAGGCTCGATGATCCATCGCGCCCGCCTGTCCGCGTCATGTCCGCCAGTCCGGATCGCCGTCCAGTCCGCTGATGGTGCTAAATGTCGCTCGCTGAAATTGTTCCCGACACCACTCTCGACAATCGCCAGCTACTGGCGGCGCTAAGGGCCTTCAGACGCGGCGACTTTTCCGTCCGCCTGCCCAGCGATCTGGATGGAACCGACGCCGAGATCGCCGAGGCCTTCAACGACGTGGTGGAGCTGAACGACCGCATGAGCCGCGAGTTCAGCCGGCTCGGCGAGGCCGTGGGCCGGCAGGGCAAGATCAACGCCCGCGCCCGGATGCCCGCCGCCACCGGCGCCTGGGCCGACAGCATCGAGGCGGTCAACACCCTGATCACCGACATGGTGCACCCGACGGCGGAAATGGCGCGCGTGATCGGCGCCGTCGCCAAGGGCGATCTGAGCCAGACCATGGATCTGGAGAACGAGGAGCAGCCGCTGCGGGGCGAGTTCCTGCGCATCGGCCGGGTGGTGAACACTATGGTGGGCCAGCTCGGCTCCTTCGCCTCGGAAGTGACGCGCGTGGCCCGCGAAGTCGGCACCGAGGGCAAGCTGGGCGGACAGGCCAATGTGAAGGGCGTGGCCGGCGCCTGGAAGGACCTGACCGACAACGTGAACTTCATGGCCGCCAACCTGACCGGTCAGGTCCGGAACATCGCCGAAGTGACCACCGCCGTCGCCAACGGCGACCTCAGCCGCAAGATCACCGTGGACGTGAAGGGCGAGGTGCTGGAGCTGAAGAACACCATCAACACCATGGTGGACCAGCTGAACGCCTTCGCCTCCGAAGTGACCCGGATGGCGCGCGAGGTCGGCACGGAGGGCAAGCTGGGCGGGCAGGCCCAGGTGAAGGGCGTGACCGGCACCTGGAAGGACCTGACCGACAACGTGAACTTCATGGCCGCCAACCTGACCAGTCAGGTGCGGAACATCGCCGAGGTGACCACCGCCGTGGCCAAGGGCGACCTGTCCAAGAAGATCACCGTCGACGTGAAGGGCGAAATCCTCGAGCTCAAGGTCACCATCAACACCATGGTGGACCAGCTGAACGCCTTCGCCTCGGAAGTGACGCGCGTGGCGCGGGAGGTCGGCACCGAGGGCAAGCTGGGCGGCCAGGCCCGCGTGGAAGGGGTCGGCGGCACCTGGAAGGATCTGACCGACAACGTCAACCTGATGGCCGACAACCTGACCGGCCAGGTCCGCAACATCGCCGAGGTGACCACCGCCGTGGCCAAGGGCGACCTGTCCAAGAAGATCACCGTGCAGGTGCGCGGCGAGGTGCTGGAGCTGAAGGACACCATCAACGTCATGGTGGACCAGCTGAACGCCTTCGCCTCGGAAGTGACCCGGGTGGCCAAGGAGGTCGGCACCGACGGCAAGCTCGGCGGTCAGGCCCAGGTCGAAGGCGTGACCGGGGCGTGGAAGGACCTGACCGACAACGTCAACTCGATGGCCGCCAACCTGACGGGTCAGGTGCGGGAAATCGCCGAGGTCACCACCGCCGTGGCCAACGGCGATCTGTCGAAGAAGATCACCGTCGACGTGAAGGGCGAAATCCTCGAGCTGAAATCGACCATCAACGTCATGGTGGACCAGCTGAACTCGTTCGCCTCGGAAGTGTCGCGCGTGGCCCGCGAAGTGGGCACCGAAGGCAAGCTGGGCGGTCAGGCCAATGTGAAGGGCGTCGGCGGCGCCTGGAAGGATCTGACCGACAACGTGAACTTCATGGCCGGCAACCTGACCGGCCAGGTGCGGAACATCGCCGAGGTGACCACCGCCGTGGCCAACGGCGACCTGTCCAAGAAGATCACCGTCGACGTGAAGGGCGAAATCCTCGAGCTGAAATCGACCATCAACGTCATGGTGGACCAGCTCAACGCCTTCGCCTCCGAAGTCACCCGGGTGGCTCGTGAAGTCGGCACTGAGGGCAAGCTGGGCGGGCAGGCGCAGGTGACCGGCGTGACCGGCGCCTGGAAGGACCTGACCGACAACGTCAACTCCATGGCCGACAACCTGACGGGTCAGGTCCGGAACATCGCCGAGGTGACCACCGCCGTCGCCAACGGCGACCTGTCCAAGAAGATCACCGTGGACGTGAAGGGCGAAATCCTTGAGCTGAAATCGACCATCAACACCATGGTGGACCAGCTGAACGCCTTCGCCTCGGAAGTGACCCGTGTGGCGCGGGAGGTCGGCACCGAAGGGAAGCTGGGCGGTCAGGCGCAGGTGAAGGGCGTCACCGGCACCTGGAAAGACCTGACCGACAACGTGAACTTCATGGCCGGCAACCTGACCGGTCAGGTCCGCAACATCGCCGAGGTGACCACCGCGGTGGCCAAGGGCGACCTGTCGAAGAAGATCACCGTCGACGTGAAGGGCGAGATCCTCGAGCTGAAGAACACCATCAACGTCATGGTGGACCAGCTCAACGCCTTCGCCTCGGAAGTGACCCGCGTGGCCAAGGAGGTCGGCACGGAGGGCAAGCTGGGTGGTCAGGCGCAGGTTCCGGGTGTGACGGGCGCCTGGGAAGATCTGACCGACAACGTGAACATGATGGCGGCCAACCTGACCGGTCAGGTCCGCGGCATCGCCGACGTCGTCACCGCCGTCGCCAACGGCGATCTGAAGCGCAAGCTGACCCTCGACGCCAAGGGCGAGATCGCCTCTCTGGCCGACACTATCAACGGCATGATCGAGACCCTGGCCATCTTCGCCGACCAGGTCACCAACGTGGCGCGCGAGGTGGGCTCTGAAGGCAAGCTCGGCGGTCAGGCGCGGGTGCCCGGCGCCGCCGGCCTGTGGCGCGACCTGACCGACAACGTGAACCAGCTGGCCGGCAACCTGACCACCCAGGTCCGCGCCATCGCCGAGGTCTCCACCGCCGTGACCAAGGGCGACCTGACCCGATCCATCACCGTCGAGGCCTCCGGCGAGGTCGCGGCGCTGAAGGACAACATCAACGAGATGATCCGGAACCTGAAGGATCAGACCCTGAAGAACACCGAGCAGGACTGGCTGAAGACCAACCTGGCCCGCTTCACCCGGATGCTGCAGGGCGAGCGCGACCTGGCCACGGTGTCGAACATGGTGCTGTCGGAGCTGGCGCCGCTGATCAACGCCCAGCACGGCGTCTTCTACGTCGCGGACAAGGACCCCGAGGACGTGCCGGTGCTGGTGCTGGCGGCCGCCTACGCCTCGACCGAGCGGGAGCAGCTGTCGCCGACCTTCCGTCTGGGCCAGAGCCTGATCGGCCAGTGCGCCAAGGAGAAGGAGCGCATCCTCCTGACCAATGTGCCGAAGGACTACGTCCAGATCGGTTCAGGTCTGGGCGGCGCGGCGCCGCTGAACGTCATCATCCTGCCGGCGCTATTCGAGGGCGAGGTCAAGGCGGTCATCGAGCTGGCGACCTTCGGAGAGTTCTCCGAGACCCACCAGTCGTTCCTCAGCCAGCTGATGGAATCGGTCGGCATCGTGCTCAGCACCATCGCCGCCAACATGCGCACCGAAGGCCTTCTGACCCAGTCCCAGCTGCTGACCGCCGAACTCCAGGCCCAGCAGGAGGAGCTGAAGACGACCAACGACCGCCTCGAGCAGCAGGCGGCCAGCCTGCGCCAGTCCGAGGAATTGCTCCGCGCCAAGCAGGAGGAACTGCAGCAGTCGAACGCCGAGCTGGAGGACAAGGCGGTGCTTCTCTCGGCCCAGAACAAGCAGGTCGAGGCCAAAAATATCGAGGTCGAACAGGCCCGCTTCGCCCTGGAGGAAAAGGCGGAGCAGCTGGCCCTGACGTCGAAATACAAGTCCGAGTTCCTGGCCAATATGAGCCACGAGCTGCGCACGCCGCTGAACAGCCTGCTGATCCTGTCAAAGATGCTGAGCGAGAACACGCAGGGGAACCTGACCGGCAAGCAGGTGGAGTTCGCCAAGAACATCCACGCCGCCGGCTCGGACCTGCTGGGCCTGATCAACGACATTCTCGACCTGTCGAAGATCGAGTCCGGCACCGTCACCCTCGACGTTGGCGAAACGAGCTTCTCGTCCCTGCGCGACCAGATGGAGCGGACCTTCGCCCAGATCGCCCAGGACAAGCGGCTCGACTTCAGGATCGACCTGGATCCCGCCCTCCCGGCCTCGATCTACACGGACGACAAACGCCTGCAGCAGGTCATCAAGAACCTGCTGTCCAACGCCTTCAAGTTCACCGCCGCGGGAGGCGTGGAGTTCAGGGTCGCCCGGGCCGACGCGGGCTGGAGCCCCGGCAACGAGACCCTGTCCAAGGCCGGGCAGGTCGTGGCCTTCTCGGTGCGGGACAGCGGCATCGGCATTCCCGAGGAAAAGCAGAGAATCATCTTCGAGGCCTTCCAGCAGGCCGACGGCACCACCAGCCGCAAATACGGCGGCACCGGCCTCGGTCTGTCGATCAGCCGGGAGATCACCCGGACCCTCGGGGGAGAGCTGCGCGTCGACAGCGAACCGGATCGCGGCTCGACCTTCACCCTGTATCTTCCGTTGCACTTCAGCGCCGCCAAGGCCGCCGTCGCCGCCGACCCTTCGATCAAGACGGTGGTGGTCCGCACCCAGCCGCTCGAGGAGGAGGTCGATGTCGTGGAGACGGTCGCGGACGACCGCGACGAGATCGCCCAAGGCGACGCCGTCATCCTCATCGTCGAGGACGATCCGCGGTTCGGCGGCATACTGTTGGCCCTCGTCCGCGACTGCGGCTTCAAGGGGGTCATCACGCGCGAAGGAACGGCCGCGGCCTCCCTCGCCCGCCGCTACGCGCCCCAGGCCATCCTGCTGGACGTGGGCCTGCCGGACATGGACGGACTGGCCCTGCTGGACCTGCTGAAACGCACGCCGGAGACCCGGCACATTCCAGTGCACGTGATTTCGGCGGACGACCAGGCGGGATTGGGCCTCGCCATCGGCGCCTTCGGCTTCACGGCCAAGCCCGTCGAACGCGACGAGGTCATCGCCAGCCTCGACCAGGTGCGGGACTTCGTCGCCGCACCGAGCCGTCGGCTGGTCTTCGTCGGGCCGCACAGCGACGCCGCGACCGCGCTGAAGGGCGCGTTCGGCCAGGTCACCCGGATCGAGGGGCTCGGCGGCCTGTCCAAGGCGAAGGTGAAGCCCGCGGACAGCGTGATCTTCGACACCGCGGCCGCGCCGGTGGAAGACATCGTCCGCACCCTGAAGAACCTGGCGCGCCCCGCTGTCATCTATGCGGGCAACGGACTCGATCCTGCGGACGAGCGCCGGCTTCGCCTCTCCGTGTTCTCGGGCGAGGCCCGACTCGCCCGGACGCCCGAACAACTGCTGGAACAGGCCACCATCCTGCTGCACGAGCCCGTCGACCAACTCTCCGAGACCGCACGGTCGACCCTCGCCGCCACCCGCCGTCAGGACGCGATCCTGAGCGGCCGGACAGCGCTTGTGATCGATGACGACATCCGCAACATCTTCTCGATGGCCAGCGCCCTCGAGGAGTTCGGCGTCGGTCTGCACTACGCCGAAAGCGGGCGGGCGGGTCTGGACCTGCTGGCTCAGCACCCGGAGGTCGACATCGTTCTCGTCGACATCATGATGCCCGACATGGACGGCTACGAGACCATGAGGGAGATCCGCTCCATGGCCCGCTACGCCAACCTGCCGATCATCGCCGTCACGGCCAAGGCGATGAAGGGCGACCGGTCCAAATGCATTGAGGCAGGCGCGTCCGACTACGTCTCCAAGCCGGTCGACATCGACTATTTGATCTCGGTGATGCGGGTGTCGATCCAGAGAACCGACGCGCAGCGGCTGTCGGTCGCAGAGCCGGCGGCCGTCTGATGGGCGGATCCCGCGCGCGCAAACCACCGCCCCCGCTTCGCGCGAGGGTCCTGATCGTCGACGACGATGAGCGCAACGCCTTCGCCGCCTCTGAAGCGCTGGAGGTGCTGGGCCATGATCTGGTCGTGGCCCGCTCGGGCGAGGAGGCGCTTCGCCGCCTGCTCAAGGAGGAGTTCGCGGTCATCCTCCTCGACCTGCATATGCCCGGGATGGATGGCTACGAGACGGCCCGGCTGATCCGCGAGCATCCGCGGACGCGCGACACCCCGATCGTCTTCGTGACGGCGGTGTTCCGCGACGAGACCCACATCTTTCAGGCCTATCAGGTCGGAGCGGTCGATGTGGTGTTCAAGCCGGTCGACCCCTTTATCCTGAGGGCCAAGGTCGCGGTCCTGACCGATCTGCATCTCAAGACGATCCAGATCCGGCGGCAGGCGGAGGAACGGCATCGGCTGATGCGGGAGAACGCATCCATCACGGAAGCGCGCCTCGCGGCTGAACTCGCCCTGCGCAAGACGCGCGAACGTCAGGACTCCATCCTTCGCTCTCTCCCGGTGGTTTTCACCTCCCGCACCGGCCTGCCGCCCTTCGGCGCCCTGTTCGTGAGCGACAGCATCACGCCTCTAACAGGGTTCGGTCCGGCCCGATTCATCGAGGAGCCGGAGATCGGGCTGGGCCGTATCCACCCCGATGATGTGGGTGGAGTCATCGAAAGCCTCATGCGGGTGTCAGAAACAGGCGCCTACGCCTGCGAATACCGCTGGCAGTGCGCCGACGGGGAATACCGCCGCTTCCTGGATCAGGGGGTCTGGGTGCCCGGCGACCACGGGGCCGAAGGCGAGATCGTCGGCACCCTGCTGGACATCACCGACCGGCGTCAACTCGAGGAACAACTGGCCCAGGCGCGCAAGATGGAGGCGGTCGGCCAGCTGACGGGCGGCGTGGCGCACGACTTCAACAACCTCCTGACCGTGGTTCTCGGCAATGCCGACATCCTCCTGCGGAAGATCGAGGACCCCAAGGCCCACAGTCAGCTATCGGCCATCCGGGCGGCGGCCGACCGCGGCCAGACCCTGACCCGTCAGCTCCTCGCCTTCTCCCGCCGCCAGCAACTCAACCCCCAGCCGGTGGAGCTCAACCAGCTGGTCAGGGCCTTCGCCCCACTGCTGAAACAGGCGGTTGGAGAGGGCGTGGTGCTCGACGTTCAGCCGTCCGAGACGGAGGTGTTCGTCTCTGTGGATTCGCACCATCTCGAGAATGCGCTGCTCAATCTGGCGGTCAACGCCAAGGACGCCATGGCCAATGAGGGGCGTCTGACCATCCGGATTGAACGGACGGCCGAACCCGCCGCGCTCGGAACGATCGTGGTCTCGGACACCGGTTCCGGTATGAGCCCGGAAGTCCGGGAGAAGGTGTTCGAACCTTTCTACACGACCAAGGAGGTGGGGCGGGGCTCCGGACTGGGCCTGTCCCAGGTCTACGGCTTCGTCAGTCAGTCGGGCGGGCGGATCGAAATCGAGAGCGAACCGGGCCGCGGCGCCGCCTTTGTCCTGCGGCTGCCTCTCACGGAAGACCGTCCGGGCCTCGCGGCGAACGTGAGCCCGACCGCCGCCATTCCCGCCGGATCGGAGCGCGTGCTCATCGTCGAGGACGATCCGGCGGTCCTCAGCGTCTGCCTGGATATGCTCGCCGGGCTGGGTTACCGCTGCGAGGTGGCGACCGACGCAGCTGGAGCCTTGGCGCGGCTGGAGGCGGACCCGTCCTTCGACGTCCTGTTCTCCGATGTGGTCATGCCGGGCGGCGTCAACGGCATCGAGCTTGCCCGTCGGGCCCAGCGGATGAACCCGGATCTGCGGATTCTCCTCACGTCCGGCTATGTCGGCGAGTCCTCCCTGAAGGAGGTCCACGAGTTCGAGGTGATCGAAAAGCCCTACCGCAACTCGGTTCTGGCCGAACGTCTGAGGGCGGTGATCGCCCGGTCGACGATGGAGCCGATGCCTGCCGAACAGACGCGGGCCGAACAGAAACGGGGATGATCGGAAGGCGAAGGGGGCGCGCCTGTCAGACCGGCTGGCTTGACCCGAGCCTTGCAAGGTAGCCGTCAGGCCCCGAGCGCATCGATGGCGAGCGCCACCGCACCCAGCGGCCCGGCCCTGTCCTTGAGTTCAGGGTGCTGGATCCATTGCTCGATGCCGCTCGCGATCGCTGGACTGCCGCCGTAGGCGTTCAGGCTCTCGACCACCGACCGGCGGACCCGCGGCAGGAGATGCGCCTGCCCCATGCCGACGCCGCCGCCGATCAGTACACGCTCGGGAGCGAGGGTCAGCGCGAGGTTATGAACCAGCATGGCCAGTCCGTGGACCACCTCGTCCCAGACGGGATCATCGGCGGCGAGCGCCTCCGCCGGGCGCCCGGCCGCGGCCTCGATGGCGGGGCCCGACACAAGGCCCTCGACGCAGTCGCCGTGGAAGCTGCAGATGCCGGGGAAGGTGGCGCCGGGCACGCGCGGCACGCGCAGGTGGCCGGCTTCTGAATGCCCGAGGCCACGCACCGCGCGGCCGTTGACGATCGAGCCGACGCCGACACCGGTGCCGACGGTGATATAGGCGAAGGTGCTCAGGCCCCGCGCCGCCCCCCAGCGCCCCTCGGCCAGCGCAGCGCCATTGACGTCGGTGTCAAAGCCCAGGGGCAGACCCAACCCCCGTCCCGTAGCGAGGACGTCGGCGCCGCTCCACCCCGGCTTGGTGGTGTTGACGATCCGCCCGTAATCCGGCGAGGCCGGATTGAGTTCGATCGGGCCGAAGCTGGCATAGCCGACGGCGGTGATCGGCTCGTTGCGCGCCCAATCCGCGAGCTGGTCATGGACGAGGCCCAGCGTCTCGGCCGGCGTCGTGGTGCGGATGCTGACCTCGGCCCGCACGTCGTCCGGTGCGGTGGCGAGTGTACAGATCACCTTGGTGCCGCCCAGTTCCACACCGGCGACCAGCGCTTGCGTCGATGTCATAGGCTCTTCCCCCGATCATCAGCAGCTATAGCCGCCATCGACCAGCACAATCGAGCCCGTCATGAGGCTCGCCGCGTCCGACGCCGGGAAATGCACCACACCCTGTGCCGTCGTGCAGTTTCGCAATGCCGGAACAGGCCGATCCGCTGAGCGGGCAGCACGGGGCGATGCCTCCGAACCTCCGCCCCGGTCTGAAAGGTCGCCTGCGGAGGAGGAGCTCTCCTCCGCAGACGTTGCGGTCTCCAGCGTCTCCGCGTCCGCGGACGTCCGGCTAGCCCAGAATACCGCCGTCGTGGTCGAGCGTGATCATCCAGTCACCGGTCGGCGCCAGATGCGTTTCAAGTCCCGCGAACAGGGGAGCCGAAGCATCCGCCGCCGGCAGTACGAGAGGGTCGGCGTCGATCTTCGCGAGGTCAGTCCCCGGCAATACGAACGGCTGATCATCGTGCTGCATCGGCAGGACGAAGGCGTCATCGACGGGGAGCGTCGGCAGCACCTGAGGCCCGGCGATCTTGTCCGAAGGTTCCAGCGGCGCGAGGCCGGCCGGCGGGTAGGTCAGGCTGACCGTCGTGTTGTTGCCAAAGCGAAGCACCTCGACGCTGTCGACCAGGGTTGAGCCGTCACGGCCGCCGACGGTGTCGACGATCCGGTAGCCGCTCCCCTCGGCGGTGATCGTGTACTCCCCGGCCACCCCGCGGAGCTGCACCTCGTCACGACCCAGTCCGCCGTGAATGGTGTCGTTGCCGCCCTTGCCACGCAGGATATCGTCCAGAGCCCCCCCGGTGATGACGTTGTCCAGCGCGTTTCCGTTGCCCACGAACGCGCCGGCGCCGGTGTAGGTCAGGTTCTCGACGTTGTTCCCGAGCGTATAGCTTCCAATGCGGGCCTCGACCGTGTCGGTCCCTTCGGCGGCGAACTCCACCACCGTGTCGAAGGCGTCGAGGATGTAGTGGTCGTCGCCGGCTCCACCCTGCAACTGGTTGGCCGCTCCGGCGCCGCCCATCAGCACGTCGTCGCCGCCGAGGCCGAGCAGGGTATCGCTGCCGGCTCCGCCGCTGAGGACGTTCACGCCGTCGCTGCCGACGATCAGGTCGTCATGGACACTCCCGACGATGTTTTCGACGGACACGAGCGTGTCGACGCCCCCCTCCCCGTCATTGACCGTTCCAGTGTTCAGGCGAACCGTGACGCCAGAGGAGGCGGCGCTGTAGTCGGCGGTGTCCGTGCCAGCCCCGCCGCGCAGCGAGTCGTTGCCGCCCCGTCCGATGAGGGTGTCGTTCCCGCCGCCGCCGTCCAGCACGTTATCGGCAGCGTCGCCCGTTAGGCGGTCGGCATAGGCTGAACCGCGGAGGTTCTCGATGCTGACGAAGGTATCGGCTCCGCCGTCCCCGTCGTTCGAGGCGCCGGACGCGACGTCGGCGGTCACGCCCGCGACGGCGCTGTAATAATCGGCCGTGTCCAGACCCGCGCCGCCTTGCAGCGTGTCGGCGCCACCCCGGCCGGCCAGAACGTCGTTGGCGCCGCCTCCGGTGATCGTATTGTCCAGCTCGTTGCCGACGCCCACGAACGATCCCGCGCCGGTGTAGGTCAGGATTTCGACGTTGGCCGCCAGGGTCTGCGTGCTGCGGTTAGTGCGGATTTCGTCCGTCCCCTGGTTCAGGAACTCGACGATGGTGTCGTTGGCCTCGACCACATAGATGTCGTCTCCGAGGCCACCCTGCATCTGGTTCGCCGCGCCGCTTCCCCCGATCAGGGTGTCGTTGCCGCCGAGGCCGACAAGGGTGTCAGACCCGAGGCCGCCATTCAGGACGCTGGCCGCTCCGTCGCCGATCAGGACGTCGTCGAAGGCCGAGCCGCTGACGTTTTCGATGCCGGTCAGGGTGTCCGTTCCGCCGTTCCCGTCGTTCGACGCCACGCCGGTGTTCAGCTGGACCCGCACGCCCGCGGGGGCGGCGGAGTAGTCGGCCGTATCCGTTCCCGCGCCGCCGACGAGGGCGTCATTGCCGACGCCGCCCCGGAGCACGTCGCCCTCGCTGTCTTCGCCGGTGAGGGTGATGATGACGGTGGCCGTATTCCCGTTCGCCAGGGTGTAGGTGAAGCTGTCGGAGCCCGTCCGGTTCGAACCGCCCGAGCTGGGTCCCGACAGGCTGTCGAAGGCGCCGTTCGGGTCGTAGACGTAGCTGCCATCCTCGTTGAGCGTCAGCAGGGCGCCCGAGGCGAGCGTGATCTCCACGCCCACTGAGGCCGCGGAGCCGTTGACCGCCGACACCGCCAGGGCCGGGCCGTCGGCGTCGCTGTCGTTGCCGAAGACGGAGCCGGACACAGGCGCGCTCTCGACCGTGCTGTCCGTGTCGTTGCCGGCGACAGCCGCATCCTCGACGGGCGTGACGGTGATGGTGGTGGTCACCGGCGCCGAGGCGTGCGGGCCGTCGGTGACGGTCCAGGTGACGGTGCGCGACGTGCCCGGCGCGTCGCTGCTCGAGATGAAGCCGATCTGGCGCAGCAGTCCCTGGTAGATACCGGTCGTCGCCGTCCCCGAGAGCGAAAGCACGCCCGTCGCGGCGTCGTAGGCGAAGGTTACGCCGTTCACCACACCGCTGGTGAGGCCCGCGAGCGTCAGGGAGTCAGCCGATGCCTGAAGGCCGCCCGTGATGCTGACAGTGGCCCCGGTCAGGGTGCTCGAGTCGACGTCGGACAGCAGCACGCCGGAGGCGAGAAGCACCCGCCCCGCGTTCTCGAGGTAGGTGACCGAAGAACCTGTCCCCGCGGTCGCGCCGTTGAGGTCGGCCGTGGGCGCATCGTTCACCGCCGTGACGTCGAAGGTGAAGGTGTTCGGCGACTGGTCGAGATTGACGCCGCCGCCGGTCGTGCCGCCATTGTCCCGGACCTGGAAGGTGAAGGTGTCGAAATCCTCGCCGTTCTCGTTCGCGTCCGGCCGATACTGGACCAGACCCGAGGCGATCTGGGCCGCGGTGACCGATTGACCGGCGGTCACCGTCTGGACGACCACGCCGCTGCCATTGACCACGACGATCGCGCCGTTGGCCGGCAGGGTCGTGAAGACCACGCCATCGAACGAGTCGCCGTCGCCATCGGTGAAGCCGAACTGCGCGGCGGTGAAGGTATGGATCCCGTCCTCGAGGACAGTCGCCTGAAAGTCTGCGCCGACCGGTTCGGCGTTCGGCACGCCCGGATCCTGATTTTCGAGGTAGACGCCGACGATCGAGCCCATGCCCGAGGCGTTCGTCGTCTCCCAGGTCAGGGTGACGTTGCCGGCGGCGTCCACGACCGCCACAGGCGACCGGTCGTGCACAGCGTTCGACGTCAGCAGTTCCGGTGCGCCCATGGCGACGTAGTTCAGATTATAGGTGCGCGAGTAGAGTTCGAGATCCTGCGACGTGGCCGTTCCGCCGGCAGGGTCCTGACCCCAGATCACCTGGAAGCCGCCGCTGGCGAAGGCCACGACCGCAACGCTGGTGACGCCGTTATCGTCGATGGTGGAGTTGATCTGCAGCGTCGACTTCACCGTCGACAGGTCGGCGCTGTAGATTCTCGCGGTGAGCTTGTCGTTGTCGTCGAGGGAGCCGCCCTGCACCGGGCCGCCGACGTAAAGGACCAGCACGTCGCCGTTGGCGAGATAGGTCATGCTGCGCACAGAAGTGTTGTTGCCCACGTCCACGTCATTGGGCGGCGACGCGGGCAGCGATCCGTTCACGCCGACGGTGAAGGCCGCCACGCGTGCATGAAGCGTCCCGCCCGTCGTCGGGTCGTTCTGGGTCCACGAGACGACGGCGTTGTAGCCGTTCAGGGTGACCTGTGGATTTGAGACGCCGGTATTGTTGAACTCGCTGATGCGGGTTTCGGCCGTCAGCGGATTGAAGTTGGCGTCGAACGTCCGGGCGACCAGCTGGGCGTTGCCGAAATTGTTCGTGAACTGAGCCCAGACGACGAGGAAATTGCCGTTGGGCAGGCGCAGGATCTGATGCTCGTTGCCGTTATCGTCGTTTGTCGTGGCGTAGTTGCTGATCGGCAGCTCGCCGCCTTGGGTCAGGTTTGCGCCGTTGATGGTGAACACCTGCGCCGTCAGCTCGACCGCGCCGCTGACGGTGCCGAAGTCCGACGCCACGATGGCGAAGTGCGTCGCGTCGATGGCGACGACCTGCGGCAGGATTCCGTAGCCGCCGATGTTGTCGAAGATCTCGCCGGTGACGGGCGTGCCATTGGGCTGAATGACGCGAATGGCGATGGTTGGGTCGCCGCCGTTATAGTGCTCGTAGACGACGACGATGTTGCCGTTCGGCAGGCGCGTCATGGACGGCCGGATGTCATTGTCCCCCGCGTTGAAGGGAGACACGACGAAAGGCGTGGCGATGGGCATGGAAAGCTCTCACAAAAAGCCGCTGCTACTGGGCAGCCGCTGTTACTGGGCACACATAGCGCCACCGCGGCTTCATGCCCCGGATCGCCCCCGGCGTGATCGCTACTAAACAGCCTGCGGCTATGCAAGCGACGCCAGACGCCTATGAGTTGAACAACTCACAGGACTTTATCGAACAGGATCGAGCTGCTGCTTCCATGTAACAGAAGTCTCGCCCCCCGCCTTTTCAGACCGCCACGGCGTGCGCAGCAACGTCCCCGCCCAATCCGGCCCGGATGCTGAACCTCGTGGTTGTACTGGGCGGCGCCGGAAGCGGGAACCTGCTCCGCCGAGCGGTTCGAGATTTCCGCCCAGCTGGCTTGCACCTGCTCGGCGGCGTCCGGCGCGGCGCCCACATAGACGCCGCGTGTCATGGTGACGTGCGCCTGTTCGAAAGCGCCCGCGCCGGCCAGCAAGATGGTGCGGGTGGGTGCGTCTTCGGCGGAAAGAGCGACCACACCCGGGCTGACCAGGTCGGACCCAAGCCCCCGCAGAGCTTCATCGGAATAGAGGCCTTCGGTCATCTGCGTCGCGGCGCTGGGAGCGAGGCAGTTGACGCGAATGCCCGACTTCTCGCCCTCCAGCGCGAGGGTCTGCATCAGGCCGACCAGAGCCATCTTGGCGGCGGAATAGTTGGACTGGCCGAAATTGCCGTACAGGCCCGAGGACGAGGTGGTGAAGATGACCCGCCCATAGGCCTGCTCGCGCATGTACGGCCATGCCGCCTTGGTCACATTGACCGAGCCCATCAGATGCACGTCGATCACCGCGGCGAAGTCGTCCAGATCCATCTTGGCGAAGGTGCGGTCCCGCAGAATGCCGGCGTTGTTGACCACGATGTCGATCGAGCCCCAGCGATCGACCGCATCGGTGACCATCGCCTGCACCGCCTCGCGGTCGGTGACGCTGCAGATCCATGCGATTGCCTCGCCGCCTTCGGCGCGAATCTCGGTGGCGACGGCATCCGCTCCGGCGGCCGACATGTCGTTGACGACGACCCGGGCTCCGTAGCGCGCGAGCGCCAGCGCATGGCTCCGGCCAAGGCCGCCACCCGCGCCCGTCACGATCGCCACGCGGCCGCTCAGATCGATGCTCATCGGTCACTCCATCACTGCGCCGCCCCCGGGACAACGAGCGCCGAACGTGGACCGACACTGGCCCGAAGGTCAATATTCACTCGTCGGCTAGTGAAGATTGACACGATGCAGGTTCGGTGAGACCGTCCGACCATGGACGCCGAAAGAGCGCCGAGGGAACATCGAGGGAGGAAGACCATGGGCCGCAAGCTCTGGATAACGACATCCGCCGCCGTGCTGCTGTGGGCCGGGGCCGCGCAGGCCCAGCAGGTTCCGGCGGCTCAGGCCGACCCGGCCGCCGAAAATCAGGCGACGGCCGTCGACGACGTGGTAATCACCGCTGAACGCCGCACGACCAACCTGCAGGAAACCGCCGTCGCCGCCACCGTGCTGAGCGGCGAGGATCTGGAGGACCGGGGCGTCACCTCGCTGGAACAGCTCCAGTTCGTGGCCCCCTCGACGACCGTCCAGAATTTCGGCCAGGGCAATTTCTTCAACGTGCGCGGCATCGGCAAGTCCGAGCCGACCACCGCCATCGGCGTCGGCGTCACCACCTACCGCGACGGCGTGCCGGTCTTCCCGGGCTATTTCCAGACCGAGCCCTACTACGACATCGGCAGCGTCGAACTGCTGCGCGGGCCGCAGGGCACCTTCGCCGGCACCAACGCCACGGGCGGCGCCGTCTTCATCAACTCCCGCAACCCCGATTTCTCGGGTGTGAACGGCTATCTGATGGGTCAGGTCGGCAGCTATGACAATGTGAAGCTGCAAGGCGCGATCAACGTGCCGCTCGGCGACACCCTGGCGGCGCGGTTCGCCGTCAACCAGGAAACCCGCGAGAGCTTCCACGACATCACCGGCTCCTACACCGGCCATCCGGGCGACATCGATTCCAGCAGCCTGCGCGCCAGCTTCCTGTGGACGCCGACCCCGGCCCTGCGAGTGCTGCTGAAGGGCGACTACAACTATCTCGACTTCGGCGGCTATCCCGCCGACCCGGCGCTGGCCACCAACGATCCGTTCGAGATCACCGCCAACGGGCCGCACTCGGGCGTGGACGAGACGGCGCGGGTGTCGCTGAACGTCAGCTATGTGCTCGACAACGGCATCACCCTGCGCTCGATCACCGGCTACCAGGACGGCATCAGCGAGTTCTCGACCGATCTGGACGGCACCAGCGCTCTGAACAACACCTTCTACGACCGGGTCGAGGAAGAGGTGTGGTCGCAGGAGTTCAACATCGTCTCCCCGAGCGACCAGCGCCTGACCTGGCTGCTGGGCGCCTTCTGGCAGTACGACGACGTGGTCTTCCCCGTCACCACCTTCCCGCAGGGCGCCTATCACGTCGGCTTCCCCGAGGGCGTGATCGATTATTACATCTTCGGCGAGACGCCGAAGGAGACCCAGGCCGTCTTTGGTCAGATCAGCTACGACGTCTCGGACCGCCTGCAAATCCAGCTGGGGGCCCGCTGGTCGGAAAGCACGTCGACCAACGACAACGTCTATACGACCTATCCCGCCTTCGGGCTGGCGCTGCTGCAGAACGACGAAGTCACCGCCGAAAAGACCACCGGCAAACTGAGCATCAACTACAAGGTCGACGACGATAATTTCGTCTACGGCTTCGTCGCCACCGGCTTCAAGATGGGCGGCCTGAACGCGCCGAACTTCTATGTGCCGGCCAGCTCGTTCGGGCCGGAAGACGTCATCGACTACGAGCTCGGCTGGAAGTCGACGATGTTCGACGGGCGGGTGCGCACCCAGCTGGGCGTCTACTACATGGCCTATGAAGGCTTCCAGGTCATCGTCGGCGATCCGACGGTGCCGCTGTTCAACTCGATCGTGAACGTGCGCGGCGAGACGGTGCTGAAGGGCATCGAAGGCTCGGCCCAGGCGCGGTTCGGCCAGTGGTCGGTCGACGTCGGCGCCTCGATCTCGAGCTCCGAGCTGGGCGACTTCTTCGCCAACGATCCGCGCCTGCCGCGCATTCCCTGCAACCCCGACACCGGACCCGCCGCGGGCAACTGCCAGAACCTGAACGGCAACAGCCAGAGCTATGCTCCGGAGGTCACCTTCAACGCCGGCGTCGAATACGAGTTCGCCTTCGCGGACGGGGCCACGCTGACGCCGCGCATCGACTACTCGCACATCGGCGAGTCGTGGACCTCGATCTTCAACAACCCGGCGCTCGGCGACCGGCTGGAGGCGCGGGACATCGTCAACCTCAAGCTGAGCTATGAGACCGGCCCCTGGACGCTGGCCGCCTATGCGCTCAACGCCACCGACCAGACCTACATCGCCGCGATCAATGCGGGCCTGCGCTACGCGGGGCCGCCGCGGCAGATCGGCCTGAACCTGATGCGGACCTTCTGAGGTCTCCCGTGAGGGCGGCGGCGCCTCCAGGCCGCCGCCCTCACGAACCTCGCCGGCAGACAGCGTCGGCGCTCCTGTAACGCGTGGATTTCCTCCCCATGGCCTTCGCCATTCCGCACCTCCCGACGCGGGCTTCAGTCGTCTCCGCATGACCGGGTCCGATCTCAGCCCGATGCAGGACTACGCCCTGACCGTGGATCGCTTCCTCGATCACGGCGCCAAGTGGCACGGCCGGGCGCGGGTGATCACGGCCGGGGCGAGCGGCGACACGGAGATCGGCTACGCCCTGCTGCGCGACCGGGCCAACCGCCTGTCCGGGGCCCTGCTCTCGCTGGGGCTGAAGCCGGGCGACCGCGTCGCCACACTGGCCTGGAACACCCAGCATCACGTCGAGGTCTGGTACGCCGCCATGGGCGCCGGACTGGTCTGCCACACGCTGAACCCCCGCCTGACAACCGCCCATCTGGCGGCCATGATCACCGAAGCCGGCGACCGGGTTCTGGCGGTCGGGGCCAGCCTCGGCGCGCTGGCCGAAGCGCTCCTCGCCGCCTGCCCGTGCCTGGAGCAGGTGATCCTGCTGGACGGTGACCGGCCATCGGCCGATCCCGGCCGCCTCCCGGCCCATGAGCTGGAGACGCTCCTGTCGGAAGCCGGCGCGCCGACGCCGTGGGGTCAGTTCGACGAACGCTCGCTCGCGGGCCTGTGCTTCACCTCCGGCACCACCGGCGCGCCCAAGGGCGTGGCCTATACGCACCGCTCCAACTACCTGCACACCCTCCGGTCGCTGCAGGCCGACGCAATGGCCCTGACAGCCGCCGACACCATCCTGGTCGCCGTGCCCATGTTCCACGCCAATGCGTGGGGGCTGCCGTTCGCGGCGCCGGCGGTCGGCGCAGGCCTGGTGCTGCCCGGGCGGGTCACCGACGGTCGCAGCCTGATGGAACTGGTCAACCGCCACGGTGTCACTGTGGCGGTCGGCGTGCCGACCGTCTGGCTGGGTCTTCTCGACCATCTCGACGCCGTCGGCGGAGACACGCCAGGCCTCGAGCGGATCATCATCGGGGGCTCCAGCTGCCCGGAGGCCCTCCTGACCCGGATGGAGGCCCGTCTCGGCGTCACTGTCCAGACGAGCTGGGGCATGACGGAGCTGTCGCCCCTCGGGGCCATTTCGCCGCGCAGCGACAAGCCCGGCGCGGCGCGTGGGGCCGGGCGTCCCCCGGTCGGCGTCGACCTTCTGCTGACGGATGCCGGCGGCACGCCCCTGGCCGAGCAGCGCAACACGCTCGGTCATCTGAAAGTGCGAGGGCAGAGCGCGGTGCAGAGCTATTTCGGCGCTTCGGAGAGCGCGCTCGACGCCGACGGCTGGTTCGACACGGGCGACCTCGCGATCATCGACGACGAGGGAAACCTGACCCTCGCCGGCCGCTCCAAGGACCTGATCAAGTCGGGCGGCGAATGGATCAATCCGGTCGAGATCGAGGAGATCGTCGGCGCCCTGCCCGCGGTCAATCTGGTCGCCGTGATCGGACGTCCTGACGCGAAATGGGGCGAGCGTCCGCTGATGGTCGTCGAGCCCGCCAATGGCGGCGACATCGACGAGGGGGCTCTTAAGGCGAGCCTGAAAGGGCGAGTGGCCGACTGGTGGATCCCGGACCGGATCGTCCGCGTCGAGGCCATGCCTCTGGCCGCCACGGGCAAGATCAACAAGACACAGCTTCGCGCCACCTATGGAGGTGCCTAGAATGACCGACGTCTCCGTCATCGAGTCGGCGCGCCGGTTTCAGGATGCGCCGGACCGTCTTGAGGTTCAGGTCATGTCCACGCCCGTCCGCACCCCTCGCCGCAAGGCCGAGCAACGCGCCGAGAGCCTCGAACAGATCCTCGACGCGGCGGAGGAGCTGTTCTCCAAACACGGCCTGCACGGGGTGACGGTCAAGGACATCGCCGACAAGGTGGGCGTCCACAAATCGCTGGTGCACTACTATTTCGAAGACAAGCAGGACGTCTTCGACAAGGTGATGGCCCGCCGCGCGCCGGTCACAAGCGGCCGACGGATGGAAGCGCTGGACGCCTATGAGAAGGCGGCGAACGGCAAGCCGACGGTGGAGGGCGCCCTGCGGGCCTTCCTCGACACCGATCTGGACACCTATTCGACGGGCGGCGAAGGCTGGCGCTATTTCGGGGCGCTGGGCGCACAGCTGAACAACACTCCCGCCTGGGGCGCGGAGGTCATGGACCGGCTGTTCGACCCGGTGGTCCTTCGCCTCATCGGCCTGCTGAAGCAGGCGATGCCGGGCTGTCCCGAGGAGGATATCTTCTGGGGCTACCATTTCACGACGGGGGCCCTGACGCTGAGCCTGGCCCGTACAGGCCGTATCGACCACCTTTCGGGAGGCCTGTGCCGGTCGGACGATTTCGAGGCCATCAAGGCGCGAATGGCGACCTTCATGGCCCACGGCTTCGTCGGCATGTGCGAGAGCCGGGCCGCGGAACGACGGAAGACGTCGCCCGATGAGTGAGGTCGGCGGCCTTCCGCTGGCGTCAGACGCCGGAGCCGCGGGCTTCGACGCGGCGCGTCTCGACCACATGGCCGCCTGGATGGCGGACATGGTCGGGACCGGACAGGTGGCGGGGGCCTCGACCCTGCTGATGCGGCACGGACAGGTCGTCGACTTCAGAACCTTCGGCAAGGCACGGCTCGGCGATCAAGCGCCGCTCGCCGCTGATACGATGTTCCGCATCTACTCCATGACCAAGCCGGTCACGGCCGTGGCCATGATGATCCTGTTCGAGGAAGGCCGCTGGCGCCTCGACGACCCGATCACGAAATTCCTGCCGGAATTCGAGGGGCAGAAGGTCTTCGCGGGCATGGACGCGGACGGCTCCATGCGGCTCGAGGACGCGACCCGTCCACCGTCAATGCGGGAGCTGATGAGCCACACGGCCGGCCTCGGCTATGGACTGTTCGACGTCCATCCGGTCGAGCGGGCCTATGGTGAGAAGGCCGTGCTCTCGGCGGGCAGTCTCGACGAGCTCGCGCGCCGCGCCGCCGACATTCCGCTGATGTTTCAGCCGGGTACGGAATGGTTCTATTCCGTTGCCTCAGACCTGCTGGGCCTGATCGTCGAAAGGCTCTCGGGCCAGACCCTCGGCGCCTTCCTTCAGGACCGCATCTTCGGCCCGCTGCGGATGGCGGATACGGGATTCCACACCCGCGCGGACAACGAACACCGCCTCGCCGGTCTCTATGCCGACGACGGCGCCGGCGGTCTGAAGACCGCCACCCACACCTTCGGCGTACCGATCCACGACATCACCACCCGGCCGCCGTTCGAGGGCGGTGGCGGCGGGCTTGTCTCGACGACGACGGACTATGCCCGCTTCTGCCAGATGATCCTGAACCGGGGAGAGCTGGACGGCGTCCGCATCCTGTCGCCTGAAACCGTCGCGCTTATGGGCACCAACGTCATTCCCGACGCCGTGCTGGACACAACCAATCCCCTGCGGCTGCTGCCGTTCAGCCGCGCCTTCGGCTTCGGGCTCGGCTTCTCCATCGTGCTCGACCCGACGGCTCTGGGCGTCTCCGAAGGCAGGGGCACGCTGAGCTGGGGCGGCGGCGGCGGCACCTGGTTCTGGGTCGACCCGGCCAGTGACATCGCCTTCGTCGGCATGATCCAGCGGATGGCCGACCCGGTCAGCGACACCTTCCGACGGACCGCCCGCACCTTCGTCTACCGGGCCCTGACCCATCCAGAAAAATAGACGGGCGCAAGACCCGCTTCATCGAGGAAACGATCATGAGCTCGACGCCTGTCGCATCCGGAGCCCCGCCCACCGCCAGATCGCCGGTCGGGCGAAGCGCATGGGTCGCGCTGGGCCTGTTGTGGTTCATCTATGTGCTCAACTTCCTCGATCGGCAGCTGCTGTCGATCCTGGCCAAGCCGATCCAGGACGCCCTGCACATCACCGACGGACAGCTGGGGCTGTTGGGCGGCCTGTTTTTCGCGTTCTTCTACTGCTTCATCGCCATTCCTGTTGGGTGGCTGGCGGACCGCACCAACCGGGTGGCTGTGGTGTCCATCGCCTGCGGCATCTGGAGCGCCGCGACCATGGCCTGCGGCCTGTCGCGCAACTTCGGTCAGCTTGCCGCATCGCGGATGACCGTCGGCTTCGGCGAGGCGGGCGGCGTGCCGCCGTCCTACGCCATCGTCACCGATTACTTTCCGCCGGGCCGCCGTGGAATGGCGCTGGGCATCTACAACCTCGGCCCTCCGGTCGGAGCGGCGCTGGGCATCGCCTTCGGCGCCTCGATCGCCGCCGCCTTCAGCTGGCGCGACGCCTTCGTCGCCATCGGGGTGGTGGGTCTGATCGTGGCCGTCGCCACGCCCTTCCTGGTCAAGGAGCCGCCGCGCGGCGGACTGGATCAGGCCGTCGGCGCGCCGCCGCCGGAACGCGCGCCCTTCTGGGGCACGGTGCGCATGTTCTTCTCGCGCCCGACGCTGGTGCTGGCAGCCTTCGCCAGCGGCATCACCCAGATCATCACCTATGGCCTGGGCAATTTCGCCGTCCTGTTCCTGATGCGCGAGAAGGGCATGACCCTGAACGACGTGGCGCTCTGGTACGCACTGGTCGTCGCCATCGGCATGGGTGGAGGGATCTTCGCTTCCGGCTGGCTGATCGACCGGTTCACCCGGCGCTCGAAGAAGGCCTATGCCCTGCTGCCCGCCATGTCGCTGGCGCTGGCCCTGCCCTTCTACGTCGCCTTCGTCTGGGCTCCGTCATGGCCGCTGGCGCTGGCCCTGCTCAGCGGCCCGACGTTCCTCAACTATTTCTACCTCTCGTCCTCGGTGGCCCTGGTGCAGGAAGAGGTGAAGCCGAACCAGCGGGTGATGTCGGGCGCCCTGCTGCTGCTGGTGATGAACTTCATCGGCATGGGCGTGGGCCCGACCTATGTCGGCGCCGCCAGCGACTTCTTCAGCGCCGCCCACCCGGACAACTCGCTGCAGCTGGCGCTCTACACCCTGACGCCCGTCTATGTGGCCGCCGTGTGCCTGTTCCTGTGGCTGGCCAAGCTGCTGGGGCGTGACACCTCGAGAGCCGGAGACGCCCAATGACCTCGTTGCTGAACCGCGTCGCCCGGACGGCGGCCGCCGCCTGCATTGCCGGCGTTCTGCTGGCCGGGGCCGGACGCGCCTCGGCGCGTCCCGAAATCCCCACCGTCACCGCGCCCGCCGGCGCCGTGCGCGGCCGGGTCGAGGGCGACATCCTGTCGTTCAAGGGCATTCCCTACGCCGCGCCGCCGGTGGGTCAGAACCGCTGGCGCCCCCCCCTGCCCGCCGCGTCATGGACAGGGGTGAAGGACGCTAGCGTCTATGGACCGGCCTGCATCCAGCCGACGCCCGGTGCGCCGAACGTCTATTCGGACAACCTCGGCGCCACGAGCGAGGACTGTCTGACGCTTAATGTCTGGACCGGATCGACGCACGGCAAGGCGCCGGTCATCGTCTGGATACACGGCGGCGCGCTCGTCGCCGGCTCCAGCAAGGAGAGACTGTACGACGGAGCCCGGCTCGCGTCCGAAGGCGTCGTGGTCGTCTCGATCAACTATCGTCTGGGCGTGCTGGGCTATCTGGCCCACCCCGATCTCAGCGCCGAATCCCCCGCCGGCATATCCGGCAACTATGGACTGCTGGACCAGATTCAGGCGCTGCGCTGGGTGCAGGCCAATATCGAAGCGTTCGGCGGCGATCCCGACAACGTCACCATCGCCGGGGAATCCGCCGGCGGGCTCAGCGTCATGTATCTGCTGGCGTCGCCCTTGGCCCGAGACCTGTTCGACAAGGCCATCGCCCAGAGCGCCTACATGATATCGACGCCCGAGCTGAAGACGGCCAGGTTTGGCGCGCCTTCCGCCGAAGGCGCCGGCTCGGCCCTCGCCCTGCGGCTCCAGGCGCCGAGCCTGCGCGTCCTGCGCGGCATGGACCCGCAGACCCTGACGGACCAGGCGGCCATGTCTGGCTTCGGGCCGTTCGGCGTCGTCGACGGCGTGGTCCTGCCGCGCCAGTTGGTCGATGTCTTCGACCGGGGCGAGCAGGCGCAGGTTCCGATCCTCGCCGGCTTTAACAGCGGGGAGATCCGGTCGCTGCGAATTCTCGCTCCGCCCGCCCCGGCGAGCGCCGCGGACTACGAGCGCATCATTCGGGAGCGCTACGGCGATCTCGCGGACGAGTTCCTGCGGCTTTACCCCTCCTCCGGGCTGGCCGAGAGCATTCTGGCGACGACGCGTGACGCCCTCTACGGCTGGACGTCGGAGCGGCTGGTGCGCTCCCAGACGGCGGCGGGTCATCCCTCCTTCCTCTACCTGTTCGATCACGGCTATCCGGCGGCGGACCAAGCGGGCCTGCACGGCTTCCACGCCAGCGAACTGCCCTACATGTTCGGCAATCTTCAACGGACGCCGCCGCGCTGGCCGCGGATACCGGCGGAACCGGGCGAGGCCGCCCTATCGGACGCCATGGTCGATTACTGGACCAGCTTCGCACGGACGGGACAGCCGGAAGCCGGCGGTGCGCCGCGGTGGTCACCCTACGCCGCCGATGGAGCCTATATGGCGTTCAGGGCCGCGCCTGAACCGTCCGCAGGTCTCATGCCCGGCATGTTCGCTCTCCATGAACAGACGATGTGCCGGCGACGGGCCGGCGGCAGCCTTGCGTGGAACTGGAACACAGGGCTGGCCTCTCCTGTCCTGCCGCCGGCCGATCCGGCCTGCCGGTGATCTGCTGGCCGGGCAGCGGTCAGTTCTGGCGCGCCGGAGACCTGTTCTGCAGTCGCGCCCGGACCGAAACCAGTCCGTCCAGCAGGAGAGCGGTTTCGTCCGTTTCACGGCAGCCGCCGCCGAGAATGCGGCGGATCGCCCGCACATGGACCTCGACTGAAGGCCAGTCCCAGACGGAGCCGCGGTCGCTGATCTCGCACAGGCTGAAGGCGGCCGGGTGGAGAGGCCCCGTGTCGAAGAAGCCCGCGAGGTCGAGCAGGGCCGCCGCGCCGTCATAGATTTCAGCCTGCCGCCGCGCCGCGCAGGCCTCCTCCAGCCGACTCAGGATCACTCCGAGAGCCTCCATCGCGGCGTCGCGATGATGCGCGAGGGCGCTGTCGGCCGCCCCCAGCGCCTCTTCCACGGAACGCCCACCGGGCGCGCTCATCTTCCGCGCCAGATTGGTGCGGTACTTGAAGACCTTGGCCTCGGTCATAGGGCGACCCTTCTGGGCTTGATGAGGGTGTCGATGTCGGCCTGATCCATATTGGCCTCGACGGCCGCTCCGACATGGGTGGACAGATCGCCCGCACGACGTCCGGGCACACCAAGGGGCGGGCCGAGATTCCGCACCCGGCGATCAGGCCCTACGTAGGTTTCCGACTTGACGAATTCGCGCTCGTCGCTCGCCAGCCACAGGATGCGCTGGAGCAGGACGCCGGGCGTGATGGGCTTGGTGACAATGAAACTGGCGCCGCAGTCGCGGCTTTTCTGCACGCTCGACGGGGCGGCGTGGCCGGTGAGCATGATGGCCGGTGTCAGGCAGGTCGGCTGAGGCGCCTCGCGGCGCAGCCAGCGGATGAAGTCGTAACCGTCCATCTGCGGCATCGCGCAGTCGACGAGGATCAGATCGACCATGCGGCGTCTGAGGATTTCGGTCGCCTCGATGGCGGATCCGCAGCGGATCTGCTCGCGCACTCCGAAACCCTGGACGACCGAGCTCAGGATATCGAGCGCCTGCGAGTTGTCGTCGATCAGCAGGACCGAGGCGTGCTCGAGGTTGACGCGTGCGGAAGATCGCGGCGAACGGCTCATCGGATCAGTCGAACAGCGCCAGATCGCCGGCCATGGCGGATTGCGGCGTCACGTCGCCGAGGTTCAGGACCGGGCCTCGCAACCGGTCAGCCAGATCGGTCAGTGGGACAAGGTCGAGGGCGGCGGCGATCGGATGGCCCTCCGCCACCCCTCGGGACAGGTCCTCCAGCGCCTGCAATCGCTGGCCGAGCGCGTCGATGGCCTGCGCCTGGACGAGCA
The DNA here is from genome assembly GCF_011927945.1 of Brevundimonas alba. Lineage (GTDB taxonomy): Bacteria > Pseudomonadota > Alphaproteobacteria > Caulobacterales > Caulobacteraceae > Brevundimonas > Brevundimonas alba. The sequence goes on from NZ_JAATJM010000001.1 coordinate 87,964, forward strand.
CCCCCGCCCGGTCCGCGGTCGCCACGACCCGGGCATGGTCCAGCACCAGACCCGCCAATCCGTCGACGGTCTCGCGCATCGTGGCGAACTCGGAGGACAGGGCAGAAAGCAGGCTGGTCGTCTGAGCCGGCGTCATCAGAACAGCTCCAGTGCACCGGCGTCGGCGACCGGCGCGGGTCGAATGACTTCCGGCGCAACAGCCATGGCGTCGGCCACCGGGCGCTGCATCGCGCGACCGGACACCGGCCAGTACTGCACGCGTCGCCCGCCCGCGCCACGCAGGCTGCCACCGACATGGGCGATGCCCTCGTCGCGCAGAAAACGCTCGGCGAAGTCGGCATTCGCCTGCCCTACATCGCGCAGCGCATCGAACATCCGCCCCCCGCCGAAAAGCTTGGCCTCGAGCCGGTCCCGCCGCCCGCCCGCCTTGAGGCAGTCGTTGATCAGCACTTCCATGGCGTAGGCCCCGTAGCGGCGGCCGGCGTCGGTCCCGCCGCCCTGCCCTTCCGGCAGCAGGAAATGGTTCATGCCGCCGACCCCGGCCACGGGGTCGCGCAGGCACATGGAGACGCAACTGCCCAGTATGGTGGTCAGCAGAACCGACGGGTCATCGGTGACCTGGTGCTCGCCCTGCCCGACATGGACCCGTCGGGACGGCGGCGCGAGGACGGCTGGCGCGGTCATGTCAGGGGGCCGAAGACGCCCTCGACCTTGTCCTTCAGCTGGGCGACGGTGAAGGGCTTCACGAGGTAGTTGTTGACCCCGAACTGCACCGCGCGCTGAACCAGCTCCCGGTCGGCCCGCCCCGTCAGCATGATGAAGGCGGCGCCCGCCGTCGGCGGGTGGGCCCGCACGGCGCGCAACAGGCCGAGCCCGTCGAGCTTGGGCATGTTGAAGTCCGAGATCACGAGATGCGCCGGTTTGACGATCATCTCGCGCAGCCCGGCCTCGCCGTCGGCCGCCTCCCGGAATTCGCGGAAGCCGAGCTGTTGCAGGCTCGTGCGGATCAGGGATCGCATCGACAACTGGTCGTCGACGATCAGGGTATGGATGGTGGACGCGGCGGGCATACTGATGGACCTCAGGCGGGTTCGGCGCACAGATCGAGAATGGCGGCGGGCAGGCGGGACAGGGGGAGCTGGCGCTCGACGGCGCCCAGCTCGAACGCGGCCTTCGGCATGCCGTAGACGACGCAGCTGGCCTCATCCTGACCGAGGGTGCCGGCGCCGGCCTGACGCATCGCCAGCAGGCCCTGGGCGCCATCGCGGCCCATGCCCGTCAGGATCACGCCCGTCATCGGCCGGCGCAGCGCCGCAACGGACCGGAACAGCACGTCCACCGACGGCCGGTGGCCGCTGACGGTATCGGATCGCACCAGCCGGCAGCGCGGCGTGACGCCGGCGACCTCGAGATGGGCCTCGCCGCCCGGCGCGATGTAGACGCAGCCGCGAGCCAACGGAGCGCCGTCCGTGGCCTCGCGGACCGTCGCCGCCGAGGCGCGGTCCAGCCGCGCCGCAAAACTGGGCGTGAAGGTGGCCGGCATGTGCTGGGTGACGACGGTGGCCGGGCAGTCTGCGGGGAAGGCCGAGATGATGCCCAGCAGCGCCTCGACCCCGCCCGTGGAAGCTCCGATGGCGAGCACATGGTCGGCGGCGGCGCGGTAGGTCGCGGACGTCGGCGCCGGTCTGGCGGTCGCGCCGCCGCCGGCCCTGACGCGCGAGCGGGCGGCGACCTTCACCTTTGTCGCCAGATCGGCGAAGGCTTCCATCGCCGTGACGCCGGCCCCCGGCTTGCCCACCGCGTCCACCGCGCCGAGCTCCAGCGCGGCGAGCGTCACCTCCGCGCCGGCCTGTGTCAGGGTGGAGACCATGACGACCGGCATGGGCCGCAGCCGCATGATCTTCTCGAGGAACTCCAGCCCGTTCATGTTGGGCATCTCGACGTCGAGGGTGATGACGTCGGGGTTCAGACGCTTGATTGCTTCGCGGGCTTCCAGCGGATCGCAGGCCGAGCCGAGCACCTCGATCTCGGGATCCCGGCGCAGCGCCGCGGTGATCAGCCCGCGCATGGTCGGGCTGTCGTCGACGACCAGAACGGAAACGGTCATGCGGCCAGCCTGTAGGTGGTCAGGCCGCTGGTGCTCAGCCGGGCGGCGGCGGGGCCGCTGACCCGTTCCGAATGGCCGATGTAGAGGGTGGCGTCGGGACTCATCACCGGCACGAACCGGCTCCACACCCGCTCCTGCGTCGCGTCGTCGAAATAGATCACGACGTTGCGGCAGAAGACGACATCGAACCGCCCCTTCATCGGCCAGTCGCCGATCAGGTTCAGCTCGCGGAAGCTGACCAGCCGGCGCAGGGTGTCGTTGGCGCTGAAGCGGTCCGGACCGTGCGCCGGAGCCTTGTCGAACCAGCGGTGGCGCAGTAGGGCCGGGGCGGCGGCGAGCGCCTCTTCCGAATAGATTCCGGCCGCGCCCTCGGCGACCATGTTCGGATCGATGTCGGTGGCGAGGATGCGGACGTCCAGTTCGGCGGCCTCGGGCAGGACCGACAGCACGGTCATGGCCATCGAATAGGGCTCCTGTCCGTTCGAACAGGCTGCGGACCACAGCCGCACCCGGCCGCCGGACCTCGCCCGGGCCGCCAGCCCCGGCATGACGACGTCGCGCAGGTGGTCGAAGTGGTGGGGCTCGCGGAAGAAGCGGGTCACATTCGTGGTCAGGGCGGCAGTCATGGCCTGCCGTTCGTCGACGCCGTCGACGCCCTCGATCAGGGCGCAGTAGTCGCGGAAGCTGCGCAGACCGAGCGCACGCAGCCGTTTGGCCAGCCGCGAATAGACCAGCGCCGCCTTGCCCTCGTTCAGCGCGATGCCGGCGTGGGCGTGCAGGATGTTGGCGATATGGCGAAAGTCCTCGGCGGTGAAGACGAACTCGCCTTCGACCAGGGCTTCGCGACCAGCGGCGTGGGTCATGCGGCCTCGGCCTCGCTCTCGGGAACGATCCACTCCAGTTCGAGCAGGCTGATCATCCGTCCATCGACGGCGAAGATGCCCTTGACGAAGGTGCGCACCTGATCACTGGCGACGTCCGGCGTCGGCTGAACCGCGTCCTCGGTCAGCTGGATGATGTCGGACACGGCGTCGACCAGCAGGCCGACGGTCCGCCCGCCGATGTGAGCCACCATGATGACGTGCCGCGCCGTCGGCTCGGAGGTGCTGAGGCCCAGCCGGGCGCCCAGATCGACGATCGGCAGCACGGCGCCGCGCAGGTTGATGACGCCCTTCATATAGCCCGGCGCGCGCGGCAGTGGGGTGGCGGGCGTCCAGCCGCGGATCTCCCGCACCGACATGATGTCGACGCAGAATTCCTGCCGGCCGATGCGGAAGGCGATCAATTCGCGGGCGGCCGCGGCGGCCGTCGGGACGATATCGGACATGGATCAGCTCGCGAGTTTCAATTCAGGTCGCGCCGAGCGGCGGCGTGCGTTGGCGACGATGGCGTCGACGTCGAGGATCAGGGCGACCCGCCCGTCGCCGAGAATGGTGGCGGCGGCGACGCCCTCGACCTGGCGGTAGTTGGTCTCGAGGCTCTTGATCACCACCTGGCGCTGACCCTGGATGGCGTCGAACAGCAGGGCGGCGCGGGCCCCGGACTCGGTCTCGACAATCACCGCCACGCCGTCGGACGGGGTCAGGGCCGCATCCCGGAAGCCCATCACCATGCCGACGTCGATCAGGGGCGTGAACTGCTCCCTGAACAGGATCACCGCATCGTGGCCGCCGACGTAATGCACATCGCCGGGGCGCGGCGTCAGGCTTTCAACAATCGCGGTCAGGGGCGCGACCAAGGTCTGGTCGGCGGCCGAGACCACCATCCCGTCCAGCACCGCCAGCGTCAGCGGCAGGCTGAGGGTGAAGGTCGAGCCCTTCCCCGGAACCGAGGCGATGGAGATGCGGCCGCCCAGCGCCTGGATCGACTTGCGGACGACGTCCATGCCCACGCCGCGACCCGAGATGTCGGAAATGGCGTCGGCGGTCGAGAAGCCGGGCAGGAAGATCAGGTTGTCGATTTCGTCGTCCGTCAGCACCGCGTCCTCCACGATCAGACCGCGTGAGACGGCGATGCCGCGCACCCGTTCGCGGTTGATGCCCCGGCCGTCGTCGCTGATCTCGATGACGATGCGGCCGGACCGGTGAAGGGCGGCGAGACGGACTGTCCCCTCGCCCGACTTGCCGGCCGCCAGCCGGTCCTCGGGCATTTCCAGCCCGTGGTCGATGGCGTTGCGGATCATGTGGGTGATGGGTTCCGCCAGCCGCTCCACCACCGTCTTGTCGACCTCGGTGGCTTCGCCCTCGGTGAGGAGGCGGACGCGCTTGCCGGTCATTTCACCGACCTCGCGCACCAGACGCGGCATGCGCTGGAACACGGACTTCACCGGCTGGGCCCGGATGGCCATGACGCTGTCCTGGATTTCGCGGGTCAGCAGTTCCAGGTCCTCGAGCCCGACAGAGATGCCCGATGAGCGGGCGAGGCCGCTCTCGATGACGCGCTGGGCCAGCATGGCCTGCTGGATGACCAGTTCGCCGACGACGTTGATCAGCCGGTCGACGCGGTCGAGGTCCACGCGGATGGTCACGGCCGCCTGTGCGGCGGGAGCCGGGGTGGCCGCGGCCGTGGGCGCGGCGACCGGAACAACCGGGGCAACCTCGACAACGGGAGGCGCGGACTCGATGACCGGCGCCTCGGCGGTCGCGCGGGCGAGGAGCGCGGCGATGTCCAGATCAGGAGCCGAATCCGGCGCGTCGGTCGCCGCGGGCGCGTCTGACAGGGCTTCCACCGTCAGGTCGCAGTCGGCTTCCACGAAGTCGAACGCTTCCCGGACCGACGCCTCGTCCACGACGGCGGCGAGGTCCAGGGTCCAGGTCAGATAGGCCTCTTCCGCCACGAGTTCCGCCAGGTCCGGCAGTGCGGAGGCGTCCAGCGCGACCTCGACGGGGCCGAGCCGCGACAGCTCGCGCAGCAGCAGGGCGGTCTCGTTGGCCTTGGCGTACATCCGCGCGTGAGGTCGGAATGTCACCCGCCATCCGGACGCAGCCGCCGGCTCGGGAGCCGCAAGCGTCGAGAAGTCGAAGGCGACGGGCCGGAAGCCGAACTCGTCCGCTTCCGGAAGGGCAAGCACATCGGCGATGGCCGCCGGCGCCGCGCCGCCGTGAGTCAGGGCCTCGAGCTCGGCCACGAGGGCGGCGGAGCGCGCCTCGTCCACCGGCGCCGCCTGGCCGCGGGCCGCCGATACGTGGTCGGCCAGCACGTCTGAGGCGCGGAGCAGCGCCTTGACGGTCGGCGGATCGCAGGGCTTGCGGCCCGCCCGCAGTTCGTCGAGCAAGGTTTCGAAGACGTGGGCGAAGCGGACGAGGTCTTCGAGACCGAAGGCCCCTGCCCCGCCCTTCACCGAATGGACGGCGCGGAAGACGGCGTTGATGGTCTCGTCGTCAGCCGAACCCGCCTCGATGGCCAGCAGGCCGGTTTCGAGGTCGCCCAGCAGTTCGTCGCACTCCTGGAAGAAGGTGACCTTGATGGCTTCAAAGGGATCGGCGGCGTCGGTCATCTCAGGCGGCCACCCGGCGCACGGCGTCGACCAGCTTGACCGGGTCGAACGGCTTGACGATCCAGCCCGTGGCGCCGGCGTCGCGGGCGCGCTGCTTCTTGGCGGCGTCGCTCTCGGTGGTCAGCACGAGGACCGGCGTGGCCCGGTGCTTCGGGTCGGCGCGCACGCCCTCGATGAAGCCGAAGCCGTCCAGCCGGGGCATGTTGATGTCGGTGATGACCACATCGGCGCCCTCGGCGCTGAGGGTCTCCAGCCCATCGACCCCGTCGACGGCCTGGATCACGCGGTAGCCGGCCTCGACCAGGGCCAGCAGCAGCATGTCGCGCATGGTCCGGGAGTCGTCGACGGTGAGTACGGTCTTGGTCACGCGGGTTCTCTCTGGGCCAGTGCGTAGTCGGTCGCGCCGAAGGCGTTCCATTGGGCGGCGAAGGCTTCCGACGCCTGATCGATCTGCAGGCTGAGGCCGTCCCGCGCCCATGTCTGCTGGGCGGAGATCAGCACCTGAAGGCAGAGGGCGCCGAGCCGTTCGACGGCCGAACCGTCGATGACGACAGGCTGTCCCCTCAGCGCCAGAAGATCATCACGGAGGGGGGCCGCCTGCTGGATATCCAGCACGGCAGGAAGGACGAGGGCGGCGGTCATCAGAACTCTTCCCAGCCGTCCTCGATCGCGTGGGGCTTCAGCGCCGCCCCTCCCCGACCGACCGTCTTGAGGGCTGCGACGGGCCGGCTGGCGGGCCGCGGAGCGGGACGGGCCGCCGGCGCCGGCGCGCCGATCTGGAAGCGGGCCACCGAGCCGGCGAGGCTCTCCGCCTCCTGCGACAGGGAGTGGCTGGCCGCGGTCGACTGCTCGACCATGGCGGCATTCTGCTGGGTCACCTGATCCATCTGGTTGACGGCGGTGTTGACCTGCTGAAGGCCGGTGGCCTGCTCCTGGGCGGAGGCCGCGATCTCGGAGACGAGGCCGTCGATCTCCGCCACGCGGCCGACGATGCGTTGCAGCGCCTCTCCGGTCTGTCCGACCAGATTCACACCTGAGTTGACCTGATTGGTCGAGGCCGAGATCAGCACCTTGATCTCCTTCGCCGCCTCGGCGGAGCGCTGGGCCAGAGCCCGCACCTCGGAGGCGACGACCGCGAAGCCGCGTCCTGCGTCACCGGCCCGCGCCGCCTCGACCCCGGCGTTCAGGGCCAGCAGGTTGGTCTGGAAGGCGATCTCGTCGATGACGCCGATGATCTGGCTGATCTCCTGGGCGGATTTCTCGATGGCGCCCATGGCGTCGACCGCATCGCGAACCACGACACCGCTGGTCTCGGCGTCGCCCTTGGCGGCCTTCACCGTTTCCGAGGCCTGACGCGCGCCGGAGGCGGTGCGGTTCACGGTGGCGGTGATCTCGTCCAGCGCCGCGGCGGTCTCTTCGAGACTGGCCGCCTGCTGCTCCGTGCGGCGCGACAGGTCGTCGGCGGCCTGGCTGATTTCGCCTGCGCCCGAACGGATGGCGGAGACGTTGCTCACCACCACCGACATGGCGTCCTTGAGCTGGGCGATCGCCGTGTTGAAGTCCGCCTGCAGCTTCACATAGTCGCCCGGGAAGGTCTGGGTCAGGCTGTAGGTCAGGTCGCCGCGGGTCAGGTGATCCAGACCTTCGGCCAAGGCCTCGACAACCAGCGCCTGCTCGCGCGCCTGGGCCTCGGTGACCGTCTGGTTGCGGGCCCGCTCGGCGTCGGCCGCGGCGCGCTGGGCGACGGCGTCGGCTTCAAGACGGACCTTCTCGATGGCGGCGTCGCGGAAGGCGATGATCGACCGGCCCATTTCCCCGAACTCGTCCTTGCGGACCACGCAGGGTACTTCGAAGTTGGTGTCGCCACCGATCAGGCGACGCATGTAGCCGATCATGTTGGTCACCGGCCCGGCGATGCCGCGGGTCAGAACCCAACCGGCCGCCACGGCGATGAGCAGAGCGGCCGCCAGCCCGGAGAACAGGGCGATCAGCGCATCGTTTGTGGCCTTGGCCTGAGCCGCCCGAACTTCCTCAAGACGGGCCATGCCGATCGTTTTCAGCGCGTCGATCGATTCCTCGATAGCGCCGATGTAGGTGTCCGCCGACCCGTTACGGCCGACCATGGCGATGGCCTGGGCGCGGGTCCCCGGGTTCGCTGCCAGCGCGGCGCCGGGCTGGACGACATTCTTGCGCCAGTCCTCGATGGCGGCTTGGATTTCACCGACATGGCCCTGGACGGCAGGATTTCCGCTCTTGCGCAGTTCCTCCAGAGCCGTCCGGAAATCCGTTCCGTGGGCATCCAGCCGCTCCAGATAATAGCGGTCGTTCGAGACGAGGAAGCCGCGATAGCTGTTCTCCTGTCGGGACAGCTTCAACTCGACCGCGGAGATGGTGCGCATATCCGCATTCGCGGCGCTCCGCGCTGCGCCGGCGACGTCAAGCGCCCGCAGATTCATGAACACGATGGCGCCCATGGCGGCGATGGCGAGCAGCACGGCGGAGAAGGCGATGGCCAGCTTGCGGCCGATGGGGACATTGGTGAGCAGCACGGAATGTTTCCTTCGAAATACGGCGACGCGAAGCGGCCGGAGCCGGAGTTCAGAGCGAGAGGGACAGGGAGCCGACGAGGCGGCCTTCGTAGGGTTCGCCGAAGTCATGGCCGTCGGTGTCGTACCAGCGGACATCCAGCGCGATGCGGTCGGAGAGCTTGCGTTTCACGCCGGCGTTCCAGGCGACGTATTCCGCTCCGCCGTCGGCGGTGCGCTCGCCGAGAGCGACAGAAGCCTTGGTGGCGGCGTCAAGGGCCAGTGACGCCTGCGCCTCAACCCACCACGCCTCGCGCGTCGCCGCGAAGCCGTCGGGCGTGTAGTTCACGCGCAGCCGGGTCCCGACGGGACCCAGCTTCCGCGACACGTCGGCCTGATATTCGATGTTGCTGGGGTCGACGCCCGCGCGCGAGCCCGGGAAGTCCTTGTTCATCGCGGAAAGGTCGAATTCGAAGCCCGCGAACTCCGGCCGGACGCCGATCGTGGTGACGATTTCCGCGTCGGAGCCCTGGCTCAATTCGGCGGTTGAAGCGAAGACGCCGGCGTAGAACAGGCCCGCCGTCGCCTCGACCGATCCGTAGAGGCTGGGCTCGTCCGAGCTCTTGCCGATACCCTTGCCGACGTACTGGCTTGCGACGCCGATCTGGCCGCTGATGTCCTGCGCGAGCGCCGCGGTTGGGGTCAGGACCAGGCCCGCGAAGGCGATGCCGGGGGTGATAAGACGCGTTCTGCGGGTCACGAAACTCTCTCGGAGGTTGCCCCCGCAAACTCCGCCGCACGCTGATATTATTTATGAATCCGGATATACGTAGGAATACCTATGTCGACCGGCCGACAGAGCGCCAGCGAACCTTGTGCGTGGAGGCGCGTATAGCCGCGCGCCGCCTGCGGCCGCTTCCACCGCCGCCAGAAGGATCTCCGGGGACACGGGCGCGGAGATCCAGCCGTTGGCTCCGGCCTCCGCCATGCGGCTGCGGGTCTCCGACGAATGCCCCGCCGAAAGCACGAAGACAGGCGTGTCCGACCTCCGTCCCGACCGGAGGGTCTGAACCAGCGCAGCGCCGTCCCAGCCGGGCAGTTCGACATCCGTCAGGATGAGATCCGGTTGCCTGAGCCCCGGCAGATCTATCGCCCCGCACGGATTGTCCGTCAGGAAGATCGTGTGGCCGGCAGAGGTCAGGATAGTGACGATCACCCCCCGCAGCTCAGTCTCCGGGCCGACAACCAGTATAGTGAAGGTTGATGGCATGCATGGTCCTCGCTTTGGCGGACCCTGACTGACGATGAAGAACAGGCTGTGAGTCCCGGGATAGGTAGAAACCCCTACTCATCTTCCAATCCACCCGATCGTCTGGTGAGATGAGGGCCGATTCGTCCCAAGGCCTTGCCGGGCGCCTCTCCGATCAGAGCGCGCTGGAACCCCAGTAGTTTGCGTATCCGACCGATTGTTTCCAGCGTGAGGCGCGACCGGACGGTCTGGCGCGAGTGTCTGATAGCGGTATTGGCGGTGGCGGCGTCCGTTGTCGCCCGGCAGTGCCTCGAGACCGTCGGCCACTTCTACTACCTGCCCTCCGTCCCGGCCGTGATGGCGACGGCGATGTTGACCCGACGGCTTCCGACCGCGCTCGCGGTCATACTCTCACTTGCCGTGAACATCGCGCTCGTCTCCCGCGAGAGCCTGACCGACACTGTCGCCAACGCCCTGTTGTTCGTCGCCGTCTCGTGGTTCGTCGCCGAGATGTGCTGGCGGCTGCGGGCGGCACAAGATCGCGCCCGCGATCTGTCTGATCGGCTGGCCCACCGAAACCGCGTGCTGGACGCCATCCTCGCTTCCACCCCGGTCGCGACGATCGACAGGGACGGCCGCGTGCGTTTCCTGACTACGCGCGCCTGCGCAGTCCTCGGGGCTTCCGCCGAAGCGGCCGTGGGCCGGGATCTGGCGGACTTCATCCAGGACTTCCGCCCAGACCAGCTGACCGACGGGGCCGATGCCGTCTGGACCGGCCGCCGGCCGGACGGCGTGACCTATCCCGTCAGTATCCAGGTCGGGCTGATCCCCGAGAACGCTGATGGCGTGCACGCCACCCTCTGCCTGACCGACCTGACCCAGGCACATGCCGCGAACGCCCGCGCGCGGGAGCTTCACGCCCAGCTGAACCGGGTCTGGCGCTTGAACTCGCTCGGCGAGATGGCGGCGTCGCTGGCGCACGAACTGAACCAGCCGCTCACCGCCGCGACCACCTACCTGCACGCCAGCCAGGATGCGCTCGAAAAGGTCGGTCTGATGGGCCAGAGCGCGGGCCGGACCATCGATCTGGCCAAGGCGCAACTGCTGCGAGCGGGCGCCATCATCCGGCGCATGCGGGAGCTGCTCGCCCACGAAAGCCGGAGCCTGCAGATGGAACGGGTCTCCGCCATGGTCGCCGACCTGCGCGGCATACTCTTGATGATCCAGAACGACGCCGGCGTCAGAATCGAAGCGGATATCGACGACCTGAACGACCACGTCCGGGCCGAACGCATCCAGTTCCAGCAGGCCATCGTCAATCTGATCCGTAACGCCGCCGAGGCTTTGCAGGGACGCGAGGACGGCCGCATCCGCGTCATCGGCCGCGCGCGCTCGGACACGGTGTTCGAGGTCCGGGTCGAGGACAGCGGCGAAGGCGTCGTGCCCGAACAGCTGGAGACGATCTTCCGCCCCCTGACGACCACCAAGAGCTCGGGCATGGGCCTCGGCCTCTCTGTGACGCGGACCATCGTTGAGAGTCACGGCGGCACACTGGCGGTCGAGAGGAGCGAACTGGGCGGCGCGGCGTTCGTCTTCGGACTCATGCGTGAGAGGGAGATGGAGGACGCATGAAGGGCCATTCGGTCTTCATCATCGACGATGATGAAGCGGTACGGGATTCGCTCGTCACGCTCCTGCGCGGTCAGGGCGTAAGGGCGCGGGCGTTCGTCAGCGGCGATGACTTCTTCGCGCGCCTGCCGGAGACCGAGAACGCCTGCGTCATCACGGATATCCGCATGCCGGGGATGGACGGCGCCGAAGTCGTGCGCCGTATCGATGACCTGCGCGACGGCGCCTGGCCGGTGATCGTCGTCACCGGACATGCCGACGTGCCCATGGCGGTCCAGTTGATGAAGGCCGGCGTCGTCGACTTCATCGAGAAGCCCTTCGATCCGAACCGGCTTTTTGAAACCCTGAAAGGTTGCCTCGGGTTGCTGACCGACCGCGTGACGCGGCAGGAGGCGGCCCGGCAGGCGGAGCAGCGGCTTCGTGAACTGACTCCGCGCGAGCGGCAGGTATTCGAGTCGCTGGTGGAGGGCCGGTCCAACAAGGAGATCGCCCTCGAACTGAATATCAGTCCGAGAACGGTCGAGATTTTCCGCGCCAAGGTCATGACGAAGATGCAGGCGGAGAGCCTGTCGGCGCTGGTCCGCATGGGGCTGAGCATCCGCCGTTAGGCGTATGCGCGCCGTTCGTCAGTTCCAGCCGCTCTCCCGCCAGCCCGGCTGGCCGAGGAGGTGGCCGTCCGGGTCAAGGGTGATCATCCAGTCGCCGTTGACCGCCAGATGGGCCTCGAGGTTCCCGAACAGCGGAGTCGCCGGTTCAATCCCCGGCAGTACCAGAGCGTCGTCGGCGAATTTGGATGCGTCCGCGCCAGGCAAGACCAGAGGCTGATCGTCGACGATCGCTGGTAGGACGAACGCGTCATCCTCCATCGTCGGCAGGGTCTGCGGGGCCTCGGCGAACTTGCCCAGCGGCTCCAGTGCTGCGGGCGCGCCGTAGGTCAGGATCCGGGTGGTGTTGTTGGAGAAGCGCAGCACCTCGATGCTCTCGACGTAGGTGGAGCCGTCCCGGCCGGCGACGCTGTCGACGATGCGCCAGCCGCTTCCTTCCGCCGTGACGGTGTAGTTGGCGGCGACTCCGCGCAGCTGGACCTCGTCGGTTCCGAGGCCGCCGTAGATGGTGTCGTCGCCGCCACCCCCGCGCAGGATGTCGTTGAGCGCGCCGCCCGTCAGCACATTGTTCATGGCGTTGCCGCTGCCGACGAACTTGCCCGGGCCGGTGTAGATCAGGTTCTCGATGTTGGCGCCCAGGGTGTAGGTGCCCACGCGGGCCTCGACCGTATCGATGCCCTCGCCGGCGAACTCCACGCAGGTGTCGAAGGAATCGAGGATGTAGCGGTCGTCGCCCACGCCGCCCTGCATCTGGTTGGCTGCCCCGCCCGAGCCGCCATACAGAATGTCATTGCCGCCCAAGCCGAGGATGACGTCCGAGCCGTTGCCGCCCTGGATAACGTTGTCGCCGGCGTTGCCGAAGATGGTGTCGTTGAAGTTCGAGCCGATGGCGTTCTCGATCGAGGTGAAGGTGTCGGTCGCGCCGTCGCCGTCGTTGCTCGCCCGCTGCAGGTCGAGGCGGATGACCGCTCCGGCGGCGGCAAGCGTGTAGTCCACCGTATCTATTCCCGCACCGCCGTTGAGGACGTCCAGCCCGCCACGTCCGCGGAACACGTCGTCGCCGATTCCGCCGGTAATGATGTTCGCCGCAGCGTTGCCGGTGCCGGTGAAATTGCCGGATCCGCCGAAGATCAGGTTCTCGACGTTGTTGGCCAGCACATAGGTGGCGATGCGAGCGTCGACAGTGTCCGTCCCTTCGCCGGCGTTTTCGATAACCGAGTCCGCGGCTTCCAGCACATAGACATCGTCGCCGACCCCGCCCTGCAGGGCGTTGAGCGCGCCGGCCCCACCCCACAGCACATCGTTTCCGACGAGGCCCAGCAGGGTGTCGGACCCCAGGCCGCCGCGCAGGACGTTTGCATTGCCGTCGCCGATCAGGGTGTCGTTGAAGGCTGAGCCGGTCAGGTTCTCGATACCACTGAAGGTGTCCGTGCCGCCGTCGCCGTCGTTCGTCGAGGCATTGGAGTTCAACTGGGCGCGCATGCCCGCCGCCGCGCCGGAGTAATCGACGGTGTCGATCCCTGCGCCGCCCGCAAGCACGTCGACGCCGCCGCCGCCACGCAGGATGTCGTCGCCGCCCAGTCCCGAGAGGTTGTCCGCTCCCGCGCCCCCGAGCAGCAGATCGCCCAACTCCGAGCCCGTCGCGACGATGCCGTAGGGATGCGGATAGCCGCCGGTGTTGACCGACGTCAGCATCGAACGATTGACGTTCTGGAGGATCAGGGCTGTCTGGCCGTCCACCAGGACGAGCACATTGGCGCCGCTCTGGACCAGCGCCAGCCGGCCATCGGCAAAGGGATCGCCGGTCAAGCCGAGGCGGCTGAAGTCGATGATGTCCCCCTGCTGGCCGGCCGCGAAGTCGGTGACCGTGCGCACGCCGGTGTTGCTGCCACCGAGGATGATGCGGTCGGTCCCGGCGCCGAGAGTGATGGTCGCCGACACGGTGTTGGCCGCGCCAAATTCCAGGGTGTCGTCACCCGCGCCGAGGTCGACCGTCCCGGCGTTCATCGAGCCGATCTGGACCGTGTCGGCGCCGTCGCCGGCCATCACGCTCGAGGTGTTCACGGTGGCGATGGCGGTGGTGGTCCAGTTCAGCTGGATCAGGTCGTCGCCCGCGCCGCCGTCCAGCGTCCCTTGGCTGACGGGTCCGGCTCCAGCATTGTGCATCAGGACAAGAGTGTCGTTGCCGGCGCCGCCCTGGAGACTGTCGACGCCGCTGACGGTGTCGCGCAGGATATCGTCGCCGTCGCCGCCGGCGAGGAGGTCGTCGCCGCCACGGCCGTCGAGCGTGTCGTTGAGGGCGCCGCCCGAGATGACGTCGTTGCCCGTATTGCCGGTGAGGTTGAGGCGTTCGACGTTCCGGACCGTCAGGCCCGCGATCTGTTGCTCGGCCGCTCCGGCCTCGAAGGCGACGTTGAGGCCTTCGCTCCCGCCATACGTCAGCTGGAGCGTATCCACCCCGGCGCCGCCGTCTACGGAGAGATCGTCAGTGTCGGCGTTCAGGCTGTCGTCGCCATCGCCGCCATCGAGGATGTCGCGGCCGGCGGACCCGAACAGACTGTCGTCGCCGCCGGCGCCCGTCAGGGTATCGTCCCCCGCCCCACCCGTCAGCGAGTCCGAGTAGGCGCCGCCGCCGAACTGATCCGCATGATCCGATCCCGACGCGGTCAGCCGTTCGATGGAATACAGGGTCGTGCTGCCGTTCGCCGTGGTCAGCACGGTGCCCTCGGCGAGCTGGAACGACAGGCCGCTCGTGGCGCCGAACAGGCTGATCGTCACGAGATCGATGCCCGCGCCGCCGTCCAGCACATTGACGCCCGTCATGTCGTTCAGGGTGTCATCGCCGTCCCCGCCGAAGAGGAAGTCCGCGCCCGCGCCGCCGTCCAGATAGTCCGCGCCGGCGCCGCCGGTCAGGACGTCCGAACCGCCCTGGCCGAACAGACGGTCGTCATTGCCGCCGCCAGTCAGCTGATCGTTGGCGCTTCCGCCAAAGACCTGCGCCGACTCGATCGAAACCCAGGTGTCGAGGCCTTCGCTGCTCAGGATGGTCATGTCAGAGGCGAAGACGAAGACAACCGGCGCGGTGAAGTTGGTGAAGGTGATGTCGATGCGGTCGATGCCGGCGCCGCCGTCGATGAAGTCGTTGCCGGTTCCGCCGCTCAGGCTGTCGTCGCCGTCGCCTCCGGCCAGCCGGTCGTCTTCCGTCCCGCCGTTCAGGTTGTCGTTGCCGGCCCCGCCATCGAGTGTGTCGCGCCCCGCCGCGCCGATGAGGTTATCCACGCCCATGCCACCGGCAAGCGTGTCGTCGCCGTTTTCGCCCTGCAGCACGTCATTGCCGTCACCGCCGTCCAGGACGTCGTTCTGGTCTCCGCCGCGCAGGCTGTCGGCGCCGAGGCCACCGCGCAGGACGTCGTCGCCGGCCTGGCCGTTGATGATGTCGTCGCCGGCGCCGCCGGTCACCGAATCCGTCCCACCGTTGGAGCCGGTGTAGTTCAGGCGCTCGATGTTGCGGACAGTCAGTGAGCCGAACTGGGCCGTCGCGCTGTTCAGGTCCAGGATGTTGCTCTGGGCCGTCGCCGTCAGGACCAAGGTATCGAGACCGGCCCCGCCGTCGACCAGCAGGTCGCTGGAGTCGGCGGTCAGGGTGTCGTCGCCGGCCCCGCCGGACATCTGGTCCGCGCCCAGGCCGCCGTTCAGGGTATCCGCGCCGGCGGCGCCGTTCAGAATGTCGTCGCCCGCGTTGCCCGTCAGTTGGTCCGCGAAGGCGCCGCCGGTGAGGATATCCGAGCCGCTGCCCGCGAACAGGGTGATCCGCTCGATGCCCCGAATCACCGTGCCGAGCACGGTCTGGTCCACGGCCGGATTGGAGAGGTCGAGCGTCAGATTGGCGATGGCGCTGCTGACGTTGAGATTGACGAAGTCGATGCCGGCCCCGCCGTCGATCAGCAGGTCACCCTGATCGGCGAACAGATTGTCGTCGCCGTCTTCGCCCATCAGCGAATCCACGCCCGAACCGCCGGTCAGACGGTCGCTGCCGGTTCCACCCCTGAGCAAGTCGTCGCCGCCATTGCCGGAAAGCGTGTCGTCGAGGGCTCCGCCGGTCAGGTCGTCATTGCCCGCGCCCGACTGGAAGCTGATGCGCTCAATGCCCCGGATGGTCGTGGCGCCGAGGATCTGGTCGATGGAGGGGTTGGAGAGATTGAGGACCAGCGCGTTGACCGCCTCGGTCATGCGGATGTCCGCGACATCGATGCCGGCGCCGCCGTCGATCAGGATGTCCACGCCGTCGTTCGAGACGATCGAGTCGTCGCCGTCGCCGCCGCTCAGGCTGTCCGCGCCGTTGTCGCCGTTGATAATGTCCGATCCGCCGCCGCCGAACAGAACGTCCGCGCCGGAAGCACCGTTCATGGAATCGTTCAGGGCGCCGCCGGTGATCGTGTCGACAGCCTGTCCCCCGATGTACTGGCTCAGCCGCTCGATGCCGACGACGGTGGTCCCGTTGGCGATCTGACTGGCCGCTGGATTGGCCAGGCTGAGGGTGATGTTCCCGATCGCCTGACTCCAGTTCAGGCTGACGGAGTCGATGCCCGCGCCGCCGTCGATCAGGCTGTCGGCGCCCTCGGTAATCAGCGAATAGATGAAGTCGTCGCCGTCGCCGCCGGACATGGAGTCCACGCCCGCACCACCATCCAGCACATCCGCGTCGGCGCCGCCGTTCATGACATCGGCGCCCGCTTCGCCGACCATGCTGTCCGCACCCGCGCCACCGTTCATGGTGTCACCATCGGCGCCGCCGTTCATGGAGTCCGCGCCGTCGTCGCCTGACATGATGTCGGCGCCTTCGCCGCCCTGAAGGCTGTCGTTGCCCGTGCCGCCCGTCAGGGTGTCGTCGCCCAGACCGCCCAGCAGTGCGTCGATGCCCGCGCCGCCCGACAGGACGTCATTGCCCGCGAAGCCCTCGAGCCGATCATTGAGCGCGCCGCCCGTGACCGTATCCACGGCCGAGCCGCCGAGCCAGGTCAGGCGCTCGACGTTGCGCAGCTGGGTCCCGTCGAAGGTCTGGGTGGTGGCGGGGACAGCGATGGAAACCGTCATGCCGACCGTGCTGGTCTGGCGGTCGACGATGGCGTGATCGACGCCCGAGCCGCCGTCGATCAGGGTGTCCCGCAGGCCGTCGTCGTAGCTGATGCTGGTCAGCACGTCGTCGCCGTTGGCGCCGGACAGACTGTCCGAGCCGCGGCCGCCGTCGATGGCGTCGCCGTCGTCGCCACCGTCGATGGTGTCGTTGCCGCCGCCGCCCGCGATGGTGTCGGCCCCCGCGTCTCCGAACAGCTGGTCGACGCCCTCGCCGCCGTCCACGAAGTCTGCGCCCGCGCCGCCCCTCAGGACGTCATTGCCCGCCATGCCACGCAGTGCGTCGTTGAGCGCGCCGGCCGTGATCGTGTCGATCCCGGTCCCGCCTGTGTAGTCCAGCCGCTCGACGCTACGCAGGGTGGTGGAATCGAACACCTGGGTGACGGTCGGGTCGGCGATCGTCAGGGTGATGGCCGACGTCGTCGATGTCCGGTCGATCAGGGCGGTGTCGATCCCCGCGCCGCCGTCGATCAGGGTGTCGCGCGTGCCGTCGCCATTTTCACGGCTGTTCAGGGTGTCGTCGCCGTCCCCGCCGCTCAGGCTGTCCGCGCCTAGACCGCCGTCGAGCGTGTCCGAGCCGAGGCCGCCCGTCAGAATGTCGATACCTGCGCCGCCGTTGAGAATGTCCGACCCCGCCGCGCCGTCCAGCACGTCGTTGCCCGCGGCGCCGCTGACCACGTCGTCGCGCGAGGTGGCTGTGATGGTGTCGACGCCCGAGCCGCCGACGTACTCGACCCGCTCTATGTTGGAGACGGTGGTGCCGTCAGACGTCGAGGAGACGGCGCCGAAGTCGAACGTCGCCGCCGCCGTGCCGCTGCTGCGGTCGATCACGGCGAAGTCCACGCCCGCGCCGCCGTCGATCACCGAATCGAGCGTGCCGTCGCCGGCGTTCCGGCTGTAGAGATTGTCGTCGCCGTCGCCGCCCGACAGACTGTCGACGCCCGCGCCGCCCTCGAGCGCATCGGCGCCCGCGCCGCCGGCCAGCAGGTCGGCGCCGCCGCCGCCGCTGAGGGTGTCGTCGCCCTCGTCGCCGGTCAGGCTGTCGGCGCCCTCGCCGCCCTGCAGGCTGTCGACGCCCGCCCCGCCGGCGAGGACGTCGTCGCCCGCGCCGCCCGAGAGAGAATCCGCCCCTGCTCCGCCCGCCAGCACGTCGGCGCCGTCGTTGCCCGCCAGGGTGTCGGCCAAGGCTCCGCCGGTTATGATGTCCGCGCCCGAGCCGCCGCTGTAGGACATGCGCTCGACGCCGCGCACCGTCAGTCCGGCCGAGACCTGATCCACCGAGGGATCGGCCAGGCTGATGACCGCGCCGTCTGTATTGGTGCGGACGATGGTCGCGAAGTCGACGCCCGCGCCGCCCTCGACGACGGTGTCCAGTGCGTCGCTGGTGATGGTGTCGTCGCCCTCGCCGCCGCTGAGGCTGTCCGCGCCCGCGTCGCCCTGGATCGTGTCCGCACCCAGCCCGCCGTCGATCACATCGTCGCCGGCGCCGCCGGTCAGCACGTCGGTCCCGCTGCCGCCGGACAGGTGATCGTCGCCGTTCTCTCCGTTTACGGTGTCGTTGTCGACGCCGCCATCGAGGGTGTCGTTACCCTCACCGCCCGACAGCTGATCCACGCCCGCGCCGCCAGTCAGGACATCCGCGCCGTTGTTGCCGAACAGACTGTCGTTGAACGCGCCGCCGGTGACCTGATCGTCGCCCGAGCCGCCCCGGTAGGTTATCAGTTCGACGCCCCGGACGATCGTGCCGCCGGCGTTCTGGTCCACCGCGGGATCTGCGATGCTGAAGACCACGCCCGTGGTCATGTTGCGCCGGTCGATGGTCGCGCTGTCCCGGCCCTCGCCGCCATCCAGGAGACTGTCGACGAGCGTCTCGTTGTCGCTGATCAGGGTGTCGTCGCCCGCGCCGCCCGAGAGGGAATCCACGCCCGTGCTGCCCTGCAACTGGTCGGCGCCCGCGCCGCCTTCCAGCACGTCGTCGCCCTGTCCGCCGTTTAGGAAGTCGACGCCGTCCCCCCCGCGCAGGATGTCGGCGTTGTTGCCGCCCTGCAGGTTGTCGTCGCCGGTCCCGCCTTCCAGCAGATCGTCGCCGTCACCGCCGTTCAGGGTGTCGGCCGCGCCGCCGCCCCGGAGTACGTCCGTGCCCGCATTGCCCTGCAGGTTGTCGCTCAGGTCGCCGCCGGTGACTGTGTCGGTGCCCGACCCGCCCTGATAGGATTCCAGCTGCTCGATGCCGCTGACCGAGGTCGTGCCGAACTGGGTGGTGGCGGCCGGGTTGGAGATATCGAGCACCAGATCCGTCGAGACGGCGCTGACGTTGATGGTCGCGCGGTCCACCCCCTCACCGCCCGAGGCGATCAGGTCCGCGGCGTCGAACACCAGCCGGTCGTCGCCGTCGCCGCCGGTCAGCGTGTCCGATCCCGCCTCGCCCTGCAGGTTGTCGGAGCCGGCGCCGCCGGTCAGCACATCGTCGGCGTCGCCGCCCGCGAGGACGTCGTTGGCCGCTCCGCCTGTGATCTGATCGACCCCGCCGCCGCCGCTGTAGTTGAGGGCTTCGATGTTGCGGACCACGAGGGGACCGGTGGACTGGTCGCCCGTCAGGGACAGGTTGATCGACATGCCCGTGGTCGCGGTGCGGCGATCCAGCGTCAGCTGGTCCGTTCCGTCGCCGCCATCCAGCAAGGTGTCCAGCGCATCGCCATTCAGCCGGTCTGATCCAACTCCGCCTTCCAGCCGGTCAGAGCCCGCGCCGCCGGTCATGTCGTCCGCGCCGGCGCCGCCGCGAACGATGTCGTCGCCGGCCTCGCCCTGGAGATAATCGTCACCGTCGTCACCGTTCAGGGTGTCGGCGCCGTCGCCGCCGTACAGCAAGTCTGTGCCGCCGCCGCCCGACAGGACGTCATTGCCCGCCGCGCCGAACAGCCGGTCCAGCGAAGCGCCGCCGGTGATGGTGTCGATGGCCGATCCGCCGCTGTAGGTCAGTTGCTCGATATTGCGGATGGTCAGGCCGTCCGCGACCTGCTGGACGGACGGATCGGCAATGCTGACGGTGATGTTGACCGTCGAAGACCGCCGGTCGATCTCGGCCGTGTCGAAACCCAAACCGCCATCGACGAGGGTGTCCCTGCCGCTGTCGACGACCGTGCCAAGGTTCGGGTCTTCGTAGGTCTGGAGACTGACGATGACATCGTTGCCGTCGCCACCCGAGAGCGCGTCCGAGCCACGTCCGCCATCGATCTCGTCGTCGCCCGCGCCGCCGTTCAGCGCATCGTTGCCGAGGCCGCCGGTCAGGGTGTCGTCGCCCCCCATGCCATTCAGGGTGTCGTTGCCGGCGGCGCCGTCCAGCGTCTCGGAGCTGCTTCCCGCGGTGACGTTGTCCGCGCCCGAGCCACCGATGTAGTCGATACGCTCGACGTTGCGCAGGGTCAGGCCATCGAACACCTGCTGCACCGAGGGGTCGGCGATGCTGAAGGTGATGTTGGCGCTGCTGCCCGTCCGGTCGATCCGGGCGTAGTCAAAGCCCGCGCCGCCATCGATCAGGCTGTCGCGCACCGTGTCCACGACGTTGGTGAAGGTGTCGAAGTCGAAGAAGCTGACCAGGCTGGTCAGGGTGTCGTCGCCGTCCCCGCCGAACAGCTGATCGACGCCGAGACCACCTTCGAGACCATCGTCGCCGGCATCGCCGCGCAGGATGTCGTCTCCCGCGCCGCCCTGAACGTAGTCACCGCCGTCACCGCCATTTTCCGTATCGGCGCCGGCCCCGCCGTAGAGGCTGTCGCCATCCGCCCCACCGTTCAGGGTGTCTGCGCCATCGCCCCCTTGCAGGGAGTCCGCGCCGAGACCACCCGTCAGGAGGTCGTTTCCGGCATTGCCGACAAGGGTGTCGGCCAGGACGCCGCCCGTGATCGTGTCGACGCCGCTTCCGCCGCTGAAGTTGAGGCGTTCGATGCCCCGGACCGTCGTGGGACCGAACACGGTGGTCGCGGTATCCGCGATGCTGAAGGTGTAGGCGGTCGTGAACGTGCTGACGTTGAGCGTCAGATAATCCGAGCCCACGCCCCCATCCAGCAGGGTGTCGACGCCGTCGGAGGTCATGAAGTCGTCGCCGTCGCCGCCGCTCAGGCTGTCCGCGCCCGCGTCGCCGTAGAGGTCGTCCGTCCCGCCGCCGCCTGCCAGCACATCCGCGCCCAGGCCGCCGCGAAGCGTGTCGTTCAGGGCGCCGCCCGTGATGGTGTCGACGCCCGAACCGCCGACGTAGCTCAGCCGTTCGATGCCGCGGATGACGATGCCATCGGCCGTCTGGCCGGCGCCCGGTTCGCCGATGTTGAGCGTGACCGCATTGACGCCCGTCTGCATGGACAGGTTCAGCAGATCGGTTCCCGCGCCCCCGTCGATGATGCGGTCGCGGGTTCCGGCGCTGTCGATGCCGCCGTTGAGCGTGTCGTCGCCCTCGCCGCCCATCAGGATGTCGGCGCCGTTGGCGCCGGTGATGATGTCGTTTCCGTCCTGGCCGTCGATCGAGTCTGCGGCGGACGAACCGTTCAGATTGTCCGCTCCGCTGGTGCCGTTCACGATGCGCAGGGCCACGTCCAGCATGGCGAAGGTGCCGTCACTGAAGGTCACCTGCTCGATGCCGACGACGCGGTTCGTCCCATCCGGGCTGCCGGGGCGCAGGTCGACGATGGTGACCACGCCCGCCTCGTCGGAGAAGGAGTAGTCGGCCCTCGCGCCTGTCAGAACCAGCCGGTCGTTTCCGAGGCCGCCGTCGATGTTGTCGTTGCCGGCCCCGTCCGTGATGACGTCGTCCCCGGCAACTCCGAACAGAACGTCGTTGCCCGCACCGCCGGCCAGCACATCATTGCCATTGTTGCCATAGAGCTGGTCGTTCAGAGCGCCGCCGGTGAGGGTGTCGACGCCGGAGCCGCCGTAGAAATCCACCCGCTCCAGCCCGCGGACCACGGTGCCGTCGATGGTCTGGTCGGTCGTCAGGCCAAGGTTGAACGTCAGGCCAACCGTGCTGGTCGTCTTTTCGAGCAGCGCGTAGTCGATGCCCTCCCCGCCATCCACGACCGTGTCCCGCGTCGTGTCGCCGGCGTAGGTCCGGCTGTCGATCACATCATCGCCGGCGCCGCCGGAGAGGCTGTCCGCCCCTTCGCCACCGGTCACGACGTCGTTGCCGTCCCCCCCGTTCAGGACGTCCGTACCGGCCCCGCCTTCGAGAACGTCGTTGCCGCCCATACCGGACAGCACGTCGTCGCCGCCGAGACCATAGAACCGGTCCAGCGATCCGCCGCCGGTGATCGAGTCCGCGCCCGTCCCGCCGTAATAGTCCGCCCGCTCCACGTTGCGGATGACCGTGCCGTCCGCTGTCCCGGCCTCGGCCAAGCCGAAGTTCAGCGTGACCCCAGCCGTGCCCAGCCGCCGGTCGATGACCGCATAGTCCAGCGAACCGGCCCCGCCGTCGATCAGGGTATCGTTCGCCGCGGCCGCATAGTTGAGGGAGTAGATCAGGTCGTCGCCGTCGCCACCGGATAGCGAGTCGCTGCCCTCGTCCGTATCGGCGCCGGTCGTGCCGTCGATGACGTCGTCGCCGGCGCCGCCGAGGATCACGTCGTTGCCGAAGCCGCCGTCGAGGACATCGTTTCCATCGCCGGCATCAAGGGTGTCAACACCGTCCCCGCCGACCATTCGGTCCGCGCCGAGACCTCCGGTCAGGGTGTCTGTGCCCAGTCCACCCGACAGCACGTCGTTGCCGTCGCCGCCGGTCAGGGTGTCGTTGCCGTCTTCGCCGAACAGACGGTCGAGGCCGCCATTGCCTACCAGAACGTCGTTCCCGCCCCGGCCCTGCAGCTCGTCGTCCAGCGCGCCGCCGGTCAGCTGGTCCGCGCCCGATCCGGTCGCGATGAACATCCGGTCGATGCTGCGGAACGTCGTGCCGTCCGTCGTCTGGTCGGTCGTCAGCGTCAGGTTCAGCACGATGGCCGCCGTCGCCGCCGTCCGGTCGGCGACCAGATAGTCGTCCCCGGCCCCGCCGTCGACGAGGCTGTCCCGCGTCCCGTCGACCCCGGTCGAGGCATAGAGGCTGTCGTTCCCCTCGCCGCCCGAGAGGGTGTCAATTCCCTCATTTCCGGACAGAAGATCCGCGCCAGCGCCGCCGGTCAGAGTGTCCAGCCCGTCGCCGCCATAGAGGGAATCGTCGCCATCGCCCCCGGCGAGATTGTCGTTGCCCACGCCACCGTCGAGGATGTCCTTGCCGCCCGCGCCGGACAGAACGTCATTGCCCGCGAAGCCGGTGATCTGGTCGTCGAGCGCGCCGCCGGTAACGGTGTCGACGAACGTCCCGCCGTAGTATTCGATCTGCTCGATGCCGCGCACGATCGTACCGTTCACGGTCTGGTCGATCAGCGGATTGGCGATGCTGAAATTGACCGGTCCCGTGGCCCAGGCCGCGCTGATGTAGGCGTAGTCGGTCCCGCTTCCGCCGTCGATCAGAACGTCCTTCTCGTTCTGCAACCCGGCGAAGGCGTAGCTGTAGATGCGGTCGTCCCCGTCGCCGCCCGACATGGTGTCGTTGCCGGTCCAGCCGGTCAGCCAGTCGTCGCCCGCGCCGCCGATCAGAACATCGTTGCCGCCGTTGCCGGTCAGCATGTCGTCCAGTGCGCCGCCGGTGACGTTGTCGACGCCCGAGGTGCCGTAGAAGGTGATCCGCTCGATGCTGCGCAGGATGGTCCCGTGCAGGTTCTGGTCGACCGAGGAGTCGGCGAAGCTGAGGGTTACGCCCGCCGCGCTGCCGCTGCGGTCGATGAACAGGAAGTCGCTGCCCTCGCCGCCGTCGATCAGGAAGTCGTAGCCGGCCGCGTCGCTCTCGACGTAGTTGGTGAAATAGTCGTCGCCGGCCCCACCGTAGAGGGTGTCGCGGCCGAGTCCGCCGATGATCGTGTCATCGCCGTCGCCGCCCTCGATCAGGTCGTCGCCACCGTAGCCGTAAAGGTTGTCGTCCCCGCCGAGGCCGGAGATGACGTCGGCTTCGTCGCCGCCTTCGAGATAGTCGCTGAACGACGATCCGATCCGCTCAACCATTGCTTACCCCGTCCCGGTTCGCGGGCATTCGCTACACACGCAGGCACAAAGTTAGCGGGGTTTCAGGCGCTCGTGCAACGGGAAGAGCGACGTTCGACGACTTATCAAACCTGATCGTTACGAAATTCGCGCAGCGCACGAACAACGGTCGGAAGCAGCGCCATGAGATGCCGGCCGAACGCGTTGAAGTTGACGGAAGCCGGTCCGGGGCGTCTGTAGAAAATGCGCCGCTCCGTCGGCGATTCTGGCTGGCCAAACCGCTTCATGCCCCGCTTCCTGCTCATCTCGCCAAGTCCGCCGTGGGATGCCGACTTCGCCGGCCTGATCGAGGCGGACGGAACGGCGGTGACGCGGGTGCCGCCGACCGCCATCGCCACGGTCGCGGCCTTCGCGCCTCCGGGTGTTGAAGTCGTACTGCAGGACGAGACGCTCGAGCCGATCGACTTCGACGCCGCCGCCGACTTCATCGGCATCACCGCCAATGTTTCGCAGCTGGCCCGCGCAAAATGGATCGCCGCCGGCTTCCGAGCCAAGGGCCGGACCGTCATCGTCGGCGGCCCTCACATCACCCTCGACCCCGGCGCGTTCGAGGGGCTCTGCGATGTGGCGGTGACCGGCGAGTTCGAGGGCGTGGCCGAGGCCTTCTACACCGACATGCTGAACGGAGCCCTGAAACCGCTCTACGCCGGCGGTCGACCCGATCTGACAACCTCGCCCATCCCCGCCTGGGACCTGTACGATAACGACCGGGCGCTGATCGGTATCGCCCAGACCAGCCGCGGCTGTCCGTTCGAATGCAATTTCTGCGATGTGATACAGTACGTCGGCCGCGCCCAGCGTCACAAAACGAACGACCAGGTGATCGCCGAGGTCCAGAAGCTCTACGACGTCGGCTATAACCGCATCTTCCTCGCCGACGACAACTTCACGGTCTACCGCAAGCGCGCGGCCAGCCTGCTGGAAGCGCTGGCGGCGTGGAACGGCCGCGACGGTCGTGGCTATGTGACCTTCCACACCCAGGTCTCGATCGACATCGCCGCAGACGACCGGATGCTGGCACTGTGCGCCGAAGCCGGGCTGACCAACCTCTTCATCGGGGTGGAGACGGTCAACGAGGAGAGCCTGAAGGAAAGCCTGAAACGGCAGAATGTCGCCGTCGACATGCGGGCACGGATCGCTAACATCGTGTCGCACGGCCTTGAGCCCGTCGCCGGCCTGATGGTCGGCTTCGACGCCGACAGCCGACGCATTTTCGAGCAGCAGTATGATTTCGCCATGCAGCTGCCGGTCGGCACGTTCAAGGTCTCTTCCCTCTCGGCGCCCGTCGGCACACCGCTGTACGAAGACATGCTTCGGGCGGGCCGCGTCGTAGCGGACGAAGACCGGACCCAGTACCAGGCCGGCGACCAGATCACGAATATCCATCCCGCCCAGATGACGCGAGAGGAACTCTACGTCGGTACACGCTGGCTGATCAGCCGCCTGTATCACCCTGACGGATTCTGGACCCGGCTTCAGGCCATGGCCGCCCGGCTCGCGCCGAGCCCCCTGCCCGCGCGCAGCCATCCCCATGACCCGCCCGGCCGCGCCCGGTCCAAACGGCTGTTCATGGAGATGATGGGAAGCATGCGCCGGCGCGATTCCGGTGTGGCCCGCGTGCTTGAGCAGACCGCGGATCTGATGCGCGCCCGGCCGGACATACGAGACACCCTGGCCGACATCCTGCACACCTGGTTGCTGAACTTTCACGGCCAGATCGCCAAGGGCGGCTATCACCCCGCCTGGGCCGAGCTGGACTCACCACCGTTCGACGATCCGGCCTTCGCCGATCAGCAGGCGCCGGCGCCTATGCCGCGCCCGGTGCGGGTGGACTCGATCCAGCCGCTACGCGCCTGACACCGACGGCCCGATCAGGCTCTGGAGGGCGATGGCGCCCAGAGCCGGCGAGAAGTGGGCGTAGTCGGACCAATTTTCGCGATCGCGCCAGAGCGCCTGCTGGCTCACATCGCCCGGCGGCGTGGTCGCGAAATTGACATAGCTGACCGCACATCCGCCTGCCGGGGTGGGGCGCCCCGCGAAATCGGCGGCGATCCGGTCCGCATTGGCTCTGAAAAGGCTGTCGTAGGCGGAGAACGGAGAGGATGCCGGGGAAGACGGAAGGGTGAAGAATACCAGCCGATGGCGCAGGCCCGTCCTCCGGCAGACGCGGTCGGCGCGGTCCGCCATCGCCAGCAGGTTGAGACGCCCCTGTTCCAGCGACGGCGTGCTCGTATCGAGCAGTCCAAGCGTGTAGCGGGCGCTGCGCTCGGCCTCGATCCAGTTCCGCTCCCCGGAGGCAAGCGGGGCGCAGGAGGCGGGGGTTGCGGCGGCGCCATTCAGACTGTGGCTCACGGTCTGAAGCGAGAAGGCGGTTGTGCGGGGCGACAGCGCGACCGACACCGCCGCCCGGGCCGGGCTGGTGATCGCCGGCCGTTCCGTCGTCGGCAGACCGATCTCGATCAGCAGGGTGGCCGGACGCTCGCGGTTCTCGAGCACCGTCGCCTCCACCCGCTCAAGTTCCCGCAGCCCCCAGGCCGAGCCGGCTACGCGCAGCACGTCTGACCGGCCGCAGGTGTCGAAACCGCGCCACGTCCGCGAGGGCCCGATCAGGAACACGTCACCCCGGCTTTCGCGGATGGCCCGGGTGAAGAAGGCGGGATTGTTGCCCGCCTCCCCCGCCGCGATCACCGCCGGGGGCGGCGCGCGGTTGAACGCGAACCGCCCCGACAGGCCGAACTCGCCGGTCGGATCGACCAGCACGTTCAACAGGCTCCAGACCCCCAGGGCTGCCAACCCGGCGAACAGTCCGGTCCACCAGCCTCGCGTCAGGCGCGGCGACATCTCCGGCTCAGAACTGGGCATAGATGAAGCCATATTGCTCGACCGGTCGGGTCACGCCGATCAGGGCCAGTGCGAGAAGGATGGCGGTCAGCACGCCCCACCGCAGGGTCGGACGCCAGCGCAGCCGGGCCGTGACGCCGCCGGCTCCCGCCATGCCGAAGATCTGCATGGTGTTCGGACAGGTCAGAACGATCGTCGTCACGACTGCGAGCATCGCCAGCGTCCGGGGCCCCGGAAGGCGGGCGTTGGGATAGAGTTCGGGCCAGCCGGCGGCGCCGGTGAACGCCGCCCGGGCCATATCGGCCCCCAGTTGCGTGGCCCCATGGATGTCCATCAACGCCAGCGTCAGCCGCGCCAGTTGATCCCCGCTGCCAGCCCGGAGGAGGAGGGCGATCACGGCCACGCCGCCAAGGATCAGGGCATGCCCCGCGAGCCGGCGCGCGGCGTGTTCCACTGGTCCGACCGTTCGTGGCGCGCCGCGGGCGGTCTGGCGCAGGAACTGCAGCAGGATGATCAGCAGGGCGACACAAAAGCCCTGGAACAACGGCAGCGGCGCCGCCGTATGCCAGGCGGCGACGACCAGATAGGCGATCAGGGTCGCTATCGCCCAGGCGATACCGTAGCGGCGGCTGGTCGGATTGATCGGCAGCTTGCGTGCGACCCGGAACACCGGCTCGAACACATAGTCCCGCACGAACGCCATCAGGCTCATATGCCAGCGCATGACGTATTGGCCCGGCGTCGTCGCCTTCAGCGGCGAGTCGAAATTGATCGGCAGCAGCAGGCCGAAGCAGAGGCCGACGCCGATGGCGATATCCGAATAGGCCGAAAAATCCAGGTACAGCTGCAGCATGAACCCCCATGCCGCCGTCCAGGCCTCCAGCGGGGTGACCGCGCCGAGGTCGGCTGCGGTGAGGACAGCATCCACCTTGCGTGCCATGGGGTCGGCCAGCCAAGTCTTCTTCACCACCCCCGCCAGCACCAGCGCGGCGCCGCGCGCCACATCGGCGGCCGCCGGCAGTGTCTGGCCCAGCCGCGCGAACTGCGGGGCCATGCGCGGCCAGGCTCCGATCGGCCCGGCGGGCAACTGGCCGAAGAACGATCCCCACGCCGCGAACCGCAGCAGGCCCAGCCTCTCCGCCCCAAGCTTCTGTCCGTCGATCAGGAAGGTGATCTGCTGCAGGGTATAGAAGGCAAGTCCGAGCGGCAGGGCGAGCGGCATGACCTGCTGCGCCAGTTTGAACACCACCAGCGGCGCCAGATTGGC
Source organism: Brevundimonas alba (assembly GCF_011927945.1). Classification (GTDB taxonomy): domain Bacteria; phylum Pseudomonadota; class Alphaproteobacteria; order Caulobacterales; family Caulobacteraceae; genus Brevundimonas; species Brevundimonas alba. The sequence continues at coordinate 115,932 of NZ_JAATJM010000001.1, forward strand.
GACGATGGCGGCGGCCGTCGCCAGCCGCCGCGCGGAAGAGCCCGGCGTCATCCGCCGGATCGCCGCCATCGCCGCAAAATTGCCGAGGATCGACAGGGCAACAAACATCAGCGACCGCGGTCCGGCCGCGAGGCAGAACAGCAGCGACGCCGCCACCAGCACCCACGGCGCCAGCCCCGGCCTCCAGCGGCAGGCGACGGCGAACAGCGCCACCGTCGCCGGCAGCCAGAGCAGCAGGAACTGGAGGCTTACGAACGGGATGGGATCACGCCGCCTTCTCGATCAGCACGTCCTCGAGCAATACGCCGTCGAGCCCCGTGGTGGCGAGCACCGCCATGGCGTCCTGAACGCTGTGGACGATCGGCTTGCCCATGACGTTGAAGCTGGTGTTGAGCACGATCGGCACGCCGGTCCGGGCCTCGAACGCGGAGAGCAGGCCGCTCATCCACGGGTCGGATGAGGCGTCGACGGTCTGGAGCCGGCCCGTGCCGTCCGCGTGAACCACCGCCGGAACGCGGTCGCGAACCTCGGCCTTCCACGGCAGGGTGAAGGACATATAGGGCGATGGCTGCGGACGGTCGAACCAGTCGCCGACCCGGTCGGCGGGCACAACGGGCGCGAACGGCCTGTAGGGCTCCCGGCCTTTTACGCGCTGGTTCAGCCGGTCCTTCATGTCGTGCGGCCGGGGATCGGCGAGGATCGAGCGGTGCCCGAGCGCGCGCGGGCCGAACTCGGCGGCGCCGCGCATCACGCCGATGATTTTGCCGGCGGCCAGACGTTCCGCCAAGATCGCCAGACCTGCCTCGCCCCCGGCGCGGGTCACCTGCGAATAACCACAGTTGGCGACCGCGCCGTCGATGACCTTGGGGTCCGCCCGGCTGCCCAGGAAGGGTGAGCCGAGGCCCGCCACCGCGGGCCGCTCCGGATGATCCTGCATCCACGACAGCAGGGCGGCGCCCAGGGCGTTGCCGTCGTCGGCGGGCGCGCTGGGCACATGGACCTGGTCGAAGCCGAAGCGCCCGCGGATCGTGCCGTTGTACGAGGAGTTCAGCGCGCAGCCGCCGCTGAGCACGAGGTTCCGTTCGCCAAGCCCGGCGCAGCTTTCCAGTATCCGGTCGACCAGCCGGGCATAGGCGGCCTGACCGCTGGCGGCGAGATCGGCGGCGCGCTCGATGGGGTCGCGGGGTCCGCGGCCGTACGGTTTCGCGCGGGCGACGGCGGCGTCGATGACCGCCTGCTCCGGCAGCCGTGGGCGGCCGTCGACGATGTCGAGCATCGACTCCAGCGCATTCACCAGACGCTCGTCGGGCGTGCCGAAGGCGGCGAGGCCCATAACCTTCCATTCCTCGCCCGCGCGCCAGTCGAAGCCGCACAGGCCGGTCAGCCAGGCATAGTAGGAGCCGAGACTGCCCGGCCCCCAGGATCGCCACACCCGGCCGAGACGACCCTCGCGCAAACGGAACAGGCTGGCAGCCCCGACATCCCCCTCCCCGTCGATTACGAGGCAGAGGCCATCCGCGAACGGCGCGCTGCTGCAGGCCGCCGCCGCGTGGGACAGGTGGTGATCGAAGTGCCGAACCTCGGGGCGGGTCTCCGCAAGGCCCAGCCGGAGCAGGGAATCGCCGGCCGAGGCCTGGGCATGGGCCTGCAGTCCGCGCAGCCACAGCCCGTCGGACACGGGCAGCATGGCGTTGGAAATCGACACCGGCAGGGCCGCCTTGACCCGCGCCCAGCTGGTCGAGACGACGACTTGATCGGCCGAGCGGTCGAAGCCGACGGCGGCCAACGCGCTTTCCAGATGCCCGACCAGATCCGGCGCCGCGCCCCACGCCCGCTTGTCCTGCAGGAAGCGTTCGGTCGCCTCGGCGAAGCGGATGCGTCCGTCTTCATCGATGAGGGCCAGCGCCGGGTCATGCCCCGAGGTCGACAGGCCCAGATAGAAGCGGCTCATCGCTTGTCGAACAGAGCCACGACCGCCGCAGCGACCTCATCCAGGGTCTGGTATTCAAACATGAGCGAGGGCTCCACCTCGATCTGGAACCTGTCCTCGATGTGGCCGGAGATCAGCACCGCGTCGATCGACTCCAGCCCGAAATCGACGAGCACCGTGGACCCCAGAATCTGTTCCGGCGGAACCTTGGTCCGCTGGCTCACATGGTCCCGCAGGAAGTCGGTGACTTCGGCGAGGGTCGGCTTGGTCATAAGCGTACTTTCAGGCGAGAGGGTCAGTGAAGGCGGCAGGGCAGTTCGGCGAGAATGACCGTCTGGGAGTTCTCGGCATAGCGCGGCGCCGCCGCCGCCAGCCGCAGGTCGGGGTAGCGAGAGAACAGGGCCGGCAGGGCTTTTCGGATCAACAGTCGCGACAGGGCCGCGCCGATGCAGCGATGCAGGCCGTGGCCGAAGGCCAGATGGCCGGCGCCGAGGTCGCGATTGATGGCGGCGAGTTGCAGCCGCATCGTGTCTCCCGGCGCGAAGGCCATGCCGTCGATCTCTCCCGCGACCCGGGCGATCCGGTAGATGAAGCGCGGCGAGGCCGCGTCCGGCACGATCCGGGTGTCCAGATGCGCGGCGATCCGCGCCGGATCCGCCGGGTCGCCCCGTTCCGCCACAGGTTTCGCGGCCAGGTCGAGAATGGCGTTGGCCAGCGTATGTGCGACGTTGAAGCTGGCTCCGTACAGGACGAGGACGAAGGCCTTGCGGTCCTCCACGTCCATCTCCTCCCGACCGTTCGCGGCGAGATGCGACAGCAGGGACATGGGCCCCTGCTCCCCCTCGTCGGGCGCGGGCTCATCGAACTGGTCCAGCAGGGTATCCACCATCGCCTGCACCTTGACGATGGCGCGCAGGGAACGAAGCGGCTCGAGTACTTCCTGCAGCATGGGCGCGAGCTGGTTGAACACCTCGGGCGAGCGCGGATGCAGGCCCATGATCGGCTGACACACGGCATGGAACAGGGGCTCGCAGAAGTCCCGGACCAGATCGGCCTCCGTCCGGCCCTCGAGCGCGGCGACCGCGCGGGCGATCTCCGCCTCGATCAGCGGTGTCCAGGCGGCCAGCCGATTGGAGCCCAGCGCCTCGAAGCCGAGCAGCCGCATCCGGGCGTGCCTCGGACCGGACTGGAAGAAGGGCGCGTTGCGGGCGATGCGAATGACGGTGGACAGGTCCTGGCCGCTGGCTTCCTGCAGGCTGATCAGATGGGACTCCATTCCCGGAGGGCTGAAGCGAAGGTCGTCCACGGCGATCGCGCGTGCGGTCGCGGCTTCGGTGACGTCCCACATCCGGGCTGAGCGACGTGTTGCAGCCGGCGCCAGCCGGCATGGCAGGGCCGTCGGGGCCTGCACCATATGGGTCCGCTCGATCCGGACCCCGGCCTCGTCGAGACGCAGCTCCGGAAAACGCTCGGCCATGGCCGGCAGCGCGCGCCGCATCATCAGCCGGGCCAGGGCGGCGCCCGGACATTTGTGCATCCCGTCGCCGAACGACAGCGATGTCCTGCCGCCATCTGACGCGCCATGCGGGCAGAGCGAGCGATTGGCGGCGGGGATATCCAGTTCGGCGACGTCGCCGGCCGCCACGGCCTTGCCGTTGAGCGCCGTCCCCGCGCCCGCCACCCGGTAGAGCCTGAGCGTCGACGGGTAGTCGCGGATGACCTGCTCGAGGTGAGCGTCCGCCCAGCCGGGCCGCGAGACCTCGCCCCAGGTCGGCGCGCCGTCGCGCAGAAGTCCCCAGAGCGCGTAGGCCAGCGACTCGGCGGCTGTATGAGCGGCCACCGTGATGGAGGCGATCAGGGTGGCGTCATTCACCCCCTCGGGCAGTTTGCTCCGGGCCAGAGCCCCGACAAGGGGGGCGGGGCCGGAGTCGCAACCCGGATAGTCACCCTTGGCCGACGCGGCCTCGACCAGGTGCCGATACGCATCCTGAACCAGCCGCAGTTCGCGAAGACGGAGAAGCGGTTCGGTGAAAATCCGCGCATTGTAGATGTGGCGCAGGAACTCGGCTTCGTCAGGAATGGCGAGGCCGAACAGGTCGCGGGCGCAGGCGACGAACAGCGGATCAGAGAAGTCCCTGACCAGATCGGGTTTCGAACTGGCCGCCAGCCGCGCCAGTCCCGAGCGGATATGCCCGTCGATCACCGGTTCCCAGCGAGCCGCCGCGGCGGGGCTCAGGAAGGGCGCCAGGGCGCGGCGGGTCATCAGGTGATCCGCTCCGGTCTGGTAGACCAGCGAGGCCCGCGTGGCCTCGATCAGCAGCGACAGGTCTTCCCCCGTCTCCGCCTGCAGCGCCTCAAGATAGGGGGTCACCGCCGTCACGCCCCAGCTACGGTCCTGGAAGACCTCGACCGCCTCGTCCGCGGTCGTCACCATGAAACGGGCGCGGTGGGGCCGCGGGCCAGTGGCCGGCTGCGGCGCTGTCGCGGATGACTTTGCGCCCTGCGTCACTGCAGCACCTCGTCCAGCCGGCCCGCTCGCCAGGCCTCGGCGACTTCACGCCGCCTGATCTTGCCGCTGCTGGTGCGCGGAAGGGTCCCGCTGGGCAGGATGCGGATTTCGTTCAGTTCTATACCCCAGGCGCCGGCGACGGCGCGGCGGATCAGCTCGCCCGCCGACGGTTCGTCCGCGACCCGCGCGCGCCGCTTCAGCTCGATCAGCAGCACGGCCTTTCCGGTGTCCAGCTCGTCCGGCATCAACGCCGCCGCCGCCATCGGATTGAGCGCCGAATCCTGCTCGCCGGCCAGCCATTCCACGTCCGTCGCAGGCACCTTGCGGCCATTGGCGAACAGAAGGTCCTTCAGCCGACCCGTGACATAGAGCCAGTCCCCCTGCCGCACGGCGATGTCGCCGGTTCTCAGCCACGTCCCCGAGGTTTCGTCGTCCGCAAGAACGGCGCGGAAGGTGGCCTCAGTTTCGGCAGGTTCGTTGTGATATCCAACCGCCACCGAGGCGCCGCGCAGCCAAATCTCTCCGGCCTGCCCCTCGCCGACGCCGCGCCGCGTGTCGGGATCGACGAGGCGCAGATTCTCCCGCATCGCCGGCGCGACGCGACAGGGCTCGATGTCGCCGCATCCCGCCGGAGGCGCCCCCTTGTCAGCATCGAGCGCCGGATTTCCTCCGGCCGCCATCAGCGTGTACTCGGCCAGACCGTAGCTGCCGAAGACCGCATCCGGCTTGAGTCCATACGGCCCGAAGCGCGCCCGGAAGGCGTTCATCAGCGCCGCCGGAACCGGCTCGGCCCCGCAGAAGGCGCTGGTCCAGCTGGAAAGATCGAGCCCGACGCACTGTTCGTCGGTCACCTGCTCCAGACAATGGGAATAGGCGAAGGCGGGGCCGCCGCTCATGGTCACCCCGTGTTCGCCGATCAGCCGCAGCCACCGCTCCGGCCGCTGGATCATGTGCAGTGGGTCGAGCAGCACGGTCCGCCCTCCGGCGAGGATCGGATAAAGGATGCCGCCCATCAGCCCCATGTCGTGGAAATGCGGCAGCCAGCTCAGGAAGACGCCGCGCTCGTCCATTCCCCAGGTGTCGTTGGCGAGCTCAGCATTGGCGACGATATTGGCCCCGGACAACTTCACAGCCTTGGGCGCCCGGGTCGATCCGGAGGTATATTGCAGGATCGCCGGAGGTTCTTCTCCGACCGGGGCCGGTTCGTCACTCGCACACCGCGGCCGCAAGCCTGAAACCGTCGACAGATCGACCACAGGCGCCGCCAGCTCCGCACCGGCGAGCGCCGTCTCCACGCGACCCCGCCAGTCCTCCGGGCAGAGGATCGCCACGGGTGCGCAATCCCGGACGATGGCTGCAAACCGCGCCGCGGGAACGCCCGGTCGAGGGGGAGCCAGGGCGGTGACTGTGAATCCGGCATAGATCGCGCCGAAGAGCATGGCGACGAAGTCCGCTCCACACGGCATCACCAGCGCCAGTGGGCCGTGCGCGGGTGAGAAGGCGCGCGACAGGACTGCGCTTCGTTCCAGCGCGGCTTCGTGCAGATCGAGCCCTGAAAAAACTCCGGTCGCCTGGCTTGCCCGCGCGCCGCACACCGTCACGACGGGATGATCCGGCCGTTCAAGAAGTCTCCGCCGAAGCTCCTCGGCCAGTACGCCCGCGCACCACATACGCGTGTTCTGTAGTGATTGCGGGCGACGCTCAAGGCCGACGTTTACCCTATGCACAGGCGACGACAACGGCCTTGGAATCCTGCGGTGCGCTTCACCAGCCGTCACCGCTTGGTTCGCCTGCCGATTGCCGTTACGCCTTTGGGTGAAGCGGGTCGCAATGGACCGGCGGGGGCGGATCATGGGCGACGACACCACCAAGCTGCATCGCAGCCTCTCCGCCGGGCAGTTGTCGATGATCGCCATCGGCGGCGCGATCGGCACCGGCCTGTTTCTGGGCAGCGGTTTCGCCATCAGCACCGCGGGCCCGAGCGTGCTCGTCAGCTATCTGATCGGCGGCGTGATCTCGTTGCTGCTGATGGGCGCGCTGGCCGAGATGACGGTCGCCGATCCCGCCGCCGGATCGTTCGGCGTCTTCGCCGACCGCTACCTGGGCCCGCTGGGCGGCTATGTGATCCGCTACGCCTATCTGGCGGGCATCATCCTGGCCGTCGGAACCGAGGTGACGGCCATCGCCATCTATATGAAATTCTGGTGGCCGGCCGTGCCCGGCCTCTATTGGATCCTCGGCTTCTCGGCCGCCCTGATCGCGGTCAACGCCTTCGACGTCCGGGTGTTCGGATCGGTGGAATACGTCCTGTCGCTGATCAAGATCGTCGCCATCGTCGGCTTCATCCTGCTGGGCGCCTGGTGGGTGTTCGGTTCCTCCCCCCTGCCCGGAGCGGGCCTGCAGAACTACACGGCCGACGGCGGCTTCTTCCCGCACGGCCTCGGCGGCATGTGGGTCGCGGTGATCATCGCCATCTTCAGCTATTTCAGCATCGAGATGATCGCCGTCGCCGCCGGGGAGGCCGCCGATCCCGAACGCGCCATCGTCCAGGCCTTCAAGGCCACCATCGCGCGGCTGCTCGTCTTCTACATCGCCACAATCGCCCTGATGCTGGCCATCGTGCCATGGGCGCGGGCCGGCGAAGGCGGCAGCCCCTTCATCATCGTCATGGCGGCCAGCGGCTGGCCGGCCGCGGCGGGGGTCGTCAATCTCGTCATCCTGATCGCGGCCCTGTCGGCGATGAACAGCCAGCTCTACGTCGCCTCGCGAATGCTGTTCGGACTGGCCGAGGCCGGCCATGCGCCCCGCGCCCTGGCCCGTGTCAGCCGCGCCGGCGTCCCCCGCCGCGCCCTGGCCGTCACCTCGCTCGGCATCGCCTGCGCCGTCGCCGTCTACGCCGCCCGCCCCGAGACGGCCTTCACCCTCATGATCTCGGTCGCGACCTGCGGAGCCATGGTGACATGGATGCTGATCTTCGTGACCCATGTGGCCTATCGGCGGAAGCATCAGCCGGAGCCCGGCCGCTTCCGCATGCCGGGCGGACAGTGGACCAGCCTGCTGGGCGCCGTGCTGATGGCCGCCATCCTGATCACGACCGCCTTCACCGAGGCCTTCCGGATGACCCTTGTGGTCGGCGTTCCCTGCTTCGCCGTGCTGCTGCTGATCTGGTGGCTCAGGCAGCGTCTGCGGCGGGGCGGCGTTGCTGAATAACGGAATGAACTCGCCCCCGAACCTCGCCCGCGATGGCTGGCGATTCTGGATCGACCGGGGCGGCACCTTCACGGACATCGTCGCCCGCGCGCCGGACGGCCGGCTGGAGACGCGCAAGCTTCTCTCCGACAATCCGGAGCAGTATGCCGACGCCGCAGTCGAGGGCGTGCGCCGCATCCTTGGTGCGGAGCCCGGCCCCCTGCCGGCCGGGCGGGTCGCGGATATCCGAATGGGCACGACCGTGGCGACCAACGCCCTGCTGGAGCGCAAGGGCGAGCCGACCTTGCTGGCGATCACACGGGGTTTCGGCGACGCCCTGCGCATCGGCTGGCAGAGCCGCCCAGACATCTTCGCCCGCCACATCGTGCTGAACGAGCAGCTCTACGATCGCGTCATTGAGATCGGCGAACGCGTGCGGGCCGACGGGACCGTCGAGCGCGCCCTCGACGAGCAGAGCGCCCGCGCCGACCTGTCCGCGGCCCATGCGGCGGGCCTTCGCGCCGTCGCCATCGTCCTGATGCACGGCTGGCGCTTCACGGACCACGAGACACGGCTGGCGGAAATCGCCCGCGAGGTCGGCTTCGAACAGGTATCGGTGAGCCACGAGGTCGGAGCCCTGATCAAGCTGATCGGGCGCGGCGACACCACGGTAGCGGACGCCTACCTGTCGCCGATCCTGCGGGCCTATGTGGATCGCGTCGGCGACGATCTGGGCGAGGCGACGCCGCTGCTGTTCATGCAGTCCAGCGGCGGCCTGACGGCGGCCGGGGCATTCCGGGGCAAGGACGCCATCCTGTCGGGACCCGCCGGCGGCGTGGTGGGCATGGCGCAGACGGCCAAGTCAGCGGGGTTCGACCGCGTCATCGGCTTCGACATGGGCGGCACCTCGACCGACGTGTCGCATTTCGCCGGAGACTATGAGCGGACGTCCGACGCCGTGGTGGCCGGCGTCCGGCTGCGCGCGCCCATGCTGGGCATCCACACCGTGGCGGCGGGCGGCGGGTCGATCTGTCGCTTTGACGGATCACGGCTGAGGGTCGGTCCCGAGTCCGCCGGCGCCGTGCCGGGCCCGGCCGCCTACCGGCGCGGCGGCCCGCTGACCGTCACCGACTGCAACGTCATGCTGGGCAAGCTGAGGCCCGACCAGTTCCCCTCTGTGTTCGGCCCGGACGGCGACCAGCCGCTGGACGCCGACGCCGTGCATGAGAAATTCGACGCCCTCGCCGCGGAAGTGTCCGCCGCCACCGGTCGCCCGACCACGCCCGAGACGCTGGCCGAAGGCTTCATCACCATCGCCGTCCAGAACATGGCCGAGGCGATCAAGTCGGTCTCGATCCAGCGCGGCTATGACGTGACCCGCTATGTCCTCAACTGCTTCGGCGGCGCGGGCGGCCAGCACGCCTGTCTCGTCGCAGATGCGCTCGGCATGACGCGGGTGATGCTGCATCCGTTCGCAGGAGTTCTGTCCGCCTACGGCATGGGGCTGGCCGAGGTGCGAGCGATCCGCCAGGCCACGGTGGCGGCGCTGCTCGGTCCCGACGGCGACTTGGCCCTGCAGCATCGCGCCGACTCCCTGAACGCCGAAGCCCGCGCCCTGCTTGTCGCCCAAGGTTTCACGGAGTCCTCGGTGACAACGGTCGTGAGGGCGGAGGTCAAGTTCGCCGGCTCCGACACCCCCCTGTCGGTGCCGTTCGGCCCTGCGGTCGAGATGCGCTCGGCATTCGAGGCCCTGCACCGCCTGCGCTTCGGCTTCTTCGCGCAGGACAAGGCGCTGGTCGTGGAAACGCTCGAGGCCGAAGCCGTCGCCGCCTCGGCCCAGACCTCGGCCGTCCCTTCCCCCGCCGCCGTCACCGGTGGAGCTACACCAGTTGCCCGCGCCCCCGTGCGGATGGCGGGCGTGGAGCACGACACGCCCCTCCGGAACCGCGTCGACCTCGGTCCCCGCGCCTCCGTCGACGGGCCAGCGATCATCCTCGAAGACACCGGCACTACGGTGGTCGAGCCCGGCTGGCGCGCCACGACAGACGAGGCCCTGAACCTGATCCTGACCCGCATCGCGCCCCCGCCGCCCCGCACCGCGCTTGGAACCGAGGCCGATCCGATCCTGCTCGAAGTGTTCAACAGCCGGTTCATGGCAGCGGCCGAACAGATGGGCGAGGCGCTGAGGGCGACGGCGTATTCGGTCAACATCAAGGAGCGGCTCGACTTCTCCTGCGCCGTGTTCGACGCGGGCGGCGCCCTGATCGCCAATGCGCCGCACATTCCGGTCCACCTCGGCTCGATGGGCGAGAGCATCCGCACCGTGATCCGCTCGCGCGGCGGCGCGGCGGACGGCCGGGGCATGCGGCGCGGCGACGTCTATATGCTGAACGCCCCCTACAACGGCGGCACCCACCTGCCCGACATCACCGTCATCATGCCGGTCTTCCTCGATGCCGATGCAACGCCTGCCTTCTTCGTCGCCGCCCGCGGTCACCATGCGGACGTGGGCGGAATCACCCCCGGCTCGATGCCGCCGACGTCCAGGACCGTCGAAGAGGAGGGCGTACTGATCGACGATTTCCTGCTGGTCGACGCCGGCCGGCTCAGGGACGCGGGGACCCGCGCCCTGTTCGCTTCGGGCCGCTATCCCTCACGGAACGTCGAACAGAACCTCGCCGACCTGAAGGCCCAGATTGCCTCCTGCGCGCGCGGCGCCGACGAGCTGACGCGGATGGTCGCCGAGTTCGGACGCGAGGTCGTCGCCGCCTATATGGGCCACATCCAGGACAACGCGGAGGAGGCCGTCCGCCGGGCCATCGCGGCCCTGAAGCCCGGCGCCTTTGCGCTGGAGATGGACGACGGTGCGGTCATCAAGGTCCGTATCGACGTGGACGCCAAGGCCCGGAGCGCGGTGGTCGACTTCACCGGGACCAGCGACCAGCGCCCGAACAATTTCAACGCCCCGCTGTCGATCACCCGGGCGGCGACGCTCTACGTTTTCCGCACCTTGGTCGACGACGCCATTCCGCTGAACGAGGGTTGTCTGAAGCCGATCCGGCTGATCGTGCCGGAGGGGTCGATGCTGAACCCCCGCTATCCGGCCGCGGTCGTGGCCGGCAATGTCGAGACCAGCCAAGCGGTGGTGGACTGCCTCTACGGCGCCCTCGGCGTGCTCGCCGCCAGCCAGGGGACGATGAACAATTTTACCTTCGGCGACGACACCCGGCAGTATTACGAGACCATTGCCGGCGGCTCGGGCGCCGGCCCCGGCTTCGGCGGCGCCTCCGCGGTCCAGACCCACATGACCAACAGCCGCCTGACCGATCCAGAGGTGCTGGAGACCCGCTTCCCGGTGCTGCTGGACTCGTTTTCCATCCGTCGGGGTTCCGGCGGCGGCGGCGCCAACCGGGGCGGCGACGGTGCAATCCGGCGGGTCCGGTTCCTTGAGCCTCTCACGGCGGCGATCCTGTCCAATCACCGCCGCACCGCGCCCTTTGGGATGGCGGGGGGCGAGGACGGGGCGACCGGCGCCAACCGGGTCGAGCGGACCAATGGCGCGGTCGAGGTGCTGCCCTCCACCGCCGAGGTCGCAATGGCGGCCGGCGATGTCTTCGTCATCGAGACTCCAGGCGGCGGGGGCTACGGCAAGGCCTGAGCCCAAGGCCGCGAAACCGCTTTCCACCGCCCGCTCAGGCAGACTAGCCTCGCGCCGCAGGGACGGGGGACAAAATCCATGTGGGTGTTGCTGGGCATAGGGGTGCTGGTCGCCGGCTTCGTCGCGCGGCTGAACCCGCTGGCCGTGATCCTCGTCGCGGCGGTGGTCACCGGCGTGGCCGCCGTGATCGCGCCCGGCGTCAGCCCCGCGGACCTGTGGCGGGCGGCGCTCGACACGGTCGCCGCCTTCGGCAAGGCCTTCAATGACTACCGCTACATCAGCGTCATCTGGCTGGTGCTGCCGCTGATCGGACTGCTGGAGCGCTACGGCCTGCAGGAGCAGGCGCGGGCCTTGGTCGGCAAGGTGCGGTCCGCCACCACCGGGCGCATCCTGCTGGCCTATTTCATCCTGCGCCAGATCAGCGCCGCCTTCGGCCTGACCAAGCTGGGCGGCCACCCGCAGATGGTCCGGCCCCTGATTGCGCCCATGGCGGAGGCTGCGGCCGAGACCCGCCTCGGCGTCCTGCCCGACGCGCTGCGTTGGAATATCCGCGCCCACGCCGCGGCGGTCGACAACATCGCGCTCTTCTTTGGCGAGGACATCTTCTTCGCCATCGCCTCCATCCTGCTGATCAAGGGATTCCTCGAGGCCAACGGCATTGTGCTGGAGCCGTGGCAGCTGGCGGTCTGGGCCATCCCCACCGCCGTCATGGCCCTGCTCATCCACGGCGCGCGCCTGATCCAGCTGGATCGCACGATCGGCCGGGAGGGCGGCCAATGATCACCCTCGACTGGGTCTACATCTTCGCCGGCCTGACCTTCGCGGGGTTCTCAGCCCTGACCGTTCTCGACCGCGATCACCCGCGGCGGTTCGGCACGGCGGCCTTCTGGGGCCTGCTGGCCGTCAGCTTCCTGTTCGGCTCCTATCTGGGAGACCTCGGCAACGGCTTGCTGGTCATCGCCTTGGCGGTGCTGGCCGGGTTCCGCCTGTTGGGCCAGAGCCATCCTGCGACCACCACCCCGGCTGAGCGTGCCGCCAGCGCGGCCCATAGAGGCAACTGGCTCTTCCTCCCGGCCCTGATGATCCCGCTGATCGCGGTGCTGGGCGTTCTGGTGCTGGAGAAGGTATCCGTCTTCGGCACGCCCCTGTTCGGCGCCGAGCAGCCGACCATCATCGCCCTCGGCCTCGCCGTCACCGTCGCCCTCATCATGGCCATGGCCTGGCTGCGGCCGCCGCTTCTCGCCCCCCTGCAGGAAGGGCGGCGGCTGATGGATTCCGTGGGCTGGGCCGGCATCCTGCCGCAGGCGCTGGCGGCGCTGGGGGCTGTCTTCGTCATCGCCGGCGTCGGCGACCGCATCGGGGAGTTGTTCGCCACCTACCTGCCGCTGGACCACCGCTTTCTGGCGGTGCTGGCCTACTGCCTCGGCATGGCGCTGTTCACCTTCATCATGGGGAATGCCTTCGCCGCCTTCCCGGTGATGACAGCGGCGGTCGGCCTGCCGCTGGTGGTGATGCAGTTCGGCGGCAATCCAGCCATCGTCTGCGCCATCGGCATGCTATCGGGCTTCTGCGGCACCCTGGCCACGCCCATGGCCGCCAACTTCAACGTGGTGCCGGCCGCTCTACTGGACCTGCCCGACCGCGACGCGCCCTTCAACGGCGTCATTCGGGTGCAGCTGCCGACCGCCGCCGCCCTGCTCGCGATCAACACCGCCCTCATGTATCTGCTGGCCTTCCGTTTCTGAGCATGACCCAGCGCCTGACGCCCGAAATCGCCGCCCTCTACGCCCGCACCGCCCTGGGCCATGTCACGCGCGAATACCCGAACAAGATGGACCACGTGCTCGCCGGCCCCGGCGACGTTCAGGGCCCGCGCGCGCTCCACCCGATCTTCTTCGGCAGCTTCGACTGGCACTCCTGCGTCCACGGCTGGTGGACCCTGTTCACCCTCGCCCGGCTGTACCCCGACAGGCCCGAGGCGGCAGACATCCGGTCGTTGGCCGATCAGCTGTTCACCCCTGAGAACGTCGCCGCCGAGACGGCATATCTCGCCCGCCCCGGGAGCCGCGGGTTCGAGCGCCCCTACGGCTGGGGTTGGCTTCTGATGCTGTCGGCGGAGCTGGAACGGCATGGCGACGGTCGCTCCGATGTCCTGCGCCCCCTCACCTTGGCCTTCGTCCGACGCTTCACAGACTTCCTGCCGCTGGCGGATTATCCGGTGCGGGTCGGGACCCACTACAACACCGCCTTCGCCCTGCGGCTTGCGCTCGAATATGCCGAGACTGTGGACGACGCCTCGCTTTCCACCCTGTGTCGCGAGCGCGCCCTGCGTTGGCATTCGGCCGACCGGGACTGCCAGGCGTGGGAGCCGTCGCAGGACGAGTTCCTGTCGCCGGCCCTGATGGAGGCGGTGCTGATGCGCCGGGTGCTGGAGCCTGACGCCTTCGCCCTCTGGTTCGAAGATTTCCTGCCCCGGCTCGACCGCCGCGAGCCCGCCAACCTGTTCCAGCCCGCGGGAGTCAGCGACCGCTCGGACGGCAAGATCGCCCATCTGGACGGACTGAACCTGAGCCGCGCCTGGTGCTGGCGCGAGATTGCCGCCGCGCTGGACGAAACCGATCCCCGCCGCGCGATCGCACAGGAGGCCGCCGGGGTGCATCTGGACGCCGCCCTGCCCCATGTCACCGGCGACTATATGGGCGAGCACTGGCTGGCCAGCTTCGCCCTGCTGGCGCTGCTGGCCGGGGACTAACGGCGAACCCGCCCGGAACGGGGTCTGCCGTGCAACTCTTATCAGCGCGATGACCCGCCGCCCTGACACCGGCCACGATCCCGAGCCTCCGGCTGCCCACCGGTCCGACTGGCTCATCGGCCTCGGGCTCGATCGCGCCGGCGACCGCCTCAGCCTCATCCTTCAGGCGACCGATCCGCACGGACCGCCCCGAACCGGCGCCTATGCGATCTCACTGTCCGACCACCGGAGCTGGTTCGACCTCTTCGCTGACCTGGCGCGAGAGTACGGAACTCGACCGGCCAAGGCCGTCGCCCCGATCAACCGGCCACCCCATTCCTCGGTGCGGCCCGTCCTCACCCGCAACCTCACGGACAGGATCCTCTACGGCTACGGCGATCCGGCGGTGACGCGGGTGGATGCGCCGGACGGCTCCACCCGCTGGTGGCTGTACGTCACCTCCAACGACGCCCCCGACGCCTTCCCGATCCTGAGTTCGGACGATCTGGAGTACTGGCGGCCCGAGGGCTTCGTCTTCCCCGAGGGCGCCGCCCCGGAATGGACCCGGACCGGAGCAAACCACGCCGACTTCTGGGCGCCTGAGATGCACCGGGTCGGTGAGGAATACTGGGTGTGCTTCGCCGCCCGCGAGCGGACGGGCGCCCTCGCCATCGGCATGGCAAGGGCGTCCCACCCGGCCGGGCCGTTCACGGCCGGCGACGCGCCGCTGCTCAGCGGCGGCGTCATTGATCCCCACATCGTCATGGACCCCGACGGCGAACCCTTCCTCGTCTGGAAGGAAGACGCAAACGACCGCTGGCCGCCCCTGCTGGCCACCTTGCTGAACCACGAGCCGCGGCTGATCAGTCGTCTGTTCGATCAGCCCCGCGACCGCCGGACCGCGGAACTGTGCAGCCGCCTTCTCGTGCTCTTCCCCGACGCCGCGCCGATGGAGGTCTTCTTCATCCTCCAGCCGATGATCGACGCGGCGGCGGATGACTTCCCGGCCTTCCGCGCCCGACTCTCCGAAATCTCCGACGACCCCGCCCTCGCCCCTGACCTGCGTCAGCTCGCGCGGGAGGCGCACGAGGCCACCGAGACCGCGATCCGCGCCCGGCGCCTGACCCCCGACGGCTCGGCCCTGACCGGCGAAAGCGCGGTGATCCTGCGGAACGACCAGGCATGGGAGGCCCATCTGATCGAGGGGCCGTGGATCACTCGCATCAAAGACGTCTACGCCCTGTTCTACGCCGGCAACGACTTCTCGACGGACCGTTACGGACTCGGCGTCGCCGTGGCCGAACACCCGCTCGGCCCCTACCGCAAGGCCGCCGAGCCACTGCTTCGATCGACCTCCGCATGGACCGCGCCGGGCCACCCCTCGATCACGACAGACGCGGATGGTCGCCCCCGCATGTTCCTGCACGGCTTCCACCCCCGAGACGCCGGATACAAGGTGTTCCGCGCCCTGCTGACGGCGCAGGTCCGCCTGGAAAACGGCGAAGTCTGCATTGGCGAGTAACGGCTACGCTATTGGTCTGTGTGACCATCAATCCACAGTGTCGAAATTCGTCATAGGGCCTGTGGATTGACCCGACTCGGCCGTTCCTGTTGGGGTTCCATTCATCATACGGGTGGCTATATCGGCGACAGTTCGAGTGTGGAGGGTCGAGTGACCCAAGTCAGCTATTCAGACCTGTACGACATCACCCATCACCGTGGGTATGACGAGGACATCCTGGTCGGTGATCTCGTCCGGACGGGCCCCAACCTCTTCCCCCATTTCACCGTGATCGCGGTCAACGGCGACAAGGCCTGGGTCCGCAATGTGCAGACCGGCGTCGACGGTCTGGCGGAGCTGGTTCGCTGCCGCAAGATCAACGGTCCGACCACCGCGGCCGCCGCCGCGGATTGAACCAACCCGCATCTTTCCTGTTCTGAAGCTGTCCATCGGGGACGCGACGACGGGAGGACGCCATCTCAGCCTTCATGTTCGCCACCGGGATCGAGAACTCGATCCCGCGCATCAAGAACGGCTCCGTGCGGGTCGATCAGATGGAGGCGTGCGGCCACTACAAGCACTGGCGCACGGACTTTGACTGTGTCGAGGAGATGGGAATCCGGTTCCTGCGCTACGGCCCCCCGCTGCACACAACGCTGCTCGGGCCGGGCCGTTATGACTGGTCGTTCGCGGACGAGACCTTCGGCGAGCTGAGACGGCGTCGGATCATTCCGATCGTCGACCTCTGCCACTTCGGCGTGCCCGACTGGATCGGTGACTTCCAGAACCCCGACTTCGCCATCCATTTCGAGGCCTATGCCGAGGCCTTCGCCCGGCGCTTCCCGTGGATCCAGTTCTACACCCCGGTCAACGAGATGTTCATCTGCGCCACCTTCTCGGCGCGCTACGGCTGGTGGAACGAGCAGGGCACGACCGACTTCACCTTCGTCACGGCCCTGAAGAATATCGTGAAGGCCAATGTGCTGGCCATGGAGGCGATCCTCGCCGTCCGCCCGGACGTCATCTTCATCCAGAGCGAGTCGTCGGAATATTTCCACGCCGAGAACCCGGCCGCGATCAAGCCGGCCGAGCAGATGAACTGCCAGCGGTTCCTGACCCTTGACCTGAACTACGGCCACCGGGTCGATTCAGGGGTCTACGAGTTCCTGATGGACAACGGCATGACGCGCGAGGAGTACCATTTCTTCCTCGGCCGCCGGCTCCGCCAGCACTGCATCCTGGGCAACGACTACTACTGGACCAACGAACATCGCGTCCGCGCCGACGGCTCGACGTCGGCGTCCGGCGAAATCTTCGGCTACAGCGAGATCACCCGCCAGTACTACAACCGGTATCGGCTACCGGTCATGCACACCGAGACCAACATCTCCGAGGGGCCGAACGGCGACGAGGCGGTGAACTGGCTCTGGAAGGAGTGGGCGAACGTCCTTCGCGTGCGCAACGACGGCGTGCCGACGGTCGGATTCACCTGGTACTCCCTGACCGACCAGATCGACTGGGACACCGCGCTGCGCGAACAGAACGGGCGGGTGAACCCGCTGGGGCTCTACGATCTCGACCGCAACATCCGCGCCGTGGGCCGGTCCTACAAACAACTCATCAAGGACTGGGCAGAAGTCCTGCCCACCCAGAGCGTCTGCCTCAGCGTCCCGATCGTGCCGCCCGAAGAGTTTGGCGACGACCATTCCATCGCCCAGCAGCGCGAGGCCGCCCAGCAGCGGCGCGAGGAACTCCGCATTGTCTGACCGCCCGGAACTTTTCGTCCGGTGATGAGTTGGCGGACGGGCGGAGAGCGACATGAATTTAGCGACCGGGCATATTCTGAACGACGGCGATGTGGTGGTTACGGACGCCGATCCGGGCGGCCGCTACACCGTAGTCGCCGTTCACGAGAGCAAGGCCTGGATCCGCGAACTGGCCGGGGAACGTGAGATGATCGTCGATCACCACCGCTGCGCGCCCGCCCTCCTGCTGAACTGATCAGCCTTTCCGGTTTTTCCAGGCCTGCACGAACGCCGCCGCCGCGTCGCCCGGCTCGGCCGCGCTGCGTCCCGGCTTGAAGATCGCCGATCCGATCCCGAAGCCCGAAGCTCCCGCGCCTACCCATGTCGGCACGCTCGCTGGATCGACGCCCCCCACCGCATAGACGCGCGTCGCCGCCGGCAAGACTGCTCGCACGGCCTTCAGCCCGCCGGGACCGGCGATCTCGGCCGGGAACAGCTTCAGCACATCGGCCCCCGCACCGAGAGCCACGAACGCCTCCGAAGGCGTGAAGAAGCCCGGCATGGACAGCAGCCCCGCCGCCTTCGCCGCCCGGATGACCTCGGCGTTCGTGTTCGGCGAGATGACGATCTGGCTTCCGGCCCTGGCGACGTCCGCCACCGCCGTGGGCGTAAGCACCGTGCCGGCTCCGACCACCGCCCGGCCGTCCAGCGCATCGCGCAGCCGCCGGATGCTATCGAGCGGCTCGGGCGAGTTCAGCGGCACCTCCAGACACCGGAACCCGGCGGCGACGATCGCCTCACCGACCTCCACCGCCTCGTCCGGCTTCAGCCCCCGCAGGATGGCGACGAGGGGCAGGTCGTCGAGAATGGCCAGCATCTCGGCGTCGGTCATGTGCGGGCCTCCCAAATGCGCCAGAGGCCGCGGGCGGTGACCTCCGCGGCGTCATGAATGTCGGCATGGCCAAGGCCCGCGATCTCCATCGCCCGAGCATAGCGCCGCGTCAGGGCTGCGGCTCCGATGAGCGCCAGCGCCTGCCCCCTCGCCTCGTCGGCCTGGGCCGCGATCTCCGCGCCGATCAGCAGGCCCGACAGATAGTCCGGCGCCGTCTCCGGCGTCAGCCGTCCGGCCAGAAAACCCACGCGAACCGAGAACAGCGCCGCGCTCAACGCCGGTTCCGCCAGCCCCCGCTCGACTCCCCGTCGGAACGCTGCGTCGTCAGGCCGTGTGTCAGTCCCGCCGCCGGTCAGGATCGTCCCCTCCTGGACCGCCGCGTAGAGCTCTCCGGTGGCGAAGGTCCGGAAGGCTGCAATCCGCCCGATCTCCAGCCGCACCCATTTGCTGTGCGTGCCGGGAGCGATAGCCCATCCGTCTACACCGGCATCCATGAGCCCCATCATCTGGGTCTCCTCGCCGCGCATGACGTCCGAGAGGCCTCCCGGCCCCATCTCTGCCACCCCCGGCACGATAAAGACCTCGCGCTTTGGGTCGGGCCTCACCAGCGCGGCGGCGAGATCGGTCAGCGACGCCGGGCAGGGCGCGTACGGCGCCTCCAGCCACCGCCCCTTCGCGCCCGCCATGCCGCAGATCAGCACCGGCGCCTCCGCCAGCCAGTCTCCCGCGACCTCCTCCAGCACACCGGCGAAGGCATCGCTCGTCAGTTCGCCGGCCCCGCGCGGATCGGCGCGCTCTTCCAGCACCCTTCCGCCCACCGCGAGCCGCATCACCCGGACATTGCTGGTGCCCCAGTCCACCCCGATGAGGGCGGTCGTCTCCAGTGCGGACGGGGAATGGGAGATGGCGGCCTCCGGCGCTCAGGTGCAGCAGGCAAAGTGCGTGAACCCGCGCAATGTTCATCCCTCGCGATCAGCCTGAACCCGACGACGCAGCCGGCGTTCACATCAGCACCGGCGGCGGCCCTGAACCGCGCGACGTCGAGCGAGGGAACAGGCATGGCCGCCATCTATCCGGACCTGTCAGGCAAGGTCGTCATCGTCACCGGCGGCGCGGGCGGCATCGGCGAGGCCATTGCCCGCAGCTTTGTCCGTCAAGGCTGCAAGGTCGGCGTCCTCGACCTCGACGCCGAACGGGGCCGCAGGCTGCAAGAGGAACTGGCCGATGGTGACGGAACCCTCCGCTTCGCCGCCTGCGACCTCACCGACATCCCGGCTCTCAAGGCCGCCATCGCAGATCTGCGCGCCGCCCTCGGCCCCGTCGACGTCCTGATCAACAACGCCGCCAACGACCAGCGGCATGCCACCCTCGAGGTGACGGAAGACTACTGGGACGGCCGCATCGCCGTGAACCTGCGCCACCAGTTCTTCGCCGCCCAGGCCGTCCTGCCCGACATGATGGAGAAGCAAGGGGGCGTGATCCTCAACATGGGATCGAACTCCTGGATGATCGGCCAGGGCGGCATGGCGGCCTATACCGCCTGCAAGTCCGCGGTGCTTGGCCTGACCCGGTCGCTGGCGCGCGACTTCGGACCCCACGGCGTGCGGGTCAACGCCGTCGCCCCCGGCTGGATCATGACCGAGCGCCAGCTTGAACTCTGGGTCACGCCGGAGACCGAGAAGGAAATCTACCAGCGCCAGTGCCTGAAGCGGAAACTGGTCCCCGACGACATCGCCCGCTTCGTCGTCTTCATGGCGTCGGAGGACGCCGGCGCCTGCACCAACCAGCACTATGTCGTCGACGGGGGCTGGGTCTGATGGCCGACAAGCCCCTGCGCTCGCGGGCGTGGTTCGACAATCCGGACAACCCGGACATGACCGCCCTCTATCTGGAGCGGTATCTCAACTACGGCCTGACGCGGGGCGAGCTGCAGTCTAACAAGCCGATCATCGGCATCGCCCAGACCGGCTCCGACCTCGCCCCCTGCAACCGACACCACCTCGTCTTGGCCGAGCGGGTCCGCGACGGCATCCGGGCGGCGGGCGGCATCCCCATGGAGTTCCCGGTCCACCCGATCCAGGAGACCGGCAAACGCCCCACCGCCGGGCTGGACCGCAACCTGGCCTATCTGAGCCTTGTCGAGAGCCTCTACGGCTATCCGATCGACGGCGTCGTCCTGACCATCGGCTGCGACAAGACCACCCCCGCCTGTCTGATGGCCGCCGCCACGGTCGACATGCCCGCCATCGCCCTGTCGGTCGGCCCCATGCTGAACGGCTGGCACGAGGGCAAGCGCACCGGCTCTGGCACCATCATCTGGAAGGCCCGCCAGATGCTGGCGGCCGGCGAGATCGACTACGACGGCTTCCTCGAGCTCGTGGCCTCGTCCGCACCGTCGGTCGGCTACTGCAACACCATGGGCACGGCGACGACGATGAACTCGCTGACCGAGGCGCTGGGCATGTCCCTGCCCGGCTCCGCCGCCATCCCCGCGCCCTACCGCGAACGGGCGCAGGTCGCCTTCGAGACCGGTCTGCGCATCGTCGACATGGTGCGCGAGGACCTGAAGCCATCCGACATACTGACCCGCGACGCCTTCCTCAACGCCATCGTCGTCAACTCGGCCATCGGCGGCTCGACCAACGCCCCCATCCACCTGACCGCCCTCGCCCGCCATGTCGGCGTCGACCTGCCGCTCGGAGACTGGGAGACCCACGGCCTGCATGTGCCGCTGCTGGTCAACCTCCAGCCCGCCGGAGAGTATCTGGGCGAGGACTATTTCCACGCCGGCGGGGTACCCGCCGTGCTCGCCGAACTGATCGGCCAGAACCTGATCCACACCGATGCCCTGACCGTCACCGGCCGCACCCTCGGCGAAAACTGCGCCGGCAAGACCAGCATCCTGCCCGACGTCATCCGCCCCTTCGGCGATCCGGTGAAGACCGAGGGCGGGTTCAAGATCTTCACGGGCAACCTGTTCAACTCGGCCATCATGAAGCTGAGCGTGATCAGCCCCGAGTTCCGCAACCGCTACCTGTCCAACCCCGACGACCCGAACGCCTTCGAAGGAGAGGCCGTCGTCTTCGATGGTCCCGAGGACTACCATCACCGCATCGATGACCCGGCTCTGGGGATCACCGAGACCAGCCTGCTGTTCATGCGCGGCGCCGGCCCTATCGGCTATCCGGGCGCGGCCGAGGTCGTGAACATGCGGCCCCCGGCCTATCTGATCAAACAGGGTGTCCACGCCCTCGCCTGCATCGGCGATGGGCGGCAGTCGGGGACTTCCGGATCGGCCTCGATCCTCAACGCTTCGCCCGAGGCGGCGGCAGGCGGCGCCCTGGCCCTGCTGCGCACGGGCGACCGGGTTCGCATCGACCTCAACACCGGCCGCGCCGACGTGCTGATCCCGGATGAGGAACTGGCGGAACGGCGCGCGGCGCTGGAGGCGGGTGGCGGCTATGCCTATCCGCCCCACCAGACGCCCTGGCAGGAAATCCAGCGCGGCATGGTCAGCCAGCTGGAGACGGGGGCGGTGCTCGAGCCCGCCGTCAAATACCGCCGCATCATCGACCGCTTCGGCCCGCCCCGCGACAGTCACTGACCTGCTGGGCGGCTACAGCTTCACCAGCGACGGCGGCAGGCCCGGCGTCTCCATCCGCATCCTGAACAGTCCACCCAAGGTCGGCTGCTCAGCCCGCCGATGCCCGTTCGCCAGCCAGGCCGTGGTGCAATACAGCGTCCGCAGGTCCTCGCCCCCGAACGCCGGCTTGGTCACCGTCACCACCGGGAACGGGATCACGCCCAGCCGCTCCCCCTCGGGCGAGTAGCGCGCCACCCCCGAGCCGTTGAACAACCCGACGTGCAGCACCCCCGCCGAGTCCACCGTCAGCCCGTCCGGGTACCCATCCTCTACCTCCACGAACAGCCGCTTGCGGCTCAGCACTCCAGCCGCATGGTCGAAGGCGTAGATGCGCCGCTCCGTCGTATCGTTGTGATAGAGCGTCCGCCCGTCCGGGCTCAGCGCCGGCCCGTTGGTGACCCGATAGCCGTCGTCGTGCCTCGTGATCTCGCCGCGATGATAGCGATACAGCGCCCCCGAAACCGTCTCCTCGCTGTCGTCCATCGAGCCGAACCACAGCGACCCGTCGGGCGCGACGAAGCCGTCGTTGAGCCGGTTCTGCGGCCGGTCCGGCTCGACCTCGGCGATCCTCTCGAACACGCCCGTCGTCGGATCGAACCGGTGCAGCCCGGTCCGCACGCCGCAGACCAGGGAGCCGTCCTCGGCCGGCAGGGCGAACCCCGTCTGATCCGGCGTGTCCCAGGACGCCCGCGAGCCGTCCTCGCCATAGCGGTGCAGCTTCCGCCCCTTGATGTCCACGAACCACAGACACCGGTCGCGCGCCGACCAAACCGGCCCCTCGCCGAGTTCGGCCTGCAGGTCCCAGACGAGTTCAGGCTGTTCCGGCATGCGGGCTCCGATCAGCGGGTGAAGAAGCGAAACCGGATGCGGTTCCGGTAGACCTGCCCCGGCTCCAGCCGGATCGAGCCGAAGGCAGGCTGGTTCGGCGTGTCGGGAAACATCTGCGGCTCCAGCACCACCGCATCCCCCTGCCGGTACAGACGCCCCGACTTCCCGGCCACCGTCCCGTCTAGGAAATTGCCCGAATACATCTGCACCCCCGGCTGATCCGACGACAGCTCCATCACGCGCCCGGACACCGGATCCTCCAGCACCGCGATGACGCGCGGCTCCGCGGCCGGCTCCCGGCTCACCACCCAGTTGTGATCATAGCCCCGGCCGATCGCGATCTGCTCGTCCCCCGCCTCCCGCACCCGCAGCCCGACCGGCGTCGGCGCGCGAAAATCGAACGGCGTGCCCTCCACCGATCGGAACTCCCCTGTTGGAATCGCGGTGGCGTCTGTCGGCAGAAACTCGTCCGCGAACAGGGTCAGACGATTCCCCATCGCCCCTTCCGGCGCGCCCTCCCCGGCCATGTTCCAGTAGGCGTGGCTGGTCACGTTCACCACCGTCGGCCGGTCCGTCGTCGCCGTGTAGTCGATGGCCAGCACACCGCCGGCTCTCAGACTGAAAGCCGCCGTGACCGTCAGTTCACCCGGATAGCCTTGGTCGCCGTCGGGACTGACGCATCGAAGCGTGACGCCCGGCTCGTCACCGTCGCGCACCTCGACGATGTCCCAGGTCCGCCGGTCCAGCCCCTCCGCCCCGCCATGCAGCGAGTTCGGTCCGTCGTTCGTCGGGACCTCGTACGTCTGACCGTCCAGCACAAACCGCCCCCGCGCCACCCGGTTTGCCACCCGCCCGACCGTCACGCCCATGTAGGCCGTGCTGGCGAGGCATTCCTCCAGCGACGAGAAGCCGAGCGCGACATCGGCCATCCGTCCCTCACGGTCCGGCACGATCACGGACTGGATCGCCGCCCCCAGGTTGAGGATGCGAACCCTCACCCCCGCTGCGTTGGTGAGGGTGACTGCCTCCACCGCTTCGCCGGACGGTGTCACGCCGAACTCCGCTCGCAAGGCGCCTGCGGCAGACTGAGAGTCAGGATGCATCGGAAGCCTTCGGACTGCCCGTCGCCGCCGGCTTCAGCCGCGGCCCGACAGCACAACCCTTTGCGCGCCGCCGGGTTTCGCTACCTCGCCAGCCGCGAAGAGTCGGGCCGCTCCACCGGCCGCAGCTGCGGAACATCGCAACGCTGCTCCCGGCAATGCCACATCAGCCTCAACAGCAGGCCGGCGAGCGACAACAGCGCCCCGCCGCCCAGCGCCGCCCGCACAGCCGGATCGGCATCGGCCTGCATCCACGACGCCGCCGCCAGCAGGCTGAGACCAAGGATCGAGAACAGATACGCCGCCGTCTTGAGCACTTTTTACTCCGTCATCGGATGGATTTCGCGAACCGCGCAGAGCCGGAACTGTTCCCGAGCCGGCGATGCCGCGTCATACGACGGCTCTCCGTGGCCTTCCCGACATAGGAACCGACGCTACGCCACCCGCTTTAGAGGCTCTCGAAAGGAGACGCCCATGGCGGAATTCACGGTCAAATTCATGGGGATCGGAACAGCGCCCCTTCGCGCCGAGCGGCTCTCGGCGCCCAATGCGCACGAGGCCCGGCAGGTGGCGGCGCAGCGCATCGGCTCAAGCCGCACCTTTGCCCGCGCCCTGGTCTACGAAGGCGCCGACCTCCGCTTCGAAATCGACAAGACAGGGTACAGCCGTGCCGCTGTTTGAGAACGAGGCCCGGCCATACCGGGAGCTGCTTCTCAGGGCCGAGCAGCTGCGCTACCGCGCCTCTGAGGCGCCGACGCCCCGCGTCCGTGAAAAGCTGAGCCATCTCGCCGGCCAGTACGAAGCCATGGCGCGGCGCGGCCTCGAAGCAGGGCCCGACCTGTGACCGGCCCCACTCTGGTCCCCTTCCCCCAGCAGGAACTGTCGCGCTTTCCAACCAGTTACGCAGAACCTGAGCAGGAGAATTCTATGTCGGACGCGCGGCGGGTGCTGGTCACGGGCGGAGCGGGCTACATCGGTTCGCATACGGCCAAGGCGCTGGCCAAGGCGGGCCATCTGCCGGTGGCCTTCGACGATCTGAGCAACGGCCATACTGAAGCGGTGCGCTGGGGCCCGCTCGTCATCGGCGACGTGCGTGATCCGGCGGCAGTCGAGGCCTGCATGCGCGAGCACCGCATCGACAGCGTCATCCATTTCGCCGGGCTGATCGAGGTCGGCCGCTCGGTCGTCGAGCCCGACATCTTCTGGGACGTGAACCTGAACGGCGTGGCCTCGGTGCTGAACGCCATGCGCGCCTGCAATGTGGATCGCCTGGTCTTTTCGTCGACCGCCGCCGTCTACGGACAGCCCGACGTCGCCTCGCTGGACCCGCTGGCCGAGACCCTGCCGACCCAGCCGATCAACCCCTATGGCGACAGCAAACTCGCCGCCGAACGGCTGATCGCAGCCCATGCCCGGGCCTTTGGCGTCAAGGGCATCGCCCTGCGGTATTTCAACGCCTGCGGAGCCGATCCCGACGGCGAGATCGGCGAAGCGCACCAGCCCGAAAGCCATCTGATCCCGCTGGCGATCGAGGCCGCCCTCGGGCTCGGTCCGGCGCTCACCGTCTTCGGCCAGGACTTCCCCACGCCCGACGGCTCCTGCATCCGCGACTACATCCATGTCGCCGATCTGGCCGACGCCCATGTGCGGGCGCTCGGCGCCGATGTGGGCGACGAAGGCTTCGCCGCCATGAACCTCGGCGTGGGCCGGGGCCGCTCGGTCCTCGAAGTCATCGAGGCGGTCAGCGCCGCCGTCGGCCACGCGACGCCGTATTCCGTGGGCCCCCGGCGGCCCGGCGACCCCGCCTGTCTGGTGGCCAATCCGGAGCGTGCGCAAGCCCGCCTCGGCTGGACGCCCCGCTACACCGATCTGGAAGAAATCGTCGCCACCGCCGTGGCGTGGCGCCGAGCGCCGGCGTTCGGCCCGAGGCTGCTCGACAGCCCGAAGGAGGTCGCGTGATCGCACCGGAGCTGTGGGGCGGACACGAATGCACCGTGAACCGGGTCGAGGACCGCTGGCGCGACCAGTCGCATCTGTCCGGCCACCACGACCGCATCGAGGATCTCGATCGCTTCGCCGAACTCGGCCTGAAGGCCCTGCGCTATCCCGTGCTGTGGGAGCGAACCGAGTTGCAGCCCGAGCGGTTCGACTGGTCCTGGCCAGACGAGCGGCTCGCCCGAATGCAGGCACTCGGCCTGCGTCCGATCGTCGGCCTGACGCATCACGGGTCGGGACCGGCATGGACCGATCTGCTCGATCCGGCCTTCCCCGTCGGTCTGGCCCGCTATGCCCGCGAAGTCGCCCGGCGCTATCCCTGGGTGCGCGACTGGACGCCGGTGAACGAGCCGCTGACCACCGCCCGCTTCAGCGCCCTCTATGGCCTCTGGTATCCGCACCGGCGGGACGAAGGCCAGTTCTGGCTGGCGCTCCTGAACCAGATCGACGCCGTCCGGCTGTCGATGCGCGCCATCCGCGAGGTCAATCCGGAGGCCCGCCTGATCCAGACCGAGGACTTCGGCCACACCTGGGGCACGGAGCCCTGCGCGACCCAGGCGAACTTCGAGAATGCCCGCCGCCTGATGACCTGGGACCTGCTGACCGGCCGCGTCGTGCCGGGGCACCCCGTCTGGTTGCGCATGGAAGCCTATGGTCTGGGCGCTCGCCTCGACGCCATCGCCGAGGATCCCTGCCCGCCGGACGTGCTCGGGCTCAACCACTACGTCACCAGCGACCGCTTCCTCGATCACAGGCTGGAGCACTATCCGCCGCAATTCCACGGAGGGAACGGCGAGATCGCCTATGCCGATGTCGAGGCGGTGCGGGTTCTGGCAGATCACCCGTCCGGCTGGGGGCGCAGCATCGCGGCCTTGTGGAACCGCTACCGGCTGCCGATCGCCGTCACCGAGTGCCACCTCGGCTGCACCCCCGATCAGCAGCGGCGCTGGCTGGCGAACTGCTGGCACGCGGCGGTTCAGGCGCGCTGTGACGGCGTCGATCTGGAGGCCGTGACGGTCTGGGCCCTGCTGGGCAGCCATGACTGGGACAGCCTGCTGACCCAATGGCGCGGCAGCTACGAACCCGGCGCCTTCGATGTCTCGACAGGCGAACCCCGCCTCACCCCGCTTGGCGAACTCGTGAAGGAACTGGCGGCAGACGGGGCGGTTCACTGCGATGAGCCGGGATGGTGGGAGCTCGATCAGCGACTGCTCTATCCCCCCGCCCACGGCGGCGCGCTAGTGTCCGGAAACCGACATTAGCCTGATCAAAAGCCTCGGCATTTCAACCAGATGGAACCATTCTGGCGAAATGCCGTTGCCGGTACTTCACTTTCGAAAGGCGTTCTATGGCCCAGCAACCGACCCCCTCGCACAGCGCTGACGTCATCGAATTGGGCAAGCCTCACGAGCGCAACGACCCGATCGTGTGCCTGTCGCACCTGCGTTGGGACTTTGTTTTCCAGCGTCCCCAGCACCTGATGTCGCGGTTCGCCGCCAACCGCACGGTGCTGGTGTTCGAGGAGCCGCTTCCGGCCGAGCCGGGCGCCGCCATGGGTCTGGACCTGCGCACCTGCGCCGACAGCGGCGTGATGGTCGCGACCCCGCGCCTGCCCGACGGTCTGGACGGAGCCTGCCGCAACGCCGTGCTACGGCAACTGCTCGACGAGGCCCTCGCCGCCCACGACATCAAGCGGCCGGTGCTCTGGTATTACACGCCGATGATGCTGCCGCTGGCGCGCCACATCGATGCGGCCGCCGTGGTTTACGACTGCATGGACGAGCTGGCCAACTTCAAATTCGCCCCGCCGGAGCTGACGGTGCTGGAGCGCGAGCTGTTCTCGACCGCCGACGTGGTCTTCACCGGCGGCTACAGTCTCTACGAGGCCAAGCAGGACCTGCACGACAACATCCACCCCTTCCCTTCCAGCGTCGACCGCGAGCATTTCGCCCGCGCGCTCGAACTGGGCAGCGGCTCCGGCGAGGGTCGCCCGCGTCTCGGCTTCTTCGGCGTGATCGACGAGCGGATGGACCTGGAGCTGATCGCCGCCGTCGCCGACGCGCGCCCCGACTATGACTTCGAAATGGTCGGCCCGGTCGTGAAGATCGCGCCGGAAGACCTGCCGCAGCGTCCGAACCTCACCTACCCCGGCCAGAAGTCGTACGACGAACTTCCCGCCTGCCTCGCCCGCTGGGACGTCGCCCTGATGCCCTTCGCGATCAATGAGTCGACGCGGTTCATCAGCCCGACCAAGACGCCGGAGTATCTGTCCGCCGGCCGCCCCGTCGTCTCGACGCCGATCCGCGACGTCGTTCGCCATTACGGCGACCTTCAGGCGGTGCAGATCGCCGACACGGCCGAGGCCTTCGTCAAGGGCTGCGACCGCGCTCTCGAACTCGCCCGCGGCTCCGACAACGCCTGGCGCGATCAGGTTACCGAGGCCCTCGCCAGCCTGTCGTGGGACCAGACCCAGCTGCGCATGACCGCCCTGATCGACAGCGCCGTCCAGCGCCGCCTGTCGCCGATCTCCCGCACCGCGCCCGCCTCGCCCTCAGTTTGGCCCGCGATGCGCCGGTCGCACTACGACGCCCTCATCGTCGGCGCCGGCTTCGCCGGGTCGGTGCTGGCCGAACGGCTGGCCTCGCAGGGCCAGAAGGTCATGCTGATCGACCGCCGTCCGCACATCGGCGGCAACGCCTTCGACCGGCTCGACGAAGCCGGCGTGCTGATCCACCAGTACGGTCCGCACATCTTCCACACCAACTCGGCTGAGATCTTCGACTACCTGTCGCGCTTCACCGAATGGCGGCCCTATGAGCACCGCGTCTTGGCGCAGGTGAACGACAAGCTCGTGCCGATGCCGATCAACCGCACGACGCTGAACGCCCTCTACGGTCTGGACCTGCGCTCCGACGAACAGGCCGAGGCCTATCTCGCCTCGCGCGCCGAGCCGGTGGAGCGCATCCGCACCTCCGAGGATGTCGTCGTCAACGCCATCGGCCGCGAGCTCTACGAGACCTTCTTCCGCGGCTACACTCGCAAGCAGTGGGGCCTCGATCCGTCGGAGCTCGACAAGTCGGTCACCGCCCGCGTCCCGACCCGCACCAACACCGACGACCGCTATTTCACCGACGCCTTCCAGGCCATGCCGCTGCACGGCTACACCCGGATGTTCGAGAACATGCTCGACCACGAGAACATCCACATCGAGACGGGCGTCGAATACCGCGACGTCGTCAACGAGGTGCTGGCCGACCGTCTGGTCTTCACCGGCCCGATCGACGAGTTCTTCGACCACCGCTACGGCGAACTGCCCTACCGCTCGCTCCGCTTCCGGCATGAGACGCTGGATCAGGAGTGGTTCCAGCCCGTCGCGACCGTGAACTATCCGGCCGAGGAGACCCCCTACACCCGGGTCACCGAGTACAAGCACCTGACCGGCCAGAACCACGGCCGGACCAGCATCACCTACGAATACCCGGCGGCGGAGGGCGACCCCTACTATCCGATCCCCCGCCCCGAGAACCAGGCCCTCTTCAAGAAGTACGAGGCGCTGGCTGCGACGCGTCCCGACGTCACCTTCGTCGGCCGTCTGGCGACCTACCGCTACTACAACATGGACCAGGTCACCGGTCAGGCGCTGGCCACCTGGCGTCGGCTCAAGCCGGTCGCCGCAGGCGATACGGCCGTCGAGGGCGCCGCCATCGCGGGCCTCTGACACAGGAACTGCTGCATCCCGGCCGGCGCCCGGCCCGGATGCAGCCTCCTGTCGGCATTACCACCGGTAGCGAAGTCCCGCGGACGTCTCCGTGGCCCGGTAGTCGTCATTCCACTTCAGCCCCCAGCTCAGGAAGCCCGCCAAGCCTGCATTCCGCCTGCTGTCCAGATCGACCGTTCCAGCCAGTTCGCTGAAGGTGCCGCCGAAGTCGTCCAGCGTCTCGATCTCGGCCCCGCCGATATCGATCGTCGTCCGGTTCGCCGCCTCGACCTCCTCCCAGACCCGCGCGGTAAGGCTGAACCTCGCCCGGACGTCTCTGTAATCGGCCCCGACCCCTATCCGGCCGCCCAGGCTCAGGCGCAGGCTGGTCGGGTCGTCCCAGTCGACCGTCGCCCCGGGAACCGTCAGGGCGTCGATGCGCGTGGTGACCCGTGACACGCCGACCAGGGGCTCAAGGAAGGTCCGTTCGCCGAGCCGGACTGTATAGCCGCCCTCGGCCTGGAAGCCCCAACTCCTGACCTGCCCGTCCGGAAGCGTGCCGGAGGGCGCCAGCGAGGGCGCGTCATAGGTCAGGTCCAGTTGGTTGGCGGCGACGAGAGCGTGAACGAAGGCCGGGCCGTGAACCACAGTCCCGTAAGCCCCGAAACTGGTTCCGGACAGGTCGAACCGCGTCGCCGACTGGTCGAAGGAAACGTCGGAATCGACATGGCCGATCATCGCGCCCGCCAGCCACCGCGTGCCCGCCGCCGTCTCTCCCGAGATCAGGTCAACGCCCGCAGTCAGGGCCGTCGTCTGCTGGTCGTGGCTGATGTCATAGGCATAGCTGGCGCCCGGCAGCACGTGGAAGCCCGCGGCTCGCCGATCGTGATCGCCGGTCGAAATCTTCACCCAGACGCCTGGGGACCCGACCGTGCCGGCGCGCGCCTCCAGATCGGCCTGCCGGTCCAGCCACGCCCCGGTGCTGCCGTGCCAGAGCGACTGCGTGGCGGCGCCCAGTGTCGGGAATTCGAACGCCTCGGCGTCCGGCGCGCCCACCAGCACGTGCTGCTTGTTCCCGTTCAGGACCAGGTCGTAGAAGAACAGCCCCTTGTCCAGCACGCCATCCGCCGATCCGTCAGCCCGCCAGTGCGAGGAGTTCGGATCGAGCACGAAATGCCCCGCGGCCGTGCTGCCCGCGCCCGACACATCGACGAGCACGATCCCGGGATTGTAGGCCCCTGCGCCGGTTGCGGCGATGTCGTTGACCAGTATGCGGGTGACCCCGGCGGTGGAGCCCCCGGTCAGGCTTAGACAGTCCGCCGCGGTCTGAACGGCGCAACTGGTCTGGGCCGTGCCTCCAAGGTCGACATCCATCACCAGCAGGCTGTTTCCGGCCCCGGTGAACAGGGCGCCCGGTGCGAAGATGCGGTCGTTGGCCTGACCGTCGAGCCCCGAGCCGGACAGGCCGAAGATCACCCGGCCGGCGTTGTTCCACCGCTCCAGCCCCATGAAGGTCAGGCTGGATGCCGCCGTCGTCCCCTCCCCCACGCCCAGCAGGCCGCCGTTGGCGAAGGTGTCGACGCCGCCCCCGAAATCCCACGTGGTTGCGGCGCCGTGGGCGCTGGTGAAGATCGCGCCCGACGCCGTGTTGTTCAGGGTGTCGGCGCCAGCGCTGAACACGCTGAGGCCGGTCGTATGCCATGAGAAGGCGGAGCTGTTGGTGAACACGACATTGTCCGTCAGGCCGCTGAAGTTGACCCGGCCGTTCAGCTGGCCCGCGTTGTTCACCACCGCGCTTCCGCCAACCGCCCTGATGGCCAGATCGCCATAGCCCCCCGCTCCCGTATTGACGGAGCGGACGATGGTGTTGGAGCCGATGTTGACGGTGTTCACGCCTCCCGCCGCATTGGTCATGTCGACCACCCACGAGTCCGCCGCAGCTCCCTGCCCAACGATCCCCGCTACGGTGGAGAGGCCCCCGCCGAGGTTGAGCGTCACCGCCCCCCCGTTGCTGACGGTCCGTATCGCGCTGCCGAGCGGAGCGGCGACGGTCTCCGTCGATATGCTTATGGACCCGGCGCCGCTGGTGACAGCCTCGATCGCGGCCGCCCCGCCTACCGACTGAGCGCCGAATACGGTGTTGGCGGCGAGGATCGTCGTCGTCCCCGCGCCCAGGTTCGATGTCTGGATGCCGTATCCGCCGCCGCTGATCACCCCCGCGCCCGAGTTCACGACCGAGATCGCGCCCCCCGAAGCGAAGACATCGATGGCCGTTCCGCCGGACGCCACGGTTCCCGAGTTTGCGACGGAAGCGCTCCCGGAGCCGGCCTGGGTCGCCCGCAAGCCGCGCAGCGAGCCGGCGACGGAGCCGCTGGAGTTGATCGACAGGTCACCCGTCGACGCGGCGTTGATCACCGCCGCGTCGATGCCCGCCACAGTCGGGGCCGTCATGGCGCCAATTGAGCCGGTGTTGACGACCACCACATCCCCGTCGCCCTGGTGCAGTGCGCGAACGCCGACGAAAGACGCCGACCCGGTGATCGCGCCGGCATTGCGGACGAAAATGTCACCCGAACCGCCCGTCTGCGCGAGAATGCCGAACGCCCCGCCGGCCGTGTTGCGGACGTCGAGGTCTGTCGCACTGTCGATCGACAGGCTTCCCGTGGCGGAGAAGGCCGCGATCGCGGCGCTGAAGCTCTGAATGTTGGCGGTGTCGGTTCCATCTCCGGCCCCGACCGAGATCAGACCGGCGCCCGCGACGATCGAGAGGTCTCCGGTGGACGTGCGGGCGAAGATCCCCGTGCTGTTGTCGCCGATGACCGAGAACGAAAGCGCGTCGCCCAGATCGATCGAGACCTCGCCGGACATCGTGCGGGCGAACAGGCCCATCGCGCCATCGACCTCACCCCCTGCGCCGTCGTCAACGATGACCCCGAGACCCGAGCCCGCCGTAATGCGCACTTCGCCAGCCGACCGCGCCGCAATGCCGGTCCGACCCGAGCGGACCAGGACGCCATCCGCGAGGACGACGGACGCGAGGCCTGAGCCATCATTCTGCGCCTGGATTCCGAAGTCGCCGCCCCTCAGGCTGGATCCGTCGCCGACATTGATCACGACGTTCGCCAGGCTGGCGCTGTTGAGGATGAAGCCGGCCACCCCGACGCCCGCCTCACCGACGACATTCACGCCGCTGAGCATTCCGACGTCGAGCACTACGGACCCCAGCCCGCTCGTCTGGCCAAGGATGCCGAAGTTGTCGGAGTATACGTCTCCGTCGCTCGATATGGCGGTTCGGCCGGTGCTGGCCGCGTCGCTGAAGCCGGCCGCTATGCCGAACGCCGTGGTCCCGTCCAGCGCCGAGCCGATCACGCCCGTATTGTCGATGTCGATGTCCTGACCGGTCGCGCCCGTGGCGATGCCATAGATGCCCGCGAACGTCGCCCCCCCGACATCGGCCCCGCTGATCACCGAATAGCCGCCGACCGTTTCGACCAGAATGCCGTATCCGCCTGCGGAATCGATGGTTCCACCCGACCCGACCATGACCGTGGTCGCGCCAAGGCCGGCGTTCTCGACACCGACGCCCGCAATGCCGCTCTCGAGGTGCGCCCCGTCGCCGACCTGCACCAGGATGTCGCCGTCGCTGAGCGCGTTCAGGATGGCCGCGCCGACGGCCGGAGCAGGGACCGACAGACCGGCCCCGCGGACCGTCACCGGTCCTTCGTCGCCGACGACGACCGTCAGGTCGCCCAGTCCGCCAGTCTGGGCGTAGACCCCGACACCGTCCGAATAGACGTCGCCGTTGGACTGGATGAAGACGTCGCCCTGGTTGTTGGCGTCGCTGAACCCGCCCACGATCCCGAAAGCCGTCACGCCGTCCGCGACCGATCCGATATCGCCCGTGTTGATGATCCGGATGTCCGAACCACCCGCGCCCGTCGCCAGACCATAGACGCCGGCGAAGGATCCGCCATTGATCTCGGCCCCGCTGTTCACGCTGTAGCCGCCACGCGTGTTCAGATAGATGCCGTAACCGCCCGTTGTCACCAGCGTCGCGTCATCGCCGACATTGACGGTCGTCTGCCCCACGCCGGAGTGGTCGGCCTGGATGGCGACCGTCGCCGCCTCCAGATGGCTGCCGGAGCCGACCTCGATCAGCAGATCGCTGGCATTCGCCGCATTGGCGAGGATGCTGCCGATAATCGCCACGCCGCTCCCTGAACGGACGGTCACTGGGGTGACGTCGCCGATCTGCAGCGTGACGCCTCCCAGTCCCTGGGTCAGAACCGCGATGCCAAAGGCGTCGGAATAGATGTCGCCGTTCGACCGGACAAAGATGTCCTCGGCATTTGCCGCGCCGCTGAAGCCGGCGGCGATGCCGTAGCCGGCGACCCCGTCCGCCGCGGTGCCGATGTTCCCCGTGTTGACGATCGAGATATCGTGGCCGTTGGAGCCGGTGGCGATGCCATAGATGCCGGCGAAGGAGCCGCCGTTGATGTCCGCTCCGCTGGTGACCGAGTATCCGCCGCGCATCTCCAGCAGGATGCCGCCGCCGTTGCTCGTGTCGATGGTGGTCCCTTCCCCGACCGTCACGGTCGCCAGACCGGTCCCTGTCGTCTCGACATGGATGCCGGCCATGGCGCCCTCGATGTGAGACCCGCCGCCGACGCTGACGGTCAGGTCGCCCGTACCCGCGGGATTCAGGATTTCGGCCGCCACTCCGTAATTGTTCACCCCGACCACCGTGCTGGGCGAGTTCATCCCTATGAGCAGCGTTACGTCGCCGTCGCTACGCCCGACGCCGATCACGCCCGCGCCGTTGGCGTAGATGTCGCCGTCCGTGCGAATGGTGACGGAGCCCGTGTTGGCCGTGTTGGTGATCAACCCCGCCACGCCCACGCTGTCGACCCTGTCCGCCAGCGAGCCGATGTCACCCGTGTTGGTGATCGAGACGTCGCCGGTCGCGCTCGTGGTCAGGTCGGCATAGAGGCCATGGATGGCCGTCCCCGCGATGGTCCCGGAGTTCACTATCGTGACGCCTGTCGCACCGGCGATCAGCATCCCCGCTCCGCCGGTCGCGTTCAGCGCGCTGCTGTTGTTGATCGTCACCGAACCGCCGGACGTGATCGAGATCGCGCTGCCGGCGCTTGAAGTGATCACGCTCCCGGAGGTGGCGAGAGAGACCGATCCGGTCCCCGTCGTCATGGCCGCGATGCCGAAAGCACCGGTGATGTCGCTGCCAGCCAGAATGTCGATATCGCCGTCCACTGTGACAGCCGAAATGCCGACGTTCAGTGCGACGATGTCCGCGTCGCCCATGTCGATGGAAATCGACCCCGAGCCGGTGGTCCCGGCCAGTATGCCGTTTCCGGTCAGCGCCGAAATGGAGCCGGTCGTCAGCACGATATCGACGTCGCCGCTGCCGCCGCCGGCCACGATCCCGCTGTTGCTGGCGATGATCTGAAGCGCCACGTCACCCGCGTCGCCGTCGGTCAAGTCGATCAGGATGTTGCTGTCGGGGCTCTCGACCCGGATGCCGTCTGCGGCGCTGACGATCGACAGATCACCGTCGTCGAGGGTCACCGTCTGCGTCTGCACGGTCAGGCTCTCGCCTGCGCCGCCCGTGACCCGGATCCCGTCGCCGGTCTGGACCGCATCCCTCAGCAGAAGGGCGAAATTCCCATCCACGGTCGTGGTGTAGTCGATCCCCGTCGGGAAGACGCCGGGCAGGCAGATCAGGACGTCGGACAGATTGCCGTTGGCCGCCGGATTGCCGCACTCGTCCCCGGCGCGGGCGGTCGTCGGCGCGAACAGGAGGACGCTGGAGCCGGCCGCGACGAGGGCCGTGCTGGCGAGAAGGGAGAGACGACGCCGAAACCGCGAGACCATGATTTTGCCCACCCGAAGCCGCCCGCGAAATCCGCCGCGACGCGAGTGACTCGTAGCGAGATGCGGCGCGCACCGTCTTGGACGTGGGAGCCTGGACTGGGCGCCGGGCGCACAACGGGGTCAGCCCGTGCATGCAACGGGCGCGTGGCCCCGCGATCGGGCGCGGTTGGCAGCGCCTGCTGCCAGAGGGCCGAATCTCAGGGCCGTCCGGCCGCCCTGTTCCGCACCAGATCGTCGACCACCGCCGGATCGGCCAGGGTCGAGGTGTCACCGAGCGCGCCGACCTCGTTCTCCGCGATCTTCCGCAGGATGCGCCGCATGATCTTGCCCGAACGGGTCTTGGGCAGGCCCGGCGCCCACTGGATTACGTCCGGCGCGGCGATCGGGCCGATCTCGCGCCGCACCTGCGCGATCAGGTCCTTGCGCAGCGCCTCGGTCGGCTCGACGCCCACGTTCAGCGTCACATAGGCATAGATGCCCTGCCCCTTGATCTCGTGCGGAAAGCCGACCACCGCCGCCTCCGCCACCGCCTCGTGCAGCACTAGGGCGCTCTCGACCTCGGCGGTGCCCATCCGGTGCCCCGAGACATTGATCACATCGTCCACCCGGCCGGTGATCCAGTAGTAACCGTCCTCGTCCCGGCGGCAGCCGTCGCCGGTGAAATACTTGCCGGGATAGGCGCTGAAATAGGTGTCGAAGAACCGCTGGTGATCGCCCCAGACGGTCCGCATCTGCCCCGGCCAGCTATCGGTGATGACCAGATTACCCGACACCGCCCCTTCCAGCACCATCCCGTCTGCGTCGACCAGTTCCAGCTCCACCCCGGGCAGCGGCTTCGTCGCCGAACCCGGCTTCAGGTGCGTCGCGCCCGGCAGCGGCGACACCAGCACGCCGCCGGTCTCGGTCTGCCACCAGGTGTCCACGATCGGGCAGCGCCCCTCGCCCACCACCTCGTGATACCAGCGCCAGGCCTCCGGATTGATCGGCTCGCCGACACTGCCCAGCAGACGCAGCGAGGCCCGCGATGTCGCCTTCACCGGCCCGTCTCCCTCGCGCATCAGCGCCCGCAGCGCGGTCGGCGCCGTATAGAAGATCTCGACCTGATGCTTGTCGATGATCCGCCAGAACCGGCTGTGATCCGGCCAGTTCGGCACGCCCTCGAACATCAGCGTCGTCGCGCCATTGGCCAGCGGGCCATAGACGCAATAGCTGTGCCCCGTGACCCAGCCCACGTCGGCGGTGCACCAGAACACCTCGCCCGGCCGATAGTCGAACACCAGCTCATGGGTCCACGCGGCCCAGAACAGATAGCCGCCCGTGGTGTGCAGCACGCCTTTCGGCTTACCCGTCGATCCCGAGGTGTAGAGGATGAACAGCGGGTCCTCGGCGTTCATCGGCTCGCACGGGCAGTCGTCGGACACGCCGTGCTTGGCTTCGCCGTAGCGCACGTCGCGGCCCTCGACGATCGGGATGTCAGCGTTGGTGTGCGAGACGATCAGCACCGTCTCGACGATCGCCCCCGCCGCCTTCTCCAGCGCGGCGTCGACGTTGGCCTTCAGCGGCACCCGCTTGCCGCCGCGCCGCCCCTCGTCGGCGGTGATCACCACCTTCGAGCCGCAGTCCTCGATCCGCCCGGCCAGACTGTCCGGCGAGAAGCCTCCAAACACCACCGAATGCACCGCCCCGATCCGGGCGCAGGCCAGCATGGCCACCGCCGCCGCCGGGATCATCGGCAGATAGATCGTCACCCGGTCGCCCTTGGCGACCCCCTGCCCCTTCAGCACATTGGCCATGCGGCACACCTCGCGGTGCAGCTCGCGATAGCTCAGCCGGCCCGACTGGTCGGGATCGTCGCCCTCCCAGATAATCGCCGTCTCGTCCCCGCGCGTCTCCAGATGCCGGTCCAGGCAGTTCCAGGCGACGTTCAGCACCCCGTCCTCGAACCAGCGGATGCGGAAGTCGGCCTTGTCGAACGACACGTCCTTGATCCGCGTCGGCGCCGTCATCCAGTCCAGCCGCCGCGCCTGCTCGCTCCAGAAGGCCTCGGGCGTTTCGCGGGCCGAGGTGCGGGCGGTCTCGTATCCATGGGCGTTCATGCGGGCCCGCTGCGCCCATTCGGACGGGACGGGATAGACGTCAGGCTGGTCGGTCATGGCCGCGGATGCTGCCCCCGCCGTCCCGCCGGGTCAACGCGCGCCGCCCCTCCTGCGGCCGCCTCAGCGGAAAATGATCGCCGGCATCGCCCCCACGACGGCGGCCGTCATCAGGGTCGCCAGGAAGCCGGCGAACAGCCCCTTCCACACCAGACCCAGCACCTCCTCGCGCCGCTCCGGCATCAGCACGCTCAGCCCCGTCACCGTGATCCCGACCGAGCCGATGTTGGCGAACCCGCACAGGGCATAGGTCATCAGCATCCGCGTCCGCTCGCTCATCTCGCCGGCCGGAACCTTGCCCAGTTCGATGAAGGCCACGAACTCGGTCAATGTCAGCTTGACCCCCAGCAGCCATCCGGCCCGGCCCGCCTCGGACCACTCCACCCCGGTCAGCCAGGCCACCGGCATGAACAGCCAGCCCAGCATCCGCTCGACCGTGACCGGCCCGTCGAACAGCCAGAACCCGCCCAGCATCACATTGACCAGCGCCACCAGGGCGACGAACACGATCAGCACCGCCGAGATATTCAGCACCACCATCAGACCATCGGCCGTTCCCTTGACGATGGCGTCGATGGCGCTGTCGTATTTGAGGGCGGAGTCGTAGTCGGCGTGCGCCCCGCCCATGCCGGGCGTCTCGGGGATCATGATCCGCGCCAGCAATATGCCCGCCGGCGCCGAGACGATCGAGGCGACCAGCACATGGCCCGCCGCGTTGGGCAGCACCGGCCCGAGGATCGCCGCATAGGCCACCATGGTCGACCCCGCCACGGTCGCCAGCCCGACGACCATCATCAGGAACAGCTCGGACCGGGTCAGCTTGTCCAGATAGGCGCGGATCACGATCGGGCTCTCGATCATGCCCAAGAAGATGTTGGCCGCCACCGCCAGCGCCGACGCCCCGCCCAGACCCATGGTGCGCTGGAACAGGATGCCGAAGCCGTGGGTGATCCACTTGAGCACCTTCCAGTGCCACAGCAGCGCCGATAGGGCCGAGATCACCAGGATCAGCGGCAGCACCTGGAAGGCGAAGGTGAACAGCGCCCCCTCGTTTCCGACGACGTAGGGCTGATCTCCCCCGGCCAGATAGCCGAACACGAACTGCGTGCCCCGGTTGGTCGCCGTCGCCAGCCCGTCCACCGCGCCCGTGATGGCGTGCAGCACGACCTGCGAACCCGGAATGCCGAACAACGCCAGCACCAGCCCGGCCTGCACCGCGATCGCACCCAGCGTCAGCCGCCAGGGAAAGGCCTTGCGGTTCTCGGACAGCCCCCAGCAGGCGGCGACGATCACGGCCAGACCCAGAAGGCTTTGCAGATTCAGCACGCTGAACATCGACGGTCATCCCCGTCCGGCTCCCCGCCGGCCCTGCCCCGTTGAACGCCACGCGAGGGGTTCTGGCAAGCCGCCGTCTGCCGGCGCCAAGCGGCCGGTGACCCTGACCTGAATTCGACTTCGCCCGGCCAAGGTTCCGCTTCACCTGCGCCCACAGTTCGCCGCGAT
Source organism: Brevundimonas alba (assembly GCF_011927945.1). Classification (GTDB taxonomy): domain Bacteria; phylum Pseudomonadota; class Alphaproteobacteria; order Caulobacterales; family Caulobacteraceae; genus Brevundimonas; species Brevundimonas alba. The sequence goes on from NZ_JAATJM010000001.1 coordinate 154,895, forward strand.
CCGGGCGCGCCATCACGAAACCGTGATCACCACGGCGACAGGGAGAATGACGATGCGCAAGGCTCTGATGCTGGCCGCCGCCAGCGCACTGGTTCTGTCCGCCTGCCAACCGGCGGACGCGACGACCGATACCCCCTACGAAGCGGCCGAGGCGGTAGACGCGTCGGCCGCTGCGACGGAAAGCGCTGACACCGCCGCCGCCCGCGCTCCGCAGGCGTTGATCAAAACCACGCCCCCGGCGATCGCGTCCACGGCCCCCGAAGTCGCGCCGCTCTCGCCGGCCCCGCTCGCCCCCATCGCCCGGATTGCCTACGCCTTCAGCTATGTGATGTCAGTGCCGTCCGACCGCGGGGCGGAGCTGATGAGCCGTCACGAATACGCCTGCGTCACCGCCGGACCCGGCCTTTGCCAGGTCGTCTCGGCCAACGCCGACTGGGCCTCCCGCAGTCCGGGCGGTCGTCTGGAACTGCGCGGCCAGCCCGAATGGATCAACCGTTTCCGGGCCGGTCTGGCAGTCGACGCACAGAATGCCGGCGGCCGGCTTGAAGAGGCGCTCACCGAGGGCGAGGACGTCACCGGCGGTATCGACGCCGCCGCGACCGGCGCCAAAACCACCGCCTCGCTCGCCGAACGCATCCGCGAACTGCAGCGCCGCTCCGGCGGCACTCTGGCGCAGCGGCTGGAGATCGAGCGCCAGCTCGCGGACCTCCAGCGCCAGTATGACGCCCAGCAGCTGCAGCTGAAGGCCCTGAACGACCGGGTTCAGTCCGCGCGCCTGACCCTCGAATACCGCGAAGGCGGCGTCCTGGGCGCCAACAGCCCGACCCGCCCGGTCGCCCGCGCCCTCAGCGACGCCTTCGGCCTGTCGATGGGAATGCTCGCCGTCCTGATCACCGCCGGCTCGGTCCTCCTGCCGGTCGCCGTGATCGGCGGCGCCGTCTGGTGGGCCGTCGTCCGGCGCCGCAAGCCGGCTCCGACAACCGCCGCCTAGGCATCCCTCTCCCAATGGGAGAGGGCTTGAGCGCCCAGGAGCCTGCAGGGCGAGTGGCTGCGCGAAAGGGTGAGGGTCGGATGCGGGCCGACTTCCGCTGACGACAGCCCCTCACCCTTTCGCCTTGCCGATCACTTCGTTCCCGGAGGCTCAAGCCCTCTCCCGCCGGGAGAGGGCATCGGCGCTTGTCAGGAATTTATTCCTTTGATGCCCTTGATTACCGGCTTCGCCAGCCCACCTCAGAGGGCTGCGTTCACGCGCCCGGGTCTTTGACAATCTGACGATCGACGCAGCGACTCCAGCCGCGCCGTATGCAGCGCCCGTCTCGCATGATCTGGCACGCTTCGTCGGGCCGAAAAGTTCAAGTCGTTGTTTTCATTGAAACCGCGTGGCCGATTTTGGCACTGTTGGCACGCCGTTTTCGCAAAACAGTGCCAAATCTCAGGCCTGCCGCCGCACCAGTCGGCCGTAGTCTTCCATGATGCCGAGGCTCAGGGCGCCGGGGGTGAAGCGGTATTCGCCGATCTCGCTCACCGGCGTCACCTCCGCGGCCGTGCCGGTCAGGAAGCATTCGCTGAACGTGGCCAGCTCCTCGGGCCGGATGTGGCGCACGATGACTTCGATGCCCTTGGCGGCGGCCATCTCGATGATGGTCTGGCGGGTGATGCCGTCCAGGATCGCATCCACCGGCGGCGTGTGCAGCACGCCGTCCTGCACGAAGAAGACGTTGGCGCCGGTCGCCTCGGCGACGTAGCCGCGCCAGTCCAGCATCATGGCGTCGGCGTAGCCGCGCCGCTCCGCCGCCGTCTTCGACATGGTGCAGATCATGTAGAGGCCGGCCGCCTTGGCCGCCGACGGGGCCGTGGCCGGGTCCGGGCGGCGCCATTTGGACCACTCCAGCCGGATGCCCTTGGCCTTGGTTTCCGGGTCGAAATAGCTCGGCCAGTCCCAGACGGCGATGGCCACGCGCGCCTTGTTGTGGATCGCCGAGACGCTGATCGACTCGGACCCGAGGAAGGCCACCGGCCGCAGATAGCAGTCCGACAGGCCCATCTTCTCGCAGGTCGCCTTGCAGGCCGCGTCGATCTCGGCCACGCTGTACGGAAGGTCGAAATCCAGCAGGTTTGCAGAGCGCTTCAGGCGTTCGCTATGCGGGGTCAGCTTGAAGATTTCGCCGCCATACATACGCTCACCCTCGAAGACCGACGAGCCGTAGTGAAGGGCATGGGTCAGAACGTGCGTTTTCGCGTCCCCCCAGGGCACGAAATCGCCGTCCACCCAGATCCAGCCGTCACGATCGTCGAAAGGAACGAAGGCCATTGAATAACGTCTCCCGCGTCTGCCCCCGGGTTAGACCCGTCCGCACTGCCTCCGTCAACGGCTCGCCGGCCCGCCGGACCGTCGGCGCATGAGCGATGTGCGTCCCCATGGCCGCTCCGGGCCGATCGCGGGCCCCGGCGCGGGCCGCCACCTGCTGGTCGTCGATGACGACGATCGCATCCGCGAGCTGCTGAAGGAATTTCTCGCCCGCGAGGGCTACCGCGTCACCGGCGCGGCCCACGCCGCCGCCGCCAAACGGCTGATGGAGCTGATCGAGTTCGACCTGGTGGTGCTGGACGTCATGATGCCGGGCGAGAGCGGCTTCGACCTGACCACCTGGGTTCGCTCAAAGGCCGAGACCTCGAAGACCCCGGTGCTGTTGCTGACCGCGCGCGGCGATCCCGACGACCGCATCGAAGGTCTGTCCCGCGGCGCCGACGACTATATGTCCAAGCCGTTCGACCCGCGCGAACTGGCCCTGCGCGTCGACGCCATCCTGCGCCGCACCGGCGGGAAGCCCCTGACCCCGCGCGAGATCAAGCTGGGCCCGGCGGTGTTCGACATGGAGCGCCTCGAACTGTCCAAGGACGGCAAGCCCCAGCGCCTGACCGAGGCCGAGGCCCAGTTGCTCAAGACCCTCGCCATCCACGCCCACGCCCCGGTCGAGCGCATGAGCCTGTCGCCCGACACGGCCGACATCACCGGCCGCGCCGTCGACGTCCAGGTCACCCGCCTGCGCCGCAAGCTCGAGGCCGACCCCAAGAACCCGCGCTACCTCCAGACCGTGCGCGGCGTCGGCTATATGCTGGCCCCGGACTGAGCGGACGATGCGCCTGCTTCCCGCCGGCGTCTGGGCCCGGGTGCTGAAGCGGCGCCTGCCGACCTCCCTCTGGGGCCGGTCGCTGCTGATCATCGTCCTGCCCGTGCTGGTCATGCAGGTCGCCGTCACCTGGGCCTTCTTCGACATGCACTGGCAGACCGTCACGGCCCGCCTGTCCGAAGGGCTGGCCGGCGACATCGCCTGGGCCTCCGAAAGCTACGCCGAGGACCCGACCCAGCGGAATCTCGCGGTCATCGCCGACCGGGCCCAGCGCTCCATGTCGCTCTCCGTCGACCTGCGCGAAGGCGAGGTCCTGCCCCGCGAACAGGATCGCGGCCCCATCGGCGTCGTCGACCGGGCTCTCGAAGAGGCTCTGTCGTCACGGCTCGACCGCCCGTTCTGGTTCTCGACCACCCGCTACCCCGCCTATGTCGACATCCGGGTGCAGCAGCCCAACGGCGTGCTGCGCATCATCGCCCCCCGCGAACGGGCCGTCGCCACACAGGCCCATATCTTCGTCGTCTGGCTACTGATCGCCACCATCCTGCTGATGGGCGTGGCCATCCTCTTCATTCGCAATCAGGTCCGCGCCATCGAGCGGCTGGCCGAGGCGGCGGAGGCCTTCGGGCGCGGCGAGACCAGCGGTCGCTTCAAACCCCACGGGGCCCGCGAGGTCCGCGCTGCTGCCAAGGCCTTTATGGACATGCGCGACCGTATCCAGCGCCATATCGAGCAACGCACCGCCCTGCTCGCCTCGGTCAGCCACGACCTGCGCACCCCCCTGACCCGGCTGCGGCTGGAACTCGCCCTCGCCCCGCCGTTCAAACGCTCCACGGCCATGCAGGGCGATCTCGACGAGATGGAGCATATGATCGACGAATACCTCGCCTTCGCCCGTGGCGAGGCCGGCGAGGCCGCACAGACCGTCTCCATCGCGGACCTGCTCGCCGTCGCCGCCGAGGACGCCCGCCGCGCCGGCGCCGAGGTCGAGATCCAGGCGCCGCCCGAACTCACCGCCAGCCTGCGCCCGTTGGCCCTTAAACGAGCCCTCGCCAATCTCGCCGGCAACGCCGCCGCCCATGGCGAGCACGTCCGGCTCAGCGCCCGCGGCCTGGCCTCCGGTGGCCTCGAGATCACGGTCGAGGACGACGGCCCCGGCATTCCCGACGACATGCACGAGGAAGCCTTCCGCCCCTTCTCCCGGCTCGACGCCTCCCGCAACCAGAACCGCAAGGGCGTAGGCCTCGGCCTCGCCATCGCCCGCGACGTGGCCCGCAGCCACGGCGGCGACATCACCCTGGACCGCAGCGATCTGGGCGGCCTGAGCGCCATCATCCGCCTGCCCGGCTGAGCATTACAAATCGCCGCGCCCACTGGCGAAACGGGGGTGCAGGGCGCATCTTCCATTCGACAGGGCGTCTGGAGGATACACATGCGCAAACTGGCCTTTCTCGCTCCGCTGGCAACGGTTCTCGCGGTCGTCGCGACGCCGGCGCTCGCCGATCCCGCCTCGATCAACGTCACCCTCGGTCCCGACCTGCAGGACAAGGTCGAGGATCTCGGCCAACGCGATGTGAACGAGCAGGCTGACCGCCTTGCCGAAGTCGTTCGCCGGGCCCTGAGCCGCAGCGGCGGCCTCGACGGCGCCCGGATCGATCTCGTCCTGACCGATCTGAAGCCGAACCGGCCGACCTTCCAGCAGTTGGCGGATCGCCCCGGCCTCGACGGCCATCGCAGCATCTCCATTGGCGGCGCGACCATCGAGGGCAGCATCACCACCGCCGACGGTCAGGTGCTGCCGGTCCGCTACGACTGGTATTCGAACAACCTCGCCGACGTGCGTGGCTATGGCGTCTGGCAGGACGCGGACCGCGCCTACCAGCGGCTCGCGACCCGTCTTGCCGAAGGCCGCTACGTCAGCCGCTGATCGCCTGCGCGCGCCGCACGGCGGCTTCGACGGCGGCTTCGGCCGCCCGGTCGAGGTCACCGGCCGCCGCCATCGCCTCCAGCCCCGCCTGCGTCGTCCCGCCCGGCGAGGCGATGCGGGCGATCAGGGCCTCCAGCGGCTCGCCCGTCTCGGCCCCCGCACCCGCTGACCGCAGCGCGCCTCGCGCCAGCCGCTCCGCCGCCTCGCTGGACAGCCCCTGCGTCTCCCCCGCCCGCGCCAGCGCCTGAACGAAGGCGTGGATAAAGGCCGGCGCCGAACCGGCCACCGCCGTCGCCGCGTCCATCTGCGCCTCCCGCTCCAGATCGACGACGTCGGCCATCCGGGCGAACAACGCCCGCGCCGTCTCCCGCGCCTCGACGTCCGCCGACCAGAGCGCAGCCACGCCCCGGCCCTGCGCCACTCCCGTCGTGGGCATGACACGGGCCACGGAACGCGTCGAGGCCTCGGCGATCTCGCCCGCCCTCACCCCCGCCATGACGGAGATCAACACCGCGCTCTGCGCGAGGTGGGGCAGCAGGGGCCTCAGCGCCTCCCGCCAATTCGCCGGCTTGACCGCCAGAACGACGGCCCGCGCTTCAGCCAACGCCGCCCCGTGCGGATTGACCCGCGCGCCGAGGGCCCGCGCAGCCTCAGCGGCGGGCTTCTGCGACGGCGTAACGATGATCAGCTCAGCCGGCGCGACGGTCTCCGTCGCCAGCCAGCCTTCCAGAATGGCGGAGCCCAGCCGGCCGCAGCCCACCAGAACCACGGCGCCGTTTCCAGAGGACTGGCTCATGGCCTCAGGCCGTGCCGACGGTCTCGAACAGGCAGGAGTCGATCGCTTCCTGCGGCTTCTTGTTGCCGCGGATCATGAAGTCGAAGGCGGGGTAGTAGCGGTCCGCCGCCTCAACCGCCGCATCGATCATCGAAGCGGCCTGCCCCAGCGTCGGGCGCTCGCCCATCGGCAGGGCCAGCGAGTGGCGGAAGACGATCTCGCCGTCCTCTGCCCAGACCTCGAAATGACCCATCCAGGTCCGCTGATTGATCAGGCCGACCAGTTCATAGGCGGCCGCCCGGCGCGATTTCGACGCCTGCAGGTCCAGCGCGCAGCACAGCTGCAGGCAGTCGCCCTCCGGCCGCCAGGCGAACCACAGCTCATAGTCCTTCCAGTCACCGGCCAGGGCGAAGGCGAGATCGCCCTCGTCGGTGCGGTCGAACGGCAGGTTCTCGGCCACAAGGACGTGCTCCACGACATCCAGAGGATCGTAGGGTACGTCGACTTCTTCGGGCCGTGCAGTGTCCATCAAGCGGTCTCCGGGCGCGACTCACGCCCTCTGCAGGAACGGTAGGCGGGTTCGCAGATTCGGCTCAACCGGCTGCGTCCTGTGCGGGAGAAGCCGCTGTGGACGTTCCCTTTTGAGGCTTCTTCGCCGCCTTCAGCGCCGTAATTGCAGCTCGCAACGCCGCGATCTCGGCCTTCAGCACGTCGAACTCGTCGCGCCGAACCAGATCCATATCGGCGGCGAAACGGTCGGCCTGGGCGCGGAAGGCGGTCTTCGCCTCCTCCCCCGCGGCCTGCGCCAGTCCCATCGCGCCGGTGGTCAGCTTGGCGAACTCGTCAAGGATGGGGTTGCGGGTCTGCATCGAAACTCTCCGACTCGGCACACGCGAGCGTCGTTAAGGGATGGTTGCTCGATATGGTGAACGAAACCTTGCTGTCGATGCGGCGTATGGCGGCAATGGGGCGCGTCTTTGCCGAAATTTCAGGGACGGACGCTGCGACGCTTGCTAAACCCCGTCCCAGCAACCGCCCGCAGGAGCGCCCGTGCAGTTTCCCGAGTTCGACCCCGTTCTGTTCAGCATCGGTCCGCTGGACATCCGCTGGTACGCCCTCGCCTATGTGGCCGGCATCGTCCTCGGCTGGTGGTACGCCAACCGTCTCGTGCGCAACAATGCGGTCTGGCAGCCGGGCAAGCCGCCGGTCACGACCGTCCAGCTCGACGATCTGGTGCTCTGGATCACCCTAGGCATCATCCTCGGCGGCCGCTTCGGCTACGCCCTGTTCTACAAGCCGTCCCTCTATGCCGACCTGTTCGGCGGCGCCGGCTGGGGGGAGCGGCTGGCCCTGTTCCGCCTCTGGGACGGCGGCATGTCGTTCCACGGCGGCTTGATCGGCGTCACCCTGGCCATCGTCTGGTTCGCCTGGAAGAACAAGATCCGCCTGCTCAGCCTCGGGGACGTGGTCGCGCCCGTGGTGCCGATCGGGCTGTTCTTCGGCCGGGTCGCCAACTTCATCAACGGCGAGCTCTGGGGCCGCCCGACAGACGCGCCGTGGGGCATGAATTTCTGCAGCAGCCGGATGCGCGACATCTATGGCGCGAGTTGCGAGATCTTCGTCAACGGTCAGGCCCAGGGCCCCGGCGACGTCGCCCGTCACCCCAGCCAGCTTTATGAGGCCGGGCTTGAGGGCCTCGTGCTCGGACTGATCCTGTGGCTGGCCATCTACAAGGGCCGCCTGCTGGCCAAGCCGGGCTACGTCACCGGCATCTTCCTGTTCGGCTACGGCCTTGTCCGCGCCTCGCTGGAGAACGTGCGCCAGCCCGACTTCGGCATGGAGCACCTGCCGCTGGGCCTGACCATGGGCATGATGCTGTCGACCCCGATGATGCTGATCGGCGCCTGGCTGATCTGGCGCGCCTGGAGCCGTCCGCCGGTCGCCGCGGAGGCCTGAGTGTCACCGAAGGCCAATCCGCTCAGGGACCGGCTGGCGCGTGAGATCGCGCTGACGGGGCCGATGACGGTCGCGGACTACGTCACCCGCTGCCTGCATGATCCGCAGGGCGGCTACTACGCGACGCAGCCTGCCATCGGCGCGACGGGCGACTTCATCACCGCCCCCATGATCAGCCAGATGTTCGGCGAGCTGATCGGTCTGTGGGCGGTCGAGCTGTGGGAGCGGCTCGGAGCCCCTGAGCGCGTGCGGCTGGTCGAGGTCGGGCCCGGTGACGGCACGCTGATGGCCGACGCCCTGCGCGCCGCCCGGGTCGCCCCCGGCTTCCTTCAGGCGCTCGACCTGATCCTGATCGAACCCAGCGCCCCCCTGCGTGCGGCGCAGGCGCGGATGCTGGCCGACAGCGACGTCGAGCCTCGTTGGGTCTCCGCGCTCGACCGGATCGAGACCGACGCTCCTGTCATCCTGATCGCCAACGAGGTGCTGGACTGCCTCCCCGCCCGCCAGTTCGTGAAGACCGAGGACGGCTGGGCCGAACGCTGCGTCGGCGTCACCGACGACGGCGGGCTGACCTTCGGGCTGAAGACCATCACCGGCGGCTTCAAACGCCCGGCGTTCGACGTCGAGCCCGGCCAGACGGTCGAGATTTCGGACCAGCAGGCGGTGTTCGGCCGCGAGATCGCCACCCTGGTCAAGGCCGCCTCCGGCGCAGCCCTGCTGATCGACTACGGCCGCTCGCGCCCGGAGCCCGGCGACACCCTGCAGGCCCTCCGCCGCCACCAGAAGGTCGATCCCCTCGCCACACCGGGCGACGCCGACCTGACCCAGTGGGCCGACTTCCCCACTGTGCTCGAGGCGGCGGTCCACGCCGGCGCGGACGTCACCGGCTGTCTCGGCCAGGGTGAATTCCTGCAGCTCCTCGGCGTCGAGGCCCGCGCCGACCGGCTCAAGGCCGGCCGCCCGGACGCCGCCTCCATCATCGATCGGCAGCTGGCCCGCCTCACCGCGCCCGAACAGATGGGCACGCTGTTCAAGGCCTGCGCCATCTTCTCGCCCCGCACCCTCATCGTGCCGGGGTTCGAGGACTGAGGATGCCGCTGGAGCCGATCACCCACCCCCTGCTCGACCGCGCCGGGGTGCGCCACGGCTTCTTCACCCGGCAAGGCGGCGTCTCGACGGGCCTCTACGACAGCCTGAACACGGGCGTAGGCTCGAAAGACGATCCGGCCGCCGTGGCCGAGAACCGCCGCCGCGTCGCCGCCCACTTCGGCGGCGGCCCCGACGACCTCGCCGCCTGCTACCAGATCCATTCCGCCGTCGCCCGCGTCGCCAAGGCCGGCTGGAAGGGCGAACGGCCCGAGGGCGACGCGACGGTCACCGCCGCGCCAGGCGTCATCTGCGGCGTCCTTACCGCCGACTGCGCCCCGATCCTGCTCGCCGACCCGGAGGCGGGCGTCGTCGGCGCGGCCCACGCGGGCTGGAAGGGCGCGCTCGGCGGCATCGTCCACTCCACCGTCACGGCTATGGAGGCGCTTGGCGCCCGCCCCGCCCGGATCGTCGCCGTTGTCGGCCCCTGCATCGCCCAGGCCAGCTATGAGGTCGGCGCCGACTATCAGGACAGGTTCGAACACCACGACGCCGGCAGCGGCCGCTTCTTCGCCCCCGGCGCCGCCGCCGACAAACGCCTGTTCGACCTGGCCGGCTACGTCCTCTGGCGCCTCGAACAGGCCGGCGTCGCCGACGCCGCCTGGACCGGCCAAGACACCCGCGCCGACGAGACGCAGTTCTTCTCCAACCGCCGGGCTTTTCTGAATGGAGAGGCCGACTTCGGCCGGCAGATGAGCGCGATCAGCCTCGGCTGATCAGGGCGTTCAGCCCGCCATCGCCATTTCCGGCACGCGCACGACCTCGCGCCACGCCTGCGGATTGGCCAGCAGTTCGCGGACCAGCAGGTTGTTGATCGCGTGGCCCGCCTTGACGCCCTCGTAGCGGCCCAGAAGGGGCGCGCCGAGCACATACAGGTCGCCGATGGCGTCCAGCGCCTTGTGCTTCACGAACTCGCGTTCCATGCGCAGGCCGCCGGGGTTCAGTATCTGGTCGCCATCGATGACCACGGCGTTCTCCAGCGAACCGCCACGGGCCAGACCGGCGCGGCGCAGAGCCTCGACCTCGTGCGCGAAGCCGAAGGTGCGGGCAGCCATGATCTCGTTCCGGAAGGTCTCCTCGTCGACGACGAAGTCCACCACCTGATTGCCGATCACCGGCGTCGGGAAATCGATCTCGAACCGCATCTCATAGCGGTCGCACGGCAGCAGGGCGGCGCTCTTGTCGCCTTCCTGAACCCGGATCGGCTCGAGAATCTCGATATAGCGGACCGGCGCCTCCTGACGGCGGAAGCCGGCGCGGTCCAGCAGCTGGACAAACTGCAGCGCCGACCCGTCCAGGATCGGCAGTTCGGGGCCGTCCACCTCGACCACGGCGTTCGACACGCCGAGAGCGGCGAAGGCGGCCATCAGATGCTCGATGGTCGACAGGCGGACGCCGGCGCCATTCTCGATCATGGTGTTCAGCCGGGCGTCGACCACGGCCTCGCCCGAAACCGGGATACGGTTGTCGCGATCCGTGATGTCGGTGCGCACGAAGACGATGCCCGTGCCGACCGGCGCCGGGCGCACGGCCAGACGCACCCGATCACCCGTGTGCACGCCCACGCCGGCGATGATCGCGGGCGCGACGGTCGTCTTCTGGTGATGGTCGTTGCGGACCGGCAAAACTCAAACTCGCTTCAACTTGCGCCCCGCCTCTTCGTGCGGAGTTCGCCCCAAGAACCGTCTACCGGCCCGGGCGCTAGCGGAAAATGAAAGTCGGGTTTCGGATTGTTTCGGTCTGGCACAGCCCTGAAACGACGACCGCCCCGGAGCCGGAGCTCCGGGGCGGCCAGTATCATGGCGATCCGGCCTAGTTGGCCAGGCGGCGCAGGAAGGACGGGATTTCCAGATCGTCCTCGGCCTGACCCAGATCGGGCTCAGCTGCGGGCTGGACCTGGCTGGTGGCGCGCATTTCCGTGGTGCGGGACTGCGGCGCATAGGTCGGCTGCGCCGGCTGACGCTTGCCGCGGCCGAACAGGCTCCAGCCCGACTTGCGATGATCGCGGTCGTCGTGATCGTCGTAGGCCGGCTCGTCGCGGCGCTGTTCGGGCTGGGGCGCCGGGCGGTCGCCCATCCGGTCCATATAGAGGTCGCCTTGCGCCACGGGAGCCGTGGCCTGGGCGGCCGTGCGCGGCGAGGATTCATACTCCTCGACCCACGGATCGACGATGGGCTCCAGCGTGCGTTCCTCGGCGACGTGGATCACCGGCTCCGGGCGCGGCTCGGGAGCGCGGGCGACGGCGCCGTAGGTCGGCTGGGCGGACTGAAAGGTCGGGATGATCGGCGCCGGCTCGGGCTGACGCGGCGCCTCGGCGCGGACGGGCTCGCGCACGGGTTCGCGGACCGGTTCCCGCACCGAGTCCTGACGCACCGGCTCGGCGCGCGAGGCGGCGTAGGACGGGGTCGGACGGCGCGTGTCGAAGATCGAGGACGAGGTGTTCGACGGCGTCTGGGCCGCGGACAGGTCTTCCATGCCGGTGGCGACGACCGAGACGCGGATCTTGCCTTCCAGCGCCGGATCGAAGGCGGCGCCGAAGATGATGTTGGCGTCGGAGTCCACCTCGCCGGCGATGGCGTTGGCGGCCTCGTCGACTTCCAGCAGGGTCATGTCCATGCCGCCGGTGATGTTCACCAGAACGGCCTTGGCGCCCTTGAGCGAGGTCTCGTCCAGCAGCGGGTTGGCGATGGCGTTCTGCGCGGCCTGCAGGGCGCGGTCTTCACCCGCGGCCTCGCCCGTGCCCATCATCGCCTTGCCCATCTCGGACATGACGGCGCGAACGTCGGCGAAGTCGAGGTTGATCAGGCCCGGCAGGATCATCAGGTCGGTGATCGAACGGACGCCCGAGTGCAGCACCTGGTCGGCCATGCCGAACGCGTCGGCGAAGGTCGTGCGCTCGTTGGCGACGCGGAACAGGTTCTGGTTCGGAATGACGATCAGGGTGTCGACGTAGCGCTGCAGCTCGGCGATGCCGGCCTCGGCCAGACGCATGCGGTGACGGCCTTCGAAGGTGAAGGGCTTGGTCACCACGCCGACGGTCAGGATGCCGCGGTCACGCGCGCATTTGGCGATGACGGGCGCAGCGCCGGTGCCGGTGCCGCCGCCCATGCCGGCGGTGATGAAGACCATATGGGCGCCGTCCAGGTGCCCGTAGATCTCTTCGGCCGATTCCTCGGCGGCGTTCATGCCGACCTCGGGATGGGCGCCCGCGCCCAGGCCTTGGGTGATGGTTTCGCCCAGCTGGACGCGGCGGTCGGTCTTGGCGAACGACAGGTGCTGCGCGTCAGTGTTTGCGACGACGAACTCGACCCCTTCAAGGCCGGCGTCGATCATGTTGTTGACGGCATTGCCGCCTGCGCCGCCGACGCCGAAGACGACGATCCGGGGCTTCAGTTCCGTGTGTTGCGGACGCACCAGCGAAAGAGACATAATTGATATCCGACCTTATCCGACCCTGCCCTTGCCGCCCGATGCGAAACCCCGCCGATTCGCATTGGTTATGAGCGTGTTAAGGAAACACCCCATCTGCTTAAGCAAGTGTTACCGGATAGGCTGAGTCGGGCCGTCGGCCACGGAATTCATTAACCTTCGCCGCAGATTTCCCCCTGTGGACAACGAAAAGGGGCGGCTCTCGCGAGCCGCCCCTTCCGTCTTTGACGTGCTGTCCGGTCTTAGAACGGACGGTAGTTCAGGCCGATGTTGAAGCGACGGCCGTAGGGGTCGAACGACGAGGCGAAGCCCAGGTACGGGGGGCCTTCCGCGTCGAACACGTTGGTCACACCGGCCCGCAGGGTCAGGTCGTCGCGCAGGTCGTAGCGCACCGACAGGTCGTGGCGGACGAAGTTGCCCGTCGCGTTCCACTCGTAGGGCTGGTTGTCCAGGTTGCCGGTGGCCACCAGGTCGCGGATCTTGTTCAGGTCCTGCGAGGTCTGCCAGTCGGCGGTCCAGGTGACCGCGAAGGTGTCCGCCGGGCGCCAGGTGAGGCGCGAGACGAACTCCACCCGCGGGAAGAACACGCCGCTCGTCGAGTCCGTGAAGAAGTTCGGATTGACGGGGTCGGTGAAGTTCTTCTGGTCGATCAGCCACAGGCCGCCGAGGCTGTAGTCGAACTGGCCCCAGTTATGGCCGAAGGCTTCTTCGGTATCGAGCGAGTAGTTGACCGTGAAGTCCAGACCGCGGGTTTCCAGCTTGTTCCGGTTGATCGGGGCCAGGATGAAGCCGCCGATCGGGTCGCCGTTCGGGGCGCCGACCTTGAACACGTCGAACGGGTCGGCCGTGTTCGGGTTGTTACGGAACACCAGGCCGCAGGTCTGGGTGTTGAGCGTCGCGCCGCTGACGCAGTCGTCGGCGAGGAACTGGCCGCCCGGGGTGGTGATCACGTTGGTGACGGTGATCTCGTAGTAGTCGAGAACGATCGACAGGTCCGGGAACATCCGCGGAGCCAGCACCGTCGAGAAGGTGAAGGATTCCGACTCTTCCGGCGTCAGGGCGGGGTTGCCGCCGAGAACGCTGGCGATGCCAGCGTAGGCGTTCGGACGATAGTCGTCAGCCTGGGTCACCGTCAGCGAGCCGAAGTCGTACGCCAGACCCTTGGCCGCGGCCAGTTGGGTGCAGTTGGCGATACGGTTGGCCTTCACCTGCGCCGCGTCGTCGCCCTGGAAATTGGCGATGACCGGGGTGGAGCAGGGGTCCACGAAGCCGTTAACGAACGTCTGGCCGAAGGGCCGGAAGTTCTCGTTCAGGTTCGGAGCGCGGAACGAGGTGTTGAAGCTCGTCTTGACCGTGATGTCCTGGATCGGACGGTAGACCAGGTTCACGCCGTAGACGTCGCCCTCGCCGGCGTAGGTGTAGTCGAACGCGCGGTAGGAGCCGCTCAGTTCGGCGTATTCACCCAGCCAGGAGTCACGCAGCAGCGGGATCGAGACTTCCGCGAACCATTCTTCCGACTCGTATTCGGCGGGCAGGAAGTCGGCGCCGGTGTTCAGCTGGAGCAGACGGTTGTTGGTGTCCGCGCTGCGGCCCACGCCTTCGGTGTATTCGCGGCGGTATTCGGCGCCCACGGCGAGGCCGATCGGACCGGCGCCCCAGAGGTCGAACAGCTGGCCCGAGATGGCCGCCACGGCGCTTTCCTGCTCGTTGGTTTCACGAACGCGAATCGCAGTGGTGATGTAGTCGAGCGCCGCCTGGCTCTGGTTGCCGGCGCCGAACACGTTCAGCGGCACGCAGTCCTCGATCTCCGGGTTGGTGGCCGGATCCGTATAGAAGGTGGTCGCGGTGAACGGGTTCTGCTCAGCGATCTGCACGCCGCGGGCGCGAAGCAGTTGCACCCGGCAGACGATTTCGCCCGGGGTTCCGTTCACTTCACCGGCCAGGTCGACGACCGAGTCCATGGCGTGGGCGAAGCGGATCGCATCCGGCCCTTCTTCACGGTTGATGTTGTTCATCTCGCCGTGAACGTAGGACAGGGTCCAGTTCACATTGTCGACGAAGGCGACGCTGTCCCAGTTGCCTTCCAGGGCGGCGACCCAGCGGGTCACTTCCCGGTTGTTGGTCTGGTTGCGGTCGATGCCGAAGCCGCGGTGGTCGGCGATCGGGCCGGCCTGGGCCGGGTTGGCGACCGTGCCGTCAGCGTTGGCGGTGGCCGCGTTGTAGCGGACGAAGGTGTTGGTCTGGATCGCGGTGCGGACGTTGGCCGGAAGGAAGGCGTTGTCCGTGCGCGTCGAGAACTGCGACGTGCCGTTGATCAGGCCCGGGGCATTCACCGAGCCGCAGTTGTTACCGATACCGTTGGCTCCGCAACCGAACACCGCATCGGCGATGAAGATGTCCCAGAACGAAGCCTGACCGACGTCGAAGGTGTCTTCGGTCGTGTATTTGCCTTCGGCGTAGAAGTTGATGTTGTCCGTGAGCTGGAAGTTCAGGCCGGCCTGATAACGCTCCGACTCCTGGAACGGCGAGCGCGAGCGCTGGTCGAACTTGGTCTTGTTGGCCAGTTCGCCGTCGCCGCCGATGTTCCACGGACGGTTGGCGCCCGTGGTGCCGATGCGCTGGCCGAAGTTGGCCAGGCGGCCGACCGGGCCGTCATACCAGTAGGTGTAGGCCGGATCGACGTTGAAGCAGTTGGCCGAGGTCGACAGGCCGGCGCAGTTGGCGAACGGCACCAGCGGATTGCTGAGGCGGCTCGGGCGCTGCATGTTGGCCAGGGTCGTCGAACCCCACGCCGGACGGTCCAGACGGCGGGCGCCGTAGAACTCGGCCAGATCGATGAAGCCGTCGTTGACCGGGCCGAGCGCGGCCTGGGTCGGGTCGGCATCGATGCCGAGCGCCACGCGGCTGCGGTTCATCCAGTCGATGTGCTCGAGGTAGACTTCTTCCTGACGGTCCCACTCGCCGTGGACGTACAGGTTCAGGCGGTCGTCAAACAGGTTGATGCCGGCCAGGGCCGAGATCCGCTGCGTGTCAGCCTCGCCGCCCTGGACCAGCTGGCCGTAGTTGGCGTCGATTTCGAGACCTTCGAAGTCCTTGCGCAGGATGTAGTTGATCACGCCCGCGACGGCGTCGGCGCCGTACACCGACGAGGCGCCGCCGGTGATGATCTCGATGTTCTCGATCAGCAGGCGGGGGATGGTCGAAACGTCGACGGACAGGGTGCCGGCCGACGAACCCACGCGGCGGCGACCGTCGACCAGCGTCAGCGTGCGGCCGGTGCCGAGCGAGCGCAGGTTGGCGAACTCGAGGCCGCCGTCGTTCAGGTTGGAGCCGGTCGTGTCGGAGGGGACCAGCGAGTTCGACAGGGCCGGGATGGTGGCCAGATAGTCGATGACGGTCGCCTGACCGGTGCTCAGCAGGTCTTCGCGCTGGACCTGGATCAGCGGGGTCGGCGAGTTGACCGGGTCACGACGGATACGCGAACCCGTGATGACGACTTCTTCGATCTGCGTGGCTTCCTGGCCCTGCTGACCCGTGACGTTCACGCCCGGGAGCTGGTCCTGAGCCAGGGCCGGAGCCGCGGCGGCGACGACGCCCGCGAGGATCGTCGTACCGAAGAGAAACTTGCGCTTGAGAAGCATGTGTTGGGCCCCAACCGATGATGAATACGAGACGCGTCATCCGCCTTGCGACGGACTCCGCTTCGAATTTGCACGCTAACAGCAACGATGCGGTCGGCAAGGGAATGTGGCCGTTCGGCGCCCAATCAAGGCAGGCTCTGTTACAATCTGGACACAGTCCTGACGCGGAACAGCCAACCTCCGCATGCCCGCGGTCAGCGACCGGCCATTGGGTTTGCTAGAGATTTTCCCGCAACCAGCCCGCCGCGCGCGCCACTATCCCGCCCCGGTGCATTTTCGGCGCATCGGCGGCCGTAATCTGGCGCGACATGAGTTTTCGGGCCGAAACGGCCTCCCGAGGACCATAGGCGGCGCGCAGCAGCACGCCGGCGGCCGAGCAGAAGGCCGGGCCGGAGGCCGCGTCCGCCAGGTGGGGCGCGCGCTGCGGCTTGCCCAGCCGAACAGGCCGGTCGAACACCCGCACCGCCAACTCACGCACGCCGTTCAGCTGGCTCGCGCCGCCGGTCAGCACCAGGCCGGCGCCCGGCTCAAGCCCCACCCCGGCATTCCGCAGCCGGTCGCGCAGCAGCTCCAGAGTCTCCTCGACGCGCGGCGCGATGACCGTCTTCAGCATGGCCCGCGGCACCACCACCGGTCCGGCCGACGGATCCTCGCCGCGCGGCGGGGCCTCCAGCATTTCGCGGTCTTCGTTGGCGCTGGCCATGGCCGAGCCGTGCAGGGTCTTCAGCCGCTCCGCTCCGGCCCGCGAGGTCGACAGGCCGCGGGCGATGTCGGCCGTGACGTGGTCGCCGCCGACGTTGAGCGATTCGATGTGCAGCAGGCTGCGCCCGCCCCAGACCGCCGCCGAGGTCGCGCCGCCGCCCATGTCGATGCAGACGCAGCCCAGATCCATCTCGTCGTCTTCCAGCGCCGCCAGCGACGACGCCACCGGTGCCGCCACCACGCCCTGCAGGTCCAGATGCGCCAGCTCGAGGCAGTGGCTCAGCGCCGTGAAGGCGCTCTCGGCCATCGACACCACCAGCAGGTCCAGTCCCAGCGAATGTCCGCGCATCGCCCGCGGATCGTGCACGCCTCGCGCGCCGTCCACCGACCAGGCGATCGGCAGCACGTGGATCGGCCGGCGGTTCGGCAGGCGAATCTGCGCCAGGGCCATGGCGATGACGCGGGCCAGATCGGCGTCGCCGACCGGATTGGCGCCCAGCGACACGCGGGCCTGGACTCGGTGGCTGGCCATCTGGCCGATAGCGGTCGTCACGACCACGCCCGAGACCGGAGATCCGGCGGCCCGCTCGGCCCGCTCGACGGCGTGGCCGATGGCCTGCGCCGCCTCGTCCATATTGACGATGCCGCCGCCGCGGATGCCGCGCGACTGCACATGGCCCGCGCCCGCGACCCGGATGGTGCGGTCGGCGTGGCGCACGCCGTCGGGCTTCATGATGAAGCAGCCGACCTTCGACTGGCCGAGGTCCAGCGCCGCCACGACCGGCGCGCGGCCCGCCGCGCCCTTGGCGCCATCCACAGACTTGTCCACAGACCGTCCAGCCATACTGGTATCCCTGCCCTTACGCGTCGCCGGAAGAGGGCCGGACGGCGACCTCCTCGGGCGTTCTCAGATCGATGCGGGCGAACCCGAGTTCCAGCAGCCGCTCGCGCTGGTCCAGCGCGTCCAGCTGGATCAGGGCCGCGTCCTGATCCGTGGCCGGCAACTGGATCAGGCTGCCGTCCTTCAGACGCAGGTCCCAGCGGCGTTCGTCCACGCGCACCAGCGCCTCCAGACGCGCCATCAGCCGCGGCCGCTGCGCGATCAGCGGCAGCACTTCGGCCGCCGCCTGTTCGGCGCCCTTGCCGACGACCAGCGGCAGGTTCGGATAGCGGCCGGCGTCGGCGCCGCGGATCACCTGCCCGTGGCTGTCGATGACCATGTTGCGTCCACCGGCCTGCCAGATGGCCAGCCGGTCATGCTCCGTCACGTGCACGATCAGGGTGTTGGGCAGCAGCCGAACGACGCGCGCCGACTTGACCCAGCCCACGCTCTCGACCCGCTTGCGCACGGCGTCCAGGTCGATCGAGGTCATGGCCTGGCCGCCGTCCAACTGCACGGCCCGCTGGATCGCGCCCGTCGCCTCGGCGGACTCGCCCTCGATGAAGACCTTGTCCAGCTTCAGCCCCATGCCGACGGCCATGCCGTCCACGCCCTGGCTGAACGAGGCTCCGATCCGCTCGGCGCGGGCTCCGGTCGCCAGCACGCCCGCCAGCACGACCACGCCGGCGACGATGGAGATGACGACGGCGCGGGGCGACAGGTCCAGCCGCCCGATCGCCGCCACCTTGCCCGGCGTGGCCGGGGCGTTGCGGGGCGCGCGGCCCCTGCCCCCTGATTTGGGAGCCGAAGACCGCTGGGCGGGCTGTTTCGAATTCTGTCGCCGACCGCCGCGAACTACCGCGGGCATGAGGCGTCCTCCACCATCCACCGGACCAGGTCTTTGTACCCCATCCCCACATGCGCGGCCTGCTCGGGGACGAGCGAGGTCGGCGTCATGCCGGGCTGGGTGTTGACCTCCAGAAGAACGAGAACGTCGTTAAGATCGTCATAACGAAAGTCCGATCGGGAAACCCCGCGGCAACCAAGAGCGGCATGCGCCAGCTCGGATTGGCGCAGCGCCGCTTCGAATACATGGGCCGGCAGCTCGGCTGGCAGCTTGTGGACCGATCCGCCCGGCGCGTATTTGGCTTCGTAGTCGTAGAACCCCTTCACCGGCGTGATGTCGGTCACCGTCAGGGCCCGCGGCCCGGTCGCCTCTCCGATCACCGCGACCGCCAGTTCCTTGCCCCGGATATAGGGCTCGACCATCACCTGCTCGCCATAGGTCCAGTCGGGCGACCCCACTTCGGTCTGCGGACCGTTGGCGCCTTCCGGCACCAGATAGACGCCGACCGAAGACCCCTCGGCGTTCGGCTTGATCACATAGGGCGGCGCGATCACGTGGCGGCTGGCTACCTCGTGCCGGTCGAACAGGCCGCCGCCCGGCACCTCGACCCCGGCGGCGCGCAGCACCGACTTGGACTTGTCCTTGTCCATCGTCAGGGCCGAGGCCAGCACGCCCGAGTGGCTGTAGGGGATCTGCAGCGTCTCCAGAATGCCCTGGACGCAGCCGTCCTCGCCCCATTCCCCATGCAGGGCGTTCAGCACGACATCGGGCTTCAGCTGGGTCAGCACGGCGGCCAGATCGCGCCCGGCATCGACACGGCTGACCCGGGCCACCTGCCCCTCCAGCGCGTCGGCGCAGCCCGCCCCCGAACTCAGCGACACCTCGCGCTCCGACGACAGCCCGCCCATCAGGACGGCGACGTGAAGGTCTGCGAAGGGGCGGTTCATGACGGACTCCGGACTGGTCACCGCAATGCGGCGAATGTCCTTAACAACGCCTCAACCATCCTGCGCCCAGCGGCGGATGAAATCGTGGTGATCGGCCCAGTCCGCCCATGCGGCGGCTGCCCAGCGGCGCACCGCCGCCCGGTGCGCGTCCGGCTCCACCGCGTCCACCACGTCGGCGACCGTCACGGCATATCGGGCCCGCGGCGGCAGGTCCGGCAGCGAGCCCTTCCGCGCGGCGAAGCCCAGCATCGCGGCGTTGGCGGCCTCGCCTTCCAGCCCCTGTTCGATCTGCACCATCAGCCGCGCCAGATGCAGACCGACCGACTGGATCGCCCGCCGCGAGCCGTCGCCGGGATGTTGCACGGCCCAGGCGTCGACGCTCAGCCGATGCACGGCCATGAGCCCCGGATCCGAATACTCCCGCGCCATCACCGCGTTGAACGCGGCCCAGCAGGCCGGTGACGAGGTCATATAGGCGTGGGTCGGCCCCTCGACGGCTCTTAGCCGCGAGCCGCAGCCCGGACAGACGTCGATGTCAGCCGGGGCGTCCAATGCGCTTGATCTCCCAGTCGAGCTGCACGCCCGTCTTGGCCAGCACGTCCGCCCGCACCGCCTCGCCGAGTCCCTCGATGTCCGCCGCCGTCGCCTCGCCCGGATTGATCATGAAGTTGGAATGCAGCTCGCTGAACATCGCCCCGCCGCCGGTCACAGCGTGCAGCCTGCCGCGCCAGCCCGCCTCGTCGACCAGCTTCCACGACGAATGGCCGGGCGGGTTCTTGAAGGTCGAACCGCCGGTCTTTTCCCGGATCGGCTGGGTCTGTTCGCGGCGCGAGGTGATCTCGGCGATGCGCCCGGCGACGGCGTCCGGCTCGTCCGGCGTCCCGCGATAGGTCGCCTCGATCCAGATGATGTCCGCTGGCGCTTCCGAGTGCCGATAGGTGTAGCCGAAGTCGGCCAGAGCATAGTCGACCCGCTCCCCCGCCCGCGTCAGTCCCCAGGCCGCGACGAGTATGTCCTTCGTCTCCGAGCCATAACAGCCGGCGTTCATGGTCAGCGCCCCGCCGATGGTCCCGGGAATGCCCGCGTAGAATTCCAGCCCCGCCAACCCTGCCTTGGCCGAAGCCTTGGCCACCATCGAGTCCAGCGCCCCTGCCCCGGCCGTGATCGTGTCGCCTTCCGTCGTGATCCCCGCGAACGGCCGGCCGGCCAACCGGATCACCACGCCCTCAACCCCGCCGTCGCGCACGATGACATTGGAGCCTACCCCCAACACCGTCACGGGGACGGCCGGGTCCAGCGCCTTCAGGAAGTGGGCGAGGTCGTCGGGATCGGCCGGGATGAACAGGGCGTCGGCGTTCCCGCCCACCCGGAACCATGTGAACGGCCCCAGCGGCTCGTTAGCAAGTAGCTTGCCGCGAACCTGGGGCAGGGAGTCACGCCAGCTCAAGACAGCCCCTCCAGCTGCCCCGGCAGTGCATAGGCCCACTGGGTGATGTCACCCGCCCCCAGCAGCACCACCAGATCGCCGGCCTTGGCCTCCGCCGCGATCACCGCAGGCAGCGCATCCACCCCCTCGAGCGCCTGCACCGACCGGTGCCCGAACCGGCGGATGCCCTCGACCAGCCCATCCTTGTCGACCCCCTCGATCGGCGCCTCGCCCGCCGCATAGACGTCGGCCACGATCACCGCGTCGGCGTCCGAGAAACAGGTCGAGAACTCCTCCATCAGGTCGCGCAGCCGGGTGAAACGGTGCGGCTGGACCACGGCGATAACCCGCCCCTCCGCCACCTGCCGCGCCGCCTTCAGCACGGCGGCGATCTCAACCGGATGGTGGCCATAGTCGTCGACGATCCGAACCCCGCCGACCACGCCCGTGGTCGTGAACCGCCGCCGCACCCCGCCGAAGCCGGCCAGCCCGGCCTTGATCGCCTCGTCCGACACGTCCAGCTCGCGCGCCACGGCGATGGCCGCCAGCGCGTTCGACACATTGTGCCAGCCCGCCATCGGCAGGTGCAGGCCCTCGATCCGGGTCGGCTCGTCCATGGCGGCCATGCCCCGGCCCTGGATGACCACGTCGAAACGGCAGCCGTCCGCGCGCATGTCGCAGTTGTCCGCGCGGACCATGGCCTGGGGGTTGACCCCATAGGTCACCAGCCGCCGGTTATCGATCGAGGCGACCAGCCGCTGCACCTCCGGGTGGTCGAGGCAGACGGCGGCGAAGCCGTAGAAGGGGATGTTCTCGACGAAGTCCACGAACGCCTTCCGAACCCCGTCGAAGTCGCCGTAGTGGTCCAGATGCTCGGGATCGATGTTGGTGACGATGGCCACCGTCGATTTCAGGCGCAGGAAGCTGCCGTCGCTCTCGTCCGCCTCGACGACGATCCAGTCGCCGTCGCCGACCTTGGCGTTGGTGCCATAGGCGTTGATGATCCCGCCGTTGACCACCGTCGGGTCCAGCCCGCCGGCGTCCAGAATGGCCGCCACCATAGACGTCGTCGTGGTCTTGCCGTGCGTCCCGCCGACCGCGATCGAGAACTGCAGCCGCATCAGCTCGGCCAGCATCTCGGCCCGGCGCACCAGCGGAATGCGACGCTCGCGGGCCGCCATCATCTCGGGATTGCTGGCCTTGACCGCCGTCGAATAGACCACCGCCGAAACCGCGTCGCCGATGTGCGCCGCGTCATGGCCGATGAAGATGCGGGCTCCCAGCTTCTCCAGCCGTTCGGTATTGGCCGACGCCTTCGCGTCCGAGCCCTGCACCGAATAGCCGATCTTGAGCATGATCTCGGCGATGCCGCTCATGCCGATCCCCCCGATGCCCACGAAATGGACGGGACCGAGGTCGAAGGGAACGGGACGAAGGCGTGCGATCATCGCAGCGGCTTAGCAAGGCTTCGGAGCGATTGCGACACCCCCGGACGATCAGTCCTCAGCCACGAAGTCCTGCGCGAACTCCGGCGAGTCCTCCTCACCCGCCAGCAGCGGCGCGTCGTCCTCGTCCGACGCCCGCGACGGGTCCGGCACCTCGAAGCCGACAGGGATCGACAGGTCCAGCAGCCCCGCCGCCTTCATCTCCTGCACGCCCGGCAGGTCGTACAGGCTCGACAGGCTGAAATGCTCCAGGAACCGGTCGGCCGTCGCATAGGTCACCGGTCGTCCCGGCGTCCGCCGCCGGCCCTTCAGCCGCACGAACCCCATCTCCAGCAACAGGTCCAGCGTCCCCTTCGACAGCGACACGCCCCGCACGCTCTCGATCTCTGCCCGGGTGCAGGGCTGGTGGTAGGCGATGATGGCCAGGGTCTCGAGCGCCGCCTTCGACAGCCGCCGCGGCTCCTCCCGCTCCTCGGTCATCATGAACGACAGATCGGCCGCCGTGCGGAAGCGCCAGCGGTCGGCCACGCACTCCAGCTCCACCCCTCGCCCCTGATACCGCTCGCGCAGCGCCGAGATCGCCCCGCCCACGTCCGCGCCCTCCGGCAGCCGCCGCGCGATCTCCGCCGCCGACAGCGGCCCCGCCGCCGCGAACAGCAGCGCCTCGACCCGGCGCTCTATCTCGAGATGGTCCGGCGCGAACTGGATCACGGAACCAGCTCCAGCCCCTGCCCGACGCCGCGCCGCTTCAGATACAGGTCCGCGAAGGCCTCGGCCTGTTTCACGTCCATGGCCCCCTCCTTCACCAGCTCCAGACTGGCCGACAGCGTCGAGGCGGTGAAGCTGGCCTGCGACGGCCCCTCCCCGTCCTGCCGCTCCGGCGCCACCCGCTCCAGCGGCGTCCACTCCTCCAGCCGCGGCAGTATATCCCGCAGCCAGTCCCGCGCCGCCTCCAGCCCAAACGCCTCGACCCGCTGGCCGGGATTGTAGCGCCGCTGCTCCTCGCGCCGCCGCTGGGTCACATAGGCGGCCATCAGCTCATACAGGCTGGCGTCGATCCGGTCGGACGGCACGATCACCAGCGCCTCCGGATCGCCGCGGGTGAACACGTCCCGCTTCAGCTGCGGCCGCGAGGTGATCGCCTCCACCGCCTTGCGCATCGCCTCCAGCTTCTGCAGCCGGAACGCCAGCGCCGCCGCCATCTCCTCGGCCGGCAGCTCGTCGCCCTTGCCCTTGTCGGTGCGCGGCAGCAGCAGGCGCGACTTCAGATAGGCCAGCCACGAGGCCATCACGAGATAGTCCGCCGCCAGCGAGAAATTCCGCCGCCGCGCCTCCTGCACGAAGGCCAGATACTGCTCGGCCAGCTTCGTGATCGACAGCTTCAGCAGATCGACCTTCTGCGTCCGCGCCAGCGCCAGCAGGACGTGCAGCGGCCCTTCATAGCCCTCCAGATCGACCACGAACGCCTCGCGCTCGTCGGCCTGATCCGCCGCCGCGAAGTCCAGATTGGGCTGGAAGGCGTCCGTCACGCCTGCGCCTCCCCGACATCCGGCCCGCGCTTGGCCTCAAGCTTGCCGGCCATCAGTGCGTCGAACCGGTTCCGCGCCTCCATCGGATCCAGCGGCTCCACATCGCGCACGATCCGCGCCAGCGCCGCCTCGGCCCGCTTCGCCGCCCCGCCCTTCAGCCGGCCGACGCCCTCGGCCACTTCCCGCATCTCGTCGAGGTCGCCGTTGCAGTGCAGGACCGCGTCGCAGCCCGCCTTCAGCGCCGCCTCCGCCCGCTCCCGCAGGCTCCCGGACAGCGCCTTCATCGACAGGTCGTCCGTCATGATCAGCCCGCCGAACCCGAGCCCCTCGCGCATCAGCCGCACCGCCTTCTTCGAGGTCGTCGCCGGCCGCTTCGGGTCCACCGCGTCGAACACCACATGCGCCGTCATCGCCAGCGGCATGTCCGACAGCGCCCGGAACGGCGCGAAATCCCATCCCTCCAGCGTCTTCAGATCGGCATGCACCACCGGCAGGTCGTGATGGCTGTCCGCAAAGGCCCGGCCATGCCCCGGCATATGCTTGATCACCGGCAGCACCCCGCCGGCCAGCAGCCCCTCCGCCGCCGCCCGGCCCAGCATCGCCACCGTCGCCGGATCGCGCGCATAGGCCCGGTCGCCGATGATGTCGTGCGCGCCCGGCACCGGCACATCCAGCACCGGCGCGCAGTCGACGTTGACCCCCACCGACTTCAGGTCATGCGCCATCAGCCGCGCGCCCAGCCGGACCAGTTCCCGCGCCGCCAGCGGGTCGTTGGTCGCCTTCAGGAACGCGTCGCCCGGCGGATATTTCGGCCAGTGCGGCGGTCCCATCCGCTGCACCCGGCCGCCCTCCTGATCGATCAGCACCGGCGCATCGGCGTCGCCGACACAGTCGCGCATCTCGTCCGTCAGCGCCCGCATCTGCTCCGGGCTGTCGACATTGCGGCGAAAGACGATGAAGCCCCACGGCCGGACTTCGGCGAAGAAGGCCTTCTCTGCCTCCGTCAGCCGATGCCCGCTACAGCCGTAGATCGCCGCCGAACGGGTCACCGAAGGAGACAGTCCCCGCCCGAAGCCCGGATGGCGCCGCACAGGGCCCGCGCATCCTCCTGGCTCAGGCCGGTGACGGTGGTGCGATAGACGGTGGACCCGTTCGAGGCCGTCACCTCCTGCACCCGCCGGCTCGCGCCCGCGGTCAGGGCCGGGTAGCGGCCGACCACGGCGTTATATTCGCGCTCGGCCAGATTCGGGGTCGAGAAGGCTCCGATCTGCACGCCGGACGTCCCGCCCGCGGGCGCCGGACGCGGCTCGGCCTTCGGCAGCGGCGGCGGCGTCACGGGCGCCGGACGGGCCGGAGCCGGCGCGGGCGCAGTCTCGATCGGTGCGGGCGCGGGGCGCGGCTGCACCGCTTCCGGCGGCGGCGTGAAGACCGGCGCGGTCGCGGGCGCCTCGGCGCCGGAATAGACATCGATGCCTTCGGTCGGATCGACCGGCTGTGCGTCTATCGGCGCGGCGCCCTTCATCTCGCCCACCGGCGTGCCCACAGCCGGCGGCGCGTCGTCCGACGCCCGCAGCCCGCCCTGGCTGTAATAGACGGCGACGGCGATGATCAGCACCAGCAGCACGACCGCCGAGATGATCAGCGTCATGGGCGGGGCCTTGCCGCCGCCGCCGCCACCGCCGCCACCGCTCCGGCGCGGGTCATAGCCCTGCCGGTCGAACGGAAGATCGTCGTCCGTCGGCGGGGTATAGGCGCCGCGGTCACGGCCCTGGTTCGGGCGATAGGGATCTTCGTGAGACATGGCCGCGCCTTCCGTCTGCCGCGCGAATCGAGGCGCGGAACAGACACTCTATCCCGGTCCGAGTCCTTTTTCAGGCTGGTTCGCAGGTTGCTCGCTCAGAGGTCCAGCGCCAGATCGAGGCTGAACAGCTTCTTGTGCTCCTCGATCGCATACCGGTCGGTCATGCCCGCGATGTAGTCGCACACCGCCCGCGCCCGCCGCGTCTCGTCGGACGTCCCCGCCCGTCCCGACCATTCCGGCGGCAGCGTGCCCGGATCGGCCATGAACAGTTCGAACATCTCGCCCAGCAGCCGCCGCGCCTGACTGCGCGTCCGGTTGACGCGATAGTGCCGGTACATCCGCTCGAACAGGAATTTCCGCAGCACGCCCAGATCGGCCAGCATGGCGTGCGAGAACGCCACCAGCGGCCGCCGCGCCGTCCGCACGTCCTCGGTCGAGCGAATACCGTCCGCCTCGATCCGCGCCTCGGTCTCGGCCAGCACGTCCTCGACCATGGCCCCGATCATCCGCCGGACGGCCTCGATCCGGATCATCCGCTCGTCGATGTCAGGCCAGTCCTTGCGCACGCCGTGCAGCACCGGCCCGATCAGCGGCACTTCGCTGAGGTCGTCCAGCGTGAACAGCCCCGCCTGCACCCCGTCGTCGACGTCGTGGTTGTTATAGGCGATGTCGTCCGCGATCGCCGCCGCCTGCGCCTCCAGCGAGGCGAAACTGTCCAGTCTCAGGTCCCAGCCGGGTGCATAGTCGGCAATGGCCCGCCACGCCGGCTCGTCCAGCCGGTGCGACACCGGCCCGTTGTGCTTGACCACCCCTTCGACGGTCTCCCAGCTCAGGTTCAGCCCGTCGAACTGCGGATAGCGCTCCTCCAGCTTGGTCACCACGCGGAAGGTCTGGACGTTGTGGTCGAACCCGCCCCACGGCTCCATCCGCGCCTGCAGTTCGTCCTCGCCGGCATGGCCGAACGGCGGATGGCCCAGGTCGTGCGCCAGCGCCACCGTCTCGGCCAGGTCGGTGTCCAGCCGCAGCGCATGCGCCAGCGACCGCGCGATCTGCGCCACCTCCAGCGAATGGGTGAGCCGCGTCCGGTAGTGATCGCCCTCGTGCGCCACGAAGACCTGCGTCTTCTCCTTCAGGCGGCGGAAGGCGGTAGCGTGGATGATCCGGTCCCGGTCCCGGGCATAGGCGTTGCGCGTGCGGCTGATCGGCTCGGGCGTCAGCCGGCCGCGGCTGTGCTCGGGGTATTCGGCGTAGGCGGCGCGCTCGGGGATCAACGTCGGCTGCTCATTCGGTCGCCGGGCCTTTGCGATCGCCCGTCCGCGCCTCATATAGAGCCCCGTGAGCAGCGTCCAATCCGCCCCCGCCTTCCAGATATCGCCGGCCAGCGGCGGCCATGGCCTCAGCCTGTCCGGAACCGCCTCCCGCCGTCTCGCCAAACTCGCCGAGGCCGAGGGCCGTCCCGTCATGCTCCGCGTCGCCGTCGATGGCGGCGGCTGCTCGGGCTTTCAGTACCGGTTCGAACTGGTCGACAGCGCCGAGCCCGACGACATCCGCATCGAGGCCGACGGTCAGGCGGCCCTGGTCGACCCCGTCTCCCTGCCCTTCCTCAAGGGCTCCGAGGTCGCCTTCGTCGACGACCTCGCCGGCGCCCAGTTCGTGGTGCGCAACCCGAACGCCGCCTCCAGCTGCGGCTGCGGCGTCAGCTTCTCGATCTAGCTGCGCCTGGCGTCGTCCAGCTGACCGCGCACGGCGCCGCCCGGGTGCTCCGTATTGTGCACATTGACGTAGTAGTCCGCCGGGTTCTGCAGCAGTGAACGAGCGATCTCTGGCGCTACGGCCACGCAGCGCTCGCTGTCTCCGTCGGTAGGCGCTTCGAGCGGAACGACGATCGGTCCGCCCGACTGGCCCCTGGGCGATTTATGGATGTGGGCGAGCTGCGCCGGGGCGATACCCTCGACCGTCAGCAGATAGCAGACCCGGCCATGCGCGGCATCGATCAGCAGTTCCGCTGTCCCGCTGCCGTCCGGATCGCCCAGACCGGGCCCCTCGGCCGTACCAGTCAGTGGGATCACCAGCGACCGGCCGCGGGTCTGGTCCGATCCCCCCATGAAGGACGCGCAGCCGCTCAGCATCAGGGCGCCGGCGGCGATAAGGACACCCGAAAGGGACGATTTCATCCGGTGGGGCTCCGGCACGGCTGACACGATAGCGTCACCATCGCCCCGATCCCGAGTCGGCGCCAGCTTCGAACCGTTGGAGAGGGCGCGCCTCCGTCTCCTCCCCGTTCGCCCTTCGCGAATGGGGAGGAGACAGAAAGCCATGACGCTGTGCTTACAATCCGGGGATCTATAGTCGGATAGCGCGGACGATCTTCCGTGATTTCAGCGGCTTCCCCTTTTCTCAAACCAATCTCCCATCCGCATAAGTCCGCCGGCGCATAATGCTCCCGTCCCGTCGCACCGGGAGGCGCAAAGGCCTTGCGTCCTTTGGCGGCGGGATGTGGAGAAGCGGGGACAGGGGCGAGGGGGATACTCGTCCGGTCCGGGGACTGTGTCGCAAGCGCAGCCCGCCCGCCGGAGGCGCTGCGGTAAGGCGATAACACCGCCACCCGACGCAAGCTTCCGCCCCAATCTTCGCGCGGAGCGTCTGACTGCGTCGAAACGGTATTTCCATCCGAACTCCGGGCGCAGGCCCGGCGCTCCGCACGCCTCCCGTCCGTCCGTTCCAAAATCGCTTGCTATTAGGCACTTTCCTAATTAGGCTTCTTCCTATGAACGCACTGTTCAAGGCCCTGTCGCATCCCGTTCGCCGCAGCATCGTCGACATGCTGCGCAAGGGGCCGATGGCGTCCGGCGACATCGCCGCCGCCTTCGACATGAGCTGGCCGACCATCACCGGCCACCTCAACGCGCTGAAAGACGCCGGCCTCGTCTCGCCCGAACGCGACGGCGCCTCGATCCGCTACCGCCTCGAGATTTCGGCCGTCGAGGAGGCGCTCGCCTTCCTGCTCGCCATGACCGGCGCCCGTACCCCCGATACCGAGGAGGACCCCCGATGACCCTTTCCGCCACCGACCGGGCCACCGTCGCCGTCAGCCTGATCATCGTCGCGACCGGCGCCGCCATCGCCTTCGCCGGGCCGCTCGAGCTGATGCCCTGTCACTTCGGCGCCGACGGTCAGGCGGACGCCTGGGCCGGGCGCGAAGCCATCGGCGCGGGCATCGCCGGCCTCGGCCTGCTCACCGGCCTGCTAGCGGGCGGCATGGGCCTCGCCGCCGCCCGCGCGCCCGACGCCGCCCGCACGCGCTCGCTTCGCGCCGCCCAGATCCTGATCCTGCTGACCTTCCTTGCCCTGACCCTGTTTGCGGGCGTGACCAGCGTCAGCGGCGTGACCTCGCTCGGCGCCGCCCTGCCGATGGCTGGCCTCTCCGCCATATTCCTCGCCGTCGGCGCCGTGCTCGGCCGCGTCGGCCCCAACCCCATCGCCGGCGTCCGCACCCCGTGGAGCTACAAGAGCCGCCTCGCTTGGGACCGCTCCAACCGCCTCGCCGGACGCCTGCTCTTCCTCATCGGCCTCGCCGGCCTCGCCCTCTCGCCGATCGCGCCCCAGCCGCTCGGCTACCAGCTCATCATCGCCGCCGTGCTCGTCGCCGCCGTCCTCTCGGTCTTCGAGAGCTGGCGCGTCTGGCGCACCGATCCCGACCGCCAACCCTTCTAGGGAGATCGCCATGCTCAGCCTGATCCTCGCCGCCGCCCTGCTGACCGATCCCGTCGCCACGGCCGTGACCCTTCCATCGCAGCCCGCGCCCCTTCACGGCACCCTGCTGACGCCCGAGGCGCCCCGCGCCGCCGCCGTGATCCTCCCCGGCTCGGGCCCGACCGACCGCAATGGCGACAGCCTGCAGTTCGGCATTGTCGGCGGCAGCTACCGCCGTCTTGCCGAGGGCCTCGCCGCGCAGGGGATCGCCACGGTCCGGATCGACAAGCGCGGCATAGGCGAAAGCGCCGCCGCCGGTCTGTCGGAAGCCGATCTGCGCTTCACCCACCTTTCCGACGACGCCCGCGGCTGGGCCGCCGAGGCCGCGCGTCTGACCGGCCAACCCTGCGCTTGGCTGATCGGCCACAGCGAAGGCGCACTCGTGGCCCTCGCCGCGGTCCGCGACGGCGGCAACTCCGTCTGCGGCCTCGTCCTGCTGTCAGGCGCGGGACGCCCCGCCCGCGTCGTCCTGGAAGAACAGCTAGGCCCCCAGCTGCCCGAGCCGATGCGCACCCAGGCCTTCCATGCCCTCGCCGAACTGGAGGCCGGCCGCACGGTCGCCGACACCCCGCCCGCCCTCGCGTCGCTCCTGCGGCCCTCGGTGCAGCCGTACCTGATCTCGTGGCTGGCGCTCGACCCCGCCGCGCTGATCGCGTCGTACGATGGCCCGGTGATGATCGGCCAGGGCTCGACCGACCTGCAGACCACCGTCACGGACGCCCGCGCTCTCGCCGCCGCCGACCCTGAGGCCCGACTGATCATCTGGGACGGCGTCAATCACATGCTCCGGGTCGCGCCAGACGACCGCGCCGCGAACGTCGCCACCTATTACGACGCCGGCCTGCCGCTCGCGCCGGGCGTGGTCGACGATGTCGCCGGCTTCATCCTCGAACCGCGTTAGTGGCGGCGGTCGCCGCGGTCGCCCTGCCCCTTGCCGGCGTCGGATTTCGCCTGCCGCTTCTGGTCCTGCGCCGACGACCGGCCGACGTCGTCCATCTCAGTGAAGCGACCCTCGGCGTCTCGGCGGGCGTAGCGCTTGTCGCCGGGATTGGGCTCGATCAGTTCGCGTTTGCTCATGGCATGGCTCCTTTCACGAGAGAGGAATCGCCGTGAGTCCGGGAAGTTCCACCGCCGCGCTTCGTCCCAACCAGCCGCCGCTCGTCCCACGGCGCTGGCGAACCGCCGCCCGTCCGGCAAGGTCGGGGCATGGACACCCTCTTCCTCCCCACCCTCGCCCTGCACATCACCGCGGGCCTGCTGGCCGTGCTGGTCGGCATCGTCCCGATCATCACCCGCAAGGGCTCGCGGCTGCACCGGCTGGCCGGCCGCGTCTTCGTCGTGCTGATGGCCACCCTGCTCGCCTGCGCCTGGCTGATGACCGCCATCCATTTCAACGCCTACTTCCTCGCCCTCTCAGCCACGGCCAGCATGACCCTGTTCTCGGGTGTCCGTGTGCTCCGCCGCAAACGCCCCGACCTGCGCCGCGAGGACCGGGCCCGACCTCTGGACTGGGTCTTCACCCTGTCCGTGGTCGGCGTGGGCGTCTGGACCCTCGTGCTGGTCGTCACAGGCCGCACCGGCGCCACCGCTCCCGTCGCCGCCTCCCTCGCCTACGCCGCCCTGCTCTACGGCGGCTGGGACCTGTGGCGCTTTGCCCGCCCCACCGACTGGCCATTCTCCCCCGAGCTCTGGACCTACGAGCATCTGGCGAAGATGATGGGCGCCTATGGTGCGGTGCTGGCGGCCTTCTCCGGCAACTTCATGACCTTCCTGCCCACCCCCTGGAGCCAGCTTTGGCCAAGCCTCCTGTTGCAGCCGCTGGTGATCGGATGGATCGCCCTGATGATCGTCCGCAAGCGCTCGCGCCGGCTGGTCCCCGCCTGAAGCTCTCAACGACGGCGAGGGCCGTCTGGGCCTTCCTGATCTACAGCTATGTCGTCACCGTCCTGTCCGCGGCCTGGTTCGTGCGCCGTGCCGCCGCCCTCGACGGCGGTGATCTGGATGTCGGCTCGTCCATCGCCTGGCAGGGCGCGATCTACGCCCTCTGGCTGCCCGCCGCGGGCGTGGTCTGGCTGATCCAGCGGCTGTTCGGAACCGGGCTGAAGGCGCTGGCGGCTGCGACGGCGGCGGGCCTCGTCATCGTCCCGCTGGAAGCCGCCGCCTCCCTCGCCATCGACAGCCGGTTCAGGGGCGTGGACCTCGACTGGGAAGCCGGAATGCTGGGCCGCGCTCCCGTGGCCATCCTGATCTACACCGCCATCATCGCCTTCGGCGCCGCCGCCGTTCACGCCCGCCGGGCCGAGGAAGCCCGCCGCCAGATCGCCCGGCTCGAGACCGCCCTCGCCGACGCCCGCGCCGTCGCCGACGAACCCGCGGATCCGGCCGCCGAACGCCTGATGGTCTCCACCGGCTCGAAACAGGTCCCGGTCAGCCTCGCCGAGGTCGAATGGTTCGCCTCCGCCGGCAACTATGTCGTGGTTCACTGGGGTGAGCGCGAGGGCCTGGTCCGCGAAACCCTCAAGGCGCTGGAGGCGCGGCTCGACCCGCGCTTGTTCGCCCGCAGCCACCGGACGACGCTGGTCAACCTGTCCCGGGTCGCGACGGTCCAGCCCCTGTCCGACGGCTCCTGGCGTCTGACTCTCGACAGCGGAACCGAACTGGTCGTCAGCCGCACCTTCCGCGACGACCTCCTCAAACGGCTGGGCCGCTAGCTCAGGCCAGCGTCTCCTGGAACCGCACCGGCCGCCCATGCGCCGTCCCGATCAGGTCGCCGTCCCGCATCACCACCCGGCCCCGCACGATGGTCGCCACGGCCTTGCCGGTCGCCTCGAAGCCGTCGAACGGGGTCCAGCCGGACCGGGTAGCCATGTCCTCGTGCCTGAGGACATGCTTCGCCTTCAGGTCGACGATGGTCAGGTCGCCGTCATACCCCTCCGCCATCCGTCCCTTGCCCGCGATGCCGAACACCCGGTTGGCGCCATGGCTCGTCAGGTCGATGAACCGGTCCAGCGTCAGCCGCCCGTTGGCCACGTGCGTCAGCATCACCGGCACCAGGGTCTGCACCCCCGGCATGCCCGACGGCGAGGCCGGATAGGGCCGCGCCTTTTCCTCGAGCGTGTGCGGCGCGTGGTCCGAGCCCAGCACGTCCGCCACCCCCTGCTCGATGCCCCGCCACAGCCCGGCGATGTGGTAATTGTTGCGGATCGGCGGGTTCATCTGCGCCAGCCCCTTCAGCCGCTCATAGGCCTCGTCGCCGTCCAGCGTCAGGTGCTGCGGCGTCAGCTCCATGGTTGCCACATCCTTGTTCCCGGCCAGGAACTCGACCTCCTCGGCCGTGGTCACGTGCAGTACGTGAATCCGCGCGCCCGTCTCCCGCGCCAGCCGCACCAGCCGCCGCGTCGACATGATGGCGCTCTCGGCGTCGCGCACCTCGGGGTGGCTGGTCCAGTCGCCCGGCCGGGCCAGCGGCCGGCGATCCGCCAGCCGGTACTCGTCCTCGGAATGGAAGGTCGCCCGCCGCTTCACATGGCGCAGCACCTCCCGCACCCCGTCGTCGTCGGCGACCAGCAGGGTCCCCGTCGACGCCCCCATGAACACCTTGACCCCGCAGCACCCCGGCAGCCGCTCCAGCTCGCCAAGGAAGCGCGCGTTGCCGTGCGTCCCGCCGATGTAGAAGGCGTGATCGGTCCACATCCTGTCCCGCGCCCGGGCCAGCTTGTCGGCCAGCGTGTCCGGATCGGTCGTCGAGGGCTCTGTGTTCGGCATCTCGAACACGGCGGTGACTCCGCCCAGCGCCGCCGCCCGTGACCCCGTCTCAAGATCCTCCTTCCACTCCAGCCCCGGCTCGCGGAAATGGACTTGGGTGTCGATCACCCCCGGCAGGACCGTCAGGCCGGCCGCGTCCACCGTCTCGCCCGCGCTGGCCTGCGAAAGGTCGCCGATGAAGGCCACCTTGCCGTCGATCACGCCCACGTCGGCCATGCCGCGTCCCGCGTGATTGGCCACCTCGCCGCCACGGACGATCAGGTCGTATGTCTGGGTCATGGCCCGGCCCTATACGCGCTCGGCCAGCAGCTTGCGAGCGGCCTTCAGCACCCGGTCCGCCGGCAGGTCGTTCATGTGGAGAATGGCCTGGTCCAGCCTCGGATCGATCTTGCGGTACTCGTCGACCGAGCGCGGCCCGCGCACCGCGACCCCGCCCCAAGGCCCCCGCTCCACCTCGTCCGACGGCCCATAGGCCGCCACCACCGGCAGGCCCGACGCCACCGCCAGATCGGTCCACAGCGAGTCGCCGCCTACATAGAGGGCGCACCGGCTGACCGCCGCCACGATCTCCAGCGGCTTCAGCCGGCCCTGCAGTTCGACCGTGCGGTGTCTCGGCAGCGACAGCCGGATCGTGTGCGCCGCGTCCCGGTCCGTCTCGTCGCCGACCACCAGCACGCGCCCGCCCTCCAGCGGTCCGCCGTCGCCGACCAGCGTCGAGGCCACCTTGGCGAACCGTTCCGCCGGCCAGCGCCGCCCCATCCATTCCGCGCCGGGCCCGACGGCGAGGATCGGGCCCTCTCCCGCCGGGATCAGCGCGTCGGCCGCCGCCTGCGTGGCCTCGGACACGAACAGCCGCGGCCCCGGAACCTCGTCCAGCTGCAGCACCCGCGCCGCCAGTTCAACGGCGTGCACCCCCGCCTCGCCCTCGCCGCGCACCGCCCGTTTCTGCCGCTTCAGCTTGCCGGACAGGGCGGAGCCGCGCATGTCGACGACCAGCCCCCACTTCGTCGCCCGCACCTGGTTCCACAGCCCGATCCAGTCGAGCCGGCTCTCCTTGTCCAGCACGATCAGCCGGTCGAGCCGGGGCGTGTCCGCGAACAGCGGTGCGCTGGCCGGCGATCCGACGATGGTGAAGCTCGCCTGCGGCATGGCCCCGACCAGATACGCCAGCACGCCCGACGACAGCACCGCGTCCTGCGTGCCCGCCTCGGCGATATACAGGATGGGGAAACGGCCTGTCATGATTGGACCGTATACGGATTCTCGCGTTCCATCAGTGCCTGCGGGGTGTGGTCCACAGGCGCGAGCAGCCCTATGTACGGCGTATGACCACCCGCATCGCCCGCCTCGACAGCCGCGCCCTGATCCGGGTCGCCGGCCCCGACGCCCGGCCCTTCCTGCACAATCTCCTGACCCAGGACGTCGAGACCCTGTCGGACGGCGAGCTCCGCTTCGGCGCCCTGCTCTCCCCGCCGGGGCGGTTGCTGTTCGATCTGTTCCTGTTCGGCGAGGCGGATGGCGTCCTGCTCGACGTCGCCGCCGACCGCCGCGAGGCGTTGGTGCAGCGCCTCTCGATGTACCGGCTGCGGGCGCAGGTCACCGTCGAGGCCGACGACCGCGCGGTGTTCGCCTCCTGGCCCGACGCTCCTACCGGGTTCACTGCCGATCCTCGGGCCTCCGACCTCGGGGGTCGCTGCTATGGCGACACAGTCCCTGCCGACGCGGCGGAGGCCGACTGGCAGGCGCACCGCCTCGCTGTGGGCGTGCCTGACCCGACCGCCGACGCTCCCTCCGACAAGACCTATCCGATCGAGGCCGATTTCGACCTGCTCAACGGAATCGACTTCCAGAAGGGCTGTTTCGTCGGTCAGGAAACCACCTCCCGCATGAAGCGTCGCGGCGCCATCAAGACCCGCATGCTGCCCATCGCCTTCGAGGGCCGGCCTCCGCCCTTCGGCGCCGAGGTGCTGAACGGCGACCTCCGCGCCGGCGAGGTCCTGACCGGTCAGGACGGCGCGGCCATGGCCCTGCTCCGGCTGGACCGGCTGGACGGCGCCCTGACGGTCGATGGCCGCCCGGTCACAGTGCGCTTCCCGGACTGGACCGGCCTTCAGAACGAAAAACGCGCCCGGAGCTGACCCCGGGCGCGTCTCTGATCGGCTGATCCGTCGCTTAGTGGGCGGGGGTCTCGGCCGGCGTCTGCACGGCGGCGTCGACGTTCTCGGCCGCTTGGTTGGTCGCGGCGGCGGTGTTGTCGGCGGCGGCGTCGGCGTTGGCGGCGGTGTCGTCAGCCGCCGAGGCGACGGTTTCGCCGGCCGCGTCGGCGGTGGTGGCGGCCTTGTCTTCGGTCTGCTGCGAGCAGGCGGCCAGGGCGAGAGCCGTGGCGGCGACGGCGAGAATGGCGATACGCATGGATAGATTCTCCTTGGGTGGAGGTCCCTTGTTCGCGCTAAGGCGCCGCTTGTCCAGCCTGTCGCCGCTCATCGGAGGCGCGGGGCGCCTTTGACGTGTGCGGCGCAGCCCGCCATCGTTCAGGCCTCGCCGGAGTTCGTCATGCCCCTCATCGACCTCAGCCACACAATCGAAGCCGGCATGGTCACTTACAAGGGCCTGCCCGCGCCGCTGGTCTGCGACCACCTCAGCCGCGAGGCTTCACGCGCCAACTATGACCCCGGCACGGAATTCCAGATCGGCCGGATCGAGATGGTCGGCAACACCGGCACCTATCTGGACACGCCCTTCCACCGCTATGCCGACGGCGAGGATCTCAGCGACGTCGGCCTTGAGCGGGTCGCCGCCCTGCCCGGCATCGTCATCCGCGCGGAGGGGCTTCAGGCGGTCGACCGCGACCGCTTCGAGGGCCTCGACCTGCGCGGCAGGGCTGTTCTGGTCCACACCGGCTGGGCCCGCCACTGGCGCACCGACGCCTATTTCGAGGATCACCCCTTCCTGAGCGAGGCCGTGGCCGCCTTCCTCGTCGAGGCGGGCGCCGCGCTGGTCGGCATCGATTCCCACAATATCGACGACACCCGCACCCGCGCCCGGCCGGCCCACACGCTGCTGCTCGGCGCGGGCACCCCGATCTGCGAGCACATGCGCGGGCTGGAACTCCTGCCCGACGACGGCTTCCGCTTCACGGCCGCGCCGCCGAAACTCAAGGCGTTCGGCACCTTCCCCGTGCGGGCTTTCGCCGAGATCGGCTGAGCTCGCACGGAACACCCGGCCCCCGCCGCGGGTTAGCGCCCGGAACCGGACGCTTCCGCGTCCGCGTCAGGAGAGGGCTGCATGCACACTGAGTACGAGTTCATCGGATGGGAATCGCTCATCTACGACTGGGCCCCGCGCATACTGGGCGCGGTGGTCATCCTCATCGCCGCCTGGCTGGTCGGCAAGGCGGCCAAATGGGCGCTGGCGCGGCTGATCAACCGCATCCCGGGGGCCAGCAAGGCGAGCACAAGCGAGAATCCCAAACACAGCGTCGGCCACAGCATCGGTGATGTCGCCTTCTGGCTGATCCTGCTGTTCGGCGTCGTCGCCGCCCTCGGCGTCCTCAACCTCGGCCAGGTGGTCGAGCCGCTGAACTCCCTGCTGACCCAGGTCGCCTCCTTCATCCCGAATGTGCTCGGCGCGGTGCTGATATTCTTCATCGGCTTCATCGTCGCCACCCTGGCCCGGCGGGTCGTAGCCGCGGCGCTGGAAGCCGCCAACGCCGACCGCTGGCTCGAAAAGGCCGGACTGTCCCGCGCCACCGGCTCGACGGGCGTCAGCAGCGCCGTCGCGACCCTCGTGTTCGTGCTGATCCTGATCCCGATCACCATCGCGGCGCTGGAACAGCTCGGCATCGAGTCCCTGACGGTCCCCGCCGTCGCGGTGCTGTCCACGGTGCTTTCGGCCATTCCGAACGTGCTGGCCGCCGCCATCGTCCTCGCCGTCGGCTGGTTCATCGGCCGCTGGGTGGCGCAGCTGATCGAGCGGATCCTGCCCGCCACCGGCTTCGACCGCAGCATGTCCGGCCTGACCTCGCTGGCCACCGGCAAGCCCTCGGCGGAGCCCGCGCCGGGCCCCGCGCCCTACGCCGGCGACGTCACCCCGGCCACGGCGCGCGCCCTCGGTCAGGAGGCCCGCGCGCCCCTGACTCCGTCGGGCGTCGTGGGCAAGATCGCGATGGCCGCGATCGTCGTCTTCACCGCGGTGGAAGCGGCGCGGCTGCTGCAGTTCGGCACCATCGCCATGACGCTGCAGGAGATCCTGAACCTCGCAGGCCACGTCATCGTCGGCGGCGTCATCATCACCGCCGGCGTGCTGATCGCCGGCGTGCTGGCGCGGCTGATCAACAGCGGCACGGGCGGCGCCGACGGCTTCGCCTCGACGCTGGTGCGGTGGGCGACCATCGCCCTCGCCACGGCCATGGGTCTGCGCTTCATGGGCATCGCCGACGACGTGGTGCTGCTGGCGTTCGGCCTGATCCTCGGCGCCGCGGCGGTCGCGGCTGCGCTCGCCTTCGGCCTCGGTGGCCGCGAGGCGGCGGGCCAGATCGCCCGCAGCTGGGCTGACAAGGTGACCCGTCGGACACCGCCTACCGTTTAATACCCGGAGCCTCCTGGAGCCCCGCTCCGGGAGGCGTCCACCCTCGGACCGCTTGTCGTCATCCACCGCCCCGTGGCGCCCGTATCTCCCTGCCGGATTGAACCGGTGAAGGCGAACGGGATCCGTCATGGAAACTTCGGCGGCTCTCGCGGTCGTGGTCGGCGCGAACGGCGGCATAGGCAGGGCGTTGGCCACGGTGCTTGCCGACCAGGGACGGTACGACCGGATCATCGGAGTCTCCCGAACCCGCCCGGCGGACTGGC
This sequence comes from Brevundimonas alba, assembly GCF_011927945.1. Classification (GTDB taxonomy): domain Bacteria; phylum Pseudomonadota; class Alphaproteobacteria; order Caulobacterales; family Caulobacteraceae; genus Brevundimonas; species Brevundimonas alba. Next base: position 192,845 of record NZ_JAATJM010000001.1, read on the forward strand.
CTCACAATCCGCTCTTCGACTTCGTCGCCGCTGACATCACGGACGAGGAACAGGTCGCCGCAGCCGCAGCCATGATCAGACAGCAGGGTAGCCCTGACCGGATCGTCGTCGCCACGGGCCTGCTTCACGGCCCGGGCGTATCGCCCGAGAAGACGTTCCGCACCCTCGACCCCGAGGCTCTCGTCGCGCTTTTCCGCATCAACGCCATCGCACCGGCGCTCGTCGCCAAGCATCTGCTCCCGCTCATGCCGCGCGACCGTCTCAGCGTCTTTGCCGCGCTCTCGGCCCGCGTGGGCAGCATTTCCGACAACCGCCTCGGCGGCTGGTACGGCTATCGCGCCTCCAAGGCCGCGCTGAACATGCTGATCGCCACCCTGGCCGTCGAGCATCGCCGAAACCGGCCGCTCGGCGTCTGCGTCGCCCTCCACCCCGGCACTGTCGAGACCCCGCTCAGCGCGCCCTTCCGGCAGGGCGCATCGACGGCGGCGAAACGCCTGACCCCCGAGCAATCTGCGGGGGCGCTGGTCGATGTGATGGACCGGCTGCAGCCGGAGGACAGCGGCGGCTTCTTCGCTTGGGATGGCCAACCAATCCCGTGGTGAAAGCACCAGCCTTATCCCGGCGCAAACCAGCTACCTTGGGACATGGCCGACTCACTTCACCGCTGCGCCTGGTGCGGCATTGATCCGCTCTATGTCGCCTATCATGACGCGGAGTGGGGCGTGCCGGAGTACGACGCCCGCGCCCTGTGGGAGAAGCTGGTGCTGGACGGCTTCCAGGCCGGTCTGGCGTGGATCACCATCCTGCGGAAGCGGGAGGGCATGCGCGACGCCTTCAATGGGTTCGATCCGGAGAAGGTCGCCCGCTATGGCGAGGCGGACATAGAGCGGCTGCTCGGAGACGCCCGCATCATCCGCTCCCGCGCCAAGATCAACAGCGCCATCAAGGGCGCCCGCATCTGGCTGGAGATGCGCGAAAGCGGCGAAGACTTCAGCGAATGGCTCTGGTCCTTCGTCGGCGGCACCCCGATCCAGAACCAGTGGCCCGACAGCGGGGCCCGCCCGGTCGCCACGCCTGAATCAGAAGCCATGGCCAAGGCCTTGAAGAAGCGTGGCTTCACCTTCTGCGGCCCGGTGATTGTGTATGCCTTCATGCAGGCTGTGGGCATGGTCAACGATCACGGGATCGAGTGCTTCCGTCACCCGCAGGTTCGTGCGATGGCGGCCCGGTGAAGACCCCGTCGAAGAAGCCTGCAACGAAGAAGCCCGCCGCGAAAGCGCCGGCGAAGGCTGCGCGCGGCTTTCCCACGCTGGCGCTCGAAAGGGTGCTGATCCAGTCCTGCGGCGGTCTCGTCTGCGGGGTGGACGAGGCGGGGCGTGGCCCGTGGGCCGGTCCCGTGGCCGCCGGCGCGGTGATCCTGAACCCTGACGACCTGCCCGAGGGCATCGACGACTCCAAGGTCCTGACCGCCGAACGCCGGGAAACGCTGGAGGCCGAGATCAAGGCCCGCGCCGTCGCTTGGGGCGTCGGCTTCGCCTCGGTCGAGGAGATCGCGGAGCTGAACATCCTGCACGCGACCGGCCTGGCCATGTGCCGCGCCATCGAGGCGATGTCGGTGCAGCCGGTCGGCGCCCTGGTCGACGGCAACTACCGCTTCAAACTGCCCTGCGACGTCCAGACGGTGGTCGGCGGTGACGGTCTGTCGCTGTCGATCGCCGCGGCCTCCATCCTCGCCAAGACGGCGCGCGACCGGCTAATGGTCGCCATGGACGAGGAGTATCCCGGGTACGGCTTCGCCTCGCACAAGGGCTACAACGCCCCGGTGCATCAGCAGGCGCTGAAGGACCTGGGTCCCTGCCCGGCGCACCGCCGCGGCTGGGCCCCGATCCGGGCGCTGCTGGAAGACTGATCGGCCGGGAACTGGCCGGGAATTTCGTCGGCCACTTCGGCCACTTCCGGAATTCAGCTACGTTTCCAGCGACTTACGCGTTGGGGATGTGGCCGCTCGGCCACTTGGCTCTATGGACGATTTCAAAGACCCGAGGCCGGAAAGCCTGCGGACAGTGAAGCACGCCCATGCGTCAAGATCGGACGCAGCCGCGGATCCGGTCTCAGATGTGAAGCGCGCCGCCCAGCATGGCGCCGGTCAGCGCCGCGATGACCCCGCCGAGGGTGATCGTCAGCCAGGCCGGCACGCCGCCGGCCATATCGGAAAACGTCGGCTCGGGCTCCGGCCTCACGTCGTTGGCGACGCGTCCATCGAAGCGCGCCGGCGAGGGCGGCCTCCAGGCGACAGGTTCGAACGCGTCCACAGCCCGACCGTAGGCGTGGCGGGCCTCAAGGCGGCGGGAGGGGGTCATGGTCATCTGTTCCATGGCCGACAGAACGGCCCTGAGTCCTTCGCGTTCCGTACGCTGCCGCTCACGCGGCATCCGCCAGATTCACGCGCCGTTCGCTGACCACGAACAGGTATTCGACGTTGCGCAGCCGCCCCACGGCGCCGACCTTCTCGCCCTTGGGATTGTGGATGCCGATGCGGGCCCCGACGTAGCGCGGTCGGGCGATCTCGATGACCTGCACCTCGCCCCGGCCGGACAGCATCTCGACCAGCTGATCGCGGCCCAGATAGCCCTCGTCGTTAAACGAAACGATCAGGTTGGGCGCCTTCACCCCCTCGATCACCGCCTTCAGCGCTGGCGCAATGCCGGGCCGGCTGTTGAAGGCGCTCTTGCGGGTGCGGACATCGACCCGCTTGTTGGCGATCCCGTAGGTCTCCGGCTTGTCCCACAGCACCAGACTTTCCCAGCAGTGGTAGTTCCCGAGGTAGGAATGCTGGTTGTAGGGCGGGTCCAGATAGACCAGATCGGCCTCAACCGACGGGGCCAGTTCCACCGCATCCGCCCGCGTCGCCTTGCACGGCCCCGCGGCCACGCCGGGCAGGACGTCCGGCATCCGCAGATCCAGCGGCTTCAGCGCCCGGCTGGCCCATGACTTCATATAGGCCATCTGCAGTCCGGCCGTGGAATCCACCCGGTCGGCGGCCTCCATCAGGCTGACCAGGGCTATGGCCTCGAGCTCCGGCTCCAGCGCCATGGCCGCGATCCGGTCGCGCATGGCGTCGATCCGGGCGCCGTTCTCCGGCGTGAAATAGCGGGCGTCCTCGCAGAAGCTTTTTGTGAACCAGCCCGCCGCCGGCGTCACGCCGCGAAGCTCCGCCAACACAGCCTCCGCCCGCTCCAGCCAGCGCTCCCGGTCAGCCTGGACATAGGCGGTCGCCAGCACATGGGCGTAGGCGTTGTGGTCGTTCGACCAGACCCGGAAGCCCTGCTTTTTCAAGGCATGCCCGACCCGGGCCGACCCGGAGAACAGGTCGCAGACCGTCCCTCCATCGGGCAGCACGCGCGCGACCGCGCCGACGATCTCCGCCAGCAGCGCGCGCTTCGAGCCGATGTATTTGATCATGCCGACCCTTGCGGAGTTCAGCCGCCTCGGCCGCGCCCCTTCGTCGGAACATGCGCCAGTCGCAGCAGATTCGCAGCCCCCGGAGCACCGAACGGCGTGCCGGCGAGGATCAGAAGCCGCTGACCCGGCTCGGCCAGTCCGAACTCGACGGCCTTCTCGACCGCGTCGTCGGTGACTTCCTCCAGCGAGGCGGGCTCCCGGCTGAGCCGCGGCTCCAGCCCCCAGACCAGCGAGAGCCGCCGCGCCGTCTCCGGCTTGGGCGTCAGGGCCAGCACCGGCTGCAGCGGCCGTTCGCGCGACATCCGCCGCGCCGTGCCGCCCAGCGTCGTGAACACCACCACGCACGCCGTCGACTGCGCCTCGCCGGCCTTGCGGGCCGCGGCGACCAGGGCGTCAACGTCGTGCTCGTCCATGCCGGCGTGCTCGGCGTCCATCAGCCCGGGCCACATCGGGTCGCGCTCCACCCGCTCGATGATCCGGTTCATGATGCCCACGGACTCCAGCGGATAGTCGCCCGACGCGGTCTCGGCCGACAGCATCAGGGCGTCCGCGCCTTCATAGACTGCGTTGGCCACGTCCGACGCCTCGGCCCGCGTCGGGGCCGGAGACGCGGTCATGGATTCCAGCATCTGCGTCGCCACGATCACCGGAACGCCGCGCTGGCGGGCCGCGCGAATGATCTGCTTCTGCGCCACCGGCACCTCTTCAGGGTCCAGTTCGACGCCGAGATCGCCCCGCGCCACCATCACCCCGTCGCAGTAATCGAGGATCGCCTCCAGCTCGTTCAGCGCCTGCGGTTTCTCGATCTTGGCCAAGCAGGCCGCCCGGCCCTTCACGATCTGCTTCAGCTCGGCCATGTCCTCCGGCTTCTGCACGAAGCTGAGGGCCACCCAGTCGACGCCGATCCGCAGGGCGAAGGCCAGGTCCTCGCGGTCCTTTGGAGTCAGCGCCGACACCGGCACCACCGCCTCGGGCACGGCCACGCCCTTGCGGTCCGACAGCTTCGAACCGCTCTCGACCGTCACATCCGCCCACTCGTCCGATCGCTCACCGACCCGCAGCCGGACCCGGCCGTCGTCGAGCAGCAGCAGCATGCCGGTCCGCAGCGCCCTGAAGATTTCCGGATGCGGCATCTGCACCCGCGTCGCGTCGCCCGGCGTCGGGTCGAGGTCGAAGCGCATCTTGTGGCCCGGTCCGACGTCGATCTCGACATCCTTGAACTTGCCCAGACGCAGCTTGGGCCCTTGAAGATCGGCCAGCACGCCCAGCGGCCGCTTCAGCGCCAGCTCCGCCCCACGCACAGCCTTCAGCGCCGCCGCGTGATCCTCATGCGAGCCGTGGCTGAAGTTCAGCCGGAACACGTCGACCCCGGCCTGGGCCAGGGCCTTGACCGTGCCGGGCGCCCGACTTGCGGGCCCCAAGGTCGCGACGATGCGGGCGCGCCGGGCTCTTTTCATCGAATATCCATACGGCCTGAAAGGGGAAGGCGTCCCTTGTGCCCATGAAAGCGGGCGCGGTTAAGGGCGGTTCGCCGCCGGACACACAAAGTTATGGGCCGCTGGCTCATCGCAGCGTGCGGAACGTCACCGAATAGCGGAGCCGGTCGCCCGGCGCGATGCTGTGCTGCCAGTCCTGCCGCGCGGCGCCGTCCAGCAGATAGGCCGAGCCCGGGGCCAGCGGCAGCGATGCGCGCTCCCAGCCTGCATCGCACCGTCGCCGGAAGCGCATCGTGGCCTCCGATGCGAAGGACAGACCGATCACCTTGTCGAACTCCGGCCGGTCGCGGTGCCAGCCGATGCCCGCCCCCGGTGCGTATTCGGTGACCATGGCGTGGTGGATCGCCTCCGGCTCCAGCCCCGCGAACGCCGCCGCCGCCGAGCGCACAGGCAGCAGGAAGTCCGGGATCGGCTCTGCGGCCTCCAGCCGGCTGGCGGAGAAGTCGTACCGGCCGCCGTAGGAGACGATGCGCCGGTTGCCCTTGAAGCCGTGGAAGTCGAAGGCCTGGAACGGCAGGTCGGCGAACGCCGCGACCAGCCGCGCCGCCTCGTCTGGCCCGATCACCTCCGGCGCATATCGCAGCCCCTCGGGCAGCGTCGGGCGCGGCGCGCCGAACAGGTCGAACTGGTCCCTGGCCGCCGGCATCAGGCCTCCAGCTGATCCATCCGGCACTGTTCCGGCGTCTTGTCGGGCCGGAAGCGCAGCAGCCGCGTGCCATGCCGGAACCGCTCGTCCGAGACGTGGTCGAAGGCGACCTCGACCACCAGCTCGTGCCGCAGCGGCTCCCATTCCGCCGAACGCTCGGTCGCCCACCGGCTCGGCCCGCCCGGGGCCCGGCCCGTGAAGCCCTGCCCGCCCCGCAGCGCTTCCAGCCGCCGCGTCAGCTCGTCCTTGTCGAGCCCCGCGAAACCGGAGGTGAAGCCGACATGGTTGAGCCGCCCCTCGTCGTCGTAGAGCCCCAGCAGCAGCGACCCCACCCGTCCGCCCTCGCTGGCATAGCGGAACCCGCCCACCACGCAGTCCGCCGAGCGCAGCCGCTTGACCTTGACCATGGCCCGCTCGCCCTCGAGGTAGACGCCGTCGCCACGCTTGGCGACCACGCCCTCCAGCTTGCGGTCGTCCAGCCAGGACTGCGCCAGCGCCGGGTCGTCCGTGCCCGGCGACAGGGTCAGCCGTGGCTCTCCGAACCGGACGACGAAGGCGTCCAGCCGTTCGTGCCGCTCCCGATGCGGCCGGTTCCTCAAATCGGCGCCGTCGATGTCCACCAGCATGTCGAACAGGGCGAAGGTCGCGGGTGTCTCGAGCGCCAGCTTGCGGATGCGCGACGCCGCCGGATGCAGCCGCTGCTGCAGCACCTCGAAGGCGAACCGGTCGCCATCCTGCGCCAGCAGTTCGCCATCGAGCGCAAACGTCTCCGCCTCGATCCGTTGCAGCCGCTCGACGACCTCGGGGAAGAAGCGCGCCAGCGACTTGCCCGACTTGGCCAGCAGTTCAACGCGCCCGTCCGCCTTGAAGGCGAGGCAGCGGAATCCGTCCCATTTGGGCTCGTACCACCAGCCCTCGCCTCCGGGCAGCTCGCGCTCGGACCGCGCTTCCATCGGCGTCGCCTGCATCAGGGTCATGCCGTCGCCGCCATGGCGGGAAACGGGCGGCTGAGAAAACGCGAGCCCTTGAGGCCGAACCGCCACGGCGTCTCCGCCCCCTTGGTGATGCCGATCCGCACCCCCTGCACCAGCTCCGGCGGCTGCGCATGCAGTCTCAGGGCGAACGGCGCCTGGTCCAGCGGCCGCCCGTTCAGGCTCCCGTCGATCCCCAGCGCCTCGCACAGCTTGCCCGGCCCCGAGCAAAGCGACGCGGTCGGCAATAGCCCGCGCCGCTCGTGCATCCGCTCCAGCCCCGTGCGCGGCTCCAGCGCCCGCACCAGCACCGCGCTGCCCGGCTGCCCCGCATCGCAGACGACGTTGAAACACCAGTGCAGGCCGTAGATTCGGTAGACGTAGGCGCACCCCGTGGCGCCAAACATCGCTGCATTGCGCCGCGTCGGGCCGCCAAAACTGTGCGAGGCCGGGTCTGAGATGTCATAGGCCTCGGTCTCGACGATCACGCCGCCGACCCCGTCGACCTCAAGCTCGGCCCCGATCAGGGTCCGGGCCACCGTCTCCGCCGGTTCATTGAAAAGCGCATGCGGCATGTCACGCCAACGCCGGAGCGCCTCTCCCGGTTCGGTGGTGCGAGCGGCGGGGGTCGAACCCGCATGACCGAAGTCGAGGGATTTTAAGTCCCTTGCGTCTACCAGTTTCGCCACGCTCGCAGGGTCGTCAGTGCGCCGCCGCCTCCGCCGGACGCATGGCCCGGAAGTCGACGTCGGAGTCGGCGATCAACCAGACCAGCCCTGCCCAGGCGGCGACGTTCTGGTTCAACTGAGCCGGATCGATCTTGTCCAGGGTGTCGTCCGCCGTGTGGTGCAGGTCGAAATAGCGGCTGCCGTCCTGGTTGAGCCCGAACACCGGCACCCCGGCGCCCGCCAGCGGACCGATGTCGACGCCGCCATGCAGTTCCGGATCGGGCGAGGGCAGCACGCCGATCGGATAGAGGACCTGCGCCGCGGCCCGGGCAAAGTCCGAGGTCTGCGCACCCGGCGGCAGGCCAAGCGCATAGACCCGGTCCGCGCCGAAATCGCTCTCGCCGGCGATCACATGCTTCTCCAGCGCCGCGCCGACGCCGCGCAGATAGGCGCCGCCGCCGTTGCCGGTGTCGGTCGGTTGCGCGACTTCCTCAGAGCCGTACAGCACGACCCGGATGGTCCGCGCCGGCCGCCGGCCGCTCTCGGCGATGGCCTTGGCCGCGGCGAGGGTGATGGCGCCGCCCGCGCCATCGTCGATGGCGCCGGTGCCCAGGTCCCAGCTGTCCATGTGCGAGCCCAGCACGATGACCTCCTCGGGCCGCGACCGGCCAACGATCTCGCCGATCACGTTCTGGGAGACGGTTTCATAGGTGTGGGCGGTCGACGACAGCCGCAGCGTCACCGTCTCGTCCATGCCGATCAGGCGCGAGACCTGGTCTGCGTCGGGCGCGCTCAGCGCGAACGCCGGCACCGGCACCCGGCCCTCGACATAGCGGGTCGTGCCCGTGTGCGGCATGCGGTGCTCGTCCGAGCCCGCCGACCGCATGATGAAGGCCACCGCCCCCTTGGCCGCTGCGGCCGCCGGCCCCGCCGCGCGAATGCGGCTCAGCGGGCCATAGCCGGAGCCGTTCTGCATCCGCACCATCTGGCCGGCGTCGATGTAGGCGATCTTGCCGGCCAGCGATCCGGCGGGCGCCGCGTTCAGGTCCTCGAGACTGTCGAACCGCGCCACCGGCGCCTCGATCACGCCGTTCGTGCCGGGCGAATGCCCCAGCGCCGCCACGACCAGCCGCTGCGGCCGGGCCCCGACGATGGACGCGCTTTCCTCGCCGCGCTCCCAGCCCACCAGCGGGAACTCCTCGATCCGCACATTCCGGAAGCCCTGGGCGCGCATGTAGTCGGCGGCCCAGGCCGCGGCGTTCTGCTCGGACTTCGATCCGGCCGGCCGCGGACCGAACCGGGTCGTCAGCTGGGTGACGTAGTCGAGGGCGATGTTCCGCTCCATCGCCGCGTCGCGGACGGTCTCCGCCCGCTCGATGGTGGCGGCGTCCTGCGCGAGGGCCGGCGCGGCGACGAGGGTCAACGCCAGAGCGCTGGCGGCGAGAGACAGAACGGATCGCATGGTCACTCCTAGGGGATTCTCCGGACCGTAGCCCCCGGATGCGGACGGGTGAAGCGTTCCCGCGCACCGACACGAAATCGCCGCCATGCGGGTTCGCACTGGAGCCATGCGCGTCCTCCTCATCGCCCTGTGCCTCGCCGCCTGCAGCCCATCGCCAGTGCCGCCGCCAGCCGTTCAACAGGAGGCGGCGAATACGCCCGCACCGCCGGCCGCTCCGGCCGACATACGCGGCGAATGGCGGCTGACAGCCATGAACGGCCGCCCGGCTCCCGCGCCCGACGACGCCGATTCCATCCATCCGATCACCATGACCGTGGGCGACTTCAGTTTCCGGGCGCGCTCGCAGTGTGTGGCGTTCTGGCGCCGCTATGAGCGGGATGCAGAAAAGCTCGTCGTCACCACCGCCAATCCCGGCGCCATGTGCGCTCGCGGCCTCAGCCACTGGGAGCAGGAATTCGACCGGACCCTCTCCGGCGTTGACCGGGCCACGGTTCGCGATGGCAGGCTGACCCTGACTGGCCCCGGCGCCGATCTAACCTTCGAGCCTGCTCCGCCCGCTGCGCCGGAGCCGATCACCGGCCGCTGGCGGCTCCACGTCATGCACGGCGTTTCGCCGCCCGCCGGAGCGGAGCCCATCGAGATCACCATCGGCGGCGGCCAGATCGAGGCGAACGCCTGCGTCTTCGCCGGCTGGCGCTATCGGCTGGACGGGACCCTGATGGAGATCACGCCGCAGACCGAGCCGGTCTGCCAGCGCGGCACGACCGGGTGGGAAAAGCGTTTCGGGGGCTTCATGGCGGGCGTCAACCGCGCCACCATCGTGCAGAACGGCGCCCTGATCCTCGACAGCGCCCTGGAGCAGGTCGAGTTCCGACGCGTCCCCTAGGCCTTACTCGCCCTTGATATAGGGCTCGACCGGACCCTGCAGCTTGACCGTCAGAGCCTTGCCGCGCCGGTCGACGCGGTTGCCGACGGCGAGACGGACCCAGCTCTCGGACACGCAGTATTCCTCGACATTGGTCTTGTCCTCGCCCTTGAAGCGGACGCCGATCCCCTTCGCCAGCAGATCGGCGTCGTGGAAGGGGCTGTCGGGATCGACGGACAGGCGGTCGGGAAGATCGGTCATGGTCAGGCGCTCGGCGAAGTTCAGGCCGGGCCTTTAGCCGAGGACGGGCCCGGCTCCAAGAGAGCTTGACCTGACGCAGCGTCAATCGGCTAGGTTCGTTTCGAATAGCTACGGACCTTCGATGAGCGATACGGTCATCCGCGACTTCACCGCCCCTGCCGCCGACGGTTTTCCGCTGTCGATGCGGCTGACGTCGTCCGCGGATCCTGCCGTCGCGGTCCTCGTCACCTCGGGCACCGGCTTCCCCAAGGGCTTCTACGACCGCTTCGCTCGCCATCTGGCCGGACGCGGCGCGGCGGTGCTGACCTTCGACTATCGTGGCATCGCCGGCTCCCGCCCCGACGATCTCGCCGCGATGAAGATGGACTATCCCGACTGGGGTCGTCTCGACATGCCGGCGGCGCTCGAGGCCCTCATCGAGGCCGCGCCGGGCGTGCCGGTCGTTCATGTCGGCCACAGCGTCGGCGGTCACTTCCTCGGCTTCATGCCCAACCAGCATCTGATCGCCCGACACGCCTTCGTCTCGGTCGGCAGCGGGTACTGGGCCCGGCACCATCGGTCCTACAACCCACTCGAGCTGTTCTTCTGGTTCGGCTATGGCCCGTGGAGCCTGCTTCGCCACGGCTACATCAAGGGCGGAGGTCTCTGGGCCGGAACAGACCTCCCGCGCGGCGTCTGGACCACCTGGCGGCGCTGGTGCCTGAAGGCGCCCTACTTTCTCGACGAACTGAAGGACCGGCTGCGCCCACACCATTTCGACGCCGTGACGGCGCCCATCCGCTCGTGGATATTTACCGACGACCCTATCGCCACGCTCGAGACGTCACCGATCCTGCTGCAGGTTTATCCGAACGCGCGCAGGGAAGTCGTTGTCCGTCAGCCTGCGCACTACGGGGCCGCTCGCATCGGGCATGAAGGCGCTTTCCGCCGAGGGATGGAGCCGCTCTGGGACGAGATGTTCGACTGGCTGCTTGAACCAGACGGTGTAGCGCCCAGTTAAGCCAGACCTTCTCCGGAGTCCGCCATGACCGACCAGCCCGCCATCACCGTCGACGGCCACGCCATTCCCCTGCTCGGCTTCGGGACCTGGCAGCTGGAGCCGGCCGACGCCCGGCGCATGGTCGCCGAGGCCCTGCGCATCGGCTACCGCCATATCGACACGGCCTGGATCTACCACAACGAGGCCGCGGTCGGTGACGGCATCCGCGACGCCATCGACGCCGGCGTGGTCGCCCGCGAGGACGTCTGGCTGACCACCAAGATCTGGGTCGCCCATTTCGAACGCGACGCCCTGCTCAAACAGGCAGAAGAGTCCGCCGCCAGCCTCGGCTTCACGCCTGACCTGCTGCTGCTGCACTGGCCGAAGAAAGAGCCGTCCTTCAAGGAGACCCTCGACGCGCTGAACGATGCGAAGGACCGCGGCCTGACCCACGGGATCGGCCTGTCCAACTTCCCGTCGGCCGAGTTCCGCGAGGCCCAGGGCCTGTCGAAGGCCCGTCTCCTCACCAACCAGGTCGAATACCATCCCTATCTCAAGCTGACGAAGCTGCGCGAAACGGCGAAGGAACTCGGCTCCTCGATCACCGCCTGGTCGCCGCTGGCGCAGGGCAAGATCGCCGACGACGCCACCCTGAACGAGATCGGTCGCGCCCATGGGAAGACGCCCGGTCAGGTCACCCTGCGCTGGCTGATCCAGCAGAATGTCATCGCCATCCCCCGCACCGCCAAGGAAAGCCGGGCGGCCGAAAACTTCGACATCTTCGACTTCGAGCTGACGGCCGAGCAGATGGACCGCATACACGCCCTCGCCCGCCCCGACGGCCGTCTCGGCGACTGGATTGATCCCGCCTTCAAATGGGATGAAGAATGGGCCTGAGGCGGTCCGCGTAGAGACCGCCCGCTGGGAGTGTACGCCAATGGGTTCGGTGCTGGGATTTCCCGGCGTCGATCCGTCGGATGCGGCGGTCGGCGCAAGGCTGAAGCGGTGGCGCGAGCAGCGCGGCATGAGCCTCGACGACCTCGCTGTCCTTCTGCACATGTCCCCCGAAGAGACCCGCCGCGCCGAGAGCGGCCGCGGTCATCTCAGCACCGCCCAGCTCGGCGCGGCCACCAGCGCCCTCCACCTCCCGCTGTGGGCGCTGGTCTCGGACGTCCGCGCCTACTGAGCGCAGGTGACAGGCGCTCCGCCTCCGCCTAAGCCTCGCCGCATGGCCTACAAGTCCCTGCGCGATTTCATCGACATCCTCGAAGCCGACGGCGAGCTGGTGCGGGTGTCGGAGCCCGTCTCCACCCATCTCGAGATGACCGAAATCCAGACCCGGCTGCTGCGCAATGGCGGGCCGGCTGTGATCTTCGAGAAGCCGGTCATGCCCGACGGCTCGATCAGCCCGATCCCCTGCCTCGCCAACCTGTTCGGCACCGTGAAGCGCGTCGCCATGGGCGTGACGCTGGACAAGAAGAACCGCACCACCGCGGGCGAACTGCGCGAGGTCGGCGAACTTCTGGCCTTCCTGCGCAATCCGACGCCGCCGCGCGGCCTCGGCGACGCCATGGAGATGCTGCCGCTCGCGCAAACCGTCATGTCGATGCGGCCCAAGGTGGTGAAAACCGCCCCCGTCCAGCAGGTCGTGCTCAAGGGCGACCAGATCGATCTGACCAGCCTGCCGATCCAGGGCTGCTGGCCCGGAGAACCGGCGCCGCTGATCACCTGGGGGCTCGTGGTCACCAAGGGCCCGTCCGACGACCGCGAGGACGACTTCAACCTCGGCATCTACCGCATGCAGGTGCTCGGCAAGGACCGGGCGATCATGCGCTGGCTGGCCCACCGGGGCGGGGCCCAGCACTACGCCCGGCACAAGAAGGCCGGCAAGAAGGGGCCCTTGCCTTGCGCCGTCGTTCTCGGCGCGGACCCCGGCACGATTCTCGCGGCCGTGACTCCGGTCCCGGACACGCTGAGCGAATACCAGTTCGCCGGCCTGCTGCGCGGCGCCAAGGCCGAGCTGGTCCCCTGCAAGACCGTGCCGCTGATGGTCCCGGCCAACGCCGAGATCGTGCTGGAGGGCCATGTCCTGCTGGACGAGCACGCGCCCGAGGGCCCCTACGGAGACCACACCGGCTACTACAATTCGGTCGAGACCTTCCCGGTCTTCCAGGTGACCGCAATCACCATGCGGCGCGACCCCATCTATCTGACCACCTTCACCGGCCGTCCGCCGGACGAACCCTCGGTGCTTGGCGAGGCGCTGAACGAGGTCTTCATCCCCCTGCTGCGCGCCCAGTTCCCCGAGATCACCGACTTCTGGTTGCCGCCCGAGGGCTGCAGCTATCGCATCGCGGTGGTGTCGATGAAGAAGGCCTACCCGGGCCACGCCAAGCGGGTGATGCTGGGCGTCTGGAGCTATCTGCGCCAGTTCATGTACACCAAATGGGTGATCGTCGTGGACGACGACATCGACGCCCGCGACTGGAAACAGGTCATGTGGGCCATCTCGACCAAGATGGACCCGGCGCGCGACATCACCGTCATCGAGAACACCCCGATCGACTACCTCGACTTCGCCAGCCCCGAGAGCGGCCTCGGGTCGAAGATCGGCCTGGACGCGACCGACAAATGGCCGCCCGAGACGAAGCGGGAGTGGGGCGAGGAAATCCGCATGGACGAGGCGGTGGTCGAGCGCGTGTCGGACCTTTGGGACAGGCTCGGCCTGCCGGGCGACGGCTCGCCGATCTGGAAGCCACGGCGCTGAAAGCGCGCAGAGCGCCGCTCGCTCGAATGTGTCTGAAAAGTGCTTTTCAGATGACGAGAATGTAATCTACAAATGAGGTTCGCTTCCTTCCCGGAGAGGCCCTCATGAAACGCACCCTGGTCATCGCCCTTGCCCTGGCTACCGCCATGCCCGTCATCGCCGTTCCGGTGATGGCCGATGCACAGGTCCTGACCGGTCGGGGTGCGCCACGCCGGGCCCCGGCTCCCCGCCCGCGCCTGTCCGAGGCCGAGCAGGAACGCCTGTTCGAAGCCGAGGATCTCGTGGCCGAACTCGAGGGCCAGATCGCGGACATCCAGACCACGGCCGAAGGGCAGGAAGGCGGCCTCACCGCGGCCCAATCGGCCCAGGTCGCCGAACTGACCCGCCGCCGCGAGGAAGCCCAGCGCACGGTCGACAGGCTCGAGGCCAAGCGCAACCGCTAGGCCTCAGGCGGGTAGATCGCCGCCAGCCGCTGAGCCGTTCGGCGCATCTCCGACCTGAGCGCCGGCGGCGCCAGCACCTCAGCCTCCGCGCCCAGCCGCAGGAAGTCGACGGCCGCGTGCTCGACCGACTCGATCGGAACCACGGCCTCGGCAGATATCAGAGCCGGCCCCCCGCTCGAGTGAGCCGGGGGTGACGCTGGCCGACGTCTCCCCTAGCCTCACCTTGGGGGACACTCATGAGCGCGTTCGAATTCTTCTTCAGCTTCTACGGTCTGCTGCTGGGCCTGTCGGTCGCCGAACTGGTCGGGGGATTCGCCCGGATCCTCCACGAGCGCCAGCGGGTGCGGTTCGGCTGGCTGACGCCGCTGCTGGCGGTGTTTGTCGCCATCGACCTGGCGACCTTCTGGAACCAGGCCTGGGTGTTCTTCCGCGGCGCACCGTTCAACCCGGCCCTGCTGCTCGTCGGCCTCGTCATCGCCGGCACCTTCTACGTGGCGGCCAGCGTGACCTTTCCCCGCGTCAGCGCTGAGGGCGTCGACACGCGCATCGATCTGGACGACCATTTCTGGGCCCACCGACGCGTGGTGTTCGGCTGCGTCCTGGCCGCCAACGCCATCGTCTGGATCCTGCTCGGGGCGCTGGCGCTGGCGGACCCCGACTGGGCGGCCGTGTGGTCACCGAGGCTGATCGTCGGGGTGTCGATCTTTGCTGCAGGCACCGCGACGGCCGCGTTCGCGCCGGGACGGCGTACGGTCATCGCCGCATTGCTGATCGTCATGGCCTACACCCTGTGGAACATGGCGCGTGCCGGCGCGATCCTGATCGCCTCGGGCGGCTGGTCGCCGATGACCGGGGGCTGAGCGGGCCACGCTTGATCCGCCGCCGCGAATAGCCGAGGAACCTGCCATGCGCTCCTCCCTGATCCTCGCCGCCCTTGCGGCCCTCGCGTCGAGTCCCGCCATGTCCCAGTCCGTGCCCCCCGTCCTGCCGAACGCCGCGCCGTGGGACCAGCCGTTCCTGCCGCCCGTGCCCGCCTGGGACGGCGCCAGCCGGGCCCTGCTGCGCGACGCCTCCGACCCTTGGGTGACCGCCTTCGAGGCCGATCCGGCGCACGACTTCAGCCCGACCTATGCCGATACCCGCGCCTGGTTCGACCGGCTCGACGCCGCCTCGGACCTGATCCGCATCGAGCAGTTCGGCGTCTCGCCCGAGGGCCGGCCGATCTACGCGGTGATCGCCTCGAAGGACGGTGCATCGTTCGATCCGTCCAAGCCCGTGCTGCTGGCCCAGGCCGGCATCCACCCGGGCGAGATCGACGGCAAGGACGCGGGGATGATGCTGCTCCGCGACATCGCCTTCAACGGCAAGTCGGACCTGCTCGACCGCGCCAACCTGATCCTGATCCCGATCCTGTCGGTCGACGGGCACGAGCGCGCCAGCGCCTACTCGCGGCCCAACCAGCGCGGCCCCCGCATCCAGGGCTGGCGCAACACGGCGACGAACCAGAACCTCAACCGCGATTATCTCAAGCTCGACCAGCCCGAGATGCGGGCCGTGCGCGGCCTGATCCTGAAATACCGCCCGGACCTGTACGTCGACATCCACGTCACCGACGGCATGGATTACCAGTACGACGTCACCTGGGGGTACAACGGTGAGAACGGCATCTATTCGCGCTCGCCGGACACCGCCGCGTGGCTGGACTCGGTCTTCAAGCCGGCGATGAACGCCGCCCTCGAGGCGCAGGGCCACATCCCGGGCGAACTGGTCTTTGGCGTCGACGACAACAATCCGCGCGCCGGCCTGTCCGACGGCGGTCTCGGCGAGCGGTTCTCCAACGGCTGGGGCTCGGCGGCCCACGTCCCGACCATCCTGATCGAGAACCACAGCCTCAAGCCGCACGAGCAGCGCGTGCTCGGCACCTATGTCTTCCTCGAACAGGCGCTGCGCACCCTCGCCACCCAAGGTCGCGACCTGCGGGCCGCGATCACCGCCGACAGCGCCTTGCGGCCGGCCGAGATTCCGGCAAATTTCGAGCAGGACGAACAGCCGTCGACCACGCGGGCCTTCAAGGGCATCCGTTACGAGACTTATGACAGCCCCGCCTCCGGCCGGAAGGAAATCCGCTGGCTGGGTCAGGCCGATCCCGAGGTCTGGCAGCTGCCCTTCTATTCGTCGCACCCCACCCTGACCCTGCACCGGCCCGAGGCCTATTGGGTGCCGTCCTACCGCTCCGACCTCATCGAGCGCCTGCGCATCCACGGCGTGGCGATGGAGACGCTCGACGCGCCGCGCGCCGTCTCCGTCGACATGCTCCGCCTCGACGACCCGAAGCTGGGCGCCCGGCCGAACGAGGGCCATGTGCCGGTGACCGTCACCTCCGTCACGCCCGAGCGGCGCGACTGGACCTTCCCGACCGGTTCCGTCCGGGTGCCGACTGACCAGGCGCTCGGAGACGTCGTGGTCCTGCTGCTGGAGCCGCAATCTTCCGAGAGCTTCTTCGCCTGGGGCCTGTTCCCCGAGGTGCTGAGCCGCGTCGAATACATCGAGGGCTACGCCATCGCGCCGCTCGCCGAGCGGATGATGGCCGCCGATCCGGCTCTGAAGGCCGAGTTCGAGGCCAAGCTGGCGGCCGAGCCGGCCTTCGCCGCCGACGGCGATGCGAGATTGCAGTGGTTCTATGAGCGAACCCCGTTCTATGATGACCGCTACCGGCTCTATCCGGTGGGGCGCGAGAACTAGACCATGATCGACATGACCGCTGCGCAAGCCGCCGCCCTCTGGAGCGGTCTGCTGATCCTGCTGCTCGTCGTCCTGTCCGTGCGTGTCGTCATGGGGCGTCAGAAGCATCGGGTCGCGCTCGGCGACGGCGGCAACGACGACATGGTGCTGAGGGGTCGGATCTTCGGCAATGCGGCGGAATACATTCCCGTCGGCATCGGCGCCCTGGCCGTCCTGACCCTGCTGGGCCTGCCTGCCTACTGCCTCCACGCCGTCGGCGGGGTGCTGTTCCTCGGTCGCCTCCTGCACGCCTCCGGCCTGACCGCCGGCAAGCCCACGCCGGGACGTCTGTTCGGCATGGTCCTGACCTATCTCGCCCTGCTCGCCGCCGCGGCCATGCTGCTGGTCCACGCGTTCGTGGGCGGGGGACACAGCTAGCCGGGCCTCTGCCGTTGCGGCGCGGAGCCGCGTCCGCCATATCGGGGCATGTCCGACAGCCTGCCGTCCTCCGCCTCCCCCGACATCCTCAATGATCTGGTCGCCGCCGCGCTGAAGGCCGGCGCCGACGCCGCCGAGGCCGTCTCCGCCGAGCGCGCCGCCCTGTCCGTCGGCGTCCGCAACGGCGCCCTCGAGGACGTCGAGCGCGAGGAAAGCCGCGACCTCGGCCTGCGTGTCTTCATCGGGCGGCGTCAGGCCACCGTCTCCGCCTCCGACCTGTCCGACGCCACGCGCGCCCGCCTTGTCGAACGCGCCGTCGCCATGGCGAAGCTCGCCCCCGAAGACCCCTATGCCGGCCTCGCCCCGCAGGACCGCCTCGCCCACGGCCCCTTCGCTGACCTCGACCTGTTCGACCCGTCCGAGCGCAGCGCCGCGGAACTGGAAGCCGTCGCCGCCGAGGCCGAGGCCGCCGCCCTCGCTGTGCCCGGCGTCGCCCGGTCCGAGGGGGGCCACGCCTCCACCTCGTCGAGCCGCTGGCGGCTGGTCACCTCGCACGGCTTCGACGGCGCCTATCACGGCTCGGCCTTCTCGCTGGGCGTCGGCGTCATCGCCGAAAAGGATGGAGCGATGGAACGGGGCGGCGAACATCGCGCGAGCCGTCACCTGTCGGACCTGCCGACCGCCGTCAGCATCGGGGCCGAGGCCGGCCGCCGCGCCGTCGCCCGCACCGGCCCGCGCAAGATCGCCTCGACCACCGCCCCGGTCATCTTCGAGAACCGGCTGGCGATGCAGATCCTCTCGCCCCTGATCGGCGCCATCTCCGGCCCCTCCATCGCCCGTGGCACCTCCTTCCTGAAAGATCGGCTCGGCCAGGCCGTGCTGCCCAAGGGCGTGAACCTGATCGACGATCCGTTCCGTCCGCGCGGCATGGGATCGACCCCGTGCGACGACGAGGGGGTGACGGTGACGCAGCAATCAATCATTGACGACGGCGTCCTGACGACCTGGCTGCTGAACAGCGCCGCCGCCGCCCAGTTGGGCCTCGCCTCGACCGGCCACGCCTCGCGCGGTCTCGCCGGGCCGCCCGGCGTCTCCACCCACAGCCTTCACCTGGAACCCGGCGAGCGCGATCTGGACGGCCTGATGGCGGACGCGGGCGCGGGCTTGCTGGTCACCTCAATGTTCGGCCCGTCGCTCAACGCCAACACCGGCGACTGGTCCGCCGGCGTATCCGGCTTCTGGTTCGAGAACGGCCAGATCGTCTGGCCCGTCAGCGAGATCACGGTGGCCGGCAAGCTGACCGATCTCTACGCCCGGATGCAGCGCGGCTCCGACCTGGAGTTCCGGGGCGCCAACAACAGTCCGTCCCTGATGTTCGACGCCGTCGCCATCGCGGGCAAATGATCGATCTGGAAGCCGACCTCGACCTGATCCGCACCGCCGCCCTCGCGGCGGGCGAACTGGCGCTGGCCGAACGCGAGGCCGGGCTGAAGATTTGGTCCAAGTCCGGCGGCTCGCCGGTGACCTCCGCCGACATGGCCGTCGACCGGGTGCTGCACGACGCCCTGATCGGCGCCCGCAACGGCTATGGCTGGCTGTCCGAGGAAACCGCCGACAGCCCCGAACGCCTCGCCGCCCGCCGCATCTTCGTGGTCGATCCGATCGACGGCACGGTCGCCTATATGAAGGGGAAGCCGTGGTGGTGCATCCCCATCGCCGTGGTCGAGGACGGACTGCCGGTCGCCGCCGTCATCCACGCCCCGGCGCTCGGCGAGACCTTCACCGCCGTGCGCGGCGGCGGCGCCTTCCTGAACGGTCGGCCGATCACCGCCTCGGACACCGCCGACCTCGACGACGCCTCGGTGCTCGCCGACGCCCGCCTGATGGAAGGGCCGCAGTGGCCGGAGCCCTGGCCGGCCATGCGCTTCGAGAAGCGCAACGCCATCGCCTACCGCATGGCGCTTGTCGCCGCCGGCGCCTTCGACGCCGCCATCGCCCTGACCCCCAAATGGGATTGGGACGTCTGCGCCGGCGCCCTGATCGTGGAGGAGGCGGGCGGCCGGGTCAGCGATCACCACGGCGGCGCCTGGCGCTTCAACCAGCCTGATCCGCGACAGAACAGCCTCGTCTGCAGCGCGCCGGCCCTTCACCCGTTGATCGTGCGCCGCACAGCGCCTATTCCGCTCGCGCCCCGCTAGTTCACCCCCGACCGGACGCTCCATGACCCAGACCGCCGACGCCGAAGCCCCGCAACTGCTCCACCTCGTGATCGGCGGAGAGCTGCGCCACCTCGACGCCCCGGTGTTCCGCGACCTCTCCAAGGTCGAGTTCGTCGGCGCCTTCCCCAACTACGAGGAAGCCCGCAAGGCATGGAAGGCCCGGGCACAGGCCACGGTCGACAACGCCCACATGCGCTATTTCATCCTGCACGCGCACCGGATGATCGATCCGCGCGGCGACGCCCACGAGCACTGATCGGGGAACCGCCTCCGGGCCTGACGCGCTTTCAGAACGTGCCGTCACGCTGCTCCGGGAGAGACCCATGCTGCCCCCCGCCCTTATCGTCCTGGTCCTGATCGTGCTGGGCGTCGGCATCGTCGTCTGGGCCACCCGCCGCAAGCCGGCATCAGGCCCCGCAGGACCGCGCGAGACTGACACCGGCTGGAACGATCCCGTCACGCCCGGCGACGTGACCACCCCGCGCGAGACCTTCACCCACGGCGACCCGCACGCGGCCGCGTCTCAGGAACCGCGGCCCTAGGTCGGGCTATTCCCGCCGAAGCAGCCGCTCGGTCAGCAGCGTGCCCCACCACTGACCCTTGAACTCGGCCCGGATCGCCTTCGGGTCGTAGGCGTCGCTGTCGATCCAGTCGATGAAGCTGACCCCCGTCGGCTCCACCTCCTTCAGATATTTCTCCAGCGTATAGTCCAGCACCCCGGTCAGACCCTCGCGGTGGTGCAGGTATTTCTTGTCCAGCTGCCGGATGGCCTCCGAGATCGGCTCGCCCAGATGGAAATGCCGGTACAGCACCGCCATCATCCCGGCCCGGTCCGCCCCTGACTTGCAGTGGATCAGCACCGGATATTCGATGGTCCGGAACAGCTCCCGCGCCCGATGCACCCGGTCCTTCTGCGGCGGATCGCGCGAATCCAGCGGCGCATCGATCAGCGTCAGCCCCAGCCGCGCGCAGGCGTCCTTCTCCAGCGCGTAATAGGCCTCGTCCCGCACGCCGCGCAGGTTGATGACCGTCTTGATCCCCCTAGCCTTCCATCCGGCCAACTGACGCGGCGAGGGCTGGTTCGTCCGCACCAGATCGGGCCCCAGCCAGTGGGCGTTCGAGAACCACCGCCGCAGGAAGGCGTGATCCTTCCACACATAGTCCCAATGCGCCCTGAACCGGCCGGCGCGCGTGGTGAGATCGTAGCGGGACATGGGGTGGAGATAGAGGTTCGGGGCGCATCCGTCATCCCGGCCTCTTGCCTTCCTTCGGCGACCCATCACCATGCGCGCTCCCACGGTCGAGGCGGGGACGCCGAAAGACAATGCGCATGTTTCGGCGCATTCTCGCTGGTGCGACCTGAAGGCGGTGCCGTTCTCGCCGCTGAGCAGGCCGCCCCGAGAGGTCGCCAGAAGGGGAGGCTTGCATGTCAGACCACCGGTCGATCCCCTTCCTGCCGATAGTGTGCGCCGGCGCCATACTCGCGGCTTGTTCTCCACAGGCGACGCACACCCCACCGGCTCCTCGGGTCACTCCCGCCGCCCTTGCCCGGCCGACAGCGCCCCAAGACTTCGCTCCGACGGATGGCGCGTTCATCCTTGGAGAGGTCGATGACCGACAGGCGCTCGCCGCCTTCCTGCGCGTCTACGCCGCTGAGGCCCGGGCGCCCCAGCTCAAGGCAGTCGTCGCCCGCACGGTGGACGGCGGCCCGGCCCATCCCCGGATCACCCTCGTCTATCTGGCGGACAGCGGCTGGTGCGGCTCGGGCGGCTGTAACCTGCTGGTTCTGGAGCCGGATAGCGAAGGGCTGAAACAACTGAGCCGCACAACCGTGTCTCACGCGCCCGTCCGGGTTTTGACGACGCGGACAAACGGCATGCCCGACCTCTCGGTCCGGGTGCGCGGCGACTACTACCCCGGCGAGGGTCCGAAGTTCGTCGTCCTGCCCTTCGACGGCGATTCCTACGCAATGAATCCCACGATTCCTCCAGCCCAACTTCTGCGGGGTCCCATAGACGGCGAGATCGCTATCACCGAAGAACAGGTCGCGACGGCCTTCCGCCAGTAGCGATCCATCCCCGCTTGACTTCCCCCCGCTCCCGTCCGACCTCGGACCGATGACGACGCCCGCGCCCGCCGCCGACGAGAAGGAGTCCACGCGCCCGCTCCTGGGCCGAATCTGGCGCGACTATCTCTCGCATCACAGGACGCCGCTGTTCCTGTCGATCGCCTGCGCCGCCGTCGTCGGCGTCATGGCCGCCACGGTGCTGCAGCTGCTCGAGCCCGCCATCGACGGCCTGTTTCTCGGCAAGCCCGTGACGATCTGGAAGGTCTTCACCGTGCCCCCCGGTCAGGCCCTGACCGGCATTCCCCTGATCATCATCGGCGCGGGCCTGATCTGGACCGCCGCCGCCCTCGGTCAGGCCGCGCTCGTCAACCGGCTCGGCCACGGCATCGTTGGCGACATTCAGGTGCGGCTGTTCGGCTCCATGATCCGGGCCGATCTCGCCCGCCTGCGCAGCCAGCACTCGGGCGGTTTCGTCTCCTCGGTGCTGTTCGACGCCAATCTGGTGCGCGAGGCCTTCACCAACGGCGTCGTCAACTACACCCAGCACGCCCTGACCCTGATCGCCGTGCTCAGCTATATGGCCTGGACCGACTGGCGTCTGACGGCGATCGTCCTGCTGGGCGCGCCGATCATCGCACTGGTCCTGCGCCGCTTCGGCAAGCGGATGCGCAAGGCCACCACGGGCGCCATGGTCGAGACCTCCAACCTCTCCACCGCGCTGATGGAGAACCTCGACGGCGTCCGGCTGATCAAGATCGAGAACCGCGAGGCGGCCGAGGAGGCGCGCGTCGGCGAGGTCGTCAACCGCCGTCAGCGCCACGTCATCAAATCCGCCGACAGCCGCGCCTTCGCCGGGCCCTTCTCCAATCTCGTGGCCATGTTCGTGGTCGCCGCCGTCATGGCCTATGCCGGCTGGCGCGCGCGGGACGGCGCCATGACCGTCGGGGCCTTCGCGGCCTACATCGGTCTGCTGATGGCCGCGGGTCAGTCGCTGCGGCAGGTCACCAACCTCCAGACCGTCATGGCCGAGGGCCTGACCGCCGCCCGCCGCCTGTTCGGCGCCCTCGACATCCAGCCCGAAATCCGCGAGGCGCCCGACGCCGCCGCCATGGACCACGGGCCCGTGACGGTCGCCTTCGACCACGTCAGCTTCGCCTACGCACCGACCGTCGAGGGCGGCGCACCGACCCTGTCCGACGTGTCCCTGACCGTAGCCCCCGGCGAAACCGTCGCCCTGGTCGGCCCGTCCGGCGGCGGCAAGAGCACGATCCTCAGCCTGTTGCCCCGCTTCTACGACGTCACGGCCGGCGCCGTGACCCTGAACGGCCGGGACATCCGCGAGCTCAAGCTGCACGACCTGCGCGCCCATATCGCCCTGGTGACGCAGGAGCCCTTCCTGTTCGACGACACCATCGCGGCCAACATCTCCTACGGCCGCCCCGGCGCCTCGCAGGCCGAGATCGAGGCCGCCGCCGCGGCCGCCGCCGCCCACGACTTCATCACCGCCCTGCCCGAGGGCTATCAGACGCGCGCCGGCGAGGCCGGCCTGCGCCTGTCCGGCGGCCAGCGTCAGCGCATCGCCATCGCCCGCGCCTTCCTCAAGGACGCGCCGATTCTGCTGCTCGACGAGGCCACATCGGCCCTCGACACCGAGAGCGAGGCGCTGGTGCAGGCCGCTCTGGAACGGCTGATGGAAGGCCGCGCCACCCTGATGATCGCCCACCGCCTGTCGACCGTCCGCAACGCCGACCGCATCTATGTCATTGAGGCCGGGCGCGTGGTCGAGACCGGCTCCCACGCCTCGCTGGTGCGCAAGGGCGGCCTCTATGCCCGTCTGGCCCGGCAGCAGTCTCTGGACGGCGACCCCGCCACCGTCGCGGCGGTCTCATGAGGCCCCTCCGCAACCCCGTGATCCAGAGCGTCCTCGCCTGGCTGCTCGCCCGGTGGATGCGCTTCTGCTACGCGACCATCCGCTGGGAGCACCGCAATCAGGAGGTCGCCGAGGCCGTCTGGAAACAGGGCGGCGGGGTCCTCGTAGTGTTCTGGCATTCGCGCACCTCCCTCGCCCCCTACAGCTGGCCGCTCGACCGCGCCCCGCCGGTCAAGGGCGTGATCTCGCGCAGCACCGATGGCGAGTTCGTCGCCAAGGCCGTGGCACAGCTCGGCATTCCGGCGGTGCGCGGCTCCTCGTCCAACAAGGACAAGGCGGATCGCGACAAGGGCGGCACCCAGGCCCTGCGCGACGGTCTGCGCCAGCTCAAGGTCGGCGGCCTCGCCATTACGCCGGATGGCCCCCGCGGCCCGGTCCGCAGCATGGCCGAGGGCCTGCCGCTGATGGCGAAACTGTCAAAGGCGCCGGTTCTCTTCATCGGCCTGTCCTGCAACCCCGCCATCCGCCTCAACAGCTGGGACCGGTCCCTGCTGCCCATGCCGTTCGGCAAGGGCGCGGTGATCTGGGACATCGACACCTTCCCCGAAGGCGGCGATCTGGCCGAGGTGGCCGACCGGTGGCGGGAGAAGACCAACGCCCTCGAAATCGCCGCCGACGCCCTGACCGGGCTGGAGCGGGTCTGACGTGAGCCTCGCCCTCACCGCATACCGGCTCCTGACCCGCATTCTGGAGCCGCTGGCCCCGCGTCTGCTCGACGCCCGCGCCAAACAGGGCAAGGAAGACCCCGCCCGCGTCGACGAGCGCCTCGGCCTCGCCTCCGTCGCCCGCCCCGCCGGCGACCTCGTCTGGCTGCACGGCGTCAGTGTCGGCGAGACCCTGTCCCTGCTGCCGGTCGTCGAGCGTCTGCGCGAGAAACGCCCCGACCTGACCGTTCTGGTCACCTCCGGCACCCTGACCTCGGCGACCCTGCTGGCGAAGCGGCTTCCGCCCGGGGTGATCCACCAGTTCGCGCCGGTCGACGCCCCGGGCACGGTGACCGCCTTCCTCGACCACTGGCGGCCGGTCGCCGCCGTCTTCGTCGAAAGCGAACTCTGGCCCAACCTGATCCTCGAGGCTCGCCGCCGCGGCGTGAAACTGATCCTCGCCAGCGCCCGCATCACGGAAACGACCGCCGACGGCTGGCGCCCCTTCCCCGCCGCCGTGCGTGAAATCCTCTCGGCCTTCGACCGCGTCCTGCCGCAGGACGAGACCTCAGCCGCCCGGCTGGAGAGCCTCGGCGCCCGCATCGACGGCCATGTGAACCTGAAACTGGCCGGGGCCGCCCCGCCGCACGATCCGGGGGCCTTCACCCGCCTCAGCGCCGCCATCGGCGACCGGCCCGTGGTCGTGGCCGCCAGCACTCACGACGGCGAGGAGATCGCCCTCGTCCGCGCCCTCGACAAGCTGGCCGACCGGCTGTGCCTGATCCTCGTGCCCCGCCACCCGGAACGCAGCGCCGCCATCGCCGCGGCCCTGACCCGCGACGGCTACCGCTTCGCCCTGCGCTCCGAGGGCCGGGAGCCTGACCGCGACACTGATCTCTACGTCGCCGACACCCTTGGCGAGATGGGCCTGTTCCTGCGCCTCGCCGACGTCGTCGTCATGGGCGGCTCCTTCTCCGCCGCCCTGGAGAAGCCCCCTGTCGGCGGCCACAACCCTCTCGAGCCCGCCCGCCTTGGCAAGCCCGCTGTCACCGGTCCCGACATGTCGAACTGGGCCGCCGTCACAGACGCCCTGGTGCAGGCCGGCGGCCTCGCGGTCGTCGACGCCCCGTGGGATCTGCCCGCCGCCCTCGCCCCCCTGCTCGCCGATGACAAGGCCGCCCGGGCCATGGGCGAGCGCGGTCGCCGCGCCGCCGCCGAGGCCGGCTCGGGGCTGGACCGCCTGTGGGACAGCCTGACGCCCCTGCTGCCCCCGCCGCCCTCGCGAGGCGGACGATGAAGCTCAACACGCCGCGCTGGTGGTACGACCGCGAGCGCCGCCACGCGCCGATGACGCGGATGATGCTCAAGCCCGTCTCATGGATCTGGGCCGCCGCCACCGCCCGCCGCATCGCCCGCGCCACGCCGGTCGACCCCGGCGTCCCGATCATCTCCATCGGCAATCTGACCGTCGGCGGATCGGGCAAGACCCCGGTCGCCCGCGAGGTGCTCCGCCTGCTCCGGGCCGCCGACATCGACGCCCACGCCCTGTCGCGCGGATACGGCGGCGCGCTGGAAGGCCCGACACGCGTGGACCTCGCCGTCCACAGCGCCAGCGACGTCGGCGACGAACCCCTGATGCTGGCGCTCGACAGCCCCGCATGGATCGCCCGCGACCGCGTCGCCGGCGCGCGCGCCGCCGCCGAAGCGGGGGCGCAGGCCATCGTTCTCGACGACGCTCACCAGAACCCCGCCCTGAAGAAGACCCTCAGCCTGATCGTGGTCGACGGCGAGACCCGCGACGACGAATGGCCCTTCGGCGACGGCTCGGTCTTCCCGTCAGGCCCCATGCGCGAGCCGCTGAAAGCCGGCCTCGCCCGCGCCGACGCCGTGGTCATCCTGCTGCCCGCCGACGCGCCCGCCGCCGACCCTGAACTGGTCGAGACCTTCGGCGCCCTGTCCGTCTTCATCGCCCGGCTCCAGCCAGCCGCCCCGCCCCCGCCCGGACCGCTCGTCGGCTTCGCCGGCATCGCCAAGCCGTGGAAGGTCGAACGCTCGCTCAAAGCCGCCGGCGCGGACCTGAAGGATTTCGCCCCCTTCCCCGACCACGCCGCCTTCCGCGAGCAGGACCTCCGCTTCCTCGCCGACCGCGCGGAGCAGTTCGGCGCGACCCTGATCACCACCGAAAAGGACTGGTCCCGCCTGCCGCCCGAGTGGCGCGCGCGGGTCGTCAGCTGGCCGGTGAAAGCGGCCTTCGAGGATGAGGCTGGATTCTTCCGGTTCCTGCTCCCCTTGCGGGAGAAGGATCACTCGGCGCGGTAAACCACCCCGCCCCGCATCACGAACCGCACCCGTTCCAGCTCCGTGACATCCGCCAGCGGGTCCCCGGACACCGCGATCAGATCCGCCGGCAGGCCCGGCGCGATCCGCCCCGCCTCCTGCGAAATCCGCAGATGCGCGGCCGCATTGACCGTCGCCGTCTGGATCGCCTCCAGCGGCGTCAGCCCCGCCCGCACCAGCAGGGCGAACTCGCCCGCATTGTCGCCGTGCGCCGATACACCGCTGTCCGTGCCGAAGGCGATCCGCACTCCGCCGTCATGGGCCCGCCGCGCCATGTCCAGCATCAGCGGCCCGGCCTGCATCGCCTTGGCCGTTTGCGCGGGGGTGAAGAAATTGTCCGGGCCCGAGGCGATCCGCGCCACATAGTCCCCCGCCATCAGGGTCGGCACCAGATACACGCCCTCGCGCCGCATCAGCCGGATCGACTCGGCATCCAGATAGGTGCCGTGCTCGATCGAGTCGCCCCCGGCCCTCAGGAAGCTGTTGATCCCGTCCGCCCCGTGCGCATGGGCCGTCACCTGCCGCCCCATCCGGTGGCCCGCGTCGACGATCGCGGCCAGTTCGGCGTCCGAAAACTGCTGGCCCAGCCCCGCCGCCGTGTTCGAAAGCACCCCGCCCGTGGCGGTGATCTTGATGATGTCGGCCCCCGAGCGGACCTGCAGCCGCACCGCCCGCATGCAGTCCTCCGGCCCGGAGCAAACGCTCTCGGGCGACAGCAGATGCATGACGTCCTCGCGGAAGCCGTTGATGTCGCCGTGTCCCCCATGGATCGACACCGCCTGTCCAGACGCGATCATCCGCGGTCCGGGCACGTCGCCCCGTCGGATCGCGTCACGCAGGGCGAACACCGCCTCGTTGCTTCCACCCAGATCGGCCACCGTGGTGAAGCCCGCCATCAGCGTCCGCCGGGCGTAACGCGCCCCCACCATCGCCTGTTCGGCATTGGACTGGGTCACCTCCTCCAGCCGCCCGTTAGGGTTCTGCTGGCCCGTCAGATGCACGTGGCTGTCGATCAGCCCGGGCAGCACGAACGAGTCGCGCAGATCGACGATCCGCCCCTCGCCGACAAAGCCGTCGAGCACCTCGACGATCTGGTTCCCTCTGATCACGAGAGTTTTATCTCGCGCGACCTCGCCCGTCGCCGGATCGGCCATAAGCCGCCCCACTTGCACGAACGTGGTTCCCTCAGGTGGGGAAACGGGTGCGACAGCCGGTGTTTGCGCGGCGACGCTTGTGGCGGCGAATAAGGCGGCGGCGGCCACCAGCGATGTGATCGTCTTCACGAAACCCCTCCCGAACAGCGCCCGCACCTTAGACCTCCCGCCGTTTCCGCCAAGGCTCAGGTTGCTCCGGGCGCCATGATTTGAAACAACCCGTGACTTCTTCAACGTGCGAGGGGCGTCGCATGCAGTTGGCGAGACGTGGATTCATACTGGGCGGCGCGGCTCTGATGTCGGGGTGCGCCACCGCGGCGACCCGGCCGGCCGTCACGGTCGCACAGGTCCAGGTTCCGCCGGCCCCGACCATTCAGGTCGAGCGCGCACCCGAGGTCATCACCTCGCAGCTGAACTCCACCCGTCCGCTCGACCCGCGAGGCTCGGTCCGCAAGGAACTGATGGAACGGGCCATGGCGGCTCTCGACATCCACAAGGACCGCATCACCCAGCGCGACCGCATGTATCTGGTCGACTTCAAGAAATTCTCGGGCGACGAGCGGCTGTACGAGGTCGATCTGCACGGCGGCGCCGTCACCCTGATGCGGACCAGCCATGGCCGCGGCTCCGATCCGGCCCATACCGGCTTCGCCGAGCATTTCTCGAACACGCCGGACAGCTACATGTCCTCGGTCGGCGCCTACGCCACGGCCGGCGCGGGCTTTGGCGCACAGCAGGGTCCCAACGTCCTGCTCGACGGTCTGGAATACACCAACAACATGGCCCGAGAGCGCGCCATCATCGTCCACGGGGCCGACTACGCCGACCCGGACTTCCTCGCCCGCGAAGGCAAGCTGGGCCGCAGCTACGGCTGCTTCTCCGTCGCCCACCACGATCTGCCGGTCCTGCGCGAACGCATGGGCGAAGGCCGCCTGCTCTTCGCCTGGGCCTAGGGTTCAGGCCGACGGGCGGCGTGGCGGATGAAGGCTATTCTAACCTCGTCGGGCAAGACCACATATCGGATAATGTAGGGCGGAGCGCTCGTCAGCTCGCGCAGGCCTGACCGCACGGGTCGTCCCCGATCTGGAAAGGCGCCCAAGGCATTGGCTGTATCCACCAACCTCGCAGCCACGCGTGACGCAGCGAGTGGATTGGTCTCTGCGATGTAGGATCGGATCGCCCGCAGGTCGTCGATCGCATCGGTCGACCAGATCAGTCGCCGCATTTGGGTGGCGGCAGCTCGTTGTCCGTTCCCCAGGATTTCAGCCAGCGCACCACGGCCTCATGCGTCACGAACCGGCCGGCGTCGATGTCCGCCATCGCCTTCTGTTCGCGCGCGTCCAGCTCGCCCGCCTCTTCGAAAACGAAGACGACGGCCTCCTCGGAAAACTCATTGCCTGGATCGCTCATCGCGGGACGATAACACAGCGGGCGCCTCGCCTCATCCGCCTTCAACCTGACCGGTGGTTCGACCGCCCGCTCAACCCGCGGAGCTGCCCG
The DNA here is from genome assembly GCF_011927945.1 of Brevundimonas alba. Classification (GTDB taxonomy): domain Bacteria; phylum Pseudomonadota; class Alphaproteobacteria; order Caulobacterales; family Caulobacteraceae; genus Brevundimonas; species Brevundimonas alba. The sequence continues at coordinate 221,876 of NZ_JAATJM010000001.1, forward strand.
GCTCCCGCTCCATCGCGCGCCAGCCGATATCCGTGCGGTGGAAGCCGCCGGGCCAGTCGATCTTCTTGATCACCGCATAGGCGCGCTGACGAGCCTCGGCGATGTCCTTGCCGCGGGCGCAGACATTCAGCACCCGGCCGCCCGCCGCGACCAGCTGCCCGTCCTTCTGGCGCTTCGTGCCGGCGTGGAACACCTGCACATGCGGGCCGAAATTCTGCTCCGCTCCGCGGATGATCGACCCTTCCAGAGGGCTGTCCGGATAGCCGCTCGCCGCCAGCACCACGCAGATCACCGTCTCCGGCCGGAATTCCGGCGGCGCGACGCGTGTCAGGTCGCCCCGCGCGCAGGCCAGCAGCAGCGGCACGATGTCTCCGTCCAGCCGCATCATCAGCACCTGGCATTCCGGGTCGCCGAAGCGGGCGTTGAACTCGACCACCTTGGGCCCGTCCTCGGTCGCCATCAGCCCGGCGTAGAGTACGCCGCGGTACGGCATCCCCTCGCGCGCCATTCCAGCGATCACCGGCGTGACGATGTCCCGTTCCGCCGCTTCGACCAGCTCCGGCGTGAACACCGGCGCCGGCGAATAGCTGCCCATGCCGCCGGTGTTAGGCCCCAGATCGCCGTCATAGGCGCGCTTGTGGTCCTGCGCCCCGCCCAGCAGCAGCGCCCGCTGCCCGTCGCAGACCGCGAACAGCGAGCCCTCCTCGCCGTCCATGAACTCCTCGATCACGACCCGCGCCCCGGCCGTGCCGAACCGGCCGCCGAGCATATGCTCGATCGCCGCCTCCGCTTCGCGCTTGTTGGGGCAGATGGCCACGCCCTTGCCGGCCGCCAGCCCGTCGGCCTTGATCACATAGGGCGGCTTGAACACCGTCAGCGCCTGCCGCGCCTCGTGCAGCCGCTCATAGACGCCGTAACCCGCCGTCGGGATTTCGTGCCGCTCCATGAAGGCCTTGGAGAACGCCTTCGAGGTTTCCAGCTGCGCCGCCCGCTTGGTCGGACCGAAACAGGGGATCCCCGCGACGGCCAGCCGGTCGGCCAGCCCCGCCTCCAGCGCCGTCTCCGGCCCGACGACCACCAGATCGGCCTTCATCTCGCGCGCCAGGGCGCACAGGCCGTCAGCGTCCGTAACCTTCAGGGGCGCCCGCTCGCCCAATTTATCCATGCCGGGATTGCCCGGCGCGATGACCAGCCGCCGCACGAGGGGCGACTGGGCGATCTTCCACGCCAGGGCGTGCTCGCGTCCGCCCGATCCCACCAGCAGGATGTTCATCCCCGCGCAATGACCGCACCTGCGAAGGCGGTCAAGCGCCAGGGAGGGTTATTCGCCCCGGCTAGCGCGCCGGAGGGGTCCAGTCCGGCAGCGCCTGCAGCTGGGCCGCGGACAGGTCGGTGATCAGATCCTTCGAACTGCCGTCCGTCTGTTCCCCGACGCCGAGATTGTTCAGCGGGACGACCTTTTTCAGATCGCCGCCCTCCAGCTCGACCACGACATGGGTCAGCGTCCCATTACTGTCGACCACCAGCGTCTCGACGTCGCCCAGATCGGTGTTGTTCTCCGACAGCAGGTCTGCGTCCTCCAGCTGCTCGCGGCTCATGCCGAAGGCGAGGGCGACCACCTCCGTGGCCTTTTCGGCGGCCGCGCCTTCGATAGCCACAGGCGCAGCGCCGGGCGCGGGCACCTGCGCGACCTCGTCATCGTGGTTTCCGCAGGCCGCGACGCCGAACGCCAGCAGGCCGAGGGCGGCGATGGAAATGCGGTTCATGGGCGAAGTCCTTCCAGTTGGGTCACAGCATCGCCGAAACGACGTAGACGAGCGCGCCGAGGATGAAGATCAGGCCGACGATCACCCATGGGCTGACAGCCGGCCCTTCGCTCCGCCGCTCCAGCCCCCGCTCGCGCGGCTGCTGGTCTACTGGGTCGGTGTTCGGAGGATCGGCGGCCATCCATCGCCAACGACGGCGCATGGCCCCGGTTCCGCGCCCGTCCCGCGGCCCGTTCCCGAAAACCCTCCGCCCACGTCCCTATCGCCACGCGACCGACACGCGAACAACAAGCAAGCTTCGCCGAAGGTGCAACGAGCCGACACGAACGCGGCCTATGGCCCGCCGTACACACAACGGGGGTTACCTGGATGCTCGCTCGCTCTCACCTGCGTCTCAAGCTCATGCTCGGGACGGCTCTGATGACCCTGGCCGCCGCGCCGGTCGCCGCCCATGCACAGGCCATCGTCACCGATCCGGACGCCGTCATCACCGATCCGAACGAGGATCCGATCAGCGGTCTGGATGACGTCATCGTCACGGCCACCAAGCGCGAGACCAATCTCCAGGACACGCCCATCTCGATCACGGTGACCAGCGCCGAGGACCTTGAGAACCGTCACGTCCAGAGCCTCATCGACCTCGCCGACGGCGCCGTTCCCGGCCTGCGCGTGGCGACTTTCGAGGCCCGCCAGTCGGCCTTGACCATCGGCATCCGCGGCATCGTTCCGCTCGACGCCAACCAGCCCGCCCGCGAGCAGGGCGTCGGCGTCTATGTCGACGGCGTCTACCTGGGCCGTCAGCACGGCCTCGGCGCCGCCCTGCTCGACATCGAGCGCATCGAGGTCCTGAAGGGGCCGCAGGGCACGCTGTTCGGCCGCAACACCGAAGGCGGCGCCCTGTCGCTGGTGACGCGCAAGCCGACCGGCGAGTTCGGCATGCGCGCCGTCGCCGGCGTCGGCAACCTCGAGTCCTACAGCTCGGAAATGCACATCGACTTCCCGGCTCTCGGCGACTTCGCCTTCAAGGTCGACGGCGTCATCCAGGTGCAGGGCCCGGTCACCGAGAACATCCTCCCCGGCGAGGAAGGCTTCGGCCAGTACGACCGGCGCGGCCTGCGCGGTCAGGTCCGCTGGACCCCCACGGACAATTTCACCGCCGATCTGGCCGCCGACACCGGCACCGACAAGAACACGCCCTTCTACAGCCAGCTGCTGAACTTCAACCCGCTGGGCCGCCCGGTCGTGCCGTTCACCTCCCCGACCGTCCCGGCCGGCAGCATCCGCGGCCTGTCGCCCCTCGTCGTCGTCGAGGGCGAGAACCGCATGACCCGCGCCGACATCGGCGTGCCGCAGCAGTGGAGCACCGACGAAACCAGCGGCGCCGACCTGCACCTGTCGTGGCGTCCGACCGACGAGCTGGAGATCCGCTCCATCACCGCCTACCGTGAAGTCGACGTCGAGCAGTACGACAACATCGCCGGCGCCCACCGTCCGCCGGTCGTCGGCCCCAACGCCAACTTCAGCCGCTACTCGCTGGCCGGTCTGTGGCAGCACCAGTTCAGCCAGGAGTTCCAGGCCGTCGGCTCGCTCGGCGACCGCCTCGACTACGTCGGCGGCCTCTACTACTTCAAGGAAACCGTCTCGGACGACGCGGCGACGCCCTCGACCAACCGCTGGAACGCCGACGGCACCGGCTACACCATCCTCGACCCGACCCCGACCATCCGCGGCTTCCGCTCGCTGGACCGCGCCTCGACGGCCCACTCGGAATCCAAGGCCGTCTACGGTCAGGCGACCTTCACGCCCGACATCCTCGAGGACGCGCTGCACCTCACCGTCGGCGGCCGCTACACCTGGGACGACAAGGACGGCGTGCTGTCCAAGGTCAACAACGTGGCGACCAACTTCACTTTCGACACCTCGACCGACCGCTTCGATCCGCTGGTGACCCTGGCCTATGACGTGACCAACCGGGTCAACCTCTACGCCAAATATTCGACCGGCTACCGGGCCGGCGGCGCGTCCTCGCGCTCGCTGACCTACCGCTCGTTCGACGCCGAAGAGGTCAAGGCCTACGAGATCGGCCTCAAGAGCGACCTGTTCGACAACCGGGTCCGCCTGAACGCCGCCGTCTACGCCATGGATCGCGAAGGCAGCCAGATCGACTTCAGCCTCGTCACCGTGATCGGCGCCTCGACCCGGAACACGCTGGAAACGATCAACGCTCCCGGCACCACGAAAATCCGCGGCGTCGAGCTCGAAGGCATGGCCCAGATCACCGACAACCTGCGTCTGTCGGCCTCCTACACCTACACCGACACCGAAATCCCGCCGACCCAGAACCCGTTCACGGGCGTGGTCCAGCCGGTGTTCATCGTCTTCACCCCGCCGAACGCCGCCAGCGTGGCCGCCGACTGGGAATCGTCGTTCGAGAACGACGTCACCTTCCGCGCCCACATCGACGCCAACTATGCCGACGCGACCCAGACGTTCGACCAGACGGACGTGAAGAACGACTCTTCCTTCATCGTCAACGCCCGCCTCGCCATCGCCGATATCGCCACCAACCCCGGCGGTCCGACCCTCGAGGTGGCGCTCTGGTCGCGCAACCTGTTCGACGAGGCTCACGTCTACCGCCGCGACCCGGCCAACCGGGCGACCCTCGGCGACTACGGCAACTTCAACGCCCCGCGCACCTTCGGCATCGAGCTGCGCGCCGCCTACTGATCTCCCCCAAGCGAAGACCCTCCAAGGCCGGCGGAGCGATCCGCCGGCCTTTTCTTTTGGCTCAGACCGCCAGCCCCGGATCGCCTTCGAGGACTTCCTGCGTCAGTCGCGGAGCCTCCCCCGCCCGCCACAGCGGAACCCGGTGCGCCACGCGATACCGCAGCGGCCCGCCATCCTCCGTTTCGCTGCGCTCCAGCGGCACCGGAATACAGACGAACTCGGTCTCCAGTTCGTCGCGCGACGCTCGCACCGTCGTGTAGCCATGGCCGGCGTAGTCGAGGAATTTCAGATGCGGCGCCAGTTCCGGATTGCGCGCCGCCCGCGCCCGATCGGCATCCCCTGTCTCCTTCAGCACGAGCGAGGACTGCACCCCGTGCAACAGGGTCATGTTCCAGGCGCACTCCATAGAGCCGTCCGGCCTGTCGTGAATATTGAGCGCCCGCAGCGGCCGGTCCTTCGGCATCGTCAGCGCCTGGACCTCCCCGAGCGTCTGGGCCGAGATCGACCCCGTGACGAACTCGACGCCGACCGGATCGAACGCCCGCGGCGGCAGGGTCTTGCTCGTATAGCCGGCCCAGAACGCATGTCTGTCGCCCGCCAGAATGGTGAAGCCGGTGATCCCCTCCTCGCGCACCATGTCGAAGATCTCGCCGTGCTCCAGCCCATAGGCGCCGGTCGTCACGCCGTACCCGGCGCCCGCCGGCCACTGGTCAGCGAACGCCTCGGGCAGGTTCTGCGGATCGGTGCGTCCGGTCAGGGTGCCGAAGGAATGACCCCAGATCTTCCACGGCGCCTCGGCGCCCCGCAGCCGGTCCTTGAACCACGCCATCTGCTCGAGCCCGAGATAGGCCTCCGGCGGAGCGTCCACGTGGGGATTGGGAAACTCGATCTCCTCCCCGACCCGGATGGTCGCGGGCGGCGAACCGCCACCGTATTCGCGGGCCTGATCGAGGATCTCCAGCATCTCCTCCGGCATGGCCGCGAACTTGATCTCCGGCAGCCCGCTGTAATCCCCGCCGGGTGAACCGAACGACCGGTTGTCGGTCAGGATCATCTCGACGTTCCGGCCGTACCGGAACGCCCGCCGGATCTGCAGCGCGTTGATGGCCGCCAGATTGTTCGGCTCCTGCCCGAGGCCGCGCGCGTCCAGCGCGGTCAGCGGCTGGTTCTCGACCGCCGGCGCCTCGAACACGTCTCCGCTGCCCGGCTTGCGCACCCGCGCCGGCTGGAACTCGTACCAGGCCTGGCTCGCCGCGACCTTCAGCGTCTGAGCCGGCCGGATCTCGCCGTTGATGATCTGCTGGCTCTGGTACGAGCGCCAGTTGAACTCGTGATTGTCCCACACGGGCACGAACGGCCATTGCGCCCGGGCGTCCTGCAGGTCCGGGTCCGACAGATAACCGCGCCAGGCCGTGCGGTAGTCCTCCAGATTCGCCGGAATGTGGAAGGTCCCGACCTTCTCGCCGGTCGGATAGCGCACGATATCGCGCAGCCGCCGCCCCCGCTCCATGCCGCCGGGCCGCTCGTCGGCGTACCAGACCAGTTCGTAGAGGAAGTCGCCCAGGTGCAGGACGAAGCCCAGCTGCTCGGCGTGTGGTCGGCGCGCGTCCTCGTACAGCATGCGCCGGTAGGCGTTCATCGCGCCCTGGGTGACGTCCTGACAGCTGACGAAGGCGAACTTCACGGGGCGGTCGTCGTTGTCCGCCGGCGCCGTGACGGTGCGGCCCACCCGGCTCGAATTCCCCGCCTCGTCGACAAAGCGGTACCAGTATTCCCGCCCCGGCCTCAGCCCCGCGGCGAGAAAGCGGCAGGTCCAGTCCGTCGCCGCGGTGACCGCGACATCGCCCCGCGCGACCACATCCCGGAACCCGGGATCGGCCGCGACCTCGACCGCCAGCCGGTGCGAGGCGCCGCTGCTATCCGGCGCCCGCCGCGTCCACAGGATCACGCTGTCCGGGCGCGGATCGCCTGACGCCACCCCCTGCGGAAACAGATCGCGCCGTTCGTTGCGCGCCACCGGCGCCGCCCGGGCCGAGGCCCCTCCGAATGCGAGCGCCGCGCCAATTGCCGCGGCCTGTGCGGCGAACATGCGCCGCGAGACTCCACCCTTGTCCACGATCCATCCTCCCGATGGCGCGCCCCTCGAAAAGCGTCGCTTCCCGATCTCCTCCGGCGCGCGGCGATGGGAGGCCCGCTAACGAGGTTCGTCCAGAGCCCTTGGCATTACATCGCGGTAGGGTTTGGCTACCGCGCCACCCCCGTTGCGCCCGTCGGGAAACGTGGTTAGCTCATCCATGGCCTTCAAATGGCTCAGCCTCGTCGCGCTCACTCTCGCGCTTTCGCCCGCCCCTGAAGTCGGCGCGGACGGTCACGACCGTCAGTTTTCCGGCGTCTGGCTCCTGCAGTTCGAGGGCTCGACGTTCGTCGAAGGCGCGACCGCCACTCCAACGGAGCCTCTGCCCGTCGCCGCGACCGACTGGCTCGACTATCCGTTCGACCAGCCCCGTTTGGACGAACTCGTGGAGGAGCCGGGATATGACGACGACCGGGGCTGCTACACCATCCAGCCCTTCCTGGTCACCTTCATCGGTCACCGGATCCAACGCCCCTTCGGCGCCGGTCATATGGGTCTGTGGCGTTCACAGGTGACGGTCCACCGGACAGTCTCATTCGAGCGCCTCGGCCCGGCATTCTGCTACGGCGACCGGCCGTGACGTTGACATGATCGAACACCGGTCCGCAGACTGAACGACTGTCGTTGGAGCTCCCTACCCATGCTCGCCGCCTTCGCCGTCATCGCCGCCGTGCAATCTGCGCCGGCCCTCTCCGCCCATTGGGACGTGGAGGATCGCCGGGTCGTCTCATCGGTGATTTCGCCCTGTCTCAGCTACGTCGTTTCTGAGGGCAACACACAGCCGCGGTGGGCCGCCGGCTGGACGCTGGATCCCGGACAGAACTGGCACGTGCGGCCTCGCTCCGACAACACGGAGTACCGGGCCTCGATGTCAATCAGCTCATCATTTGCACCGACGCTTCGCTGCAGCGTCACGGTCCCGTCCGGCGATCTGGCGGGTGCGCTGGCCCAGCTGGAAGCCATCACGCTGGAAGACTTCAGCACGCGTCGGGAGGGCAATGAGGTGCGCTTCTACTACAGGGAAGGGCCCGGAGTTGCGCCGCAGTTCACCATGGGAGCGCGCACGAACGACAACGGCAGCGTCTCCGTCTGGATCGCCACACCCGGGATGTAGCCTCCGCCGGCCCTCGATCGGCTGCTGGCCCGCATGTCCTCCGTCGCCTAGGCTCCCCGCATGGGACTCCTGACCTTCAGCCTCAACATCACCTTGGACGGCTGCGTCGACCACCGTGAGGGGATCGCCGACGACGAGACGCACGCCTTCTTCACCCGTCTCATGGACGAGGCCGGGGCGATGCTGTGGGGCCGCGTCACCTACGAGATGATGGAAGGCTACTGGCCGGCCGTTGCCCGCGGGGAGGTGGAGGCGCCGCCGGCGATCCTCGAGTGGGCGGTCAAGCTGGAGCCCAAGCCGAAATATGTCGTCTCGTCGACGCGTACGGACTTCCCGTGGACCAACAGCCACCATCTCGCCGGCGACCTGCGCGCGGCCGTGCAGGGGCTCAAGGACGCAACCCCCGCCGGCGTCCTCCTGGGCAGCGGCAAGCTGGCGACCGAGCTCGACCGGCTCGATCTGATCGACGAGTACAGGTTCCTCGTTCATCCCCGGATCGCCGGCCACGGGCCCACCCTCTACCAGGATGGGCTGCCCGGCACGCGCCGGCTCGACCTGATCTCCGCCACGCCCTTCCGCAACGGCGTCGTCGCCCTGCACTACCGGCGGGCCGGCTGATCCAGACCCAGCTCGCTCAGAACAGGTAGAGCGCCATACCGACGACGAACAGGGCCGCGTTTATCCGGTGGTCGCGAATGAAGGCCGCCCCGCCCATGATGGCGCTGAACGTGGCCACGGTGATCAGACTGTCGGCGCTGACCATGTTCGGCCAGAATTCGTCGGGCGTGGTCACGAAGGCGGTGAAGCCGATGCCCGAAACCATGTTGGCCAGCCAGACCCCGCCCACGACCCAGCGCTTGTGGGTGTCGTAGAAGGCGTCCAGCGAGTTCCACTCATCCAGATCGTCCGGAAACACGAGCGAGGCGGCCAGGAAATAGGTCCCCGCCACCACCACGCCGACGATCAGCAGATGCAGGCTGATCTGGATCTGCTGCATCATCCCCCAGGTGTTGGACCAGAAGCTCGCCAGATCGAGCAGCAGAAGTCCGGCCAGCAGGGGGGTGACGTACCCCATCCGGATACGGTTGCGCCGCTTCAGCACGCGCGCGAACCCCGTCATCACCTCGGCGACGGAGAGACCGAGGATGAGCCCGAAGAAGCTGAAGAAGAACTCGAAGGCGCTCAAATCAAATCCCCCCGGATGAGCCCACCGCTCTGACGAAGGCTAGCGTCCGTTTACCCTCCTGTCGTCCGTATTGATGCCGGAGGGCTGGACTGATGTCCGCCTGCCCCCGTTGCCGACATTCCGCATCTCCCCCTCCCGCTCGCACGCTCACCCCGCTACTCTGCCTGCATGAGCGACGACTCCTACGTTTTCGAGGGCCCGGCCGACGAACCGGCGGCGCCCCGCGACAACAATCCGCCCCTGTCGATCTCCGAGCTGTCGTTCGCGCTCAAGCGGACGCTGGAGGACCGGTTCGGCCATGTCCGGCTGCGCGGCGAAATTTCCAAGGTGAACCGCCACGCCTCGGGCCATGTCTATCTGACGCTCAAGGACGACAAGGCCTGCATCGACGGCGTTGTCTGGAAGGGTCAGGCGCGCGGCCTCGGCGTGCAGCCCGAGACCGGGCTCGAGGTGATCGTCACCGGCAAGATCACCTCCTATCCGGCCCGGTCGTCGTACCAGATCGTCATCGAGACCATGGAGCCCGCCGGCGCCGGCGCCCTGCTGGCCCAGCTGGAGCGGCTCAAGGTCCGCCTTCAGGGCGAGGGCCTGTTCGACCCGGCCCGCAAGAAGCCGATCCCGACCTTCCCCGCCGTCATCGGCGTCATCACCAGCCCGACCGGCGCGGTGATCCGGGACATCCTGCACCGGATCGCCGAGCGCTGGCCCTGCCGCGTCATCGTCTGGCCAGTGGTGGTGCAGGGCGAGGCCGCCTGCGGTCAGGTGTCCAACGCCATCCGCGGGTTTGACGCCCTGACCACGGGCGGGCCCATCCCCCGCCCCGACCTGCTGATCGTCGCCCGCGGGGGCGGCTCGGTCGAGGACCTCTGGTGCTTCAACGACGAGGGTCTGGCCCGAACCGTCGCCGCCGCCCGCATCCCGATCATCTCGGCGGTGGGCCACGAGACCGACACCACCCTGATCGATTTCGTCTCGGACCGCCGCGCCCCGACGCCCACCGGCGCGGCCGAGATCGCTACGCCGGTTCTGGCCGACCTGCGCGCCACGGTGCTCGATCTCGACCGGCGTCTGGTCCGCGCCGGCGGGCGGTTGATCGAGGAACGCCGCACCCGTCTGAGCTCCGTCGCCCGCGGCCTGCCGGTCCGGCCCGAAGACCTGCTGGCCCTGCCCCGCCAGAGGCTCGACCTCGCCGGCAGCCGCCTCGGTTCGGCCCTGCATCGCAATGTGGCGGTGCACGAGCGCCAGCTGATCACCGTCGCCGGTCGCCTGTCGCCCGCCGTGCTCGACCGCGCCCTCGAACGCCGCCGCGACCGGCTCGGCGCGACCACCGCCCGCTTCGCCCCCACCCTGCCCCGCCGGCTGGAGCGGGACGGCGACCGTCTCGCCGCCCTCGCCCGCGCCCTCGCCACTCTCGATCCCAAACGGCCCAAACCCGGCTTCGCCCGCGTCGAGAGCGAGGACGGCGTCATGATCGCCGCCGCCGCCGCCCTCCAGCCCGGACAGGCCGTCCGGCTGGTCTTCGACGACGGCGCGCGCGGCGCGCGCATCGACGGCGAGGGCGAGGCTCCGCCGCCCCGGCCGAAGCCCGCCGCCGCTCCACGCGCCAAGGCCCCGCCGCCCGGGCAGGGCGACCTGTTCTGAGAGGCGAAAGCCTTGGCGCCGCCGCCGGCCCCGCGCTAGCCTTCGCTCCATGACCGAGCCTGACGCGGAATTCGCCACCCTCCACTTCGCCGATGGCGAGTTCGCCGTGCTGAAGCGCGGCCGCTTCGTCGCCTGCGCCGTCAGCGGCAAGGCCATCCCGCTGGAAATCCTGCGCTACTGGTCCGCCGTGCGTCAGGAGGCTTACGCCGGCCCCGGCGAGGCCCTGCAGCGTATGGCGCCCGCCCGGTGAATCCCGACCGCCGCGCCCTCCTCGCCGGAGCCGCGGCCCTCGCGGCCTCCGGCGCCGTGCGCGCCCGGACCACCGACGACCTCGTCCTGACCGGCCGCTTCGTCCAGGGCGGCCATGTCATCGGTCGGACATGGCCCCGAGCCCTGATCTTCGTCGATGGCGAGGCCCTGACCGCCGCCTCAGCCGACGGCGTCTTCGTGATCGGCTTCGACCGGGACGCCGGACCTTCCGCCGAAATCGAGGCCCGCGCCAACGGCCGCTCCGCGATCCGCGCGCTTCAGATCGCTCCCGGCGACTTCCCCATGACGCGCGTCGACGGCCTCCCGCCCGCGACGGTCGAGCCTTCCGATCCCGCCCTGCTCGCCCGCATCGCCCGCGAGGTCGAGATCAAGACCGAGGGTTTCGCCAGCCGCCTCGACGCCGACGGTTTCAGCGACGGTTTCGACTGGCCCCTGACCGGTTTCCGCGTCAGCAGCCTCTGGGGCGCCCAGCGCGTCCTCAACGGCACGCCCGCCCGTCCCCACTACGGCATCGACCTGGCCGCGCCGCTCGGGACCGAGATCCGCGCCCCCGCCGCCGGCCGCGTCACCCTCGCCGAGCCCGACATGCATTTTGAGGGCGGTCTGGTCCTGATCGACCACGGTCAGGGCCTGATCACCGCCTATCTGCATCAGTCGCAGCTCGATGTCCGCGCCGGGCAGGACGTGCGCCGCGGTGATTCGGTCGGACGGGTCGGGATGAAGGGCCGCGCGACCGGTCCGCACCTCTGCTGGCGCATGAAATGGCGCAACCGCAACATGGACCCGTCGCTGATGGTGAGAACCTGAGCGCGAGTAAGCGGTTACGTCGTTCCTGATCGCTGGTCAGTCATGGACCGGAAAGTTTTGCGGCCCTAGATTTCCGCACCCGCGCGCACCGGGCGTTTTCCAGCCGTCTCTCCATGACCTCCCTCGCCGCCATCCAGGTCCTCCTCGTCGACGACAATCCCCACATGCTGACCATCGCGTCGGCGGTGCTGAAATCGGCGGGCATCCGCAAGGTCCTCGAGGCCCGCGACGGCGCCACCGGCCTGGCCATCCTGCGCGACCACCAGGTCGACCTGGCCATCGTCGACTACAATATGTTCCCGCTGGACGGCGTCGAGTTCACCCGTCTGGTCCGCAACAGCCCCGACAGCGTCAATCCCTATCTGCCGATCATCATGATGACCGGCCACTCGGGCAAGCAGCGGGTCTATGAGGCTCGCGACGCCGGCGTCACCGAATTCCTCGTCAAGCCGATCACCGCCAAGGCCGTGCTCGACCGCATCCAGTCGGTGATCTGGAAACCCCGCCCCTTCGTGAAGACCGACGGCTATTTCGGCCCCGACCGGCGACGGGTCGCCCAGCCCGGCTACCACGGCCCGTTCCGCCGCTCGGTCGACGAAGGCGTCCAGGTCGACGAACCGCCCCAGACCGCCGCCGTGTGATCCGCTCATCCCCGCGAAGGCGGGGATCCAGAGCTTTGGGTGGCGAACGAGAAACGGCAGAACTCAGACCGCTGTCCTGAAACGCCGGCGTCCCGCTGGAAAGGACTGGATCCCCGCCTTCGCGGGGATGAGCGGGAGTATCTAACTTTCGTCCGCCTTCAGCGCCGCATACACCCGGTCGGGCCAGCGTTTGTGCACCCAGAACCAGTCGACCGGGCTCTCGCGCACCCGGTCCTCGACGAAGGTCGTGATCGCCTGCACGCCTCGCGCGATGTCCGCCTGCCGGTCGCCCGTCTTCTCCAGCACGATCGGCTCATAGACCGTCAGCCGGAACCGCACCCCCGGCAGCCGCACCACCGACATCGGCTGCAGCACGGTCCCGAACCGCAGCGCCAGCCGGCTCGGCCCCGGCGCCGCATTGACCGGCTGGCCGAAGAACATCACCTCCGGTCCCTCCGAGAATTTCTGGTCGTTCATCAGGGCCACGGACTCGCCCCGCGCCATCCCGGCCAGCAGTTCCCGCGCCCCGTCGCCGCCCTTGGGCGCGAACAGCTTCACCCCATACCGCGCCCGCGCCGCGATGATCTGGGCGTCGACATAGGGGTTGTTCGCCGCGCGATAGGTGATCTGGCACGGCACGCCCGAGCCCACGATCGTCGCCGCCAGCGTCTCGATATTGGCGAAATGCCCGCCGGCGAAGACCACCGGCCGGCCGCTGTCGCGGATGGCGTGCAGCCGCTCCCGCCCGACCACCTCGATCCGGTCCTGCTTGACCAGCATGTCCATGACGGCCGTCTCGGCAAAGGCCCGCCCGGTCTGTTCCCACTGGTCCAGCGCCAGCCGCTCCCGCTCGTCCGCCGGCATGTCGGGGAAGGCGATGCGCAGGTTCCGCATCACCGTCTTCTGTGTCCCCGTCTTCGGCCCCAGCGTCCGCAGCAGCCAGCCGCCCAGCGCCGACGCCCGCTCCACCCCCAGCAACCGCATGAAGCCGACGAAGCCCGCGAACCCGGCCGCCTCCAGCCGCCAGATCAGGTCCTGGCGGAAGCTCACCCGCTTGTCGGCCTCACCAGGCAATGGTGATCCCGCCGTCCACCACCAGCGTCTGCCCTGTCATATAGGCCGAGGCCGGCGCCGCGAGATAAACCGCCGCCCCGGCGATCTCGTCCGGCTGGCCGATCCGCTTCAGCGGCGCGGGATCGGTCACCTGCTTCAGCAGGTCCGGGTTCTCCCACAGGTAGCGGGCGAAGTCGGTCTGCACGAGGCCCGGTGCGATGGTGTTGACCCGCACGTTCGATGGCCCCCACTCCACTGCAAGGTTCCGCGCCAGCTGCATGTCGGCCGCCTTGGAGATGTTGTAGGCGCCGATCAGGGCGTTGCCCCGCAAGCCCCCGATCGACGACACGATGATCACCGACCCGGCCTTCCGCTCCAGCATCTGCGGCGCGACCATCTGGATCAGCCAGTGGTTGGAGACCACGTTGTTCTGCAGAATCTTGCCGAACTGCTCGTCGTTGATCCCGGCCATCGGCCCCGCATAGGGATTGGTCGCGGCGTTGCAGACCAGGATGTCGATCCTGCCGAAGGCGGCGTTGGTCTCGTCCACCAGCCGCTGCAGCTCTTCCTTCGAGGCGATGTTGGCCGGGACAGCGATCGCCCGGCCCTCGCCGTGCTTCGCATTGATGGCGTCGGCCACCTCGGCGCACGGCCCGGCCTTGCGTGACGAGATCACCACCTTCGCCCCATGCTCGGCCATCCGCTCGGCGATGGCCTTGCCGATCCCCTTGGAGGAGCCGGTGATCACCGCGACCTGGCCGGTCAGATCGAACAATTCCATCGTTAACCTCGAAGCTTGGGGAGAATCCGTGCAGGAACGCTAGGCTAACCGACGTGATACCCCGATACTCGGGCGATTCCATCCGGGAAGGCGGAACAACCGTTTCCATGCGCGCCCTGACTCAAGGCTTCCTCTTCTTCGGCTACCTGTTCCTGGCCATGACGGTCGGCGCCTTCGTGTGGCGCGCGGGCCTCGGCGCCGGCGCGGGCGCGGCCGCCGGTATCGCCACCCTGGGCCTGCTCGCCTCGATCCACACCTGGGTCTCCGGCAAGTCCGAGCGGGCCGCCCTCAAGAAGGAAATCGACCAGGTTCGCGACGCTCACCGCCTCCTCGCCGACGCCATGGAGTCCACCCAGGGCGCGCTCACCGAACTGGCCCAGGCCATCGAGAGCGGCGCCCTGTCCTCGACCGAACAGCTGTCGGGCGAGGTCCGCATGCTGGAATCCCTGATCCAGCAGATGAGCGAGTCGATCGACCAGCGCATCTCACAGCCGGCCGCCGCCAATCCTTTCGAGGCCCGGCACCAGCAGCAGTCCAACGCCCTGCTCCAGACCATCCACGAGGCGCTCAGCGAGAACCGCGTCGACCTGTATCTGCAGCCGATCGTCTCACTGCCCCAGCGCCGCACCATCTTCTACGAGAGCTTCACCCGTCTGCGCGCCGCCGACGACCGGGTCATGATGCCGGCCGAGTACCTCTCGGTGGCCGAGGGCGAGGGCCTGGTCCCGGCCATCGACAACCTGCTGCTGTTCCGCTGCGCCCAGATCGTCCGCCGCCTCGCGCGTCAGGACCGCAAGGTCGGCGTCTTCTGCAACGTCGCCCTCTCCTCGCTCGGCGACGAGACCTTCTTCCCCCAGTTCCTCGACTTCCTCAGCGAGAACCGCGACCTCAACCAGGCCCTGATCTTCGAACTGGGTCAGGCCACCTTCGACGCCCGCGGCGCGGTCGAGGCCCGCAACATGGCCAAGCTGGCCGACCTCGGCTTCCGCTTCTCGATCGACAAGGTCCAGACCCTCGCCCTCGACTTCGCCGACCTTCAGCGGTCCGATGTGAAGTTCATGAAGGTCGCCGCCGACCTGCTGATCGAGACCCTGCTCGACACCGATGGCGCTTCGGCCCTTCCCGCGCTGCGCGACATTTCCGCCGCCGATTTCGCGGGCGTCACCCGCCGCTACGGCATCGAGCTGATCGCCGAGAAATGCGAAAC
Organism: Brevundimonas alba; assembly: GCF_011927945.1. Taxonomy (GTDB): domain Bacteria; phylum Pseudomonadota; class Alphaproteobacteria; order Caulobacterales; family Caulobacteraceae; genus Brevundimonas; species Brevundimonas alba. The sequence goes on from NZ_JAATJM010000001.1 coordinate 237,203, forward strand.
TGAGGGCCAGATCGTCGACATCCTCGAACTCGACATCTCCGTCGGCCAAGGCCACCTCTTCGGCGAGCCCCGCGCCATCAAGGAAGCCGTCCTGGCGGAAACCGATCCGCCCGCCGACTTCATCCGCTCCACCCTCCGCAGCGCCGACCACCGCCGGCGGATGGGCTGATCGGCGTGTCGTTCCCTGCTCGACCACCCGAACTCTGACGACACTGCTGAACGGAAAACGGGCGGCCTCCCGAGAGAAGCCGCCCGTTCAATCTGCCGTGCCTGAGGCCTTACATCATCCAGTCGTCGCTGAACGCAAAGGCTCCGGCGTCCTGATGGAATGCGGGATGGTCGAGTCCATCAGGCAGCATTTGCATATGTCCCCTCAGCGCAGACCCCAGGTCCGCCGACATCTGCCTGTCGTCCAACGGCAGGATTTGCGGCTGCATCTCCATATCGGGGCTTAGGATAAAGCCATCGTCGGCGAACGCGATGGCTTGCTCCGATGTCGCTGCCGGGGCGGCGACGAGGCTTGCCAGGGTCGCCGTCGATCCGTCTGCGAAGCGCACACGTTCGACGCCGGACAACTGGTCCGAGCCGTCCCGTCCACCAACGGAATCGACGATCTGATAGCCGCCTGCCGTCGTCGTGAACGTGTAGTCCGACTGGTTCCCGGAGAGGACCGCGATATCGTCGCCGTCGCCGCCGTTCAGTGTGTCGTCGCCCTGACCACCGGTCAGGGTGTCTCCCAGGGTGCCGCCCGTGATCACATTAGCCTCGGCGTTACCCGTGCCCGAGAACGCACCGGTCCCAGTGTAGGTCAGATTTTCGAAGTTATCCCGCAGGACATAGGTGTCTCGCGAGATCTCGACAGTGTCCACACCTTCGCCGGCAAACTCGACCAAGGTGTCGTTGGCAGTAACAATATAGCGGTCATCGCCGCGGCCGCCCTGCAACTGGTTGGCCGCGCCCGATCCGCCAATGAGCACATCGTCGCCGTTCAGTCCGATCAGAGTGTCGGAACCCAGACCGCCGCTCAGCGTGTTGTTCGCACCGTTGCCGACGAGGACGTCGTTGAACGCCCCGCCCACGACGTCCTCGATCCCGGACAGGGTGTCCGTTCCACCGGAACCGTCACTGCCGGTCGCCAGGTTAAGCCGGATGGTCGCACCGGCGGTCGCCGTTCCATAGTTCGCCGTGTCGATACCGTCGCCGCCGACGATGCCGTCGTTGCCGCCGCCGCCAATGAATGTGTCGTCACCTGCTCCGCCCGAGAGCGTGTCGTCACCGCCGCCACCGACCAGGAAGTCGGCGTTCGTTCCGCCGGTGATCGTATCCGCGCCCGCGCCCGCGTTGAAATAATAGGCCGCGTCGGGAGAGACGGCCGTCATCGTATCGGCACCGGACGTACCGAGTTGGACCACGCTGAACAGATTGCCCCGTTGCGCGCCGGACACCAGGTCGCGGACGTCAAAGAGGGCGCCGCCTTGGGCTACGAACGTGATCCCCTCGTCGTCGAAGCGGCTCACTTCACCGAATAGCCCGTCCGCGTAGTTCTCTGACTGCATGCGCACCGCCAGGCCGCCATCTTGGTTCAGCATCGCCCCGCCGTCGGTTGCGAGGCCGTTGCCGACCTCGGCGCTGGTGAAGGTTAGCCGGATGGCGTTGGAGCGCTCGGAGTCGGCGTTCACACTAATCTCGACCACGTCGCTTCCTGTCCCGAGATCCGTCTGGTCCCGACCGTCGCGCGATAGGCTAAATCGGGCAAGATCGTCGCCCGCTCCGCCGTTCACCGTGTCGTTGCCAAGCCGCCCTTCAAGTATGTCGTTGCCGTCGCCACCATTCAGGATGTCGTTGCCCGAGTCCTGGCCGCCAAACTGGTCGACGAGCGTGACGGTGCCCCCGCCTCCCACGTTGGTCGTGTCATTGTAATTGAAGACGACGCCATCTCCGTACAGCGTGTCGTTGCCGATGCCGCCATCGAGGACGTCGTCGCCGGCGCCGCCCTGCAGCAGATCGTCGCCTGCTTCGCCAAAGAGCCTGTCCTGCCCGGTGAAGCTGATGTCGGCCAGGTTGCGCGCAGCTCCGAACTTGCCACGGATCGAGCCGTCCCCGTCGAGGGTGTCGTTGCCGGCTCCGCCGTAGATCGTATCATCACCTCCGCCCCCGCCGGCCACATCATCGCCCGCGCCAAGGTTGATGAGGTCGACGCCGGATACAACCGTGTCGCTATTGCTGTCGGGCCGGAAGAAGGTCCGGATGGTGTCCGCGCCAGAGCCGGTTCGGATGGTGAACGACTCGACGTTCGAAAAGCGGGTGCTGGTCAGTCCCATGCCGGAGGCATCGTCAAACCCGTTTTCGCCGAAGTTCTGGATGCCAGTCGTCAGTCCGGCGTAATTGATTATGAGGCGGTCCGGGTTCGTTCCGCCGTCGACCACGTCACGCCCCGCGCTGACGGTAATCGTATCCGATCCGCCCAACCCGTTAATGATGTCGTCGCCCGGCGTATCTCCAAGGGCGTCGTTATTGTTCGTGCCGTTTATAGTGGGCATTGCTTTCCTCCCGTAGGCGCGCGCGCCAGTTCATGTGGTCATCGCGAGCCACCGGGGGTATACGCAGCGAAGAGATTCTGGTTTCAACTTTGCATTAATAATACTGGCTGACACGAATTGTTGCGCCACGCTTATCTATACGGCCAGTATTTTTGAGAGATAAGATACGAAGCTCGTCACGATTTGGATGTGTGGCGACTAAAAAATAGATGTTAGTGAGGACTGTTCGTGGAACTGGTGATCGGCAGAATGCAGCGAATGACCGACGCTTTCGCTGCGGCAATCACGTTCATGGCGCACCGGCGGCCGTTTAGTGGCCTTCCATTCGGGCCGATGGTCGACAGCATTTCGGGCGCCATCCGCCGGGGACATTATGTGGTGGCGTCCGAGAACGGCCGGGTTGTCGGTTTCACCTTCTGGGCCGTGACGTCTGCGGACGTCGCGCGGCGCTGGACGGACGAAGACTACGGGAGATGGGGGCGACACGGTCGTTCTGACCATGGGCGGCGGTGACCATCCCTCTGTGGCCTTGCAGGGCGTGCGGTACATCTCACGGCTATATCCCGGCTACGCATACCGCATGGTCCGATATGGTCGCGAAGGCACCAGGGTCGGACGCTTCCCGGAGCGCAGGTCGCGTGCGACGACCTGACCGAGGGGCGGGCCCCGCAAGTCTGGCACATGCGCCTGCCTGAGACCGCGCCGGCGACCTCCGGAACCGAACCCGTCCTACCTTTCCGCGTTTCTGGCTCTGAAGGCCCGGTCGCTCGCTGCCTGGCGCCCAAAGGAGACTCACATGGCCGGCATGGAAGCCCAGGTGGCGGAGGCGCTTCGCACCGAACTGGAGCGGCAGGCTGAAACTACGGAAGGCCTGTCCGTCACTCGCTCGGACGGCGGGCTTGCGATCAACGGCACAATCGATCTGGAGGCCTTGGCCATGGCCGCTGTCGGCTCGGTCGCCGGCGGTCCCTAGCCCTCGGAGGTCAGTTCTCCTGTGAGATCAGCCGGTGCGCGCCGCACAGGTCGCAGAACTCGGCGCCTTCGCGCCGGCGATCCGGACGCCAGCGATGGCGCTTGCACCTGAGGCGTTTGATGAGCTTCCGGACCCAACGCAAATCGAAACTCCGTGCTATGTGAACCCCGAGCCGATTCACCTGCGTTAGACAGCCTTCGCCGGACGGGCGAACGCGCGTCAAGCCCCGCGCCGTCAAGGCCCGAAACTGTCCCCACACAGACAAAGCTTCACGGCGCCTCGACCTCTCATGGTGGAGGTAAAGGAGTCCCTGACCGAAAGGGTTAGTGGGTGTCCGTAGCGGGCGGAGCGTCCGTCGCCCCCGCATGAGTGCCGCTGTTCGCATCCGCGGTCGCCGCGCCGCCTGCCGCAGGCTCGACCCCGGCATCCGGCATCTCTGCGGCCGTGGTCTCGTTTTCCGGCTCAGGGGCGGATTGCGGGCTGCTGCAGGCGGCGAGGCTGGCCGCCAGGACGGCGGCGGTCAGGATGGTTCGGGTCTGGATCATCGGTTCCTCCGGTCAGACCGGACCAACCGGCAAGCCCCGCGCCAGTTCCTCACCAGCGCCGGTCGTCCCGCCAGTACACCCGCTCCCGCCCGTAACGCCCGTCGCGGTTATAGCCGCCGAAGCCGTAACCGCAGGGGTCGTCCTCCTCGGACAGCTGGCGCCCGAGCAGCGCCCCCGCCGCCGCGCCGATCGCCGCTCCGGCTTCCCGATCGTCGCGCCCGGCCACCGCCGCGCCGATGGCCCCGCCCAGAACGGCGCCCGCCGCAGTGGCCTGATCCCGGTTCCGCGCATAGTCGCGCTCGCACGCCGAGGCGTAGTTGTCGGTCGTGGCGCACCCGGCCAGAGCCGCCGCGCCCACCACCGCCGTCACGATCACCAGATACCGCATCCCGCATCTCCCTCTGGCCCCGGACGGAAACACCCGCGAGTGTCGCGGCGTTCCGCGCGGCCCGCTTCCTTCTTTCCCTGAGGGAGCCCGTGACGCTGTGCTGACAATCCGCGTTTCTATAGTCGGATAGCGCCAGCAAACCCGCGCGACTTCAAACACATCCTCTTTTCTCAACCCGATCTTCTGCGCACGCAATCCGACGGCCGTATAATGCTCCCGATAATGCTCCCGTTCGCTTTCGCCGTCGGTCTTTGAAAATCGAATCCGCCTGCGTCCTCCGGGGCTTGGTCCAGGAGCAGGACCCGCTTTCCGGTCGCTTCGCACTCTTCGGACTCAGTGAACGCTTCGCACTCTTCGGACGCTTCGGACGCTTCGGACGCAGTTTTTCAGTCCGTTTGGACCCCGCCCCGACCCTTCACCCCCTCTCCCGAAACCGCTATCAGCCCAGGATGACCCTGCCCCACGCCCTCTCCGGCCTCGGCGAGATCGCCGCCGACTACGACATCCTGCTCTGCGACGTCTGGGGCGTGATCCATAACGGCCGCGAAAGCTGGCCCGACGCCTGCGCCGCCCTCACCCGCTTCAATCAGCAGGGTGGAGATGTCGTGCTGATCTCCAACTCGCCGCGCCCGTCGTCGGACGTGGTGGCCCAGCTCGACGGCCTCGGGGTGCCGCGCGACAGCTGGCGGGCCTTCGTCACCTCCGGCGACGCCACCCGGGCCGAACTGGCCAAGCGCGCCCCCGGCCCGGCATGGATCATCGGCCCGGACCGCGACTGGCCGCTCTACGAAGGTCTCGACCTCGCCCGCGCCGAGGGGGCCCAAGACGCCGCCTTCATCTCCGTCACCGGCATGGTCGACGACGAGACCGAGACGCCCGAGGACTACCGCGACCAACTCGCCGCCGGCGCCGCCCGAGGCCTCGAACTGATCTGCGCCAACCCCGACCGGGTGGTCCAGCGCGGCGACAAGCTGATCTACTGCGGCGGCTCCCTCGCCGATCTCTACGAGAGCCTCGGCGGCCGGGTCACCATGGCCGGCAAGCCCTACGGCGCCATCTACGAACTCGCCGTCGCGGAAGGCGAGACGCTGCTCGGCCGCCCCGTCGACCGCTCCCGCGTCCTGTGCATTGGCGACGGCGTGATCACCGACGTGCTCGGGGCCAACCGTCAGGCCCTCGACTGCCTCTTCATCGCCCAGGGCATCCACGGCGACGCCGCCAAGGGCCCCGACGGCCGCCTCGATCCGGCCCGCGCCGCCGCCCTGCTGGAGGCCGAGACCACATACGCCCGCTACGCCATGCTCGATCTGGCGTGGTGACCGGCCTCAAATCAGGCTAAGCCGCCCGCATGGAACTGGTCACGACACATCCTTCGGGCGGATACATCCTCGAGGAGCTTCACGTCGGCATGGCCGCCGAGAAGATCATCCACGTCACCGAAGAGCGCATCCGCCTGTTCGCCGAGGCTTCGGACGACTTCAACCCGGTCCACCTCGACGAGGCTTTCGCGTCCAAGACCGCCTACCGCGGCCGCATCGCCCACGGCCTGCTGTCGGCCTCCTTCGGCTCGGCCGTGGTCGGCACCATCCTGCCCGGCGCCGGCGCCATCTACCTGTCCCAGACCCTCGGCTTCCACCTGCCGGTCCGCATCGGCGACGACGTCGTGGTCCGCATCAGCGTCGTCTCCGTCGATCAGGAAAGCGCCCGCGTCGAACTGAACTGCGAGGGCTTCGTCGACGGCAAGCTGATCATGGACGGCGTCGCCCTGGTCCGTGTGCCCCGCCGCCGGCGTCCCGCGAAAGACTGACTTGGTCCGGATCGTCACCGACTGGCGTGACCTGCCCGACGAGCTGAAGGGCGCGGCGGTCGCCATCGGCGCCTTCGACGGCGTCCACCGCGGCCATCAGGCCGTCATCGCCCAAGCCCGCGAAGCCGCCCGCTCGCTGAACGCCCCGCTCGCCGTCGTCAGCTTCGAGCCCCACCCGCGCCGCTGGTTCCAGCCCGACGCCGCCCCCTTCCGCCTCATGACGCCCGCCCAGATGGCCCGGGCTCTGGAGCCGCTCGGCGTCGATCGCCTCTATCTCCTGCCCTTCGACGCCGACATGGCCGCCATGTTCGACGAGGCCTTCGCCCGGGAGGTGCTTTCGGGGCCTCAAGCAGCGCGAAGCGCGGTAGGCCACTCAGACGGCCTCGGCATCCGCCACGCCGCCGTCGGTTTCGACTTCACCTACGGCAAGGGCCGCACCGGCTCGCCCGAGGGCCTGCGCCGCCACGGCGAAGCGCTCGGCTTCGGCGTCACCGTCTGCCCCCGCGTCGACGACCCCGACGGCCTGAAGCTGTCCTCCTCCGCCGTCCGCGAGGCCGTCCACGCAGGAGACATGCCCCGCGCCGCCGCCATCCTCGGCCGCCCCTTCGCCGTCGAGGGCGAGGTCGTCCACGGCGACAAGCGCGGCCGCACCATCGGCGTCCCCACCGCCAACGTCCGGCTCGGCGACTATATGCGTCCCGCCTACGGGGTCTACGCCACCCGCACCCGCCTGCCCGATGGCCGCCTGATCGACGGCGTAGCCAGCCTCGGCCTGCGCCCCATGTATGCGCTTGAGGAGCCCCTGCTCGAAGTCTGGCTCTTCGACTTCGACGGCGATCTCTACGGCCAGACCGTCGAGACCGAACTCGTCGCCTTCCTGCGCGGCGAGGCGACCTTCGACAGCCTCGAGGCCCTCAAGATCCAGATCGACAAGGACGCCGCCGCCGCCCGCGACGCGCTGGCGCCGCGCTGAACCGCCTGCTAGATCAACCTCACCATGACCGTCCGCGTGTTTCGCCCGATTTCGATTAGCCGCCCGGCGTAGCGCCGCAGGGGCTTTCCCCGCGCACGCCGGGACTTCGAAACTCACGCGAACGATCACACACGACGAAACGAGACTTCATGGCTGACGCCTCCGACACTCCTGCTGGCCGCGACTACCGCGAGACCGTCTTCCTGCCCGAGACGCCCTTCCCCATGCGCGGCGGCCTGCCCCAGAAGGAACCGCAGATCATCGAACAGTGGGGCGACCTCTACGCCGCCCTGCGCAAACAGCGTCAGGCCGAGGGCGCGCCCCTCTACGTCCTCCACGACGGCCCGCCCTACGCCAACGGCGACATCCACATCGGCCACGCCCTCAACAAGACGCTGAAGGATTTCGTCGTCCGCAGCCGCTTCCTGCTCGGCCACGACGTCGACTACGTCCCCGGCTGGGACTGCCATGGCCTGCCGATCGAGTGGAAGATCGAGGAGCGCTACCGCGCCCAGGGCAAGCGCAAGGACGAGGTCTCCAAAGCCGAGTTCCGTCAGGCCTGCCGCGAATACGCCGCCGGCTGGATCGAGGTGCAGAAGGCCCAGTTCAAACGCCTGGGCATCGTCGGCGACTGGGACAACCGCTACGCCACGATGGACTTCCCGACCGAGGCCGCCATCGTCGCCGAGTTCCACAAGTTCAAGAACTCCGGCCAGCTCTACCGCGGCTCCAAACCCGTCATGTGGTCGCCTGTCGAGCGCACCGCCCTCGCGGACGCCGAGATCGAATACCACGACCACGTCAGCCCTACCGTCTGGGTCAAATTCCCCGTCACGGGCGCGACGGACGACCACGCCGACGACCTGCTGGCCTTCCGCCACTCGAACCCGTCCGTGGTGATCTGGACCACCACGCCCTGGACCATCCCGGCCAACCGCGCCATCAGCTACGGTCCCGACATCGCCTACGGCCTCTATGAGGTCACGGCCATGGAGACCGGACTTGAGTTCGAGCCCTGGGCCAAGCCCGGCGATCGCCTGATCGTCGCCGACAAGCTGGCCGAGGACGTCTTCAAGGCCGCGAAGATCGCTACCTGGACACGCGTGGACGGCATCAATCCGTCCGGCCTGGAGTGCGCCCATCCGCTGGCGGCGCTCTCGACCGGCTACGGCTACTCCGTGCCTCTGCTGGCCGGCGACCACGTCACCGACGACGCCGGCACGGGCTTCGTCCACACCGCTCCCGGCCACGGAGCCGACGATTTCGAGGTCTGGAAGGCCCACGGCCACCACGAGGTGCCCGACACCGTCGACCCCGACGGCGCCTATTACGACCACGTCCCCCTGTTCGGCGGCCTGAAAGTGCTCGAAACCGAGGGCAAGAAGACCGGCAAGTTCGGTCCCGCCAACGGCGCGGTGATGGAGAAGCTGATCGAGGCGGGCACCCTGCTGGCTCGCGGCCGGCTGGAGCATTCCTATCCGCACAGCTGGCGCTCCAAGGCGCCCGTCATCTTCCGCAATACGCCGCAGTGGTTCATCCGCATGGACCAGCCGCTGAAGGACGACGGGACCCTGCGCGAGCGAGCCCTCGCCGCCATCGACGCCACTGCCTTCCACCCGGCGGCGGGCAAGAACCGCATCCGCACCATGGTCGAAAGCCGCCCGGACTGGCTGATCAGCCGCCAGCGCGCCTGGGGCACGCCCTTGGCGATGTTCGTCGACAAGGAAACCGGCCAGCCCCTGCATGACGCCGAGGTCGACGCCCGCATCCTCGCCGCCGTCCGCGAGGGCGGCGCCGACGCCTGGTTCGACCGGCCCGACGCCGACTTCCTCGGCGCCCACGATCCGAACCGCTACGAGAAGATCCAGGACATCCTCGATGTCTGGTTCGACTCCGGCTGCACCCACGCCTTCACGCTGGAGACGCGGGATCCGGCCCACGGCTACACCGGCGACCGTCCGTCGCACTGGCCCGCCGACCTCTATCTCGAAGGCTCGGACCAGCACCGCGGCTGGTTCCAGTCCAACCTGCTCGAAGGCTCCGGCACCCGTGGCCGCGCCCCCTACGACGCCGTCCTCACCCATGGGTTCACCCAAGACGAGAACGGGGAGAAGATGTCCAAGTCGAAGGGCAACACGACCGACCCCGCCGTCGTCATCAAGGAGTCGGGCGCCGACATCCTCCGCCTGTGGGTGGCCCTGGTCGACTACGCCGAGGACCAGCGGATCGGTAAGCAGATCCTGCAGACCACGGTCGACGCCTACCGCAAGCTGCGCAACACCGTCCGCTATCTGCTCGGGGCCCTCGCTGATTTCGACGAGGCCGAGCGCCTGCCGCTCGACCAAATGCCGCCGCTCGAGCGGTTCGTCCTGCACCGCCTGTGGGAGCTGGACCGCGACGTTCGCGCCGCCTACCGCGACTACCGCTTCCAGGACGTCGTCCGCCCGGTGCTGGAGTTCTGCTCCAACGACCTGTCGGCCCTCTATTTCGACATCCGAAAGGACAGCCTCTACTGCGACCGTCCCGACGCGATCCGTCGCCGCGCCGCCCGCACGGTCATGCACGAGGTCTTCCTGCGCCTGACCGCCTGGCTCGCGCCGTTGACCCCCTTCACCATGGAAGAGGCCTGGACGACCCGCTTCCCCGACCAAGGCTCCAACTGCGCCCGCGTCATCCCGGAGACCCCGGACGACTGGCGCAATCCGGCCGAGGCCGAGCGCTGGGCAGGCGTCCAGTCCGTGCTTGAGATCGTCAATGAGGCGCTGGAGGGCGCCCGCCGCGACAAGATCATCGGCGGCGCCCTCGACGCCTGGCCCGTAGTGACCGGCCCGGCCGGTGCCTTCGCCCCGTTCGAGGGCCTCGACGCCGCGGAGGTGTTCCGCACCTCTGGGGTCGAACTCCGCACGGGCGGCGACGCCGTTACGGTCGAGGTCCGCCTCGCGGATCATCCGAAATGCGCCCGCTCATGGCGGCGCGTCCCGGACGTCGGCTCCGACCCGGACTATCCCGAGCTGAGCGCCCGGGACGCCGACGCGGTCCGGTTCTGGGACGCGAGAGCGACCTGACACAGGCACAAGCATGGGAGCCGGCATGACCTCGCACGCGCTGTGGATGCTGGCTCCCCTGTTCCTGCACTTTGGCCAGGTCGTCGGCCTGTACATCCTTCTGACCTGGGCGCGGCTGGTGGTCGTGAAGCGCGGAGAGGCCGCCAAGGACGACTTCGCCCGCGCGGACGGCGATCCCCGTCTCTCGGCGCGCATCCAGCGGAACCTGGCCAATCAGTCCGAAGCTCCCGTCTTCGCATGGATCGGCGCCTTCGCTCTTATACTGACGGACCATGTCAGCCCGTGGGACGTAGCCGCGGCCTGGCTGTTCCTGCTCGGCCGCCTTTTGCACTCATGGGTCCAGTGCTCGGGCGACAACGTCGCCTTGCGGGGTCAGGTGTTCACGATCAACTTCGTCGCCGTGCTCTGGCTGATGGCCCACGCCGCGCTGGCGCTTCTCGGCGGGCCATAGAAAAAGGCCCCGCCGGAGCGGGGCCTTGTCGTCTCAGGTGCGGTCGGCGACAGCCTGTTCTCTCATCCGCTGCGCCTGCCGCTGCAACTCGTCCGCCTGCCGCGGCAGGCTGTTCGACAGGGCGACCAGTTCGGCGTCCGTGACCGTCTGGCCCCGCGCCCGGTTCTCCTCGATCTGCCGGGCCCGATAGGCGGGGTCGCGCAGTCGGCGGCCCTCCTCGCGCATCTCGGCCGCACCGCGGTCCATCTCGTCGGCGCCTAGGCGCATCTCGACCCGGGCGCGAGCCATGGCGTGGCGAGCTTCTTCACGCGCGACAGCGGCTTGGGCGCGGGCTTCTGTGGCGGCGACGCGCGACTCGGCCATCGCGCCACGAGCCTGCTCCATCGCGGCCGCGTGGTGCGTGCGCGCCTCGGCATGGACGCGGGCGGCCTCGGCCCGCGCTGCGCGTGCGTCTACCCCCGCCTCGGCGGCGTGGACCCGGGCCTGAGCCGCTTCCTGCATGGCCTGTTCGTATTCGCGGCGCGTCTGCGGATCCATCTCCTCGACCGAGCGGTAGACCTGGGTGCGGCCGCCGTCCGTGATGGTGATGCGCGAGCCGTCCTGCGGGCGGGGCGGCGCCGGGGGCGCGGGGGGAGCGGGCGGAGCGGGCGGCTCCGGGGCATGAACCGGTGCGGCGATCGACATCGCCAACGGCGGCAACGGCGGCAGCGGCGCGACAGGTACGCTCGCGGCCAGCGGCGGCAGGGGCGGGAGCGGCGGAGCCGCCTGCCGGTGCGTGATCTCCAGCGCCGCGATCGGCGTGGCGATGGCGACCAGGGCGCCGATGGCCAAGGCCATCGACAGCGGGCGGGGACGGGTGACGGGGCGGATGGTCATGATGCGGGTGATCCTTCGGGTCAGGGACTGGGCGTCGCCCGCCATGCCGATGGCGGAAGACTGGCGGAAGTCGGCGGCGAGACCGACCAGGGCGCGGGCGTAGGTCCGGCGGTCCACCTTGGAGACGGCGGCGGCGTCGGCGGCGTCTTCGGTCCGGGCAGCGAGCGTGGCGTGCAGCAGCCACACCAGCGGACTGAACCAGAACAGGGCGAGCGCGAGACGGGACAGGGCCAGGAACAGCCAGTCGCGTCGCTGAATATGGGCGAGCTCGTGCGCCAGCACGGCGGCGGCGCTCTCGGGATGGTTCAGACAGTTGTTTCCGATCAGCACCACGCCCGGGGGCAGGCCCCAGCTGAGCGGCGCCTCGACCGGGGGCGAGGCCACAAGCCGGGGGCGGCGGTCCTTTTCGAGGCCATCGAGCGCGCGTGTCCAGACCGGGTCCTTCACCGGCGCGCCGTCGCGCGTCCAGCGCCTCAGCGTCAGAACGCCCAGAATGAATCGGCCGAGGACCAGCGCCGCGCCCGCCGCCCACGCCAGCCCCGCCCATAGCAGCGGAGAGGGCGCGCGCAGGGCGCTCGACACGGACAGGCCCTCGGCCAGTTCGACGGAGCCCTGCCAGACGGGCGCGGACGCCGCCGTCTCGGCCTGTTGGGCCGGCAGAAGCGCTATCTGCAGCGCCGGCAGGGCGGCGACGATCAGCGGCAGCACCAGCAGGACGCAGACCGCCGCTCTCAGGACATCGACCCGGTCGGCCGCAGGCCGAAACGCCAGAAGGCGGGACAGCATCAGCCCGGCGCCGGCGATGACGCTCGTCTTGCACAGCAGCTCGATAAACAGCTCGACGCTCACGACCCCCGCTCCTTCGCTTCGTCGATGGCACGCTCCAGCGCGGCCAATTCTTCGGGTTTCAGCTTCTGGGTCAGTCCCAGCAGGGCCGTGGCGGCATTGGCCGCGGAGCCGGCGAAGAAGGTGTCGACGGTCCGGCGAAGGGCGCTTGCGGCGATGGTCTCCGGACGCGGCGACGGGCGATACACCAGGCCGTCCTCGTCCGGCGTCCGCGCCACCAGACCCTTGGTCTCAAGACGCGTCAGCAGGGTCCGCACGGCGGAATCGCTCAGCGGGTCGGACATGGCCGCGCGAACGGCGCTGGTCGTGCCCTTCTGCAGGCGGCAGAGGGTTTCGAACACCTCCCGTTCCCGTCGTGGCAGGGACTCGATCATGGCGGCTCCACTGAATGTGACGCTACATTCGTAGCGCTACATTTGTAGCGGAACAAGGCGGGATTGTGGCGGGCGGATGAACTCGGCGTAAGCCGCGGAACTCGCGATCGGCCGAACAGCAAAAAGCCCCGCCGGCGGAGCCGAGCGGGGCTTTGAGATCTTGGGTGCGGGAGCAGGATTTGAACCTGCGACCTTCAGGTTATGAGCCTGACGAGCTACCGGGCTGCTCCATCCCGCGGCAAACGGTAGTGTAGAGGAAAAGCGGTTCGAGAAGACGTGCCCTCAAGTAGCGCGAAGCGCGATAGGGCAAACTTACAATCATATATCCGCCTGGTAGACCCGGCGGCGACCTACTCTCCCGCGCCTTAAGACGAAGTACCATCGGCTCTGGAGGGCTTAACGACCGAGTTCGGAATGGGATCGGGTGGGGAACCTCCGACATAGCCACCAGGTCAACCAGGCGGATAGACGATTGTGAGAAGACATTGTCAGTTCAGCAGTAGCTGAAAAAATCGAATGAGTTTTGCTGAGAAACGATCAAGCCGATCGGATTATTAGTACCAGTAAGCTTCATGGGTCGCCCCACTTCCACACCTGGCCTATCAACGTGGTAGTCTTCCACGATCCTCAGCGAAGCCTTGTTTTGAGGTTAGTTTCCCGCTTAGATGCTTTCAGCGGTTATCTATTCCATACATAGCTACCCTGCTGCGCAGCTGGCGCCACGACAGGTCCACCAGAGGTATGTCCATCCCGGTCCTCTCGTACTAGGGACAGATCCTCTCAAGCTTCGAACACCCACGGCAGATAGGGACCAAACTGTCTCACGACGTTCTGAACCCAGCTCACGTACCACTTTAAATGGCGAACAGCCATACCCTTGGGACCTGCTCCAGCCCCAGGATGTGATGAGCCGACATCGAGGTGCCAAACTTTGCCGTCGATATGGACTCTTGGGCAAAATCAGCCTGTTATCCCTAGAGTACCTTTTATCCGTTGAGCGATGGCCCTTCCACGCGGGACCACCGGATCACTATGGCCGACTTTCGTCTCTGCTCGACTTGTCAGTCTCGCAGTCAGGCGGGCTTATGCCATTGCACTCGACGACCGATTTCCGACCGGTCTGAGCCCACCATCGCGCGCCTCCGTTACACTTTAGGAGGCGACCGCCCCAGTCAAACTACCCACCACGCCATGTCCCGGGACCGGATAACGGCCCTCGGTTAGACGTCAACGACAGTAAGGGTGGTATTTCAAGGATGGCTCCACCAGAGCTGGCGCCCCGGCTTCATAGCCTCCCACCTATCCTACACATACGGTCGCTAACGCCAAGGCGAAGCTATAGTAAAGGTTCATAGGGTCTTTCCGTCTGACCGCGGGAACCCCGCATCTTCACGGGGAATTCAATTTCACTGAGCCTGTGCTGGAGACAGTGGGGAAGTCGTTACGCCATTCGTGCAGGTCGGAACTTACCCGACAAGGAATTTCGCTACCTTAGGACCGTTATAGTTACGGCCGCCGTTTACCTGGGCTTCAGTTCGTCGCTTTCACAACTCCCTTTAACCTTCAGGCACCGGGCAGGCGTCAGACCCTATACGTCGCATTGCTGCTTCGCAGAGCCCTGTGTTTTTGCTAAACAGTCGCTACCCCCTGGCTTGTGCCACTCAGTCTAGCTTGCGCTAGGTGAGTCACGCTTATTCCGAAGTTACGCGTGCAATTTGCCGAGTTCCTTCAGCACAGTTCTCTCAAGCGCCTTGGTATGCTCTACCTGACCACCTGTGTCGGTTTCGGGTACGGTCTCTGCTGGAGTTATTTCCAGGGACAACTTCGCTGCCAGGACAATCCAATAAGCCCTGACAACTTACGCCATCCGTCACTTCCAGCTGGTGCAGGAATATTTACCTGCTTCCCATCGACTACGCTTTTCAGCCTCGCCTTAGGGGCCGACTAACCCTGCGCAGATTAGCTTTACGCAGGAACCCTTGGTCTTTCGGCGACAGTGTTTCTCACACTGTTTATCGTTACTCATGTCAGCATTCTCACTTCCGATACCTCCAGCCAACCTCACGGTTGACCTTCACCGGCTTACGGAACGCTCCGCTACCGCTTGCAGTAAACTGCAAACCCATACCTTCGGCGACTGGCTTGAGCCCCGTTACATTTTCCGCGCAGGATCGCTTGATCAGTGAGCTGTTACGCTTTCTTTAAAGGATGGCTGCTTCTAAGCCAACCTCCTGATTGTCAAAGCAATCCCACATCGTTTCCCACTTAGCCAGTACTTGGGGGCCTTAGATGATGGTTAGGGTTGTTTCCCTTTTCACGACGGACGTTAGCACCCGCCGTGTGTCTGCCCGATAGTTCTCTTGGGTATTCGGAGTTTGGTTAGTATTGGTACCGCTCGCGCAGCCCGCAACCATCCAGTGCTCTACCCCCCAAGGAATACGTCGGACGCTCTACCTAAAT
>NZ_JAATJM010000001.1:257500-2025981 GCF_011927945.1 Brevundimonas alba
CCCCGACGACAAACCCGAACGCGTGCGCTTCCCAGGCGATCTGGGCGCCCTCGGCGCCGGGGGCCAGTCCGACAAGGCCGGTTACGGCGTTCAGCGCCATGATCACGGCCGCCATGGACAGGAAGCGACGGTCGAGGAGTGGACGAAGGCTGCCGTCCCGCCGCCCCAGCAGGCGAATAGCCGCCCCCATCAGGCCGAATATCGCCCCCGACGCACCCACGAGGGGATCGTAGACCTCGGGATTGACCAGACCGAACCCGGCCGTCCCCGCGACGCCGCACACTATATAGAAGGCGAGAAATCCTGCGACGCCCCGCGCACGCGGCATGAGACGGGCGACGGGAGGGGCAAAGGCGAAGGCGCCGGCCGCGTTCATCGCCACATGCTCCCAGCCGCCGTGCAGGAACATCGAGGTGACCAGACCCGGCCACCAGTCTCCCCTCCAGAGAGAGGCGGCCTGAAACGCCAGCGAATAGCCGCCGTCGGGAAGCCTCTCCTGCAGCCAGTACAGCGCCGGCATGGACGCCGCGATCACCACCGCGATCGCCGGCGCTCTGAAGACGGGTTCGCGAACGGTCGCGTCGGTCAGGGTCGGCTCCGGAAGTGCGGCTGAGGTTTCAGCGTCTTACAGCTCAGCATGGCAAGCGGTTCTTAATAACCATGATCCAGATTGGGACCTGGGTTGCCTACCGACCCCTAAACCATGTTCGCGTGTGGAGGTTCTCGTGACCATCCGGCTGAAGACCATCCCCGCCCTCGTCAGCGCCGTCGCGCTGCTCGTCCCGGCCGCAGCCATGGCCCAGTCCGCCGGCTCCTCGGGCATGGGGAACTACCAGGCGGGCTATGGCGGCTCGCGCTACACCACCGCCCGCCCGCAAACCGGCTCGACCCGCGACCAGAACGGCAACCGCCTGATCGTCGACGGAATCATCCAGGCCGGAGCCAGCGCCTATTCCAGCGCCAGCGGCGGCGTCTCCTCCAGCTTCTCGGGCGCGGGTGGCCAAGGGGGCACGGCCATCGGCGGCTCCACCGCCATCGGCAACAGCCTGAACGTCGTGGTTCAGGGCAACCACAACACGGTCATCGTCAACTCGACCCAGATCAACAACGGCAATGTAACCGCCGGCACCGCCCTGAACGGCACCTTGAGGCTTCCATGATCAACGGCCAGACCGCCCGGCGTCTGAAGACGGTCGTCGCCGCTAGCGCCATCGCCGCGCTGCTCGGCGGCTGTATCTCCGCATCGGCGGGCCCGCAGGGCGTCTATGCGACGCCGATCGGCAATGCGCCGGTCACCGCCAATCCGACGCCCTACTCCGCCGCCCTCTACTGCATGGCCGACTACGCCCGGCGCTATAACCTGCCGTCGCCGCGCATGGCCGTGGGCCGGATCAGCGACTACACCGGCACGGTCTCGGCCGACGGCGGCCGTCAGATCACAGGCGGCGCCTCGCTGATGGCGATGTCGGCCCTCGCCAAGTCGGGCGCCCGCATTCTCGAACGCTACGACACCTCGGTCTCCGAGATGGAGCTGCGCTACGCCAACAACCGCCTGATCGGCGACGCCGGCCCCAACGCGCCGGACGATGTCGAATACCGCCGCATCCTCGCGGGCTCGGTCCCCGGCACCGACTTCTACATCGTCGGCGGCATCACCGAGGTGAACTACAACATCCGCTCGGGCGGCTTCGACATGGCCGCGGGTCAGGCCGCCACGGACACGCCGCTGTCCACGGCCTTCTCCGGCAAGTCGTTCGTGATGAACATCGCCATCGACCTACGGCTGGTCCAGACCACCACCCTCGAGGTCGTCGACGTCGTCTCCTACCAGAAGCAGATCATCGGGCGGGAAGTCTCGGCCGGCGTGTTCGACTTCCTGAACGGCAACGTCTTCGACATCTCCGCCGGCGAAGGCGGGCTGGAGCCGGTTCAGCTGGCGGTCCGCGCCCTGATCGAGCGGGCCACGGTCGAGTTCATGGCCAACCTCTACGGCGCACCCGGCCCGGAGATCTGCCTCTCGGCGGGTCCGGACCCGCTGGGCACCGTCGGCGCGACCGGCGGCTACTATCCGGCTTACCCCAACACGGGAACGAACAATGGCGAAACCCGCGCGGATCCGTCTCGCTGGCACGATCGCCGCGACGGTGATGTGCGCCGCAGCCGCTACTGAGGTTGCCGCGCAGACCCCGCCACCGGCGGATTCGATCGTCCTGAACGAACAGCTGCAGCTGGGCGACGTCTTCTCGCACCAGACGCTCAACGTCGTCGACGCCCAGGAACAGGTCACCGTCAGCACCTCGGCGCAAGGCAACAGCGCCTCGGGCGCCGTCGAGAACGGCTCCATTACGGTCCAGTCCGATCAGGACATGCGCGGCGATTCGGTCGCGACCACAGACATGACCCTCGGCGGCGACACCTACGGGATCGTCAACGCCACCACCCAGGCCCAGGGCAACTATCTGGCCGTCAGCGCCTATGACGCCGACCTGACGGTGGATGCGAACCAGTCCAACACCGGCGCCCTCGTCAGCGCCACCTCCCAGCTGGGTGAGGACGACGCCCGCCTGCTCGGCGGCGCGGTCATCAACGCCTCGGCCATCTCCAATACGGTCGCGGTCTACGGCGAAGGCTCCACCGTCGGCGGCTCGATCGACCAGTCCTCCTCCGCCACCGTTCGCGCCTACAACCGCATCGAGACGCAGTACATTCCGGCGGAGGCCAATGTCTCCAGCCAGGCCATCGTCAACGCGGTCCAGGTCACCAGCGGCCAGACCTCCGGCCAGAACCTCGCCATCGTCCAGACCTCGACCGGCGATTTCGTCGAGGCCGAGTCCAGCGCCAACTCCGGCAACGCCTGGGATCTGGCCGCCCGCGCCCGCGCCTCCGCCAACCAGGCCGTGCTCTACAACCAGGGCGGCTCGGTCGTGGTCGAGTCCAGCCAGGACAACACCGCCTTCGTCCGCGCCGCCGCCACCACCACCGCCTATGACTACGGCCGGGCCGAGGCTCACGCCCGCGGCGTCGCCAACGAGCTCTCGGTCGGCAACAACGACATCTACGTCGAGATCGACAACAGCCAGTTCAACTCGGGCGGCGTCGACGTCACCGCCACCTTCTCCGGCACGAACGGCTACGACGTCTATGTCGGCGCGGACGCCGTCGGGAACAGCGTCACCGGCTACGCCTGCTCCGAGTGCGAAGGCTATCTCGAAGCCCGCAACAGCCAGACCAACAGCGGCGACGTCTCGGCCACGGCCAACACCACCGTCGCCGGCTCGACCCGCGCCGTGATCACCGGCGCCAACGCGGTCGGCAACTCCGCGACCTTCTACGTCTCGCGGCCCTCACATTAATCTTCCGTAACTTGAGCGGCCCTTCCGTGTCGCTGAAAGGTTGTCAGGGGCGTCGGCGGTCGAGGATCGCGGCCCCTGAACCTTGTCCGGCGCGGCCGACCTGAGCCTCAGCGCCAATCGGAAAGATCCGCTTATGCGTTCCCCCCGTCTGCTTCTTCTCGCGGCCGCCTCGGTTGCGGTTCTCGCCACGGCCGCGCCCGCCCTCGCCCAGGTCCAGCCCAGCGAGCCCTGGGCCCAGAGCACGAGCGACATTCCCGCCGACGCCAACGTCCGCTTCGGCCAGCTCCCCAACGGCATGCGCTACGCCATCCTGCGCAACGCCACCCCGCCGGGTCAGGCCTCGCTGCGCCTGCGCATCGACGCCGGCTCGCTGATGGAGAACGAGAACCAGCTCGGCCTCGCCCACTTCATGGAGCACATGGCCTTCAACGGCACGACCAACATCCCCGAGAACGACCTGCTGCGCATCCTCGAGCGGCTCGGCTTGGCCTTTGGCGCCGACACCAACGCCTCCACCGGCTTCGACCAGACCGTCTATATGCTGGAGCTGCCCCGGACCAACGACGAGACCGTCGACACCAGCCTGCGCATCATGCGCGAACAGGTCTCGGAAGCCCTGATGGCCCCCGAGGCGGTCGATGCCGAACGCGGCGTCATCGCCGGCGAGGAACGTCTCCGCAACACCCCGGGCCTGCGTTCGATCAAGGCCCAGCTGGCCCTGCTCGCCCCCGGCCAGCGCATCTCCCAGCGCCTGCCCATCGGCGATCTGGAGATCATCCGCACCGCGCCGCGCGAACGCTTCGTCGAATTCTACGAGGCCTATTACCGCCCGTCGCGCGCGACCATGGTCGCGGTCGGCGACTTCGACGTCGACCAGATGGAAGCCAAGATCCGCGCCGCGTTCGAAAGCTGGGAGCCGAAGGGCGCCGAAGGCCCGGAGCCCGACCTGGGCACGGTCGCCCCGCGCAATCCCGAAACCCGCATCCTCGTCGAGGACGGCGTTCAGTCGTCGATCCAGCTGAACTGGATCAAGGCGCCCGACACCGATCCCGACACCGTCGCCGAGCGCCGCGACAACCTGCTGCGCAACCTCGGCGTGGCCGTTCTGAACCGGCGTCTGGGCGAGATCGCCCGCGCCGACAACCCGCCCTTCATCTCGGCCGGCGGCGGCCAGTCGACCCTAGCTGAAAGCCTCGACATCGCCTCCGTCTCCGCCCAGTTCAACCCGGGCGAATGGAAGCGTGCGCTCGAAACCATCGAGCAGGAGCAGCGCCGTCTCGTGCAGTACGGCGTGTCCGACGCCGAACTGCAGCGCGAAATCACCGACACCCGCGCCGCGCTCGAGAACGCCGTGGCCGCCGCCGCCACCCGCCGCACGCCGTCGCTGGCCAACGGCCTTGTCGGCGCGGTGAACGACGAAGAGGTGTTCTCGTCGCCCCAGACCAGTCTCGAGCTGTTCAACGCCGCCGTCGAAGGCCTGACCGCCGCCCAGGTCAATCAGGCCATCAAGCCGGTGTTCGAAGGCGGCGGCCCGCTGGCGCTGGTCGTCTCTCCGGTCGAGGTCGAGGGCGGTGAAGCCGCCGTCACCGCGGCGCTGGAGGCCTCGCGACAGGTCGCCGTCACCGCCCCCGCCGCCCAGGCCCAGCTCGACTGGCCCTACGCCAGCTTCGGCGCGCCGGGCGTGGTGCAGGAACGGCGCGAGATCGCCGAGCTCGGCGCCACCGTCGTCACCTTCGCCAACGGAGTCCGCCTGACAGTCAAGCCGACCGATTTCCGCGACGAGCAGATTCTGGTCAGCGTCCGCACCGGCATCGGCGAACTGGGCCTGCCCACCGACCGCTCGGACCCGCAGGCGCTGGCGCCGCTGATCTTCACCCAGGGCGGTCTGGGCAAGCTGACGGCCGACGAACTCAGCCGCGTGCTGAACGGCCGCATCTATTCCGCGGGCTTCGGCGTCGACAGCGACACCTACAGCCTGTCCGGCGCGACCCGCCCGGCGGACTTCGGCCTCGAGATGCAGGTTCTCACCGCCTATCTGACCGACCCGGGCCTGCGCCCGGCGCCGTTCCAGCAGATCAAGGCCTTCTTCCCGCAGATCGTCGCCCAGCAGATGGCCACCCCCGGCGGCGCCTTCCAGCTGCAGGCTTCCGGCCTTCTGGCCAGCGGCGACAAGCGTCAGTCCTTCCCGACCGCCGCCGACGTCGCCTCCTGGACCATCGAGGACATGCGCGCAGGTGTGACGCGCGGCCTGTCCTCCGGTCTGATCGATGTCGTCGTCGTCGGCGACGTGACGGTCGAGCACGCCATCGCCGCGGTCGCCCCGACCCTCGGCGCCCTGCCGGCCCGTGGTCCGGACCCTCAACCCGCCCCCGGCGCGACGGTGCTTCGCTTCCCGGCCGGCGTCGCCGAGCCGGTCCAGCTGAACCACACCGGTCCCGCCGAACAGGCGCTCGGCTACATCGCATGGCCGACCACCGACGCCATCGGCGACCGCACCGAGTCGCGTCAGGTCTCGATCCTCTCGGAGGTGCTCAAGCTCCGCGTGCTCGAGGAAATCCGCGAGAAGCAGGCTCTGGCCTATTCCCCCGGGGTCGGCGCCAGCGCCTCGGATGTCTACGAGGACTATGGCTCCATCTCGATCACCGCCCAGACGGCGACCGACGCCCTGCCCGCCTTCTATGCGGCGGTGGATTCGATCGTCGCCGGCCTGCGCGACGCGCCGGTGTCCGAGGACGAGCTCAACCGCGCCCGTCTGCCGGTCATCGAATCGCTGCGCCGTAGCCAGGCCAGCAACGAATACTGGCTCGGCCAACTCGCTGACGTGGCGGTCAAACCGGATGAGGTCCAGCAGACGCTGACCCACATCTCGGACCTCGAGACGATCACGCCGGCCGACATCCAGCGTCTGGCCCGCCAATACCTGCGGCCCGAGACGGCCTGGCGCGCGACTGTCACCTCGTCCCGCCCGGCCGCGGCTCCCGCAGCGGCTCCGGCCGCCCAGTAAGCCGCCCGGCAGGACGCGAAAAAAGGCCCCGGTCCTTGCGGATCGGGGCCAGTCGCTTCTCAGGATCGTCGACAGAGCCGACGTTGATCAATCTAGGCCTCGCCGGCTGACGGCGGGCTGAACGCCGTTGTTCAGATGGGCGTCAGAATACCCGCCCACCCACGCCGCCATCCAGCGTCATGGTCGCGCCCGAAACGGCTATGCCCTGCTGCTCGACGACTTCCTCGCGGTACTCGGTGTAGATCTCTTCCCGGATCATGGTCAGGATCTTCACGCCCGCGCCGTAGCGGCGCAGCAGCGAACGCTCGTTGCATTCGCGCTCGGCCTTCTGGGAGCGGCATTCGACCTGTCCGCCGCGACCGTGCCACAGCGCCTCGCCCTTGCGGCAATCCATCGTCTCGCCGTGGCCGAAGTCGGCGTCGCTGACATATTCGGCCCAGGTGTACTGCAGCCGCGTTCCGGCGAGGCAGCGATACAGTTCGCCTTCGTAATCTGCGTCCACGTCACGGTCAGGGCGGACCTGCGAGGCCGGATGCGGCACGTCGCGGTCGTCGATGCAGAAGGCGCGGATCACGACCCGCTTCTCCCACCGGCGACGCGCCTCATAAGGGACGCGCACGACCTGGCGCACGCGGGCGCCCTCGACGTTCAGGCCGTTGATCGTGGTCGGATAGGGCTGGTCGACCGTCACATAGGCCGAGCCGCCCCCCGAGACCCAGACGCTGCCGCCCGCGCGGGCGTTCAGTCCGGCCCGGCTGCGCGCGCTCGCGTCGGCGCTGGCGTTGACGTTCACATTGACGTTGAAGTCGCCGCCGCCGCCGCAGCACGGCGGAGCCGGCGGCTGCTCGCAGCAGGGAGGCGGCGGGGGCGGCGGGGGCGGGGGCGGCGGCGGCGGCTGGCAGCACGGCGGCGGGGGCGGCGGGCAGCCTTGCCCGCATTGCGCCGCAGCAGTTCCAGCGACCGCCGTCACGGCGACGAACGCCGCCAGACCCGGGGCCCAGTTCATGATCCGCACCCGCATGGGCCGACCTCCACATTGAGTCTTCGCCGCTCATCCAAGACGCGAGCCGCTCCAGACTGCATCTGAACCGCAAAAGCCTTTCGTTTCCGTTGCTTTTCGCCCGGCCCGCTCCTTGCGGCGCAGAGGTCAGAGGCCGAGGCGATGTTTCACCCTGATACGCAGTTCCTGATCGACCACTGGACCGCCCTGTCGCGCGGACCCGGGGCGCGTGGCGGAATCCCCGACCGCGCCGCTATCCAACCGGACGCGCTGGGACTGCGCCTGCCGCGGGCGTTCGTGGCGCGCCGGAACGGCGATGACGCCGTCATTCGTCTGGCCGGAAGCTGGATCGAAGGCTTCCACGGCGAGGCCTTGAAGGACCGGTCGCTGCTGCCCCTGTGGCGCGCCGCCTCGCGTCCGCTGGTGTCCACCGCCCTGACACAAACCGTCCGCGAGGGTCGCCCCGTGGTGATCGTCGCCCTCGCCGGCGCCATCGGCGCGCAGATCGAGATCACTCTCCTGCCCTTGCGCGGCCCGTCAGGACAGCCGGATCGCCTGCTCGGCCTCTATGCGCCGGCGGCAACCCTCACGCTCGCCGCCGACGAGCCTCGCCTGCTGACCGCTCGCGTCTCGATCGGTGTGGGAGAGGCCGCGCGCGCTCCGCTCAGCCTCGCCGCGGTCGGCGGCCGCCGGATCGCCTAGGCCGGCTTCAGGTCCGTCAGATAGCGCTTCCAGTTCTGCACATAGTGGGCGGCGGACGCCTTCAGCGCCTCGATCTGACCCGGCTCCAACTGCCGCACCACCTTGCCCGGCTGACCCATGACGAGTGAGTTGTCCGGGATCACCTTGCCCTCGGTGATCAGGGCGTTGGCGCCGATCAGGCAGTTCTTCCCGATCTTCGCCCGACCCAGAACCACCGCCCCGATCCCGATCAGGCTGTTGTCGCCGATCTCGCAGCTGTGCAGCATCACCATATGTCCGACCGTCACCCCGTCGCCGATGGTCAGGGGCTCGCCGGGGTCGGAATGCAGCACGCTGCCGTCCTGGATATTGGTGTCACGCCCTATTGTGATGGGATCGTTGTCGCCGCGAACCACAGCCCCGAACCAGACGCTGGCGCCGGGCTTGAGAATCACTTCTCCTATGACGGTTGCAGTCGGCGCCACCCAGTATTCGCCCTCCGGGGGAAGCTGCGGTTTCTTGTCACCTAGACTGTAAACATTCATCACAACACCGTCATTTCTAAAGAAACCAAGGGCTTTAAGCTCTCGTAAACCACGCTAGCATCAGAGTGTAGATGCGATTCGAGGTCGCCATTTCGGCCCCGGATCCGAAGCCGGATCAAGCCCGGTCCGGTCAGCTCGGGAGGACGCGCGTGACGCGTTCCGGTCGGCGGATGTTTCCGCTGGAGTTTGGTTCCTCCTCCGACCCGGGCGGGTGCGTTGCATCCTCTGTCTCCCTCCTCCCCATCCTCGTCCAAGGCGATGCTTTTTCGGCGTCGCCTTTTTTCATGCCCGCCGGCGACGCGCCTTCTGCGTCGCCGTTTTTCATGCCCCGGAGGCGTCCATGACCAAGCGTGCGGCAATCAAGCGTCAGACCCGCGACCTGTCCCGTGAGCACGGGGTGCTGGATTCGCGGCAGTTCATCGATGACGCCAAGGTCAGGCGGCTGCCGACCCATGCCGGCTGGTCGCCCTATCCCTCCAACGACGACCGTGACCAGGCCTATCTGAAGACGCTGAAGCCGAAGTCCGAAGGTCAGGCCGAATTGATGACGATGATCGATCATCACAATCTGGTCCTCGCCCTCGGCCCGGCAGGCACGGGCAAGACCTATCTCGCCGTCGCCAAGGCGGTCGAGGCGCTTGAGGCCGGCAAGGTCGGCCGCATCGTCCTGAGCCGTCCCGCGGTCGAGGCCGGCGAGTCGATCGGCTTCCTGCCGGGCGACATGGAGGACAAGCTGGCTCCCTATCTGCGGCCTCTCTACGACGCCCTGTCCGACCGCCTCTCGATGAAGCGGGTCAAGGCGCTGATGGCCGAGGGCCTGATCGAGATCGCCCCGATCGGCTACATGCGTGGCCGGACCCTGAACAACGCCTTCATCGTCGTCGACGAGGCCCAGAACTGCACCTACGTCCAGCTCAAGATGCTGCTGACCCGCCTCGGCTGGCACTCGACGATGGTCGTCACCGGCGACCCGCAGCAGTCGGACCTCCTGCCCGGCATCTCCGGCCTGTCCGACATCGCCGAGCGTCTCGTTGCGGTGCCCGACATCGCCGTCATCAAGCTGGCCGAGCGCGACATCGTTCGCCACCCGCTGGTTGCAAGCATGATCGGGGTGCTCTGAGCGCCCACGACCGATTCTGACGCAGGTTCATGGCAGACTGGCTCATGGACCTGCTCAGGCGCCGAACGGCCGCGTCCGACTGTGATTTTCCGGGGCTGAACGGACTCTATGGACGCAGTGGACGCATCGGACTCTTCGGACTCTTCGGACTCTTCGGACCCAATTTTTCGCCGTTTTACCCGGGTATAATCCGGGGCTCGTCAGCCTCGGCGGAGCTCAGATCAGGTCCGTCACCCGCGGCGGCTCCGGCGGGGCCAGAACCGGCCGTCCGCCCATCCTGTCGATCAGGGCGAAGACGAACGGGTTCAGCGATATCGACAGCAGGGCGGCCGCCAGGATCAGGTCGTGCGTCTCCTGCCGCATCCCGCCCAGGCTGACGCTCAGGGCCGCCAGAATGAAGGAGAACTCGCCGATCTGGGCCAGCGACGCGGCCACCGTCAGGGTCGTCGCCCGATCCCGCCTGAAGGCCGTTGTGATGGCCATCGCCGCCAGCGACTTGCCGACGATGACGATGGCCAGCACCCCCAGCACCGCCAGTGGCTCCCTCACGAGGATCGAGGGATCGAACAGCATCCCCACCGACACGAAGAACAGCACCGCAAAGGCGTCCCGCAACGGCAGCGACCGCTCAGCCGCATTGTGCCCCAGCGGCGAACTGTTGAGCACCAGCCCCGCCAGGAACGCCCCCAGCGCGAACGAATGGAACAGGGCATAGGCCACCCACGCGATGCCCAGTGCGATAGCCAGCACGCCCAGCGTGAACAGCTCCCGCGACTTGGTGTGGGCGATCCGTACAAGGACCCACGGCAGCACCCGCGCGCCCACCACCAGCATGACCGCGCTGAACCCCGCCACCTTGAACAGCGTCCAGCCGATCGAGGCCGCCAGCTCGCCGCCGCTCAGCGTCTCGCCCGGCTGGATGATCAGCAGCGGCAACACGACCAAGGCGATGACGATCACGAGGTCCTCGACGATCAGCCAGCCCATCGCCAGCCGCCCGACGTCGCCCCGCACCTGTTTCCGTTCCTCCAGCGCCCGCAGCAGAACGACGGTGGACGCCACCGACAGGGCGAACCCCATCAGCACCGCCTCGAGGTCGCTCAGCTTCATCAACCAGCGGCCCATGGCCCATCCCAGCGCCGTCGCCGCGGAGATCTGCACCAGCGCACCCGGTATGGCGACCTTGCGAACCTTCATCAGGTCCGCCAGCGAGAAATGCAGCCCCACCCCGAACATCAGCAGGATGACCCCCACCTCCGCCAGTTGCGGCGCCAGTTCCGTGTCCGCGACGAAGCCGATCGTATGGGGCCCGACGACGATCCCGGCGACCAGATAACCCACCAGCGGAGACAGCTTGAGCCGGTTGGCCAACATGCCGAACACGAAGGCCAGCACGAAGCCGCCGACCAGGGTGAGGATCAGGCTGTCGGCATGCGGCATCGGCTCTCCTTGCAGGGTACAGAACGAACTTGAGCGAACCCTGCAATTGAGGCCTGCGGCCGGGTCAGGCAACCTTCACCGCCTGCCCTGCGTCCACGCGACACGATTGCCCCTTCGCGACCGGCGCGCGGACTGCTAACCGGGCGATCTCACCACTCAGCGATCCGAATGAAAATCCCGCGCATCACCCTGGCCGCCTACGGCTTCGCCCTCCTCATCGTCGTCGTCGACCAGCTGATCAAGGCTTGGGTCCTGAACGGACTGGGTCTGCAGTACGAGGGCCAGTCGCACCCGGTGATGGACCCGGTGTTCAACATCACCCTCGTCCACAACGAGGGCGTCAGCTTCGGCCTGTTCGGCGACGGCTCGGCCCGATGGATGCTCAGTGTCTTCTCGATCGCCGTGGCCGGCGTTCTTGGCTGGTGGGCGCTGAAGGCCGATCGCCGCCTGCTGGTCACCGCCGTCGGCCTGATCATGGGCGGGGCCATCGGCAACGTCATTGACCGCATCCGGTTCGGCTGGGTGGTCGACTTCCTCGACTTCTCCGGGACGGGCTTCTTCCCTTGGGTGTTCAACATCGCCGACAGCGCCATCACCATCGGTGTGATCCTGCTCATCCTCGACAGCCTGCTGTCCGAAAGGGCGGCCAAGGTTGGCGTGGCCGCCGAAAAGTCGTAATCAGCCGCTTCCTCTAGGGTCTACGCGCGCGCCTGCCTGGCGCGCCCAACCGAGATTGACCATGCGCCTTACCCGCACAGCCCTACTGACCCTCGCCGCATCGGCTCTCGTGCTGGGCGGGTGCGGCAGCATGCGCAACAGCATCGGCCTGACCAAGGTCACGCCGGACGAGTTCCTGACCGTCTCGACCGCGCCCCTGACGGTGCCGCCGGAATACGGCCTGCGTCCGCCCGCGCCGGGCCAGCCGCGCCCGCAGGAGCTCGCGCCTGAATCCGCCGCCCGCCAGATCCTGCTGGGCCAGCGCCAGGCCGTCACCCGTTCGCCGGGCGAACAAATCCTCGTCGCTCAGGCCGGCGGCGACCGCGCCGATCCCCTCGCCCGCTACGTCGTTGATGACGAGTTCGGCGACCTGGCTCACAAGGAAGAGGGCTGGGCCAACCGCATCCTGTTCTGGCGCCGCGACGACGCCGCCTCGCAGGCGCCGACCACCTCCCAGACCGCCAACGGCGCTGTGACCATCGACGCCGCCAGCGAATACGCCCGCATGCAAGCCCTGACGGGCGGCCGCGCCGGCATCGTCATCGCGCCGCGCCGCGACACCGGCTTCAAGCTTCCCGGCCTCTAGGACCGGCTGTCATCTCATTGAAGGGGCCCGGACGCGTCGGCATCCGGGCCTTTTTCATTGTTCAGGCCTTGGCCGCACCGGCCCTGAGCCCACGCTCCGCCAACGCCACGACCGCCACTCCTCCGATCGTCAGCCCGGCGCCGGTCAGGATCTGCACGGACAGTACGTCGCCCATCAGCAGCCAGCCGATCAGGATCGACACCACCGGCGTCGCCAGCAGATAGGGCGTCACCCGCCCGGCCTCGCGTTTCTGGACAAGCCAGAACACCAGCGTCGTCGCCAGCACCGACGACACCAGCCCGGCCCAGACGACGCAGGCCCAGACGATGGCGTCGGCCTCCCGGATCGCCGCCCACTGTCCCCGTTCGAACACAGCCGAACCGAAGGCCAGGCTCGGCAACGCGACCAAGGCCAGCAGCCCCTGCATTTTCAGCGGCGGGATCGAGGTGGTGCGGCGCGCGATCACGGTCGTCATGGCCCACGCCGCGCTGGCTGCGATGCCCACCAGGATGGCTTTCCAGTCGGCGATGGCGTGCGGGTCCAGCGTCATCCACGCCACCCCGGCGAAGGCCACCCCCATGCCGATCAGGGCGAACCGCGACAGCCGCTCGCCCAGCAGGACGAAGGCGAACAGGGCCGTGAACGGCACCCACAGCTGGGCCGCGACCGACACCGGGCTGACGTCCTGCGCCATCCAGAAAGCCAGATAGATCAGGCCGTAGTGCACCGGACCGCCGAGCCCCACGATGATCAGCAGGCTTTTCCAGTTCGGGAAGGGCGGCCGCACGAACGGAACCAGACACGCCGCGGCGATGGCGAACCGCAGCGCGCCCACGAGCAGCGGCGGCATGGTCTCCGTGGCCAGTTTGGCGGCCGCGTTGTTGACGCCCCAGATCACCACCACCGCGACGATGGCGGCGACCTCGACGAGGCTGAGCGGGCTGTGGGGCTTGTCCGGTGTGATCACAGTCCGGCTATGCCATGCGCGACGCGGGGGCGCCCCTCAAAGCCGGTAACGGACCGTTTCGCCCCGCTATGCCCGGGTCAGAACGGGATGTCGTCGTTCAGGTCGTAGCTTTCCTTCGGACCGCTCGGCTTGTTGGCGCCGCCGGTCGAGAAGCCCGACGAATAGTCGTCGTCCCCGCCGCGCGATGCGCCGCCGCCACCGCCACCGCCGTCGCGGCCGCCCAGCATCGTCAGTTCGCCGCGGAACTTCTGCAGCACGATTTCGGTGGTGTATTTCTCGACGCCGGCCTGCTCGTACTTTCGGGTCTGCAGCGATCCCTCGATGTAAACCGTCGAGCCCTTCTTGAGGTAGTTCTCGGCCACCTTGACGATGTTCTCGTTGAAGATGACCACGCGGTGCCACTCGGTCTTCTCCTTGCGCTCGCCGGTGGCCTTGTCGCGCCACTGCTCCGAGGTCGCGAGCGAGAGGTTGGCGACCCGTTCGCCGGAGTTGAGCGTGCGGATCTCCGGGTCCTTGCCCAGATTGCCGACCAGAATGACCTTGTTGACGCTGCCAGCCATCATCGAATTCCTTTTGTGAGCCCCTCGTGCTTCGCACCGTTGGAGGCCGGTTTTTTGATTTCACGCGCCGCAATCTAGCCGATGACGGAGCGATGTTCCAGATTTGTTCTCTATTGCCCGGGAAGGGGCGGCGGCGCGGCGACACCGACCGGCCGACCGGTCTCGTCCCTCACGATCGCGCCCGGCATGGCCAACCGGCCGTCGCCGGTACGAGCCAGGAAGATGAAGCGTGAACCGTCCAGCGTCTTGCCGAGCCACACCCCTTCTTGGTCGATGAAGATGTACTGGCCCTGATAGGCGCCGGTGACCTCCTGGCGATTCCCACCCTGCCGCAGGAAGCGCACGCGCATCTCTTCCAGCCGGGCCGCGCAGTACTCGATCTGCGGCTGGCCTTCGGCCAGTTTGTTGAACACCGGAGGCTCGCCCTCCTTGCCCATTTCGACCGCGAAGCAGACGCCCTGTTCATAGGGCGCTTCGACCGCGTTACTGCAGGCCGAAATCGTCAGGGCGCCGACGCCGGCGGCAAGCAGAAGGGGAACGCGGTTCATCAACGAAGGTCCGGGAACTGGCAGCTCTGGTTCTGTTCGACCAGGGTGCTGAAGCGGTTGTTGTCAGGCGATTGTTCGACCCGGCGCGGCACCAGCCGCAGGGTCGTGTTGCCCCAACGGCCATAGAGGGCGTCGCCGGGTCGCACGCAGGTGCCGGAGTAGAGCGCCTGCACACAGGCGTTCAGGCTCATGTTGGACGACAGGGCGCGCCAGTCCGAGCCCGTGTGCCGCAGGCACTGCGAGCCGCTCGCCATCTGCGCAGCCGGCTGTTCGGCCTGACCCGGCTCGGGCGTTTCGACAATCGGTTGCGTGCCGGCGTCGACCACCTCGACCGGCGGCTCGATCACGGGCGCGGCGGGCAGAGCGACCAAGGCCCCCGTCTCATCGACGCCAACATCGAGAGCATCGGTAGCCAGACCGTTGCGGCGTGCACAGTCCGCCAGCGTCGCCATCCCTGCGAACTGCCCATCGACGTAGCAACGCAGCTCCCGGGTCGTGTTCAGCTCGGGCGCATCGGCGAGGTCGACGGTGAGTCCGCCCTGCGCCGCCGGCGGCGGAGCGGGATCACGGTCGCGGCCGCCCGAGAATAAGAGCGCGATCACCACCGCAGCCACAACCGCAAGGCCGGCGCCGATGGCGATGAGGATGCGGTTGTCCTGGGGCATGAAGGGCTCGCGCGGCTGGAGAGTCCAATAACCCCGCCGGGCTATGCCGCGTCAACGGCCTTGGTGGGCTGCGCGCCCTTAGCCCCCAAGCCGAGCAAGGGCCGCCTGATAGTTCGCCAGTTGATTGCTCAGATAGGCCGGCACCGGGCCGCTGGAGGCCCCCGCCGCCTTGGTGGCCGGGTCGAGGGCTCGATAAGCGTCCCGCACGGCCTTCATCGCGGCTTGGATACGTTCCCCCGCGGTCTTGGCGAGTGTCGCGTCGCCGATCCGGAGACTCGCCGGCAGGTCGAGGCCGAAGGTCCTGGTGATGTCGTCGCCGATCGTGGCGCCGATGTAGCCCGGAGACAGTCCCAGACCGGCCAGCGCATCGCGCCCGGGCTCGCCCGACGTCAGAACGGCGCCGGCGTTGCCGTCACGCGCGACGATCGACAGACGCTGGAAGCCGCCCGTCGTGGTGTTGACGCCGCCGCCGTCCTTCCCTGTCACGGTACCGCCTTCCGACGCCACGGTGACCTTCAGCTTGCCGTTCGAGGCGACCTCTATCTTGCGGGCCAGGGTGGCGAGCGTGTCCTTGGCGGCGATGGTCACCGAGACTGAGCGGCCGCCGTCGGCGGGGCTGATGTAGAACCGGTCGCCGACTCGCAGCGAGGTGGCGTCGATCAGCCGCTTGGAATCGCTCTGGTCGATTTCGCCTGCGGGCAGGCCAAGCCGGTCCAGCACGCTGGCGCCGCCCGAAGCTACAGCCAGCGTCAACGGACGGGCCTGATCGTCGTCGCCGGACCATGTCCGCTCGTATTCGACGGCGCCGCTCAGCGGGTCGAGCCTGACCAGATAGCCGCGGGTGGGATCGTCCTGGTCGGCCGCCGGGTCGCGGTCAGCGACGCCCGTGATCCAGACCTTGCCATCGTGAACCTTCACATCGGCGGCGCTGTCGTCGCCCGATCCGCCATACCAGGTCATCCGGTCGGACGGGGCAGCGGCCAGGTCGCTGGACAGGGTGGCGACGAAGACGTCCTTGCCGCCCGAGTGAGCTGTCGTCACGCCGCCTGCCGACAGGCCGCTGTCCCGGCTCGTGCCGGTAAGGATGACCTTGCCGCCGGAGACCGACAGACCGCCGATCTCGCCGCTGATGGTTCCGAGATCGCGCGTCGAGGCCAGCGTCGGCGCGCCGGCCGCGTCGAGAGTGAAATGGCGCACCACCGCATGGCCGTTCTCGACACCCGCCGTGTAGAGGTTTGACCCATCCACCGTCATGGCGTCGACGCTGTCGTCGCTGCTGGTTCCGAACTGGGTGGTGGCCGTGGCCTTCGCGACGATGCCGGCGGTGGGATAGGGCTCGCCGGCCTTGAAGGCCTGAACGTAGCCATCCCAGCCGCCAACCGCCGCCGCGCCCGTGACCGCCGACTGGGCGCGCCCGCCGATATAGACGGTCCCGTCCGCGCCGAAACTCACTGAAGTGGCCTCGTCGGCGGCGCGGGCGCCCCGGCGTTGGCTCCAGAGCTCCTGTGCATCCTTGTCGAAGACCGTGACGAAGCTGTCGGCGACCCCGGCGACATCGCCCGTCTTGCCGGCGTCGGTCGTGGAGGTGTTCAGCGCCCCCGTCACGGATCCCGCCACGGCGACGTCGCCGTTGGCGTCGACAGCTATCGCGAACCCGCTGGCGGTCGAGGCCGCGCCGAGGGTACGGGTGCTGACCAGCCGTCCGGCCGAGTCGTATTTCATCAGGGCGACGTCCTGGACACCCTTGATCGGCTGGGAATCCGGGCCGGCGGTGACATTGGCCACGACCCACAGAGAGCCGTCCGGACCGACGGCGCTGGCACGCACGTCCTTCGCGCCTCCGGGCAAGGCCTCTTGCGAGAGACGGCCGGCCACCCACTGGGTTTCGCCGATGCCGCCGCCAGTGGGCTGGGCCGCCGTGCCGACGTCACTCTGGAACTTCAGGAGCTGGGCGACGCCCGCAGCGCCCGAGGATTGAACGACATAGACGGCGTCCGACGTGTCGGGAGCGGTGAACCCGACCGTCTCGGTGGAGGTCCCGCGGATGGCGAGCGCCCATTTGTCCGGACCGGCGGGAAGGGTCACGGGCTTGCCGTTGACCTGGATCGTCTTGGCTTCGGCCTTGATCTGCTCGCGGCCGAGATGGGTCTGGAAGCCGGCCGCCTCCAGCTTGCCGTTGATGTGGGTCAGGACGTTGTCGAGTGTGCGGGGCGTCGAACCCATGTCCGCCAAGTCGATCGGTACGGCGGTGGTCTGCGAACTGGTCAGCCCGACCGGCACCTTGATTGTGATGCTGAAGCGGGTGTCGCCCTCGAAGGCAGCCACCGGGGTGTCGATGGAGCCCTCGTGGATCGGACCGGTGATCGAGCGGGCGCTGTCCCGCGGGACGGCGGCCGTTGTCTTGCTGGTCGTCTTGGAGGTGCCCTGCACCATCCGGATCGCCTCGAAATCAGACGACGACATCCAGGAGCCGATCTCTGTCAGGCCCGAACTGAACCGTTTGGAGAGCTGGGTCAGCTCCAGGCTGCTGATGCCCTTGGTCGCGGAGCGGTTGACCAGTGCGTTCAGCGTATCGAGACCCTGATAGAGGGCGAAGAGCTTGCGATAGTCCGCCGAGGCAGCCTTCATATCCAGTTGGGCGGCGTCTTCGTTGATCAACTTTCGTCCGCCAAGCGCTGCACGGACGAGTGCGTCCTGCTTGGGCGGCTGAACTGTCGTGGACCAGGGCGGAGTCGGCTGTTTGCGGGCCTGGGACAAGGTCGCAGCCGTCGTCGTGTCCAGCGCGAAGTTCGCTGTACCGCCGTAAAGTCCGAGAAGGTAGCTGTTGTTGATCACAGGGCGCTCCGGGCCGCCAGTGTGACCGGATGGGCGTAACGAGCCCTTAACGTCCGGAGGCGGAGCGACTCCGGGCGCGACTCAGGGAACAATGTGCGTTGGCGACGGTTCAGCCCTCGCCGTGGAAGCAGGAGACGTGCCGCATGTCTGCCTTCGTCGAAGCCCTGAGATCGTTGCTCGCCTTGTACGGGTTCGGCTCCCGGACCCACCGTCGGCGGCCCGCACCCGTCTACATCGGACGCTCAGGAGCCAGCCGGATCTAGGGCCTAGCCGCCCCGGAACAGCGACAGGATGATCTGCGGTGCCTGGTTGGCGATCGACAGCGATTGCGCGCCCAGCTGCTGCTGAACCTGCAGGGCCTGAAGCCGCGCGCTTTCCTTGGCGAGGTCGGCGTCGACGAGGTTGCCGATACCCGACTCCAGCGTGTCGACGAGCTTGGTGACGAAGCTGTTGTGAGCCTCGATCTGCTTGGCCTGGGCGCCGATCTCGCCGAGCGCAGCGTTCAGCTGGGTGATCGATGCGTCGAGACGGGTCAGGGCCTGGGTCGCGCCGGTGAGCGTCAGCAGGCTGTCGGAGAGCGTGACATCGACGATGCCGCCACCGAGGCTGAGGTCCTTGGCGGACAGGGTGACGAACGAGGAGGCGTCGGCGTTGGCGAGGAACTTGATCCCCGTCGTCAGCGTGCCGTTGAGAATGTTGCCGCCGTCGAAGGTGGCGTTCTCGACCTGCGAGGCGATGGCCTTCATCAGGGCCTTGAAATCGGCGTCCAGCAGCTGGCGCGACTGCGTCTTGAGCGAGGTGTCCTTCGCCGCGACGACCTTTTCCTTGAGCTGGTTGAGCAGGTCGGAGACCGATTCGCCGGCCGAGAGGGCGACGTCGGCGATGGAGGTCGCCCGGTCGAGGCTCTGCTTGACCGCGCTGAGCGCGCCGACGTCGGCGCGCTGCTGCTGGGCGATGGCCCAGATGGCGGCGTTGTCCTTGGCGCCCTGGACCTTCAGGCCCGTCGAGATGCGGCTCTGGACGTCGCCCAGGCGCTCGTTCGTGCGCGTCAGGTTCTGCAGCGCGATCGCGGCGGAAGTGTTGGTATGGACGCTGTTCGTCATCCGATTCGGCCTTTCAGGTTTGGCCAAGGCTAAGAGGCGAACCGTGCACACATGGTTAACGGCCGCTAACCACGCGTTTTAACCGCGCGGATCGCTCCTGCGCGGCGGGCCTCATCGAATACGCTGTGGCGTCAGGCCTTGGTGTCGATCACCGAGCCGGCGCTGTACTGGGCCGCCTGCATCAGGTCGACGACCTGTTCGCGGGGCAGCTGCTTGACGACTTCGCCGGTGATCCGGTCGAGCGTCTTGTAGATAAAGGACCCGGACTGCGGTCCCTCCTCGATCACCAGACGGTAGCGGGCGGCCTGCTCGGCCTCCTGCGCGAACCTGGAATCGTGGAAATCGCCGCCCGCGGAAGCCGCGGCGGCGGGCTGAACGGCGAGAGCGCCGATCGGGTCTATCTTGGCATTGCTCTGCATCTCTCCTTACTCCGACGTTCAGCCGGCGTCTCCGTGGGGCGGGCCCGGATCGGTCGGGCGGGGCGCAAGGCCCCGCCCTTCCGGTCGATCCTTAGCGGAACAGTCCGAGCAGGATGGAGGTCGAGGAGTTGGCGATCGACAGCGCTTGCACACCCAGCTGTTGCTTGGTTTGCAGAGCCTGCAGTCGGGCGCTTTCCTTGGCCAGATCGGCGTCCACCAGGTTGCCGATGCCGGCTTCGATGCTGTCTTGCAGCTTGCCGACGAAGGTCAGGTGGGTCGAGAAGGACTTGGAGCCGGTGCCCAGGCGAGCCAGGGAAGCCGAGACCTTGTCGATCGAGGCATTGACCAGACCCAGGGCCGTGGTGGCCAGGGTCGAGGTGCCGATGGTGGTCGTGGCCGCGACGGTCACGTTCGCGCCGCCCAGCGAGAGGTTTTCACCCTTCACCTGGATGGTCGAACCCGCCGTGTTGGACAGGGCCTTGAAGCCGTTCGTCAGCGTCGAGTTGTCGATGAGGTTGACGCCGTTGAACTTGGCGTTCGACACGACAGTGGCGATCTGGTCACGGATGGCCTTGAAGTCTTCGTTCAGGGCCGAACGCGCCGAGGTCGTCAGGCTCTTGTCCGTGGCGGACAGGGCCTTTTCCTTCAGCTGCGAAAGGAGGTCGGAAACCGACTCGCCGGCCGAGAGAGCCACGTCCACGGCCGATTGGCCACGGTTCAGGCTGTCCTTGACGGCGTTCAGGGCGCCCAGTTCGGCACGTTGGCCCTGGGCGATCGCGAAGATGGCGCCGTTGTCCTTGGCGGACGAGACCATCTTGCCGGTGTTGATGCGGTTTTGAACCGTACCCAGTTCACTGTTCGTGACCGAGAGGTTCTGCAGGGCGATCATTGCGCCCACGTTCGTGTTAACGCTGTTCAGCGCCATGGCACGTAGTCCTTCTTTCAAGGTGTCCGACGCCATTTTGGCTGCCGGGAGCATTTTGCTCGGAAGGCTACGCAGCAAGGACGGGACCAGTCGGCCGGGGCGCGTGCCAAGGTCACCGACGCTGTTTTTGCTGCGTTAGTTCCTGTTAAGCACGTCGCCCGCCCGGCAAGATGTGCCGGGCTCCCGGCAAGAACTGCCCAGCTACCCGGCACAAGTTGCACTCACCGACGCTTCCGGCCGCAAAAAATAGGGTCCGAAGAGTGCGAAGCGTCCGAAGAGTGCGAAGCGTCCAAAGAGTCCGAAGCGTCCGGAAAGGCGGCCGGGCTCAGGGGAAACCACTGCGGTCCAGTTCGAAATGCGGTCCGTCACGCAGGCTCACCCAGTCTCCCCCCCAGACGATGGCCGTGCCCTGCCGCGCCGCCGCGGCCTTGAAGGCGGCTGCGATGCGAGGATAGAGCGGCCAGTCCCAGCGGACCTGCCCGTCGACCATGGCGGCGACGTCAATGGCGTGGCCGGTCAGGTGACGGGATTGTTTCGTGCGGCTGGCCCCGGCGCGAACCAGAGCAGCCTGTCGCTCCTTCGTGCGCAGGCCTTCGGTGACCATGAAGTCGACGGGGCTGAGAGCGATGGCCTCGCGAGCCAGGGCGACCAGACGGGGGTGAACGCCTTCCAGCCGCCTCAGCGACCGGGCGGAGAGGTGGAAGCCCATCAGCGTCCCTCCCCGCCCGGCCGGAGCGTGCGCAGGCTGGCGATCAGCTGCTGGGCCGTCGGCGCGACCAGATACAGGATCATCGTCAGGGCCATCAGGCCCATCAGACCCTTGGCCAGCGGCAGCGTCGCGTCCGGCGGCGTCAGGACGATGAGCCGGTCCAGCAGCAGCCAGGCTGCGCCGGTGCTGGCGAATACATAGAGGCGGCGCCAGAGCCAGCGCCCCTCGGCCAACGGCGGAACGCCGACGGGACGGTCAACGGGATCGGTCATCGTTCATCCTCCGGATCATCGACCGGATGGGCGCCGTCACGGCGGTCGGCGCCGGCGTGGGCGTAGAGATCTTCAGCGGACAGCCGGAGCGGAGCCTCCCAGGCGTCGAGGTCCAGCAGCAGGTCTTCGGGGTTAGTGCGCGATCGGGACATGGCGGTCATCCCTGCGCGATCAGCCAGACGAGCCCGGCCGCGCCGGATCCGCCAACGCCGCCGGCCGATATGCCGGCGCCGCCGCCTCCTCCTCCGCCACCGGCCGCACCGCCCGCACCGCCATCGCGGCCCGAGCCCGACGTGACCGCGCCGCCGCCCCCGCCGCCCGATCCCGCCCAATAGAGCGTCGGCTGGGGAGAGGCAGCGCCGGCTCCGCCCACGCCGGAGCCTCCCGAGCCCCCGATCGCCTTGACCGCCAAGGCCCCGCCGTCGCCTCCCGCGCCGCCTGAACGGGAGACGCCGGCCGCGTAGAGACCGCCCCCGGCTCCGCCTCCGCCCGGCGCGTCCGGGCGATCGAAGCTCTTGCCGGTCGCGCCCGTGGCCGTGACGCTGGAGGCTCCGCCGCCATTTGAGTTCGGCGCGCCGGCTCCGCCTGCGCCTGCGGCCCCGCTCGCAGCGCCGCCCAGACCTCCGCCGCCGCCACCGGCCGCGATCAGAAGAGCGGTGGAGCCGAGGTAGACCGCAGAGCCGCTGCCGGCGGATCCCGCCGAGGCTACGCCTCCGGCTCCACCGGCTCCGACCACGACAGCCAGGGTCGAGGGCAACTGGTCGGCCGGCCAGACGGCGCGGCTGACGCCGCCGGCTCCCCCGCCGCCGCCCCCGAATCGGGACGCGGAGGCGCCGAAGGCCCCCGCGCCGCCGCCGGCCCCGCCGCCGACCGCCACCGCCTCTATGGACCGCGCCCAAGCCGGAACGGCGTAGACACCGGCGGCCGACATCACCGTCACGGTCCTGCGGACGGCGCCGAGTTCGAATGCGACCCGTCCCGAGGTCCGGTCGACCGCCCAGACGTCGCGCCAGACCGACCCGTCGGGGCTGACCTTCAGCTTCAGATCGTCGTCGCCGATCAGGCCCAGTTCGGCGCGGCCGCCGTATCCGCTCTGAAACAGCAGCGACAGGACGTCGGCCGGGCCTTCCTTGTTGAAGGTCAGGCGCAGATCGCCGTCGCCACCGCCCGAGGTCTCAAGCGCGGTCCACAGAGCCTTGTTCAGCTTCGCAGCGAACGGGTTCGTAGCGTCGGCGGCGGTCCCCAGCCCGAAGCGGGCCAACCCTTCGATCGTATCGAGACAGGCGCCGAGCGGAACCCAGTCGCCCTCCTGTCGGACCAGCAGTTCGCCGGCGTCGGCGACCAGAACGACCATGCCGTCCGGCGCGTCGATGACTGTCCAGCCCCCGGTTTCCGCCCGCATCAGGGTTCCCTCGGCGCGCCCGGACCAAGCCGCCCCGGCTGCATCCGCCGGCAGGATATAGAGGGCGCCGTCCGGCGGTTCGGCGGGCTGGATCGGCTCCGTGCGGCTGACCACGGCGCTCTGGACCAGGGCGTCGAGCCGGGTCAGGGCCTCGTTCAGCGTCACATGCTTCTGCATCTGGCCCGCCGCCAGATAGGGAAGGCCGAGGCGGGCGGTGGTGTCGTCGCTCATCAGAAAGTCTCCGAAAATCTGTCGGAGAACAGTCTGTGGCCGATCGCTCCTGCGGCGCGTTCAGGACGCTGGCAAAGGAGTCAAGCCGAGCCAGAACAATGACATGGCTCGAAAAAGTATGGAGACAGAGGCCGAATAGTCAGCAATCTGTAACAGTGTCAGTCGTGGAGGTAGACGATCCGGCGCAGTCCCGGCTTGCTGCGCATCTCGGCCAGATGGCGGTCGTGGGCGCCGGATGCGCGGGCCTCGCGCTCGCTGGCCTCGACCCAATGGGTGGTCTCGATGTCCTTCTGCAGCGCCTTGGCCGCCATCAGGTGGCCGGGGAAGAAGAAGTCGACGACATCGGGGGCGAATGGGACGACTTCACCGACTGCGGTGGTCGCGCTGTCCAGGCCGAGATATCCAACCATCCGCGCGACCGTCGCGGGAGAGGCCTTCACCCGGGCGGCCTGGATCAGCAACCAGCCCGCCGCGCCAACGCTGTACACAGTGCCCACAACCGGCACCCAGGTCAGCAAGCCGTCGAGGCCGATGCCGAAAGGGCCGATTCCCACAGCACGGTCGGAGAGCTTCTTCACGCCCTCGACATTGGTCCAGATTTTCTCGATATCGCCGATGGTCCGTCTGGCCATGCCATCCTCCGAAGCGAGACCGTAACGCGCCATGACGACCCCCGTTCAACCGGAAAGGCAAGGCTTGGCCCGCGCGGTTCGCGTCTGGAGGCCGGCCGGCGTGCTGGACTGGCTGGCGCGGCTGATCCTCGTGGTTCCGTTGGGACTGGCCTTGGTCGCGCTCAGCGGGATCGGTCACCGGTGGTTCGACATCCTGGCGCAGTTCACCGCGCCGGCGCTGATCGCGACCGCCGTGCTGACACTGTTGCTGGCGGTGACACGGCTGACGGGGGCGGCGACGCACGGCGCCGTGGCCTGTCTGGCCCTGCTTCTCGCGGTGAGCCCGCAGTGGTTTCCCGGAGGGCCGAAGCCCACGACGGATACGCCGATCGTGCGGCTGTATTCCGCCAATCTGTATTACCTGAACGGAGACGTGGCCTCGATTAGACGATCCATCGTCGAAGCCGACGCCGACGTGGTGGTGCTGATCGAACTGGGGCGGGATGCGGCGGGCCGGATCGACGAGGTGCTGGAAGGCTATCCCTACCGGGCGGCGTCGATGCGGATGGACCAGACGCGCGGGCCCTCGCGGTCGGTGATCGGGTCGCGCTATCCGCTGACCGTGCTGGACGATCCACCGGACGGGTTGCACGCGGTGGCGGCGGTGGCGACGACGCCGCTGGGCCGGCTGAATGTCGTCGGGGTGCATCTGACGCGGCCGTGGCCATTCCAGGAGCAGTGGGGCCAGATCAGTCAGACCATGGCCCTGCAGGAGGTGGTCGAGGGCATGACCGGGCCGGTGGTCGTCGCGGGCGACTTCAACAGCGTGTCGAGCGCGCGGATCGGCAAACAGATGCGGCGCGATCTTGGCCTGTATCCGGCGCCGGGGTTCCCGGGAACCTGGCCCTCGAACCTGCCGGCGGCGCTGGGGATGACCATCGATCAGGTCTATGCCTCACCGGAGCTTGGCTTTGTCGCGCGCCGGCTGGCCCGCCCCACCGGTTCGGATCACCGGCCGGTGGTGACGGAGTTCACCCGCGCGGCGAACTGATCAGGGTCCGAAGCCGTCCGGCATGGCCGTCGGAGGGGAAGTCGTCGGCGACCCAGCCCTCCTCGAAGGCTTTCAGAATCCGCCCTGTTTCGGGGCCGGGCTCGATCCCCAGTTTCGCCAGATCACGGCCGCCGACGGGCAGCGGCGGGCGTATCCATGCCTCGGCGAGTGCGAGCAGCCGCCGGGCGCCGGTTTCCTGATCCGGGGCTTCCGCCCAGCGGCGGCGGACGGCGTCGGCGAAGGCGCGGGCTCCATGGCGGTAGAGCACCGCCCGGGCCGCACGGTCCGTCATGGACAGGGCGACAGCAGGGAGCGCCACAGCCGCGAAGGCGAGGCGGTCACGGGTGGCGTTGGGGAAGCGCAGGCGGGCGGCGGCCTCGCGGACAACGCCCTCGTCGGGGGGAAGCAGGGTCATCAACCGGACGACGGGGTCGGCGCCCTGCTCCACCGCGGTATCGAACAGGGGCGACAGCCGCGCCTCCGGCAGGATCTGGCCCAGGACGCCGGCCTCGGCCATGGCCTTCACAGCCGCTCGCGGGTCCGGCGCGGACAAGAGTTTCATCAGCTCGCTGGAGACCCGCTCGGCGGACAGGCGGACCATGCCGGGAGCGAGGTTCCGGCAGGCGGCGAGGGCGGCGGCGTCAGGCTCGCCGCGTCCGTACCATGCGTGGAAGCGGAAGAAGCGCAGGATGCGCAGATAGTCCTCGCGGACGCGGGTTTCCGGATCGCCGACGAAGATGATCCGGCCCGCCAGGGCATCGGCCACGCCCTCGCCGGTGGGGTCGAACACCTGTCCGTCGGCGTCGGCATAGAGGGCGTTGAGGCGGAAGTCGCGACGGGCAGCGTCCTCGGCCCAGTCGTCGGTGAAGGCCACGGTGGCGTTGCGGCCGTCGGTCGAGACGTCGCGGCGCAGGGTCGTGATCTCGAACGGCCTGCGCTCGGAGACGGCTGTGACCGTACCGTGGGCGATGCCGGTGGGCACGGCTTTGAGGCCGGCGGCGCGGATGGCGCGGTCCGTCTCTTCGGGCTTGAGCGTGGTGGCGATGTCGACGTCCGCCACCGGCTCGCCGATCAGGGCGTTGCGCACGCAACCGCCTACGAAACGGGCGCAGCCGGATCCACCCGCCGCCTCGAGTGCGGCGATGACAGCGCGGGTAGCCGGGGCGGTCAGCCAGGGCTGGTCGGAGATGCGGACTGTCACGCGGCGTCCTCCCCGACGGCGGCGCCGGGCCGCGCCTCGTCGCCGTAGAGACGGGCGTGCAGGGCTCGCAGGATGGAGGCGGTGGCGCCCCAGATGTACCGTTCCCGCCAGGGCATGGCCCAGAACCAGCGACGCGGGCCGCTCTCCGGTTCGAGGAAGTCGCGGCGGTGGTTGGCCGGGTCCATCAGGAAGTCCCACGGGGCCTCGAACACCTCGGCGACCTCGTCGGGCGACGGCGAGACGACCGGTGGTTCGGCCAGCCATCCGATCACGGGCGTGACGAGGAAGCCGGTCACCGTCTCGTAGCCGTCGCCGACGCCCAGCACCTCGACGGAGGCGGGATCGAGGGCGACTTCCTCCCGGGCTTCGCGCAGGGCGGCCTGGACAGCGGTCTCACCGGGATCGAGGCGGCCGCCGGGAAAGGCGATCTGACCGGTGTGGCTGGCGAGGGTGTCGGAGCGGCGGGTCAGCAGGACGCTCGCGCCTTCCGGCCTGGCGATGACGGGCACCAGCACGGCGGCCGGCCGCAAGGTGCGGGGCGAGCGAGGCGCGTCTGGGTTGAGATCGTAGTCGGAACGATCGGGCAGGCCGTCCGGGGTCCAGGCGCCGGCCGGGGTCAGGCGCTCGATCAGCCGCTCGCGCAGGGAGTTCAGACTCATGCGACGCCGGCTCCGGCGGGGCCGAGAGCGAAGGTCGCGCCGGCGGAGCGGACGACGAGGCGGTCGTCCTCAACCCCGGCCATCTCGACCAGTTCATAGAAGACCGGACGGGCGATGCGGGCCCACAGGTCGGCGCGGACGTGCAGGGCGGGCGAGGGTTCGCCGGTGACGGGGTCGGTATGGACGCGGATGGGGTGGTCCGGACCAGCCTCGACCTCGTCGCCGACGTCGGTGACGAAGCGGAGCGCGCCCTGCTCCGCCGTCACGGCGACGGCGCGGAACGGCAGGTCCTCGACGCGGATCGACAGCTTCTCGACCGGCGTGACCAAGCAATAGCCGTCGGGGTCCTTGCGCAGGACGGTGGAGAACAGGCGCACCAGTTCGGGGCGCCCGATGGGGGAGTTCTCGTGCAGCCAGACCCCGTCGCGGCGGATGCAGATGTCGATGTCGCCGCAGTGGGGCGGATTCCACAGGTGGACGGGCGGCAGGCCGCGGCCCGGCGCCTGCGTCGCCGCCTCCGCGACGGCGGCCAGTCCGGTCTTGCTGTCGGCGGGGACGGACATGGGTGCAGACTTAAGGGTCCGGCGCGCGGTGGCAATCCTGAAAGAGGCGCGAAGGTTCAGGCGGCGGGCAGGACGGCACCGGAGGACTGATCCGGACCACGCCACAGCACCCGGCGCTGATCGACGGGGCCGGGCAGGCGCGTGTCGGGGGCGGGAGCGAAGCCGAAGCGGCCGAAATACGGAGCGTCGCCGACCAGCAGCACGCCCATCTTCGCTTGGGCGGCCCAGCTCAGGCAGGCCTCGACCAGTTCCGCGCCGAGCCCGGCCTTGCGGTTCTCCGCCGCCACGGCGATCGGGCCGAGAAACAGGGCCGGAATGCCGCCGACGGTGATCGACCACAGCCGGACGGAGCCCAGCAGCCGGTCACCCTCTCTGGCGACAAATCCG
The DNA here is from genome assembly GCF_011927945.1 of Brevundimonas alba. Lineage (GTDB taxonomy): Bacteria > Pseudomonadota > Alphaproteobacteria > Caulobacterales > Caulobacteraceae > Brevundimonas > Brevundimonas alba. The sequence goes on from NZ_JAATJM010000001.1 coordinate 285,055, forward strand.
ACGGCGACCGGAGCCCGCTCGCGCAGCCGCTCGGCGGTCTTGGCGAAGCGGCCCGGACCGAAGGCGGCCAGCACCAGCGCCTCAACGGCCGTGGCGTCGGCGGGACTCTCCACATCGATGTGTGGCGAAGGGAAAAGGGCGGACGTGATGGACATGGGCGCGCGCACCTAAGGGCCACGCGCGGGCGAATCAACCGGCTTTCGAGAAATCGGGCGCACGCTTCTGGCTGAACGCCATGAAGGCCTCCATGGCCTCCGGACTCGACATCTGGCTGCCGAACGCCTCGCCCTCCCGCTGCATCAGGGCCCAGAGCGCCTCGGCGTCCCGCATCAGGCGCTTGGTCTTGCGGATCGAGTTCGGTGCGCGGGCGGCGAGCTTTCCGGCCAGGTCCGCGGCGGCGGCCTCGACGCCGTCGGCAGGGACGGCGCGGTTGGCCAGGCCCCAAGCCACCGCCGTGCGGCCATCAATCGGCTCGCCGAGGGCGAACATTTCGAAGGCGCGGTGATGGCCGATGGCGGCGGGCAGCAGCATCGACGACGCGGCTTCCGGGGCGAGCGCCAGATTGATGAAGGGCACGGACAGCAGGGCGTCCTCGGCCACCACGACCATGTCGCAGTGAAGCAGCAGGGTCAGGCCGATCCCGACCGCTCGGCCCCGGACGGCCGCAACGGCCGGTTTGTCGAACTCCGCCAGCGCTTTCAGGAAGCGGAAGACCGACATGTCCGTCGGTTGCTGGCCCTGCGAGCCGAGCGCGATGAAGTCGGCGATGTCGTTGCCCGCCGAGAAGCTGTCGCCCTCGCTGCGGAACAGCAGGACGCGCACGGCATCGTCGGTTCGCGCCCTTTCGACCGCATCCGACAGGGCCGCGTACATGGCCTGGGTGATCGCATTCTTCTTCTCGGGCCGCGCCAGCGTCACCGTCAGCACGCCGCCGGAAAGCTCCGTCTGGATGTGATCCGTCATGCCTTCGATCCCTGTTTGATTGCGGTCCACCAGTCCACGCCGTCAGCATCGCGGCTGCGGGCTGCGCGCCCGCGGCGGAACAGATAATTGAGGTGCGCGAGGCTTTCGCCCGTCGCCATGCCGCGAACGCCATCGCCGACCGGGCGGGCGAACAAAGCTGAGAATACATCCACGGCGCGGCAGGGTTTGCGCAGGGTGCGCTCGAGCCGCCTCAGGGCGGTCAGATGGCCGCGGATCAGCGCATCCAGCCGCGCCTGCACGCCGCGGAACGGTTCTCCGTGCGACGGCAGGACCAGCACGTCATTCGGAAAGACGCTCTTCATCCGCTCGAGCGATTCCAGCCAGTCGCCCAGCGGATCGGCATCTGGCTCCGTGGGCCAGACGGACACGTTCGACGATATCTTCGGCAGTATCTGGTCGCCGCCCAGCACGACGCCGTCGGATTCGCGCCACAGGCAGGCGTGTTCCGGACTGTGGCCCTCGCCCACGACCACTCGCCAATCATCGCCGCCGATCGACAGACGATCGCCCTCGCGCATCCGGACGAAGCCGGAGGGCATAGGCGAGACAACTCGCCCGAACTGTCCGTATCCGGTTCGATACCCCTCGACCTGCGCCCCGTCCCAGCCCGCCGCCCGATAGAAGACGGCGCCGTCCTCGGGGGCGGGCTGTCCGGTGTCGGCCAGCAGCATCCGTGCGGTGACATACTCCAGCCGGGTCATCAGCAGTGGCGCGGCGAAGCGGCCGCACAACCAGCCGGCGAGGCCGATATGGTCGGGATGCATGTGGGTGCAGATGACCCGCGTGACCGGCATTCCGCCGAGAGGCCCGCTCAGCAGCGTGTCCCATTCGTCCCGCGTGGCGGCCAGGTCCAGGCCGGTATCGATCAGGACCCAGCCTTCGCCCTCCCGCACCGCATAGACGTTGATGTGATTGAGCGCGATCGGCATGGCCAGCCGCATCCACAGGACGCCGGGCGCGACCGTCACGGCTTGCCCCGACGCCGGCGGTTCGCCAAACGGATAGGTCAGCCGACGCTCCTCGCGCGCCTTCACCGCCTCGTCCATCATGGCGACGCCGTCAGCCAAGTCCGTCTCCAATCGAAACTGAGGGAAGATAGGCCGAAGCCGGGATGCCCGTCCAGCGCCGCGAAACCCGCCTTGACCCGGCCACAACCGCCAGCCAAGGATTTCGGCAAATCGTCCTTCTGGAGTGTCACCGTGTTCCACAAGAAGTTGCTTGCGCTCATCGGCGGCGCAATGGCGCTGGCCCTGCTTTCAGCCCAGCCGGTCCTGGCCCAAGACTCCGGTGGGCGGACCAATGAGGAATCCGACCGCGCCAGCGGCAACATCCGTGGCGACCGTGTGCTGCCGGGCCGTATGAGCGACGGCGCGCGCGAGCGGCGGGGCCGTCGCGAGCGGGAGGCCGATCAGGAGAAGCCCGAACAGGCGCCGGCCGCCACCCCGGAAGAGAACAAGGCTGCCGCGCAGGCGCTGCTGACCACGGCCGGCATCACCTGCCAGGTCTCAGAGGCGGCCCTGCTCGGCACGACCGCCGAGATGCAGTCGACCTATGAAGCGACCTGCACCAGCGGCCCCGGCTATCTGGTCGTCGCCTCGACACCGCCGCAGACTTTCAACTGCCTCGAGCTGTCGGGTCAGGCGGAGACCAACCGCCTGCGCGATCCGGCGGCCGAGGTCGGCCAGCAGTGCACCCTGCCCGTCAACCAGAACCCGGTTCCGGTGGTCGCCGCCTTCGCCCGCGAAGCCGGCATCGACTGCACCGTCGACCAGGGCGCCGCGATCGGCCGTCTGGAGGGCAACCTCGTCTACGAAGTGGGCTGCACGGACGGCGACGGCTATCAGCTCGAGCAGGCCAGCACCGGCTGGTCGAAGAGCCCTTGCTGGGCCCGGGCGCTTGAGGGATCGACCTGCCGCTACACCACGCCGGAAGAGAACCTTAAGGCCTGGACGGCGGTTCTCGCGGACACCGAAGCCTCGACCTGCGATGTGCAACAGGCCCGCAAGGTCGGGACCGACGCCCAACAACTGCAGGTCTATGAAGTGAAATGCGGCGTCGGCGACGGCTATTTCGTCCGCGTCGGCAATGCGTTCAAGGCTGAGCGTGTCCATGCCTGCGCGGCCTCGGCCCACATCGCGGGCGGCTGCACCCTGACCACCGCCGCTCCGGCCGCCGCGCCCGCCGAGCAGCAGTAAGATCAAAACCTGAGATCGACGAACGCCCCGGGATCATCCCGGGGCGTTTCCGTTTGGGCGATCGGCGCTTCACAGAGCCCCCCGACGCGCCGTAATCATGACCGATGCGCATCGCCACCTGGAACGTGAACTCGGTCAACGCCCGCCTGCCGACCGTGCTGGCTTGGCTGGAGGCGGCGGCTCCCGACGTGGCCTGCCTGCAGGAAATCAAATGCGTCGACGAGAAATTCCCGCGCGAGGCCCTTGAGGGCCTCGGATACAACGTCGAGACGCACGGCCAGAAGAGCTACAACGGCGTCGCGATCCTTTCGAAACACCCTCTGTCCGACGTGCGGCGCGGCCTGCCCGGCGTGGATGCGTCCGGCTATGAGGCCGAGGCCGAACAGTCGCGCTACATCGAGGCCCTGATCGAGGCGCCGCGTCCGGTGCGGGTCGGCTGCATCTACCTGCCCAACGGCAACCCGGTCGGGACGGACAAATTCGCCTACAAACTGGCCTGGTACGACCGCCTGCATGCCCATGCCCGCGATCTGCTGGCGCTGGAGGAGCCGTTCACCCTGTGCGGCGACTACAACGTCATCCCCACGCCCGAGGACGCGCGGAACCCCGCGGCCTGGACCGGCGACGCGCTGTTCCAGCCCGAGAGCCGGGCGGCGTTCCAGGCGCTGCGCCACCTCGGCCTTGCCGACGCGGGAGAACTGGGCGGGCAGCCGCCGGGCACCTTCACCTTCTGGGACTATCAGGCCGGCGCCTGGCAGCGCGACCATGGCATCCGCATCGACTTCCACCTGCTGTCGCCTCAGGCCGCCGACCGCTTTCAGTCGGTGGAGACGCATCGCGACGCCCGCGACATGGAGAAGCCCTCCGACCATGTGCCGGTCGTCATAGAGCTGGAAGACTGACGATGGCCGAGGCGCTCCGGGTCATCCTGCTCGTGGCGCTGGCGGCGGCGGCCCTGACCACCGCGGCCCTGGTGCTCGCCTGGTGGATGGAGCCGGTACGCCGGATGCGGCGCGCCCTGCTCAAGTCCTTGGGCGCGACGCCCGAAGCGGAGGCGTTGTCGCCGGCCGAGGGCCGGGCCGCCGGGCTGGATTTCGATGGGGCGCAGGTGGCTGTGCTTTGGAACCGCGGCGCGTCGGGACTGGTGTATGCCTTCGAGGAGATCGACGGCGGCGAAATCATCGTCGACGGCCACGTCGTGGCCCGTGTGCGGCGCGGCGAGACGCGGAAGTCGCTCGACATCCTCGCCCCCGATGCGGAACAGGTGGTGCTGCGGCTGATGTTCGGTGATGCGCGGCACCCGGAGTTCGAGCTTGCGCTGTGGGACGCCACCCTGCCCGTGCAGACCAGTTCGCCGGGCGAGGCCTTGCGACTGGGTCGCCGGTGGCTGTCGCACCTCGAGGCGCTGCTCAAGGGCTGAGCCTTCGCCCTTCCGCCGGCCCCGGCGGAACGCTAGAAGCCCCCATCCCTTTTGTGACCGCGTAATCTGGAGCGCCCGCCGTGGCCCGTCTTTTCGACGCCTACATCATCGCCGACTGGACCGCCGCCGAAGGCAAGAAGCTGGGCGACCAATCGGTCTGGATCGGCGTTGCCAAGCGCGACGTCCGCTTCCGCCTCTATACCGAGACCCACAACGTCGCCACGCGCGCCGAGGGCGAGAAGCTGCTCGCCTCCCTGCTGGCCGACCACCGCAAGCGGGGCGACCGGGTGCTGGTCGGGTTCGACTTCAACTTCGGCTATCCGGCGGGCACGGCGGAGCGGCTGAAGCTGACGGGAACACCGTGGCAGGCGATGTGGAAATTCATCGCCTCCAACGTCGTCGACAAGCCGGACAACACCAACAACCGCTATCAGGTGGCGGCCAAGATCAACCGGCTGATGACCGACGAGGCCTGGCCGATGTGGGGCGCGCCGGCCAAGCAGGCGCAGCGCTGGCTGACCACGACCAAACCGCCTGCCGGCGCGGGCGCAGACATCCCGGAGTTCCGGGCCACCGAGGACGCTGTGCGCAAGGGCCGGCTGCAGCCCAAGAGCGTGTGGCAGATGCATGGGGCCGGCGCGGTCGGCGGCCAGACGCTGGTCGGCATTCCGGCCGTTCGCCGTCTGCTGGAGAGCCTCGGCCCGTCGGGCGCGGTATGGCCTTTCGGGACGGGCTGGCGGGCGCTGGACGCGGCCGACGTCGAGCCGCTTTCGGCCCTCGTCGTCGAGGTCTGGCCCTCCATGTTCGACGGCAAGCCGAACCCGGGCGAGTTCAAGGATCAGGCGCAGGTCCGCTCCACCGCCGAGGCCTTGGCGAAGATGGACGAGACGGGGGCCCTGTCGAAGGCCTTTGCCCCGCCCAAGGGCGCGGACGAGGCGCTGATCGCCCGCGTCGAACAGGAAGAAGGCTGGATCCTCGGGGCGTAGGTCCGGCGCTTCAGCCGATCAGCGAGCGGGCCGCGGCGCGGGCTTCGTCGGTGATCGTGGCGCCGGACAGCATGCGGGCGATCTCCTCGCGCCGGGCGTTCTCGTCGAGCGCATCGACCGTGGTGGTTGTCTGGCCGGCCTGATCGGCCTTGCGGACCTTCCAGTGGGCGTGGCCGCGCGCCGCAACCTGCGGGCTGTGGGTCACGACCAGCACCTGCGCGCCCTGCGAGAGGCGCTGCAGCCGCGTGCCGACGGCCTCGGCCACGGCGCCGCCGACGCCCTGATCGACCTCGTCGAAGATCATCACCGGCTGGCGCTGGTCCTCGCGGCCCGCCAGCGCCGCCTTCATGGCGAGGGCGAAACGGGCCAGTTCGCCGCCCGAGGCGATGGCGTCGAGGGGACCGAAGTCCGTGCCGGCGTTGGTGGCGATCTCGAACCGCACGGTCTCGACGCCGAGTGGGCCGCGCCGGCCGTCGGCGACGGGCTCGAAGGCGACCCGGAAACGGGCGCGCTCCAGCTTCAGCGGTCCCAGCTCGCCCATGACGGCGGCGGTCAGGCGGTCGGCCGCGGCCTCGCGGGCCGAGGTCAGCAGCATGGCGGCCACATCGTAGGCCTCGCGGGCGGCGGAGGCGGCGCGCTCGGCGGCGGTGATGGCCTCGGCGCCATCTTCGATCAGGCGCAGCTGATCGCGGAAGCGGACGCGCAGGACAGGCAGCATCTCGACGGAGGTGTTCAGCTTGCGGGCGGCGGCGCGCAGGGCGAACAGCCGCTCCTCGGCCTTGTCGAGACGACCGGGCTCGAAGTCGAAGGCGTTGGCCGCGGCGTCGACGCAGGCGATCGCCTCCTCGGCTTCCACGAGCGTGCGCTCGATGGCCTCGGCGGCGCTGGAGAGCTTCTGGAGCAGCGGATGCTCCGGGTCCGTGCCGGCCTGTCCCGCCCGAGTGCGCGCGTGCTCGACCGCCCGCAGTGCGGCGGCGAGGTTGCGGGACAGCTTGTCGCCGCCCAGAGACGCCCGGGCGTCCGACAGGTCAGCAATGGCTTTCTCGGCCGCTCCCAGCAGGGCGCGCTCGCCGGCCAGTTCGGTTTCCTCATCGGCACGGGGATCGAGGGCGTCGAGCTCGGACAGGTTCAGTGTCAGCTCTTCGGCATGGGCCGCGGCGTCGGCGGCGGCGGCCTTGAGATCGGCCACGGTCCGTTCGGCGGTCTTCAGCCTGTCGGCTGCGGTGGCGACGCCCGCCAGCTGCGGCTGCAGGCCGCCGTAGTTGTCGAGCAGGGCGCGGTGGGTCTTCCAGTCGAGCAGGCCGACGGTCTCGTGCTGGCCGTGCACCTCGACCAGCGCCTGGCCGATCTCGCGCAGGGCCGTCACGCCGGCGGGCTGGTCGTTGACGAAGGCCCGGCTGCGCCCGTCGGCGGCGAGGGTGCGGCGCAGGATCAGTTCCTCGCCCGCGGCGACCTCGAAGCCGCGCTCGGAGATCATCTCGATCAGGGCCGGGTCGTCAGGCGCGGTGAAGACGGCGGTGGCGGAGGCCTGTTTCGCGCCGCTGCGCACCAGACCGGCGTCGGCGCGGGCTCCCAGCGCGAGGCCGAGGGCGTCAAGGATGATCGACTTGCCCGCCCCGGTCTCGCCGGTCAGCACCGTGAGGCCGCCCTCGACCTCGAGATCGAGCACGTCCACCAGCACGATGTCGCGGATGGAGAGGGCGGTCAGCATGGGGGCGCGGTCGTCCGGGTCTGATTCGCCATGGCCGTCAGTCTAGCGGCGAACGCCCGTCATGCCTGCCTGTTGCGACAGAATCGGTCGTCAGCCCGGGATGATCCGGCGCAGCCAGCTTTCGCGCTGCCCTTCGGGGGCGACGTCTGGGCGACGGCCGTCCTCGGTGAGCAGGGCGTAGGCCTCGGCATACCAGGGGCTGCCCGGATAGTTGTGGCCGAGCACGGCGCCGTTGCGGGTCGCCTCTTCCTTCAGGCCCAGCTGGAGGTTGACCTCGACCAGACGATAAAGGGCCTCCGGCGTGTGCGAAGTGCGCTGATAGGCTTCGTTGTCGATCACCGACTTGTAGCGGTTCATGGCCGCCAGCGGCTGACCGGCGCGCTGGTAGTAGCGGCCGATGGCCATTTCCTTGCCGGCCAGCTGGTCGTTGACCATGTCGATCTTGACCGTGGCGTCGATGGCGTAGGAGGTCCCCGGATAGCGGCGGGCCACGTCACGCAGGCCGTCCAGCGCCGCCTGGGCATAGCCCTGATCGCGGCCCACGTCGGTGATCTGTTCGAAATTGCACAGGGCCTTCATGTAGAAGGCGTAGGGCGCGCTGGGATTGCCGGGGAACAGCTGGATGAACCGGTCCGACGCGGCGATCGCCTCGGCGTAGTCGTTGCTCTGATAGTGGGCGTAGATCTGCATCAGGATCGCGCGGCGCGACCACTCGGAATACGGATGCTGACGCTCGACCTCCTGGAAATAGTCGATGGCGTCGCCCCAGCGCCGGCTCTGGAGGCGCTGATAGCCGGTGTTGTAGAGCGCCTCGACGGGGCGCTCCTCATAGGCGAGGCGGGGGCGATTGCCGCGATTGGCGCAGCCCGAAATCGTCAGGGCCGACACGGCCACGGCTGACAGGATCAGGCCGGTGCGGAACTTGGAAGCAGGCAAGGACGACCTCAACATGACAGGCCGGCGGGCATCACCCGTCGGCGCCCCCGGATACGAGACGCGATCTCTACACCAGCCGACAACCCCGCGCCAATGCGTGAAGAAGTCGGCCAAAAAGACTCTCGGCGCTTGTGGCTGAGCCGTCCCCTGATATGTAGCGCGCCAGCGCGACGGCGGCATTCTCAGCCGGGCGATGACGGCGAAAGGATGACCGGACATGAAGCTGCTCTCTGGCAACTCCAACCGGACGCTCTCCCAGGCCATCGCGGCGCACCTCGACATGCCGCTGACCAAGGCTGACGTGAAGCGGTTCGCGGACAACGAAGTCTTCGCCGTGATCGAGGAGAACGTCCGTGGCGAGGACGTCTTCATCATTCAATCGACCAGCTACCCCGCCAACGACAATCTGATGGAGCTGCTGATCATGACCGATGCGCTGGTGCGCGCGTCGGCCAAGCGGATCACGGCGGTCATGCCCTATTTCGGCTACGCCCGGCAGGACCGGAAGACCGGCGGCCGGACGCCGATCTCGGCCAAGCTGGTGGCCAATCTGATCACCCGCGCGGGTGCGGACCGGGTTCTGACGATGGATCTGCATGCCGGTCAGATCCAGGGCTTCTTCGACATCCCGACCGACAACCTGCTGGCCACGCCGGTGCTGGCGCAGGACATCAAGGAACACTATCACCGCGGCGACGATCTGATGATCGTCTCGCCCGACGTCGGCGGCGTGGTTCGGGCGCGCTCGCTGGCCAAACGGCTCGACGCCGATCTGGCCATCGTCGACAAGCGCCGGCCCAAGGCGGGCGAGAGCGAGGTCATGAACATCATCGGCGACGTCGAAGGGCGGCGCTGCATCCTGTTCGACGACATCGTCGATTCGGGCGGGACGCTGGTGAACGCGGCGCAGGCCCTCATGGACAAGGGCGCGACCGAGGTCTCGGCCTACATCAGCCACGGCGTCCTCTCGGGCCCAGCGGTCCAGCGGATCAACGACGGTCCACTGAAGGAGCTGGTCATCACCGACTCCATCGAGCGTCCTCACGAGGTTCTGACCTGCAAGAAAATCCGCTGTGTCTCGGTCGCGCCGCTGATCGGCGAAGCCATCCGGCGGATCGCCAACGAGGAATCGGTCTCCAAACTGTTCGACTAGGTTCCCGGAACCGATCCGCGCCCGCCCCATTTGCGCCCTCAGACTGGGCGTTGCTGGACGCCGATGATCCGAGGAGTCCTGATGCGTCCGGTTTTCCCGCACCGCGGCCGTTCCATAGTCGCGCTCGCTGTCGCCGCCCTGCTGGCGAGCTGCGCCTCGGACACGCCGAGCCGCGCCGAGCTCGAAGCCGCCCGTGTGGCCGCCGAGGTCGCAGCAATCGCGGCCCGGACGCCGCCGCCGATCAATCTGAACCGAAGCGTCGCCGAGGCCGCCGCCGTCTATATGGCTTTCAGCCGCGACATGGCGGGGCTTGAGGGCGGCTTCACCGATCCCGAGCAGATCCAGGCCGCCCTGCGCCGCGGTTCGGCCTACGATCCCGCGCAGATTTCGCGCGGGCTGGTCGCCTATGCCTCCATTCTGGCGCTGCAGTCGCCCGAGTTCGTGTCCGGAGTCCGCGGCCTCGCCGACGATCAGGCGACGCGCGAACGGATCGTCGCCCGCATCGTCGCCGACCCGAGCTATGCCTCGACGCTACCCGGGGCGGAGGCGGCGGCGGGGCTGGTCATGTCCACCCTGGCCGCGGACATCAACGCCCTGAGCCGGGCGGCGAACTCGATCGAAAACGATGCCTACGCCATCCAGGCCCGCTACGACCCCCGGCGGTCGTGGGCGGTCGCCGAAGTGCCCAACCGCGACGCCCGGCTGGAGGCCGCAAAGAGCCGCTCCGCCCAGAGGATCCTGCCCTCGGCGGAAGAGGCGTCCCGGATGTTCGCCGCGGCCCACAGCGGCGGCGGAGCCCTTGCGGTCAGCGGAGAGCCCCGCAAGCCGCCCTATCCGCCCGCGGTCATCAACGGCCTGGCGCTCGCCGCGCTGGCGGCGCTCGGCTACGCCGGAGAAAACGCCAAGGCCAATACAGACGCCCTGCAGTTCGATCGCGTCAGCGAGGGCTGCCTGACGATGTCCAAGCTGAATCTGTTCCAGTGTCTGGCGGCGTCCCGGCCGAACTACGAGGACATGTTCTGCCTAGGCCGTCACATCGTCCGCGATCTGGCGACCTGCTCGCGGGGTGCGGCGATGCCGGCGCCGATCGTCACCGTGTCGGATGTGACGCCGGACGAGACCCGCCCGCCCGCGGATGAGCCGATCATCATCACGCCGGTTCCGCCGTCACCCGCCCTGCCTGCGCCCCGCCAGTCCGCACCCGCAAATCCGATCACGATTTCGCCAGCCCCGACGCCTGCGCAGCCTCCGAGGCCGGCCCCGTCGGTGACAGGACGCCTGAATACCCAGCCCGCGCAGTCTCCGGGCGGCTAGTGCGCCGAAATGCCGCCGGGCTCCAGCCAAGCTGGCATTAACGCTCGGCGAACCTCTTGGGCCGCGTTATAAGCGCTTCCAGGTTCCGGCGTCTAACGATGACGCCGCGCGTCCACGTGGGGATCTCGTATGCTTGAGGCTCGTTTCCGCCGCGGCTTGTCCATGGCCGCCATCGCTGCAATGGCTGTTCTTTCGGCCTGCGCCACGCCCGAGCCCGAGCCGGCTCCCGCACCCGCGCCGCCGCCGCCCCCGCCCCCGGCTGTCAGCCTGAACGAAGGCGTGGCCGAGGCCGCCGCCATCTATGTCGCCTTCATGCGCGACGCGGCCACCATCGAGGCCGGATTCCCGACGGCGGAGTCGATCCAGGCGGCGATCCGCAAAGGCGCGGCCTACGAGCCGGCCCAGCTGTCGCGCGGCATGATCGCCTATGGCTCGATCCTGGCGCTGCAGTCGCCGGAGTTTGTTCAAGGCGTGCGCACCTATGCCGTCGATCCGGCGGTCCGCCAGGAAATGGTCTCGCGCATCATCGCCGATCCGGCCTATGCGGCCACCCTGCCCGGCGCGGACGCCGCCGCCGGTCTGATCGTCGAAGCCATTGGCCACGACGCGGCCGCCATGCTGGCCATCGCCGACGCCGTGGAGGAAGACGCCTATACGATTCAGGGGCGGTCCGATCCGCGCCGCCGCTGGGCCACTGTCCACATCGCCGACCGCGACACCCGTCTGCAGGGCGCCAAGGCGCTGTCAGCGGTTCAGATGCTGCCGTCCGCCGAGGAGTCGGCCAAGCTGTTCGCCGCCGCCAACAGCGGTTCCGGCCTCGCCGTGACCCCGGCCCATTCGGGCCCGCCGTATACGCCGGCGGTGGTTCGCTCGTTGGCGCTTGCGGCGCTCGCAGCGCTCGGCGCCGGCGGCGAGGAAGCCCGCGCCAATACCGAAGCCCTGACCGTGGAGCAGAACAGCGAGTTCTGCCTCAATATGTCGAAGCTCATGCTGTTCCAGTGCCTCGCCGCCTCGCGTCCCAGTTACGAGGATATCTTCTGCGTCGGCCGGCACATCGCGCGCGATCTGGCGACCTGCACCGCCCAGAACATCACCCCCGCCCCCATCGCCACCCCTGCGACCGAAGTAGCCGGCCCGGCCCCGGCTGTCGTTCAGACGCCGGTCGCGGCCGGAGCGGCGGCCGCTTCAGCCTCGGCGACGGCGAGCCTGAACAGCGACGGCTGATCGCCGACGATATGGGTGCGCCCGAACGGTTGCGTCACCGGGCGTCTGCGTGTAATAGCCCGCGCTCTTGAATTCGAGGGTTCGAGGACCCCGCCGCGCGAGCGAGTACGTGAGCGCGGCGTTTCTGTTGTTGAGGCGAGCCATATGGCCGAGATCATTCTGAACGTGGACGTCCGTGACGGCGTCGGCACCGGCGGCGCCCGCGCTGCGCGTCGCGCGGGCATGGTCCCGGGCGTCCTGTACGGCGGCGACAAGGCCCCGGTGGCGATCTCGGTGAACGAGCGCGACTTCCGCAAGTCACTCTACACCGGCAAGCTGCTGGGCCACCTCGTGACCCTGAAATACGGCGACGAGAGCCAGCCGGTCATCGCTCGCGACGTGCAGTTCGACCCCGTGTCGGACCGCCCGCTGCACTTCGACCTGATGCGCGTCGACGAGAAGCAGACGATCAAGATCGAAGTGCCGGTTCACTTCATCAACCAGGACCAGTGCGAAGCCTTCCGTCAGGGCGGCTCGCTGGAGATCGTTCGTCACTCGGTCGAGGTGAAAGTCCGCGCGGATCACATCCCGGAAGACCTGATCGTCGATCTGGCCGGCCACAAGATGGGTGACACCATCCGCTGGACCGACCTGAAGGGCACGGAAGAGGTCGAGCCGACCATCACCGACCGCGACTTCGTGATCGCCTCCATCAAGACCTCCTCGGCCGCTATCTCGGCCGCCGCCGACGAAGCGCATGACGCTGAAGTCGCCGCCGAAGCTGCTGAGGCCGCCGAAGTCGAAGCGACCGAACAGGGCGCCGACGACGAAGCCGCCGCGGAAGACACCGCCGAGGGCTGATCCCCTCGTTGCAAGCTGCTACTGGAACGGCCCCATCCGGCGACGGACGGGGCCGTTTCCTTATCCGGACCACGCGCCATGATCATCATCGCCGGCCTGGGCAATCCGGGACCGAAATATCAGGGCAATCGCCACAACATCGGCTTCATGGCCGCCGACGAGATCGCGCGGCGATGGTCGTTCGGGCCCGAGCGGGCCAAGTTCCAGTCCGTGATTCGCGAAGGCGAGGTCGAAACGGCCTCGGGCCGTGAACGCGTCCTGCTGATGAAGCCGCAGACCTTCATGAACGAGAGCGGCCGGGCCGTGGCCGAGGCGGCGCGCTTCTACAAGGTGCAGCCGTCGGAGGTGATCGTCTTCCACGACGAGATCGATCTGGCTCCCGGGCGGTTCCGGATGAAGAAGGGCGGCGGCGCCGCGGGCCAGAACGGCGTCCGGTCGCTGATCAGCCAGCTCGGCGCGGATTTCCGCCGGGCGCGCATGGGCGTGGGCCATCCGGGGGAGCCGCAGCTGGTGCACGGCTACGTCCTGAGCGACTTCCACAAGGCGGAACAGCCGTGGCTGGACGCCATGCTGGGCGCGATAAGCGACGCCCTGCCCTTCGCCCTCGCCGGCGACGACGACCGCTATCAGGCCGAGGTCATGCGGCTGGCCCCAGCTCCGAAATTCAGCCCCCGGCAGGCGGCGCGCGGCGAAGGCTGAGCCGTGACAGCCCGCCGCCTTGCCGCTGCGACGGTCGGGCTATAGACCCCGCGATCTTCACAGAAAGCCCTCCAGATGGCCCGAGCCTCTTTCCCTGTCGTCCTGATAGCCTTGGTCGCCGGCCTGGCTGCCTGCACCCCGAAAGAGAAGGCCGCACCGGCCGGCGCCGCCACGGTCGAGGTCTCCGGCGCCCTGTGCCGTCCGACGCCGGTCGGCCGCCATTCGACCGGCTGCTACCTGACGCTCAAGGCGAGCGCGGACGATCGTCTGGTGAGCCTCTCCACGCCCCTGGCCGGCCGCGCCCAGGTCCATGAGAGCCGGATGGAGAGCAATATGATGATGATGCTCGAGCTCAAGGACGGCCTTGCCCTCCCCGCGAGCCAGATTGTCGAGCTGAAGCCGGGCGGCAACCACATCATGCTGCTGGGCGTCGAGGAGCCGCTGAAGGTTGGGGACACGGTCCCGCTGACGCTCACGTTCGCGACGGCCGAGCCGGTGGAGGTGACAGCCGCGGTGGGACAGCCCGCCATCGCTGATTCGGGCAGCGCCTCGCACTGAGCGCCGCCGCATCGGACTGACAAATCGGCCGCGACCGTCTAAAGGCTCGCGCTCACCAAGGAACACCCCGCCCCCATGGCTCTGAAAGTCGCGATCGTCGGCCTGCCCAACGTCGGCAAGTCCACCCTGTTCAACGCCCTGACCAAGACGGCGGCGGCGCAGGCCGCCAACTACCCGTTCTGCACCATCGAGCCGAACACGGGCGACGTGGCGGTGCCGGAGCCGCGGCTGGACGTGCTGGCGACCATCGCCGGGTCGAAGGAGATCATCCCGGCCCGTATCACCTTCGTCGACATCGCCGGTCTGGTGCGTGGCGCGTCCAAGGGCGAGGGACTGGGCAACCAGTTCCTGGCCAATATCCGGGACTGCGACGCCGTCGCCTTCGTGGCCCGCTGCTTCGTCGACGACGACATCACCCACGTCGAGAACCGCATCGATCCGATCTCCGATCTGGAGATCATCGAGACGGAGCTGATGCTGGCCGACCTCGAAAGCCTCGAGAAGCGCGTCGTCAACGTCGAGAAGCGCGCCAAGGGCGGCGACAAGGAAGCCCAGACGACGCTGCGCCTCATCAACATGGCCCTGACGCCGCTGCGCGCGGGCAAGCCGGCGCGCGTGGTCGAGGTGGACAAGGAGGACCAGAAGGCGTGGCACATGCTGCAGCTGCTGACGTCCCTGCCCGCCCTGTACGTCGCCAACGTCGACGAGGCCTCGGCCGACAAGGGCAATGAGCTGTCGAATCTGGTCGCCCAGCGCGCCGCCGCCGACAACGCCAAGGCCGTGGTCATCTCGGCCAAGATCGATTCCGAACTGGCCGTTCTCGACGCCGAAGAACAGGCCGAGTTCCTCGAGAGCATGGGGCTGGAAGAGCCCGGCCTGAACCGCCTGATCCGCGAAGCCTACGCCCTGCTGGGCCTGCAGACCTATTTCACGGTCGGCCCCAAGGAGGCGCGCGCCTGGACCATTCCGATCGGCGCGACCGGACCGCAGGCCGCGGGCGTGATCCACACCGACTTTGAAAAGGGTTTCATCCGGGCCGAAACCATCGCCTACGCCGACTTCGTCGCGCTCAAGGGCGAGCAGGCGGCGAAGGAAGCCGGCAAGATGCGCGCCGAGGGCAAGAACTACGTCGTCAAAGACGGCGACGTGATGCATTTCCTGTTCAGCTAAGTTGTAGCTCCGCCGCCTCACCGCTAAGGATTGCAGGGGGATTCGGGGGAGTCAGACGTGATCTTCAGGTTCGGCATCGGGCTGTTGCTCGGCGCGTGCATGTTCGCGGGCGGGGCCGCTGCGCAGACGGCCTCGCGCCCGTCCACGCCGTTCGTCATTCATGGCGTCGCGGTCGACAGCACGGAGCGGACGGCTCGGGAGGGGCAGCCGCTCCTGGCGCAACCGGTGACGTCCGTCCGTTCCGCCCGGCTCGATGCAGAGGCGCCGGCGGAAAGCGCGGGCTGGTTCAAGGACAAGTCCTTCGCTGCCGGGACGCCCATGTTCGGCGCCTATGCCGGCGACCAGTGGTCCTACTGCGCCGTCGCGGAATCGCGGCAGTCGTTCTGGACCACCGATCAGTTCATTTGTTACGTCGACGCCGACGATGACGGCCGGTTCGACTCCGCCATCGATTCCGGGACGCCGTTCAATGGCGTTCCGCTGCTCGTGTTCAGCACGGGCGCGAGTCGGCCACTGCCGGCTCCCGTGCCTTACAGCAGGCTTCCGCTGGCGGATGGACCCAGCGTCGAATACGCCATCAGCTACGAGATCGTGCGGCCCCACGGGCGCGCCATGCTGAACGGCCGCAACGTGCCCCGCGCCGCCACCCACATCGTTCCCGTCGTCGGCTTCCGTGTCGAAGGCGGACGCATCCAGCCCCTGAGCGCCGCGGGCGGTGAACGCCGAATCCCCTTGGCCGGCGGGCAGCAGGCCACGATCCGGGTCAAGGGCGCGGTGATCGAAATCCTCGGCGTCAACAACGACGATTCCGTCCGCTACCGGGTCGTCGAAACCATTCCCTCGCACGTGGACCAGATCATGCTCCAGATCATCACTACGACGACATGGGTGGTCTACTGATGCGCGCGCTTCTGACAGTCACCGCCGCCTTGGCGGCGCTCCACGCGGGTCAGGCTGTTGCGCAGGATGCTGTGGCGCAGACGCCTGTAGCAGCCCCGGCCGCTGAGGCTGAAGACGTGCTGACGTGGGACGAACTGCCGGCGGATCTTCGCCGCCGGGCGGAACCGCTGATCGGGCGGGTCGCGGCCCAGGCCGTCCTGAACGTGCAAGGCGCCGTCGAGGCCGACGCGGATTTCAGGTCAATCGATCACGGACACGTCCTGTTCGAGCAGGCGGTTCGGCCGGCCGCACTGGCGCGGATCACGCGCTCGGTGGACAACGCCGCCAAATACGGTCCCGTTGGAGCGGCGCTGTGGCCGGGAATCGGTCCCGCCGGGGACTACTGGTGCTGGCGGCGGTTCAATCCCGAGAACGCCTTCTCGCGCGGCAACATCTATTGCTACGAGGACAAGGACGGCGACGGCACATCCGAGCGGATGATGGAGAACCCCGCCTGGATGGCGCAACTGCCCGCCAGCCGCTTCCAGTTCCTGAGCCTCGGGCACGACGAAGGGGTTGAGGAGAACGCCACCTTCCAGGTCGAGCCCGGAACCTTGGGCGAGTTCAACGAGATCGTTGTCCTGCGTTATTACGGAGCCACCCGCGGGTTGCTGCAGCCGGACGGCTCGCTGGCTCCGGCGACCGTGGAGTTCGAACTTCTCACGGGTCCGGATAGACAATCGCTCGGCGAAGTAAGCCGCATCCGCGTCCAGCTCAACGCCGCCGGCAAGGGGGAGTATCACGCGCTCAACGGCGTTCGACTTGAGGTGGACGGCGTGAACGTCGACGGGACGGCCCGGGTCAAGCTTCTCGGCGGCTTGCCAGAGGGGCGGACCCTGCTGATCCCGCCGCTGACCCGTGAGTTGATCGTCGAACGGATGAGCGAGGTGTTCAATCCCGACGGGTCGCCGAAAGAGCAGCCCCCGGCGAGCGAGGACGAAGCCACGCCTGCGCCCGCAGCGGCGCCTGCAGCCTAAGTCGCCGGCGTATCTTCCAGCGTCGTGCACTTCGTCAGGGTGACGACGGCGTTGTCGCGGTTTAGCCAGGTTAGCCGCATGGTCTGACCCGATACGGCCATCCGGATGCGTTCGCTGGAGACCATGCCTTCGGCCGTGCAGGTCAGCGCGACCTCATAGCCGTCCACGATCTGGTCGACCTCGCCGATGGCGCAGCTGTTCTCATAGCCTTCGAACCGGGTGACGTTGATCTCGATCGGTCGCTGCGGACCGCTGGTGTTGGGGCACCATGAGACGTCCGCCGCCCAGCGGCCGACGAAGCTGCGTGGGCCCGTACCGGGCAGGATGGACCCGGCCCCGGGCGGCGGAGCCCCAGCGGGAGCAGCAGCTTCGGGCGTGGCGATCGCCTCCGCCGGTTCGGTCGGCGGATTGGGCTCGCCGGGTCCGCAGGCGGCGAGGGCGAGGCCTGCAAGCAGGCTAAGGTGAAGTCGGTTCATAGGGGCCGAAACGCGGTCCGAGGTCCGCGGCTCCGCCGGTTCGCCCCGATCACGAATTCGCGGTCACGCTTGCATCCCCCGCCAGTATTTGCGACCGGTTCTCCAGTGTCGAGAACAAGGGGGTGTCCCGAATGACTCAGAACACCAATCCGTGGGCAGCGCAGGTCGATCCGTTGGCGCAGGACATCGCCGCGGTGCTCAAGCGCATGGGCGGTTCCGCTCACCAGAAGGACGTCGTCCAGTGCGTGGCGGCGATGAAGCGACAGCGCGGCGAGACCGTCGCGCAGGATCTGGCCAACCGGATCGTCGAGGTGTTCGAGCGCTACCGCGACCTGTTCTTCAAACCCTTCGGCGAAGGGTCCATGCGCTGGGCGCTGCAGCCCGGCGTCGCCTGACATTATAACGGCGCCTGCAACAAAAAAGGCCCGCGGCGCACCGCGGGCCTTCGTCATATTCGCCGACAGAAATCAGAAACGGCGGATGTAGGCGAACGACACGGCGTCGAAGCCGCCGTCCAGCTCTTCGTACTCGTGACGGGTGACGTCCATGCGCACGCCGTTGGACTCGTCGAAGAAGTACTGGCCGCCGATGCCCAGGGCCGCGCCGCTGAAGCTGTCGGAGACGGTCACGCCGCCGGAGCTGGCTTCGAACTCGGTCGAGCCGTAGCCGACGCGGGCCGTCAGGTCGAAGTTCTCGGACAGGGGCCAGTAGGCGACGGCGAAGGCCGCGACCGTGTGGTTCATCTTGAGGTCGACACCGCCGATGTCGGAGGAGCCGAGGCCGATGTTGCCCTCGGCTTCAACGCCGAAATAGCGGTGGAAACGGGCGGCGACGCGGGCGGCGGCCGAGTGGCCGTCCCAGTCCTGGCTGCCATCGGCGAAGCGGGTGTAGCCCACCGAGGCGGTGACTTGCGGCTTGTAGCCCGATTGCGCGGCGGCCGGCAGGGCGACGGCGGAGGCGGCGACAGCCGCGAGGATGAACAGACGCATGGATTCCCCCAAATGATCCGCCGAAATAGCGGTCCGGGGCCCTTTCGCCCGTTTTGACAGGGAAGCGGAGCCATATTCCGCGACAGGAGCAATTATCGCAGAAGGTGTATCGTCGAAGTCACAAGCCCTTCATCCGGAGAGAGAAAAGGTCCGCCGGCGAGCGGCGGACCCTCCCTGTTCGCGTAATACGTGCCGGCCCTAGAAGCGGCGGACGAAGCTGAGACCGTAGGTGTCGAGTTCGCCTCCGTTGTCTTCCTGGAAGTCGCGGCGAGTCCAGTCGGCGCGGATGCCGTTGCGGCCGTCGATGAAGTAGTTGGCGCCGACGCCGTAGTTGACGCTTTCACCGTCTTCGGTGGCGGCGAAGCCGGCGGTCGAGGCCTTCACCTCGGTGGTGCCGTAGCCGACGCGGCCGAAGAGCTCGAGGTTTTCGGACAACGGGAGCTTGGCCACGCCGTAGACCGCGGCGTCGTACTCGTGCTCGAGGGTGGTGTTGACGCCGCCGAAGGTGACGTCCTGATCCTTGACGCCGACCGAGGCCTCGCCCTCGATGCCGAGGTTGCGGGTGAAGTCGTAGCCGACCCGGCCGGTCACGGCGCCAAGGTCGCCGTCATCGCCGTCCAGCTGGGTGTAGCCGATCGAGCCGGTGACGCGGGACGCGGGGTCCTGAGCCATGGCCGGGGCGGCGATCAGAGTAAGAGCAGCAGTCGCGAGAAGAACGTTACGCATGGTTTCTTGTATCCTCTAGATGTGGTCACTTCTGCGGTGACCAGCCCCATCCAGCGGATACACAAATGGGCCTCCATTGAAGTCGTTCCAGTGCCGGGAAACGACTTGAAACCGACTGTGCGCGGGGTGGCACAGACGCCGATACGCCAATCGTGACCTTATCTGGGCGAATGGTTGCTATCGGTCCTTCTCGCGCTCCGTCCCGGCCTGCGCGTGCAGGGCCGCCTGGGCGGCGGCGAGGCGGGCGATAGGAACGCGGTAGGGGGAGCAGCTGACGTAGCTGAGGCCAACCTCCTCGCAGAAGGCGATCGAGGCGGGATCGCCGCCGTGTTCGCCGCAGATGCCCATCTTGATGTCCGGGCGCGCCGCGCCGCCACGTTCGGCGGCGATGCGGATCAGGTCGCCGACGCCTTCCTGATCGAGGCGGACGAAGGGGTCGGTCTCGAAGATGCCCTTGTCCATATAGGCCTGCAGGAACCGGCCGGAGTCGTCGCGGCTGATGCCGAAGGTGGTCTGGGTCAGGTCGTTGGTGCCGAAGGAGAAGAACTCGGCGTGTTCGGCCAGATCGCCGGCGCGCAGGGCGGCGCGGGGCAGTTCGATCATGGTGCCGACCAGATACTCGACCCGGTCGCCGGCCTCGGCGAAGACGGCCTCGGCGGTGCGGTCCGTCAGCTCCCGCAGGTATTTCATCTCCAGCCCGAGCGCGACCAGCGGGTGCATGATCTCGGGGATGGGCGCCTCGGCCGCGGTCTTCTTCACTTCCAGCGCCGCCTCAAGGATTGCGCGGACCTGCATCTCGTAGATCTCGGGATAGGCGACGCCGAGACGGCAGCCGCGGTGGCCGAGCATGGGATTGGTTTCGTGCAGTTCCTTCGCCCGCCGCTTCAGCTTGGCGGCGTCGAGACCCTGTGTCTCGGCCAGGGCGTCGATCTCGGCTTCGGTGTGCGGGATGAATTCGTGCAGCGGCGGGTCGAGCAGGCGGACGGTGACCGGCAGGCCGGCCATGATCCGGAACAGCTCGACGAAGTCGGCCTTCTGGAACGGCGCGATCTTGGCAAGGGCGGCGCGGCGGCCAGCCTCGTCGTCGGCCAGGATCATCTCGCGCACGGCGGCGATGCGGGCGTCGTCGAAGAACATGTGCTCGGTGCGGCAGAGGCCGATGCCTTCGGCCCCGAAGCCGCGTGCGGTCTTCGCGTCGAGCGGCGTCTCGGCGTTGGCGCGGACCTTGAGGCGGCGGACCTTGTCGGCCCAGGCCATCAGGGTCTGGAAGTCGCCCGTCAGCTCGGGCTCGATCATGGCCACGGCGCCGTCGAGCACCTCACCCTTCGAGCCGTCGATGGTGATGACCTCGCCGGCGCGGAAGGTGCGGCCCCGGGCGGTGAAGGTCCCTGCCCGGCTGTCGATCTGGATCTCGCCCGCGCCGGAGACGCAGGGCCGGCCCATGCCGCGGGCGACCACCGCCGCGTGGCTGGTCATGCCGCCCCGCGCGGTGACGATGCCGCGCGCCGCGTGCATGCCGTGGATGTCCTCGGGCGAGGTCTCCTCGCGGACGAGGATGACCGCGTCGCCGAGTTGCGACAGGCGCTCCGCCTCGTCGGCATCGAACACCACCTTGCCGGTCGCCGCGCCGGGGGAGGCTGGCAGGCCGGCGGCCACGACTTTGCGCTCGGCGTTCGGGTCGAGGGTCGGGTGCAGCAGCTGGTCGAGCGCCGACGGCTCGACCCGGCCGATGGCTTCCTCCTGCGAGATCACGCCCTCGGCCGCGAGATCGACGGCGACCTTTAGCGCCGCCTTGGCCGTACGCTTGCCGTTGCGGGTCTGCAGCATCCACAGCCGGCCCTGCTCGACCGTGAACTCGATGTCCTGCATGTCGCGGTAATGGGTCTCGAGACGGCCGACGACGTCCACGAACTGGGCGAAGACCTCGGGCATCGCCTCTTCCATCGAGGGGGCGGTTTCGCCCATCTCCTCGCGCCCCGCCTTCGTCAGCGATTGGGGCGTGCGGATGCCGGCGACAACGTCCTCGCCCTGGGCGTTGATCAGGAACTCGCCATAGAGTTTGGCCTCGCCCGTCGACGGGTTCCGGGTGAACGCGACGCCGGTGGCCGAGGTGTCGCCCATATTGCCGAAGACCATTGACTGGACGTTGACCGCCGTGCCCCAGCTTTCGGGGATGTCGTGCATGCGGCGATAGAATTTGGCGCGATCGTTCATCCAGCTGGCGAAGACGGCGGACACCGCCCCCCACAGCTGGTCGTTGGGATCCTGCGGGAAGGCGTGACCGAGGTTGTCCTCGACCACCCGCTTGTAGTCGGCGACGACCTTTTCCCAGTCGGAGGCCGAGAGGTCGGTGTCTATGGTGACCCCGAGCCGGTCCTTGTGATCATCCAGCACTTCCTCGAAGTCATCGTGGGACAGGCCCAGAACGACGTTGGAGTACATGGTGATGAAGCGGCGGTAGCTGTCGAAGGCGAAGCGCCGATCGCCGCTGAGGGCCGCGAGCCCTTCCACCGTCTCGTCGTTGAGGCCGAGGTTAAGGACGGTATCCATCATGCCCGGCATCGAGGCGCGGGCGCCGGAGCGGACCGAGACCAGCAGCGGGTTCTTCGGATCACCGAAGCTCTTGCCGACGATCCCCTCGACCGTCTTCAGGCCCGCGGCGACCTGTTCCGCCAGATCGGCCGGATAGCTCTGGCCGTTCGAATAGTAGTGGACGCAGGCTTCGGTGGTGATGGTGAAGCCCGGAGGCACCGGCAGGCCCAGCGACGACATCTCGGCGAGGTTCGCGCCCTTGCCGCCGAGAAGGTTCTTCATCGACGCGTCGCCATCGGCGGAGCCGCCGCCGAAGCCGTACACCCACTTGGTCATCCATCAGCCCCTGAGCCGTGATCGAACGCGGCGGAGTCGCTCCACTCGCGGTGCATGGCCCCGCTTACCGCGCGCGGCACGGCATGGCGAGGCTGAGCGTGTAACAAAACGTGAGCCGCTGTGACGGTTCCGGCGAGACGCGCGACACTGTCACCGAAAAACGCGAAACCCTGTCATCCCGACACTCTCGTGCGCTTGGTGATTTCCGCGCGTGCTGGCGCGGTGGCGTCGCTTGGGCGTTGTGCGCTGGCCTTCCTCCTTCCGCGGACAGAAAAGCACGCGCCTGCGTCAGAAGCGGTCGCAGCCGGGCCATCGAGCGGTTGGGCGGCAATTCCGAGGGGTCCGGGATGACGCGAGATGACCGGGTTTGGCAGGGTTGGCAGGGTATGACCTGACAGGGTTTCTCCCCACTGTTCCTCTCGCCGCCCTCTCTCGGGTGCGCTGGGACGACAGGCGTTAGATCGGGCGGGCCGCAGGCCGGGTCCGGGTCGCGGGTCTTGCCTTATCCATCGGCCCATCGCCGGGCTGGGCGGGCGGCGCGAGGTCGGCGTCGGGCGACAGGAAGGAGCGGCGGGTGGGTGCCGGGGCGCGGCTGCGCAGCAGGCGGACGAACTCGGCGAAGTCGCCGATCTGCTCGTTGTAGAAGGCCGCCTTTTCGACCGGCCCCATGTGACCGGCGTCCTCGACGCGAACCAGCCGGCCCTGCGGAAGGGCTTCAGCGATGGTTTCGCCCGCGTGGTCCTTGGTGATGAGGTCGCGTCCACCGACGAAGACGAGCGCGGGCACGTCGACGTTCGCGAGTCGGTCGGTCACCGACCAGCGACACATGGCGATGTTGCCGAGGGCCTGGACGGCGGGAGAGTTCTTGGTGATCAGCCGGGTGGTGCGCTCGAGATGCTCGCGCATCGGCCGAGTCCCGAAGCCGACAACCCGCGCCGCGACATGGCTGGAGCCGCTGAGGTAGGCCTGCCAGTTCATCGCCCAGGTCAGGGGAGAGACGAAGGTTTCGAGCTTGCAGGCGAACTCGATCAGCGGCTGCAGCGGAGTGAGGACGCGCGAGAACACCATGGTCGTCAGCGGATTAGTGTGGGTGGTGTTCTCCAGCACGATGCCCGCGATACGGTGGTTCAGCAGTTCCGGGTGACGGGCGCAGAAGGTCTGGACGATCATGCCGCCGATGCTGTGGCCGACGAGAATGACGGGCCGATGCTCCGGCAGGCTGTCGACCACGGCGTGCAGGTCCTCGGCGAAGGCCTCGACCGAATAGCCGGTGGTCGGTCGACCCGAGCGGCCGAGACCCGGCAGGTCCCAGAACACCAGACCGAAGCGTTTACCGAGATCGGCGCGGGCCTCCGCCCAGATGCGGGCCGACAGACCCCAGCCGTGGCTGAAGACGAGGATCGGGCCGTCCATCGCGCCTTCGACCTCGACATGGAGGACCGAGCCGTCGGCGCCGGCGACCGCGACGCTTTCGGCGCGACGGGCGGGCGCGGTGGTTCCGCCGCGTCCGAGCAGCATCAGCATGGGCGTGCGGCCCAGCAGGCTGAAGGCCATCAGGGCCCCGCCCCACCACAGACGCGCGTTCGAGGGCTCGGCGAGGTTCAGCGTCTCGGCCACATGCTCGGCGTCGTACCAGCTCCACAGCAGCCAGGCGGCGACAGCGAAGACGGCGATCGACGCGATCGCGAGGATACGCTGGAGAAAGGCGAACAGGACCATCAGGCGAACTTTCGTCAGGAGCCGAACCCAACACCCGGCGAACCCTGATCGTTCCGTGGAAATCGCCGCGGCTAACCCGGCCTTAACCGCGATGATTCACCACTCGGTCTCCAAGCTGTACGGGGCCGAGTTATATGTCCGGGTTGAAGACCGATGTCGTTCTGAGGGGCGATTGCATCGAGGTGCTGAAGGGCCTGCCCGACGCATCCGTCGACATGGTCTTCGCCGACCCGCCCTATAATCTGCAGCTGGGCGGCGATCTGCTGCGGCCGGACAACAGCCTGGTCGACGCGGTCGACGACGACTGGGACAAGTTCGACAGCTTCGCCGCCTATGACGCCTTCACCCGCGCCTGGCTGACCGAATGCCGCCGCGTGCTGAAGCCTGAGGGCTCGATCTGGGTGATCGGCAGCTATCACAACGTCTTCCGGCTGGGCTCGGCGATCCAGGACCTCGGCTTCTGGGTGCTGAACGACATCATCTGGCGCAAGTCGAACCCGATGCCGAACTTCAAGGGCACGCGGTTCACCAATGCCCACGAGACGCTGATCTGGGCGGCGCGGAGCCGCGAGCAGAAGCGCTACACCTTCAACTACGACGCGCTGAAGGCCTTCAACGAAGACACACAGATGCGGTCGGACTGGACCTTCGCCCTGTGCACGGGCGAGGAGCGGATCAAGGATGCCGACGGCAAGAAGGCGCATCCGACCCAGAAGCCCGAGGCCCTGCTGCACCGCGTGCTGCTGGCGGCGACGAAGCCCGGCGACGTGGTGCTGGACCCGTTCTTCGGCACCGGTACGACGGGGGCGGCCGCCAAGCGGCTGGGGCGGCATTTCATCGGCATCGAGCGCGACGAGGGATACGCCAAGGTGGCCGAGAAGCGGATCAAGGCCGTGATCCCGGCCGCGCCGGAGGACCTCGCGGTGATGGGCTCCAAGCGGGCCGAGCCGAAGGTGCCGTTCGGCGCGCTGGTCGAGGCAGGGCTGCTGCGGCCCGGCGACCGGCTGTACTGCCCGAAGGGCGAGCGCGAGGCGCGGGTGCGGGCCGACGGCTCGCTGGTGGCCGGCTCGCTGAGCGGCTCGATCCACAAGATGGGCGCCCTGTTCGAGAACGCGCCGGCCTGCAACGGCTGGACCTACTGGCGCTTCAAGTCCGATCAGGGCCTGAGGTCGATCGACACCCTGCGGGCCGAAGTCCGCGCGGGTATGCAGTAGGGCTCAGCCGGCGAGGCCGCGCTCCAGCGCCTTGCGGAAGACGGTGGGCAGGGAGGCCAGGGCCTCCGCCTCCGGCAGCCAGATGAAATCGCCCCCGCCCTGCCCGGCGCGCACCTGCAGCGTCAGGGCGAAATGGGTGAAGACATGCTCGACGGAGCCGGTCTCGCGCCAGTTCGCGGGAACCGGGGGCGCTGTCTCGACGGGAGCGGCCGCCCAGTCGCTGGTCGGCAGGCCCAGCATGCCGCCGAGCAGTCCCTTGTCCGGCCGCCTGACCAAACCGATGCGGCCCTGATCGTCGCGCAGCACCCATGCCATGCCGGTGCGGTGGGGGCGGTCGGCCTTCTTTGTCTTGAGCGGATAGCGTTCCGGCCGGCCGGACTGAAAGGCTGCGCACCACGCCGTCAGGGGGCAGCGCTCGCAGAGGGGGCGGCCGGGGCGGCAGACGGTGGCGCCGAGGTCCATAAGGGCCTGGGCCCAGTCGCCGGGGCGTTCGTCCGTGACGAGGGAGCCGGCGAGCCGTTTCAGCTCCGGTTTCGCGGCGGGAAGCGGCGTCTCGACGGCGAACAGCCGGGCTGTGACGCGCTCGACATTGCCGTCGACGACATTGGCCGGGCGGCCGAAGGCGATGGCGGCGACGGCGGCGGCCGTGTAGGCGCCGACGCCCGGGAGGGCGAGCAGCCCCGCCTCGGTGTCGGGGAAGACGCCGCCGTGGTCCCGGGCCACGGCGCGGGCGCAGGCCAGCAGGTTGCGGGCGCGGGCGTAGTAGCCGAGCCCCGCCCAAGCGGCCATGACATCGGCGTCCTCGGCGGCGGCGAGGTCCGACACGGTCGGCCAGCGGCGGGTGAAGGCCTCGAAATAGGGGGTCGCGTGGGCGGTGGTCGTCTGCTGCAGCATGATCTCGGACAGCCAGACGCGATAGGGATCGGGCGGCGCCGCGCCGGGCCCCGCGCGCCAGACGAGCGTGCGGCGGTGCGCGTCGTACCAGCCGAGCAGGGCCGCGCGGACGGCGGTGCGGTCGCCGGCGGCTGACTTGGGGACTTCGGCGGGGACGGAAGGCATCGCCCGCGCTATAAACCGGAAATGGCCCGCACGCTGCCCACCGACGCCGAGGTTCGCGAAATCCTGTCGCGGCGACGCACGCGCCCGGCTCCCCGTCCGGCGCCCAAGGCGGGGCGGGCGCTGCAAGGGCTGATCAAGGAACTGGACGCGAAATTCGGCCGGGGGGCCTCGGCGCTGGAGCCGCGCTGGACCGAGATCGTGGGCGAGCGGCTGGCTCGGGTGACCCTGCCGCAGAAGCTGATCAAGGGGCGCGGCGGCGCGGGCGGGACGCTGGAACTGCGCGTGGCCGGGCCTGCGGCCCTGCTGGTGCAGCACCAGTCGGAGGAGATACTCCAGCGGGTGAACCTGTTCCTCGGCCCCGGCAGCGTCGACAAGCTGAGGATCGCGCAGGGGCCGGTGAAGGCGCCAGTCGGCCTGGCGAAGCCCGCGCGCCCCAGGGCTGGCGCCAAGCCGCTGGCCGCGCACGAGGAGGCGGAGTTGAAGGCGGCGGTCGCGGAGGCGCCGGATGCGCTGAAAGGACCGCTGGAGCGGCTGGGCCGGGCTGTGCTGGGCGATCCGCACAAGGGCCGCGAGCGGGCCGGAGACTGAAATCAGCGCGAAGACGGAGGGAATGCGCAACCTCCGCTTGACATATTTCGATGATTAGCTAAATATCGAGACATGAACAAGGTCTTCAAGGCTCTGGCTGACCCCACCCGCCGCCGCGTGCTGGAATTGCTCCGGCAGCGACCGATGACGGCGGGCGAGCTCAGCGAACATTTCGAGGTCTCGAAGCCGACCATGTCGGCGCATTTCGCCGTGCTGCGCGAGGCCGACCTCGTCGATGCCCACAAGCAGGGCGTCACCATCACCTACCGGCTGAAGCTGTCGGTGCTCGAGGAGGCGCTGCTGGGTTTCAGCCAGGCCTTCGGCATCGGGGCCGCGCCATCCGCCGACATCCCCAACATCCCTCCGAAGGAGACACGCTCATGACCCACCGCCTCGTTCCGGCGATCGCCCTCGCCGCCTTCATCATCACCGCCGCCCTGGGACTGTCCTATGCGGAGGGGGCCGGATGGGTCGGCGAGGAGGGAGGCCGGCGCATCATGCAGGTGCTTATTGGCCTGATGCTCGCCGCCTACGCCAATATGATGCCCAAGCAGCTCGCGCGGCCCAACAGTTCGCCCCGCGCGGAGGTGGCGACACAGTCGGTGCTTCGCGTCGGTGGATGGTCGCTGGCGCTGGCCGGGCTGGTTTACGCCGGGCTCTGGACGCTGGCGCCGCTGGACATCGCGGACATCGGCTCGATGGTTGTGCTGGGCGGCGCGACGGCGTTCATGCTGGGATATGCCGTCTGGACCTTCGCCGCCTGCCGGCGGGCCGCGGGAGGCTCGACCAGCGCCTAGACGGTGGAGCGACGACGGGACGCGCTGGCGCAGCCGATCTTCTTTGGCTAGATCGGCTGTTCAGCGATAGACTGGTTCCGACCGGTCTGCCGCGGCGGACACAGGCGCGCGCATTTACGGGGAATCGCGCGATGCTCTCCACCATCCCGTGCCAGTGAGGACGACCCGATGAGCGCCAACACCCGTTTCGCCGCAATGAGCCGCCGCGCGGCCATCACCGCCGCCGCCCTGACCGCGGCCATGGGCCTGGCCGCTTGTGGAGGCGGCGGCACAGGTGCTGCCGCTGAAGGCGACATGGCGATCGGGGCTCCGGACGGAGCCAAGGTCACAGTGGTCGAATACGCCTCGGTCACCTGCCCGCACTGCGCCGCGTGGCAGGAGAATACCTGGGCCGCCTTCAAGGCCGCCTATGTCGACACCAACAAGGTCCGCTACGTCTTCCGTGAACTGCCGACCCCGCCGGCTCCGGTCGCGGTGGCCGGCTTTGCGGTGGCGCGTTGCGCCGGCGAGGACAAGTATTTCCAGGTCATCCACGAACTGATGGCCGACCAGCGCGCCTTCGTCGGCGATCCGCGCGGGACGCTGGTGCGGGTCGGCAACGGCGTCGGCCTGAGCGAGCAGCAGGTTCAGGCCTGCATCACCGACGAGGACGCGCTGAAGGCGGCCGATGACCGCGCCTCGGCCGCGACCAAGGCCGGCGTGACCACCACGCCCGCCTTCTTCGTCAATGGCACGCAGGTGATCACGCCGGGCGGCGAAGGCCCGAGCATGGAAGACCTGTCGAAGGCGATCGACGCCGAACTGGCCAAGTGATCCTGCGATGAAGCGGCTTTCCCGGTTCCTGCTGATCCTGCTCGCCGCGCTCGCCGCGCCGACCTTCGCGCTCGCCCAGAGCGTGGAGCCGGTGCGGGCGGGCGACCGGACACTCGGGTCGGCCAACGCTCCGGTCACCCTGACGGTCTATCTGTCGACGACGTGCAGCCACTGCGCGGCCTGGCACACCGAGGACTTCCCGGCCTTCAAGGAACGGTATGTCGACACGGGCAAGGTGCGGGTCGCGTTCCGGGACCTGCCCACCCCGCCGCAGCAGGTCGCCATCGCCGGGGCGGTGATGGCCCGGTGCGCGGCGGAGGACAAATACGACGTCGTGCTGGACACGCTCTTCCGGAGCCAGGGGCAGTTGCACGCCCAGCCCGGTCCGCCGTCGCAGGAGACGGTCGTCGGCTGGCTCGCCGCCGCCGGGCAGGCCGGCGGGCTGACGCGGGACCAGATGAACGCCTGCTTCTCCAGCGAAGCGACTTTCGCGGAACTGGAAGCCCGGGCGGCGCAGTCTTCCGCCGACGGGGTCAATTCGACGCCGAGCTTTTTCATCAACGGCCAGCCGGTGCCGGAGACGATGACGGCGCGCGACGTGGCGGCCTTCGAACCCCTTATCCAGCCGCTGCTCGACGGCCGGTGATCCGCTAGCGGGATGCAGTTCCAGCGCCTCCGGCTCGTCGGCTTCAAGTCCTTCGTCGATCCCGCCGAGGTGCATATCGAGCCGGGCCTGACCGGCGTCGTCGGGCCGAACGGCTGCGGCAAGTCCAATGTGCTGGAAAGCCTGCGCTGGGTGATGGGCGCGAACTCGGCCAAGGCCATGCGTGGCCAGGGCATGGACGACGTCATCTTCGCAGGCGCCGCCAACCGCCCGCCGCGCAGCCACGCCGAAGTCCAGCTGACGATCGACAACACCCAGCGCAAGGCGCCCCAACCCTTCACCGACAGCGCGGTGATCGAGGTTTCGCGCCGGATCGACCGGGGACAGGGCTCGACCTACCGGATCAACGGCAAGGAGGTCCGGGCCCGCGACGTGCAACTGCTGTTCGCCGACGCCTCGACCGGCGCGAACAGTCCGGCGCTGGTGCGTCAGGGCCAGATCAGCGAACTCATCGCCGCCAAGCCTCAGAACCGCCGCCGCATCCTCGAGGAAGCCGGCGGGGTGGCGGGCCTGCACACGCGCCGGCACGAGGCGGAGCTTAGGCTCAAAGCGGCCGAGGCCAATCTGGAGCGGCTGGACGACATCGGCCGCGAGCTGGAAACGACGCTGACGCGGCTGAAGCGCGAGGCGCGGCAGGCGGAGAAGTACAAGAAGATCTCCGCGGAGATCAGGGCGCTGCAGGCGGCGCTGGTCTATGTGCGTTGGAACGACGCCCGCGTGGCTGCGGAGACGGCGGCGAAGGAGCTGGGCGAGGCGGACCGCGCGGTGCTGGAGGCCACGACCGCCTCGGGCCGGGCGCAGACGGCCTCGCTGAATGCGCAGGAGGCGCTGAAGCCGGCGCGCGAGGAGGATGCGGTCGCCGGGGCCCTGCTGCACCGTGCGTCGCTGGAACGCGACCGGCTGGACATGGCCGAGCAGGCGGCGCGGGCCGAGGTCGAACGGCTGACCGCGGAGTCCGCGCGCATCGCCGCCGACATCGAGCGCGAAACCGCCATGACGGGCGACGCCGAGGCCGAACTGACGCGGCTGACGGCGGCGCTGGAAACCCTGAAGGGCGAGATCGCCGCGGCGCCGGGGCGTGGACCCGAGCTGGAGGCCGCCCTGGCTTCGGCGGAAGAGGCCCGGAAGGCCGCGGACACCGAGGTCGAGCGGGTTGCGGGAGCCGTGGCCGCCGTCGAGGCGCGGGTCTCAGCGGAGAACGCCCGCAAGCGCGACGCCGAGGCGCGGGTGGCGCGGGCGGAGGCGCAGCTGGCGTCCGCCAAGGCCGAGCGTGAGGCGCTGGGCGCTCTGGAAACGCCCGAGATCGAGGCCGCTCGAGGCACGCTGGAAGCGGCGCAGGCTGCGCTGGCTGCGGCGCGAGCGGCGGTCGAGGCGGCGGAGGCTGATCGCGGCGACCGGGCGCGGGCCGAGCAGGAGGCCCGTCAGACGGCGCGTGCGGCGGAGGACCGTCTGGGGCGGCTGCAGACCGAGGCGCGGGGTCTGGCGCAGCTGCTGGTGCAGGGCAAGCGGGAGCATGCCCCGGCCCTGGACCGGGTGCAGGCCGACAAGGGCTATGAGGCGGCTCTCGCGGCCGCGCTGGGCGACGATCTGGACGCGGCGCTGGATGCACGGGCGGCGACTTATTGGGCTGGAGCGGAGGTTCCGTCGCCTGCATGGCCGGCGGGTGTCGAACCGCTGGCGGAGCATGTCTCGGCGCCGGATCAGCTCAAAGCGCGGCTGGCCCTATGCGGCGTGGCGGAGCGGGGGTCGATCGGGGCCTTGGCCGCGGGCCTGCCGGTGGGCGCGCGGCTGGTGACCCGCGAGGGCGACCTGTGGCGCTGGGACGGTTTCGTGCAGCGCGCCGAGGCGCCGCGTCCGGCGGCGGTGCGGCTGGCGCAGCGCACCCGGCTGACAGAGCTGGAAGCCGAGATCGACGACGGCAAGCCGGCGCTGGATGCGGCCCAGGCCGCCATGAAGGCTGCAACCGAGGCATTCCGCGCGGCGGAAGAGGCGGTGAAGACCGCCCGCGCCGCCCCCTTCCCGCTCGACAAGGGGGTGACGGCGGCGCGCGACCGGGTCGAAGCTCTGGGTCGCGAGCAGGCCCGCAAGGAGGCGCGGGCGCAGGCGCTGGACGAGACGCTGGCGCGACTGGCGGCTGAGGTCGAGGCGGCGCAGGCGGCCTTGGCGGAGGCGCAGGGCGTCGAGGCTCCTTCGGAGACGCTGAATGGCCTGCGCGCCGAACTGACAGCGGCGCGAACCGCGGCGGACGCGGCGCGAGGCGCGGCGGCCAACGCCCGGGTCGAACGCGACGCGGAGGCGCGCGAGGTCGCCGGAAGGCAGGCGCGGCTGGACGGCCTGACCCGCGAACGCGACAGCTGGGCGGCGCGAGCGAAGGACTCCAAGGCGCGGATCACGGTGCTGGAGAAGGACGCGGAGAAGACGGCTGCCAGGTTGAAGGCGGCGGCCGATGCGCCGGAGCAGTTGGCGGCGCAGCGGTCATCCCTGCTGGACGCCCTGACCACGGCCGAGACGCGGCGCAGGGCGGCTGCGGATGCGCTGGCGCTGGCGGAGGGTCAGGCCGCTGAGGCAGACCGCGCGGCGCGGGCGGCTGAGAGCGCGGCGTCCTCGGCGCGCGAAGCCCGGGCGGGGTTGGCGGCGCGGTCCGAAGCTGCGGCCGAGAAGCTGGCCGAGATGGACGCCAACCTTCGCGAGACGGCGCAGATGTCTCCCGAGGAACTAGGCCAGAAACTGACCGACGACGCCATCGCGCGGCCGCCCGACGCCGCCGGCGCGGAGAGCCTGCTCTACGGTCTGGAACGCGAGCGCGAGGCGCTAGGACCCGTCAATCTGCGCGCCGAGGACGAAGCCGGCGAATACGGCGACCGGCTGCAGACGATGAAGGTCGAGCGGTCGGACCTGACCAGCGCCATCGCCAAGCTGCGCGACGGTATCGACGAGCTGAACGCCGAGGGCCGGGAACGGCTGGTGGCGGCGTTCGACATCATCAATGACAATTTCCGCACCCTGTTCGAGGCGCTGTTCGGCGGCGGCCAGGCCGAGCTGAAACTGGTCGAGAGCGACGATCCGCTGGAGGCGGGGCTGGAAATCTACGCCTGCCCGCCGGGCAAGCGGCTGTCGGTGATGAGCCTGATGTCGGGCGGAGAACAGGCCCTGACGGCGACCGCGCTGATCTTCGCCGTCTTCCTGGCCAACCCAGCCCCGGTCTGCGTGCTGGACGAGGTCGACGCGCCGCTGGATGACGCCAACGTCGATCGCTACTGCCGGATGCTGGACGAGATGCGCAAGCGGACGGATACGCGCTTCATCGTCATCACCCACAATCCGGTGACGATGAGCCGGATGGACCGGCTATACGGCGTCACCATGCCTGAACGCGGCGTGAGCCAGCTGGTCAGCGTGGACCTGACGCAGGCGGAGACGCTGGTGGCCTGAGCCGCCTACCAGCCGCTGTCGTTGATTTCCGCGATCCGCGCGATCTCGGTCACCGCACGCACCCTGAACAGCATCAGGTTCGAGAGCACGTGGCCGCGCGTCGTCCCGAAGGCGTGATGCTCCATGCGGTAGAGCGCCGGGCCGTTGTCGACGCGCCCAAGCGATACCCAGCCTTCGCTGTTAAGCCACCATGTCTCGACGTCGTCGGGCTGCTCGACGGCGATCGAGAGCAGGAGGGTGCCGCAGTTCCGTTCTTCCATCGGACGTTCGGGCGTCGGGCAGTCGATCTCACGGACGAGGACACCCGCAAGGTCGGGCCAGTCTATGCGTCCGATGCGGACATTCTCCTCGTCGGGCAGATCCGTCCAGACGCCGCCGGCCTCAACGGCGAGTTCGCGGATTTCCGCGCCCGTTACGCCATTCCACCAGGTACGATTGCTCTCGCTGTTCCAGTCTACCGTCTGTGCGGCGGCTGGAGCGGCCAATGCGATGACGCATGCCGTCAGCAGAGCGTGCAGCTTGAATCCCATGACAAACCTCCCCCGAGTTCGCCGAACATAGGGAGGTAAAACCTCGGCTGTCCAGCCGGACGGTTCAGGGGACTGTGGTGGGACGCACGAAATGGAAGGCGGTGATGGCGTAGCCCTCGCGGAAATAGAAGCGGTGGGCGCGGGTGCGGTGCGTGCCGGAGATCAGGGTCGTGGTCGGGCAGCCGACGGCGGCGGCCTGGCTGTCGAGCCAGCGGAGCATGGCCGCGCCGTAGCCCTTCGACCGGTGGGCCTCGTCCGACACCAGATCCTCGATCTCAAGACGCCAGCCGCAATAGGTGGTTTCGAACACCCGCCAGAGGGCGATGGCGCGGACCTCGCCCTCGTCCACCACCTGCGCCAGACGAGCGCCGTCGGGGAACAGCCGCTCGATATGCGCCGGATAGTCGGCTTCGAGCGCGGGTCGCAGCTGGCGGTGCAGGGCCTCGCCTTCCAACAGCAGCGGACGGCGTGCCGCGGGATCGTTGAGGGTCAGGGCCTCGGCGGTGCGAAAATCGATGCGGGCGAAGGCGGACATGCGGTGAAGCTTGCGGCGCTCCGGGGCCGGGTTCAACCCTGCCCAAGCACCTCGTGCCGGATGAACAGGCCGAAGATGGCCGGCCCCTCGATCACATAGCGGCGGAACATGCGGCGCGGCTGGGTCATCAGGCGGTGCAGCCACTCGAGCGACAGGGCCTGATACAGGCGAGGCGCGCGCTGCTGGCGGCCGGTCAGGAAATCGACCGAGGCGCCGACGCAGAGGGTGACGCCGTGATCACGACCGGCGGCGCGCAGGGCGTGGGCGAACCGCTCCTGCTTGGGGAAGGAGACGCAGGCCAGCAGCACATCCCAGTCGGCGCGGGCGGCCTCGTCGATGGCGGAGACCCAGACGCCGGTTCCGGGCGTCAGGCCCATCGGGGCGTCGATGAAGGTGAAGGGGCGCGCCGGATAGCGGGCGGCGAGGTCGTCGAAGGCGGCGCGGTCCGGGCCGAAGACGCCAATGGTCAGGTCGTGGTCCGAAGCCAGCAGATCGGCGGTCATGTCGGAGCCGGGATAAACCGCCAGGGACTTGCCCCTGAGCCGCGCCAGATGGGCGAGGATGCGGCTGTCGCAGATCATCAGGTCGGCGTCGCCATAGACATCGGCCTCGACCCGGCCGTCCATCAGCTTGATGACGTGATCGACGTTGGGCGTGACGACCCAGGCGTAGGGACCCCGCGCCATGGCGGCGACGCGGCCCAGCAGGCTCGCGCGGTCGCCGTCTGCGAAGTCCAGCGTCATGAAGCGCGTCATGCGGCGAGCCTACTCGCCAGCGGGTCAACGGGCGGTTACGACTGGGGGATGAAAACGGCGGCGCGCGCGGTCCTGCTTGGTTTGATGCTCGGTGCCCCGGCCTGCGCCGAGCCCGTCGCACCCACCCAGGGACCGCAACTGGTGCTGACCGGGGTTGGGCGGTTCGCTGTCTTCGCCGATGTGTCGACCATCCAGCGCGACGGCGACCGGGTCAGGATGCGCTCGCTGCAGGTGACAGAAGAGGATTTCACCGCGGGCGGACAGACCTACTGGGGCGGCTGGTCGTGGTGGAGTTTCGACTGCCGCGCCCGGACGGCTGACCGTCTGGACTTCGCCTCGGTGCGCGAGGGCGGCGCGGAGGGCCCGGCGACGGCGGATACGGAGGCGGCCTATCCGGCCGCCGCCGGCGGGGACGCGGCCGAACTGCTGGCGGTCGCGTGCGACCCGGCCTCGGCCGGCGAGGCGGACGCGGACAGTCTGGCGGACGCGGTCAGGGTTGGACGCGGGGCGCTGCGTCTGGCGGGCTGACGCGGTCGAGGTCGACGCGATCCCGCGGCAGCGCCTCGGGGCACCGGTCGCGCATGAAGGCCAGCATCTTCTCGCGGATTTCACAGCGCAGGTCGAAGGCCGCCGCTCCGTTGCGGGCGCTGGCGAGGCAGCGGACCTGGGCCACCCGGTCGGTGATGTCGGTGACCTGAAGGCTGATCACATCGCCGTCCCAGAGCGGGCTCTCGCGGCAGATGCGGTCCAGTTCGGTCCGCAGCCGGTCCATAGGCGCCTCATAGTCGACATAGAGGAAGGCCGTGCCGATCAGGCGCGAGGTCTCGCGGGTCCAGTTCTGGAACGGCTTCTGGATGAAGTAGGTCAGCGGCAGGATCATCCGCCGCCAGTCCCACAGCTTGACCACGACATAGGTCGAGGTGATTTCCTCGACCGTGCCCCACTCCCCTTCGACGATGACGGCGTCGTCGAGGCGGATGGGCTGGCCGGTCGCGATCTGCACGCCGGCGATCATGTTGGTCAGCAGAGGCTGGAGGGCGAAGCCGGCGATGATGCCGACGACGCCGGCGGAGGCCAGCAGGCTCATGCCCCACTGCCGGACCTCGGCGATGGTGAGAAGCGCCAGGCCCAGCGTCACTATGGCGATAAGCAGGGCGGCGATCCGCTGCAGGATGCGGGCCTGGGTGATGTGCTTGCGGGCGACCAGATTGTCTTCCGTCGCCATGTTGAAGCGGCGCAGATAGACCACGGCCCACATGTCGGACGCGCCGATCAGCATCCAGCCGATGTCGAGGATGAACAGGAAGAGCAGGGTCTGGCGGATCGCGTGTGACGCCGCCGGATCGAGCGGCGACACGGTGACAGCGAGGCTCATGGCCGCGATCATCACGGCGATCCGCACCTTCAGCCGGGCCCGGCCGACGACGCCGCGCCAGAAGACGTCGCGGTTCCTGACGGCCAGCTTCAGCAGCGCGAAGACGATCTGGTTGGCGGCCCAGCCAACGAAGACGAAAACGACGACAATGCCCGCGACCACCGCCCACTCCGGCAGCCACGACAGGCGTCGCCAGAGACGAAAGACCTCGTGGGTCAGGTCGGTGATGAAAGGCGGCATGGTTTCCTGCGAAGACGCCGTGGCGGCGACTTCATAACGTCCGGAACACCGGAGGTTTGCATAACCGCAAATCGCGGGAATAGTGCGGGCGGGGAATTGAAGGGGTTTGTTCCATGAATGCAATACTCAAGATTGCTTTGACGTGCGCGCTCGCCTTTAGCGGGACGCCGGCGGTGGCGCAGGACATGACGACGGCGCCGGACGGGCCGATGCGGCAGGTGTTCGCTGCGCCCGTGGTCGCGGGCTATATGACGCCGCCGACGGACGACGGGACGCTCCGGCACGCCTGGACCTGGCTGTTCCTGAAGGACGCGATCCCGAGCGGCGCCGACACCCTGGCGCTGGAGTGGGAGATTGACTGCACCGCCCGTACGTCCCGGACGGTGCGAACCGTGCTCTACACCGGGGCCACGCACCTGAAGACGGATGCAGGGCCGGCGGAGCGTTCGGCGCCCGCGGCCGGGACGCCGGGCGCGATCACTCTTGAGGCGGCATGCGGAGCGCCGGACCGGGCCCGGACCACGCCGGTGGCCAACGCCGCCGCCGCGCGCGCCGCCGCCAACCAGCTGTTCGCCGCGCCCGCGCCGTCAGGCCGGAGGTAGGTCAGGCGGGACGGGCCGCCGCCTCGACCATGTCAGCCAGGGACTTGGTGGCATCCGGCAAGGCCGTGGCGCGGGCGCCGCGGCTCATCGCCTCAAGGCGGACCGGGTCACCGAGGATGGCGGCCAGCGCGGCGGTCAGGCGGTCGACAGTGACCTCGTCCTCAAGCATCACCTCGGCCCCGCCGGCGTCGGCGAGGCTGGCGGCGTTGAAGCGCTGGTGGTCGTCCATGGCGATCTTCAGGGGGATCAGGATCGACGGCAGGCCGGCGACGGCGAGCTCCGAGCAGGTCGAAGCCCCGGCGCGGCCGATGACCAGATGCGCCGCCGAGAGCCGCTGGGCCATGTCGCGGAAGAAGGGGGCGACCTCGGCGTTGATGGCGGCGTCGAGATAGATCTGGCGCGCCCCCTCCAGGGTTTCGGGCCGGGACTGCTGCTGCACCTTGAGGCGGGAGCGGATCGCCTCGGGCAGGGCGGCCAGCGCCCGGGGCGCGGTCTCGGACAGGATGCGCGCGCCCTGACTGCCGCCGGTGACGAGAACATGGATGGGCTCAGCGGCCGTCGGCGCGGTGAACTGACGGTCGTAAAGGGCGCGGATGTCGGGACGCACAGGATTGCCGATCAGGGTGACGCGGGCGCCGACGGCCTGCGGCACCTTCTGCAGGTTGGGGAAGGAGGCGGCGACGGCGCCGACGTAGGGCGCCAACCAGCGATTGGTGCGGCCGAGCACCGCGTTCTGCTCGTGCAGCAGGGTGGGACGGCCCTGGCTAAGCGCCGCCAGCAGGGCGGGCGCGGAGGGGTAGCCGCCGAAGCCCACGACGACGGCCGCGTCGAGCCGCTTCAGCGCGGCGCGGGCCTGAAAGACGCCGCGCACGATGGTCAGGCCGGCCTTGGCCATCCCGACGGGGCCGCGCCCGGTGGCGGCGTCGAGGGCGATCCGCTCCTCGGCCGGAAAGGCGTGGGCGTACTGTTCGCCGCGGTGGTCGGTAGCCAGCACGATGCGCCAGCCCCGCGAGGCCAGTTCGCGCGACAGCGCCTCGGCGGGGAACATATGTCCGCCGGTGCCTCCGGCGGCGACGACGCAGACTCTGGACATGGCGCTCCCTAGGGCAGGATCCGCCGACGCTGCGGCAGGGACGCGCCCGGTTCGTAGGCGCCGGGGCGGCGGCGGGTCAGGGCCAGCGCCAGACCCATGGTCAGGCCCATGGCCAGCATGGACGAACCGCCATAGCTGACGAACGGCAGGGTCATGCCCTTGGTCGGAATGAGGTTCAGGTTCACGGCGATGTTGATGCAGGCCTGCAGGCCTATGAGCATGAACAGGCCGGCGGCGGCGATCTGCTCATAGGCATCATTCAGCTTCATCGCCTTCTTCATGCCGCGCACGACGATGAAGGCGTAGAGGCCGATCATGGCCAGCGACAGGACCAAGCCGAACTCCTCGGCGCCGACCGAATAGATGAAGTCAGTGTGCAGGTCGGGCACGTGGCGCTTCATCACTCCCTCGCCCACCCCGCGGCCGACGAGACCGCCGGCGCGAATGGCCTCGGACGCGCGGTCGATCTGGTGGGTGTCGGTGCTTTCGGGGGAGAGGAAGCGGCTCAGGCGGTCGCGCATGTGGCCGAAGGCGAAATACAGGGACACCAGCCCGGCCATGCCCGCGGCGGCGATCACCGCCACCCATTTCAACGGCACCCCGGCCATGAAGAAGACGGCCATGAAGGTGGTGGTGATCAGCAGGGTCTGGCCGATGTCCGGCTGGATCAGCAGCAGGCCGACGGTCAGGGCCCAGAAGCCGAAGGCGATGCTGACGCCGGGGACGCCCTGCCCTTTCTGCGCCTCGGCGAACATCCATGCGGCGAAGACGATCAGGGCCGGCTTGGCGAACTCGGATGGCTGCAGGCTGAAGGGGCCGAGGTTGATCCAGCGCGCCGCGCCCTTCACCTCATCCCCGATGAACGGCAGGGCCATCATGGTGACGATGGCGCCGAGTAGGGCCAGCACAGCGATGCGGCGCACGCCTCGCGGCGACAGCAGAGAGGTGGTCAGCATGATCGCCAGACCCATGGAGGCCCAGACCATCATCCGCCACGAATAGTGGAAGGGGTCGCTGATCGACTGGTCGGCGAGGATGGCGGCGGGCGACGAGGCGAAACTGAGGGCCACGCCCAAGGCCATCAGCGCCAGCGCCGCCGCCAGCAGGCCGCGGTCGACGGTCCAGAACCATTTGGCGATGGGGCTCTGGTCGTTGCGGGAAAATGCGGGGCTGTAGGCTTCGGTCATGACCCACCTGCCGGGGTTGCGCCGAGGGCGAGGACGGCGGCCCGGAAGGCCTCTCCGCGCGCCTCGAAATCGGGATACTGGTCGAAGGAGGCGGCGGCGGGGGACAGAAGCACCACCTCGTCCCGCCCGCTGGCGGCGGCGGCTTCAGCCGCCTGTGTGACCGCGGTGGCCATGTCGCCGCTGATCCGGTGCGGCGTCTCGCCCAGCCGCGCGGCGAAGGGGCCGGCCGCCTCGCCGATCAGGAAGGCCTCGGCCACGCGCGGAAAGAGGTCCTCAAGATCGTCGATGCCCCCCGCCTTGGCGCGGCCGCCGGCGATCCAGAAGCTGCGGCCGTAGGAGGACAGCGCCTGCCGCGCCGCATCGGCGTTGGTGGCCTTGGAGTCGTTGATGAAGCGAACACGGTCGAGGGTGCCGACGTGCTCCATTCGGTGGGCGAGGCCGGGGAAGGACAGGAGGCCTTTGACAGTGGTTTCGTGGGGCACGTCGAGCGCCCGCGCGGCGGCGTAGGCGAAGGCGGCATTCTGGGCGTTATGGCGGCCCGGGAGCGAGCGGGCGGCAGACAAGTCGGTGTCGACGTCATGGATGCGCAACAGCCCTTCCGACGCCACGAGCGTTGCCCGCGGCGCCTCGGTTTCCGCACCGCCGGTCAGAACGGTGGCCGGATGCCGCGCGTTCGCCTCAAGCGCCGCCACGACGCCGCGCCCCCATTCCTCGTTGACGCCGATCAGCGCCACGGCTCCGGATTCCTGCGCCTGAAATAGCCGCGCCTTGGCGGCGACATAGCCTTCCATTCCGCCATGCCGGTCGAGATGGTCGGGAGTGACGTTGGTGAGGATGGCGACATCCGGAGCGAAGCTCGTGGTCAGATCGAGCTGGTAACTCGACACCTCGATTACATAGACCGCGCTTGGCGTCGGGGCTGGCAGGGCCAGCACGCCGATGCCGATGTTGCCGCCGACGTGGACGGTCAACCCAGCCTCTTTCAGCACCCAGCCGATCAGGGCGGTGGTCGTGGACTTGCCATTGGTGCCGGTGATGGCGACGACCCTCGGACGTTGATCCGCCGGCAGGGTCGCGATGGCGCGGGCGAAGAGTTCGATGTCGCCGACGACCTCGATGCCGGCCGCCTTGGCCTTGTCGACGGTCCAGTGCGGTTTCGGGTGGGTCAGGGGCGCGCCCGGCGACAAGACCAGCGCCGCGAAGCCGGACCAGTCAGCGGAGGTCAGGTCCTCGACGGCGAAACCCTCGGCCTCCGCCTGCATCCGGCTGGAGACGCTGTCGTCCCAGAGCACCGGCAGGGCCCCGCCGGCCTTGAGGGCGCGCGCGGCCGTCAGTCCCGACCTGCCGAGGCCGAAGACCGCGATCCTCCGCCCTTCGAAGCCGGGAACCGGGATCATGGCTCTATCGCAACTTCAGGGTGGCGAGGCCGGCGAGGGCCAGCATGGCGGAAACGATCCAGAACCGGATGACCACGGTCGATTCCGGCCAGCCCATCTTCTCGAAATGATGGTGGATCGGGGCCATCAGGAAGATGCGCTTCTTCGTGGCCTTGAAGTAGGCGACCTGGATCATGACGGATGCGGCTTCGATGACGAACAGGCCGCCGACGATGCCAAGCACCAGCTCGTGCTTGGTGGCCACGGCGATGGCGCCCAGAGCGCCGCCGAGGGCCAACGAACCCGTGTCGCCCATGAAGATCTTGGCCGGCGGGGCGTTGTACCAGAGGAAGCCGACTCCCCCGCCGATGATGGCGGCGCAGAAGATCGCCAGTTCGCCCGAGCCCGGCACGTGGTGGACGCCAAGATAGTCGGAGAAGATGAAGTTGCCGACGAGGTAGCTGATGATGCCGAAGGCCGCCGCCGCCATCATCACCGGCACGATGGCGAGGCCGTCCAGCCCGTCCGTCAGGTTCACGGCGTTGGAGAAGCCGACGAGGGTGAAGGCGGCGAACAGGACGTAGAACCAGCCGACGTTCAGCAGCACGGCCTTGAAGAAGGGGAAGGCGATCGAGGTCTCGAGGTTCGGCGTGGTGGGCGAGGCCGTCATCCACAGCACGGTCAGGACGCCGGCGATCAGTGACACGCCGATCTGGGCCACCAGCTTCTGCTTGGAGGTCAGGCCCGCCGAAGTCTGTTTCGACACCTTGGCGTAGTCATCGATGAAGCCGAGCACGCCGAAGGCGGCGGTCACGAAGCTGACGATCCAGATGTAGGGGTTGGTCAGGTCGCCCCAGAGCAGAACGGCCACGGCGATGCCGGCCAAGATCATCAGCCCGCCCATGGTGGGGGTGCCGACCTTAGACAGGTGCGAGACCGGGCCGTCCGAGCGGATCGGCTGGCCCTTGCCCTGTTTGACCCGCATCCAGGCGATGAAACGGCTGCCCATGGCCACCGCCACGATCATGGCCGTAGCCATGGCGAGGGCGACGCGGACCGTCTGGTACTGGACCAGATTGAGCAGCGGATAGTCCTGCGCGATATCGGCGTAGTGGAGATAGAGCAGGTAGAACATCTTGCGTTTCCCTATCGCTCCGCGCGCGGCGCGTCGCTGCCTGAGGAGGCTCCGAGCGCGGCAAGGGCCCTGGCGACCAGCGACGCCTTCGAGCCGTTCGATCCCTTGACCATGACGATGTCGCCCGGCGCAACCAGTTCGGCGGTCTCGGCGGCGAGTTCGGCGGCGGTTTCGCGCCAGAGGCCTCGGCGCTCAGGTGGCAGGATGTCGTGGAGGCGCTTCATCTCGGGTCCGGCGGTGTGGACCAGATCGAGGCCGGCGGCAGCGATGGGCGCGGCCAGTCCCTCGTGCAGGTCGCGGGACCGTCCGCCGAGCTCGAGCATGTCGGTGAGGACGACGACGCGGCGCGCGCCCGCGCCGACCGGCTTGGCGCCGAGGCTGCGGAAGCCGGCGGCCATCGACAGCGGATTGGCGTTGTAGCTCTCGTCGATCAGGGTGAAGGCGCCGCCTGGGGCCGCGATCACCGCCGTTTGGCCCCGGCCGGCCAGAGGCTCGAAGTCCGCGAGCGCGGCCATACTGGTTTCGAGTGGCACGTCGAGCGCCTCGAGCATCAACAGCACGCACAAACTGTTCAGGCCCCAGTGGAAGCCGGATTGGCGGAGCGGAAAATCGACCGCCCGACCATCGATCTCGGCCCTTACCCGCGCCCCGCCCTCGAACGGCGCGAAATCCAGCAATCGCCCATAATGTTGGGGATCGGTGCCGAACAGGAACACAGGCCCCTTTTCGCAGGCGATCTCGGCCATGAGATCTGACCACGGGCTGTCCCCGTTGATGACTGACGTCCCACCATCGACGAGTCCTTCAAAGATAGACGTCTTTTCCCGCGCGATGCCCGCCTCGCCATCGGCGAAGGCTTCGATGTGCACAGGTCCGA
The DNA here is from genome assembly GCF_011927945.1 of Brevundimonas alba. Lineage (GTDB taxonomy): Bacteria > Pseudomonadota > Alphaproteobacteria > Caulobacterales > Caulobacteraceae > Brevundimonas > Brevundimonas alba. The sequence goes on from NZ_JAATJM010000001.1 coordinate 327,211, forward strand.
CGGTGGTGACGCAAGCGGCGTGCGGGCGGACCATCTTCGACAGGGGCGCGATCTCGCCCGGAGCGTTCATGCCGATCTCGAACACCGCGCGGGCCGCCGAGCGCGGCATGCGCGCGAGGGTGAGCGGCACGCCTATGTGGTTGTTGTAGCTCTTGATCGAAGCGTGGGCGGGCCCCGCGAGGTCGAGCCCGGCCTTGATGGCCTGGGTGACGCTGGTCTTGCCGACCGAACCGGTGACGGCGCCGCGGCGGACGTGCGGGCTGCGGTCGCGCGAAGCGACGCCGAGGCCTTCCAGCGCGCGGAGGGTGTCGGCGACGATGACCGACGGCCCGCCCTCGACGGCGTGTTCAGTGATCGCGCCCGCCGCACCCGCGGCGAAGGCCGAGGCCGCGAAGTCGTGACCGTCGCGCGCGCCCTTCAGCGCCAGGAACAGGTCGCCCGGCACGATCTCGCGGCTGTTGTAGGTGATGCCCGCGGCTTCGAACGGTTCGCCGGACAGCCGTCCGCCAGTGGCGGCCTCGATCTCGGCGGAGGTCCAGAGGGGGGCGGTATCAGGCATGGATGCGCAGGGCTTCGGCGGCTTCAGTGGCGTCGTCGAAGGGGTGAGTCACACCGCCGACGATCTGCCCCTGCTCATGCCCTTTTCCGGCGATGACCACCACATCTCCGTCGCGCATCTGTTCGATGGCGTGGCGGATGGCGGCGCGCCGGTCGCCGATTTCCTGCGCCCCGGGGCAGCCCTCGCGCACCGCCTTGCGGATGGCGGCGGGGTCTTCCGAGCGCGGGTTGTCGTCGGTGACGATGGCGACGTCCGCCAGCCGGCCCGCGATCTCGCCCATCAGCGGGCGCTTGGCCCGGTCCCGGTCCCCACCGGCGCCGAAGACAACGATCAGCCGGCCTGTCGCATGAGGCCGCAGGGCCTTGAGCACCGTCTCCAGGCCATCCGGCGTATGTGCGTAGTCGACATAGACCTCGCCCCGTCCGGCGCCGGAGATGCGCTGCAGCCGGCCCTGGGCGCCGGTGAGCTTCTCCAGACCGGACAGGACGCGTTCGGGGGTCTCGCCGGCGGCGATGCAGAGGCCGGCGGCGACGAGCGCGTTCGAGGCCTGGAAGGCGCCGGCGAGCGGCAGCAGCACCTCGTGCAGGGTCCCGCGCACGTCGATCGTCAACCGCTGGCCCTCCGGCACGGCCTGCCGCGCGACGAGGGTCAGGTCCCTGCCCCGCTCGCCCACGGCCATGACGCCGAGGCCCGACATGATCGAGGCGGCGGCGAAGCTGGAATAGGCGTCGGAGTCGGCGTTCAGCACCGCCGTCCGGCCGCGGGGCAGCAGGGTCTCGAACAGGCGCAGCTTGGCCGCGCGGTAGGCCTCCATGTCGCCGTGGTAGTCGAGGTGGTCCTGCGTCAGATTGGTGAAGGCGGCGGCCTTCAGGGTAACGCCGTCCAGCCGGCGCTGGTCGATGCCGTGCGACGAGGCCTCGAGCGCCAGATGGGTCACACCCCCGACCGCCAGTTCGGCCAGCATGCGCGCGGCGTCGGCGGCGTCGGGGCTGGTCAGGCCGGGGCCGGTCAACGCCTGATTAACGTTACCCGTCTGTTTCAAAACCCCAAGCGTGCCCATGCTCGCGGCGGACAGTCCGAGCGAGGCCCAGATCTGGCGGCAGAAGGCGGCGACGGACGTCTTGCCGTTGGTGCCGGTGATGGCGACGCAGGTGGCGGGCTGGCGGCCGTAGAAGCTGCGGGCGGCGATGGCGTAGGCGCGGCGGACATCGCCCGAGGTGACCAGCACGGGAGCCAGCGCCGCCTCGGTGTCGACGGGGGCCAGTACGGCGGCGGCGCCCTGCGAAAGGGCCTGCGGGATGAAGGCGCGGCCGTCGGCGGCGGCGCCGGGCAGGGCCACGAACAGGCTGCCGGGCGCGACCTTGCGGCTGTCTGCGGTGACGCCGGTGATGACCGGATCGGCCGGCACGTCGCGGCGCAGCAGGTCCGACAGCTTCATGGCGGCGGGCTGGACGGCGCTCATCGCCCATCCCCCTCGACATCCTCGAAGGCAGGGATCTTTTCGCCCAGCGCGGTGCGGTAGGGGTCGGCGCGGCGCTGGACGCCGAGGAAGGGCGCGATGCGGTCGGCGATGCGGCCCACCGCCGGGGCGGCCACGAACCCGCCGGTGCGCGGGAAGGTCCCCGGCTCGTCGATGAGGACGAGGATTGAATAACGGCGGGCGTTGACCGGGCCATCCGCGGGGAAGACGGCGGCGAAGGTGCCGACGGCGTGGGTCGCATCATAGCGGCCGTTGACCAGCTTGTTGGCCGAGCCGGTCTTGCCTCCGACGCGGAGGCCGGCAGCCTCGGCCCGTCCGCCCGAGCCGCGCACGACGTTGCGGCGCAGCAGGTCCAGCAGGGTCAGCGAGGTCTGGGGGCTGACAACCTGCCGGAAGGCGGCGCCGGGGCGCCCGCCCTTGCGCAGGGTCAGGGGGATGAAGCGCCCGCCGTTGGTCAGGGCGCCCATGGCCGCCGACATCTGCAGCGGGGTGATCATGATGCCGTAGCCGAACGACAACGAGGCGAGGGTTGAGTCATCCCATTTGTTGGGGCGGCGCGGCCGGGCCGACTCGTGCAGCTCGATCGGGGCGGCGTCCAGCAGGCCGAAGCGGGTGAAATAGTCCCGCATGGTCGTGGGGCCCATCTCGACCGCGAGGCGCGAGGTGCCGATGTTGGACGAGTGGAGGAAGACCTCCTCCAGCGTCAGGACCTGGTTGGTGGCGTGGAAGTCGGTGATCCGGCGGTTGCCGATCATGAAGGCCTGCGACGCGTCGAACAGGGTGTTCATGTCCGCCCGTCCGGTGTCGAGACCGGCGGCGACGGTGAAGGTCTTGAACACCGAGCCCATCTCGTAGTGGGCCGAGGTGGCGCGGTTCAGTCGGTCGGTGGTGGGCCAACTGGCCATGCCGAGCACTTCGCCCGTCTGAACATCGGTGATGATGCCGACGGCGCCCTTGGCCTGGGTCTCGGCGGCGGCGAGGGCGAGTTCGTTCTCCAGCACGCCCTGCACGCGGAGATCGATCGACAGGGGGAAGTTCTCGCCCCGCAGCCCGGCCTCTCGGATTTCGCGGTCGAAGGCCAGTTCAGCGCCCGCGATGCCCTGGCCGCCGGTGTCGGCGGCGCCGACCACGTGGGTGGCTGATGCGCCGAGCGGATAGACCCGGCGATCTTCGGGTTCGAAGGTGACGCCGCCGATGGCGAGGGCGTGCACCGCGGCGCGCTCTCCCGGGGTCAGGCCGGGCAGAACGATCAGCCGCCGGTCGCCGGACAGCACCCGGTTCAGCTTGGTCATCGAGGCGCGCGGCAGCACCCGCTTGATCTGGGCGGCGGCGGCGCGGCGATCCCAGACCTCGGCGGGATCGATGTAGAGGCCGTAGTGGACGATGTTCGTGGCCAGCAGAGCGCCGTTCCGGTCGACCACGTCGGCCCGGGCCACGGCGTTGGGGTGGGCTGTCGAGCCGACGCCGCCGCGCGGCGCCAGCAGGGCGGCGTTGGCGGCGCCGAGCGCAAGGCAGACGAAGACGACCGAGAACAGGGACAGGATGACGAAGATGCGGACGCGCGTGTCCTCTTCCGGCCGCGCATCGGCACGGGCACGGCCGAACGAATGTTCGATCCGCCACATGGCCTCGGACAGCCAGCGCCACGACGGCAGCGACATGCGGCCGGAGCGGCCGGGAGCCGGGCGCCGCCACGCGTGCGGATCGTCGTGCACGCTCATTGCGCGACCTCCGGAGCGGCGGGGGGCGGAGCCGAGGGCACGGTCGGCGCGACGATGACGGCGGGGGCGGGCTCGGGGACCGGAGCCAGCTCAGGCAGGCTGGATTCGGTCGCCTGCCGATGCACGTCGACGGGTCCGAGCCCCGCCATGCGCGACAGCGCCTCCAGCCGGCCCGGCTGCTCCAGACGGGCGACCTCGGCGCGCAGCAGTCGCACTCGCTGGCCGTTCTCGGTGATCTGCCGTTCGAGACTGGTGATGCGGGCGCTCTCGCTCGCGGCGGCTGCCTTGGCCAGATAGACCGAGAAGATCATGGCGGCGACCAGCATCAGACCGATGATCTCGACCCAGCGGACACCGCGGACCTTCCAGTCGAAGATGCGCTTCAGGGTCATGACCGCGCTCATGCCGCGATCCTCCCCCAAGCGGGCGCGTCGGTGCGGACGGCGGCGCGGAGCTTGGCCGAGCGGGCGCGGGGATTGGCGGCGCGCTCTTCTTCGCCGGCCTCGCGCGCGCCCTTGAAGGACAGGGTGAAGCTGGGTTTGCGGGTATCGACGGCGACGGGCGCATGACGTGAACCGCCGGGAGCGTTGCCGGTGCGCTCGGTCAGGAAGGCCTTCACGATGCGGTCTTCCAGCGAATGGAAGGTGACCACGGCCAGACGGCCGCCGGGCGCCAGCGTCGCCTCGGCCGCCTCCAGCCCCGCGCGAAGCTCGCCCAGCTCGTCGTTCACGGCGATGCGCAGGGCCTGGAACACGCGCGTGGCGGGATGGATCGGCGCGCCGCGGCGTCCGCCCAGCGCCTTCTCCACCACCTCGGCGAGGTCGAGGGTGCGGGTGAACGGCGTCTCGACGCGGCGGCGCAGGATGGCGGTGGCGACGCGGCCGGACTGACGCTCGTCTCCGTATAGCTTGAAGATGTGGGCCAGCGGCCCGTGATCCCAACTGTTGACAATGTCCGCGGCCGTTTCACCCTCGTCCGACATCCGCATGTCCAGCGGTCCGTCGCGCATGAAGGAGAAGCCGCGCTCGGCCTGATCCAGCTGCATGGAGGAAACGCCGATGTCGAACACGACGCCATCGAGCCGGGCCGCGCCGGTGTCGGAGAAGGCGTCCGCGAGACCCGAGAAGGGCGTGCGGATCAGCTGGAACTTGCCGGGGAAGTCATTGGCCACAGCGTCGGCGTGAGGCTGAACCGTCGGGTCACGGTCCAGGGCGATCACCGTCGCGCCGGTCGCGAGGATGGCGCGGGTGTAGCCGCCGGCCCCGAAGGTGGCGTCGATGATCACGTCGCCGGCCGCGGGCGCGAGCGCTTGGAGAACCTCGGTCAACAGGACGGGCGCGTGCGGACTCATGCGCCCTCCCCGCCCGGACGCCGGCCGGCCAGCAGCGCCTTCCGTCCGGCCTCGCCGCGATCACGCACGGCCTGACGCGCCAGCGCACGGCGCTCGTCGCGGCGCGCGTTCCAGCGAGCGCGGTCCCAGATCTGGAAGCGCGACCCGAGACCGACGATGACCACGTCCTCGCCCAGACCGGCGTCCTGGCACAGGTGCTCTGGCAGGGTGATGCGACCGCCGCCGTCGTAGGCCAGCGGGCGCTGACCGGCGTAGAAGGTCTCTTCCAGCGCGGTGCGGACGTCGTCGCCGAAGGGCAGCTCCTCGATCATCGAGACGTATTCGGCCATCAGCTTGTCGCCGCCGGCCTCAAGGCAGTCGGACTCGATCGAGAAGAAGCAGAAGACGCCGTGCTCCGCGCCGTTGTCGGCCGTGCGGAACTCCTGAGGGATCAGCAGACGGCGCTTGCCGTCCAGTTGTTTCTCGTAAGTCGAGAGAAACACGCCCTGCCCCAACTCGGACCCTTCGATCCGCCCCTCTGCGCCTTGGGCGCATCCCCGCGCCCGCCGAACCCCAACTCAAGCGTCTGGGATAGCATGGGATGAAATGCGCCTCAATGGGATTAGTTGACGAGAGTTAACCTCGACAGCAGCCGCGAAGGCTGTAGAAACAGGAACATACACAGAACATCAGAAGTATAGACAGGCTGTGGATGAATGATGCCGAGCAAAGGTTAACGGTGCAGGGCGAATGACCGAAGGCGGACGTCAAGGCGCGCTCAGGCAGCGAGCGACCTCTTCGCGAGCGGTAGTGCGCAAAAAGAAGCGTCAGACGGCCTGTAAGCCGGGTTCTGTTCCGCCCGAAGGCGGCGACGATCATTCCTCTGGACCGGCCATTGCTGACCGGTTCTCGCGACCTACCCGGACGCCTCGGGCGGTGACCCCTGCGAGCGAACCCGCGCGACATCCCTATTCGGTCTTGCTCCAGGCGGGGCTTGCCATGCCGTCCCTGTTGCCAGGCACGCGGTGGGCTCTTACCCCACCCTTTCACCCTTCCCTGCCCCGAGGGGCAGGCGGTTTGCTTTCTGTGGCGCTATCCCTCGGGTCACCCCGGGCGGGAGTTACCCGCCGCCTCTTCACCGTGGAGCCCGGACTTTCCTCGACAGGGCAAGCCCTGCCGCGACCGCCCGGCCGTCTGACGGGCGGACAGATGGGCCGGACACGCGCCGCGGTCAAATTCTAGTTCAGCACGCCCGTCGTGCTTTCGGTGGTCGCCAGCTGCAGCACGCCCATCAGGGTAGCCCGCGTCTCGCCGTCGGCGACGCCGTCGACCTGGGCCGGTCGCCAATGGCGCTGGAAGGCTTCGACGGTAAGTTTCGTCGCCTCATCGTAGTCGCCGCCGGGCTGGAGACCGTAGCCGAGCCGGTGCAGGCCGGCGCGCAGAACGATGACGCCGAGGCCCTCATCGCCGACCGCAAAGGGCGCTCCGAGGGCCGAAATCCGCTCCGGCGCGGGTTCGAACCACAGGCCATGGCCGACCGAGGCCAGTCGCTTCCAGGGGAAACGCTCGCCCGGATCCTGCTTGCGGTCGGGCGCGAGATCGGAGTGGCCGATGATGCGCGCATCGGGGATGGTCCAGCGGGTGCGGATATCGCTGACAAGGCTGATCACCGCATCGATCTGCACCTCGGGGAAGTCGAGATAGCCGAACTCGTGCCCCGGATTGACGATCTCGATGCCGATCGAGGCGGCGTTGCAGTCGGTCTCGCCCTGCCAGACCCCCCGGCCGGCGTGCCACGCCCGGTGCTCCTCGGCCACGAGGCGGAGGATCGACCCGTCCTCCTCGACGACATAGTGGGCCGAGACCTTGGCGTCGGCGTCCTGCAAACGGGTGACCGCTTCGTCGGCCGTTCGCATGCCGGTGTAGTGCAGCACCAGCATGTCGGGCGGGGCCCGGCGATGATCGAAATTGGGCGACGGCGCGTCCCGGACGACCAGCATCCTAGCGGCCCGGACGCTCCCAGCCGTAGGCGACCCAGGTGCCGTCCACCTTGCGGGCTTCGATGACATCGTCCGAACGGCGCGTACGGGCGGTCATGGTGCGGCGAGCGCGCATGGCCAGACCGGCGAGGAAGACCAGAGCGCCTGCGAAGACGGCGATAACGGCCACCGCGGCGGCGGTGAAGACGGCCAGCACGGCGCCCACGGCCATGGCGGCGAGCGTGGCGACCAGACCGCCAAGCCACATGATCGAGGCGACCAGCCCGTTGGCGGGACGGCGGCCGGCGGGACCGGGGCCGAAGATCAGGCGGTCGGACTGGGTCATCTTCATACCTCTATGGCGCTGTGAACAACGCCGAACCCTGAATGTCGGTCCATCGGGGTGAACGGTCAATGACCGGCCCCTTCACAGGCGAGTGTCCGATTGTCGCTGTTCAGTAGGGCTGGTCCGCCAGAACGGTCGCTCCGGTGGTCCGCGCGCGCTCCGTCTGGATCTGGCGGACGGCGGCCTCGGCCTGCGGATCGTTCATGATCCCGCCGATGCCGATCAGCACCCGCGCCGCCTCGCCCGAGACGCCGAACATCTCCGACAGGGCCGCGAACGGCGACTGGGATTCCGGATAGCGTTTGAAGCGGACAGACTCTTCAGCCGGGATACGGGCCAGCTGACGGGCCTTGGCGATGGCCTCCTCCAGCCCGCCGAGCTGGTCCACGAGACCAAGCGACTTGCCCTGTGCGCCCGTCCAGACGCGGCCTCGGGCGATTTCGCGGACACGGGCCGCGGGCAGGTTCCGGCCGCGGGCGACGCGGGCGATGAACTCCTCGTAGGTGCGGTCGATGGAGGCGGCGAAGGCCGCGCGATCGGTCGCGCTGAAGGGCTGGGACGGAGAGAAGGCGTCGGCGTAGTCGCCGCCGACCGTCAGATTGCGCATATCGACGCCGAAACGGCCGAGCCCGTCGGCCAGCACCATCTTGCCGCCGAACACGCCGATGGAGCCGGTCAGGGTCGAAGGCTGGGCCACGATCCAGCTCGCTTCGGAACTGATCCAGTAGCCGCCCGAGGCCGCGTAATCGCCCATCGACACGACGACCGGCTTGCCCGCCGCCTTGGCCGCGCGCACGGCCGCGAGAATCTGTTCGGACGCGTCGGGCGAACCGCCCGGCGACGAGACGCGGAAGACGATCGCCTTGACCGAGTCGTCCTCGATGGCGTCGTAGATGGCCTCGGCGAGGTCGTCCGACATGATGGAGGAGCCGCCGCCGAACGGGTCGGCGCCGCCGCCCGTGCCGGTCATGATGGCGCCCTCGCCACCGACGATTGCGATGGCGTTGCGGCCCGAGCCGGCGCGTTCGCCCTTCGAGGCCGCGTAGTCGCCGAACTCCATGATGTCGGAACCGCGGCCCGCGCGGCGCTTCGCTTCGGCCTCGGCCTCCTCGACCTGGCCGATCTTGTCGATCAGGCGGCGCTGCAGCGCCTGCGCCGACGAATACGGGCCAGCCTCGATCGTGGTCCGGAGCGCCTGGGGCGTCTGGCGACGATCCTGTGCCGCATTGGCGAGGGCCGAGGTGTAGATGGAGTTCATCCAGGCCGTCATCGCCTCGCGATGGGCCGGGGTGTAATCGCTCTCGGTGTATTCGTTGACGGCGTTCTTGTACTCGTAGCGCTGCTCGAACTGGGCGTTGACGCCGTATTTCTCGAAGGCGCGGCCGAGGAAGATCGACTCCGCCGAGAAGCCCGCCAGCTGGAAGCTGGAGGTGTTCTGCATCCACAGCTCGGATGCCGAGGCGCCGACCATATAGCTGGAGACGGCGGTTCCGACGGGCTGGAAGCCCTGCGCATGGGCGATGACCGGCTTGCCCGAGCGGCGGAAGCGGCGGACGGCCTGACGGATCTCGTCGGCCGCGGCCGGGGTGATGCCGGCTTCCGGAAGGCGGATCAGCAGCGCCTTGACCCGGGTGTCGTCTTCGGCCTGGGCCAGCGTATCCACGATCTGCGTCGTCGAGAGGCCGCCGCCGCCGAACAATGCGAACGGATTGGTCGCCGCCTGGTCGGTGACGCCTTCGCGCAGATCGAGTTCGAGCACCGTATTCGACGGCGTCGGCTCTTTCGAACTCGCCGAACTGATCGCCACCGAGATCAGGATGAAGGGCACCACCACGAGAAACAGGAACAGACCGGCGAAGACGCCGAGCATCGTCAGGAAGAACTGCTTCATGGAGTGGGTCAGGGTCCGGAGCGCGGGCCGGGCGCGGCCATCCTCGACCATAAGGCGGGACGGTTTGCCGTCAAATGAACGTCACGTAACAGGCGAATGCGCCGCAATTGGATGGTGCGGCGCAACAGAGATGATTGATGGCGGGGGCGCTTGCCCCTATATCAGCAGCCTGCGAGCGGGGGCCGATCGCCCCGCGTCACATCCGGACCGCACTCCCCATGCTGGTCACCCTGATGAAGGCCAAGCTGCACCGCGCGACGGTGACCCAGGCCGATCTCGACTATGAGGGCTCGATCGCGATCGACGCCGACCTGCTGGACGCCGCGGGTATCTTTCCGCACGAGCAGGTCGATGTGCTGAACATCACCAACGGCGCGCGCTTCACCACCTACGCCATCGAGGCGCCGCGCGGCTCGCGGGTGATTGGCGTCAACGGCGCCGCAGCCCGGCTGGTGCAGAAGAACGACAAGGTCATCGTCGTGACCTACGGCCAGCTGCCGCAGGAAGAGGCCCGCCAGTGGTCCCCGACCGTGGTGCTTCTCGATGATGGCAACGAGATCAAGCGCGCCGCCTAGGTGCGGGGGCGTCGGCGTGCTGACTGCCCGCTAGATCGTCAGCCCGTCATCGTCTCGCGTCTTCGCGGCGCGGAACAGCACATAGGCCAGGATGAAGATGCACCCGATGCCGGCGTAGTTGACGGTCTTCAGGTAGCTCAGCCTGTCAGCGAAAATGTAGAACCGGGCCAGCGAGCCGACGATTTCCATCGACAGCAGGGCGATCGCGGTTGCCGCTATCCTGCGGGCGTTTTCGACCGATATCAGTCTGCGCGGCCGGGAGATGACCACCGCCCGCCGCAGCATCATGACGATGAAGAGTCCGAGGCAGCAGATGATGATGTTGCTGACCTGCAGCAGCGGATGAGCGCTCGCCCTGCCCGCAAACGCCCTGAACTCGTTCCCGAACATCGCCCCCGCGACCGAAATGACGTCCGGGATCGCCAGCAGCAGGAGCGCCGAGTTGGCAAGGATGCCGGCGACGATGACCGCGAACAGGATGCCCAGCACCCAGGTCAGGAGCCTCGAACCGGTGGACGATCTGTAGAGGCTCATGAAGGGCGACCGGAGGGGTGTCGAGGCGAGACGGATATAACCCCATCAAGGGACCGTGGCCAGCAACCCTGCCTTGGCGGGTTGCTGGCCATCCGTGTCAGGTCACCGGTTCAGATCGTAGACGCCGGTGATGTCGATGCGCACCGTCAGCTGGCCCGCGGCGACAGGCGTATTGCCGGCGTCCATGGCCATTTCGGCGCGGGCGTACATCATCGGCATCGGCGGCTGGGGCGAATAGCCGCCGCCTTCGGTCAGCGAACGGATGCCGCCCAGTTGCACGCCGAGGGCCTGCGAATACAGAGCCGCCTTGGCCTGCAGGTTGCGCACCGCGATCTGCCGCGCCTGGTTCTCGGCGGCGGTCGGATCCTTGAGTCCGAAGCCGATGCCGTCGATCTGGTTGACGCCCGCGGCCACAACGGCGTCGGCAGTCGAGCCGACCTTCGTCAGGTCATTGATGATCACCGTCACCCGATTGTTGGCCTGATAGCCGCGCAGCCGGGGCGGCTCGTTCTGGACGTAGTCGTACTGGGCCGAGAGGTTCAGGCCCGAGGTCTGGACGTCCCGCTCCTCGATGCCGGCGCGGCGCAGGGCGGCCATAACCTGATTCATCCGCGTGGCGTTCTGGGCCATGGCCTCGGCCGCGGTCGAGGCCTCGGTGACGACGCCGAAGCTGATCGTCGCCATGTCCGGCGCGGCCTTGACCTCGCCATAGGCCGACAGGTTCAGCGCGGGGCGCTCGGTGACGGCCTGGATGGTCAGCGGCGCACCGCCGCCGGGCTGCGACTGGGCGAAGGCGGCAGGCGCGGCCGCCACGAGGGCGATGGCGGCCATGACGGCGCCGCCCATCAGCAGGATGCGGTTCGAGACGGCCGGCAGGGCGGTGGCGCGGGCGACGGCGGGGCGGTTCATGTGCGTAGTCTCCGTAAGCGAGGGACGATCCATCCGGCGCCGATCGTGTCGGGCGTCCGTGGCTGAACCTTGGCCTTTAATGCCTGAACGGCCGGACAGGCTCCACTGGCAGAAACCGTTCATCGGGGTGAAATCGGCGACAGGTCGGCGTCGGAACCATGGTGCTTGGCAAGCCGCCGCGCCGCCTGCTAGGCCACCACTGCCGCCACGGAGGGCGCGTAGCTCAATGGTTAGAGCCGACCGCTCATAACGGTCTGGTTGGGGGTTCGAGTCCCTCCGCGCCTACCGAGGCCTGACTGCCCCTCACCTTGGGCGCGGTCGCCGCGCATACCGCGAGCGGAACCCCGAGGATCAGGATCAACAGTGCGGCATTGATCGCCGCTTTGGACGGCGACAGGTGCCCGATTACCGCCATGCCGCAGAGGAAGGCGACGGTGGTGACGGAGAAACACGACAGCCACAGCGCCAGTTCGCCCCACCGGGTCCGTGGCCGTCCGCGCCAGACAGCATATCGACCGACCAACACATGGGCCGCAAGCAGCAGAGCCGCCGCCGCGATGGAGTTGATCAAGGCGTAACGAGCCACCCATTTGATCTCTTGTCCGTCCATCGGCCAGCGCCAGAGGACGTCCGGAATCAGCCTCGCTCCCAAGGCAGCCAGCCACCATCCGATCACGGCCGGTATCAGTTTCCGGAGCCCGGCTCGCTCGTGGAACCTTCCCCGGAAGCAGGCCACGCTCAGGGCGGCGAGGAACGCGCCAGCCAGGGCAAACGGCACAGTCCCCAGGAGTTGGGGCCAGAACGGCTTCAAAACATCCATCGGGTAGTAGTCGAGCTGAGGCGAGCCGACGTAGGGGATGAGGTCGATCGCACCGCTGACGCACAGAATGCCCAAGAGCGCCAAGAGTGCGTATGCGCCCTTCCCGATCAGTCTTAGAGCCCGTGGGGGACCAATATCTGTAGCTGAAGCGTCCACGTTCGTTTCGCCGTAACGGTCCCAGCCTACCGCCGGCCGCCGCGGCTCCAGCGGTCCTCGCCCTGATAGCGCTCGTCCTGGATGTAGCGGCCGTCGCGGTCGTACCAGCCATCGCCGTTGCGGTAGCGGTCGTAGCCCTCGAGCGAATAGCCGTCGTCCTGGTATTCGAGGCCGAGCAGGCCGTCTTCGTCCTGCCACCAGTCGCGCGGGTAGGAGCCGAAGGCGCATTCCCAGCCATTTCCCGGACGCCAGACGGGCTCATAGCGGCCCCGATAACGGTCGCGGAACTGGGGCCGGCAGACGGACTGCGAATAGACCCGGTTGCCGCGCGCCTGAACATTGGCGCGGTCCTCGGCGTAGATAACCTCGCGGACGCCGGAGAAGACGCTGTTGACCACCACGGCGCTGCCGGAGGCGGCGGCGACGCCGACCGTCGCGGCGCGGACGCGGCTGTCAGCGAGGCGCAGTTCGCCGTTGTAGAGCACCACGCCCTTGTCGGAGCGGCCGATCCGGCTGTTGCTGATGTCGACCGATGCGCCTTCGATGGCCACGCCCTCGACGTAGCCGACGATGGCCGTGTTCTCGATCTCGACACGGCCGTAGTCGCGACCGGAGCGGACGACGATGCCGATGGACCGGGGGCCGAAGGCGTTCGGCGCGCCGGTGCCCTTCAGCGTGGTTGAGGCGATGCGCGAGGTCTGGCCCGCGCCGGGCGTCAGTTCCAGCCCGGACTGAGCCCCGGTGACAACCACCTCCCAAGCGTCCAGCACGGCGCCGTCGGCGACGATAGCGGGGGCGATGGTCTGGGCGTCGATGACGGTGTCACGAAGGTGCAGGAGACCGCCGTCGGCGTAGATCGCCGCCTCGTCGCCGGCGTGGCGGAAGCCGACCCGGTTCATGACGATTTCGGCTCCGTATCCGACCACGCAGGCGGCGTCACCGGCGCGGGGCGAGGCGAAGACCATGTCGCGGATCTCGACGCGGACGCCCTGGGCCACGGTGATGCAGGGGAGACCGTCGGGGGCCTGCAGCGTCGGATTGCCGGTGCGGGCCCAGTCGCGCGGGTCGAAGCCGCTTTCCCCGATGATCGTCAGGGGCTTGTCGATGTTCAGCCAGCCGACACAGGCGCCGGCGCGGGCCCGGATGACGAGGGTACCGCCAGGACGCACACGGCGCACGGCGTCCTCGACAGCGCCCGTGCCCGGATTGCCGCCGCAGTCGACCAGAACAATTTCCTCGCCGCCGGGGCGGTAGGGGCCCGGCCGCCAGTCAGGGCGGTGGCGACCGTAATCGTAGCGCCGGTAGTGCGAGCCGCGGTTGCGGGAGCTGCGCGTGGGGGGATCGAGCAGCAGGCCGAAATTCGGCCGCGTCTGGCTCTCGACCTTGGCGGCGACCTGGGCGTGGGCGGTCGGCCCCTGAAACAGGGCGGCGCCGGCCACCGTGGCGGCGATCATCGCGACACCGGCCATGGTGGTGCGGAGGCGGCCGAAGGGGAAACGGATCGTCATTGCTCCACGCCCTCCTTAACGGCGCTGCTGAGAACGGGAGACCTGGGCCAGCACGGCCTGCAGGCGGGCGGCGGACGGGCCGAAGCCGGACAGGGCCGAGTCGATGCGCAGGGCCACGGCCTGGGCCTTGTCCTGGTCGGCCACGCCCGAGACGCCGAGCGCGAAATAGCTCGACATGGCGAACTTGGCCTCGGGGCTTCCCTGACGGGCGGCCTCGTCGAACCATTTGAAGGCGCGGGCGTAATCCGGGGGAAGGCCGATGCCCTCGGCGTACATCACAGCCAGCACCAGCTGGGCTTCGGACGAGCCGTTGACGGCGGCCAGCTGGATGGCGCGGACCCGCTCCAGATAGGAGAGCCGGCTCTCCATCGGATGGCCCAGCATGGCTTCAAGCGTCTCGATCTGACGCTTGGACAGATCTTCGGGCCGTGTCGGCGCCGTATCGGTGATGCCGAGGTAGCGGAGAGCCCGTCCCACATGGATGAAGGGCAATTCCGTTCCCATCCGGGTCAGGGCGTATTCATAGGCGTCGCCGCGCGGACGGCTCTCGTCCGAGAAGGGCACGCCCGAGGCCGGAGCCTCATTGGGATAGAATTCGAACGGAGGGGTCCACTGCCGCGCCTTGGCCTCGACGAACCGGCTGTACTGGTCGCGGCTGGGCGCGGACCGCTCAAAGTCCTTCATCAGGACATAGGCGCCGACATCGCCGGTCTGCACCGCCAGGTAGTTGTAGAGGTAGGCGTCGACGTCATTCCGCGGGAACAGGCTGGTCGCGGCCAGATAGCCCCGGCGCCGACGGTCACGGTTCTCGGCTCCGCCACCGCTGTTGCGGCCCCAGGCCTCGCGGGCTTCCCGGTTGTCCTCGGGCTCGCCGAACGGGCCATAGAGGCCGTCGTGCAGCCGGGCCAGGGTGCGGAAGCCCTCGGCGTCCTGCGTCGACAGGACATAGACCACCCGGTCGCGGACGGCCTCCTGCTCCTCACGAGTCATCTGGCCGAGCTGGCGGTCCAGCCGCTGATAGGCCGTGTGCCGTTCGAAGGCGCGGCAGTCGTCATATTTGGACAGCGGGCGCCAGCCGCCGAAACCGCCTCGGTCGACGCGGTTGATCGGAGCGTAACCCTCGTCATTGGCCAGCGCCATAGCGTACCAGGTGGCGCTCTCGATCGGGTCCTCGATATTCTTGTCGGTCGCGCGAACGGCGGCGTAGCGCGAGCCAAGCTCCAGCTGGGCGAAGAAATCGCCACGGAAGGCGGCGCGTCGCAGGGCGCGGAGACCCGTCTCCTGCGCGTTGAATTCGGAGCCGGTCAGGGAGGCCGGACGCGGGCAGGCGTTGGAACTGGCGTCGGCGCGCTGCCAGAAGCGCATGCCGCTGCCGCGGTCGCCGCAGGACACCATCCCGAAGGCGGTGAGCGCCAGAATACCCGCCAGCGCCGCGATAGCGACAGGGCCGCGCGACCGGTTGAACCGGCCACGATCGGTCTTGTTCGCCTCGCCCTCGACCATGAATTCCTCGCACGACTGGAGCGGGCGACCCCCGGCTCGCCCGTTAAGCTTTGCGTGACCGCGACAGTCCGGTCCAGTTAACTGTCTGTCAAGGTTAACGCTGGTTTGCGACAAAGCGTTGCCGCACCGCGGCCATTTTGTGACGCTTGTAAAGTTGTCCACCGGAATCAGCGGCTTGGGATTCCCCTGAGAGGCGAAGAATCGGCCCTCGCCTCTCCGGGGCGGCGCCCCTATATGCCCTCCACAGCCCGGAGCTCCGCCTTATGTCCTACGTCGCTCGTGACGACCGCCCCGCCGACAAGGCCGCCCGCTATGCCGAGGTCGAGGAGGAAATTCTCGCGGTGCTGGACGGCGAGCCGAACATGACCGCGCGCATGGCCACCGTCGCCTCGATGCTGGCCGACGCCTTCCCCGTCTTCTTCTGGACCGGTTTCTATGTGGTCGACCCGGACAAGGCCGAAGAGCTTGTGGTGGGACCCTATCAGGGCACGCTCGGCTGCCTGCGGATCGCCTTCGGCCGCGGCGTCTGCGGCGCCGCCGCGCGGGACCGGAAGACCCAGATCGTTGAAGACGTTCACGCCTTCCCGGGCCACATCGCCTGCGACAGCCGCTCGGCCAGCGAGATCGTGGTCCCGGTGCTCAACCGTGCCGGTGAACTGATGGCCGTGTTCGACGTCGACGCGACCGAGACGGCAGCGTTCGACAGCGTGGACGCTGAGGCGCTGGAGCGGTTGCTGCGCCGGGTGTTCGCGGCCTGATCCGCTGCCAGACCTCCCACATCGAGGGCGGCAAAGATCGGCGCGGCGCGGACGTATGACGCACCTAGGGTAGCGACCGGCTGTGCGGACCATTACCATGGTCGTCAACCTGATCGATCACGGCGGGGACCGCGACTGCGGCCCTCTCCCAGAAAGCTTCCAGAGACATTCGCATGACCCGCACCATCGCCGTCACCGGCGGCCACGGAATCCTTGGGCGCGCCGTTGTCGAGGCCGCTCTGGCGGACGGCCTGAACGTCGCGGTGATCGATCACGCATCAGGGCTTCATGTGCCTGAGGGCGTTCAGGAGATCGGCGGGGTCGATCTGACCGATCCGGCGGCGGCGGAAGGGGCCATCGGCAAGGTGGTCGAACGCTTCGGCGGCCTCGACGCCCTGCTCAACGTCGCGGGCGGCTTTGTCTGGCAGACCACGGACGACGCCGAGCCGGCGTGGGCGAGGATGTTCGCCCTGAACCTGACGACCGCCCTGAACGCCACGCGCGCCGCCCTGCCCCACCTGAAGCAGTCAACCGAGGGCCGGATCGTCAACGTCGGCGCCAACGCCGCCCTGAAGAGCGCCGCCGGCATGGGCGCCTACGCCGCCTCCAAGTCCGGGGTGCACCGCCTGACGGAAAGTTTGGCCGAGGAGCTGAAGTCGACCTCCGTCACGGTCAACGCGGTGCTGCCGTCGATCCTCGACACCGAACAGAACCGCAAGGACATGCCGGACGCCGACCCGGCGACTTGGGTTCAGCCGTCAGACCTGGCCCGAGTGATGCTGTTCCTCGCCTCGCCGGAAAGCCGGGCCATCACCGGGGCCCTGATCCCGGTCACGGGACGGGTCTGATGCAGCTGGTCCGCTCGGTCCTCTACCTGCCCGCCAGCAATCCGAGGGCGATCGAGAAGGCGCGCGGACTGAACGCCGACGCGGTGATCCTCGATCTTGAGGACGCCGTCGCGCCCGACATGAAGGCCGAAGCGCGGGCGGCGGCGGTCGCGGCGCTGACCGAGGGCGGGTTCCGGTCGCGGCTTGGCGTACGGGTCAACGGGCTGGACACGGCCTGGGGCGCGGAGGATCTGGCGGCCCTGTCCGACCTGCAGCCGGATTTCGTCGTGGCGCCGAAGATCGAAAGTCCCGAGGCGGTCCGGGAGGTAGCCGGGCGGCTGCCTGCCGGGGTCGCCGTCTGGATCATGGTGGAGACTCCGCTGTCGGTTCTCCGCCTCGACCAGATCGCGGGAGCCGGCGCGCCGCTGGAGGCCCTGATGCTGGGCATCAACGACTTCGGCGAACGAATGAACCTGATACTCGGGCAGGACCGCGAGCCTCTGAAGCCGTGGCTGGCCACCGTGGTCGCCGCCGCGCGGGGGCATGGATTGCTGGCTATCGATGGCGTGGTCAACGCCACCGGGGACATGGACCGGCTGGAAGCCGAGTGCCGGCAGGGCCGGGCGTTTGGCTTCGACGGCAAGAGCCTGATCCATCCGGACCAGATCGCCGCCGCCAACGCCGCCTTCTCGCCCTCGGCGGAGGAGGTCGCAAAGGCGCGCGAAGTGGTGGCGGCCTTCGCCACGGCCGACGCCGAAGGCAAGGGCGCGATCCGGGTCGGATATCGAATGGTCGAGCGCCTGCATCTCGACGCGGCGCACCGCCTGCTGGCGCGCCACGCCGCCGCCTCGACGCCGCCGCCTGACGCGCCTATCTAGTCCGTCCAGAAACAGAACCCAGCCGGCGCTCGAGACGCGAGCGGTGGCGCCGGGAGCGACAGGGCCGTCCTGAATGTCCAAAGCCGTCATCGCCGCCACCGGCCTGTTCACGCCGGAGCAGTCCATCTCCAACGAGGAGCTGGTCGCCGCCTACAACGCCTATGCAGAGCGGTTCAACGCCGAGCATGCGGCGGAGATCGCCGAGGGCGATGTCGCCGAACTGACGCCGTCGTCGGTCGAGTTCATCGAGAAGGCCTCGGGCATCAAGAGCCGGTTCGTGCTCGACAAGGCGGGGGTGCTGGACCCGGCGAGGATGGCGCCGAACATCCCGGAGCGTACCAACGACGAACTGTCGATTCTCGCCGAGATGGCGGTGAAGGCGGCGCAGCAGGCCATCGCGGCCTGGGGCAAGCCGGTCAGCGAGATCGGGGCGGTGCTGTGCGCCGCCTCCAACATGCAGCGGCCCTATCCCGCCATGGCGATCGAGGTGCAGCAGGCGCTCGGCATCGACGGCTTCGCCTTCGACATGAACGTGGCCTGCTCGTCCGCCACCTTCGGCATCAAGACGGCGGCGGATTTCATCGCCTCGGACTCGGTCAAGGCCGTGCTGATGGTCAATCCGGAGATCTGCTCGGCCCATCTGAACTTCAAGGATCGGGACAGCCATTTCATCTTCGGCGACGTCGCGACCGCGGTGATCATCGAGTCGGAGGATCAGGCCGGACCGGGCGGTTGGGACATCCTCGGCACGCGGCTGAAGACGACCTTCTCGAACAACATCCGCAACAATTTCGGCTTCCTCAACAACGCCGCCCCCGAGGGGATCGGCCAGCCGGACAAGATGTTCGTCCAGCAGGGCCGCAAGGTCTTCAAGGACGTGGTGCCGATGGTCTCGGAGATGATCGTCGATCATGCCGGCGAGCTGGGCCTCGATCCGACGGCGCTGAAGCGGCTCTGGCTGCACCAGGCCAACATCAACATGAACCAGTTCATCGGCCGAAAGGTGCTGGGCCGCGAGCCGACGCTGGACGAGAACGTCATCATTCTGGACGACTACGCCAACACCTCCTCCGCCGGATCGATAATCGCCTTCCACCTGCACCACGACGGGTTCGGGCCCGGCGACGTGGGCCTGATCTGCAGCTTCGGCGCGGGCTATTCAGCAGGCACGGTGTTCGTCCGCAAGCGGGGCTGATCCACCCGCACCAGCGAGCCGCGGTAGTGGACCAGCCGGCCGATCAGCGGCGCTGAAATCTCGACGTCGAAGACGAAGCGGCCCAGCTCGTCGACCGTCTCGTGGGCGCGGGTCGATGGCGCCAGCGCACGGGGCAACGGGACAGGGCCCAGCCGCCAGCCCTCGACGCGATAGACGAGCCGCCCGTCTTCCGGCGTCAGCCGCAGGTCCATGGTCAGGAGCCCGAACCGTTCGGACACACGCCCGCCCCGACGCGGCCTCGACAGCACGCTGGAGAAGGCGTGGCCGCCTATGCGGCGACGCCAGACGGATCGGTCGCCGTTCGCGTCTATCTCGACCTCGGCGGGACAGCCGGTCTGCGCTTTCGGGAAGCCGATGAGCCGGGCGACAGCCGCCGCCAGCGGACCCGCCGCGCCTTCGGTGGTCGCGTCCCCGCGCCAGACGGAGCGGCCCGGCGTCTCGTGCAGGGTCCGGATGGCCTCAGGCAGGTCGTCGAAGGCCGGGCCGATGGCGCGGGCGTAGGTCGCGCCCCCCTCGACGATGATTTCGGTGGCAAGACCGTACGGCGCCATCTCGGCGACGACCGCCTCCAGCGACAGGACGCCCACGCAGGGCCGGGCGCCCGGCGCAACCTGTCCGGCGGCAATGGCCTTGATCGCGGCCAGCGCCGGCAGGCTGGGCGTCACCGGTCCCTCGCCCGGCTCAGCTGCCAGCCGCCAGACGGCGCGGACGGCGCGACCGTCTCCGTCCACGCCATAGGCCTCGACCCTCATGGCGCCGCGGTCGGACCCGAAGGGAGCCGCCCATCCCGACAGGCGGATCAGCAGGCCGGCCAGAGGTGTGGGGTCGAACCGGAACAGCCGGACCATCCGGCCGAGCAGCCAAGCCCCGAGATGCGCCGGCCACGGCTCGAGCCCTGCCAGGAACAGCGCACGGTCGCTCGGCTCGAACCGGGCCGAGAAGAGGTCGAGGTCAGGCGTCTCGCACAGCGACACCCGCCGCCGCCCGGCCGCTCCGAAGTCGCGCCGGTAGAGGCCGCTCCAGCCGGGACGCGTCGTCCATCCACCGTCGTCGAAAACCCGCACAGGCCGTCCAAGCCAGGACAGGATCGCCTGCATCACCGACAGGCCGCGCGGCGCCCTCGCTCCCGGAGAAATCGCAGCCTCGACCGAGACGATCTCGCGCCAGCGGTCGGTGAGATGGTCGAGCACCGCGTTCGACAGGGCCGGCGTCGAACTGCAGCCGGTCAGGGCGACGACGCCCGCCGCCTTCGCCGCGCTGTCGAGAGCTGGGAAGGCCGGGACGAAGTCTCGCCCGTCGGCCAGATCGACATAGTGCAACCCGGCGGCGATGGCGGCGCGGGCAGTTGTCGGCTCTGCGGCCTGAAACGGTCCAGCCATGTCCGCGACGATGGCCGCGCCCGTGGCTCGCAGGGACTCCACAGTCAGACGGCCGGTATCGAGCGCAGCCGCCTCGACCCCACCTCCGGGAAAGGCCCTCCTGAGGTCGGCGGCCACGGCCTCGGCCCGTGCGAGGTTCCGGCCCGCGGCGACAACTTCGAACCCGTTGCGCAACAGGCCCTCGCAGAGGCGCGAGCCGAACACGCCGCCCGCGCCGATCACCAGCACCCGGGTCATGGCCGGAAGCGCTCGCGATCCGCAGGCGACGGAACCATGCAGGTGTCGGTCCGCCCGAAGATGCGATACCGGTTCCGGGCGATGAGGTCGTAGAACGGGTCGCGAAGCGGTCGGGGGATGCGCTTCAGGATCGCCATCAGCCGCGTCCCGGGCAGAGCGCCCAGCACGGTCAGCGCTGCGTCGGACTTGAGCCACGCCTTGCCGTTCCAGATCACGGCATTGGTCTCCGGCGCATCCGGGTTGATCCCGAATCTCTCCGCCAGCCGCCGCCCGCGCTCCGACTGAATCGGCGTGAAGGTGAAGCGGCGCTCAGGATCGTGGTCGATCACGAACCGGACCCAACGCGAGCAGAAGACGCAGACGCCGTCGAACAGGATCAGGCCGTCAGGCTCCCCCTGCGCGTCGCGGGGCGACCAGCGGCTCATGCGGGCGTCGCTTTCATCATGGGGACACTGCGGCGGCCGGTACGCATCGGCAAGGCGACCTTACGCCGCCGCCACGGCCTCGATCTCGACCAGCCAGGCTTCGTCGAAGATGCCGGTGACGATCACCGTCAGAGCCGGTTGGCGACCAGCGAGACGCCGTACACGCACCTCCCGGTTCTCAAGCGCGTACTGGCGGTCGGACAGGAAGGTCGTGACCTTGACGAGGTTGTCCAGCGTCATGCCGACGGCGGTCAGCTGGGTCTCGATATTGTCCCACACCTGTTCGCACTGGCCGATGAAGTCGGTCGCGAGCGAGCCGTCCGGCGCGACCGGGATCTGGCCGGACAGATAGAGCCAGCGGGTCGGGCCGGTCACTTCGACCGCCTGCGGATACGCACCCTCGACCGGCGGCGAGCCGTCGCCGGTCAAGGGCCGTATCGTCATTGTCACTGGCGGGCGGCGTCCGAACGGGCGCGGACGGAGGCGAACTCCGAGGTCGGCTTCCAGCCCGGCCAGTCCTCGCTGTTCGCGAGGTCCAGACCCAGATGATACAGCAGGGTCAGGTTCTCGACCGCCGAGGTCAGGTTCCAGTCGGCCGACCATTCGTCCGACGGCTTGTGGTAGTCGGCGCCGAACTTAGCGCGCCACGCGGCTTCGCCCGCCTCACGCCCGCCTTCGACCCAGTCCCAGCCATGCCACGGCATGATCGCCGGGACGCCCATGCGGGCGAAGGGGAAGTGGTCGGAGCGGTAGTAGAACCCCTGCTCCGGCATGTGGTCGTCAGAGACGTAGCGGCCGAGAGGCTCGGCCAGCGCCTGCAGCCGGTCCTCGAGATCGTTCTGCCCCTTGCCGAAGATCGGCACATCCTTCGTCGGTCCGGACAGCGGCAGCATGTCGATGTTGATGTCGGCGACAGTGGTTTCCAGCGGATAGACCGGATCGGCGGCATAGCCGTACGAACCCATCAGGCCCATTTCCTCGGCCGCCATATGGGCGAAGACGATGGAGCGTTTAGGCCGCGGCGCGGCGCTGATCTGGCGAGCCATCTCCAGCACACCGATGGTGCCCGAGGCGTTGTCCCAGGCGCCGTTGTAGATGTTGTCCTCGGTGGTCGAGACCGGGCTCACGTGATCGCCGCCGACGCCGACGTGGTCCCAGTGGGCCGAATAGATGATGGTCTCGTCGGGGTGCTCGGTGCCGGGGATGCGGGCCAGCAGATTATGGGTGACGAGGGTGTCGATCGTCTCCTGCGTCGCCGCGGTGAGGGTGACGCCGTTCAGCGGCACGGCCCTGAAGGCGCCCGAGCCGATGGCGCCCAGCTGGCTCATGTCGAGGCCCGCCGCGGTCGCCCACTGCAGCGCCACGTCGTGGTTGATCGCCATGGAGAATTCGAGATCGGCCGAGCCCGGCGTCATGGTGCGGGTGCGGCCGGAGAACTGCGCCGTCCGCTGCCAGGTCGTGGACGACGCAGGCTCGGTCACGAGGGTGACGATGCCCACCGCGCCGCGGCGGAAAGCTTCATCGGCCTTGTAGGCGCCGGACTCGTAGTTGGTGCTGTATTCGCCGTTGAAGCGCTCGCCTTCCGGCTCGCCACTGACGACCACCACGACCTTGCCGCGCACGTCCATGCCGCCGTAGTCGTCCCAGTTCCGCTCGGGGGCGCTGATGCCGTAACCGACAAACACAACCGGCGCGTTGCTGATCGAGGCGCGACCATCATTGGAGACCGCCCGCAGGGTGGCGTCGGTCCCGATCGTCAGCGGATGGCTGACGCCGTCCGGTCCGGTCCAGCTGGCGCTGGCCGCGCCCGCGACCGGGGTGAAGCGCTTCAGCCGCACCTCTTGCAGCCACTGGCCATTCGGCCCGCCGGGCTGGAGGCCCATGGCCTCGTACTGCGACTGGAGGAAGGCCAGCGTCATCCGCTCGCCCTCGCTGCCCGGGTAGCGGCCGTGGAACTCGTCCGCGCTGATCGTGCGGATGTCGTTGCTGATCCGCTCGGCGGAGAAGTTCTGGGCTGACGCCGCACCGGCGGCCAGCAGCACGGCGGCGACGGCGACGCCGCCCATCATCTTGCGAAACATATGGGAGACTCCATCCCCGGATTGATGGCGCGCACTCTAGGGCGGCCCCGAGGGGGACCGCCCATTACATTTTCGTCATGCAGTCAGCGGCGGGCGGCGGCGCTCGCGGCCCGCGCGGGACCGAACTCGGAGCCCGGCTTCCATTCCGGCCAGTCCCGGCTGTTGGCCAGGTCGCGACCGATCCACAGCGCGACTTCCAGATCCTCGATCTGGCCCCGCAGATCCCAGTCGGCCGACCACTCGTCGTCGGCCTGGTGATAGCGGCGCGAGCCGTATTCGTCGCGGGCGGCGTTGCGGGCGGCCATCGGCTCGTCGCGGAACTCGCCGCCGCCTTCGGCATAGGCCATGGGCACGCCGCGCTTGGCGAGCGGGAAGTGGTCGCTGCGGAAATAGCTGCCGGCGGCGGGGTTCTCGTCCGGCGTCACGGTCCGGCCCTGACGCTGGGCCGCCGCGGTCAGGCGCTCGTCCAGCTCCGACTGGCCGTAGCCGATCACGCCGAGATGGGCGACGCGGCCATAGACGTTCATGGCGTCCATGTTGAAGCCGGCGACGGTGGTCGCCAGCGGATAGACCGGATTGGCGGCGTAGTACTCGGAGCCCAGAAGACCGCTCTCCTCGGCCGTGAAGCTGATCATGACGATCGAGCGTTCCGGCCGCGGCCCGGCGCCCCAGACACGGGCCAGCTCAAGCAGGCCGGCGGTGCCGGTGGCGTTGTCGACGGCCCCATTGAAGATGGCGTCGCCGCTGGCGTCAGGCTCGCCCACGCCGATGTGATCCCAGTGGGCGGTGAACAGGATCGTCTCGTCAGGATGCGTCGTTCCCGGCAGGCGGGCGACGACGTTCCGGGTGGTGATCTGGCTGGTCGCCACGTCAAACGCTGCGCTGACCGTCGCCCCCGGAAGCTCGACGGGACGGAAGTCGCGACTACGCGCCTGAGTCTTCAGAGCGTCGAAGTCCAGCCCGGCGCGGCGGAACAGGTCGACGGCGACGTCGCGCTGGATCCAGCTCTCCATCTTGACCCGTTCGGCCGCCGCGTTCTGGCGGACGATGTCGAACTGCGGACCGGACCAGCTGTTGGTCACCGTGGCCCAGCCGTAGGAGGCCGGAGCCGTTTCGTGGACGATGATGACGCCCGCTGCGCCCTGCCGGGCCGCCTCTTCGTATTTGTAGGTCCAGCGGCCGTAGTAGGTCATCGCTCGGCCGTTGAAGGTGTTCAGCTCCGGCTGTTCGAAGTCGGCGTCGTTGACCAGCACGACGATCACCTTGCCGCGCACGTCCACGTCCTTGAAGTCGTTCCAGTTCCGCTCAGGCGCCTTGATGCCGTAGCCGACGAAGACCAGCGGGGCATCGGTCAGCGAGACGCTGCGTCCGGGCAGGCGGGTGGAGACGACGATCTGCTGACCCTGCGCCAAGGGAATGCTGTCGCCGCGGACCTTGAAGCCGGCGTGGATGTTCGATGCGGTGAAGCGGTTCAGCGTCACGTCCTGCGTCCAGCCGCCGTTCTCACCGCCTGGCTGGAAGCCGGCGGCGGCGTACTGTTCGCTCAGATAGCGGACCACCATGTCCTCAGCCGGGGTGCCGATGCCGCGACCCTGGAAGCTGTCGTCCGACAGAACCCGCACGTGTTCGGACAGGCGGGCGGCGTCGATCGCGGTTGTGGCGGCCGTGTCGGCCGGCCCACCGCCGGTCATGGCGCAGGCGGAAAGGAGAGCGCCGGCGGCAAGCGCGGCGGCGGTGGATAGGAAGCGCATGAACAGGATAACCCTCAACCGGAACTGACCCGGGCGAACCCTAGGACGGCCGGTGGAGCCTGTCGATGCGCTGTGGCGTCAGGGCTGAACGGCGCCGGACGCGGGCCAGTCGGTGTCGCCGCGGCGGGTCAGGGTCATCTCGAACATCGGGCGGCCGGGCTGCCCCGGAACCACGAATTCGCCGACCTCATGGTAGGTCGTCGTCGTGACATCGGCCGTGTAGCGCATGACCCCCGGTCCCGCCGGGATCTCCCAGACATATCCGTTTTCGGTGAGGGTGAATGGGAAGGTTCCCGACTGGCCCTGCGCCCAAGAACGGAACTCGTAGCGGCCTTCCTGCTCGTTCCATGACACCACGCCCATCGCGTTGAAGCCTGTCGAGCCGTCGGCGTTGTAGCCCCGCCCTTCGATGACCAGAACCTCGCCGCCAAGAAGCGGCCCGATCCGCTCCGTCTGGGTCACGGCGTAGCGCGAACCGTCACGATTGACGCCGCTGGCCGGACCGACCCAGACTCCATGCATGAAGGCCAGCTTGTCCATAGCCGCCGCGGAGCCGGCCGGCGTCTGCGCCATGCCCGGCGTGGATGTGAGCAGCAGCGCCGCGACGGTCGCCAGAACCTTGAGCTTCATGTCGTCCTCCAGTGTTACTTTACGTTATAAAGTCCTCTGCCATGTTGTCAACAACCACGAAAAACCCGCCGGCGCTGAGGCCCCGGCGGGTTTGATCGATCGGTTAGTGAGGTCGGCCGCTAGTGGGCGACGCCCTTCCAGATGCGGCGGTAGCTGACGTAGGTCAGGCCGGCGAACAGGAAGAGGAAGATCAGCACGCCCATGCCCGACTGCTTGCGCTGGACCTGCTTCGGATCCGACGCCCAGGCGATAAAGGCGGCGACGTCCTTGGCGTATTGGTCAACCGTCTGGGCGGAGCCGTCGTCGTAGGTCACCTGACCGTTGCGAAGCGGCGGCGGCATGGCGATGAAGCCGCCTTCCGGCACGTGGCCCTGACCCTTCCAGAACGGCGTCAGGTCGCCCGCCATGTAGGGGTTGTAGTGCTGGCCCGGACGGATCTCGAGACCGGCGGGCGCGGCGCGGTAGCCCGACAGCAGCGAGTAGATGTAGTCGGCGCCGTCGTGGCGCGCCTTGGCCATGACCGAGAGATCGGGCGGCGCGGCCCCGCCGTTGCCGGCCGCCGCGGCGGTGGCGTTCGGATAGGGGCTGGGGAACTTATCGGCGGCGACGGCGTCGCGCATGATCGGCTCGCCGGTCTCGCTGTCGATGTCCGGCACCTGCAGCTCGGCCGCCAGCGCCTTGACGAAGCGGTTCTCGGCCGGATTGACCTGACCTTCCTCATAGAAGGGACCGCCCGGCTCGGCCAGGGTCCGGAAATGCATGAGGTTCATGCTGTGGCAGGAGGAGCAGACCTCGCGATAGACCTTGTAACCGCGCTGCAGCTGGCCCTGGTCGAAAGTCCCGAAGGGGCCCTCGAAAGAGAAGCCGCCGCTGTGCGGATGCTTGGCGCCGCCCGAGGCGAGCGCGGGCTGGGCCGCCAGCGACAGGCCGGCCGCGAGGGCGATCAGAACCAGGGTCTTTTTCATCGACTGGATGTTTGTCTTGAGGATCATGGTCCGGCTCAGCCCTTCTTCTCGGGCGAGGCCGGCGCGGCGCTGGTCATGGCGTCACCGCCGCCCGGCAGGACCGGCTCGGAGATGGTCGCCGGGATCGGCCGCGGGGTCTCGCGCAGGCCGACCAGCGGCATCAGCACGATGAAGAACAGGAAGTAGTAGAAGGTCAGCAGGCGGTTCAGCCACAGGTAGCTGTTCAGCATGCCGTCGGCGAGCTGGAAGCTGGGCATGCCCGGAACCACCGGCGAATCCGGCAGCTGGGCGCCGCACCAGCCGAGGCCGATGCCGACCAGAACGAAGATGACGAAGAACGTGCGCATGGCCGGGCGGTAGCGCATCGAGCGCACCTTGGACGTATCCAGCCAAGGCAGGATGAACAGCACGCCGATCGCCGAGAACATCGCCACGACGCCGAGGAACTTGTCCGGAATGGCGCGCAGGATGGCGTAGAACGGCAGCATGTACCACTCGGGCACGATGTGCGCCGGCGTCTGCAGCGGGTTGGCCGGGATGTAGTTGTCGGCGTGGCCCAGGGCGTTCGGCATGAAGAAGACGAAGATCGCGAAGAGGATCAGGAAGAGCACGATCGCGAAGCCGTCCTTGACCGTGAAATACGGGTGGAACGGAACGGTGTCCTTGGCGGTGCGGTCCTTCGGGATCAGGATGCCGACCGGGTTGTTCTGGCCGGCATGGTGCAGGGCCCACAGGTGCAGGACCACGCAACCGGCGATGACGAACGGCAGCAGGTAGTGCAGCGAGAAGAAGCGGTTCAGCGTGGCGTTGTCGATGGCCGGGCCGCCGCGAAGCCAGATCAGGATCGGCTCGCCGACGAGCGGGATGGCCCCGATCAGATTGGTGATCACCTCGGCGCCCCAGAAGGACATCTGGCCCCACGGCAGGACGTAGCCGAGGAAGGCGGTGGCGATCATGAGGAAGAAGATCACGCAGCCGACGATCCAGATCATCTCGCGCGGCGCCTTGTAGGAGCCGTAGTAGAGACCACGCAGCATGTGCAGGTAGACCGCGATGAAGAACATCGAGGCCCCGTTGGCGTGGGTGTAGCGGATGATGTCGCCGCCATTCACGTCACGCATGATGCGCTCGACCGAGGCGAAGGCCAGCTCGGTGTTGGGCACATAGTGCATTGCCAGGATGATGCCCGTGGCGATCTGCACGACGAGGCAGAGGGCCAGGATGCCGCCGAAGGTCCACCAGTAGTTGAGGTTCTTCGGGGTGGGCAGCGACATGTAGTCGGCGCCGAAGCGGACGATCGGCAGGCGGCTGTCCAGCCACTTCTCGATGCCGGTCTTGGGGACGTAGGTGGATTCGTGATCGCTCATCGTTCTCTTGCCCGTCCTCAGCCGATTTTCACGCGGGTGTCGGACACATAGTCATAGGTCGGCACGACCAGATTCTTGGGCGCCGGTCCTTTGCGGATGCGGCCCGAGGTGTCGTAGTGCGAGCCGTGGCAGGGGCAGAACCAGCCGCCGAAATCGCCGGCGCCGAACGTCGGGACGCAGCCCAGGTGGGTGCAGGAGCCGAGGACGACGAGATACTGCTGGTGGCCGGGCTTGACGCGGTCGGCGTCGGTCGCGGGATCCTTGAGGCCGGCGTGATCGTCGGCGCGGGCGCGCTCGATCTCGGCCGGGGTGCGGTAGCGCACGAACACCGGCTTGCCCTGCCATTTGATGACGACCTGCTGGCCCTGCTGAACCTTGGTCAGGTCGAACTCGATGGTCGACAGCGCCAGGGTGTCGGCGGCCGGGTTCATCGAGTTCACGAGCGGCCACGCGGCCATGGCTCCGGCTCCCACCGCAGCCGCACCGGCCGCGATGTGGATGAAGTCTCTACGATTGGGATCCTTGTTGTTCGGATCGCCCTGGTCTGCAGCCACCGATTCGTCTCCTGAGCGGTTGGCGGCGTCGCCCTGCGGCGCGCCGTTCAACGCTGTCGTTCCTTAGCCGAGTCCCGGATGGCTGGCCCGGCCCGGCTTTGCGGCGCATCGCCGCAAGTTGCTGGCGCTTCGTGAGAAACGCTCGCAAATCGAGCCGCGACAAGCCCCCGGGCCGCGCGTATGAGGGCTCTAGAATGCGTCTCGCCCTTTTTCAACCGGCCATTCCGCAGAACGTCGGCGCCTGCATCCGTCTGGGCGCCTGTTTCGGGGTGGAACTGCACGTGATCGAGCCGACAGGCTTCCGCTTCGACGACCGGGCGATGAAGCGGGCGGCGCTCGACTACGGGCCGCTGGGGCATCTGGTCAGGCACGCGGGCTGGGAGGAATTCCAGCGCGACCGCGGGCCCGGGCGGCTGGTGCTGTTCACGACAAAGGGCGCCACGCCGCTGGACGATTTCATCTTCCGGCCCGACGACACCCTGCTGTTCGGCAGCGAGCCGACGGGAGCGCCGGATCATGTGCACGAGGCGGCCGAGGCGCGGGTGGTGATCCCGATCCGGCCGGAGGCCCGGTCGCTGAACCTGTCGGTCAGCGCGGGCATCGCGCTTTGGGCCGGGCTGCGCGGCGCGGCCCTCCTGCCCTGACGGCTATTCCGGGGCGGGGGCCTCCGGCAGCCTGGCGAGGCTGGGCCGTTGGTCTCGCTTGCCCGCGGCCACAGCTTCGACGGCCCGCATGACCCGCAGCGTGTTCTCGCCGGCGAGCTTGCGGATGTCGGCCTCGGACCAGCCGTTGGCCATCAGGGCGGCGAGGATGCGGGGGTAGGCGTCGACGCCCTCGACGCCATCCGGCAGGGCGCTGACGCCGTCGAAGTCGCCGCCCAGGCCGACGTGATCGATACCGGCGACATCGCGGACATGCTGGATGTGGGCGACGACGTCGACGATGCTGGCCCGGGGCACCGGGTGGGCCGCAACCCAGGCCTCGAGACCGCCGGCCACGGCCGCCGGATCGCCCGGGTTCAGGGACTTGAGCCGGGCTTCCTCGGCGGCGCGGGCGGCGCTCCAGGCGCGCACCGTTTCGTTGATGAAGCCGGGCACGAAGGTGACCATGACGACGCCGCCGTCTTCCGGCAGCAGGCGCAGGACGCTGTCGGGCACATTGCGCGGGTGGGCGGTGACCGCGCGGGCCGATGAATGGGAGAAGATCACCGGCGCCTCTGAGACGCGCATGGCGTCCATCATCGTCTCCTCGGAGACGTGGCTGAGATCGACCATCATGCCGAGACGGTTCATCTCGCGGACCACTTCCTCGCCGAACGGGCTGAGCCCGCCCCATTTCGGCGCGTCGGTGGCGCTGTCAGCCCAGGTCGTGGTCGTGGAGTGGGTCAGCGTCATATAGCGGGCGCCGGCGTCGTGAAACTCGCGCAGCAGGGCGAGGGAATCGTCGATCGAATAGCCGCCTTCCATGCCGATCAGGGAGGCGATGCGGCCGCGGCGGTGGATGCGCTGGATGTCGTCGGCCGTGGTCGCCAGCTCGAACACATCGGGATGGGCGGCGACGATGCGCTTGACGGTGTCGATCTGCTCGAAGGTGGCCTTGGCCGCCTCGACCGGGGTCAGACTGGCAGGGACGTAGACCGACCAGAACTGGCCGCCGACGCCGCCGGCGCGGAGGCGTGGAATGTCGGTGTGCAGGGCGGTCGAGGCGTCCAGGTTGGTCGTCAGGTCGACGGCGTAGGGATCATTGCCCTGCTGTTCGCGCAGGGCCCAGGGCAGGTCGTTGTGCCCGTCGATCAGGGGCGTCCGTTCAAGGATCCGCCGGGCCGCGGCCTCGTCCTGTGCGGTGGCGGGCGCGGCGACGGCGAGAAGGGCGGCGGTGGACAGAAGGACGGCGCGGATCATGACGGGCTCCCCGGGAATGCGTGGCGGGACAGTGGCAGACGGAGGCCGTGCGTCAACGGCCTCGGGCCGGTCGCATCGGACGGAAAAATAGGGTCCGAAGCGTGCGAAGAGTGCGAAGAGTGCGATGAGTCCACAGAGTCCGTAGAGTGCGGTTCGACCCGATTATCCGAACGGGTTCAGCCGGATGCCCGGATTGCCGCTCCTCAGACGGCGCGGGCGGGGATGGATTGTCAAAGACCGGCGGCAAAACGAACGAGGCATTATACGGCCGCAGGATAGCGTGCGCAGAAGATCGGTTTGAGAAAAGGCGATGCCGTTGAATTCGCGGGACTTTGCCGGCGCTATCCGACTATAGAAACGCGGATTGTAAGCACAGCGTCACAGGATTCCTTCTCCCCCTGAGGGAGAAGGTGGGCCGGAGGCCCGGATGAGGGGGCTGTGTCCACGTCTCCGGTGCGGGACGGTTGGCGGCTTGCCGGATGCATGGGTGTCTCACCCCTCATCCGCCCCTCCGGGGCGCCTTCTCCCGCAAGGGGAGAAGGGATAGGAACCGGCGCATGAACGACGCCGCCGATCCGCTTGCGCAGCAGAAGACCGAGGCCCGGGCCTGGTTCGAGGACCTGAGGGACCGTATCCATGCGGCGCTTGAAGGGCTGGAAGACGCGGCGCCGGCCGATCTGTTTCCGGGCGAGCCTG
Organism: Brevundimonas alba; assembly: GCF_011927945.1. Lineage (GTDB taxonomy): Bacteria > Pseudomonadota > Alphaproteobacteria > Caulobacterales > Caulobacteraceae > Brevundimonas > Brevundimonas alba. Next base: position 358,187 of record NZ_JAATJM010000001.1, read on the forward strand.
GGCGGTTCGTGAGAACGCCGTGGGAGCGCAAGGAAGGCGGCGGCGGGGTCATGGGGATGATGCACGGCCGGCTGTTCGAGAAGGTCGGGGTGCATGTCTCGACGGTGCACGGGACCTTCCCCGCCGACTATGCGAAGTCGGTCCCTGGGGCCTCGGAGGACCCGAGGTTCTTCGCCACCGGCATCAGCCTGATCGCCCACCCCGTCAGTCCGCGCATCCCGGCGGTGCATATGAACACCCGCTTCATCGCCACGACCAAGGGCTGGTTCGGCGGCGGGGCGGACCTGACGCCGGTGCTGGATGTCGACCGGCGTGAGGACGCGGCGGATACGGTGGCGTTCCACGCGGCGCTGAAAGGCGCCTGCGACGCCCACGATCCCGAATGGCACGCGCGGTTCAAGGCGTGGTGCGACGAGTATTTCTGGCTGCCGCACCGCAACGAGCCGCGCGGCACCGGCGGCATCTTCTATGACCACCTGGACAGCGGCGACCGGGCCCGCGACTTCGCCTTCACCCGCGATGTCGGCGAGGCGTTCCTGACGGTCTATCCGGAGATCGTCGCCCGCCGCATGACCGAGCCATGGACGGCGGAGGAGCGCGAGGAGCAGCTCGTCCGGCGCGGGCGGTACGTGGAGTTCAACCTGCTGTACGACCGGGGGACGACGTTCGGCCTGAAGACGGGCGGGAACGTGGAGTCGATCCTCAGTTCGATGCCGCCCCTGGTGAGGTGGCCGTGACTATTTGTTCCCGCTCATCCCCGCGAAGGCGGGGGGGAAGGGTAGCCTAGGCCGGCTCCGGTTCCCTCACCGGCTCGAGCGCGGCGCCGATGGCGTCGAAGAGGCTGGTCATGGTGACGGGCTTGGTCAGGTGGGCGTCGGCGCCGGCGGCGCGGCCGGCCTCCACGTGTTCGGCCATGGCGTTGGCGGTCAGCATCACCACCGGGGTGCGCGAGAGGCCGTGAGCCGCCTCGTGGCTGCGGATGGCGGCGGTGGCGCTGAGGCCGTCCATGACCGGCATCTGCATGTCCATCAGCACAAGGTCGAAGCCGCCGCCCTTGAAGGCGTCGACGGCCTTCTGACCGTCCTCGACGGAGACCAGCTCCATGTCGGTGGCGCCCAGCATGATCTCGACCACCTTGCGGTTCGCCGGATGATCGTCGGCGAGCAGGATGCGCAGCGCGGCGGCGGTGACATCGCGCGGCTCAGCCTCGGGCGCGGCGGCCTCCTCGCGGGCACGCACCACGCGCGGCAGCGGGATGTCGAACCAGAAGCTGGAGCCCTCGCCCGGCGTGCTGTCGCAGTCGAGCGTCCCGCCCATCAGCTCGACCAGTTCGGTGGAGATGGCCAGGCCCAGGCCGGTGCCGCCGTAGCGGCGGGTGATCGAGCCGTCGGCCTGCTGGAAGCGGCGGAAGATGCGGCTGCGCTGCTCGGTGTCGAAGCCGACGCCGGTGTCGCTGACGCGGAAGGCCACGCGGTCACCGGCCGCCTCGACGGCCACGCGAACCGCGCCCCTGCCGGTGAATTTCAGGGCGTTGCTGACGAGATTGGTGAGCACCTGCCGGAGGCGGACGGCGTCGCCTTCCAGCAGGCCCGAGAGGGCGGGATCGAAGGCGACTTCCAGAGCGACGCCCTTGTCCTCGGCCTTGACGCGCCAGAGGGCGGCGATGTCGCCGATCAGCTGTTCGAGATCGAAGGGGGCGGGTTCGATGGCCACCTGACCGGACTCGATCTTGGCCGTGTCGAGGATGTCGGAGAGGAGGCGTTCGAGGGTCACACCGGACGAACGGATCAGTTCGACCATCTCGCGTTCCTGAACGCCGAGCGGGCGGCGTGTCAGGGAGTCGGCCATGGAGACGACGCCATTCAGGGGCGTGCGGATCTCGTGGCTCATATTGGCGAGGAATTCGGACTTGGCGCGATTGGCGTCCTCGGCCCGGCGCTGGGCGAGGCGGAGGCGGTCGGCCTGGCGGGACAACCAGGCGACGGTCCCGATGGCGAAGAGGAGGAAGAAGACGCCGATGCCGATGACCGCGCGCTGCAGGTTGGTGTTGGAGCGCGCCGTCTCCAGCTGCCGCCGGCGCTGGGCCAGCTGGTGCTGCATGTCGCCGGTCACCTGGTGGATGCCGGCGCTGAAGCTGCGGGCGGAGTCGGTCTCGCTTTCAAGCATATGGGCGCGCAGGAGGTTGAAGGCCTCGGCGGTGCGGCCCTCGGCGAACAGCACCTCGGCCTCGACGTGATGGACTTCGATTCCGACGCCCTCGGCCCCAAGTCGGCGCAGGGTTTCGAGATCGCGGCGGGCGGCGACGGTCTGGCCGGTCTGGGCGCGAGCTATGGCGCGAAGGGGCAGGACGTCCTTGGCGAGGAAGGCGGCCGAGCCAAGGCTTTCGCCATAGGGTTCAAGGCAGGCGAGGACCTCCCGCGGCGAGCGGCGCGCGTTCGCCACGGTGGCGCACAGGCTGGCGTCGTAGATGGCCAGGGTCGGCAGGTCGGAGCGCGAGGCGAGCCGGTGGTGGGCGGCGTAATACTCCGTCGCCCGGGCCTGATCGCCGATCTTCACCGCCATGACGGCCAGATTGTAGAGGCTGTCGAAGTCGGGGCGCGGATAGGCGGGGTTGGAGTAGTCGACTTCAAATTTGCGGAAGGCGTCGGCGGCGCCGGCGACGTCGTTGAGGTCCTTCAGCCCCATGCCGGCGACTTCCCAGATGCCGGCCTGGGCCGTGGCGGCGAAGGGGTCGTCGACGGGGATGTCGGCCTGGGCGCGGGCCAGCAGTTCCAAACCCGCGCCGATGCGGCCTTCGTCCACGAGGGCGAGGGCCACGAGACGGGCCGCATGGGCGCGGACGAACCAGTCGCGGTCGTCACGCAGGAAGCGGCGCATGTCGGCGACGACGGCGACCTCACCCTGATCGTAGCGAGCGGTCAGATCGTTGAGGCGGGCGATGTCGGTATAGCGGGCATCCTTCTGCAGCCGGGCCTGTTCGGCCAGACGGCGGTTCCACACGGCGGCGCGCTCGAACTCGCCCTGGTTCAGGATGGTCCAGGTCACGTGATAGAGCCGGTTCAGGCCCTCGCGATCATGCCGCTGGAGAGCCTCCGAGCCAAAGGCCTCGAGGGCCGCGAAGTCGGTCGAGCCCGCGCGTCGTTCGACCACCCGGGCGAGGCTGAGCGCATCCGCCGCAGCGCCCGCGAGGGGTGGCTGCGCCAGACCGCTGGAGGCGCCGGCGAGGGCGGCGAGCAGTACGAAACTCGCCGCGAGTAGACGAAAAAGCGACATGAGGAGTCCGGCGTGAAGCACCGGTCGTCGCATACATAGGTTGCACAAGGTTTAGCGGCGGCGGCTATCGCGCGGGGCGGGAGGCGATGAAGCGGCGCAGCCATTCGCCGACCTGCCGGCGGTCGTCGGGGCCGGCGAGGCTGTCCAGCGCCTCGTCGACGAGGGCCGGGCCGATCCGCTCGCGGCGGCCGCCGGTCAGAGCGGCGGCATAGGCGGGGGTGAATTCCGGATGGGCCTGAAGGCTGATCGCGTCGTCGTCCCAGGCGAGCCCGGCGTAGGGGGTGAAGGCGCTGGCGAGGATCACGCGGGCGCCGGCCGGCGGCTCGACCACCTGATCCTGATGCGAGGCCGGGATGGCGACGGCGTCGGCGGGCGGCGTCATCCATCGCTCGACCGAACGGACGTCGTAGCGGTGCAGGCCGACGCCCCAGCCGCGGTCCGATTTCTCGACCCGGCCGCCCAGCGCCTGGGCCATGGCCTGATGGCCGAAACAGACGCCGATCAGGCCGGTGCGGCCTTTCGCCTGCCGAATCCAGTCGAGGAGGTCGGCGATCCACGGGTCCGGCTCGTAAACGCCGGCCGAGGAGCCGGTGACGATGGCGGCGTCGAAGGCGGCGGGGTCGGGCCATTCGCCGGCCTGGACGTCGAACACCTCGACCGCATGGCCGTCGCCGAGCAGGGTGCGGAACATGGCGGGGTAGTCGCCGTGGGTTTCGGCGAGCGCCGGCGGCGGGGCGCCGGTCTTGAGGATTGCGACGCGGGACATCAGCCGCCCTCCCCCGTCATCCAGACCTCGGCCCGGGCGCCGGCGTCGCCGAGCCGTCCGGCGACCCAGCCGCAGATTTCCGAGGCGGCGGCCTCGGCGCCGGTGGGCGGGTTCAGGACCACCACCGCGCAGCCGTTCATCTTCATCGGATTGGTCAGGGGCCGCATCCGGGCCTCGGCGACGAGCGCGCGCTTGATCCCCGCCTGATCGAGGCGGCGGAGGAAGCCGTCGAAGGTTTCGAGATCCTTGAGCGGGGTCCAGACGGCGACGGTGGCGCGAGGGTCGGCGCGGACGATGGCGGCGGCGGTGTCGGCGGCGCGGAGGTAGTCGTCGGGACGCTCGAACGGGGGATCGATCAGGACGAAGGCGCCAAGCGCGCGGTCGGCCCAGCTGCGGGCCTGATCGTAGCCGTCTCCGCCCATGCCGACGGCCTGGTCGAAGGGCTCGAGCGCCTCTTCCAGCATGGCAAGGACGGGCGGGTTGAGCTCGAAACCGACATAGCGGTCGTCGGGGCGGAGGCGGCCGGCGATCAGCAGGGGCGAGCCGGGGTAGAGGTTGGCGCCGCCGTTCGGGTTGAGCCGCTCGACCTCGCGGGCCAAGGCTTCGATCAGCGGCGGGCGGTCGGCGGCGGCCATCAGGCGGGCGACGCCGGCCTCGGCCTCCTTCGAGCGCGTGGCGTCGCCGGTCAGGTCATAGACGCCGGCGCCGGCGTGGGTGTCGATCACCGCGACCGGGCCTCCGGCCTGCCGCCGCTCGAGCAGCCACAGCACGAGGGCGTGTTTGACGAGGTCGGCGAAATTCCCGGCGTGGAAGCTGTGACGATAGTTCATGATCGCTGTTCCCCCGTGGCGCCGGCGCGGTCAAGGCCGCAGGAACCGGCGGCCTCGCCCGCCGTTTGCGCAGTCCGCCAGAGAGCCGCCGATGCTGATCGACCACCCCGCCCTTTCCGACAAGGACCGCACTCCGCCCGCGGCGGTGGCGAAGGCCGCCCTGAAGGGTCTGGAGCTGCGCGAGGAACACGGGCGCGGCGGGACCGAAGTCGGGGTGCGGCGCGCGGAGCAGCTGGGGGCGCGGGAGACCGTCAGCGATCGCGACATCAAGTCGATGTACAGCTACTTCGCCCGGCACGCGGTCGATAAATACGGGCGCGACTGGGACAACCGGGCCAGGCCGTCGGCCGGCTATATCGCCTGGCAGCTGTGGGGCGGGGACGCGGGACGGGAGTGGATCGACGGCCTGAGGGCTCGGCTTCGCGAGGCGCAGGGGTGACGCTCGCCGATCCCGCCGCGATCCCGGAAGGCCTGAGCTGGTGCAGCGACGAGCACCCGGGCATCCACCGCACTGCGGCCGGGGACGGCTTCCACTATCATGACGCCAGGGGGCGCGAGATCACCGACGAGAAGGTGCTGGCTCGGATCCGGGCGCTGGCCATTCCGCCGGCTTGGACGGACGTGTGGATCTGCCCGCGCGCCTCGGGACATATCCAGGCGACCGGGCGGGACGTGAAGGGGCGCAAACAGTACCGCTATCACGCCGACTGGAGCGCCCATGCGTCGGAGACCAAGTTCGAAAAACTGCCTGACTTCGCCAAGGCGCTGCCGAAGCTGCGCAAGCGGGTCGAGGCGGATTTGAACCGGCGGGGGCCGTGCCGGGAGAAGGTGCTGGCGACGGCGGTGCGGCTGCTGGAACTGACCCTGATCCGGGTCGGCAACGCACAATATGCGAAGCAGAACCGGTCGTACGGGCTGACGACGCTGAACAAGCGGCATCTGGCGGTGGACGGGACGTCGCTGAAGTTCGCCTTCAAGGGCAAGAGCGGGGTGGAGCACGAGGTCAAGGTGCGCGACCGGCGGCTGGCGACGGTGGTGCGCGGCCTGCGGGAACTGCCGGGACAGCAGGTGTTCAAATACCGGGACGAGAGCGGCGCGCTGTGCGCGGTCACCTCGGACGATGTGAACGCCTATATCCGCGAGGCCATGGGCGAGCAGTTCTCGGCCAAGGATTTCCGCACCTGGGCAGGGACGGTGTCGGCGGCGCGGGCGCTGCGGGACGCGGAGCCGCCCTCGTCCGCGACCGAGGCGAAGCGGCGGATCAACGTCTGCGTCAAGGCCGTGGCGGGCCTGCTGGGCAATACGCCGACGGTCTGCCGGGCCTCCTATGTGCACCCCAAGGTGTTCGAACTGTATCAGGAGGGGCGGCTGCACGGCGCGCTGCCGGGGCCCGAGGCGGCGACGTTCGAGCGGGCGCTGGCCCGGGTGCTGCGGGGCTGAACGGCGCCGGTTTGCGCCGCAAGGCTGAATCGGATGTAACTTGATCCCTTGGGAGAACGACGCTCTACGGACGCCGTTTGTCGGAGGGACCACACCATGTCGGTATCGAATAACTTTCTGCGCCTCGGCGCGCTCTCGGCTCTGGTCGGGATGACGCTGGGTGTCTGGATGGGGGCGAACCAGGACTTCGTCCTGCGTCCGGTGCACGCGCACATCAATCTGCTGGGCTTCGCGTCGATGATGCTGTTCGGCCTGTTTTACCGGTCGTTCCCGGCGGCGGCGCGCGGCTGGCTGCCGATGGCGCATTTCGCCCTGTCGGTTCTGGGCTTCCTGATCCTGATGCCGTCGCTGGCGCTGATGCTGATGCAGAAGCCGGTCTTCATGCCGGCCATGATCGCTTCGGAGATCGGGCTGGTCAGCTCCATGCTGCTGTTCGTCATCATCGTCTTCATGGCGACGATGAAGAAGGACGAGCCGGCCGCCGCCTGACCTCAGGCGGTCATCCAGTAGCCGCGGCTGCGGGCGCTGACCGGCGCCCGCGCCGCCTCGACCATCGACAGGATGGCGGCGCGGAAGGCGTCAGCCTCGTCGTCTCCGCGCAGCAGCCGGAGCGAGCGGATGATCCGCGTGATGCGCAGATGGTTGTGGTCGTGCGGCGCCCACCACTGATGCGTGGCGCCATAGAAGGCGATCATGCGATCGGTCGCCGCCGCCAGGGCGCAATGGGCCAGGGTGGACTCGCGAAGCGCCTCGACGTCCGCTTCCGTGAGAACCGGAGCGTCGGGCACGGCGGCGGACGGCTCCGGCAGCGGGAAGAGCCACTGGATGAAGTCGTGGTTCCGCTCCAGCGCCGCGTTGTCGAAGGCGAGGACCTCGAACAGGGTGCGGCCGCGGCCGTCCGGCCCCTCGCCTTGCAGAAAGGCCACGACGGGGCCGTGCGTCATCGACGGTTCCGTCTTCAGGCGGCCTTGTCCCAGTCGAGCACGACCTTGCCCGACTGGCCCGACTTCATCGCCTCGAAGCCCTCGCGATAGTTGGCGTAGGACATCTGGTGGGTGATCAGCGGGGTCAGGTCGAGACCGGCCTTGAGCAGGCCCAGCATCTTGCGCCAGGTGGTGAACATCTCGCGGCCGTAGACGCCCTTGATGGTAAGCGCCTTGAGGATGATCGCGCCCCAGTCGGTCTCCATCGGTTTCGACGGAATGCCCAGCAGGGCCATACCGCCGCCCATGATCAGGGTGTCGACGCATTGTTTGAAGGCGATCGGCGAACCCGACATTTCCAGCGCCACGTCGAAGCCGACCTTGAGGCCGAGCTCGTGCATGACGTCCTTGAGGTCTTCCTTCGTGGTGTTCACGGTGCGCACGCCGGGCGCGACCTTCTGGGCCAGCTCGAGGCGGAAGTCGTTGATGTCGGTCAGGACGACGGTGCGGGCGCCGGCGTGACGCGCGACGGCGGCGGCCATCATGCCGATGGGCCCGGCGCCAGTGACGAGCACGTCCTCGCCGAGCAGGTCGAACTGCTGGGCCGTGTGCACGGCGTTGCCGAACGGATCGAGGATCGAGCCGATCTCGTAGGGCACGTCGTCCGGCAGTTCGATGACGTTGAAGGCGGGGGCCACGACGTATTCGGCGAAGGCGCCCTGACGGTTGACGCCGATGCCCTTGGTGGCCGGGTCGAGGTGGAAATGACCGGCGCGGGCCGCTTCGGAGTTCAGGTCGATGACGTGGCCCTCGGCCGAGACGCGCTGGCCGACCTTGAGCCGGCGGTCGACGTCGCTGCCGATGGCGACGATCTCGCCGGCGAACTCGTGGCCGGTGATCATCGGCACGGGGACGTTCTTCTGGGACCACTCGTCCCAGTTCCAGATGTGGATGTCGGTGCCGCAGACAGCGGTGCGGTGCACCCGAATCAGCACGTCCTCGGGTCCGGCGACGGGGATCGGAGCGTCGATCAGTTCCAGACCGACTTCGGGCCGGGTCTTGGCCAGTGCCTTCATGGTGTCAGCCATCAGATAACTCCCAGTTCCTTGCCGGCCGTCGTGAACGCCGCGACCGCTTGATCGATCTGTTCGAAGGTGTGGGCCGCAGACATCTGGGTGCGGATGCGGGCTTGGCCGCGCGGGACCACGGGGAAACTGAAGCCGATGACATACACGTCCAGCTCCAGCGCCCGGGCAGCGAAGTCCTGGGCCAGTTTCGCGTCGCCCAGCATCACCGGGATGATCGGGTGCTCGCCCTGCAGCAGGTTGAAGCCGGCCTGCGTCATCGCGGCGCGGTAACGGGCGGCGTTGGCGAACAACTGTTTGCGCAGGGCGTCGCCCTCCTCGCCCCCGGCGATGCGGATGGCCTCCAGCGACGAGCCGCAGACGGCGGGGCTCAGGGCGTTGGAGAAGAGGTAGGGCCGGGCCCGCTGTTTCAGCAGGGCGACCACTTCCGACGTGGCGCAGATGAAGCCGCCCATGGCCCCGCCCAGCGCTTTGCCGAAGGTGCCGGTGACGAAATCGACCTGCACGCCGTGGTGGGCATAGGAGCCCCGGCCCTGCGGACCGAGGAAGCCCGTGGCGTGGCAGTCGTCGACCATGATCAGGGCCGAGTATTTGTCGGCGAGGGCGCGGATGTCCTTCAGCCGGGCGATGTAGCCGTCCATCGAGAAGGCGCCGTCGGTAGCGATGACGATCTCGCGCGCGCCGTCGGCCCGGGCCTGTTTCAGCTGGGCCTCGAGGTCATCCATGTCGGAGGTGGCGAAGCGGTAGCGCTTGGCCTTGCACAGCCGGACGCCGTCGATGATCGAGGCGTGGTTCAGGCTGTCGGAGACGATGGCGTCCTCGGCCCCGAACAGGGGTTCGAAGATGCCGCCGTTGGCGTCGAAGGCAGCGGCGAACAGGATGGTGTCCTCAAAGCCGAGGTAGTCGGCGATGGCGCGTTCGAGTTCCTTGTGAATCTCCAGCGTGCCGCAGATGAAGCGGACGGAGGCGGTGCCGGCGCCCCATTGCTCCTGCGCCCTGATCCCGGCCTGCGTCACCCGCTCGTCGCCGGCGAGACCGAGATAGTTGTTGGCGCAGAAGTTGAGCACATCGCGTCCGCCGACCCGGATCACGGGCCCCTGACGGGAGGCGATGACCCGTTCGGGCTTGGTCAGCCCCTGGGCGGCGATGTCGGCGAGTTCCGCGGAGACGCGGGCATGGAAGGTCGCTGTCATGCGCGCTCCGCTACGCCGTTTTCGCGGCGGTTTGAAGCCCTAGACGGTCGGCGCCGGGGCCGGCTGTGTCGCAGGGGCCAGCGAGCGGATCGGGCTGACCCGGACACGGCCGCCGCAGGGGGTGAAGGCCATGGCGAGCGTGGCCGGAGAGGTGTCGCCCGGAGCGGTGACCCGCAGGCGGGCCGCTGAGGGGCAGGTCTTTTCGCCGATGGCTTCATTGGGCACGACAGTCCACGCCAGTTCGAAGCCGGCCTTGGCCTGGGGCATCAGGGTGACCGGCGCGGGCGCCTGCCCCTGGGTGAAATAGCTGCCGGGGCTCTGCTCGCTGCGGATGGTGGTCAGGGTACGGCCCTGCCGGTCCTGCAGGACCACGCCCGGATAGCCCGTCATGCTGCAGGCGGTCGCGCCGATGTTCTGCACGCCGATGTTGGCGACCCGGTTGCCCATGCCCGCGTCCCCGCCGTCGTTCGACAGCTTGAGCTGGGGGCCCTTGCAGGGCGCCGCCGTGGGCAGGACGCCGCCCGGGGCTGGCTGTGGCGCCGGAGCAGGACCGGTGGGAACAGCGCTGACGCTGGGACGGCTGCAGCGTTCCAGCACGGCGATGCCGACATCGTCGTTGGGACCGAGGCGGCTGAGGGTGGCGCTTTCCTGCCCGTCGCGGTTGACCGTGGCCCACTCCAGACCCGTGCCCGTGTAGCGGGCGCCGCTGGCCGCCTGCGCGGTGCGCAGGGTGTAGCTCTGGCCGTTGTAGGTCAGCTGGGCGGTGGCGGTGTCGGGGTAGGCGACGGTGACGGACTGGCCGCTTTCGCAGGCGTAGCTGATCGGCGGAGCGGTCGGGGTCGCCGGCGCGGGGGACGGTTCGACAGGCTGGGGCGGGGCCTCCGCCTCCTGCGTGCAGGCGGCCGTGAGGGCGGCGATCGACAGGGCGGCAATCGGGGCGGCGAAGGCGGTGCGTAAGCGCATGTTCATCCTCGGACGGCTCGCTACGGTAACGCCAGCCAACGGCAAAGGCTCCGCTTGCGCAAGCGGCGTTCGATCAGGCGGTCAGGACGCGCGGGAGCTTGAAGGTGACAGTCTCGCGTTCCCCGGCGTCCTCGGTGACCTCGGCGTCGAAGCGGGCGCGGACGGCGTCGACGAGGGCCTCGATCAAGGGCTCGGGAGCTGAGGCGCCCGCGGTGATGCCAAGGGTGGTCACACCGTCGAGCCACGCCCAGTCGACCTGGGAGGCGTCGTCGACAAGCCGGGCGTCGCGGGCCCCGGCGCGCAGGGCGACCTCGACCAGCCGGACGGAGTTGGACGAGTTCTTGGACCCGACCACCAGCACCAGATCGCAGCCGGCGCCGAGCCGTTTGACGGCCTCCTGCCGGTTGGTGGTGGCGTAGCAGATGTCTTCCTTGTGCGGGTCCGGAAGCTCAGGGAAGCGACGCTTCAGGGCGGCGAGGATCTCGCTGGTGTCGTCGACCGACAGGGTGGTCTGGGTGGCGTAGGCCAGCGGCGCGTCGCCGGGGCGCTGGAAGGCCTCGGCGTCCTCGACGGTCTCGATCAGGCTGATGGCGCCGGGCGGGAGCTGGCCCATGGTGCCGACGACCTCGGGGTGGCCGGCATGGCCGATCAGGATGATGTGGCGGCCGGCGGCGTGGTGGCGCTCGGCCTCGACATGGACCTTGGAAACCAGCGGGCAGGTGGCGTCGAGATAGAGCATCTCACGGGCGCGGGCGCCGGCGGGCACGGACTTGGGCACGCCGTGGGCCGAGAAGACCACAGGTCGATCGTCGGGGCATTCGTCCAACTCGCGGACGAAGACGGCGCCCATGGCCTTGAGGCGGTCGACGACGTGACGGTTGTGCACGATCTCGTGGCGGACATAGACGGGGGCGCCGTATTTCTCGATGGCCCGCTCGACGATCTGGATGGCCCGGTCCACGCCGGCGCAGAAGCCGCGCGGGGTCGCCAGGCGGACGGTCAGCGGACGCTTTTCGGGAGCCGGGATCGGCGCGTGCAGGGTCATGCGTGGAACCTAATGGTTCAGCCCCCGCGCCGCCACCACGCATTGGCTTGCACAGGGCTCCAGCGCGGGTTTGCCGCGCCTCGCTTTAGCCGCTATCAGCAACGAGCGTGCCCCCGGCGTCGGGATGTCGCGCGCCTCCTCGTTCCTGGAAGAGCCTTCGATGCGTCGCGTCTTCAAGATTTCCCTGACTTCCGCCCTCGCCGCCGCGGCGCTGGTATCGGTTCCGCTGGCGGCGGACGCCCAGTCCCGCCCGGGCCAGCAGAACCGTCCGGGGTCCGAGAACGGCGAAAACGCCGACGGCTCGCAGCAGAACCAGCGCCAGCGCGCGCCGCGCATCGCGCCGCTGCGCCGCAACGCCGCCGCCGGCCCCTGCCCCTATGTGAAAATCCTCTACGACGCCGCCCGCTATGTGGAGCTGACCGGCGACCGGGTGTCCTCGGCCAACGTCGGCTTCACCGGCGAGATCGAGGGGCTGACGTCGGAATGCGCCTATCAGGCCGACCAGCCGATCACGGTGCAGACCCGCGTGCTGTTCAACCTGGGCCGCGGTCCGCAGGCGCAGGGCGACGGCCGCACCTATCGCTACTGGATCGCCGTGACCGAGCGGAACAAGGCGGTGCTGGCCAAGGAGTATTTCGACCTGCCGGTGAATTTCGCCGGCCAGCCGATGGCCACCGTCACGCAGGACCAGACCATCTTCATCCCGCGCGCGGACGCCACCACCAGCGGTGACAATTTCGAAATCCTGGTCGGCTTCGACGTCACGCCGCAGATGGCCGAGTTCAACCGCACCGGCAGCCGGTTCCGCGTCAACGCGGGCACGACCACGCCGCCCGCCGCCCAGTAATGACCGACCTCAGGACTGTTCTGGGCGAGGCGGTCGGGGCCGCATTCGCCGCCGAAGGCGTGGACGCCGCCCTCGCCCGCGTGACGCCGTCGGACCGGCCGGATCTGGCCGACTTCCAGTCGAACGGAGCGCTTGCCGCGGCCAAGGCGCTGAAGGCCAATCCGCGCGAGCTGGCGACGCGCGTGGCCGAGCGGCTGAAGGGCGACGACCGGCTGGCGTCGGTCGAGGTCGCCGGGCCGGGGTTCATCAACCTGAAGCTCGCCGATGGCGCGCTGGCGCAGCGGGCGGCCGAGGTGGCGGCGGACCACGAGCACGCCGGGGCCTCGCTGGTCGCCGAGCCGCGCAAGGTGGTGATCGACTACGCCGGGCCGAACGTGGCCAAGCCGATGCACGTGGGGCATCTGCGCAGCTCGATCATCGGCGAGAGCCTGAAGCGGCTGTTCCGTTTCCGCGGCGACACCGTGTGGGGCGACGCGCATTTCGGCGACTGGGGCTTCCAGATGGGCCTGCTGATCGTCGCCGTGGGCGACGAGGGCAAGGGCGACGGGTTCATGGCGGAGGGCGACGGCCCCTTCCCGGCCGAAAGCCCGGTGACGCTGGAAGACCTGGAGCGGCTGTATCCGGCGGCCGCGGCGCGGGCCAAGGAAGACACCGATTTCCGCGATCGTGCGCGCAAGGCGACGGCGGAACTGCAAGCCGGACGGCCCGGCTACCGGGCCCTGTGGCGGCATATGCACGACGTGTCGATGAGCGGGCTGCAGCGCGAGTTCGGGGCGCTGGGCGTGACCTTCGACCTGTGGAACGGCGAGAGCGACGCCGATCCGCTGATGCCCGAGATGATCGCGCACCTGGAGACGACCGGCCTGCTGGTCGAGGACGCCGGGGCGCGGGTGGTGCATGTCGCGAGGCCGGGCGAGACGCGGAAGCGCAAGCTGGCCGACGGCAGCGTCGTCGAGGCGGCGAGCCCGCCGCCCCTGCTGGTCATCTCGTCCGAGGGATCGGCCATGTACGGCACGACCGATCTGGCGACGATCCTCGACCGCAGGAAGGCCATCGGGCCGGACCTGATCCTCTATGTCGTTGACGAGCGGCAGGCGGAGCATTTCGAGCAGGTGTTCCGGGCGGCGTATCTGGCCGGCTATGCATCCGAGGGGGCGCTGGAGCATCTCGGCTTCGGCACGATGAACGGGCCGGACGGCAAGCCGTTCAAGACCCGCGCGGGGGGCGTGCTGAAGCTGCACGACCTGATCACCATGGCCACGGACAATGCGCGGGAGCGGCTGCGCGAGGCGAAGCTGGGGGCCGACCTGCCCGAGGCCGAGTTCGACGACATCGCCCGCAAGGTGGCGGTGGCGGCGCTGAAATTCGCTGACCTGTCGAACAGCCGGACGACCAGCTACGTCTTCGACCTCGACCGGTTCATGAGCTTCGAGGGCAAGACGGGGCCGTATCTGCTGTACCAGGCGGTGCGGATCAAATCCCTGCTGCGGCGGGCGGCGGAACAGGGTGCGACGGCCGGGGCGGTGGCGGTCGGCGAACCGGCCGAGCGCGATCTGGCGCTGACGCTGGACGCCTTCTCGCAGGCGACGGCCGATGCCTACGACAAGCGGATGCCGCACCTGATCTCGGAGCACGCCTACCGACTGGCCCAGTCGTTCTCGAAATTCTACGCCGCCTGTCCGGTGCTCGGCGCGCCGGACGAGGCGACGAAGGGTTCGCGGCTGACGCTGTCGAAGGCGGTGCTGGACCAGTTGGAGCGGGCGCTGGACCTGCTGGGCATCGACACGCCGGAACGGATGTAAGTCAGGCGTCAGCCGGGTCTTCGCGGCGCATGGCGAAGGCCGCCGAAATCGACCAGCCGCCGAGGGCGAGCACCACGAACAGCGCCCCATGCACGTCCGGCCGCCATGTTCCGCTGGCCAGCCAGAGCAGGAAGGCTCCGGCGATCAGCAAGCCTGACACGCCGAGCGGGCGACCGCCGGGACGGCTGAGCCAGGCCAGACCGAAGACGCCCGTGGCTATGGCCGCCAGCGTGTAGTGGATCGCGGAGAAGCCCTGATTGGTCCACCAGACCAGCCGGCGCAAGGCGTCGACGCCGTCGGGTCCGATCTCTCCCGGCAAGTCGGGCTGCAGCACCTGTGGCATTACCAGCCCGTTCAGCGTGCCGGCGACCATGCCGGCGAACAGGCTGAAGCTGATGAAGCTGAGGCCGAGCAGCGGCAGGGCGCGGGACAGGCCGAGCCAGCGCGCCAGCTCCAGATATCCGTAGGCCAGCACCGGCACGACCAGCAGGGCGGTCCAGTGGACGGCGTCATTGAGATCGACGTGGCCCAGCGAGGGTCCGCCGAGGTGGGTCGGATGCACCGCCATCAGGGCGATATAGGCGACCCAGCCGAAGATCAGGGCCCCGGCTCCGGCCTTTGGATTGGCGTGCATGCGATGTCCTCCCGACGCTGTGCGCCTTGTGGTTGGCATGGATCAGGGCGAAAACCAGCGGGCGTCCGGCGCCTCCGCGAGGATGCGGGACAACGGGGCGGAGAATGTCCGGAAACGGCAGCGGCATGGATGAGCGCATCGCCCGCACGCGGCTGCGGCTGGCCCATGCCCTGATCGCCCTGGGCCGGACCCGCGACCTCGAGGACATTCGCGTCGGTGATCTGGTGAAGGCGGCGGGGGTGGGCCGCTCTACCTTCTATGCGCACTTCAGGAACCGCGACGACTTCCTCGGCCAGTCGTTCGCCGGGATGATCGCGGCCTGCGACAGCGCGGCCCGGCGCGAAGGCCTGTCGTCCGACATCCTGCCGGTCGCCCATGTGGTGATGCATATCGCGGGCAATGACGCCTTCTCCCGGCGGGTCGCGCCGTCACGGTCGATGGAGGTGATGCTGGCCGCCGGAGAGCGGAAGCTGCGCCTGATCGCGGAGGCCAATCTGGAGAAGCTGGCCGCCGGTCTGCATCCCGAAGAGCGGCGTCAGACGGCCGCCTTCCTCGCCGGGGCTTTCATCGGGCAGCTGAGGCTTTGGCTGCAGAACGACTTCCGCACGGCGCCGGAGACCCTTATCGTTTCGCACCGCCGACTGGCGGCCGGCGTGCTGGGGTCGATCACCGCCGCGCCGCCCTCGCCCGTCCCGTTCGACCGGAAGCCCGCCCATGTCCCTTGACGCCTATATCGCCGGCCTGCCCAAGGCGGAGCTCCACCTGCATATCGAGGGGTCGCTGGAGCCCGAACTGATGTTCGAGCTGGCCCAGCGCAACGGCGTGGCCATTCCGTTCGACAGCGTCGAGGCGGTGCGGGCGGCGTACGACTTTTCGAACCTGCAGGACTTCCTCGACATCTATTACGCCGGGGCGAACGTGCTGCTGACGCGGCGGGATTTCGAGGACCTGGCCTTCGCCTATTTTCGGCGCGCGGCCGCCGACAACGTGCGCCACGCCGAGATCTTCTTCGACCCCCAGACCCACACCGACCGGGGCGTGCCGTTCGGGGTCGTGGCCGAGGGGCTGATCGCCGGGATGGACCGGGCGAAGGCGGAGCTGGGCGTCACCAGCGGCCTAATCCTCAGCTTCTTGCGCCACCTGAGCGAGGCGGAAGCGTTCGCCACGCTGGAGATGGCCAGGCCGTATCTGCACCACTTCGTCGGCGTGGGGCTGGATTCGTCCGAGGTCGGGCATCCGCCGTCGAAGTTCCAGCGCGTATTCGCCGCGGCCCGCGAGCTGGGTCTGAAACTGTGCGCCCACGCCGGCGAGGAGGGGCCGCCGGCCTATGTGCACGAGGCGCTGGACCTGCTGCACATCGACCGGATGGATCACGGCAACCGCTCGATGGAGGACGAGGCGCTGGTCGAGCGGCTGGTCGCGGAGCAGATGACGCTGACCGTGTGCCCGCTGTCGAACCTCAAGCTCTGCGTGGTGAAGGACCTGAAGGATCACCCCGTCCCGGAGATGCTGCGCCGCGGACTGCACGTGACGCTGAACTCGGACGACCCGGCCTATTTCGGCGGCTATGTGAACGAGAACTACCGGCAGCTGGCCGCGGCCGTGGGCCTGACGCGGGAGCAGGTGACGCAGATGGCGCGCAACAGCTTCGAGGGATCGTTCATGAGCGAGGCCGAGAAGGCGGCGCGGGTAGCGGAGGTGGAAGCTTACGCAGCGAGCTGATCCACCCCCCGCCCTCAGGGCGGTCCCACCGTCATCACCATCCGCACGAGTTCGGACAGGCTGCCGGCCTGCATCTTGGTCATCGCGTTGGCGCGGTAGACCTCAACGGTGCGCGGGCTGATGCCGAGGTCGAAGGCGATCACCTTGTTGGCGTGCCCCTTGACCAGACCGTCGACGACGTCTCGCTCGCGGGGTGACAGGGCCTCCAGTCGGGCGGCGAACTCCCGCCGTTCAGTCTCCGCAGACGTCGCCTTGGCCGCCTGATCCAGAACCCGGTGGATCGAGGCGAGGAGAACCTCGTCGTCAAAGGGCTTTTCGATGAAGTCCACGACGCCCGCGCGCATGGCCTCGATGGCGAGCGGCACGTCGGCGTGGCCGGTGATCACGATGACGGGCTCGACCGACCCGCTGTCACGCAACCGGCGGGCGAGCTCGAGGCCGGTCATGTCGGGCATACGGACGTCGGTGACGATGCAGCCCGCTGGACGATCCTGCTCAGCGAGAAAGGCGACCGCGGATTCATAGGTCCGCGCGGTCAAGATCGGCGGTCTCCAGAAGGAAGGCGATGGAGTCGCGCACCGCCGCATCGTCATCGATGACATGGATGATGGTGTCAGTCGCCATCGGCAGCCTCCTCTTCGATACGAGCGCGCTGTAGCGTGAAATGGAAGACGGTCCCGCCGCCGGGGTTGGGCTCAAACCAGATACGGCCGCCGTGCGTCTCGATGATGGTGCGGGAGATGGAAAGCCCCACGCCCATGCCGGACCGCTTGCTGGTCACGAACGGCTGGAACAGTTGGTCCGCGAAGTCTTCGCCGACGCCCGCTCCGGTGTCCGAGACCGACACCCGCAGCAGTTCGGCGTCGACCGGGGCCGCGGCGATGAGCAGCTCGCGCTTCGGTGACTCCTCCATGGCGTCCATTCCGTTGCGGATCAGATTGAGCAGCACCTGCTGCACCTGCACCTTGTCGGCGAGCACGCGATCGGCCGCGGGATCGATCTCGAACCGCACGCGCACACCGTGCTCGCGTGCCCCGACGAGGGCCAGGGCGCTGGCCTCCTCGACGAGTTTCGGCAGATCCTCGATGCGCCGCTCCGTCTCGCCGCGGGACACGAACTCGCGCAGCCGCCGGATGATGACACCCGCGCGCAGGGCCTGATCCGCAGCCTGATCGAGCGCGGTCGCGATCCGATCGTCACCGAGCCCCTTCGAGTCCAGGAGCCTCTTCGAGCCCTTCAGATAGTTGGAGATGGCAGTGAGCGGCTGGTTCAGTTCGTGCGCCAGGGCCGACGCCATCTCGCCCAGCGCCGTCAGCCGGGAGACCCGCACGAGGTCGCTCTGCAGCTCCTGCATCCGCGCCTCGGCCTGCTGGCGTTCGGTCAGGTCGCGGACGAACCCTGTGAAGAAGCGGCCCTCGCCGGTGCGCATCTCGCCGACGGCGAGTTCCATGGGGAAGGTCGAGCCATCCTTGCGCTGACCGACGACGATCCGCCCGAGACCAATGATGCGGCGCTCGCCCGTCCGGTAGTAGCGCTGCAGATAGCCGTCGTGCGCCTCACGGTGGGGTGGCGGCATCAGAACACTGACATTCTGGCCAATCGCCTCGTCGACGGACCAGCCGAACAGGCGCTCGGCCGTGGGGCTGAAGGCGCGGATCAGACCGGTGTCGTCGATCAGGATCATGGCGTCAGGGATGGTGTTCAGGATCAGCCGCAGGTGGGTCTCGCGCGCCGAGAGCTCGCGGTGGGCGCGCTGGAACCACTCGCCGCCCACCGTCACGGCCGCCGCCACACCGACGAACAGGGCGGCCTCGATCCATAAGGCGGGGCTGAGGGGCGAAAGCAGCAATCCCGCGCAGAGCCCGATCAGCGCCGCGGCCGCTCCCGAAATCCAGCCGCCCATGGCGGCGCCGACCACCACCGCCGGGACAAAGACCAGAAACGCGCCGTGGTCACCGATGCGCTCGCCGAGGGCGGCGCGCAGCCCCGCGCCGGCAAGGGCGACGACCACCGCCGCCGCGACCGCCAGCCATGGCGAGGCCGGGCGGATGAGGGCCGAGGGCGCTGTCTCCGGGGACTGAAAGGCTCGCATCGATGCTCCTTGCCCCGTCCGGCCGACGTCCGCGCCTCCGGGATTCCCCTTAGGGCGAAGACCCGAATACCGCCGTCGGGCGGTCGCTTCTACACCGGTTGCATCTTCAAGACGCCGCCGCAGCGGCCCGGAGCGCTCTCCGGATCAGCAGGAGCCAAGGCCATGACCGCCCCTCTCGTCGACCTTTCGATCCACCATCAGCCCAAGGGACTGTCGGACCGGGTCGCCTTTGGCTTCACCAAGCTGCTGCGCTTCTGCGCCGACACCTTCTTCGCCAAGCGCTACGGCCACCGGGCTGTCGTGCTGGAGACCGTTGCGGCCGTTCCCGGGATGGTCGGAGCCACCATCAACCATCTGAGCTGCCTGCGCCGGATGTGCGACGACAAGGGGTGGATCAAGACCCTGATGGACGAGGCCGAAAACGAGCGTATGCACCTGATGACCTTCATCGAGATCTCGAAGCCGACGCTGTTCGAGCGCTTCGTCATCGTGTCGGTGCAGTGGGTCTTCTACCTGTTCTTCTTCGCCCTCTATCTCGTGTCCTCGAAGACGGCCCACCGCGTGGTCGGCTATTTCGAAGAGGAGGCGGTGATCAGCTACACCCACTATCTCGCCGAGATCGATGAGGGCCGCAGCCCGAACGTCGCGGCCCCCGAGATCGCCAAGCGCTACTGGGGGCTGCCCGATGAAGCGACGCTGCGCGACGTAGTGCTGGTGGTCCGCGCCGATGAAGCCCACCACCGCGACGTCAACCACGGCTACGCCAATGAACTGGGCGGACTGCCCATCCAGGCCGTGGCCCCCTGCCCGCCGCATGCGGCGCTGGAGCCGACCTGGAAGGCCGCGGCCTGACCTACTGACGCAGCCCGATGGAAGCCTCCCCGACCTTGCGTCGCGGGAGGCTTCCTGCCGTTCCAACCGGCTCATCCGCCTCGCCCCCGCTTGACTTCATCCCGGAGTCGGGGCCTAGGTCGCGGCGCTCTCGCGGGAGAGATCGGGGCCGTTTCGGCGGGCCCGGAGCCGAAGGCGCAACCGCCCCGGAAACGCTCAGGCAAACGGACCGCGAGGACATACGGACGCTGGAAAGTCGCTCTTCAGAGCGCGCCGACGGAGCAAGGCGGCCTCATTCAGGGCGCCGGAATCTCTCAGGCTTCAGGACAGCGGGGGCGCGAGGACGGCGGAGCCATCCGCTTCAATACGCGACCGTGAAAGTCTGATCATGACCGACGAGACCCTGAAGACCACGCCCCTCAACGCCGCCCACCGCGCGCTGGGCGCGCGCATGGTCGGCTTCAGCGGCTACGACATGCCGGTGCAGTACGAAGGCGTGCTGGCCGAGCACCGCTGGACGCGCGAACACGCCGGCCTGTTCGACGTGTCGCACATGGGCCAGTGCAAGATCACCGGCGCCGACGCCATCGCCCAGTTCGAGCGGTTCGTGCCCGGCGACTATTCGATCCTGAAGGCCGGCAAGCAGAAATACAGCCTGCTGCTGAACGCCGAGGGCGGGATCATGGACGACCTGATGGCGGGCAAGCCCGACCACGACGGCCTCTATGTGGTGGTCAATGCGGGCAACAAGGACGCGGACTTCGCCTTCCTGGAAGCCAATCTGAGGGGCGACGCGAAACTGACCGTTCTCGCCGACCGCGCGCTGATCGCCATTCAGGGGCCCGAGGCGGCCGAGGTGATGGCGCAGCACGAGCCGGTGCTGGGCGAGTTCGGCTTCATGGACTGCGCCCGCCTGGTGCTGTTCGGGGTCGATTGCTACGTCTCGCGCTCGGGCTACACCGGCGAGGACGGTTACGAGATTTCCGTGCCGGCCGATCAGGCCGAGCGCATCTGGAACACGCTGCTGGAGGACGCGCGGGTCAAGCCGATCGGCCTCGGCGCCCGCGACAGCCTGCGGCTGGAAGCCGGCCTGCCGCTGCACGGCCACGACATCGATGCGACGACGTCGCCGGTCGAGGGCGCGCTGACCTTCGCCCTGTCGAAGTCGCGCAAGGAGCGCGCGGACTTCAACGGGGCCGACCGCATCCTGAAGGAGCTGGCCGACGGTCCGTCGCGGGTCCGCGTCGGTCTCAGCGTCAAGGAAGGCGCTCCGGCCCGGGAAGGCGCCGAGATCGCCGACATGGACGGCAACGTCATCGGCGCGGTGACCTCGGGCGGCCCCTCCCCGACGCTGGGCCGCAACATCGCCATGGGCTATGTGCCGCCGAAATTCGCCGAGCTGGGCGCCGAGCTGAAGGTCATCGTTCGCGGCAAGCCCGCCGCCGCCGAGGTCGTCGCCACGCCGTTCGTCGCCCAACGCTACTACCGCAAACCCAAGGCCGTCTGAGCCTTTCGGAGACAGACCGATGCATTTCACCAAGGATCACGAGTGGGTTCGCCTCGAGGGCGACGTGGCCACCGTCGGCATCAGCAAGCATGCCGCCGACGCGCTGGGCGACGTGGTGTTCGTCGAGACGCCGGACGCCGGCAAGACCGTCTCCAAGGGCGACAGCTTCGCCGTGGTCGAGAGCGTCAAGGCGGCTTCGGACGTCTATGCGCCGGTCGCCGGTGAAGTGGTCGAGGGCAACGCCGCCCTGGCCTCGGCCCCCGAGACCGTCAACGCCGATCCGGAAGGCGAAGGCTGGTTCGCCAAGATCCGCGTGTCGGACGCCTCGCAGGTCGAAGCCCTGATGGATCGCGCCGCCTACGACCAGTATCTGACGACCCTTTGATCATCGCGGCCCGGTCGGGAGACCTGTCATGAGCAAGGCCTTGCTGACCGGCAGCGCCGCATTCCTGGTCGCGCTCGGCCTCGCGCTGAATTTCGCGCCGGTCGAGGCCGCCGCGGCGTTGGGGATCGAGGGCGCCAGCGCCCTGCCCGTGCAACTTCTGGCGGGGGCCCTGGTCGGCGTGGGACTGCTGAACTGGTATTCGCGCGAAGCCGTGTTCGGGGGCATCTACGGACGCCCGGTGGGCCTGGCCAACATCGTGCTTTTCGTGGTCGGGAGCTTCGCTCTCGGACGCGCCGCCCTCGCCGGTTCCTCGCCGGCGCTCTGGGTGGTCTTCGCCTGCTACGCCGCCTTCGCGATCGGCTTCGCCTGGATCGTCTTCGTCGGCCCCCGTACTTCCCAGACCCGTCCTCCCCAGACCGGAAACTGACATGCGTTACCTCCCCCTGACGCCCGACGACCGATCCGCCATGCTGGCGGCGATCGGGGCCAAGTCGATCGACGATCTGTTCGTGGACGTGCCGCAGGCGGCGCGGCGCGAGGGCTTCGTGGACCTGCCCCGCGTGGCCGGCGAGCTGCAGGTCGAGCGGGCGCTCGGCGCGCTGGCGGGGCGGAACACGGCGGCCGGGTCCGTGCCGTTCTTCTGCGGCGCGGGGGCCTATCGCCACCATGTGCCGGCGACGGTGGACCATGTGATCCAGCGGTCGGAGTTCCTGACCAGCTACACGCCCTATCAGCCGGAAATCGCGCAGGGCACGCTGCAGTATCTGTACGAGTTCCAGACGCAGGTGGCGAACCTGACCGGCATGCCGGTGGCGAACGCCAGCCTCTATGACGGCTCGACAGCGATGGCCGAGGGCGTGCTGATGGCCACCCGCGTGACCCGCCGCAACAAGGCGGTGATCTCGGGCGGGGTGCATCCGCACTATGTCGCCTCGACCGAGACGGTGGTGCACGCCGTGGGCGTCGAGACCCAGGTGCTGCCGGCGGCGGTGGACGCCGAGGCGGCGGTGATCGAGCAGATCGGACCTGACACCGCCTGCGTGGTCGTTCAGACGCCTAACGTGTTCGGCACGGCGACCGACGTGACGAAGATCGCGGAAGCCGCCCATGCTGCCGGGGCCCTGCTTATCGTCGTGGTGACCGAGGCGGTGTCGATGGGCCTGCTCAAGTCGCCGGGCGAGATGGGGGCCGACATCGTCGCCGCCGAGGGCCAGTCGATCGGCAATGCGCTGAACTTCGGCGGACCGTACGTCGGCCTGTTCGCCTGCCGCGAGAAGCTGATCCGCCAGATGCCGGGCCGGCTGACGGGCGAGACGGTGGACGCGGACGGGACGCGCGGCTTCGTCCTGACCCTGTCGACGCGCGAGCAGCACATCCGCCGGGACAAGGCGACGTCGAACATCTGCACCAACTCGGGCCTGTGCACCCTGGCCTTCACCATCCACATGAGCCTGCTGGGCGAGACGGGGCTGCGGCGGATGGCGCTGCTGAACCATGAGACGGCGCTGACGACGCGCGATGCGGTGGCGTCGATCCCGGGGGTCGAGGTGCTGACGCCGCGCTTCTTCAACGAGTTCGCGGTGCGGCTGCCGAAGAACGCCACCGAGGTGGTGGATGCGCTGGCCGCCAAGGGCGTGCTGGCCGGCGTGCCCTACGGCCGCCTCGCCCCCGGAGCCGGCATGGACGATGTCCTGCTGGTCGCCGCGACCGAAACCACGACCGCGGCACACATCGCCGCCCTGAAGACCGCCCTGGCGGAGGTTCTGTAATGAGCACGATGAACACGGTCGGCCGTCCGACCACGCCGAACCAGGTCGAGACCAAACCCGCCACCCTGACCGGCGGCCGCGGCCTGCTGCAGGACGAGCACCTGATCTTCGAGAGCGACGGTTGGGGCAAGACCGGAGTCGACCTGCCGGAGCCGAAGACGGACGGGAGCGATCTGGGCGATCTGGTGCGGCGCGATCCGATCGGCCTGCCGGGGCTGAGCGAGCCCGAGACGATGCGCCACTATGTGCGGCTGAGCCAAAAGAACCACGCCATCGACCTGGCCATCTATCCGCTGGGCTCGTGCACGATGAAGCACAACCCGCGCCTGAACGAGAAAATGGCGCGCCTGCCCGGGTTCTCGGACATCCACCCGCTGCAGCCGCAGTCGACGGTGCAGGGCGCGCTGGAGCTGATGGACCAGCTGGCCCACTGGCTGAAGACGCTGACCGGTATGCCGGCGGTCGCCCTGTCGCCCAAGGCGGGCGCGCATGGCGAGTTGTGCGGCCTGATGGCCATCCGCGCGGCGCATGAGGCCAAGGGCGAGCACGAGCAGCGCCGCAAGGTGCTGGTGCCTACTTCGGCCCACGGGACCAACCCGGCGACGGCCGCCTTTGTCGGCTACACCGTGGTCGAGGTGGCGCAGACGGACGACGGGCGTGTCGACGTGGCCGATCTGGCGTCGAAGCTGGGGCCGGACGTGGCCGCCATCATGGTGACCAATCCGAACACCTGCGGCCTGTTCGAGCGGGACATCCTCGAGATCAGCCGGCTGACGCACGAGGCCGGGGCGTATTTCTACTGCGACGGGGCCAACTTCAACGCCATCGTGGGGCGGGTGCGGCCGGGCGATCTGGGCGTCGACGCCATGCACATCAATCTGCACAAGACCTTCTCGACACCGCACGGCGGCGGCGGGCCGGGCGCGGGTCCGGTGGTGCTGTCGGAGGCGCTGGCCGCCTTCGCCCCGGCGCCGTGGGTGGTTTCGGACGGCGACGGTTTCAAGCTGGTCGAGCGCGAGGAAGCCGAGGCGGAGCAGGCGTTCGGCCGGCTGTGCGCCTTCCAGGGCCAGATGGGCATGTACGTCCGGGCGCTGAGCTACATGATGAGCCACGGCTCGGACGGGCTGCGTCAGGTCGCCGAGGACGCGGTGCTGAACGCCAACTACATCAAGGCCCGGCTGTCGGACCTGATGAGCCCGGCCTTCCCCGACGGCCCCTGCATGCACGAGGCCCTGTTCGATGACGAGTGGCTGAAGGGCACCGACGTGACCACGCTCGACTTCGCCAAGGCGATGATCGACGAGGGCTTCCACCCGATGACCATGTATTTCCCGCTGGTCGTCCATGGCGCCATGCTGATCGAGCCGACCGAGACGGAGTCGAAGCAGGAGCTGGACCGCTTCATCGAGGCGATGCGGGCGCTGGCCGGCGCGGCGAAGGCGGGCGACGTCGACCGGTTCAAGGGCGCGCCTTTCCACGCGCCGATGAAGCGGCTGGACGAAACGCGGGCGGCGCGGCAGCCTGTGCTGCGCTGGACCGCGCCTGAGGGGTCCAATATAGCGGCGGAGTAGGCGGATGCGGGCCATCGTCCCGGCGGTTCTGGCGATCGTTCTGGCGGCGGCCCATCCGGCAGCCGCGCAGACGGCTCCGGCGGCGGCGTGGGGCGAGCCCGCGGCGGATCTCCCGGCCTTTATGGAAGCCTATGCGGAAAGCATTCGCGCCGGCGACCGCGAGGCCATGATCGCCCGCTACGACCCGGCCGGGGCCTGGATGGTCAGCGCCGGGCGGGGCGAACACCTCGACCCCGGCGAAATCGCCGACATCTATCGCTCGGACGCGTGGCAGGCCCCGCAGGCGTTCGAGTGGCAGGGCCTCGCCTACATTCCGACTGGCCCTGACGCGGTCACCGTGACCGGCCGCTTCGTCTGGACTCCGTCGGACGGCGTCGGCCGCACCATCGCCTATCATGGCCAATTTGTCCGGGTGGACGGGGCCTGGCGGATACGGGTCGAGGACGAGACCCCGGTCGCCGCCTCCCGCTAGGCCAGTCGCGGCAATGTGAACGCCGCTCTCTGGAAAAGGCGTATCCTTCTCCACGCGTTATCAGAACCAGAACAGGCGTTGGGAGGCGCTGAGGTCATGATGTCACGCGTACAAAAGGGTCTGGTCGCCGGTCTCGCGGCCACGGCCGTCGTCTCGGTCATTGAGGCGATCAATATGACGGTGGGCCACTGGGCCGTCGCTTTCCCCCAGCTTCTCGCCATCATTCTGAAAAGTCCGGATACGCCCGCCGTCGGCTGGGCCGCACACGTCGTGGCCGGCATTGGGCTCGGCGCGCTGTTCGGCGTCCTGTGCCCACGGCTGCCGACGGATACGCCCGAGTCGAAGGGCATTCTGTTCGCCGTCGGGGCCTTCATCCTGATGGGACTGGTGATCGCGCCAATCGGCGGCGCTGGCATGTTCTTCATGCGGGCGGGCTTCGGTTCGCTGGCGTGGATGATCGCCAGCCACGCCATCTTCGGGATCGTGCTCGGCAACGTCTACGGACGGCTCGTGGCCCGCGACAAGCGGCTCCGCGTGCCTCTGGGCAGCGCCACGGCGCACTAGAACGAAAAACCCCCGCCGGTCGCCCGACGGGGGTTTGTTCTGTCAGGCCTGACGTTCCGGCTAGTTCAGCCGCGTGCCGATCTGGGCGATGGCGGCGTCGAGTAGCGGGTCAGAGGTCTGGCCGGCCACGCGGGCGGTCAGGATCTGTTCGGCGGCGCGGGCGGCAAGATCGGCAGCGGCCGCCTTTACCTCGGCGGAGGCCTGGGCCTCGGCCTGGGCGATGCGGCGCTCGGCCAGTTCCTGGCGACGCTTGAGCGTCTCTTCCAGCTTGGCCTTGGCCTCGGCTTCCATGACGCGCGCGTCGGCCTCGGCGGACTTCAGCATCTCGGCGGCCTGGGCCTCGGCCTCGGCCTTCTCGGCGCGGATCTGGGCCAGCAGGGCCTCGGCCTCGGCGCGCAGACGGGCGGCCTCGTCGAGCTCGGACTGGATCTTGGCGGCCTTCGCGTCCAGCGCGCCGCCGACCATCTTGAAGGCGCCGGTGAACAGGCAGATGGCGAGGAAGAGGACCAGGCCGACCAGCACCCACAGCTCGGCGCTGTCGAGGCGGAAGAAGCCTTCTTCGAAGAACATGTTCATGTCAGGCAGCTCCCTTGACGGCGGCGGCGGCCTCGGCGGCGGTCGGCGCCTTGCCGGTCAGGCGCTCGACGATGGCCGAGGCGGTGTCGGCGGCGATGGCCGAGACATTGGTCATGGCGGCGTCGCGGGTCTTGCCGATGGCGGCTTCGGCCTCGGCGATGCGGGCGGCGACGACGGCTTCCTCGGCGGCGGCGCGGGCATTGGCCTCGTCCGTGACGCGAGCCTTGGCCGCGGCGGCCGTGGCGCGCGAGGAGGCGCGGGCGGCCTCGACCTCGGCCTTGGCGGCTTCAGCCTGGCCGGCGGCCTCGGCCTGGACCTGACGGGCGGTGGCGATGGCGCCGGAGATGGTCTGCTCGCGCTCGTCGAAGACCCGGCGCAGGCGCGGGGCGAAGACCTTGGCGATCAGGAAATAGAGGATGGCGAACAGGAAGATCAGATAGACGATCTGACCGAACCAGTGCTGGAACTCGAACTGCGGCAGGCCGCCGGATTCGTGCTCGCCGCCATGGGCGGCCGCAGTCGTGGCGTGCGTGTCCTCGATCGCCACCGGGTGCGGGGCGTCGGGCGTCTGAACGGTCGGGTGGGCAGTGGTCATCTGTCGCCTGGTCGTTGAGCTACGGTCGATCCGTCAGCCGACGAAGGCGCGGTCCCGCCGGAAGGCAGGCCGCGCCGCGTCGAAGGACGAAATCAGGCCGAGTACAGCAGGATGCCGAGCACGAACGACAGGATGCCCAGGGCTTCGGCCAGAGCCGCGCCCACGAACAGGTTGCCGATTTGCGAGCCGGCGGCCGACGGGTTGCGCAGGGCGCCCGTCAGGAACGAGCCGAAGATGTTGCCGACGCCGATACCGGCGCCGATCATGCCGGTCATCGCGAGGCCGGCGCCGATGAGCTTGGCGGCTTCTGCTTCCATGGTTCTCTAGTCCTAGTCTGGGGTTGGTTGGTTGTAGACGAAACTGGTCCGGGCCTTAGTGGCCGTGGCCCAGGTTGACCACGTCGTTCAGATAGATCGTGGTCAGAACAGCGAAGACGAAGGCCTGCAGGAAGGCCACGAGGAACTCCAGCGCGGTCAGACCGACCGTCATCCCGAGCGACAGGATGAAGACCGGGACGCCGAGCCAGCCGATGGCGCCGCCGACGGCGATGACGGCGAAGCCGGCGAACACCTTCAGGGCGACGTGGCCGCCCATCATGTTGCCGAACAGACGAAGGGTGAGGGTGACCGGCCGCAGCAGGAAGGAGACGAACTCGATGATCACCACGAACGGCAGCACCGGCCACGGCACGCCCGACGGCACGAACAGGGTGAAGAACTTCACCCCGTGCTTGATGAAGCCGATGGCCAGCACCATCAGGATGGTGATGACGCCGAAGGTGGCGGTGACGGCGATCTGCGACGTGGCCGTGAAGCTCAGGAACAGGCCGAGGAAATTCATCGCCAGGATGAACAGGAAGATCGTGAACACGAACGGGAACAGCTTGCGGCCGTCGTGACCTATGATCGAGTCGACAAGCCCGTCGATCATGCCGAACAGGGTCTCGCCCGCCGCCTGCATGCGGCCCGGGACGACCTTGGCGCCCGCGGTGACCAGCGTCAGGAACAGCACGACCATGCCGAAGGCGACGGTCATCGCCAGATGCGAATTGGTGAAGGCGATCGTCTGCTGCCCGATGAGCGGCACGTCGACCACGACCTCGGGGGTCAGCGGCTGGATCTGGAACTGGTGTAGCGGATCGGCCATCGAGCCCTTGGTCCCTAGTCTTCTTCGTCGTCGTCGAAGGGAACCGACGTCGGCTCCACCCCGCTTGCCTTCGCCTGGGCCATCAGGCGTTGCGCCGTCCGCCAGGCCATGAATACCGAGACGGCGAAGCCCAGAAGGACGCCGCCGATCAGACCCCAGGGTCCCGTCCCGGCGAACCGGTCCACGATGAACCCGAGCGCCAGTCCGACGAACACGCCGCCGAACAGGTCGGCGATGATCCGCCACGCCTGCCCCGCCGCCGCCTGCCCCGCCGCCTCGTGAGAGATCTGGCGGGCGTTGCGCGCCTCCATCGCGGATGCGCTTTCGGTGAGGCGTTTGATCGCCTCTTCGCGCGATTCCGGATCGGTTGACATGGGCGGCCTCAGCACTCCGACGCGGACGTCGGAGGGGGTCTGAATTCGGCGCGGAACCTATAGGCGGGACCCCCGCAGGTCAAGGCGGTGCAGAACGGCTTTAGATCGTTGATTTCCAGCACGTTTCTTTCCCGCTTTCGCGGGCGTGGCGAACGGTCGCTGGCGACGACGCGGATTCGGGGCATGAGTCTGCGCGTTGGCGGCGTCCGAGGTCCGCGTTGGGAGCACAGTGGCGTCAGCATCCTTCTCCCCTCCGAGGGAGAAGGAAGGCGCTGGTGGCTACTGACCGCCCTGCAGGCACCGGCGCGCGGTGTAGATGCCGTTGAGGTAGTGCCAGCGGTTTTCGTCAGCCTCGCGCTGGGCGCGTTCGGGCGCCTTCAGGGCGTCGACGCCGGCCATGACCAGTCCAGCGCCGGGGATCAGGGCCGAGGCTCCGGCGCGGGCCACGCCGCCGAGGGCGCCGCCGGTCGGGGTGCCCCCCATGCGCTCGCTCAGCGTGGCCGCCTCGTCGGCGATCTGGCGGCAGGTCAGGGACGCGTCGCCATCCCGAGCCACCATCGTAGCGGAAGGCGCGGGACGCGTGGCGCAGCCACTGCAGACAAGGGCCGCCGCAGCCGCGGCGACCAAGAATTGAAATCTCACAGTCGGTACTCCCACCTTTGCCTGTCGGGGACAGAACGGGGCGGGAGGAGTCCGGTTGCCGACAGAGGCGTCGGCCGGCGTCAGGCGCGGACCGCGCGAGCGCCTTCGACCCCCAGCGCCTGCAGGGCGGCGGCGGCGATGTGGGAGGCGTTAAGGCCGGCCTGATCGTACATGGCGACGGGATCGGCCTGGTCCTGGAAGATGTCCGGCAGGTGCAGGGTGCGGATCTTCAGGCGGGCATCGAGCGCGCCCTTTTCCGCCAGCAGCTGCAGCACGAAGGCGCCGAAACCGCCCATGGCCCCCTCCTCCACCGTGATCAGGCATTCGTGCTCGCGGGCGAGGCGGAGGATCATCGCCTCGTCCAGCGGCTTGGCGAAGCGGGCGTCGGCCACGGTGGCGGAGACGCCGCGGGCGGCCAGGGCGTCGGCGGCCTTGAGCGATTCCTGCAGGCGGGTGCCCAGCGAAAGGATGGCGACGGTCGTGCCCTCGCGGACGATGCGGCCCTTGCCGATCTCCAGCGGAGCCGCAAGCTCGGGAATTTCGACGCCGACGCCGTCGCCGCGCGGATAGCGGAACGCCGAGGGGCGGTCGTCGATCTCGAGGCTGGTGGCGATCATGGCGGCGAGGTCGGCCTCGTCCGCCGCGGCCATCAGCACCATGCCCGGCAGGGCGCCCATGTAGCCGATGTCGAAGGAGCCGGCGTGGGTGGCGCCGTCGGCTCCGACCAGACCGGCGCGGTCCATGGCGAAACGGACCGGCAGCTTCTGGATGGCGACGTCGTGCACCACCTGATCGTAGCCGCGCTGGAGGAAGGTCGAATAGATGGCGCAGACCGGCTTCATGCCGTCGGCGGCCAGACCGGCGGCGAAGGTGACGGCGTGCTGTTCGGCGATGCCGACGTCGTACATCCGCTCGGGGAAGGCCTGTCCGAACAGGTCCAGGCCGGTGCCCGACGGCATGGCGGCGGTGATGGCCACGATGGAGGGGTCGCGCTCGGCCCGCTTGATCAGCTCGGTGCCGAACACCTTGGTGTAGCTGGGGGCGTTGGAAACGGACTTGTTCTGCTTGCCCGAGACGACGTCGAACTTGGCCACGGCGTGCAGCTTGTCGGCGCTGGATTCGGCCGGGGCGTAGCCCTTGCCCTTCTGGGTCACGACATGGACGACCACCGGGCGATCGGTGATGGCGGCGGCGTTCTTCAGGATGGGGACGAGGTTGTCCATGTCGTGCCCGTCGACCGGACCGACGTAGTAGAAGCCCAGCTCCTCGAAGAAGGTGCCGCCGACGATCATGCCGCGGGCGTATTCCTCGGCCTTGCGCGCGGCGTTGCGGAACGGACGCGGCAGGTGTTCGGCGACCGACTTCCCGAAGCGGCGGAAATTCCGGTAGGCGCCGCCCGAGACCTGTTTGGCCAGATAGGCGCTCATGCCGCCGACCGGCGGGGCGATCGACATATCGTTGTCGTTGAGGATGACCATCAGCTGGCCGTTGGTCGTCTCGGCCGCATTGTTCATGGCCTCATAGGCCATGCCCGCGGACATGGAGCCGTCGCCGATGACAGCCACGACGCGGTTGCTCTCGCCCTTCTGGTCGCGCGCGGCGGCGAAGCCCAGGGCGGCGCTGATCGAGGTCGAGGCGTGGGCGGCGCCGAACGGGTCGTATTCGCTCTCGCTGCGCTTGGTGAAGCCCGACAGGCCGCCTGGCTGGCGCAGCGTGCGGATGCGGTCGCGGCGGCCGGTCAGGATTTTGTGCGGATAGCACTGATGGCCGACGTCCCAGATCAGGATGTCCTTCGGCGTCTCGAACACATGGTGCAGGGCGACGGTCAGCTCGACCACGCCGAGGCCGGCGCCGAGGTGGCCGCCCGTAACGGAGACGGCGTCGATGGTCTCGGCCCGCACTTCATCGGCCAGCTGCTTCAACTGCGGAATGTCGAGGCCGCGCGTATCGGCGGGGACCTTGACCATGTCGAGCAACGGCGTGTCGGGCATTCGGCGACCTTGGATGACTGTCGTTCTAACCCGCTCTAGACCATTTCGCTGCCCGGCGGGTCGATCCGGCGTCGAAAAGCGGTTCAGAAGCGGTGCAGATGGGCGCTGCGATTCAGGATCGGCGTTTTAGCACGAAGTCCACGCTGGCCTTGAGGATTTCGGCGTCGGAACCGAACGGGTCGAGGTGGGCGCGGGCCTGATCGGCGAGGTGCGCGACCCTGTGCCGCGCCGCTTCGACGCCCAGCAGGGTGACGAAATTGGTCTTGCCCTGACCCGCGTCCTTGCCCGCCGCCTTGCCGAGGATGTCCTCGTCGCCCTCGACGTCGAGCAGGTCGTCGACGATCTGGTAGGCTAGGCCGATATCGTGGGCGAAGCTGATCAGGGCCTGGCGGTGCGCCTCGCGGGCGTCGGCGATGATCAGGGGAATCTCGAAGGCGTAGGTGAACAGAGCGCCGGTCTTGAGCCGCTGCATGCGGGCGACGCCGCCGAGGTCGTCGCGGACGCCGAGCAGGTCGATCATCTGGCCGCCGGCCATGCCGCGCGCGCCGGACGCCAGCGACAGCCGGGCGGCGAGCTCGCAGCGGACGGCCGGATTCTCGTGGGTGTCGGGGTGCAGCAGGATGTCGAAGGCGGCGGTCTGCAAGGCGTCGCCGGCGAGTACGGCGGTGGCCTCGTCATAGGCCCGGTGAACCGTCGGGCGGCCGCGGCGCATGTCGTCGTCGTCCATGCAGGGCAGGTCGTCGTGGACCAGACTGTAGGCGTGGACGCATTCGAGGGCGCAGGCGGCGCGAAGCACGGGCCGCTCCTCAATGTCGAACAGATTGGCGGCCTCGAGGGCGAAGAAGGGGCGCAGCCGCTTGCCGGGGCCCAACGCCGCATAGCGCATGGCCTCGGTCAGGCGGGACTCGGGGCCGTCGGCCCGCGGCAGAAGCTCGTCCAGCGCGACCGTGACGAGGTCGGCGGTCTCGGCCACGCGGTCGATGACGCCCTGCTCCGGCGAGTTGGCGGCCAGAAGGTTCAGAACAGCCTCCCGCCCACGGGAACCTCGCGGTCGACGCCCACGAGGACGACCTCGCCCGCGGCGTCGGGGAAGCCGAGGGTCAGGACCTCGGACATGAAGGGGCCGATCTGGCGCGGCGGGAAGTTGACCACGGCGGCGACCTTGCGGCCGACCAGCTGGTCCGGCGTGTAGTGGACGGTGATCTGGGCCGAGGACTTCTTGACGCCGATGTCGGGCCCGAAGTCGATGGCGAGCTTGAACGCGGGCTTGCGGGCCTGCGGGAAGGCCTCGGCAGAGACCACCTGACCGACGCGGATGTCGACCTTGAGGAAGTCGTCGAAGCTGATGGTCGGCGCAACGCCCTCAGGGGCGGGGCCGGACATCAGTCGAACCCGGCCGGTTCGACGCCCTTCGCCTGACCGTCGGCGCCGACGACGATCTTCTCGACGCGCAGCTGGGCGGCCTTGAGCCGGTCCTCGCAATGGGCCTTGAGGCGCGCGCCCTCCTCGTAGAGGGCGATCGATTCCTCGAGCGGGGCCTGGCCGGACTCGAGGCGGGAGACGATCTGCTCGAGGCGCTGAAGGGCCTCCTCGAAGCTGAGTTCAGGGGAAAGGGCGGTGCTGTCGGTCATCGGCGGCGACCCTAGAGGGGCGAACGCGAGGCTTCAACGACAAGGATCAAGCTGGGGGTCGGGGTGGGCCGTTTTCCGGCTTCAGCGGCGCTCGTAGCGGCGCTGGGACCAGTACTTGAAGCCTTGGTTGTGGACCAGCTTCCAGCCGTCGGCTTTCAGCCGCTTGCCGACCATGTGGTTGAAATAGCCGTGGGCGAGGACCAGCACGTCCTGACCGGCTTCGGCGCGGGCGATCAGGGCCTGGGCGGCTTTTTCGGAGCGGACCTCGGCCTCGCGGCGGGTCTCCTGCCCCTCGTGATGGTTGAAGGCGTGCCACCAGACCCGGGCCACGGCGCCCCAGTATTTGGGCGGCAGCTTGAACCACGAGGGGAAGCGCGGCGGCGGCAGGGGCGCCTCGATGAACAGGGCGTCCGACATGACCTCGCGCCCGGCGGCGATGGCGGCGGCGGTTTCCTGCGCCCGGGGACGGGTCGAGGCGTAGATCGCGCCGGCGCCCTCGGCGGTGGCCAGCAGCTCGGGCGGCGGGGTCTGGCCGGCGCGCAGGCCGCCGACCTCATACTTCGCCCACCAGTCGCGATACTGGTCTGAGGTCAGCAGGCATTTGCGCGACAAGGCGGGCTCGCCGTGACGGGCGAGGATGATGGCGCCGGGGCGGACGGAGACGAGGGCCGCCGCGCGCTGAACGGGCGCCGGGGCCGGCTGATCGGTGGTGGGTTCTCGGGCGGGAGCTGACATAAGCGGCGGGCGGGAAAGCATTTTGCGTTCCGGCCCCTAGTCCTCCCCCAAAGCCTGGACATGGGCGGCCGCCGAACGACCGAGCCCTTCAAGGTCGTAGCCGCCCTCGAGCGAGGAAACAACCTTGCCGGCGCAGCACGATCGCGCGACCTCGACCACGGCGCGGGTGGCCCAGGCGAAATCCGCGGCCTCGAGGCTCTGATGGGCCAGCGGATCGCGGCGGTGGGCGTCGAAGCCAGCGGAGATCAGGATCAGGTCCGGACGGAACGCCTCGAGCGCCGGCATCAGGCCGCCAGAGAAGGTGGCGCGCCACGCCTCGCGGGCGGCATGCGGCGGCACCGGCACGTTGACGATATTGCCGACCCCGGTATCGGACGCCGCGCCCGTGCCCGGATAGAGCGGCATCTGGTGGATCGAGCCAAGGAACAGGCTGTCATGGGCCTCGAACGCTGCCTGGGTGCCGTTGCCGTGGTGGACGTCGAAGTCGATGACGGCCACGCGGGCCATGCCCCCGGACTGGGCGACGCGGGCGGCGACAGCGACGTTGGAGAACAGACAGAAGCCCATGGCCCGGTCCGGCTCGGCGTGGTGGCCGGGCGGGCGGACGGCGGCGAAGGCGCGGGCGGTCTCGCCCCGGGCCACGGCGCGCACCGCGTCGACCACCGCTCCGGCCGAGAGTCGGGCTGCGCGGATGCTGCCGGGCGACAGGACGGTGTCGGCGTCCAGCGCGTTGAGGCCCTCAGGCGGGGAGGCGTTCAGAAGGCGGGCGACGTAGTCGACGGGATGCAGCCGCTCGAGGTCAGCGATGGCGGCTTCGGTCGCGGCCCGGCGATCACGGGAGAGGCCGGCGTCGTCGAGGGCGTCGAGCACGGCCTGCAGCCGCTCGGGCCGCTCCGGATGCCCGGCGCCGGGCCGGTGCTCGATCATGTCGGGATGGGTGAAGAGGGTGACGCTCACGGTGCGAGATTATGCGCCTCCGCCGCACTTGTCGCGCCCGGATCGAGGTTGTAGGCGCCGGTCATGACCGAGCCCCTGATCCGCCCCGCCACCGACGCCGACGCCGCGGCCCTCGCCGACCTCGGACGGCAGACCTTCATCGACACCTTCGTGGCGGCGGAGGGCTTCGCCATCCCCTATCCGGCGGAGGATCTGAGCGTCTTCCTCGATGCCAGCTTCAATCCGGAGACGATACGCACCAAGCTGAAGGAGCCCGGCGCGGCCTGGTGGGTGGCCGACCGGGGCGGCGAGCTTCTGGCCTTCGCCAACACCGGGCCGAACACCCTGCCCCACCCCGAGGCGCGGGCCAGCCATGCCGAACTGCGGCGGCTCTACGTGTCGAAGTCGGCGCAGGGGCTCGGCCTCGGGACCAAGCTGCTGGCCGTGTCGCTGGAGTGGATGGCGGCGAACTCGGACGGCCCGCTGTGGATCGGCGTGTGGAGCGGCAACCTGAAGGCGCAGAAGCTGTATGCGGCCTACGGGTTCGAAAAGGCCGGCGAGTATCAGTATCCGGTCGGCCGCTGGCTGGACGACGAGTTCATCCTGCGACGGGGATAGACGACGGCCAGTTTTATGGGGCTTGCGACCGCATATGATCCTGAATCAGGACGTGCCGGATCTGAGCCATGGTCATCTGCCAGCTACGCATGTCCGCCGTCTGAGCTGGGCCCGAAACCACGGTGATGTAGGCCCAGCCGTCCCGTTGCGACGCCATGACGATGGACGAAACGTCACGACCGTCTTTGGTCGCATTGAAGCGCGCTCCCTCCGCGGGTTCGAGACCTTCCAATCCAGTCCTCGCAAAATAGGTCTCTCGCGTCGCCCCCGGATAGCCCCTGACCACGGTCTGGCTGAAGCCATCAAGAATTTCGCGGATCGTAGCCGGCCGCGGCAGCCGATAGGCGAGAGAGAACATTTCCTGCTCGTCGATGCTCGTACCGCAGCCGACGACATCGTCGGCTTCGTCCATCAGCTCGATGAACGCCCGCGAGTCATCCGGGTCCAGTAGGCAAAGCAGGTTGCTGCGAATGTGGACAACACTCCCGCTCCGGCCGTCGGTGACGTTGGAGAAGGCGTTGGGCCGATCAGAGGCAGCGATCATTTGATCGGCGTGTATCCGAGCCCGTTCAATCTGTTCGGGCGTCGGAGAAGGCAGCCTCTCCTGCGCGGTGAATCCCTGCAGACCGAACGCGAGCAGCCCCGCAACTATGAACCTGGCGATCATTACCCCACCCCTTGCCACGCCAAGGGAGCATCGATGAGGCCGGTTCGTCCATCCTGATTTCGGCGTCGATACCGCATCATGGGCGGATTATTCGACAGGGAACGCTGCCCACCCGCCCCCGTTTGGGCCGTATGCGCGACGTTCGGATCGGCACCTCGGGCTGGGCCTACAAGGACTGGAACGGGCCGTTCTATCCGGAAGAGGTCAAGGCGGCGGGGCGGCTGGAGTATATTTCGCGCCGGTTCCGGACGCTGGAGATCAACGCCAGCTTCTACCGGATGCCGACCGAGCAAGCCGTCGCGGCGTGGCGGGACCAGACGCCGGACGACTTCCTGTTCGCCTGGAAGGCCTCGCGCTTCCTGACCCACAACAAGAAGCTGAAGGATCCGGTCGAGCCGCTGGCCCGAATGTTCGGGATGCTCGCCGGGTTGGGCGACAAGATCGGGCCGATCCTGTTCCAGCTGCCGC
Organism: Brevundimonas alba; assembly: GCF_011927945.1. GTDB lineage: Bacteria > Pseudomonadota > Alphaproteobacteria > Caulobacterales > Caulobacteraceae > Brevundimonas > Brevundimonas alba. Next base: position 394,280 of record NZ_JAATJM010000001.1, read on the forward strand.
CGAACCTGCATCGCAACGACGAACGGCTGCAGACTTTCCTCGATGCGCTGCCTGAGGGCTACCGCTACAGCGTCGAGTTCCGGCACCCCGGCTGGTACGCAGACGGGGTGCTGGAGAGGCTGCGCAGGCGGAACGTCGCGCTGTGCATCTCGGATCATCACGATGCGCCGGCTCCGTGGGAGACGACGGCGGACTTCATCTATCTGCGCGGTCATGGTCCGGGCGGGCACTACCACGGCCGCTACGGCGAGGCGGCTCTGAGGGAATGGGCGGAAGCGATCCGGGGGTGGCGCAGGGACCGGGAGGTCTTCGTCTATTTCGACAACGACATCAAAAGCGCCGCGCCGGCGGATGCGGAACAGCTGATTGGGCTGCTGGAAAAGGCCTGATAGGGTCGCCCCATGCTCCTCCCCTTCTTCACCGCCCTGCGCGACGCGAAAGTGCCCGTGTCGATGAAGGAATGGCTCCATCTGATGGAGGCCATGGACAAGGATGTCGCCGGAGGAAAGGTTGAGGACTTCTACCACCTGTCGCGGGCGGTGCTGGTCAAGGACGAGAAGCATTACGACCGCTTCGACCAGGTGTTCGGCAAGGTGTTCGCCGGCGTGGAGACGGTCGGCGCGGGCGAGGATCTGACCGCCGACATCCCCGAGGACTGGCTGAAGCTGCTGACAGAGAAATACCTGACCGACGAGGAGAAGGCGCAGATCGAGGCGCTCGGCGGGTTCGACAAGCTTATGGAGACGCTGAAGCAGCGGCTCGAGGAGCAGCAGGGGCGGCATCAGGGCGGGAACAAGTGGATCGGCACCGGAGGGACGAGCCCGTTCGGGCACGGCGGCTACAATCCCGAAGGCGTCCGCATCGGCGGGCCGGGGCGGCAGGGCCGCGCGGTCAAGGTCTGGGAGAAGCGCGAATACCGGAACCTCGACGATCAGGTCGAGCTGGGCACGCGCAACATCAAGGTGGCGCTGCGCCGGCTCCGCCGGTTCGCGCGGCAGGGCATGCCCGACGAGCTGGACATGGACGCGACCATCGACGGGACCGCGCGTCAGGGCTGGCTCGACATCCACATGCGGCCCGAGCGGCGCAACACCATCAAGGTGCTGCTGTTCCTCGACATCGGCGGCTCGATGGATGCCCATGTGAAGATGTGCGAGGAGCTGTTCTCGGCGGCCAAGACCGAGTTCAAACATCTGGAATTCTTCTACTTCCACAACTGCCTCTACGAGGGGGTGTGGAAGGACAACCGGCGTCGGCATTCGGAGAAGATCCCGACCTGGGAGCTGCTGCACAAATGCCCGGCGGACTGGCGCGCCATCTTCGTCGGCGACGCTACCATGAGCCCCTATGAGGTGACCATGCCCGGCGGCTCGGTCGAGCACTGGAACGAGGAGGCCGGCGCCGTCTGGCTGAAGCGGGCCACACAGCAATGGGACAAGGTCGCGTGGCTGAACCCGTCGCAGGAGCGGTACTGGAGCTATTCGGCCTCGGTCGGGATGATCCGCGAACTGGTCGACGAGCGGATGTATCCGCTGACGCTGGCCGGACTGGAGAAGGCGATGCGGGCGCTCGCCAAATAGGCTAGGTTCGGCTCATCCGTTCAGGAGGTTTGCCATGCTCGCCGCCGCCGTCGCCGCCCTTCTCCTTCAGCAGGCCGCCGCCGGGCAGGTGGTGTGGCAGGGTCCGCCGCCGACAGAGCCTGTTGCGGTCTCTGCGCCTGCCGATGCACCAGCCATTCCCGACTGGGCGCGGGCCGATCCCTATGGCTACGAGCGTTCCGAATGCAGTCCGCTGTTGCGGGCAGCGAATGAGAGCATGGAGGCCTGTCAGGCGCGGGTGCGGGCGGCGCTGGCCGCCAATCTCGGCGACGCCCTGCCCGCGGGTCTGGCGACGGCGAACGCGGCCGACCAGTGCCGGCAGGCGGCGGCGGGCGACCGCTATGCCCTGCAGTGTGGCGCGCCGAGCCGGTCGGGGCCCGCCGCTACCCAGCTTGTGGAGCGCGCCTGCGAAACCCGGCCCCGGGCGCAGCCGCAGGGCGGCGTGGCCTGGACGGAGGAATGCCGTCCCGCTGACGGCTCCAAGCCGGCCGAGGAAGGCCTGACCTTCCGACTAGGCGGGAACGACTAGACCGGACACGCGAACGCCGTCCGCGATGCGGACGGCGTCACGGTCGGTGAAGCGAACCTAGTTGCGGTTGTCGCGGATGGTGTCTTTCAAACCGCCGACGGCGTTCTGGATCTTGCCTTCCGCCTGGTCGGCGCGGCCTTCGGCTTTCAGCTTCTCGTCGCCGGTGACCTTGCCGGCCGCTTCCTTGATGTTTCCGCCGAGGTTCTTGGCGGCGCCTTCGACGCGATCATGATCGGGCATTGAAACTCTCCTGAACGACTTGGCCGCTATGACCAGATGTCGACATAGAGAGCGGATCGCGGGCCCCGGCGTTCCGTATGGTTCAGCTAGCCGTGACGCCTCAGCCAGACCGCGACGGCCCAGGCGTGGGCGTCGTGGCGGAGTTCGTTGAGGGCCGTGTGGGGGTGTAGCCAGACCAGTTCGTGGTCGGCTTCGACCTTGGCCTTTGGGTCCAGCGACAGCTGTTCCGCGATCCAGAAGCCCGCGATGTTGTTGACCGGCGCGCCGTCGGACTTGCGGAAATATTGAGCGGCCTCAGCGAGGCGGACGAAGGGGCGAACGGCCATGCCCGTCTCCTCGACGAACTCGCGGACCAGCGCCTGTTCCTCCGTCTCGTCGCCATCGATGGCGCCGCCCGGCAGGTCGTAATAGCTGGCGTCGCCGCGGTCGACGCGAACGCAGGCCAGCCGGCTGTCATGGAAGACGAGGCCGAACGCCGTCGGGCGCTGCAGATAATCGAGGGCCGGGTCACGGTCGCCGAACTGGAGCATGGGTGGAGGCGGACGCATCGCGATCACAGATCGAAGGCGAGACGGGCGCGGACGCCCTGGTGCGCCGGGTCGATGTCAACGACCGAGCGCAGGCCGGACGCCATGGCCGAGATGATCTTGCCGCCGAGGCCGGTGCCCTTGGGCTTGCCGTCGCCGATGCCGGGGCCGTCGTCCTCGACCGTCAGAAGGGCGCGACCGTTCTCCGGATCGCGCTGGAGGATGACGCGGATCTCGCCGGCCTGACCGGGGCCATAGGCGTATTTGACGGCGTTGGTGACCAGTTCGGTGACGATGACGCCCAGCGACACGGCCTGATCTGTTGAGACGGCCAGCGGTTCGGCCTGCAGGGTCAGGGTCGGAGAGCCTTCGCCGGGGGCCAGCGACTTGTTCAGTTCCGCGATCAGGCCGTCGAGGTATTCGTCCATGGCCACGACGCTCATGTCGTCAGAGGTGTAGAGGCGGCGGTGGACGTGGGCCACGGCCTCGATCCGGGCCTGGGCCTCCCTGAGCGCGGCCTTGGCGCCGTCGTCGGCGAGGTCGCGCAGCTGCAGCGACATGAAACTGGAGACCAGTTGCAGGGAGTTGCCGACGCGGTGATTGACCTCGCGCAGCATGGCCTCGGCGCGGTCGCGGGCGAGGCGAACCTGCTCCTGCGCCTCCTCGTTCTCGCGCTGCAGGCGGCGCCGGGTGACGGCGTCCTGCAGGGCGTTGCGCAGCAGGGCGGTGAAGTCCTCGGACACGTCCTTGATGACGTAGTCGGCGGCGCCGGCGCGGAGAGCGGCCACGGCGATGCGGCCTTCCTGCGCCCCGGTGACATAGACCACCGGCGGCGGGGTCTCGAGGGCGATGATGTCGGGCAGGACGTCCAGCCCTTCGCGGCCGGGCATGTAGTGGTCGAGGGCGACGACATCGAAGTCGCCGGCGCGCGCGCTCAGGATCTCGAGCCCCGCGTCGCCGTCGGGCGCGCAGGTGACGGCGTAGCCGTGGCGGCCCAGCTCCTTCTCGACGAGGCGCGACAGGCCGCGATCATCGTCGATGTAGAGCAGGCGTATGACCTGGCCGGTGTCGCTCAAAGCGGTCAATCGATATCCGGAGCCTGCATCACCGACAGGAACAGGCCCAGCTGGCGGATCGCGCCGGCGAAGCTTTCGTAGTCCACCGGCTTGGTGATGTAGACGTTGCAGCCGAGGTCGTAGCAGCGCTGGATCTCGACCTTGTCGTCGGTGGTGGTCAGCACCACGACCGGGGCGCGGCGCAGGCGTTCGTCGCCCTTGACCCGCGCCAGGATGTCGGTGCCCGACATGTCCGGCAGGTTGAGGTCGAGCAGGATCAGCATCGGCCCGTTCATGCGGACCTCCTCGCTGAACAGGTAGTCGAGCGCCGTGCCGCCGTCGTCGAAATGGACGATGTCGTTGGAGATGTTGGCGCGCCGGATGTTCTTCTCGATCAGCCGTGCGTGGCCGTGGTCGTCCTCGACCATGACGATCTTGACCGGGTTGCTCATGCGGCCTCTCCAGACTCTTCGAGGGTCAGGCGTGTGGGGAATTTCAGCACGAAAGTCGAGCCCTTGCCCAGTTCGGACTCGACGGTGATCTCGCCGCCGAGGCGGCGCACGCTGTTGCGGACGAAGGCGAGGCCGAGGCCTTCGCCGGGGCGGTCCTGTTTGCCCGAGCGGCGGAACAGTTCGAAGATGCGCTCGTGGTCGCGGGGCGAGACGCCGCGACCGTTGTCAGCGATGCGGTAGACGACCCAGCCGCCGGGCTCATCCTCGCCTGAGACGACGATGCGGCCGGGCCGCGCGAGGTCGAGGTATTTGACGGCGTTGTCGATCAGATTGCCGAACACCTGCTCCATCGACAGCCGGTCGCTCTCAAGTCGTGGCAGCGGCTCGACCACGATCTCGGCGCCCGCCTCGCCCGTCTGGTGACGCACGCTGTCGGCAATGCCCTGGGCCATGGCGGTCATGTCGAGCAGTTCCGGCAGGAGGGCGCGGCGGCCCTCGCGCGACAGCTTGAGGATGGCGTTGATCAGCCGGTCCATCTTGCCGGTCGAGGCGCGGATGAAGCCGATGGCCTCAGGCACGTCCTCGCGCACCGCGGTGGCGGCCTCGGCGTCGAGGGCCTTGGGCGCGTCTGTCTCGATCCGCGCCAGTTGCCGGTCCAGCACCTGACCGGCCTGCTCCAGTTCGGAGGTGTAGCCCATGATGTTGACCAGCGGGGCGCGCAGGTCGTGGCTGACGATATAGGCGAAGCGCTGGATCTCGTCGTTGGCGCGGGTCAGCTGGGCGGTGCGCTCGCGGACCTGGCTTTCCAGCCCGGCGTTGAGGCGGTCGAGGGTGTCGCGGGCGGTCTGGATTTCCTCGACGTAGCGCCGGACCAGCCAGATCATGATCCCGGCCAGCAGGACGATGAGCAATCCGGCGAAAGCGTTGGCCCAGAGGGTCAGGCGGGAGCCGCGCTCGGACTGCAGGGTGCGCGATTCGAGCCGGACGTTCTCTATCTCGTCGATCGCGGCCACGTCGGCGCGAATCCGGTCCATCAGAGCCTTGCCCTGCCCGGTCTGGACGAGCCGCAGCGCCTCGCCGTTGCGGCCGGTGCGGGCGAGGGCGGAGACGCGCTCCAGCTCGGCGAGCTTGTCCCGCCCCCGCTCGACCATGCTCTCCACATGCGGGCGTAGTTCGGGGTCGCCGGCGGCGAGTTCCTCCAGCGCCTCCATCTGCACGGGCGCGGCTGTTTCGGCGCGGGTGTAGGGCTCGAGGAAGTCCTGGCGGCCGGTCAGCAGATAGCCGCGCTGGCCTGTCTCGGCGTCGATCATCGAGATCAGCAGGGTGCGGGCGGCGCGCCGGACCTGCTGCGACCGCTCGACCTGATCGTTGAAGGCCGCCGTGCGCTGGATCATCACGAAGGTGGCGATGTTGACCGCCAGCAGCAGCAGGATCGCCCCGGCGAGCAGGCTGACGATCGACCGCCCGATGCTGGGCGTCCGCGCGAACCGGATCAGGGCGGGCAATGAGGGACGCAGGGCCGAAAACATCGGGCGCGAGCATTAGCGGCGCGTTTGGGCCTGTCCAGTCGCGTCCGGAGGGAAACCGCGCCGCTTCCGCGCATTTACGGTAAAGGTGTCCGGCAGGGGTTGGGAGCGACGACATGGTTTGGTGGTGGTGGATCGCGCCGGCGCTGGTCGGACTGATCGGGCTGGTGCTGCTGTTCAGGGGACTCGGCGCCCTGTTCCGGGGCCGGGTGTTCAGCGGACTGCTGGGCGGAGTGGGCGGGGCCGGCTTCCTCGCCGTGGCCATGATCGCCGCCCTGCTGGGGATGGATATCCAGACCTACGCCCGCCTGACCTATGAGCGACCGGTGGCGACGATCGAGACGCGTCAGCTGGGGCCGCAGTATTTCGAGGCCACGGTGATGCAGCCGGCGCGCGGCGAGAACGCACCCGCGCTCAGCAATCTCTATCCGTTGCACGGCGACGAATGGCGCATCGAGGCCCAGGTTCTGAAGTGGAAGCCGTGGGCCAATGTGCTGGGGCTGAACACGCAATACCGGCTTGACCGGCTGTCGGGCCGCTATCGCTCCATCGAGCAGGAAATCAACGGCGCCCGCAGCGTGCATCCGCTGAGCGGCGGCGACGAGGCCGGACCCGAGTGGATGCCGTGGCGGGTCAGCGCCTGGGACACCGCGCGGAAGTATCGCCAGTATGTCGACGCGGTCGACACCCTCTACGGCGGCGGCGCCTATATGCCGATGGCCGACGGGGCCCGCTACGAGGTCTGGATCACCCAGTCCGGACTGGTCGCCCGCCCGGCCAACGACGCGGCCCGCGCGGCGTCGGCGGGGGGATGGACGGAGCAGTAGCTCCGCCCCCGGCTCTTCCTCATACAGTCCCGATGGTGCGCAGGCGCGCCTTGGGGTGGACCTCGTTCTGGCTCATGACGACGGTCTGGCCGCGGAAGCGTTCGATGATCGAGCGAACGTAGGGCCGGACCTGCGGGCCAGTCAGCAGAACCGCCGTCTCGCCGGCCATGGCCGCGCGTTCGAAGACGTCGCGGACGGCGCGGATGAAGTCCTGCAGGCGTGAGGGGGCCATGGCCAGCTGCTTGTCCTCGCCCTGCCCCACCAGCGCCTCGGCGAAGGCCTGCTCCCAGTCCGGCGACAGGGTGACGATCGGCAGGGCCCCGTCGTCGCCCTTGTGCTGCCAGCACAGCTGACGGGCCAGACGGGCGCGGACGTGCTCGACCAGGATGGTGACCGACGAGGTGTGCGGCGCGGCCTCCGCGAGCCCCTCGAGAATGGCGCCCAGATCGCGGATCGACACCTTCTCGCGCAGCAGCGACTGCAGCACGCGCTGCAGGGTGGTGACGGTGACGACCGACGGGATCAGCTCGTCGACCAGCTTCTTCTCTTCCGGCCCCAGCTCCCGCAGCAGCTTCTGCACCTCGGCGTAGGAGAGCAGCTCGGCCATGTTCTCCTTGAGGATCTCGGTCAGATGGGTGGTCAGCACCGTCGACGGATCGACGATGGTGTAGCCGCGGAAGGTGGCCTCCTCGCGCAGGCTCTCGTCGATCCAGGTGGCGGGCAAGCCGAAGGCGGGCTCCTTGGTGTGCTCGCCGGGCAGTTCGACCTGACGCCCGGCGGGGTCCATGGCCATCAGCGAGCCAAGGCGCACCTCGCCCGAGCCGGCCTCCATCTCCTTGATCCGGATGGCGTAGCCCTGGGTGCCGAGGCGCATGTTGTCGAGGATGCGGACCGACGGCATGACGAAGCCGTACTCCTGCGCCAGCGAGCGACGCAGGGCCCGGACCTGATCGGTCAGGCGGCGACCCTCCAGATCGTTGATCAGCGACAGCAGCGAATAGCCCAGCTCGATCTTGACCTCGTCGATGGTCAGGGCGGTGCCGATGGGCTCCTCGACGTCTTCCTTGGGGCTGGAGGCGGTGGCGGCCAGTTCGGCCTCGGTGGGCTTGGGCTTGAGCCGCTGACGGCCCAGCCGCCAGGCCATGAAACCCGTGCCGATGGCGAGGGCCGCGAAGGGCAGGATCGGCATTCCGGGGATCAGGCCGATCAGGGCGGCGGCTCCCGACACGACGCCGAGGCTGACGGGATTGGTGGCCAGCTGGGCGACCAGCGCCTTGTCCGCCGAGCCCTCGACGCCCGCCTTGGACACCAGGAAACCGGCGGCGATGGAGATGATGATGGCCGGGACTTGGGTCACCAGACCGTCGCCGATGGTCAGGGCGACATAGGAATTGGCCGCCTCGCCGATGGGCAGCTGGTGCTGGATGACGCCGATCAGCATGCCGCCGATGGCGTTGATGAAGACGATGATCAGGCCGGCGACCGCGTCGCCGCGCACGAATTTCGAGGCGCCGTCCATGGCGCCGAAGAAGGTCGATTCCTGCTCAAGCTCCTTGCGGCGCAGCTTGGCCTGATCCTCGTTGATCAGGCCCGACGACAGGTCGGCGTCGATCGCCATCTGCTTGCCCGGCATGGAATCGAGCGTGAAGCGGGCCGAGACCTCGGCGATACGGGTCGAGCCCTTGGTGATGACGACGAAATTCACCACCAGGATGATGGCGAAGATGATGATGCCGATGATGAAGCTGCCGCCCATCATCAGGCTGCCGAAGGCCTGGATCACCTGACCGGCGCCGTCGGAGCCCTCGTGCCCGTGGCTCAGCACCAGCCGGGTCGAGGCCAGGTTGAGACCGAGCCGGAACAGGGTCGAGACCAGCAGGACGGTCGGGAAGATGGCGAAGTCCAGCGGCCGCTTCATCATCACCGCGGTCATCAGGATCAGCACGCTGGACACGAGCGACAGCGCCAGCAGCATGTCCATCAGGAAGGCCGGGATCGGCAGGATCAGCAGCAGGATGACGCCGATCACGCCGATGGCCATGGCCACCTCGCCGCGCGCCACCCAGCCCATGACGTCGCGCCCGGTGGGCCGCGCCATGCCGTCCTTCATCATGGTGGCGGAGGGGATGTCGGTCATGCGCGGCCGAGGGCGGCGAGGGCCTGACGGGTCGCCGCGGCGATGACCGCCTCATTGCGGGCGACGGGCTCAGCGGTCGAGGCATGATAATAGGCGGCGACGATCACCGGTGCGCCGGTCGGTGGATAGAGGACGCCGATGTCGTTGGTCGGACCGTAGCCGCCGGTGCCGGTCTTGTGCGCCACGGTCCAGCCAGTCGGGAGACCCGCCTTGATCCGGGCCTGACCGGTCGGCGTGTCCGTCATCCAGCGCAGCAGCATCGCCTTGTGACCGGCCGACAGCGGCGTATCGGCGTCGACCAGCAGCCGCTTCAGATTGGCCGCCGAGTGCAACGGGGTGATGGTGTCCTTGTCGCCGTCGAGCCGGTTCATCGTCGGTTCGAAGCGGTTCGCGGTCGTGCTGTCGTCGCCGAGCGAGCGGTAGAAGGCCTGCATGACGTCCAGTCCGCCGAGGGCCTTGAGCAGCAGGTTGGCCGCGGGGTTGTCGCTGACCTCGACCGTGCCCTTCATCAGGGCCTCGACGCTGAGCGTTCCGCCGATCGCGGGCTCCGTCACCGGCGCATTGTTGACCATGTCGGCCGCGGTGACCGGGATCATCCGGTCGAGCCGCTCCTCGCCCGCCTGCACCCTCAGGAAGGTGGCGGCGGCGAGGTACATCTTGAAGGTCGAGCAATAGACGAACCGCTCGTCGCCACGCCAGGCGAGGCGCCGGCCCGAGCCGATGTCGTGAGCGACAAAACCGAGGCGGCCGCCGTTCTCGCGTTCGAGCACCGACAGGTCGAAAGCTTCTGGGCCCGAGGCGGGCTGTTGCGCGGGGGCCTCGGGTTCAGCGCGCGAACAGCCGATCAGGCCCAGCGCGCCAAGGCCGGTCAGGACGCTTCTGCGGTCCGTGCGAAGGCTCATGGTCAGGCGGCCGCGTAGCCGCTGGCGGCGATGCCCGACTGGGGCGCGGGGATGGAGGTTCCCTCGTCGGCGTATTCATTCAGCTTGTTGCGCAGCGTGCGGATCGAGATGCCGAGGATATTGGCCGCGTGGGTGCGGTTGCCGAGGCAGTGCGACAGGGTGTCGAGGATCAGAGTCTTTTCCATCTGCGCCACGGTCTGGCCGACGTGGGCGCGGGTCACGGTGTCGGCGACGTGGGCGGCGCGGCCAGCGACGCCGGCGTCCGCGGCGGCGCCGTGGGTGCCCATCGCCAGCGGCTGGCCGTCCGGCAGGCGGATCGCCTCGACGTCGATCTCGGGACCGACCGCCAGCAGCACCGCCCGGTGCATGGCGTTCTCGAGCTCGCGGACGTTGCCGTTCCAGCGATGCGAGATCAGGGCGCGCTTGGCGTCGCCCGAGATTGGACGGACCGGCACGCCGTTGGCGGCGGCGTATTTCTTGACGAAGTGGTCGGCCAGCACGGCGATGTCGCCCGGCCGCTCGCGCAGCGCCGGCAGCCGCAGGTTCACCACGTTCAGACGGTACAGCAGGTCTTCGCGGAAGGTCCCCTCCGCCACCGACTTGGCGAGGTCCCGGTTCGAGGTGGCGATGATGCGGATGTTCACCGGCACCGGCTTGGTCCCGCCGACGCGGTCGATGACCCGCTCCTGGATGGCGCGCAGCAGCTTGGCCTGCAGGCGGACGTCCATCTCCGAGATTTCGTCGAGCAGCAGGGTGCCGCCGTCGGCTTCCTCGAACTTGCCGATGCGGCGGGCCATGGCCCCGGTGAAGGCGCCCTTCTCGTGCCCGAACAGCTCGGATTCCAGCAGGTTGTCGGGGATGGCGGCGCAGTTGACGCTGATGAAGGGCCGCTCGGCGCGCTTGGACCCGGCGTGCAGATACCGGGCCATCACCTCCTTGCCGACGCCGCTTTCGCCGGTGATCAGGATGGAGGCTTCCGAACGGGCGACCTGGTCGGCCAGCTGGATGACGGCCTTCATCGACGGATCGGCCGAGATCAGCGGGCGCTCGTCGTCGGCGACGGCCGACAGGACGGCGGCGATCAGATCGGCCTCGGGCGGCAGGGGGATGAACTCCTTGGCGCCGGCGCGGATGGCGTTGGCGGCGTCCGTGGCGTCGGCGTCGACCCCGCAGGCGACCACCGGCACATGGATCCGCTCGTTCTCGTTGGCCGCGATCAGGGCCGCGATGTCGACGCGGTAGTCGACCATCAGCAGGTCGGCCCCCTGCCCGCGCCGGAGCTGTTCCGTCGCCTGATCGCCACGCTCGACGTGCTGGACCTTGGCGCCGTGCGCCATGGCCATCTTCACCGCCGTCGCCAGCTGTCCGCTGAGCCTGCCAACCACCAGAAGCCGCATGGGTCTTCTCCTCTAATCTCTACAACCGGTCGCCGATCAGGCGCCCGAGTCCTCGGTCTTGATGATTTCCGTCATGGTCACGCCCAGCCGGTCCTCGACGACGACGACCTCGCCGCGGGCGACCAGCCGGTTGTTGACGAAGATGTCGATGGCCTCGCCGACCTTGCGATCCAGCTCGAGCACCGAGCCGCGGTTCAGCTTCAGCAGCTGGGCCACGGACATGTGGGCCTTGCCCAGCACCGCCGAGATATTGACCGGCACGTCGAAGACCGGGGCCAGGTCGCTGGCGGTCTTGTCGGTCGCCTCGTCGTTGACGGTGATCGCGGTGGAGTCGGCGAACTCCTCCAGAGCCATGGTGTCGGACGCCATTACGGCCTCCCTTCCAGTGAGGTGTCGGGGTTCAGGGTCTCGGCGTGGCCGGCCTCGGCGGCCAGGGCGGAGCGCAGGGCGTCGCCGATACGGACGAAGGCGGCCTCGGCGTCGAAAGCGGCGCGGCCGTCGGCCCATTCCAGCTGGAAGGAGGCGGGCGGCAGGGCCGGATCTTCGCGGAAGGCGACCACGCCCGAGAAGCCCGAGTCGTCGCACAGCCGGGTGATGCGGGCGCGGCCGGCCTCGTCGAGATCGCCCGTGCGGATGACCAGACGGGGCGAGGCGTCGATTTCCTGTCCGAGGGTTTCGAGCGCGGCCTGAAGCGGCCCGGCCGGGAAGCGGTCGAGAGCAGCGGAGGCGACCACGCGAGCGGCGGCGAGCGCCAGTTCGGCGGCCTGTTCGCGGTGGGCCTGGGCGACCCGGCTCAGTGACGGGACCGCCGCGGCGAGGCTCTGGGCGATGGACGAAAGCGCCATCGACTGAACGCTCTCCGCCTCGGCCAACGCCTCGTTGCGGGCTTCGAGCCGGGCTTGGGCGACGAGGGCGTCGACCTCCAGCGGCGCATAGGCGCGCTTGGCCGGACGGAAGGCGGACGGCTGCACGACGACGCCGGAAGCGTCGAACTCGGTGTCGAAGGCGAACGGGGTGCTGAGGGGTTGGGCGGTCATGTCAGTAGATCAGCTCATCGTCGGCGCCCTGACCGACCAGCATGATCTCGCCCTTGGCGGCGAGATCCTTGGCGACCTGGACCATGGCCATCTGGGCCTGGTCGACATCCTTGAGCCTGACGGGGCCCATCGACTCCATGTCCTCGCGCATGATCTTGGAGGCGCGCTCCGACATGTTGGAGAAGAACAGTTCGCGCAGGGATTCCGACGCCCCCTTGAGAGCCAGGCCGAGCGAGTCCTTCTCGACCGCGCGGAGCAGGGTCTGGATGCCGCCGGGGTCCAGCTTGGCCAGATCCTCGAACACGAACATCAGGGCGCGGATGCGCTCGGCCGCCTCGCGGTTACGCTCTTCCAGCGCGCCGATGAAGCGGGCCTCGGTCTGGCGGTCGAAGCTGTTGAAGATGTCGGCCATCAGCTCGTGGCTGTCGCGCTTCGACGTACGAGCCAGGTTCGACATGAATTCGGTACGCAGGGTCTGCTCGATCTTGTCGAGGATTTCGCGCTGCACCGGCTCCATGCGCAGCATCCGCTGCACGCATTCGAGGGCGAAGTCCTCGGGCAGGCTGGTCAGGACGCGGGCGGCGTGGTCCGGTTTGATCTTCGACAGGACCACCGCGACGGTCTGCGGGTATTCGTTCTTCAGATAGTTGGCGAGAACGGCCTCGTTCACATTGCCGAGCTTGTCCCACATCGTCCGACCGGCCGGACCGCGGATTTCCTCCATCAGGGCGTCGACGCGCTCGCCCGGCATGAAGGAGGCAAGCAGACGCTGGGTCTGTTCGTAGCTGCCCATCACCGCGCCCGAGCCGCTCATCCCCGAGACGAACTCGACCATCAGCTCCTCGACCACCGCCGCGGAGACGGTGCCGAGCGAGGCCATGGCCTGCGAGATTTCCTTGATCTCCTCCTCGTCGAGGCTCTGCCACAGCCGGGTGTGATCCTCGCCCAGCGACAGCAGGATGACGGCGGCCTTCTCCGGGCCCGTCAGCTTCCTGACATCCTCGACGGCTGGCTTCTTGCTGACCATCCGGGCCGCCATCAGCCTTCGTGCACCCAGCTGCGCAGGATCGACGTCGACTCGTCAGGATGTTTTTCGACGAAGTCGGCGACCTTCTTGACCGACGAGGCCTTCACCTGTCCCTCGATGCGGGCGATGTCGAGCCGCTGCTCCATCTCCGACGGACCGGCCGGACCCGAAATCTGGGCCATCTGGGCCCCGCCTGCGCCGTTCATGATCGTGGTCTGCAGCGAGGTCACCGGAAGGCCGCTCGCGCCGGCCAGCTGCGGCTGACCCATGCCGCCGCCGGTGGCGCTCTTCAGCAGCGGCCGCAGCACGAAGAAGATCAGCAGCACGCCGGTGATCAGCAGCACCAGCAGTTCGACGCCGCGCATCAGATCGTTCTTGGTGAAGTCGAACAGCGACGAGCCCGCCTCGACGCCGCCGGTCGCGGCCACATCCCGGGCGAAGCGGACGTTGAGAACCTCGATCTTGTCGCCGCGGGTCTCGTCGATGCCGACGGCGGCCGCGACCAGCGATTTGATCTGGGCGATCTCCTGCTCGCTGCGCGGGGCATAGGTCCCTTCGCCGCGGCCATTGGCGGGCGGGGTCCATTTGCCGTCAACCGCGACCGACACGGCCAGCTTCTTGACCTCGCCGGCCTCTTTCACCGTGGTCGTGGTGGTGTTGGAGATCTCGTAGTTGGTGGTCTCGGTGTTCTGGGTGTCGCGCGAGCCGATCGGGGTCGTGGCCGCGGCCTCGCCGCCGGGGATGTTGTTGGTGGCCGTCGCGCCGCCGTCGTTGACGCCGCTGGTGTCCTGGCTCTCCGAACCGTTGGTCGAGGTCGAGCGAACCACCTGACCGTCGGGATCGAACCGCTGTTCCTGGGTGGTCGAGCGGCTGTGGTCGATGTCGGCGGTGACCTGCACCCGCGCCGCGCCGACGCCGACGACGCCCTCGACGATGTCCTTGATCCGCGCCTGCAGCTGGGCCTCGGTCGAGGATTTGGCCTCTTCCGCCGAGGCGGCGCTGAAGCCGGCGTCGTCGGTGCCGGCGGCCAGGGTGCGGTTGGCCGTGTCGGTCAAGGTGACCCTCTCCGGCTTCAGATTGGGGACCGCCGAGGCCACCAGGTTGCGGATCCCCTGAACCTGGGCGCCCGTCAGCGCTCCGCCGGTGACCCCCACGACCACGGCGGCGGTGGGCTCGGCGGCGGTGCTCTGGAACAGCTGGCGATCCGGCATGGCGATCATCACCCGCGCCGAGGTGATGCCGCGCAGGCTCATGATGGTGCGGGCCAGTTCGCCCTCGGTCGCGCGCTTGGCGTTGAGGTTCTGCTGGAACTCGGTCTGTCCCAGCACCGACTGGTTGTCGAAGATTTCGTAGCCGACGCTGCCGGAGGTCACCAGGCCCTTGCCGGCGACCAGCATGCGGGCCTCCCCGACCTCGTCGCGGCTGACGAAGATCGTCGAGCCGTCGCCCTTGGACGAGTATTTGATCCCCGCGCCGTCCAGCGCCGTGGTGATCTCGGAGGCCTCGCGCAGGTCGAGGTTGGAATAGAGCAGGGCGTCCGGGGCCTGGCCGATGCGCAGCATGACCGCCACGAGCACCGCGGCGACGCCGGCGGCGACGCCCAGCACCACGGTCAGGCGACCGATCCCGAATCTCTGCACCGCCGCCGTGAAGCCGCCCACGCGTCCCGCCCCGAATACTTACGGGTGCTTACAGACGCCCGCTGGGCAGAAAATGCCGGGCACGTGGTAAACGCGGCGTTAAGAGCCTCCCCTGCTAGAGCGCCCCCATGGACATGAAGGCGCGGCCGGCGGCGAAATCGCCCGCCTCGAAGCGGGCCGTGGCCACGCTGCCGTCGCGGAAATGGAACTCCACCAGAAACGTCTCGCGCGGATCGAGCCGGGCCAGCCGGTCGGCGACCGAGGCCGGAAAGCGCCACGCCTCGCCCCCGCGCCGGCCCTCGGCCAGCAGGGCCGGATCGGCGGCCGACACCCCGGTGGCCCAGACGCTGGCGCGCGAGGCGGCCGGCGCCAGCCCTCCGCCCGACAGCCAGGCCCGCGGCGCCTTGGCCTCGTCCCGGAACACCAGCCGCGCCGCATTGGGCCGCGAACGCCCCACGAACGACACCACCGCCGTCAGGTCCCCCGCCAGCGCGTCGCCGCCGTAGCCGATCGCAACCGGAGACGCCCCCGTGGTCGAGGCCTGTTTCAACCGCCAGCCGGGCGCGGCCCATTTGGTGCGGTCGGCGATCCAGGGCTGGCGTCCCCCGGCGAAGGTCATGCGCGGCGTCCGCGTCCAGCCGGCGAAGGCCCCGGCCACCCGCGCCCGCACCGTCTCCAGCTCCGGGTCGCGGCAGGACACGGCTCCGGCCCGCGCCCGCGCCCGGGCGGCGGCGGCGTTCAGATCGGCCTCGGCCGAGCCGGACCGCAGCGCCGCGCCCCGCGCTTGCGCCGTCGCCGCGCCCAGGGCGGCGTCGACCTGGGGCGCGAACAGATTGCAGCGGGCGTCGGCGGCGACCACGAAGGCCCGCTCATAATAGGTCCCGGCCGCGCCCACTCCGGCCCACGCGGGCCCGGCCGCCCCCAGCAGGGCTGCGGCGAGGAGTGCGGCTTTGGCGGCGGCGGCGTTCTGCCCTATCGTCATGCGCCGCACCCTACGCGCCACGCGTTCCGGTATGGTTTCCGATCAGGGTTAGCGATTTGCTTCTTTCCACCGACCTGTGGGTGTCCGCCCTGATCCGCCGCGCCGAGCTGGGCGGCGCCTTCGCCACGGTCGCGCGCAAGGGCGACGCCCGCGCCGGCACGGTCATCGTCAAGGCCTTCGACACC
Organism: Brevundimonas alba; assembly: GCF_011927945.1. Lineage (GTDB taxonomy): Bacteria > Pseudomonadota > Alphaproteobacteria > Caulobacterales > Caulobacteraceae > Brevundimonas > Brevundimonas alba. The sequence goes on from NZ_JAATJM010000001.1 coordinate 410,341, forward strand.
TCCACCCGCCGCGCCCGCCTGTACAGCGAGGCCTTCGGTCCCGACGGCGAACGGCTGTGGATGCAGCCGGTCGAGAGCGACGCCGAATTCGAGCTCGACGCCTACATCCAGCGCCAGTCCGGCTACGACCCCGACCTCTGGGTGGTCGAGATCGAGGACCGCGAGGGCCGCCATTTCATCACCGAAAAGGTGGCGTGAGGGGCGGCGCCCCGACGGCGTCCCTCGCCTACGGCCAGTCCTCCGCCACCCCGTCCGGCAGTCCGGCGTCCGCCCGCCACTCGTCGCGGTTCGCCTGGATTGTGGCCCCGTCCAGCCACGCCTGATGATACAGCGACCCGTCCTCCTTCCACAGCGCCCCGGTCCAGCCGTAGCGCCGCGCCCAGTCCCGGTCCCGCGCCGCCGTCTCCGGCGTCAGCCGCCCGGCGCGCCACCGCAGCACAAAGCCGAGGTGCCACAGCGGAACCCGTTCCAGCGCCCCGCCCGCCATCGCCTCCGCGAGGGTGGCGGCCACCAGCCGCGTCTCTTCCAGCCTCAGCTCGAACGCGTCCCGCTTCTTCTCGGCATACCGCTCCCACCCCTCCAGCGGCTCCGGCACGGGATCCGGCTCAGGCTTCCGCTCCCAGCTCTCCTCCGCCCGCCGCCGCCACAGGTTCGCCAGCCCGACATCGTACCGCCGCGCCAGAGACGCCCCCGTCGCCCCCCGCTCCCACGCCCGCCGTATCTCGGCCCAGTGCTCCTCGGATCGATAACGGGGCGGCGACTTCTCGTGCATGCCGACACGCTACGGCGCCGCTGCGTCAGAATCGGACGTGGCGGCTAGCGGCGAGACCGCCTCCCTTTCGTCATCCTCCGGCGACCCTCGCGAAAGCGTGGGGAGACCGGGGGACCCAGCGGCGCCGAAGGCGATCCGTTCAGGCAGGCTGTCGCGATCAGCAGCGCTCCCGGCAGGGTCGCGCTCACGCGCGCCGCTGGGTCCCCCGGTCGCGGCGCTGAAGCGCCTTGCCGGAGGATGACGAAAGCAAGAACTCACCTCCGCTTGAACCACGCCGGCCAGTCCTTGCGGTCCCAGGGGTCCCAGCGCCAGTGGCGGCGCAGCCGCTCGGGCACCAGAGGGTCGCCCAGCCGCCAGACCTCGCGTTTCACGTTCAGGCTCAGCTCCCGCTCGATCACGTCCAGCTGCGTCGCCGGGCGGCGGCATCCGGCGCAGCGGAACCGCCCGGCCAGCCACAGCTCGCCCAGGCACACCGCCTTCGGGATGATCGGCAGGGTCGCGCCGTCGACATGCTGATGCCGGCCACACGGCTCGCAGTGCAGCGACAGGAGGAAATTGTGCCGCCGCGCGCTCTGGATGGTGATCAGCCGCGGCGGCTCGGGCGGTCCGGGGTGGCTGTGCAGCAGCATGGGTCAGAGCCAGCCGCACGGATTGTCGGGCCGCGGCCGCCGCGAGACATAGCGCAGATGCGCCGCCCGTCGCCCGCAGGCGCAGACGAACCGCCGCGACAGCCCTTCGGCCGGACGCGGCCCGTCGCCGAACACATGGTCATTCAGCAGCGCCTCCCGCCCGCAGCCGGGCCGCAGGCAGCGGACGTGCAGCAGCCGGGCGGGGGTCGTGGGGGCGGACGGGTGGGAGGCTGGGGGCTGGGCAGGAGGCTTGGCTGGGGGACGCAAACTGATGGGCTCCGGAGAACCACCGACGCCGCAGCCCTAGTTCTCAGGCTTGCGATCGCACAGCCCCTATGTTCTGCTTTTGTTCTTTAGTTGTGGAAATCCCGAGGCTTACGACCGGTTTTGACGTATCGCTGTTCCACTCTGCCCGCCGGTGGAGGGACGGGCTGATGATCACCCAGAGGATGCTGGCCGAGGCGCAGAACTGGCGCTGCGCCTATTGCGGCGGTGCGATGCGGACATGGCCGAAGGGGCCGGCGATGGCGACGCGCGAGCATCTGACGCCGCGCTCATTCGGGGGATCGGACAAGACCGACAACCTCGTCGCCGCCTGCGAGGCCTGCAACATGGCGCGCGGCCGGTTCATCAGCCCGGAGGCCTTCCACGCCTTCCGCCAGCACTGTCTCGCCGACGGCAGCTGGCCGCCCCTCACCGAGCCGCGCGGCGCCGCGCGCCTGCATCTCTGGGCCATGTCCCGCCGCGCCGACAAGCAGCGCCAGGCCGAGGCGCGCGAACGGCTGAAGGCCCGCTCGCGCAAGATCGGCAAGATCCGGGCGGCCCATGCGCGGGACGAGAGGGCCGAACCTCTGGAGTGGTGATCAGGTCCGCCGGTAGGTCCCGCGTTTGTCCCCGAACGCCAGCCAGCCCCGGTCCCTCAGCACCTGCAGCTGCTGCCTGATCTTGGGCCGGACGTTGTTGTTGCCGGGATAGAGGGCCGCCAGCCGGGCCTCGTGGGCGTAGACCTCGTCCAGCGTGAACGCCTCCCGCCCCACCGCCTCTACCGCACCCATGACGGCCAGCAGCCAGCCGCGCGCCTCGGGTCGGGTCTCACGCAGGAACAGGGTGGCGGTCCAAGCGGCGCGGACCTCGGCCTGCGGGCGCGGGGCGCCGTGCTGGATCAGGGGGATGCGGCCGGCGGCGGGGACGTCCTTCAGCCGGATCGTGCAGCCCTGCCAGCCGGCGCGGCGGGCGTCGGGGCCCAGCGGCGCGCGCGGCCGGATGATCGCCCCGGTGAAGAAATGGCGCGGCACAACGATCAGCTCGCTGACGCGATGCGCCACGCGGTCGTAGCCCATGACGAACAGGCTGGGATTGTTCGCCGCCGCCAGCCGCTGCTTCATCGCCCCCCACGCCCCGGCCGGCAGCACCCCCGCGACGGCGCCCTGCCCGGACTTGAGCTCATACTCCTCGCCGCAGGCGGCGCAGCGGAAGTCGCCGACGCGGGTGTTGTTGGGCAGGGGCGGCAGCCGGTCGGCCGGACAGGCGGGGCAGAAGCCGTGCTCCGCCATCCAGCCCTCGGTCAAATGCCGCGCCTGCTGGGTCGCGCTGGTGTAGGCGGCGCTCGGCTCGGCGAAGCCGAGTCTGCACCATGAGTTGGTATCGTCCCCCATCCTCCCACCGTAGCGGGTGGCGGGTCAGGGGGTTAGGGGCGGTGAAGGATAGTCATCGATTACGCGCCCGTCGGGTCGCCGTTGACCTCCTCCTCGTCTCGCGACGGTTGATCCTAGCCAAATCAACTACCCCCGCTTAGCTTGAGAGCGTTCATAGTCGAGTAGCGTCTGCCACCTCCCCGAAGGATGACCGCCGGATAATTATGACCGACGCGCAGAAGAACACACCAGAGCCCGAACGGATCACCAGCTTGGCGGAGTATGCCCAGCTAGTTTCGGACAAGGCATCAGCCGAAGATAGAGTTTGGTTTCGAGGGACATCGGCAGCAGACGCCTATCCGCTCACTCCGTCGCTCTACCGCCGCCCCTCAGACGGCACTCCGACCTTTTACGCGGACCTTGAGGGTTCGCTGGTAGATACCTTCCGCCATCGATCCCCTCCGTTCATGACCGGGCCGCTACCAGCCGCGACCCCAGAGGGAGACCTAGAGACGCTGTTCATAATGCAGCACTACGGCCTCCCCACGAGACTGTTAGATTGGACCGAAAACCCGTTTGTCGCGCTTTACTTCGCGCTGGTTAAGTGGCGTCGTTCGCTTCCGCTGTCGGACGCTGGCGTCTGGACCCTTAATCCAAAACGCCTCAACCAAGTTTCGCTAATGGGTATGTCCAAAGACAGCGATATCATCCTGTCTCCAAACCATTCGAACTTGCGAGCCTATCGCCCCGGCCACATTGAGCGTGAAAAGCCCGTCGCAATGTATGGCGTACACAACAGCAAGCGCATCGTCGCTCAGCGCGGCGTTTTTGTGCTTTTCGGCTCGGCGCCCGACCCGATGGACGCCCAAGAGGCAGTGGGTCCAGACGGCGTATTGGATAAGATAATCATCGACAAGGACAGTGCAGCCGCGATCTTTTCCGCTCTCTTTCGGATGGGGTTCACAGACTCAGTTGTCTTTCCGGACCTAGACGGATTGGCGAGAGAAGTGAGCTATCAGCATGGCTACTAACTTCCATCGCCTGAACATACAGATGCATGTCGAGAATGTCGCTTGGCTTTGGCGACAGCGATTTGATATCGACTTCGAGCCGATCTATCAGCGTAAGAGCAACATCTGGAGCGTTGCCAATCAACAATACCTGATCGACTCCATACTTAATGGCTTCGATATACCGAAAATCTACTTGGCCGACTTCTCGTACGGCGTCAACGAGCTGAATGATAAGGGACTGAAGTACGCCGTTATTGACGGAAAACAACGACTTAACGCTCTTTTCGATTTTATGGATGGAAAGTATCCGCTTTCCAAGGAGTTTGAATTCTATTCCGACCCATCTGTAGAGATCGCAGGAAAATACTGGAAAGATATATCTCTGAACTTTCCTGAGATTGCATACAAACTAGAGGACTTTAAGCTCGCAATAATGGCGGTTGTTACGGATGACGAGGCTAACATTAGCCAGCTGTTTGTCCGGCTTAACACAAGCAAGCCCCTGACGGGTGCTGAGCTGCGGAACGCCATGCCTGGACGCGTACCGGCTATCATCCGTGAACTCGTGAACCACCCGTTCCTCAGCGAGTACCTTCCTTTCTCGACCGTCCGCTCCGAAGATAAGAATCTTGCGGCTAAGCTCTTGCTGATCGAGCACCGAGGGGCGCCGGTTGATACGAAAAAGCGTCAGCTGGATGCTCTTGTTAGAGCCATTGCAAATGATGGGGATCCCCAACAAGCCGAACTAGGGCTCCTTGAACTGCTTGCCCCAACCGAGAGCATAGACTTTCAGGCTTCGGCAAACCGCGTGAGAGACAATCTGACTTACTTGACCGAGGTATTCGGCATGCGAGACCCGTTGCTTCGTCAACCCAGCCAAATCCCTGTGTTCTATTGGTTTATCCGTAATCTCGACCATCCCGACCCATCAAAGGTAAGAACCTTTTTGGAATTCTTCCAAGCGGCTCGGGAGGACAACAAGATTAAGGCGAAGGCAGGAGACACCACCACGCCCGACTTGGACCGCTATGAGCTACTTCTCAGGTCCAGCAACGACTCTGGGAGCATCAAGCAGCGACATGCAATCCTCGTTCGATGGTGGGCGATGGCTGTTCGAAACCTAGTTTGATCCGTCACAGTCGCGGCAAACCCCGATCCCCGGCTTCTCCCGCTTGATCTAGTTAGGCGGAGCGGCACCGACGCCTAGGGCCCCTACCTTCCCTTCCGGAACGCCTCCGCCTTCTCCGCCGCGGCATCCGCCCGCCACCGCTTCGGCGCGCTCTTGTCCACCTGCTCCCCCTCGGCGGTCAGCACCTCGTTGGCGAACTCCAGGTCCATCAGCTTCATCCGCTTGATCTCGTCGCGCAGGCGGGCGGCTTCCTCGAATTCGAGGTTGGCGGCGGCGTTGCGCATGCGGCCTTCGAGGTCCTTGAGGGCGGCCTGGAAGTTGGAGCCGGTGAAGGGGCGGGACTCCTCCTTCACGCCCGGGGCGGTCAGGGCGTCGAGGGCGCGGGACTCATAGGGGCTGGCCATGATCTCGCGGATGTCGCGCTTGACCGATTCCGGGGTGATGCCGTGCTCGGCGTTGTAGGCCTCCTGCTTCTCGCGGCGGCGGTTGGTCTCGGCGATGGCGCGCTCCATCGAGCCGGTCATCCGGTCGGCGTAGAGGATGACGCGGCCGTCGACGTTGCGCGCGGCGCGGCCGATGGTCTGGATCAGGGAGGTCTCGGAGCGCAGGAAGCCCTCCTTGTCGGCGTCGAGGATGGCGACCAGGCCGCACTCGGGGATGTCGAGGCCCTCGCGCAGCAGGTTGATGCCGATCAGGACGTCGAATGAGCCGAGGCGCAGGTCGCGCAGGATCTCGATCCGCTCAAGCGTGTCGACGTCGGAGTGCATGTAGCGGACGCGGACGCCCTGCTCGTGCATGTATTCCGTCAGGTCCTCGGCCATCTTCTTGGTCAGGACGGTGACGAGGGAGCGGTAGCCGTCGCGGGCGACCTGTTTCACCTCGTCGATGACGTCGTCGACCTGGTTGCGGGTGACGCCGCTGACCGGGCGGATCTCGACCGGGGGGTCGATCAGGCCGGTGGGGCGGATGACCTGTTCGGTGAAGACGCCGCCGGTGCGCTCCATCTCCCACGGGCCGGGGGTAGCGCTGACGAAGACCGTCTGGGGGCGCATGGCGTCCCACTCGTCGAATTTGAGCGGGCGGTTGTCGATGGCGCTGGGCAGGCGGAAGCCGTACTCGGCGAGGGTGGATTTGCGGCGATAGTCGCCGCGGTACATGGCGCTGATCTGGCCGACGGTGACGTGGCTCTCGTCGACGAACAGCAGGGCGTTGTCGGGGATGTATTCGAAGAAGGTAGGCGGCGGCTCGCCGGGGGCGCGGCCGGTCAGCCAGCGGGAGTAGTTCTCGATGCCGGCGCAGGAGCCGGTGGCCTCCATCATCTCCAGATCGAAGCGCACCCGCTGTTCTAGGCGCTGGGCTTCGAGGAGTTTGCCGTTCTCGACCATCCAGTCGAGCGTCTCCTTGAGCTCGTTCTTGATGCCGGTGATGGCCTGGTTGAGCGAGGGCCGGGGCGTGACGTAGTGGCTGGCGGCGTAGACGGTGATCTCCTCGAGGTCGGCGGTCTTCTTGCCGGTCAGGGGGTCGAACTCCTGGATGGACTCCAGCTCGTCGCCGAACAGCTGGATGCGCCAGGCGCGGTCTTCCATGTGGACGGGGAAGACCTCCAGCACGTCGCCGCGCTTGCGGAACATGCCGCGTTCGAAATGGACGTCGTTGCGCTTGTACTGCAGCGCGATCAGGTCGGCGCGGAGCTTGGACTCGTCGATCTGGTCCCCGACCTTCAGCGTGAACGTCATGGCGGTGTAGGTCTCGACCGAGCCGATGCCGTAGATGCAGCTAACGCTGGCCACCACGATCACATCGTCCCGCTCCAGAATCGCCCGCGTCGCCGAATGCCTCATCCGGTCGATCTGCTCGTTTATGGAGCTGTCCTTTTCGATGTAAGTGTCTGTTCTTGGGACATAAGCTTCGGGTTGGTAGTAGTCGTAGTACGATACGAAATACTCGACGGCATTATCCGGGAAGAAGCTTTTGAACTCGGAATAGAGCTGGGCGGCGAGGGTCTTGTTGTGGGCCAGGATAAGGGCGGGGCGCTGGGTCTGCTCGATGACCTTGGCCATGGTGAAGGTCTTGCCGGAGCCGGTGACGCCCAGCAGGACCTGCTCGCGCTCACCGGACTTCGCGGTTTCGACCAGTTCGGCGATGGCGGCGGGCTGGTCGCCGGCGGGGGAGTATTTCGTCTCCAGCCGGAAGGGGATGTGCTTGCGCCCGGCGGGACGGTCGGGGCGGTGCGGGGTCCAGTCGGACGGCTTGCCGGGCGCCTCCTCGGGCGTCAGGCGCGGGCCGGTGACCGGGGCGAACATCGGCATGTGCGGCGTCTTGACCGGCATGCGCGGGGCCTTGCCCTCTTCGTCGCGGAGAAAGGCGGCGGGGGCCTCGGCCATGGACTGGCCGGGCACGTGGACGGGTTTGGTCACGCGGGGCGCGGAGCCCTTGGGGGGCGAACTGGAACGGTTCATGAACGCAATCTAGGGCGAGGGGCGGCGGTTCGCCAGTGAACGCGCGGGCGCGCCGGTGGCTGCTGACAGCAGGGTGGCAGCAGAGGCGGTGAGGATGGCCGGAAACCGCGAGCGGAGCCGTGAGGCGCCGCCCATGTTAGCGTTCGAACCGACGGAGATTCCCATGACCGCCTTCCGCGACCTGCACCGATCCGGCCTGCTGATCCTGCCCAACGCCTGGGACGGGGGCTCGGCGGCCCTGATGCGCTCGCTGGGGGCGAAGGCGATCGCGACGACCAGCGCGGGCGTGGCCTGGGCGCTGGGCTGGCCGGACGGCGACGCCCTGCCCGTCGAGCGGGTGGTGCAGGCCACGCTCGACGTCGTGCGGGCGGCGCAGGGCCTGCCGGTCTCAGTCGATTTCGAGGGCGGCTATTCCGACGATCCCGCGGAAGTGGCGGCGGCGGCCCGGACGGTGGTCGAGGCCGGGGCGCAGGGGATCAACATCGAGGACGGCGGCGGCTCGCCGGATCTGCTGGCGGCGAAGATCGTGGCCATCCGGGCGGCGGTGGGGCCGGAGCTGTTCATCAACGCCCGATGCGACGTCTGGCTGAGAGGCGTGGGCGAGGCGGAGGGGCGGGTGGCCGAGGCGGCGCGGCGGGGCGCGATCTACCGGGAGGCCGGGGCGGACGGGCTGTTCACGCCGGGGCTGACGGACGAGGCGGGCATAGCGGAACTGGTCGCGGCGACGGAGATGCCGCTGAATCTGCTGGCCTTCCCCGGTCTGCCCGATGCGGCGACGCTGGAGCGGCTGGGCGTGCGGCGGCTGAGCGCGGGGTCGGGCATCGTCGGAGCAGCGCTGGGCCGGGCGGCGGCGCTGACACGCGGCTTCCTGGAGGACGGGCAGTCCGCGCCGCTGATGGAGGGGGCGCTCGGCTGGGGCGAACTGAACGCCCTGATGCCGGCGACCAACCGGACATGACGACGGCCGCACCCGAACGATTGACGCTGTCATGGCTGGAAAGCCCGATCGGGCCGCTCGCACTCGCTTGCGACGAGGGCGGCGTGCTGCGCGGGCTGTCGTTTGGGGACGGGCTGATCAAGGCGATGCGGCGGGAGTATCCGGACGCGGCACTGAACGACGGCGAGGCGCCGGCGCCGCTGGCGCGGACGCTGGCGGCTTATTTCGACGGCGACAGGGAAGCCCTGAAGCGCGCGACATGGTCGCTGGAGGGCGCGGCCGCGGGCGACGGGTTTCACGCCCGGGTCTGGCGGGCGCTGGCGGAGGTGCCGGCGGGGGTGACCATCAGCTATGGCGAGATGGCGAAGCGCGCGGGCGAGCCGGGCGCGGCGCAGGCCGCCGGGGTGGCGCTGAACCGCAATCCCATTCCGCTGGTGCTGGCCTGCCACCGGGTCGTCGGAGCCGACGGAGCGCTGGTCGGCTTCGGCGGCGGGCTGGAGCGGAAGAGCTGGCTGCTAAGGCACGAAGGGGCGCTGCTGATCTAGAACTGGTTGCTCAGCGTCGGGATAACCAGCGCTCGGGCGATGCGGTCGCGGGCGGCGACCACATCGGGCCGGGCGACGGCGACTGCCAGGGCGTCGGCGACCCGCCGGTCGAACTCGGTAGCGCGTTGGCTCACAAGATAGGTGTGCATCGCGCCGACGGCCCGGTCAGACAGGTCTTCGTCCCCGAGGATCCGCAGTAAGGTGTCGGCGGCTCCGTCGGATTCGCCGCGGCAGGCCTGCGCCTCGACCCAGGTCAGCGGGGCGTCTCGCCAATTCTGCTCCATGTGGGCGAAGGCCGGTCCGGCGATCCGCTCCTCTCCCAAGGCGACGCCGGCACAGCCCCGAACGTGCATGGCCTGCATGATTCCGAACGGCGATGCCGATCCCGCCTGAAGGGATTTCACCGCCTCGATAGCCTTCTGGTTTTCACCGGCCCGCAGGTAGAACCAGCCCAGATTGATCGTCTGGCTGACATTGGTCCCGCCACCCTCATCACGCTTTGCGGCAATCTCCATCTGGGCGATGGCTTCGTCGCGGCGGCCGAGCTCCATGAGTGCCCGGGCCCGGGCGTCCATCGTCCATGTCAGGGACCGGTCGTCTTCCGTAGCCGGTTCGGGCGCCGGCAGGGCGAGAGTGGCTTCGGTGAACGCCAGCGCCTCATCGAAACGGCCGCGGTTGAACAAGCCGGAGGCGTAAGCGTTGCGGGCTTCGAATTCCGCGCCGCTGGCCTCAGCTTCTGTGCGCCTGGTCTGCAGCTCGGCTTCCAGGATCGCAGCTATGTCCAGATCCGCGAGGGCGGCCGCCCCGCGGAGATCGTCGTAGCGACGCATCGCATGCAGGTGCATCAGCGCGCCGGACGCCGTAACGCGACCGACCAGTTCAACAGCCTCGTCGTCCCGGCCCCGCTCCCTGAGATCGTCGATCAGACGGACCCAAATCCAGCTGTCGAAGCGGTCCCGCCAGCCCGCGTCCTGGAGCGCGCGTCGAAGCTCGAACGCGGCGTCCGGGTCCACCTCGTCCGAGTTTTCGATCTGCAGGATGAATGGGCTCGAAAGGTTCGAGACGACGTCAGGATGAAGCGCCAGGAGACGGGCGGTGGCGCGGGCCGCCGCCGTCCGGTCGTCGGTCCTGGCATGGGACGTGATGCGGGCGAACCAGACATCGACCGAAGCGCCGGGCCGCTCCGACGCCTCGATCAGATAGGGCAAGGCGGCTGCGTCCTGACCTTCACCGGAATATAGCAGTCCGAGCAGGACCGTGATCAGGCTGCGTCGCTCCGCGGTCTCGGCCGCAAAGTCGGGGTGCTCCGCGATCGCCTTGGCCGAGGTAAGGGCCGCCGCGGTATCTTCAGCCCGGATCGCGACGCCCAGTTGCTCCCAGAGCCCGCCAATCGCCTTGGCCGGCGCGGCCTGCGAATGCAGCGCAACAGCCGGCTGACCGGCCGGGGTACCCGCCGGATGGTCAGAGGCCATGACTACGGCCAGCAACACCTCAAGGATCATGGTCGCCTCCCTCCGCTCACTTGGCCCGGTTCGCCCGGACGTTGCAAGCGGGAGGAGGTGCGCGCCGATGAAACCCGGGGCCGGTTTATCGTCTGGCGCCGACCCGCGCCTCAAGGTCGGCCCAGCGGCGGGTCAGGTCGCGGAGTTCGTCGCGGAGGCGGGTGGCCTCGGTGCGGCTGATGGAGCCGTTGCGTTCGCCGGCCACGATGCGGGCCTCGATCTCGGCGGCGCGGGGGTCGTAGCCGGACGAGCCGTTGTCGTAGCCGCCATCGTCGCCGACGCGGCGGTCAAGGTCGGCAAGGCGGGTGGTCAGGTCCTGCTGCTCGCGGCTGCTCAGACCGTCGCGACGATATTCGGCTTCGAGACGGACGAGGGCGTCGAAATCGGAGCGCAGGCGGGTTCCCTCGGTCCGGGTGATGTCGCGATTGCGGATAGCGACGTCGACGCGCGCACTGAAGGCCGCGCGCTGGTCGGCGAGGGGCTGCCAGCCATAGCCGGTGTCGCCGTCATTGCGCTCGTCGCCCACGCGTTGCGACAGGGCGCGGTAGCGTTCGCGCAGGTCGCTGCGTTCGGTCGTGGTCATGCGGCCGTCGGCGGCGTAGCGGGTTTCGAGCTGAACGAGGGCGTCGTAGTCGGCGCGCAGTCGCCCCGCCTCGGTGCGGCTGATGGAGCCGTCGCGGACGCCGGCCTCGATCCGGGCGTCGAGATCGGCGCGGCGCTGATAGAGCGGGCGTCGACCGCGGCTCCAGTCCTGATCCAGCACCTGATCCTGATCGGCGGTCTGGACGCCGAACAGGGCGCCGAGCAGGGCGCCGAAGACGCCGCCCGGCTGGTCCTGAACCGTGCCGTAGCCCTGGTTCGAACCGTAGTTGTCGTCCGGGTAGAGCGGTCCGACCGTGGCGCTGGCGCCGGTGCAGCTGAGGACGCCGTTGCGGTTGGTGATGGCGCTGCGGCAGTCGGCGCTGCGGATCGAGCTCCAGCGGAAGCCGCCGTCGGTCTGGCATTCCGCCGAGACGTAGCCGTTCGCGAGCTGCTCCACGTTGCGGCAGCTGGAGGGCACGGAGGGGCCGGACTGATAGCTTGTGTAGGGCGTCTGGGCCTGGCTTACGCCGGCGGCGGACAGGGCGAGCGCGCCGGCCGCGGCGGCCGACAATGTGTGGATCGCGTTCATAGGGGGCTTTCCGGCGGTTGCCTGGGGAGCCGGAAGAACGGGGTTCGGAGGGGAAAGGTTGCCTTGGCCGCGGCGCGGGTCGCCCTCCCCTCGCGCGGCGCGGTCGGCTAGTGCTGTCCCGATGACCGCCCTGCCCCTGTCCGAAATGCTGCTGCTGATGGCGGCGCTCGTCGCCGCCGGACTGGCGGGCGGGATCGTCGCCGGGCTGTTCGGCGTGGGCGGCGGCACGGTGATCGTGCCGGCCGTCTTCTATGCCTTCGAGGTGCTGGGGGTCGGGGGCGAGGGCAATCTGCATACCGCCATCGGCACCTCGCTGATGACCATCGTCGCGACGTCGTGGCGATCGCTGAAGGCGCACCGGACGCATGGGGCCGTCGACGAGGTCGTGCTGAAGACCTGGACACCCTGGGTCGGCTTCGGCGCCCTGGTCGGGGCGGGGGTGGCGGGGCTGACCTCCATGGAGGGCCTGGCCATCGTCTATGGCGTTTGCCTCGCCCTGGTGGCGGCGCAGATGGGGCTGATGCCGGAGCGGTATGTGCTGCGGAAGGACCTGCCGACGGGCTGGGGCCGGCGCGGGTTCGGAACAGTGATCGGCGGACTTTCCGCGATGATGGGGATTGGCGGCGGCAGCTTCGGAGGCATGCTGATGACGCTGTGTGGCCGGCCGATCCATCAGGCGGTGGCGACCGCCTCAGGCTTCGGCGTGGCCATAGGCGCGGCGGCGACGGTCGGCTTCGTCGTATTCGGCTGGGACGCCGTCGGACGGCCGCCGCTGTCGCTGGGCTATGTCAACGTACCCGGCGCGGTGGTGATGGCGGTCCTGACGACGGCCGTGGCGCCGTGGGGCGCGAAGCTGGCGCATTCGCTGGACCGGCGGGTGCTGAGGAAGGCGTTCGCCCTCTATCTGCTGGCCACGGCGATGGTGGTGATGGTGAAGGCGCTCTAGGGGCGCAGCGTCAGGCCTGCCGGCGTGGCGGTGAAGGCGGAGAGACGGCCGAGATAGCTCATGCCCAGCAGGGAATGCGGGAGGCCGTGCTCGACGACCAGCGCCTCCACGGCGTCGACGCGGGCGCCGGCGACGGCCACGGCCTTGAGCCGGACGGCGGCGGCGCGAACAGGGCCGGACGCCGTGACGATGGTTCCGGAGAAGTCGTCGGCGGTCAGCTTCAGACCAAGGCGCGCGGCGTCCTCGCGGGTCAGCACCACGGCGCTGGCGCCGGTGTCGACCATGACGCGAACGGCGCGACCGTCGATCTCGGCCTCGGCCCAGTAGTGACCGTCGGCGGCCTTGAGCACCTGACCGGGGCGGCCGGTGGCGGGGGCGGAGGCGACGGGCGTCGCGGCCCAGGCGCGACTGCGCAGGCCGGCGTGATCCATCCACCACGCGGTGGTGAGGGCAGAGGCGACGGCGAGGGCCATGACGGCCATGGAGGACAGGTCGAACCGCATGACCCTGTCTCTCGCACGGCCGCCGTTGGGATGCGGTGAAGAGGGATGGTTGGCGGGTGGTAAACGGGAAGGGTCAGCGCCGGGCGCGTTCCCGCTCCGGCAGTTCGGCCATGATCCGCGCCCGTTCCGCGTCGGTGAGGCCGCTCCAGCCGCCGATCTCGGACAGGGTGCGCCAGCAGCCGAGGCACAGGCTGGACGCGCCGTCGACGATGCAGACCTTGACGCAGGGCGTGGCGATCGAACGCGGCGGGCCGGACGGCGGGGGGACGGACATGCGACATCAGTAGCGGCTCGATCCGCCGTGGGGAATTGTCGGCGACGGCCAGATCGGGCACTGCTGGCGGATGACCCTGATCCAGACGGAACGACGCGGCCCGATCGAGATATGGACGCTGTCGCGGCCCGAGCGGCTGAACGCCCTGCCCGACCTCGAGGACGGCGAGGCCTTCGCGGCGGCGTGCGCGGCGGTCAACGGCGATCCGGCGGTGCGCTGCGTGGTGATCACCGGTGCGGGACGGGCCTTCTCGGCCGGCGGCGACCTGAAGGCCATGCGCGACCGGCGCGACCTGTTCGCCGGGACCGGGGCCGAGATCCGCGAGCGCTATCGCCGTGTGGTGCACCGGATCGTGCGGTCGCTCTACGGGCTGGAAGTTCCGCTGGTGGCGGCGGTCAACGGACCGGCCATGGGTCTGGGCTGCGACATCGCCGGGCTCGCGGACATCCGGCTGGCCTCGACCGAGGCGTCGTTCGGCGTGCCGTTCCTGAAGCTGGGCATACTGCCGGGCGACGGCGGGGCGTGGCTCCTGCCGCGGAACGTCGGCTATGCGCGGGCGGCGGAGATGCTCTTCACCGGCGAGACGATCGACGCCGCGACGGCGGAACGCTGGGGCCTGATCAGCCACGTGGTGGCGCCGGAGGCGCTGATGAATGAGGCGCTTAAGATGGCGGGCAAGGTCGCGGCGCACGGGCCGCACGCCCTGCGCATGGCCAAGACCCTGCTGCGCCAGGGCCGCGACGCGAATTTCGACCAGATGCTGGAAATGACCGCCGCCATGCAGGCCTTGGCCCACATGACGGAGGATCACGCCGAGGGCGTGGCCTCGGTGCTGGAGAAGCGCCCGGCGGACTTCACCGGGCGCTGACGGCGGGGATCAGCCCGCCTTCGCCGGCGCCTGCATGGCCCGGTCCGCGGTGACACCCCCGACAACGGCGCGCGGCGCTCCGGCGCGCTCGCCGGGCTTCATGAACTTGACCAGCACGCGCTGACCGATGAGCAGCGGTGCATCGTCGGCGGAGACGACAACCTCGACAACCCGCTCGTCGGTGCGTTGCGACGGATCCTCGGAGGCGAGCTTGCGGGCGCCGAACAGGGGCGCGCGGCGCAGAACCCGGCCGACATAGACCCGCGACTGATCGACTTCGGAGACCAGTTCGACCTCCTGGCCGTCCCGCACGTTGGGGATGTCGGCTTCGACGATTTCGGCGCGGACGATGCGCTGGGTATTGGGCTCCAGATCGAACATGTTCGACACGTTCAGGGTCGAGGCGCCCGCGCCCGGATTGGCGTAGCGACGGACGATGCGGCCATCCATGGGCGCGCGGATCACCGTCAGCTCGAGGTTGTAGGCGGCCTCGTTGAGGCGGGCGCGGGACGTCTGGACGGCGGCCTGTTGCGAGCCGTAGCGGGCTTCGGCCGCGGCGATCTGGTCGCGGGCCTCGTCCATGCGCGCGGCGGCGACGAAGTTGGTTTCGACGAGGCGGGCGAGGCGATCGTGCTCGCGCTTGGCCGTGTTGATGTCGACCTGGATGGCGCGCAGCTGGCTCTCCGCCTGGGCGACCTCGGCCTGGGCGCGTGACAGGGCCAGACGCGGCTCGTCGTCTTCCTGACGCGCGAGGATCTGCCCGGCGACGACGCGCTCGCCTTCCTGCACATAGACGGCGCGGACGACGCCGCCGCGGCGGGCGGCGACCTGGATGATGCCGCCTTCCACATCCGCCTTGCCGTTGGCGATGGCGGCGTAGGGGCTGTCGATCTTCTCGGCGGCGGCCTTTTCCTGCTCGGCCTTTTTGGCGGCGGCGCCCTGCTGCATGAACATGAAGCCGACGACGACGAGGATGATCAGCGCCAGGCCGATCCAGAGCCACTTGTTCTTGAGGAAGCGGGGCATAGTCAGGAGGTCCTTCAGGGGCGCGCTAGTGCGAGCCGAGAGTGGCGTTGGGATCGGGCGTGCGGCGCTGGTCGTCGAGAATACGCCCGTCTTCGATATGGATGACGCGGTCGGCCCAGGCCTCAAGCCGTGGGTCGTGAGTCACGCAGATGACCGCAGCGCCGTGTTCGGTGGCGGCGCGGCGGAGCAGGCGGATGACGACCTGGCCATTCTCGCCGTCGAGGGCGGAGGTCGGCTCGTCCGCGAACAGCAGTGCGGGGTCCTTGGCGAGGGCGCGGGCGATGGCGATGCGCTGCTTTTCGCCCCCGGACAGGGAGTCGGGTCGCTGGTTCAGACGCGCGCCGAGGCCCACCTCTTCGAGCGCGGCGACGGCGCGGCGGCGGGCTTCATCCTTGGGGACGCCCTGGTACTTCAGCACCGTCATGACCTGCTGCGTCGCGTTCATCGCGGGGAACAGGTTGAAACCCTGGAAGATGAAGCCGCAATTATCGAGACGGAACTTGTCGATCCGGCCCGCCGAGTGGTCCCACAGGTCGTCGACATCCAGCGCATCCACGCGCCCCTCGTCGGGCTTCAGCAGGCCGGACAAGGCGGCGACGAGGGTCGACTTGCCGGATCCCGACGGGCCCATGACCATGGTCATCTCGCCGTGGCGCGCGTCGAAGTCGACGCCCTTCAAAACCTCGATGAAGGTGCGGCCGGTCTTGAAGCGCTTGACCAGCCCCTTGGCGTCGATGGCGGAGGTCCCCGCCCGGCCGTGAGTGACAGTGTTCGGGTTCATCGCAGCAGGTCCGCCGGCTGGCTCTTCTTCAGGACGCCCAGCGACAGGAAGCCGGAGGCGAGGGCGATGACCAGCAGCATGACGCAGACGCCGGCGACCATCGGGATTGGGAAGGCCATGGTCAGGCCGCTGCTGGTCGCCAGCAGGGAGACGGCCCAGGTCAGCACGCCGGAAGCGAGAATGCCTGCGATGCCGACCCAGAAGCTGAGCTCCATGACCACAGCGCGCAGCGAGCCCATCGAGACTCCGAGGGCCCGCAACGAGGCGAACTCCTTGATATTGGCCATGATGGCTCCGCGCAGCGTCTGCCAGGTGATGGCCACGCCGATCAGGATGCCGAGGAAGAGGGAGAAGCCCAGCATGATGACGATGAAGCTCTCCTTGAACATCGCCGCCTGATTGGCCTCGCCGAGCTGGGCCCGGGTCCAGGCCTTGAACTGCCCGCGCGACTGGGCATTGAGCTGGGCGACGACGTGTTCCGGATCGGCGCCCGGTTTGGTCGAGACCATCAGCGGACCGACCCGGTCGCCGGTGTTGGCCTCGCCGAGCATGCGCAGGGTGTCGCGCGACATGACCACGCCCGCCTGCATCATGTTGGGGTAGCCGCGGGTGACGGCGACGACGCGGACCGTCTTGCCGTTGTAGATGGCCTTGTCGCCCAGCTTGACACCCAGGCGGCCAAGGGCGGTCTCGTCGACAGCGACACCGAACGGCTGGCGAAGCGCCTCGATCAGGTCATTGGAATAGTCGGTGGGAACGGTCACCGCGCCGGGCACGGCGTCAATGATGGTGACCTGCACGAACTCGGTCTTGCGAGCCGCATCGCCTTCGACAACGTTTTGCCAACGGCCGCCAGAGCCATCCAGATCCGCCACCGCAACAACGTCCGGATGGCTCTGGACCACCGGCATGATCCGCCGTGGGACGCCCGAGGGTCCACCGTTGAAGAGGCCTGTGGAGCCCGGCGCCAGCACCATGACATCGGCGCGGGCGCGGTCGATCGTCGCGGTGAAGGCCTTGCCGATGCCCATGAACATGCCGACCTGGGCCAGCACCAGCAGGCCCGAGAAGGCAAGCGCCACGATCGCCGCCATGTAGCGGCGCCACTCGTAGAGCAGGGTGGAGAGTGCAAGCGACATCGAAACGAACGGGCCCCCGGTGTTCACGGGTATCTGACGTGACCATAGGTTTGGGCCAAGTTAAATCGGGTTAAGGCCGTGCGGATGGCCTACGTTCATCTGCGCTTGCTAGTGTCCCCCTTCATGCTGGCGGAAGCCGGCGTCTGAGAGCTTGAGCATGATGCTTCGTTCGCTTCGTTCCGCGGTCGCGACGACCGCCTCCCTCGCCGCCGTCGGCGGGGCCATGGCTGTGATGGCCGCTCCGTCCGCCGCCATGGCCGACGAGGGGATGTGGACGTTCGACAACTTCCCCGTCCAGACGGTGAACCAGAAATACGGCACTCACCTCGATCAGGCGTGGCTGGATCGGCTGCGGCTGGCGTCGGTGCGCATCAGCGGCTGTTCGGCGTCGTTCGTGTCGCCCGAAGGGCTGATCCTGACCAACTGGCACTGCGTCGTCGGCTGTTCGCAGGAGCTGTCAAACCCGCAGCAGGACTATGTGAAGAACGGCTTCACCGCCCGCACCCGCGAGGAAGAGCTGCGCTGCCCGGGCCAGACCGCCGAGGTGCTGACGGAGATCGTCGACGTCACGGCGCGGGTCCAGGCCGCGGGTCAGGGACTGGAAGGCGCCGCCTTCAACGCGGCGCGTCAGGCCGAGATCACGAAAATCCAGAACGAGGCCTGCGCCGGCGACGACACGTTCAGCTGCCAGGTGATCAGCCTGTATCGCGGCGGGCAGTACAGCCTGCACAAATTCCGCAAATACGATGACGTGCGGCTGGTGTTCGCGCCCGAGAACCAGGCCGCCTTCTTCGGTGGCGACCCCGACAACTTCAACTTCCCCCGCTACGCCCTCGATGCCGGGTTCCTGCGGGCCTACGAGGACGGCAAGCCGGCGGAGACACCGACGTTCCTGAAGTGGAACCCGGAAGCGCCGAAGGAAGGCGACGTGACATTCGTGTCGGGCAACCCCGGCTCGACCTCGCGCCTGCTGACCATGAGCCAGCTGGAGCGGCTGCGCGACCAGCAGCTGCCGGTCACCCTGATCCAGAACTCGGAGCTGCGCGGCCGCCTGCTGGAATATTCGCTGACCGGCGACGAGGCCAAGCGGGTGTCGTTCGATCCGGTGTTCGGTCTGGAGAACAGCTTCAAGGTCTACTACGGCCAGCAGGCTGCCCTGACCGATCCCGAGTTCATGGCGGCCAAGCGCGCCGAGGAGGACGAGCTGCGCGCCAAGGTCGCGGCCGATCCGAACCTCGTGCAGCAGATCGGCGATCCTTGGGCCGATCTGGCGCGGGTGCAGACCACCGCGACCGAACTCTACCTGCCCTACCGCCAGCTTGAGGCTTCGGCGGGCGGCGGCTCGCAGCTCTATGCCTGGGCCCGCACCCTGATCCGCGCCGCCAAGAACCCGACCATGACGGAAGCCCAGCGCGCCCGCCTGTCCGAGGCGGTCGGCGCCGAGACGCCGGTCTCGACCGATATGGAAGAGATCCGGATGCGCTACTGGCTGTCCAAGACGCGCGAGTATCTGACGGTCGACAATCCGCAGGTGAAGGCGATGCTGGGCCGCGAAAGCCCGGAAGCGCTGGCCGACCGCCTGATCTCCGGCACCAAGCTGACCGACCCGGCATTCCGGCGTCAGGCCGTGGGCATGACGGTGGAGCAGCTGTCGGCCGCCGATCCGCTGCTGGCCTTCGTCGCCGGCAACGATCAGGCGGCGCGCGCCATCGCCGACCGCTGGGCCGCGGAGGTCAACGCACCGACCGCCCGGGCCGCCGAAAAGGTCGCCCAAGCCCGGTTCGCGGTCTACGGCACCAACCAGTATCCGGACGCGACCTTCAGCCTGCGCCTGTCATACGGCGACGTGCGCGGCTGGACCTATCGCGGCGTGACCGTGCCGGCCTTCACCTACATGGGCGGGCTGTATGAGCGGGCCACCGGGTCGGAACCGTTCAACCTCGCCCAGGCCTTCGCCGACAACGAATCGAAGGTGAACAAGGAGGTCGTTTACGACTTCGCCTCGACCAACGACATCATCGGCGGCAACTCCGGCTCGCCGGTGGTCAACGCGGACGGTGAGGTGATCGGAGCGGCCTTCGACGGCAACATCCACTCGATCGGCGGCGCCTATGGCTATGACCCCGAGCT
Organism: Brevundimonas alba; assembly: GCF_011927945.1. GTDB lineage: Bacteria > Pseudomonadota > Alphaproteobacteria > Caulobacterales > Caulobacteraceae > Brevundimonas > Brevundimonas alba. The sequence goes on from NZ_JAATJM010000001.1 coordinate 429,799, forward strand.
GAACCGGACGGTCTCGGTCTCGACTGCGGCCATCACGGAAGCCCTGCGCAACGTCTATCCGAACCCGCGGGTTCTGGAGGAGTTGGGGGTTCGGTAAACCCTCCTTCTCCCCCCCTGCGGGAGCAGGTGTCAGGCGTAGCCTGGCGGAAGAGGGGTCGCACCGGTCTTGCCGGGCGACCCCTTCGTCATTCATGGTCCGGCCGACGTCGGCAACCGTCGGCAAGACCCCCTCATCCGACCCGCACCGCGGGCCACCTTCTCCGCAACGGGAGAAGGAAGGAGACAGACATGCGCCTTACCCCTGCCCTCGCCGCCGCCCTGATGACCCTCGCTGCCGGAAGCGCCGCGAAGGCCGACGAAGGCATGTGGACGTTCGACAACTTCCCGATCGCCCGGGCCAATCAGGCCTTGGGTACGAACATCGATCAGGCCTGGCTGGATCGGGTGCGGCTGTCCTCGGTCAAGTTCGGCGGCTGCTCGGCGGGCATCGTCTCCGGCGAGGGGCTGGTGATGACCAACAACCACTGCGTCGCCACCTGCGTGGCCAACCTGTCGACCCAGGCGATCAACTACGCCGAGACCGGCTTCACGCCCCGCCGCCGCGAGGACGAGGTGAAATGCCCCGGCGACTCGGCCGAAATCCTGACGGAAATCACGGACGTTACCGAGCGGATGCACAAGGCCGGCGAGGGGCTGACCGGCGCGGCCTTCACACAGGCCCGTAATGCCGAGGCCGGCCGGATCGAAACGGAGGCTTGCGGCGGCGCGGCCGACCGGCGTTGCCAGGTCGTCAGCCTGTACAGGGGCGGCCAGTTCAAGCTCTACACCTACAAGAAATACACCGATGTCCGGCTGGCCTATGCGCCCGAGGACCGGGCCGCGACCTTCGGCGGCGATCTGGACAATTTCAGCTTCCCGCGCTTCGCCATCGATGCGGCCTTCATCCGCCTGTACGAGAACGGCCAGCCGGCGGCGACGCCGACGCACTTCAAGTGGAATGCGGCAAAGCCGGTCGAGGGCACGCCGGTGTTCGTGTCGGGCAGCCCGGGCGCCACGCAGCGCCTGCTGACGCAGGACCAGCTGATGACCGTGCGCGACGTGGTCCTGCCGATGGACCAGCTGATCGCATCCGAACTGCGCGGCCGTCTGATCCGCTATTCCGAGGAAAGCGAGCGCCATGCCTTCGAGGCGATGGATCCGATCGTCGGTCTCGAGAACACCTACAAGCGCGGCCTCGGCCGGATGCGCGCGCTGACCGATCCGGCCTTCATGGCCATGAAGGCGCAGCAGGAGGCTGACTTCCGGGGCCGGCTCCAGCAGGCGTCGAGCACCGGGGACCCGTTCGCCGACCTGACCGCGGTGCAGCCCGCCCTGCGCGAGCTCTACGCCCCCTACGCCCTGCTTGAGGGCGGCACCGGGATCGGCACCACCCAGGTCGCCGGCGGCTCTCAACTGTTCCTGTGGGCGCGCACCCTGGTGCGGGGCGCGCAGGAGCGGGCGAAACCGTCGACCGAGCGCCTGCCCGAATACGCCGACAGCCGTCTGGCCGCGGTGCAGGCGGGCCTGTTCGCCGAACGGCCGGTCTATCCGGATCTCGAGCAGGTGCGGATGGAATGGTGGCTGTCCAAGACGCGCGAATGGCTGACGGTCGATAACGCCGCGGTGCGCGGCCTGCTGGGCCAGGAGTCGCCCGAAGGCCTGTCGGCGCGTCTGGTCGAGGGCACGAAGCTGGCGGACCCGGCGGTGCGACGAGCGCTCTGGGAGGGCGGGCTGGCGGCCGTCGAAGCGTCCGACGATCCGATGATCCAGTATCTGCTGTCGATCCAGGATGAGACCCGCGCGGTCCGTTCGGACTGGGAGACGCGGGTGCAGGCCCCGACGGATCAGGCCTCGGAGCGGCTGGCGACGCTGCGGTTCCAGGTCTACGGCGACGCCGTCTATCCGGACGCCACGGGCACGCTGCGCCTGACTTACGGCAAGATCGAGGGCTCGGACGTGCCGGGGCAACGTTTCGCCCCCTTCACGACCTTCGCCGGCCTGTGGGACCGGGCGACCGGGGCGGCGCCGTTCGACGTCGCTCCGAAACTGCTGGCGGCGCGCGAGCGCATCCCGGCCGATACCGTGCTGGACATGACCGTGTCGTCGGACACCATCGGCGGCTCGTCGGGCTCGCCCGTCGTCAACGCAGCGGGCGAGATTGTCGGCGCCAATTTCGACTCGACCGTCCTGACCCAGCGCAACGCCTATGGCTACGACCGCAACGTCAACCGCTCGGTGATCGTGACGACGGGCGCGGTCACCGCCGCCCTGCGGGACGTCTACGGCATGCAGCGGCTGGTGGACGAGCTCGGGGCGGAGTGACGCTCGCTATCTCCCTTCCCTTTATGGGGAGGGGAGTGGCACGGCGTTCGTCTAGAGCTGGCTCATCTTCTGCTGGGCCTTGGCGAAATACTGCCAGCCGGTCCAGAGGGTGACGAGGGCGGCGCCCCAGATCAGAACGTAGGCGAAGGTCTGGAAGTGGGGCTGCCATTCCAGCGGCCAGCCGAAGCCGTCCCACAGCAGGGCGATCTGCAGCGCGCCCAGGGCGATCATCTGCAGCACCGTCTTCCACTTGGCCAACAGGGTGACCGGCAGCTTGACCTTGCCGGCCACGGTCTCGCGAAGGGCCGAGACGGCGAACTCGCGGAACAGGATCAGGCCGCAGGGAATGGCGCTTTGGGCGACGGAGCCCCAGGCCAGCACGCCGAGAATGGCGCCGGTGACCAGAACCTTGTCCGCGATCGGGTCGAGGATTGCGCCCCAGCGGGTGGTGGCGTGCCAGCGACGGGCCAGATAGCCGTCGACCCAGTCGGTCGAGGCGGCGACGACGAAGATGGCGAAGGCCGTGCGGCCGAGGCGGAACTGGTCGTCGGGGCTCAGATAGTCCGACAGCACGGGGATGCCCTGCGGCGCGGCGCCCGCCAGGATCAGGAACATCACCACCCCGGCGATGAGCCTCAGCCCCGTCAGAATGTTGGGGATCGGATTGGCGTGGTGGGTGGGGGTCATGTTCGGCATCCGTGCTTCAACGCCGATGTGCCACGCTTCGATGCGTCAGGCGAGGCTAGAGCGTTTCGAAACGGCCCGGACCGGTCAAGGCGCGCAGCATGCCGTCGGCGATTCCAAAATGCAGGCCCGTGAGGGTCAGGTCGCCCGCGGCCTCGCGTTCGGCGATCCACGGGAAGGTGCGCAGGTTGTCGAGGGACAGGCGGACGACGGCCTCCTCGGCGGCCTGTTCGACCTCGTCGGGCTCGACGGCTTCGGCCACGCGGCGAACGGCGGGGGTGCCCTGCTCAACCCAGGGGGCGACGAAGTCCTGGCAGTTCTCGGGCGCGCCGTTGAGCATGGCGTTCACCCCGCCGCAGTGGGCGTGGCCCATGACGACGATGCGCGAGACGTTCAGCACCTTGACCCCGAACTCGAGCGCCGCCGAGACGCCGTGCAGGCGCTGGTCGGGCTGATACGGCGGCACCAGATTGGCGACATTGCGGACGACAAACAGCTGGCCGGGGGCGGTGTCGAAGATCAGCGCCGGGTCGGCGCGGCTGTCGGAACAGGCGACCACCAGGGTGTGCGGCCGCTGGCCGTGGGTGGCGAGGGCCTCATAGTCCGCCTTGGCCTCGGCCCAGTGGCCTTCGCGGAAACGGCGGTAGCCCGCAAGCAGGGCGTCGGCGGATTCGTCTGACATGGGCCGGTTCTAGGACGAGATCACGCCTTGCGGAAGAAGGCGTAGATGCGTTCGGCGAGGGCGCGGTTGATGCCCTCCACCTTCTCGAGATCGACCACCGAGGCGCGAGAGACGCCCTTGGCCGAGCCGAAGGCGTGCAGCAGGGCCTTCTTGCGGCCGGGACCGACGCCCTCGATCTCGTCGAGCGGGTTCTTCTTGATGTCCATCGAGCGGCGGGTGCGGTGCGCGCCATTGGCGAAGCGGTGCGCCTCGTCGCGCAGCCGCTGGATGTAGTAGAGCGCGGGAGACTTCAGCGGCAGCATGAAGGGCGGTTTGCCCGGAACGAAGAACCGTTCGAGGCCTGCGTCGCGGTCGGGGCCCTTGGCTACGCCGACGGCGATGATCTCGTGCAGACCGAGGTCGGCGAGCACTGCCTGGACTTCGGCCAACTGGCCCGCGCCGCCGTCGATGAGCAGCAGGTCGGGGCGTTCGACCTCCTCGCCCTCGTCCTCGTCCTTGACCAGCCGGTTGAAGCGCCGGCGCATGACTTCGCGCATCATGCCGTAGTCGTCGCCGGGGGTCAGGTCCTCACCGCGGATATTGAACTTGCGGTACTGGTTCTTGCGGAAGCCTTCGGGGCCCGCGACGATCATCCCGCCGACGGCGTTGGTGCCCTGGATGTGGGCGTTGTCGTAGACCTCGATCCGCTCGGGCCGGTTCTCCAGACCGAAGGCCTCGCACATGTCGTCGAGGATCTTGCCCTGGGCCGAGCTCTCGGCCATGCGGCGGCCCAGAGCCTCGCGGGCGTTCGTCAGGGCATGATCGACCAGCGCCTTGCGGTCGCCGCGCAGGGGCCGTTCGATGCTGACGACGCGGCGACCATCAACCGTCTTGGCCTTCATGGAGAAGGCCTCTTCGAGCAGTTCCTTCTCGTGTGGCACGACGTTGGACAGGATCTGCCGCGGCACCGGCTTGTCCTCGTAGAACTGGCCGAGGAAGGCGGCGAGGATTTCCGGATCGGTGTCTGTGCGATCAACCCGCGGGAAATAGGCGCGGCCACCCCAGTTCTGGCCGGCGCGATAGAAGAAGACCTGCACGCAGGCCTGTCCGCCGTCGGAATGCAGGGCGAAGACGTCGGCCTCGGCGACGCTTTCGGCCGTCATGGAGTTCTCCATGGCGATGGCCGAGAGGGCGCGGATGCGGTCGCGGACGCGCGCGGCCTGTTCGAAATCCATGTTGTCGGAGGCGGCCTGCATCTCCTTCGACAGCCGACCGATGACGGCGCGCGACTTGCCGCGCAGGAAGGCCTCGGCCTCGTCGACCAGACCGCCGTAGTCCTCCAGCGAGATCAGGCCGGTGCAGGGGGCGGAGCAGCGCTTGATCTGGTGCAGCATGCAGGGCCGGGTGCGCGTCTCATAGACGCTGTCGGAACAGGACCGCAGCAGGAAGGCCTTCTGCAGGGTCGTCAGGGTCCGGTTCACCGCCCAGGTCGAGGCGAACGGCCCGAAATAGTCGCCCCTGATGGTGTGGGCCCCGCGGTGTTTCCGGACCTGCGGCGCGCGATGGTCGCGGCGGATCATCAGTTCGGCGAACGACTTGTCGTCGCGCAGCACGACGTTGAAGCGTGGCTTCAGCTTTTTGATGAAGTTGGATTCGAGCAGCAGGGCCTCGGTCTCCGAGGCGGTGACGACCAGCTCCATCGAGCGGGTCAGCGACACCATCAGGCCGATGCGCTGGGTGTGGAAGCGGCCCTGCGCGTACTGGAGGATGCGCTTCTTGATGGAGCGCGCCTTGCCGACGTAGAGGCAGGACCCGTCCTCGCCATACATGCGATAGACGCCGGGCTTGTCGGGCGCGCGCCGGGCCTCGTCGCGGATCAGCTCGGCGGCCTTCAGCGTCTCGGCGTCTGCGGGAATCGTCTCCTCGGTCATCGGCGGCAATATAGGCGGTTACGGCGCGCGGCGTAGCGTCAGCAGACGATCAGAATTTGCGGACCATGACGACGCCGCAGATGACCAGCGCCACGCCGGCCATCCGGCCCCAGTTGATCGGGTGCGCCGGCATGCCGAATGCGCCGAAATGGTCGAGGATCAGGCCGATCAACAGCTGACCCGCCACCATCAGGGTGATGGTCAGGGCGACGCCGAGGCGCGGCACGCCCCAAGCCGCGGCGACGACGAAGACTGCGCCGTAAAGCCCTCCGACCCAGGCGTACCAGGGCAGGTTCCGCGCCGCCGCGATGTCGGGCCGCGCCTGCAGGAACATAGCCAGGATGCCCAGCGCCGCCGTGCCGACCGCGAAGGAGACGAAGGCGGCGTTCACCGGCGAGCCGACGGCGGTCATCAGCCGGGCGTTGGTCGGCGCCTGCAGAGCGGTCGCGCCGCCCGCGAGGATGACGGCGATCATGGGGAGGAGCATCGGATTCATGGGCTCTCGCTACCAGCTTGCGGCGCGGTCCGCACCGGCGAAAACCTCCGCCAGCCGATCCCGGGTCGCGCGGTGGGTGTCTTCGGGAAGATGGTGCGGGTCGAACCAGCCGACCTCCGCGATCTCGCCGTGGCTCGTGCGGTCGGTCAGGGTGAAGCGGTCGATGCGGTAGACCAGCACGTGGTCGCCGCGGAAATGGCGTTCGTTCGAGTGGACACTGAGCAGCGCCAGCCGGCCCTCGACGATCAAGCCCGCTTCTTCGCGCATCTCGCGGATCAGGGCGTCCTCCGCCGTCTGGCCGCGTTCGACACCGCCGCCGGGCAGCCACCAGCCGTGCAGATAGGTGTGTTTGACGAGCAGAACGCGACCATGCGCATCCACCGCGACGCCGCGTACGCCCAGCGTCATGCCGCGCGATGCCCGGGCGACCGCGAAGAACAGGGGCCGGGTGAAGGGCTCGATCCGGGTGCGCCACGTCGTCATCCCGGAACGATAGGGCCTGACGCCTTCTTGAACAGCCGGGCCGCGCGCTTTATTGCCGGGCCCAACAAGGAGCATCGCATGCTGGCCCTCTTCATCATCCTCGGCTTCGTCGCCGTTCTCGCCGCGATCAACTTCATCGAGTTCGGCCGGGTTGACTGAGCCCGCGGCCCGCTCAGGCGCCGCCCTCGTCACCGGCGGAGGCCGTCGCATCGGCCGGGCCATCTGTCTGGAGCTGGCGCGGGCCGGCTTCGACATCCTCATCCACTATCGTTCGTCGGCCGATGAGGCCGAGGCCGTCGCCGGCGAGGTGCGGGCGCTGGGCCGCCGCGCCACCACAGTAAGCGCCGATCTGTCGGACGAGACCGCGACCCGGCGGCTGATCCCCGATGCGGCCGCCGCGCTCGGCCCGCTGGCGGTGCTGGTCAACAACGCCTCGGTGTTCGAAGACGACCGGGTCGGCTCCCTGTCGCGGGACACGTGGGACGCGCACATGGAAACCAATCTGCGTGCGCCGATCGTTCTGGCCGAGGCCTTCGCCGAACAGGCGCCGGACGGGGCGGCCATCGTCAACCTGCTGGATCAGCGGGTGCTGAAACCGGATCCGCGGTTCATTTCCTACGCCCTGTCGCGCAACGGCCTTTGGTGGGCGACGCGGACGCTGGCGCAGGCTTTGGCGCCGCGCATCCGGGTCAACGGCGTCGGGCCGGGGCCGACGCTGCCGTCGACGCATCAAACACCCGAAGAGTTTCAGGCCGAGGCCGAGGCCACGCCGCTGGCCCGCGCCGGCAGCCCTGAGGCCGTGGCCGCGGCGGTGCGCTGGCTGGTGGATGCCGAACTGGTGACGGGCCAGATGATCGCCGTCGACGGGGGCCAGCATCTCGCCTGGAAAACCCCGGACATCGTGGAGTAGCCCGTGGCAGCCTCATCCCCCGTGCCCTTTCCGGGCGCCGACGCCGCACCGGGCATCCGCCGTGAGGCCCTCACCGTGTTCGTGCGCGGACTGGAGGTCGAGGCCGGCATCGGCGTGCACGATCATGAGCTGGGCCGGCTGCAGCGACTGGTCATCGACGTCACACTGAACCTCACGCCGGCGGCGGTCGAGCGGCTGGCCGATACGATCAATTACGAGACCGTGGCCGAGGCCGCCCGCGGCATCGCCGCCGAGGGTCATGTCGGTCTGGTGGAGACTTTCGCCGAGCGGCTGGCCGTCGCCATGCTGTCGGACAGCCGCGTACGACGCTGCGCGGTGCGCATCGAAAAGCCCGGGGCGCTGGACGGCGCGGCCGCTCCGGGCTGCGAAGTGACGCTGGCGCGCTGAAGCGGCGCGTTCGGCGGTTGCGCCCGTCGCGGCAGACCGTCATTCTGGACCCAAGGACTCGAAGGACCCCTGATGGCCGAACCCGGCGATCCGCACGATCCCGACGATCACGACGACCTGATCGGCTTCGCCTCGCCGGCGTCGCTGCAGGGCCGTGTTCGAAGCCCCGCCGAGCCGCAACGCCCGTCAGAGGCGGGGCGGATTCCGCCGGAACCGGAGGACGATCTGTTCACTGCGTCGGTGGCCACCACCATTCCGATCGAACCCGAACCTGTCGCGCCGGCTCCCGCGCCGGAACCCGCACCGCGGCCGTACGAGGCTCCCGTCGCCGCGTCCGCCTTCGAACCCTCGCCCGGGTTCTCCGCCCGCCCGGGGCCGCGCGAACCCAAGGGCATTCCGGGAGGCGGCATGGGCCTGTACGCCGTCTACGCGCTGATCCTTTTCGCCATCCCGACGCTGGGAGCCTCGGCGCTGATCGGCCTGCTCGCGGTCACGGGCCGGGCCGGACCCGAAGACCCGTTGTCGCTGTCGCACTTCCTCTATCAGCAGCGGACGCTCTGGACCGCGGCGGTGGCTGTGGCCGTGGGTCTGATCTTCTTCCTGGTGCCGTTCGGGCTCGGCCCGGCCATCATGTTCTTCGCCGCCCTGTGGCTGGTCGCCCGCGGCGCCGCCGGCGTCTGGGCGCTGAAAGCCGGACGCCCGATCGCCAATCCGCGCGGCTGGTGGATCTGAAGGGGACCTCGCCATGACCTCCACGCCTCCGAACCACGAACCGATCTTCAAGTCGGGCGGCTCCGAAGAGGGCAAGGTCGCCGCGCTGATCGCGTGGGCGCTCTTCATCCTGTCGATCCCCAGCGCCAATGTGCTGGTGCTTGTCGGACTGGTGGTGGCCTATGCCGGACGGAGCTCCGCATCCGGCGTCGCGCTCGAACATCTGAACGCGCAAATCCGGCTGTTCTGGTCGGTGTTCTGGTGGACGATCGCCTGCTGGATCGCGATCGGCGTGAGCATCGTCGGCAGCATGATCCTGATCGGTATTCCGTTCCTGCTGCTGTTCCTGCTGCTTTGGTTCCTGATCAGCGTCTGGTTCACGGTGAAGAGCGTCTTCGGCCTGATTGCGCTGTTGGGCGACCGCGTCCCCTGAGGCCTTGCTGCGACAGGTCCCGGCGAAATCGTCGCAGACGCTGATCGGCGAGGAACGGACCAACGCTGCCGGTGTTGCCGCCAGAGTCGCCGCGCCAACATATGGACAGGGAGTTCCAAGCCATGACCGATCTCCGTGACGTCATAGCCGACCAGCGGTTCGAGCAGGGCTTCGCCGACGCCGACGGCCAGATCCGCACGGTCTTCGCTGACTATGCGGTGAAGGGCGAGACCCGGGTGATCCTTCACGTCGAGGCCGATCCGGCGCTGCGGGGCAGCGGGGCCGCGGGAACCTTCATGCAGTCTCTGGCCGAGCACGCGCGGGCCGAGGGGCTGAAGCTGGCGCCCCGGTGCAGCTACGCCGTCGTCTGGCTGAAGCGGCACCGGGAATACGACGACGTGGTCGCCTAGCCGCCGCTGTAGCCGCCGATGATCGGCAGGATTTCGCCGGTGATGTAGCTGGAGCACTGGGGCGAGGCGAGGAAGACGTAGGCGGGCGCGATCTCCTCGGGCTGGGCCGGACGCTTCATCACGGTTTTCGAGCCGAATTTCGCGACCTTCTCCGGCTCCTGGTCAGCGGGATTTAGCGGGGTCCAGACCGGGCCGGGCGCGACGACGTTCACGCGGATCCCCTTGGGCGCGAGATGGGTGCCGAGGGAGCGCGCGAAGGCGTGGATGCCGCCCTTGGTCATCGAATAGTCGAGCAGGTTGTCGTTGCCCATGATGCCGGTCACCGAACCGGTCATGACGATGGCGCCGCCCGACTTCATGTGCGGGACGGCGGCCTTCACAAGGTTGAAGTAGCCGTAGAGATTGGTCTTCAGCGTCCGGTCGAAATGCTCGAGCGTCAGGTCCTCCAGCGCCTCGACATGTTCCTGGAAGGCGGCGTTGGGGACGACCACGTCGAGGCGTCCGAAGGCGTCCAAAGTCGCTTTCACAGCCGCCTCGGAGAAGGCCGGGTCGGCTGCGTCGCCCTTGAGCACGATGGCGCGGCGGCCTTCGGCCTCGACGGCCGCCTTGGCGTCCGCGGCGTCGTTGTCTTCATCGAGGTGGCAGATGGCGACGTCGCAACCTTCGCGGGCGAACAGCACGGCGACCGCGCGGCCGATGCCGGAGTCCGATCCGGTGATGATGGCGGCCATGCCTTCCAGCTTGCCCGAGCCCTTCCAGAACGGCGCGTCGTACATGGGCGCGGGATCGAGCGCGGCCTCGTCTCCGGGCTTGCGCTGGTGCTGCTCGGGGAAGGGCGGTTCGGGGTATTTGCGTGCGCCCGCCTGAACCGCGCCCTCGTCCTTCGACCCGCCGCCTTCGGAGGCCTTGGCGTCGATCTCCGCCTGAATCTTACGCTCCTGTTCGGCGATGGTTTCGGCGCGGGTCTCGAAGCGGTCGTCCATGGTTCGGCTCCTGTCTCGGGGATCAAGACAAAGTCGATGGAGCGGCCGGGTGTTCCCGCGCATTGTAGCGGAGCGGTTGAAGGAGCGGACGATGCCCGAGGTCGATATGGAGGCGCTTGGCGCGGCGGCCGGGCCGCTGCAGGTCTGGGTGCTGCCCGCCCTGTTGGGACTGGGGCTGGCGTCGGCGACCGGGCTGCGGACCTTTCTGCCGTTGCTGATGCTGGCGCTGGCGGCGCGGTTCGAGATGTTCGGGGTTCGGCTGATCGACCAGATGGACTGGCTGGTGTCATGGCCCGCCATAGCGGCGCTGGGGGTGGCGACCGGCGCGGAGTTCCTCGGCGACAAGGTGCCGGCGATCGATCACGGCCTGAACGCGATCGGCTATGTGACGCGGCCGGTCGCGGGAGCGGTCGCGGCGGGCAGCGTGTTCTGGGCCGTCGATCCGACCATGGCGGCGGTCGCCGGGCTGATCGTCGGCGCGCCGGCGGCGCTGGCGTTCAACGCGGCCCAGACGGGCGTGAGGGTGGGATCGACCGCGACCACCGGCGGCCTCGGCAATCCGGTGGTGTCCTTGATCGAGGACGTGCTGGCCTTCTTCACGGTGATCCTCGCCTTCCTGGCGCCGATCGTGATCCCGCTGGTGCTGGTCCTGCTGGCCGTCGTGGTGTTCCGCCTGGCGCGCCGCATTCGCGAGCGGCGGGAGCCCCGGCCGGCCTAGAGGGCGCGGCCGACGATAGCCTTCAGGGTCTCGGCCTTGGCCGGGAGGTCCGACGACAGGCGGCCGGCGATTTCGCGCGCTCCAACCGGGTAGGCATCGCCGCCCTCTGCGATCTCACGGGCCATCCGCGAAGCTTCCAGCAGCACCCGCTCCAGCGCCTCGACCTGTTCGACGGCGAGGGCGCGGGCTTCCATCTGCAGCCGCCTGACGCGTTCGGAGGTGGTCTCCGGCGTGCGCATCAGGTCATAGATTTCGGCGTCCCCGGGAACGAGGCGCAGGGCAGGCTTGGGCGGGCTCTTCGGCATGGCATACTCCTGCCAAGCCAATGCAAAGCGGCGCCGCAATGTTCCCTCGCCGGAAGGTAAACGGGCGACAACCGCGGCCGGTGTGTTTCCGTTGCATCACGAAGGCGGCGCCGGACGGGTGCGGCCGGTTCAGGCGGCCTCGGTGCGGAGGTCGGCGCGGGCCTCTGCCTCGCGCACAGCGTCGACCGCGCGGTCGACGACCTCGAGCCCCGCGCCGGAGCGGACGCCCTCGACGGTCAGGATGCGCCGGAAGGCGCGCGCGCCCGGCCGGCCGTGCATCAGGCCCAGCATGTGCCGGGTCATGGCGGGCAGGTGGACGCCCTCATCCAGACGCGCCGCCATATAGGGGCGGTAGCGGTTGATGGCCTCGAACGCGTCGACGTCGGCGGTCGCGGCGCCAAACAGGCGGCGGTCAGCCTGCCCGAGAATGGCGGGCTCGTGATAGGCGGCGCGGCCGAGCATGACACCGTCCAGTTGCACGCCGTCGGAGGCGTCGAGGTGCGTCTCGGCCTCATCAAGCGACGCGATCCCGCCGTTGATGCTGACCGACAGGTGCGGCCGCTCGCGCTTGAGCCGGCGCACGAGCGCGTAGTCGAGCGGCGGGACGTCGCGGTTTTCCTTGGGCGACAGGCCCTGCAGCCAGGCCTTGCGGGCATGGACAATGAAGACCTCAACGCCGACCGCGGCGCAGGCGTCGACGGTCTCGAACAGCGAGATCTCGGGGTCTTGATCGTCGACGCCGATGCGGCATTTGACGGTGGCGGGGATCGAGACTGCCGAGCGGATCGCGGCCATGCAATCGGCGACCAACTGCGGCTCGCGCATCAGGCAGGCGCCGAAACGGCCCGACTGGACCCGATCGGAAGGGCAGCCAACGTTGAGATTGATCTCGTCATAGCCGAAGCCTGCGCCGATGCGGGCTGCCTCAGCCAGCTGGTCAGGATCGGAGCCGCCGAGCTGAAGCGCCACCGGATGTTCGACGGGGTCGAAGCCCAGAAGCCGCTCGCGGTCGCCGTGCAGAACGGCCGGTGCGGTGACCATCTCGGTATAGAGCAGGGCCCGGGACGTGAGGGTGCGATGGAACGCCCGGCAGTGCCGGTCGGTCCAGTCCATCATCGGGGCGATCGAGAGGCGGCGGTCCATCGGGCGGGCTCCTTACACGGAACCGGGGCCGGAGGCGACCTCTGGAACCTTTGGCATTCGGCCCGGTTTTCGGAGACTCCAAGGAGGAAATCCCATGATCAGACCACTTCTCGCCGGCGTCGCCTGCGTCGCCCTGCTCTCCGCCTGCAACAAGGAACAGAGCCCCGAAGCCGTCGACAAGGCCCAGGACATGGCCGCCGCTCCGGTCGGCCAAGCGTCCGCCGCCACGATGGGCGCGAACATGGTGTCGGCCTATGTGCCGAACGCCGCCATGGCCGATATGTACGAAATCCAGGCCGCCGACATCGCGCTGCAGCGTTCGAAGAATGCGCAGGTCAAGGAGCTGGCGACGATGATCAAGACCGATCACACCGCCGCGTCCAACGCCATGAAGGCGATGCTGCCGCAGGCCGCGCCGGAGATCACGCCGCCGACCGGGCTCGACGAGCGCCGTCAGGGGCTGATCGACAACCTGCGCTCGGCCTCGGCCGAGACGTTCGACCGGGCTTACATCGATCAGCAGATCGCCGCCCACAACGAGGCGCTGACCCTGCACCGCGGGTTCTCGGACAATGAGTCGCCGCTGGCGGCGCACGCCCGCTCGGTGGTGCCGAAGATCGAGGCGCACCTGCGTCAGGCGGAACAGATCAAGGGCGCGATGTAATTATCGGCGCCGTTGGCTGAACGAGGGGCCGGCGCCGATCAGGCGCCGGCCTTTTCGCGTTCCTCGTCCTCTTCCAGCGCCTCGGCCGCCTCTTCGTTGAGCGCCGTGCCCTCGCGGCGCGGTTTGACGTAGGGCTCGGGACGGGTGGTGCGGATATTGCCGCGCATCAGGGAGCGGCCGCCTTGAATACCCTCGACCAGCTGGATGCCCAGCCGTTCCTCGTCGCGGCGGCGGACATCCTCGATGGTCTCCCGCGCCTCCTGACCGGAGAAGCCGAGATCAATCAGCACCTGCTCGCCGAACACCAGGGCGGATTCGAAGGTCTCGCGCAGCTGGTATTCGACGCCGGCCTGCACGAGGCGGATGGCGTGGCCGCGGTCGTAGGCGCGGACGAACAGTTTGGTCAGTGGGAACTCGGCCTTGACGAGCTCGACAATGCGGTCGGCGGTTTCCTGCTTGTCGACGCAGACGAGGATGGTTTCGGCGGTCTCGGCTCCGGAGGCGTGGAGGACGTCGAGGCGGGAGCCGTCGCCGTAGAAGACCTTGAAGCCGAAATTGCCGGCGGCCTGAATCATCTCGACGTCCATGTCGATGATGGAGACGTCGACGTCGCGGGCCAGCAGGGGCTGGGACACGACCTGGGCGAAGCGGCCGAAGCCGATGATCAGGACCCGCTCGCGCAGGTTCTTCGCCCGGTCCACGCCTTCGGCGTCGTCGGGAGAGAGGTCCTCGTTCGGGCGCAGCCGGTCGGCCAGCATGACCCGGAGCGGCGTCAGGGCCATCGAGAGGATGACGACGGCGGAAAGGATGGCGGCGGTGCGGGCGTCGAACAGACCGGCGGCGAAGGCGGTGGAATAGAGGACGAAGGCGAACTCGCCGCCCTCGCCCATCAGGGCGGCGCGCAGCAGCCCTTCGCCGTGCTTCTGCTTGAGCCGGGCGACGACATAGACGGCGAGCATCTTGGCCGACATGAAGGCCGCCAGCCCGCCGAGCACCCACGCCCAGTCGGCGACCACGACGCGCAGGTCGAGCGACATGCCGACGCTGAGGAAGAAGAGGCCGAGCAGCAGACCGCGGAACGGCTCCACGTCGGCTTCAAGCTGGTGCCGGAAGGTCGATTCCGAGAGCAGCACGCCGGCGAGGAAGGCGCCCATGGCCATCGACAACCCGCCGAGGTTCATGGCGTAGGCCGCGCCCAGCACCACGAACAGGGCGCCCATGGTCATGATCTCGCGGCCGCCGTAGCGGGCCAGCAGGCGGAAGAACGGGTTCACGACCCACCGGCCGGCGACATAGACGACTGCCACCGCGCCGATGGCGAGGCCGACGGTCATCCAGATCGGATTGCCGGTCTCGACGGCCGAGCCGTAGGTTCCCGCCAGCACCGCCACCAGCGCCAGCAGCGGCACGATCGCGAGGTCTTCGAACAGGAGGATGGAGACGACGCGCTGGCCGCCCGGATCGGCGTTCTCGTTCCGCTCCTGCAGCAGCTGCATGACGATGGCGGTCGAGGACAGGGCGAAGCCGAAGCCGGCGATCACCGCCGCATACCAGACGAGGCCCGCGGCCATGGCGAGGCCGGTCAGCAGCAGGGCGCAGAGCAGCACCTGTACCGCCCCAAGCCCGAAGATCTCGCGTCTCATGCTCCAGAGGCGGGCGGGCCGCATCTCCAGACCGATGATGAAGAGGAACATGACGACGCCGAACTCGGCCACGTGCAGCACGGACTCGGGCTCGCGCACCAGACCCAGGGCTGAAGGGCCGATCAGAAGGCCGGCGGCGAGATAGCCGAGTACGGAGCCGAGGCCGAAGCGGCGAAACAGGGTTGCGGCCACGACCATGGCGGCGAGCAAGGCCACCGCGTGCCCCAGACCCATGCTGGTCGTCTCGTGCATTGCGGGTCCCTCTGTGTGCGGCAAGCGTCATAGTGGGGTTCCGGAGGGGCGAGCGCCACCCCGTCAGGCTTCGTCAGACGACCTTGTCGTGTTTTGCGCCGAGGATGGTCCCGTGCAGAACTGGCACTGACAGGGAGAGACGCCGATGACGACCTATCCGCTGAGACGCAGTCTGGCCGCCGTGCTGGCGGTCTCCCTCGCCGCCCCGCTGGCGCCCGCGCCGGCCGCGGCCTCGGTCAGCCGGCCGGATCGGGTGGTCGACGGCGTGGTCTCGCCCGAGAACTGCCGCCGGGTCGGCATCAACCTCGCGCCGGAGCCGCGGGGGGATATTCCTCGGGGCAGGATCATGAGTTCCGTCGCCCCGCCGCCCGCGCCGATGCCGCCGCCTCCCCCGCCTCCGCCGCCGCCGCCACCCCCTGTCGCCCAGGCGACGCAGATGGACGAGGTGGTGATGTCCGGCTCAAGGATTCGCCGTGACAGCGTCACCGCCGGAGCGCCGGTCGTCGCCGTCGGCCGCGAGGCCGCGAGGGCGCCAGCCTATGTGCCGGCGGACACCGAGCGCTATCCTGACGCGACCCCGAACCCGGTGCGGCGCGTCGCCGAAGAGCCGGTTTCGACCTTCTCAATCGACGTCGACACGGCCAGCTATTCCAACGTCCGCCGCTTCCTCGGCGAGGGGCAGCTGCCGCCCGCCGACGCCGTGCGGGTCGAGGAGATGATCAATTATTTCGACTACGGCTACGAGCGTCCGCGCTCGGCGTCGGAGCCGTTCGCCATCACCACGGCGGTGGCGGCGTCGCCCTGGTCGCCGGGCCGGCAGATCGTCCATGTCGGACTGCAGGGCTATGAACTGCCCGCGAGCGAGCGGCGGCCGCTGAACCTGACCTTCATGGTCGACGTGTCGGGTTCGATGCAGTCGGAGGACAAGCTGGCGCTGGCGCAGAAGTCGATGAACCTGATCATCGACCGACTGCGGCCAGAGGACATGGTCGCGGTGACCTTCTACGCCTCGGACGTCGGCACCGCGGTGGGGCCGACGCCCGGCACGCAAAAGCTGAAGCTGCGCTGCGCCGTGGCGGCCCTGAACGCGGGTGGATCGACCGCCGGGGCGCAGGGCATGGTCAACGCCTATCGTCAGGCCGAGGCCGCATTCGGACGCGAGAAGGTCAACCGCATCCTGATGTTCACCGACGGCGACTTCAACGTCGGTGTGACGGACACCGAGCGGCTGGAGGACTATGTCGCCGCCAAGCGCGAGACGGGCATCTATCTGTCGGTTTACGGCTTCGGGCGCGGCAACTACCAGGACGCGCGGATGCAGGCGATCACCCAGGCCGGCAACGGCACGGCGGCCTATGTCGACGACCTGAACGAGGCCCGCCGCCTGTTCGGGCCGGCCTTCGAACGGGGAGCCTTCCCGATCGCCGACGACGTCAAGATCCAGGTCGAGTTCAATCCGGCCCGCGTCTCCGAATACCGACTGATCGGCTACGAGACCCGGATGCTGAACGAGGAGGACTTCAACAACGACCGCGTCGATGCGGGCGAGGTGGGGTCCGGGGCGTCGGTGACCGCCGTGTACGAGATCACCCCTGTCGGCGGGCCGAGCCAGATCGCCGAGCGGCGCTACGACCAGAACCGTCTGGGCGTCGGGGGCGGCGATCCGTCGGGCGAGGTCGGCTTCGTGCAGGTCCGATACAAGCTGCCGGGCCAGCGGGACTCGCGCCTGATCCAGCGCGTCGTGTCGAACAGCGGCGCGGGCCGGGTCTCGGCCCAGCCGCCCGAGAGCACCCGCTGGGCGCTGGCCGTCGCCGCCTTCGGCCAGAAGCTGCGCAACGATCCCTGGATGGGCGACGGCTACGGCTGGAACGACATCGTCGAGCAGGCGCAGGGCGCCCGCGGCGAAGACCCGTATGGCGAGCGGGCCGAGTTCGTGCAGATGGTCCGGGCGGCGGCGGGAATGCCGGTGCAGACGAGGCCTTAGGTCCGTGCTGCCTTCTCCCGATGGGAGAAGGTGGCGGGGCGGAGCCCCGTCGGATGAGGGTCGGCTGGTTGAAGCGGCGAAGCCGTGCCGGAACAGTCGACCCTCACCCTTTCGCGCAAGAACGACGGCTTTGCCGCCGTGCGCTCAAGCCCTCTCCCATCGGGAGAGGGTTCGTGCATGGTGGGGGTGTGACCGAAACTCTCTCCCCCAAGACCGCCCGCCGGATCGCCCTCGCCGCGCAGGGGTTCGGGCGTGCGCGTCCCACGGAGCCCGGCCGGAAGCATGTCCGCGACCTCGTCAGCAGGCTCGGCGTGGTGCAGATCGACAGCGTCAATGTCGTCACGCGAACCCACTATCTGCCGGCCTTCTCGCGGCTAGGAGATTATCCGCGGCAGGCGCTGGAGGCGGAGGCGTGGGGGGCGCGGCGGAGCCTGTTCGAATACTGGGGGCACGAGGCGTCGCTGCTGCCGATGGAGTTGCAGCCGCTGCTGCGCTGGCGGATGGCGCGGGCCGAGGCGGGGGAGATGTGGACAGGGCTGTCCCGGTTCGGGCGCGAGCGGCGGGACTATATCGAGGGGGTGCTGGCGGAGATCGAACGGCGCGGGCCGGTGACCGGCGGGGACTTCAACGACGCGCCGCGGGGAGCGCCGGGCTGGTGGTCGTGGTCCGACGGCAAGCGGGCGCTGGAATGGCTGTTCTGGGCCGGGATGATCACCACGAAGACGCGGCGCGGGTTCGAGCGGGTCTATGATCTGACGGAGCGGGCCCTGCCGGCCCGGATCGTCGACCTGCCGACCCCGGACGAGGCAGATGCGCAGCGCGAACTGATCCGGCTGTCGGCGCGGGCGACGGGCGTGGCGACGATGGCCGACCTGCGGGACTATTACCGGCTGCCGCTGGCGGAGACGAAGGCGCGGATCGCGGAACTGGTCGAGGCGGGTGAGCTGACGCCGGTTTCGGTCAAGGGCTGGCGGCAGGAGGCGTATCTGGCGCCGGGCGCGAGGACGCCGCGGAAGGTAGCGGCAGCGGCCCTGCTGTCGCCGTTCGACAATCTGATCTGGGCCCGCGACCGGACCGAGCGGCTGTTCGGAACGCGGGTGCGACTGGAGATCTACACCCCGGCGCACAAGCGGACGCACGGCTACTATGTGCTGCCGTTCCTCGAGGACGAGGCAATCACGGCGCGGGTCGATCTGAAGTCGGACCGGCAGGCGGGCGTGCTGCGGGTTCAGGCCGCGTGGCGCGAACCGGATGCGACAGCGGAGACGCCGGAGCAGCTGACGGTGGAACTGCGGCGGATGGCCGGGTGGCTGGGGCTGGGCGGCGTCGAGGTCGCCGGGAAGGGCGATCTCGCCGATGCGCTGGAAGCGGTGGTCAGTTCGTGATCATTTCGGCCACGGAATTGCGGTGAGTTGGACCAGTTCGAGCGAACAGGTTCTGCAGATTGGTGCGTTTCTCCGTCCCCTTATGGGGAGGGTGGATCGCGAAGCGAGACGGGTGGGGCACGGCCGACACCGCCCCACCCTGTCGTCGCTGCGCGCCGAGATCCCTCCCCATTAAGGGGAGGGAGAAGCGATCCTCAGACGTCGAACTTCACGCCCTGGGCCAGAGGGAGGTCGCGGCTGAAGTTCACCGTCTGGGTCTGGCGGCGCATATAGGCCTTCCAGGCGTCCGAACCGGATTCGCGGCCGCCGCCGGTGTCCTTTTCACCGCCGAAGGCCCCACCAATCTCGGCGCCGGAGGGACCGATGTTGACGTTGGCGATGCCGCAGTCGGAGCCCCAGGCGGAGAGGAATTGCTCGGCCTCGCGGACGCTGTCGGTGAAGACGCAGGAGCTGAGGCCCTGCGGCACGGCGTTCTGCATCGCCACGGCCTCGTCGAAGTCCGACCACGTCAGGACGTAGAGGATCGGGGCGAAGGTCTCGTGCTCGACCACCGCGGTCTGCGCCGGCATGCGGACGATGGCGGGACGGACATAGACGCCGTCGCGGTCGACGGGGTCGCCACCGACAGCAATCTCGCCGCCCTGTTCCACGGCCTGCGCCAGAGCGGCGTCGAAGCCGCTGCGGGCGGCGGTGTCGATCAGCGGGCCGACCAGGGTAGCGCTCTCCCTCGGGTCGCCGACCGGCAGCGTTTCGTAGGCCTTCTTCAGCCGCGCGATCAGGGCGTCGGCGATGCTCTCGTGGACCAGCAGGCGGCGCAGGGAGGTGCAGCGCTGGCCGCAGGTGCCGACAGCGGAGAAGGCGATGGCGCGGACCGCCATGTCGAGGTCGGCGCTGGGCGTGACGATCATGGCGTTGTTGCCGCCCAGCTCCAGCAGCGAGCGGCCGAGACGGGCGGCGACGGTCTGGGCCACGGCCTTGCCCATGCGGGTCGAGCCGGTGGCGGAGACCAGCGGAATGCGCGGGTCGGCGGCGAGGCGTTCGCCGGTCTCGCGACCGCCGATGACGAGCTGTGAGAGACCCTCGGGCGCATCCCCGAAGCGGGCGATGGCGCGGTCGAGGATGGCGTGGGTGGCGAGGGCGGTCAGGGGCGTCTTCTCGGACGGCTTCCAGATCACCGGATCGCCGCAGACGAGCGCGAGGCAGGCGTTCCAGGCCCAGACGGCGACCGGGAAGTTGAAGGCGGAGATGACCAGCACGGGACCGAGCGGCTGCCAGGTCTCGCGCATGTGGTGGCCGGGGCGCTCGCTGGGCAGGGTGAGGCCGTAGAGCTGGCGCGACAGGCCGACGGCGAAGTCGCAGACATCGATCATCTCCTGCACCTCGCCGAGGCCCTCGGAGACGATCTTGCCGGCTTCGAGGGTGACGAGGCGGGCGAGATCGTCCTTCGAGGCGCGAAGCTCCTCGCCGAGCAGGCGGACGAGTTCGCCGCGGCGGGGCGCGGGCACGCGCTTCCACTGATCGAAGGCGGCGGCCGAGCGGGTGACGACCGCATCGACGTCATCGGTCTCCCGCACCGCGCCGGCGGTGGAGCCGTCGACAGGCGAGCGGGTGGTGAGCGTTCCGCCCCAGACGGCTTCGCCCAGGCCCAGCCGGTTCAGGATCGCCTTCGCCTCGTTCGCCGCCGTCATCTCGCCTCTCCGCATCAGCGGGGCCGTTTAGCCCGGCGCGGCGGCGGACGAAAGCGGAACCGGGGCGGCGGCGGGGGGTTCTGTCGCCAAGCCGACAATCAGGAGACTGCCCGATGAAAGTTCGCGACGTGATGAGCAAGGACGTTCAGGTCGCCCGTCCGGGCGACACCCTGCAGGAAGTTGCGGAGCGGATGCGCGCCGGCGACTTCGGCTTCATGCCCGTGGCCGACGGGGACAAGCTGATCGGCACGATCACGGATCGGGACATCGCCATACGGGCGGTGGCGGGCGGCGCGGCGCCCAGCGCCCCGGTGGTCGAATACATCACGCGCGACCCGCATACGGCCCGCTACGACGACGACCTGCAGTCGGTGCTGTCCGCCATGGGCGGCAAGCAGATCCGCCGCCTCCCGGTGCTGGACAAGGACGACCGGCTGGTCGGCGTCGTCTCGCTGGGCGACCTGTCGACGCGGGTGAAGGAGAAGTATGCGGGCGAGGCGCTGGAAGACATTTCGCGCCCCTAGCGGACGGCGGCGCAAGGTCTGCTTAACCCTTTCGCCAAACCACGTGTTCACCCGCGCCGGCGCATGTTCGCCATTCACGACGGGAGACGCCGATGGCGCGCGCGCAGTTCCAGAAGGGTCAGAAGGTCTGGGTCGAGTGTGTCGGCGCCTGGGCCCAGATCGAAAAGGTCCAGCCGGTCTGGGCCAAGGGCTTCGAGGAGCCGGTGCGCGTCACCTACGACGTCGGGCTGGGTCGCGAATTCCTCGGTCACGAACTGCTGCTGCCGACGGAAGATCCGTCGGCGCAGATCGGCGAGAACTGGCGTCTGATGCGCGCGCGGAACAAGTGGCAGACGGCGGAGGACACGCCGCACCATCCGTTCCCCGGCACCTATCCGGTCGTCGTGACGGACAAGGCGGACTGGGGCGGCTGGCGCGTGCCGGGCGCCGAGTATGACCGTGACCCCGACCAGATCGAATTCCAGGCCCGGCTGATCGCCGCCTCGCCGAGGCTGATGGCCCTGGCGCAGAGGATGGTGGCGGCGGTGGACGACGCGCCGGACGACGCGCCGCCGGAGATGCTGCTGCTGGCGCGGGACGCCCGCACCCTGCTGAAGAGCGTGACGGACGTGCTGGCGGCGCCCGAGACCACGGGCGCGGCGGCCCCCTCGCGGGCGGCCTGAACCGGACCGTCCCCTGAAATGAACCTGCCGTGGGGCAACCAACCCTCGACAGGAATCCGCGACGCAGCCTAGATTCAGCCATCGTCGCCGAATCGTCCGGGAGAGCGCCTTGCGGGGCAATGAGCGCCGCATAACCCCGCAAGGACGGCGCGCCCAGGACCGGCGCAAGGGCCCACCCGCTTGGGTGCGGATCGCCATTCTCGCCGTCACCCTGGCTGTCGCCGCCTATGTGCTTCTGTTCGCTCGCGAAATGGCGAGACCGGGACAGGAGGCGGACGCCCTGCGCATGGCGGCGGTGGACCGCGAGGCGCGCATGCTGGCGCTGGAACTGGAGACGCGGATCGCGCCGGTGGAGGCTGCTGTGCGGGCGGCGGCCCGCTCGACGGGGGCCGTGCAGGCGATCGAACAGGCCCGCACCGCCGCGCCCGGCCGCGCCTTCGCCGTGCTGGCCCCTGATGGACGCGCAGTCGCCGCCTCTGGCGCGCCGGCGGACGAATTCGCGGCGGCGGCCGGCAAGCCGAGGCTGGCGGCGGACGGGACGGCGCTGCTGGTGTCCGGAAGCCTGCCGGGCGGGAACCGGCTGGTGGGGCGGGCGCCCCTGCCCTCTCTGGCGACCACCGACGGCGTGGACCTGTCGCTGCTGTCCGGGCCGCGCACGCTTCTGGCCGGAGGCGCCGATCCCGAGCAGGCGCAGGCCCTGACCGGCGCGGCGGCGGACGGGCGGGGTCAGGGGATGACGCTGACGGTCGGCGACGGCGCGGTTCGGCGGACGACGGTGGCGGTGGGCGAGACGGGGCTGATCGCCGTCGCCTCGACCCCGGTCAGCGTGGGTGCTGGAGCCCTGCTGGACGACGCCTGGGTGCTGACTGCGCCGGTCGCCATCGGCGTGCTGGTGCTGCTGCTGGCCCTGCTGCAGCAGCGGAAACAGCAGGGGATCAGCCGGGAATGGGCGGCGTCGGAGCGGCGCTTCCGCGGGGCGGTCGAGGCGGCCCGGTGCGGCGTCTGGGACTGGGATCTCGAAAGCGGCCAGATCCTGTTGTCGGACTATATGGCCGACCTGATGGGGCTGGAGCGGACGGGGGCGGTGTCGGCCGAGGTCATGATGGAGCGCATCCATCCGCGCTACCGCGGCGCCGTCGAGCATGCGCTGCGGCAGGCGGAGACGTTCGGGGCCTTCGAGGTCAGCTTCCCGGTGCCGGACGCGCAGGGCCGCGCCCGCTGGATAGACGCCCGCGGGCAGGCGCGAGGCGAACGCGGCGAGGACGGCTTCACCTCGATCCTCGGCATCGCGCTGGACACCACGGAGGCGCGGCGGGCCAAGGCCCACGCGCAGGCCGCCGAGAGCCGGCTGCGGGACGGTATCGAGAGCGTGTCGGACGCCTTCGTGCTGTTCGACCGGCAGGGGCGGCTGATCCTGTCCAACCAGGCCTTCCATGACGCCTTCGCCTTCGAGCCGGGCGTGGTGCGCAAGGGGGCGCTGAAGACCGATCTGAACCGAATCGCGGCCCTCGCCATCAAGTCTGACCAGCCGGCGCCCGGCGGCCGGGCGGGCGCGCGCGAGGTCGAACTCTACGACGGCCGCTGGCTGCAACTGGTCGAGCGGTTCACCTCGGACGGCGGCTCCGTCGTCACCGCGGCCGATATCACGGCCATCAAGCAGAAGGAGGCGGAGCGCCAGCGCGCCACCGAGCGGCTGCACGTCACCATCACCGAGCTGGAAGACCGCGAGGAGAAGCTGTCGCTTCTGGCGAGGAAATACGAAGTGGCCATGACCCGGGCCGAGGCGGCGAACCAGGCCAAGTCGGAATTCCTCGCCAATATGAGCCACGAGCTGCGGACGCCGCTCAACGCCATCAACGGCTTCTCGGAGATCATGGCCGGCGAGATGTTCGGGGCGCTGGGCGACGCGCGATACAAGGGCTATGCGGCCGACATCCTGAAGTCAGGCCAGCACCTGCTGAGCCTGATCAACGACATCCTCGACATGGCCAAGATCGAGGCCGGCAAGCTGACGCTGCACTACGAGGAAGTGTCGCTGAAGGAGATCGTCGACGACGCCGCCCGGCTGATGCGCGGGCGGGTCGAGGAGGCGGGACTGAAACTGCTGGTCGACGCGCCAGAGCTGCCGACGATCGAGGCGGACCATCGCGGTCTGAAGCAGGTGGTGCTGAACCTGCTGTCGAACGCCGTGAAATTCACGCCAGAGGGCGGCGACATCGTCGTGGCCCTGTCCCGGGAGGACGACGACCGGGTGCGGGTGGCGGTCACCGATACCGGCATCGGCATCGCCGCCGAAGATCTGGGGCGTCTGGCCCGACCGTTCGAACAGGTCGAGGGGCAGCACTCCAAGACCAATCAGGGCACCGGTCTGGGACTGGCGCTGACCAAGTCGCTGATTGAGTTGCACGGCGGCACTCTGGTGCTGGACAGCGAACCCGGTCGGGGCACGACGGTCAGCTTCGACCTGCCGATCCGGCGACCGGACGAGGCGACCGTCAGTCAGGCGCAAGCCGCCTGAGGACGATCACCCGGCGGCGCGGGAGCGCTCCGGACCCGCTTTCCCGTCGGCCTTCTCACGCACCACGATACGCCCGCGGCGGGTGAGGATTTCCGAAAGCGCGGCGCGATCGGCCGGCTCCAGCGTGGCCAGCACCGAGACGGCGTCGGCCTCGAGCCGCGCACGGCCCCGCAACTCCGCGACCCGCGACTGCTCAAGCAGGGCGGAAACTCGCGCGGGGTCGAAGTCCGCCGAACGCGCCCGGGTGATGGCCTCGCGCCGCTTGAGACGGGTTTCCTCGAAGTCCGGGTGGGCGGCGAGTGCCGAGGCTCGCAGGGTGTCGCGCACGCGCTCACGGACGGCTGGGTCGAGCCCTTCGACCACGGTCAGGAAGGAGCGGTCACGTGGGGCCCGATGCTGGGCGTCGAGCCGGTGCTCGACGTTGGCGCGGCCCACCAGCAGGGTGGCGCCGGCCGCCACCGCGAACAGGTTCAGCGCCACCGAGGCGGCGAGCGCGATCTTGAGGGTTCTGGCGTTCACCCGAGCACCTCCGTGTCATCGACCCCGAGGAGCGACGCCTGATAGAGGACCGCGTCGGCCTGGGCGTCGGCGGCGAAATTGGCGGTCATGATGACGCCCGCGGCCACACCGGCGCAGGTGGCGACCGCCCAGCCGGCGCCGAAGGCCAGCGACAGGCGGTCGATCCACACCCGACCGGTGCGACCGGCCCTGCCGCTCGCCGTGACGGCCGCAGCCAGCACACGATCCCGCAGCGCCATCGACACCTGCGGCGTCGGCGAGCGGTGCAGAAGGGCGTCCAGCGCATCGGCGTCATCGAGCGCCGGAGCAGCGACATCCGCATGGGCCGCGGCGAAGGCCTCAGCCGCCGCGCGTTCATCCTCGGGCCAATGGCGCCGGTCGGCCCCGTAGGCGGCCACAAGGGCGTGAAAACGTTCCGCCGTCATCACTTCGATACTCCTTCGGCGCCGGGCCGGTGTTCGGCCAGAGCCAGTCGCAACGCCCGCCGTCCCCGCGACAGCAGACTTTCCAGCGCCTCGATGCTGATCTCCATCAGCCCCGCGGCCTCGATATTCGACAGTTCCTGATAATGGCACAGCACGATGGCTTCGCGTTGCCTGTCGGGCAAGCGGGCCAGGGCGCCGTTGACGGCCGCGCCGACGTCGGCGGCGAGCAGGCCCCGGTCCGGGGCCGGTCCCTCGTCGCGCCGTTCGGGCGGAGCGTCGGTGGGAATCTCCCGCCGCCGCCGCAGCCGGTCATAGCAGAGGTTCAGAGCCACCCGGTGCAGCCAGGTGTCAAAACGGGCGCGGCCGGAGACCCAGCGCGGCGCCTGCCGCCACGCCCGCACCATGGCCTCCTGAGCGACGTCCTCGGCCTCGACGGGGTCGCCAAGCATCCGCTGGGCAAGCGCCAGCATACGCGGGAGCTTGCGCGCGACCATAGCCTGGATCGCCGCCGGGTCACCCTGACCCACGCGGCGCACCAGTTCCTCGTCGGGGTCGGCGAAAGTCGCCATCCGGCCTCGTGCGAACGTTGCTGCAAGGCCGGGATGGTCGAGGACCGCCGCGCCCGTCATCTGCTTACTCCGAAGCGGGCGCCGGAGGCGACGCCTGTTGCGCATTCCGGGCCGCGCGACGGTGGGACACGCGCTCGCGGCGATTCTCGCGACGATCGGTCCGGGCCTCGCCGCGCTCGGCTACCGTGATGTAGCCGTCGTGGTCGGCGTCGAGGCGGGCGAAGGCGGCCTCGGCTCTTGCCTGCGCCTCGGCGATGACGACCGGACCCCGGCTCTCCATCCGGTGTTCGCGGCGGGCCTGACGGACGCCGGCGTGACGGGCGCGGCGCGGCGCGCGGTCGGCCCGGCCTTCGGCGCGATGCTCGCGGCGGACGTCGAACTCGCTCTTGCTGATCACGCCGTCGTCGTCGGCGTCGAGTCGGTCGAACCGGACGTCGGCGCGTCCGGCGCGGCGGGCCATGGCGACGGCGCGGCGTTCGTCGGCGGTGACCGAGCCGTCACGGTTGGCGTCGGCGGCGGCGAGGCGTTCCAAGCGCCGGCCCATGAATTCGGCCTGGCTGATGCGCTGATCGCCGTCCGCGTCGGCGCGGAGGCCGCGCGCATGGGGTCGCTCGGACGCCTGCTGAGCCAACGCCCCGCCGGCCGCCGCGAGGGTCAGGGCGGCCAGAGCGCCGGTTACAAGGGTCTTCTTCATCTCGGTGTCTCCAAGGCCGCCCGACGCGGCCAACCACCCTGTCTGAGAGTGAAACGGAGCTCCGATCACTCTCCGTCGCGGACGGCCGGGAGGGCCTGCTCGAAGGCGGCCCGGGCGGCGGCGCGGCGTTCGACCAAGGCGGCTTTCAGGGCGTCGAAATGCTCGAAGCCGGCGGCCTCCGCGAGCCGTCGCTGGAAGCCCTCCGGCTCCTGCTCCGGGTCGGGACGGTCATCGAAGGCCGCGCTCAGCATCTGGCTGAGGGCCTGTTGCAGGCGCCACGCCTCGGCCAGGGCGGAATCGTCGGCGAGGGCTTCGAGCGTGGAGACGGTAAGGGATTCATCGGCGGCGGCGCGGCGGAGCTGACGGACCTGCGCCACGAACTCCGCATCGACCTGTCCGCCGGCCACGAGCTTGAGGTCCCAGTCCCCCTGCCCGGACCGTTCGCGGGCCATCAGGTCACGCATGCGGCGAGCGTCGGCCGCGATCGGCGCCCCCGGTCTTGGACGGCGCAGGATGCCCTCGAGCGACGAGGCGACCCGCGCGCCAAAGTCCGCCTCATCGGCCCAGACCACGCGGGCCCGCGTCAGGGCCATGAACTCCCAGGTATCGGCCTCGGCGGCGTAATATTCCTCGACGGCCGAGAGGCGAAGGGAGACCGGGCCCTTGGCGGCGCCGGGCCGCAGCCGCATGTCGACCTCGTAGAGCCCGCCCTCGGCCGTGTGGGCCGAAAGCGCCGCGATCAGGCGCTGGGTGAAGCGGGAATAGAAGACTCCCGCGGCCCAGCCCTTGGCATCGGAGGTTGCGTCGGCCGGGGCGTCGTAGACGGTCATCAGATCGAGATCGGAGCTGGCCGTCATCTCGCTGGAACCCGCCTTGCCGAGGGCGACCACGGCGACGGCGCCGCCGGACAGGGCGCCGCCCTGACGCACGGTTTCGGCCATGGCGGCGGGGGCGAGGGCCCTGAGGCAGGCGTCCGCGAGGGTGGTGTAGGCGCGGCCGGCCTCCTCAGGGCCTACGCGGCCCGTGAGGGTCTGGACGCCGATGCGGAACATCTGCTCGCGGTGGACACGGCGGACCACGTTCATGGCGGTCTCGAAGTCGGGCGCGGCGGCGGCGTCGAGCGCCATCTGGCCGACCACGCCGGTCTCCTCCTCGATGCTGCGGGTGAAGCGGGCGTCGAGCATGCTGTCCAGCGCCGCCGGATAGCGGCCGAGCGTGCGGGCCAGACGCGGGGCGAAGGCCATGACGCCGACAACCAGCTCAAACAGCTTCGGCTGAGCGAGGAACAGCGCCTGGACCTGGACGCCGCCGCTCAGGCCCGAGAAAAAGACCGCGAAGCGGCGGAAGGCGGCGTCGGCGGCGCCGGTGTCGGCGAGGGCCGTCAGCAGGCGCGGCGCGAGGCGGGTGAACAGCTCGCGGCCGCGGGCGGTGCGGGTGGCGGGGATGCGGCCGTGGTGCCAGCTGCGGATGGTGTCGGCCACGGTGGCCGGTTCGGAAAAGCCCATGCGGGCGAGGGTGTCGAGCGTCTCCGGGTCGTTCTCGACGCCGGTGAAGACAAGCGAACCATAGGGGGACGACAGCGCCTCCTCGCCCTCGAACAGTTCGCCGTAGCGGCGGTTGACGCCGACCAGCAGGGCCTCGACGCGGGCGTCGAAGGCCGCGAGATCGCTGTCTCCGGCGAGGGCGGCGACGCGGGTGCGGGCGGCGGGCTCGAGCGGGAGGCTGTGGGTCTGCTCGTCTTCCAGCATCTGCACGCGGTGTTCGAGGCCGCGCAGCTCGATATAGGCCGCCGTCAGTTCGGCGCAGGCCTCGGGCGTCACGTGGCCGGCATCGCGCAGGGCGGCCAAGGCGTCGATCGTTCGGCAGCTGCGCAGAGCCGGGTCGCGGCCGCCGAGGATCAGCTGCTGGGTCTGGGCGAAGAACTCGATCTCGCGGATGCCGCCGCGGCCGAGCTTGAGGTTGGCGCCGGCGGCGTCGAGCCCCTCGCCTGTCTTGTGGACGTGGATCTGACGCTTGATCGACTGGATGTCGAGGATGGCGGGATAGTCGAGGCTGCGCCGCCAGATGAAGGGGGTGAGCGCCTTCAGGAACCCGTTTCCGGCCTCGACGTCGCCGAGCATGGCCCGGGCCTTGATGAAGGCGGCGCGCTCCCAATTCTGGCCGACGCTTTCGTAATAGGCGAGGGCCGTCGGGGCGGCGACGACGGGTGGAGTCGAAGAGGGGTCGGGACGCAGACGCAGGTCGACGCGGAAGACATAGCCGTCGCCGGTCCGCTCCTGCATGAGGGTGGACAGGGCCTGGGCGAGGCGATCGACGAACCGTTGCGGCTCCACGCCGTCGGCGAGGGCCGGGATCAGGGCCTCTGGCTCCCAGAACAGGCTGATGTCGATGTCGGAGGAGTAGTTGAGCTCGAAGGCGCCGTGCTTGCCCATGGCGAGGCCGAACAGGCCGGGGACGGGGCCACGGGGGTCGCCGGAGGCGCTGACCAGCTTGCCGCGTTCGCGCTGATCGTGGGCGACGGCGCGGAGGGCGGCGTTGACCGAGGCGTCGGCGAAACGGCTGAGGGCGGCGGTGACCTGATCGAGGTCCCAGACGCCGCCGAGATCGGCGAGGGCGGTCAGCAGATGGAGCTCGCCCTTGAGGCGGCGCAGCGGGGCGCGAAGATCGTCGGCGCCGCCGGTGAGGGTCTCAGTGACCGAGAGGATGGCGGCGAGGCGCTGTTCCGGCGGTTCCTCAAGCGTGGCGCGGAGGCGGTCCGGCCAGCGCCGGGCGAGGCCGAACAGATAGGGCGAGGCGGCGAAGACGGGGGCGAGCGCCGGCCAGGCTGCGTCGAAGGTCGGGAGCCATCCTGCATCGGTAGCGGGCTCGGCGAGGCGTTCGCGGGCGCGGTCGGCGGCTTCGGCATCGACGACGGGGCCGCACGGGACGAGCCCTGACGCGAGCGGCTGGCTCACGCCGCGTCCGCGGGCGGCAGGACGAGGGCGACCCGCAGGCCGGGGCCAAAGCCGCCGTATTCGCCGGGGCCCTCGTCGAGCTGGACCCGGCCGCCATGGGCCTCCAGCACGGCGCCGACCAGCGACAGGCCGAGGCCGGAGCCGGGCTCGGTACGGCTGTTGTCGAGGCGGACGAAGCGCTGGATGACGCGCTCGCGGTCGGCCTCGGGCACGCCGGGGCCGGTGTCGGTGATCGAGAACTCGATCTCGCCCGAGCTGCGGCGGCGGGCGCGCAGCATGACCGCACCGCCGACGGGGGTGTATTTGATGGCGTTGTCGATGACGTTCGCCAGAGCCTGGGCGAGGAAGGGCCGGTTGGCCTCGATCATCAGGCCGCGCTCGATCTCGGCGGAGAACTCCAGCCCCTTGTCCTCGGAAGCCGGCTCGTAGAGCTCGGCCATGTCGGCGGCGAGGTCGGCGGCGTCGAACAGCTGGGGGTCGGGCGTGCGGCCGGCGGCGGCCTGCAGCCGGGCGATGGCCAGCACGGTGTTGAAGGTCTTGAGCAGGTTGTCGGCTTCGTCGAGCGCCAGCTGCAGGGCGTCGACGCCGTCGATCTTGCCCGCCTCGGCGTCGATCAGTGACACCTCCAGCTTGGCGCGCATTCGGGTGAGGGGCGAGCGCAGGTCGTGGGCGATGGCGTCGCCTGCGTGGCGGATCGAGGCCATGGAGGCCTCCAGCCGGTCAAGCATGGTGTTGAGGCCGGCGCCGAGTTCATCCAGCTCGTCGCCCGAGTTGCGTACGGGGGCGCGGGCCTTGAGGTCGCCTTCCTGCACCGCGGTGACGACCTTGTTCAGCCGCCCCATGGAGCGTTCAAGATTGCGGCTTACCAGCGCCCCGCCGGCCAGGCCCAGCAGCAGGACGATGCCCATGGCGCCCCAGAGGGCCTGGGTCAGGCGGGCCAGATAGGCCTCGGTGTCGCCCATCGAGCGGCCGACGAGCAGCATCTCGCCCCCGGACAGCCGCACCTGCACGGCGCGCACCTGCGGCCGGTGGACCCGCCCGTCGGCGTCGGTCTCGGTGAAGGGGAAGGTGATCCACTCGCGATCCTCCTCCATCGACTCGATCGGGGACTGGTTCAGGCTGCCGGTGATCGTCGCGCCGTCCTTGTCGAGCATCAGATAGAGGAAGGCGCTCTGGGTCAGGGAGCGGTCGATCAGGGCCTTGTTGAGCGCGTCGATGCCGCGGGCGTCGTAGATTCCCTGCAGCACCTGCATCTCGCCGCCGACCTCGCGCTCGGCGTTGACCCGCGCCTCGGCGGCGGAGGCGAAATAGACATAGGCCAGGATGGCGCTGGCCGCCGCCGCGAACAGGGCGAGGAACAGCAGCGTCAGCCGGAAGGGCGTCCTGCGAAGGAGGGAGGGGAGCTTCATCGGGAGGCGTCAGGCCTCCAGCCGATACCCCGCCCCGCGGACTGTCTGCAGCATGGCGTGGTCGAAGCCCTTGTCGATCTTGGCGCGCAGGCGGCTGATGTGAACGTCGATGACGTTGGTCTGGGGGTCGAAATGATATTCCCAGACCTTCTCGAGCAGCATGGTGCGGGTCACCGACTGGCCGGCGTGGCGCATCAGGAATTCGAGCAGCTGGAACTCGCGGGGCTGGAGGTCGATCTCCTTGCCGCCGCGGTGAACAGTGCGGGCGATGAGGTTCATCTCGAGGTCGCCCACCTTGAGCATGGTGGCGACCGAACCGGTCTCGCGGCGGCGGGACAGGGCCTCAACGCGGGCGATCAGCTCGGAGAAGGCGTAGGGCTTGACCAGATAGTCGTCGGCCCCGGCGCGCAGGCCGGCGACGCGGTCGTCAACCTCGCCCAGCGCGGACAGGAACAGGACCGGCGTCTGGTCGCCGTCCTTGCGCAGGGTCTCGACCATACCGATGCCGTCGAGGCGCGGCATCATGCGGTCGACGACATAGACGTCGTAGCCGCCCTTCTGGGCCTCCAGCAGACCGAAGGCGCCGTCGACGGCGTGGGTCGGCTCGTGACCGGCCTCGGTCAGGCCGCGGACCATGGCGGTCGCGGCTTCGGCGTCGTCCTCGACCACCAGAATGCGCATGAAAGACCCCTCCGGATGCAGAATCGCCGCCGATGGTAGCGCATCGGCGGCGATCTAGGCAGTTAAGCGTTTGTCAGGTTCGGGAGCGTCACTCGGTCTCGAACTTGAGGACCAGCGTGCCGCGCTGGGCGCCGGCGCTGACGAACAGCAGGATGCTGGGCCGTCCGGCTGCCTTGACGTCCCGAATGGCGGTGTTCAGATCGGCCGCCGTGCGGATCGCACGGTTGCCGGCGCGGCTGATGACCACGCCCGGCTCGAGGCCCGCCTCTGCCGCGGGGGTGCCGCGAGCGATGGCGGTGACGATCACGCCGGTGGTGGCTTCGGGCACGTTGTAGCGCGAGCGCAGGGCGTCGTTGAGCGGCGTCACCGTCGCTCCTTCGACCGCCTGGCCCTGCGGCGTGGACGGGGCAGAGGGAAGACCGGGGGCGGCGCCGTCGACGTTCTCGCGGAGATCGCTTTCCGAGGGACGGGTGCCGGCACGGACATTGAGCGTGCGACGGCGGCCGTCACGGATTACTTCGAGCCGGATCGTCTCGCCGGGGCGGCTGGAGCTGACAGCGCGGGTCGCCTCAGTGCCGTTGGCGACAGGACGACCATTGACGCCGACGAGCAGATCGCCGGCCTCGACGCCACCCTGCTCGGCTGGTCCACCCGGGGTCACGGAGTCGATGTAGGCGCCCTTGAAGTCGCGGGGCTGGCCGTAGGCCTCCCAGCGTTCGGGGTTGAAGGTCTGCAGGGCCAGGCCGACGTAACCCCGGGCGACCGTGCCGCCGCGCATCAGTTCGTCGGTCACCGGCTTGGCGATCGCGGCGGGAATGGCGAAGCCGATGCCGGCCGAGACGCCGGACGGCGACAGGATGGCGGAGTTCACGCCGATCACCCGCCCGTAGATGTCGAACGTCGGCCCCCCGGAGTTGCCGCGGTTGATGGCGGCGTCGATCTGGAGGAAGTCCACGAAGCCGGCGTCGGTCGGGTCGAACTGCCCGGCCTGACG
The DNA here is from genome assembly GCF_011927945.1 of Brevundimonas alba. Taxonomy (GTDB): domain Bacteria; phylum Pseudomonadota; class Alphaproteobacteria; order Caulobacterales; family Caulobacteraceae; genus Brevundimonas; species Brevundimonas alba. The sequence goes on from NZ_JAATJM010000001.1 coordinate 462,001, forward strand.
GCCAAGGGCGGAGACGATGCCGGCCGTGGCCGTGCCGCCGAGGCCGAACGGATTGCCGACGGCGACGACCCAGTCGCCCACCCGGGGTTGAGCGGTCTCCTCGAAGGTCACGAACGGGAAGTCCGTGCCGTCGACCTTGATCACCGCCAGGTCCGTGGCTTCGTCGCGGCCGATGACCCGGGCCTGAAGCTCGCGCTCGTCGGCGAGGACGACCGTGATCTCCGTCGCGTCGGCGACGACGTGGTTGTTGGTGACGATGTAGCCATCGGCCGAGATGAAGAAGCCGGAGCCGGCGCCCGCGCCTTCGATTCCCTCTTCCTCACCCTCGCCTTCGCCGGATTCGGGAACCGGGATGGCGAAGGGCAGGCCGGGAACCTGCACCATGCCGTTCGCCGGGCGTTCAATCCGGGTCTTCACATTGATCTGCACGACTGCGGGGGCGACCTGCTGGAAGATGTCGGCGAAGCTGAGGGGCGCGCCCTGGGGCGGGGCGAAGGCGAGACCCGCGCCGCCGGCGTTCGGGGTCAGTCGGCCTGAGACGCCGCCCACGGGGCCCGCGTTGGCGGTCGGCCAGTCGATTACGCCGCCTGCGGTGGCGCCGGCCGCCAGAACCAGGCCGAACGTGGCCCCCAGCATGAATTCCTTACGCTTCATCATCGGGTTCGTACGATCCTCTCATCGGGCGCTGAACGCCCGGTCAGTCCGTCAATATAGGTCGGCGGCTCCCGTCGCCAACGCCGTGAGGCGAGGATGGGTCCGTCGGAACGTCAGTCGTCAGACGCCTTTGCGTCAGGATCGGGGCGAACATCGACCTCGGCCATAATATCGGCGAGCCGCGCCTCCTCGTCGGGCGACAAGGCTTCGATCTCGGTCCGGCGGCGACGGCTTTGCAGCAGGAGGACCGCGGCGACCGCCAGGGCGATGAGGAAGGGGCCGAACCACAGCAGCCATGTGCCGACCCGCACCGGCGGCTGGAACAGGACGAAATCGCCGTAGCGGCGGACGAGGTCCCGTTTGATTTCGGCGTCAGAGCGGCCGGCGGCCATCTGTTCACGCACCAGACCTCGCATGTCGGCCGCGATGACCGCGGGGCTGTCGCCAATGGCCTCGTGCTGACAGACGACACAGCGGATGCCGTCGAACAGGGCCTGCGCGCGGGCCTCCTGTGCCGCGTTGGCGAGCGGGCGGTCGGGTGCGGGCGGCGGTTCCTGCGAAGCAGCCGGCCCGGCGATCAGGCCCAGCGCGACGGCGGCGATCAGCAGGACCCGGCTCACGCCGCGGCCTTCCGCCTGGCGACGCCAAGGCGCAGGCGGCGGTCCAGCAGCGACAGGACACCGCCCAGCGCCATGATCGCCGGACCGAGGAAGATCAGCCGCGCCCAGGGATTCCACCAGACACGGACATTCCACGCGGGAGCGCCCGCAGTGGTCCGGCCGCGCTCGCCGAGCACGACATAGACGTCGTCCAGCCCGCGGAAGTCGAGACCGACCTCGGTGGTGGTCTGACCGCCCGCGGGGAAGAAGCGGCGCTCGGCGGTGATCTCGCGCGGTGCGGCGCCAGAGCGGAGGGTGACGGTCAGCCGGCCTCGCTCGGCCAGATAGTTGGGGCCCTCGACGATGCGAACATCGTTCAGACGCACGGTCCACGGTCCGGCCTCGATGGTCTGGCCGACCGCGATGGGGCGCGCCGCCTCGACGCGGTAGCCGGTCTCGACCACAGCCCCGAGCACGAAGACGCCGAGACCGGCGTGGGCCAGGGTTGTGCCCCAGGCGCCGAGCGGCAGGGCCTTGGCGCGACGAAGGGTCTCGCCCAGCGGGGCGCGGAAGAGGCGAATGCGCTCGGCCGTCTCGGCCAGGGCGCCGAGGATCAGCCAGGCGCCGAGCCCAAGGCCCGCCGCCGACAGGGCCTTGCGCGGCTCGAACACCAGCCACCCGGCGAAGGCGAGAAGGATCGCCAGACCGGCGGCGACGGCGAGGCGCTGGGTCACGCCCTTGAGATCGCCGCGCTTCCACGCCAGCAACGGCCCGGCGGGCAGGATCAGGAAGGCCGCGGCCATCAGCGGCACGAAGGTCAGGGCGAAATAGGGCGGGCCGACGGAGATGGTCGATCCGTTCGCCGCCTCGAGGATCAGCGGATACAGGGTGCCGAGCAGGACGGTGGCGCAGGCCGCGGTCAGGAACAGGTTGTTGAGCACCAGCGCGCCTTCGCGGCTGACGGGGGCGAAGAGGCCGCCGCCCTTGAGCTGCGGCGCGCGCCAGGCGAATAGGGCGAAGGCGAGCCCTGCGGTGCCGCCGAGGATGGCCAGCAGCATCAGGCCTCGCTGGGGATCGACGGCGAAGGCGTGGACGCTGGTCAGCACGCCGGAGCGGACGAGGAAGGCGCCCAGCATTGAGAAGGTGAAGGCCAGCAGCGCGAGGAAGGTGGTCCAGCCGGCTAGCGCCCCGCGCCGCTCGGTGACCACGGCGCTGTGCAGCAGGGCTGCACCGGCCAGCCACGGCATGAAGCTGGCGTTCTCGACCGGATCCCAGAACCACCAGCCGCCCCAGCCGAGCTCATAGTAGGCCCAGAAGGCGCCGAGGGTGATGCCGACCGTCAGGAAGGCCCAGCTGGCGAGCGCCCAAGGCCTGACCCAGCGGCCCCAGGCAGGCCAGAAGGCGGAGTTGGCGCGGCCCTCGATCAGGGCGGCCACGGCCAGCGAGAAGCAGACGGAGAAGCCGACGTAGCCGGCGTAGAGCAGCGGCGGATGGAAGGCGAGCGCCGGGTCCTGCAGCAGCGGGTTCAGGGACGCGCCCTGGAAAGGGGCCGGGTTGAGGCGCTCGAAGGGGCTTGAGGTGAAGACCGCGAAGGCGAGGAACAGGACGCCGAGCGTACCCTGCGTCGCGACGGCCGAGGTCTTGAGCCTGAACGGCAGGTTGCGGGCGCGGGCGAGGACGGCGCCGAAGCCGGTCAGGACGAGGCACCAGAGCAGCAGCGAACCCTCGTGACTGCCCCAGGCCCCGGCCACCTTGTAGAGCATCGGCTTGTCGGTGTGGCTGTTGGCCGCGACGTTGGCGACGGAGAAATCCGAAACGACGAAGGCGAAGATCAGGGCCGCAAAGGCGACGGCGACCGCGAGGGCCGCGGCGATGGCCGATCCCTCGGCGGCGCCCGCGAGGACAGGGCTGCGGCGCAGACGGCCGGCGACGGCGAGGGCCGTCTGGAGGCTCGACAGCGCGAGGGCGAGGATCAGGGCGAAGGCGCCCGCTTCGACGATCACGAGAGGTCCGATGCGCTGGCGGAGGCGGGCCGCCATTCGCCCTTGGCCTTGAGGCGGTCGGCCACCTCGCGCGGCATGTAGTTCTCGTCGTGCTTGGCCAGCACCTGCGTGGCGCGGAAGGTGCGGTCGGGCAGGAAGGCGCCCTGGGCCACGATGCCCTGCCCTTCGCGGAACAGGTCGGGCAGGTCGCCGCGATAGGTCACCCGCGTGGCGGCTATGTTGTCGGTGACCACGAAGACGACCTGGCCCGCGCCGTCGCGCACGACGCTCCTCGCCTCGACGAGACCGCCGAGACGCACGGTGCGGCCGGCCGGCGCCTTGGCCGGGGTGGCTTCGGAGGGGGAGAAAAAGAAGGTGACGCTGTCGCGCATGGCGAACAGGGACAGGCCGACAGCCAGCGCCAGCACGGGCGCGACGGCGGCGACCACCCACAGGCGGCGGCGGGCCTTGGGCGATTTCGGGAGCCAGCTCATCGAGCGGGTCCGGCAGGCAGGCGGGCCTGCAGGTCGGCGCGGCGCGGGTCGGCCGGATCGAGAGCGGCGATGAGGGGCAGCCACATCTCGCGGACACGGGCGGCATCGCCACGAGCGAGAGCGGCCTCGCCGAGGAAATAGCGGGCGCCGAGCTGGTCGGGATCGCGGTTGAGGGCCTGACGGAAGGCGGCCTCGGCGTCACCGTCGACCGCGCCGTCGTTGGCGCGCACGAGGCTCTCGCCCAGCCGGGCCCAGCTTTGTGCGTCGTCAGGCTGGATGGCCACCGCGCGCCGGAAGGCGGATGCGGCGCCGATGGGGTCGCCGGCCTCGAACCGGGCGGCGCCGAGCATGGTCAGGGCCTGATGATCGTCGGGCCGTTCCTTCACCACGCGGCCGACGACGGCGGCGATCTGGGGCGCTTCGAGGGTGTCGAGTTGAGTGGCCCACTGATCCACTCGGCGCTCGTAGGCCTGATCCGGCAGTCCGGGCGTTCCGACGGCCATGTACAGCCCCACCGAGCCGGCCACGGCCAGACCCACGCCACCGAGGACCCAGAAGCGGTCGCGGGGACCGGCGAGCACGGGCGCGGCCTCGCGCTGCGCCGACAGGATCCGGCGTCCGGCCTCGGCGCGGGCGGCGGTCCAGCCGGCCTCATCCAGCAGGCCCCTCGCCTTCAGCCGGTCGAGCTCGGACAGTTCAGCGATCGCGGTGGCTCCGGTCACGACCTCGCCAGCGTCCGCGCCGCGGCGCGCGCCGGACAGCACCAGCAGGCCCGCGAGCGCCGCCAGCAGCGCCGTCATGATCCAGAACATCGTCATCGTCGCGCGATGTAGCCGATCAGGCGGCCCGCGACGAGGGCTTCGACCCGTCAGTTGCGGCCCCGGCGACCGCGGCGCGGCGACGCACCGTGCGGGCGGCGTCCTTCGCATCAATCAGATCGAGAGAGCGGGCGGCCAGTTCGACGAGCCGCAGGGCGTTGACCTCGTCCGCGGCCTCGCCGTCGTTGATCAGCAGCAGGGCCTGATCGGCATAGTCGGTGAGGCGATCCGTCAGGGACTCGACCAGCTTGCGGCGGTCCGCCTCGGCGCCGAAGATTGAGGCCGGGCCGCGCACCGCGCCGACCAGCTTGAGCAGGTTGCGCGCGGCCTGGACGCCTTCGCCTTGCACCGGAGCGCTCAGCAGAGGGGCCTTGCGGGTCATGCGGCCGGAGGTCTGGATCCGCTCCAGAGGCAGGGCCCGGTCCACGGCCCGGTCGGCGGCGCGCAGGAAGCCCGAGAGCTGGCCGGCGATGCTGACACGCGCGTCGCGCACCGACTTGCCCCAGAGGCTGAGCGGATTGAGCGTCAAGGTCACGTCGAGTTCGTTGAGGACGTTGGCGCACCAGGTCAGGTCGTCGATGATCGGCTCCACGGTCGCCAGTTCCGAGCCGGGACGGAAGGCGGCGATCCGCGCCACCCGGGCGTCGACGCCGGCGATCAGCCGCTCGACGAAGCCCGACAGCTCCGAAGCGCTGAGGAAGCCCTCGCGACCCGCGGCGCAGGAGCTCTGGGTGACGATGCGCAGGATCAGGACGGCGTCGTCCAGATGCGAGAACAGCATCTCCAACACCCGCTGGGCGCCGTCCAGATGCACGCCGGCGCAGTCCTTGAGCAACAGGCGCAGCTCGGCGATCTGGTCGCCATCGGGCCGCTTGAGCCAGACTTCGAGCGACGGCAGGCCGCGACGGGCCAGATGGGCGAGATCGAGACAGGCGGCGAGGTCGGCGAGGCCTTGCTCACGCCGGTCGGGCTGGAGATCGGCGGGCCAGACCAGATCGGGCCGGTCGCGCACGGCGGCGGCGGCGGCCAGGCAGATGCGGTCGCACACGGCGATGGCGTCGGAGCCTTCCCGATCGAGCCGGGGCAGGAGGGCGGGCTCCCGCGTCGAACCGGCCTTCCACAGGCGAGGCAGGACGGCGGGCGGGAAGGTCATGGCCTCGACGCCGTCGGCGCGGGGCCGGAACATCGGCAGAAGGGGGGCAAGGACGAGGCGGCGGCGCGCGCGGTCGAGCGATTCTTCCAACAGCATGTCGCCCAGTTCCACGGCGCGCTCGCCGGGCAGGGCGATGGCAACCGACGACAGCTTGGCGAGCATGGGGTCGGGCGCCTGCTCGATCAGAGCGGCCAGGGCGACGCGATGGGCGACGGACAGCCCGGACATACAGGAACCTCGCGACCGGCAGTCTCCAGCCGTCGCCACACTGGACCCGTGAGGGTTAACATCCGCTGTCTGACGAACCGTCAAGCCTCGGCGGAGGGAAGCTCCAGCACGGCCTTCAGACCGCCGAGTTCGCTGTCGGACAGGGAGATGCGGCCGCCATAGGCCCGGGTTAGTTCGACCACGATCGACAGGCCGAGGCCGGAGCCGGGCGTGGTCTCGTCCATGCGCGATCCCCGAAGCAGGGCGGCCTCGCGCTGTTCGGCGGGCAGGCCGGGCCCGTCGTCCTCGACCACCACGACCATCTGGCCGAGACCCGTGGGTCCGGCGGAGACGCGCACCCGCTTTTTCGACCATTTGCAGGCGTTCTCGAGCAGGTTGCCGAGTAGTTCCTGAAGGTCCTGCCGCTCGCCGCGGAAGGCGAGTTCATCGGGGGCGCGCCAGTCGATGACCACGCCCTTGGTCTCGAAGACGCGTTCCAGCATCACCGCCATCTCGTCCAGCACCTCGGCGACGGGGGTGATTTCGCCCAGCATCTGGGCGCGGGCGGCGGCGCGGGCGCGGCGCAGATGGTGATCGACCTGGGCCTTCATGACCTCGGTCTGTTTGCGGACCATGTCGGGCAGCGGGCCCTGCTCGGTCCCCGCCTCCGCCAGCATGACGGAGAGGGGCGTCTTCAGGGCATGGGCGAGGTTTCCGACGTGGGTCCGCTGGCGCTCGACGGTCTCCTGATTGTGGTCGAGCAGGCGGTTAACCTGTTCGGCCAGCGGCTGGATTTCGACAGGATAGCTGCGGGCGATACGGGCGGCCCGGCCCTTGCGGACATCGGCGATCTCGTTGCGCAGGGCGTAGAGCGGGCGCAGGCCGATCTGGACCTGCAGGAAGACGGCGATCACGAGACCGAGGCCGAGGATCAGCAGGGCGGTCCAGGTGAAGGTGGCGAACTGCTGGGTGTCGCGGTCGATGTTCGACCGGTCGAGCCCGGCGAGGAAGACAACCGGCTGGGTCCGCCCGGGCAGTTGCTTCATGCTGGCGGCGACGCGCAGCGGCACGCCGAGGGGGCCCTCGCCGCCCGAACGCAGGCCGTCGGGGTCGTTGTAGCTGATCTGGGCGCCGCGGGCCGCCGCGAGCCGGTTCGGCAGCTCCGCCGGAATGGTCAGGTTCTCGCCCGCCAGCGACGGCGAGCGCACGAGGATGCGCAGTTTACCGCCCGGAGCCCGGTCGGCGACGGCCCAGTATTTCCCTGACAAGGCGCGAAGCGTGCGCTCGTCCTTGACCTCGCCGACGGTGATCGAGCCGTCCGGCAGGGCGTTGGAAGCCAGAACGACCTCGTCGATGGTGTCGCCGAGGACGTTGCTGAGACGGCGCAGGGCCGTCTCCTGATACTGGTTGGTCAGGGCCCAGCCCGTCAGAACGAGGGCGAGCACGATCCAGGCGGAGGCCAGCCAGATCAGGCGGCGCGTCAGGCTGCGGCCCGGACGGCCGAACCACCGGCCCCAGGTGCGCGGCGGGTCCGCGGTGGTGTCGGCGCTGCCCCCCGAGGCGTCCGTCACGCGCCCTCGCTCTCCCCGGGCAGGGGCGTCAGACGGTAGCCGAGGCCGCGGACCGTCTCGATCCGGTCGGGGCCGATCTTCTTGCGGAGACGGCCGACGAAGACCTCGATGGTGTTGGAGTCGCGGTCGAAGTCCTGATCGTAGAGGTGCTCGACCAGTTCTGTCCGGCTGATCACCCGGCCCTGATGCATCATCAGATAGTGCAGCAGGCGGTATTCGAGCGAGGTCAGGCGCAGGGGCTCGCCGTTGACGCTGGCGCGGGCCGCGCGGGGATCCAGACGCAGGCCGCCGCAGGACAGGGTCGAGGAGGCGATGCCGGCCGAGCGCCGCAGCAGGGCGCGCAGGCGGGCCAGCAGTTCCTCGGTGTGGAAGGGCTTGGTCAGATAGTCGTCGGCCCCGGCGTCGAAGCCGGAAACCTTGTCCGACCAGGCGCCGCGCGCCGTCAGGATCAGCACCGGCGTCGTCTTGCCGTCGCGCCGCCAGCGTTCGAGCACCGAAACGCCGTCGATCTTGGGCAGGCCGAGATCCAGCACGACAACGTCATAGGGCTCGGTATCGCCGAGGAAATGGGCCTCCTCGCCGTCCGCGGCGTGGTCGACAGCGTAGCCGGCGTCGGACAGAGCGCCTTTCAGCTGGCGCGACAGATCGGCGTCGTCCTCGACTAGCAGCACGCGCATTCAGCGTTCTCCGATTACGCGGCCGCTCTGGCCGTCGACCATGATGTCGGCGACGCGGCCGCCGGGATATTCCCAACGCACCACGATCATGTCGCCGCGATTGCTGGCGCCGAGGAAGCGACCGGGGCGGCCGGCCGACGCGCGCTGGACGGCGGCGCCGACGCTGACGCGCGGGCGTTCGTCCGACTGTTCGCGGCGCGGACGTTCGCCGTCACGGTCGCGTCCGCCGCGCTCGCCACGATCCTGCGCCGCGGCGGAAAGCGGCGCGGCGGCGATCAGGGCGGCAAGGATGTAAACAGGCATCCGGGTCATGTGGGACGGTCTAGGCCCAAGGCTCTGAACGACGGCTGAACGGCGCGTGTAGACATATTTCACCGCTCCCCGACCGTTACCGCCGATCCATACGCGCGTCCTCGCGTGAGGGCGAGACAGCCCGTGGACGCTTTGTAATCGACATGAACGCTACCTGACACAAGCCGTTCAGATCGGGCTCAGATCGAAAGTGCTTTTCTCCGTGTCAACGCAGCCAGTTCGGCAAGCGTGAACGCGAAGGATAAGACCGATGATGAAGAAAGCCCTCATCCCCCTGCTGGCCATCGCCGCGGCGTCGGTCGCGGTTCCGGCAGCGGCCCAAAACTATGACCGTCACGACCGTGGCGACCGCTACGAACAAAACCGTGGCGACCGCTACGAGCAGAACTACGGCAACTGGCAGTCGATCAGCCAGCGCAAGTACCAGCTCGATCGCCGGATCGACAACGGCCTGCGCAACGGCGCCCTGAGCCGCCGCGAGGCGACCCGGCTGAAGTCGGAGCTCAACACGCTGGTCCGTCTGGAGCGCAGCTACATGCGCGGCGGTCTGACCCGCGCCGAGCGCAGCGACCTTGATCGTCGCTACGACCGTCTGGCCGTGCAGGTCCGCGCCGAACGTCGCGACCGCGACAACCGCCGCTACTAAGGCCTGACCTTTCCTCCCCGGGAGGTCCGAGGGGCGCCGTCCGAAAGGGCGGCGCCCTTTCCTATGGCGTGAGGCGCAGACGGCTTTCGATGACGGTGACCGCCTGCCCGCGCAGCAGGACGCGGTCGCCGCGGACCTCGGTCTGGATATCGCCGCCGCGGCCGGGGAAGACCTGGCGGAAGGTCACTTCGGGCCGACCGAGCTTGTCGGCATAGAGCGGGCCCAGGATGCAGTGGGCCGAGCCGGTGGCCGGATCCTCTTCTATGCCGCAGCCGGGGGCGAAGAAACGGTCGACCACGTCGACATCGTCTCCGTGGCCGGCGAGGGCGCAGACGATCACCTGGCCCGATTCACCCGCCTCACCCTGCAGGCCGGCGATGCCAGCAGTGTCGGGACTGACGGATCGGACCGCGTCGGCGTCCGTCAGGACCGCGACCAGATAGCGGCCGGCCCAGACCTCGACCGGCTCTACGCCGAGCGCTTCGGCAAGTCCGGCGAGCGAGCCGGTGCGGCGCGGCGGATCGGCCGGGAAATCCATCTCATAGCCCTCGCCGACCCGGCTCACGATCAGCGGCCCGGACCGGGTGTCGAAGGTCAGGGCGGCGGCGTCGGCGCCGAGCTCGGCGATCAGGACGTGCGCCGAGCCCAACGTGGCGTGACCGCAGAGATCGACCTCGCGTCCCGGAGTGAACCAGCGCAGGCCGAAGCGGGCCGGATCGTCGGTGCGCAGCAGGAAGGCGGTCTCGGCCTGATTGTTCTCCTTCGCCAGCGCCTGCATCCAGTCATCGGAGGGCCACTGGTCGAACGGCTCGACCACGCAGGCGGGGTTGCCGCGGAAGGGGGCGGCGGCGAAGGCGTCTACGGTCCACTGGCGCATGGGCAGGCTGTTACGCTACCGCTGCGTTCCGGAAAAGATGAGCCGATGACCGACCTGCGCACCGAACTGACCCACGACGAACTGCGCACCGCCTGGCGGTGGATCGCGGACGAGAGCTACTGGGGCAAGGCGATCCCGTGGGCGGTGTTCGAGCGCGCCTGCCGGGGTTCGATCTGCTTCGGTCTGTTCGAGGGCGAGCGGCTGGCCGCCTTCGGGCGGGTAGTCACCGACGGCGCGACCTTCGCCTGGCTGTGCGACGTGTTCGTCGATGCGGAGAGCCGGGGCTGCGGTCTCGGCAAGTCGCTGATGGAAGGGATCATGGCGCATCCGGAGGTGCAGGATCTGCGGCGCTGGGGGCTGGCGACGGCCGACGCGCACGGTCTGTACGCGCAATACGGCTTCGAGCCGGCCGATCCTCTGCGTCACATGGAGAAGGTGGACCGTGACATCTATCCGCGGCTGTCCGGCTCGATCACCTGAAGTTCGGGCCAGCGAGCCGTGGCGTTGGCGACGACGCGGGCCCAGCCGTTGGCCAGTCCACGTCGGGGATTGGGTCTCAGCACCATGCCGAACACATCGTCGAGGCCGAAGGGGGCCGCGACGCTGATCGAGTCGTCATCCTCGAGGCGCACGCCAACGGCGAAGGCAGGCGCGACGAAGCGGGCCAGGGCCTCGTCCGTGCCGCTCAGGGCCTCGTAGGGCTCGCCGAACTTGCCCTCGAACCAGAGGTGGACGCGGGCCTGGTTGCGGACCTCGACCATGTCGCGGAAAGGCGGTTCGAAGGCGGCCGCCACGCGCTTGATGACGACGTCCTCGGCGTCCCACGAGGTGTCGGGATCGAAATAGCCGAGGTCGTAATCGCGGATGCCGTAGCCGGTGGGGCGGCCCGTGACGGCGTTCCAGACGTTCTGGTAGACGGCGCCGGAGAAGACTCGCCAATCGTTGAGGCCGAGCCCGCGCACCGTGGTCAGGACGTGCATGAGGCCGGGATCGGTGCGGACGATGCCGGCGAGGCGGGTCTCCAGATCGCTCATCGGGCGTCCCTCAATGGCCAGCCGTGGTCGAGGGGACCGTGTCCCTGCCCCAGTCCCGGCGCGCGGCGGATGGCCTCGGCGACATAGGCCCAGGCCTCGGCGACGGCGACGTCCAGCGGCAGCCCCTTCGCCAGCCCGGCGGCGCAGGCGCTGGCGAGGGTGCAGCCGGTCCCGTGGGTGTGCCGGGTGTCGACCCGCGGCCCTTCGAGCAGGGTCTCGCCGGTCGGGGTGAGCAGCAGATCGATCACCGTCTCGCCGGGGACGTGGCCGCCCTTCATCAGCACGGCCCGGGCGCCGAGGGCCAGCAGCGCCTCGCCGGCGCGGCGCTGGCCGTCGAGATCGGCGACGGGAACACCGGTCAGTGCTTCCGCCTCCGGCGCGTTCGGAGTCAGCAGGGCGGCGCGGGGGACCATCAGCGTCCGCACCGCGGCCACGGCCTCGTCCGGCAACAGGGGCTGGCCGCCCTTGGCGATCATCACAGGGTCGACCACGGCGGGGGCGTCTGAGGAGGCAAGGATGGCGGCGACGCGCTCGACCACCTCGGTGGAGCCGAGCATGCCGGTCTTGATGGCGTCGGCGCCGATGTCGTCCAGCACCGCCCGGGCCTGCGCCTCGATCAGGTCGAGCGGCAGGGGGTGGACGCCGTGAACGCCGAGCGTGTTCTGGACGGTGATGGCGGTGATGGCCGTGGCGGCGTATCCGCCCATGGCGGTCACGGCCTTGATGTCGGCCTGTATGCCGGCCCCGCCTCCGGAATCGGAGCCGGCGATGATCAGGACGCGTCCGGTGGGCGAGGTCATGGGCACGGGATGGCGAATCCGCATCGACTCGGCAAGGGCGGTTTCACCCCGCCAGCGGCCCGCGGAAGATGAACCAGGCGCCGAGGGCGATGAAGGCGAAGCCGACGGCATGGTTCAGGGTCAGCTTCTCGCCGAGATAGAGGACCGAGAAGGCGGCGAAGACGACGAGGGTGATGACCTCCTGCATCGTCTTCAGCTCGGCCGCCGAATAGACCTGATGGCCGATGCGGTTGGCCGGGACCGCCAGCCAGTATTCGAAGAAGGCGATCGACCAGCTGACCATGACCACGATGGCGAGGGGCTTCGATCCGAACTTGAGGTGGCCGTACCAGGCGAAGGTCATGAAGACGTTCGACAGCGCCAGCATCAAGATCGGCGCGATGTAGGGGCCGGTCAGGGCGTTCATCGGCCCGAGCCCTCCGCGATGACAGCGGCCTGCACGGCGAGCGCCTGGACCGTTTCGCGGACGTCGTGGACGCGGATGACGGCGGCGCCTTTGCGGGCGGCCTCCAGCGCGAGGGCGAGGGAGCCGCCGAGGCGGTCGGCGGTATCCGTGGCGGTCGGGTCGACGGTCTGGATGGTGCGCTTGCGGCTGGCTCCGTAGAGCACGGGGAAGCCGGAGGCTGTCAGGCGCTCGAGGTGGGCGGTCAGGGCGAGGTTGTGGGCGGCGGTCTTGCCGAAGCCGAGGCCGGGATCGAGCCAGATGCGCTCACGGACGATGCCTGCTGCTATGGCGGCTTCAGCGCGGGCGAGGAGCCAGTCGACGACCTCGGCGACCACGTCGTCGTAGTGGGGCGCGGCCTGCATGGTGCGGGGCTCGCCCTTCATGTGCATCAGGACGACGTCGCATCCGAGTTCGGCGGCGGTCGTAAGGCTGTCGGGGGCGAAGCCGAGGGCGGTCACGTCGTTCCACATCGTGGCGCCGGCGGCGACGGCGGCGCGGGCGACGGCTGGCTTCATGGTGTCGATGCTGATCGGGCCGGGCCAGCGGGCGCGCAGGCCTTCGATCACGGGCGCGGTACGGGCGATCTCGTCCGCTTCGGAGACGGGATCGGCGCCGGGGCGCGTGCTCTCGCCGCCGATATCGAGGAGGTCGGCGCCCTGTTCGATCAGCTTCAGGCCATGGGCGACGGCGGCCTCGACGGACGACAGGCGGCCGCCGTCGGAGAAGCTGTCCGGCGTGACGTTGACGATGCCCATGACTTGGGCGCGGGCCGTCATTCCCTGCCCCCGATCAGGGCGCCGATGGTCTCGAGGTAGGCGGCGAAGGCGCGGCGGCCGTCCTGGGTGATGGCGACACGGGTCAAGGGCTTGTTGGCGACGAAGCTCTTGGAGATGGCGACATAGCCCGCCTCCTCCAGCTTCTTGAGATGGACGGAGAGGTTGCCCTGCGTCGCCTCGAGCACGGTCTTGAGCTCGGTGAAGTCGGCGGCGTCGACATCGGCCAGATAGACCATGATCCCCAGCCGCATGCGGCCGTGGATGACCTCGTCGATCCGTCCGAGATCGGCCAGTCCCATGGCTCAGGCCGCCGCCTTCGATCCGGTGCGGGCTTCGCGGAACATGACCCAGCCCGGCAAGGCGAAGATGGCGAACAGGGCGACGGTGCAGACGCCGAGATACCAGACGGGCTGACGCACCAGCAGGCCGAGCGCCACGGCGGTGACCCAGCCGCCGAGGGCGGTGGCCAGCATCCAGCCCTTCTTCTTCAGGGTCCACGCCATGTACCAGGCGGCGGCCTGGAGGGCGAAGACGATGGCGGCGTAGTAGAGCCAGATGGCGAAGTCGTTGTCGCGGACCGCGCCGACGCCGAAGACGATGATGACGGCGGTGTTGGCCATGCCGGTGGCGCTGAAGGCGGCGTTGAGGGAGCGGCTGGCGAGGGGGCCCCGGGCCGCGCCCGACTTGCGGTCCTTGAGGATCGCCCAGGTCAGGACCGCCAGGAAGCTGACGGTGATCATGACGACGAAGGCCAGATTGGCGAGGTCGGGCCAGCGGATCAGGCCGATCACCTGTCCGACGTGGAACAGGCACTGCAGGCCGTACAGCAGGCCGCCGGCGAGATAGCAGATCGCCAGCGTCAGGGAGGGTCGTCCGCCGCCCTCGACGATCGAGCGCATGAAGGCGAGGTCGTCTTCGGCGGAGTGCATTTTCGGCTTGGCGGGCATCAGCGATTCTCCGGAACCGGCTCGTCCCGATTGGGTGGACGAGCCGGTCGGGGTTGGCAAGCTATTCGGCGGGGGCGAGGACGGGCTGGCGTGAGCGGCGCCACGGGATGCGGCGACCGTTGAGGAAGCGGCCGAGGAAGGTGTGCCGGACCAGCAGCTCGTAGCTGATCAGGGCGACGGCCATGACGCCGACGACGATGCCGCCCAGCTTGCCCCACCACGGCAGCGGCGCGTCCAGCATCAGGACCTGACCGACCAGAACCAGCGGCAGGTGGACGATGTAGACCCAGTAGGAGGCGTCGGCGAGGTAGCGGCGCACGGCGCTGTGGCCTGACAGGAAGCGCAGAGACAGGGCGGTTACGGCGAAGGTCGAGGTGAAGACGGCGACGGCATAGACGCAGGCGGTGGCGATCTTGAGCGAGGGATCGGTCACCGGGTCCAGCGACAGGCCCGGACCGCCGGCGAGGGCAAGGGCGCCGGCGCCCGTGCCGAGGGCCATGACGGTGAAAACGAGCCACAGGCGCTCGATCCGGACCAGCAGGTCGCGGCGGCGGTCCAGCATCAGGCCGAGGGCGAAGGACGAGCCGAAGGCGACGACCGAGGCGGGGTTGGGCACGAAACCCTTGTCGGGCGTGGGGATGCCGAAGAAGGCGATCCAGTCGGGCGTGGCCCACAGGGCGACGGCCAGCGGCGCGGCCAGGACGATGGGGGTCCATGGTCCGATCAGGACGCCGGTCAGGCGGTCGAACAGGCGTCCCACTGCGCCATTGCGGTCGAGGGCGGCGACCGGCGCGCGGAGCAGCAGGAAGGCGGCGTAGAACAGCAGCAGCACCCAGAGGAACCAGAGGTGCAGCAGGGGGAAGGTCTCGAGCGTCAGCGGCGGGGGCGGCGGCCCGTCGGTCGGGATGGCGCCGCCGTTGTCGATCGCGGCCTTCCAGACGATGACGGCGATGAAGGCCGGGAAGACGACCCACCAGAGGCCGAACAGCGGATTGGCGATCCGCATCAGCCGGTCCTTGATGAAGCCCCAGGTTCCGCGCCGCCCCAGCAGCATGTGGGCGAACAGGCCGGCGATCAGGAAGAAGGCGGTCATGCGGAACAGGTGGATGGCGAAGAACAGCACCGAGGCGACCGGCGAGGTCTGGTCGTCCGGGAAGAGCCAGATCGGCGTCGGCAGATAGCTCAGCGAGGCGTGCAGGACGACGCCGAGCAGGAGGGCGCCGCCGCGCAGGGCGTCGAGGCCGTGCAGGCGGTCGGGTCGATGGATTTCAGATGACGACATCGCGCCCTCCCCTTGGTGATGAGGTGGTTTACGTCAGACTTGTTTGAAATGCAAACTTGTTCGTTCGCGCTTGGCTCCGATTGAAGAGCGGGAGGCGTGCGGAGCGCCGGGCCTGCGCCCGGAGAAGAAGAGTTGATTACCGTTTCGACGCAGTCAGACGCTCCGCGCGGAGATTGTTCGGAAGCTTGCGTCGGGTGGCGGTGTTATCGCCTTACCGCAGCGCCTCCGGCGGGCGGGTCGGCCTTGCGCAGCCGATCCCCGGACCGGACGAGTATCCCCCTCGCCCCTGACCCCGCTTCTCCACATCCCGTCGCCAAAGGGCGCAAGGCCTTTGCGCCTCCCGGTGCGACGGGACGGAGAGCATTATGCGCCTGCGGACTTATGCGGATGGAAGATTGGTTTGAGAAAAGGGGATGCGTCTGGAAAGGCGGGGGTTTCTCTCCGCTATCCGACTATAGAAACGCGGATTGTAAGCACAGCGTCATGGGTTCCTTCTCCCCTTGAGGGAGAAGGTGGGCCGGAGGCCCGGATGAGGGGGCTGTGTCAGCGTCTCAAGTGCGGGGTGGGTGGCGGCTTGCCGGAGAAATGGGTGTCTCACCCCTCATCCGCCCCTCCGGGGCACCTTCTCCCGCAAGGGGAGAAGGGCCGGGAGAGTTCAGTGCACCGTGGGCTGTTCGACGTCGACGCCGTCGGAGACCGGGGTGATCGGCACCGAGACCGAGGGGCCGGAGTTGGGGAAGTTGTTCTCGTCGCGGTTCGGGGCGAGGCCCTTCTCCAGCAGGTCCTTGATCTCGTCGCCGGACAGGGTCTCGTATTCGAGCAGGGCCTGGGACAGTTTCTCGTGGTCCTCGGCCTTTTCGGTGAGGATGCGGCGCGCCTCGTCCCAGCCTTCGGTGACGATGCGCTTGACCTCTTCGTCGATGATCCGGGCGGTCTCTTCCGAGACGTTCTGGCTGCGCGCCACCGAATGGCCGAGGAAGACCTCTTCCTGGTTCTCGCCATAGGCCACGGTGCCGAGCTTCTCGGAGAAGCCCCAGCGGGTGACCATGGCGCGGGCCAGTTTGGTGGCCTGCTGGATGTCCGAGCTGGCGCCCGAGGTGATGTTCTCCTTGCCGAAGATCAGCTCCTCGGCCACCCGGCCGCCGGCCATGATGGCGATGCGGTCCACCATCTGCTGGAACTTCATCGAATAGCGGTCGCCTTCGGGAAGCTGCATGACCATGCCGAGGGCGCGGCCGCGCGGGACGATGGTGGCCTTGTGCACGGGATCGGCCATCTTGACGTTGATGGCGACCAGGGCGTGGCCGGCCTCGTGATAGGCGGTCATCCGCTTCTCTTCGTCGTTCATGGCCATCGACTTGCGCTCGGCGCCCATCATGACCTTGTCCTTGGCGTCCTCGAAGTCGCGGTGGGTGACCATGCGACGGTCCTTGCGGGCCGCCGTCAGGGCCGCCTCGTTGACGAGGTTGGCCAGGTCGGCGCCGGAGAAGCCTGGCGTGCCGCGGGCGATGGTCTTGACGTTGACGTCGGCGGCCAGGGGCACGTCCTTCATGTGGACGCGGAGGATCTTCTCGCGTCCGCCTACATCGGGGTTGGGCACCACGACCTGACGGTCGAAGCGGCCGGGACGCAGCAGGGCCGGGTCCAGAACGTCGGGGCGGTTGGTCGCGGCGATCAGGATGATGCCTTCGTTGGATTCGAAGCCGTCCATCTCGACCAGCAGCTGGTTGAGGGTCTGCTCGCGCTCGTCATTGCCGCCGCCCAGACCGGCGCCGCGGTGACGGCCGACGGCGTCGATCTCGTCGATGAAGATGATGCAGGGGGCGTTCTTCTTGGCCTGTTCGAACATGTCGCGCACGCGGCTGGCGCCGACGCCGACGAACATCTCGACGAAGTCAGAGCCGGAGATCGAGAAGAAGGGCACGCCCGCCTCGCCCGCGACAGCGCGAGCCAGCAGGGTCTTGCCGGTGCCGGGAGGGCCGACCAGCAGGGCGCCCTTGGGAATCTTGCCGCCGAGGCGCTGGAACTTGGCCGGGTCCTTGAGGAAGTCGACGATCTCCTGGAGCTCGTCCTTGGCCTCCTCGACGCCGGCGACATCCTCGAAGGTCTTGCGTCCCTTGTGCTCGGTCAGGAGCTTGGCCTTGGACTTGCCGAAGCCCATGGCGCCGCGCGCGCCGCCCTGCATCTGACGCATGATCAGGATCCACAGGCCGATGATGAGGATGAAGGGCAGCAGGCCGATCAGGGCGCTGACCCAGATCGACTGACGTGTGCTCTTGACGTCGATCTGCGCGCCCGAGGCGTTCAGGCTCTCGATCAGGTCGCCGTTCGGCAGGGTGGTGACGACGGTGAATTTCTTGTCGTCCTTGGTCAGGACGGTGAGGGTCTCGTTCTTGACCTCGACCGCCTTGATCGCCTTGGCGTCGCGCGCGGCGATCAGCTGCGAATAGCTCATCGGCTGCGGACGGGCGGAGGCCGCCTTCTGTCCCGGCGTGGCGAAGGAGCCGCCCCGATCGACGGCCACATCGAAGGCGAGCGCGCCCAGGATGACGGCGCCCCAGATGGCCAGATTGCGAAGATTCATTCTCGTTTCGATCCCTGGAAGCGCGGCGCGCTCCCCTGTTTCAGCAGTTCAGCGCCAGAAATAGGTGGTTCCGGGGCGTTGCGCCATCGGCGCGCGGCTCCAGCTCCGTCTCATGCGTCATTCGGTCCAGTGCGAACGCCAGTCTCTGCTCGACCAGCGAACGCATCGTTACCGTCGGGCTTGCAAGAACCGGGGCAGGCGCGCCGTGCCGGATCAGCACAGGCCGGGTGGCTCGCGCGGGAGGCGGCAAGGCGGCGAGACGGGCGCGGTCGGGGCCGGACAGTGAGGCCAGCCGGCCGGCGGCGGGGGCGACGCTCCAGCCCGGTTCGGAGGCGGTCAGGAGCCAGCGGCCGTCCCAGACGGTTTCTCCGCCGGGCAGGAGCGGCAGGGGCGGCGATGGGTGGCGGGAGAACTCGCCCGGCTCCCGGGTCACGAGGACTTGATCGGGCGAGGCCTCGATCCGGGCCCCGCAGAGGGTGGCGGTGAAGCTCTCCCCTGCCCCGAGGCGCTGCAGGAGGCGGTCAAGGCGGCCGCCGCGCGGGGGGCGGTCGCCGCCGCCCGCGCAGACGAGGGTGGCGGCGAGGGCATGGGGGGCGATGGAGCGGTCGATAAGGAAAGATCCCTCTCCCGCCGGGAGAGGGAGTGGGCCCCTCATTCTCGTAGGCCCGACGGCGGGGTCTCCCGCTGTTCCCGACGGGAGAAGGGACAGCCGTGCGCGACTGCGGGCGTATTTCGGGTCTTCGTTGGCAGGGTCGTCGATCCAGCTGAGGCCCTGCGCCGTGAGCCAGTCGCGCAGGTCCGCCCGCGCCACGTCCAGCATGGGGCGGAGCAGCATCAGGCCGCGGCACTCGGGCCAGACCGGCGACGGAGACCAGTCGCGGAGGCGGCCGAGGGTGGAGCCTTCGGCCCGCATCAGCTCGCCCTCGGCGACGTCGCCGGCGGTGTGGGCGAAAAGGATGACGCGGGCGCCGGCCTGCCGGGCGGCGTCGGCGATCAGGCGGTGGCGGGCCGCGCGGGCGGCGGCGGGCAGGCCGGCGGCGGGCTTGGGGCCCTCCCATGACAGGCCCTGCCAGTCCGCGCCGGCGGCATGGGCGGCGTCGCGGGCGAAATCGGTCCAGCGGGCGCTGTCGGGGCAGAGGCCGTGGTCGACAGTCAGGGCCAGCAGGCGGCGGCCGTGGTCGCGCGTCCAGCCAGCGGCGGCGTGCAGCAGGGCGACGGAGTCGCCGCCGCCGGACAGGGCCAAGGCGACGGGCCGGGCGGCGTCCGGCTCAAGCCGTTCGGTCAGCCGTGCGCGGACCCGATCGAGCCAGGCCGGGTCATCAGGGCTCAGCCCGCTCTCCGGGGCGCCGCGGGGCAGGCGAACTGGGTGCGCAGGCCGGCGGCGCGAGTACGCAGGGCGGCGCTGCCGGCGGCGGCGTAGCGGCGGTCGAACTCGCCGAGCGCGGTGCAGGCCTGGGTCTTGCGGTCAGTGGCGTTCAGGGCCGTGGCCAGTTCGAGCACCGTGGCGCCGGCCCAGGGCGTGGTCGGCCAGCCCTCGAGGGCGGAGGCGTAGAAGGCCACCGCGCCGGCGTGGTCGCCGCCCGAGACGCGCAGGTCGCCGAGCCGGGCGTTGGCCTCGCGAGCCTGCGGCGTGCCGGGCCAGGCGAGGGCGACGGTCTGCAGGGCGCGGTCGCCCATGGCGGGGTCGGAAGCGGCGAGGCGCACGGCGGCGGACAGGTCGCGGGCGGCGTCACCCGTCGGGGAGGTCGAACTGATCGGGCGGTTGAGTTCGGCCTCGCGCTGGGCCACGGCGGCCATTTCGCGCAGCCTGCCCTCGGCGTCGCGCACGCGGGTGGTCAGGGCGGCGTTGTCGCGCGTGGTCTCGTCGAGCTGGAAGGTCAGCCGCTCAAGGTCGCCGTTGACGCGTTGCAGCGTGGCCTCGAGATCGGTCAGGCGGCGGTCCATCAGGGTGACGCGGCCGGTCAGGGCGACGACCTCGGGATCGGGCTCGACGATGACGGGCTGGCCGGCGGCGTTGCGCTGGGTCAGGGCGCGCTCGATGCGGCGGACGTTGCGGTCCAGCTGTTCGAGCCGGCGCTTGTCCCACTGGATCGGCTCCATGGGCGTGGTCTGGGCCACGACGGTGGTCGTGCCGGCGATCAGGGCGACCCCCAGGATCGTGACGAGGGCGTTTTTCGAGAGAAGGGCGGAGGGCAGCTTGAGCATGGTTGTTTTCGTCCCACCGATTTGAGGCCGCCGCAAGGCGTCAGCCCGTCAGGCCGAGCGCGATGATGGCCAGGATGAAGAGGGTGAAGGCCATGCTGCAGAACATCAGCAGGAAGAAGGTCCGCCACGCCGCCGAGAACCACGACAGGCCGTAGGCGCCCTTGAGCTGGGCGAACATGTGCACCGGCACGCCGAAGGTGAACAATCCGGCGCCGAGAATGGCGAAGCCCTGCCAGACCGGGCCCAGGAGGGAGACGAAGATGGCGAGGATCGACATCGCCGTCAGCGAATAGAGGACGAAAACCCCGTGGTCGTAAAGGGTGAAGCCCCGCCGCCACAGGAACAGCAGCGCCACGAACGGGATCGAGATCGGGATCAGCAGGAAGCTGAATTTATAGGCGGTCTGCTGGAGCTTGTAGATGGCGAGGTCGGGGTTGAGCAGCTTCTTGGTGATCTTCTCGTTCATGTGCTCGTCGCCGAGATTGACCTTCAGGTCCCCGGAAGCGACGGCGTCGTGGACCTGGGCCTGCCATGTGCCGGGAGTGAACCCGTCGGTCCGCCTGGCCACCGAGGGCGTCTGGCCAAGGCGGGTCTCAAGGACGCCGACCGCGGTTTCGCGGGCCTGCGCCGTCAGCCTGAGCGCCTGAGAGCCGGGGCTTCCCTCAGCCGCCTTCTGCGCCGCCGCAAGCTCGGTGCGGGCGTCGGCCAGATCGGTCAAGAGCTCGGCGCGTTCGGCCGGCGTGAGGGTGGTCGTCACGTTCGGCTCAAGCGCCCCGGAGAAGCTGAAGGCGAAGAACATCAGGAAGACGGTGAAGAGGAACATCGCCAGCGGCGATACGTAGCGGGTGCGGCGGCCTTGGACCCATTCGCGGGTCAGCCGGCCCGGATTGATGGCCAGCAGCGGCAGGGTGCGCCAGATGCGGGCGTCGAAATGCAGGACGCCGTGCAGCATCTCCTCGCCGAGGTGCATGAGCGAGCGGTGCACGTGGGTCGGCTGGCCGCAGTTGGGGCAGAACCGGTTGTCGACGGGCTGGCCGCAGTCGGTGCAGTTGCCTTCGGCGTCGCCGGCGTGACCCGTCGGCCGCTCCATCGCGCCCGCGAGAATGCCGGCTGAAGCCGCCCCGCCCGCCGCGTCGATGTCCATAGCCGTTCCCCCTGTCGCCCGCCCCGATCTAGCCGCCCCGCCGCGCGCCGGTCAAAAGGAAAGGGGCGGCCGATGAACGGCCGCCCCTCCGATTTCCGACAATGCCGTCAGATCAGCGCGTGGCGCCGCCGACGATGGCCGTGTGGCCGTTGCGGTTGCGGGCCCAGGCTTCCTCGTTGGAACCGGCGGCGATCGGCCGTTCCTTGCCGTAGCTGATGGTGTCGATACGGGCGGCCGAGACGCCGCGCGAGACGAGGTAGCTGCGAACCGATTCGGCGCGGCGGGCGCCGAGGGCGAGGTTGTATTCGCGGGTGCCGCGCTCGTCGGCATTGCCTTCGATGCGGACCGTGACCTGCGGATAGCGCTGCAGCCAGGCGACCTGGGCGTCGAGGCGCGGATAGGCGTCCGGACGGACCTCATAGCTGTCGAGGTCGAAATAGACGCGGTCGCCGATGTTGACGACGAAGTCCTGCTCCGAGCCCGGCGCGGCCGAGCCGAGGTTGCCGCCATCGACGGGGCCGGACGGGTTGGTGGGGTACTGCGGGCCGGTGCTCGGTCCCGGGCCGTCGCCGGCGCCGGTGTCGACCGGGCGGCGCGGGGTGCAGGCGGCGATGGCCGTCACGGCGACGCCGACGGCGGCCAGACGGACGAGGGTCGAGGTCTTCATCATCGATCGTCTCCTTGGTGCGAGGCCTCGGCCTCCAGCTTTGCTATAAAACTCGGGTACTGCCGCGCCAGCGATTTCGCCAGCAACGATAACGTTGATTTGAGCCGAAAGGCTCCGCTTGTGACTCAGGTGGAACAGCTGTCGGGGCCGCCGGCGCCGAGATTGGACGGCTGTTCGTCCAGCAGGGGCGACCAGGCCGGGTCCGACCCGCGCCCGTTGTAGCCGGCCTGGCTGACCACCCGGCCGGACAGGTCGACGGTCCAGAGGCGGGTGTCGCCGCCGGGCGACTGGCGCGCGAACATGATGTAGCGGCCGTTCGGAGCCCAGGACGGGCCCTCCTCGAAATAGCTGGACGACAGGATGCGCTCGCCGGTGCCGTCGGGCTTCATGACGCCGGTCGAGAAGCGGCCGCCGCCCTGTTTGGTGAAGGCGATCAGATCGCCGCGCGGGCTCCAGTTCGGGGCGGTATAGATGCCGCCGCCGCGGCTGATCGGACGCTGGCCCGTGCCGTCGGCGCGCATGACGTACAGGCGGGCGGAGCCGGACCGGTCGGAGGTGAAGACGATCTGGCTGTTGTCGGGGCTGAACGAGGGCGAGGTGTCGATGGCCGGATCGTTGGTCAGGCGGCGCACCTGCCGGCTGGCGAGGTCCATGACATAGACGTCGGTGTTGCCGCCCCGGATGATCGAGAAGGCCATCTTCGAACCGTCGTTCGAGAAGCGCGGAGCCAGCACCTGGCCATCGAACTCGCCCAGCGACTCGCGCCGGCCAGTTGACAGGTTGAACAGATAGATGCGGCTGTAGTCCTTGCCGAGCGCCACATAGGTGATCTCGTTGGGGTCGTTCAGCGAGAAGCGCGGCGACATGATGATCTCGTCGCCCGTGGTCAGATAGACCGGGTTGAACCCGTCCTGATCCGAAATGGCGAGGCGCGACAGGCGGTTCAGCTGGGTGCCGCTCTCCGACACGAACAGCACGCGGCTGTCGAAATAGCCGCTCTCGCCGGTCATGCGCTGATAGATCAGGTCGGCGATCTTGTGCCCGATCCGGCGCCACTGTTCGGGCGTGGCGGTGAAGCGGTACGAGGCCAGCTGGCACTGACGGTAGGGATCGTAGAGGCGGAAGCCGAAGTCGTTGCGGTTGTCCGCGCGGCGCGTCACCGAGCCGTACAGCACGGCCTGCGCCCCGATCGAGGTCCACTGCGGGAAGTTGGGGGCATTGGCCAGCGTCAGGCCGGTCTCGACGAAGCTGGCCGGGTCCAGAGGCTCGAAATAGCCGGAGCGGCGCAGGTCGGCGCGGATGACGTCGCCGAGCTCGGAACCGTTCTCGCCATCGAAGTTCGCAACCGCGATCTGGAACGGGCGCAGGACGCCCTGGTCGATGATGACCTCTTCAGGCTGCTGGGACGGAACCTGCCCCGCGGGGGTCTGAGCCGATGCGGCGCTCACGGTCATCGCGAGGATGGCGACGCCGGCCAGAAGTCGGTTCAGTTGCATAGGGAGCTCCCGCAGTTTGAGACGTCCGCCGGTTCTTGTCGCCGAACCGGTCATGGAAGGCCAGCATGGCCGCGATTGGGGCGACTTTGGGACTGAATCAGTCTTCGTCAGCCCGCGCAGGCCCGCTCGGCGAGAAAGGTCGGACGGTAGCGGCCGCCGGGGAATCCGTCAGGGACCTCGAACGGGGCCGCGGAAATCAAGGCGAAGCGCGCACTGTCGGCCGCGGCACGCCAAGCCGGGTCGTCGCGAGGCTTCAGGACCGTCGGTCCGGCAACGATGCGGCCTCCTGAATCCAGCGTCACGTCAAACTGGATGCGCTCCCGGACGAAACCGGGATCGTCGCACCGGAGATGCCAGTGCGGATACACCTGGTTGAAGACGCCGACCGCCGCGGCGGCGACACGCGGGTCGACGGGACGGCCGAGTGGTACGAGGTCGAGGGACGGTGCAGGCGTTGGCGCTGCGGGCGCAGCATCCTGTCCGGCAAGAGCGACCAGCAGAGCGGCGATCAGGTTCAGCATCCGTTCCTCCTAGCGTCCCCGGCAGGCGCGGGCGGTCAGGAAGGTAGGGCGGTAGCGGCCGCCGGTGAAGCCCCGGGGCACATCGAAGGGCGCGGTGGCGCGGAGGGCCCGCAGGGCCTCGGCGGTCGCCGCCTGATAAACCTGGTTGCCGCGCGCGCCGACGAGGGTCGGGCCGTCGGTGATGCGGCCATCCTGAGACAGGGTGACGTCGAACTGGATGCGCAGGTCGTCGCCGCCCTCCATGTCGCAGACCACGAAGACGTTCCAGTTCGGATAGACCTGCTCGAACATCGAGGAGATCACCGGCCCGCTGGTCTGGCCTGCCGTACCCGCCGCCTGCTGGCCGGAAGGCGGGATCGTTCCGCGGTTGGGGCTTCGGTTCGGACGGTCGGCGGCCAGCGCCCCGAGGTCGAGCGAATCCTCGCGCGGACGGGGCGGCGGCGTGTCCCGCTTCTTCGCCGGCGGCGGCGTCGAGGGCCGCGGCGGAGGTGTCGGGCGCGGCGTGGGCCGGGGTGCCACGGCCTTCTCGGGCGGCCGGGGAGTTGGGACAGGCGTGGGCGTCGGCGGCGGCGGCTCGACCGCCTCGACCGGAGGCGCGGCCGCGACGTCGTTGGCCGGAGCCTCTGACGGCGCGTCGGCGGGCCCGGCCATGACGATATCCTCGGACAGGATCGACACCGGCACTGCGTTGACGATCGGTCGCGGCGGCGGGGCGCCCGCGCCGAACATCAGGGCGAGCACCACCGCGCCGATGACCGCCGCATGGACGACCACGGATCCGATCAGGGCCGAGCCGGGACGGTCCAAGCCTCAGCCTCCCTCGGCGGGGGCGGAGGTGTCGGTGATCAGGTTCAGCTTGGTGAAGCCGGCCCCGGACAGGCGGGCCATGACGCGGGCCACGGCCTGATAGGGGGCGCGGCCGTCGGCGCGGACGAAGACCGGCTTGTCGCGAGCCTCGGCGCCGCCCTCGCGGGACACGCGGCCGATCAGGTCGTTCCAGTCGACGCCGCTCTCACCGACGAAGATGGCGCCGTCGCGGTTGATGGTGACCGTCACCGGCTGTTCCGTCACATCGACGGCGCTGGCCTCGGTCTTGGGCAGTTCGACCTCTACGCCCGTCGTCAGCAGCGGCGCCGAGATCATGAAGATGATCAGCAGCACCAGCATGACGTCGACCAGCGGCGTGACGTTGATCTCGCTCAGGGGCCGTTTGCGGGCCCGTCTGCGGCCGCGGACGTGACCGCCCGCGCCGCCGGTTCCACCCATGGCCATGCTCAGAGCTCCCGGCGGGAATAGTCGGCGGCCGGCTGGGGCGCCGGGGCGGACGGGCCGCCCAGACGGCGCGCCACGGCGGCCTGCAGATCATCGGCGAAGCTCTCCAGCCGGCCGGTGAACTTGCCCGCGTCGATGGAGAATTTGTTGTAGGCCATATAGGCCGGAATGGCGGCGGCGAGGCCGAGGGCGGTGGCGAAGAGGGCTTCCGAGATCGCCGGCGCGACGGTAGCGAGGTTGGTGTTGCCCGAGGCGGCGATGGCCCCGAAGGCGTTCATGATCCCCCAGACGGTGCCGAACAGGCCGATGAA
Source organism: Brevundimonas alba (assembly GCF_011927945.1). Taxonomy (GTDB): domain Bacteria; phylum Pseudomonadota; class Alphaproteobacteria; order Caulobacterales; family Caulobacteraceae; genus Brevundimonas; species Brevundimonas alba. The sequence continues at coordinate 487,475 of NZ_JAATJM010000001.1, forward strand.
GGGCGAGGCGGTGGCGACCACCGACAGCACGCCGAGGCCGTTCTCGACCCGCTGGCCCTCGCGGGCGATCAGGCTGTCGAGCGCCCGGTCGATGCGGGCCATCAGCATATTGCCCTGCCCCTCGGTCAGCGGACCGCGGGTGCGGGCCTCGCGCCAGTCGCTGAGGGCGATGACCAGCATGCGCGGCAGGGGGTGGACCGGATCAGGACCGGCCTGAGCGGCGATCTCCTCGAGCGAGCGGCCGGAGCCGACCGCCTTTTCGAACGCCGTGGCATGGCTGTTCATCGAGGCGAAGCGCACCGCCTTGTCGATGATCACGGCCCACGACCACAGGGAGGCGATGGCCAGGCCGATCATGATCGCCTTCACGACCGGATCGGCCTCCACGAAGAGGGCGATGGGGTTCAGCATCATCGATGCGTCGGCGGCGGTGGTCATTCGGTCGTCCTCATTCGTCCGGTGTCCTGTGCACCGGACGGGCGTGGCGGATATGTGGCGATTCAGCCGGCTCTAGCGAGGTCTGGCAGAACCGTCACCTGACTGCACGTGACAGGTTCGCAATCTTGTCAGGGTTCGCCCGTCAGCCATGGCCCGACCTTGTCGCGCAGGGCCGCGGTGGGGCGGCGGGGCCGGCCGTCCATATGGATGCAGACCACCTCGACGCGGGCGCGGCAGAGATCGTCGGCGCCGCGGCTGATAGTCTGGGAGATCAGCAGGCGCGGGCCCTTCACCGCCTCGTAGCGGGTGCGGACCACGAGTTCCTCGTCAATCCGGGCCGGCTTGAGGAAGGTCAGGTCCATCTTGGTGACGACAAAGGCCATGGGCTGGTCGCCGTCCAGCAGTTCGGCGTGCCCGATGCCCATCAGCCGCAGGGCGTCCGAGCGCCCCCGCTCGAAATAGCGGACGTAGTTGCCGTGATAGACCAGGCCGGTGAAGTCGGTGTCCTCGTAATAGACGCGGACCGGCAGGCGATGCTCGCGGTCCTCGAAGCGGCCGGCGGTGGGACGGTCGGTCATGGGCGCGGCGCCTGCGAGCCGGGCGCGCGGGTCAGGAAGCCGGGGCAGACGTCGCGGAGCATCTCGTCGAACTCCGCCTTGAGCGGATCGGTTTCAAGCAGGATGCGGTTGGGGCGGGAGATGAAGCTGACCAGACCGGCGTCGGTCGAGACATAGCCACAGACGGCGCGGCGGCGACCGATCTCGGTGTAGCGGACCACGGCGCCGGGGCCGACAAGCCCCCGAAGCTGGGCGCGGGCGCGGTCCTCGGCCGAGAGCTCGCCGCCGCCGAGGCCGCCGCTGCGGGTCACCAGCCAGAGCAGCAGGGCGCCGAGGATCAGCACCGCCGCGCCCAGTATGGCGATCAACCGCTCGACCCTGATCCTGCGCGCCGTCATGCCGTCTCCGTTCACGGCCAAGCATGACGGGGTTCGCGAGCGAGGTGAAGCCTCACTTGCCTCCGAACAATCCGCCCTGCTCCGGCGCGCGCGGCGGTTCGGTCAGGCCGAGGTGGGCGTAGGCGCGGGCGCAGGCCATGCGGCCGCGGGGGGTGCGCTGGATGAAGCCCTGCTGCAGGAGGTAGGGCTCGATGACGTCCTCGACGGCGTCGCGCGCCTCGGCGATGGCGGCGGCGAGGGTGTCCATGCCGACGGGACCGCCGCCGTAGTTCTCGATCAGGGCCTTGAGGAAGCGGCGGTCGTTGGCGTCGAGACCGGCCTCGTCGATCTCGAGCCGGCTGAGCGCGCGGGCGGCGGCGAGCCGGTCGATGGAGGTCGCGCCCTCGGCGGTGGCGAAGTCGCGGACGCGGCGCAGCAGGCGGCCGGCGACACGGGGCGTGCCGCGCGAGCGGGAGGCGATCTCGCGGGCGCCGTCCTCGGCGATCGGAGCGCCCATCTTGCGGGCCGCGCCCATGATGACCTTCACCAGCTCCTCAGGCGTGTAGAATTCGAGGCGCAGAGGGATGCCGAAGCGGTCCCTGAGCGGCGTCGCCAGCAGCCCGGCGCGGGTCGTGGCGCCGACGAGGGTGAAGGGGGCCAGATCGATGCGCACCGACCGGGCCGAGGGCCCCTCGCCGATGATCAGGTCGAGGACGTGGTCCTCCATGGCCGGATAGAGGATCTCCTCGACCGCCGGGGCGAGGCGGTGGATCTCGTCGATGAACAGCACGTCGCGCGGTTCGAGATTGGTCAGGATGGCGGCAAGATCGCCCGCCTTGGCCAGGATGGGGCCGGAGGTGGCGCGGAAGCCGACGCCGAGCTCGCGCGAAACGATCTGGGCCAGGGTGGTCTTGCCGAGCCCGGGCGGGCCGAACAGCAGGACGTGGTCGAGCGCCTCGTTCCGCCCGCGGGCGGCCTCGATGAAGACCTTGAGATTGGCCTTGGCCTGCTCCTGCCCGACGAACTCGGACAGGGTCTGGGGCCGCAGGGCGCGGTCGTAGGTCTCGCCGGGGGCCGGGTCGGGGGAGACGATGCGGTCGTCGGTCACCGTCCAAGCTCCTGCAGGGCGGCGCGGATGACGGCGGACAGGTCAGCGTCGTCGCCCAGACGGATCAGCGCCTGATCGACGGCGCGGCGGGCGTTGACCTCGGCGACGCCGAGACCGAGCAGGGCGGAGACGGCCTCGCCGGTGACGCTATGAACCGGCGCGAGTGCGGCGTGGACGCCGGGCGCCGAGGGGGTGAAGCTGACATCGCCCAGCGGCTTGCCCTTGAGCTCGGTCACGATACGCAGGGCCAGCTTGGGGCCGACGCCGTTGGCGCGGGCGACGGCGGCCTTGTCGTCGCGGGCGACCGCCGAAGCCAGTTCGCCGGGCGGCAGGACGTCGAGCACCGACAGGGCCGCCTTGGGGCCGACACCCTGGATGCCGGTCAGGGTGGTGAAGGCCCGGCGTTCGTCGCGGGTCAGGAAGCCGTAGAGGCGCGGCCCGTTCTCGGCCGACCAGCTGGATTCGATATGCAGGGTCGCCTCGTCGCCGGGGGCCGGAAGGCGCTGCAGGGTGCGTGCGCCACAGGCCACGACATAGCCGACGCCGGCGCAGTCGATCAGGCAGTGGTCGGTCTCGACCTCGGCCAGCACGCCTCTGAGACGGCCGATCATGCAGCCCCCGCCAGCAGGGCCCGCTTGCGCAGCTGGGCGTGGGTGATGGCGACCGCGAGGGCGTCGGCGGCGTCAGCCTTCACGTCGCCCGCCGAGGGGAGCAGCCGTTTCACCATGAAGGCGATCTGGGTCTTGTCGGCATGGCCGGCCCCGACCACCGCCTTCTTGATCAGGTTGGGCGAGTATTCGGCGACGCTGAGTCCGTGCCGCGCCGGGGCCAGCATGACGGCGGCGCGGGCGTGGCCGAGCTTGAGCGTCGAGGAGGGGTTCATGTTGACGAAGACCTCTTCGATGGCCGCCTCGTCACAGGCGTGGGCGGCGCAGACCGCGCCCACCGCGTCGAGCAGGAACAGCAGCCGCTCGCTGAATGGCGCGCTTTCAGGCGGGGCGACGACGCCGTGCGCGATCCAGCGCAGGCGCGAGCCCTCGGTCACCACCACGCCCCATCCGGTGCGCCGCAGTCCGGGGTCGAGACCGAGAATTCGAGTCGCCCCATCTGGAATCAAGGTGTTCGCCATCCGTTCCAGTCATGCCGCAAAGAGGGTTAGCGGACAATGACCGGCTTTATTCGTCGCGGGGCAGGACCGAGAAACCGGCCAGACCATCGTGGCTGCAGAGCTGGGTGACCAGGCCGTCGACGTCGATGGGCATGGCGCCCTTCACCTTGAGCTGGTGCTCGTGGACCTGGCAGTCGGGGCTCATCACATGGCCGATGCGCACGGCCTTGAGGCCACGGCCGCGGAGCAGGTCGCGCAGATCCTTCTCGCTGGGCGCCGAGCCGCGCTTCCAACGCAGCACCACGTCCATGACGCCGATGTGGGGGAGCTTGGCGTCGAGCAGGCGCAGGACGGCGAGCACCGCCAGCGTCGCCCCCGCCCCGATCAGCGCGAGGTCCAGCATGCCGACGCCGAACAGCACGCCGATGGCCGAGGTGACCCACAGCGAGGCCGCGGTCGTCAGGCCGTGCACCGAAAATCCCTCGCGGAAGATCACACCGGCGCAAAGGAAGCCGATGCCGGTCAGCAGGCCGTGCGACATCCGGGTCGGATCGATGACCACGTTCTGTCCCGGCAGGGCGACGAAGTCCCACGTCGCCTGATGCATCGCGGCCAGCATCAGCAGACAGCTGGTCAGGCAGACGAGGATATGGGTCCGGAACCCCGCCGGGTGCCCATGATAGGTGCGCTCCATGCCGATCAGGCCGCCCGCCGTCATGGCCGCGGCGACCGGCCAGACCAGATCCCAATTGATCAAGATTCACTCCGTAAACTGATGAATCCCCAGCCTGGGCCCTCGCGGCGCGGCGATCAAGCCGCCGTCAGTCGTCGCGCGGGTCGAGCCGGTAGCCGGTGACGCCCTCGATGGCTCTCAGCCGGGCTGCGAGGGTCTTGAGCGCGCCGTCTCCGCCGATCTTGAGCCGGAAGGTGCGGCGCACGCTTTCGCCATGGTCTATCAGCTCGAACCGGTCGGAGCGGCGGTCGCGGTCGATGTCGCTGAGCGCAGCCTCGACAGCCTCTTCCGCCGCGACGGCGCCGCGCCGCCACACCACTTCGGCGTCGATCACGGCCTTCTGCGGCAGGCGCAGGCTGACAAGCCGCAGGATCAGCAGGACCACGACGGTCAGGACCGTGCCGGTGGCGGCGAGGCCGAACAGGCCTGCGCCAAAGAGGAGGCCTATGGCGGCAGTGATCCACAGCGAGGCGGCGGTCGTCAGGCCATGGATCGAGAAACCGGCGCGGAAGATCACCCCGGCGCACAGGAAGCCGATGCCGGTCAGCACGCCGTGGGCCATGCGGGTCGGATCGCTGACGATCTCCGTCCCCGGGATGGCGTCGAACCGCCAGGCGCCCTGGGACACCGCCATCTCCATCAGCAGGGCCGAGGCGAGGCAGACGAGGATGTGGGTGCGGAAGCCGGCGGCCCGCCCGCGCCACTCCCGCTCGAAACCGATCAGACCGCCCGCGATGACGGCGCAGAGCAGCGGCAGGGTGAAGTCGGGAAGGGAAGCCAGATCCATGACCCGGCAACGGCGCGCCCGCAGCGACGGTTCCGGGTCAGCCCGCGGACGGTTCGGCGGCGGGCGGGTCCTGCGGCGCAGGGTCTGGCGGCGCAGCGCTCCCGGCCGGCGGCGGGATCAGCGCGGCGGGAGAGTTGCTGGTCGCGGGCTCGTCCCGCTGCCGCGTCACCGCCACCCGCGGCGGCGGCGCATCGAGCTCGTAGGAGACCGCGAAGGTGGCGACGCTCTCGACCGGCAGGCCGTCGATCAGGATCGGCTCCATGCGGGCGGAGTCCAGCGCGGGCCGCGTCAGGGCCGCCAGCCCCGATCCGGCGGGGGTTTCGCGGGCGCTGCAGCCGGTCAGGGTTCCATCGCGGCGCACGGTGCAGCGGAAACTCACCGACACGCTACCGGGACCCGGAGGCAGATCGCGGGCGCGGACGGCAAAATTCGGCCGCACGACCCAGCGCACCGTCTGCCGGATCGGCTCCGCCCGGGCGGCGGGCTGCGTGCCTGTGGGTCGGGAGCCCGTCACCACCACCGGCGGCGCCACGATGTCCCGGCGCTCGGGGATCGGCACGGCGACAGGCGGCGCCTTTTCGGCCTCCAGCCGAAGACGCCGCGCCTCGGCCTCGGCGGCCCGATTGGCCCGGAAGTCGGCGCCCGCGTCCCATGCGCTGGACAGGTGGACCAGAGAGATCGCGCTGGCGGCCGCCAGTCCCGCGGCGACCGCCGCGCCGGGCAGCAGGCCCCGCCAGTCGCGGCTGTTCGAGGGCTGCGAGCCCGCGGGCTGGTACTGTTGCGTCATGCCGCCTCCCTGCCCCCATCGTGCCGCAGCCGGCGCCGAATGCAACGAGCGGGACGGAATGTCCAATGATCCGGCGCGACCTCCATCGCCCCTCCCCTCGCCGCCCGATCCGCGATAGCGTCCGCTCGCAAGGGGAGTTGCGGAATGTCGAACACAGGCGCGGTTGTGGTGGCCATGGCGCGGCGGGCCGAGCGGCAGTTGGTCGAGCGGCTGCGCGAGCAGGGCGCCGTGTCGGCGGATCGTGCGACCGCCCTGTCGGTCGGGCGGCCGGGTGGCCGGCTCGCCCTGCGCCGGCTGGTGCGCAGTGGAGCGATCCATGAAACCGGCGACCGCGTCTGGCTGGATGAGCGGGCCTATGAGGCGATGCGCGAGGGGCGGCGGGTGCGGGTGGTGTTCGCCCTGATCGTCATCGGTCTGATCCTCGCCGGGATCGTGGCCTTCGGGGCGTTTCAGGCGCGGGCCCAGACGGCGCCCGCCCGGCCCGATCAGCAGGCGTTCCGCGGCCTGTACGAGGAGTTGGTCGAAACCAATACGACCCTGTCGCAGGGCAGTTGCACCCTCGCCTCCGAGCGGATGGCGGCGCGGCTGCTCGCCGCCGGATATCCGGCGGGAGACGTGCGCGTGCTGGCCTCGCCCGACCGGCCCAAGGACGGCAATCTGTCCGCCGTTCTGCGCGGCTCGGACCGTGACGCCGAACCGATCCTGCTGCTGGCGCACATCGACGTGGTCGAGGCCAATCCGGCAGACTGGGCGCGCGACCCGTTCACCCTCGTCGAGGAGGACGGCTATTTCTACGCCCGCGGCGCCTCGGACGACAAAGCCCAGGCGGCGATCTGGGTGGACACGCTGGTCCGGCTGAAGGCTGAGGGTTTCACCCCCCGCCGCGACATCAAGATCGCCCTGACCTGCGGCGAGGAGACCTCTGACACCTGGAATGGGGTCGAGTGGCTGCTGCAAAGTCATCCCGACGCGCTGAGCGCCGGCTTCGGCCTGAACGAGGGCGCTCGGGGCCGGCTGGACGGCGAGGGCAACCGCGTCGCACTGGAAATCCAGGCCGGGGAGAAGGTGTATCAGGACTTCGCCTTCGAGATCACCAATCCGGGCGGTCACTCGTCCCGGCCGGTGCCGGACAACGCCATTGACCGGCTGGCCAATGCTCTGGTCCGGCTCGGCGATCACACCTTCCAGTACGAGATCAATCCGACGGTGCGCGCCTATTTCGAGGCCATCGCCCCCGTCACGCCGGCGCACGCCGACACGATGGCCCGCCTCGACGACCGCGGGACGCCTGACGACGCCGTCGCCCGGCTGTCGGCGGCCGATCCGGCGTGGAACGCCATCCTGCACACCACCTGCGTCGCGACCATGGTCAGCGCCGGCCATGCGCCGAACGCCCTGCCCCAGCGCGCCCGCGCCAACGTCAATTGCCGCATCCTGCCCGGCCACGACGCCGCAGAGGTCAAGGCCGAGCTGGAGCGGGTGATCGCCGACCCGGGCATCGCCGTCAGCCTGGTCGGAGAGCCCGACCCGGTGTCGCCGCCGCCGCCCCTGACGCCCGCCATTCTCGACCCAATCACCGCCATCGCCGGGCGGATGTGGCCGGGTGTGCCCGTGGTCCCGTCGATGAGCCCGGGCGCGACAGACGGCCGCTTCACCAATGCCGCCGGCATCCCGACCTATGGCGTCACCGGCATCTTCGCCGACCCGGACGGCGGCGGCGTGCACGGTCTGAACGAGCGCATCCGGGTGCGGTCGCTCTACGAGGGGCGCGACTTCCTCTTCGAGCTGGTCAAGGCCTACGCCGCGCAGCCCTGAGCCGGCCGCCCGGGGCGCCCGCTACAGACCGCTAAGTTCGGAACCCGACATGCGGCCATGGGTTAGGTGTCTGCGGCCGTTTCGCCGCATGCCGGAGCTCCGTGATGGGACGCTCGATGGACCGCCGACTGCCGACCGAGGCCTATGACCAGCTCAGGGCCGAGGTGTTGCGCGCGGCGGTGGAGCTGTCCGAAGACCAGCTGCTGGACCTGACGGACGCCCTGCACGGTGTGATCCGTCTCCGGCGCCCGGGACGTCCCCTGCGCAATCCCGACGGCTGGGTCACCGACGAGCTGCGCAGTTTCGCGTGACCGGTCAGGATTCCGGCGCCATCCGGAACCGCACGGTGAAGACCATCTTGCTGTCCATCGGCAAGCCGTCGATGCTGTAGGGCCGGACGCGGGCGCGTCTTGTCGCCGCCAGCGCCGCCTCGCCAAAGCCCGCCCCCTGAGGCGTTTCGCTCAGGATTTCGCAGGCGCCGAGGTCCCCGGAGGCCAGGGCCTCGCAGCGAAGCCGGACGTCGCCCTGCTCGATGCCGCGGCTCTGGGCCAGGGCGGGATAAAGCGGCGCGGGTGGCCGGACCCAGGCCGGCCGTATCACGCCCTCCGCGTCTGGAGCGGGAGCCGGCCGGTCCGGCGGCGCGGGAACGACCGGCCCGGACAACGGCTCAGCGTCCCGCGCGACCGCCACCGGGGGGACCACGAGCAGCGTCGCGCTGTCGTCCCGCACCTCCACCTCCCGAAGCTTGAACTGCGAGTTGGAGAAGAACCATGCCGCGGCGGCCGAGAGGCCGATCCACACCACGGCGACCAGCACCCAAACCATGACGTCGACGCCGCGCCCGCGCCGTGCATCCGATCCGGTTTCCGGCCCCCCGACCGTCATCAGCCGGCGTATTTCGCCAGGTCTTCGTCGGAGATGTCCTCGTTCGAATAGACGTTCTGAACGTCGTCTTCCGCGTCCAGCGCATCGAGCAGCTTCATCAGCGTGCCGACGGTCTCGCCGGTGACGGCGACTTCCGACTGCGGCTTCCAGACGATGGCCGTCGACTTCGGATCGCCCAGCACCTTCGACATGGCGTCGGCCACCTCGTTGAGGTCCTCGAACTTCGTCCAGATGGTGTGGCCCGGCGCGTCCTCGTAGATGTCCGGCTTGACCAGATCGCTCTCGACGTCCTGGGCGCCGGCCTCGATGGCGGCCTCCATCACGGCGTCCTCGCTCCCGGCCTCGGCCTTGTAGATGATCTGGCCGACCCGATCCCACATGAAGGCGACCGAGTTCATCTCGCCCAGCGCCCCGCCGTTCTTGGAGAAGGCGGCGCGAATGTTGGAGCCGGCGCGGTTGCGGTTGTCGGTCAGGGCCTCGACGATGATGCCGACGCCGCCCGGCCCCCGACCCTCGTAGCGGACCTCTTCCATGGTGTCGGCGTCGCCGGACGAAGCCTTGTTGATGGCCCGCTGGATGACGTCCTTGGGCAGGCTCTCGGCCTTGGCGTTGTTCACTGCCAGGCGCAGGCGCGGGTTCATGGCCGGGTCGGGCAGGCCCGACTTGGCGGCCACGGTGATGTCCCGCGACAGCTTGGAGAAGAGCTTGGACCGCTGCGCATCGGCGCGGCCCTTGCGGTGCATGATGTTCTTGAACTTGGAATGGCCGGCCATGAGGGTCTCTGTAGTGGGCGCTATCGCTCGCGACGCGTTCGCTCGTGGCTTGAGCGCAGTCGCTGTTCGTCGGCGGGCCGTCTAGCCGATGGAGGGGCGGCTGTCACGGGCAGGAACCGCCAGCTTCGCCGGGCATTCCGGCACTGACCCCGCCGGAGCCCGCCATGACCGCCGAAGACACCTTCCAGGACGCCGATCTCTATACCGACGAGGACCTCGAGGAGGCCGACATCGTCGAATGGTACGAGGCCCGTCCGGTCACCGTCCCCGCCGCCGTCGCCACCGGCGCCATCGTCGCCGCCTTCGCCTTCGGCGTGCTGACGGCCGTGGGAGCGCTGGCCCTGATGGGCCGGCTGGACGACTAGGTCTTCAGGCTCTCCAGAAACCCGCGCATCTTCTCCTCGACCGCGACCGGCCGCTTGGTGTCGCGGTCGACGTAGACGTGGACGAAGTGGCCGACGGCGGCGGCGTCTTCCTCGTTGTTGCGGAAGAGACCGATCTCGTAGCGGACTGAAGAGGTGCCGACGTGGGCGACGCGAACGCCGGCCTGGATTTCGTCCGGGAAGGCGGTCGGCGAAAAGTATCGGCAGCCCGTCTCGGCCACGAGGCCGATGGTCTTGCCGGTGTGGATGTCGAGCAGGCCGTTGACGACCAGCAGCCGGTTCACCGCCGTGTCGAACCACGAATAATAGACGACATTGTTCACGTGGCCGTAGACGTCGTTGTCCATCCACCGCGTGGAGATGGCCTGGAAGCGGCGGTAGTCGCTGCGTTTGGTCCGCTCGATGGTGCCGGTCATGAGTGTCTCCCCGTTTTTGGCGCTACCGCTCGGCGCGCGGCGCCTCGCTGCTTGAGCGCGTCTTGTGCGGGCTTCGGTCGAGTCCGCTTGGGGGCCAGCCTTGGGCTTGGCGGACGCGGCGTCAAGCGCCTAGCCTGCCCCGCATGAAGACGATCGCCGCCGTACTGCGCGCCACGGGCGCCGCCCGTCCCTATGCCGACAGCCGGCCGCTGGGCCTCGAGAGCGTGACCCTCGATCCGCCCGGCCCGGGCGAGGTTCTGGTGGCGATCAAGGCCGCCGGCCTGTGCCATTCGGACCTCAGCGTCATCAACGGCGACCGGCCCCGACCCATGCCGATGGCGCTGGGCCACGAGGCGGCCGGGGTGGTCGAGGCGCTGGGCGCCGGGGTCGCTGATCTGGCCGTCGGCGATCACGTCGTCATGGTCTTTATGCCCAGCTGCGGCCACTGCGATCCTTGCGCCGGCGGGCGGCCGGCCCTGTGCGAGCCGGGGGCGGCGGCCAACGGCAAGGGCGAACTGCTGGCCGGCGGGCGGCGGCTGCATGGCGAGGGGGGCGAGCTGAATCATCATCTCGGCTGCTCCGCCTTCGCGAGCCATGCGGTGGTCTCGCGCCGGTCGCTGGTGAAGGTCGACGCCGACCTGCCGTTCGAGCACGCCGCCCTGTTCGGTTGCGCGGTGCTGACCGGGGTGGGGGCGGTGGTCAATACGGCGCGGGTCAAGGCGGGGCAGTCGGTCGCCGTGGTCGGCCTCGGCGGGGTCGGGCTGTCATCGGTGCTGGGGGCGCTGGCCAGCGGGGCGAGCCCGGTCGTGGCGGTGGATCTCAGCGAGGACAAGGTGGCGCTGGCCCGGAGCCTCGGGGCGGTGCGGACCGTCAATGCGGCGGACGCCGATGCGGTGGAGCAGGTCCGGGCCCTGACGGGCGGCGGGGCCGACTTCGTCTTCGAGATGGCCGGCAGCGTGCGGGCGCTGGAGGCGGCGTGGCGAATGACGCGGCGCGGAGGGACCACGGTCACCGCCGGCCTGCCGCCGCCCGAAGCCGCGCTGGCGGTCAATGTGGTCCAGCTGGTGGCCGAGGAGCGGACGCTCAAGGGCTCATACATCGGGACCTGCGTGCCCTCCCGCGACATCCCGCGCTACGTCGCCCTGTTCCGCGAGGGCCGGTTGCCGGTGGACCGGCTGCTGACCGGGACCATCCCGCTGGAGCGGATCAACGAGGCCTTCGACCAGCTGGCCGACGGGAAGGCCGTCAGGACGGTGGTGACCTTCCCGTAGCGCCGTGCCAGAAGCGTGACCGGAAACCGCGAGGAGAGACCGCCATGGCCACCGAACTCTACGACCTGACCGTCCCCGTCTTCACCCGCGGCCTCAAGGCCCTGTCGGCCATCCTGGACAAGGCCGCCGCCCACGCCGCGGAGACCGGCGCCGATCCGCAGGCGCTGCTGGCGCTGCGGCTGGCCCCCGACATGCACCCGCTGTCGAAACAGGTGCAGATCGCCTGCGACGGCTCCAAGCTGTGCGTCGCCCGCCTGTCCGGCGCCGAGGCCCCGGTCAACGAGGACACGGAGACCACGATCGACGAGCTCAAGGGCCGCATCGACGCCACCCTGGCCTTCATGGCCTCCGTCCCGCGCGACGCCATCGACGGTCAGGAGGACCGCGAGGTGGTCCTGAAATTCCCCGGCGGCGAATGGCCCTTCAAGGGTCAGGCCTATGTCGTCGGCTTCGCCATCCCCAACGTCTTCTTCCACCTGAGCACGGCCTATGGGCTGCTGCGTCAGGCCGGCGTGCCGCTGGGCAAGCGCGACTTCCTCGGCAATCCGGGCTGAGCCCGCCCCCATGAGCGAGCCCGCGATGCGTCGCCTGATCGACCTGCCCGGCGTCGACGATCTGGAGCTGAAGGCGCTGATGAAGCCGCGCCTCGCCGATCCCGACCTGATCGACGACCACCCGGAGGTCGACGAGGTCGCCCGCGCCGCCTTCGGCCTGACCCCGGCCGAGGCCGCCGACGTCCCCCTGCCCGCCGACTGGCCCGATCATCTGCGGGAGCTGCACCGCCAGTCCCCCGCCGACCTCGTCGAGGCCTTCGAGGCCGAGGGCTGGGACGTCACCGACAAACGCCGCAAACCCCTGCGCCTGCTGCCCCTGTTCGCCCTGCCCCTGGCGCTGGCCGCCCGCGGCGTGGCGGGGACGCTGCCGTTCGTGGCGGAGCCGGATCATCCGACGACGGACTGGGGGGCCAGTCTGAAGGCCGAGGCGGGGCGGTTCAGGAAGCGGTGAGGGCTGCCGCGTCCTCCGCCCCGGCCGCTTTGTTCAGATCGGCCTGATAGTCGGCCATGAAGAGCAGGCCGGGGACGATGAAGTCGGCGTAGTCCGCCTTGCCGCGCGACTGCAAGGTCCAGAGAAAATAGAACTCGCGGTCGAAGCGCGGTTCGAGCGAGCCGTCGGCGATGCGGTCGAGGCGGATGCGCTGGATGGCGCGGTAGAAGGCATCCCGACGGCGGACGCGGGCGGGTCGGCGGGGTCTCATTGGCATCTCCATTCGGCGGCGGGCAGCGGACGGCAGGCATGGGTTAGCGTCCTCCGTGGCGAGAGCCGCGGAAGGTGGGGAGGGCGCGGGGCGACCGGGCCTCGCCCGGCGTGAGTTTAGTTTTACCGTTTCGACGAGACAGGCTGCCCCGCGCAGTCGTTTTCCACACGCCCTCCGACTGGCGGCCCTGCATTCGGGCCTTTGACGGATCACACGGCGACAGCCTCACGACTGCCGACGCGGGGGGGCCTACCGCCGCTGTTGCGACGTCCTCAACCCCACCTGAAGCGCGCGGCGAGCAAGCAGGCAGGATCCATCCCTGCCCGCGAGGACCCCCGGACTCTCCATCGCCCGGGCTTCATCGCTCGACCACAGCCCGCCGCCATCGAGGAACGTGGATCCGACGCCCTCCCCACCGACGGGATGGGTGAATTATGCGCCCGAATTCGAGCGTGCGCAGAAGATCGGTTTGAGAAAAGGCGAAGGTGTTGAAAAGGCGGAGGTTCGTCCGCGCTATCCGACTATAGAAACGCGGATTGTAAGCACAGCGTCATGGCTTAGGCGGCGAGCGCGGCAGCGGCGGTCCATTGGTTGGCCATCGCCTCTGCAATGCCGGGGAAGAACCGAGAGCGCTCCTTCCACCGGTCTGGCGACGGCGGCATGTGATGAACCCGGGGATCGCGGCCACTGACGATGTTGGTCGGGACTAGTGGCGGCAGGTTCTTCAGCCAGAGGCAGGTCCGCTTGGTTTCGCCGTGACCGAACTGCCAAGGCTGGATGCTCTGAGCGAAGTCCTCGAAATTCACGATCCGGGCCTTGGCATGTTTGTGCATCACGGGGTTCTCAATGGCGATGCGATCAATGGGCGCGTTCCAGAAGTCGGAAAACAGCGCCGCTCCCTCGTCCAGCGCCGCCCACATCTCTTCCTTTGTCCGTCCGGGCGGGGGCACCGTCAGCCAGCGGACGCCGGAGTTGCACAGCCGAGTGCACGGCGGATGCGCGACCATCAGCAGGTCCCAACCGTCGTTCAGCAGGTCGCGGGCGTCCCCGACGATATGCCGGTTCGAGCCGTCTTCGCTGGGCAGGAGATCGCAGGACCATGCATCGTGGCCGAGAGCGAGGAAGGCGTTGCGGACCGTGCCGCTGTATTCGCAAGCGACTAGGACCCTCACCGCCTTGGCTCCCCAGCCGCTTCTGAAAGATGCCCCACGTGGTTGCCCTTTGACGCTGCCCGGCGAGCTCCGGGCGCGTTCGAGGCTCGACCATAGGCACTAAGAAAATACCAGGATAGGTTGCTCGACTAGAGCGCGAAGTTCGCTGTGGACCACAAGATTCTGACGCTTGATCGGAGCGGAACAAATAATGAACATGCCTGGATGTCTGACGTCCGTATTGTCCACCTCGCCCGCTCGCGTTTCCTGCCGAATGCGGGCGGCGGCACAGTCTTCTGCGTCATGACCTATCGGGGGGAGCCGGGTCGTGCTCTCGCTTACCTGATCCCCGGGCAGTATCCGGAGTTTGAAGGTGAACAGGCATGGTTCCGGGTGCGCTGGTTCTCCAAACGTCGCAGGGAATTCATCGAGCAGGTCGAGGGCAAGGGATGAAGAACGACCGGACGGAAGTCCTGATGATCACGGCCTTGGTCGTGTGCACCCTTGGCCAAGCCGCGGCTACGGTATTGCTGCTGTTATCCCTTTGGAGGCACTTGCCAGCTTAGCCAGTCCCGCTGATTGTCAGTCAGGAGACAATCGAAAGCAGGGGCGTCGCAGCCGTGAAGGGTGTCTTCGACACAAAGAGGGACTCCGGCTACAGTGACAGCCTCGCTGACTGGTACCATTTCCCTACCCGCCGCGACTACATGGAAGTCGCCCAAGCGGTGGAAGGCGACTGGATTCTGTACCGCGAGCCACAGCGGAATGGGGGTCGTAAAGCATACATCGGAACCGCCCGGGTGGTCTCCGTCGTGCCGGACAAGGACAATCCCGGGCACGCCTACGCAAACGTAGCGGACTTCTTCCCCTTCGATCCTCCTGTCCCGTTTTCCGGAGCACCGAATGGTCGGTATTGGGAAGCGTCACTCCGCGACATAGGCGACCCCGCACTGGTCGGCCGCTCCGTCCAAGGGAAGTCGTTGCGGCTCCTCTCTGATGCCGATTTTGCCGCGATTGCCGCTGTTGGTCTGGGAAGCGCGCTACTCCCGGAAAACTTGAAGCGCTACGGCCCTACGGGTGGCGAAGCCAATGACGTCCCCTCTTTCCTTGTTTCAGACTTGGATGACGATACGTTCGTGCGGCGCATCCAAGCTACGCTCATCAACCGCAAAGTGCGCGACGCCAACTTCCGCCGGATGGTTTGCCAAGCTTATGACGACACGTGTGCTGTCACGGGTTTGCGGATCATCAATGGGGGTGGCCGGTCCGAGGTCCAAGCCGCACATATCTGGCCTGTCGAGCACGGCGGCCCGGACACGATCCGGAACGGACTGGCTTTGTCGGGAACCGTCCACTGGATGTTCGACCGCCATCTGATCTCGCTTACCGATGACTATCGTTTGCTCGTCGCGCACAATCGAGTGCCGGAGGCCCTGCGCGGCCTTTTCGAGCGGCAGATGGATCGCATTCGCTTGCCCAAGAGCGAAAGTCAGTGGCCCGACCCCAAGTACGTCAGCCGGCATCGGGAACGATACGGGGCGTAGAGCACTCCGGCTACCCGCCCATCTGGCCGCATGCGTTGCCTATTGTCGGCTTTTAGCATCAGATCGTCTCCATGGGGCGGACACTGTTCTCTATATGTGCGGTTGTATTGGCGGTGGCCCTCGGCGGCTCATCGGCCCGTGATAGCCATCCATCGGAGACAGGCCTTGCCGGCACAACCAAGAGCGCCAGCACGCCCATTGCGTCCACTCCGCTTGCGGTTGTTGTCGTTGAAAGCGATGCGCAGGCTGAGAGAGACAGGCAAAGCGAAGCCAAGTCTGACGAGCATGAGCGCCTAAACCTGAGAGCGCAGCAGAAGGCCGCGAACGCCGCCTACTTCGCGGCGTGGTTCTCCGGCATCAGCACCCTCCTTGTTATCGGCGCCCTCGTTCAGACCAGTCTGGCCAACATGCGTCAGATGCGCGCCTATGTCGGCATCGATAAAGTCCGCGTCACCGAGATGGACGATGGGGGGCAAGAGTTCAGTGTCGTCGTGAAGAACTTTGGTCAAACCCCAGCCTATCGGTTTGATGGCCATTGCGAGCTTCGCGTGGGCGAGCACGTTATCCGCACTGATTATCCGCCCGACGAGATCATGCCCGTGCACAACGTCAACATGACCTTCACGGTCGCTGCGGCAGCCATGGCAAAAGTGCGCGCCGGCGAGATGAAGCTCTCAATAGTCGGCGGCGGCACCTACAAGGACCTTGCCCGGCAGCGACGCCGGATGTGCTTCTCGATGGAATACCACGTCGCCACCGAGTCTTTGATCGCATACGGCGGTGAGAACCGAGCAGATTAGCATCCGGGCATGACGGCAGGGGGTATGATCCCCCCTACGCCCTGTCCCTCACCCGCATCGCGCCGCCGCTGCCCGTTTCCACCTCGAACCGCCCTGTCGCCCGGATCAGGTCGGACAGTTTGGCGTAGCCGTAGCTGCGCTGGTCGAAGTCCGGGTAGGCGTTCCTCAGACGGTTGGCGATGCCGCCGGCGTTGACCCAGCCGTCGCCGTCCTCGTCCATGTCGGAGATGACGGTGGCGATCAGGCGGGCGGCCTCGGACGGGGGGCGTTTGCCGGGGGCGGGCTCGGCCTTTGACGGGGCGGCGGACGCGGATGGCGCGTCGGGCGCGGCGCGGCGGGCGGCGCCGGGCGCGGGGGCGGGCCGGTCGTCCGGCTGCTCGGCGGCGGGGACGCTGAGGTTCTCGGTGTAGATGAAGCGGGTGCAGGCCTGACGGAAGCTCTCGGGCGTCTTGCGCTCGCCGAAGCCGTAGACGTCGACCCCCTCCTCCCGAATGCGCGAGGCGAGGCGGGTGAAGTCGGCGTCGGAGGAGACGAGGCAGAAGCCGTCGAACCGGCCCGAATGGAGCAGGTCCATCGCGTCGATGACGAGGGCGATGTCGCCGGAGTTCTTGCCCTTGGTGTTGGCGAAATTCTGCTGGGGCTGGATGGCGTAGCGGGCCAGCACCTTGGTCCAGCCCTGGATCTGGTTGGAGGCGAAGTCGCCGTAGATGCGGCGGGCGGAGGCCTCGCCGAGGGTGGCGATCTCGGTGAACAGGGCCTCGGCGATGCGCGGCGAGGCGTTCTCGGCGTCGATCAGGACGGCGAGGCGGGGGGCGCGGTCGGCGCCTTTGTGGGCATCAGTCGCCATGGGGGTCGAGCTCTCCGGTCGGGGGTGGTGTGGCGCGGCGGCGGGGACGGGTCAACCGGGGAACGGCCGAGGTTGGCGGCGAAATCGGCACGATTGTCGGGTCACGTACAGACGCTGGGGCGGGAGGGGGTAGGTTCGCCGCCATGAGCACCCCTGGAACCCCCCTGTCGGACCCTCTGTCCGGTCACGCGCGGCCGCCCCATGTCTCCGTGGTGGGGGGCGAGGTCGTCATCATGGGCGGCGGCGTATCGGCCGCCTATACGCCGGAGGCGGCGCAGCGCCTGGCCGAGGCGCTGATGACCGCGGCCCGGCAGGCGCTGGACTCCGCGCGGGAGCCGGAGCCGGTCCTGCGGCTGCTGTAGGACCGTTCGGCGGGGGTCGAGCGGACCGTATGTCGGGTCCCTGACGCAGCGATTCCCGCTCGACGAGCGTTGTCGTTCATCACGGGAGCGACCATGGCCTATGGAAATCACATACTCGACAACCTGACCGACGCCGACCGGGAGGCGCTGGCGCCGCATATCCGCACCGTGCGCGTCGAGGCGGGACAGGTGCTGATCGAGCAGGACGGGCCGATCCCCGAGGTGCATTTTCCCGACGACGCCCAGCTGGCGAATCTGGTGCGGTTCGAGGAGGGGTGGGCGATCGAGACGGCGGTGGTCGGGCGCGAGGGGGTGTCGGGGCTGGCGCCGTTCATGGCGCGGGTGAACTGCGGCTGGGAGGTGGCGGTGCGGACGGCGGGCACGGTGCATGTGCTGCCGTGCCAGGTGCTGTACGACCGGTATCACGAGAGCGGGCCGCTGCTGGGGCAGCTGCTGAGGCTGTCGTACGTCTACCAGATGCAGGCGGTGCAGCATGCGGCCTGCAATGCGGTGCACAAGGCGCTGCCGCGTGTGGCGCGCTGGCTTCTGACCGCGTCGGACCTGTCGCCGGACGCGCCGATCCACTTCACCCAAGAGGAACTGGCCGGGATGCTGGGGGCGCAGCGGACGACGGTCAACGAGGCGGCCAACCAGCTGAAGGACCGCAAGGCGATCACCTACAGCCGGGGCGTGGTGCGGATCCTCGACCGCGGGCTGCTCGAGCGGCTGGCGTGCGAATGCTACGGCATGGAGCGGGCGCGGATCGAGGAGGCGCAGGCGATGCCGGGGGGACCGGGCGGGACCTGAGCGGCGGCGGTCAGGCGCCGTGGAGTCAGGCTCTGGGCGCGACGATCTCGAGACCGGCGCCGGGAGCCTCGTCCGGCGGGCCCGTGACCACGTCGAGGCGGGCGTCGACCGTCAGGCCGTCGAGGGCGCGGTTCATCAGCACGGGAATGGCCGCGTCGCCGGGGGCGGCGCGGATGTCGAGCAGGAAGCCCTCCTCGCCGTCGTTCCAGCGGGCCAGCGCCAGCCATGCGGCCTTGACGGCGGGGGCGGCGGCGAGCTCGCGGGTCAGGGCCTCGACCAGACCGGGCGGCGTGGTGGCGGGCCTGGCCACCTGGGTCGGGAAGCGCTGGCCGGGGGCGGGGTTGGGACGGCCGATCAGCATGGCCATGGCGTCGGGGCTCCAGCGCACGCCGTAGCCGTGACCGGGATTGAGCACCGCCGGGTTCTCGCGGATGGCCTCGAGCAGGGCGCGGCCGGTATGGGCGACGGGGGCAGCGTCGGGGCCCATGACCTGCGTCGCCCGCTCGCGCGCGGTAAAGACGGCGGTGGCGGCGCGGCCGTCCTTCTGGGTGGCGGTGCGCAGGCGCATCTCGTCGGCGGCGGTCGGGCCGGGAGCCGGGAGGACCCACAGCTGCGCGTCGGCCACGGCGGCCTCGAAGGCGGCGCGCTCGGCCGGGCCGCCCGAGGTGGCGGCGATCAGCAGGCGTTCGAGATCGTTGAGCGGCTCGAAGGCGGGCCGGGCTGCGTCGGTCATTGTGCGGTCCTCACGGGGCTGTCCCGGCGGGGATAGCGCAGGAGGCGGCGGCGGTCGACCGGCGGCTATTCCTCGCGGCCGGCGCGGCTGAAGGCGTCGAGCAGCGGGGCGAACAGATAGTCCAGCAGGCTGCGGTCCTTCGTCCGGATGTTGATGCTGGCGGGCAGGCCGGCGGTCAGGGTCAGGTCGTCGCCGCGGATATCCTGCGCGTCGAGGGCGATATAGGCCAGGTAGTAGCCGGCGCCGGTGGCGGGATCGGTCAGGCGGTCGGCCGACAGGGTGGTGACGACGCCGCCGACCTTGGACGGGCCGCGCGGATGGACGGTGGTGAAGCGGACGTCGGCGCGCGAGCCGACCCGGACGTCGTCGATGTCTTCCGGCTTGATCCGGGCCTCGACCACATAGGCGCGGCCCTCGGGCAGCAGGTCCATGATCTTCTGTCCGGGCGACAGGATGGAGCCGGGGGCGAAGCGGGACAGGTCGACGACGGCGCCGGCGACGGGGGCGCGGACGACGTCGCGCTCGGCGTTGTAGCGGGCCACGGCGAGCTGCGGATTGACCTGCTGCAGCTGGGACTGGACGAGGCGCAGCTGTTCGACGACCTCGCCGGTGCGGGCCTCGTCGGCGCGGGCGGCGACCAGTTCGGCCTCGGCGGCGCGCGCGGCCCCGGAGATGGCCTGGGCCTCCAGGTCAACGCGGGTGCGCTCCAGTTCGAACAGCACGCTCTTGGGCGCGAAGCCGCGGGCGTAGAGCGAGCGCATGCCGCGCACCTGCTCGTTCAGATAAGCCAGCTGCTGGCGGGGGCTGTCGGCCTCGGACTTCGCCTGGCGGACGCGGGCCTGATAGATGGCGCGGTCGGCGTCGAAGACCCGCTTGCGGCTGGTGAACAGGGCGGTCTGGTTGGCCATGACCTGCTGCACGCCCGGATCGGACTGGCGGGCCAGCAGGTCGGAGGGGAAGGGAATGGCCTCGAGGTTATCGCGCTCGGCGACGAGCCGGGCCTCGGCGGCGCGCAGGCCGTCCTTCTGCGCCTGGGACTGCTGATAGCGGCCGCCGGCGGACAGGCCGTTCATGCGCACGAGGATCTGGCCGGCGCCCACCTTCTGGCCCTCGCGCACCAGCACCTGATCGACCACGCCGCCGTTGAGGGTCTGCAGCGACTGGCGGTTGCCGGCGACGGTGACCACGCCGCTGGCGACGGCCGCGCCCGACAGGGGGGCGAAGGCGCCCCACAGCAGCAGGAGGCCGAAGAACAGCAGCATGACGATCAGGCCGATGCGCACCACGCGGCGGGAATCGTCGAGCGCGCCCTCGGGCCCCGACACGCCCTTGCGGTAGCGGTCGAGCCAGTCGAGCGGCATGCGGCGGGCGATGCGGTCGGGATCGATGTGCAGCTTCATCCCGGATCCCTCACGACGGCTGGGCGAAATGCTCGACCGTCTCGGTCGGCACCTGCTCGATGACGGCGCGGCGCGGGCCGTCCAGCTCCAGTTCGCCCTTGCTGAGCATCAGGACGCGGTCGACGTGGGCGAGCGGATTGAGGCGGTGGGCGACGATGACGATGGTCGTCCCGGTGCGGCGCAAGGCCTTGAGCGCCTCCTCCAGCGCCTCGTCGCCCTCGGCGTCCAGGTGGGCGTTGGGCTCGTCGAGGACCAGCAGGCGGGGCGAGCCGAACAGGGCGCGGGCCAGGGCCACGCGCTGGCGCTGGCCGCCGGACAGGCCGGCCCCGCCCTCGCCCACCACGGTGTCGTAGCCGTCGGGCAGGTCGAGGATCATGTCGTGGACCTTGGCGCGTTTGGCCGCCTCGATGATCGACTTGTCGCTGCACTCCTGGAAGCGGCCGATGTTGTCGCGGATGGTGCCGGGGAAGAGGCCGACGTTCTGGGGCAGGAAGCCGATCTGCCGCGCCAGCGCCGGGGCGGTCCAGCGGCTGGTCGGCAGGCCGCCGATGGCCACCTTGCCCTTGGTCGGCAGGGAGGCGGCGACGATCAGCCGGGCGAGGCAGCTCTTGCCCGCGCCGCTGGCGCCGACGACCCCGACGGTCTCGCCGCTGGCGATGGTCAGGCTGATGTCGCGCAGGGCGGGCCGGTTGGCTGCGCCGGGGACGAAGGTGACGCGCTCGAGGGTTACCGAGGCGTCGGCGGGCGCGACCCGCGTCGGCCGGCCCGGCGGCGGGGCGGCGCTGAGCACGCGTTGGACGTTGCGGCCCGCGTTGAGCGCCAGCGCCATCTGCCGCCAGCCGATCACCGCTTGCTCCAGCGGCGACAGGGCGCGGCCCAGCAGCAGGCTGGCGGCGAAGATGCTGGCCGGCAGGATCGATCCCCGGATCACCAGCAGGGCGCCGACCGCCAGCACGCAGCCCTGCAGCACCAGCCGGCAGAAGCGGATGAAGGCCGACAGGTCGGCGGCGCGGTCGCTGCCGCCGCTCTGCTTGACCATCATGTCGTCGCGATCGATCTGCCAGCGCGAGCGCAGGGCGTCCTCCATGCCCATGGCGTGGATGGGATCGGCGAAGCGGACGACGCTGTCGGCGAAGGCGTAGCTGCGGGCGGCCGCCGCGCTGGCCTCGGCCGCATCCTCGCGCGTCAGGGCGTCGTTGATGAAGGCGAGGCTGAGCAGAAGGGCGGCGCCGAGAACGCCGAGCAGGCCGATCAGCGGGTGCAGCAGAAACAGGACCAGCAGAAACAGCGGCGACCACGGGGCGTCGAAGAACAGTTGGGCCGCGGGTCCGGCCATGGCGCCGCGGAAGGCATCAAGGTCGCGGATCGGCTGGGCGTTGCGCAGCGGCGGCCCCTTCGACAGCGTGGAATCGACGACGGCCTGGAATAGGCGGGGCGCGAGAATGCGGTTGAGGCGCGCGGCGGCCCGGACGAGCACGCGGGCGCGGATGGCGTCGAGCACCACCATGGTGACCAGCGCGATCAGCAGGGCGAAGCTGAGGGCGATCAGGGTGGGGATGCTGCCGCTGGGAATGACGCGGTTGTAGATCTGCAGCAGGAAAAGCGGAGAGGCCAAAAACAGCAGGTTCACGCCGCCGGCGAAGGCCACGGCCGTCCAGAACAACGGCAAACACGCGCGAAGCGCGGTGGCGAATTCGTCCTTGGGGGCCTCTCGGGCCGATGGGGTTGCGGGCATTCGCTATCGGCCTTCAGGGAGGCGCATCGGAAAAAGGGGGCGGGGACGGCCGGAGCCGCCCCCGTCAGAGCGGTCGTCAGAGGACGCCGCCGCCTTCGTCGTCCGTGTCGGACATGCTGTCGGACGAGTTGCTGCTCGAGCCGCCCAGCAGGCTGTCGGTGTCGAGGTTCGTGCCGAACGAGCCCGAGTCATGCGAGCTGGAGGTCTCGCCGTCCTCGTTCATGTCTTCGCTGTTGGTTTCATAGTCGACGCCCAGATCCGTCACCGAATCCAGCACGCCGGCAGCCGAGGAATCGTTGTTCGAGCTTTGCTCGGACTCTTCACCGCCGCCAAAGACGTTGTTCAGGATAGCCATTGTCGTATCTCCTATTCAGTTGATGCGACTTCACCGTCTTGCCAGATGTGTATGAATGTCGGTGGTCGCAGCCACTAAACTGATAGTGATTATCGCCGTTCCAACTAAGCCATTAATCTTATTTGACATTATCATTTGTTATGAACAACTGATCTAAAGGCCAAGGTCGAGCCCGTCATCAGTCAAGCTGTGGTCAGAGCCATCGTCGTCCGACCCGCCCAGCAGGCCGGAAACGGCGTCGGTCAGGTCCTCGCCGCCCCCCACGGAGCCGGCGTCCACGACCGCTTTCGCGGGATCGAACAGGCCCGCGAGGAAGCCGTTGGACGCGCCCGAACTGATCACCGGGTCCAGGTCCGGCAGTTGTTCGGCGAGGCCTGACGTAACGTCGTGTGGCAGGCTGGACGCCACGTCCGGCAGCGAGTCGGTCAACGCGTCGACCGCGCCGAGCTCCGACACGGCGTCCTCTACCCCGGCGAGCGACACGGCCGGCAGGTCCGCCACCTCGCCTGCCGCCGATGTCAGCGCCGCCTGCGCGCCGCCCAGCACGCCGGTGACGGAGGTCAGGGCGTCGTCCACCCGGTCGAGAGCGCCGTCGAGCGCCTCACCCGGATCGCGCAGCCCGTCCGTGAAGTCGCCGAGCCCGTCGCCCAGCCCTGCGCTCCCATCGGTCACGCGCGAGGCCGCCCCCTCCAGCCCGGCGGAGGTGTCGGTCGAGCCGCCGACGGTGATCTCGCCTTCGCGCGAATGCTGTCCGCCCTCGTGGTCGGTCCAGTCCGCCCGTCCGCCGAGCGTCATCTCGCCTTCATGATCGAGGTCGCCGCCGATGCGGCCGTCACGCGCGGAGGATTGACCGTCGTCCCCCTCCCCTGCCGCCACCGGTCCCGGCGCGACCGACGAGGCCGGGGCCGACGCGCCTCCGCCGGCGGTCCCCTCCCCGCCGCCTGAGCCTTCGTCGGATGTCGGCCGCTCGTGCCCGGACGCCGGAGCCGGCGCCGCGCGCGCCGAGCCGCCGCCCGCGTCGACCGCGCCCTGGCTGTCCTGATCGGGGTCGGGCCGGCTCGCGTCGGGCGCCGTCTGCTGCTCGACCGGCGTGCCGCCCGAGCGGCTGAGGTCCGCCGACTGGCTCCCGGACGACAGGGCCTTGTTGTCGTTGCGGTACAGATTGTCGGATTGGGTGTCGGACATGCGCAGGCGCCTCTTGAAATGGCATCTGGCGGGGCTTCAAACGCGCGGCGTCCGATTTGTTCCCGCGGCTCAGATCGCCTCGGCGTAGGGCTGGGCCGTGGCCTCGAAGCTGGACAGGGTCTTCAGCTGGTCGACCGCGAGGAACTCCACCCGCCCGCTGCCGATCTCCGCCAGCCCCTCGCGCCGCAGCTGCTGCACCGTGCGGTTCACATGCACCACGCTGAGCCCCAGCGCCGCCGCCAGATCCTCCTGCGTCAGCGGCATTTCGAAGCCGCGCTCGTCCGCCAGCCCGACCGTCTTCAGCCGGGCGTGCAGCTCCAACATCAGGCTGACGACCCGCTCCAGCGCCGTCTGTCGCCCCAGACGCACGACCTGGTCCAGCAGCCGCATCTCGTCATGGCGCGAGGCCAGGGTCAGGGCCTCCCACAGGCCGGGGTTCTCCTGGCCCCCGCCGCGGATCACCGGCCACAGCGACTGGGCGTTGGCCGTCTTCACCGCCGTGATGGCGATGGTCGAGGACAGGGCCCGCGGCTTCGGCCGCCAGCACAGGCCGATGAAGTCGCCCGGCACGACGATGGCGAACACCTGCTGGCGCCCGTTCGGCAGGGTGCGCGTCCGCCACGCCCAGCCCGACAGCAGCAGGTGCGGATTGACGATGGCCTGCTGCTGCTGGAGCAGCACCGACCCCGCCGGATAGGTCACCGCCCGCCCCGGCACGCCCGCGACCAGCGCCCGGTCGTCGGGTTGAAGCTCCGAAAGGCTGTGCAGCCGATGGACCGCCGCCTCAGCCGTGATTTCCCGCATCCAGAGCTCCCGTGTCGCGGGCTGGTTAACCGCGGAACCCCGGTTTGTGTTTCAGCGCGACGGTGGGCTCAATCCTCGTCCATCTTCAGCGCCGCGATGAAGGCTTCCTGCGGGATCTCGACCTTCCCGAACTGCCTCATCCGCTTCTTCCCGGCCTTCTGCTTCTCGAGGAGCTTCTTCTTTCGGGTGGCGTCGCCGCCGTAGCATTTCGAGGTCACGTCCTTGCGCAGCGCACGGACGGTCTCGCGGGCGATGATCTTGCCGCCGATGGCGGCCTGGATGGGGATCTGGAAGAGGTGGGGCGGGATGAGCTCCTTCATCTTCTCGACCATGCCGCGGCCGCGGGTCTCGGCGCGGTTGCGGTGGACCAGCATGGACAGGGCGTCGACCGGCTCGGAATTGACCAGGATGCTCATCTTCACGAGGTCGCCGTTCTTGTAGTCGGTCAGCTCGTAGTCGAAGGAGGCGTAGCCCTTGGAGATGGATTTCAGGCGGTCGTAGAAGTCGAAGACGACCTCGTTGAGGGGGAGTTCGTAGACCACGAGGGCGCGGGAGCCGACGTAGCTGAGCTCCTTCTGCTCGCCGCGGCGGTCCTGGCACAGCTTGATGACTCCGCCGAGGTATTCGTCGGGGGTCAGGATGGTCGCCTTGATCCACGGCTCGGCGATGTCGATGATCTGCATCACGTCGGGCAGGTCGGCCGGGTTGTGCAGGTCGATCTCGGAGCCGTCTCGCAGCTTGATCTTGTAGACCACCGAGGGGGCGGTCGCGATCAGGTCGAGGTTGAACTCGCGACTGAGGCGCTCCTGGATGATCTCGAGGTGGAGCAGGCCGAGGAAGCCGCAGCGGAAGCCGAAGCCGAGGGCGGCGCTGGATTCCATCTCATAGGTGAAGGAGGCGTCGTTCAGGCGCAGGCGGCCGATGGCGGCGCGCAGGTCCTCGAAGTCGGCGGCGTCGACGGGGAAGAGGCCGCAGAAGACCACGGACTGGACTTCCTTGAAGCCCTTGAGCGGTTCGGCGGTGGGCTTCTTCTCGTCGGTGATGGTGTCGCCGACGGCGGCGTGGGCGACTTCCTTGATCTGGGCGGTGATGAAGCCGACCTCGCCCGGGCCGAGGCTCTCGACCGGCGTGTTCTTGGGCAGGAAGACGCCGACGCGGTCGATCAGGTGGGTCGAGCCGTTGCGCATCATCTTGACGCGCTGGCCAGCCTTGAGCGTGCCGTCGAAGACGCGGACGAGGACGACGACGCCGAGGTAGGGATCGTACCAGGCGTCGACCAGCATGGCCTTGAGCGGGGCGTCGGGGTCGCCCTTGGGCGCCGGCAGGCGGGTGACGATGGCTTCGAGCACATCCTCGATGCCGATGCCGGACTTGGCCGAGCACATGACGGCGTCGGAGGCGTCGATGCCGATGACGTCCTCGATCTGTTCGCGCACGCGCTCGGGCTCGGCGGCCGGCAGGTCGATCTTGTTGAGGACCGGGACGATCTCGTGGTTGTTGTCGATGGCCTGGTAGACGTTGGCCAGGGTCTGGGCCTCGACGCCCTGCGAGGCGTCGACGACCAGCAGGGAGCCCTCGCAGGCGGCCAGCGAGCGGCTGACCTCATAGGCGAAGTCGACGTGGCCGGGCGTGTCCATCAGGTTCAGGACGTAGTCGAGCCCGTCCTTCGCCGTGTAGTGCAGGCGCACGGTCTGCGCCTTGATGGTGATGCCCCGCTCCTTCTCGATGTCCATGTTGTCGAGCACCTGGGCGCTCATCTCGCGCGCGGTGAGGCCGCCGGTCACCTGGATCAGGCGGTCGGACAGGGTCGACTTGCCGTGGTCGATGTGCGCGACCACGCTGAAATTTCTGATGCGTTCGATGGGAGGGGTCGTCATGGTCGCGCCGGTAGCACGGCGGGGCCGGATCGCCAACGCGGGCGGCGATCCCGCAGGCCTCCGGCGGGCTCCGCTACTGTTTTTGTGGCGGATTACATCGGCGTAAGGCCGTCGATTGGCGTTTGAGAAGAGGCCCTGAAACGTCTATTCAACGGCGGATGACAAGGCGCGCCGGATCGGCGGCCGAACGACAGGCGCGCGGCTCCCCTCCGCGCGGCATGGGGATCAGACGTGCAGAACACGATGCGGAACAGCTGGGCCGGCGCGGCCGCCATGACCCTGGCCCTGACGGCGACCCTGACCGTGGCCGCCTGCGGCGGCGGCGAGAAGGGTGAGAAGAAGGCCGAGACCAAGGCCGGCGGCGCGGGCGCGAGCAGCCTGACCGTCAGCGTCGCGACCGCCACGCTGCAGAACCTGCCCCGGACGGTGACGGCCTCGGGCAGCGTCTCGGCCTGGGAAGAGGTGCCTGTCGGCGCCGAAACCGGCGGCCTGACGGCGACCGGCGTGTTCGTGGACGAGGGCAGCTATGTCCGGCAGGGCCAGCCGCTGGTGCAGATGAACCCCGCCCTGCTGCAGGCCCAGCTGCGGCAGCAGCAGGCGGCTGTGCAGACGGCCGAGGCCAATGCGGCGCGCGACGATGCGGCGCTGGGACGGGCGCAGGAACTAAAGGAGCGCGGCTTCCTCAGCCAGGCGGGGCTGGACACGGCCCTGGCCAACCAGCGGGCGTCACAGGCCAATGTGGCGGCGGCGCGGGCGTCGCTGTCGGAGACCCGCACCCGGTTGTCGCAGGCCACCATCAAGGCGCCGGTTTCGGGTCTGGTGATCAGCCGCAGCGTGACCCGGGGGCAGATCATCTCGCCCGGAACGGAGCTGTTCCGCATCGTTCGCGACGGCCGGCTGGAGCTGGACGCGCAGGTGCCGGAGACGGAGCTGCGGCTGGTCCGCGCCGGCCAGAGCGCCGTGATCTCGTCCGATCAGGTCGGGGAGACGACGGGGACCGTCCGGATCGTGACGCCCGAGGTGAACCCCGAGAACCGGCTGGGCGTGGCCCGCATCGCCCTGCGCGGCGGCGGCTTCCGTCCGGGCATGTTCGCCCGCGCCCGGATCGAGGTCGGGGCCCAGCCGGCCGTGACCGTGCCGACGGCCTCCGTGCTGTACCGCGAGAACCGTGCGGGGGTGTTCGTGATGGGGACCGACGGACGGGCGCATTTCCGGCCCGTGACGGTGCTGTCGCGCGCCGCCGATCGCACCGCCGTGAGCGGCATCGAGGCCGGGGTCCGGGTCGTGGTCGAGGGGGCGGGCTTCCTCGGCGAAGGTGACCGGGTGAACGTTGCCGCCGCCCGTCCGGCCGCAGCCCCGGCGCGCGCGCCGGCCGCCGCTCCCGCGAAGAAATAGGCCGCGACGATGAAGAACATCTCGTCCTGGTCGATCAGGAATCCGATCCCGATCATCCTCATGTTCGTGCTGCTGACGCTGGCGGGCGTCAACGGCTTCATGGGGATGCGGATCAACAACAATCCGGACATCGACTTCCCGCTGGTGCTGGTCGCCGCGGGCCGTCCGGGCGCGGCCCCCAGCGAGATGGAAGTTCAGGTCACCCGGCTGATCGAGGACTCCCTCTCCGGCCTTTCGGGAGTTCGCCACATCAGTTCGCAGATCACCGACGGCTCGTCGGTGACCACCATCGAGTTCGAGCTGGGCACGGATACGGAGCGGGCGACCAACGACGTCCGCAACGCCATGAGCGGCCTGCGCGCGGACCTGCCGCAGGACATGCAGGAGCCGGGCGTCCAGCGGATCGACATCACCGGCGACGCCCTGATCACCTGGGTCGTGCGGTCGTCGACGATGACGCCGGAAGAGCTGAGCTGGTTCATCGACAACGAGGTCAGCCGGTCGCTGCTGGCCATCGGCGGCGTCGGCGAGGTCAACCGCTCGGGCGGCGTGGACCGCGAGATCCGGGTCGAACTGGATCCGGACCGACTCGCCTCCTACGGCCTCACGGCCGCCTCCGTCAGCCAGGCGCTGACGGCGGTCAACAGCGACCTGCCGGGCGGGCGGGTGACCATTTCGGGGTCCGAGCGGTCGATCCGCACCCTCGGCGCCGCCGGCTCGATCGAGCAGTTGCGCGAGACGCTGGTGCCGCTGGGCGGCGGGCGTTCGGTGCGTCTGGGCGACCTCGGCACGGTCGAGGACCACTGGAGCGAGCCGCGCCGTCTGGCCCGGTACAACGGGCAGGAAGCCGTCACCTTCAACTTCCTGCGCTCGCGGACGGCCAGCGAGGTCAAGGTGGCCGAGCGGGTGCGCGAACGCGTGCTCGAGATCGACGCGGCCCATCCGGAACTGACCATCGAACAGGTCACGGCCAGCGTCGAATACATCGAGGAGAGCTACATCGCCTCCTTGGAGGCCCTGCTGCTGGGCGCCGTGCTGGCGGTCGTGGTGGTGTTCATCTTCCTGCGCGACTGGCGGGCGACCTTCATCACCGCCATGGCCATGCCGCTGTCGCTGATCCCGGCGTTCGCCATTCTCGGGCCGCTGGACCAGTCGCTGAACGTGGTGACCCTACTGGCGCTGTCGCTGACGGTCGGCATCCTCGTCGACGACGCGATCGTGGAGATCGAGAACATCGTCCGGCACATGCGGGACGGGAAGTCGCCCTACAATGCCTCAATGGAGGCGGCGGACGAGATCGGCCTCGCCGTCGTCGCCACCACGGCCACCATCCTCGCGGTGTTCGCGCCGGTTGGCTTCATGCCGGGCATCATCGGCCAGTTCTTCAAGGCCTTCGCCCTCGCCGCCTGCGTCTCGGTGGCCTTCTCGCTGGTCGTGGCGCGGACGCTGACGCCGCTGATGGCCGCCTATCTGCTGAAGCACCACAAGCACGAGGACCGGGATCCGTTCTGGATGGGCGGCTATCTGAAGTCGCTGCGCTGGTCGCTGGGGAACCGGTGGAAGGTGTTCGCCCTGGGCACCCTCCTGTTCGTCGGCTGCATCGTCCTGGCCACCAAGGTGCCGTTCGAATTCTCGCCGTCGGGCGACCAGTCGCGGGCGGCCTTCTCCGTCGAGCTGCCGCCGGGCGCGACCCTGCGCCAGACGGACGCCGTCGTGCAGCGGATCACCCGTGACCTGCAGCAACGGCCGGAGGTCACCTCGGTCTATGCGGCGGTCGGCGGACAGGACGTCAATCAGGCCAACGTCTACGCCGACATGGTCGACAAGGGCGAACGGTCGATCAGCCAGCAGGACTTCCAGCGCGAGATGGTCGACGGCTGGAAGTCGATTCCGGGCGCCCGCATCGGCTCCGGCGCCGCCCAGCAGGGGGGCGGGCCGTCGGACGGCACCAGCTACACCTTCGCCATCCTGAGCGACAATCCGGTCGCCCTGCAGGCTGCGGCGCGCAAGATCGAGGCCGAGATGCGGACGGTTCCGGGTCTGGCCAATGTCGTCAACACCGCCTCGATCGCGCGGCCTGAAATCCTCGTCGTTCCCCGGCCGGATCAGGCCGCGCTGATGGGCGTGTCGACGCGCGACATCTCGCAGACGATCCGCGTGGCCACCATCGGCGACGTGGCGCAGAACCTGCCCAAATACAATCTGGGCGACCGGCAGGTGCCGATCCGGCTGCAGCTGACCGCCGACGCCCGTGAGGATCTGGCGGTGCTGGAGAACCTGCGCGTGCCGACCAGCACCGGCGGCGCCGTGCCGCTGAGCGCCGTGGCCGATATCCAGTTTGGAGCGGGACCATCGCAGGTGCTGCGGCAGGACCGGGCCCGGATCGCCTCGATCACGGCCGAACTTGACGGCATCCGCTCCGGCGAGGCCGATGCGCTGGTGCAGGCGCTGCCGTCGGTCAAGAACCTGCCGGCGGGCGTGTCCAAGACCCCGGCGGGCGATCAGGAGTTCATCCAGGAGATGATCACCGGCTTCGCAGTCGCCTTCGCCACGGGCATCCTGCTGATGTACGCCGTGCTGGTGCTGCTGTTCCGCAGCTTCGCCTATCCGGTGACCATCATGGCCTCGCTGCCGCTGGCCATCGGCGGGGCCTTCGTGGCGCTGATGATCGGTCAGTCCAGCTTCTCGATCTCGTCGCTGATCGGGGTGCTGATGCTGATGGGCATCGCGGCCAAGAACTCCATCCTGCTGGTCGACTATATCGTCATGGCCGAGAAGGACGGGATGACCCGGTTCGAGGCCATCATGGACGCCGCGCACAAGCGGGCGCGGCCGATTCTGATGACGACCTTCGCCATGGGCGCCGGCATGATGCCGGTGGCCGTCGGCTGGGGCGCGGACGTCGAGTTCCGGCAGCCGATGGCCATCGCCGTGGTCGGGGGGCTGATCTCGTCGACCTTCCTGTCGCTGCTGTTCATCCCGCCGATCTTCACCATCGTGGACGACATCGCCGGCTTCTTCGGCCGTCACATGGGCAAGATGTTCGCCAGCCAGCGGAACGAGCCGAACCGTCAGGAACCGGCGCCGGCGGAGTAGGCGGGGCAGGAAGCGGAAGAGACAAGCGTCCACTTCAGCGCCCTTTCCGCCCTCAACGCACCAGTCGGTCGTCAGGGAGAGCAGTGCCCTGCAGATCGCGACGCCTGAATGTATTCGAAGTTTATGATGTCTGCCGCGCGGATGCGGTGGTCGACGACACTTGGCTGATTGGTCTCGACGCAGACCCTTGCGCCACTAAGCACAATGCGCGTGATTGGAAGACCGTCGGCCGCCGCGAGGGCGTTCGTGTCCAGGCCGAACTGGATCAGGTCAACGTCCGCGACGAGCCCCGTGTAGGTTATGGACCCGGTTCCGGCCTGAGGCTCGGACCGTGCGGAGGCGAAGCAACGCCGGAGTTCGGTATCGGCCCCAGCCCGGCCGATAGGGATCGCTTTACCCGCCTCAACTCCCTCGGGGGCAACGCAAGGCGCGCCTTGGGAGGGAAGAAACAGGAGCGTGTCGGTTCCCGTGAAGCAGGTGCTTCCTCCAACCCGTGCATTCAGGTCGAAGAGCGCCATCGGGGCGGGGAGCCGGGCAAGTTCGTATCGACACAGGCCCTGACCCCCGCCCACGTCCACGATCTTCTCCCTTCCCGCGAGGCAAGCGGCGGTCGAGACCGCCAACACGAGAGAGATCAGATGCCGTCGCACGCAGGCGCTCCTCGGTTTGTGGCAGGGTCTCCGCTTGCGGAACGAGGTGCAACGACCACTTTGACCCCGGTTCCCTCACACCAGCAAAAACAAAACCGGCCGGGGTCGCCCCCGGCCGGTTCCTTCGTTTCGCCTGTCAGCGAAGCGATCAGTATTTGAAGCGCAGGGTCGCGCCGTAGGTCCGCGGCGCGCCGAGGAAGGCGTCGTAGGTCTGGGTGTCCAGCGCCGGGTTGTAGTAGGTGCCGTTCGGCTGGACCGTGGTCTGGAACGCCGAGCCTTGCAGCGGGGCGTTGTAGGCGACCTGGATGTATTCCTCGTCGGTCAGGTTCTGGACCCAGAACTCGGCCGTCCAGCGTTCGTCCGCGCTGCCCACCATGAAGCGACCGTTCAGCGTCGTGAACGCGTCCTGCTGCTTGTAGGGGATCAGATCGGAGCCGGTGTTGTAGTCGCTCATATATTTGCCGGCGAGGCTGAAGCCGACGCGGACGTCGTCGCCGATGTTGCGGTCGAAGTTGATCGACAGCGTGCCCGACCATTCCGGAGCGAAGGACGCCGTGGCCCCCGGAAGCAGCGAGAGCTGCGGGAAGTTGCCCGGGTTGGCCAGGTCGGCGGCGGTGAAGTCGCCGTACTCGGCCTTGGTGTAGGTGACGCCGCCCTGGAAGCTCAGGCCTTCAACCGGCGAGAACCACAGGAAGTCGGCGTCGACGCCGCGCGACGTCAGTTCGGGGATCGATTCCACCACGAAGGCGGTGCCGAGGAAGGTGTTGAGCTGGAAGTCCTCGAAGGTCTGGTCGAAGTAGGTGGCGTTCAGCAGCAGGGTGCGGTCCAGCAGCGTCATCTTCACGCCGGCTTCGTAGCTGTCCACGACTTCCGAGGGGAACAGCAGCGAGGCGGTCGGGGTGATGCCGCTCTGCACGCGGTCAAGGTTGTAGCCGAAGCTCTTGTAGCCGCGGGCGTAGGACACATAGGTCAGGATCGACGGGTTCAGGCGGTAGGACGCCTTGACCGTGCCGCTCAGCTCCGAGTCATCGAACTGCTCGTTGATGTTGCGGTTGTTGAAGGCGGCATTGGCCCACGGCAGGCAGAAGTTGCCAAGGATGGTGGGCGTGGCGGCGCCGAGAACGGCTCCGATCGCGCCCGCGTTGCCCAGGGCGGCGGCGCATGTCGCGCCGTTGCCGTTGGTGTTCCGCTGCGTACCGCGCAGGGTCTTTTCGTCCATCGTGTAACGCAGGCCGACAGTCACATCGAAGGCGTCAGTGACGTGCCAGGTGTCGTTGGTGAACAGGGCGAAGGACGTCGAGCCCTGGTCATACTTGTCCTCGAAGCCCTGACCGACCGTGAAGCCGGGGCCGCCGCCGTTGACTGCGCCGCCGGAGCCCAGGCAGGTGCCGAAGCCGACGGGCGTCTGGGCCGCGCGGGTGTAGCAGCCGATGGTGCTCGGGCTGATCGGCAGGGCCGGGTTCGCCGCGTTCAGGCGCGCGCTGAGCAGGAAGGACAGGAAGGGGGTGTAGTCGGGGCCGAAATACCAGCTGTCGGTCCGGTAGATGTCTTCCTGGGTGACGAAGGCGCCGACCAGCCAGTCGAGGCTGTCGGTGGCCCCGGCGAGGCGGAACTCCTGGGTGGCGTTCTCGACTTCGTAGCCGTAATCGCCGTCCTGGACGCGGTAGGCGATGTCGGCGCCGGTGAAGTCGATGTCCTGGCCGAGGCTGGACGTCCACTTACGCCACGACGAGACCGAGGTCAGGGTCGAACCGCCGAGGAACGACGGCAGGTCGAAGTTGGCCTCGACCGACCAGCCCTTGTCCTCGACTTCCTGACCCGACGAGCGGTTGGCGAAGGCCGTGCGCGAGAAGGGCAGCGGGCCGAAGCCCGGAGCCGGAGGACGCTGGCCCGTGCCGTTGGAGAGACCGTCGACGAAGGGATAGGTCGGGCCGGTGCGGATCTGGGTGCCGACGCAGCAATATTCGTCGCGCGACGAATAGTCGGCGATGAAGCGGACCGAGGTGTTGTCGTTCGGCAGCCACAGCAGCTGGCCGCGGACGGTGCCGAAGTCCTGGTTGTTGTCGTCCGTTTCCGTGCGGGGGCCGTCACCGGTGTCGATGTTCATGAAGCCGTCGCGGAGACGGCGGCCGGCGTAGAGGCGGAAGGCGAGGGTGTCGCTGATCGGGCCGGAGACCGAGCCCGAGGCCGCCATGGCGCCGTAGTTGCCGACCGTCAGTTCGCCGTTGAAGCTGGGCGTGAAGGACGGGGCCTCGGTGATGATGTTGATGACGCCGGCCGAGGTGTTCTTGCCGAACAGCGTGCCTTGCGGGCCCTTCAGGACCTCGATGCGCTGCAGTTCGCCCAGGTCGCCGAAGCCGACCGAGTTGCGCGAGCGGTAGACGCCGTCGATGACCACGCCGACCGAGCTTTCCAGACCGGGGTTGTCGCCGACCGTGCCGACGCCGCGGATACGGGCGGTGGTCGAGGCTTCCGACGAGGTCGAGGTGACCGTCAGGCCGGGGGTCAGGATCTGCAGGTCCTTGATGTCGCGGACGCCGGCGTCCTGCAGGGTTTCCTGAGACAGGGTCGTGACCACGATCGGCACGTCCTGCAGGTTCTGCTCACGCTTCTGGGCCGTGACGATGATGTCGTCGATGGTCGTAGGACCCTGCTGGTCCTGGGCCGCGGCGGCTCCGGCGAAGCCGAAGGCCACGGCGCTGACCACGGCGGCAGACGCAGTGGTGCGAAGAAGGTTGGTAAGGCGCATGGTCGCTCCCCGACATTGCCGGGGCCCGCATGGAACGGGTTGCCGCGGCGTTTCCTGATCCCTGTCCCGCGCCCTTCTTGCGGAGCGCGGAAACTCCAGCATTCGGGGTAATCCAAGCCGGACTCCGCCACAAGCATCCGGGACCGGCGCGGCCTCATTTCGGCCTTGGCGCAAGCCTGACTGTGACGCAAAAGCGACAGATATCGCTGACGCTAGGTCAATATTCACCCACTATTGGGCAGTATCCGCGGCCTCGTCGGCCAAATCTTTGCGCCGTCGGCCAGCAATCGCGAGGACCGCGGCGCCGACGACAGCGGACAGGGCCGAGCCGCCGAGCACGCCCAGCTTGACCTCGATCTGCTGCGGGGAGTCGATCGCGCCGGGGAAGGCCAGCACGCCGATGAACAGGCTCATGGTGAAGCCGACGCCGCACAGCAGGCAGACGCCGTAGAGCTCGGACCAGCTGGCGCCGGTGGGTCGGCGCCCGATCTTCAGAGCCGAGGCCAGCCAGGCCGCGCCGAAGACGCCGATCTGCTTGCCGATAAAGAGGCCCAGCGCGATGCCGATGACGAGAGGGGCGAAGGCCTGTTCCAGCGTCAGGCCGGCGAAGCTGACCCCGGCCTTGGCGAAGGCGAACAGCGGCAGGACCAGATAGGCGACGTAGGGGTGCAGGTCGTGCATCGCCTCCTTGAGCGGGCTCTGCTTGTCGCGGCGGTTGTCGACCGGAACGATGCAGGCGAAGGCCACGGCCGTCAGGGAGGTCGACAGGCCGGACAGGACGGTCAGATACCAGACCAGCGCAAAGCCCAGCACCCAGAAGGGCGCGGGGATCTTGCCGATGCGGGCCGCCACGCCTCCCGCCAGCAGCAGGCCGACGATCCAGACCAGCGGCTGCGAGGCGACGCCGCTGGAGAACAGGGCCGCGATGAGGGCGATGGCTCCGAGATCGTCGACGATGGCGAGGGTCAGCAGGAAGACCCGCAACGACGACGGCAGATTGCGCGCGGCCACCGCGAACACGGCGAGGGCGAAGGCGATGTCGGTGGCCAGGGGGATAGGCCAGCCGCCGTGCGGCCCTCCGGCGAGGCCGGACACCGCCAGATAGACCAGCGCCGGCGCGACCATGCCGCCGATGGCGGCCAGCACGGGCGTGGCCAGCTTCTTCGGATCGCTGAGCTCGCCCCTGAGGATCTCGTATTTGATCTCCAGGCCGACGACGAGGAAGAAGACCGCCATCAGGCCTTCCTTGATCCATTCGGACACCGTGAGCTGGAGCATCAGCGGACCGACCTGGACCACGTGCTCGCTCTTGAGCCAGCCGAAATAGGCGCCGGACAGGGGAGAGTTGGCGACGATCAGGGCGGCGAGGGCGGCAAGGCCCAGCACCGCGCCGGATGCGGCCTCGGTCTTGAGGAAGTCGAGAGTGATCTTGCGCGCCACGGCGGGCCTCCGGGATGAGGGTCTGTCGTGGCGCCCGGTTATCGACGGGCGCCGGACCGGGTTCGCGCCGCGATGAAGCGGGCGCCGGCCTGGCGTGCGACCCTGAAGAAGGGCCGTGCCTGATCTCTTCGGATACAATACGGCGGGGCGGGCGAGGTTCAAGGCGGAAGCCGCCGGAACAGGCGATGGCGGGTGCGGTTGCCCTTGCCCCGACAAGAGGTCATCTGCTGCGCATGCCCCCCTTCCCCGCCTACCGTCCCGAGCCGCGCTTCTTCGAACTGGGTGAGGAATACGGCGATGCCGTCCGGGCGGCGGAGTTTCCGCAGGCGATCCTGCGCTTCCGCAATGACCGGGCGGCGGCGACGGTCGGGCTGGAGACGCTGACGGACGAGGAATGGGTGGCGCATTTCGGCCGGTTCCAGCCGCTGCCGGGCCAGCCGGGGCCGGTGGCGATGCGGTATCACGGGCATCAGTTCCGCACCTACAATCCCGACCTCGGCGACGGGCGGGGGTTCCTTGCGGCGCAGATCCGCGCAGGGGACGGCCGGTTGCTGGATCTCGGCACCAAGGGGTCGGGTCAGACGCCGTGGTCGCGGGGCGCGGACGGACGGCTGACGCTGAAGGGTGGGGTGAGGGAGGTGCTGGCGGCGGAGATGCTGGAGACGCTCGGCGTCCCGACCAGCCGCGCCTTCAGCCTGATCGAGACAGGCGAGGATCTGGAGCGGGGCGACGAACCGTCTCCGACGCGGTCGGCGGTGCTGGTGCGGCTGTCGCACAGCCATGTCCGGTTCGGCACCTTCCAGCGGGCCGCCTATATCCGGAGGCCGGACATGATCGAGGCGCTGGTGGAGCACGCGCGGTCGCTCTACCACCCGACCGTCGCGGCCGGAGACACGCCGGGCTTTCTGCGGGCCGTGGTCGAGGCGTCGGCGCGGCTGACGGCGCGATGGATCGCAGCGGGGTTCGTGCACGGCGTGCTGAACACCGACAATCTGAACGTCACGGGCGAGAGCTTCGACTACGGCCCGTGGCGGTTCCTGCCGCATTACGAGCCGGGGTTCACGGCGGCCTATTTCGACCAGTTCGGCCTCTATGCTTTTGCGCGGCAGCCCGAGGCGGTGTTCTGGGCCCTGACACAGTTGGGCGGAGCGCTGAAGCTGGTCGCCGATGCGGAGCCGCTGACCGAGGCGCTGAACGGGTTCGGCCCGGCCTATATCCGCGAACTGAGGGCGGCGTTTCTGGCGCGGCTGGGCGTCACCAGCCTTGGCGAGGCGGCGGACCAGAGGCTGCTGGATACGACGCTGGCCCTGCTCCGCGAGGGCGGCGAGGCGCTGCGGTGGGAGCCGCTGTTCTTCGACTGGTTCGGCGGCTTTGCGTCGTCCGCGCGGGCGCTCGGCGGGCCAAGGGGCAAGCTGTATCAGGGCGAGGCCTTCGACGCCTTCCGCTTCGCCCTGTTCGAGCACGAGCCGGAGCGGCCTGAGCGGCTGGAGCATCCGATGTTCGCGGCCACGGAGCCGGAAGAGATGCTGATCGACGAGGTCGAGGCGATCTGGGCGACTACCGACGCCGGCGACGACTGGGCGCCGTTCCACGCGAAGATTGAGCGGTTGAGGGCGGCGCGTGAAGCTTGGGGTCTGGCCGGCTGCTGACAGCAGGGTGGCGGCAGCGTGGCGGTAGGAAGGATCGACCGCCTCCCCGCGGCATATCGGACCACGCCGCGTGACCCATCCAGACCCGCACCTGCAGCGTAACTGTCTTAAGGCCCCTGAAACGGACGCCGCATTACAGAGATTTATGAATACGGCCACGCTTTGGCCGTGGGGTCCACGCAGAAGGCGGTCACGGATGGTTACGGTCTCGCTTCGCGCACTTGCGGACAGGCTGATCCGTTCCGACATCGCAACTGTTACCAATCAAAAGAGCGCCTCTCCCCGGGCGTCACATAAAATGACTTCTCAGACTCTCTCCCCCGCCCGCTCCCGCCTTGCCGCGAGCTACCGCAACCTTACGCTCTGGACGCTGCAGGGCTGGCTGGCGATGTTCTTCATCGCCGCCGGCTACGCCAAGCTGACCGAGCCGATGGCCAACCTGATCGATCTGCTGCGCTGGCCGCTGTTCGCCACCGAGAACATGGTGCGCGGCCTCGGTCTGGCCGAGATCGTGCTCGCCGTTCTGGTGCTGGCGCCGCTGGTGTCGTGGAAGCACGGCCGGCCGCTGCTGGTCACCGCCACGGCCGGCCTGCTGGCGCTGGAATCCATCATGCTGGTCATGCACGCCGTCGGTCTCGAGGCGGGTCTGGCCGTGACCAATGTGATCCTGATCGCGATGACCGCGCCGGTGCTGTGGATGCGGGCGCGCGAGGTTCGCTAGGACGCCGCGCCTCTGGTTCGGCAACGGTCTGAGCACGCCTTCACCCCGGCCCAGTCACGAGCCCACTTGCGTCGCCATGAGAACGGCCTGCCGCAGACGACGCACGTCTTCTGCGGCAGATCGCGCTTGTCCGGAGCCTTGCCGAGGTTGACGTGCTTGCGGGCCATAGGGCGCTAAAAGGCTTCCCTTTACGTGCACGTCAAGTTCGGTCTAGAACTTGTGCATGGCGACCGCCGACGATCATCGCACCTATTCGATCCGCCAGCTCTGCCGCGAGTTCGGGGCGACGGCGCGCGCGCTGCGGTTCTACGAGGACAAGGGCCTGCTGACGCCGGCGCGGAAGGGCCAGACGCGGGTCTATGACGCGCGCGACCGGGCCCGGCTGAAGCTGATCCTGCGGGGACGCCGCATCGGCTTCTCGCTGCAGGAGATCCAGGAGATGCTGGATCTCTACGACCACGACAATCACAACGCCCACCAGATGGCTGTCGCCCTGCGCCGCCACCGGGCCCAGATCGCCGCGCTGAAGCAGCAGCGCGAGGACCTCGACGCCGCCATCGAGACGGCGGAGGAGGCCTGCGCCGTGATGGAGCGCAAGCTGTCCGAGCACCGCCCCGACCTGCTGCCCGGGGCCGAGGAATACGCGAACCTGCTGAAGTCGCGTCTGAACCCCGACCACACCGTCCAGCCCTTCAAAGCGAGAGCGTAACTCCATGGCCTACAAGGCGCCTGTCCGCGACCTGACGTTCATCCTGAACGAGGTGCTGGAGATCGACCGCTACGCCAACCAGCCCGGCTTCGCCGACGTGTCCTCGGAACTGGTCGGCCAGATCCTCGAGGAAGGCGCGAAATTCGCCGAGGAAGTCATCGCCCCGCTGAACCGCGTCGGCGATCTGGAAGGCTGCAAATGGGATAACGGCAAGGTCACGGGCCCGACCGGCTGGAAGGAAGCCTATCAGCAGATGGTCGCGGCCGGCTGGCCCGGCCTGTCGTCCGATCCGGAATACGGCGGACAGGGCATGCCGGCGATCGTCGGCATGGCGTTCGGCCAGATGACGGCCGCCGCATCCGCCGCCTTCTCGATGTACCCGGGCCTGACGCACGGCTGCTACGAGGCGCTGCACGCCAACGGCTCAGACGAGCAGAAGGCGACCTATCTGCCCAAGCTGGCCACAGGCGAGTGGGGCGGGACGATGAACCTGACCGAGCCGCAGTGCGGCACCGATCTGGGCATGATCCGCACCAAGGCGGTTCCGAACGGCGACGGCAGCTATTCGATCACCGGCCAGAAAATCTGGATCAGCTCGGGCGAGCACGACTTCACTGACAACATCATCCATCTGGTGCTGGCCCGGATCGAGAGCGCGCCGGCGGGGATCAAGGGCATCAGCCTGTTCGTCGTGCCGAAGTATTTCGTCACCGAGGACGGCGGCGTGGGCGAGCGCAACGAGGGCGCGGGCTGCGCCGGGCTCGAGCACAAGATGGGCATCCACGGCAACGCCACCTGCGTCATGGCCTACGACGGGGCCAAGGGCTGGCTGGTGGGCCAGGAGAACAAGGGCATGGCGGCGATGTTCGTCATGATGAACGAGGCCCGCCTCGGCACCGGCCTGCAGGGCCTGTCCATCGGCACCGCCGCCTATCAGGCGGCCGCCGAGTTCGCGAAAGACCGGCTGCAGGGCCGTTCGCTGACGGGTCCCAAGAACCCGGACGGCCCGGCCGATCCGATCATCGTCCATCCCGATGTGCGTCGCATGCTGATGGAGGCCAAGGCCTTCGTCGAAGGCGGCCAGGCCTTCATCCTGTGGACCGCCCTGCAGGCCGATCTGCAGCGGTCGGAAGACGAGGCCATCGCGACCAAGGCGCGCGACTACATGGGCCTGATCACGCCGGTGCTGAAGGCCTATCTGACCGACAAGGGCTTCCATGCCGCGTCGCTGGCGATGCAGGTGCACGGTGGCTCGGGCTATACCGAGCATTTCCCGGCCAGCCAGTATCTGCGCGATGCGCGGATCACCATGATCTATGAGGGCGCCAACGGCATTCAGGCGCTGGATCTGGTGGGCCGCAAGCTGCCGTCGAACGGTGGACGGGCGATCATGACCTGGTTCGCCGAGATCGACGCCTTCACCGCCGAGCATGGCGGCGAAGGTCCGCAGAAGGCCTTCGTCGACGGCCTGACCGACGCCAAGAAGAAGCTGCAGGAGGCCACCATGTGGCTGATGCAGAACGGCATGGCCAATCCGGACAACGCGGGCGCGGCCTCGACCGACTATCTGAACATCTTCGGCCTGACGGCGCTGGCCTATGTCTGGGCGCAGATGGCGCTGGCGGCGCAGAAGCAGATCGACGCCGGTTCCGCCGATCCGTTCTACGCCAACAAGATCGCTACGGGCCGGTATTTCGTGGAGCGGATCCTGCCCGACGCGGGGGCGCACCTCGCCAAGCTGAAGACCGGCGCGGATGTGCTGATGGCCCTGCCGGCGGAGGCGTTCTGAACGTGAACGTCCTCAACGTCCCCGAACCGGCCTTCATGCAGGAAGAGGAGATCACCCTCTTCTCCGACTCCGTCGGCAAATGGATCGACGAGCATGCCTCGCCCGAGGCGGTGCAGACCTGGCTGGCGAATTCGTCAGTGCCGCGGCAGCTGTGGAACGACGCCGGCGAGGCGGGCCTGCTGGGCCTGTCCATGCCCGAGGAAGACGGCGGCATGGGCGGCGACTACCGGCATGAGGTGGTGCTGATGCGCCAGTTGGGCTGGAAGGGCGCGGACCACTTCGGCATCTCGCTGCACAATGCGATCGTCATGCCCTACATCTGGCACTACGGCACCGCCGAGCAGAAGGCGCGCTGGCTGCCTCGGCTGCAGTCGGGCGAGCTGGTCGGCGCCATCGCCATGACCGAGCCGGGCGCCGGGTCGGACCTGCAGGGGGTCAAGACCACCGCCATCAAACAGGGCAACCAGTATGTGGTGAACGGGTCCAAGACCTTCATCACCAACGGCCAGCTGGCCAACTTCATTATCGTCGTGGCCAAGACCGATCCGGCCGAGGGCGCCAAGGGCACCTCGCTGATCGTGGTCGAGACCGACGGGGCCGAAGGCTTCGAGCGCGGACGGAACCTGCACAAGATCGGCATGGAGGGGAACGACACCTCCGAGCTGTTCTTCAACGACGTGAAGGTCCCGGGCGAGAACATCATCGGCGGCGGCGAGGGTCAGGGCTTCATCCAGCTGATGCAGCAGCTGCCGCAGGAGCGGCTGAACATCGCCGTCCAGGGCGTGGCGGCGGCGGAGCGCGGGCTTCAGGAGACCATCGCCTACGTCAAGGAGCGCAAAGCCTTCGGCAAGCGGGTGATCGACTTCCAGAACACCCAGTTCAAGCTGGCCGAGGTGAAGACCAAGCTGACGGTGGCCAAGGTGTTCGTCGACCACTGCCTTGGCCTGCACCTGCAGGGGAAGCTGGACGCCGCCACCGCCTCGATGGCCAAATACTGGGTCACCGATATCCAGGGCGAGGTCATCGACGAGATGCTGCAGCTGCACGGCGGCTACGGCTATATGAACGAGTATCCGATCGCCCAGCTGTACAAGGATGCGCGGGTGCAGCGGATCTACGGCGGCACCAACGAGATCATGAAGCTCTTGATCGCGCGGACGCTCTGAGCCCACACAGCGGGTCATGATCCGCCTCCACGTCCCCCAGCCCCTCTCTTCCGGTGCGGCCGTCGCGCCAACGCTGGATCAGTCGCGTTACCTGACGCAGGTGATGCGGCTGAAGACCGGCGATGCGCTGCTGGTGTTCAACGGGGTCGACGGCGAGTGGCGCTGCACCATCGCGGAGGTGCTCAAGAAGGGCGTCATCCTGCGGGCGGAGGAGCAGGCGCGGGCGCAGACCACCGTGCCGGACGTGCATCTGCTGATCGCCGTGGTGAAGAAGGCGGCGCTCGAGTTCGCGGTCGAGAAAGCCACGGAGCTGGGCGCGGCGCGGATCCGGCTGGTGACAACGCGGCGGACGCAGGGCGACCGGGTGCGGATGGACCG
Source organism: Brevundimonas alba (assembly GCF_011927945.1). Lineage (GTDB taxonomy): Bacteria > Pseudomonadota > Alphaproteobacteria > Caulobacterales > Caulobacteraceae > Brevundimonas > Brevundimonas alba. The sequence continues at coordinate 529,510 of NZ_JAATJM010000001.1, forward strand.
GCTGGACGCTATCGCGGTGGAGAGCGCCGAACAGACCGGGCGGCTGGACGTGCCGGCGGTCGATCTGCCGGAGAAGCTGGACGTGTTGCTGGACGGATGGGACGCCTCACGGCGGCTGATGTTCTGCGACGAGACCGGCGGAGCGCCGGCGATGACGGCGCTGGCCGAGGCGGGCGCGGGTCCGTGGGCGATCCTGATCGGGCCGGAGGGCGGGTTCGCGCCGGAGGAGCGGGAACGGCTGAGGGCCCTGCCCTTCACCACCGCCGTGTCTCTGGGCCCGCGGGTGCTGCGGGCGGACACCGCGGCGACGACCGCCCTGACGCTGTGGCAGGCGGCGGTCGGCGACTGGGAACGGTAGGCTCAAGTCAGGCTTATCGATACACGCGCCGAATGGGGCTTGAGCCCACGGCCAAGCCCGCCCATCTAGCGGCGACACCAGGGCTCAGAGAACATTCATGGCCGACGCCGCGCCGCTTACCCGCGAAGACCTTATCGGCGCCATGTCGAAGGGATCCAAGCCGAAGGACCAGTGGCGCATCGGCGCCGAGCACGAGAAGTTCGGCTTCGACAAATCGACGCTGCGTCGGCCCGACTACGAGGGACCGAACGGCATCAAGGCGATGCTGGAGGGGCTGACGCGGTTCGGCTGGCGGCAGGTGTACGAGGGCGACCATGTCATCGCCCTCGAGCGGGAAAACGCCGAGGGCTACACGGCCTCGATCTCGCTGGAGCCGGGCGGGCAGTTCGAACTGTCGGGCGCGCCGCTGAAGGACGTGCACGATATCTGCAACGAGACCGGCCAGCATCTGATGGAGGTCAAGCAGGTCGCGGACCAGCTGAACCTCGGCTTCCTCGGCGCGGGCTTCGATCCGATGTGGCGGCGCGAGGATGTGCCGGTGATGCCCAAGGGCCGCTACGACATCATGCGGGCCTATATGCCCAAGCGGGGGTCGCTGGGCCTCGACATGATGCTGCGCACCTGCACCATCCAGGCGAACCTCGATTTCGACAGCGAGGCGGACATGGTGGCCAAGTTCCGCACCTCGCTGGCCCTGCAGCCGATCGCGACGGCGCTGTTCGCCTGTTCGCCGTTCACCGAGGGCAAGCCCAACGGCTTCCTGTCGGCCCGGGCCAACGTCTGGACGGACACCGATCCGGACCGGACGGGGATGCTGGATTTCGTGTTCCGCGACGGGTTCGGCTTCGAGGCCTATGCCGACTATGCGCTGGACGTGCCGATGTATTTCGCCAAGCGCGACGGCAAATACGTCGATCTGTCGGGCCAGTCGTTCCGCGCCTTCATGGAGGGCAAGCTGGATGCGCTGCCGGGTGACCGGCCGACGTCCAAGGACTGGGCCGATCATCTGACCACCCTGTTCCCTGAAGTCCGGCTGAAAGCCTATCTCGAGATGCGCGGCGCCGACGGCGGACCGTGGAGCCGGATCTGCGGCCTGCCTGCGCTGTGGGCCGGCATCCTGTATGACGCGCCGTCGCTGGCGGCGGCCTGGGACCTGGTCAAGCACTGGGACATTGCCGACCACGAGCGCCTGCGCCGCGACGTGACGCGGCTGGGCCTCAAGGCCGAGGTAGCAGGGCGGTCGGTGCGCGATGTCGCCGTCGACCTCATCGACATCGCCAGGCACGGCCTGAAGAACCGCGCCCGGTTCTCGGGCGGCATGGTCGACGAGCGCGGCTATCTGTCGGAGCTTGAGGACATCGCCGACAGCGGGATCACGCCCGCCGACCGTCTGCTGGAGCTGTATCACGGCGACTGGCAGGGCGACGTCAGCCGCATCTACCGGGACTTCGCCTACTAGGCTGGCCGGGCGGCGTTGCATTGCGCCAGTTCGGCCTCTGTCAGGGCTACGCCGGCCCGCTCGTAGCGGGTGACGGCGCCGACGCGGGCGACGAAACGGCGGCACTCGCGCACCGCGGGCTGCGATGCGCCCGACCCGCGGCCGAGGCAGGCGCCGTCCGGACTGCATGCCCATGAGCGGCCGTCGAGCATGACGGCGCGGGCTTCGCCCGGCGACGCGAGGGTGGCGGCGGCATCCAGCAACGGCGCAGGCTGCGTCAGGGCGAGGGTGGCGGACATCAGGGTCATGAGAAGCATGGGAGCCTCCTTGGGGGCTGTTCATTGCGACCGGCCCGTGCAAAAGTGACCGACCGTGCACATATGAGTGACCGCTCGGTCACTTCGAGTCAAATGAAAAGTGGCCGACTGGACACTTTTGTTATGGAGACGTCCGAATGCCGCCCAAAGGCGCCGCCACCCACGCCCGGCTGATCGACGAGGCGATGGCGCAGGTCACCGTGCGCGGACTGGCCGCGGTCAGCCTGCAGGACGTGGCGACCGGCGCGGGGCTGTCGAAGAGCGCGGTTCTGAAGCATTTCCAGTCGAAGGAGACGCTGCAGGCCCAGGTGGTCGACACCATGATCGACCGCTTCACCGAGGCGGTGTGGCGTCCGGCGGAACCGCTGCCGGCGGGCCGCGAACGGCTGGACCGGATCTTCCAGGGCGAGCTGGACTGGATCGATGGCGAGGACCGACCGGGCGGCTGTCCGCTGAAGGCGGCTGCGATCGAGCTGGACGACCAGCCGGGGCCATTGCGCGACACGCTGAAGGCCAGTCAGGTACGCTGGGCCAAGGTGCTGAAGCGCGAATTCCGGACGATGAATCCGAACGCCGACGACATGACGCTCGAGGTGCTGGTGTTCCAGTTCAAGGGGATCGTGCTGGCCTACGGGCATTCGCGCCGCCTGCTGGACGACGCCGCCGCGCGGGCGCAGGCGACGGCGGCCTACCGGATGCTTGTGGCCTCGGCCGCGCAGTCCTAGGTCTGGCGCAGCAGGGAGGGGACCATGAGCGGAACCATCAGAGTCGGCGTCGGCGGCTGGACCTATGAGCCGTGGCGGGGCGTCTTCTATCCCGACAAGCTGAGCCAGAAGAAGGAGCTGGAGTACGCCAGTTCGAAGCTGACCAGCATCGAGATCAACGGCACCTACTATTCGACGTTCAAGCCGGACAGCTGGATGAAGTGGCGGGACGAGACGCCCGAGGGCTTCGTGTTTTCGGTCAAGGCGAGCCGGTACTGCACCAATCGCAAGGTGCTCTCCGACATGGGGGAGTCGATGGGGCGGTTCCTCGATCAGGGGCTGACGGCTCTCGGCGACAAACTGGGGCCGATCAACTGGCAGTTCATGGGCACGAAGAAGTTCGACGCCGAGGATTTCGAGGGCTTTCTCAAACTGCTGCCGAAGGAGAAGGACGGGGTCCAGCTGCGGCACGCGCTGGAGGTTCGAAACGGCACCTTCGAAACCGAGCAATTCTACGACCTCGCCCGGAAGTACGGCGTGGCGATCGTCTACGGCCATGACGACGAGGCGCCGGAGTGGCCGCGCATCGATCAGGACACGGCCGACTTCAGATACGCCCGGCTGATGTCGAGCCGCGAGGACGAGCTGACCGGAATGACCTCGGCGGAGCTGGACGGCGTCCTGAAGCAGACCCGGAACTGGGCGAAGACCGGCGATGTGTTCGCCTATTTCATCGCCGGGGCGAAGGTGCGCAATCCGGCGGCGGCGCAGGCTTTGATCGAAAAGCTGGGGACGTGACACGGCGACTGAACGGCGCCTGCCACTGCGGGGCGCAGCGGTTCGCCGCGCCTGCGCCTGAAACGGTGACGCGGTGCGGCTGTTCGATCTGTTCTAAGCGCGGCGACCTCGTGGCCTACTATCCACCGGAAGAGGTCGAACTGGACCTCACGCGAGCGAGCCTCGCCGCCTATCAGTGGGGCGATCGGATGATGACCTTTCATCACTGCCAGACCTGCGGGTGCAGCGTGTTCAGCGACGCGCCCGCGTGGACCACCGACGAAGGGGAGGACCGGCCCGCGCGCCTGATCCTGAACGCCCGCCTGTTCGATGACTTCCATCTGGAGGCCGTTCCGGTCCGTAATCTGAACCGCCGCAACGACTGACTGCCTTGCGGGTTCGTCCCGCCATAGACACCTGCCCTGCACGCCGCCCCTTCTCGAGGACCTCCCATGCCCATCGCCACTCGCGCCTTCGCCGCCACCGCCGCCGACGCACCGTTGTCGCCCTACAGCTTCGACCGGCGCGATCCGGGGCCGGATGACGTGGCGATCGAGATCAAATTCTGCGGCGTCTGCCACTCGGACCTGCATGTGGCGAAGAACGATCTGGGCAGCACCCGCTATCCGATCGTGCCCGGCCACGAGATCGCCGGCGTCGTGACGGCGGTGGGGGCGAACGTGACCCGGTTCAGGGAAGGCGACCGGGTCGGCGTCGGCTGCATGGTCGACAGTTGCCGCACCTGCCCGGCCTGCCTGGAAGGCGAGGAGCAGTATTGCGTGCCGGGCATGACCCAAACCTACGGCTCGCCGGATCCCAAGGGCGCGGAAGCGGGTCAGAAGGTCACCCAGGGCGGCTATTCCGACCGGATCACGGTCGACCAGAACTATGTGCTGAGCATCCCGGACAGCATCCCGCTGGACGCCGCCGCGCCGCTGCTGTGCGCCGGCATCACGACCTACAGCCCGCTGCGGCAGTGGGGCGTCGGGCCGGGTTCGAAGGTGGCGGTGATCGGTCTGGGCGGCCTCGGGCATATGGCGGTCAAGCTGGCCAACGCCATGGGCGCGGAGGTGACGGTGCTGTCGACCTCGGACCGCAAGAAGGCGGACGCCGAGCGGATGGGCGCCAAGCATTTCCTGATCAACTCGGACGCGGCGGCGATGCGGGCGGCCGGCGAGAAATTCGACCTGATCATCAACACCGTCTCGGCCACGCACGAGATCGCCAGCCATGTGAACCTGCTGGCGCGCGACGGCACCATGGTCATGCTGGGCCTGACCACCGAGGGGCTGCCGGTCTATGCCATGCCGCTGCTGTGGCGGCGCCGGCGGATCGCCGGCTCGCTGATCGGCGGCATCCGCGAGACGCAGGAGATGCTCGACTTCTGCGCCGAGCACGGCCTCGCCTGCGACATCGAGGTGATCGCGCCGGACCAGATCAACGAGGCCTATGCGCGGATGGAGCGATCCGACGTCCGCTACCGCTTCGTCATCGACATGAGCCGGTTCGATAAAGCCGCGTAACGGCGTCCTTTCCGCGCAACGGCTGGCGGGCTAAAGCGTATCCATACGCAGGCGGCCCGTCAGAGAGGCTGCCGCCAAAGGACAGGGAAACGACATGGCACGAGTGGCTCTGGTCACGGGCGGCACCCGCGGCATCGGCAAGGCGATCGTTCAGCGGCTGAAGGAAGACGGCATGGCCGTCGCCGCCGGCTATTCCGGCAACGTCGAGGCCGCCGAGGCCACCGCGCGCGAGCTGGGCGTCATGGTGGTCAAGGGCAACGTCGGCTCCTACGAGGACTGCGCACGCGCCGTGGCCGACGTCGAGGCCGAGCTGGGCCCCATCGACGTGCTGATCAACAATGCGGGCATCACGCGGGACGGCTTCTTCCACAAGATGAGCCACGACCAGTGGTCGGACGTGATCCGGGTGAACATGGACAGCGTGTTCAACATGACCCGGCAGGTCATCAACGGCATGCGCGACCGCGGCTTCGGCCGGATCGTCAACATCAGCTCGATCAATGGCCAGAAGGGCCAGATCGGCCAGACCAACTATTCCGCGGCCAAGGCCGGGATGATCGGCTTCACCAAGGCGCTGGCGCTGGAAAACGCGCGCAAGGGCGTGACGGTGAACTGCATCGCGCCGGGCTATATCGATACCGAGATGGTCGGAGCCATGGACGAGAAGGTGCTGGCCGGCATCATCTCCCAGATTCCCGTGGGGCGGCTCGGCAAGGGCGAGGAGATCGCCGACATGGTGTCCTGGCTGGCCGGCGAACGTGCCGGATATGTCACAGGCTGCACCCTGTCGCTGAACGGCGGTCAGTATCTCGTCGGCTGATCCGGACACCGCCCAAAATCCGCCGCGTGGCGATTCCACCAAGGTCGGCATGGAGTTGACGGCAAGGGTCAGAACGGCGCGGAGGCCGCTTTTGACCGCGATGGGTCTCGCCCTCGCGGCGGCCGTGCTGTCTCTGCTGTCCTTCACCCCCGAAGCCGCCGCCCAGAACCGCGGCAATGCGCAGGCCGAGCAGAGCCGCTCGCTGCGTGATCGTCGCCCGGCGACGCCGAGCCTGCCGCCCGTCGGCCGTTATGTCGCCGAGTCGGGCGAGGGCTTCATTCTGGACCGGTCGGGCCGGCATCCCCTGCTGCGCTTCGACCGCCGCGACGAAACCTGGGTGCTGAGGCCCAGCGCCGCGCCCCGGGGCGATGTCATCTACCGCAACGACGCCGGAGAGCAGGTGCTGCGGGTGACGCCGAGCGGCGGCATGACCGTCTATACGCCGCGCGCGCCGGGCGGCTCGCCGGCCTCCTTCAGCGGAACGGGCTCGAGCCTGACGCCGCCGACGCTGGGTCCGCACCTGCTGTTCCGGCTGATGGCGCAGCGCAGCTATATGGTCAGCCAGGCCGTGGGCGGCCGTCTGGTGGAAGTCAATCTGGACGGCGACCGGTCGGAATCGCTGTGCGTCGAGGCCATGATCGTGGCCACCGAGGCGGTGATCCGCATCGCGCGGTCGCCGACCGCCCGCCAGTACGTCAACCAGCTGCGCAGCATCACCATCATCGAAGGATCGCGCTCGGGCGTGACCTATGCGCGGGGGCGGCTGGTCGTCACCGTCAATCCGGACGAGGGCATGGCCGGGCGTCCGTCTTCGGCGCGGGTGATCCGCGCCATCCTGCCCCAGGCGTCCTGAAGCCGAACCGTCAGCCGGCGAAGCTGTCCTTGGCCGCGCGGCGTGCGGCGAAATCCGCGGCGTCGGCGGCGCGCAGGAAGGGATTGAACGCCTTCTCCGAGCCTATCGTGGTCGGCACCGTCGGCTGACCCCGCTCCCGCGACCCGACGATCTCCGCCGCCCGCGCGGCCATCTCCGGGCGGTCGTCGAGGCTGAGGGCGAAGCGGGCGTTGGCGGCGGTGTACTCGTGGGCGCACCAGACGACGGTCTCGTCGGGCCAGCCGGCGAGCTTTTGCAGGCTGTCCCACATCTGCTCGGGCGTACCCTCGAACAGACGGCCGCATCCCAGCGCGAACAGGGTGTCTCCGACGAAGGCCTGCGCACCGGCGGCGTCCCGATAGACGATGTGGCCGAGGGTGTGGCCGGGGGTGTCGGTGACCTCCAGCGCCGTTTCGCCCAGCATGACGAGGTCGCCGCCGCGCACGACGCGGTCGAGCGGCGCGGCCCGGCGCACCTCTTCCGGCCCGACGATCTCGCAGCCGGTCGCCGCCTTGAGCGCCGCGTTTCCCTGGGTGTGGTCGGGGTGCCAGTGGGTGTTGAGGATCAGGTCGAGCCGCCCCCAGCCCGACTGCTCCAGCGCCGCGAGGATGGCGTCGGCGTCAGGGGTGTCGATGGTCGCTACCTTGCCGGTGGCGGTATCGCGCGCGAGGAAGCCGTAGTTGTCGGACAGACATGGGAAGAGGCGAACGTCGAGGGTCATGCCGCATTCTAGCAGCGGCCCCTTCCGCGGCCTATGGTGACCCAATGCGGCGCAGCATCGAGGACCTTCGGACCTTCTACGGCGAGCCGGCCGGCGCGCTGGCGCGGCGTCTGCTGGCGCGGCGGCTGGACGACGCCTGGGGCGAGGCGTCCGGATGCGACGTGCTGGGGGTCGGCTACGCCACGCCATGGCTGGACGCCTTCGTCGGCGCGCGCCGGGTCGTCTCGGCCATGCCGGGCGGACAGGGGGTGGAGCTCTGGCCCTCGGCGGGGCGGAACCGGACCGTGCTGGTCGAGGACCGGCGCCTGCCGTTCGCGGCGGGCAGCTTCGACCGCATCGTGCTGGTCCATGCGCTGGAAGAAGCCGAGGACGCGGCGGGCCTGCTGCTCGAGGCCGTTCGGACGCTGACGCCGGCGGGCCGGATCATCCTGATCGCGGCGGCGCGGGGCGGGATGTGGTCGCGGGTCGAGGCGACGCCGTTCGGCCACGGGCGGCCGTTCACCCGCCGTCAGCTGGAGCGGCTGGTGCGGGGCGCGGGGCTGGAGCCCACGGCCTGGTCGCAGACCCTTTATGTGCCGCCGTGGGGGCCGCTGCTGCCCTTCGCGGACGGGTTCGAGCAGGTCGGGCGACGGGTCTGGCCGGGCGCGGCGGGAGTGATCCTGCTGGAGGCGACGCGGCATGCCTATGCGCGGGTGCGTCCGGGCGGGGCCGTGGCCACGGCGCCGGTGCTGGCTCCCGGCCTGCAACCCCAGCCGGCCTCGCGGCAGAGGCGTGTCGGTTCCTGACCATCCGCCGCTTTGCAGCCGGGGCGGCAGGCCCTAAAGGCGGGGCATGCAGAGACTGATCCTGATGCGGCACGCCGAGGCCGAACGGGCCGCCGGCTCGGGACGCGACCGCGACCGCGCCCTGGCGGCGCGAGGCCGCGTGGACGCCGCCGCCATGGGCCGGGCGCTGGCGGCGCGCGGGATGCGGCCGGATCTGGCGCTGGTCTCGCCTGCCCTGCGCACCCGCCAGACCTGGGACCTGCTCCACGACGCCTTCGGGGACGTGGATATCCGGGACAATGAGCCGCTCTATAACGGCGGGGCCGATACGCTTCGGCGACTGGTCGAGGGCGTCGAGGACGAGGCCGGTTGCCTGATCGTGGTGGCGCATAATCCGGGCATCCACCTGCTGGCCGTGGAATATCTGATCGAGGGCGCCGCCTCGCCGTCGGTGCTGGACCGGATCAGCGGCGGATTCCCGCCGGGCGCCGCGGCCATCTTCAGCGTCGACGCCGCTGGCCGGCGGATGCTCGAGGGCTATCTGCAGCCGCGCGACCTGATCGCCGAATGAGCCCCGTAGCCTACAAGCTGGTCGACGGGGCAGCGTGGGAACGGGCGCGGGTCGCGGGTGTCTACGAGGGCTCGGAAGTCGATCACGCCGACGGCTACATCCACATGTCGACAGCGGAGCAGTTGGCGGAGACGGCGCGGCGGCACTACGCCGGACGCACCGGGCTGGTGCTGGCGACGGTGGACGTGCATGCGCTCGGCGTGGCGCTCCGGTGGGAGCCGTCGCGGGGCGGGGACTTGTTTCCGCACCTGTATGGCCCCCTGCCCCTGAGTGCGGTGGCCGCCGAGCGCGGTCTGTCCGTGCGTCAGGACGGGGTCATGGTCTTCGAGGACGGAGCGGTCGGATGGCCCTGACCGACATCGGCGCGGCGGCGCTGAGAACGCTGGACCCGGAGACGGCGCACCGCCTCGCCATTCTCGCACTGAAGGCCGCCCCCCTGCCCGCACCTCGGGTGGACGATCCGGTTCTGGCGACCACCTTCGCCGGTCTGAGGTTGAGCAATCCCGTGGGGCTGGCGGCTGGCCTCGACAAGAACGGCGAGGCGCTGCACGGCCTGTCGCGGCTGGGTTTCGGCTTCGTCGAATGCGGCTCGGTCACGCCGCGCGCTCAGCCCGGCAATCCTCGCCCGAGGCTGTTCCGGCTCTCGGAAGACCGGGCGATCATCAACCGGATGGGCTTCAACAACGAGGGTCTGGAGGCGTTCGCCGCCCGCCTCGCCCGCCGTCCTGCGGCGGCGGTGATCGGCGCCAATCTGGGGGCCAACAAGGATACGGACGACAAGGCGGCTGACTATGTCGCGGGTCTGAAGCGCCTCAAGGGCCTGGCGGACTATGTAACCGTCAATGTCTCGTCGCCGAACACGCCGGGGCTGCGAGACCTGCAGGGGCGGGCCGCGCTGGACGACCTGCTGGGTCGGCTGGCCGAGGCGCGCGCCGGCGATCCGACGCCGGTCTTCCTCAAGATTGCGCCCGACCTGACGGCGGGCGAGATCGGCCTGATCGTCGAGGGGGCGATCGACTACGGCGTCGACGGGCTGATCGTCTCGAACACGACACTGGACCGGCCGGAGAGCCTGCGCGCCCGCGACCGCGGCGAGGCCGGAGGGCTCTCCGGAGCCCCGCTCAAGGACCGGGCCATGGCGGCCCTGCAGGGGGCGGCGGAGGTCGCGGGTGGACGCCTGCCGCTGATCGCGGTGGGCGGAATCGGGTCCGGCGAGGACGCCTATGCGCGCATTCTGGCCGGAGCCTCGGCCGTTCAGATCTACAGCGCCCTGATCTTCGAGGGTCCCGGGCTGGTGGCGCGGATCAAGCGCGATCTGGCGGCGCGGCTGCGGGCGGACGGCTTTTCCACGGTGGACGAGGCCGTCGGGGCCCGCCGTTGACGGAGCGTTAGGGCCCCGTCGGCATGATGCGGGAGGGGGCGGATGCGCCCTGTCCGGGGGAGCCGCATGGCGATCGCCAAAGCCGATATGCCTGCCGCCGCCCTGGATGACACCTGGGCCGGCGCCATCCGCCAGCGGCGCAAGGCGCTGCTGCAGCGGCTGGGCATGGCCGCGGCCAGCGCCCTGGTGTTCAGCCCGTTGCTGGGGTGGACCCTGACCGTCGGCTGGGTGCTTGGCTATTTCCTGATCCAGTTGCTGGACCTGTGGGTCTTCGGCCCGGTGAACGACGGCCGCACCGAGCGACTGCGCGGCCTGCGGAATATCGCCGGCGGCCTTCTGCTGACGCTCAATGCCGGGTTTTTCGGCAGCCTCGCTGTGCCGCTGTGGTTCGTAGGCGGACCTATGGGCGGCATCTGCTCCGCCATGCTGCTGTCCGCCGGCGCCATCTATTCAATGATCAACGCCCCGCGATCGAAGAGCGTGCTGGTCCTGACCGTGACGCCGCAGTTCCTCTATCTGGCCTCTACCCCCTTCTTTATGGCCGCGTTCGGCGCCTCGCCCTCATTCATCACGGCGGCGTCGATCGCCGTAGCCGTCTTCATCACCTACTGCCTGTCCACTTGGCAGCGCATGAACCAGGCGCGCATCTCGGAGACCGCGGCGCGGATCGAGGCCGAGGAGAAGCGCGCCACGGCCGAGCGCATCATGGAGGGCCGCAGCGCCTTCCTCGCCGCCGTCGGCCACGACCTGCGCACCCCCATCAGCGCCATCCTGACCGGCTCGGCGGAGCTGGAGCGCGGCGCGTCTGATGGACCGGCCCGGGCGCAGGCACGGCTGATCAGCGACGCGGGCTTCATGATGAAGGCCCTGCTGGACGATCTGCTGGATCACGCCAAGCTCGACGCCGGCCACATGACGGTCGACGCGATCGACTTCAATCTGCGCGACCTTCTGAACCAGTCGGCCCGACTGTGGCGCGGCCCCGCGCGGGCCAAGGGTCTCAAGCTGCGGATCGAGGGCGCGGCCAGGGTCCCGACCTCGGTGCGCGGTGATCCGATGCGGCTGCGGCAGGTGCTCAACAATCTGATCTCCAACGCCATGAAATTCACGGCCGAGGGTGCGATCACCCTGCGCTTCAAGGCGTGGGCCGAGGATACCGGCGGGCACGCCCTGCTGATCGAAGTGTCGGATACGGGCCCGGGCATGACGCGTGACCAGCTGGTCCGGCTGTTCACCCCGTTCGACCAGACCGCCGACGGCGTCAGCGCCCGGCATGGCGGCACCGGCCTCGGCCTAGCCATCAGCCGCCAGCTGGCCGAGCTGATGGGCGGACGGCTGACCGCCCGCAGCGCCGTCGGAGAGGGCGCGAGCTTCACCCTGGCGCTGCGCCTCGAGGCCGCCGAGGCCATGACCGCCGCTGCGCCGGCGCTGGATCAGGAAAGCCGCGACGCCGTTGCCCGCGCCCTGTCCACGCCGGTCTCGCGGCGGCCGTCCAGCCCGGCCTCGCCGGCGCCGCTGGCCCAGTCCCTGACCGAGCCGACGAACGTCCGGACGCCGGACCCCGCGCCCGCAGCGGCGGAGCCCACGCCGGCGCCGGAGCCCGCCGTCGCGACTGAAGCCGCTGAATACGAGGACGACGAACGTCCCATGCGCGTGCTGGTGGTCGACGATCACGACATCAACCGCCGCGCCATCCAGTTGATCCTTCAGCCGCTCGGCTGCGATATCGCCACCGCGGCGGACGGCATGGCCGCGCTGAAGATCTGCGAGGCTTCCAGCTTCGACCTGATCTTCATGGATGTGCGGATGCCGGAGCTGGACGGGCGCGAGACGACCCGCCGCCTGCGCGCGGGTAACGGACCGAACGCGCAGGTTCCGATCATCGCCGTCACGGCCGACACCTCGCCCGAGGACATCGCCGCCTGCACGGACGCCGGCATGACCTATTTCGTGCCCAAGCCGATCACGCCGCCGATGCTGCTGGGCGCCATCAACCACGTGATGATGATGGCTCAGTCGGACGAGGCTACGGACGTCGAGATCGCCGCGGCCTGATCCCGCACGCGGGCGACCAGCCGATAGGCGAAGTCGGGCGTCTTCATCTCGCACTCCCAGACGGTGATCACGCGCCAGCGGGCCGCATTGAGGGCAGCCTGCGTCGAGGCGTCACGCGCCCGGTTTCGGTCGATCTTGCCCGACCAGTAGGCGGCGTTGGCCTTGGGCTTTCGTGAGCCGCGAGGGCAGTCGTGGCCGTGCCAGAAACAGCCGTGGACGAAGACGACGGCGCGCCGCCCCTTCATCACCAGATCGGGCTTGCCCGGGAGGCCGGCGCCACCGAGGCGGTAGCCGATGCCGGCCGCGCGCAGGATTCTGCGCACGGCCAGTTCCGGCCCGGTGTCCCGCCCCTTCACGCGCCGCATCACGGCGCTGCGCTGTTCGGGGGTGAAGACGTCGGTCATGGCGTGGACCTTGCGCTCAAGCAGCGAACGGATGCGCCGTGAGCGACAGCGCCCTTGCCTAGAGCTGCGCCAGCATGTGCTCCGCCGACGAGACCTTGAACTCGCCCGGCTGTTCGACATTCAACTGCTCGACGACGCCGTCGCGGACGATCATCGAATAGCGCTGCGAACGCTCGCCCATGCCGAACCCCTTGGCGTCCATCGACAGGCCGAGGGCGCGGGTGAAGTCGCCGTTGCCGTCGCCCAGCATAACGATGTCGTCCTTGCCGATGCCCTGGCTGTCGGCCCAGGCGCCCATGACGAAGGCGTCGTTGACCGACAGGCAGGCGACGGTGTCCACGCCCTTGCCGGTCAGGTCCTCGCGATGATCCTTGAAGCCCGGCAGGTGGCGCGCCGAGCAGGTCGGGGTGAAGGCGCCCGGAACGGCGAACAGCGCCACCGTCTTGCCGTCGAAGATGTCGTCCGTGGTGACGGGCTTCGGGCCGTCGTCGGTGGCGCGGGTCAGGTTGGCCGAGGGGATGCGGTCGCCGATCTGGACGGTCATGGCAGGCTCCGGAAGGAGGTTTGAAGATGAACTCCCGGTCCAGATAAGCCCTGCGACGCCATGCGCCAAGCATTCCGGCGGCGCGCGGCCTTGCGCGGTTCGCGGGCGGGTCCAAGATAGACTCCATGGACCAATTCCAATCCCTCGCCGGACGGCTGCTCGTGGCCATGCCCGGCATCAGCGATCCCCGCTTCGAGCATGCCGTCATTCTGGTCTGCGCACACCGGCCGGACCACGCCATGGGGCTGCGCCTCGACCGGCCCGCGCCGGGGGTGAACCTGAAGGCGGTGCTGACCAAGCTTGAGACCGCCGCGCCGGACTTCGCGGCGGACCGCGCGGTGCTGGTGGGCGGACCGGTGGAGCGGGAGCGTGGCTTCGTGCTGCACACCGACGACTGGCTGGTCGACGACGCCTCGCTGGCGTTCGGAGAGGGACTGGCGATGACCGGTACGCGCGAGGCGCTGGCGGCGATGGTTGATCCGGTAGGCGGTCCGAGCCGGTCGGTGCTGCTTCTGGGCTACGCCGGATGGGGAGAGGGTCAGCTGGAGGACGAGCTGGGCGAGAATGTCTGGCTCACCGCCGAAGCCGACGCCGACCTGATCTTCGATCCGGACTACGAGGGCAAATGGGGTCGCGCCGTCGCCGGCCTCGGCATCGATCCGGCGCAGCTTTCAGGGCAGAGCGGGCGGGCCTAGGCGGCTATCGGCCGCTGCTGAGGGCCCTGTCGATCGCGACGTTGCGGCCGCTGTTGGGCCTGTAGTTGCTCGCATGGACGCTGCGGCACCGGTAGTCCTGCCGCACGTCGCCGGTCTGGCGGCCGGTCGGAATCGCCTCGGCCCGGCCGCGGCATCGGGCGTCCGTCACAGCCATGGCGTCGGGCTCCTGCACGGTGCTGCAGGCGCCGAGGACGAGCATTCCGCCCGCCAGAACGATGGAAACGATCGAGACACGCATGCGACGTCCTCCTGCTCGGGCCGCGGGATCGACCCGGACTGGAAGTAGATGCCCACGAACGCTGCGCGTCAAGGTTATGCGGAGCGAGCCTTGAGCGGCGCCGTGCCGTCGGCGAGCGACTCGTTGAGATAGACCTCGGCCTCCTGCGCCGGCAGGGCCTGGGCGTAGCCGAAGCCCTGACCGTAGTGGCACTGGGCCTCGAGCAGGAGCTTGGCGAGGCCGGCGTTCTCGACGCCCTCGGCGACAACCTCCAGCGACAGGTCGCGGCCCAGGTTGACGACCGACTTGACGATCTTCGCCGAGCCCTCGTCCTTGTCCATGGTCAGAACGAAATAGCGGTCAATCTTCAGCGTATCGAACGGCAGCTTGGCCAGCCAGGTCAAGGATGAGAAGCCGGTGCCGAAGTCATCGAGCGCCAAGGAGGCGCCGGCTTCACGCAGGCGGGTCAGGGTCTCGGCGGCGCGCGAGGTGTCGCGCATGATGTCGCCCTCGGTGACCTCGAGCTTGAGCGCGCCCTTCGGCAGGCCGGCCTCGGCGATGATGCGGGCGACGTCCTCGACCAGACTGGCGCGCTCGATCTCGCCGACCGAGAGATTGACGCTGCAGAACAGCTTGCCGGCCGACGGATGGCGGGCCAGCCATTCAGCCAGCTGACGCGACGACTGGGTCATCATCATCAGGCCGAGATCGTTCATCAGCCCCATCTCGTCGGCGAGGCCGAGGAATTCGTCGGGCGGGACCAGACCGCGCTGCGGATGCCGCCAGCGGGCGAGCGCCTCGAAGCCGGCCACGGCGCCGGTCTTGAGGTTCACGATAGGCTGGAAGAAGGGCTCGATCTCGCCGCGGACGAAGGCGTTGCGCAGGTCGGCCTCCAGGGCGAGGCGGGACAGGCTGTCGGACTCCAGCGCCCGTCCATAGGCGGCGGCGCCGCCTCGGCCCGCGGTCTTGGCCTGTTCGACGGCCAGTTCGGCGCGGCGCAGCAGTTCGGCCGGATCGGAGGCGTCGGGCCCGCCCTCGGCCGCCACCGCGCCGATCGAGACGGTCGGGTAGATGTCGAAGCCCGCGACCCTGAGCGGCTGCTCCAGCGCCTCGCGCATGCGTTCCGAAGCGGCTCCGGAGCCGCGCGGCACGATGACGGCGAACTCATCCTCGCCGACGCGAGCGGGGTTGGCGTCGGGCGGGAAGGCGCCGTTCAGGCGCGCGCCCAGCGCCGCCAGCACCAGATCGGCCCGCTCGTGGCCCAGCGCCTCGTTGAGACGGCGGAGGCGGTCGACGTCGGCCACCACCAGCTCATACTCGCCTGGCTGGGTCAGGGTTTCGCCGGCGCGGGTCAGGAAGGCGCGGCGGTCCAGCAGGCCGGTCAGCTGATCGACATGAGAGGCCGCGAACTTGGTCTCCAGCGCCACCACCCCGGCGGCGCGCAGGCCGTCCTCGAGCCAGACGCCGCGCCACAGGCAGGTCTCGGAATCGCGCATGCGCAGGCGGACGGCGACCTCCGTGCCTTCGGCCTGCGGCTTGAGGATGCGTTCGGCCAGCGAACGGTCCTGCGGAATGGCCACGGCGGTGAAGGCGGCGCCCGAACATTCGGGGGCCAAGGGGCCGAGGCCGAGCGCGCGGGTGGCGCCGGTGAAACGCATCTGGTCGTCGGACGGGGTCCAGATCCACAGCGCCGTATCCGCGGCGGCCAGCGCCTCGATGGCGGTCGTCGCGTCCCAGGCCAGACTTCTGGAGCGAGTGTTCAAAACGCGTGTCAGTCCCGACAGGACGGCTCCAGGGATCACCCGAGGTCAGCCGCCGCGTCCAACCCCGTCATTGACGGCGCCGAACAGGAGATGATCTGCCCAAGCGCCGTTAATTTTGAGATAAGCCCGGGCGTGCCCCTCAAGGACGAAGCCCGACTTTTCGAGCACCCGACGGGACGCGACATTGGTGGGCACGCAGGCCGCCTCGACCCGGTGCAGCTTGAGATCGTCGAAGGCGTGGCCGACGACGGCCCGCACCGCGGCCGTGGCGTGGCCCCGGCCCGCGAAGGGCTGGCCAATCCAGTAGCCGAGGGTGCCGGACTCAGCGACGCCGCGGCGGACGTTCGACAGGGTGATGGCGCCCACCAGTCCCTGATCGGCGTCAGCGAAGATGAAGAAGGGCCAGGCGTTGCCGGCGTCGAGCTCGCGGGCGTAGATCGACAGGCGGCGCTTGAAGGCGGCGCGGGTCAGATCGTCCTCCGGCCAGCTCGGCTCCCACGGCTGCAGATAGGCGTGGGACTTCTGACGCAGGGTGGCCCAGGCTTCGTAATCCGACGCGCGCGGGTGGCGCAGGGTGACCCCCTCGCCCTTTACGACCGAGCCGGTCGCGTCGTTGATCCAGTCCAGCAGGGCCATGCGCAGAAGACTAGCCCTCCCGCTGTCAGCCGAAAAGAGCCGTGCGGAAGGCGGGGCCCGCGGCCGCAGCGGCCTTGGGTCCGAGCACCGCCGTCGCCGCCCGGCCTTGCGACAGGGAGGCCGCCGCCGCGGCACGCACGTCATCCGCGGACTGGGCCAGCATCCGGTCGGCCATCGTCTGGGAGGGGATCGGAGCGCCGAAGATCAGCACCTGCGCCGCCGCCCGGCCCGCGCGCGCCGCCGGGCTTTCGTCCGACATCCAGAGGCCCGCATTCATCACCGCCTTGGCCCGCGAGAGTTCGGCGTCCGTGGGCCCGCTGTCGGCCAGCGCCTTCAGTTCGGCGGCGCAGACCTGGGCCAGTTCGACCGCACGGTCAGCGGCGGCGCCGGCGTAGATGCCGAGTATGCCCGCGTCCTCGTACGGCTCGTGATAGGCGTCGATGGCGTAGGCCAGTCCCCGCTCCTCGCGGGCGCTCTGGAACAGGCGCGAGGCCATGCCGCCGCCGAGGATCTCGGTCATCAGCCGGGCCGCCGCATAGGAGGGCTCGGCCGCCGAAGGGGCCGGCAGCTGGAAGACGATGTTGGCCTGTTCGATCCGGCGCGACAGGGCCGCGTCGCCACCGGTGAAGCGCGGGGCTGCCGGGGGCCCGGCGGGGGTGGAGGTTTCGGAGCCGAACCAGCGCTTCGCCAGCGCCAGCAGCTCGGCCTCGTCGACCGCCCCTGAGGCGGCCACCACCATCCGGTCGGGCGAATACAGGCGGGCGCGCCACTCGCCGATCGAGGCCTTGGTGATCGGCTTCAGGCTCTTCACCGAGCCAAGGATCGGGCGGCCGAGCGGCTGGCTGGCGAAGGCCTGCGTCTGGGCCATCTCGAACACGTGGTCGTCGGGGGTGTCGAAGGCCTCGGCGATCTCCTGCGCCACCACGTCCTTCTCGCGCTCGATCTCGGCCGGGTCGAGCGTCGGGCGGAAGACGAGGTCGGAGAGGATCTGCATGGCCAGCGGCAGAGAGCCGTCGAGGGCCCGCACGTCGAAACTGGTGCGCTCGTATCCGGTGGAGGCGTTCAGCGAGCCGCCTTCGGCCTCGATCCGCTCGACGATGTCGCGCGCGCCCATCTCGCCCGCGCCCTTGAACACCAGATGTTCCAGACAGTGGGACCAGCCCGAGGTCGCCTCGGTTTCCCACTTGGCGCCGCCGCGGACGGCGACGGTCAGGGCCAGGGTGCGCAGGCCGTGCATGGGGTCGCACACGACGCGGACGCCGTTGGACAGGGTGTGGAGGGTGGTGGTCAGGAGGGTCTCTCTTCCCGGTGGGATGGCTTCAGCCTGCGCCGAAGCAGGGCCACGTAGACACCCAGCAGAGCCAGCGCCAGTCCGAACCAGGTGATCGCGTAGCCGAGATGGTTGTTCGAGAAGGCGGCCGGCGGAGCGGACGGCTTCAGCGCCAGCCATTCGGGATTGGTCGAGGTGACCGCGAACAGGGTTTCGGCGGCGACGCGACCCTCGGCGCCCAGAGTCTTGGCGATGGCGGCGTTGTCGCGTGCGTAGAAGCGACGGCCTTCGGGCGGCAAGGCCATGGGTCCGGGACCGGGCGCGGTGCGGATGACCGCCTCGATGCGAAGGGGCGCCGCGTCGGGGGCCACCGGCGGGCGGGCCGATATGACGTCGGCGACGAAACCGCGATCGACCAGATAGACGCCGCGATCCACCGGGCAGGCGGAGATCAGGCGGACGCCGGCCTGCCCGTCCTGGATGGTCTGCAGCTCCACGAACGGCGCGGTCGACAGGCCGGGACAGTCGACGAGGACGCGGCGGAATTCCGTATCGCCGGTGCGGATGACATCCCGGAGCGGGGCTGCGGGGCGGGCGGCGGCGGCCTCGGCTTCGGCGATCAGGCCCTGTTTCCACTGGAGCCGCTGCACCTGCCAGACGCCGAGCGCCGACAGCAGCACGAACAGAACGGCCGACGCGGCAGTCAGCACCCACGGGAAGCGGCGCATTCAGCCCTCCCCTGTCGGGATTGCGGCGCCGAGCGGAGCGAACCGGGGGCGGCAAAGCAGAACGGCGCGGATCAGATCGATCCGCGCCGGCTGATGGATGGAAGCGGAAGGCCTCTGCGTCACCCGAAGGTGACGTAGACGAAGGCGAACAGGAACAGCCAGACCACGTCCACGAAATGCCAGTACCAGGCGGCGGCCTCGAAGCCGAAATGCTTCTCCGGGGACATCTGGCCGGCCAGCAGGCGCAGCAGGCAGACGGTCAGGAAGATAGTCCCGATCAGCACGTGGAAGCCGTGGAAGCCGGTGGCCATGAAGAAGATCGAACCGTACAGGCCCGCGTTGGCCGCCTCTTCGTTGAAGAACAGGTTCTCGTGGATGATGTGGCTGTATTCGTAGGCCTGAACGGCGGTGAACAGCACGCCCAGGGCGATGGTGATGCCGAGGCCGATCTTGGTGGCCTTGCGGTCGCCGACCTGCAGGGCGTGGTGCGCCCAGGTCACCGTCGTGCCCGAGAGCAGCAGAATGATGGTGTTGAGCAGCGGCAGCTGCCAGGCGTCCAGAACCTCGACGCCCTTGGGCGGCCAGGTCGACCAGGCGGCGGCCGTGTCGGCCCAGTTGCCGATTTCCGGCACGTGGGCGCGGGCCTCGTTGAAGACCGCCATCTCGAAGAACATCCAGAAGAAGGCGGCGAAGAACATGATCTCCGACGCGATGAACAGGATCATGCCGTAGCGCAGGCCGATCGACACGACCGGCGTGTGGTCGCCCGCCTTGCTTTCCTTGATCACGTCGGCCCACCAGCCGAACATCGACACCAGCACGCCCGCCAGACCGGCGAAGAACAGGGCCTTGTCGCCCTTGGCCAGCAGGGCCGAGGCGAGCGGACCGGAATCGGCCGGAGCGAGGCCCTTCATCCAGACCACGGCGCCGATCATCATGATGACGGTGGCGATCGAGGACACCAGCGGCCACGGGCTGGGGTTCACCAGGTGGTAGTCGTGATGCGGAACTGCGTGGGCGTCGGCCATCTGGGTCTCTTGCAACGGTCGAGAGTCGTGTGGGGGAGGCTATAGCGCCCGCTATGCGGCCGCGCCAGTAGCTGGTGCGGGGTTTGCGGCGACTTCGGCGCCCTTGGTCGGATAGAAGGTGTAGCTGAGGGTGATCTCGCGGACTCCGCGGCTTTCGCGGTCAGTCGCCATCTCGGGCGCGACGAAATACTGGACGGGGAATTTCATCGTCTGCCCCGGCGCGATCGTCTGCTCGTCGAAGCAGAAACACTGCAGCTTCTGGAAATACGGGCCCGCCCGCTCCGGCACCACATTGTAGAGCGCCCGCGCGTGGATCGGCTGGTCCGATGTGTTGGTGACGTCGAAGAAGGCGATCCCCGTTTCGCCGATGCGCACCCGCTGGCTGACCTGTTCGGCGCGGAAGGTCATCGGCAGGCCGCGGACGTTGGTGTCGAAGCGGATCAGCACCGTCTCGTCCAGCATGTGATCGGGCGCCTTGTCGGCCTTCATCACCGTGCCGTCGAAGCCCGTGACCTGACAGAACATCCGGTACAGCGGAACGGCGGCGAAGGCGGCGCCGGTCATGCCCATGACGGCGAAGACGCAGACGATGGCGATCAGGTTCTTGCGGTTCATGCCCGCCTCACTGGCCCTGCGCGGCCGTCTGACGGGCGGCGCTGGCGGCGGCTTCGTCGCTGTTGCCCTGCAGCTTCAGGATCGTGGTCGCGAACACCAGAATGATGAACACCACCAGCACGGCGGCGAGCGCCCTGTTGCGGCGGGTGCGGGCGGCGAGCTGTTCGGGGGTCAGGCGCATGGCGTCTACAGGCTCATCGTTGGCGTGAGGCTCTCGACCAGCAGGGCCGCGAACAGCGCCATCAGGTACAGGATCGAGAACGCGAACAGGTTCCGCGCCGGTTTGGCCTCGGCGCGGACATCATACAATGCGGCCTCTCGCCCCACGGCCTCGGCCTTGTCTGGCTGGTCGCCGGCCCGCGAACGCCACAGGCGCACGGCCATCAGTAGGAATCCGAGACCGCCCGCGACCGCCACCGCGAGGTAGATCAGCCCGCCGAGCCCAGTCAGGCCCGGCGCGATGGCGACCGGCACGAAGACCAGGCTGTAGAGCAGGATCTGCAGGCGCGTCGACTTCGCCCCCCGCGCTACGGGCATCATCGGGATGCCGGCCTTGGCGTAGTCGCCCGCCGAATACAGGGCCAGCGCCCAGCTGTGCGGAGGGGTCCAGAGGAAGATGATCAGGAACAGCAGCCACGCCTGCCACGGCGCCGTCCCCGTCGCGGCGGCCCAGCCGATCACCGGCGGGAAGGCGCCGGCGGCGCCGCCGATGACGATGTTCTGGGGCGTCCGGCGCTTGAGCAGCAGGGTGTAGAAGCCTGCGTAATAGACGATGGTCAGGGCCAGCAGGCCGGCCGCCAGCCAGTTCGTCGCCATGCCCAAAAGCATGACCGAAAACAGGGACAGGACGACGCCGAAGGTCATGGCGTCATTTCTCGAGACACGTCCGGCGGCGACCGGGCGGCCGCGCGTGCGGCGCATCAGGGCGTCCGTCTCGCCCTCCAGCGCCATGTTGAGCGCCCCGGCGGCGCCGGCGCCGACGGCGACGCACAGGATGGCGATGGCCGAGCTCAGCCAGCCCAGTTCACCCCGCGCCACGACCAGACCGGTCACGGCGGTGAAGATCACCAGCGACATCACGCGCGGCTTCAGCAACTGGAAGAAGTCTTCCGGCTGGGCAGTCGAGACGGCGGGGGCGGCGGCGGGTGGGGTCATGGTTCTCTAACGCTTGAGGGCCGCCCCTTCGGATGAAGGAGCGGCCCCCGATGCTTTGATCCGGTCGGACCGGGCCTAGTGGTCGTCGCTCTTGACCACCGGCAGTTCGTTGAACTGGTGGTGGGGGGGCGGCGAGGACAGGGTCCACTCCAGGGTCGTGGCGCCTTCGCCCCACGGATTGGCCACGCCCGGACGACGACGGATGGCGGCCTCGGCCAGCATGATCAGGAAGACCACCACGCCGGCAGCCGTGATCAGATAGCCGACCGACGAGACGTGGTTCCACAGGGCGAAGCCGTCAGCGTAGTCGACGTAGCGGCGCGGCATGCCCTGCAGACCGAGGAAGTGCTGCGGGAAGAACACCAGGTTCACGCCGACGAACATGATCCAGAAGTGCGTGGCGCCGAGGAACTCGTTGTACTTCACGCCGAACATCTTCTCGAACCAGTAGTAGAAGCCGGCGAAGATCGCGAACACGGCGCCCAGCGACAGGACGTAGTGGAAGTGGGCCACGACGTAATAGGTGTCGTGCAGCGGGTAATCGATGCCGGCGTTGGACAGGACCACGCCGGTCACGCCCCCGACGGTGAACAGGAAGATGAAGCCGATCGCCCACAGCATGGGCGTCTTGAAGCTGATGGAGCCGCCCCACATGGTGGCGATCCAGCTGAAGATCTTCACGCCCGTCGGCACCGCAATGATCATGGTCGCGGCGATGAAGTAGGCGCGCAGGTTCACGCTCATGCCGACCGTGAACATGTGGTGCGCCCACACGATGAAGCCGACGAAGCCGATGGCGACCATGGCGTAGGCCATGGCGAGATAGCCGAAGATAGGCTTCTTCGAGAAGGTCGAGACGATGTGCGAGATCATGCCGAAGCCGGGCAGGATCAGGATGTAGACCTCGGGGTGGCCGAAGAACCAGAACAGGTGCTGGTACATCACCGGATCGCCGCCGCCGGCGGGATCGAAGAAGCTGGTGCCGAAGTTCCGGTCGGCCAGCAGCATGGTGATGGCGCCCGCCAGAACCGGCAGCGACAGCAGTAGCAGGAAGGCGGTGATCAGCACCGACCAGGCGAACAGCGGCATCCGGTGCAGGGTCATGCCCGGCGCGCGCATGTTGAAGATGGTGGTGATGAAGTTGATCGCGCCGAGGATCGAGCTGGCGCCGGCCACGTGCAGCGAGAAGATCGCCAGGTCGAAGGCCGGTCCGGGGTGGCCGACGGTCGACAGCGGCGGATAGGCGGTCCAGCCACCGCCGAAGCCCCGGCCCGGGCCGCCGTCGACGAACATCGAGGTGATCAGCAGGACCCAGGACGCGACCAGCAGCCAGAACGACACGTTGTTCATGCGCGGGAAGGCCATGTCCGGCGCGCCGATCATGATCGGAACGAACCAGTTGCCGAAGCCGCCAATCATGGCCGGCATGACCATGAAGAAGATCATGATCAGGGCGTGGCCGGTGACCACGACGTTATAGCCGTGCTTGGACTGCTCGACGAGGCCGAGCAGGCTGACGAGCGAGCCTTCCTTGAAGATCTGGATGCCCGGCTCGGCCAGTTCCCAGCGGATCAGGCCGGACAGGGCGCCGCCCACGATGCCCGCCATGATGGCGAACAGCAGGTACAGGGTGCCGATGTCCTTGTGGTTGGTCGACAGGAACCAGCGGGTGAAGAACCCCGGCTTGTGGTCGTGATGCCCGTCGTGGTCGTGGGCGAGGTTCGCGGCTGCGGTGGCCATGGTCTTTGGGGCTCTCGCGTATCGTTACTGGGCGGCCGGAGCGGCGGCGGTGGCGGGAACGGCGGGCGCCGAGCGGGCCGTGGGCGAACCCTGGACCGCACCCGCGTCGGCGGGCGGCTGGCCGGCGGGCGCGGTGGCGGCGGGCTGCATCGCATCCGAGGAGACGTTGCGCGAAGCGACGGCGCCGGTGGTGCCGGCCTCGACCTGGGCGGCGGTGCCGCCCGGAGCCTGCTCCGGCGTCTTCGGCGTCATGGAGCCGCCCTTGGAGGCGACCCAGCTCGCGAACTCGGCGCGGGAGACGACGTTGATCTGGATCGGCATGAAGGCGTGGTCGACGCCGCACAGCTCGGAGCACTGGCCGTAGTAGATGCCCGGACGGTCGGCCTTGAACCAGGTCTCGTTGACACGGCCCGGAACGGCGTCGGTCTTGAGGCCGAAGGCCGGCAGGGCCACGGCGTGGATCACGTCGGCGCCGGTGACCAGCAGACGCACGGTGGCGCCGACCGGCACGACCATCGGCTCGTCGGCGGCTAGCCGGTACAGGCTGTGCGACATGCCGCGCTTGGCGATCTCTTCTTCCGGCAGCATGTTCGAGACGTACTCGGCGATGCCCTGGTCCGGATATTCGTAGGCCCAGTTCCACTGGTTGCCCGTGACCTTAACCGTCACGTCCGGCTTCGGCATGTCGTGATAGGCGAACAGCAGCCGGAACGAGAACAGGGCGATGAAGACGAGGATCAGGACCGGCACGACCGTCCAGATCACCTCGACCAGGGTGTTGTGGCTCCACTTGGCGGGAACCGGATTGGACTTCTTGTTGTAGCGGATCACGATCCACGTAATCAGGCCGAGCACCAGCAAGCTGATGAAGGTGATGATCGGCATCAGGATGGCGTCATGGAACATGTGCGCCTGAACCATCAGCGGCGACGCCGCCGTCTGGAGGCCGACAGCGCCGTTCGTCGGCTGGCCGATGTTTTCCGGCCCCTGGCTGCAGCCGGCGGCGAAAAGAGCCAAGGTCAGTGCGGCCACGCCGCTGCTGATCAGACCCCGGGCCCGAGTGCCCATCCCCATGCGAGACATCCTCATAAACCGTTCTGCCGCAAGCGCTTGCGAGTGAATCGCAAGCAGGCGCCGGGGCGACCGCCACGGCGTTTCCTGGCGCGGTCCATATCGCCCTCCCCCGCGCTTGCCAAGCGATAGGACGCCACCGCGACGATCGGGCGCCGGATTAAATCGCTGTCATGTTTAGACAGCTACCTTGCGTCACAAGATACCTTGCGATACCCCTCGGCAATCAGAGGAGACGCCGAGGTGCCTGAAACCATTGAAATCCAGCTGAAGAAGGGGGTGCTCACATTGTGTGTGCTCGCTCTTCTCAACCGCCGCGACAGCTACGCCTATGAGATCGCCTCGACCCTGTCGGACGCGATCGACATGGGGGAAGGGACGATCTACCCGCTGATGCGCCGGATGCAGTCCGACGGCCAGGTCGAGACCTATCTGGTCGAATCGTCCGCCGGACCGTCGCGCAAATACTATCGCCTGACCGACGCCGGCCGCCGCGCCCTCGAAGCGCAGACCGCCGAGTGGCGAGCCTTCGTCACCGCCGTCGAAAACGTCATGAACGCCGACGCCGAACCGGCCCCGCCGGTCGCCGTCACCGAGACCACTGCTGAAAGGGGAGCTGAACAATGACCCGCGCCGAATTCATGGGCCGGTTGAGGCGTGGACTGGTCGGCATGCCGATCACCGCCGCCGCCGAGATCGCGTCCGACTATGAGATGCATTTCGAGGACGGCGCCGCCGCCGGCCGCACAGAGGCCGAAGTGGCCGCCGCACTCGGCGATCCCGACCGTCTCGCCCGCGAGCTTCGCGCTGAAGCCGGCGCGCGCCGCTGGGACCAGGAGAAGAACCCGTCCGCCGCCGCCGCCGCCGTGTTCGCGGTGCTGGGTCTGGGCGCGATCGACATCCTGATCCTGCTGCCCATCGCCATGGGCGTGGTCGGAGCCCTGTTCGGCTTCTTCATGGCCGCGATCGGCCTGTTCATCGCTGGTGGAGCGGTGATGGTGGCCGGACCGTTCGCCGGCTTCCCCGGGGGGCCGCTCGCGGCGATCCTCGGCGGTCTCGGCACGATGGCCGGAGCCACCGCTATCGGCGCCCTGACCGCGGTCGTCACCATCCTGCTGGTCAATGCGACCGTCTGGTACGCCCGCCTGCACTACCGGCTGCTGAAGCCGGCCCTTCAAACCCAAGACCAGGCCTGAGGAGAGACACGCATGATCCGCACACTCCTGATCATCACCGGCGCGAGCCTGGTGCTCTGCGCCGCCTCCATCGGCGGAGCGGCCGCCATCGGCGGCAACGACCTGGCCCGTCACGGCTGGGAATGGACCTTCCATGACGACGGCGAGGAGCACACGGTGCATTTCGACCGCGAGGACAGCGGGCCGCGCGTCAGCCGCACCATCGCTTGGGCCGGCGGCGACCGGCTCGAAGTCGAGGTTCCGGCCGAGGTCATCTACGTCCAGGGCGACGAGGCCTCGGTCGAGGTCTCGGGTGTCCAGTCGCAGGTGGACCGCATCCGGCTCGTGGATGGCCGCATCACCTTCGATGACGACGACGACGCCCGTGTGACGTTCGGCTGGCGCAATACGCCGACGCTCCGCATCACCGTCAGGGCGCCTTCGGTCCGGACGTTCGAGCTCTCCAGCTCTGGCGACCTGAGCATCCGAGGCTATGATCAGCCGACCCTCGCGCTCAGCATCACCGGCTCGGGAGATGTAGACGCCGCAGGCCGCACGGAAACGGTGGACCTGGATATCGACGGATCGGGCGAGGCCGACCTGTCGGCGCTCGAAGCCCGCGACGCCGACATCGATATCTCCGGATCCGGCGAAGCCGCCGTCGGACCCACCGGCGCCGCCCGTATTTCGATCTCGGGATCGGGCGACGTCGAGCTGACCCGCCGTCCGGCCAGCGTGACCCAGAACATCTCCGGCTCCGGGGACGTCAACCAGCGCTAGTCGTCGAATCGACGCCAGGGCGTTCGTGGGGCCGGTGACTTCGCCGGCCCCACACCCTATTTCAGGCGCATGACCCTGCACGCCGCGCCGCCCGCCATCCTCGATTCCGCCGAAGTCTCCGCCGACGAGGCGCTGACCGTCCTTCAGGAGGCGCTGACCGGCGCCGACGACGGCGAACTGTTTCTCGAGCGCTCCGAGCTGGAGTCGCTGGTCTTCGACGACGGCCGCCTGAAGAGCGCGGCTTATGACGCCACTGAGGGGTTCGGCCTGCGGGTGGTGGCGGGAGAGACCGCCGGCTACGCCCACGCCAACGAGATCAGCGGCTCGGCCATCCGCCGCGCCGCGGACAGTGCCGCCCTGGCCAAGGCCGGCCACTCGGCCGTCACGGCCGAGGCCCCGCGCGCCACCAACCAGAAACTCTACGACGCGGTGGACCCACTCGCGTCGCCCGCCTTCTCCGACAAGATCGCCCTGCTCAGCGAGATCGACGCCTGGGCGCGCGCCCGCGACCCGCGCGTGGTGCAGGTCTCCGCCTCGCTGGTCGGAGAGCGCCGCAACATCGAGATCCTGCGGGGCGACGGCCGGCGCGTTTCGGACCTGCGCCCGCTGGTCCGGCTGAACGTCTCCGTCACGGTCGAGAAGGACGGGAAGCGTGAGAGCGCGTCGGCCGGCGCCGGGGGTCGCGCCGGCTTCGAGACCTGGGTCGCGCCCGAGCGCTGGCAGGGTCAGGTCGACGAGGCCCTGCGTCAGGCGCTGGTGAACCTGGAAGCGGTCGACTGTCCGGCCGGAGAGATGGACGTGGTGCTGGGCGCCGGATGGCCCGGCGTGCTGCTGCACGAAGCCATCGGCCACGGCTTCGAGGGCGACTTCCACCGCAAGGGCTCGTCGGTGTTCACCGGAATGATGGGCAAGCGGGTCGCCGCGCCGGGCGTCACCGTGGTCGACGACGGCTCCATCGCCGGCCGCCGGGGCTCGCTGACCATCGACGATGAAGGCACCCCGACCTCGCGCACCGTACTGATCGAGGACGGCATCATGGTGGGGCTGATGCACGACCGGCTGTCAGCCCGTCAGCTGGGCGCGCGCGCGACCGGCAACGGCCGCCGCCAGTCCTTCGCTCACATGCCGATGCCGCGGATGACCAACACCTTCATGGAAGGCGGGAAGGACTCGCGGGCCGACATGATCGCCTCGACGAAGCGGGGCCTCTATGCCGCGAACTTCGGCGGCGGACAGGTCGACATCACCAACGGCAAGTTCGTCTTCCAGTGCACCGAGGCCTATCTGATCGAGGACGGCAAGATCACCGCGCCCGTGCGCGGCGCCACCCTGATCGGCGACGGCGCGACGGCGCTGCAGCAGGTGCAGATGATCGGCGACGACTTCGCCTTCGATCCAGGCGTCGGCGTCTGCGGCAAGGCGGGTCAGGGCGTTCCGGTCGGCATCGGCCAGCCCAGCCTGAAGATCGGCGGGCTGACGGTCGGCGGCACGGCGGTCTAGCTTCGCCTGAAACAGGCCGCAGGACTTCGGAGGTTCTGGTTGTTCAGGGAACCGGAACGTCCGGCGCCACCACCGCCAGCCCGGGCCCATCCGCCTTCCATTCCGGTCCGATCACCTCGAAACCGCGGGACTTCAGCGAGTCCAGCACCCCGCCCTCCTCGGCCAGCAACCGCACGGGGGCCACGCCCATGGTCACGCCGGGAGAGATCAACGAGGTTTCGACCGCGGCCGCCCATTGCTGGTGAAGCTGCGGCGCGATCTCGGGGTCGCCCCACGGCCAGCAGACCCTGAGCGCCTGCTCGATCGGCGAGGCGACCACCTCGGGCACGCGGTACGCGCGCCAGTCCTCGGCCCGCTGGCGCGACGCGTCGGGGCCCGCCTCGGCCGCCGCCATGGCGTTCTGAACGCAGGCGACGTGCAGGCTCTGCGGCGCGTTGATCAGGTTGTCGATCACCTCGTCCCCACGCACCATTCCGACCGGGCGCATGTCGACGCGCGCGCGCCGCCCCGAACGGCGGACGACATCGACCGCGTCATCACCCTCGCGGCCGGCGCGGAAGCCGGCTTTCTCCTGCATAAGGTCGAATCCCAGGAACAACAGGCTCTGCCGGCGCCAGTCCTGGTTTCGCTCCCCCGCCATCAGGGCCTCAAGCCGGCTCTGGTCGGCGGGCGCCAGATAGTCCGCGGTGGTGGTTTCTCCGGGCAGGCGAGCCAGGGTGCGCGACCGCCAGATGATGCGGAAGATGTCGGCGATCGAGGCTTTCGCCTCCTGCGGCAGAAGGATCAGGTCGGCGCGCGCCGCCGCGTCCTCCAGAGCATCCGGGCGCCAGGCGACATCCCGTGGGATGCCCCGGATCGCCCCCACGAGGATCAGGGTGCTGTCGCCCTTGGTGACCGTCCACATCGGCGCGCCCGAACGCCGGGCCAGCACCACAACCTCGTCGATCTGCGTCGCCTCCTGCGGATCGACCGTCTGCGCCGCGGCGGCGTGTGGCAGGAGCGACGCAAGCGCGACCCCGAAAAGCGCAGCGAACAATGATTTCACGATTACCTGCCGTCTCAAATATAGAAGGAAAAACGTCGGCCTTTATCAGAACACCAGCATGACATCGCTGTAATGCTGTCTGCTTTTTAATCCACCTTGCGGTCTTGTAACTGGAGCCGGCCGCCACAGGACGCCACACCTTCGTCACACGACGAGGGGAATCCTGCAATGACCAAGACCATCCTGCTGGCCACGACCGCCATGCTCCTGACCGGAGGCGCCGCCGCGGCCCAGACGGCCCCCGCCCCGGCCCCGCAGGCGGAAGCGGCCCAGCAGGGCGTGCTGATCTTCACCCCCGACTTCTTCGCCGAGCAGCGCCCGAATACCGCACTCGACATGGTAAGCCGCGTGCCCGGCTTCTCGGTGTCCGACGGGTCCGGCAGCCGCGGCTTCGAAGGCTCTGTCGGCAATATTCTGATCAACGGGGCGCGTCCGGCCTCCAAGAACGACACGGGCTCGAACGTCCTGTCCCGCACCCTCGCCACCCAGGTGGAGCGCATCGAATTGATCCGTGGCGGCGCGCCCGGCATCGACATGCAGGGCTATTCGGTCGTCGTGAACGTGATCCTGAAGACGGAGAACACGCGTCAGTCGATCCTGACCCTCAACGGCTTCGTCTTCGAGGGCGGCCGGGATTCGGGCGCCGGCTCCTACCAGTTCACGGCCCGCGAGGGAGCCCGGACGTGGGGCTTCACCCTCAGCGACGGCGTCTCGATCAGCGACGCCAATGGCGTCGGGCCGGTGATCCGTACGGACGCGAACGGGAACGTCATCCGGCAGGAGGACTATTTCAACGACAGCTTCGGCGGCGGCCAGTCGATCCGCGGCAACTACGCCAGCCCCCTCCTTGGCGGGAAGATCGACCTGACGGCGCGCTATGGTCTGAACGACTATCACAACGTCTCGCTGCAGACGGCGGCCGACGTCCGGCGCGAGAACCTCTACGACGAAGACGGCGACGGCGGGGAAGTTGGAGCCGTCTACACGCGACCGCTGAGCAGCCGGCTGAGCATGGAGACGCGACTGATCCACGAGTGGAACACCTTCGAGTCGGAGTCGACCTCGCGCACCCGACTGGGCGGTGTCGACAGCCCGGAACAGCTATTCCAGGCGGACGGCGAAGCCTCCGAGTCCATCCTGCGCGGTCTGCTGCGCTTCGAACGCTCGCCCGCCCTGACCTTCGAAGGCGGGGCGGAGGTCGCCTACAACATGCTGGAGGTCGATCAGGCCTTCACCGTCGGCGGCACGCCGGTGCCTCTGCCTTCGGCCTCGGTCAAGGTCGAGGAGACCCGTGGCGAGGCGTTCGGCAAGGCGACCTGGCGGGTGCGGCCGGAACTGACCCTTGAAGGCGGCCTGCGTCTTGAGACCTCCACGATCAGCCAGTCAGGGGACGCCGAACAGGAGAAGAGCTTCTTCTTCGCCAAGCCGCGCTTCCTCGCCACCTGGACGCCCATGGCGAACAATCAGGTGCGCCTGCGCTTCGAGCGTGAGGTCGGGCAGCTGGACTTCGGCGACTTCGCCGCCTCGGCCGATCTGGACGACGAGAATGTGCTCGGCGGCAACGCCGACCTGGAGCCGGAGCAGCGCTGGATCAGCGAACTGATCTACGAGCGCCGGTTCTGGGGCGACGGCATCGTCAGCGTCGGCCTGCGCCACGACGAGATCACCGACGCCATCGACGTGATCCCGCTGGACATGGGCCTGTCGGCGGTCGGCAACATCGGCGACGGCACGCTGGATCAGCTGGCCCTCAACGTCGCCCTGCCGATGGACAAGTTCGGCATGTCCGGCGGCATGTTCCGCTTCCGCAACACCTGGAATCACACCGAGGTCACCGACCCCACCACCGGCGACATCCGTCCGATCTCGAACGTGCGGGCCAGCCAGGCGGTGATCTCGCTGGAACAGGACATCACCAGCTGGAAGCTGCAATGGGGCGTCAACTACATCCCCCTGCTGGGCCAGAAGGGCTTCGACCCCGACCAGACGTCGGGCTGGCGCGGCCACAACTATTTCGAGGCCTGGACGGAGTACAAGCCGACCGAGACGCTCTCGGTCCGCTTCCAGGTCAACCTGTGGAACGACTTCGACGTCGAGCGCACGGTTTACGCGGACCGCACGCCGGCCCGGCCGATCGCCTTTGTCGAGCACCGCTACATCGACCCGCGGACCTTCTATCAGGTGCGGCTGCGCAAGACCTTCTAGCTCCGCCTGCGAAGACCTTCCCCAGAGGCAGCCCCCGCAGGCAGGAGGGCCCCGTCGGCGAAAGCCGGCGGGGCCTTTGCCTTAGTCGGCGCGGTGGACCACCACGCCGTCGACCACCGTCAGCACGGCGTGGCCCTTCGGAATGTCGGCCTCGGGCGCGGTCATCAGGTCGACCGAGAAGGCGGTGAAGTCGGCGCGCTTTCCAACCTCGATGGTGCCCAGTTCAGCCTCGCGGAAGCTGGCGTAGGCCGGCCAGAGGGTGAACATCTTCAGCGCCGTCTGGCGGTCGACGGCCTCCTGCGGGCGCCAGTCGGGGCCCTGGAACCCCTGCAGGTCGCGGCGGGCGACAGCGGCGTAGAATTCGATCAGCGGCGCGCCGCGCTCCACCGGCGCGTCCGAGCCGCCGACAACGACCACCCCGAGGTCGGCGAGGCTGTGCCACGCATAGGCGCCATCGAGCCGGGCGTCGCCGAGCCGGGCGGGCGCGAAATGCAGGTCGCCGATGGCGTGGCTGGGCTGCATCGAGGCGATGATCGGCAGGTCGACGAACCAGTGGTAGTCGGCGGGCCGCAGGATCTGGGCGTGCTCGATGCGCCAGCGGACGTCGGCGCCGTTGGGGCGGTCGGACGGCGCGACGCCGGCGAGCGCCTGCTGGTACCACTCCATGACGGAGGCGTTGCCCCGGTCGCCGATGGCGTGGGTGGCGATCTGGATGCCGCCGCGCAGCGCCGCCTCGTAGAGCGGCACGATATCCTGCTCCGTGATCTGCATCAGGCCCGTCGTGTCAGGCCGATCGGCATAGGGCTCGAACAGGGCGGCGCCGCGCGAGCCGAGCGCGCCGTCGGCGTAGTATTTAATGGCCCGGGTGATGATGCGGCCGTCGGCGACGCTGCGGGGGCCGCCGGCGATCAGCTCGGCTGCGCCGTCGGGGGTGACGGCGTTGTAGACGCGCAGGGGCGCCTCGCCGTCGCCGGCCATCTGCTCCAGCAGCGGCATGTCCTTCCATGGCGCGCTCATGAAATGCACGCCGGTCCAGCCATAGGCGGCCTCGACCCGGAACCCGGCGCGGTAGGCCTCGCGCGTGGCGGCGGGATCGGCCGCGGGCTCCAGTTCGGCGACGAGGGACTGGGCGGCGTCGACCAGCATTCCGGCCGGCCGGCCGTCGGCCAGCTTGAGGATTTCCCCGCCAGACGGCGCCGGAGTCGACGCGTCGATATGCGCGGCCGCCAGCGCCGCCGACGAGGCGACGACGGCATGGCCGTCCGCGCGCTGCAGCAGCACCACCCGGCCCGGGGCGGCGGCGTCGAGATCGGCGGCGGTCAGGAAGCGCGCCTCGGGCCAGCTGGTCTCGATCCAGCCGCGGCCGATGATCGGTCCCGCGGGATGGGCCTGCGCCCAGTCGCTGAGCCGCGCCATGGCTTCGGCGACCGAGGCCGAGCCTTCGAGGTTCAGGGTCAGCTCCCGCCAGCCGATGCCGTCGAGGTGAGCGTGGCCGTCGGTGAAGCCGGGGAACAGGGCCGCGCCCTTGAGGTCGATCACTACTGTGTCCGGACCCGAGGCGAAGGCGGTGGCCGGGCCGACGTAGCGAATGCGGCCGTCGTCGACGATGACCGTCTGCGCAGGCGGCGCGCCGTCGACGCCGGTGTAGATCGGGCCACCGTGGATCACCATGTCCTGGGCCTGTGCGGTCGTGGCGGCCCCGGCGAGGAGCAGGGCGAGAAGGACGGTGCGGCGCATCTGACGGTTCCTGAGTCTGGCGGGCTTCGGACTCGCCTTATTGCACCGCCTCCGTCAAGTTCGCGCGGAACGGAGAACCCTCAAGTGATCGCTCTCGCCACGGCCTTCACCCTGATCGCGGCGGCTTCTGAGCCGGCCCGAGCCGAGCTGTGTCTTGCCCATATCAACACCATGATCGCCGAGGAGGCGAACGCGACGGGGCGGGTGGCCGGCCCGAGCTGGTTCATACGCGACTGGTGGTCGGCGCGTCTCCCGGAAGAGGGCTCGGCAGAGGCGCTGAGCACGGAACAGCGGACGCAGCTCGAGCTTTCCATGCCGGAGCGAAAGGCGGCCGATCCGGATGCCTACCGGGCCGAACTGCAATCATGTGTGCGCGAGGCCATCGACGGCGGCGCCCTGCCCTGAGGAGCGGACGATGAAGCTGTTCACCATCGGCTATGAAGGCGAGCCGCAAGCGGCGGTGATAGGCCGGCTTCAGGCGGCGGGGGTGAAGGTGCTGGCGGACGTGCGGGCCATCGCCGCCTCTCGCCGCGCCGGCTTCTCCAAGACCATCCTCGGCTCAAGCCTCGCCGAGGCGGGGATCGAATACATCCACCTGCGCGATCTCGGCACGCCCAAGGCCGGGCGGGATGCGGCCCGCAAGGGCCACATCTCCGAGATGCGGGCGATCTTCGCCGATCACATGGAGGAGCCGCCGTCGCAGCTGGCGTTCGAACGGCTGCGCGAGATCGCGAAGGACCGGCCGACCGCCCTGCTCTGTTTCGAGGCGGACCACGCCGGCTGCCACCGCGCGGCGCTGGCCGAGCGGCTGCAGGCGGAGGACGGCTTCGAGGTGGTGAACCTCTAGGCCGCAGCCTTCTGCTTGCCGGCGAAGTCGCCGTAGAAGGTGCGGCCCTGCTCCGCCATGTCGCGGAGCAGCTGCGGCGGCGAGAACCGGGGACCGTATTTGGCGGCATAGACGTCCGCCTGGGCGACAAAGGCCTTCAGCCCGGTCTGGTCGATCATGGTGATCGGACCGCCGGTCCAGGGCGCGAAGCCCCAGGCCAGGATGGCCCCGACGTCGGCCTCGCGGGGGTCGTCGATGACGCCCTCTTCCCAGCAGCGGGCCACCTCGACGGCCTGCCGGTAGAGCAGGCGCCGCTTCTGGTCCTCGACCAGTTCGGGCGTCGAGTCGTTGATCTTCACCGGAGCCAGATCCGACAGACCGGACCACAGCTTTTTGGGCTTGGTTTCGTAGTCGTAGAAGCCCTTGCCGTTCTTGCGTCCGTAGCGGCCGAGGTCCTCGACCATGGTCTGGACGATCTTCCAGCCCGGCAGCGGCTCATAGGCGTCGCCGAGGTCTTCCTTCGTCTGTTTGGCGATCTTGACCGACAGGTCGAGGGCGACGTCGT
Organism: Brevundimonas alba; assembly: GCF_011927945.1. Lineage (GTDB taxonomy): Bacteria > Pseudomonadota > Alphaproteobacteria > Caulobacterales > Caulobacteraceae > Brevundimonas > Brevundimonas alba. Next base: position 563,530 of record NZ_JAATJM010000001.1, read on the forward strand.
CGTGCATCTCCAGCGGGCCGCGGGGCATGCCGGTCATGCGGCCGATGTTGTCGATCATGGCCGGGGCGTAGCCCTCTTCCAGCATGGCCAGACCCTCGGCGACATAGGTGCCGAAGCAGCGCGAGGTGTAGAAGCCGCGGCCGTCGTTGACGACGATCGGGGTCTTCTTGATCTTCATGATGTAGTCCAGCGACTTCGCGATGGCCGCCTCGCCGGTCTTTTCGCCGAGGATGACCTCGACCAGCATCATCTTGTCGACGGGCGAGAAGAAGTGGATGCCGATGAAGTCCTCGGGACGGACCGAGGCCTCGGCCAGGCCGGTGATCGGCAGGGTCGAGGTGTTGGAGCCGAAGATTGCGCCGGGCTGCAGCTGGGCCTCGGCGCGCTTGGTCACCTCGGCCTTGATCTCGCGGTTCTCGAACACCGCTTCGATGACGAGGTCCGAGCCCTTGATCAGGTCGTAGTCGGTGGTGGCGGTGACGGAACCGAGCAGGGCGTCGAACTTCGCCTGATCGATCTGGCCGCGGCTGAGGCGTTTCTTGAGCAGCTCCTCGACGTGGGCCTTGCCCTTATCGGCGGCCTCCTGATCGCGGTCGATCAGAATGGTCTCGATGCCGGCGAGCGCCTGCACATAGGCGATGCCCGCGCCCATCATGCCCGCGCCGAGAACGGTGACCTTCTTCGGATCGGACTTCGGCACGCCGGCAGGCCGCACCGCGCCCTTGTCGAGCTCCTGCTTGGACAGGAACAGGCTGCGGATCATGCCCTGCGCCTGCGGCGTCATCAGGGTCTTGATGAAGTAGCGGGTTTCGATGCGAAGGGCGGCGTCCATCGGCACCTGCACGCCTTCGTAGACCGCCTTCATCAGGTTCAGCACGGCGGGGTAGTTGCCGTAGGACTGCTTGCGCAGCATGGCGTTGCCGACGAGGAAGTTCTGGATGCCGGCCGGGTGGTAGGGGCCGCCGCCGGGCAGTTTGAAGGACTTGTCGTCCCACGGCTGGACGGCCTTGCCGCCGGCCTTGATCCACGCCCTAGCGGCCTCGACTTCGCCGCCGACGGGCACGACCTCATGGATGATGCCGGCGCCCTTGGCGTCGTTCGGGCGGAAGGACTTGCCCTCGCTCATCGCCATCATGGCCGCCTGCACACCGATGAGGCGCGACAGGCGCTGGGTGCCGCCGCCGCCGGGGAAGAGGCCTACCTTGATCTCGGGCAGGCCGAGCTGGATTTTCGGGCTGTCGCCGGCCACGCGGTAGTGGCAGGCCAGCGTCATCTCAAGGCCGCCGCCGAGGGCGAGGCCATTGATCGCGGCGGCTACCGGTTTGCCGCAGGTCTCCAGCGCGCGAAGGGCGCCGTTCAGCCGCCACCCTGCATCGAAGGCATCCTGCAGCGAACCGCCGGCCAGCATGCCGCCGGCCATGTCGCCGAGGTCGGCGCCGGCGCAGAAGCCGCTCGCCTTGCCCGAGGTCAGAACCGCGCCCTTGATGGCGTCGTCGGTCTTGATGCGCTCCACCACCTGCGGGATCTCGGCCATCACGCCCGAGGTCAGGGTGTTCATCGAACGGCCCGGCACGTCGAAGGTGACCAGGGCGATGCCGTCGGCGTCGACGTCGATCTTGAAGTTTTCCATCTCAGTCAGCTCCGGATCAGACGCGTTCGATGACGGTGGCGGTGCCCATGCCGCCGCCGATGCACAGGGTGATCAGGGCGGTCGACTTGTCCGACCGCTCCAGCTCGTCGAGGACCACGCTGGTGATCATGGCGCCGGTGGCGCCCAGCGGGTGGCCCATGGCGATGGCGCCGCCGCAGACGTTGATCTGGTCATGCGGGATATCCAGCGCCTGCATGAAGCGCAGGACGACGGCGGCGAAGGCCTCGTTGAGCTCCCACAGGTCGATGTCCGACTTCGACATGCCCAGCTTGCCCAGCAGCTTGTTGGCCACGAACTCGGGGCCGGTCAGCATGATCGAGGGCTCGGAGCCGATCGAGGCGGCGCCCACGATGCGGGCGCGGGGCTTGAGGCCCAGCGCCTGACCGGCTTCCAGCGAACCGATCAGGACGCCGGCCGAGCCGTCGACGATGCCGGAAGAGTTGCCCGGCGTGTGGACGTGGTTGACGCGCTCGACCTCGGGGTAGCGCTGGTTGATCACGGCGTCGAAGGCCATCTCGCCCATCATGGCGAAGGATGGGTTCAGGGCGCCCAGCGTCTGCATGTCGGTGTTGGGGCGGATGGTTTCGTCGCGGTCCAGCTGGACGAGGCCGAGCTGGTTCTTCACCGGTACAACCGACTTGGCGAACCGGCCCTCGGCCCAGCTGCGGGCGGAGCGTTTGTGGCTTTCGACGGAGTAGGCGTCGACGTCGTCTCGGCTGAAGCCCCACTTCGTGGCGATCATGTCGGCCGAGACGCCTTGCGGTACGAAATAGGTCGGGAAGGCCGAAGACGGATCGACCGGCCAGGCGCCGCCGTCGGATCCCATTGGCACCCGGCTCATGGCTTCGACACCGCCGCCGACGGCGAAGTCGGCCTCGCCGGACTTCACCTTGGCCGCGGCCATGTTCACGGCTTCCAGACCCGAGGCGCAGAAGCGGTTGATCTGGACGCCGGCGACGGTCTGGGCCCAGCCCGAGTTCAGCACGGCGGTGCGGGCGATGTCTGCGCCCTGCTCGCCCACTGGAGAGACGCAGCCGAGGATGACGTCGTCGACCTTCGAAGTGTCGAGATCGTTGCGGTCGCGCAGCGCCTCCAGCACCTGGGTCGCGAGCGACAGGGCGGTGATCTCGTGCAGCGAGCCGTCCTTCTTGCCCTTGCCGCGCGGCGTGCGGACCGCGTCGTAGATGTAGGCGTCGGCCATGGGAGTCAGTCTCCAATAAGGACGGTTCGAAGCGTGGACGCCAGAAAACCTACGTTTACGTCAACGTCAAGTTTTTTCACGGTGAGCGCCTGGATGATCTGCACAACGAGCGAACGACTCGCAGGTCGCCCAATGTCGGGAACGCGACGCCGACGAGCGCCTTACACCGGCAACGTCATAGCCGCTGTCAGGAGAAGTCACATGGCCCAGAGCTACGAAGAGATGGATGCGATCGCGATGCTGAAGGCCGACCACCGGGTGGTCGAGGAGCTGTTCGAAAAGTTCGAGCAGACTAACGGCAAGGCCACCAAGCAGCGGCTGGCCGAGCAGATCTGCCTTGAACTGAAGGTCCACACCGCCATCGAGGAGGAGGTCTTCTATCCGGCCTGCCGCGGCAAGATCGAGGACGACCTGGTCAACGAGGCCTATGTCGAGCACGACAGCGCCAAGCTGCTGATCAACGAGATCGAGGCGGGCGGCCCGGAAGAGGATTTCTACGACGCCAAGGTCAAGGTGCTGTCGGAGATGATCGAGCACCACGTCGAGGAGGAGGAGAAGCGGTCGGAGGGCATGTTCAGCCAGGCCCGCGCCGCCGGTCTCGACATGGACCTGCTGGCCGACCAGATGCGCGCCCGCAAGGCGACGGCGATGGAGGAGTTCCAGGCCGGCAAGCCCGCCGAGACGCGCACGCTGCATGGCGACGACGTCGAAAGCGCCCTGACCGATCAGCCGCTCGGCGACGGGGCCGGCGCACGCTGAGCCGGCCGATGAGGAGAGCCGGCGTGATCGCCTTGGCGACGGTCGCCGCCCTGACGGCGGCGGCCTGCGCCGACCCGGGTTTCACGGTCTATGAGCCGTCGCCGCAGGCCAGGCCGGTCTCGGCGATAGAGATCCCGCGCGACAGCCGGCCCTCCGACGACGTCGAAAGCCGGCTGCTCGCCGCCCAGAACGCGGAGCGCAGCCGGGTCGGCTCGCCGCCGCTGCGGTGGGCAGACTCGCTGGAGGCGGAGGCGCGCGTGTGGGCGCGGGAGCTGATCGACAGCAACCGCTTCGCCCACGATCCGGCGCAGCATGGCCATGGCGAGAACCTGTGGACCGGCTGGGGCGGGCGTCAGTTCACGCCCGAGGACATGATCGGCGACTGGGTGGCCGAGAAGGCCAACTACCGGCACGGCGTCTTCCCGAACGTCAGCCGGACGGGCAACTGGAGCGACGTCGGCCACTATACCCAGCTGGTCTGGAGCGGCACGACCCACGTCGGCTGCGCGGTCGAGACGCGGGGCGACCGGTCCGTGCTGGCCTGCCGCTACGCGCCCCCCGGGAATATCGACGGGCGGATGGCCTACTAGGCCTTAGCCGACGTAGCCGGCCTGCATCAGTTCGGCGATGTGGACGATGGCGGCGGGGCGGTCGTCCTCGACCACGAGCAGGGTGGCGATCTTGTTCTGGGTCATCAGGTCGATGGCGTCGCTCATGCGGGCGTCAGGGCCGATGACCTTGGGACGGGGGCTCATCACGTCGGCGGCGGTCAAGCCGGTCAGCTCTCCGCGGGTGAAGGCGCGGCGAACATCGCCGTCGGTCACGATCCCGGCCAAGGTCCCGTCGCCGTTCAGCACCGCGACCGCGCCCTTGCGGCCCTCGGTGATCCCGGAGACGACCTCGGCGAAGGTCGCGGTCAGGGGGACGGTGGCGGGCGCGGGCGGGCGGTCGCCCATCCAGTCGCGCACGCTCTGCAGGCTCATGCCGAGTTTGCCGCCCGGGTGATGCAGGCCGAAATCCTCGGCCGTGAAGCCGCGGCGATCCATCAGCACCATGGCGAGGGCGTCGCCCATGGCCAGGGTCATCAGGGTCGAAGTCGTGGGCGCCAGACCATTGGGGCAGGCCTCGGCCACCTGCGGCAGGGTCAGGCAGACCGCGGACGAGCGGCCGAGGAAGCTGTTCGGCCGCTGGGTGATGCCGATGACCGGAATGCCTTCGCGCTGGCAGAAGATCAGCGGATCGCGCAGCTCCCGGCTCTCGCCCGAGTTCGAGATCGCCAGCAGGGTGACGTCCTTGCGCAGCATGCCCAGGTCGCCGTGGCTCATCTCCGCCGGGTGGACGAAGAAGGCGTTTGTGCCGGTCGAGGCGAGCGTCGCAGCGATCTTGCCTCCAATGTGGCCCGACTTGCCCATGCCGGTGACGACCACATAGCCGGGGCGGGACAGGACGATATCGCAGGCGCGGCCGAGGCTGTCGTCGAGGCTGGTCTCCAGCGCCTGAAGCGCCTCGACGTTCAGGCGGATGACCTCGCGGGCGCGTGCGGCCATGGCGGCGGGATCGGCGGACAATACGGGTTTCGTGGCGTCGCTCATCCGGGCGATGTGGCGCATCGGACGGGAAATCACAATCACCGGCGGTTCGGCCGGATAATGCTGCAACGCGAGAAAAAGGCGCGGAACGGGTCAACCTTTGCCGGAGCCCGGCGTTAACAGGAGGCATGCAGACCTCCCATCCGAAGACCGACGGCGCCCCGGCGCCGGCCGAGGCCGTCGCGCATCTGCCGCCGCCGCCGGCCCGAATGCCCCGCCCTGCCCTGTTCCTCGACATGGACGGCGTTCTGGCGCCGCTGGCCGATACGCCGGACGCCGTCGTGCCCGATCCAGACCGGACCGCGGCGCTGCGCAACGCCGCGGTCCGGCTGGGCGGTCGCGTCGCCATCATCAGCGGCCGGACCATCGACGAGATCGACCGCATCGCCGAAGCGAGCGCCGCCTCCGCTTCGGGGGTGCATGGGCTGGAGCGGCGCCGGGCGGACGGCTCGCTGCAGCGGGCCAAGGCTTCGCCGGGGGTGCGGCACGCCGTGGCGGCTTTCGAGACCTTCGCCCGGACCCGGCCCGGCGTGATCGTCGAGGACAAAGCCGTGTCGGCGGGACTTCACTACCGCGGGGCACCGGCGGAAGAGGCGGCGGCCCTTTCGCTGGCGGAAGACCTGGCGGAGCAGACGGGCCTGACGCTTCAGGCCGGCAATCTGGTCGTGGAGCTGAAGACGCCCGGGACCAGCAAGGGCACCGCCCTGACCGCCTTCATGCAGGAGCCTCCGTTCGCCGGCGCCGTTCCCGTCATGCTGGGCGACGATCTGACGGACGAGGACGGCTTCCGCGCGGCGACCGAACTGGGCGGGTTCGGCGTGCTGGTCGGACCGGTCCGCGAGACCGCCGCCCGCTACGGCCTGCCTGATGTGGCGGCCGTGCTGGCCTGGCTGAACGCCGTCGAGGAGCGTGCATGACCCCGAATCTGGACCTCGCCCCGATCGGCAACTGTTCGATCAACGCCCTGATCGACCGCAACGGCCGCTACGTCTGGGCCTGCGCGCCGAGGGTCGACGGCGATCCGGTCTTCTCGGCCCTGATGGACGGCTCCGATCCCGCCCACGGCTTCTGGGACATCGAACTGGAAGGGCTGAAACACGTCAGCCAAGCCTACATCCGCAACACACCGGTGCTGCGGACCGTGCTGACGGCGGACGACGGCGCGGCGGTCGAGATCATCGACTTCGCGCCCCGCCACCCCAAGCACAGCCGCATCTATCGTCCCCTCGCCTTCGCACGGGTGGTGCGGCCGCTGGACGGTTCGCCGCGCATCAAGGTGCGGCTGCGGCCCTCGGCGGACTGGGGTGCGAGACCGGCGGAGCGGACCAGCGGTTCGAACCACATCCGCTATCTGTGCAGCGACGTGACCTTCCGCCTGACCACCGATTGCCCGGTGTCGCATGTGCTGAACGAGCGGGTGTTCCGGCTGGAGCGGCCGCACGCCTTCTTCTTCGGACCGGACGAGGGGTACGACCAGGATGTGGGACCGGGCGTGACCGCCGTCCTCGACCGAACCGTGGCCTATTGGCAGGACTGGGTCCGCACCCTCTACCTGCCGCTGGACTGGCAGGAGGCGGTGATCCGCGCGGCGATCACGCTGAAGCTGTGCGCCTATGAGGAAACCGGCGCGATCGTCGCCGCCATGACCACCTCGGTGCCGGAGTTTCCCGAGAGCGGACGCAACTGGGATTACCGCTACTGCTGGATCCGGGACGCCTACTATGTCGTGCGGGCGTTGAACCGGCTGGGCGCGGTCGACCTCTTGGAAAACTACCTCGGCTATTTGCGCAATCTCGTCGACGACTCGGCGGGCGGGCATGTGCAGCCGGTCTATGGCGTCGGTCTTGAACCGGGGATCGGCGAGCGGATCGTCGAGAGCGTCGAGGGCTATCGCGGCATGAAGCCGGTGCGGATCGGCAATCAGGCGCACGAACACCTGCAGCACGACGTCTATGGCCAGATCGTCCTGCCGCTGGTGCAGGCCTTCTACGACCAGCGGCTGCTACGTCCGGGGACGATCGAAGACTTCCATGCGCTGGAGAAGGTCGGGGAACGCGCCTTCGCCGTGCACGATCAGACCGACGCGGGTCTGTGGGAGTTCCGCACCATCGCGCGGGTGCACACCTATTCCTCGGTCATGTGCTGGGCGGCCTGCGACCGTCTGGCGAAGGCGGCGGACCATCTGGGCCTGCATGCACGGGCCGAAATCTGGCGCGAGCGGGCGACGATCATTCGCGAGCGGATCGAGACGGAGGCCTTCGTGCCCGACGAGGGCCGTTTCGCCGCCAGCTTCGGCAACCGCGAGCTGGACGCGTCGCTGCTGCAGCTGACCGACCTCGGCTTCCTCGATCCGCGCGACCCGCGGCAGGTGAAGACCTTCGATGCCATCGAGCGGGATCTGAAGAAGGGTCCGTATCTGTTCCGCTACATCGAGGCGGACGATTTCGGCGAGCCGGAGACGGCGTTCAACTTCTGCACCTTCTGGTTCATCGAGGCCCTGCACCTGAATGGGCGGACGGCCGAGGCGCGGGAAATCTTCGAGGAGATGCTGAGCCGGCGGACGCACGCGGGCCTTCTCTCGGAAGACATCGCGCTGGAGGACAACGAGCTGTGGGGCAACTATCCGCAGACCTATTCCTTGGTGGGCATCATCAACTGCGCGGTCCTGCTGAGCCGGTCGTGGACAGACGCGCGATGAGCGGTCTCACGAAAACGGGATGGCGCCGGGGGACCACGGGAGCGGTTTTCACGCCATGAGCCGGCTGATCGTCGTTTCAAACCGCGTCTCAGCGCCGAAGGACCCGGCCGCCGGCTCGGCGGGTGGCCTCGCCATGGCGTTGTCGGCGGCGCTGCGGAAATACGAGGGTCTGTGGTTCGGCTGGTCCGGCGACACGGTCGAGACCTTCGTCCCCGAAGCCAAGATCGAGGATCGCGCGGGCGTCACCGTCGCCCTGGTCGATCTGGAGGCGCAGGACGTCGAGGAATATTACAACGGCTACGCCAACAAGACGCTGTGGCCGCTGTTCCACCACCGGGTCGACCTGACGGCCTACGAGCGGTCCTACGGCGAGGGCTACGAACGAACCAACGCCCGTTTCGCCGAGGTTCTGGCGCCGCTGATCCAGCCCGATGATCTGATCTGGATCCACGACTATCATATGATCCCGCTGGCCCGGGACCTGCGGCGGCTGGGCGTGAAGAACCGCATCGGCTTCTTCCTGCATACGCCGTGGCCGGCGCGGCAGCTGCTGGTCACCCTGCCCCACCACCGGCGGCTGGTGGAGTCGATGTTCGACTACGACCTGATCGGCTTCCAGACCCGGGAGTGGCTGGACCTGTTCCGGGACTATGTCGCCTCGGAGCCGGGGGTGAACGGTCGCCTGCTGCCCAACGACGCCCTGGCCGCATTCGACAAGACGGTGCAGACCGGTGTCTTCCCGATCGGCATCGACGTCGAGGGCTTCCTTTCGGCCCGTAACTCGACCTTCGGGGCCCGGACCTACGACCGGATGGCGGCGTCCTCGGCCTTCCGTTCGATGATCGTGGGCGTCGACCGGCTCGACTACTCCAAGGGGCTGGAGGAGCGGCTGCTGGGGTACGAACAGTTCCTCGCAGACAATCCGGACATGCGCGGCGAGGTCTTCCTGCTGCAGGTCACGCCGATCAGTCGTGACGACGTCGACACCTATCAGGACATCCGGGCCCGGCTCGACGCGCTGGCGGGACGGGTCAACGGCGAATACGCCGACATGGACTGGCAGCCCGTCCGCTATCTGAACCGCACCTACCGCCGCGACCAGCTGGCCGGCATCTACCGGGCGGCGAGGGTGGGACTGGTGACGCCGCTCCGCGACGGCATGAACCTGGTCGCCAAGGAGTATGTGGCCGCCCAAAACCCGGACGATCCCGGCGTCCTGATCCTGTCGCGCTTCGCCGGGGCGGCGGAGCAGATGGGCGAGGCCCTCCTGGTCAATCCGTTCAGCCGGGAGGAGGTGGCCGACGCCATCAAGCGGGCCCTTACCATGTCGCTGGCCGAGCGGAAGCGGAAATGGGAGAGCCTGATGCAGGTGGTCAACGACACCGATGTGAGCCTGTGGCGCAATGATTTCGTGGCGTGCCTTCGGGCCGTCGAGCGGACGGGGGACGGCGACGCCGGAGACGCCGCCGACGCCGCCTGACGCTCAGGCCACCTGGCTCAGCTCGGGGGACGGGCTGTCCTTGACCGTGGACGCGGCGTTCGCCGGCCGGTTGGTGATCCGCTCGATCCAGGCATCCAGCGCCGCGCTGGCGGGCACATGATCCCGGGCCCAGGCGATCGAACTGCCGGCCATGACGTCCAGGGCGGTGAACCGCTGCCCCATCAGATAGGGGCCACGCTCCAGAGCCCCGAGCAGGCGGGCGACCGCCGCGTCGAAGCGGGCCATGGCGTGTGCATCGCCCTCGGCCGCGCCGCTGATCTTCGACCACAGCGCCGGCTCGAGTTCCCCCGCGACCCACGCGATCCAGCTCAGAAAGGCTCCGCGCTCGGGCGAGCCGACCGGTGCGCCAAGACCGCTCTCCGGGAAGGCGTCGGTCAGATACAGCGCGACGGCGGCGGATTCCGTCACCAGGGCATCGTCATGAAGCAGGGCGGGGACCTTGCCGTCCGGATGAGGATTGCGCGAGTCGCGGGCCCCGGTTCCGTCCCCGCGGGCGATGTCGCAGTAGACGATCTCGTAGGGCGCGCCGATCTCCTCGAGGAGCCAGACCAGACGCGAGGAGCGCGACCAGGGCGCATGGAACAGGGTCAGCATCGTTTCGTCTCCCATTGAGGCGGCCCCTCGCCGCCGGTCCGGATTGACTACTGCCACCCTGCTGCCACCATGCTGTCAGCAGCGGTGGTTCAGGGTCACGGAATGAGACGCGCCGACCGGCTATTCCAGATTATCCAGGTGCTGCGGCGCTCGTCGAAGCCGCTGACGGCAGACGCCATCGCCGCCGAGCTTGAGACATCGAAGCGCACCATCTACCGCGACATCGCCACCCTGATGGGCCAGCGGGTGCCCATCCGTGGCGAGGCGGGGCTGGGATATGTTCTGGAAGGCGGGTTCGACCTGCCGCCTCTGATGCTGACATCGGACGAGATCGAGGCGGCGGTGCTGGGCGCGCAGTGGGTGGCCGGCCGGGCCGATCCGGCGCTGGCCCGCGCCGCTCGGGATCTGGTCGCCAAGATCGCCGCGACCGTGCCGGAGCGGCTGCGTCCGGTGGTGCTGGAGCCCGCTGTGGCCAGTCCGCCGTCATGGAAGGTCAAGCCCGAGACGCTGGACATGCCGCGGGTCCGCGCGTGGATTCACTCGGGCCGCAAGCTGACGCTCCAGTATCGGGACGAGCAGGAGCGGGAGACCACGCGGACCATCTGGCCGTTTCTCGTCGGCTATCTCGATGCGACGCGCCTGCTGGTGGGCTGGTGCGAGATGCGGGCCGACTTCCGCACCTTCCGCACCGACCGGGTGGTCGATGCGGAGTTTCTGGAGGACCGGTACCCGGGGCGGCCGGCGGTGCTCAGGGCGCGGTGGTTCGCCGCGCGGGAGGCGGAGATGAAGGCCGCCCGCTGCGAGCCGCCTCAGTAGATCTCGAACAGACCCGCCGCGCCCATGCCGCCGCCGACGCACATGGTGACCACGCCGTATTTCGCGCCGCGCCGCTTGCCCTCGATCAGGACATGGCCGGTCATCCGGGCGCCCGACATGCCGTAGGGGTGGCCGATCGAAATGGCGCCGCCGGATACGTTCAGGCGGTCGTCGGGAATGCCGAGCCGGTCGCGGCAGTAGAGCACCTGCACGGCGAAGGCCTCGTTCAGCTCCCAGATGCCGATGTCGTCCACGGTCAGCCCGTGACGCTCCAACAGGCGGGGCACGGCGAAGACGGGGCCAATGCCCATTTCGTCCGGCTCGCAGCCAGCCACGGCCATGCCGCGGTATGCGCCGAGCGGGGTGAGACCGCGACGTTCAGCCTCCTTCGCATCCATGATGACGCTGGCCGAGGCGCCGTCCGACAGCTGCGAGGCGTTGCCGGCGGTGATGAACCGGCCTTCCTTGATCTCATCGCCACCGCCGAAGACCGGCTTCAGCGACGAGAGGCCTTCCAGCGTCGTGTCGGGCCGGTTGCCCTCGTCCATCGACAGGGTGATCTCTTTGGCCGAGGCCTGACCGGTGGCCTTGTCCATGACCTGCATGGTGGTGGTCATCGGCACGATCTCGGCGTTCAGGCGACCGGCGGCCTGAGCCTCGGCCGTGCGCTGCTGGGAGCGCAGGGCGTATTCGTCTTGGGCCTCGCGGCTGATGCCATAGCGAGCGGCGACGACCTCGGCCGTTTCCAGCATCGACATATAGATGTGCGGATGCAGCTTCATCAGCTCGGGATCGCGCAGCCGAGACAGGTTCATCGTCTGGTTCTGGACCAGCGAGATCGACTCCAGTCCGCCGCCGACGGCGACGACCTGACCGTCGTGGACGACCTGTTTCGCCGCGGTGGCGATGGCCATCAGGCCCGAGGCGCACTGGCGGTCGAGGCTCATGCCCGCCGTGGTCACCGGCAGGCCGCCAGCCAGCGCCGCCTGACGCGCGACGTTGGTGCCGGTCGAGCCCTGCTGCAGGGCCGCGCCCATGACGACGTCCTCGATCTCGGCCGGGTCGACGCCCGCGCGGGCGACGGCATGGCGGATGGCGTGGCCGCCCAGCTGCTGGGCCTGGGTGTCGTTGAAGGCGCCGCGATAGGCCCGGCCGATCGGGGTGCGGGCCGTGGACAGGATGACGGCTTCACGCATGGGGGAGTCTCCAGATGTTCGACTGCAGGTTAGCGTCCTGCCGCCACGTCAACGCAAGCGTCAAGCCTTGTGCGCGGCCTGCGCCTTGGTCAGTTCGATGAAGCCCTGCGCCGCGCCCATGTCCGGCACGACTTCGCCTGTGCGGTCGGAGATTTCCCCGAAACGGGCCGCCACCTGCTCGGGCGCGTCCTCGCCCGCGATCCATGCGCCCTGGGTCAGGGTCACATAGGCGCGCTCGAACCCGCCGGCGCCGGCGGTGAGAATGCAGCGGCTGGGGGCATCCTCGCTGACCAGATGAAGCAGGCCGGGCGTGACCATCTCGGGTCCCAGCAGTTCCAGCGGCAGGCGGGCGCCAAGATCCTCGGTCATCCGCGTGTGGGCGGTGGGCGCGAGACAGTTCACCCGGATGTCGTTCTTGGCGCCCTCGATCGACAGGGTCTGCATCAGGCCGACCAGCGCCATCTTCGCCGCGCCGTAGTTCGACTGGCCAAAGTTCCCGTAGAGGCCGGACGACGAGGTCGTCATCACGATCCGGCCGTAATTGGCCTCCCGCATGATGTCCCAGACGGCCTTGGTGCAATTCACCGCGCCCATCAGATGGACGTCGACGACGAAGCGGAAATCCTCGAGTTCCATCTTGGCGAAGGTCTTGTCGCGCAGGACCCCCGCGTTGTTCACCAAAATATCGACCCGGCCCCATTTCGCCATAACGGCGTCGACCATGGCCCGAACGGCCACGGGATCGGTGACCGACGCGGCATTGGCCATCGCCTCGCCGCCCGCGGCCTCGATCTCGGCCACCACGGCCTCTGCGGCCGTCGCGGACCCGCCGGAGCCGTCGCGCGCGCCGCCCAGATCATTGACCACGACCCACGCGCCACGTTTGGCCAGCGCCAAGGCGTGTTCGCGCCCAAGGCCGCCGCCGGCTCCCGTAACGATCGCCACCCGGCCGTCGAACCTCATCGCCATCCATCTTCTCCGTTCACGCGTTGAGTCCTCCTAGCAGGCGTCCCGGCTTGAAACAGCCCCGCAGGAATGTGTTGGAATGGCGCCACAGTCGCCGCATTCTGAGCGAAAACAAGGAACCGGAACCGTACATTGCCGTTCGGCTCCGGAGCGTCCCGTGTAATGCGTGGGCATTCGGGCAACCATGAGTGTGAGGGATATCATGAAGGTGAAACTTCTCGCCGGCGTCGCAATGGCAGGGCTGTTCTCAGCCGGCGTTGCGGCTGCCGAGCCGAACGGCTGGTACGGCGCGGTCGATGTGGGCTACCACACGATCGACGATCTGGAACTGGTCTCGCAAACCACGGGTCCCCAGTGGGACTTCGAGGTCGATGACGACTGGGCGGCGTTCGCCCGTCTGGGCTACCGCTTCACGCCGAACTGGCGCGTGGAGCTGGAAGGCGGCTACCGCAGCGGTGAAATCGGCACCGTCACGAATCCGGGCGGCAACGTGCCGACCGGCGTTTGCAACGCCATCCCGGCCGCCGGCCCCTGCGAAAACCCCGAAGGCGACATCAGCGCCACGACGCTGATGGCCAATGTCATCTATGACTTCGGCAACGCGGACTCGACCTTCCGTCCGTTCATTGGCCTCGGCGCCGGCGTGGCGCGGGTCAACACCGAGTTCCTCGGCACCCTCGGCGGCCGTCGCACGACCGCGGTGGGCGCCGACGACAGCTCGACCAAGCTGGCGGCGCAAGCCATCGCCGGTCTGGCGTGGCAGCTGTCGGACCGGATGAACCTGGACCTGACCTACCGCTACCTGATGACGAACATGGAGTTCGACACCTTCGTCTCCGTGGCCGCTGACGCGCCGCTGGTCGGTCCGTTCGCCGGCCGTTACGACGACAGCCACACCATCAGCCTGGGCCTGCGCTATGCGTTCGGCGCCGACGAGCCGGCGTACATCCCGCCGCCGCCGCCGCCCCCGCCGCCGCCGATCGTGGCTCCCCCGCCGCCCCCGCCGCCTCCCCCGCCGCCCCCGGCTCCGACGGCGCGTGAGTTCGTGGTCTACTTCGACTGGGATCGTTCGGACCTCACGGCCGAAGCCCGTTCGGTGGTCACGCAAGCCGCCAACTACGCCAAGTCGGGCCGTCCGACCCGCGTTCTGGTCGTCGGCCACGCCGACACCTCGGGTTCGGCTGCCTATAACGTCGGCCTGTCCAACCGCCGCGCCCGCACCGTTGCGGACGCGCTGGTCGCCCAGGGCGTCAACGGCGGCGTGATCTCGCTGGACGGCAAGGGTGAAACCGCCCTGGCCCGCCCGACCGCCGACGGCGTTCGCGAGCCTCTGAACCGCCGCGCCACCATCGGCATCAACTTCTAGGTTGAAGTCGATACGGCTCCCGGCCTCCGGGCCGGAGCCGGCGCGAAACAAGACAGAGCCGCCGGTCCCTCACGGGGCCGGCGGTTTTGTTTTGCGGGGCCGCCACCTGAGCCGGGGTGGTCAAAGGCCGGCCTGACCGCTATCTCCCGGCCACTGTCGAAGGGGGTGAGCCCGCATGCGCGTCGCAATGATCGGAACCGGCTATGTGGGCCTGGTCTCAGGGGCCTGTTTCGCCGACTTCGGCCATGACGTGACATGCGTCGACAAGGATCCGTCGAAGATCGAGCGGCTGGAGCGGGGCGAAATCCCCATCTTCGAGCCCGGTCTGGACGATCTGGTCGCCACCAATGTGCGCGACGGACGACTGTCGTTCGCGCTGGACGGCGCCGAGGCTATTCGCACAGCCGACGCTGTCTTCATCGCCGTCGGCACCCCCTCGCGACGGGGCGACGGTCACGCGGACCTGTCCTATGTCCACGCCGCCGCCGAGGAGATCGCCGGCCTGATCGAGGGCTTCACCGTCATCGTCACCAAATCGACCGTGCCGGTCGGCACCGGCGACGAAATCGAGGCCATCATCCGCGCCCGGCGGCCCGACGCCGACTTCGCGGTCGTCTCGAACCCGGAGTTCCTGCGCGAGGGCGCGGCGATCGAGGATTTCAAGCGCCCGGACCGTATCGTCGTCGGGGCGGAGGATCCACGCTCCCAGGCCGTGATGCGTGAACTCTATCGGCCGCTGAACCTGAACGAGACGCCGATCCTGTTCACCGGTCGGCGGACGTCAGAGCTGATCAAATATGCGGCCAACGCCTTCCTGGCGATGAAGATCACCTTCATCAACGAGATGGCTGACCTGTGCGAGAAGGTTGGCGCGGACGTGCAGCAGGTCGCGCGCGGCATCGGCCTCGACAACCGGATCGGCTCGAAATTCCTGCATGCGGGCCCGGGCTATGGCGGCTCCTGCTTCCCCAAGGATACGCTGGCGCTTGTGCGCACGGCCGTCGACGCCGGATCCCCGGTGCGGCTGATCGAGACCACGGTCGAGGTCAACGACGCCCGCAAGAAGGCGATGGCCGGCAAGGTGGCCGCGGCCCTCGACGGCGACCTGGCAGGCAAGACGGTCGCCCTGCTGGGTCTGACCTTCAAGCCCAACACGGACGACATGCGCGACGCCCCCTCGCTGGATGTGGCCCCGGCCCTGATGGCCATGGGCGCGACGGTGCAGGCCTTCGACCCGGAGGGCATGGGCGAAGCCGCGCACCTGCTGCCGGGTGTAGTGTTCAAGGATGGTCCCTATGACGCCGTCGCCGGCGCCGACGTCGTGGTCATCATGACCGAGTGGGACCAGTTCCGGGCGCTGGATCTGAACCGCGTGAAGCTGCTGCTGCGCCATCCGGTGATGGTCGATCTGCGCAACGTCTACCGGCCTGACGACATGCGGGCGCGCGGCTTCCGCTACGCCTCTATCGGTCGCGTCTAGCGCAGGGATGCCTGGATCAAGGCGGGCCGCTCGGCGGCCTGGGCTTCCGGCTGCGGCAAGAGGGTCCGGCCGACGCCGATCACGAGCATGGCGGTGATCACCGCAGAGGCTACTGCGATGGCGCCCAGACGAATGCCGTCAGTGAATTCGTGGTCCGGACGCACGCGTTTCCCCCGAGTCGAAACAACGTGCGTTATCCAGCACCTGCGAGTTGCGGCCGCAAGTCACGGAACGGTGTGCAGCCACAAAAAAGGCGGAGCCGAAGCTCCGCCTTTCTTGTTTGCGCTGTCGCTCGCCGCGCGGCGGCTCGCTGCTTGAGCGTTAGCCGCGGAACGGGCGGATAACGATCTCGACGCGACGGTTCTGGGCCTTGCCCTCGGCCGTGGCGTTGGTCGCGACCGGCTGGCTCTCGCCGCGGCCGTCAACGTAGAGGCGGTCGGCCAGGACGTTGCGGTTGACCAGATACTGGGCCACCGAAGAGGCCCGCTGGCGCGAGAGATTGAGGTTGTAGTCGTCGGCGCCGTCGGAGTCGGCGTGGCCGATGATGTCGATCACCGACTGGTCGTAACGGTTCAGCACCGCCGCGACGTCATCGAGCGTGGCGTTGAAGCGCGGGCTGATCGACGCCTGATTGGACGCGAAGGTCACGTCCGACGGCATGCGAAGGACCAGGTTGTCGCCTTGGCGCGCGACGCCCACGCCGCTGCCCGACAGCTCGGCCTCGAGCTCGCGCTGCTGACGATCCATATAGGCGCCGACCGCCGCGCCGCCGAGCGCGCCGATGCCGGCTCCGATCAGTGCGTTCTTGCGGCCTTCCTCGGAGTTCGAGGTGTTGGTCAGATAGCCGAGCAGGGCGCCGCCGAGGGCGCCGGCGATCGCGCCCGTGCCGGTGTTGTTGCGCCGCGGCGTCGAGCTGTAGGGGTCGGTCGTCGTGCAGGCGCCCAGCAGGGCGATGACGCTGACGCCGGTGACGATGAGTTTGGCGTGCATGGGAGTGGTCCTTCCAGTGTTCTGGTTGACGGCGGAACGCAGCCTTACGGTCAAGGTTCCAAGCTGTACCGTTCTTGAACGGCCGGCGCGTGTGGATTCATCCGCGGCGTGCGCCGGCGCCCTCGCTTTGCCAACATCGGCTCGCAGGGCGTATGGAAACGCCCGAATGTAGTCTTGAGGTTCCGCCATGGCCGACAGCCTGAGCTCCACCACCGCCCGCCGCTCCATCGAACCGGTCTCGATGACGCTGTACGACACCGATTTCCAGGCCTTCGCCGACAAGCTCGGCACGTCGTTCAAGCGCTACGGCTTCGCCGTGATCGCCGACCATGGGCTGGATGAAACGGTGATCGAGGCGGCCATCGACGACGCCAAGGCCTTCTTCGCCCTGCCTGAAGACGTGAAACGCCAGTACCACCAGCCCGGGACAGGCGGTGCGCGCGGCCTGACGCCGTTCGGCGTCGAGGCGGCCAAAGGCGCGGCGACGGTCGACCTGAAGGAGTTCTGGCACGTCGGGCGCGAGCTGCCGGAAGTGCACCCCTACCGCAAATACATGCGCGACAATGTCTGGCCGACCGAGGTCGAGGGCTTCCGCGAGCACCTGTACGGGATGTTCTCGGCCATGGACCAACTCGGCGCCAAGATCCTGCGGGCCATCGCCCGCTACCTCGAACTGGGCGACGAATTCTTCGACGACAAGGTCGAGCTGGGGAACAGCATCCTGCGCATGCTGCACTACCCGCCGGTGGCGGCCGGCGCGTCAGGCGTACGCGCCGGCGCTCATGAGGACATCAACGTCATCACCCTGCTGCTCGGCGCCGAAGAGGCCGGCCTGCAGCTCAAGGACGCCGACGGGGAATGGCTGGACATCGCCCCGCCGCCGGGAGCCCTGGTCGTCAATATCGGCGACATGCTGCAGCGGCTGACCAACCACGTCCTGCCGTCAACGAGCCACCGTGTGATCAATCCCGCGCCGGAACGGGCCAGCTTCGCCCGCTACTCCACGCCGTTCTTCCTGCACTTCAACCCGGACTTCGTGATCGAGACTCTGCCGACCATGATCTCGGAAGAGAACCCCGACCGCTACGCCGGCAAGGCGATCATGGCCGAGGACTTCCTGACCGAGCGGCTGAAGGAAATCCGGCTGATCTGAGCGCGGGCGTCTCGCATCGAAAAGGGAAGGGCGCGGCGTCGAAGGACGCCGCGCCCTTTCGCTATTTCGAGATCCGCAGCTGGGTGATGTCCCGGCCGATCGCGGCGAAGGCGTCGGACAGGTCGGCGGCGCTGCTGGCGATGTGGAAGTTCGTAGGCGAGCTTGCGCAGTCGGACAGAACGTCGGCGGCCTCGCCATCCGCGGCGATCTGGAAGCCGACGGTGTAGATCAGGATGCCCCGGTTCTTGATCGCAGTGCACAGCGTACGGCTCTGGCTGAAGGCGTCGCCGTTGTTGGCCGAGCAGTTGTTCCGGTAGGTGGCGCTGGTCGAGCCGGTGTTCATGTCCGGGACGGCGTTGCAGTAGGCGGTGTTGAACTCGCCGTCCGTCATGATGACCAGCGCCTTCAGGGTGTGCGCGGTGTTGTAGGCGGCGGCCGTGCCCGACGACCACAGCTGACTGAAGGTCGGCGAGATCGTGTACCAGCCCCAGCCGATCCCGATGTGGCCGGCCGTCGTGCCTTCGACGCTGAAGTTATTGATCGCGGTCTTGAGGGTGTTCTTGTTGGCCGTCAGCGGCACCACCGCATTGCTCAGGCAGCCGCCCGCGGTATCGGGGTAGTGACGGCCGACGTAGGAGGAGGCGCCGGTCGGACGGGCCTCGGTCCAGGCCTGCGCGCCCGTCCGTTCGGTGACGCACGAGCTGATCTTGTTCGCGACCAGATCTTCATTGACGTTCTCGAACGCGAACCAGGTGCAGCCGGCCTGGGCGCACCAGGACTTGCCGCCCGAGGTGTAGGGGTTGATCTGCGAGCCATCGTCAGGGTCGATCGTGTAGGTATTGGTCGTGACGTTGCCGACAAGGTAGGTCTTGTCGTTGATCTGGGTCATGCCGCTCACGCCGTTGATGTGAACGTACTGGTTGTTCAGCAGGCCGTGGGCGTTGGCGGTTACGGTGATCGAGCAGTCGTTGTTCTGGCATTTCTGCACCCGGCCGCTGCCGTTGTAGGTGCTGTAGTTCCGGCCATCCACGCGGCTGCCGCCCATGGTGTAGAGCTCGAACGTCGTGTTGGTCTTGTTGGTCACGACATAGGGCTTGTTGTTCAGCTGGGTCATGCCGGTCGAGCTGGTGATCCAGACGATGTCGCCGTTGACGAAGCCGTGGTTGGCCGACGTGGTGATCACCACGGGCCGCGCCTTGGTGGCGCTGGAGATTGTCCGCTGGGTGCCGCTCAGATTGATGACGGCGTTGCTGATGTTGGTCGAACCCGTCACCCCGCCCCTGACCGTCGACAGATAGCTGCTGCCCGGGTTCACCGAGTTGGAGTACGGGACCAGCGCGATCTTGGAATAGTAGGGCGTCTGGACGTCCTGGACGACCACGTCGACCAGATCCTTGGCCGCTTCGATGAGGGCCTCGATCCTGGCGCCTTCCATCGAGCCGGTGAGGTCGAGCACCATGGCGACCTCGATGTTGCGGGACGAGCGGTCGACCTCGGAGTGGCTGCCGACCGGCAGGTAGTCGTCCATCAGCTGGCCGTACGGCGGCAGGAAGATGTTGGCGACGAGGGTTTTCACCTGCACCCGCGCGTCGGCGATCACCACGTCGTCAGTGTTGAGGACGAAATGCGTCTGGTTCTCTTCCAGCGTCACGTTCGGATAGGCTTGAAGATTGGCCTTCAGCGCCGCCAGTCCGACCCGCTGCAGGTCGGCGTTGGCGGTATAGGGCGAGCGGGCCGCGGCAAGGGCGGCGGCGTCCAGCGCATCCTGCAGATTGACCTTGACCGTCGACATCCGGTGGATGTCGACGCCGCCGAAAGTCATCAGGATCAGCACCGGCAGGCTGAGACCGAACAGCATGGCGACGTTGCCGCGTGCGTCGGCCGCCACGCGCCGGGTCAGCGCCCAGGCGCTGCCCAACACACCGCCGATCCAGTTCGTGAGCCCCATTCGCCGTTCCCAGCCGTCGTCGCCGCTGGCGCAATCCGCCTACGGTCACGGAGGGACTCTGACGCATCCTGGTTAAGAGAAGCGCCAACAGCGAAAGTTAACGTGATCGACGTTCAGCCAACCCGGTGGAGGGGCCTCAGGCCCCCCAGCCGCAGTCTTTTCCGCGGTTCTGCTCGGTCAGCCAGACGTTCAGCGGCGCGAAATAGTCGGTGATGGCCGAGGCGTCGTTGCCCCGCTCCCCGGTGAAGGCCTGCATGGCCTCGGGCCACGGACGCGACTGGCCCATCTCCAGCATGGTGTTGAAGCGCCGTCCGACCTCCTCGTTGCCGTAGATCGAGCAGCGGTGCAGCGGCCCCGTCCAGCCCGCCTGTTTGCAGGCCGCGCGGTGGAACTGGAACTGGTAGATGCCGGCGAGGAAGTAGCGGGTGTACGGCGTGTTGCCGGGGATGTGGTATTTCGCGCCCGGATCGAAGGCGTTCTCCGGACGCGGCCCCGGCGGGACCAGCCCCTGGTAGCGCAGCATGTCCGCGGACCAGGCGTCGTTATACTCCGCCGGCGTCGTCTCGCCATTGAACACGCCCCAGCGCCAGCGGTCGACCATCAGGCCGAACGGCATGAAGGCGATCTTGTCGAGCGCCATCTTCAACAGGAACGGGATGTCCTCGGACTCGCCGGGCACCCTGTCCAGCAGGCCGATCTGGTTCAGATAGGTCGGGGTCAGGGCCGAGAGGCCGACGAAGTCGCCGATCGCCTCGTGGAAGCCGTCGTTCGCGCCGTTCTTGAACAGGAAGGGCTGACCCTTGTAGGCGCGCTGATAGAAGTTGTGACCGAGCTCGTGGTGGACCGTGTAGAAGTCGTCGCCGTTCACCTGGGTGCACATCTTGATGCGGATGTCGTCGGCGTTGTCGAGATCCCAGGCCGAGGCGTGGCAGACCACTTCGCGGTCCCGCGGCCGGGTGATCATCGACCGCTCCCAGAAGGTCTGCGGCAGGGGATCGAGGCCCATCGAGACGTAGAAATTCTCGCCCGTCTTGACCATTTTCGTCGCGTCGTAGTCGGCGCCTTCGAGCAGTTTGGTCAGGTCGTAGCTGGACTCGCCGCCCGAGGTCGGGGCGACCACGTCGTAGATGTTCCCCCACTGCTGCGACCACATATTGCCCAGCAGGTCGGCGCGGATCGGCCCCGTGTCCGGCTGGACGGCGTCGCCGTATTTGGCGTTCAGCCGATCGCGCACATAGCAGTGCAGGTTCTCGTAGAACGGCTTGACCTGTTCCCACAGGCGGTCGGTCTCGGCGGCGAAGGCGTCGGGCTCCATGTCGTAGCCGGCGCGCCACATCGCCCCGGTGTCGGCGAAGCCCAGTTCGCGCGAGCCTTCGTTGGCGATCTCGACCATGCGAGCGTAGTCGGGGGCCATGACCGGCGAGATGGTGCGCCAGCCCTCATACAGCGCCTTCAGCTCGGCCGGATCGCGGCTCTCGGCCATCAGGATCGAGGCTTCGTCGAGGGTGATCTGGCGACCCTTGAACTCGAACTTGCCGGTCGCGTAGGTCGAGTCCAGCCGGGTCGTGATCTCGGCCAGTTCGCCGGCCGCGCCCGGCCGGTTCGGGGCCGGCAGCACGATGCCCAAGCGGAGAAGGTTCAGCTTGCGGCGGACGTCATCGGGCACCTGCACGTCGTTGAAGCGGGCCGCGCCGTTGGCCAGCTCGACCTGCAGCTCGGTGAACTCGGCGTTGATCCGGCTCTCCAGCCACATGGTGTCGTGGGTGATGTTGGTGGCGCGGGTCCACTGGATGCGGGCGGCCTCTTCGCTGAGGTCGGCCAGCCGCTTCTCGGCGTCGGCGACGAAGGCGGATGCGGCCTCGGCGGTGGCGGGTGCGGCGGCGGGCATGGCGGCGTCCGCGGCCGGCGTCGCGGCGGCGTCGTTGTCCATGCCGAGGCTGGCGCAGCCGGCGGCGAGGCTGAGGGCGCAGAGGGCGGCGGCCGTCATCAGGGTGCGTTTCATAGTGGTCTCCCGGGCGTCAGCATCAGGCGGTTGCTCCGCCTTTTCGGCGCGCAGGTGATGGGAGCGGAGCCGTGCCGTCAAGCGTGACGGTTAATCCAGCACACAGGCCGCGAGGCCGTCGTTTCGCACCGTCCCCATGGCGGCCTGCACACGCGAGGCCCGCCGGCGGATGTAAGGACCCGGCGATGAGGCATTGTAGCGCCGGGGCGAGGGCAGGATGGCCGCCAGCCGCGCCGCCTCGCGGGCGCTGAGCTCGTCCGCCGACTTGCCGAACCAGTGCTGCGACGCCGCCTCGGCGCCGTAGACGCCGGGCGCCCATTCAGCGACGTTCAGATAGACCTCCATGACCCGGCGCTTGCCCCACAGGGTCTCGATCAGAACGGTGTAGCCCGCCTCCAAGCCCTTGCGGACCCAGTCGCGCCCCGGCCAGAGGAAGACGTTCTTGGCGGTCTGCTGGCTGATGGTCGAGCCGCCGCGGATGCGGCCGCGCCCGCGTTTCTCGGCCCGCGCATTCGCCTTCAGAGCCTTCTCGATCGCCTTCATGTCGAAGCCTCGATGCGAGCAGAAGGTCGAGTCCTCGGACGCGATCACCGCCTCAATGAGACGCGGCGAGATGTTGTTCAGCGACCGCCAGCGGTAGGACATCCCCTCCCCTTCCACCGCACGAGTGACCATCAGGAAGGTGGTCGGCGGAGGGACGAAACGATGCACGCCGACGCTGACCAGCAACAGCAGGCCCAGCATGACAATGACGGTCAGCACGGGCCGTCGGCGCTTCTTGATCGGGTTGCCCGCCATCGGCGCGATGTGACGCGTCCGCGTGGTTGAGCGCAAGCGTTTCAGATATCCGCTACGCCCGCCTGACCGTCCTCGTCCGCCCAGGCGACACGGCCGGCGTCGGCGCTCATGGCCAGGGCTGTGACCGGCGCGCCCTTCTCCGCCTTGAGGAAGTTCAGGCCACGGCCCGCCGGATCCGCCAGCCAGACACGACCGTCATTGAGGCCCGCGGCCACGACGCCATGCTTCGGCTGCGACGCGACGAGAGCGACGAGGCTGCCCTCGTCGAAGCCGATCTCTGTCGCCTCGCGTCCCATTGGACCGTTCGATCCGATGAAGGGCCACAGAACAGCGCCCTGAGCCCCCGATGTGGCGAGCAGCGAGCCGTTGGAGAGGAAGCTCATCGAGCGAACCTTGGACGGATAGCCGCCCATCCGCAGGTTCTTCTGGTCCTTGATGCGCCAGCCGTGCAGCTGGTTGTCCTGCATGGCGCTGACGACGAAGGCGCCATCGGGCGACCAGGTCACGCCGGTGTGCGACCCGGCCCACTTCAGGAAGGTCGGCTTCTGGTCGGCGATACGGGCGAACCACAGGGCCGCGCCGCCATAGGTCGAGGCGGCGATTCGCCGGCCCTTCGGCTCGAAGGCGACGCCCGAGACGGTGCGCTCGTGCTGGAAGTCGCGGCGGAAGCCGGCGTCCTTCGCATCGATCACCGAGAGGGTCTTGCCGGCGGAAAAGGCGATCAGTCCGCTCTCGGGCGAGGCGTCGATCGCGTCGATCCACTGGCCCTTTGAGGTCGCCAGCACGCCGGCCTCGCCGCGCCGGTGCCAGATGACCCGGCCGTCGTCGCCGCCGGTGACCACGCCATCTCCGGACGGATGGACCGCGGCGCTCAGCACCGCGCCGTCATGGGCGGCGCTGAACTCGCCGCCTTCGAAGCGGACCGAGCCGTCGCCCAGGGCGAAGACCGCCCCGGTGCTGTCGAACAGGGCGGCGGTGACCTGGGCGTCGAAGGTTTGGGTCTTCATGCTGGTCCGTTTAGTGGCCGGGCCGGGGGCGTCAACTCGCTCCCCGACACGGTTGCGGTGGTCACCCGGCGGGACGGGCGCCTGCATGCTGTTGGAGGATGGACGTCCACAGCCTGGCGACCTCCCCGAGTCCGTCCTCGAAGGCCCGGCGCTCAGCCCTGAGGCGCGCGGCCTCGATGGCCTGTTCGGAGCCCCACAGGTTGGACCGCTGGTCCTCCGTGGCCGTGGTTTCGCCGGTACCGTAGACGAACCCCGTCCGGACATCGATGACCATGAAGGCGCAGGTGGCGTTCACCACCGCCTTGCGGGTGGGCAGGAAGCCGAGCGCGATGGTCTGCAGCGGCCCGACATCGGCGCTCTCGGTGCGGAAGCGGGTGTCGATCGTATAGACCAGCAGGGCGTCGGCCCTCAGCTGCGCAGCCGCTGCGCGCAGGTCCCGGGTGGTTCCGAGATTGGCGGGAACCAGCAGGCGGCTGACCGGCGCGACCGCCAGAACCTGGGGCATGGCGCCGAGGCGAGCGAAGCTCTCGTCCGTCTCGATGTCGCGCGTCGTGACGATGCCGAAGGCGCCGGTCCCGACACTGTTGTTCGAGCCGCTTCGGTAACCCGGCGCCGCGACGCGCGCGACGGCGAGCCGCGCGGGGAAGGTGATCGCCGGCTCCCGCTGGAAGGCGGCGGCGATATCGCCGTCGTTTTCGGAGATGGCCGCGAGCGACACCCCGGCTCCCGGCGTGGTGTAGGTCGAGCAGCCGCACAGCAGGGCCACACAGGCCAGCAGCACCAGTTTCTTCATGGCGTCCTCCGGCCCCGACCCTAGCGGATCAGGCGAGGCTGAACAGTCCCCGGCGCCTCAACTCCGCCCGTGAGTCTCCACCCAGCGCTGGGTCATCAGCGCCGCATTTGCGTAGGCCTCCTGCAGCTCGGCGCTCCAGTAGGTCAGGCGTTCGAGCGGGATGGGTTTGCCCGAGACGGCGCAGCGGACGTGGTCGCCGCCCTCGACGATGTCGAAGTCCGCGCGATCGTAGCGCAGGACCGCCTCACGCCCCTGCACCGGGAGAGGTTTCGGGGGCGGGTTCATCGATCCGCTCCAAAGTTGGGATCAGGCCGCCGCGCGTCGCAGCGGGTGGGGTCAACCGAGCCGGTCATGCTGCGCAGGCCTCGAACCCCTTGCGCAATTCCGCTTCGTCCAGATCGCGGCCGATGAAGACCGCGCGGGACCAGCGGCGCTCCAGCGCGCCCCAGGGCTTCTGCAGCTCGCCCTCGAGAATCATGTGAACGGCCTGGAAGACCAGCCGCCGGTCCTCGCCGGAGACGTCGATGATGCCCTTGGCGCGCAGGATGTTCTGGCCCTGCTCGCCCAGCAGACGGTCGAGCCACGCCGTGAATTTCGTGCCGTCCATGGGCCGGTCGAGCGACAGGGAGATGCCCTTGATGTCGTCCTCGTGCGCATGGCCGCGCGCGCCGTGGGCGTGTTCGTGCTCATGGGCGTGAGCGTGGTCATGGCCATGATGATCGTGGGCGTGGTCGTGGCCACAGTGTTCGTCGTGGACGTGGCCGTCCTCGCCGTGGCCGGGGTTGGCGAACTCCGGCTTGATGTCGAGGATACGCTCGAGATCGAACCCGCCGAGACCGAGCACCTGATCCAGCGGCACATCGGCGCGTTCGGCGCGGGTGATCGGCGCCAGTGGATTCAGCTTGCGGAGTCGGCGTTCGACCTCGACGAGATCGGCCTCGGACACCAGATCGACCTTGTTGAGGATGATGCGGTCGGCGAAGGCGACCTGTTCTCGCGCCTCCTTGGAATCGTCGAGGCGGGCCATGACGTGTTTGGCGTCGACGAGGGCGGTGACGCTGTCCAGCTGGGTCTTCGCCTTGACGTCCTCGTCGACGAAGAAGGTCTGGGCGACGGGGCCGGGATCGGCGAGGCCGGTCGTTTCGACGATGATGGCGTCGAAGGCGGGCTTGCCGGGGCGCTGGCGCTTCATCAGGCCGGCGACGACGCGGATCAGGTCGCCGCGCACCGTGCAGCAGACGCAGCCGTTGTTCATCTCGAACACGTCCTCGTCGGCGCCGACCACCAGATCGTTGTCGATGCCGATCTCGCCGAACTCGTTGACGATCACAGCGTAACGCTTGCCGTGGTCCTCGGTGAGGATGCGGTTGAGCAGGGTGGTCTTGCCGGCGCCGAGATAGCCGGTGAGGACGGTGACGGGGATCTTGCCAGAGGTCTGGCCGGAAGCGGTGTCGGTCATGGGCGCCAGATGGCGCCTCGGGCGCCGCTTGTGAAGGTCAGCAGTCCGGACAATCCGGCAGGGCGCCGGCTTCCAGCTGCAGGGTGGTGTGGTGGATGGCGAAGCGGGAGCGGGCGAGAGTGTGCGCCTCGGCCAGCAGGGCTTCGGGATCCGGCCGGTCGTGCACGAGGTGGGCCGTCAGCGCCGTCTCCGTGGTCGACAGGCCCCAGACGTGCAGATCGTGCACCGCGCCCACGCCGGGAAGGGCGAGCAGGGCCGCACGAACCGCTTCCACGTCGACGCCCCGGGGCGCGGCGTCCAGCGCCAGATTGACGGAGTCCTTGAGAAGCCCCCAGGTGCCGAACAGGATCACGGCCACGATGATCAGGCTGACCAGCGGGTCGATGATGGACCAGCCGGTGAACAGTATGGCCGCGCCGGCCAGCACCACGCCGATCGAAACGGCCGCGTCGGCCATCATGTGCAGATAGGCGCCGCGGGCGTTCAGGTCCGAATGCTGGTCGCGCATGAACAGCAGGGCGGTGCCCAGATTGATGACGAAGCCGATGCCCGCGACGATCATGACGATCTGCGACTGGACCTCGGCGCCGTTGTCGAGCCGCTGGACGGCTTCGACGGCGATGGCCCCGCAGGCGAAGATCAGCAACAGGGCGTTAGCCAGCGCAGCGAGCACCGTCGCCTTGCCGTAGCCGTAGGTCTTCTGGGGTCCGCCCGCGCGCCGCGCCAGCCAGGCCGCGCCGCCCGCCATCGCGAGGCCGAGGACGTCCGAGAGGTTGTGACCCGCGTCCGCCAGCAAGGCCGTCGAGCCGCTCCACAGCCCTGCCCCGACCTCGCAGCCGACGAAGGCGAGATTGACGATCAGCCCGATGGCGTAGCGCCAGTCGCCGGTGTCGACAGGGCCATGGTGATGGTGGCCGTGCGCATGCCCGTGATCGTGATGATCAGGGTCATCGTCGGCATGAGAGTGGCCGTGGTCGTGCGCCATTCGCTGAGCTTTAGGGCTGATAGACGACGACGAGAAGCCCGATCGCGATCAGGGCCAGCCCCAGCACCGCGCCCTCGTAGCGGGCCCATCGCTCCAGCCGGAGCACCGACCAGCCCGCCCGGGCCAGCAGGGTGAAGACCGCCATGCCGAGGATGGTCCCGACAGCGAAAGCCATGGTCAGACCGGACAGAACGCCGATCCCGGCCTCCGCCTGGTTGAGATAGAAGGGCAGGAGAACCTCGCCGGGCGAGATGGCCATCATCGCCACGAGGCCAAGGAAGGCCGCGGCGTGGGACGCGCGTGGCTCGGCGGCGTCCAGTTGCGGACCGCCAGCGACCTGCGGCCGCCGCACCGCCGCCCGCACCAGATAGAAGGCGCCGAACACGAACAGCAGGGTCGCCGACAGATAGGGCAGCAGGCCCGAGACCCACTGGTCGAGAGCCAATCCCGCCAGCACGATCAGGCCCCCGGCCAGCGCGGTCGAGGCGATGTGCGCCAGACCGGCCACGACAACGGCGGTGAGAATCCGGCCGCGGCTCCAGCGCTGGGCCCGTCCCACGAGAACGAAGGGCAGCCAGTGGGTTGGCAGGGCCGCATGCAGGAAAGCCGTCGCGAAGCCGACACCCAGCAGGGAGATCAGGACGGTTTGGTCAGGAGCGGACGGCGACATCGCTCCTCTGTAGCCTGTTACTTTATAACGGTCGATAGGCGCCGTTCGCGACGGGTTGGATCAGAACAGCCAGCCGTCGTGGTCGTGCAAGCGCCCGATATCGTCCGTGCCGCCCACGTAGCCGCCCTCGGGAGAGAGGGTGAGCATGTGGGTGGGGAAGGCTTCGATGAGCTCGGCGTCGAGCAGCACCGAAGACGCCATCTGCCCGTCGTCGCCGGGCAGCACCAGCGGCCCGTCCACGTCCTTGAACGACAGGAAATCGTCGTCGATCAGTCCGGGCAGGACCTGCGCGATATCCAGCGTCTTGTCGGAAAGGACCGGGGCCGGATCGACCGAAACCAGGGCATAGGTGGAGCCGTCCGAGAAACGGAGCTGGTCGATGTCGAGCAGGAGGTCGGACCCGTCCCGGTCGGCGACCAGATCGGTGATGCCCCACGCCCCGCCGCCGAGATCCTCGATCTCGTAGTCTGCGAGGACGCCGGACATCACGGCGGTGTCGTTGCCTCCGCCGCCGCAGCCGCAGCCGCTGGCGCCCACAAGGATGTCGTCGCCCTTCAGGCCGGTCAGGAAGTCGTCACCGTCGCCGCCCACGATGGCGTTGTCTTCGTCATTGCCCGTGCCCACGAAATTGCCGACCCCGTCAAAGGCCAGGTCCTCGAAATTGGCCCGCAGGGTGTAGCTGTTCCGCGTGGTCAAGACGCTGTCGTGACCCTCGTTGGCGAACTCGACGAGCGTGTCGTTGGCTTCGACGTAGTAGCGGTCGTCGCCGAGCCCGCCCTGCAACTGGTTGGCCGCGCCGTTGCCGCCCTCCAGCAGATCGTCGCCGTCGAGGCCAATCAGGACGTCGCTGCCGGCGCCGCCATACAGATAGTTGTCGATCGAGCCGCCGATGATGATGTCGTTGAAGGCGCTTCCGGTGACGTCCTCGATGCTGATCAGCTGATCCGAGGAGCCGTCGCCATCGTTCACCGCCTGCCCGGTATTGAGCTTGATGAAGACGCCGCCCGCCGCGCCGCTGTAGTCGACCATGTCGTAGTCGGCGCCGCCGCGCAGGATGTCCGCTCCACCGCCACCGACCAGCCGGTCGTAGCCGTCGCCGCCGTCGAGGACATTGACGCCGGCGTCGCCGGTCAGATCGTCGTCCCAGACGGAGCCCGTGACGTTCTCGAAGTTGGCGAGAATATCCGTCGATCCATCGCCGTCGTCCGAGGCCTCGCCGTCCGCCAGGCTGAGCACCACGCCCGACCCCGCCAGCCGGTAATCGACCGTATCGATCCCGTCGCCGCCGTCGAGGCTGTCGGCGCCCTCACGACCCGACAGCACATCGGCGCCGATGTTGCCGGTGATGGCGTTGTCCTCGGCGTTGCCGATGCCGGTGAACGCGCCCGAGCCGGTATAGGTCAGGTCTTCGATGTTGGCGGCCATGACAAGGCGCGCCTGGGTCGTGAAGATCCGGTCGTGTCCCTCGCCCGCGAATTCGACCAGGGTATCGTTGGCGCTGACGTAGTAGTCGTCGTCGCCGATGCCGCCCTGGAGCTGGTTGGCGAGGACGGATCCGCCGATCAGAATGTCGTCGCCGCCGAGGCCGATCAGGAAGTCCTGGCCGGCGCCACCCGACAGCACATTGTTTCCGACCGTGCCCAGCAGGGTGTCGTTGAACGCCGATCCCGTCACGTTCTCGATGGAGATCAGGGTGTCGGTTCCCCCGTCCCCGTCCACCGTCGTCTGCCCGGCGAACAGGCGGACCACGACGCCGGCCGCCGCCGTCGTATAGTCCGCGGTGTCGCTGCCGAGGCCGCCATCCATGACATCGACGCCGCCGCCGCCGCTCAGGGTGTCGTCGCCGTCGAGTCCATCGATCGTGTCGTCGCCGGCCGTTCCGGGCAGGGTGTTGTCGCCGCTGTCGCCCACGACAGGCACGAAGAGAAACGTATCCGGCTTGCCGGCGCGGAGGCTCGAGTGAATGCTCATGGCGGCCCCTCTTTCGATGCAGAGACAGCGGCCACAGGGGCTCGCGCCTGAGAAAACGTCGTTATCAACTTCTTACCGCCGCGCGGAGGCCGGTGCAATCGATGACTCGCGAGGCGCGAACACCGCCGTATGTCCTCTGGAGGGTCGAGCCGGTGACTGCGTGCAAGCCCTGAAAAGCCCGAACGGCCGGGTTTCGCGTTGACTCGGCGACCCCCTTCCGTATATGTCGCCGCTCTTCGCCCGAGGGGGACCCCCGTCGGGCTTATTCTTTTTGCGTTTCGCTGAGGCTTCAACATGTACGCGGTGATCAAGACCGGCGGCAAGCAGTACCGGGTTCAACCGGGCGACGTGATCGTGGTCGAGAAGCTCGACGGCGACGCCGGCTCCAACGTGTCGTTCGGCGACGTGCTGATGCTGGGCGGCGACAACGGCATCACCCTCGGCGCCCCGACGATCGCCGGCGCGACCGTCGCCGCGACGCTGGTCGAAACCCGCAAGGGCGAGAAGATCAAGATCTTCAAGAAGATCCGTCGTCAGGGCTACCGCCGCACCAACGGCCACCGCCAGATGGAATCGGTCCTGCGCATCACCGGCATCGAAGGTGCCGGCGAGAACGCCAAGTGGGACGGCGAAACCTCGCTGATGACCAAGGCCGAAATGAACGCCCGCGCCCGTGGCCTGGCCCCGCGCGTCGAGGCGACCGAAGCTCCGGCCAAGCCGGCGAAGAAGGCCGCGGCTCCGAAGGCCGAAGCCGTCGCTGAAAAGCCCGCCGCCAAGAAGGCTCCGGCCAAAAAGGCCGCGCCCAAGACTGAAACCGCCGCCTCGTCTGACGAAGCGTAAGAACGATACGAGAGTAGGAGCAAACCCATGGCTCACAAGAAATCCGGTGGTTCGTCGCGTAACGGTCGCGACTCCGAGTCGAAGCGCCTCGGCGTGAAGAAGTTCGGCGGCGAGCGCGTGCTGGCCGGCAACATCCTCGTGCGTCAGCGCGGCACCACCTTCCACCCGGGTGAGAACGTCGGCCTCGGCCGCGACCACACCCTGTTCGCCACCGCCACCGGCTCGGTCAAATTCACCACCAAGCGTGGCGGCCGATGCTACGTGTCGATTCTTCCGGCCAATGACACCATGCCGGCCATGGCCGCCGAATAGCGCGAACGGAACACCTCCCGGATCGCGCAAGGCTCAAGAGCCGCGATCCGGACCAAGGGAAATATTTCCGCGGGGAGTCTGGATCACCAGGCTCCCCGTTTTCGTTCCCCGCCTCGAAGCCGTCCGAGCCCTCCAAGGAGGCGGCGCGAAGACCGAGGCCGTCCCATGTGCGTGATCGAACCCTCCCCTGTCGTCGAGACGCGGCGCCTGTCCCTGCGCGCGCCGGCTCCGCAGGACGTCAGCCGTCTGGCGACGCTGGCCAACGATCCCGACATCGCGCGGATGACCCTGCGCATGCCGTATCCCTACTCCGTCGATGACGCCGAGGCCTTTGTGCTGGCGGTGGCCGGGCAGGATCCCTCGCGCGCCGCGACCTTCCTGATCGAGCACGAGGACCACGGCGCGGTCGGTGTGATCGGTCTGTTCGAGGACAGCGACCCCGCGCCGGAGGTCGGCTACTGGATCGCCCGGCCCTTCTGGGGGCGCGGCTATGCGACCGAGGCGCTGCAAGGCGCGCTGGTCTGGGCGTCGAAGCGCTGGAAGCGTCGGGCGCTGGTCGCCGGCCACTTCGCCGACAACCCGGCGTCAGGCCGGGTGCTGGAGAAGGCGGGCTTCCTCTATACGGGCGAGGTCCGGCGCGGCTTCAGCAAGGCCAGGGCCGGTGAGACGCACACTCGCCGGATGGTCTGGCTCGCCTGACGCCCTGAGACGTCTTTAGCCGAACAGGGTCGGACCGAAGATGGCGGCCAGGGCCACCGCTCCACCCGCGACCGCCACGACCGCGCCGGCGGCGAACGCCAGCCAGGTGCGCGCGGCGCGCTGGCGGCGCAGGCCGCTGGTCTTGACTGATCGCAGCATGACGCCAGGCTTCGGTCCGAAGACTTCCGAACCGGAAATGTTGTGCTGGGACATGAACGCGCTCCCTGATCCACCGCCCCTTGCGGGTCAGGGACAGCGAAGCGGTGCGGGCGAGGCGAAACAATGGCGAACAGGGGTCACCCACCATTCCGTGATCGGATGAACCGCGTTCGGCCTCAGCCGCAGAAGATCAACCGGCCACTGTAGGCGCGATAATATCCACTGGCCGGATCGTAGGAGCGGTAGGTGGCGCGGCACCAGTCGATGCGGCCGGGGTCGCGGGCGCCGCCGTATGACTGCCGGCTGTAGCCGCCATAACCGCCCCCGGGATAAACGAGGTCAGGTCGACCATAGGCGCCGTGGTAGGCGTTGCCTGATTCCCCGTAGCCGTAATCGCCGTAACCGTAGCCGCGGCCATATCCCCGTCGCCGGGTCGAATACCGCCCCTCGTAGCCGGAGCCGTAGCCATACGAGTGGCCATAGCCGTAGTTGTCTCGATAACCGGCCAGGGCGCGGTAGTCCCGCCGCGCCTGCGGGCTGACCCTGCGGCGCTGGTCCCGCCAACGTGCGCCGCAATCGGTGCGGTTGGCGTCCCAAAAGGCGTCGCAGCGGTAGTCGCCCGGGCGATCAAGCTGGCTGCGCCAGTCGAATGCCGAGGGAGCCCAGTTGGAGCCGCCCCGCTCGTGACCGTAGCCGCTGTTATGGCCCCAGGACTGCGCCGCCGCAGGGCCCGCGACCGCGAGGGCGCAGCCGGCGGCGACGATCAGACTGATCAGCAACGGACGACGCATGGTTAATCCTCCAGAGCGGCCCGTTACGCGGCCTGAAAAGACTGACTGACGAAACGCCTTACAGAGTGACGGAGATACGCCCGCTGCGGGTGTCCACGTGGCGCATCAGGACAACGCGGTCGTCGCCCCCCGCGCTGACCGGAGCGATGATGAACCAGCCGCCGTCCGGCAGGCCAGAGAAGCTGAAGCGGCCGTTCTCGCAGGTGCCGGAGCGGACATAGCCACGGTAGTCGGCGCTCGGGTCCGCCACGGTGCGCGCCCGGACGATGGCTTCGGGCACAGCCGCCCGGTCAGTCGAGCCGTACAGGGTGCGGATGCGGTTGCGGGTGTAGGGCGTGTCCGGCGTCAGGCCGACAGAGCCGGTGCAGTCGAACGTCTGCACTCCCCGGCGATAGTCGATTCGGCCATCGATGGAGGCGCTGCCCGACCGGGTCGACCAGTCGAAATCATCGGCGCGGAAGTCGCCCGACGCGGGGCCGGGAGCGAAGCCGCCGCCCATGGGCACGGTCTCACAACCCGCCAGCGCGGCGCCGATCACGGCGATGGCGATCAGCGGTGTGAGGAACGTGCGGGGGGTCGTCTGGCCGGCCATGGGCTCTCTCCGTCTCGGGTGCGGGTCGAACATCCGGGATGAGACGCTGAACGCCGCGGCAAGGTCAAGGTTGCGGGCCTCGGGACGCTGGTCCAAAAGCGCGCATCAACCCGGCGCAGACCGGGCATAGGGAGCCTCCATGACAGTCACGTTTGACGACATTCTGGCGGCGCGGGACCGGATCGCGGGTCAGGTCGACCGCACGCCCGTGCGCTACTCCCGCAAGCTGTCGCAGCTGACGGGCGCCGAGGTCTGGATCAAGTTCGACAACCTGCATTTCACCGGCAGCTTCAAGGAGCGCGGGGCGCTGAACCGGCTGCTGCAGTTGTCGGCCGACGAGCGGCGCCGCGGCGTCGTGGCGGCCTCGGCCGGCAATCACGCGCAGGCGCTGGCCTACCACGGCGGCCGGCTGGGCATCCCCGTGACCATCGTCATGCCCGAGGGCACCCCCTTCGTGAAGGCGGACGGCACCCGGGCGCACGGCGCCACGGTAGTCATCAAGGGTCTCGATTTTTCCGGCTCGACCGAAGAGGCGCACCGCCTGCGCGACGAGGAAGGCTTCGTCTTCGTCTCCGCCTTCGATGACGAGGGCATCGTCACGGGCCAGGGCGTCTGCGGCCTCGAGTTCCTGGAGGACGCGCCGGATCTCGACGCCCTGATCATCCCGATCGGCGGCGGCGGCCTGATCGCCGGTTCCGCGATCGCGGCGAAGGCGATGAAGCCGGACATCCGGATCTTCGGGGTCGAGGCGGCCATGTATCCCTCGTTCGCCGCGCGTCGGCGGGGCGAGGTCGCCAGATGCGGCGGTCAGACAATCGCCGAGGGCATCGCCATCAAGGCCGTGGGCGACATCCCCTTCGCTCTGGCCGATCCGCTCGTCGAGGACGTGATCGTCTGCGAGGAAGCGGATTTCGAGAAGGCGGTCGCCTTCTATGCGACGCTCGAGAAGACCGTGGCCGAGGGCGCGGGCGCGGGCGGGCTCGCGGCCCTTCTGGCGGCTCCTGAAAGATTCCGCGGCCTGAAGGTCGGTCTCGTGCTGTGCGGCGGCAACATCGATTCGCGCATGCTGGCCGTGGTCCTGAACCGCGAACTGGTCCGCGAGAAGCGGCTGGTCGTGTACCGCATTCTCGGCGACGACCGGCCAGGCATGCTGTCCAAGATGAGCGCGGTGATCGGCGGCTTGGGCGGCAACATCATCGACGTGGTGCACAACCGGCTGGCGCTGGACGTGCCCGCCAAGGGCGCGGAGTTCGACATCATGGTCGAAACCCGCGGCGAGGCGCACGCCGACGAGATCAGACACGGACTGGAAGAGGCAGGCTATGCGCTACGGATGGGCTAGAACGGCGGCCGTAATGGCCATGGCGGCCACATTGGCCGCGTGCGGCCGGGGCGCTCCCGCGACACCCGATCAGGCCGCCGCCGACAACCTGCGCGCCGCCGGCTTCTTCATGGCCTCGAACGGCAAGGCCGACGGGGTTCAGACCCTGCCCTCCGGGGTTCAGTACAAGGTCACCACCGCGGGCCCGCCCGGGGGAGAGAGCCCGGACGGCAACGATCTGGTCAGCGTCGATTACGAAGGCGCCCTGACTGACGGGACCGTGTTTGACAGCTCGTTCCAGCGTGGGCAGCCCGCCGTCTTCACCCTCGAGGAAGGCATCTCCGGCTCGATCATCCCGGGCATGCGCGAGGCGCTCCAGCACATGACCGTCGGCGACGAGTGGCTGGTCTATATTCCGCCGGAGCTCGGCTACGGTGAGGCCGCGACTGGCGAGATCCCCGCCAACAGCGTGCTGGTCTTCCGCCTCAAGCTGCTCGCGGTGGCGCAGGCCCCCGGCGGCTCTCGGGCCATAGCCACCGCCAACGGCTGACGCCGCCTAGTCGACGGCGGGCGGAGCCGGCATCAGGTCGCCGAACGGCGCCGCGTCCTCAAGCGCACGGCGGAACGAAGGCCGCGCCATCAACCGGCCGTGCCACGCCTTCAACAGCGGCCGGTCGCCGAACGGGACCAGCCGGCGGGCATAGGTCAGGATCGGCGCGGCCGCGCAGTCGGCGAGGGTGAAGCTCTCACCCGCGCCCCAGGTCCGCCCGTCGCCCAGCCGGTCCTCGAGCGTGTCCCAAGCCGTCGCGATCTGTTGCGCGTCCTGTTCGCTCCCATAGGCGTCATGCTGTCCCTCGGGCCGGAATTTGCCCGAGATGATCCGGTTCATCGGCCAGCCGACGTAGCTGTCCACGACCCGGTCGATCCAGCGGGCCTCCAGCGCCGCGTCGGGATCGGCGGGGATCAACTGCCCGCCGCCCGCGAGCCGGTCGAGGTATTCGATGACGATGCTGGATTCATAGATCGTCCTGCCCGCTCCGGCGTCGACCAGGGCCGGCATCTTGGCGAAGGGCGAGATCGCCCGGAAGTCGGCCATCAGGGCCTGATCCCTCGCGTCCACCAGCTTCTGCTCGAACGGAAGCCCGAGTTCGTACAGGGCGACAGAGGCCTTCTGACCGTAGGCGGAGTAGGGGTGGGACCAGAGGACCAGCAACATCAACGGGCTCTATGCAAACGGCCGGCCTCGAGGCTCAACCACGAGGGGTGAGTTCAGCCGGGCGCGCGCGCGCCTGCAAGCCCCAAACCGCAACGCCTCGTTAATCGGCGCGGCGCACCCTCGCCCCGTCTATCTCCGGAGCGGCCGATGTCGACCATCCAGACGACCACCTACCGTCGCCAGCGCGACCATTTCGAACCGCAGGACGCCGATCCGCAGGAACAGCGGCGGCTGCGCGGTCTGCTTGAGCAGATCGACTATTCGGCCTTCGTCGCCAATCGGGAGGTCATCGCGGCCATGCTGCCGCCGATGGACGCCGCCGTGTTCCAGCGCCTGGCGGTGCAGACGGCGACGGCGCGGGCCAAATGGGTCTCGGAGGCGCTGCGCCAGAGCGAATCCGGCGCGCCCTCGACGCCCGACCAGATCGCCCGGCTGACCTCGGCCCGCACGGCCTACGAAGAGTTGGCCGAGGCCTACGAAGGTCTGCGCCGGATGGTCGAGCGCGGCTATCTGACGATCAGGAGCGCCTGACCCGACGGCGACCTCAGTCGTTGTCGAGCGGCTGGGGCCGGGTCGCTATCGGGGCGTCCGGATCGGCCGGGGGCCGCTCCGCCGTGGTCGGAGGCGGACCGGCGGGCTGCGCGGGCACAATCTCGATCACTGGCGGCGGGGCCGTGGTCGTGGCGGGCGGCGTCTGCGCCGGCTGGGACGCTGCCGGAGCCGGAGCGGGGCGAGCCGGGGACGTCGTGGCCGGGGCCGTCGCGGCGGGACGCTGCGGCGTCACGGGCGCACGGGCGGCCGGAGCCGGCGCGGTGGAGGCCGGCTGAGGCGCAGCGTCTGTCGCTTCGACCGCCTCGGCCTCGACAGGCGCAGCGGCGAGGGGAGCAGCTTCAGGCTGAACAGCAGCGACAGACGAGGAGGGCGCGGCTTCCGGAGCGGGCGCCACGGCCGGGGAGCGGGTCAGCATCCATGCGCCGACAGCAACCACCGCCACCGCGGCGACGGCGGCCCCGGCGTACAGCGGCGTGCGGTTTGCCGTGCCGCGAGCGGAGGTCGCAGCGAGGACCGGACTGACCGTAGGAGCCGGATCCGGGGCGGCACGAACCGGGCGCGGAGCCTCGGCCACCTCCGGCGAGCGGGCGGGCGCTGGAGCTGCGGGTTCCACGGAAGGCTCCGGCGCCGGCAGGGGACGGACCGTCAGATCGGGCCCGGAGGTCAGCGGACGCGCGGCCGTCGCAGCGGGCTGGGGTTGCGGAGCGCGTTCGGGCAGCGACGCGGGCGAAGCGGGCCGGGGCGCCTGGGGGATCAACGAGCCGCCGAGGATGCTTCCCGAGGCGCGCGCGGGACGGGGCGACGACGGCTTCGGCGGCTCGGGCAACGGCGGCAGCCGCTCGCCCTTCGGCAGCGGGCCGGCCCGGAACACCGTCTCCGGCGGACGCCCCCATGTGATCGGACGCCGGAACGGGGTCGGCAAACCGTTGAGGGGCTGTTTGTCGTCAGTGGACATGGATGCTCCCGCGCCGGACAGGGCGCGCTTCATAAACGCGAAGACCGCACAAAGGTGCGCACCGATCTGGCCCGTTTCGTGACGCCGGGCTTCCCCTAATTCTTGAGCCGGTAGCCGGTCCGGAACATCCAGCCGACGATCAGCAGGCAGATCAGCAGGAAGCCGAACGTCGCCGCCAGACTGACGCCGATGCCGACATCCCCGCTGCCGTAGAAGGTCCAGCGGAAGCCGGAGATCAGATAGACCACCGGATTGAACAGGGTCACCGTCCGCCAGGCGGGCGGCAGCATGTCGATCGAGTAGAACGACCCACC
Organism: Brevundimonas alba; assembly: GCF_011927945.1. Taxonomy (GTDB): domain Bacteria; phylum Pseudomonadota; class Alphaproteobacteria; order Caulobacterales; family Caulobacteraceae; genus Brevundimonas; species Brevundimonas alba. The sequence goes on from NZ_JAATJM010000001.1 coordinate 600,874, forward strand.
AAGGAAGGTCAGCGGCGTGACCACCAGCATGGGGATCATCTGCAGCTGCTCGAACCCGTTGGCCCAGATGCCGATGATGAAGCCGAACAGGCTGAACGTCGTCGAGATCAGGATCAGGAAGGCCAGCATCTCGATCGGATGCAGCACCTGCAGCGGCACGAAGAAGGCCGCCGTGGCGAGGATGATCAGGCCGAGCGCCGCCGACTTGGTCGCCGCCGCCCCGACGTAGGCGATGACGATCTCCAGCGGAGAGACGGGCGCCGACAGCAGCTCGTAGATGGTGCCGGTGAATTTCGGGAAGTAGATGCCGAAGCTGGCGTTGAAGATCGACTGGGTAAACAGGCTGAGCATGATCAGGCCCGGCACGATAAAGGCGCCGTAGGGCACGCCGTCGATCTCGGTCATGCGGCTGCCGATGGCGGAGCCGAAGACGACGAAATACAGGGCCGTGGTGATCACCGGGGTGACGACGCTCTGCCAGATGGTGCGCAGGGCCCGCGCCATCTCGAACTTGTAGATGGCCCAGACGCCGTAGCCGTTGAAAGCCGGAACCCTTGAAGACTGGCTGTTCATGCGGCCGCTCCCGTGTCGCGGTGGACGAGGCTGACGAAGATGTCCTCCAGCGAGCTCTGGCTGGTGTTCAGGTCCTTGAAGGCGATCCCCAGATCGCTGAGCTTGCGCAGCAGGGACGGGACGCCGGTCTTCTCCAGATTGGAGTCGAAGACATATTCCAGCTCGTGGCCCTCGTTCTTCAATGTGACGTTCCACTCCGCCAGCTCGGGGGGAACGGTTTGGAGCGGGTCCTGAAGGTTCAGGGTCAGGGTCTTCTTGCCCAGCTTCTTCATCAGGGCCGTCTTCTCCTCGACGAGGATCAGCTCGCCCTTGAGGATCACGCCCACCCGGTCGGCCATCTCCTCGGCCTCCTCGATGTAGTGGGTCGTCAGGATGATGGTGACGCCCTGCTCGCGCAGTCGCCGGACGAGGTTCCACATGTCGCGGCGCAGCTCGACGTCGACGCCGGCGGTGGGCTCGTCGAGGAACAGGATGTCGGGTTCGTGGCTCAGCGCCTTCGCGATCATCACCCGGCGCTTCATGCCGCCGGACAGGGTCATGATCTTGTCGTTGCGCTTCTCCCACAGCGACAGCTCGCGAAGGACGCTTTCGATGTGCTTCGGATCGGGCGCCTTGCCGAATAGGCCTCGGCTGAAGGTCACCGTCGCCAGGACGGTTTCAAAGGCGTCAGTTGTCAGCTCCTGCGGCACCAGGCCGATCTTGCTGCGCGCCTGACGGTATTCGGTCTGGATGTCGTGACCGTCCGCGACGATTGTGCCCGTCGTCGGCGTGACGATGCCGCACACCACCGAGATCAGGGTCGTCTTGCCCGCCCCGTTTGGACCCAGCAGGGCGAAAATCTCGCCCTTGCGGATGGTGAGGTCGATGGGCTTGAGGGCCTGAAGGCCAGACTTGTAGGTCTTGGTCAGACCTTCGATAGAGATGACCGGCTGCATTCGCGCCCTCCCTGAGCGGCCAGCAGATATGCGTCCGCCTACCGCACCTCAAGAGCGTGGCCGGAGATAGCGGAGCCATATTTCATCCTGCGGGTTAGGTCGCCGTGCCGAACCCCCTCGCCTCAGCCCGTACCCGCCTCGCCCGTCTGGGCGACCTCGGCCGCAAACGCTCGTCGATCCTGCGCCGTGTTCCGCCCCTCAAGGAGCTGATCGAATGGGCGGCGCGCATCGGCTATGGCGCGCGCGGATTCGTCTATCTGTCCGTCGGGGTGCTGGTCCTGCTGGCGGCGATGGACGTGATCGGCGACTCGGTCGGGACCAAGGGTGCGCTGGCGTGGATGGCCTCGCGGCCGCTCGGACGGCTGTGGGCCCTGCTGCTCGGGCTCGGCCTCGCGGCCCTCGTCATGTGGCGCCTGTTGCAGTCGGTGTTCGACGCCGACCACGAAGGCCGGTCGTGGAACGGGCTCGGTACGCGGATGAGCCAGCTGTTCAGCGCCTTCAGCTACGCCGCCCTTGCCGTCGCCGCCTTCGGGCTGCTGGCGGGGCCTCCCGACGACGCGGCCGACGGCGTGGCCCGCAGCCGGGACATGGCCTCGACCGTGCTGGACCTGCCGTTCGGGAGGTGGCTGCTGATCTGCGGCGGGCTGGCGATCTTCGCGATCGGCGTCAGCAATATCGTCAAGGCGGTGCGGGAGGACTTCACCGAATACCTCGCATGCTCGGCGCGGCTTTGCCGGCGCGTGGCGCCGCTGGCGCGCATCGGGCACGTCGCCCGAGGCTTGGCCTACCTTCCCTTGGCCGTGCTGGTGGTGATCGCGGGCTTCCACGCCAAGGCTTCGGAAGTGACCAGTTTCGGCGCGGCCCTCGACGCCGTGGAGCGGCAGCCGTCCGGTCCGTGGATGCTGGTCGCTACCGCCCTCGGCTTCGTCGCCTTCGGCTCCTTCTCCTTTATCGAGGCCCGCTTCCGGCGCATCCGGCCGCCGCGTGAACTGACGCCCCTGCCCTGATCCATCCGACACCGTCCCGCCGACGTATCGGTTGTTTCAAGCGGGAGCTGATCATGCGGAAATTCACGGGCGCCTTGATTGTCGCCGCCGGTTTGGGCCTCGCGGCCTGCGTCACCGCGCCCAGCCCGAGCGAATACCGCGCACCGGCCCCGGCGCGCGCCGTCGACATGGACCGGTTCTACACCGGCCGCTGGCTGGAGATTGCCCGTCTACCACTCAAGATCACCGACGGCTGCGTCGCCGGTGCGACCAACTATGCGGTGGCGGGCCCAACGCGCGTGAACGTCCGCGACACCTGCCAGTCCGGCACGCCGCAGGGTCCGGAGAAGGCGCTGAGCGCGCGGGCGGACATCCTGGACCCGGGTTTCAATGCCAAGCTGAGGGTCCGATACCTGAGCGGGCTGGTCACCTGGGACTACTGGATCCTCGACCATGCCGAGGACTACAGCTGGTACATCTCGGCGGACCCAACCTTTGACAAGCTGTGGATTTTCACCCGTGAGGTGCCGAACGACCGGCAGCGCGAAGCGCTCGTCGCTCGCGCGCAGGCGTTGGGGTATGATGTGAGCCGGCTTGAGTTCCCCGCGTTCTGATCCGGGCGCATTCGCCCTGGAGGTCGTCATGTCTCGCCTTGTCCCCGTCGTATCCGCCGCCCTGCTCCTTAGCGTCTCCGCCTGCGACGGCGGGGCGGCGCTGGATCCCGCTCGTGGCTTCGGACCGGATCCGACATTGCCCGCGCCACACCGGTCGCTGCTCCCGGTCGTCAATGTAGCCGAGGCGGTGGGGTGGCCGGAGGGACGCATGCCCACGCCGGCGCCGGGCTTCCGCGTTCAGGCCTTCGCTTCGGGACTGGATCACCCGCGCTGGCTTTACCGGCTGCCGAACGGCGACACCCTCGTCGCGGAGACTAATGCGCCGCCCAAGCCGGAGGGCATGAAGGGCGGCGCCCGCGGATTCTTCCAGAGGCTGTTCATGAAGAAGGCGGGGGCGCAGGTCCCGAGCCCGAACCGCATCACCCTCCTGCGCGACGCTGACGGCGACGGGGTCGCGGAAACGAAGACGGCCTTCCTGCAGAACCTGATGTCGCCCTTCGGCATGGCCCTGATCGGCGACACCCTTTACGTGGCCAACGCCGATGCGGTGGTCGCCTTCCCCTATCAGCCGGGCCAGACGCAGATCACAGCCGCGCCGCGCCGCATCGCGGAGCTTCCCGCCGCCCGCAACCATCACTGGACCAAGAGCCTTGTCGCCAGCCGGGACGGGTCCCGGCTGTATGTCGGCGTGGGGTCGAATTCGAACGTCGGCGAGAACGGGCTGGAGGAGGAGGTCGACCGCGCCGCCATCCTCGAGATCGACCCCGCCACAGGCGCGCGGCGGGTGTTCGCCTCCGGCCTGCGCAATCCGGTCGGTCTGGCGTGGCAGCCGGACAGCGGCCGACTGTGGGTTTCCGTCAACGAGCGGGACGAACTCGGCCACGATCTGGTGCCGGATTATATGACGTCCGTGACCCCCGGCGGCTTCTACGGTTGGCCGTGGAGCTACTATGGTCAGATCGTCGACGAGCGGGTCGAGCCGGCCAATCCCGGCAGGGTCGCCAGCGCCCTGAAGCCGGACTACGCCCTCGGCGCCCACACCGCCTCTCTGGGCCTGACCTTCGGCGAAGGCGCCATGTTCCCGGCGCGCTATCGCGGCGGCGCCTTCGTGGGCCAGCACGGGTCATGGAACCGGAAGCCGCGCAACGGCTATCGCGTGATCTTCGTGCCGTTCGCCAACGGGGCTCCGGCCGGTCCGCCCGAAGACCTTCTCACCGGCTTCATCAACGAACAGGATCAGGCGATGGGCCGCCCGGTCGGCGTTCAGTTCGACGCGCGCGGAGCGCTGCTGGTCGCGGATGACGTCGGCAACGTCATCTGGCGGGTCTCTCCGTCAGCGCCATAGAAAAAGCCCCGGCGGATCGCTCCGCCGGGGCCATTCAACTTCAGAAGGCCGGGCCTTAGCTGGTCGGCTGGATCACGATGACCGGGGCCGCCGCGGGAGCGGGCGTGGCCGGGGCCGTGGTCGCCGGAGCCGGCGTCGGCGCGGTGTTCAGGCTGCCGGTATAGGGCTGCGGACCGGCGGCCGGAGCGGGAGCCGTCACGCGCGGCGTCGCGGCGGGGGCGGTGGCGCGGGCCGCCGGAGCCGGGGCCGCCCTGCGGGCCGGTGCGGGCTGGGCCCGACGCGCCGCCGGAGCGGGGGTTGGCGCCGGCGTGGCCTCGACGACGGCGGCAGGCGTGGCGGGCGCGATTTCAGAGGTCGCGGCTAGCGGCTGCTGGGCCGGGAGCACCGGCGCGGTCGCGGCCGGTTCGGCCAGCGGCGCCGTAGCGACTTCATCGTCACCCCCCATCATCAGGGCCGCGGCCGCGCCGCCCAGCACCAGCACGCCGAGGGGCGCGAGGATCATCCAGGTTTTCACCCCGCCCTTGCGGGCGCCGCGGGCGCTACGCGTCCGGGCGTAGACGGGGACGAACGGCTCTTCGTGAGCGCCGTCGGCAAGAGTGTTCGTGGGCTGCGGTCGATCGTGGGGATAGGTCACAGTCATGGTCATTCCTCCAAATCAGTGAAGCTCGAACCCTTCCACGAGACCACGGTTCCGCGAGTTGATCAGGGGCCACGAAGAAATACTGTTACCGACACAGTTTCGCCCGTCACGGTTCAGCTTTGTGTCTTTTGTATACTTTTCCGGACCTATGCCTCGGGCTTGCCCGCTTGCCCGACCTGGAGAAGATGACGCTACGGAACCGCCGCTTCGGCGCCACGCACCGCAGCAAACCGGCGTTCAGGGACGCTCAAAGCCTCTCAGGATTCCCCCGCCGGTTGACCGGGCGTCCCGCCTTGTTCATCACCGTCTGGAGCGGCGTCTTCCAACGGAGTGGATGGGACTATGGGGTTGGTGGCGAACATCCGGCGCGACATGCGGTTCGCGAAGGGCCTGCGCCGCCTGCTCAAACGCATCAAGCCGATCGAACTCGACAGCCCGGATCTGGTCTGTGACGACTGGGAGGAGGCCGTCGACAAATTCGCCGACCACGTCGCCATCCAGGACGATCGGGTCACCCTGACCTATCGCGAGCTCGACGCCATGGCCAACCGGTTCGGCCACTGGGCCCAGAGCCGACGGCTGAAGCGTGGCGACACCATCGCCCTGGTGATGCTCAACCGGGCGGAATACATCGCGGCGTGGATGGGGTTCTCGAAGGTCGGCGTCGCCACCGCCCTGATCAACACCAATCTGACCGGCCATGCGCTGGCGCACTGCCTGTCGATCTCGAACGCCTCGCAGGTGATCACCGACGTCGAGTCCTGGCGCAAGGTGGAGGAGGCGCGGCCCCTTGCCGGACGCAACCTGATGCTCTGGGTGCTGGGTCTCGCCGATGCGGACGAGGCCGACGAGCGGCGCGGCCTCGACAAGCCGGTGCGCGGCGGATCCTCTGTGCGCCCGGCCCGATCGGTGCGTTCCGGCCTGACCAACCGCGACACTGCGCTCTATATCTACACCTCGGGCACCACCGGCATGCCCAAGGCGGCCAAGATTACCCACGCGCGGGCGCGGACCTATATGCGCGCCTTCGCCGGCGCGACGGCGGCGACCGACAAGGACGTCACCTTCAACGTCCTGCCGCTGTACCATTCGACCGGCGGTCTGGTCGGCATCGGCCCCGCCCTGCTGAACGGCGGACGGCTGATCCTGCGCAAACGCTTCTCGGCCTCCAGCTTCTGGCCGGACGTGAAAGCCTCGGGCGCGACCCTGTTCGTCTATATCGGCGAGCTGTGCCGTTATCTCGTCAACTGCCCGGAGAGCCCGGACGAACGCGCCCACAAGCTGCGGCTGGCGTTCGGCAATGGCCTTCGGCCCGACGTCTGGACCGACTTCCAGAAGCGCTTCGGCGTTCCCGACATCCTGGAGTTCTACGGATCGACCGAGGGCAACGTCTCGCTGTTCAACTTCGACGGCAAGGCCGGGGCGATCGGACGGGCGCCCAGCTTCCTCAAGAAGCAGATCAATTTCCGCCTCGTCCGCTTCGACATCGACACCGAAGAGCCGGTGCGCGGCGCGGACGGTCTGTGCCAGCCGGCGCGGGCGGGCGAGGTCGGCGAGGCCATCGGCCGGATCGGTGACGACATCCGCCACGCCTTCACCGGCTATGCCGACAAGGCCGCCTCGGAGCGCAAGATTCTGCGCGACGTCTTCGTGCGCGGCGACCGCTGGTTCCGCACCGGCGACCTGATGAAGCAGGACGGCGAGGGCTACGTCTATTTCATCGACCGGATCGGGGACACCTTCCGCTGGAAGGGCGAGAACGTCTCCACCGCCGAGGTCGAGCAGCGGCTGGCTGACGGGCCGGGCGTCAAGGAAGTGATCGCCTATGGTGTTCCTGTGCCGGGCCATGAGGGCAAGGCCGGCATGGTCGCACTGGTCGTGGACGGCAAGTTCGGCGCCCGTGCCTTCGCCGACTGGGTCGATCAGGAACTGCCGGTCTACGCCCGCCCGGCCTTCATCCGCATCATCAAGTCCGCCGACACGACGGGCACGTTCAAATACCGCAAGATGGATCTGGTCGCCGACGGCTTCGATCCGGACAAGGTCGACGGCGCGATCTACGTTCGCGGCGGCAAGAGCGGCTACACCAAACTCTCGGAAGTGGCGCGGGAAGCCATCCTGAGTGGCGAGACCCGCCTCTAGGGTCAGGTTCGCAACCGCCCCTTAATGATTAACGGCGATGGTCGGCGTCTCTCGCGCAGGACCGACCGCCTTCCATGTTCCAGATTATCGGCATCGTGCTGCTGTTCGGCCTCGTGTTCGGCAGCTACATCATCTCGGGCGGCAAGTTCGAGGTGATCCTGCACGCCCTGCCGCATGAGATGATGGCCATCGGCGGCGCCGGCATCGCGGCCTTCCTGATTTCCAACAGCGTCAGCGTGATCAAGTCGACGCTTGGCGGGCTGGGCAAGGCCTTCGCCGGTCCCAAGTGGAAGAAGCAGGACTACAAGGACCTGCTCTCGCTGCTGTTCCAGCTGACCAAGACGATGAAGTCCAAGGGCGTTATCGCCCTGGAGAGCCACATCGAAAAGCCGGCCGAGAGCACCATCTTCCAGAAATACCCCAAGGTGCTGAAGGACCACTTCGCCACCGACTTCATCTGCGACACCCTGCGCATGATGACCATGAACCTCGAGGATCCGCACCAGATCGAGGACGCCATGGAAAAGCAGCTTGAAAAGCATCACCACGAGCATCTGGGCGCGCCGCATGCGCTGCAGAACCTCGCCGACGCCCTGCCCGCGCTCGGCATCGTCGCCGCCGTGCTGGGCGTCATCAAGACAATGGGCTCGATCACCGAGCCGCCGGAAATCCTCGGCGGCATGATCGGCGGGGCCCTGGTCGGCACCTTCCTCGGCGTGTTCCTCGCCTACGGACTCGTCGGGCCCATCGCCGCGCGTCTGAAGTCAATCGTCGACGAGGAGTCAGCCTTCTACAAGATCATCCAGTCGGTGCTGGTCGCCCACTTGCACGGCAATGCGGCGCAGATCTCTGTGGAGATCGGCCGCGGCGATATTCCGTCGTCGGCCCAGCCGTCCTTCCTTGAAATGGAAGAGTCGCTTCAGGGCGCCCCGACCGAGGCCTGACGCTCCAAATCACAGCACTATCACAGCGTCTCACCGACGATCACGGGTTCGGGAACAGCGGCGCGAGTCGCCAGTTAACCGCACGACCGATCGTGGGAGCGGGCGGCTGTTTCGCCCGGACGATCGCTCGGAGGAATACGCATGAAGCTGATGATCATCACCGCGGCCGCCGTCGGCGCCCTCGCCCTCGCCGCCTGCTCGTCGTCGGAAGACAAGGCCGCTGAAGACGCCGCCGCCACCGGCGCCGACGCCTCGGCCACCGCCCCCGCTACCGAAGGCGCCATGGCTCCGTCGGACGGAACCATGGGCACGAGCGGAACGACCGGCACGACCGGGACCACCGGAACGGACGGCTCGATGACCGGCCAGACCCCGCCGACCCTGCCGCCGGAAGGCGGCACGACCGGTGGCACCATGGGCGGCACGACCGGCGGCACGACCGGTTCGTCCGGCACGACCCCGCCGGCGCAGTAAGAACGGTTCGAGAGACTGGAAAGGGGTCGCTTCGGCGGCCCCTTTTTTCGTGCGCGTCACAGCAGTTCACGAACCCGTGAGAATTCGCTTGCTTATCCGCTCACGAAGCCGTTATCTCGGACCTGCGAGGATTCATGACCTCGTTGACCCTTCTGAAGGAAGAAAAACCATGCGCATCACCGCTCTGATCGCCGCTTCGGCCGCTGCTCTGGCCCTGGCCGCCTGCCAACCCGCCGACAAGGCCGCTGAAACCCCGGCCGCCGACACCGCCGCGACCGACGCCGCCGCCACGGAAGCCGCTGCTCCGGCCGAAGGCGCCGCGATGGCTCCGGCCGAAGGCGCCGCGATGGCTCCGGCCGAAACCCCGGCTGCTCCGGCTGCCGAAGCTCCGGCTGCCCCGGCTCAGTAATATCTGAGACGAAGCGGGCCTCCGGGTCCGTTCGGAAAGGGTCGTCCTCACGGGCGACCCTTTTTCGTTGCCTGCCGATCAAGCCGGATAGCTTGCGCCAAATTCACTTGCAGCCGCCGCGGCGCCGTCGGTATCTCGGCGTTCGGGACGCTGTCGTCCGCTCGAACGAAGGATTTCCCCAATGCGTATCATCGCCCTGATCGCCGCCTCGGCCGCCGCCCTGTCGCTGGCCGCCTGCAACAAGGCCGAAGAGAAGGCCCCGGACGCCTCCACCGAAGCGGTCGAGGCCTCGGGCATCGCCGACCAGGCCGCCGTCGACCAGAGCGTCGAACAGACCGCCGCCGACGCCAAGGCCGCCGCAGACGCCTCGGCCGCCTCGGAAATGGCTCAGGCCGAACCCGCGCCTGCGGCCGCCCCGGCGCCCGCGACGCCGGTCGAGGCCCACTGACCGCCGGCGACAATCCCGCCGATCAGGGGCCGTCCGGAAGGGCGGCCCCTTTTCGTTGCGCGCTTCCCCGGCTACGGCCACGACGATGACCGACGACCGTTCGCCCCGACTGCTCTGGACCGAGGACGGCGCGCCGCGCTCGGGCCGGTTCGGCGACGTCTACTTTTCGCGGGAAGACGGGTTGGCGGAGAGCCGCGCCGTCTTTCTGGCCGGGTGCGGCCTGCCCGAAGCGTGGCGCGGCCAACGCCGGTTTACGGTGGCCGAACTGGGCTTCGGCACGGGCCTGAACATCGCGGCCCTGCTCGACCTCTGGCGGCGAGAGGGACCGCGCGACGGTCGCCTCCACATCTTCTCCGTCGAGGGGTTCCCGCTCAGCCGTGAGGAAGCCGCTCAGGCGCTGTCCGCCTGGCCGGAGATCGCTGAAGCAACCGGAGCCTTGCTGGAGGCTTGGCCGGGTAGTGCGCCCGGTTTCCACCGTGTCGACCTGCCCGCCTTTAACGCCACGCTCGACCTCGCCATCGGCGAGGCGGCCTGGGCCCTCTCCCAATGGACCGGCCGGGCCGACGCCTGGTTCCTCGACGGCTTCGCGCCGTCGACCAACCCCGGCATGTGGTCGGACGCCGTGCTGGACGGCGTCGCCCGCCGGTCGGCCCCGGGCGCCAGGATCGCGACCTTCACCGTGGCCGGTGCGGTGCGGCGGGGGCTGGCGGATTGCGGCTTCGCCGTGGAGAAGCGGCCCGGGCACGGCCGCAAGCGGGAACGGCTGGAGGCGCGGCTTGAGGGCGTGCCGGAGCCCGAGGCGCTGCCTTTGGTCGCCGTCGTCGGCGCCGGCATAGCGGGAGCGGCGCTGGCGCGCGCCTTCGCGGAGCTGGGCGCGCGCTGCACAATCGTGGAGGCCGCCGAGGCCGGGGCTGGAGGGTCGGGGTTCCCCTCGGCGCTGGTGACGCCTCGTCTGGACGCAGGGGACGCCGGCATAGCCGCGCTGCATGCCCAGGCCTTGAGCCGCGCCCAGACCCTCTATGCTGCTGTGCCCGGAGCCGTCCTCGCGGAAGGTGTTCTGCAACTGGAGCAGGCGGATCGTGACGCCGGACGCTTCGCCAGGATCGCCGCGCAGGACATCTGGGCCAAAGGCGCGATGACGCTGCTGGATGAGTCTGCATGCGGCGACCGGCTGAACGAGCCCCTCTCCACCGGCGGCCTCTTCATGCGCGACGCGCTCGCCATCGCCCCGCGCGCGGTGCTGCAGGCGTGGCTGGGCGACGCCGAACGGCTGACCGCCACCGTCGCTGGGGTCGAGCCCTCGACGGGCGGCTGGCGGCTGGTCGACGAGACCGGCGCGTCGATCGTCGAAGCCACCGCGGTGGTGATCGCCACGGGCTGGGGAACGGCCGCGCTGGCGACGCACCTGCCTCTGTCGCCTGTTCGGGGGCAAGCTGACTGGGTGGAAGGGGTCATCACCCCGCCGGTTGCGTGGGGCGGCTATGCGGCGCCCACCGCCGACGGCCTGCTTTTCGGCGCCACGCACGACAGGGGCGAGGCCTCGGTCGAGACCGATCCCGGATCGACCATGCGTAATATGGAGACGCTGGGAGCACGCCTCCCGGAGCTGGCAGGGCGCCTCGCCGCAGCGGGGAATGTCCAGAGCCGAGCCGCGATCCGCGCCACCACGCCCGACCGGCTGCCGGTCGCCGGAGCGCTGGCGCCGGGCCTGTTCGTCCTGACCGGCCTCGGCTCGAGAGGCTTTTGTGTCGCGCCCCTGCTGGCCGAACACGTCGCGGCGCTGGCGATCGGCGCGCCTTCGCCGCTGCCGGCTGACCTGGCGGCGAGGGTCTCGCCGGACCGGTTCGGCGCGCGACACCCCCTTGCGCAACCTTCGCCGGGGGTGGACGGTTGACGGGCAGGCTGGGCCATCCAGACCGGCCGGCCCGGAGACTCATCATGACCCGCCTGATCCCGACCGCCGCCGTCGCGGCCCTGACCGTCCTGACCGCCTCCTGCGCACCTGTCGACGACATGTCGGGTTCCAGCGGCAGCGCCTCGGCCCGACCGGAACGCCAGTGCTTCAGCGCCGAACAGGTGCGGAACTTCCGGTCCGCCAACTCCGGGCGGCTCTACATCCGGGCCATGCGGGACGTCTATGAGCTGAACTCATCCGGCGGCTGCACCGACCTGGACTTCGCCCAGCGCCTCGCCATAACCCCGGACGTGGGCGGCCTCGCTGGCGGACGCATCTGCACCGGCAACTGGGCGCGGATCACGATCCCCGGCTCGGCCTCGCCGATCACCAGCTGCCGGGCCCGTGTCGACCGCGTCCTGACCCAAGCGGAGGTGGAGGCGCTGCCGAGGGGCCAGCGGCCCTGACCGTCCGATCAACCTGATCCGTCAGGCTTTCTGGGCGTAGCCAAGCCGCTGGTTCAGCTTCTCGATCAGGTCAATGGCCGTGTCGGCGATGACCGAGCCGGGCGGATAGACCGCGGCCGCGCCCATTTCGATCAGGGTCTGAACATCGGAAGGCGGGATGACGCCGCCGACGACGATCATGATGTCCGACCGGCCCAGCTTCCCGAGCTCGGCCTTCAGTTCCGGCACCAGAGTCAGGTGGCCCGCGGCCAGAGATGAAGCCCCGACGGCGTGAACGCCGCGCTCGACCGCCTCCTTCGCGGCCTCCGCCGGAGTCTGGAACAGCGCGCCAGCCGTGGCCTCGAAGCCGAGGTCTCCATAGGCGGTGGCGATGACTTTCTGGCCGCGGTCGTGGCCGTCCTGCCCCAGTTTGGCGATCAGGATGCGCGGTGGACCGCCATCATTCTCGACGAAGGCGGCGACCATGCCGCGGGCGCGGGCGATCTTCGGATCGTCCCCAGCCTCCCGGGCATAGACGCCGGATACGGTCTTCACCGTCGCCACGTGCCGCCCGAAGGCGGCCTCCAGCGCATCGGAGATTTCACCGACAGTGGCGTAGGCCCGGGCCGCCTCGACGGACAGTTGCAGCAGGTTGGCGTTGCCGCGCGCGCCGGCGGTCAGGGCGTCCAGCGCCGCATGCGTCTTCGCCTCATCCCGTTCGGCGCGGAGGCGTTTCAGCTTGTCCAGCTGGGAGGTCAGGACCGCGGCGTTGTCGACCTTGAGCACCGGAATGTCGTCAACATGGTCGGCAAGGTAGCGGTTCACGCCTACGACCGTCTGCTGGCCCGTGTCGATCCGCGCCTGCGTCTTCGCCGCCGACTCCTCGATGCGCAGCTTGGGTACGCCGGCTTCGATGGCCTTGGCCATGCCACCCAAGGCCTCGACTTCGGCCATGTGGGCGCGAGCCTTCTCGGCCAACTCGTGGGTCAGCCGCTCGACGTAGAAGCTGCCGCCCCACGGGTCGATGACCCGGGTCAGGCCCGTCTCCATCTGCAGCAGCAGCTGGGTGTTGCGGGCGATGCGGGCCGAGAAGTCGGTCGGCAGGGCCAGCGCCTCGTCGAGACTGTTGGTGTGCAGCGACTGCGTCTGGCCGCCTGCCGCCGCCATGGCCTCGACCATGGTCCGGCTTACGTTGTTGAACACGTCCTGCGCCGCCAGCGACCAGCCGGACGTCTGGCAGTGCGCCCGCAAGCTCAGGGAGCGCGGATCCTTCGCGCCGAATTTCGACACGGCCTCAGCCCACAGCAGGCGGCCCGCGCGCAGCTTGGCCACCTCCATGAAATAGTTCATGCCGACGGCCCAGAAGAAGCTCAGCCGCGGCGCGAACCGGTCGATGGCCATGCCCGCTTCGACGCCGGCCTTCATGTATTCGATGCCGTCGGCGAGGGTGTAGGCCAGCTCCAGATCGGCCGAGGCCCCGGCCTCCTGCATGTGGTAGCCGCTGATCGAGATCGAGTTGAATTTCGGCGTGTGCTCCGCGGTCCAGGCGAAGATGTCCGAGATGATCCGCATGCTGGGCGTCGGCGGGTAGATGTAGGTGTTCCGGACCATGAACTCCTTGAGGATGTCGTTCTGGATGGTCCCGGTCAGGGCGGCGTGCGGCACGCCCTGCTCTTCCGCCGCGACGATGTAGAGCGCCAGCACGGGCAGGACCGCGCCATTCATGGTCATCGACACCGACATCTTGTCCAGCGGGATGCCGTCGAACAGGGTCCGCATGTCGTAGATGCTGTCGATGGCCACGCCGGCCATGCCGACATCGCCCTTCACGCGCGGATGATCGCTGTCGTAGCCCCGGTGGGTGGCGAGGTCGAAGGCGATCGACAGACCCTTCTGACCGGCCTCGAGATTGCGGCGGTAGAAGGCGTTGGAGGCCTCGGCCGTCGAGAAGCCGGCGTACTGGCGGATGGTCCAGGGGTTGGACGCGTACATCGTCGGATAGGGGCCGCGATGATAGGGCGCGATGCCCGGCAGTCCGTGGATGAACTCAAGGCCGTCGAGCGCCGGGGCGTCGTAGGCGGGGGCGACGGTCAGGCCCTCCGGCGTCCGCCAGTCGTCGCGCGCCGGTCCGGCGCCGGTGGGCGACAGGTCGAGGCCGATCTTCGAGAAGTCGGGGAAGCTCATCGGCCGGCCTCCTGCGTCTCGAAGGGTGCGGCGAGGCGGATCCGGGTCAGAGGCTCGCAGGCGTCTCCGCCGCCCGCCGGGACGACCGGCGTCTCCGGCTCGGCGGCGGCGGGACGCGGATCCGGATCCACGAATTTCGTGACGCCCACCATCTGCCTCGCGCCGTCCGCCAGCCCGGTCTCCAGCAGTTGCCGCGCCCGCGCGATGCGCGGCTGGATCAGGTGGCCGCGCAGGGCCTCGACGATCCCGCCCTCGGCCTCGATCGTCTGGAACTCGGCCCAGCCGGCCTCGGCCAGTTCGCGGGTGCGGTGATCGAGGAACCACGAGCCGGCCGCCGGATCGTCGACCCGACCGATGTGAGCTTCTTCCATCAGCACCAGCTGGGTGTTGCGCGCCTGCCGCCGGGCGAAGGCGTCGGGGCGTCCTTCCGCGCGGGTAAAGCCGTCCAGCACCACCGCGTCCGCGCCGCCCACCGCGCCGGCGAACCCCGCCGCCGTGAGCCGCAGCAGGTTCGGCCAGGGATCGCGCGCCGACAGCATCCGCCGCGACGACCGCGCCTCGATCAGCGCCCGCGTCTCCGCGCCGAACGCCCGGCTCAGCGAGCGCCAGATCAGGCGCAGGCCGCGAACCTTGGCGAGGCTGTCGAAATATTCTTGGTCCACCGACACGCCGAGGACGGTTCCCTTCAGCGCCTGCTCCGCCGTCATGCCGGCATCGATGGCGGCGCGGATCAGGGCCGCCGCATTGGACGCCGCGAACGCCAGTTCCTGGGCGATTGAGCCGCCGGCCTCGTGCGCGACGCGGCCGGAGGCGAGGAAGAAGGTGGCGTCCGGATAGGCCCCGGCATGGCGGGCGGCGGTGTTGGCCGCGAGGGTCAGATGCTCTTCCAGCGAGCGCGGGGCCGCGCCCGTTTGGGCGAAGGCCGAGACCGGGTCCATGTGGAACATCAGCCTGGCGCGCGGTGAACCCTTGGCGGCGACCGCCAGTGCATTGGCCGCCTCCGGACCGTCCAGCCCAGCATCGAGGCCGACCGCCGCCAGCTCCAGCGCCACCCCGTCGAGGGCGGCCGTCAGGGGCGCTGAATCCGCCAGAACCCCGCCCTTGAGCACCACCGACGCGGCGCCGCCTTCAAGGTCGGCGAGCACCACGGCGTTGACCGCCGCCGGCTCGTCGCCCTCGACGAGGGTGCGCAGGTCCCAAGCCCGACCGTCGGCGTGCGAGGGACGCGGCGCGAACAGCGGCTCGACCCCGGTCGCGGCGGCGTAGAGCGGGCGGACGGCCAACTGGTCGGCATCGAGATGCAGCAGGCTTTCAAGCGGCCGGTCTTTAAGCGCCTTCTCGGCGAGGACCTTCCAGTCGGCGGGGGACGGGGTCGGAAACGTCATCCGCCTCCATTGCCCCCGCGACCGCCCCGGGTCCAGACGAGGGTTCTGAAACCCGACTCAAAAAAACAGTCCGAAGAGTCCGAAGAGTCCGAAGAGTCGGTTTTGCTCCTCCCAGTGACTGCACCTTACCAGCCGCCTGCGTCAAAACCGGTCGCACCAATGCGCCACAGCAACGGTTGCGGTTAAGCTTCGTCTTCCTACATCACGCGGATCGAAGCAGGAGTTTCCTCATGGCCGACCTTTCCGCCTTCCCGATCACACAGCGCTGGCCCGCGCAGCATCCGGACCGGCTGCAGCTCTATTCGCTGAACACGCCGAACGGGGTGAAGGCCTCGATCATGCTCGAGGAGATCGGCCTGCCGTATGAGCCGCACTTCATCGACATCACGAAGAACGAAACCTGGGGCCCGGAATTCCTGTCGCTGAACCCGAACGGCAAGATTCCGGCCATCCTCGATCCCGACGGCCCGGACGGAAAGCCGCTGGCCCTGTTCGAGTCGGGCGCCATCCTGGTCTATCTGGCCGAAAAGACCGGCCGGCTGATCCCCGCCGACGCCGCCGGCCGCTATGAGACCCTGCAGTGGGTCATGTGGCAGATGGGCGGGCTCGGGCCGATGTTCGGCCAGCTGGGCTTCTTCAACAAATTCGCCGGCAAGGACATTGAGGACAAGCGGCCGCTGCAGCGCTACGTGACGGAATCGAAGCGACTGCTGGGCGTGCTCGACGGGCGGCTTGAAGGCCGCGACTGGATCATGGGCGAATACACCATTGCCGACATCGCCATGCTGGGCTGGGTCCGCAACCTGATCGGCTTCTACGAGGCGCGCGATCTGGTCGAGTTTGACGGGCTGAAGAACGTCCCGGCCTGGCTGGAACGCGGCCTCGCCCGCCCCGCGGTGCAGCGCGGTCTGGAGATCCCGAAACGACCCTGACGCTCAGCGCTGCGGCAGCGCATAGGCGATGACGAAGTCTCCGGCGGGCGTCTCCATGAAGTGGTGCCCGCCGGCCATCATGACCAGATACTGCCGCCCGTCCTGCTCATAGACCATCGGCGTCGCCTGTCCGCCGGCGGGCAGGACGTCGGACCAGACGGTCTCTCCGGTCTCGATGTCGATGGCCCGGATCAGGTCGTCGGTCGCGGCGGCGATGAAGATCAGCCCGCCCGCCGTGACCACCGCCCCGCCGTTGTTGGGCGTGCCGATGTCCACCGGCAGCATCGACGGGATCCCGAACGGACCGTTCTTGCGCGCCGTGCCGAAGGGCCTATCCCAGACGGTGCGGCCGGTGCGGATGTCGACGGCCCGGATGCCGCCATAGGGGGGCTGCTTGCACAGCATGCCCGTCGACTTCATCCGCCAGCCGGCGTTGACGTCGATGGCGTAGGGCACGCCCCACTGCGGATCGCCCGCGCCTTCCGCGCCCTCGGGCACGCCGCCGCGGGACTCCGGTGTCTTCCCCTCCAGCCGGGGATCGCCGCGCGGGAACCAGCCGAGCTTGTTGGCCGTCTCGCGCGGCACCAGCCGGTTGTAGTTCGGCATGTCATTGTAGTTGGCGATGATCCAGCCGCGCCGCGGGTCTACGGCCACGCCGCCCCAGTCCGAGCCGCCGTTGTAGCCCGGATATTCGATCCAGCGCCGCTCGCTGGTCGGCGGGGTGTAGAAGCCGTCGTAGGCGGCCTGACGGAAGCCGATGCGGCAGATCATCTGGTCGATGGGCGACATGCCCCACATGTCGCGCTCGCTCAGGTCGTTCTTCGGCCGCAGGGTGTGGAACAGGGAGTGGGGCTGCGTCGGACTCCGGTCACGCGCCTCGACACCCCCCTGTGGCGCCGGGCGCTCGGCCACCGGGGTTAGCGGTCGACCCGTCCGGCGGTCGAGGATGTAGAGGTCGCCCTGCTTGCTGGGCAGGACGAGGGCCGGCACGGCGCCGCCCGCGGTCGGATAGTCGATCAGGGTCGCCTGCGAGCCGAGGTCGTAGTCCCAGACATCCTTGTGCACCGTCTGGAACGACCATGCGGGGCGGCCGGTGGTGACGTCGAGCGCCACCAGCGAGGTCGAATACTGGTTCTCCTGCGGCGTGCGGTTGCTGCTCCAGTAGTCCGCCGCCGAATTGCCCATCGGCAGATAGACGAGGCCGAGCTGTTCGTCGCCCGAGGCCGTGGTCCACATGTTCGGCGTGCCGCGGGTGTAGGTCTGGCCGGTGGGCGGCAGGCCCGTCGTCGCCGGCTGCCCCGCATCCCAGGCCCAGCGCAGGGCGCCGGTGATCGCGTCGAAGCCCTGGATCACCCCGGAGGGCGCCTTGTCGTATTGCCCGTCCAGCACCTGATGGCCGGTGACGATGACGCCGCGGACGATGGTCGGGGCCGAGGTGATAGACACCATGCCCGGGATGACCCGGCCCATGCCGACCTTGATGTCGACCGAGCCGTTGGTTCCGAAATCCGCGCAGGGACGGCCGGTGCGGGCGTCAACCGCGACCAGCCGGCCGTCGAGCGTGCCCGCGATGATGCGGGTCGCGCAGGGCGTCGGGGCCACAGCGGGAATGGGAACCGGGCGGGGCCGGGGTGCGATGGCCACCGGGGCCGGGGCCGCTTGAGACCCTGCAGAGGCGGTCGGCGTCGCGCTCGCGTCATAGTAGGCCACGCCCCGGCAGGCGGCGGTGTAGGGAATCCACTCGTCCGACACGCGCGGATCGAAGCGCCAGCGCTCGCGGCCGCTGCGTGCATCGAGGGCGATCAGACGGCTGCGCGCGGTGCACAGATAGACGGTGTCTCCGACCTTCAGCGGCGTGGTCTCGGCGCCCCATTTTTCCGTCGGCGTGTCGCCGGTGCGGAAGGTCCAGACCCGCTCCAGCCGGCCGACGTTCTGACGGTTGATCTGGGTCAGCGGCGAATAGCGGCGGGCGCTGTAGGTCCCCCCATACGCCGGCCAGTCGGCTCCGGTCTGACGCAGGGACGGCTCGGACATGGCGGCGAGCATGGCGCCCTGTCCGGGCGCGGGGCTCATGGGGCGGTTGGCCTGGGCCACCACGATCCCGGCGATGACGGCGCCGACGAGGAAGACCGCCGCGCCGCCGAGCGCCAGCCTGCGTCCCCGGCGTCCATCGAGCACGGGGAAGGCGGCGATGACGAACACCAGCAGGACAGCAGGAGCGATGACACGCGGCACCAGCGCCCAGCCGTTCAGCCCCACCTCCCACAGCGCCCACAGCACTGTCAGGACGAAGACGCCGATGTAGATCCAGGCGCCGAGAAGCCTGAGCCGCCACAGCATGACGCCCGAAGCGATCAGGCCTAGGCCGGCCAGCAGATAGTAGAAGGAGCCGCCGAGAGAGAGCAGCCAGCCGCCGCCGATGGCGAGCGTCAGGCCGATCAGGAGGAACAGCACCGCCAGAACCCGGACCAGCACGCCGCCGAGGCCAACGCCTCTTTCGATCCTCGCCATGATCAGCCCGCCTTCAGCTTTCGGTTTTTGGGGCGATGTGGGTGGCTGGCGCGAGCGCGCCGGCCCGCGTCAGCGCCGCCGTTCGGTTTCCGTGTTCGTGACCGCATCGTCGCCGGAGCCGGTTCCGGCCCCTCCTGCGGACGGGGGACGGGGATGCTTCTGGTCAGGCGCGGCCCCGGCTTCGCCCACCCTCCGCTGGCCCAGGCCCTCGTTGAGGTGGACCGTCCGGCCCTTGTCCGTCGCGTCGCGCGTGCCCATCAGCGGCGGCCTCCAAGCTCGCGCTGAACGTCGCGGAACCCGGTGCCGACCCGCGCTACCGCCATCCGCACCGCTTCGGGCGTGGCGGCGAAGGTCTCCGCGAGTGTCTGCAGGTCAGGCTCGGTTATCGCTTCGGGCGCTGAGGCGAAGGCGGGCGGCGCATCGAGGCCATCGGTCGGGCTTTCGGCGATCTGCATCGGTCCGGTCTCCACGGATTGTGCCGGCGAAACGCGGCTACGGGGCCGATGGGTCCAGTGTCGGCGATCCGACGTTGGTCGGGTGGAACTCCGCCACCGCCGCCCCGTTGGCAGGGCATGGACAAGCGCCCGACATCGCCGCCGTCGAAAACGTCCGGCCTCGTGGTCGGCGGCCTCGGCGGGCCGGAGGACGAACTGCTGGAGTCGGGGCAGGAAGAGGTCTTCTCGCGCACCGAGGTCGAGAGCGGCCAGATCGAGCATCACGTCGAGGCCGGCGGACCGAGCGTCGATCAGGGTGGCGACAGCAGCCGCAAGGCCTGACGCTCGCCGTCGGCATATTTTGCGGCTCCGCTTCGAACTTCCGCGCCGCGCGCCGGTTGGTCCGCCGAAACCGACCGGGAGCCGCCGATGCACGCCCAGCAGATGATTGCCGCCCACCCGCACGTCCGGGGCGAGGTGAACACCGCCCTCGCCCGCTGTGTCGAAGCCTGTTTCGACTGCGCCCAGGTCTGCGCCTCCTGCGCCGACGCCTGTCTCGGCGAGGAAAAGGTCGCCGATCTGGTGCAGTGCATCCGGTTGAACATGGATTGTGCGGACGTCTGCCTGAGCAGCGGGCTGATCGCTACGCGCCGCTCGGGCGGTGATGTTCCCCTGATCGCGGCGCAGCTGAGGGCATGCGAACTGGCGTGCGCCCGATGCGCGCAGGAGTGCGAGCAGCATGCCGAAATGCACGAGCACTGCCGGATCTGCGCCGAGGCCTGCCGGGCGTGCGAGCGCGCCTGCCGCGAGGCTGCCGCGAGCCTCCCGGGCGCGGACGCTCCCCGCCACTGAAACCCCGAACAACACGACTGGAGACCTGACATGGCACAGAACGAAGGACCCGGCGCCGGCGAGGAGAACGACGGCCTGCACCGCCCGCTGAACCTGTCGGAGGAACTGTCGGAAGTCGTCGGCGACGGTCCGATGGGCCGCGCCGACGTCGTCAGCGGCCTGTGGGACTACATCAAGAAGAATGACCTGCAGGACGGGCAGGAGATCAAGGCGGACGACAAGCTGAAGGCGGTGTTCGGGAAGGAGCGGTTCACGATGTTCGAGATGAACGAGATCCTGTCGGATCACCTGCAGGAGGCGGACTGACCCATGGCGACGGGCATGAACGAAGCCGGCAAGGCGGGTCACCACGAGCGCAACAAGGTCGAGGGCGAGGGCGAGACCAACGCCAGCGGCGGCGACACGACGAGCAGCGGGTTCGGCGGCGACATGGACGACATCGATCCCGATGCGCCCTCGCCGACCGACCTGAGTGGTCGGACCGAGCCGTCGATGCGGACCGCCGTGGCTCAGCCGGGCACACACGATCCGGAGGACTCCAGCTTCGCTCCGGGCGGGGACAAGACCTCCAATCCGGACGTCGATGGCGAGGCCATGCTGGACCAGACCGTCGGTCGCGCCGACACCGGACGGCATTGACGGCGCGGGTGGCCAAGCCCCGCCGCGTCGGCGTCCTGACCTTCCACCGCTGCATCAACTACGGCTCGTACTGGCAGGCGCGCTGCCTGACGGAGGGGCTGCGCCGGCGCGGCCATGACGCGGTGCTGCTGGATCACCGGTCCTCGTGGGTGAACCGGGCGGAGTGGCGGTGCGCCCTGCAGCCGATGCTGCCCACGCGGACGCCGCGCGCGGACTTTCCCCTGTATGCGGAGAAGACGCGCAGGTTCTTCGAGGCGTTCGAGGGCCTGCCGCTGTCGGAGCCCTTCGACCTGGAGGCGCCACAGGACGCCGGAGCCTTCGACGCCGTGGTGGTCGGCAGCGACGAGGTGTGGAATTTCCGCCACCCCTGGTACGCGGGGCGGCCGCTGTTTTTCGGCGAAGGCCTGCAGGCGGACCGGCTCGTCGCCTATGCCGCCAGCTTCGGCAATCACGACGCGGACGACGGGCTGGACCCGTTCTGGGGCGGGCGGTTGAAGGCCTTCTCGGCCATCGCGGTGCGGGACGAGAATTCGCGCAGACTGGTCGAGGCGGGGCTCGGCCAGACGCCGGAGATCGTGCTCGATCCATGCCTGCAGTTCGACGACATCGCGCGAGGCACGGACGAGAATCCATGGCCGGACCGGGTGATCGTCTATGGTCATTCTTTCGCGGAGTGGTTCAAGGCCGCGGTGCGCCGGTGGGCGGACGAGCGGGGCGTGCGGCTGGTCAGCCTCGGCTACCGCAATGACTGGGCGGACGAGCAGTGGATCACGGCGGGCCCGGAGGATTTTGCCCGCGCCATGGCCTCCGCCCGTGCGGTGATCACCAACTTCTTCCATGGCTGCGTCTTCGCCCTGGTCAACGCCAGGCCCTTCGTCACGGCCCTGACGGACTACCGTGTCAACAAGATCCGCGATCTGACGGCGCGCGTCGGGGCGGGGCTGCGGCTGGTGGAGGAAGGATCGTCAGCGGCCGACTATGCGGCGGCGCTGGACGAACCGCTGGAGCGGGAGATCACGACCCGGCTGGCGGCGTTGAGGCAGCGGTCGGAGGCGTATCTTGACCTTGCGCTCGCCTGAAACTCCGGCGAAGCGGCCGGGGCCGTACAGCCCGGACGACATCGTGCGCTCCGGAATGTGCATCGGCTGCGGCGCGTGCGTCGGCGCGGACCGGACGGGGCGGGCGGCCATGGCCATGGATGCGCATGGGCATTTGAAACCGGTCGGGCCCGTGGAGTGGCGCAAGACCCGGTCACCCGAGTTCTCCGCCCTCTGCCCCTTCTCCCCGGCGGCCGATGACGAGGACGACATCGCCCTCGCCCGCTATCCGGACGCACCACAGGACGACGCCCGGATCGGCCGGTTCGACTCGGCCTGGGTCGGGCATGTCGAGGAAGGGGTGTTCCGCAGCTCGGGCAGTTCAGGCGGCATGGGCAACTGGACGGCCGCGGAGTTGTTGCGCACCGGCCGCGTGGATGCGGTGGCGCACGTCGGCGGACTAGAAAGAGCCGACGCCGACGACCCGCTGTTCGGCTACCGCATCTCCCGCTCGCTGGACGAGCTGACCGCGGCGGCCAAGTCGCGCTACCACCCGGTCGAGCTGTCGGGGGTGATCGAGACCATCCGCTCGGCGCCGGGCCGGTATGCCGTCACGGGCGTGCCCTGTTTCATCAAGGCGGTGCATCTGCTGCGGGCGGGCGATCCAATCCTCCGTGAACGGATCGTCTTCACCCTCGGCCTTTTCTGCGGCCACATGAAAAGCCTGCGCATGGCCGAGAGCTTCGCCTGGCAGACGGGCGTGCGGATGCAGGACGTCGCGCGCATGGACTACCGGCTCAAGGACCCCACCCGGCCGGCCAATGTCTACACCGCCCAGTTCCTGCTCAAGGACGGCGGGGAGCGGCGGCGGGACTGGTGGAATTTCGCCGACGGCGACTGGGGCGCGGGCTTCTTCCAGAACCCCGCCTGCGACTGGTGCGACGACGTCGTCGCCGAGACGGCGGACATCTCGTTCGGCGACGCCTGGGTCGAGCCCTACTCGTCCGACGGGCGCGGGACTAACGTCGTCGTGATCCGGTCGGCCGAGCTGGACCGGATGGTCCGGGAGGCGGTCGCAGCGGGGCGGTTAAGCCTCAGACCCGTCGACGCGGACTTCATCCACCAGACCCAGGCGGCGGGATTCCGGCAGCGGCGCGAGGGGCTGGCGTGGCGCCTGAGCTGGCCGCGGCCGGGAAAGATCCGTCCACTGAAACGCATCGCGCCGAATGTCTCCGGCCTGCCGCTGCGCCGGCGCGGCGTCTATCTGATGCGCCATCAGATCAGCCGCTGGAGCCATCCGCTGTTCCGGCTCGCGCGCCGGACCAGCCGCCCCGGCGTCTACCTGCGTTGGGCCGGGGCGATGCTCGCCTTCTACCAGGCGCTGGCGTGGTCGCGAGGCTGGCTCGGCGCGCTGTTCGACCGGCTGGAAGCGGCGTCAGGCGGCGGCTCCGGTCGGGCGGGAGGCGCGTAGACGGCGGCTCGGCTTCGGCGCTCTGGCGGCCACCGCCGGCCGTCCGATCGAGACATAGTCGAAGCCGGCGCGGGTGGCGTCCTCGGGATGGAACAGGTTGCGCATGTCGATCAGCAGCGGCGTCTCCACCACCGCCCCCAGCCGCTTGAGGTCCAGTGTCCGGAAGTTGGGCCACTCCGTCAGGATCACCACCGCCGAAGCGCTCTTTGCGGCGTCATAGGCGTCGCGGCAGAAGGCGACGCCGGGCAGCAGGTCGCGCGCCGCCTCCATCCCCTTGGGATCGAAGGCCCGCACCTTCGCCCCGCGCCGCTGCAGTTCCGGGATCAGCTCCAGAGACGCGGCCTCGCGCATGTCGTCCGTGCCCGCCTTGAAGGTCAGGCCCAGCACCGCGACCGTCCGTCCCTTGAGCTCTCCCGCAACCGCCGCGACCCGCGCCGCCAAGAGCCGCTTGCGTTCCCGATTGGCCTCCGAGGCGGCGGTCACGACCCGCAGCGGCACGGCGGCGGCGCGGCCCGTACCGAGCAGGGCGTCAGTGTCCTTGGGGAAGCAGGAGCCGCCGAAGCCCGGGCCCGGCTCAAGGAACCGCGCCCCGATGCGGGCGTCCAGACCCATACCTTCCGCCACGCGCGCCGCGTCGGCGCCCAGCTCTTCGCACAGGTCGGCGATCTCGTTGATGTAGCTGATCTTGACCGCGAGAAAGGCGTTGGCCGCATATTTGATCAGCTCCGACGTGCGCCGGTCGGTTATCAGCAGGGGCGCGCCGCCATCGGTCAGCGGCGCATAGAGCGCCTGCATCGTCTCCCGCGCCCGCAGGTCGTCGGTCCCGACCACGATCCGGTCCGGCTTGAGGAAGTCGCCGATGGCCGAGCCCTCGCGCAGGAACTCCGGATTGGACACCACGGCCACGTCCGCGTCCGGGCGGAGGTCGGCCAGCATGGCGTCGATCTGGTCCCCCGTTCCGACTGGCACCGTCGACTTGGTGACCACCGCGGTAAAGCCGGCAAGGTGGGGTGCGAGGTCGCGAACCGCCGCGCGGACGAAGCCGAGGTCCGCCTCTCCGTCCGGCCCCGGCGGGGTCCCGACGGCCAGGAAGATCGCGTCGCGATCCGGCGCCATGGCGGCGAGGTCGGTGGAGAAGCTCAACCGCTCCGCCTGCCGCTGTTTGCGGATCAGCTCGATCAGGCCCGGCTCGTAGATCGGGCAGCCGCCGTCGTTCAGCAGGTCGATCTTCTGCGGCAGGGCGTCGACGCAGATCACCTCGTGCCCCAGCTCCGCCAGACAGGTTCCGGTGACGAGGCCGACATAGCCCGTGCCGATGACGCCGATCTTCATGCCAGCTCCTTCGAGACGATCCGGCCCTGCGCGGCCGCCGCCCGGCGCGGGGCGTAGCGCGCGGTCATTTCGGCGCAGAATTCCGCGAACTCCTCCGCGGCCTGCGGGGGGCTGGTGTGGTGCGGTTCGATGCCCCGGTGCTCGGGCGTGAAGCAGAAGGTGACCGTGGTCTCGAACTCGGCCAGCGCCTCCATCTGGCGATCGAACCAGTCCAGCGCGCCTTCCCGATAGCGGTCCGCCCATGACAGGCCGGTGCGGACATGGCGCACCCCCAGCCGGCGGAACCACGCCACGGCGTCATCGAGACGATGGTCCTCGAAATGAAACCACTGGCACAGACCCATTTGCTCCGCATACGGCGCATAGGCCTCGACCGCCGGCTTGGGCGAGCCGTCCTCGCGCAGCAGGCCCATGTGGAAATGCCGGTAGTAGGACGAGCCCTCCGCCTCCTTGTGCCGCGTCGTCGCCTCCCAGGTGTGGGGCAGGTCGTAGAGGCTGTACCAATGGATGCGCGGCGCGTGGCCGATCAGCAGGTCGGCGGTCTTCTTCACCCCCCAGGCCTGCACCTCCTCCGAGCCGAACGAGGAGACGCCGACCTCGGTCACCCAGACCGGCTTGTCGGTGACGGCGCGGATCTCGGCCACCTTCTCGGGCCAGGCGTCGATCGGCCACAGGTTCCAGTCGAGCGGAAAGCCGTGCACGGCGACGGCGTCCACGTGATCGAGCGCGCCCTTGCCCTCCAGCCTCTGGAGGAAGAACGGATCGATCGGCGACATGCCGCCGAGCACACGGGTCAGCTCCGGGTTCTCCGCCCGGATCGCCTGCCCGGCTAGCCGGGTCATCTCCGCGAACAGGTCCCATTCCGGGTCGAGCAGCGGGTCCCAGTGCGACTTGTTGTTCGGTTCGTTCCAGATCTTGACCGCTTCGATCACGCCTTGTCTCCGCTCCTGTCGTGGCCGTTTGTGCTCGCGCGCGCCGGATAGGCGGCGCCCAGCTTCGGCGGCGGGCCGCGCCGGCACAGGAAGACCTCCTCCTCCGGATGCTCGACAATCTCGAAGCCCGCGCTGCGCAGCATGGCCGCGCTGCACGCCGCATTGGGGGCCCACCAATTGGTCGGGTCATGGGCGTAGCGGTGCTCGATGAAGTGCAGCTTCGGATAACCCGGCTCGTCGAAATGGGCCTGATCGTTGAAGTCGTAGTCGGCGGCGACGGGCAGGACCTCGGGCGAGCCCCGCTGCATCGACTGGAACAGCAGCAGGTCGTCGGCGACGTGCTCGTGGATCAGGTCCAAAGCCAGCAGCGGATGCCGCAGATGGTAGAGCACCCCCATGAAGATCACGAGGTCGAACCGCTCCTTCAGCGCCGCCAGGTCGTAGACCGACAGCTTGCGGAACTCGATGTCCGCCTCCTCCACCTCGGCGGCGAACCGGGCCTGGGCCAGGTAGCGGTCATCGAAGTCGACGCCGAGCACGCGGTCGGCGCCCCGCCGCTTCATCTCGATCGAATAGAAGCCGGCGTTGCAGCCGATATCGAGCACGCTCTTGCCGGTCATGTCGGCGGGAATCGCGTGGGCGAAGCGGGCGAATTTGTTGGCCGGGTAGTCGTAGAGGAAGTGGTTGGGCGCGGTGCGCACCCCCTTCAGATCCATGTTGTGAAACCAGTCGCCCAGTTCGGCGACGCGGGCGCGGATCTGCTCCGGATTCAGGTCAGCCATGGGGGACCTCGTTCAGCGTGTGAAGCTTCAGGAATCCCTCGCCGATGACGAGGGTGGTGATGGAGCCGGGGCTGATCTCGAACCGGTCGTGGAAGCGCATCGACAGGCCGGTCGCCAGACCAACGGCGGCCTTGATTACATCCGCATGGCTGACCGCCGCGACGGCGCGGGCCCCCGACCGGACAACGCACTCCAGCCATCCGGCCAGCCGCGCCTGCACCTCCAGCATCGTCTCGCCCGACGGCGGACGCGCGGTGTCGCGGGCGCTGTTCCACGTGCGCCAGAGCGGCTCGGGTTCGAGGCTTTCGAACGTCCGGCCGTTCCAGTCGCCGAAGTCGATCTCCATGAGGGCCTCCTCTGTTGTCAGCGGCGCGCCGCACGCGTCGGCGATGCGTTCCGCGGTCTGCCGGGTCCGCTCCAGCGGACTGGTCTGAACAACCTCCACGCCTTCGCGGGCCAGCCGTCGGCCCGCGGCGTCCGCCTGGGCCAGACCGGCCTCGCCCATCAGCACGCCGACGGTCCGGCCGCACAGCCGGCCCTGCAGCTGATCGTGAACCCCGTGCCGCACCAGAAAGACGGTTGTGGTCACGAGGCGAGGCGGGGCGCGGACTGATCGAGCCCCTCGATGAAGTCCAGCGTGCGCAGCCGGGCCTCCTCGTCGGTGAACTGTTCGGGCGGCGACTTCATGAACCAGCTCGACGGGCCGATCAGCGGGCCGGAGACGCCCCGGTCCATCGCCACCTTGGCGCAGCGCACCGCATCGATAACCACGCCGGCGCTGTTCGGGCTGTCCCAGACCTCGAGCTTCAGCTCGATGTTCAGCGGCACGTCGCCGAAGGTGGTGCCCTCCACCCGGATGTGCGCCCATTTCCGGTCCGTCAGCCACGGCACGAAATCGCTCGGTCCGACATGCACGTCGTCGGCCGGCAGCGGCACGTCCAGCTGGCTGGTCACGGCCTGGGTCTTGGAAATTTTCTTCGACGACAGCCGCTCGCGTTCGAGCATATTCTTGAAGTCGGAATTGCCGCCGAAATTGAGCTGGTACATCCGGTCGATGCGGACGCCGCGCTCGCGCATCAGATTGGCCAGCACACGGTGGACGATGGTGGCCCCGACCTGGCTCTTGATGTCGTCGCCGACGATCGGCAGGCCGCGCTGGCGGAAGCGGGCGGCCCAAGCCGGGTCCGAGGCGATGAAGACCGGGATGCAGTTGACGAAGGCGCAGCCGGCCTTAAGCGCCGCCTCGGCGTAGAACTCCGTCGCCTTCTGCGAGCCGACAGGAAGATAGGAAACCAGCACGTCGGTGCCGCTGTCGCGCAGCGCCTTTGCGACATCGACCGGCGCCGCGTCCGCCTCCTCGATGTCGCCGAGCATATACTGACCGATGCCGTCCAGCGTCGGACCGCGCATGACCTGCACGCCGGTGGCCGGAGGGGTCGCGAAACGGATGGTGTTGTTCGGGTCGCTGAAGATAGCCTGGGCGACGTCGCGGCCGACCTTGCCCGCATGGACGTCGAAGGCGGAGGCGATCTCCATGTCGCCGATGTGATAGCCGCCCAGTTCGACATTCATCAGCCCGGGCGGCGGTTCGTTGCCGACCGCTTCCGCATAGTGGCTGAGACCCTGCACGAACGAGGAGGCGCAGTTGCCGACGCCGACGACGCCGATGCGCACCTTTTTGCGACCCATGGGGACCTCCGGGGTTCGGCCGCCCCATGCAAGCCGAACGGTTGGAGAAGCATCTACAAAGCTTATGGTTCCGCTGCACGGGAGCTTGACTACAGCAACGCAGCGCTTCGGTTATTGTACCGCTACTGCTCGGCTGTAATTTTCGCCCGCACCGGCAAGCACATAGGCGCTTATGTCGTGTATACGACTTAGTCGGCAGGGGAACTAACCAGTAGAAGAAGAAGTTGCTCGCCTGAACCTGCACAGGAGAGCCGCGATGCCGACGCCCCTCACTCACGCCCCGTATCGGGCGCCGCTCGACGCTCTCCCCGCCTCCGCCGTCTGATCGGGGGACCTCATGGGCGACACGATTCTGATCACCGGCGGCGCCGGTTTCGTCGGCCGGCATGTGGCCCGGGCGCTGCTGGAGAAAGGCCATCGCGTGCGGGCGCTGGACAGCCTGATCGAGCAGGTCCACCCGACCTGCACCCGGCCCGACGAGCTCGATCCCGAGGTCGAACTGATGGTCGGGGACATCCGCGACGAGACGGCCGTGCTCGCCGCCCTGTCCGGCGTCGACAAGGTGATCCATCTGGCCGCCGAGGTCGGGGTCGGCCAGAGCATGTACGCCATCGACCGCTACACCTCGGTCAACGACTACGGCACTGCCGTCCTGTTCCAGCAGTTGATCGATCAGCCGGTGCAGCGGGTCGTCGTCGCCTCGTCGATGAGCATCTACGGCGAGGGCCTGTACCGCACTGCCGACGGCGAGCTGATGCAGGACGTGGTCCGCGGCCCGCGCAATGCAGATGGCAGCTGGGACCCGTTGGACGCGCGGGGCCGGCCGCTAATCCCCGTGCCCACCCCCGAGACCAAACAGACCGCGCTGAAGAGCGTCTACGCCATCAACAAATTCGTCCAGGAGCGGCTGACCCTGACCCTGACGGCCCAGTACGGGATGGAGAGCTGCGCCCTGCGGCTGTGGAACATCTACGGCCCCGGTCAGGCGCTCTCGAACCCCTACACGGGGGTGCTCGCCATCTTCGCCTCACGGATCGCGAACGGCCAGGCGCCGATGGTGTTCGAGGACGGCCAGCAACGGCGCGACTTCGTCCACGTCTCCGACGTCGCCCGCGCCTTCATGCTCGCGCTGGAGAAGCCGGAAGCCGACGGACAGGTGCTCAATATCGGCTCCGGCGAGGACCGCACTGTCGAAGAGGTCGCCCGCCTGCAGGCCGCCTCCATGGGCCGCGCCGATCTGGCGCCGCAGATCATCCAGCAGGCCCGCGCCGGCGACATCCGGCACAACATTCCCGACCTGACCAAGGCGCGCGAGGTGCTCGGCTACGAGGCGCGCGCGGACTTCTCCGAAGGGCTGGAAGAGCTGGCCGAATGGGTCGCGCGGCAGGAGGCCGAGGATCGGGTGGTCGAAGCCCGGCGCGAGCTCGAGATGCGGGGCCTCGTCGCATGAGCCGCATCCTGATCACCGGCGGGGCGGGCTTCATCGGCAGCAATCTGGCGGACCGGCTGGCGGGCGAGGGTCACGACGTCGTCCTGATGGACTCGCTGGCGCGGCCGGGCGTCGAGCAGAACCTCAAATGGCTGCTGCTGCGACATCGCTCGCGCATCCGCAATCTGCAGACGGATGTGCGGGACGCGGCGGCGGTCAGGGCGGCGGTGGAGGAGGCCGACGCGGTCTTCCACTTCGCGGCGCAGGTGGCGGTCACCACCAGCCTGTCCAATCCGCGCGAGGATTTCGACATCAACCTCGGCGGCACGCTGAACCTGCTCGAGGCGGCGCGGGAGCGGCGCACGCCGGTGATCTTCGCCAGCACCAACAAGGTCTATGGCGACCTCGCCGACGTCGATCTGGAACTGGTCGACGACGCCTGGACGCCGGCCGATCCGGCCCTGCGTTCCGCGGGCGTGGACGAGCGGCGGCCGCTTGATTTCCACACCCCCTATGGCTGCTCCAAGGGCGCGGCGGACCAGTACGTCCTCGACTACGCCCGCAGCTTCGACGTGCCCGCCTGCGTCATGCGGATGAGCTGCATCTACGGCCCCCGGCAGATGGGGACCGAGGATCAGGGCTGGGTCGCCCACTTCCTGATCCGCGCCCTGAACGACGAGCCGATCACCCTGTTCGGGGACGGAAAACAGGTGCGCGACATCCTGCACGTCAATGACGCCGTGGACGCCTATGTCGCCGCGCTGGAGCGGATCGGAGAGGTCAGTGGACGTGCCTTCAACCTCGGCGGCGGACCGGCCAACGCCGTCAGCCTCCGCCGGCTGATAACCCAGATCGAGGGGCTGACCGGACGCCGCGCCGACGTGCGGTTCGAGGACTGGCGGGCGGGGGACCAGCGCTACTTCGTCGCCGACGCCTCGGCCGCGCGCGCGGCTCTGGACCTGCCTGAGCCGACCGGCTGGCGCGAGGGCGTCGCCGACCTCGCCCGCTGGCTGCGGTCCGAAAGCAGCCTCGTCAACGCGCCGCAGACGGTCGCGGCATGACGGCGATCCAGCCGCGCCGTGTGCTGATGAACACGGACGCCGTCGGCGGCGTCTGGACCTATGCGCTCGACCTGTCCGCCGGCCTGATCGCGCGGGGGATCGAAGTGACGCTGGCCGTGCTCGGCCCTGCGCCCCAGCCAGGCCAGCGCCGGGCCGCCGAGCGGATCGCCGGCCTGACTGTCGTCGAGACGGGCCTGCCGCTCGACTGGACCGCCGGAGACGCCGGCGCGGTTGCCGCCGCCGCCCACGGCGTGGCCCGGCTGGCGACGGCCCAGGGCGCGGATCTGGTGCATCTCAACACCCCGGCCCTGACCGCCGAGGGCCGGTTCCGGGCGCCGGTCGTCGGCGCCTGCCACTCCTGCCTCGCCAGCTGGTGGAGCACGGTGAAGGGCGAAGAGCCGATGCCGGAGCCGTTCCGCTGGCGCACTGATCTGCTGACCCGGGGCTACGCCGCCTGCGACCGGCTCATCGCGCCGAGCTACTCCTTCATGCAGGAGACCGCCGCCCTCTACGGCGTCCTTCCGCAGGCCGTGCGCAACGGACGGACGCCCCCGACCCGCGTTCCGGCCGCCCGCCGAAATCCGGTCGTGATGACCTCCGGCCGGCTGTGGGATGAGGGCAAGAATTTTCGCACGCTCGACCGCGCCGCCGGGCGGATGCGGGGACAGGTGCACGCCGCCGGATCGCTGAAAGGCCCCGACGGACAGACCGTCGCCTTCGACCACATCCTGTGCCTGAACCAACTCGATGCGCCGGTGCTGGCGGCCCATCTGGAGCGGTCGGCGGTGTTCGCCTCCCTGTCGCTCTACGAGCCGTTCGGGCTCGGCGTGCTGGAGGCGGCGCAGGCCGGTTGCGCCCTCGTCCTGTCCGACATCCCGACCTTCCGCGAACTCTGGCAGGGCGCCGCGGTGTTCGTCCCGGCCGAGGATGACGCGGCCGTGGCGGAGGCTCTGGACGGCCTGCTCGACGATCCGGAACGAGCGGAGGAACTGGGCCGGTGCGCCGCCGAGCGGAGCGCCCGCTTCACCGTCGACGCCATGATCGAGGGCACGCTGGCGGTCTACGGCGAGGCGCTCGCGGCCCGCGCCCCCTTCCCGGAGGTGGCGGCGTGAAGGTCGTCTATTTCACCCACTCGCTGGAGTCGTGCTGGAACCACGGCAACGCCCATTTCCTGCGCGGCGTGCTTCGCGACCTGATCGAGCGAGGGCACGAGGTGGCGGTGCACGAGCCGCGCGACTCCTGGAGCCGGGCCAATCTGATCGCGGACCATGGCGAGGCCGGGCTTGAGCCGTATCGCCGAGCATACCCCGAATTGGGTAGCCGGCGTTTCGACGAACCGAAGCTGGAACAGGCGCTGGACGGCGCCGGTCTGGTCATCGTCCACGAGTGGAACGCGCCCTCGCTGGTCGCCGCCATCGGCAAGGCCCGCAAGCGCGGTGGCCGCTTCAGCCTGCTGTTCCACGACACCCACCACCGGGCCGTCAGCGAGCCCGACGGCATCCGCGCCTTCGATCTGTCTGGCTATGACGGAGTGCTGGCCTTCGGCGAGACCCTGGCCGACGTCTACCGCCGCTGGGGCTGGGGCGACCGCGTCTTCGTCTGGCACGAGGCCGCCGACATCCGCCTCTTCCATCCGCCCACGGACGAAGGACCGCGCGAAGCCCTGATCTGGATCGGCAACTGGGGCGACGGCGAACGCACGAAAGAGCTGGAGACCTTCCTGTTCGCCCCTGCCCGCGACGCGGAGCTGAGCCTCGACATCCACGGCGTCCGCTATCCGTCCGAGGCGCTGGCGATGCTGAAGCGGTACGGGGTCCGCTATCACGGCTGGCTGGCCAACGCCGCCGCGCCCGCCGCCTTCGCGCGCCACATGGCCACGGTGCATGTGCCGCGCCGGTTCTACGTCCGCCAGCTGCCGGGCATCCCCACCATCCGCG
The DNA here is from genome assembly GCF_011927945.1 of Brevundimonas alba. Classification (GTDB taxonomy): domain Bacteria; phylum Pseudomonadota; class Alphaproteobacteria; order Caulobacterales; family Caulobacteraceae; genus Brevundimonas; species Brevundimonas alba. Next base: position 633,331 of record NZ_JAATJM010000001.1, read on the forward strand.
TGTTCGAGGCCCTGGCCTGCGGCATTCCCCTGGTCAGCGCGCCGTGGGAGGACAGCGAGGGCCTGTTCACCGTCGGCGAGGACTTCCTGATGGTCCATTCCGGCCCCGCCATGACCCGCGCCCTGCGTGATCTGAAGGCCGACCCCGACCTGCGCCGGTCCCTGGCCGAGCGCGGCCTCGCCACCATCCGCGCCCGCCACACCTGCACCCATCGCGTCGATGAACTGCTCGCCATCGCCGCCCGCCTGAACGCGCCCGCCGCCCCCGAAATGGAGACCGCCTGATGAAGATCGCCTTCTACGGGTCCAGCCTGCTGTCGGCCTACTGGAACGGCGCGGCCACCTACTATCGCGGCATGTTGCGCGAGCTCGCGGCGCGCGGCTGGGAGGTGACCTTTTACGAACCCGACGCCTTCGACCGCCAGCAGCACCGCGACATCGATCCGCCGGTGTGGGCGACGGTGGTGGTCTGGGACAATACGCCCGGCGCCTGCCGCGAAGTCGTCGCCCGGGCCGCCGACGCCGACGTGGTGGTCAAGGCATCGGGCGTCGGGGTGTTCGACGACGAACTGCTGACCGTCTTCGATCATGCCCGACCGGACGCCCTAACCGTCTATTGGGATGTCGACGCGCCCGCGACCCTGGCGGAGATCCGGGGCCAGCCGGAGCATCCGCTGCGCCGCGCCCTGCGCGAGATCGACATGGTCCTGACCTACGGCGGCGGCCCGCCCGTGGTCGGGGCGTTCGAGGCCTTGGGCGCCCGGATGTGCCGGCCGATCTACAATGCGCTGGACCCCACCACCCACCACCCGGTCGAGCCGCAGGCGCGCTTCGCGGCCGACCTGTCGCTGCTGGCCAACCGGCTGCCGGACCGCGAGGCGCGGATCGAGGGGTTCTTCATCGAGCCCGCCGCCTCCCTGCCGGACCGCAGCTTCCTGCTCGGAGGCAATGGCTGGCACGACAAGCCGCTGCCGGCCAACGTCCGCGCCCTCGGCCACGTCGGCACGGCGGACCACAACGCCTTCAACTGTTCGTCGCTGGCGGTGCTCAACGTCTCGCGCGACAGCATGGCCGAGAACGGCTTCTCGCCGGCCACGCGTGTGTTCGAGGCCGCCGGCGCCGGCGCCTGTCTGATCACGGACCACTGGGAAGGCATCGACCAGTTCCTCAAACCCGGCGAGGAGGTGCTGGTCGCCCGCGACGGGCGGGAGGTGGCGGAGCATCTCGCCGCCCTGACGCCGGAACGCGCCCGCGCCATCGGCGAGGCCGCGCGCCGCCGGGTGCTGGCCGAACACACCTACGCACGCCGCGCCGACGAGGCCGACGCCCTGTTCCGCCAGTCCCTCGCCGCCCGCCGCGAAAGGAGCGCCGCATGAGCCGGCCGATGAACATCGTCGTTCTGGGCCTCAGCCTGTCGTCGTCGTGGGGCAACGGCCATGCCGTCACCTTCCGCGCCCTGCTGAAGGCAATGGCGGAGCGCGGCCACCGCATCCTCTTCCTCGAGCGCGAGACGCCCTGGTATGCGGCCCACCGCGACCTCGAGAATCCGGACTATTGCGAGCTGGAATTCTACGACGGGCTGGACGGCCTCAAGGCCTTCGCGGCCGATGTCGCCGCCGCCGACGCGGTGATCGTCGGCTCCTATGTCCCCGACGGGATCGCGGTCGGGGACTGGGCCCGGCGCACGGCGCAGGGCGTCGTCGCCTTCTACGACATCGACACGCCGGTGACCCTCGCCCGGCTGGAGCGGCACGACTGCGACTATCTCTCGCCGCGCCAGATCCCGGATTACGACGTCTACTTCTCCTTCACCGGCGGGCCGACGCTGGAGCGGATCGAGCGGACCTATGGATCGCCCGCCGCCCGCGCCCTCTACTGCTCCGCCGACCCCGACGTGTACCGGCCCGTCGACGCCCCCCGCCGCTGGGACCTGTCCTACCTCGGCACCTGGAGCGAGGACCGCCAGCCGGTGCTCGAACGCCTGCTGATCGAGCCCGCCCGCCGTCTGCCGCAGATGAGCTTCGTCGTCGCCGGTCCTCAGTACCCGGACGACATCGACTGGCCGGCCAACGTTCAGCGCATCGACCATGTGCCGCCCGCCGACCACCCGGCCTTCTACGCCGCCAGCCGCTTCACCCTGAACGCCACCCGCGCCGATATGGTCGAGGCCGGCTTCAGCCCCTCGATCCGCCTTTTCGAGGCCGCCGCCTGCGCCGCCCCGGTCATCTCCGACGTCTGGGACGGGCTCGGCCAGCTGTTCACGCCAGACCGCGAGATCGTCCTCGCCCGGTCGGCGGACGACGTGGTCGCCGCCCTGCAGTCCCCGCCCTCCGAAGGCCGCCGCATGGGCCTCGCCGCCCGCGAGCGGATCCTCGCCGCCCACACCCCCGCCCATCGCGCCGAAACGGTCGAGCGCGAACTGCTCGCCGCCCACGCACAGCGCGGCGACCCCCTGCCCGCCAGATCCACGGAGACTTCGATGAGAAACGTCACGGACCGGAAGTCGGTCCTCGTCGCCGGCGGCGCCGGCTTCCTCGGCTCCCACCTGTGCGATCGTCTGTTGGCGGACGGTCACCACGTCGTCTGCCTCGACAACCTCCAGACCGGCGACCTCGCCAACCTCGAACAGGCGATGAAAAAGCCGAATTTCGAGTTCGTCCGCCACGATGTGGTCGATCCCCTTCCGGTGCGTCTGGCCGAGCGGCGCTTCGACCGCGTCTACGATCTCGCCTGCGCCGCCTCGCCGCCGCAGTACCAGGCCGATCCCGAGCACACGATGCTGACCTGCGTGGTCGGCGTCACCCACCTGCTGCAGCTGGCGCAGAGGTCCGGCGCGCGGTTCCTGCTGACCTCGACCAGCGAGATCTATGGCGATCCGGAGGTGCATCCGCAGCCCGAGACCTATCGGGGCAACGTCAATCCGATCGGCCCCCGCGCCTGCTACGACGAGGGCAAGCGCGCCGCCGAGACCCTGACCTTCGACTACGACCGCGCGGGTCGGGGCGAGGTGCGGGTCGCGCGCATCTTCAACACCTACGGCCCGCGCCTGTCCGCCGCCGACGGCCGGGTCGTGTCGAACGTCGTCAGCCAGGCCTTGGCCGACCAGCCAATCACCGTCTTCGGCGACGGCAGCCAGACCCGGTCGTTCTGCTACGTCGACGACATGATCGGCGGCCTGATTGCCCTGATGGAGCACGACGGCCCCCAGCCCGGTCCCATCAACCTCGGTAACCCTGTCGAGATGACGGTCTCCCGACTGGTCGAGGTCGTGCTCGACCTGACCGGTTCGTCGTCTGAGGTCACCTATCAGACCCTGCCGATCGATGACCCCCGCCGGCGCCGGCCCGACATCGCCCGCGCCGCCGAGGTGCTGGACTGGCGCCCGACCACGCCGCTGGAAGAAGGCCTGCGCCGGACCATCGACTGGTTCGACGGCGAACGCCTGCGCAGCGAACGCGACGCCGCCGCCGCCGTCGGCGCCTGATGGCCGATGGTCACTCCCGACAGCGTCGGCGTGGAAGGCATGGCCTTCGTCCTGCGCCGCAACATCGCCGAGATGCGGGACCGGCGCGAGGCGGCCGCGCGGGCGGCAGGACCCAGCGAGCGGCTGTCGCAGGCGATCACCGACTTCGCCGGCAGCATGCCCTTCGTCCTGCTGCATCTGGCGATGTTCGGGGGCTGGATCCTGATCAACACCCTCGGTCCGGAGTCCCTGCGGTTCGACCCCAGCCTGGTCGTCCTCGCCATGGCCGCCTCGGTCGAGGCCATCTTCCTCTCGACCTTCATCCTGATCAGCCAGAACCGCATCTCCGCCGCCGAGCGGAAGCGGGCCGAGCTGGACCTGCAGATCAACCTGCTGGCCGAGCATGAGGTCACCCGCCTGATCGACCTCGTGACCCGCATCGCCGAACGCCTCGACGTGCCGGCGAGCGACCCCGACCTCGACGAGCTCCGCCAGGATGTCGCCCCGGGCGTCGTCCTCGACACGCTCGCGGAGCCCGAAGACAGCCCCTCTGGAGACAAGACATGACCGACGTTCTGGACAGGACCCGCACCATGCGCGCCGCCGTGGTCACCGGCCCCGGCCTCATGGAAGTCCGCGATGCGCCCCTGCCCGAGCCCGGTCCCGGACAGGTGCGGGTGAAGCTGGAGGGTTGCGGCGTCTGCGCTTCGAACCTGACGCCGTGGGCGGGGCCGGAGTGGATGACCTTCCCGACCGAGCCCGGCGGCATGGGTCATGAGGGCTGGGGCCTGGTCGACGCCGTCGGCGAGGGCGTCACCTCGGTCCGCGTCGGCGAGCGGGTCGCCTCCCTGTCGCACCACAGCTACGCCGAATACGACGTCGCCGACGAGGCGGCGGTGGTCCGCCTGCCGTCCGAGCTGGATGGCCAGCCCTTCCCCGGCGAGCCGCTGGGCTGCGCCTTCAACATCTTCCGGCGCAGCGGGATCAAGTCCGGCGACACCGTCGCGATCGTCGGCATCGGCTTCCTCGGCGCGGTGCTGACGCGGCTGGCGACCGAGGCCGGCGCCCGGGTCATCGCCATCTCGCGCCGCCCCTTCTCGCTCGACCTCGCCACTCGGATGGGCGCGGCCGAGACCATCCCGATGGAGGATCACTACGGCATCATCTCGTGCGTCAACGAGCTGACCGGCGGCGCCTTCTGCGACGTGGTGATCGAGGCCGTCGGCAAGCAGTGGCCGCTCGATCTCGCCGCCGAATTGACGAAGGAGCGGGGGCGGCTGGTCATCGCCGGCTACCATCAGGACGGCCCGCGGCAGATCAATATGCAGCTGTGGAACTGGCGTGGCCTCGACGTCGTCAACGCCCACGAACGCGATCCCGCCGTCTATGCGCAGGGCGTCCGCGAGGCGGTGGAGGCGGTGGTCTCGGGCCGGCTCGATCCGACCCCGCTCTACAGCCATGCCTATCCGCTGGACCGGCTGGACGAGGCGCTGGACGCCACGCGCGACCGCCCGGACGGCTTCCTCAAGGCTCTGGTGATGATGCCATGACCGACGCCCTTCTCGAACGCCCGCCCGTCGCCGCTCCGACGCGCAAGCCGCGCATCGGCTTCCTCGGCGTCGGCTGGATCGGCCGTCACCGGATGGAGGCCATGCTCGCCACCGGCGCCGTCGAGGCCGCCGTCATCGCCGATCCGTCAGAGGCCATGCGCGCCGACGCCGCCGGTCTCGCGCCCGGGGCCGGACAGGCGGCGAGCTTCGACGAACTGCTGGATCACGATCTCGACGGCGTGGTCATCGCCACCCCCAGCGCCCTGCACGCCCAGCAGACCCGGCGCGCCCTCGACCGCGGCATGGCCGTCTTCTGCCAGAAGCCGCTGGGCCGCACCGAGGCCGAGGTGCGCGAGGTCGTCGAGGCCGCCCGCCGCGCCGACCGCCTGCTCGCCGTCGATCTCAGCTACCGCTTCACCGAAGCGGCGATCCGCATCCGCGAGACGATCCGCGCCGGCGCGCTGGGCCGCGTCCATGCCGTCGATCTGACCTTCCACAACGCTTATGGGCCGGACAAGCCTTGGTTCTACGATCCGGCCCTGTCCGGGGGCGGCTGCGTCATGGACCTCGGCGTCCACCTCGTCGACCTGGCCCTGTGGCTGCTGGAGGACACGGCGGTCGTCGACGTCTCCTCGCATCTGTTCTCGGAGAGCCGACCCCTCGCCGGCGCCGAAAAGGCCGAGGATTACGCGGTCGCCACCCTGACCCTCGACACCGGCGCGGTGGTGCGGCTGGCCTGTTCGTGGCGGCTGCCGGCGGGGCAGGATGCGGTCATCGCCGCCAGCCTCTACGGCGAGCGCGGCGGCGCCGAGCTGCGCAATGTCGGCGGCTCCTTCTACGACTTCACGGCCGAGCGGTTCGAGGGCACCTCGCGCCGGCTGCTCGCCTCGCCGCCCGACGCCTGGGGCGGGCGGGCCGCCGCCGACTGGGCCCGTCGTCTTGCAGCCGGCGAGCGGTTCGATCCGGAGGTGGAGAGTCTCATTCCCGTCGCCCGGGCGCTGGACCGGATCTACGGCCGCTAGGCCTCAGGCCACGTGTCGATGTCCGGGCGCGCCTTCCGGTTCGAAATCGCGAACGGCATGGCCGTAGCATTCGCAGGCCATCGCCTCGAGCCGGCCGGCGTCCAGCACCTCCAGCACGCCCCGGCTATAGCGAACCGCGCCAGCGGACTTCAGGTGCAGGGCGCTGGCGTTGAGTGTCGTTCGCTGCACGCCGAGGATCACCGCCATGTCGTCCTGCGTCAGCGGCAGGCGTTGCTTGCCGGTGCGGGCGCAGGTCAGCAGCAGCCATTTCGCCAGCCGCGCCGTCACGTCGTGCAGGGCGCTGCAGGCCAGTTCGTGCTCGGCCCGGACGGCGACATGCCGGACCGTCTGAAGCAGCGCCCGCCGCACGCCCTCGTCCTCGTCCGCCGCCGACCGAAGCACCGACGCGGCTATGGTCCGGGCCGGGCCTCCGATCCGCACCACCGTCCGGCAGGTCTCGGGCGCCGAGGTCAGGCAGGACAGCAGGCCGGCGGCGTCGCCCTGGCCCAGCGCAGCCACTTCCACCATCCGGCCGTCCGCCATGCTGGCGACGCTGGACAGCAGACAGCCCTCGGGAAAGATCACGGTGCGGGGCACGACCCCCTCCTCGCTGACCGTATCGCCGGCTGTCAGCGTCACCTCCCGCACGTGGGTCAGGAGCATCGCCGGGTTCAGCCGATAGAGCGCCAGCAGGAGCTGGTTCTGCGGCGCCATCAACGACGCGTTTTCAGCAGACTGGAGAGTCTCAAGAATCATATCGCGCCAATGATATAATAAATGGGTGCCCGCCCAGAGGTTCCAGAAACACCCTGAAGCAGCCAAGGCATCTACATATCATTGATGCAGCATCGCGTTTCTAACCTGCATCAATCCGGCACAACTTTTCTGAAAGTTGAGCGATTTGGCAACCGGAGGAGGAGCGGTTCAGCTTCTGTCCTCTTATGTCGAGCAGCGTCATTACCTGATGGCGAACAGCGAGAGCGCGGGTCACCCCGTGTGCCGCAGTTCGGGGGGCCGCCCGCAAATCTAGGCATGTTCGGCAGGCCGTCTCTAACCTGTGTTAGTTTTCGACCGGCCGTCAGCGCTTGATCGTTCAGCCAACCTGGGCCGACAATTGCCGGTCGAGGTGCAGGTAGCGGGGGTTGAAGTCCCCGACATCACGCATCCGCTCCCACGACGGGAAGACGATGTTGCGCTTGTTGCGCGTGATCAGCCCGTCGGCCTCGAGCGACTTCAGCGTCCGGTTCACGTGCACTGGCGTCAGGCCGACCGCATCCGCCAGCTGCTCCTGGGTGATAGGCAGCTCGAAGCCCTCGCCGTCGGAAAGGCCCTGCGCCTCCATCCGGCTGGCGAACTCGCACAGCAGATGCGCCAGCCGCGTCCGGGCGTCGCGCCGCCCGACGTTCAGCACCCATTCGCGGAAGATCGAGCCCTCGACCAGGATGCTGCTCAGCACCGCCTGCCGCACCAGCGGCCGCGCGTTGATCAGCTCCTGCAGGTCCTTGCGCGGGATGAAGGCGACCTCGCCCCGGGTCAGCATCTGGACGCTGTGGTCCGCCATGTCCAGAAACAGGTGCTGCATGTCCAGCGCGTCGCCCGGAATGTGCAGGGCCACGATCTGGCGCACGCCGTCGCCGGTCAGCTTCTGCCGATAGGCGAAGCCCGTGCCCAGCACGCCGCACACCGTCGGCACGTCGCCCTCGCGGGTCAGATAGGTCGAGGCTTCCACCGTCCGGGTGCGATGCGGCAGAGCCAGCACCGCCTGCCGATCCTCCTCCGGGAGGTCGACGATCAGCTCCAGCCTTCGCAAAAGCATCTGAAGGGGAGTGTCGGCGAAGGTCATGGGGGCTCCAGCAGCGGGGGCGGGAGCACGTGGAAACTCTCTGTCGCCGAAGCCCGGATAACCGTTCGGTGATACTCTACAATAACATAAGTCGTGCCACTTGCCTTAACTTGTGTTATGTTGACTCCGCTGAGCAGGCTTTCGCCCAGTGCGAAGGTTCTGATGCCGGTCTATTATTTTCACCTCCGCGATGGTCACGACAGCCTCCTTGATCCCGACGGGCGAAAACTTGAGGGCGTGGAGGCGATCGCCCAGTCGGCGCTCGCCGAAGCCCGCGCCCTGATCAGCGAAGAGGCGCGGCAGGGTCGCATCCGCCTCGATCAGCGCATCGATGTCGAGGACGGCAAGGGCCGCGTCGTTCACACCCAGCCGTTCGCCAAAGCCGTCGAGATCACCGGCGGCGGCGGCTGACATGCCCCGCTTCTTCTTCGACATCTCCTCGGACCGCGCCATTCGCGACGATGAAGGCGAAGACCTCGCCGACACCGAGACCGCCCGCGACGTGGCTATCCGCATCGCCGCCGAACTCCTGCCCGTGCACACGCGCCAGCTGGCCCAGACCGGCCGCGTCGCCATCATTGTCCGCGACGAGAATGGCGAGATCATCCACGAGCTGGAATGCCGGCTGACCACCCGGTCCCCGGGCGCCGGCCGGCACTAAATCAGGCGGCCCTGCGTCCCGCGGCAGCCGCCCCGACCAGCGGCTCGAACACATACCGCGCCAGATGGCGCACCACGGGAACCGCCACCCCGTCGCCGGTCAGGTGATAGGCGTCGTTGTAGTTCCGCGGCAGCACATAGCCGTCGGCCAGCCCCATCAGCCGCGCCGTCTCCCGCGCCGAGATCAGCCGCGAGCGCACCCGCGGCCCGTCGACCACCAGGATGATCTGCCGGCTCGATCCCCCGGAGGGCGTGCGCAGGCATCCCGCGACGTCGTCGAACCGCACCTCGGCCCGCTGCACCCGCTCGCCCGCCTCGATCCGCGTCCGCCGATAGACGCCCCCGACCATCCGCCGCCCGGCCCGCCGCGCCGCCTCGACCTTGGCCGAATTGACGGGCGACATCAGGTCCAGCAGCCGCTCCGTCTCGGCCTGGTTATGCCAGTCGACCCCGACGGGGCTCTCCTCGATCAGGTCGGCGAAGGTCGCGGCCCGCCGCTCCGGCGGCGGCACGTTCCACCACAGCAGCTTCGCCCGCACGTCCTCCGGCAGGGCCGCCGCCGCCCTCTGAACCGCCCGGGTATGGAACGGCTCGACCGGCCCCGGCGCCAGCATCTCTGGCGCGGCCTCGACATCCTCCCGCACCCCGATCACGAACAGCCGCGGCCGGCTCTGCGGCACGAACAGCTCGGCGTTGATCACCAGCGCGCCATAGCGGTAGCCGGCCTCCGCGAAACTCCGGCAGATGGCCTCGAAATCCCGCCCGCCGTGCGAGGTCAGCGTGCCGCAGACATTCTCGACCGCCACCAGCCGCGGCGCCCGCCCCTGCTCCGCCAGCCCTCCGACCAGACCCATGAAGGCGTGGAAGGTCCCCGACCGCTCGCCGCCCAGCCCGGCCCGCACCCCGGCCAGCGACAGGTCCTGACAGGGAAAACTGCCCCACATCAGGTCCGGCTCGCCCGGCAGGGCCGCCACCTCCAGCGCCCGCACGTCCCCGACCGTCAGTTCCCCCCCCGTGCCCCAATTCGCCTGATAGGCCAGTCCCTTCCGGGCGTCGAAATCGTTGGCGAACAGGCAGGTCCAGCCCTCGCCGAGCCCCGCCCGCACCATCCCGCCCCCGGCGAAGAACTCATAGAAGCTGGGCAAGCGTCATCCCCGGATCGAAGCAGGCCTGAAGCCTACAGTGCGTCGCGTTGGGGAGGAAATGACGCTCCGCCCCTGAACCCCGCCTCCACAGTGAGCCAACCAGCTCACCAACATTGACACGCTCCGCCCGCGCGCTCATGGTAAGCCGCATGGCTAACCATGAGCAGACCGTCGACCGCGTCTTCCACGCCCTGTCGGATCAGACCCGCCGCGCCATCGTCCTGCGCCTGAGCGAAAAGCCCGCCGCCGTCGGCGAGCTGTTCACGCCACTCCCGATGGCCCTGCCCAGCCTGCTCAAACACATCCGCGTGCTGGAGGATTGCGGGCTGGTCGCCACCAGGAAGGTCGGCCGCGAACGGATCTGCGAGATGCGGCCCGAGGCCCTGCGCCTGACCGACGGCTGGTTCGCCCACCAGCGCGCGCTCTGGGAGGCCCGCCTCGACCGGATGGAAGCCTACGTCCTCGATCTGCAGACACAGGAAAAGAACAATGACTGACCCCTCCCTCGACACCTGGGCTATCGACCGCGAGATCGTGCTGTCGAAGGTCGTCGCCGCGCCGCGCGATCTGGTCTTCAGGGCGTGGACCGATCCCCGCCACCTGCCGGTCTGGTTCGGCCCCGCAGGCTTCCACGTCGAGACGCAGGAGATCGACATCCGTCCCGGCGGCCGCTGGCGCTTCGTCTTCACCGGCCCCGACGGGACCCGCTACACCAACCGGATGGTGTTCCTGAGGATCGACACGCCTCGCCTGATCGAGATCGAGCACGGCTCCGACATCGACGACGACCCGAACCGCTTCCGGACGATCGTCACCTTCGATGAGCAGTCGAACGGCAAGACCGTCGTCACCCTGCGCCAGCTGCATCCGACGGCGGCGCAGCGCGATGCGGGGATTGCCTTCGGCGCCGTCGAATACGGCTACCAGACGCTGGACAAGCTCGCCCGGCACGTCGAGGCCGAGGCGGGCTGAGCGCCGGCTGGATCAGGTTTTCAGGGAAGGAATGGTGGACGCGACAGGGATTGAACCTGTGACCCCTTCGATGTCAACGAAGTGCTCTCCCGCTGAGCTACGCGTCCGCCGTGGCGGTTCCCGGGAAGCCCGGGAACGGGAAGGCGCGGTCTATAACCCGGCCTCTTCGCCGTTCGCAAGACCCAAACCGATGGTCCGGCGCGTCATGAGCCGTCGTCAGTCCGTGATCTGCTGTTCCAGCGCCGCACGCTGGGCCGCCCAGCGCACTTCCGTTTCCGGACCGCGCCGAAGCATCAGGGGATAGAGCCCGGCCAAGGCGTCGCAACGCAGTGTCATCGCCTCGCCCCAGGCGGCAAGGCTGGCGCGGTCCGCCTTCGCCGCCGTCACCCCGGTCTCGAACACCGTCCGGGCGGCCGCGCCGCCCTCGGTCGCCCGGGACATGATCTGATCCTCGGTCAGGTCGGGATGGGCGGCTTCGACGGCCACGAGGACGGAAATCGCTTGGTTCCGGTCCGACTCCCAACCCAGTGTCGAGCAGATCGCCGCGTCGAAGATGTCCCGGCCAGCCTCGAACGCCGGATCGGACGGCGTCTGGACAGCCGTCAGCGACAGGGAAGCGAGCAGGATCAACATGACGGCTTGCCTTCAGAACGGGCGGATGCGCCGCCGCGGCAGGCCCTTAGGCCGCCGCCACCATTCGTTCAACCTCGCCGACGAGGTCGCGCAGGTGGACGGGCTTGGACAGCACCTTGGCCTGCGGGCTGGCCTGGGCCGCCGACAGGGCGACGGCGGCGAAGCCGGTGATGAACATGATGCGGATGCCGGGCTGGCGGCTGGCGGCGACCCGCGCCACCTCGATGCCGTCGGCGCCGGGCATGACGATGTCGGTCAGCAGCAGGTCCCACGGACCCTGATCGAGGGCGTCTATCGCGTCGTCGCCGTTCTCGCAGTCGACCACCGAATGGCCGGCCCGTTCCAGCGCCCGCGTCAGGAAACCCCGGAGCGAGTGATCGTCCTCGGCCAGTAGAATGCGCGCCATGAAGTGTCTTCGCCCCGTCTTGTTGGCGAAACGCTACGACCGGATCGGTAAACCCGCCATGAAAATCCCTGTTCCGGCGAAGCAGGGAACCGGCGCGAACCTGTGGATCGATGCGAGAAACGCGGTAAGGAGCGGCGATGGCCGAGGGACCGGATCACAGGGCGGACGAGGCGGACGGGGCGCCGTTCTCCGTCGTCATGCCGGATGCGCCGGGCCGGTTCGTGTTCGCCTCTCCGCATTCGGGCGACCGGTATCCCGATGACATGGGCATGGCGTCGGGGCTGGAATCGGCCAGCCTCCGCAGCGCCGAGGACGCCCTGGTCGACAGGCTGATCACGCCGGGCATGAAGGGCGCCGCCCTGCTGTTTGGCCGGGTCGGCCGCGCCTATGTCGATCTGAACCGGGATCCCGCCGATCTCGACCCGGCGCTGGTCGATGGGCTTCAGGGCGCCGCGGCATCGGCGCGAACGACGGCGGGGTATGGCGTCATTCCGCGCCTGACCGGCGACGGGCGGGCCCTCTATGATCGACAGCTTTCCCTCGACGAGGCCCGCAGCCGGGTCGAGCGGACCCATGCCCCCTATCACGCCGCCCTCGACGACCTGATGCGCGCCGCCCACGCGCGCTGCGGCGAGGCGGTGCTGGTCGACTGGCATTCGATGCCGGCCCGGGCGACGCAGGGCGTCGGCGGCGCGCGCGGACCGGACGTGGTGCTGGGCGACCGGCACGGCTCGTCCTGCGCGGCGGCGCTGACGCGGCGGCTGCGCCGGTCGTTCGAGGCGCTGGGCTGGCGGGTGGCGCTGAACCAGCCCTATTCCGGCGGCTGGACGACACAGGCCTGGGCCCGGCCTTCAGAGGGTTTTCACGCCGTGCAGATCGAGCTGAACCGGGCTTTGTATCTCGATGAGGCGACCCTGCAGCCCGGCCCCGGCTGGTCCCGCTGCGCCGCCGGCGTGGCGCGCGTGATCGACGATTTGTTGACCGATCTTCCGCCTCTCGGCCAAGGCGCCTCACGGGCGTAAAAAAAGCCGCGCCCGAGGGCGCGGCATAAAAGTCTTTAGGGAGGAAACGCCCAGGAAGGGCATGACGCCTCGCGGCGTCGAAAATCAAGCTAGTGTGCAGTGCACAAAGCGTCAACCGGATATTTCGCACCTGCGATCACGCCATGTAACGACGATTATCGTCCCAACCAGCGCCTCGTAACCGCTTTCAGCGGTGAGTTTCACCGCAAACCGTGCGCGATTGCGAAACAGCTGCGCCATTCCCATTCAGTCCGACGGCAGATGCTGCTCCAGTAGCCGCCGGGCCGTCCGCACCGCCCGGGCCGCCGGCGAGGCCGCCTGACGCCAGACCAGCAGGCAGAACACCACCACGACGCCCACAGCCAGCCACAGCGGCCCGAACAGCCAGGCCGCCGCCGCCAGTCCGAAATAATAGCCGCGCACCCCTTGGCTGAAGGCGCTCAGGGCCGGGTTGAGCAGATTGGCCGCCGCCTCGCCCAGCGCGACCCGGTCCGACTCCGTATGCATTTCCGGCGCGGCTCCGATCAGGGCAAGGGCGTAGTTCATCTGCCGGATCGACCAGATGAAATCGAGCAGTCCCCGCGCCAGACAGAGCAGCACCAGCGCCAGCTTCGCCTCCAGCAGCCGGGTCGAACCCATGCCCTCGTCAATGATGGCCACGCCCTGCAACGCCTGTTCGCCGCCGAACAGGACGCTCGCGACCGCCGCGATCAGCAGCAGGCTGGTCGAGGCGAAGAAGCCCGCCGAATTGATGGTGTGGCCCATCAACTGGCTGTCGACGATCCGGACCTCCCGGTGGGTCATGACCATCATCCAGGCCCGCCGCACCACGATCATGTCGTCGTTCAGCGAGCCGCTGCGCCGGGCCAGAAGCGCCAGCAGCGGCCCGTAGCCGAGCCAGCACAGGAAGAACAAACCCAGCGCGAGGCCTTCGAAGATCGTCATGGCCGCTCCCGCTCCATCGCCCTGCAACTCGTGGCCCGCCGAACCGCCGGGGGCAAGTCCGCCTTGCTTCGGGCAAGTTGCGCGCCTATCACGCCGCCCTCCCCGTTACCGCACTGCACCATAGACGAGCCCCGTCATGAACATCGACGCCATTCCCGCCGGTCCGAACCCGCCCTGGGACGTCAACGTGGTCATCGAAATCCCGCAGGGCGGCCTGCCGGTGAAATACGAGATGGACAAGGCGTCGGGCGCCCTGTTCGTCGACCGCTTCCTGCACACGGCGATGTATTATCCGGGCAACTACGGCTTCATTCCGCACACCCTGTCGGATGACGGCGACCCCTGCGACGTGATCGTGCTGAACCCGACGCCGGTCGTGCCGGGCTGCATCATCCGCTCGCGTCCCATCGGGGTGCTGAAGATGGAAGACGAAGCCGGCGGCGACGAGAAGATCCTCGCCGTGCCGGTCGACAAGCTGAACCCCTATTACACCGACATCGCCAGCTACCGGCAGCTGCCGGCCATTCTGGTCGAGCAGATCGAGCATTTCTTCACCCGCTACAAGGATCTGGAGAAGGGCAAGTCGGTCACGGTCAAGGGCTGGGGCGACGCTGGCGAGGCCGCCGAACTGATCGCCGCCGGCATGCGCGCGCATCAGGACAAGCTGAAGGCCAAGGCCGCCAACGCCGCCTGAGCGCGGGAGCCGAAAGTCGGCTCGCCGACGCTGTTCCGGCTCGCTTGAAATTCCTCAAGTCTCTTCGCAGATTAAGTCGATTTCCGGCGGACGGATCGTTCCGCCATCCCCTAATCGGCGAATATGCGCTCGGCCACGCTTCGTAATCACCTGCTTGATCGCCTGTCCCCGGAAGACCGGGATGCGGTGCTCTCCGCCTCGACCCGGTTCGAATTCGAACTGGGCCATGTCTTCGCCCAGGCGGGAGACGCGGTCGCCCACGTTCACTTCGTTCTCAGCGGCATCATTTCCGGCGTCGCGGACATGGAGGACGGCCGGACGGTCGAAACCTTCATGGTCGGCCGCGAGGGCGTCACCACCCCGGGGGCCGTCAATGTCCCGGTCAGAACCTATTCGCGTCTGACGGGTCAGTCGCCCGGCGAGACGCTCCGCATTGAGGTCAGCCGCCTGAAGGCGCTGGCCGACGAGCGGCCGAACCTGCGTGAGGTCGTCGCTCTCTACGCCGCGGGGCTTCAGGGGGAGTTGGAACAGTCCGGCGCCTGCAACGCCCTTCACCGCTCCGACCAGCGCTTCGCCAAATGGCTGCTGCGCTGCCACGACCGGATCGACGGCGACACCCTGCACCTGACGCAGGAATATCTGGCCAGCCTGCTCGGCTCCCAGCGCACCACTGTGAACGAAGCGGCACAGGGACTGCAGAAGGCGGGCGCGATCAGCTATTCGCGCGGCCGGGTGACCATCCTGGACCGGGCCGCGCTCGAGCGCGCCGCCTGCGAATGCTACACCAACGGCCGCCGCTCCAGCCTCGACATCCCCAACCCGGAATAGCGGCCCCCAAGGGCCTGGCCGATCTCAGGGCCGTTCCACGCACATCGCCACGCCCATGCCGCCGCCGATGCACAGGGTCGCCAGACCCTTCTTCGCGTCGCGCCGCTTCATCTCGTGCAGCAGCGTCGTCAGGATGCGCGCGCCCGAGGCTCCGATCGGATGGCCGATGGCGATGGCTCCGCCGTTGACGTTGACCTTCGCCGGGTCGAGGCCGAGCTCCTTCAGCACGCACAGCGACTGGGCCGCGAAGGCCTCGTTGGACTCGACCAGATCGAGATCGGCGACGGTCCAGCCGGCCTTCTCCAGCGCCTTCCTCGACGCGGGGATCGGCCCCGTGCCCATGATCGCCGGATCGACGCCCGCCGTGGCCGAGGAGACCACCCGGGCCAGCGGCTCCAGCCCGCGCGCCCTCGCATCGTCGGCGCTCATCAGCACGAGCGCGGCCGCCCCGTCGTTCAGACCCGAGGCGTTGGCGGCCGTAACCGACCCCTCCTTCGAGAAGGCCGGGCGCAGCGAGGCCATGGCCTCCAGCGTGGCGCCGTGGCGGATGTATTCGTCCTTGTCGACGACGGTGTCGCCCTTCTTCGAGGCGATGGTCACCGGCGCGATCTCGGCGTCGAACCGGCCTTCCTTCTGCGCCGCCTCGGCCTTGTGCTGGCTGGCGACGGCGAAGGCGTCCTGATCGGCGCGGCTGATCTGGAACCGGTCGGCGATGTTCTCCGCCGTCTGACCCATGTGATAGCCGTTGAAGGCGTCCCACAGCCCGTCGCGGATCATGGTGTCGATCAACGACAGGTCGCCCATCTTCTGGCCGGTGCGCAGGTGCTGGGCGTGCGGGGCCTGGCTCATGCTCTCCTGACCGCCGGCGACAACGATGCGGGCGTCGCCCAGCGCGATCTGCTGCGCCGCGATGGCCACGGCCCTCAGGCCCGAGCCGCAAATCTGGTTCAGGCTCCAGGCCGGAACCTCCTTCGGAATCCCCGCGCCCATGCTTGCCTGCCGCGCCGGGCCCTGCCCCGCCGCCGCCTGCAGCACATGGCCCAGGATCACCTCGTCGACCTCGTCGGGCCCCACGCCGGCCCGCTCCAGCGCCGACCGGATGGCGACCTCGCCCAGCTTCGATGCGGGCAGGCCCGAGAGCGCGCCCAGGAACGATCCGACCGGCGTGCGCGCGGCGGAAACGATGACCACTTCGACAGACATTTGACTGACCTCGGGGAAGCGGCCCTACGAAGGGGGGAGGTCTCAGGCCGCGGGAAAAGAATTCGTGCCGTTTCTGCCGCATCGCGAAGCTTTCGTCACCCATCCACCCCGCATTCAGCGGATGGTCATCAGCGTGACCGCATGTTCGGGAACGAAAGCCCCCGCGTATGCCTTGAAAGGCCCATGCTGATGGCGATGAAGCGAATTCTGGGCCGGGTCTGCGTCCCCGACGAGCTCGACATGATCGAGCACTACCGCACGCCGGCGGAGAAGACGGCCGACCTCGTCGTGCACGTCGTCGGCCTGACCCTCGCCGCGGTCGGCGGCGTCGCCCTGGCTGTGCTGGCGGCGCTCTATTCCGGGGTCGGCGCCGTGGTGGCCACGGCCGCCTACGCCCTGTGCCTGATCGCCATGCTGACGGTCTCGACCATCTACAACCAGACCCGCCCCTGCGCCGCCCGGCCGATCCTGCGCCGCATGGACGAGGCGGCCATCTTCCTCATGATCGCCGGCAGCTACACCCCCTTCACCACCCAGCGGTTCGAGGGCGCCTGGTCTATCGGCTTCACCATCCTGGTCTGGACCGTGGCTCTGGGCGGCGTCTTCGCCAAACTGGTCGCGCCCCGTATCTCGGACGCCTTCTGGAGCGCGGTCTATATCGGCTTTGGCTGGCTGGCCGTGCTGGCGCTCAAGCCGATGACCGAGACGGTCCACCCCATCGCGCTGGGCCTGCTGGTCGCCGGGGGCCTGATCTATACCGCCGGGGTCTTCGTCTTCATCAGCCCCAAGGTGAAGTTCCGCCGCGCCATCTGGCACGGCTTCGTCGTCACCGGCGCCATGACACACTGGGCGGCCGTGCTGGTCGGCGTCGTCCTCGCCCCCGCCGCCCTCGGCTAGACATTCTCCTCCGCAGCGCAGCATAGTGCGGCGTTGCAACAGGATCGGGGACCGCGCGTGGCCGACAAGAAGTCCGGAGCCGGCGAAACCGTCGTCATCAAGAAATACGCCAACCGGCGGCTCTACAACACCGCCACCTCCGCCTATGTCACGCTTGAGGATCTCGCCCGCATGGTGCGCGAGGGCGCCGAGTTCGTGGTCTATGACGCCAAGACCAACGACGACCTGACCCGCCAGATCCTGACCCAGATCATCTTCGAGGAAGAGAGCCGCGGCGAGGCGCTGCTGCCCGTCCAGTTCCTGCGCCAGCTGATCGGCTTCTACGGCGGCCAGATGCAGGGCGTCCTGCCCAGCTACCTCGAAATGTCGCTCGACAGCTTCGCCCGCCAGCAGGAGCAGATGCGCGGCCAGTTCTCGAAAGCCTTCGGGGCCGCGCCGGGCGCCGGCCTGCTGGACGAGGCGGTCAAGCGCAACATGGCGCTGTTCGCCGACGCCATGAAGATGTGGCCCGGCTTCAACGCCGCCGCCGCCGCCCGTCCCGCCGCCGCCCCGCCGGAACAGCCCGCCGCCGATCCGCTGGCCGAGATGCGCCGCCAGATGGACGAAATGCGCACCCAGCTCGACAAACTGGCCCAGCCTCCCGGCAAGGGCGGCTGATCATGGGCGACGAGGTCCGCCCGGTCGGCCCCGTTCAGCGTCGCGACGAACGCCGCGAGGCCGACCGCCGGGCCGCCGAGCGCCGCGCCGCCTCGACCTCGCGCGACCTGGTCCCCGTCGAGTTTCCCGCAGAGCCTGCCGAGGCCCCGGCAAGACCTGCCCCCACGCCGCCCGCCGACGCCTCGCCCGCCGCCTTCGCCGCCCAGGTGATCGGCCAGTCGGGCCAGCGCCGCGGCCTCAAGGGCGGCCCGCCGGTGCTGGACGCCGCCCGCTCCACCTATCTCGGCAATGCGTACTCCGGCGCCGCCGAACGTCGTCCCAAGCCCGGCAAGGCGACCGACACCGACATCTGATCCCGCGGCACGGTCCTTGCTGACGACAGGCGCAAACGCCTCCGTCCGGGACCGCCGCCATGCTGACCTTCCTCGCCCGCTCCGTCGACGTCACCGTCGTGGCCCTGATCTTCGTCGCCTTCAGCTAGGCTTGCACCGGCGTCCCGCCCCCGTTAGAGAGCGCCCCGTCATCGGGGAGTAGCCGCCCGCATATCCCAGCGGGGTTCGCGTCAACACACTTCCTCTCCCGGAGAGGATGGCGCGGAAAGTCTCCAGTGTCCCATCGGCTCCTCGAGGTTCCGTCCTCAAGCAGCGATCGCCCGCGGCGCGAGCGACAGGACCCTGCCAGGCACGGCAAGACCGCTGGCATTCGCAGGGGATTTCCACGCGGAGCCCGGCTGCGAACGCCACAGGTCTGTCCGCCGAGGCTCCGCGCACGAAGTAAAGTTGGACGCCTTCCTCATATCGACCGGCCTCGTCTCAATCGCGGAGATCGGGGACAAGACCATGCTGCTGGCCATCATGCTGGCCGCGGCCTGGCGCCGCCCGCTGCCCATCCTGCTCGGCATCCTCGCCGCCACCCTCGCCAACCACGCCTTCGCCGCCCTCGCCGGAACGGTGCTGGCCGCTTTCATGCACGGCGAGTGGGTGCGCTGGGTCGTCGGCCTCGCCTTCCTCGGCTTCGCCGCCTGGGCCCTGATCCCCGACCGCTTCGACGAACAGCCGGACACCACCGAAAGGACCTTCGCCGGCGTGTTCTGGACCACCGCCGCCGCCTTCTTCGTCATCGAAATGGGCGACAAGACCCAGGTCGCCACCGCCATGCTCGCCGCCCAGTTCCAGTCACTGCCGCTGGTCGTGGCCGGCTCGACCCTCGGCATGATGCTGGTCAACGGCCCGGCCGTCCTGCTTGGCGAGGCGGCGGCCCGCAAACTGCCGCTGAAATGGATCCGCATGGCGGCGGCCGCGGGCTTCGCCGCGACCGGTCTGTGGGTCCTGTTGGCGGGCTAGACCTCGAACACCCGATACGGCTTGTCGCCGAGTGTCCGCAGCACCGGCAGGGCGACGTTGTAGACCGGCGTCCCCTTGTGGGTCTTGCCCTCCGGCTGGCCCCGGTGGGCGTGGCCGTGCACCACCAGCGAGACGTTGTCGTAGCGGTCGATAGTCTCGCCCAGCCGTGACGAGCCGAGGAACGGATGAATCTCCGGCGGTTCGCCCATGACCGTGTCGACCACGGGGGAGTAGTGCAGCAGCACCACCGACCGCTCGGTGCGCAGCATGCGGATGGAGTTCTCGATGGCGTTGGCGTCCTCGACCGCCTCCTGCACGAAGCTCTTGATCGAGGCCTCGCCGAACGGGCTCAGCATGTAGCGGCCGAAGCCGCCGACGAAGCCCTTGCCGCCGGCGAAACCGACGCCCTCGATCTCGAACGCCTGCCCGGTCAGCATCTTCACGCCGGCGTCGCACATCAGCTTGGTCACGTGCTCGGGCTGGCCGCATTCGTGCTCGTGATTGCCCAGCACCCCGACCATCGGAATCTTGCAGGCGCGGATGTCCTCCAGCAGGATTTCGACCTCGCGCGTCTTGCCGAAATTGGTCAGGTCGCCGCACAGGCACAGCACGTCCGCGTCCTCGTGCACCCGCTCGAACAGCTCGCGGTGCGGACGGTCGTGAGTCTCGCCCACGTGCAGGTCGCCGACCGCCGCCACCCTCAGCCGCTTCGCCGGTCCCGGCTCCAGCCCCGGCTGCGGCGTCTGCGGATCGACAGGAAGGTCCGTCATCGCGCCACCCGCGCGCAGCGAGCATGGAGCCCAACCTCGGCGCTCAAGCCGCGAGCGACCGCGTCGCGAGCATAGCGCCCCCTGACCTCAGTGGGTGGATTCATGCCGCTCCTCCAGCCCCTTGCCGACGATGTCGCCAAAGCCCCATTCCGTGATGTCGGCGATGTAGTCGCGCGGGCTGAACAGCCGCCCCCGGCAGACCTTCACCCGCGGCGCGGGCAGATTGACCTGGGCGTGCAGCCGCTCGGTCAGCTCCGTCATCAACCAACTCGGCACCCGGTCCCGCTCGGTCGGATAGGCGAAGCGGAAATTGAGCAGGTGCGACATCAGCACCTCCCAGTACAGGTCCATCTGGTCCAGCAGGGACTTCCAGTCGATCGCCTCCGACTGCTTCAGGATCACGTGGTTCACGTCCGCCCCGTCGTAGCGGTAGCGGTCCTGGATGAAGACCTTGGACAGGATCAGCGCCGTCGGTGGCGTGATGCCGACGGTGTGGCCGTAGACGTCGATGGTATCCTTGCCGAACCAGCTGTCGTTCACCGCGATGGTCCCGTTCGACATGGCGAAGATCACGTCGAAGAAATGCTCGCCCTTCCAGACCTTGGCGATCCAGCGCTCGTCCTCGACATCCGTGCGGTATCCACGCTGCTGGAAGAAGGCGAGGATGCGGGGGTAGTCGCCCGGCTTGCAGAACACGTCCAGATCCTTGGTCGGCCGCCGGATGCCCGTATAGGCCGTCACCGCATAGGTGCCCGACAACAGGAAGGGGATGCCGCTCTCCTTCAGCAGCCTCAGCGCCTCGTCGTAAAAGGCGACCGCCTCTTCCGGCGGATGGAAGCTCGGGTCGGCGACGGTGTCTGACATGGTGCGGACCCTTCGGGTGGAGAGGGTCTGGAAACGGTCGCGGTTGGCGGGCGGTTCCGTCCGCGCCTAGCCCGTATAGTTGCCTTCGAACGGAAAACGCCGGGCCCAGAAGTCGCGTAGCTCCGGCAGGGCGTCGACCCGCCGCACCACCTCCCCCATGCGCGGCGCGACCTGGTGAAACCGCGCCCGGTGCGGCGTCCAGCGACTCGCCACCGCGACATACAGGTCCAGCACCGTCAGTTCGGGGCCCAGCAGGAAGCGGTCCGGCCGGATCTGGCTCTCCATCCGGCCCCAGCATTCGGCGATCCGCTCCGCCGACCGGCGCAGCAGCTCCGCCTGCGCAGCCTCGTCCTCGCCCGCCAGCCGGCTCGGCACGTCGCGGACCCAGTACATGGAATAGATCGAGGCCGGGACGAAGGTCATCCAGCGCAGGAACTGCGCGCGCCGCGGATCGCACGGCTCGGGCCCCAGCGCCGCCTCCGGATGCCGCTCGGCCAGCCAGATCAGGATGGCCGCGCTCTCGGTGATCGTCTCGCCCTCGGGGGTCACCAGCGCCGGGATCTGCCGCATCGGATTGACCGCCGCGACCTTGGCCCTCTCCGCCTCGCCTTCCCAGGTCACCGCCTCGACCACCTCGAACGGCGCCCCGATCAAGGTCAGCGCCGCCTCCACCGGAACCGACCCCGAACCCGCCGCTCCATAAACTGTGTAGGTCATCCGGATCTCCTCCCGGTCATCTCTGCGCCCTAACGCGCGACGGCGCCCGCGAGATTTCCGGCGAGCGGCATAAGCCCGCCTTGGGCGAATTGTTCACGGCGATACCCGTAAAACTCTGCTTACATTCCGCGCTCTGTCTCCATACTTTTGGGACCGGTTTCGTTGTTCTGAAACAGCATTTCGTGCCGGCCAGCGTCACGAACGCGCCGCAGGAAGCGTCGCCCTTAAGATGGCGGCATGACCTCTGACCCTGAAAACCCCGCCCCGCCTTCCGATCTCTGGACCGTCGCCCGGGACGACTATCTGGCCGGCTGCTCCGCGCCCGTCGTCGCCGAACGCTACGGCCTGCCCCTCCGCACCCTGCGCCGCCGCGCCGCCGTCGAGGGCTGGCGCCGGGCGGATCAACCAGCCCCGGAGTTCGACGCCTGGACCGCGGGCGGGCTCACCCGCGAGGCGGCGATCGAGCAGTTCCCCGAACTCGCAGATGTCGAACGGGCGGTCTGCGACGACCAGGTCCGTCTGCTGATCGATCCGGACCAGAAGCATCTGCGACAGTTCGCCTTCCGCAGGGCTGCGGAGGCCGCCGCCCTGTCGAAGCCGGCTGAGGCGGTGGTGTGGATGCGATTGGTCCAGTCTCTTGAGCAGACTGGCGACCGGATCGACAGCGAGGGCCGGCCGTTCCGCCGCCAGGACTATCTGCGCGCCGCCATTCTGGCCGGGGTCAATGACGACATCGGCGTCGATCCCGCCGGAACCGGGGGCTGACCGATGGGGAGGCTTGGCACTGTTGGCACTCCGAATTGGCGAAACAGTGCCAAACTTGGCCGTTCATCCGTCCCCAGCTTCTCCCCAGAAGACTGCGGCGCGCCTACCACATCTAGCGGTCGCGGAAAAAGTGATCGCAATATAGCCGCATTTCGGCTTGGCGCCGAGCCCGTCCGCCCGCATGGTGAACATCACCTTCCGGATTCGCCGACAGAGTTGCTTCGATGAACGCGCACGCCCCCATCCTGTCCTCGACGCCCGGTCTTCTGACCGCCTCGGCCGCCTACAAGCCGTTCCGCTATCCGTGGGCGTTCGACATGTGGAAGAAGCAGCAGCAGGTCCACTGGATGCCTGAAGAGGTGCCGCTGGGCGAGGACATGAAGGACTGGGCGGTCAATCTGACCGACAGCGAACGCAATCTGCTGACGCAGATCTTCCGCTTCTTCACCCAAGCCGACATCGAGGTGCAGGACAATTACATGGAGAAATACGGTCGGGTGTTCAAACCGACCGAGGTCAAGATGATGCTGGCCAGCTTCGGCAACATGGAGACCATCCACATCGCCGCCTACGCCCTGCTGCTCGAGACCATCGGCATGCCCGAGAGCGAGTTCGGCGCCTTCATGGAATACGAGGCCATGCGCGACAAGCATGACTTCATGGGCAAGTTCGGGGTCGAGACGAACGCCGACATCGCCCGGACGCTGGCCATGTTCGGAGGCTTCTC
Organism: Brevundimonas alba; assembly: GCF_011927945.1. GTDB lineage: Bacteria > Pseudomonadota > Alphaproteobacteria > Caulobacterales > Caulobacteraceae > Brevundimonas > Brevundimonas alba. The sequence continues at coordinate 656,456 of NZ_JAATJM010000001.1, forward strand.
CGAAGGCCTGCAGCTGTTCGCCTCGTTCGCGATGCTGATGAACTTCCCGCGCCAGAACAAGATGAAGGGCATGGGCCAGATCGTCAGCTGGTCGGTCCGCGACGAGAGCCTGCACTGCGAGGGCATCATCAAGCTGTACCATGCCTTCAACAAGGAGACGGGTGCGGTGACCCCGGCCGTGGCCGCCGACATCGTCGAATGCTGCCGCACTGTGGTCGAGATGGAGGATCGCTTCATCGACCTGGCCTTCGAAATGGGCCCGGTGAACGGCATGACGCCGGACGACATCAAACAGTACATCCGCTTCATCGCCGACTGGCGCCTGCGCCAGCTGCACCTGCCCGAAATCTACGGCACCAAGGAAAACCCGCTGCCGTGGCTGCAGTCGATGCTGTCGGGCGTCGAGCACGCCAACTTCTTCGAGGCCCGCGCCACCGAATACTCCAAGGCCGCCACCAAGGGCTCCTGGCACGGCGCCGCCGGCGTCTGGGACAGCTTCGACGCCATGATGAAGAAGCGGGCTGCAGAGGGGGCGGAGGCCTGAGTCAGGTCCCGGGCTGGATGTAGGGAATCCGCCCGAAGAAGCGCCGCTCGTCGCCGCGCGGGTCGTTCTCCATCCCCGCCGCCACGTCCATGATCATCGTCTCGCGGCGCTCGAGCGAATAGGGCGTCCAGCGCGGCAGAAGATCGTGGTTGGGATCGCCTGTGCGTGCGAAGGCCAGCAGAGCCTCGCTCATGATGATCGCCATGAGCGCAGCCAAAGCGTTGTGAGACGCTGACTCCGCCACCTCGACGTTGTCGAGCATTAGAGGGATATCCGAGGTGTGGAACGCTCCCGTCAGCCCGTTCGGCATGCGGGAGGCCCAGTCCAGCTGATAGACATACGCCGGCGCTCCCTGCGCCGCTCGCATCTCCGCCTCGATCACCGCCGCCCGCCAGGAGCGCGCCGCCGTCGTCGCCCGGATCAGCACCTGATCGGGCGTCATCTCCGGATGCTCGCGGCGGTACCAGGCCACGACCTCTTCCGGGGCCACATCGATCCGCATCTGCGACGGCGTCAGCCGCCCCGGCAGCGTCTCCCACGTCAGTCCTGTATTGGCGGGATCGCCGCCGAGGAAGGCCAGAGTCTCCTCCCGCGTATTGCCGATCATCATCGGAATGTGGGCCGACTGGGCCGGGGCGTCGGGCCAGAACGGATGCCGCTCCAGGCTGCGCCCGTCCAGCACCGGCCCAAAATACAGTGAGCCGCCGAGGATCGGATCGGTCGCTCCCGCCGCCTCAATCAGCCGCTCGACGGGCAGGGTCCGAACCTCCTCGATCCGCTCCGGCGTCAGCCCCAGCGCCTCCACCCAGACCTCCGCCCGGCGGGTCGCGTTCAGCGGCCCGGACGCCGTCACCTGCTGCCCGCTCATGGTCACCGCCCGGTGGAACAGCCCCGCCGCCGCGGGCATGGCCATCAGGGTCGCGATCTTGGCCCCGCCCCCCGACTGGCCCACCACGGTGACGCACCCCGGGTCGCCCCCGAAGCCCGCGATGTTGTCCCGCACCCACTGCAGCGCCAGCACCAGATCCAGCTGCCCCAGATTGCCGCTGTCCTCGAACCCGGGCGCCAGCCGTCCCAGTGAGGCATAGCCCAGTGGTCCCAGCCGGTGGTTGACCGTGACGACCACCACATCGCCCCCCGCCGCCAGCCGGGCTCCCTCCGTCAGGGGACTGGACCCCGAGCCCGTCGAATAGGCCCCGCCGTGGATGTAGACGATCACCGGCCGCCGCCCGAGGTTGGCGGGCGACCAGACGTTCAGCCTCAGGCAGTCCTCGGACTGGTTCGCCTCGTTCCCCCGCTGCGGCGAGGCGGGGCCATAGGCGTCGGCCTCGAATGGGTCGGTCCACCGTGCCGGCGGGACCGGCGGCAGGAAGCGCCTCGGCCCCGTATCGGCGCCATAGGGAATGCCGAGCGCGCGCAGGACGGGCGAGCGGCCCGACGCCTGCGCCTGCGCCACGTCCCAATGCAGGCGCACCGGTCCCGAGCCGGTCTCGACGATCTGCGGCCTGTATTTGTCGCGGGCGCTCGCCCTGCGGGGCGCCAGCAGCACCGCTCCCGCCGCCAGCCCCAGAGACCGCCGCGTCAGATGCCCGCGAACCACTCGTATCCCCGGTCTTCCCAGTATCCGCCCTTGCCTCCGCCGAGATGGGCGAAGCTCTCCACCGCCTCGATCCGGCGAATGTATTTGGCGTGCTTGTATCCCAGCTGGCGCTCGACTCTCAGCCTCAGCGGCGCGCCGTGCGGGACCGGCAGGACCTCGCCGTTCATGTCGTAGGCGAGGATGGTCTGAGGATGCCGGGCGTCGACCAGATCGATGCTTTCGTAATACCGGTCGCCGTCCTCCTGCTGATCAAGGGCGTCGAAACAGTGGAAGACGATATACTTCGCCGACGGCTTCAGCCCCGCCTCTTCCAGCAGCGTCTCCAGCCGCACACCGGTCCATTCGCCGATCGAGGTCCAGCCCTCGACGCAGTCGTGCTTGGTGATCTGGCTCTGCGCCGGCCGCCTGCGCAGGTCCGCCAGGCTCAGCGACAGGGGCCGCTCGACCAGCCCGTCCACGACCAGCCGGTAGCCCGCGAACCCGCCCGCCTTCAGCGCCCGGTAGTCGGCGGCCGCGGGGTCGATGGACCCGTTCGCCTTGAAGTCCGGCGAGATCTCAGCCCGGCTGTAGGTCGGGGCCAGAGCGTCGCGCGGAACGACCAGCCGCTGGGCCCGGCGCGTCAGCCCCTCGCCCATCCGCCGCGCCTGTTCGGCAAGCGCCGTGCCGGCCTGATTGCAGGCGGACAGCATGGCAGTCCCCGCGGTCGCCAGCGCGCCGGCCAGCCAGCGACGACGGTTCATGGCGCCTCTCCCTCGTCCTTGTTTCGACGCAGCTTCGGCCCTGCCGTCGAGCCCTCCGGCTGAATGACGAACCAGCCGGTGATCATCGACCGCATGTTGTTGAAGAAGCCGGTCCAGATCACCAGCCCGACATGCACCACGATGAAGCCGACGATCAGCCCCGCCGAGATGAAATGCAGCGTCCGCGCCGACTGGCGTCCGCCCATGATCTCCAGAAGCACCCCGCCGATGGCATTGAACCCCGGCGACATCGACAGGCCCGTGACCAGCATCAGCGGCAGCACCACCAGCACCATCGCCATATAGGTGAGCTTCTGAATGACGTTGTAGGCCCGGGCGTGGTCGTCGGTCGGGAAGTGGAAGCGGGCGTGCTCAACCACTGACGGCCAGAACCCGCGCAGGTCCGCCCCGGTCGGCAGCAGCCTGCGCCGGAACCGGCCGGTCAAAAGGCTCCACGAGAGGTAGATCAGGCCGTTGACCACGAACACCCAGGCGAACAGGAAATGCCAGTTGCGCGCCTGGGCCAGGTTCCGCGCCTGCGGGATCATCAGCCAGTCCGGGACCCGGGGCGTGTTGATCCACGGCTCGGCGAAGGTCGAGCGAAGGCCCCAGTAGAGGTGCGGATGCGCGGCCAGGATGTTCAGCCCGCTCATCAGCAGGACGATCACGGCGATGACGTTGAGCCAGTGGCTGACGCGAACGGTCGTCGGGTGCCGCCACGTGTCGACGCGCCCGCCCGGCAGAACGCGGTCGGCGTGAGCCTCAGCCGCCGGCGCGACGGCTACTGCAGGCGGGTCGGCGACGGTGTCGGACATGGCGGCGATCCCCGGAAGGCGGCCCGGGGACCGTCTCACGCGCGCCGCCGCTCCGCAACGCTTGGGACTCAGTAGCCTTGCGGCGGAGCGCTGATGCAGACGCGGCCCGAACGCCGGCAGGCGTCCATCTCGGCTTCCCAGGCGGCGCGGTCGCGCTCCCACTGGGCGCGGGCGGCGTCCGCGGCGGCGGTATCCGCCTCCCACTGGGCGCGCTGGGTCTCGATCTTCGAGGTCTCCGCCTGCCAGCGGGCGTTCTCCTGCTCATAGGCGGACTGCCCGTCCATCTCCGACTGCTCGGCGGCGGCGTTGCGCGCGGCGATCTCGGCGTTCAGCCGCGCCGTCGCCTCGACCTCGGCGGGGTTCTGCTCGGAATCCGGAGCCCGGTTGTACATTTCGCCCCGCACCCGCAGCCATTCCTGCGAACCCGGCTGAACGCTGCCGGCGGAGGCGCTGGCGGTCTGCTGGGCGGACTGGGCGAAGACGGGCGCTGCGGCGAGAGTCAGGGCGGCGGCGGCGATCAGGCTCGGACGGGTCATCACGGGCTCCTTTGAACAGTCGGGGCCGGCGGACAGACTGTCCGGCGGCGATCAGGGAGAGATAACGCCGATCCCGCCATTTGGCGCCGCCATTAGTCCGGCAGGCGAAGTTCGAAGGTCGTGCCCTCCGGCCCGGTGTCGATCAACGCCAGCTCACCGCCATGGCTGACCGCCAGTTCACGCGAGATGGTCAGCCCCAAGCCGGTGCCGTCCGAGCTTCGGCCGCTGACGAACGGCTCGAACAGCTGATCGGACAGGCGCGGCGGAATGCCGGGCCCGTTGTCGGCGATGCGGACGACGGTCTGACCGCCTTCGTGAGCCGCGCTGACCTTGACCAGACCCTTGCGCCCGACGCGGGTCGCGTCGCCCTCGATGGCCTGCCGGGCGTTGCGCATCAGATTGACGAGGATTCTATGCAGCTGGTCCGGGTCGGCGTGAACCGTGAAGCGGGCCGGGATCGATTTCGCCAGCTTCACGCCCTCCTCCGCCAGACCGGAATCCTCCGCCGCCACGGCCACGGCGGGCGCGAGGGCGAAGCGGCGACGCTGCGGCTCGGGCTCCTCGCTGCGGCCGTATTCCAGCACGTTGCGCGACAGGGCGGCGGCCCGGCCGAGCGCCCGCTCCAGACGCGGCAGGGCTTGGGCCACGATCGGGTCCGGCGAGTCGGCCAGTCGCTCCGAAGCGATCTGGGCCGAGGTGAGCATGTTGCGCAGGTCGTGATTGATCTTCGCCACCGCCTCGCCCAGCGCCACCAGCCGGGCGCGCGAGCGTAGCGACTGGCGCACCTCGTCCTGCATCCGGGCCAGTTCGCGCTCGACCCGTCCGATCTCGTCGTGCCGATCGCTGGGTGGATCGCCCTCGGCCTCGGGATCGAGCGCGAAATGCTCGATGGCGCGCGTCACGCGCCGCAACGGCTGCAGCACGAGGAAGGCGAGACCGCCGTACAGCAATCCCCCGGCCACCAGCGAGATCAGCAGGGACATCAGCAGGCTGTTCAGCAGGAAGGCCCGAAGTTCGGTCTTCAGCGGCTGGGCCGGGGCCAGGATCTCGATGAAGTCGCCGGATCGATATCGCGGCCGGGCCTGCACCCGAATGGAGCGGTCCGGATGGCCGAAGAGGGTCCGCCAGGGGTCGAGTATCCGGGCCACCGGGCGACTGCGGCGCAGGTCGATCAGATCGGGCGTACGCGGCAGGTTCGGCGCCTGCAGCAACAGCCGGCGGACCCCCTGGTCCCCGACCACGACCGCCTGCACCCCGCCGATGGCCAGCAGTTGTTCCGCGACATCGTCCTCGACGGCGGAATAGGGCAGGGCCTCGACGCCGACCGACGCCAGTTCCGCCGACTGCAACCGGTCCAGCAACCAGCGCTCGTGGAAGCTGGCGGCGCTGGGCGCGACGATCAGCACCTCGACCACCGCCGTGAACACGAAGGTCAGCAGCAGCAAACGCCACGCCAGCTGATCGGGGGCATTAAAACGCAGCCGCTCGCGCCAGTCCGCGGGCAGGCGCAGGCCGCGCCGGACGTCGCTCAAAAGGGGCCGCGCCTCGCTCATGCCTTCGCTAACGCAAAGCTTGGGCCAATGGCTGCGTTGCTCACGCCCGCCCCCGCTTCAGCGCGGCCTGCGCCGCCTTCATGGCGAAGGGCAGGACCACCGCCAGCACGAACACCCCCGCCATCGGCGCCCAGAACTGGTTGAACAGGGCCTGAAAGTCCGGGTCCGGATCGTTGACCAGCAGGGTATTCAGCCTTGCCCCGATCCAGCAGTAGATGATGTGCGCCGGCAGCAGGCCGATCACGGTGGCGATCGTGTAGGGACCCAGCCGCACCGCCATGATCCCGGCCGCCACATTGATCATGTGGAAGGGCACCACGACGGCCAGCCGCGAGGCCAGCACATACCAGAACGTATCCTTGTCGATGGCCGTGCAGACCTTCTGCATCAGCCCCTTGTCGCGCTCCGCCTTCTTGCGCAGCGCGTCGCCCCAGGCCGAGCGCGTCACGGCATAGACGACCAGCGCCCCGGCGGTGGCCGCGATCGAGGTCGACACGCCGCCCACCCATGGCCCGAACAGATAGCCGGCGGTGATGGTGACGAAGAAGACGCCCGGCACCACGCTCGCGGTCAGGGTCGCGAACAGCAGCATCAGGATCAGCAGGCTCAGGACATAGTTCTGGGCCGTGAATTCGCGGAAGGTCTGGCCGTGATCGCGCAGGGTGTCGAGCGACAGGTAGCGGTTCCAACCCATGGCGAAGATCAGTACGATCACGCATCCCAGCGCGATGAGGGGCAGGAAGCGTTTCAGCCGGTGCATCGTCTCTCCGCTGGCGGGGCTCGCGGCGTTGACACCTCGGGCTTCCCCGCTTATACGCCCGCCCTTCCCGCGACGGACCACTTTCCGCCGCCACCCTTTGTTTTCAGTCCCAGGAGCCGACCGTGAAGCGGACCTATCAGCCGTCGCGACTCGTGCGCAAGCGCCGTCACGGCTTCCGTTCGCGGATGGCCACCAAGAACGGACAGAAGATTGTTGCGCGTCGTCGCGCCAAGGGCCGCAAGCGCCTGACGGCCTAAGTCGTCCGGCGCCTGTGCTGGGCGCATGGCCGAACCGTTCAAAATCGAACGCCTGAAGTCGCGGCCCCAGTTTCTGGCGGCCGCGAAAGGCGTTTCAGAGGCCCGGGGCGCCGTGGTGGTCCAGCGGCTGGATCGCGCCGACGACGACACGACCGTCCGGCTGGGCTTCACCGCCACTCGAAAGGTCGGCAACGCCGTCATCCGCAACCGCGCCAAACGCCGCCTCAGGGAGGCCGCCCGTACGCTTGCGCCGCAGCTGGCGCGGCCCGGCAGCGACTACGTCTTCATCGCCCGGATGGGCACCGCCGACCGCCCGTGGGACCGTTTGCTTGACGATGTGAAATCGGCGCTTACAAGGCTCGCGACCCCGCGGTCGGCGCCTGCTGTCGCGCGCCACGCACCGACATCGCCCGCCGGCCAGGACCACTGACCTTCATGCCCCCCCAGAATAACAGCCGCAACACGATCGTCTTCCTTGTGATCGCGGCGATCATGCTGCTGGCCTACAGCGTTTTCGTGATGGAGCCGCAGGCCCAGAAGCGCCGCGCCGCCCAGCAAGCCGCGGCGGCTGAATCGACCGTGGCCCCCGCCTCGAACACCTCCCCGTCGCCCAGCGCTGCGGTCTTCACCGAGGATCGCACCGTCGCGCTCGGCCAAGGCGCGCGCGTGCCGATCCGCAGCGGCACCCTGACGGGCTCGCTGTCGCTGACCGGCGGCCGCATCGACGACCTGTTCCTGACCCGCTACCGCGAGACCATCGACAAGGACTCTCCGGCCGTCGAGCTGTTCCGCCCCGAGGGCATGAAGCACGCCTTCTACGCCCAGTTCGGCTGGAGCGGCCCCAATGTTCCGGGCGGCGTTCCCGGCCCCAACACTCCGTGGCGGCTGACGCAGGGCTCGACCCTGACGCCGACGACGCCCGTGATCCTGACGTGGGACAACGGCGCGGGCCTGCGCTTCACCCGCCGGATCAGCGTCGACGAGCAGTATATGTTCACCGTCGCCGACACGGTCGCCAACTTCAGCGCCCAGGCCGTGACCATCGCCCCCGCCGCCAGCGTCCAGCGCCAGGGCGTGCCGGAGCATCTGGGCCGCACCCAGGTCCTGCACGAGGGCGCCATCGGCACCTTCGGCGACGGCGAGGCCTATTCGACCACCCAGCTGAAATACAAGGCCTGGGCCAAGAAGCCGTCCGACAAGCATGAGTCGACCGGCGGCTGGCTCGGCATCACCGACAAATACTGGCTCGCCGCCCTGATCCCCCCGCAGGGCGAGAAGATCAGCGCCGAGTTCCGCGTCCGAGACGCCGCCCGCTACGACATCCACTCCGCCGGCATGCTGGGCGCCGCCCGCACCATCCAGCCCAACACCCAGGTGACCGAGACCCAGCGTCTCTTCGCCGGGGCCAAGCGCAACGAGATCCTGTCGGGCTACGAGAAGTCGCTCGGCCTGCCGCGCTTCGTCTATGCGATCGACTGGGGCTTCCTGTTCTTCCTGACGCGCCCGATCTTCCTCGTCATCGAGTTCTTCTACGGCATCCTGGGCAATTTCGGCCTCGCCATCCTGGCGCTGACGCTGACGGTCCGCCTGATCATGTTCCCGCTCGCCAACAAGAGCTATGCGAGCATGTCGAAGATGCGGAACCTCCAGCCCAAGATGGAGGAGATCAAGAAGAAGCACGCCGACGATCCGCAGAAGCAACAGCAGGAGGTCATGGCCCTCTACCAGCGGGAGAAGATCAATCCGCTGGCCGGCTGCCTGCCGCTGCTGCTCCAGATCCCGGTCTTCTACGCTGTCTACAAGATGCTCTTCGTGACCATCGAGATGCGTCACCAGCCCTTCTTCGGCTGGATCCGCGACCTCTCGGCGCCGGACCCGACCACCGTCTGGAACCTGTTCGGCCTTCTGCCGTGGGATCCCGCGACGACGCCGCTGATCGGACCCTATCTCGCAGGCACCTTCGCGCTCAGCGTCCTCGCCATCTTCTATGGCCTGACCATGTGGCTGCAGATGTCGATGAGCCCGCCTGCGCCCGATCCGATGCAGCGCCGCATCTTCCAGTTCATGCCGGTGGTGTTCACCTTCATCATGGCCACCTTCCCAGCAGGCCTGCTGATCTATTGGGCGTGGTCGAACATCCTGACCGTCCTGCAGCAGTACATCATCATGCACCGCCTGAAGGCCGAGAACCCGATCGACACCTTCCTCGCGCGCTTCAAGAAAGCCTGAGTTGGACGACTTCACGCCCGAGGAACTGGAGCAGGCGCGCATCCTGTTCGCGCGCCCCGCCACCTTCGTCATGGGGTGCGCCAAGATCGAGCAACTGCCCGATCCGGACCTGCCCGAGATCGCCTTCGCGGGCCGTTCCAACGTCGGCAAGTCGAGCCTGATCAACGGGCTGGTCGGCATGCACAAGCTGGCCCGGGCCTCGAATGAGCCGGGCCGCACGCGCGAGGTCAATTTCTTCGATCTCGACGGCCGGATGCGTCTGGTCGACCTGCCCGGCTACGGCTGGGCCAAGGCCTCGAAGTCGACGGTGAAGAAATTCCAGGACCTCGGCCGGGACTATCTGCGCGGCCGCGTCACCCTGAAGCGGGTCTATCTGCTGATCGACGCCCGCCACGGACTCAAGAAGGTCGACGACGAGGCGCTGGACGCCCTCGATCTCGCCGCGGTCAGCTATCAGATCGTCCTGACCAAGGCCGACAAGCTGAAGAAGGGCGAGGCGGAGAAGGTTCAGGCCGCTACCCTGAAGGGCATCTCCAAACGCCCCGCCGCCTATCCCGCGGTCATCGTCACCTCCGCCGAGAAGGGCGAGGGCCTACCCGAACTCCGCGCCGAGATCATGCGCACCACGGGCGTCGAGCTCTAATCCGCTTGCACCTCCCGGCCCCCGGTGATCGGGTAGCGTCATGCAGACCCGCCACATCCAGACCGACCGCCTGAAGCAGCAGATTCTTGAGGCCGGCTCAGGCCCGCTCGTCCTGCTGGTCCACGGCTTCCCGGAACTCGGGATCAGCTGGCGGGCGCAGGTCGAGGCGCTCGCCGCCGCCGGCTTCCACGCGGTCGCCCCCGACATGCGTGGCTACGGCGGCACGGACAAGCCAACGGACACCGCCGCCTACGGCGTGCTCGACCTCGTCGGCGACCTCGTCGATCTGGTCCGTGCGCTGGGCGAGACGACCTGCACCCTCGTCGGCCACGACTTCGGCGCATCCGTCGCGTGGCATTGCGCCCTTCTACGGCCGGACGTGTTCCGCGCGGTCTTCTGCCTGTCCGTTCCCTTCCAGCCGCGCCGGCCCAAGGGACCGCCCACCGCCGCCATGGCCGCGATCACCAAACGCGCCGGGCTCGGCCAGCTCTACATCAGCCAGTTCCAGGAGCCGGCCGCCCATCTGGACTTCGACGCCGACCCCGCCGCCGCGCTGCGCAAGGCCTTCTTCGCCTATGACGGAGCCACGCCCGACGGCCTCCAGTCGACCGGCTTCTTCCCCGAGGGCCGCAGCCTGCTGTCCACCATTCCCGACGACGCTCCCCTGCCGCCGTGGATGAGCGCGCCGCATTTCGCCGAATACGTCGCCGCCTTCACCGCGGGAGGCTTCAAGGGGCCGATCGACTGGTACCGCAGCCTGGACGCAAACTGGGCCGCCACCGCCTTCCTGCAGGATGCCCGCATTCGCGTCCCCGCCGCCTTCGTGGTCGGCGAGCGCGACCCGGTCCGCCACTATGCCGGCACGGCGGAGGCTGGCCTGAAGGACTGGCTGATCGACCTGCGGATGCAACACGTCATCCCCGGCGCCGGCCACTGGATCCAGCAGGAACGGCCGGAAGAGGTGAACGCTCTGCTGCTCCGCTTCCTCCAGCAGGTCGCGCGCTAGAGCCCCACCGCCGCCCCGGCGGTGATCTCGAGACTGTGCACCCGGGCGTCCAGATCGTGGATCATGCCGGTGACCATCACCTCGTTCACACCGGTCAGGGCGATGAACGCCTCCAGTTTCGCGCGCACCGTCTCCCGCTCACCAATGGCGGCGTAGGTCAGACGGCTCTCGACCGCTGCGATCTGCCGCGCGTCGAGCACGGCGTGGATGTCGTCGACCGGCGGCTTCAGCCGGCCCGGTTTGCCGGTCACCACGGCGGCGAAGGCCTGCTGCATGGACGTCGACAGCCGCGCCGCTTCCTCGTCCGTGTCGGCGGCGAACACATTGAACGCCGCCATCGCATAGGGCTCGGCCAATTGTTTCGAAGGCCGGAACCCGGCCCGGTACGTCTGCAGCGCCGGCAGCAGCAGCTCGGGAGCGAAATGGCTGGCGAAGGCGAAGGGCAGGCCCAGATGAGCGGCCAGTTCGGCGCTGAACAGGCTGGAGCCCAGCAGCCAGATCGGCACGTTGGACCCCTGTCCCGGATACGCCGCGACGCGCTGCCCCTCGACCGCGGGGGCGAGGAAGGCCTGTAGTTCCATCACGTCCCGCGGGAACTGGTCCGCCGCCTCGAAATAACGCCGCAGCGCCCGCGCCGTCTCGCCGTCCGTGCCGGGCGCCCGGCCCAGCCCCAGATCGATCCGGCCCGGATGCAGGGCCTCGAGCGTGCCGAACTGCTCGGCCACGACCAGCGGCGCATGGTTGGGCAGCATGACCCCGCCGGAGCCGACCCGGATCGTCTCGGTCGAGGCGGCGACATGGGCCAGGGCCACAGCCGTCGCGGCGCTGGCGATCCCCGGCATGTTGTGGTGCTCCGCCAGCCAGAAACGGCCGTAGCCGAGCCGCTCGGCCGCCTTCGCCAGCTCGGTGGTTTCCAGCAGGGCGCGCCGGGCGTCCCCGCCCTCCACGATCGGCGACAGGTCGAGAACGGAGAATGCGGTCATGTCGCCTAGATCGGGGCGGCCGGGTTCTTTTCAAGACGGCCGCCGGCCGCGCCGACCGCGAAGCCAGCTGACGACCTTTAGACCGGGTCGGTCTGATCCGGTTTGAGCGTGTCCGGCGCCGGCTCCGGGGTCGAAGGCACGTCCGGCAGCGGAATGAACTCGACGTCGTCCTCTGCCGGCAAGGTCATGCGCCCGGCCTGCCAGTCCGCCTTGGCGGCGTCGATCTTCGCCTGCGAGGACGAGACGAAATTCCACCAGATCAGGCGCGGGCCCACCGGCTCGCCGCCCAGCACCATCACCGACGACGGCCGCACGGCGCGGATGGTCGGCTCGGCGTTCGGCTCCAGCACGATCATCTGGCCTTCGTGGAAGCTGCGGTCGCCGACCTCGATCTCGCCCTTGGCCACATAGAGGGCCCGTTCGGAATAGCCGCCCGCCACGCCCCTGCCCGCCGGCGGCGTCGTGCGCACCCCCTCGGCCAGTTCCCAGTGCACATAGAACAGCGGCGACGAGGTCGGCACGCCGGCCCGCGCGCCATAGGCTTCGCCCGCCACCAGCCGGGCGAACAGGCCGCCGTTCTCATAGGCCGGCTGATCGGCTTCGCCGTGATGGTGGAACGACGGATCGACATCTTCGGCCTCGGTCGGCAGGGCGATCCACGCCTGCATGCCGTGCATGGGCCCGCCTTGGCTTTTCTTCAGCGGATCGGTCCGCTCCGAATGGACCACGCCCTTGCCGGCGGTCATCCAGTTGACCTCGCCGGGACGGATGGCCTGGGTCGCGCCGGTGTTGTCCCGGTGCATGATCTCGCCCTCGAACAGATAGCTCAGGGTCGACAGGCCGATGTGCGGGTGCGGCCGCACATTGATGGCGTCCGAGCCGGGCGCGAACTCGGCCGGACCCATCTGGTCGAGGAAGATGAAGGGCCCGACCATGCGCCGGGCATGGAACGGAAGCACCCGCCCGACCTCGAACCCGCCCAGGTCCTTGCGGCGGGCGTCGATCACCATTTCGATCATAGTCCAATCCCCGTCAGTCGATCCGCAGGCGAGAGATCAGGGCCGGCGCGGGCTCCGCCGTTGTCGGCGCACCCTCCCCGTCGAAATCGCTCCACTGCGAGCGCGATACGAACACCAGTTCGCCCTCGTGGACCAGACCCGTCGTCGGTTCGTCGAGCTGCGGCAGGTTGGCGGCCAGCACCTCGATCGCCTCAATCCGCGTCCAGCCGGCGTCGGGCGTCAGCTTCAGCACCCGCTGCGGCGACGTGCCGTTCTGCAGGCCGTACAGCGCGCGGCCGTCGCTGATCAGGCCGTCGACGCCGATCAGCACGGCTTTTGCGGGCGCGGCAAGGCGGGTGGCCGCACCGCTCGTCCGGTCCACCCGCCACAGGCCCGACGAATAGTCCGCCACGATCAGGGCTGCGCCATCGGGCGTCACGACCATACCCTGCGGTGACCGCAACGCGCCCGCTGGAAGCAGGACATCCATGGCCTGCCCGTCCGGTCGCACCACCAGCACTTCGCCCGCGGCGGAGTCGCTGACATAGACGTCGCCGTCCGCCGCCAGCACGACGTCGCCGAACGATCGGCCCTCGCGGCCGGCAGGCGGATCGAACCACGCCTCTATGCGGCCGCTCTCAAGGCCGACCCGGACAAGGGCGCTTCCCGGCAGGGACGCGTCGCCGATCCCGTGGCTCGCGGGCGGCACGGGCGCGATCGCGGCCCACAGGACGCCTCGGGCTTCATCGACAGCCATCCCGAGCACGCCGCCCGTTTCGGGCGGGGCGAGCAGGAACGGGGTGATGCCGCCGTCCTCGTCGATCGCGACGATCGTGCGGTTCGCGACCTCTGAAGCCAGCCAGCGTCTCCGCTCCCGGTCGGGCGCGACGGATTCGATCAGGTTCGCGCCGCCGACCGCGAACAGCGGCGTCAGCCGGTCCGCGCCCACGGGCGCGCGATTGGCCTCGATCCGGGCGGCGAGGGCCTCGAAGCCCGGCTGATCCTCCAGCGCAGCCAGCGCCGGATCGCCGCCGAGGTTCATCGACAGCCCGGCATCGGCATACCGTTGCGCCAGCGCCATGGCCTCGGCCGGCTGTCCGGCTCCCGCCGCCAGCCGCGCCCGCATCAGCATCAGGCCGGGATGGTTGGGGATGCGCCGGTCCGCCTCGGCCAGCCTTGCCGTCGCCGTGGCGAGATCCTCGGCATTGGCCGCCGCGACGCCCTCGGCCCGCAGCCGGTAGAAGGCGGCGACGTCCGTTTCGGCAGCCTCCTGGGCGATGGAGGGAGCGGCTCCGGCAAGCAGGCCGGCAGCGACAATGGCCGCGATGATGCGCATGGCGATCCCCCCAAGGTTCGCCGCGACTATCCGCCCGCCGGCCGCAACGGCCAAGTCAAGGATCGGTAATGTGCGGTCAGCCCACGTGCGGGGTGACAAGACCCAGCGGCAGGGTCGTGACGTTCTTTACGCCGCGGGTGACGATATGGCTTTCGCAGTCCGAGACGATGCCGAGGCTCAGCAGCTTCTCGCGCAAGAACCGGTCGAAGGCGTGCATGTCGGAGGTAATGATCCGCAGCACATAATCCTCGCGGCCTGTGATGGTGGCGCACTGCACGACCTCGGGCCAGTCGCCCACGGCGGCCTCGAAGCGGTCGAGGTTTTCGGTCGAGGGCAGGTTCAGCTTCACGATGGCGTAGACCTCGAAGTCCAGGCCCAGACGGGTTGCATCCAGCAGGGTCACCCGCTTGCGGATGAAGCCCGTATCCTCCAGTCTCTTGATCCTGCGCCAGCAGGGCGACGCCGACAGGCCCACCCGATCGGCCACCTCGGCGACCGACAAGCCGGCGTCCTGTTGCAGGATGTCCAGAATGCGGGCGTCGACGGGATCCAGATCGTCAGCCAAGGCGTTTCTCCTGATCTTGTTATGACGCAATAAAATACCCGTGAACCGGCATATGCAAGGTCAAAATCGAGCGAGCCTTGGCTTGCGGACCATGCTACAGGGCGCCGGAGGAAACACGGTCGGATCAACCGGACGGCAGGACGGAATGAAAAAGCCAAACAGCCAACCCTTGTCGCTGCGCGTGCCGGAGCCCTCGGGCCGCCCGGGCGACAAGCCGGACTTCAGCCATCTCCAGTTCGACGCGCCCGGCGCCGTCGACCGGCCCGCGGTCTCCGCGACCCCTTACGAAATGCGGGACCATGCCTTCCGGCTGGTGCGGGTGCTGGACGATCAGGGACAGGCCGTCGGCCCGTGGAACCCGAGGCTGGACGCCGAGACCCTGCGCAAGGGTCTGAAGGCGATGATCCTGACCCGCGCCTTCGACGACCGGATGCACCGCGCCCACCGTCAGGGGAAGACCAGCTTCTATATGAAGTGCACCGGGGAAGAGGCCATCGCCGTCGCCCAGGGCATGATCCTGTCGCGTGAGGACATGGGCTTCCCGACCTATCGCCAGCAGGGCCTTCTGATCGCGCGCGGCTATCCGCTCGCGACCATGATGAACCAGATCTATTCCAACGCCTCGGACCCGATCAAAGGCCGCCAGCTGCCGATCATGTATTCGGCCAAGGACTATGGCTTCTTCACGATCAGCGGCAACCTCGGCACGCAGGTGCCGCAAGCGGTCGGCTGGGCCATGGCCAGCGCCTACAAGGGCGACGACAAGATCGCCATCAGCTGGATCGGCGACGGCGCGACGGCGGAAGGCGACTTCCACAACGCCCTGACCTTCGCCGCCGTCTATCGCGCGCCGGTGATCCTCAACGTCGTCAACAACCAGTGGGCCATCTCGTCCTTCATGGGCATCGCCGGCGGGCTGGAGACCACCTTCGCCTCCAAGGCCATCGGCTACGGCCTCCCGGCCCTGCGCGTCGACGGCAACGACTTCCTCGCCGTCTGGGCCGCGACCCAGTGGGCCGAGGAGCGCGCCCGCACCAATCAGGGCGCGACGGTCATCGAGCTGTTCACCTACCGCGGCGCGCCGCACTCGACCTCGGACGACCCGAGCCGCTACCGCCCCGGCGACGAGCACGAGAAATGGCCGCTCGGCGACCCGATCGAGCGCCTGAAGCAGCACCTGATCGCGCTGGGCGAATGGTCCGATGAACAGCAGACCGCCGCCGAGGCCGACGCCGTCGAACAGGTCCGCGCCGCCGGCAAGGAGTCCGAGGCCATCGGCACGATCGGTCAGTCGCGCCCCTCCGTGAAGACCATGTTCGAAGAGGTCTATGCGACCGAGGACTGGCGCATCACCGAACAGCGCCGCGAGGTCGGAGTCTGATCATGGCCGAGCAAACCACCTTCACCGAAGCCGACCGCCGCGACGGCCTCGAATCCGACATGGCCGACCAGAACCACGCGCCGAAGTCGGTCGCGCCTGATACCGCCGCCGTCATGCCGATGAACATGATCCAGGCGCTGAACTCGGCCCTGCACGTCAAGATGGCCGAGGACCCCAATGTCCTCAGCTTCGGCGAGGACGCGGGCTATTTCGGCGGCGTGTTCCGCGTCACCGACCAGTTGCAGCAGAAGCACGGCCTGACCCGCAGCTTCGACGCCCCGATCAGCGAATGCGGCATCGTCGCCGCCGCCATCGGCATGGGCGCCTACGGCCTGCGCCCCGTCGTCGAGATCCAGTTCGCCGACTACATCTACCCCGCCTACGACCAGATCGTCTCCGAGGCGGCCAAGCTGCGCTACCGCTCCGCCGGCCAGTTCACCAGCCCGATCACGGTCCGCTCGCCCTACGGCGGCGGCATCTTCGGCGGCCAGACGCACAGCCAGTCGCCTGAAAGCCTGTTCACACACATCGCCGGCCTGAAGGTCGTCATCCCGTCCAACCCTTACGACGCCAAGGGCCTGCTGACCGCGGCCATCGAGGACGACGACCCGGTCATCTTCTTCGAGCCCAAACGCCTCTACAACGGCCCCTTCGACGGCTGGCACCAGAAGCCGGTCTCGCCGTGGAAGGCGCAGGAACTGGCGCAGGTCCCGACCGGCAAATACGTCGAGCCCATCGGCAAGGCCCGCGTCATGCGCGAAGGCAGCGACGTCACCATCCTTTGCTACGGCACCATGGTCTGGGTCTCGCTGGCGGGCGCCGAGCACGCCGGCGTCGACGCCGAGGTCATCGACCTGCGTACTCTCGTGCCGCTGGACATCGAAACCGTAGAGGCCTCGGTGAAGAAGACCGGCCGCTGCGTCATCGTCCACGAGGCCCCGAAAACCTCCGGCTTCGGGGCCGAGCTCTCGGCCCTGGTTCAGGAGCGCTGCTTCTACCACCTCGAGGCGCCCATCGCCCGCGTCGCCGGCTGGGACACCCCCTATCCGCACGCCTTCGAGTGGGAATATTTCCCCGGTCCGGAACGGGTCGCCACGGCCCTGAAATCCGTCATGTCGGGAGGCCGTTGAGATGGGTCGCTTCGTCTTCAAACTGCCCGACGTGGGTGAAGGCACCGCCGAGGCCGAACTGGTCGGCTGGCACGTCAAGGTCGGCGACACGGTCGCCGAGGACCAGATCATCGCCGACGTCATGACCGACAAGGCCACCGTCGAATTGACCTCGCCCGTCGCCGGCAAGGTCATCGCCGCCCACGGCGAACCCGGCCAGCAACTGGCCGTCGGCTCGCCCCTGATCGAGTTCGAGGTCGAGGGGGCGGGCAATGCCTCCGCCGAAGCCGCGCCCACGCCGAAGCCTGAGCCAATCGCGCCCGCCGCGCCCGCTCTGGAAGCGCCGAACACCTCGTCGGAGCCCGAGCCCGCCGCCGCACCGGCGGCGTCCGGCGCCAACTACGTCTTCAAGCTCCCGGACGTCGGCGAAGGCACCGCCGAGGCCGAGCTCGTCGGCTGGCACGTCAAGGTCGGCGACACGGTCTCCGAAGACCAGATCATCGCCGACGTCATGACCGACAAGGCCACCGTCGAACTGACCTCCCCCGTCGCCGGAACCGTCGTCGCCCTGCACGGCGACGCGGGTCAGCAGATCGCCGTCGGCGGGCCTCTCGTCAGCTTCCAGGTCGAGGGAAAGGGCAATCAGGCGGCGGCTCCGGCTCCCGTGGCTGCGGCCACCGCCCCGAAGGCCGAGGCTGTGCCTGCTCCGGTCGCCAAGGGTCCCGCACCCGCTCCGGCGAAGACCGTCGCCAAACCGCAGGCGGAGGCCTTCACCACCCGCGCCGCCGGCCAGCGTCCCCTCGCCTCCCCCGCCGTGCGCAACCGCGCCCGTGACCTCGGCGTCGAGCTCCAGTTCGTCCCCGGCTCCGGCCCGGCCGGCCGCATCGAGCATTCCGATCTGGACGCCTATGTCGCCAGCGGCGGCCGCGGATCGTCCGTCTCCGGATCATCGACCGGCTCCACCTACGCCCAGGCCGAAGGAACCACCGAGGTCCGCATCATCGGCCTGCGCCGCAAGATCGCGGAGAAGATGGCCGAGAGCGTCCGCCGCATCCCGCACATCACCTACGTCGAGGAGATCGACGTCACCGCGCTGGAAGAGCTCCGGGCCCACCTCAACGCCGCCAACAAGGGCAGCGACAAGCCCAAGCTCAACGTCCTGCCCTTCATCGCCCGCGCGATCGTGGTGGCCCTGCGCGACCAGCCCCAGATCAACGCCCACTACGACGAGGCCGGCGTTCTGACCCAGCATGCCCCGGTCCACCTCGGCATCGCCGCCCAGACGCCCAACGGCCTGATGGTCCCCGTCGTCCGTCACGCCGAGGCGCGCGATCCCTACGACACGGCTCTCGAGATCGCCCGCGTCTCGGCCGCCGCCAAGTCCGGCAAGGCCAGCCGCGAGGAGCTCTCCGGCTCGACCATCACCATCACCTCGCTGGGCACGCTCGGCGGCGTGGTCCACACCCCGATCATCAACCACCCTGAGGTCGCCATTGTCGGCCCCAACAAGATCATTGAGCGGGTCGTGGTGAAGGACGGCCAGATGGTCGTGCGCAAGATGATGAACCTGTCCTCCAGCTTCGATCACCGCATCGTCGACGGCCACGACGCCGCCGTCTTCGTCCAGCGCATCAAGGGCCTGCTGGAGCACCCTGCGACGCTGTGGATGGGGTGAGAGCGATGCGGCTCGATTGGCTGATTGGAGTCGCCACGCTGTCGGTCGTCGCCGAACCTGCTCTGGCCTGCGTGGGCAGCCCCGGTGACGCCGGGATGCGCGCCGCCGTGGCGGAAAAAGATGTCGAACGAAACGACGCCGCTCAGGAAATCTACTTGGCAACGCTGGTCGCTTCTGAGGACGATCGGCGGATTTTCGTTCTTCAGCCGGAAGAGGCGATCATTGGAGCCCTCCCTCCCGCGGAGGTGCGTTCCTTGACCCGAACCTGGACCTCCTGCGGATTTATTCCAACGTATTACGCAGACTGGGATCGACAGCTCTGGAACGGTGAATCGGTGATTGTCGTTAGCGACGCCCGATCCACCTACATCGCGCAGATCGCCGCGCTGGATACGGCTGACGGTGAGCGTGTGCTGGCGCTCGCGCGCGCCCGTCAAGAACGACTGATCGACGATGGTCGCTCGGCCACGGAATAAACAATGACCCAGACCCTCACCACCAAAGTCCTGATCATCGGCGCCGGCACCGGCGGCTATGTCGCCGGCATCCGTTGCGGCCAGCTGGGCCTCGACACCGTGCTGGTCGACGGCGGCGACGGCCTCGGCGGCACCTGCCTCAACGTCGGCTGCATCCCGTCCAAGGCCATCATCCACGCGGCCGGCAAGTTCGAGACCGTGGCCAAGGCCGCGGACGGCGGCACCCTCGGCATCACCGCCGCGAAACCCGCCATCGATCTGCAGCAGACCGTCGCCTGGAAGGACGGCATCGTCCGCAAGCTGAACAACGGCGTCGCGGCCCTGCTGAAGAAGTCGAAGGTCAAGGTCATCAAGGGCTGGGCGAACTTCTCCGACGCCAAGACCTGCACCGTGAAGACCGCCGAAGGCGACATCGTCATCAGCGCCGAACACGTCATCCTCGCCACGGGCTCGGAGCCGGTCGAACTGCCGTTCCTGCCCTTCGGCGGTGACGTCATCTCCTCGACCGAGGCCCTGTCGCTGGACAAGGTCCCGGGCAAGCTGGTCGTGGTCGGCGGCGGCTATATCGGCCTTGAGCTCGGCATCGCCTTCCGCAAGCTGGGCGCCGAGGTGGCCATCGTCGAAATGGCCGACCGCCTGCTGCCGCTCTACGACAAGGCTCTGACCGATCCGGTCGCCAAATGGCTGGAGAAGCACGGCGTCGAACTGCATCTCGGCGCGAAAGCCGGATCGTTCGAAAAGGGCCGGCTCAACGTTACGACCAAGGAAGGCCCCGAGATCCAGCTCAAGGCCGACAAGGTGCTCGTCACCGTCGGCCGCCGCCCCCGCACCAAGGGCTGGGGTCTGGAGAACATGGGGGTCGCCATGGCCGGGCCGTTCGTCAAGATCGACGACCGCTGCGCCACCTCCATGCGCAACGTCTGGGCCGTCGGAGACCTGACCGGCGAGCCCATGCTGGCCCACAAGGGCAGCGCGCAGGGCGAGGTCGTCGCCGAGATCATTGCCGGCCATGACCGTCGCTTCGACCCGGTGACCATCGCCGCCGTCTGCTTCACCGAGCCCGAGATCGTCTCCGCCGGCCTCGGCCCGCAGGACGTCGAGGGCCGCGACGACGTCATCACCGCCGTCTTCCCGCTGGCCGCCATCGGCCGGGCCCTGGCTATTGAGGCGAGCGAGGACGGCGGCTTCGTCCGTGTACTGGCCTCGAAGACCGACCACCGTCTCCTGGGTGTCCAGGCCGTCGGCCAGCACGTCTCGGAAATGTCCAACAGCTTCGCCCAGATGCTGGAGATGGGCGCGGTGCTGGAAGACGTCGCCGGCGTCATCCACGTCCACCCGACGCTCGGCGAAGCCTTCCACGAGGCGAGCCTCCGGGCCCTTGGCCACGCCATCCATATCTAACGACGTTCGACTTTCCCCACGGGAGGCGTAAGCTTCCCGTCGGGGAGGCCAACGCCATGAACACGCCTGCGAGACTGATCGGACTGGTCGTGATTCTGGCTATGGCGGGCTGCGCGTCCACGCCCCGCGGCTTCACGCCATTCATGAACCAGGCCCCGGCCGATCCGGCCGCCTTCGAAATCGCCTTTCAGGTCTGCAGCGCCGAGGTCGCGGCCGGTCGGCGCGAAAGTTTCCGCGACGGGCGCGGCGGATCGGCGGTCGGCGGTATGGCGATCGGCGCGACGGCCGGCGTGGTCACCGGCGCCTCGGCCGCGTCCGGCGCCGGCATGCTGGCCGGCGCCGCGGGCGGAGCGGGGCTCGCGCTGGGTCTGGTCGTGTTCGCACCCCTGGCGTTCTACGGCGTCTCCCGCATCCAGCGCGCCAACAAGGAGCGGGAGATCCAGACCGCCATGACAGCCTGCCTGTCTGAAGAGGGCTACGTCGTCGACGATTGGCGCGTCCCGGCCCGCGGCGCCGCCCCCGCCCTGACGTCTCCGACCTAGGCCGCTCCGGCGGCCGCGCCCGCCGGCTGAGCCGTCGCCGAACCGTCACCATTCCATCCGGCCGTCCGTCACAAACCTGTGGTCCAAGCAGCCCCGACATCATCCGTCGTCGGAGCTTGATCCATGACCCGCACCCTGCTCGCCGCCGTCTCGGCCCTCGCCCTCGTCGGGCTCGCCGCCTGTGGCGATAACCAGAAGGCCGGCGCGCCGTCCGCCTCGGGCGCGGGCATCCTCGCCGTCGGCTCCTCGACGGTCTTCCCCTTCGCCAGCCGGGTGGTCGAGAATTTCGATCGCAGCTGGAATGGCGCGACGCCGCGGGTGGAATCGCTGGGCACCGGCGCCGGCATCCAGAAATTCTGCGAAGGCGTCGGCGCCGGCACGGCGGACATCGCCAACGCCTCGCGGCCGATGAAGAAGTCCGAGTTCGAGCTCTGCCAGAAGAACGGCGTGACCGACATCGTCGAGCTCAAGATCGGCTTCGACGGCATCGTCGTGGCCACGGCCCGCAACGGCCAGGCCTTCAACCTGCGTCTGCAGGATCTCTACCTCGGTCTGGCGAAGGAAGTCCCCGGCGCGAACGGCGCCTTCGTCGCCAACCCGGCCACCACCTGGAACCAGGTCAATCCCGGCCTGCCGGCCCAGCGCATCCAGGTCTATGGCCCGCCGCCCACCTCGGGCACCCGCGACGCCTTCCTCGAACTGGGCATGGCGCCCGGCGCCAAGCTGATCCCGACCCTTGCCTCGATCAGCGACAAGGATCGCTTCGAGGCCCTCGCCCACACCCTGCGTGAAGACAATGCCTGGATCGACTCGGGCGAGAACGATAACGCCATCGTCCAGACCCTGACCCGCACCCCCGGCTCGCTGGGCGTGTTCGGCTTCTCGTTCCTCGAACAGAACATGGACACGGTGAAGGCCGAGACCATCGACGGCATCGCCCCCTCGGCCGACACCATCGCCGACGGCTCCTATCCGCTGGCCCGCAGCCTCTACATCTACGTCAAGAAGCAGCACATCGAGACGACCCCGGGCCTGCGCGAGTTCGTGCTGGAGTTCATGTCGGACGCCTCGGCCGGCCGCGGCGGCTACCTGCAGGACCGCGGCCTGGTGCCGCTCCCCGCCGACCAGCTCGCCGCCCAGCGCGCCATCGCCACCAACCTGACGGTGATGACGGCCCCCGCGAAGTAGGAAGTGATCACCTCCCCATCGGCTCTCAAGGGCGATGGGGAGGCGAACCTTAAGCCGCCGCCTTCTTCCGCAGCCGCGCGATCCGCCGCAGCCGGCGCCAGAAGCGCCCGCGCTCCGGCTCCGGATAGGGCTGCAGGTTCTCCACGAACTGTTCCGCCGACGCCCGCCAGCTGAATTTCTCGGCATAGCTCCGCACCGCCGCCCGGTCGCATTTCAGCGCCTCGAGGCACGCCGTCCGCAGGTCCTTGTCGATGGCCCCGGCGTTCGATCCCGGGATGATGTCGATCGGCCCGTGCGCCGGATAGGCCGCCACCGGCGTACCCGTGGCCATGGCCTCGAGGATCACCAGTCCGAAGGTGTCGGTCCAGCTCGGGAAGACGAAGACGTCGGCGTCGCGGAAGCAGCGCGCCAGCTCCTCGCCGAAGCGCGCACCAAGGAATTTCGCCTCCGGATACTTGGCCTGCAGTTCCGCCCGCGCCGGCCCGTCGCCGACCACGATCTTCGTGCCCGGCAGGTCGGTTTCGAGGAAGGCCTCGATGTTCTTCTCGACCGCCACGCGTCCGACATTGAGGAAGAACGGCCGCGGCCAGTCCGCGCCACCCAGTTCGTCGTAGATCGGCTTCAGGTCCGGATTGAACTGCTCGGTGTCCACGCCCCGCGACCACGGCGACACATTGCGGAAGCCCCGCTCCAGCAGCTCGTCGCGCAGGGTCGGCGTCGCCACCATCAGCCGTCCCGACGGTCGGTGGAACCACTTCATATAGGCGTAGCCGACCTGCACCGGCACGGGGAACCGGGCCGAGATGTATTCGGGGAATTTCGTGTGATAGCTGGTCGTGAAGGGCAGCTTCCATTCCACGCAGATCCGGCGCGTGGCGATGCCGATGGGCCCTTCCGTGGCGATGTGCACCGCCTCCGGCTCATAGGCGCGCAGCCGCTCCCGGATCTCCTCCTCGGCGCCCAGCGCCAGCCGGATTTCCGGATAGGTCGGGGCGGCGATGGTCTTGAACTGGCTCGGCTCGATCACCTCCACCTCGTGACCCATGGCGCGGCATTCCGCGATGGTCCGGGTCAGGGTGCGGACGACTCCGTTGACCTGGGGCTCCCAGGCGTCGGTGGCCAGAACGATGCGCATGTGGGCCGAAAGGCTCCGCCGTTGGTCGGGGAACCGATCTAGCGGTTTGCGAGAGCGTTGGCGAGACGCCGCAGCCTCTCCCGTTTCCGCGCAAAAGGGTCTAGGACGCGCGCCATGGACGCACACGTTTCTCCGCCCCTTTCCCTGTCGCAGGACTGGGATGCGCTGGATCAGGGCAAGTTCGCGGACGAGACCGCCACGGTACGGGGCCTGCTGGCCCGCGTCCCGCTCGACGCCGCGGAGCGCGGCGCGGTCCTGAACGGCGCCGTCGACCTCGTCGAACGCGCCCGCGCCAGCGTCAAGAAACAGGGCGTGGTCGAAAGCTTCCTGCAAGAATTCTCGCTCGGCACCCGCGAGGGTCTGGCCCTCATGTGCCTCGCTGAAGCCCTGCTGCGCACGCCCGACGAGGACACCCGCGACCGCCTGATCGCCGAGAAGATCGGCTCGGCGGACTGGTCGTCGCACCTCGGCCAGTCCGACAGCCTGTTCGTCAACGCCTCGACCTGGGGGCTGATGCTCACCGGCAAGCTGGTCGACGTCGACGAGGAGGCCAAGACCGACCTCCCCGGCTTCCTGCGCCGCATCGTCGGCCGCCTCGGCGAGCCGGTCATCCGCGAGGCCGTCGCCGCCGCCGTTCGCATCATGGGCGAGCAGTTCGTGGTCGGCCGCACGATCGAGGCGGCGCTGAAGCGCTCCAACCGCGAAGGCTGGCTCTGCTCGTTCGACATGCTGGGCGAGGGCGCCCGCACCGCCCACGACGCCGAGCGCTACGAGAAGATCTACGCCGACGCCATCGAGGCCGTCGGCAGGACCTCGAAAGGGCAAGGGCCCGAGGTCGGCCACGGCGTCTCCGTCAAACTCTCCGCCCTGTCGCCCCGCTACGAAGCCACGCACGAGGCCCGCGTCTGGGACGAGCTCTATCCCCGCATCGTGCGCCTCGCGCGCATCGCGGCCAAATACGACATCAACTTCACCATGGACGCGGAGGAGGCCGACCGCCTGGCCCTGTCGCTGAAACTGCTCGACCGGCTGGCGCACGAGCCCGACCTCGGCGGCTGGACCGGCCTCGGCCTCGCCGTCCAGGCTTATCAGAAGCGCTGCCCCGAGGTGATCCGCCGCGTCGCCGAGCTGTCGAAGTCCAGCGGCCGCCGCCTGATGGTGCGTCTGGTCAAGGGCGCCTATTGGGACACCGAGATCAAGCGCGCCCAGCAGTTCGGCCGCACCGACTATCCGGTCTTCACCACCAAGGCCGCCACCGACCTCAATTACCTCGTCTGCGCCCGGCTGATGATCGAGGCCGCGCCGCACATCTACAGCCAGTTCGCCACCCACAACGCCCACTCGCTGGCCGCCGTCTACAAGATGGCCTCCGAGCGTAATGTGAAGATCGAGTTCCAGCGCCTGCACGGCATGGGCGAAGCCCTCTACGACGCCGCCCGCGACGCCTTCGGCCCCGTCACCGTCCGCGCCTACGCCCCCGTCGGCGGGCATGAGGACCTGCTGCCCTATCTGGTGCGCCGCCTGCTCGAGAACGGCGCCAACTCCTCCTTCGTCCATGCCCTGCTGGACGAGCGGGTGCCCGCCTCCGCCGTCGCCGCCGACCCGATCACGACCGTCGAAGCCCATCCCGACCGCCACCCCAAGATCCCGACCCCGAAGGACATGTACATGGACCGCCAGAATTCGCTGGGCCGCGACTACTCCCAGGCCGCCGACCGCGAGCGCCACGTCCTCGCCCTCGAAAAGGTCGACAGCGAAAAGCTGACCTCCGGCCCCATCCTCGGCGGCAAGCTCAAGGCCGGGACCAACTCCCAGCCGGTGCTAAATCCGTTCGACACGACCCAGCTGCTGGGCCACGTCTCGGAGGCGACCGAGGCCGACATCGACGCCGCCGTCGACCTCGCCGTCCGCGCCCAGGTGAAGTGGGACCGCATCGGCGGCGCCGGCCGCGCCCCGACCCTGCGCGCCATGGGCGATGCGCTCGAGGCCGACATGGATCGCCTCGTCGCCCTGCTCAGCCGCGAGGCCGGCAAGACCCTCAACGACGGCGTGGCCGAGGTGCGCGAAGCCGCCGACTTCTGCCGCTACTACGCCATGCTGGCCGAGCGCGACTTCGGCGGTCCGCAGGAGCTCAAGGGCCCCGTCGGCGAGATCAACCAGCTGGTCCTGCACGGCCGCGGCGTCTTCGCCTGCATCAGCCCGTGGAACTTCCCTCTGGCCATCTTCACCGGCCAGATCGCCGCCGCCCTGGCTGCCGGCAACGCCGTCCTCGCCAAGCCCGCCGAACAGACCCCGCTGGTCGCCGCCGAGGCCGTGCGCCTCTACTACAAGGCCGGCCTCAACCCCGACCTGCTGGCCCTCGTCCCCGGCCGCGGCGAGACCGTCGGCGCCAAGCTGGTCAGCCACCCGGGCATCGACGGCGTCGCCTTCACCGGCGGCACCGACACCGCCACCCTGATCAACCGCTCGCTGGCCAACCGGCCGGGCCCGATCATCCCCTTCATCGCCGAGACCGGCGGCCTCAACGGCATGTTCGTCGACACCACGGCGCTGAAGGAACAGGTCATCGACGACGTCATCCTGTCGGCCTTCGGCTCGTCGGGTCAGCGCTGCTCGGCCCTGCGCCTGCTCTATGTCCCGCACGACGCCGCCGACGCCCTGATCGAGGGCCTCAAGGGCGCGCTCGCCGCTCAGGTGGTGGGCGATCCGTCCGACCCCGCCACCGACATCGGCCCGGTCATCGACGCCGACGCCAAGGGGATGCTCGACGCCCACCTCGAACGGCTCGGCAAGGACGCGAAGATCGTCGCCCGCGCCGAACTGCCCGCCGGCGCCGACAAGGGCCATCTGTTCGCCCCGACCATCGCCGAGATCCCGACCCCCGACTATCTGGAGCGCGAGGTGTTCGGCCCCATCCTGCACGTCTGCCGCTACGAGCCGTCGAAGCTGAAGCAGACGGCTTCCAAACTGGCCGAGCGCGGCTACGGCCTGACCCTCGGCGTGCACAGCCGGATCGAGGCCTTCGCCGACGAGGTCGCGCGTCTGGTCCCCGCCGGCAATGTCTACATCAACCGCTCGATCATCGGCGCCGTCGTTGGCGTCCAGCCGTTCGGCGGCGAAGGCCTGTCCGGCACCGGCCCGAAAGCCGGCGGCCCCTACAGCCTGATCCGCTACGCCGCCGAAAAAGCCATCAGCAACAACATCTCCGCCCAGGGCGGCGACCCGGCGTTGTTGAACCTGTGAGTGGGCCAGACCACGAGGCCCTCAGGGCTCTGGCGTGGATGGTCGAGCAGTACCTCTCCACGGGCGAGGAACTGGACACGCTCAGCATGAGCCCAAGACAGGACGCGCTGACGGTTCTCAAGCGTGAAGGTCTGGTGGACTACGACGGCGTTCGGTGCGGCTCGTGGACCGAAGCGGGTCGCCGGTTACTCGACGAGCGCTGACGCGGCCTGCACCCGCGCCTCCCCCCGCGCCGCCTCCCGGAACAGCCACGCCGCCAGCAGCCATCCCAGCGAGAACACGCCGACGATGGCGAAGACGATGTGCTCATAGGCCAGCGCCACGAACCCCGTCCCGAACTGCGCCGCCGCCGTCACCACCATCGCCAGCGCCATCCCCTTCGCCCTGAACCGCGCCACGCAGGCGCCTACGATCGCAATGGCGATGACGGCGAAGAAGATCTGGTTCAGCGGGTTGTTCTCGTTGCCGATGATGCCGACCGCCAGATTCGACCAGGTGATCAGGAAGCTGGTCCCCACCGCCACGATCACTCCGGCCCGATAGGCCAGCTGTCCCGACAGTCTCAGCCCCAGCTCCGCCAGCCCCGCCGCGACCCCCAGCATCACGCCCCAGGCGATGAAGTCGAACGGCGTCCACGGCAGACCCGCGAACAGCGTCGCCGCCAGCGGGATCAGCCAGGCGACGACCGCCCCGCCCCACACCACCATCCGCAGCATCCGGGTCAGCTTCGCGTCCCGCGCCGTCCTGTTGGCCATGACCATGTCTCCACTCATCCGAACTCTCCCCGATGCTAGTGGAAGATGCCGACCGCGGCCTCGACCCAGATCAGGCCGACGATCGCGATTACGAACAGGGCGAAGCCGATGCGGATCACCGGATTGCGCACCCGCCACGCCACCAGTTCGATCAGCGCCCCTCCGCCGATCAGCAGCACCCCCGCGAAGACGAAGTCGGTCGTCGTCCAGTTCACCTCCTCGGTGAACCGCATGGCCACGACGGGCGCCAGCATGATCAGGGCGACCGCGCCCCAGCCCATCATCCGCAGGACCTTCCACAGCTGGTCCAGATCTTGGTTCGTCACGTTCATCTCGTCCTCCACGTCGTCATCGACCCGGCGACCGTGCCGCGGCCGCCGGTGAACGGCATGAGCGAAATGTGAGCAGTTGCTGAAAGCGTCGCCGCAGGGGCTCACCCGGCCGGGCCGGCCACATAGACGCTGCAGGTCGAGGCGCCGCCGGTCAGCGGATTGTCGAACGCCACCACCTCCGCCCGCACCGCCGGGAACACCGCCGCCAGCACGGCGAGGAAATCATCGTCCGGCCCCTCGTCCGACCACATGGCGAACACACCCCTCTCGCTGAGCGCCTCCCTTACCCGCGTCAGCCCTTCCACCGAATAGAACCGCGCATGGTCAGGATGCAGCAGGGCGCGCGGCGAGTGATCGATGTCGAGCAGCACGACGTCGTACCGTTCCTCCGCCACCCGCGGCGCAGCGAACCAGCCGAAGAAGTCGCCCAGCGTCAGCCGGCAACGCACCTCCTTCCCGAGGCTGTCGCCGATCGGCACCAGCCCCGCCTGATGCCATTCGATCACCGGCGCCAAGGCGTCGACGACCTCCACCGACGCCACCCGCGGATCGGCCAGCGCCTCGCGCGCCGTATAGCCCAGCCCCAGTCCCCCCACGAGCACGCGCAATCCTTCGCCCGTCGCGGCGGCCAGCCCCCGAACCGCCAGCTCCGTCTCGCCGACCGTGAACAGGCTCGACATCAGATGCTCCTCGCCGAGGATCACCTCGACGACATCCGCATCAATGGCCGCCACCCAGCGCCGCCTCAGCACCAGCGGCCCCATCGCGGTCGGGCGATAGTCCAGTTCCTCGATCAGCCGTCCCATTCCGTTCTCCAGCAGCCGCAGTGAAAGGAGCCTGAGGGCGAACGGCGTCGAACGCCACCCTCGGATCCTTGAAAGGCGTCGTGCTTCCACGCACGGCCTCATCCCGCGATTGTGAGCCCACTCTCCGGAACGGCGAAGGCTCCATCCCGCTTAAGGCAGCCCAACGACAACGGAGAGCCTGAATGAACACGCACGATGATCGCGCCGTGAAGGTCCTGAACAGCCTGATCGAAACCACGATGGACAGCGCTCACGGCTATCGCAACGCCGCCGAAGGCGCCGACAACCCGGAGTTCAAGACGCTGTTCTCGCAAAATGCCGGCAAGCGCGAGGAACTGTGCCGCCGTCTCCAGCAGGAGGTCCGCACCTTCGGAGGCGAACCGGAGGACGACCAGTCGCTCCTGGGCCGCATCCACAACAAGTTCGCCCAGATGCGTGGCGACCTGATGGGCCGCGACGACAAGGGCGTCATCGATGAGGTCGAGCGCGGCGAGGACTTCATCAAGGCCAAGTTCGAAGAGGCGTCCCGCGACGCGGACCTGCCCGACCCCGCGCGTCAGGTCGTCACCACCGCCTATGCCGAGGTCAAGGCCGACCACGACACCATCAGCCGCCTCAAGCACCAGATGCACTGACGCGGCCTCCGGGACGGCCCTGCCTGAGCGGCGGGGCCGTCTCTCGTCAGGCTGGTGCGTGCGCCGCCTTGAGACGCTTCGGCGCGCCGCCGCCGGTCCAGCCCAGATAGCCCGCCAGTGCGCCGGCGAGCAGGCCGAGCGAGACGGTCAAGGCCGGAGGCAACTGGCTGTAGGCGGAGAAGACGCCGCCCAGCACTGGCATGTTCGGTGCGAACCACATCACCACCGCCTGCAACACCACGAAGAACGTCACGACCAGCCAGGACGCGCCGTTCCTGCGGTTCATGAAATACAGCCCCATCGCGAATACGGCGACCAGACCGTCGCTGATGACGATCGTGTCGAGAACCTCGCGCGGGCCCTCGCTGCCGATGACATTCATCCACGGGAAGGCCGCGCCCATCAGCCGGCTGAACGGCGACTCGAACAGGATCAGCGGCGTCGCCAGCATATAGCCGGCGTGAAGCCTGACGTTCCGCCGGTTGCGCAGGGCCAGGTAGAACAAGGTCAGATAGGCGGCGATCGCGACCGCCATGCCGATTCCGAACGAGGGTCCAAGCAGACCGATGAACGGGCCCTCCTGCGCCGCATACCGGGCCGCCGAGACATTGATGATCATCACGAAGCCGGCGATCAGCAGCGGGAACATGACGAAGCTCGCCTTGCCCACGGTCCGGTGGAGGGCCGCCTGCCGATGATGGATGGCGACGCTCTGGGCGATCAGCAGCACCAGCCAGCTGGTGGCTGTGAGGGCATGAACATGGAAGGCCAGGGCCACATGGCCGATCAGGGTGAAATAGCTCGCCCAGAACCCGCCCAGCACGACGAGCAGGACCACGCCCACGAAATAGTGCCCATATTTGTATGGCATCGACCGCTCCCCCGAACCGAACGGTGATATCCGGACTCCCCGTCGCGGTAAAGCTCTGCCTCACGGGACGGATACGCCGCCCCCAACGACGAAAGCCGGCTCCACCTGCGTGGAACCGGCTCCCGTCATCCCTTGACGCACACCACCTGACGCAGGGTGTGCACGACCTCGATCAGGTCGGTCTGGGCCGCGATGACCGCATCGATGTCCTTGTAGGCCATTGGGGTTTCGTCGATCACCTCGGCGTCCTTGCGGCATTCGACGCCCTCGGTAGCGCGGACGTGGTCCTCCACCGTGAAGCGCCGCTTCGCCTCGGTCCGGCTCATCGCCCGACCGGCGCCGTGCGAGCAGGTGCAGAACGAGTCCGCATTGCCCTTGCCGCGCACGATGAAGGACTTCGCCCCCATCGAGCCGGGGATGATGCCCAGCTCATCGAGCTTGGCTGACACCGCGCCCTTCCGGGTCAGGAACACGTCCTTGCCGAAGTGGCGCTCCTTCGAGACGTAGTTGTGGTGGCAGTTCACCGCCTCCTGCGTCGTCTCCAGATCCGGCCAGAACGCGCGCAGCACGTTCAGGACGCTGTCCATCATTACCTCGCGGTTGGCGCGGGCGTACTTCTGCGCCCACGACACCGCCTTGATGTAGTCGTTGAAGCCTTCCGACCCTTCCGGGAAGTAGGCCAGATCCTGATCCGGAAGGTTCAGGAACCAGCGCCGCGCCTCGTGCTTGGCCCGCTCGATGAAATAGGTCCCGAAGCGGTTTCCTACCCCGCGCGAGCCCGAGTGCAGCATCACCCACACGTCTCCCGCTTCGTCGAGGCACAGCTCGATGAAGTGGTTGCCCGTGCCCAGCGTGCCCAGATGGCCGAAGCCACGCGGGTGCGCCGCCTTGGGGTGTTTCTCCACCACGGCGTCGTAACCGGCTTTGAGGTCGGTCCAGCGGGTCACGGCCGCAGCCGGGGGCTCGCCGGCCCAGGCGCCCTTGTCGTTGCGTCCGCCGTTGTCGGTGCGGCCGTGCGGAACGGCCGCCTCGATGGCGGAGCGGATGCCCGACAGGTCGTCCGGCAGGTGTTCGGCGCGGATCGAGAGCCGCACCGCCATCATTCCGCAGCCGATGTCCACGCCCACGGCGGCCGGGATGATGGCCCCGACGGCGGGGATCACCGACCCCACCGTCGCGCCTTTCCCCCAGTGCACGTCCGGCATGACCGCGACGTGTTTGTGGATGAACGGCAGCGAAGCCACGTTCTTCAGCTGCGCCAGCGCCGCATCCTCGATGGGCACCCCCCGGGTCCACGCCTTGATCGGCGCTCCCGGGCTTTCAATTACGTCATAGCCGCTCATGGGCGACGTCTCCTTCTCTGTGATCCTTCCGGACCGGCGCGGCGGAGTCTCGCGGATACAAGAAACCCCTCCGGCCGGTGGCGGGAGGGGTTGCTGGAAAAACCGAAGTCGATGGACCCTTGCTCCTATGCACCCCCCACGCGCGCGCCAATGCCCTCGACCGGCTGGCGGTCAAGCTGCATGGGCAGGCTTGTGTTGGTGCGATAGGCGAACATGGGTCGTCTCGTTTTCGGGAGGGCGCTGATATCCGAACCGCAACGGTAAAGCCAGCGGGTTTTTCGGCTTCAACCTTCACTGTTGACGCAGAATTACGGCCAAGCCAACGTTCGGCGTCTCTGGAGAAACCGATCGATGCGGCGCGTTTTGCTGACCCTGCTCCTGTCATGCCTCGCCGTCCCGGCTCTGGCCGACCCCGCCGGCATTCGGGTCAGCCCGACCCCGGAAGGCGTGCGCGTCGACTACAGGCTGGCAGGTCCGGCGTCCCGCCTCGCCTTCCCGTCTGCCGTCTCGCCCGAGGCGCGCATGACGGCTCTCGACGAAGGCGTGACGGTCGCGCCCGACGGCCTGACTTCCCTTCAGCCGCGCGCTGATTTCAGCCTGCTGTTCGGCCCCGACAGGGTGCGGGTCGACGCCACCTATCCGGTCGTGTCGCGTCTCGGCGAGGGCTGGATGATCCACCTGCCGTCCCTGCTCGCCGATGTCGGCGACGGGCTCGGTCCGGAGGACGTGGTGATCGAGCCCGGCCCCGGCTGGGCCGTCGTCGCAGGCCCGGTGGAGCCGTCGGCCGACGGCTTCGTCTACGTCGGGCCCGACGTGTCGTCGCCGACCGAGGGGACGCGCACGATCATCGACCCCGCCGTACCGGTCTGGCTCACCGACGACGCTCGCGCGGCGCTTGAGACCAGCAACGCCTTCTTCGCCGAGGGTCTGGCCATTCCGGCGCCCGGCCGTCCGGTCCTGCTGATGGGCGCCCTGCCGCCCGAGGATCGCTCCACCTACGTCGGCGACGTCACCGCCAACGGCGTCATCAATCTCCAGTTCGCGACCCGGATGCTGCCGGCCGGACGGGACAGCCGCTTCACCGATCTGGTCGTGCCGTTCGTCGCCCACGAAACCTTCCACGTCTGGCAGGGGAACGGCTTCCGCGACGAAGAGGGGATCAACGGCCGCTGGCTCACGGAGGGATCGGCCGAATATTTCAGCCTGCTAGCCCAGGCCGCGCAGTCGCCCGAGGCCGCCGGGCGCAGCCGGCAGGTGCTGGCGCGGCGCTTCGGCGCCTGCCTCTCGGCCATGGACCTCAAATCCGAGGGGCTGCTCCACCTCGACGAGGCGGCCGCCCAGGCGACGCGCTACGATTGCGGCACGGTCAGCCAATGGCTGGCCGACCTGCAGACCCGCTCCAGCGGCGGCCTGTTCGGCATCTGGCGCGGCCTGCTGACCCGGCCTGACGGCTATGGCGTGTCCGAGTTTCGGGCCCTGCTGGCAGAGCACCCTTCGGCCGGAGATGCGGGTCAGGCGGCCCTGCTCGACGGTTCGACCGAGATCCGGGGCGCCGTCGTCTCCGCCCTCGACGCCATGGGCGCCAGGCTCAGCCCCGCCGATCCCGGCCGCGTCGCCTGGGCCCAGGCCGCCCTCTGGCCGCTGCTGAACAGCAGTTGCTCCGGCCAGCGCGGCATCCGCACGGACGACGGCCGCTTCTTCCTCGACACCGGCGACCGCTGCGGCTCCCTGTCCGGCGATCTCCAGGCCGTCTCGATCGACGGGCAGCGGTTCGACGTCTCGGCCGAAGCCGCCTTCCACGCCGTCGAGGCCGCCTGCGCTTCGCGAGGCGCGGTCACCGTCGGGCTGATGGATGGTGAAACGGTTCGCGAGGTCGAAGCCTCCTGCAGCCGCGCCGCATCGCCGCCGCCGCCCGCCTACACCATCGCCAGCATCCCCTGACGGGGCTCAGACAGCCTTCGGCCAGCCGCCCGCGCGGCTGAGCGCGCTCGGCGCCGGGCGGCCGATCTTCTCGCCGATCCAGCGCGCCGTCCCAATCAGGGCGTCGAGGTCGTAGCCGGTCTCGAACCCGGCCCGCTCCAGCATGTAGACGAGGTCCTCCGTGGCGATATTGCCCGTCGCGCCCGGTGCGAACGGGCAGCCGCCGATGCCGCCCACCGAGGCGTCCAGCACGTCAACCCCGGCCTCCACGCCGGCATAGGCGTTGGCCAGCCCGGTGTTGCGCGTGTCGTGGAAATGCAGCCTCAGCACCGCCTCGGGCGCCGCCTTGCGCGCCGCCTCGACCTTCCTCGTCACCGCCCACGGATCGCCCACGCCGATGGTGTCCGCCAGCGCGATCTCCCCGACCCCCAGCGCCGCGATCCGGCCCACCAGATCGGCGACCTGATCCACCGACACCTCGCCGTCGAACGGACAGCCCCAGACGCAGCTCAGCGTCGCCGACAGCGAGGGCGCCGCTCCCGGCTGTCCCGCCGCATTGGCCCGTCCGGCGACGATATCCGCCAGCATCTGCACCTGCTGGTCGACGGTCAGTCCCTGGTTCTTCAGCCCGAAGCCGTCGGTC
The DNA here is from genome assembly GCF_011927945.1 of Brevundimonas alba. Taxonomy (GTDB): domain Bacteria; phylum Pseudomonadota; class Alphaproteobacteria; order Caulobacterales; family Caulobacteraceae; genus Brevundimonas; species Brevundimonas alba. Next base: position 690,476 of record NZ_JAATJM010000001.1, read on the forward strand.
GCAGACATGGCCACATTGACCTCGTCCACGCTGGTTCCCAGCGCGCGGTCATAGCCCTTGCCGTTCAGCACCAGACCGATGCGGCTGCGCCCCGCCTCGTGCGGCAAGGCCGCCATGACCTCCTCGGCGCCCGCCATCTGCGGCACGTATTTCGGATGGACGAAGCTGACCGCCTCGATGCGCCGTGCCCCCGCCGCCTCCAGCCGCCGCACCAGATCGGCGCGGACGGACGGCTCCAGCACGGCCTTCTCGTTCTGCAGCCCGTCGCGCGGGCCGACTTCCACGATGCTTATGCGCCGGCTCACTCCGGGGCGCTCCCGCGGGGCTCGCTCCCGGGCGGCGCATAGACGGTCAGGCTGACGTCGTCGCCGGTCGAATAGTTGTGGCCGTTGACCACCCCCACAGCCCGCCCCGTGACGCCCAGCTCGGCCGAGGCGGTGCGGAAGGCGTCGGCGTCGCGCCCCTCGACGATCACCGGCCGCCCCTCCGCCAGCGCCCGCGCCGCGCCCGCCGCGTCGGCCAGCTCGGTCTCGCGCCCGGTCAGGAAGACGAAGCTCGGCTCGTGGAAGCCGGTGATCGCCACCGGCCCCGGCCGTCCCTGCCGCGGATGCAGATCGGCCCGCTCCAGCACCTTCTGAAGCTGCGGCGCGACGGCCAGAGGCCGCAGCTGCCGGATCGTCCCCGCCAGCCCGGCATGCGCCACGACGCCGAGGGCGATCGCCGCGATCACCGCCGTCACCGCCGCCCGGTGCAGCAGCAGGAAGGCCCCGATCAGCCCCGCCAGCGCCGCGAAAACGATCGTGATCGTCGCCCAGGTCTGGGCTGTGGACCGCCCGAACTCGGTCAGCCCGTAAACCGTCGCAGCCACGATCGCGAGGCCGCCGATTAGCGACAGCGCCGCTCCGGCGTAGCGCGAGATCGAGCCGATCGGCCGCGTCAGCGCCGCCGCCGCCAGCAGGGCGATCGCGCCGAACGTTGGCAGTGTGTAGTGCGGCAGCTTGGTCGGGGTCAGCTCGAAGATCAGCCAGGCCGGAACCAGCCAGCAGACGAGGAACCGCACCGCCGGTTCCGCCCGCCTGTGCCAGCCCGTCGACAGCGCCGCCGGCAGCAGCAACGCCATCGGGAACAGCAGCAGCGGCGCCAGCAGCAGGAAATAGCCCGGAGGCGCGCCATGGCTCTCATGCCCGCCGGCGATCTTCGGCGCCAGATCGCCCATGATGGCCTCGCGCCAGAAGCCTCCGTCGGTGGCGATGGTGATCGCGATAGCCCACGGCCCGACCAGCAGCGCCACGAGCGGCAGTCCCCAGCCCCAGCCGAGCCGTCCCAGCCATTTCACGTCCCGGTCCCACAGCGACAGCAGCAGTATGGCCGGAACCACCACCACCAGCCCCACCGGTCCCTTGACCAGGATGGACAGCCCGAGCCCGAGCCAGAACATCAGCTTGTGCGGTCGCCGCGGCACCTCCCCGGCCCGCGTCGCCAGATAGATCCGCGCCAGACCGGCCATGGCCAGGGTCACCGCCGCGCACAGCATGGCGTCGGTCTTGGCGATGCCCGCCTCGGTCGACAGCAGGAAGGTCGCGCCCAGCATGGCCCCGGCGAGGAAGCCGGCTCTCTGGCCGAACATCGCCGCCCCCGCCCAGGCGCAGGCCGCTGCCGCCAGCATGGCCGCGAGAATGGACGGTATCCGGTATGGCTGGATGTCCCGGTTCTCGACCTTCGACGTCGCCGACACCGCCGCCGCCTGCATCCAGTAGATGCCCACCGGCTTCTTCCAGCGCGGCTCGTCCTGGAAGCGGATGTCGACATAGTCGCCGCTCTCCAGCATCTGCGAGGTCGCCTGCGCATAGCGGCTCTCGTCGCGGTCCAGTGGCGGCAACAGCATCAGCACCGGCAGGCCGGCGAACAACGCCACCAGCGCGGCGAGCACGGGGCCCCGCCAGCCGGCGATGAAACGGTCGAGATCGGGGCGCATCATGTTCATCTTCCTAACACGCACATTCGCGCGGCGTCAGCCATCCCGCGGCCTGGCCTCCCGCTCCCCCGCGAAACCCGCTAGAGAACGGCGATGATCGAGCAGACCCCCGACATCTCCGTCGTCGTTCCCGTGCATGACGAGGAAGGCGCCGCCGGCCCGCTGGCGCGGGACATCGCCGCCGCCTTCGCCGGCCGGTCCTACGAGATGGTTTTCGTCGACGACGCCTCGCGCGACGGCACCTTGGCCGAGCTGCGCGGCCTGATGACGGAACTCCCCGCCCTGCGCGTGCTCAGCCATGGGCAGAACGCCGGCCAGAGCCGCGCCGTCCGCACCGGCGTGCTTGCGGCCCGCGGCGCCATCGTCGTCACCCTCGACGGCGACGGCCAGAACCCGCCAGCCGACGCGCCCCGTCTGGTCGATCTGCTCACCGCCTCGCCCCCGACCGTGGCCCTCGTCGGCGGCGTCCGCGCCAGCCGTCAGGATTCCGAAGCCAAGCGCTGGGCCTCGCGCTGGGCCAACCGCATCCGCAAGAAGCTGCTGGCCGACGACGCCGACGACACCGGCTGCGGCCTCAAGGCCTTCCGCCGCGACGTCTTCCTGCGCCTCCCCTATTTCGATCACATCCACCGCTATCTGCCGGCCCTGATGATCCGCGAGGGCTACGAGAACCGCTATCTCGACGTCGGCCACCGCCACCGCGAGACGGGCCGCTCCAAATACACGAACTGGGGGCGGCTGATGGCCTCCCTGTCCGACCTTCTCGGCGTCATCTGGCTCAAGTCGCGCTCGCGCCGCCCCGGGGCGATCTCGGAATTCTGACCGTTCCCCCCGCAGGCGAGCAACCGTAGCGGTACGGAGCGAACGGGGGTATTCATCGTTAACAAGCGGAGCCGTTTCGGCTCCCGAAGCGCCTCGACCCGGAGCCACAGCCATGCTGATCGCCCTGCCGCTGCTCGTCATTCCGGTGGTCATCTATGCGATCGTCATCCTCACCGGCGTCGTCGGCACAGGCGGCGTCGCCGCGGCCGAACAGGCCCTGCGCGATCCGCTCTTCTCCATCCCCATGGTCTCGGGCAGCAGCTGGAACATCGGCAGCGGCGATCTGATCCTGTTCCTGTCGCTGATCCTGCTGTTCTTCGAACTGCTGAAATCGACCTCCAGCCAGAAGGTCGCCATCGTCAATCACGCCCTGTCGATGATCCTGTTCGTCGCCTGCATCGTCGCCTTCCTCCTGTTCAAGGGCTTCGCGACCTCGACCTTCTTCCTCATCCTGACGATGATCATGCTCGACGTTCTCGCCGGCTTCATCGTCACCATCATCTCGGCCCGCAAGGACCTGGAGTTCGGAGCCGGCTGAGGCAGCAGGCAGCAGGCAGCAGGCAGCAGGCGTGATCAGAGTGTCGGGGCCGGCGTCAAGCGCAGCCGATCCTGCTGCCTGCTGCCTGCTGCCCGCTGCCTGACCTCTACGCCTTCCCGTCCTCATCCACCGGCAGCGTGTGCGTCGCCTGCGGCCGCGCCTGCTGACGCCGCTGGATGGCGTAGGCGACGAGCCACAGCGCCATGGCCCAGGCCGCGCCGACGCTCCAGCCCGCCAGCACGTCGCTGGCCCAGTGCGCCGCGAGATAGACCCGCGTCAGCCCGACGATCAGCGTCAGCAGCAGCGCAACCCCCATGACATAGGCCTTGAACCGCCGCTTCGGGAACGCCCGCGTCAGCATCACCCCGATGCTCAGATAGAAGACTGCCGACAGCAGGCTGTGCCCGGACGGGAAGCTGGCGTTCATCGTCTCGACCGCCTGCAGGGCCTCCGGCGGTCGCTCGCGCCCGAACAGGGCCTTCAGCCCCTCGCTCAACGTCACCCCGCCGGCCAGACCCAGCACCAGCAACAGGGCCGACAGCCGCTTGCGCTGCAGAATCAGGAAGCCGAGCGTGATCAGGGCGAACAGCCCCAACACCGACAGCCCACCGAGCGCGGTCAGGTCCATCGCCGCCTCTTCCAGCCAGCCCGGTCCCCACGGATCCGCCATCGCCCCCGGCCGCATCGCCTCCAGCACGGCCTGATCGAAGGCCCGGCCGTCCGCCTCGGTCATGTCGTCGGCCAGTTCGACGAAGGTCATCACCCCCAGCGCCACGATGAACAGGGCGCTGACCGCGACGATCTCTGTCCGCGCGATGCGAAGGGCGCGACGGATGAAGGCGGTAATCTGGGCGGGGGTCATCGGCGGGAAACGGTCCCGCTTGCGGGACGTTCCCCTCACGCGTTCGTGATCGAAATTAAGGCTTCGCCCGGCGCCCCTGTCATCCCGTCGTCGCGGCCTGTCCACAGGCTCATCCCCCGCCATGATGCCGATTCGCCCAGAAAGTGATCGTCAACCCCGTTGACGGTTGGTTAGCCATCTGCGCCCCATATGTGGGCTTGGGGAGCGCTTCGGCCACTAGATGATGTGGTCAGCGGCGTGAGCGACTTAACCGACTAGTTCAGGGCAGTGACCATTATGGCCGGCGGCGAAGCGTTGAAGACAGTGGATTTCCAGTCGGTTGCGGCTGCGGAGGCCGCTGATCGACCCCACCTGAAGGTGGTGCCCTCTATCCAGCTCGACCGGTCGCGCGACGACCTCCTGACCGACTTCGGCAAGAAGACGCTCGAGGATCGCTATCTGCTGCCCGGCGAGAGCTATCAGGACATGTTCGCCCGGGTCGCCACGGCCTATTCGGACGACTCCGACCACGCCCAGCGCGTCTACGACTACATGTCGAAGCTGTGGTTCATGCCGGCGACCCCGGTCCTGTCCAACGGCGGCGCGGATCGCGGCCTGCCGATCTCCTGCTTCCTCAACGCCGTCGGCGACAGCCTCGACGGTATCCAGAACGTCTGGAACGAAAACGTCGCCCTGGCCTCGAACGGCGGCGGCATCGGCACCTACTGGGGCGGCGTCCGCTCCATCGGCGAGAAGGTCAAGGGCGCCGGCCAGACCTCGGGCATCATCCCCTTCATTCGCGTCATGGACTCCCTGACGCTGGCCATCTCGCAGGGTTCGCTGCGCCGCGGCTCGGCCGCCGTCTATCTCGACATCCACCACCCGGAGATCGAGGAGTTCCTCGAAATCCGCAAACCGTCGGGCGACTTCAACCGCAAGTCCCTGAACCTGCACCACGGCATCAACATCACCGACGAGTTCATGTTCGCGGTGCGTGACGGCGCGACCTTCGACCTGAAATCGCCCAAGAACGGCGAAGTCCTCAAGACCGTCGACGCCCGCACCCTGTGGCAGAAGATCCTCGAGATCCGCCTGCAGACCGGCGAGCCCTATCTGATCTTCTCCGACACGGTGAACCGCCAGATGGCGCCGCACCAGCGCGAGCTGGGCCTGTCGGTCAAACAGTCGAACCTGTGCGCCGAGATCATGCTGCACACCGGCCGCGACCACCTCGGGGTCGACCGCACCGCCGTCTGCTGCCTCTCCTCGGTCAACGCCGAGACCTTCCTCGAATGGCGCGAAGAGCCCAAATTCGTCGAAGACGTCATGCGCTTCCTCGACAATGTGCTGGAAGACTTCATCCGCCGCGCCCCGCCGGCCATGGCCGCGGCCGTCTATTCGGCCAAGCGCGAGCGTTCGGTCGGCCTCGGCCTGATGGGCTTCCACTCCTTCCTCCAGGCCCAGGGCGTCGCCTTCGAAAGCGCCATGGCCAAGTCGTGGAACATGCGGCTGTTCAAACATCTGCGTCGCGAGGCCGACAAGGCCAGCCGCCTGCTGGCCGAAGAGAAGGGCGCCTGCGAGGACGCGGCCGAGCGCGGCGTCATGGAGCGGTTCAGCCACAAGCTGGCCATCGCCCCGACCGCCTCCATCTCGATCATCTGCGGCGGCACCAGCGCCGGCATCGAGCCGATCCCGGCCAACATCTATACCCACAAGACCCTGTCCGGCTCGTTCGCGGTCAAGAACCCCTATCTGGAGAAGGTTCTCGGCGAGAAGGGCATCGACACTTCGGAAGTGTGGAACTCGATCCTCGAGCACGAGGGTTCGGTCCAGCACCTCGAGCAACTGACCGACGACGAGAAGGCGATCTTCAAGACCGCCTTCGAGCTGGATCAGCGCTGGGTCGTCGAACTGTCGGCCGACCGCGCCCCGGAAATCTGCCAGGCCCAGTCGATCAACCTGTTCATCCCGGGCGACGTCGACAAATGGGACCTGCACATGCTGCACTGGCGCGCGTGGGAGACCGGCGTGAAGTCGCTCTACTACCTCCGCTCCAAGTCGGTTCAGCGCGCGTCCTTCGCCGGCGCCGAGGACAAGGCCGAGGCCGAGATCGACCCCAACCAGCCCGACCTCTTCAGCGCCGCCCGCACCGACTACGACGAGTGCCTCGCCTGCCAGTAGGCGCGTCCACCTCCCCATTCGCATAGGCGGATGGGGAGGACAGATCGCGCAGCGATCAGGAGGGGGCGGCGCAGGAGGCGGAAAGCCCTACGCTAACCCCATCGACCGCGCCGCCCCCTCCTGGTCTCTGCTTCGCATCGACCTGTGCTCCCCATCGGCCTTCGCCGACGGGGAGGTGGGCGTGACGCTGTGCTGACAATCCGCGTTTCTATAGTCGGATAGCGCCGACAAAGCTGCGCCACTTCAACGATATCGCCTTTTCTCAACCCGATCTTCTGCGCACGCTATTCCGCGGCCGTATAATGCTGGCCTTCGTTTCCGCTGCCGGTCTTTGACATTCAAATACCACCCGCACCGTCACAGGAGCGGCGCTCCAGGCATCCACCTGAACGCATTGAGAAAACCGCGCCAAAGCGCACTCTGCGGACGCAGCGCACTGACCGGACGCTTCGCACTCTTCGCACTCTACGCACTCTTCGGACGCAATTTTTCCAGTTTATACCCGGATAAAACCTACCTCAGCTCAGCCGGTCCGCCTTCCTCAATCCGGGGAACAGCTTCGCCCAGATCCCCGTCGCCGCCAGCGCCCCCGCCCCGCCGAACACCGCCGCCCCGATGGGCCCGAGCAGACGCACCACCAGCCCGGAATAGGCCTCGCCCAGTTCGTTCGACGCGCCGATGAACAGCATCGACACCGAGCTGACCCGGCCGCGCATATGGTCCGGCGTCGACAGCTGGATCAGGGTCTGGCGGATGTTGACGCTGACCATGTCAGCCGCCCCGCCGATCAGCAGTGCCGCCGCGCTGATCCAGGCGACCTTCGACAGGCCGAAGACGATGGTGCAGACGCCGAACAGGGCTACCGCCGCGAACATCCAGTTGCCGCCGTGTCTCACGATCGGGAAGCGCGCCAGATACAGCGCCATCGAAAACGCCCCGACGCCGAACGCCGCCCGCAGCAGGCCGAAACCCTCCGGTCCCACATGCAGGATGTCGCGCGCGAAGATCGGCGTCAGCAGCGCCACCCCGGCGAACAGCACGACGATCAGGTCCAGCGAAATCGCGCCCAGCACCACCTTGGTGGTCCAGACGTATTTCAGCCCCTCCTTGACCGCGGCCCAGCGCCCGGGCCCGATACCGACCCGCTCCGGCCGGCCGGACGTCCGGATCAGCAGGAAGGCCGCCAGACCCGTCAGGAACAGCCCCAGCGCCACCGCATAGGCCAGCGGCACATTCACCCCGACGATCACCCCGCCCAGCGCCGGCCCGGCGATGGCGCCGGTCTGGAAGGCGATGGACTGCGCCGCGATGGCCCGGGGCAGTCCCGCCCGTCCCACCACCATCGGCAGGAAGGCCTGACTGGCCGGCGCCAAAAACGCCCGGCAGGCCCCGAACAGACAGGCCACCGTCAGCAGCCCCCATAGCGGCGGCGATCCATGGATGGCCATGGCCAGGAAGGCGATGGCGCACAGGGCCTCCACCGCGATCGAGGCGGCTACCGTCAGCTTGCGATCACGCCGGTCCGCCATCTCCCCCGCTGGCAGGGTCAGGGCCAGCAGCGGGATGAACTGCGCCAGCCCGACCAGTCCCAGATACAGGCTGGCCTCCGCTACAGGATGGTCCCGCCGCGCGATCTCATAGACCTGCCACAGCAGGGCCGAGGACTGGATCTGGATCGCCAGCACCGCCGCGACCCGCCCCGCCCAAAGCAGCCGGAAGTCCCGCAGCTTCCAGGGATTGTCCCCCTGCGCCTCCCGCGCCCCTTCTACGACGGCGGGAGTGATCGGCTCGGGCGCTTCAGGTGCGTCGGTCATGCTTGGGGTACGGTGTCCCGTCTCGATGGAAGAAGCCGCCGGGGCGGAAGATCATGTCGATGTCGGGATAGACGCCGCTGTCGCCCTGTGGCGCCCGGCTCCCGACCTCCAGCAGAACAGCCTCGGCCCCGGATCGGTTCTCGATCTTGTGCCCGTCCGGAACCCCGGCCTTGAAGCCCGCGCAGTCCCCGGCCCTCAGCACCGTCTCCCCGCCGTCCTCGACCAGCACCACCTCGCCCGACAGGACCCAGACGAACTCGTCCTCGCCCGCGTGCCAGTGCCTCTGGCTCGACCACGCCCCGTCGGGCAACCGCAGCAGATTGACCCCGAACTGGTCCAGCCCGACCGCATCTCCCAGCCGCCACCGCCGCCGCGCCCGGCAGGGTCCGTCGAACGGCTCGGGATAGCCCGTCCCATGCCCCGTAGGCGCGCTGTCGATGTCGATCTTCGGCATGGAGAGAAGCCTTCTCGCAATCGTCCGAACCCCGTAAAGCACAGGTCCATGAGCGCCGCATCAACTCCCGTGATCGATCCTGTCGCCCTGACCCGCGACCTGATCCGCAAGCCCTCCGTCACCCCCGCCGACGAGGGCGCGATGGACATGCTGGAGCGCCTCCTGACCAGCCTCGGCTTCACCTGCCGCCGGATGAAGTTCGAGGATATCGAGAACCTCTACGCGCGGCGCGGAATGGCCTCGCCCAACCTCTGCTTCGCCGGCCACACCGACGTCGTCCCGACCGGCTCGACCGAGGCCTGGTCCGCCGCCCCCTTCGAGGCCGAGGTCCGCGACGGTGTCCTCTACGGGCGCGGCGCCGTCGACATGAAGGGCGGCATCGCCGCCTGGATCGCCGCCGTCTCCCGCGTCCTCGCCGACGGCGACCTGCCCGGCTCCCTCAGCTTCCTGATCACCGGCGACGAGGAAGGCCCGGCCCTGCACGGCACCAAGCGGGTCGTCGAGACCCTGATGGCCGAGGGCGAGGTCATCGATGCCTGCGTCGTCGGCGAGCCCTCCTCGCAGCATGCGCTCGGCGACATGATCAAGATCGGCCGCCGCGGCTCGCTCAACAGCTGGATCACGGTCCATGGCAAACAGGGTCACGTCGCCTATCCCGACCGCGCCGCCAATCCCGCTCCCGTCATGGCCCGCCTGCTCGCCCGCCTCGCCGACCACCGGCTCGACGAGGGCTATGAGGGCTTCCAGCCTTCGAACCTCGAGATCACGACCATCGACATCGGCAACCCGGCCACCAACCTGATCCCGGCCGAAGCCAGGGCCCGGCTGAACATCCGCTTCAATCCGAACCACACCGGCGACAGCCTGACGGCTTGGCTCAACGCCACGGCGGGCGAGGCCCAGACCGAAAGCGGCCTGCGGATCGAGCTGGAGCATCTCTGCTCCGGCAACGCCTTCCTGACCGAGCCGAGCGACTTCGTCACCGGGGTGCAGGACGCCGTCGAGGCCGCTGCAGGCCGCCGCCCTGAGGCGTCGACCACCGGCGGAACCTCGGACGCCCGCTTCATCCGCGCCATGTGTCCGGTGCTCGAGCTCGGCCTCGTCGGACAGACCATGCACCAGATCGACGAGCGGGTGCCGGTGGCGGAACTGGAGGCGCTGACGGAGGTCTACCGCCGCGTCATCGAGACCTTCTTCGCCCGCTAGTACAGCAGGTTCAGGCCCAGCATGGCCGCGCCGAACATGGCCGCGAAGGCGACCACGAAATAGAAGATTTCCCGTCGCGCGCTGCCCCGTCGCTCCAGGATCATCGGCGGCATCTGAACCGGCAGGCTTCTCATGGCGCACTCCCGCTAAGCCCGCGGAGGTTGCGCCCCTATCCTTGCCGCCGCGTTGAAGAACATGGTTTCCGCTACTCCCGCTCGAGGAACCGCAGCGCCGTCAGCACATGCGCCTTCACCCCGAGCGGCAGCACCTTCTCATTGACGTCGAACGCCGGCGAATGGTTCGGCGCCGCCGTCGCCGGATCGACCCCGTCCGCGCTCCCGCCGAGGTGATAGAAGACACCCGGCACTTCCTGCGACAGATAGCTGAAGTCCTCCGCCACCGTGGTCGGCGGCGCCCCCGCGTTGACGTTCCCCTCGCCCGCCGCCTCTGTCAGCACCGGCTCCAGCCAGGCCGAAAGCGCCTCGTCGTTGAACACCAGCGCCGCGTTCTGGCGCACCGCGAACCGCGCCGTGGCGCCGTAGTTTTCCGCCACATTGCCGATCGCGATCTCGGCCCGCCGGACCAGATCGTCCCGCTGGGCGATGTCGAAGGTCCGCAGCGTGCCCGATAGCACCGCCTGATCCGGAATGATGTTGTACCGCACGCCCGCGTCCAGGGTCGCGATGGTGAACACCGTCGGCGTGGTCGTCGGATCGATGGTCCGCGCCGTCAGGCTGTTGATCGTCTGCACCACGTCAGCCGCGGCCGATATCACGTCCACGCCCTTCCACGGCCACGCGCCATGCGTCTGCCGTCCATTCAGGGTGATGTCGATCCGGTCCGACGCCGCCATGAAGCCGCGCGGGCGGTACCACAGCGTCCCCGGCCGCCCCGGCACGACGTGCAGGCCGAAGATGGCGTCGGGGCGCGGATTGGCCAGCGCGCCCTGCTCGATCATCAGGGCCGCTCCGCCCTTCGGCTCTCCCGGAGGTGCGCCTTCCTCGGCCGGCTGGAAGATGAAGACCACCGTCCCCGCGATCTGGTCCTTCATCCCCGCCAACACCTCGGCCGCGCCCATCAGCATGGCGACGTGGGCGTCGTGGCCGCAGGCGTGCGCCACCGGCACCGTATTCCCCATGTAGGTCCCGGTGGCGGTCGAGGCGAACGGCAGCCCCGTCGCCTCCAGCACCGGCAGGGCGTCCATGTCGGCCCGCAGCGCCACAGTCCGGCCCGGCCGCCCGCCCCTCAGCACGCCGACCACGCCCGTCTTGCCGACCTCGGTCCGCACCTCCAGCCCCAGCGACCGCAGGTGGTCCGCCACCATGGCGGCGGTGCGGGTTTCATTGAACCCGAGCTCGGGGTGGGCGTGCAGGTCCCGGCGCCAGGCCACCACCCGCGGCGTCACCGCCTCGACCGCCGCCGAGACCGCCTCCGTCGACTGGGCCTTGGCCGCGGCCGGGAGAACGAGCGCCACGGCGGCGGCGGTGACGGCGAGCAGGCTGCGGATGGTCATGACGGCTTCCCCCGAATTAAGCTCGCACCGTGCGCGGACGCGCCGCCCTTGCGCAAGGCCATCGGCGACGCGATCTCCGCTCCATGCCGATCAAGACCGCACGAACCGAATGGCGCGACGTCGTGCTGGTCTGCCGCAAATGCTCGAAGAAGCTCGATGGCAAGGGTTTCGGTCCCGACGGCGACCGGTCCCTGAAGAAGGCGCTCCGCAAGTCGGCGGGCGGCGGCAAGGGCCGCAAGGCCGCGCTCAAGGTCATCGAGACCGGCTGTTTCGACATCTGCCCGAAGAACGCGGTGGTCGCTCTCAGTGCCTCCCGTCCGGAGAGCCTGCTGATCGTGCCCGTCGGCGCCGGACTGAACGAGGTCTGGACCCGGCTGGGACTTCACGCGAGCGTCGACGGGCCACCCACATCGGCCGCCAACGAGGGGTGACCTCGTCTGCCGGGCGTCCTAGGCTTGGCCGGTGAACCTCAGATCCCCCGCCTTCGCCATCCTGTTCGCCGTCAGCCTGATTGCGGCCGCGGGCAATATGGGCCTGCAGTCGGTGCTGCCGACCATCGGTCGCGAGTTCGGCCTTCGCGACACCTTGGTGGCGGGAGCTTTCGCCATTTCCGCCCTGATGTGGACGTTCACCTCCCCCTACTGGGCACGGCTCTCCGATCGCCTTGGGCGCAAGCGCGTGATCATGATCGGACTGGGAGGCTTCGTCGCCTCCATGAGCGGCTTTGGCCTTGCCGCGAGCGCGGGGCTCGAAGGCTGGCTCGCGGCGCTCGTCGCCTTTGGACTGATGGCGGTTGCCCGGACGATTTATGGCGTCTTTGGCTCAGCCGCGCCGATCGCCTCTCAAGCCTATGTCGCCGATCGCACAGGCCCGAAACAGCGGACCCAAGCCATGTCTCTTTTGGCCTCCGCGCAGGGGCTCGGCACGGTGATCGGCCCGACGCTCGCGCCGGTATTCATCCTGCCGTTCGTAGGCTTGGCTGGTCCGATGTACGCCTTCGCCATGTGCGGCGTCGCCATGCTGGTCGTCGTGTGGCTGAAACTCCCGAGCGGCGACGCAGTCCGTACGCCCTCTCTCAGCGGCCGCCGACCGGAAGATGTTGGCAAGGGACTCTGGAAGGATCCACGGGTGAGGGATTACTTGCTCTACGGTCTCCTCGTCACTGGCGCCCAGGCAGTCAACATATCGGTGCTCGGCTTCCACATCATCGACGAGCTGGCGCAGGAAGGCATCGCATCGGGCCAGACCGCCTCCTTCATCAGCATAGCGATGCTGGCGGGAGCGGCCGCGACGCTCATGGTTCAGTGGGGACTCATTCCACTGCTAAGGCTGCAGTCCGCCGACCTGATGCGCTGGGGCGCAATCCTTGCGCTCGTCGGCAACCTGATGAGCGTCGCTTCACCTGGTTACTATGGCGTCGTGGTCGGTTATGCGGTCGTGTCGATGGGCGTCGGGTTTGCGCGGCCTGGGTTCACCGCCGGCTCCTCCCTGTCTGTCGGACCCGATGAGCAGGGCGCGGTCGCCGGCCTAATGATGTCGCTCGCCGGCATCAGCTTCCTTGCACCACCCGTCATCGGCGTGGCGCTCTACGAATTGGCCGAACCTGCCCCCTTCATAGGCAACTCGCTTATTCTCGCCGCCGCCACCGCCCTCTGCTTCATCAGCGCCCGGCTGCGCGCCGGCCCGCCAGATCTGCCCGACCGCGACGAGACGCCGTCGCCGGAGACGCCGCCGGCCTCGCAACCCGGCCCCGAAGGCAACCGCTGAAGCCCGTCGTGGCGCCTTTTCACCGTCGAAAAGCCGTGCCAGATCGATGGCATGGAAACCGCCCGCATAGAACGACGCATCGGCATTCGCGCTCCCGCCGACCGCATCTGGGACCTTGTCGCGGACCTGCCTGGCTGGGACCGCTGGAACCCGGTCGAAACCGCGGCCGAGGGGACCATCGCCTACGGTGGGCCAATATCGCTGACCGAATCCATCCCGGACCTGCCCGAGCGCCGGGTGGCCGGCCGCGTAGGCGAATGGCAGCCGTTGACGCAGCTGGTCTGGTTTGAGAAGCGAGGCCTCTGGTTCAACTCGATGCGCTATTTCGAGATCGAGGAACTGGAGGCGGGAAGCTGCATCTTCGCCAACGGCTTCATCTTCTCCGGCCTGCGCGGCGAGATGTATTTCGACAAGCACCGGGCGAAGCTGCGGGGCGCGGTCGACGCGATCGCCGACGCGATGAAAGCGGCTGTGGAGGCTTAGCCGCCTTTGGCCATCGTATCCTGGATGCTGATGATCGCCGGTGTCAGGATGACGATGAACAGCACGGGCAGGAAGAACAGGATCATCGGCACTGTCAGTTTGGCCGGCAGGGCCGCCGCCTTCTTCTCGGCCGCCGAGAGACGCATCTCGCGGTTCTCCTTGGCCATGGTCCGAAGGGCCGAGCCCAGCGGCGTGCCGTAGGTTTCGGCCTGGGTCATCGCCGTGGCGACCGACTTCACGCCCGGATGGTTGGTCCGCTTTGCAAGACCCTCATAGGCCATCCGCCGGTCCGGCAGATAGCTGAGTTCCGCCGACAGCAGCGTCATCTCCTCGGCCAGGTCGATGGAGGATCCACCGATCTCCTGGCTGACCTTCTGGATGGCCGCCTCGATCGACATGCCCGCCTCGACGCAGATCAGCAGAAGATCAAGGGCGTCAGGGAAGGCCTGCATGATCGAGGTGCGGCGCTTGGAGATGCGGTTCGAAAGAAAGATGTTGGGCGCATAGAAGCCGATCACCGCCGCGAACATGCAGATCGTCAGCCGGACCATCACCGTCAGGCCGAAGTCGTTCAGCACGAAGACATAGAAGACCGCGATCGCCAGCATCACGAACGGCATGGAGAAGCGGAAGAAGTAGAAGGTGTTCAGCGGCTTCGGTCCGCGATAGCCGGCCTGGGCCATCTTGTCCGCGACCTTCGGATCCTCGAGCAGCTTGGTCAGGTTGAGCCGCTCGACGACGCGCTTCTTGAAGCCCTCGTCGCTGTGCCGGAGATTTTGCGGTCCGCTGTTTCCCGCTGCGATGGCCTGGCGCGAGCGGCGCTTCAGCTCTTCGCGGCGGACCGCGACGGCCTTCATCCGGCCTTCCAGCTTGGCTCCACCACTGAATGAGCTGAGCAGGGTCAGCATGGTGGCGAACACCAGAACCCCTACACCCATGCTGAGCAGGTTCTGCAGGTTGGTGAAGAAGCCGATGATGTCGCCCATGGCCCCCTCCTAGAACTTGAACGAGATCATGCGCTTCATCACGAAGACGCCGAGGGCCATCATCATCACCGCGATCAGCAGCATGAACTGCCCGCGCGGCTCGGTGAAAAGCTTGCCCATGTAGGCCGGCGTCGTGATGCTGACGAGGATCATCACGGCGGGCGGCAGCGATCCGATGATGCCGGCCGAAGCGGTCGCCTCGGACGAGAGCGCCTTGATCTTCTCGCCCATCATCTTGCGGGCCCTAAGCACGGTCGACAGGTTGCCCAGCGCCTCGGCCAGGTTGCCGCCGGTCTTCTGCTGAATGCCGATGACGATGGCGAAGAACTTCAGCTCCGGCGTCGGCATCCGCTCGTACATTTTTTCCAGCGCCTGCTGCAGGGTCAGGCCGACGCCCAGTCCCTCGACCAGCGTCTGGAACTCGGCGCCCAGCGGCTGCGGGCTCTCGCGGGCGATGATCTTGAAGCAGTCGTGGACCGGAAGGCCGGACTTGATGCCGCGCACGATGACGTCGACGGCGTCGGCGAAATGGCTGCCGAACTTCTTGCGGCGCCGGTTGCCCATGAAGCCGACCACCCAGCGCGGCAGGCCGAGGCCGAAGACGACGGCGGCGCCCAGGCCGATCAGAATGTTGAGGCCGAACACAAGCGGAGACAGGAAGGCGATGACCGCCAGCACCGCGCTGATGATCCAGAAGGTCTTCACACTGGTCGCGAGGCCCGCCTGCTTCAGCTTGGCCGCGAGGCTGACGCGCGCCTTCCGCTGGGCCCGCTCCGACTCCTGAAGCTGCTGCATGATCTGCTTGCGGCGCGCCTCAGGCGTGTTCGCGGCAGCCGCCTTGCGCGCAGCGGCGGCGTTCTGCTTGGGACCGCCAAAGGTCTGGGCGCGCTTGACCGCGGCTTCCGAGGAATCGCCACCGCCGACGAAGGCCCAGCCGAGGCCGCCGATGGTGATGAAGGCCAGAACCGCCGCGAGAATGGGAAGCATCGCCGCCTACTCCGCCGCGTCGAGGGCTTCCGCCAGCTCGCGTTCGAGGCCGTAATAGCGGGCTCGGTCCCAGAAACGCGGGCGGGCGATGCCGGTCGAGCGGTGACGGCCGATGATCTTGCCGTTCTCGTCCTCGCCGGTGATTTCGTAGACGAACAGGTCCTGGGTGACGATCACGTCGCCTTCCAGCCCGACCACCTCGGTGATGTGGGTGATGCGGCGGGAGCCATCGCGCAGGCGGGCCGCCTGAATGATGACGTCGACCGAGCCGACGATCATCTCGCGGATCGTCTTCGAGGGCAGGCCATAGCCGCCCATGGTGATCATCGACTCCATCCGGCTGATGGCCTCGCGCGGACTATTGGCGTGCAGCGTTCCCATCGAGCCGTCGTGGCCCGTGTTCATGGCCTGCAGCAGGTCGAAGGCTTCCGGGCCGCGAACCTCGCCGACGATGATCCGCTCGGGACGCATCCGCAGGCAGTTCTTCACCAGATCACGCATGGTGATCATGCCCTGACCTTCGAGGTTGGGCGGACGGGTTTCGAGACGCACCACGTGCGGCTGCTGCAGCTGCAGTTCAGCCGCGTCCTCGCAGGTGATGACGCGCTCGGTCGGGTCGATGAAGGCCGTCAGCGTGTTCAGAAGCGTCGTCTTGCCGGAGCCGGTGCCGCCCGAGATGACGAGGTTGCATCGCGAGGCGCCGATGACGCCGAGCACGCGTGCGCCCTCGGGACTGATGGAGGCGTACTCCACCAGATTCTTCATCGTCAGCTTGTCTTTCTTGAACTTCCGGATCGTCAGGGTCGCGCCGTCGATGGCCAGCGGCGGGGCGATGACGTTGACGCGGCTTCCGTCGGGCAGGCGGGCGTCGCAGATCGGCGAGCTCTCGTCGACGCGGCGGCCGACC
This sequence comes from Brevundimonas alba, assembly GCF_011927945.1. GTDB lineage: Bacteria > Pseudomonadota > Alphaproteobacteria > Caulobacterales > Caulobacteraceae > Brevundimonas > Brevundimonas alba. The sequence continues at coordinate 706,950 of NZ_JAATJM010000001.1, forward strand.
TGCGAGACGATCCGCTGGCAGATGTTCATCAGCTGGGTGTTGTCGCGGAAGCGAACGTTGGTCAGCTGGACCTTGCCGCCCACTTCGATGAACACCCGGCCGGCGCCGTTGACCATGATGTCGGCGATGTCGTCGCGGGCAAGCAGCGGCTCGAGCGGCCCATAACCCAGCACATCGTTGACGATGTCCTGGACCAGGTGCTCCTGCTCGGCCACCGACATGGAGACGTTCTTGATCGCCACCAGCTCGGCGACGATGTCGCGGATTTCCTCGGCCGCCGCCTTCGGATCCAGACCGGCCAGCTGGGCCAGGTCGATCGTGTTCATCAGGGCGTTGAAGATCGTCGTCTTGGTCGCGTGGTAATAGTCCGACTGCTCCCGGACGATCTCGGCGACGGCCTGGGCCTTCTTCAGCTGTTCGAAGCCGGGCGTGGCCTTGGGCCCAGGCGCGTTCTTGGGCGTGGGCGCTTCGGCGACCGGTTTCGGGCGCGACGCCAGGGCGTCGAGGCGGTCGGCGGCCTCGGACGCGGGCTTGGCGCTGAAGGACGCGGCGCGGCGCTCGTCACGCTCAAGTTCGGCGACATCGCCGCCAAAGGCGAAGGCCTGCGTCTGCACGCCAGCTTCGGGTTGCGGCGGCGCGGATACGGGCGCGGGCGCCGGACGCGGCGCCGGCGCGACGGCTCCTGGCTGACCTGTGCGCTTTCCGAACACGCGTTACGACTTCTTCTTGAACAGGCCGGAGAGCAGCGACTTGCCGCCCTTGGCCGGCTTGTTTCCGGGGCCGGTCAGCATCGGCAGTTCCCGACGCGACACGATCTGGGCCAGCATCTGGAACGCCTCCGCCGCCTTGGACTTGGCGCCGGCGTCGAGGATCATCTGCCCGTTGTTGGCCGCCGCTCCGAACACCTTCGGATCGAACGGGATCAGCAGGCTGGGATGTACGCCCAGCGCCGCGCCGAACTCCTTGGCGGGAATCTCCGGGCGACCCGGGACGCCTACCTGATTGAGCACCAGCCGCGGAGGCGCATCGTTGGGACGACCCTGGCGGATGAGGTCGATCATGTTCTTGGCGTTGCGCAGGCTGGCCAGATCGGGCGTCGCCACGACCACTACCTCATCGGCGGCGATCAGGGTGCGGCGCATCCAGCCCGACCACAGGTGCGGCAGGTCAAGCACCACGAACGGGGCCGTCGAGCGGATCTGGGTCGTGACCTCCTCGAAGGCTTCCGGCGAGATGTCCCAGTCTACGTCCAGCGTCGCGGGCGCGGCGAACAGGCTCAGCTTGTCGGTGCAGCGAACCATCATCCGATCCAGCAGAACGGGGTCGAGCCGGTCCGGCTGGGTCAGTGCGTCGGCGACGCCGTTCAGCGGGTCCTGATTGAAGTCGAGGCCGGCGGTGCCGAACGGCAGATCGTAGTCGACGATCACCGTGTTGGCGCCGATCCGCTCGCTCATCGCATAGGCGGTGTTATGCGCGACAGAGCTGGAACCGGAACCGCCGCGAGCGCCGACGAAGGCGATGGAGCGGCCGACGAACGGCTGGGCCGGATCGTTGAAGAGGCCGCCGATCGCCGCGATCAGCTGAAGCGGCTGCAGCGGCGCCACCAGATACTCGCTGACGCCGCGCCGCATCAATTCGCGGAACAGCAGGATGTCGTTGGTCGCGCCGATGACCACCACCTTGGTGCCGGCGTCGCAGACCTCGGCCAGTTGATCGACCTCCCACAGCAGGGTCTGCGGATCTTTCAGGCATTCGACGATGATCAGCGGCGGGGTCGGCTCATGCCGATAGGCCTCGACGGCCGCGGCCACGCCGCCAACCCGGATCTGGGTCGTGGCGCGCGACAGGCGGCGGTCCTGCCCGGCGCGTTCGGCAGCGGCGAGCGTGTCCTGACGTTCGGCGAAGACGTGGATGGCGATACGCGGCACCGAGACTTCGGGGCCGCCGCCGCCCAGCGCCGGCGGCGAGAAGGCCGCCGAGGCGCCGGCGACCAGATCGCCGACCGGATTAAAGCCCGCCACCGCCGGAATCTGGCTGTCGGAGACGGCGGGATACGCCGGCGCCGCGGCCGGATAGGCCGACGCCGCGGCAGGGACGGCGGGCGGCGTGAACTGCAGCGGCGGTCGGGCTGCCTCGTCCGGCACCGACATGCCGGCAGGCTCGGGCGCATAGGGCGCGGCGAGATCTTCGGGCGGGCGGGCAATGGGTCCCGGACCGGAGGGGGCGTAGCCCATGTCCAGATCGAACTCGTCCTCGAAATCGTCGACCGGTCGGGGGAAGGCGTTGGTCATGGCGACTATTCCACGGCCCGGGCGATGCGGCCCTCGACCAGCTGTTCCTGCGGCGCCGCGGTGGCTTCGCCCTTGCGGTAGTTATCGAACACCACGGCCGCGCGACCCGAGTCGGCGGGGCTGATCGGACGATGACCGACGATGTCGCGGGGGTCGGCGATCTGCGCGGCGAGGTTGGCATTGATGGCGCAGCCCAGGCCGATGGAGGCATCGTTCGAGAACCGCCCCTCCATGGCGCGCGGCTCAGCGGCGCAGTTGGGGATCGCGGCCCTGACGGTCTCGAACCCGGCCAGAACAGGGGCTCTCGGATCGGGCGCGTAATAGGAGACGACGACGATGCGCTCGCCGGGAAGGCCGGCGGCCTGCAAGGCTGACCGCACCGCCCAGGTCTGGCGTGCCGCGACGGGGTCTTCCCCGGACGGCCCCTCGATCCGGATCGAGCCGACGCCTGACGCCAGGTAGCGGCCGGCGAGGTCGTCGATGGCGGCCTGCTGGTTGGCGGAGAGGCCGTCCTCGTGAACCGCGAGAGCGATCCGGTCGAGGCCGGGCTCGACCCGAAGCGAGTAACGCGACAGCGGTGTAAGCGGCTGATCGCCCGGGGCGCCGGTGGAAACACAGCCGGTCACGAGGCTGGCCGCGGCGACAGTCAGGAGCAGGGCGCGCATCATCGGAGGCCTCATTCGATCACATAGCCCACGGGGCCGGTCCAACCCGCGTCGGCGGCGTCAGTGGCGCTGGGGCGGCCGTAGTGCTGGTTGAGCTGGCCGAACAGAATGGTCTGGGCGTCATTGGCGATTTGCAGACCGTCGGCAGGCGTCTGCATCCGTCCGGGCGAGGTCGGCGAGACGATGTAGGCCTCGACGATGATCACCAGTTCGGTTTCGCCCGACAGATAGTCGCGCGAGCGGAACAGGGCGCCGAGCACCGGCAGGTCGCCGAGAGCCGGCAGCTGGTCGATGTTCTGGCGCGTGTCCTCGCGCAGCAGGCCGGCGATCATCAGCGATCCGCCTGACGGGAGTTCGACGGTGTTGGAAGCCCGGCGGACGTTCAGGCCCGGGATGACCAGGGCAGTGCCGCCCGCGGTGCCGCCACCGAGCGTGAAGGCGCCCAGCGAGGTGAGTTCGGACACTTCCGTGGAAAGCTGGAGCGAGATGCGGCCAGGGGACAGCACGATCGGGCGAACCGCGAGTCTCACGCCATAGGGCTTGAACTCGATGGTCACCTTGACGCTGTCGTTGTCGGTCTCTTGCCCGACGGGCACCGGGAATTCGCCGCCGGCGAGGAATTCGGCGCTCTCGCCGTTGGCGGTGGTGATGTTCGGTTCGGCGAGGATGCGGACAAGACCGGCGCGCTCGAAGGCCCGGAGCGAGGTGTTCAGGCTGCTGCCGTCGCCGGCCGCGTCCCGGTAGTTCAGGACGCCGCCGCCCAGCTGATTGCCGGACACCGCGAACGTCGCCGCCTGCGTGAGGGTCAGGCCGTTGCCGACGCTGGCCAGCACCGCCGTCGCATCGAGGCCGAGCTGTTTCACCGCGGTGCGCTGAACCTCGACGATCCGCGCCCGGACGGTGATCTGGTCCGAGCCTTCGATGGTCATCATGTTGATGACCTTCTCCGGCGCGGAAACGAAGGCGCGCGCGACCTGGCTGGCGCGGTCCGCTTCGCCCGGGCTGAAGACGGTGCCGGTGAGGATGACGCTGTCGTTCACAGCTTCGGCATGGACGTTGGCGTTGGGCATGACCCGGCTGAGCGTGTCCTGCAGGGCCGAAACACCGGCGTCCACGCGGATGCGGAGCGACAGGATGGTGCGGCCGGCATTGTCCAGCACCACCGCGTCCGTTTCACCGGGCGCGAGACCGATGATGGTGATCCGGCGGGGCGAGTGCAGCATCGCCTCGGCGACCTGCGGATTCGGCACGATCACGTCCCGGGCGTCAGCGGGGAGATCGACGGCCATCGACGAGCCGCGCGGCAGGCTGATCAGCTGGGACTGGGCGCCCATGGAGACGGCGGCGCGGGTCTGGACCGGAGCCGGCGAGACCGGCGCGGCTGCGGCGGCCATCAGGCCGGCGACCGCGACGGCGGCAAGACGCATCAGCGGACGCTTCATTGGACCACCACGACTTCAGGAGCGCCCCCGCGATAGACGCGGACAGCGGAGGATTGACGCGGTCCGGCGGCCACGCGGCCCGAGGGGCCGCCGGTGTCCGCATAGGAACGCAGGATCAGGCTGAGTTCGCCTTCGGACTTGGCGAGGGCGAGGGCCTCGGCGTCGCGCGGGCCGACCTCGAGAGTGGCGGTCGCGCCGATCACCGTCTGTTCGTCGTCGCCGGCGCGGGTCGACTGGTCGATGGCCAGAACCTTGATGTTCTGCATCACCGTCGCCGAGGTGAATTTCGACCGGTCAGCGTCGGAGGCGCCGATGTTGCCGAGGTTGGTCTCGCGGGTCAGCACCACGTCGACGCGGTCGCCGGGGAGGATGAAGCCGCCGGCGGCGGTCTCGACCGTCACCCGGATGGCCATCGCACGCATGCCGGGCTCGAGATAGGCGGCCATGTAGCCGCTGTCGCCGGCGCGAACGATCTTGCGCATGACGATGGGTTCACCGGCCAGGATCGGCTCTCGCACGACCGAGCCGACATAGTCGGCCTTTGCTCCGCCCGTGGCGAGGTTGTTGGCCGCGCGCGTCACCGCGGCGACAGCGCCGGCGGGCTTGGCGTCAGCCTTCTCGGGAGCGGCGGCGTCGGCGGCGCCGGGAACCGGCACCGAGCCGTCGGTGATGAAGGCCGGGTTGACCTCGTCGACGGGCCAGTCCTTCCATTCCATGTCGGATTCGTCCAGGCGCCGGCCGGCCTGCAGGTCCTTGGCGGCGACGAGCACCTTGGCCATGGGCCGGGTCTCGATGGGCGCGGCGGTGGCGACGGCGGTCGGCTCTTTCGACGGCGATCCCATGGCGCGCACGACGAGCGCCAGCCCGATGGCGGCGACGGCGGCGACGCAGATCACGATGATACGGGCAGGCTTCATCGACTGTCTCCGGCAGGCCCGGCCGGACCCCTGAATTGGTCCTTCTGCCCCCTACCGTTAACGAACATGCCGGGCGCGGGTTAACGTTGGCCTAAGTCCGGGCCACGGGCCTCAGCCGACCAGGAAGGCATCCATCAACGGCGAGGCCGGATAGGCGACCAGCACGCCGGCGGCGATGGCGACGCCGTAGGGGATGTGGCCCTTCGGCTCCATCAGCCGCGCCACCCAGCCGTCTCCGGCTGCGACGTATGGTTGAAGCCATGCGCGGGCGAAGAGCAGCATCAGACAGAACACGCCGCCGATCACCGCCGTCCAGAGCACGAACATGCCCGCACCGGTGACGCCGAGCCAGAGACTGGCGGCCGCCATCAGCTTGACGTCGCCGCCACCGAGGAAGTTGAGAGCGAACAGGCCCATGCCGATCAGCAGCGCCGCGGCGGCCACGCCCAGATGCACCGCATAGTCCATCGGCGAGAGGTGAAGCAGCAGAGCTGTCGGGAAGAAGCCGAGGATCAGGAGGCCGGAGATCCAGTTCGGGATCTTCATCGACGTCAGATCCTTCAGCCCGGCGACGATGGCCAGGGCCGGCAGGATGGCGAGAAAGGGCAGTTGCAGCGCGTCCATCCGCCCATCCTGCCCGCGGACCTTTAAGGTCGCGTTGCCGACGCGCGCAAAAGGAAAGGGCCGGAGCGTTTCCGCTCCGGCCCTCGCCGTTTCAAGACGCTGACGACGCTTAGGTGGCGCCGATGGCGGTGGCGACTTTGCCGAACTGGGTCGAGATGTTGGTGCCCAGGGCGGTGACGGCCGCGATGATCACGACGGCGATGAGGGCGGCGATCAGACCATATTCGATGGCCGTGGCGCCCGACTCATCGGACATGAACTTCGAAATGAACTTCTTCATGGTCATGGTTCCCTTTGGAAAGAGGAAGCGAGCTACTACTAATGCGGGGGGGAGCCGGTAGCCCGCTTGACCCCCAAAACGCATAGTGGTTATCGCCCATATCGGTTAAGGGCTGGTCGCCGGGCGTGGTTACCGGAAGATTTACTGTAAAAATCTTCTCCCGGACCGCAAAACGGCCAAGTTTTCAGGCGCGAAACCAGCAGCCAGCGGTACTGCGACGCCATTTTCAGTCTTTGTTGAGGTTTCAGGGTCAGGTTCGCCTTCACGCTCCCGCGCGCGCTCGCTCTATGGACATCGACGCCATGACCCGCACTTACCGACTTCTCCTCGCCATCGGCGCGGCCGCCCTCGTGGCCGGTCCCGGTCTGGCGATCGCCCAGTCCGGACGCATCAGCGTCGAGATCGATCAGGCCCAGCGCGTTCAGCTGAGCGGCCCGGCCGGCTCCGTCATCGTCGGCAACCCCGAGATCGCGGATGTGACCGTGGTCGACGCGAACACGCTCTACATCACGGGCAAGGGCTACGGCATCACCGAGGTGGTGGCTGTTGATCCGATCGGCCGCACCGTCTTCCAGAGCCAGGTGGTGGTGACCGCGGGCGATGGCGCCGGGCGTGTCCGCGTGTGGCGCGGAGGCCAGTCGACCGAGATGGCCTGCGCCGCATCCTGCTCGCCGTCGGTGCGGGGCAGCAACGGCTCCGCCCCCGCGCCCGCCGCCGCGCAATAGGCACCGCTGTGACCGCGCGTCGCCGTTCCGGGACGTTCGCAGGCCGCTTTGTGCGGCGTCTTCTGCGCGACCGTGACGGCACTGCTGCGGTCGAGTTCGGTCTGCTGGTTCTGCCGTTCTGCGTGATGGTCTTCGCCATCCTGGAGGTGGCGCTGATCTTTACGCTCGACTCCGTGCTGGAGAACGCTGCGATCTCGACCGGGCGGCTGGTCCGCACGGGACAGGCGAGCGCGCAGGGCATGACGGCCGCCCGGTTCAAGACGAGCCTGTGCAGCCGGATGAGCATTTTCGCAGGCAGCTGCGAGGCCAACGCCACGATCGACGTGCGGGTCATTCCGCAGTTCGCTACGACGCCGCCCGATCCGCTCGCCGGCGAGGGCTTCGATCCGAGCGGCCTGACCTACGCCAACGGCAATCCGGGCGACCTGATCCTGGTGCGCGTCTGGTACAAGCATCCGCTGCTGACCAGCTTCCTGTCGCAGGCGCTGTCCAGCGTCGGGCCGCGCACGGCGATGCTGACCGCCACCACCGCCTTCCGGAACGAGCCCGCGGGATGAAGAAGCGCAGTCTGATCCGACGCCTGACGGGAGACGAACGCGGCGTCTCGGCGATCGAGTTCGCCATGCTCGCGCCCGTGCTGATCGCCTTCTACATGGGCATGACGGAGTTCTGTCAGGGCTTCATGGCGCAGAAGCGGATGGGCCACGTCTCTGCGATGGTCGCCGATCTGGTGTCGCAGGAAGAGACGGTGACCCCGGCGATGCTCGACGACATCTTCGACATCGGCGGCCTGATCATGAAGCCGTTCCCGACCACGACGCTGAAGCAGCGGGTGTCCAGCGTGACGCGCACCTCGGGCGTGGCCAAGGTCGACTGGAGCCGCGGCGACGGAATGACGGCGCGCGGAAAGAACTCGGTGGTCACCCTGCCCGCCAGCCTGATCGGCGACGGAGAGAGCGTGATCGTGGCCGAGGTGACGTACGACTATGACTCGGCGGCGGACTATCTGATGCCGGGGCTGACGCGGTTCTCGCACACCTATTATCTGCGGCCGCGGACCGTCGACAAGACGCTCTGCCCGAACTGCCCCGTCACCTAGGCAGCGCCGGTCAGGGCCTCGCGCAGGGCGAGGATCTTGGCTTCGGTTTCGGCCAGCTCTGAGGCGGGATCGCTGTCGGCGACGATGCCGGCGCCGGCGAGAGCCCGGAAGCGCCAGCGCCCTTCTGACAACTCGAACGAGGCCGTGCGGATCAGCACCGAGGCGGTCAGGGCGCCGTCGTCTCCGATATGGAACAGGCTGCCGCACCACGGGCCGCGCGGCGGTTCGTGGGCGGCGATGACCTTAATGGCCTGATGCTTGGGCGCGCCGGTGATCGAGCCGGGCGGGAAGGTCGCGGCCAGCAGGTCGGCGACGCCGGTGTCGGGGCGGGCGGTTGCGGTCACGGTCGAGACGAGGTGGTGGACCGTGGGGTGGCTCTCGATCTCGAACAGGCGATCGGCGGCGACTGTGCCGGGGGCGGCGACGCGGGACAGGTCGTTGCGCATCAGGTCGACGATCATGAGGTTCTCGGCCCGGTCCTTGGCGCTGGACCGGAGGTCGGCGGCGAGGGCGGCGTCGCGGGCGGGATCCGCGTGGCGCGGGCGGGTGCCCTTGATCGGGCGGGTCTCGATGCGGCGGCTGGCGGGGTCGAAGGTCAGGAACAGCTCGGGCGAGTTGGAGACCAGCGCCCGGTCCCCCAGCCGCCAGAAGGCGCCGTAGGCGGCGGCGCGGTCGGCGAGGCGGAGCATGACGTCGAAGGGATCGGCGCCGGCCCGCAGTTCGCCGGACCAGGCGCGGGCGATGTTGGCCTGGAACAGCTCGCCGGAGGCGATGCGGGCGATTACGTCGGCGACGGCGGCGAGATAGGCTTCCGGCAGGGCCTCGGGCGGCATGGCGAGGGCGGGCGGCGGGGGCGCAGCGGCTTCGACGGCTTCGGCCAACCAGGCTTCGGCGCGGTCGGCGGCTGCGCGGGCGGAGGCGGCGTCAGAGCCCCGGCCGGTGACGGTCACGGTGCGGTCCCGGTGGTCGAAGGCCAGGATGGCGGGGTAGCGGGCCAGCATGAGGTCGGGCCAGACCTGTTCCCGGGGGCCGGTGGCGGGGCGGGCTCCGGCGTCATAGGCGTGCAGACCCACGACGCCGCGGGACAGGGCGGGATCGCGGAGCAGGTCGAGGCCGCCCTCCCCTCCGGTCCAGTCCGGCTCGGCGGCGACGAAGGACCGGCGCCCCAGCGGCCCGCCGTCGGAGAGCAGGGCCAGCGCGCCCTCCAGACCCCGGAGGCCGGCGGCGACGGACAGCGGCTCGCGCCACGGAACGACGCGGGTCTCGGTCGCCAGGAAGGGCTGGATGCGGCCGCTCATGCCGCCTCTCTAGCCGACCCCGGCGACGCTTCCCACCGGGGCTCAGCCCTTTCCGACCAGCCCCTGCATGGCGTCGAGATAGGCAACGAAGGCGCGGCGGCCCTCGGGCGTCATCGAGGCCTCGGTCAGGGGCTTGCGGCCCTCGAACCGCTTGGTCACGGCGACGAAGCCGGCGTCCTCGAGCTTGCGCAGGTGGACCGACAGATTGCCGTCCGTGGTCTGCAGCCGGCTCTTCAGCGTGTTGAAGTCGGCGCTCTCGACCCCCGAGAGCACGGCCATGATGCCGAGGCGGACGCGGCCGTGGATGACCTCGTCGAGCCGGTTGATGTCGAACTCGTCGGCCACGCTCAGGCCCTCGCCGACCGCATCAGCAGCCAGCCCGGCAGGGCCATCAGCAGGAACAGGGCGGCGCCGTAGGCCAGATACTGTTCGGCCGAGCCGGTGAAGAGGGCGATCAGCGGGCCGGCGGCGAAGGAGGCCAGGGCGAGGCCCCACAGCGGGCGGGAGCGCTGCATGGCGGCGGTCACGGCCCAGCCGGCGCCGTAGAAGACCATGATCACCGACGGCATCAGGGCCAGGGCGACCATGGCCGCCTCGTCCCCCATCCGCCACGCCAGCACGGCCATGGAGGCGAACAGGGCGAAGATGCCCCAGCCGACTGAAGCCCAGGCCGTGCCCGAGGCGCGGTTGGCCGAGGTCTGCACCCCGCCGGCCCGCTTCAGCCGGTAGATGTTGAACGCCAGCAGGACGAAGAACAGCAGGGTGGCCCCGAGCCACAGGCCGTTGACCGCCTCCATGCCGAGCCCGGCGACGCCGCTGGCGATGGCCCAGTGGCCGACGCTGGCGAGGCCGTAGATGACGCCGGCGCCGAACAGGATGGCGGCGCCCTGCATCGGCGTCCGGCTGCCCTCCTCGGCGAGGCGGCGCATCCAGGCGATGTCGGCGGCGGGGTCTTCGGTTTCGGGCGTGGTCATGGTGTCAGTCCTCTCAGAGTCGGCGGCCAAGGGCCAGCCACAGGCCGGGCAAAAGAGCGACGAGCGCCAGGGTCGACGCCTGCAGCATATACTGATCGGCCGTGCCGATGCGGGTGGAGAGCAGGGCCGCGCCGCCGAGGGCCACGAGGCCGATCAGGGCCATGCCGGGGCGGCGGGCGCGGGCGAAGGCGGTCAGCCAGGCGAGGCCGTAGAGGCCGAGGGTGGCGACCGAGTTCCACAGCATCAGGCTCCAGTCGCCGGTCATGCCCGAGGCGGCGGCGAGGGCGAGGGCGGCGGCGATCATGCTGAACACGGCCATGCGCGACCAGCCGGCGACGCGGCGGGCGGCCTCTCCGCCGATGCGGCGCAGGCGGAACAGGCCGGTGAAGAAGATGGCGACGGCGAGCGGCCAGCTGAGGCCCAGGGTCGCCGGATGCAGGCCGGACGCGCCGCTGACGACGCTCCACTGGAACAGGTTGGCGGCGCCGAAGCAGACGCCGGCGAGCAGCAGCACGCGGCCGGCGCAGACGGCGACGGTCGGGCCGGAGGCGGCGCCGGTCAGGGTGGCGGGCGGGAACTGGGCGGTGGTGGTCATCGAACTCCCCTCGTGTTCGCGGACCATGCATCAAGTGCTTTGTGTTGTAAAGTGCGTGATGTGTGGGAGTGCCGGGATGAAGACGGCGGGGGCGATCCGGGCGGGTTTTACCCGGGTATAAACCGCGAAAATTGCGAAAACTGCGTCCGAAGGGTCCGAAGAGTGCGAAGCGTCCGAAGAGTCCGGAGAGTGCGCTGCGTCCGAAGAGTGCGGCTGGGGACGGCGGAGCCTGCTGCGGCGCGGCTGGGGCTGGATTGTCAAAGACCGGTGGCGAACGAAGGCCGGCAGTATACGGCCGCTGGTTTGTCAGGCGGACAAGTCGCGTCGAGAAAAGGCGATGTGTCTGGAAAGGCGGGAGGTTTTCCGCGCTATCCGACTATAGATGCGCGGATTGTAAGCACAGCGTCAGGGGCGGGATGGGGGGCGTACGGCGTCTTGACCCCGGCCGCCCCGCTCCGGATCATGGCCCATGCCCCGGCCCGTCGCCCTCGCCCTGTACACGCCGGAGTGGACCGACCGGGCCGCGGCGCTGATCGCGGAGCTGTGGGCGGCGGCGCCGGGGGGCTTCGTCGCCGTGCACCACATCGGTTCGACCGCCGTGCCGGGACTGGCCGCCAAGCCAGTGGTCGACCTGCTGGGCGAGGCTGACAGTCTGGCAGGGATCGAGGCGGCGCGGGCGGCGCTGGAGGGGCTGGGCTGGCGCTGGCGCGGCGAGAACGGCGTGGCCGGGCGGCGGTATTTGACCCGCGACGATCCGGCGACGGGCGAGCGGACGGCTCATCTGCACGTCCATGCGGCGGGGGACCGGATGATCGCCTGGCATCTGGCCTTCCGCGACCGGCTGCGGGCCGAGCCGGAGACGGCCGCGGCCTATGCGCGCGAGAAGGCGCGCTGCGCGGCCCTGCATCCGGGGGACAGCGGGGCCTATGCGGCGTGCAAGAAGGCGTGGACGGATGGGGTGGCGGCGGAGGCGGTGCGGGGGGCGAGTGCAAGATCGTGCCATTCGAGGCGGTGAAGATGACGCCGCTGCTGGGGGTGAATGATGGAAATTAGTCGGGAGCGCCGCGAGCGTTGGGAGCGGCTGACAAAGAACGACCCGTTCAACCTGTGGCTCCGGCCGCAGGTCACCGGCCCCGACGGCGCCCTTGATCTGGACGCGCTTCATGCTGTCGCGCTCCGCTACGGAATTGATCGCCGCCAGCAATACGCGCACCTGAATCCCGGTCAGGTTCGGATGAACCTCGGCAACATGCTGAGAAAGGCCGTGCCGCCGGAGGAATACGGGGCCGAGCCCCGGAAGGCGCAGCCGCTCATCGTCGCCGCGCCCTCCGGCCCTGCCGAGCCGACGGCCGACGAGCCGCCGTTGGCCCGCGCATCGATCCGGGCGCTTCTGACCCTGCATGCGGAGGTGATGGAGGAACTGCGGCGGCGCGACGTTGTGCGCACCTCGAACAGCCCGGTCGGCGACTATGCCGAACTGCTGTTCTCGACCGCCTTTGGCTGGGCGCTGGAGAACTCGTCGGCGGCCGGGCATGACGCCACAGACAACGATGGGATCCGCTATCAGATCAAGAGCCGCCGCCTGACCCGTCACAACGGCTCACGGCAGCTGAGCTTCCTGCGCCGGTTGCCGGAGAAGAAGTTCGACTATCTCGCCGCCGTCCTGTTCGACAGCCGGTATCAGGTCCAGCGTGCGATCATCCTGCCGCACGACGGCCTCGAAGCACGCTGCCGCTACAGCAAGCATGCGAACGGATGGCTGTTGCGGCTGGAGGACAGCTGCTGGGACATGGCCGGCGCGCGGGACGTGACGGAAGAGATCAGGGGGATGGCGGAGAGCATCTGACCGCCAGAAAGGCCTTCAGGCCGCCATCAGCGGCAAGTCCTTCCACTCAGTGCTAGCGGGGCGGACATGCGAAGTGACCTGCGACAGAAGAGCCAACGACTCTGAAGGCCAGTCGCTGAGGTTCTCAACTACGGCTTCTCGAGGCCAATCGGGCTGTGCCCGCTGAACGTCTGAGAACTTGGTATGTGCAAACGCCACGGAAGCGGGCGCAGGACTTATGATCTCGAACAGCGCGATACGGCCATCACTCAGCTTCACCCCGAAATCAAAATCATACTGGCTGCTGCTTGCCCCGAGAACAGCCACCTTGGGTTGGACCATAGGGGAGGAGTAGGCCCGTTCGAGTTTATCCTTGACCACCTCAAGAAGCGCCCGTTCGCGGTGCCGCACTGAGCGCTCCAACATTTGCGTGGCCCATGCGCGTGATGCCTCCGCAACCAGCGCCATAGCGGCAACGAGATTCTGAGGGCCCACGTCGTCGGCAACGAATGCATCGCCTTCAAAACGAATGCCCGATTGCTCCGCAATTGCTTCAGCCCGTCGGCGGTCCCCAGGGCGCATGTGATGGACGCCTTCGTCCAGCACGGCCGTACGGCCTAGCCCATCATCCGAAACACGGAAACCGCCGCTACGATTGGGGGCCACCGAGAGGTTGATTACCTCTCCGCTCGGAAACAAGGTGGTCGTAGGCACACGGATGAGTCCGTCAGCAAACCAAGGCTGCTGGCTACCAGCAATCGCGTCTCTCAGGACTTCGTATTGGTCTGACACTAGAAAAGTTCCGGCCGATGAGGCGGGGGCGGAATGCTCCCTACAATATTGCATCTCTCCAAGAAGAACATCATCGCTGCGTCAAAATCGGTCAGAGCCGGTTCAACGCAAAGCCCATCGTACCTCTCGCGAGGTTGGCGTTGTCGTGGCCACCGCCTGTTCAGCTCCCAAGGATAGAAGCGGGTGACCTCAGCGGGCAGTCGATTACCGCGGAGACCGCGCGGAAGGCCGGTTCTCAGTGAGTTAACGTGCTCCGCCTTAGGCCTGAAGCTGAGTCGCTGAATTGGATCGCCAGCTGCAATGAGCACCAAGCTGGCGGATTGGCGCGGCGTTCGAACAGTGGCGTTGCCTCTCAGCTCGAGTCCGCTGACGGCGACTTCATTGAGCAGAAGCTGGACGACCAGGAGGGCTCGCCCGGCGGTCGTTGGATCTTCTCGCCAGCTTGGCTGTCCGCCAACCCGCTTAGTTGCGGCGAGGAGGTGATCGATTTCGTCGGGCGACAACATCCCGCAACATCACGCGGTTTTGGGAGTCGCGTAAGCCCCTAGATCGCCTCGACCCCTAATGCACCCGCGCCTTCCCGATCTCCAGACCGCCCGCCCCGGCTGACACGCCAATCACCGACCCGTCCTCGATCTCGCCCGCCAGAAGCTTCCGCGCGATCGGGTCGACCAATTCCTTCTGGATGACGCGCTTGAGCGGACGCGCCCCATACACCGGGTCGTAGCCCTTGTCGGCGAGCCAGCTGGCGGCGCTGTCGTCCAGGGCGAGGGTCAGGCGGCGGTCGGCCAGCAGCTTCTCGAAACGCGCCAGCTGGATGCGGACGATGCCGGCCATCTGGCCGCGGCCGAGGCGGCGGAAGAGGATGATCTCGTCGATGCGGTTGAGGAACTCGGGGCGGAAGTGGGCGCGGACCTGTTCCATGACGTAGGGGCGGACGGTCTCCACGTCGTCCCCCTCCGACTGGCCGGCGAGGGCCTCGGAGCCGAGGTTGCTGGTCATGATGATCAGGGTGTTCTTGAAGTCGATCACCCGGCCCTGACCGTCGGTCAAGCGGCCGTCGTCGAGCACCTGCAGCAGGACGTTGAAGACGTCGGGGTGGGCCTTTTCGACCTCGTCGAACAGGACGACCTGATACGGGCGGCGTCGGACGGCCTCGGTCAGGGCGCCGCCCTCGTCGTAGCCGACGTAGCCGGGAGGGGCGCCGATCAGGCGGGAGACGCTGTGCTTCTCCATGTATTCCGACATGTCCATGCGGGTGATGGCGGACTCGTCGTCAAAGAGAAACTCCGCCAACGCTTTGGTCAGCTCGGTCTTGCCGACGCCGGTGGGGCCGAGGAAGAGGAAGGAGCCGAGCGGGCGGTTGGGGTCGTTGAGGCCGGCGCGGGCGCGGCGGACGGCATCGGCGACGGCCGTCAGGGCCTCGTCCTGGCCGACGACGCGGCGGGCCAGGGCGTCCTCCATCTTGAGCAGCTTCTCGCGCTCGCCCTCCAGCATCTTGTCGACGGGGACGCCGGTCCAGCGGCTGACGACCTGGGCGATCTGTTCGGCGTCGACGACCTCGGGGGTCAGGGGGCCGGACTTGTCGGCCTCGTTGGCCTCGGCCTCGGCGAGCTGTTTCTCGATGCCGGGGATCTGGCCGTAGGCGATCTCGGAGGCGCGGCCGAGGTCGCCGGCGCGCTGGGCGGCGGCCAGTTCGGCGCGCAGGCGGTCAAGGGTTTCGCGCAGCTGGGCGCCGGCGCCGACCTTTTCCTTCTCGGCCTTCCAGCGGGCGGTCAGATCGTCGGACTGGCCCTCGAGGTCGGCGAGCTCGTCTTCCAGCTTGTCGAGGCGGGCGATGGAGGCCTTGTCGGTCTCCTTCTTGAGGGCCTCGCGCTCGATCTTGAGCTGGACCAGGCGGCGGTCGATCTCGTCGAGGGCCTCGGGCTTGGAATCGACGGCCATGCGCACGCGGCTGGCGGCCTCGTCGATCAGGTCGATGGCCTTGTCGGGCAGGAAGCGGTCGGTGATGTAGCGGTTCGACAGGGTCGCGGCGGCGACGATGGCGCCGTCGGCGATGCGCACGCCGTGATGGACCTCATACTTCTCCTTGAGGCCGCGCAGGATGGAGACCGTGTCCTCGACCGTCGGCTCCTCGACCATGACCGGCTGGAAGCGGCGGGCGAGGGCGGCGTCCTTTTCGACGTGCTTACGGTATTCGTCGAGCGTGGTGGCGCCGACGCAGTGCAGGTCGCCGCGCGCGAGGGCGGGCTTGAGCAGGTTGGAGGCGTCCATGGCGCCGTCGCCCTTCCCGGCGCCGACCAGGGTGTGCATCTCGTCGATGAAGAGGACGATCTGGCCCTCGGCGGCGGCCACCTCGTTGAGCACGGCCTTGAGCCGTTCCTCGAACTCGCCGCGGTATTTCGCGCCGGCGATCAGGGCGCCCATGTCGAGGGCCATGACCTTCTTGTCCTTGAGGCTCTCGGGCACGTCGCCGTTGACGATGCGCAGGGCGAGGCCCTCGACGATGGCGGTCTTGCCCACGCCGGGCTCGCCGATCAGGACGGGGTTGTTCTTGGTGCGGCGGGCGAGGACCTGGATGGTGCGGCGGATCTCCTCGTCGCGGCCGATGACCGGGTCGATCTTGCCGTCGCGGGCCGCCAGGGTCAGGTCGCGGGCGTAGCGTTTGAGGGCGTCGTAGGCGTCCTCGGCCGAGGCGGAGTCGGCGGTCTTGCCCTTGCGGACCTCGTTGATGGCGGCGTCGAGTTTCTCGGGCGTGGCGCCGACGGAGGCGAGCACGGTGGCGGCGACGCCACCCTCGCGGGCGATGGCGCTGAGCAGGCGTTCGGTGGTGACGAAGGCGTCGCCGGCCTTCTTCGAGGCGGCTTCGGCGGCGGCGAAGACGCGGGCGGTGTCGCCGTCCAGATAGAGCTGGCCCGAGCCGCCCGAGACCTGGGCGCGCTTGCCCAGCGCGGTCTCGAGGGCCGTTTCAGCCTTGGCCGGGTCGCCGCCGGCGGCGGTGATCAGGCTGCGGGCGAGGCCGTCGCGCTCCTCGAGCAGCACCTTGAGCAGGTGTTCGGGGGCGAACTGCTGATGCCGGCGGGCGAGGGCCAGCGACTGGGCGGACTGGACGGCCTGTTTGGCGCGGTCGGAGTAGAGATCGAGATTCACGTGTCATCCCCTGATGGCGGATTCCGCCGTCGCGCCCTCTGATGCAAGCAACGCGCCGTGCGGCTGTGGATCAGGTGGGTGTGGCGGCTGGGCCACACAAGTCCCGGCGGCGGCGGAAAGTGACGGGCGCGCGAACGGCGTGCGGCGACGCTGGAACCGGGGCGGAGCCGCCCGGTTGGGAGCCGTCGGGGTTTGCACCTCAGGGAAGAAACCGATGAAAAGACCGATCCTTGTCACCACGGCGGTGTTCGCCGCCCTCGCCCTGCCCGCGGCCGCCCAGGTCGCGGGCGGACAGCCCCAGCAGGCGCCTGCGACGGCTCCGCAGGGCACCGACCGTACCCCGCCCGCCGACACTGAGAACCGCAGCGCGGCGCCGGGCCCGGCCGCGCCCCGCAACCAGGGCACGCCCTATCACATGCCGGCCTCGGGCGGCCCGGAGAACCCCTCGGGCGGAGCGGCGGCCATGGCCCAGCCGGGCGGCGCCTCCAGCTCCGCGCGGAGCGGCGGTTCGGCCGGCGCGATGGCCGGCCGGAGCATGGACTACGGCATGTGGGAGAGCAGCTGGGGCGCCCGGCCGCCCGCGCCGCCGAGCGGCTTCGCCAACCCGTCCGACTGGCACCGCCACGTCCGCGCCTGCCAGCAGCGCTACAAGACCTACAATCCGTCGACGGACATGTATGTGCCGCGGGTCGGCAGCACGGCGCGCTGCTCGCGCTGAGCCGGTGAGCCGGGACCGGCGGGCTCTGGCGCCCCGGCGGTCCCGGCGCTAGCGTCGCTTCCGACCAGTTCGGGAGCGTCATCTCATGTCCATCCGCCTCACGCGCCGCGCGGCGCTGATTTCGTCCGCCGCGGCCGGCGTCGCCCTGCCCTCGCTGTCGCACGCCCAGACCGGCCCCGCGCCGTCCGGCGAGGCGCTGGCGCAGGCGGTCGACGCCTATGTGAAGGCCTGTATGGCCGCCTTCCCGGAACAGCCGGCGCTGTCGATCGCGGTGGTCAAGGACGGGGCGCCGGTGCTGGCCCGCGGCTATGGCGTCAAGCGGCTGGGACAGGCGGCGCCGGCGGACGAGCACACCCTGTTCGCCATCGCCTCGAACACCAAGAACGTCACCTCGGCGGCGCTCGCCATGATGGTCGACGAGGGCAAGGTGAAGTGGGACGAGCCGGTGCGGACCTATCTACCGGGCTTCACCCTGTCCGACCCGGTGATCGGCGAGCGGATCACGGTGCGCGACACGATCAGCCACCGCGCCGGTTTCGGCCTGGGCGCCGGCGACCTGCTGTTCTGGCCCAACAGCGACCGGAGCCGGGCGGAGGTTCTGGCGGCAGTCCCGTTCGTGCCGATCGAGGACCAGTTCCGCGGGCAGTATCACTACAACAACCTGATGTTCGTGGTCGCCGGGGCGGTGCTGGAGGCGGTGTCGGGCATGCCGTGGGAGCGGTTCATCCAGACCCGCATCCTTGACCGCGTCGGCATGAACGAGACCGTGCCGCTGACCACAATGGCGGACCCCGCGAAGTCGGCCCTGCCCCACGCCCGCGTCGGGCCGCCGCTGCGGTATCAGGGCGATATGGTGCAGATCGCGGACTCGATCGCCGAGGTCTGGAACTGGAACAGCGCGGCGGCGGCCGGGGGCATCTGCACCACCGCCACCGACTGGGCGAAGTGGATCGGCGTGCGGCTGGCCATGGGACAGTTGCCGGATGGATCCCGGCTGTTCTCGGAGGCGACCGCGCGCGAGATGTGGAAGCCGAACGTCATCATCAGCGCCTCCGAAGGGCCGACGGCGGAGCTGCCGGGGCGCGCCATCGCATCGACCTACGCCATGGGCTTCCAGGTGCAGGACTATCGCGGCGAGCGGATGATCACCCACGGGGGCGGGTCGCCCGGCGGGATCTCCGCGACCGTGCTGATCCCGGGACGGAACGCCGGCTTCTCGATCTTCTCCAACGCCGAGGAGAGTTTCCTTCTGCGCGCCCTTCGGTCGGGCATCTCCGACATCGTCATGGGCAAGGCGGGATACGACTGGATCGCCGACAGCGTGCGACTGCGGGACCAGGGCGACGCGGCCTCCATCGCGGCGGCGGCTGAAATCGACGCGAAGCAGGCGGCGGGCGCGGCGCCGTCAATGCCGCTGGAGGCCTACGCCGGACGTTGGCGGGACCCGTGGTACGGCGACATCGTCGTCGAGGCGCGGACGACCGGCCGGGGACGGGCGCGCAAGACCGGCCTGTGGCTGGAGTTCACCCACACGCCAGCGCTGAAGGGGCCGCTGGAGCCCTATGACGGCGAGACGATGCGGACGCGATTCCCGGACAAGCGGGAGGAGGACACGTTCATCACCTTCAGGATCGAGAACGGCGCGCCGGTGTCGGCGACGATGAAGGCGGTCTCTCCAGATGCCGACTTCAGCTACGACTACCAAGACCTCCGTCTGACCAGGGTTTGAGCCGATGATCGCCCTCGCCTTCGCCCTCGCCCTGATTTCGCAGGACATTCCCGATGTCTGCCGGGCGCCCGAGGGCGAGGCGCCTGACTGGGCCGCCTGCGCGCAGGCCCTGCCGGACGGCTCGCCGCAGCAGACGTTCGCGCGGCTGAATCAGGCGACCGAAGCCTATCTGGACCGCGACTATGGAGACGCCGGGCGGGTGTTCGATCGGGCGGGAGATTTCGGGCCGTTCGAGTCGGACGCGCTCTACGTCTTCCGGGCCGATACGCGGCAGCATCTGGGACGCGACAAGGAGGCGACGGCGGATGCCGAAGCGGCCTGGCGCATCATGCAGATCGGTCAGGCGCTGGAGCCGTCGCCGGACGAGCAGGCCGCGCTGGAGGCCCAGCGCCTGTTCCTGCTGAGCCTCGTCCTGCCGATCCTGAAGGAGGGACGGTCTTCGGCCTTCGAGCCCGCGTTCGCCGCCTATCGCGCCATTCCGGTCAAGGATGTCGAGGGATACGCCACACAGGCGCTGGTGCTCGAACAGCTCGGCGATCTGGACGGGGCTCTGGCCGCCAGTCTGCTGGTTGTGAAGGCCGAACCGGCCAACGCGGGTTATCTGAACAATCACTGCTACATTCTGGTGCGGGCCGGGCGTCCCGCCGAGGGCCTGCCGTTCTGCGAGAAGGCGGTTCAGTCGGAGCCGGAGCTGGCGCCGCTGCGCCACAGCCTCGCCTCGGCGCTCGCGGGCGCCGGCCGTTGCACGGAGGCCGAAACGGCGCTGGCCGAAGCCCGTCGGCTGGAGCCCGCGACCGTCCTGTACCAGCAGTCGATCGCCTGCCGTGCCCGCTAGCCGCTAGCCGCTAGCGGGTGTCGACCCGCGCCACCACGGACAGCCCGGGACGCAGCCGGTCCAGCCCTGCCTGCCCCGGATCGAGGGCGATGCGCACCGGCACCCGCTGGGCCACCTTGGTGAAATTGCCCGTGGCGTTGTCGGGGCGGATGACGCTGAACTCGGACCCGGTGGCGGGGGCGATCTGCTCCACCTTGCCCGTCAGCACCTGTCCACCGAGGGCGTCCACCGAGAGCTCGGCCGGCTGGCCGACGCGGATGTCCCTGAGCTGGTTCTCCTTGTAGTTGGCGACCACCCAGATGCGGTCGGGCACCAGCGCCATCAGCTGGGAGCCGATCTGGACCTGCTGTCCCTGCCGCACGGTGACCTCTCCGAGCCGGCCGGCGCGCGGCGCCACGATACGGGTGTTGGCGAGGTCGATCTCGGCCAGATGAACCTGGGCGCGGGCGTTCTCGACCGCCGCTTCCAGAGCGCCGCGTCCGACGACGGCGGAGGTCACGCCCGTCTCGGCGATGCCTTCGGTCGCGCGGGCGGCGGCGAGCTGGGCCTGCGCCGCCTGAAGGGCCGTGCGGGTCACATCGACCTGGGCCTGCGCCACCCAGCCGCCCTCGAACAGCCGCTGCGTCCGGTCGAAGTCGGCCTGAGTCCTCGCCACGGCGGCGCGGGCGCCGGCGATGGAGGCCTGGGTCTGGGCCACGGATCCGCGGGCGGAGGTCTGGGACTGGGCGGAGTTGGCCAGTTGGGCCTGCGCCGCGTGCAGGGCGGCGCGGGCCTGCTCCAGTCGCTGGCGATAGATGCGGTCGTCGATGGTGGCCAACAGCTGACCCTGCGTGACGGTCTGATAGTCCTGCACCTCGACCGAGGTGACATAGCCGGTGACCTGCGGTGCGATGACGGTGATCTGCCCCCGGACGTAGGCATTGTCCGTGTGCTGGACGCCGCTGGTGAAGGGCGGCAACCGCCATGCCCAGAGGACCAGCAGGACGCCGATCAGGGCCGCAGCGACCAGCACGACCGTGAACAGCCGCTTCTTGCCCGGCGCGGCGGCGGGCGCCGGAGAGGCCGCTGGGGCTGGGGCGGGCACGGGAGCGGCCGGAGCGGGCGAGGATGAGGGTCCGGAAGCGGGCGCGGGTGTGTCGGTCATGCCTGATAAACGGCCCGTGAGGCGAAGGTTCAGTCGGCGGCGGCGGCGGCTTGGGCGGCGTTCGCCTGCGCGGGTCCGGAGGGCTCCGCGGGGGTGCGCATGAACCGGGGCCGCAGGTGGTGGAAGGTGACCCAGACACACCCGAGGACGGCGGCGCAGCCGATGAGCAGGAAGACGTCGTTATAGGCCAGCACATGCGCCTGCTGGGTCAGCTGCTGCTGCAGCAGGGTCAGCCCCTGTGTCTGGCGCAGGGCGGGGTCCTGAAGGACGGAGCCATAGGCGCCGGACAGCTGCTGCAGGCGCAGGACGACGTCGGGATCGCCGCGGGTGATCCCTTCTGACAGATGGCTGAGGTGATAGCGTTCGCGGATCTGCTCGATGCTGCCGATCAGGGCCGAGCCGGCGAGACCGGCGATGTTCTGGGTGACGCCGAAGACGACGATGAAGCTGACGAGATTCTGGGCCCCCTTCTGCAGCACCTGGGTGATGCCGATCATCATCGCCGGGCCGATGAAGAAGGCGGAGGCGAAGGCCAGCAGGGCCTGGCTGAGATAGAGCTGGTGCGGCCGGGTCAGGGTGGTCGCATGGGCGTCCATGAAAGCCCCGACGGCGATTACGCCCAGGGCGATGGCGATCGGCTTGTTCAGCTTGGCCATGTTGAGGGTGAAGGCGCTGGTCAGGGTCCCGGCGAGGGCGCCCACCAGGATCACCGCGAACAGGCCATGCATCTGGTCGACGCCGATGCCGAGCTGCTGCAGCAGGCCGACGGAGCCGACGCTCTGTTCCGAGAGGACGATGCGCACCAGCAGGATCGACAGGGCGAGGCGGATGACGTCGGCGCCCGCCAGCCATGTGAGATTGATCAGCGGCGTCTTGCGATTGTACTCGACCAGCAGGGCGGCGGTCAGAAGCACGATGGCGCCGACCAGGGCCATGCCGATCCACGGGGCCTCGGTCCACCACACGATCCGCCCAAACCCGAGCACCGCGCAGAGCAGGGCGATGCCCGGCGCGAACAGGACGAAGGTTACGAAGTCCAGGGGGTCGAACACCTTGAGCCGCTCTGACGGGGGCGTGCGCAGGGCGAACACGGCCGCCAGCGACAACAGGGACAGGCCCAGTTCGAAGACGTGGAAGCCGCGCCACTCGGACAACTCCACCAGATGGCCGGAGAACAGCCGCGTCGCCGGCAGGGCGAAACTGGCCGCGCCGATGCCGATGATCAGCCCCTTGAGCCGGTGCGCGGCGGGAAAGGCCTGGATCAGATACAGGATGCCCAGCGACGACATCGCCGCCGACGCCATGCCGGCGAAGGCGCGCACGATCAGGGTCGACTGGTAATCCTCGAAGAACAGGTTCCCCAGACCGATCAGGACGTAGGCGATGAGGAATATCTGGGCGAACAGCCGCAGCCCGTACTGCTGGCGGAATTTGATCAGCAGCAGGTTCATGCAGGCGTTGGTCATCACGAAGACGACCGGCAGCCAGGCCGCCTCGGTGGCCGAGACGCCGAGCGCGCCCGCCAGCTGCTGGGTGTTGGCGCTGACCATGGCCGAGCCGATGCTGCCGGTCGCCGTGACCAGCAGGCCGACGGCGGCGTAGGCCAGCCGGTAGCGGATCGGGTGGTCCGGCGTGGCCGGAGAGCCGGGCAGCATCGGCCGCTCGTGGGGCTTCAGCGTCTGGACGTATTCAGACCAGGGCAGGTGGAAATTGCGTCGGCTCACAGGCGGGCTCGTGTCGCGGCGGGCGCCTGTTCCAGCGTCCGCCGCGCGATGACGTTCCCCGCGCCGGCGCTATTGAGCCGGTCGGCGTCCCGCCTCGAGGATCGGCATGCCGGCTTCCGTCGGGATGTAGATGATCTCGCGGCCCTGTTTGCCGGCGGTCTCCTCCAGCATGTGGATATAGGCCCAGCGCAGGTAGTTGTCGGGGCCGCCGAGGCTTTGGGACATGATCCGGTTGGCCTCGTTGGTGCCGCGGGCGCGGGCGACCTCGGCCTGGGCGGTCAGCTGGGCGGAGTCCAGAGCCGCCTGCGCCTCGAGCACGCGGATGCGGCGGTCCTGAACGGCCTGCTCATAGGCCGCCTTGCCGGCCATCTGCTTGGAATAGACGTTGTAGGTCGGCAGGCCGACCAGCACGATCGCGCCGAGGATGGCGATGACGATGACCGAACCGATGGTGAGACTGAATCCGCGCATGGCGACCCCCTGAAGACTGGACGCGGGATGTCCGCGTCGGACCCAGACTCGCCGGGTCGCCCGCGGGGGTCAAGCCGGCGTCAGCGCGTCAGTTCGAGGATCTCGAGCTTGGCTTCCTGCTTCGGCCACGGAATGACCAGCCGCCAGCGCTCGGCACCGATGCGTTCGAAGACGCCGATCTGGTCGCGCTCGGGCATCTGGCCGTAGGCGGGATAGCCGGTCTCGTCCGCGCCCCAGGCCTGCGCCCCGATGAAGACGAGGCGGCGGTCGGTGTCGGGATAGAGCAGGCCGCGCGAGCGCTGGGAACCGGTGGTCTTGGTCAGGACCAGATCGCCGCCGGGCGTCAGCTCGACGGTGCAGCGGAAGCCGGGATAGGCGACGTAGGCGAGGCCGCCCGGGCTCTTCGCGCCCAGTTTGATGGTGCGGCAGCGGTAGGCGCCGGGGGCGGGCTGGAGGCGGCCGGCCTGACCCGCATTGGGATCGACGAGGGGGCCGAGGGCCTCGACCTGTTCGGCGAAACCGGCGTCCTCCGCCTCGGCGCGGGCGAGGCGCCAGG
Organism: Brevundimonas alba; assembly: GCF_011927945.1. Classification (GTDB taxonomy): domain Bacteria; phylum Pseudomonadota; class Alphaproteobacteria; order Caulobacterales; family Caulobacteraceae; genus Brevundimonas; species Brevundimonas alba. The sequence continues at coordinate 730,804 of NZ_JAATJM010000001.1, forward strand.
CCTGATCCAGGCGGCCGAGGGCGGAGGCGTCGGCGGGCGAGGCGACCTGACGCCAGTCCGAGGTTCCGCCCTGTTCGCCGGTAGCGGGCGTGACAGGCGCGGGCGCAGCGGCGGGCGCGGTCTCGGGCCGGGTGACCCCGTCGTTCGGCGTCGTGCCCGGATCGCTGGTCGAGGGGGCGGGCTGCTGGCTGCAGGCGGCCAGCAGGGCGGCGAGCGAGGCGACGGCGGCGAGGGTCCGCATCGGGCAGTCTCCATACGGCTGAGCCGCCGTAACGGCTGAGCCGGGCCCGGGTTCAGATGCGCGTCAGGCGGGGACCAGCTCGATCAGGTCGAGGTTGGACTCATACTGCGGCCACGGCAGGACCAGCCGCCAGCGGCGCTCGCCGATCCGCTCGAGCACGGCGATCAGGTCGCGGTCGGGACGCTGGCCATAGGAGTTGGCAGGCGGCTCGGACGCCAGCGACATGGAGCCGAGCAGAACCATCTGCCGGTCATTCTCGGGGAACAGCAGGCCGGAGGGACGCTGGCTGCCGCTCACCTTGGTGAACTTCAGACCGTTGGGCGTGCGCTCGATGCGGCAGGCGAACCAGTCGTAGACGACATAGCCGAGGCCGTCCTCGCCGCCCTGCGAGCCGAGTTTGACGGTGCGGCAGCGATAGTCGCCGGCGGGCGGCATGGCGCCGGGACGGGCGGCGCGCGGGTCGATCAGGTCGCCCGTCGACTCCAGGTCGCCGGAGCCGCGCTGGCGGCGGGCCTGCTGCAGGGCGAGGGACCAAGCGGCGTCAATGCGGTTGTAGCGGTCGCGGTCGGCGGCGGTGACGATGCCGCGCCAGTCGCGCAGCACGGGGCCGGAGCCGGGCGCGTCGGGCACGGGCGGCGGCGCGGGGGTGGACGCACAGGCGGAAATCGAGGCGGCGGCGAGAACGATCAGCACCGACGGCCGGAACAGACGAAACATGCGGCTCTCCCACAGGATCGCGGACCGGCCGCCTGCGTGATGAGCGCCGCGGGTGTCCGGAAACGTACAGGGGTTCCTTGGCCGGAGCGGGCGAGCGGCGTCAAGCGCCCTCGCCTGCCGGTCGAGGTTTCGTCAGCTTTCGTCGGCGGGCTTTTCGGCCTTGCGGCGCGGCGCGCGGCGTTTGGGCGCGGGGGCCTCGGCCTCGCCGCCTTCCGGCGGACCGTCCGTCGCGGGCGCAGGCGCGGGAGCGGCGGAGCGGGTCAGGAAGCCCGGCAGGGCGGAGGGGCCGTCGTCGGCTGCGGCGGCCTCGTCGCGGCGCGGACGGCGCTCGCGCTGCGGACGTTCGGCGCGGGCCGGTGCGGCCTCGGGCTCGCGGATTTCGGCGGCCGGAGCGGCCTCGCCTTCGTCGTCGGACGGACCGTCCTGACCAGCCTCGGCGCGTTCGTTCTGGAAGCGCTGATTGCGCTCCTGCTGACGGCGTTCCCAGCGTTCGCGGCGGGTCTCGCGGCGGCCGCCCTCGCCGACCGGGCCTTCGCCCTCGGCGCGCGGGGCCTGATCGCGGGGAGCTTGGTCCCGGGGTTCGCGGGGTTCGCGCGGCTGGTCGTCGCGATCGCGCCATTCGCGGCGCGGCTGTTCGGACTGGCGGTCATTGGGACGGTCATACGAGCGGTCGTTCTGGCGCTCGTCCTGCTCGCGCTGGCGGGCTTCGGCGGCGGCGACGCGGTCGGCCTCGGCCTTCTCGGCAGCCATGATGGCGGCGGCCTGGGCGCCCGTCTCGTCTTCGAAATCGATGTCGAAGCCCTGGCCGGCCAGTTCGCGCTGGGCGATCTCGGACACGGGGCGCGAGGGCTGGAGGGCGCGCAGGACGCGGAAATAGTGTTCGGCGTGCTGGGTATAGTTCTCGGCCAGAACGCGGTCGCCGGCGGCCGAGGCGTCGCGCGCCAGCTGCATGTAGCGCTCGTAGACGGTCTGGGCGTTGCCGCGGACCTTGATGTTCTCGGGGCCCTGCGAGTCCCATGACCGGTTCGGGTTGGTGGCGTTGGCGTTGCCGCCCCCGCCGCCGCCGGGCTTCCTGTTGCGTCCGCGCTGACGCTTCATGCCCTTGAAATCTCTCATCGGACGCTACCGTGCTTTGCTTGAGGGACGGGCCGGCGCGCGTGATGCCGCCTGAAGCCGTCCGTTTCGTCGTTCCGCTTCGCGCGAGGCCAATCCTCGCTGACGATGTGATCGGAAATCCGTGCCGCCCCGTGGTCCGCCCGATCGAGTGATCGGACCGTCACTGCCCTGAGCGCGCGTGGATGGGCCTGAAGCGGTCCAAGTCGTGCGGTTTGGGTGGGAGACAGGAAAAGACTTAGCGTGTGCGGGGGCGGTTTCCAAGGGCTTATTCTCGGACCCGCCCCGTCATCCTCACATCTTCGGGACGGGGTTGGTGCGCGGATCCGGGCCGTTGGTGACGACGCGGTCGCGGTCCGACAGATCCTTGACGACGATGACGTTCTCGAAGCCCGCCGCCTCGAACAGGGCCTTGACCTGCGGGCCCTGGTCCCAGCCGATCTCGACGGCGAACAGGCCGCCGGGCTTGAGGATGCGCATGATCTCGGGGGCCAGCTCGCGATAGGCGGTCAGGCCGTCCGGTCCGCCGTCCAGCGCCAGGAGGGGATCGTGATCGCGGACCTCGGGGTCGAGGCCGGGGATGTCGCCCGACGGGATGTATGGCGGATTGGAGACGACGACGTCGAAGCTGTGGTCGCCGAAGCCCGCGGCCCATTCGGTGCGCAGGAAGGTCGCGCGGTTGTCGAGCTCCAGGTTGGTGGCGTTCTCCTTGGCCACGGCCAGCGCCTCGAACGAGATGTCGGTGCCTACCCCGCGCGCGCCGAACCGCTCGGCCAGAGTCGCCAGGAGGATGGCGCCCGAGCCGGTGCCGAGATCGATCATCTCGAACGCCTTGTTCGGCGGATAGGCCAGCAGCACCACGTCGAGGATGGCCTCGGAGTCGGGGCGGGGGCTGAGCACGTCGGGCGTGACGTTCAGCATGATCTTCCAGAAGCCCTTCCGGCCGAGGATGCGCGACACGGGTTCACGGCGCAGGCGGCGCTCGACAAAGCCGTCCAGCGCGGCCTGCTGGTCAGCGGTGACGGCCCGGTAGGGGTCGGCGAGGATGTCGGTGCGCGAACAGCCGGCGGCGACCTCCAGCAGCAGGCGGGCGTCGATCGAGGGGCTGTCGATCCGCCCCTCCTTGAGGCGGGCGGCGGCGGCCTTCCAGGCGGTGACGAGGGTGGGAGCGGAAGCGGCGTCAGTCATGCTCTGGCCTTGGCGCGGCTTTGCGCGGATATCAAGCGGGGCGGCGCAGGAACGCGGCCGCACCGGAGCCGTTGTCGCCCCAATGCAGAAACGACAGTCTGGACGGAACGGGGGCCTCGGGATCTGGGGCGTGGTCGGGGCGCTGGCAGGCGGGCTGGCGGCGGGCGCGGGCGCGGCGCACCTGCTCTACACCCGGGGACACAAATACGGGCTGGAGTTGCGGCCGGCGCGGCCCGAGCCGGTCGTCCCCGCCGCGCCCACGCCCGAGGATTTCGAGGCGCAGGAGCCCGGCCGGGGACGGCTGGCGCAGCGGCCGGAGCATATTCCGCACAAGGGGTGGGTCGACATCTTCTGGCGCGTCGGAGCCTCCTATTTCGGCGACCGGGTCGGCTTCGTCTCGGGCGGCGTGACCTTCTTCGTGGTGCTGTCGCTGTTCCCGACGCTGGCGGCGTTCGTGACCATCTACGGCCTGTTCGCGGACCCCAACGATGCGGTGGCGCGGCTGTATTTCCTCTATTCGGTTCTGCCGACGGGGGTGGCGACCTTCCTGTCCGGCGAGATGCAGAGGCTGGCCGAGAACTCGAACACCCAGCTGACCTTCACCCTGCTGTGGACCCTCAGCCTGTCGCTGTGGACGGCGAACGGGGCGATCAAGGTGCTCTTCTACGGCCTGAACATCGCCTACCACGAGGTCGAGAAGCGCAACATCTTCAAGTACAACCTGGTCTGCATGGCCTTCACCGTTTCCGGCCTAGGAGCGATCCTGGTCGCGGCCGGCATGGTGGTCGGCGTGCCGGTCGTGCTGGGCCTGTTCGGCCTGACCGAGGAGTGGGCCTATCTGGCGCCGCTCAGATGGCCGATCCTGCTGCTGGTCTACGTCGCCTCCCTGACCGTGGTGTACCGGTTCGGCCCGTGCCGGCAGCGGGCGCGCTGGCGCTGGCTGACGCCCGGCGCGATCTTCGCCTCCCTCCTCAGCGTTGCGCTGTCGCTGGGCTTCAGCTGGTATCTGCAGACCTTCGTCAAGATCGACTCCTACGGACCGCTGGCGGCGATGATGGGCTTCCTGCTGTGGACCTGGCTGAGCGTGCAGATCATCCTGATGGGCGCCGAGCTGAACGCCGAGGTCGAGCACCAGACGGCGATCGACACGACTACGGGGACGCCGGTCGGCATGGGCGAGCGGGGCGCGGTGGTGGCTGACACGGTGGGACCCCGCCGGGGCAACCCCGCCGCCCTGGCCTTCACCCTGAAGCACGCCGAGGCGCTGTCGGACCGGCTGATGAAGCGGCGTATTCGGACGCGGACGCCGCCGCCGACCTGAGCGAGCCCTCTGGTCAGCATGCAACCAATGGTGCAGGTTGGCCGCAGGGGGAGTTCACATGATCCGCAAACTTTTCGCGGCGCTGCTGCTGGCGCTTGGCCTGTTCACGACCGGCGCCGCGACGGCCGCGCCGCAGACGCTGACGCCCGAGCAGCAGACCGAGGTGCGCCGGCTGGAGGCGCTGCAGGACAGCCTGAAGCCGCAGACCGGCACGGTGGCGATCCCCGCCGCCGAAGCGACGCTGGCGCTGGGCGACGCCTATTACTTCCTCAATGCGGAGGACGCGGCGCGGGTGCTGACCGAGGGCTGGGGCAATCCGCCGTCGTCGGTGCAGGGCGTGCTCGGCATGGTGTTCCCCAAGGACAAGGCCTTCTACGACGACACCTGGGGGGCGGTGATCACCTATGTCGGCGACGGCTATGTCTCGGACGAGGACGCCAGCAAGATCAACTATTCGGAGCTGCTGACACAGCTCAGGCAGGGCGAGGAAGAGGACAACCGGGCGCGCACCGCGGACGGATATCCGGCGATCAATCTGGTCGGCTGGGCGCAGCAGCCTTCCTACGACGGCCAGAAGCACAATCTGATCTGGGCCAAGGAGCTTGCCTTCAGCGACGCGCCCGACCACACCCTGAACTATGACGTGCGGGTACTGGGGCGCGCCGGCGTGCTGAGCATGAACATCGTCGATGACATGGCGGATCTGGCCGATGTCGGGGCCGCCGCGACGCAGCTGATGAACACCGCCTCGTTCAATGAAGGCGCGCGCTACGCCGACTATCGAGAGGGCGTCGACAAGAAAGCGACCTACGGTGTCGCCGGTCTTATCGCCGGCGGCGCGGCCGTGGCCCTCGCCAAGAAGGCGGGTCTGCTGGGCATCCTGTTTCTGGTCCTGAAGAAGGGCGGCGTCTTCCTGCTCGTCGGGGCCGGGGCGGCGTGGGCGTGGCTGCGACGTCAGTTTGGCGGCAAGGCGGGCGGGGACTTCAGCTCCCCGCGGGCCGCGGCGCAGCCGGAGGCCGATCCGGTGGCTGACGAGATCTCGCCTCCCACGGCCGATGAGGCGATGGACGAGCGGCCGGAGACCGACAAGGGCCTCTGATCGCGCGGTCGTTCGCGCTTCGCGAATGGACGGGCGCCGCCGTTGGCGAAGGCGGCGCGACGGTCCCCGCATCCGCTGTGGCGTCCGGTCCGGAGCGGAGCAACGGTCAGTGCGTCGAGGCCCGATCGTCGGGCTTCTCCGCAACAGAGACCGCATGAACCGCCTGAATCTTCTCGCCCTGTCCGTCGCCGCCGGCCTGATGCTGGCCGCCCCCGCCGTGGCTCAGGACGCCGCCCGCGACAACACGGTCGCCCTGACCTTCGAGACCGGCGCCCGGACCGGTTCGGTGATGGTCGCCCTCTACGACTCCGCCGCCGCCTACAACGGCGGACGCCCGGTCGGCTCGATGATGCTCGACGTCGCCGGCGGAAACACCGTCGCCACCTTCGAGGACCTGCCGGCCGGCGACTATGCGGCCAAGGCGTTTCACGACGTGAACGGCGACGGCGAGATGAACACCAATCCGTTCGGCATTCCGGTCGAGCCCTACGCCTTCTCGAACAATGCGGTCGGCAACATGGGCCCGGCCAGCTGGGAGCGCGCCCGCTTCACCGTCTCGGGCGACGCGGCCCAGACGATCCAGCTTCGCTAGCGGCCTATCGCTCGCCGCGCGGCGGCTCGCTGCTTGAGGCCGCCCTCCCGTTCAGATTTCGAGGTCCAGATGCTCGCTTCCCGCCGCAACTTTCTAATGGGCGCCGCCGCCCTGTCGGCCGCCGTCGTCACGCCCGAGACCGTCCGCGCCATGGCCGCCATGCAGGCGACCGCGGACTGGGCGCTCGCCACCGCCGATCTGGAGGGCGATATCGCGCCCCGCGCCATGCGGCTGGTGCACGGCCGGGCGCCCGCCGGGCTGGAGGGGGCGCTGTTCCGCAACGGCCCGGGCAAGTTCCGGCGACCCGGCGGCAGCGCCACCCACTGGTTCGACGGCGACGGCCTGATGCGGGCCTTCCGCCTCAGCGACGGCCAGGCGACGCTGGAGGCGCGGTTCGCCGACACGCCCAAGCGGCGCTTCGAGAGCGAGATCGACGCGGTGGTCACGCCCGGCTTCGGCACCGCCGGGGACGGGCGGGCCCGGATCGGATCGAACGACGACGCCAACGCCGCCAATACCGCCGTCATGGTGGCGGGGGACGAGGTCTGGGCGCTGTGGGAGGGCGGCTCGCCGATGGCCATGGCTGCGTCAGACCTGTCGACGCGCCGCTTCGTCAGCCTGCGCGACGATCTGAAAGGGATGCCGTTCCAGGCCCACCCCCGCTACGACCCGGACGGCACGATCTGGAACATCGGGCTGAACGGCGACAGGGCCATCGTCTGGCGCCTGAACGCGGACCGCAGTCTGCATACGGCGCAACTGATCGACCTGCCGCGCGCCAGCTACATGCACGACTTCACCGCCACCGCGCGGCATCTGGTGATCGTGCTGCAGCCCTGGGTGTTCGAGCACCGGGGCATGCCCTACGCCTCGCAGTTCGCCTGGAAACCGGAGCTGGGAACGCAGGTGATGGTGGTCGACAAGGCCGACCTGAGCCGGCGGCGGATCTTCGACCTGCCGACCTTCAGCTATTTCCATCTCGGCGATGCGTGGGAGGACGGGTCGGGGACGATCCGCTTCGATGTCGCGGCGGGCAAGGACGTGGCCTTCGCCATCGACGGGGCGCGGGTGCTGGTCGAGCAGCGCGGGACCGTGCCGGGCGAGCCGGCGGTGCTGTCGCTCGTCACCCTCCACACGGACGGTCGGGCCGAGATGGTCCGCTCGGGCGTCACGGGCGAATTCCCGAAGAGCGATCCGCGCCGGGCCGGCCTGCCGCGCCGCCTGACCGCCCACGTCGCCGGCGAGACCGGCGGACGGCCGCTGCCGACGGGCCTTGCGGTGCATGACTGGGAGACCGGACGATCGGACGCCTTCGACTTCGGCGACCGGCAGATCATGGAGGAGGCGGTGTTCGTGCCGAAGCCGGGCCGGTCAGGAGAGGCCGAGGCCTGGCTGGTCGCGCCGTCGATCAATCTGACGGAGGGGGTGACGGAGCTGCACGTGTTCGAAGCCGGTCGGGTGGCGGACGGACCGGTGGCGAGCTGGCGGGCGGACGTGGCCCTGCCGGCGGGCTTCCATGGATGCTGGGCGGGCTAGTACCAGCCCGCGTCTCGAAGCGCCTTCGCGTAGCGGCGGCTGACGGGCGCCTCGACGCCGCCCTCCAGCGTCAGGGTGGCCCGGCCGTCACCGCGTGTGACGCCGCGCACCGCATCCCTGGCCACCCACCAGCTGCGGTGCGTCTGGGCGCCCTCGAGGCCTTCGAGTTCGGCGAGGGCGTCGGAGAGGCGCATCAGGATCAGGTCCGAGCCGCGGTCGGTGTGGATGCGCAGATAGTGGTCCTCGGACTCGACGGCGTGGAGCGTCCCTCCACGGAGTTTGAACGGCAGCCGGTCGAGGAAGCGGGCGGGCGCGGCGCCGACGGCGGCGGCGTGGGTCTGGACCGGAGCGCGCGACAGGAAGACGTTGAGCGCGCTGAGCACCGCGGTGACGAGGGTCACGGGGCCCAGGAAATCGGGCAGCCGGACGAGGCCCATGGCATGGTCGTGGTGGAAGATCAGACTGGTCGCCGCCCAGACCATGACCGACAGCGGCCCCGAGATGACCAGGGTCAGCACCAGCGCCGCCAGCCACGGCCGACGGTCGAGGTCGATCCAGCGCTCGACCAGCCGCGAACACAGGTAGCCCCACAAGGCTCCCATCAGCATGATAGGCTCCCAGTAGACGAGGCGGACGCCGATCGGGGTGTCGTCCATGCCAAAGGCGCCGGTCAGGGCCAGCACCGCCCCGCCCGCCAGCGCCACCGCCACGCCGCGGATCAGACCGCGGTCGACCGAGATACGCACTGCATCGGATGACGGCCGCGCGTCGCTCATCGGGCCGGAGCCGGGACGCAGACGGCGCGGAAACCGGCCGCGGCGAACCGGATCATGTAGTCGCAGGCGGCCTCCAGATCGCCGGAGCGGCACAGGCCGCCGGACAGGCGGTCGAGGCGGCCGGTCTCGCCCAGCGTCAGGGTCAGGGCGCCCGACAGGTTGTGATAGGCCCAGTAGAGGTCGACCTCGCGCGCCTCGGGCATGATCTGTTTGATCAGCTCGATCAGGCGGCGGATGGCGGGATCGAAATAGCGGGCCATGGTCTCGCCGCCGAAGGTCGGGTTGGCGTTGGTCTGGGCCACGAGGGCGGCGTAGTGCTTCCAGCCCGGCCCGCCCTTCAGCGACCACTGGAAGGGGGGCCGCAGGAAGGCCTCGAACAGCCCCTCCAGCGTCATGCCGTCCGGCCCCGGATCGCGGGCGTAGCGGTTGATGGCGTCGACCCGTTCATTGTTCCAGACCTCGGCCCGGCGCAGGAAAACGGCGTCGAACAGGGCACGCTTGGCCCCGAAATAATAGTGCACCAGCGCGGTATCGACACCGGCCTCACGCGCCACCTCGCGGATGGTTACGCCGTAGAAGCCGTGTTTCGAGAACAGGTCCTCGGCCGCGTCGAGAATGGACTCGCGGGTGTCGGCGGTCCCCTCGGCCTTTGCCTTCGAGGGACGGCCGCGCCGTGCGGGGGCGGCGGCGGTGTCGGCGGCGGGCGCGTCGAGCTTGGTCATGCCGGGAAGCTAGGCCGCGTCAGGGCGTCATGGCAACGGCGCCACAGTCCGGCGAGGGCGGCCGCCGCACAAGCGCCACGGTTTGACAGCGGGGCGAAAACGGTTACGTTCCCGGAAAATCATTGAACGCTGAATAAAAAGCGTCACGGGCCGGAAATCACAGGAATGGGGCTTCACATGAACCGCTACGTTAAGACTGCCTTGCTTGCGGGGGCCGCCTGGAGCGCGCTCTCGACCACGGCGCTGGCGCAGGACGCCGAAACCACCGCGGCCGCCGCGCCGCAGGACGCCACCAACATCGGCGAGATCGTCGTCACCGCCCGCCGCCGCGCGGAAGCGCTGCAGGACGTTCCCGTCGCGGTCACGGCCTTCACTGCCGAAGCCCTCGAAAACAAGGGCGCGATCGACATCACCGAACTGGCCCGCTCGACGCCCAGCCTGACGCTGAACTCGGCGCGCGGCTCGAACTCGACCCTGATCTCCTTCATCCGCGGCGTCGGCCAGCAGGATCCGCTGTGGGGCTTCGACCCGGGCGTGGGCCTGTACATCGACGACGTCTATGTCGCCCGTCCGCAGGCCGCGGTGCTCGACATCTTCGACATCGAACGCATCGAGGTCCTGCGCGGCCCGCAAGGCACGCTGTACGGCCGCAACACCATCGGCGGCGCGATCAAATACGTGACGCGGCGCATCGGTGATGATCCCGAAATCTCGCTGCGCGGCGCCTACGGCAGCTACAACCAGTTCGACGCCGTCGGCAGCATCTCCGGCCCGGTCAGCGACACGGTCGGCATCTCCGCCTCGGTGGCGCGCTATCTGCGCGACGGCTTCGGCGAGAACCTGACCACCGGCACCGAGCACTACAACAAGGACGTGACCGCCGCCCGCGCCAGCATCGAATGGACGCCGGCGGACGCCCTGTTCTTCCGCCTTGCCGCGGACTACGTCCAGGACAGCTCGAACGCCCGTCACGGTCACCGCGAGTTCGCGCCGATCCTCGACGACGAATACGACACCCGCGCCGGCGCCGGCGACAAGAACGACGTCGAGACGCGCGGCATCTCGCTGACCGGCGAATACACGGTCAATGACATGCTGACCCTGAAGTCGATCACGGCCTACCGTGACGGCTCCACGCGCGGCAACATCGACTTCGACAACCTGCCGACGCCGACCCTCGACATCCCGGCGCAGTACGATGACGACCAGTTCTCGCAAGAGTTCCAGGCGCTGTTCGAAGGCGACCGCTGGTCGGGCGTCGCGGGCGTCTACTATCTCGACGCCACGGCCTCGGGCGCGTTCGACACGGTCGTCGGCGCCTTCAACCTGACGACCCTGACCTCGGGCAGCGTCGACACCAAGAGCTGGTCGGCGTTCGGCGACTTCAGCTACGACGTGACCGACCAGCTGTCGGTCTCGGTCGGCGGGCGCTTCACCCACGACGAGAAGACCGGCACGGTCTTCCGCCAGCAGTATCTCGGCATCCGCAGCCCGTTCTTCGGCAACGCCGCCGCCATTCCGCTGGGCGCGCCGCGGACCAACTACACCGACACGCGGGAGTTCGAGGAGTTCACGCCGCGCGTCAGCGTCACCTACGAAATCAGCCCTGACCTGACGACCTACGCCTCGTGGGGCCGCGGCTTCAAATCGGGCGGCTTCGACATGCGCGGCGACGCCGTGCTCTATCCCGACACGGTGAATGGCTATGACCCGGAAACCGTCGAGACGATCGAACTGGGCCTGAAGGGCCGTCTGTTCGACCGCTTCAGCTTCGCCACCGCGGTCTTCGACTCCTCGTACGAGGACCAGCAGATCACGACCCAATACCCGGCCGGCGCCACCGTCGCCTCGGTCGTCGACAACGTCGGTTCGTCCTCGATCCGCGGCTGGGAATTCGAAGGTTCGCTGCGGGCCTCGGACAACCTCGTGATCAACGGCATGCTGAGCTACATCGACGCCCAATTCGACGAGTTCCTGGCCTATATCCCGACGGGCCCCCTGAACACGACCTGCCCCCTTCTGGTCGGTTGTTTCGTGGACGTGTCGGACTCGCGTAACTTCCAGAACACGCCGGAGTGGACGGGCTCGATCAGCGCGACCTACACCCACTGGCTCGAGGACGGCAGCACCCTGGCGTTCACGCCGTCGGCCGCCTATCGCGGCGACTACCAGCAGTTCGAGACCCCGGCTCCCCTGCTCGATCAGGAAGCCTACTGGATGTACGACGCCAGCGCCGTCTGGACCTCGGCCAGCGACCGCTGGACCGTCGGCTTCCACGGCAAGAACCTGTCGGACGAACGCTACAAGACGGGCGGCTACAGCTTCCCCGGCGCGGCGACCGGCAACTCGATCATCGCCTTCTACGGCGCGCCGCGGACCTTCACCTTCCGCGTCGGTGTCAAGTTCTGATCCTGATTACTCCTGAAGCCTGATCGCATCTGATCACGGGCGGCGGTTCACCTGAGCCGCCGCCCTTTTTCTTTTTACGCCGCCCCACGGCCCCGCTACCGTTCCGGCCAACAACAAGACCAAGTCGAGGGAAACGCCATGACCGACACGGCCGCCGCCGCGCCCGTTCGCCCGGGCTACCGCTATTACGTTCTGGCGGTGCTGGTGCTGATCTATGCGCTGAACTTCCTCGACCGGCAGATCATCGGCATCCTCGCCGCACCGCTGAAGGCGCATTTCCAGCTCAGTGATTCCCAGTTCGGACTGCTGGGCGGGATCGCCTTCGCCTCGGTCTATTCGACCCTGGCCATTCCGCTGGCGTGGCTGGCGGACCGGTTCAGCCGGGTCTGGATCATGACCGGCGCCCTGGCGGTCTGGAGCGGCTTCACCGCCCTGTGCGGACTGGCCGGCTCGTTCACCCAGCTGTTCCTGTGCCGGATGGGCGTCGGCGTCGGCGAGGCCGGCGGCGTGGCCCCGGCCTATTCCCTGCTGTCGGACTATTTCCCGCCGTCGCAGCGCGCGCGGGCGCTGGCGGTGTTCGCCTTCGGCATTCCGATCGGCACGGCCGCGGGCACCCTCGTGGGCGGTCTGCTGGCGGCGCGGTATGGCTGGCAGACGGCCTTCATTGTCGTCGGCCTGCTGGGCCTGCTGCTGGCGCCGCTGCTGCGCCTGACGGTGCGGGATCCGAAACGCGGCGGCACGGACGCCGCGGCCGCCGCAGCCCGCGGAACGCCTGAAGCCGCTCCCGCCGCGGCGGTGACGAGCCGCGCGGGCAGCATCGCCTCGATGGTCATGCTCACGATCGGCGCCGCCGCGCTGGCGTGGGGCGCGGTTCAGTATCTGGTCATGGACCAGCAGGTCGCCGGTCTGACCTGGGGCTTTGGAGGTCTGTTGGCGCTGGTCATCGGCGTCTCGCTCCGGATCGCCCGCAGCACCGCCTCGGTGGTGATCCGCAAGCCCAGCTTCTGGCTGCTGGCGCTGGGCGCGGCCTCGTCCTCCATCTGCGGCTACGGCGTCGCGGGCTGGCTGCCGCTGTTCTTCATGCGCAGCTTCGGCCTGACCCTGCAGCAGACCGCCTGGTATTACGCCGGCATCGCGCTGGTGGGCGGCACGCTCGGTATCTGGATGGGCGGCGCCATCGCCGACAAGTTGTCGAAGCGCGGCAAAGGGGCCTATCCCCTGACCCCGGCAATCGCCTTCCTGATCTCGGCCCCCTGCTTCATCCTGGCGATGAACTCGCCCTGGCTGATCGGTCTGGTTCTGCCGGGCGGGGGATCGAACCTCCAGCAGCTGATCCTCGCCTTCCTCATCTTCCTGATCCCGACCGGGCTGAACCTGGCGTGGCTGGGACCGGTGACGGCGGCGGTGCAGCATCTGGTTCCGGCGGCGATGCGCTCCACCGCCTCGGCCCTGTTCCTGCTGATCAACAACCTGCTCGGGCTGGCCGTCGGCTTCTATTATTTCGGCTGGATGAGCGATCTGCTGGCGCCGCGCTTCGGAGACGAGAGCCTGCGCTGGGCCATCTACACCGGCATGGGCTTCTACCTGCTGGCCTCGGCCCTGCTGATCGGCGCCTCGCGGACGCTGAAGAGGGACTGGGTGGATTGAGGCGCCGCGCCGGTTGCACCTGCGAAGGGCGCGCGCCTATAAGCCCCGCAATCCCTCCCCCAAGCGGTCAGGCGTCGATCCATGAACATTCACGAGTATCAGGCCAAGCAGGTCCTGAAGGGCTTCGGCGCTCCGGTCGCGGCCGGTGTGGCCATCACCTCGGCTGACGAGGCGGAAGCCGCGGCGAGGCAGCTGCCCGGACCCCTTTACGTCGTGAAGTCGCAGATCCACGCCGGCGGGCGCGGCAAGGGCAAGTTCAAGGAGCTGGGCCCGGACGCCAAGGGCGGCGTGCGTCTGGCCTTCTCCATCGAGGACGTGGTCAAGAACGCCCGCGAAATGCTGGGCAATACGCTGGTGACCGCCCAGACCGGCCCGGCCGGCAAACAGGTCAACCGCCTGTACATCGAAGACGGCGCCGACATCGACCGTGAACTGTACTGCTCACTGCTGGTCGACCGCTCGACCGGCCGGGTGTCGTTCGTCGTCTCGACCGAGGGGGGCATGGACATTGAGGCGGTCGCCCACGACACGCCCGAGAAGATCGTCACCATCGACATCGATCCGGAGGCCGGCGTCACGCCCGCCAACGTCGACGAGATCAACACCGCCTACGGCCTGACCGGGGAAGCGGCCGAGGACGGCAAGAGCCTGTTCCCGATCCTCTACAAGGCCTTCATCGACACCGACATGTCGATGCTGGAGGTCAATCCGCTGATCGTCATGGAGAACGGCCGCCTCCGGGTGCTGGACGCCAAGGTCAGCTTCGACGGCAACGCCCTGTTCCGCCACGAGGACATGAAGGCGCTGCGCGACGAGACCGAGGAAGACGCCAAGGAGATCGAGGCCTCGGAATGGGACCTCGCCTACGTCGCCCTGGACGGCAACATCGGCTGTATGGTCAACGGCGCCGGGCTCGCCATGGCGACGATGGACATCATCAAGCTGTACGGCAAAGAGCCCGCCAACTTTTGCGACGTCGGCGGCGGCGCCTCCAAGGAAAAGGTCGCGGCGGCCTTCAAGATCATCACCGCCGACCCGGCCGTGCAGGGCATTCTGGTCAACATCTTCGGCGGCATCATGCGCTGCGACGTCATCGCCGAGGGCGTGGTCGCGGCGGTGAAGGAAGTGGGGCTGAAGGTGCCGCTGGTCGTGCGTCTGGAAGGCACCAACGTCGAACAGGGCAAGCGCATCCTGAACGAGTCCGGCCTCGCCATCACCGCGGCCGACGACCTCGACGACGCGGCCCAGAAGATCGTGGCGGCGGTCGGCTAGGTGTCCCTACTTCTCGCCCTGCTGGCCTCGAGCGTTATAACGGCGGCTCAGGCGGAACCGGTCGCCTCGGCGCTGACGGCCTTCGACATCGCCTGTCTGCGGGTGCGGGGTGATCGGGAGGCTCTGGCTGCCTTGGCCAAGGCGAAGGGGTGGGACTCGGTTGAAGGCGGATCGCCGCCCGCGGGGGGCTGGCAGGTCGGCTACTGGATCGAAAGCGGCGCCGTGGTGCGTCTCTCGGGCTACCCCGCCTCGGAGGATGGTCTGACGCCTGCGCAGGTGATCTGCGCCGTGGACGGGATCGAAACCCGCCCAGGCTGGGAACAGACGGTTTCGGCGCTTCCCGTCAACGGGGCAGCGCTGGGCGAGGGGGCCCGGCCCGACATGTCGACCTATCGAATACCGCCCGGCATGGAGGTGAAGGTGTGGGATCTAGCCGACGGCAGCCGCATCCACGCATCCTCGTTCTCTGCACGATCCTATCTCGAACTTTCCATCAACTACCCAACTGGCCGCTGACCCATGTCCATCCTCGTCGACAAGAGCACCAGAGGCGCCGGAGGCGATCGTCTCATGCGCCGCGGTTCGTTCTTCGTCTTCGCGATTGCGGCGCTCGGGCTCGCGGCGAGCCCTGCGGCGGCCGACGGGTCCTTCGACCTGTTCAAGCGGATGTGCCTCGACACGGACGGCGACGCCACGCTGGCGCTGGCGGCCGCCGAGGCGGCGGGCTGGGGCGAAATCCCGACCGAGCGTCTCCGGGAACTGGCGACGGCGATACAGGCGGTCGGCGCCCGCGGTCGGCTGGCGGCCACGCCGAACGGCATCTTCGTTCTGATGACCGGACAGTCTCCGGAGAGCGACTCCGAGATCGCCACGGACGTGTGCGACGTCTTCGGCTTCCGTCAGACCCAGGTCTGGGACGCGGCGCCCGAGATCGAGCAATGGGTCGGCTTGCCGCCCGAACGCGTCGAAGGCCCGCTGCGGATGTGGACCTACGAGATCCGTGACGGGCGCAAGGTCGCTCCGGCCGCGGACGCACCGCTGACGGCCGGCTATGCGATCCTCGCTTCCAGCCAGCCCACCAACTTCCGCTACGAACTGGCCCGAAACCGCCCGGCGAACTGACCTTCCCCGACGCCGACCCCACTCAGATCACCCTCCGGAAAATCCATGTCCATCCTCGTCGACAAGAACACCAAGGTCATCGTCCAGGGCCTGACCGGCAAGACCGGGACGTTCCACACGGAACAGGCCCTGCGCTACTACGGCACCCAGATGGTCGGGGGCGTGCACCCCAAGAAGGGCGGCGAGATCTGGCACGGGTCCGAGGGCGAGAGCCTGCCGATCTACGCCTCGGTGGCCGAGGCGAAGGATGCGACCGGCGCCGACGCGACGGTGATCTATGTTCCGCCGGCGGGCGCCGCGGACGCCATCATCGAGGCCATCGAGGCCGAGGTGCCGTTCATCACCTGCATCACCGAGGGCATCCCGGTGCTGGACATGGTTCGGGTCAAGGCGCGGCTGGACCGGTCGAAATCCCGCCTGCTGGGCCCGAACTGCCCCGGCATCCTGACCCCGGAAGAGTGCAAGATCGGCATCATGCCGGGCTCGATCTTCAAGAAGGGCAACGTCGGCATCGTCTCGCGCTCGGGCACCCTGACCTATGAGGCGGTGTTCCAGACCTCGAACGAGGGCCTCGGCCAGACCACGGCGGTCGGCATCGGCGGCGACCCGGTCAAGGGCACGGAGTTCATCGACGTGCTGGAGCTGTTCCTCGCCGACGACGAGACGAAGTCGATCGTCATGATCGGCGAGATCGGCGGCGGCGCCGAGGAGGACGCGGCCCAGTTCCTGATCGACGAAGCCAAGCGCGGCCGCTCCAAGCCGATGGTCGGCTTCATCGCCGGCCGGACGGCGCCGAAGGGCCGCACCATGGGTCACGCCGGCGCGGTCGTTTCGGGCGGCAAGGGCGATGCGGAGTCGAAGATCGCCGCCATGGAAGCCGCCGGCATCCGGGTCTCGCCCTCGCCGGCGCGTCTGGGCGCGACGCTGGTGGACGTGCTGAAGGGCTGATTTCTTGTCCCAGTAGTGGGGCACGAGACTGACGAATTTCTCCCGATTCCGGCGAAATTCGACCCTTTCGCCGCCATTCGGTCATGACCGATAAGGAAACAGCGCCTATATCAGCGGCGCCGGTCGCGGGCAGACGTGCGCGCGCCGCCTTAGGGACGTGACGATACGATGGCGGACGATGCCGGTCGGCTGAACCAGGTCTTTGCCGAGACCAGCTTCCTGTATGGCTCGAACGCCTCGTTCATCGAGGATCTGCACGAGAAATGGGCGTCCGATCCGGCGTCGGTTTCGGCCGAGTGGCGCGCCTTCTTCGACCAGCTGCGGGACAACGCCGAGACGGTGATCGCCGCCAGCGGGGCCGGCTCGTGGGGCCGGTCGCCGGTGTCGGAGCCGAGCGAGGACGCCGCCGTGTTCGACGGCCGCTGGCCTGCGCCGAAGCCGGATCCGAAAAAGGCCGGAGCCGCCGCGCCCGCCAAGGCGGAGGCCGCGCCGTCGGCCGGCGTTTCCGCCGAGGCCATCCGCGCCGCCGCCCATGATTCGATCCGCGCCCTGATGCTGATCCGCAGCTATCGCGTGCGGGGTCACCTGCAGGCGACGCTGGATCCGCTGGGCATCGAGCAGCCGACCCACAATCCCGAGCTGACGCCGGAGTTCTACGGCTTCAGCGAGGCCGATCTGGACCGGCCGATCTATCTGGACGGGGTGCTGGGCCTGCAGACCGGCACGATCCGCGAGGTGCTGGCGCTGCTGAAGCGCACCTACTGCGGCCACATCGGCATCCAGTTCATGCACATCGCCGAGCCGGAGGAGAAATCCTGGCTGCAGCAACGGTTCGAGGGTGCGGAGAAGTTCGAACAGAACGCCTTCACCAAGGAAGGCAAACTGGCCATCCTGAACAAGCTGATCGAGGCCGAGGGCTTCGAGCGGTTCCTGCACAAGCGGTTCCCGGGCACCAAGCGGTTTGGTCTGGACGGCGGCGAGGCCATGGTCCCGGCGCTGGAGCAGATCATCAAGCGCGGCGGAGCGCTGGGCGTCGACGAGATCGTCCTCGGCATGGCCCACCGCGGGCGGCTGAACACCCTGGCGGCGGTGATGGGCAAGCCCTACCGCGCCATCTTCCACGAGTTCCAGGGCGGCTCGACCGTGCCGTCCGACATCGAGGGTTCGGGCGACGTCAAATACCACATGGGCGCCAGCTCGGACCGCGAGTTCGACGGCAACAACGTCCACCTGTCGCTGACCGCCAACCCGTCGCACCTCGAGATCGTCAATCCGGTGGTGCTGGGCAAGGCGCGCGCCAAACAGGCGTTCGACATCCGCGAGGCCAATGCGGGCCAGCCGGAAGAGCAGTGGGCGCTGGACCGCTCCAAGGTCGTTCCGCTGCTGATCCACGGCGACGCCGCCTTCGCCGGTCAGGGCGTGGTGGCCGAATGCTTCGCCCTGATGGGGCTGAAGGGCTACCGCACCGGCGGCACCCTGCATTTCGTCATCAACAACCAGATCGGCTTCACGACGAGCCCGCGCAACAGCCGCTCGTCGCCCTACCCGTCCGACGTGGCCCTGATGGTCCAGGCGCCGATCTTCCACGTCAACGGTGACGATCCGGAGGCGGTCGTCTTCGCCGCCAAGGTGGCCACCGAGTTCCGCCAGAAATTCCACAAGGACGTGGTGGTGGACATGTTCTGCTACCGCCGCTTCGGCCACAACGAGGGCGACGACCCGACCTTCACCCAGCCGCTGATGTATTCGAAGATCCGCGCCCTGCATTCGACGCGCGAAATCTACAGCGCCCGCCTGATCGCCGAGGGCGTGATCGACCAGGCCGCCGTGGACGCCGAGGTCGAACGGTTCGAGGCCTTCCTCGACGCCGAGTTCGAGGCCGGCAAGTCGTTCGAGGCCAAGAAGGCCGACTGGATGGACGGCCAGTGGCAGGGCATCGGCCTGCCCGACGGCGACGAGCGCCGCGGCGCCACCTCGGTGCCGGCGGCCAAGCTCACCGACCTCGGCCACAGTCTGACGACCATCCCGAACCAGGTCGACATGCACAAGACGCTGAAGCGCGTCATGGACGGCCGGCGCGAGATGATCACGACCGGTCAGAACATCGACTGGGCCACGGCCGAGAGCCTCGCCTTCGGCTCGCTGCTGGACGAGGGTTTCCCGGTCCGGCTGTCGGGTCAGGACTCGGTGCGCGGCACCTTCTCCCAGCGCCACTCGGGCATCGTCGACCAGACCACCGAGGCCCGCTACGTCCCGCTGAACAACCTGCGCGAAGGCCAGGCGGAGTTCGAGGTCATCGACTCGGCCCTCTCGGAAGAGGCGGTGCTGGGCTTCGAGTACGGCTATGCCCTGACCGACCCCAATACGCTGGTCATGTGGGAAGCCCAGTTCGGCGACTTCGTGAACGGCGCGCAGGTGGTGATCGACCAGTTCATCACCTCGGGCGAGCGCAAATGGCTGCGCATGTGCGGCCTGACCATGCTGCTGCCCCACGGCTACGAAGGTCAGGGACCGGAGCACTCCTCGGCCCGCCTCGAACGCTTCCTGCAGCAGTGCGCCGAGGACAATATCCAGGTCGCCAACTGCACCACGCCGGCCAACTATTTCCACATCCTGCGCCGCCAGATGCATCGGCCGTTCCGCAAGCCGCTGATCATCATGACGCCCAAGTCGCTGCTGCGTCACAAGAAGGCGGTCTCGACCATTGCCGACATGGCCGAGGGCAGCTCCTTCCACCGCGTGCTGCACGACGACGCCCAGACGCGTCCCGAAGCGGCGGGCATCACGATCCGGGCCGACAAGGATATCCGCCGCGTCGTCCTGTGCTCGGGCAAGGTCTATTACGACCTGCTGGACCGCCGCGAGAAGAACGTCGCCGAGGGCAAGGGCGGGGACGACGTCTATCTGATGCGTCTCGAGCAGTTCTATCCGTGGCCGATGAAGTCTCTGATGACCGAACTGGCCCGCTTCCCGAACGCCGAGCTGGTCTGGTGCCAGGAAGAGCCGAAGAACATGGGCGGCTGGACCTTCGTCGATCCGTGGCTGGAGCTGACGCTGGAGAAGCTGAACGTGAAGGCGAAACGCGCCCGCTACGTCGGTCGCCCGGCCTCGGCCTCGACCGCCGCGGGCCTGATGAGCCGGCACTTGAAAGAACTCGACGCCTTCCTGACCGACGCCTTCGCCTGAACCCGTCCCGGATAACGGCTCCGCCGTTTCCGGGATGACAAACGAACGAACCTGAGAGAGCCTGTCCCATGGCCGATATCCTGACCCCCGCCCTCGGCGAATCCGTCACCGAAGCCACCATCGGCAAGTGGACGAAGAAGGCCGGCGATCCGGTGAAGAAGGACGAGGTCCTGGTCGAGCTGGAGACCGACAAGGTCTCGCTGGAAGTGGTGTCGCCCGCCGATGGGACGCTGGCCGAGATCAAGGCCGCCGACGGCGAGACGGTCACCCCGGGCGCCGTGCTGGGCGTGGTCAGCGAGGGTGCAACCGCCGCTCCCGCCGCGCCGAAGGCGGAGGCTCCCAAGGCTGAGGCGCCGAAGTCTGAGCCCGCCGCCGCCGCGCCGGCCGTCGCTGCGCCGGATGAGGCCGCTTCGGGCGAGGCCGTGTCGATCATGACCCCGACCATGGGCGAGAGCGTCGCCGAGGGCTCGATGGGAACCTGGCTGAAGAAGTCGGGCGACACGGTCGCCAAGGACGAACTGCTGGTCGAGATCGAGACCGACAAGGTCGCCGTCGAGGTGTCCGCCCCCGCCGCCGGCGTCCTGACCATCGCCGCCGAGGCCGGCTCGACCGTCACCCCGGGCCAGCAGATCGGCTCCATCTCCGCCTCGGGCGGCGCCGCCGCTCCGGCCCCCGCAGCCCCCGCAGCCCCCGCGCCGTCGGCCAACGCCGGCTCGGCCCAGATCAAATCGGATGCGCCGCACCTGTCGCCCGCCGTCCAGCGCGTGGTCAGCGAGAACAACCTCGATCCGAAGGCCATCGAGGCCACCGGGCCCAAGGGCAACATCACCAAGGGCGACGCCCTGAACGCCATCAACGCCGCGCCGAAGGCCGCCGCTCCGGCTGCTGCGGCCCCGGCCGCCACGCCGCGCGCGGATCAGCCGCGCGAGGAGCGGGTCAAGATGACCCGGCTGCGCCAGACCATCGCCCGCCGTCTGAAGGAATCGCAGAACACCGCGGCCCAGCTGACCACCTTCAACGAGGTGGACATGACCAACGTCATGGCCCTGCGGACCCAGTACAAGGACGTGTTCGAGAAGCGTCACGGCGTGAAGCTGGGCTTCATGAGCTTCTTCACCCGCGCCGTGGTCCAAGCGCTGCACGAGATCCCGGCCGTCAACGCCGAGATCGACGGCACCGACATCATCTACAAGAACCACTACGATATCGGCATCGCCGTCGGCACCGAGAAGGGTCTGGTCGTGCCGGTCCTGCGCGACGCCGACCAGCTGTCGCTGGCGGGGATCGAGAAGGGCATCGCCGCCTTGGGCAAGGCCGCCCGGGACGGCGCCCTGACGCTGGAAAACCTTCAGGGCGGCACCTTCACCATCACCAATGGCGGCACCTACGGCTCGCTCATGTCGACGCCGATCCTGAATGCGCCGCAGTCCGGCATCCTCGGCATGCACAACATCGTCCAGCGCCCGATGGCGGTGAACGGCGAGGTCGTGATCCGGCCGATGATGTACCTGGCCCTCAGCTACGACCACCGCATCGTCGACGGCAAGGAGGCGGTGACCTTCCTCGTCCGCGTCAAGGAACTGCTCGAAGACCCGGCGCGGGCGCTGCTGGACCTGTAGGGACGGGATGGCGCTCGAATACGAGGTCGCGCGCTTCTCCACCCTCCCCGAGGGCGAACTGGCTGTAGCCGTGCTCCGGACGCACGGCATCGCCGCCCGTTTGCCTGACCGCGACATGGCCACGATCAACCCGGACCTGCTGATTGCGATCGGCGGCGTCCGGGTCGTCGCGCCGCATGATCAGATCGATACCGCGCGGCGGCTCATCGAGCGGATACGCGCGGGCGAATTCACCGACACCAGCGAAGACTGGCGGATCGATGCGGTCGATGGAAAAGTCGGCGATCTGCACGAGCATGAGATCACCGGCGCCATGGGCTGGTCGAAAAAGGTCGGGACCGTCGTGGTGATTCTCGCCTTCGTGGTCTTTCCCGTGGCTGGCTGCCTTTTTGGCGGCTTGCGCTACTAGGCTTTCCCGAGCCTTTTCAGCACCTCGTCCGTATGCTCGCCCAGCGCCGGCGGCGGCAGGTCATAGACCACCGGCGTAGCGGACATGCGGATCGGAGAGGCGACGGTGCGGACGGGGGCGGAAAGGTCGGCTCGGCTCTGCGTCACCTCCAGCCCCCGGTGCCTCGCCTGCGGTTCGTCGAAGACCTGATCGATGGTGTTGACCGGGCCGCAGGGCACGCCCGCCCCCTCCAGCGCCGTCATCAGCGACTTCATGGTCAGGCCTGCGGTCAGGGCCGAGAGCTCGGCGGTCAGCACCGCGCGGTGCTCGATACGCAGGGCGTTGGTGGTGAAGCGCGGATCGGCGCCGAGGCCCGCCGCGCCCAGCGCCTGCGCCAGCGCGCGGAACTGGCCGTCATTCCCCACGGCGATGACCACCATTCCGTCCGTGCACGGAAAGGGCTGGTAGGGCGCGAGGTTGGGGTGGGCGTTGCCCATCCGCGTCGGAGCCTTGCCGCCGACGAAGAAGTTCGCCGCCTGATTGGCCAGCATCGCCGCCTGCACGTCGAACAGGGCGATGTCGATATGCTGGCCCTGCCCCGTCGCCCGGGCATGCAGCAGGGCGGCCATGATGGCGTTGGAGGCGTAGAGGCCGGTGAACAGGTCGACCACCGCCACCCCCACCTTCATCGGCTCGGCGCCCGGCGATCCGTCAGGCTGGCCGGTGACCGACATCAGCCCGCCCATGGCCTGGATCATATAGTCGTAGCCGGCGCGGTGGGCGTCCGGCCCGTTCTGGCCGAAGCCGGTGATCGAGCAATAGACCAGCCGGCGATTGACGGCCGACAGGGCCGCGTGATCGAGGCCGTACTTCTTCAGCCCGCCCGTCTTGAAATTCTCCACCACCACGTCGCAGGATTTGCTCAGTTCCCGGACGATCTCCGCCCCCTCCGGCGTGGCGATGTCCAGTTCGACCGACTTCTTGCCCCGGTTGGCGCAGAGGAAATAGGCGGCATCGCCCTTCGATCCGTCGGCCTTGGTCGTGAACGGGGGGCCCCACATGCGGGTGTCGTCGCCCGCGCCGGGTCGTTCGATCTTGATCACCTCGGCGCCGAGATCGGCCAGCGTCTGCGTCGCCCATGGCCCGGCCAGCACCCGGCTGAGGTCGAGGACGCGAACGCCGGAGAGAGGGCCTTTGGTCGGGGTCAGAGGCCCGGATCCCAGACGCCGGCGTCGCGCATGCGGCACTCGCGGGCCTCTTTCGCGCGGCCGTCCAGCTCTTCGGCCATGCAACAGACCGCCTTCGAGACGGTCGCCTTGTGAAGGCCGGGGACTAGGGCGTGGAGGAAGGCGCAACCCGCCAGCTTGAGCAGGCGGAAGCCGAACCGCGACGACGCCGCCATATGGTGGAGGTAGCTCTCCTCCACCTCGCGCGGGTGATCGACGAACAGGCGATTCAGCGTGCGGATCATGGCGCCAGTCTAGCTTGGAACGGGCGCGGCCTCTACCCGTCGGCGCCATTCTGGCCTAAACCGCCCGCCAGAACAGGGGGCGCCCGTCACCATGCCGTGACGATCCGCAGGCCGCCCCGGCACGCTCAGGAAAGACGACCCATGGCCGAAGGCTCCGCTTCTCCCGCCAAGACCTTCCGCTGGGACGACCCGCTGGACCTGTCGGGCCGTCTCACTGACGACGAGCGGATGATCCAGGACGCGGCGCGGTCCTACGCCCGCGAGAAGCTGCTGCCCCGCGTGGTCGAGGCCTTCCGCGACGAGACCTTCGACCGCGCCATCATGACCGAGCTGGGCGAGATGGGCTTCCTCGGCGCCATGCTGCCGGAGCAGTACGGCGGCTCCAGCGTCAGCCACGTCGCCTATGGCCTGATCGCGCGCGAGATCGAGGCGGTCGACAGCGGCTACCGCTCGGCCATGTCGGTCCAGTCCTCGCTGGCCATGTACCCGATCTACGCCTTCGGCTCGGAGGAGCAGAAGATGCGCTTCCTGCCGCGCATGGCGGCGGGCGAGCTGGTCGGCTGCTTCGGCCTGACCGAGGCAGACGGCGGATCCGATCCGGCGTCGATGAAGACCAAGGCGGTGGCGGTCGACGGCGGCTACAAGCTCAACGGCGCCAAATACTGGATCACCAACTCTCCGATCAGCGACCTCGCTGTGGTCTGGGCCAAGCTGGACGACACGATCCGCGGCTTCATCGTCGAGCGCGGCATGGACGGCTTCACCACCGACAAGATCGGCGACAAGCTGAGCCTGCGCGCCTCCATCACCGGCGACATCGGCCTGAACGACGTCTTCGTGCCGGAAGAGAACCTGCTGCCGGCCGTGAAGGGCCTGCGCGGGCCATTCTCCTGCCTGAACAAGGCCCGCTACGGCATCGCCTGGGGCGCTATGGGCGCGGCCGAGGCCTGTTTCCACCTGACCCGCGACTATGTCGGCGAGCGCATGCTGTTCGGCCGCCCGCTGTCGTCGCGCCAACTGGTGCAGAAGAAACTGGCCGATATGCAGACCGAGATCTTCCTCGGCTTCGAGGGCGCGCTGGCGCTGGGCCGGCTGCTGGATCAGGGGGCCTGGGTCCCCGAAGCCATCTCGATGATGAAGCGCAACAACTGCGGCAAGGCGCTGGAGATCGCCCGGGTCGCCCGCGACATGCACGGCGGCGCCGGCATCACCGGCGAGATGCACGTCATGCGCCACGCCATGAACCTCGAGACGGTCAACACCTATGAGGGCGCGCACGACGTCCACGCCCTGATCTTGGGCCGCGCCATCACAGGCCAGAGTGCGTTCTGATGGGCGCCTTCTGATGAGCGAACCCGCGGGCCGGCTGGTCGGCCGGGTCATCGCCATGCCGGCCGACACCAACCCCGAGGGCGACATCTTCGGCGGCTGGCTGCTGGCCCATATGGACCTCGCGGGGGCGACGCCAGCGTTCGAGCTGGCGCAGGGCCGCTGCGTGACCGTGGCGCTGGACGCCATGGTCTTCCACCAGCCCGTCTCGGTCGGCGACGAGGTCTCGCTGCACGCCACGGTGTTGAAGTCCGGCCGCACCTCGATCCGGGTCCACGTCGAGGCGTGGAAGCGTTCCCGCAACGAGGCCCACGCCGAGGCGGTGCGCGTCACCGAGGGCGTCTTCACCTATGTCGCCATCGGTGACGACCGGAAACCGCGGGCGCTGCCGGGCGCGCTGCCGGGCGCTGCGGCATAACCCAGCGCGCCGGTCGGATATCTTGACGTTCGGGCCCGCTCCGCCTACGTCCCCGCCCATGACTGTCCGTCGCATCCTCACCATCGACAACGCCGCCGATCTGGCGGTGCTGAAGCAAGTCTCCCGCCCGGTCGAAGGGCCGGTGACCGACGAGCTGCGCGCCCTGATGGATGACATGCTGGAGACCATGTACGCCGCGCCGGGCATCGGCCTGGCCGCCGTGCAGATCGGCGACACGCGCCGGGTCATCGTCATGGATCTGGGCGACCGCGAAGGGGCCGGTGAAGATCTGGCTGAAGACGCCTCCGACGAAGCCCGCGCCGCCGACGACGAAGCCCGCCGCAACCCTCGCTACTACGTCAATCCCGAGATCGTCTGGGCCTCCGACGAACTGTTCCAGTACGAGGAAGGCTGCCTGTCGGTGCCCGACGTCTTCGACGCCGTCGAGCGCCCGGCCCGCGTCCGCATCCGCTACATGGACTACGAGGGCAAGGCGGTCGAAGAGGAGGCCGAGGGCCTCTACGCCGTCTGTATCCAGCACGAGATGGATCACCTCGAAGGGGTTCTGTTCATCGACCACCTGTCGCGCCTGAAGCGCGACCGGGCCGTGGCCAGGGTCAAGAAGGCCGCGAGGCTGGCCGCCTGATGGCCCGGCTCAAGCGAAACCGGGACCGCATCATCGACGCCTCCGGCCGCCGTCGCCTGACCCGCAACGAGAAGGTCGGCGTCGCCAGCCTGATCACCCTCGTCGGCGTCGCCGCCGTGGGCGTGGTGGCCGGCATCCTGCTCGACCGGCTGCTCGATTTCGACGACGCGCTCGACGCGGGCGGCGAATGGGACGAGGGCGGCGGCGTCCACACCCGCTGGCAGTAGGCCCGTCAGCCGTCTAAAGGCCTCCCATGCGCCTCGCCTTCATGGGAACCCCCGACTTCGCCGTGCCCTCGCTGGCCGAGCTGATCGCCAGCGGCCATGAGGTCGTGGCCGTCTATTCCCAGCCGCCCAAGCCGCGCGGCCGCGGCCAGAAGCTGACGCCCTCGCCGGTGCACGCCTTCGCCGAGACCATGGGCCTGCCGGTCTTCACCCCCGCCTCGATGAAGTCGGCCGAGGCCATCGAGACCTTCCGCAGCCTCGACGTCGATGCGGCCTGCGTCGTCGCCTACGGCCAGATCCTCAAGATCGAGGTGCTGGAGGCTCCGCGGCTGGGCTGTTTCAACCTGCACGGCTCCCTGTTGCCCCGCTGGCGCGGCGCGGCGCCGATCCAGCGGGCCATCATGGCCGGCGACACACAGACCGGCGTGCAGATCATGCGCATGTCGGAGGGCCTCGACGAGGGGCCGATCCTGCTGTCCGAAGTGCTGGACATCCGTCCCGACGACACCGCCGCGACCCTGTCAGAGCGTATGTCGCACACGGGCGCGACCCTGTGGTCCCGCGCTCTGGCCGCCATCGAACGGGGCGGTGTCGAGGGCACGCCCCAGACCGGCGAACCGACCTATGCCCGCAAGATCACGCCCGCCGAGGCGCGGATCGACTGGACCCGTCCGGCGGCGGAGATCGACGCCCACATTCGCGGCCTGTCACCCTTCCCCGGCGCCTGGTTCGAGGCCCCCGGCGTGGAGGGCCCGGTTCGCATCAAGGTGCTGATGTCCCGCGTATCCGGTCCCGGCGAGGGCGCGCCCGGCGAAGTGCTGGATGGAGGCCTGCGCGTGGCCTGCGGCGACGGCGTGGTTCGGCTGCTGACGGTTCAGCGGCCGGGCAAGGCCGCCCAGCCCGCTGATGAGATGCTGCGCGGCTTCGCTATCCCGGCCGGGACCGTTCTGGCCTGATGCCCCGCTATCGTCTGACGCTGGAGTACGACGGCTCGGGCTACAACGGCTTTCAGGCCCAGACCGACCAGCCGACGGTGCAGGGCGCGGTCGAGCGGGCGATCACGGCCTTCTGCGGCGAGACGGTGCGCATCGCCGCCGCCGGGCGCACCGACACGGGCGTCCACGCCACCGGTCAGGTGATCGGCGTCGATCTGGAGAAGGCCTGGCCCGCCCGCACCGTGATGAACGCCCTGAACGCCCATATGGTCGAGGAGGCCGTGTCGGTGCTGGACTGCGTCGAGGCGGAGCCGGACTGGCACGCGCGCTTCTCGGCCACCGGCCGCCGCTACCTCTATCGCATCCTCAACCGGCCAGGCCGTCCCGCATTGGATCGCGGCCGCGTCTGGCACGTCAGGAAGCCGATGGACGCCGACGCCATGCAGGCGGCGGCGCAGGCTCTTGTGGGCCTGCACGACTTCACCACCTTCCGCGACATCGCCTGCCAGTCGAAGTCGCCGCTCAAGACGCTCGACGTCGCCCGCGTCTCACGCGTCGGCGACGAGGTGCATCTCGTGTTCGAGGCCCGCAGCTTCCTGCACCGGCAGGTCCGGTCGATGACCGGCACCCTGGCCGAGGTTGGGCAGGGTCGTTGGGCGGTCGAGGATGTGGCGAAAGCGCTGGAGGCGAAGGACCGCGCCGCCTGCGGACCTGTCGCGCCGTCAGACGGCCTCTATCTGACGGGCGTCAGCTACGAGGGCCTGACCCAATAGATCACCGACCCCTCGGGTCCGCGTGCAGGCAGCAGGTCGATGGGGCTGATCTTCCGTCGCGGCCTTCGCGATGAGCCTTGGACGCCTGCCGCGGAGATGGCCAGCCGCCGGGCCGGGACCGGACAGCCTCCCGCAATGGTTGCTCTGCCCCGGGTATGCAGACATAGTCCCGCGATATCGGGGGTCCCATGAACATCTATATCATTGCCGGCGCAGTCGCGCTCGGCGTCTTCGCCATTGGATTCCTGCTCGCGGTCGTTCTGCGCCGGGTGGTCCCGACCAACGAAGTTCACATCGTCCAGCGCGGGCGGTCTCGCGTCAGCTACGGCGCCAGCCAGTCGGCCGGAAACGTCTACTACGAGTGGCCGGCCTTCCTGCCCCAGATCGGCGTTCTGGTGACCAAATTCCCGGTCTCGATCTTTGACGTGAACCTGAAAGACTACGAGGCCTACGACACCGGGCGCCTCCCGTTCCGCGTAGACGTGCAGGCGTTCATGCGCATCGCGGAGTCCGACACCGCCGCGGAAAAGGTCGCCAATTTCGACGAGCTGCAACATCAGCTGTCCGGCATCCTCCAGGGGGCCGTCCGGAGCGTGCTGGCCACCCACAAGCTCGAAGACATCCTCGAAGCCCGATCGACCCTGGCCGAGGCCTTTACCGCCCAGGTGGACAATCAGCTTCAGGCGTGGGGCGTCGAGACGGTCAAGAACATCGAGTTCATGGACATTCGCGACAGCGCCAATTCGCAGGTCATCGCCAACATCATGGCGAAGGAAAAGTCCCGCATCGATCGCGAGAGCCGGGAGGCCGTGGCGATGAACAGCCAGCTGGCCCGGACCAAGGAAATCGAGGCCGAACGCATCGTCGAGGTGAACCAGCAGGACGCCCTGCAGCAGGTCGGCATGCGGACGGCCGAGCAGGAAAAGCAGGTCGGCATCGCCAAACAGGTCGCCGAACAGCAGGTTCTGGTGGCCCAGAAGGACACCACCGAACGCGAGATGGATGTGAAGCTGGTCGCCGATACGCGCTCCGCCGACATCGCCAAGGGGGTGGCGGAAGTCCAGGCCGCGCAGGAGCGCGAGGTCACCATCATCCGGGCCGAGGGACAGCGCCGGCAGCAGGTCATCGGCGCGGAGGCTGAACGTCAACGACTGGAGCTGGTCGCGCAGGGAACACTGGCGCAGCAGAAACTCGACGCCGAAGGACTTCTGGCGCAGGGCCAGAGCCGCGCCGAAGCCGAGCGGCTGCTGCTCCTTGCGCCGGTCTCGACCCAGATCGAACTCGCCCGGGAGATCGGCGGCAACGACGGCTACCAGACCTATCTGGTGCGCGTGGAACAGATCAAGGCCGGGCAGACCGTGGGCGTCGCCCAGGCGCAGGCCCTGAGCGCCGCCGACATCAAGGTGATCGTGACCGGCGGCGACGTGCCCGCTGGCATGAACAGCATCACCGACGTGTTCAGCGCGAAAGGCGGCCAGGCCTTGGGAGCGATGCTGGAGGGGCTGGCTCAGACCGACGCCGGAAAGGCCGTGGTGGAGCGGGCCACGAAGGGCGCCGCAAAGCCGAAAGAGTAGCGCTGACCCGGGACGTCGGCCGTTCAGCAGATGGCCGCGCGCCATCGATGCGCACACGACCTGACCCCGGCCAGCTTTCCGCTGGAGCCTTGTCATCACGGCCGCTGGTCGGGAAACGCTCTCCTCCCGGACAATCGCGCTGCGATTTCCCGGAGCGTTGATCAGGTGGCGCAAGCCGTCCCGGATCGCCGCTTCGCGGCGTCCGGGATGACAAACGCTCAGTTCTTGGCGGTTTCCGCGCCGGTGGTGACGGCGCTGCCGGCGGCCGAGACATCGCGGCCGACGCCCGAGATGGTGTTGCAGGCCGAGACGGCCAGAGCCGCGGCGACCAGGGTCAGGGTGACGATCTTCTTCATTGGGCAATCCCCGTTTGCATTGAACCTTCACCGTGAACGCAAGCGTGGCCGTGGGGTTGCATGGCCAAGGTCGTGTTCGATCTGCTAGGTCGCGGGAATGACACAGCCCGCCAACACCGCCGCCCGCCGTCTGGTCGAGACCCTCGTCATCAACGGGATCGACCGCGTCTTCTGCGTGCCGGGCGAGAGCTATCTGGCGGTGCTGGACGCGCTGGCCGACGTGAAGGACCGCATCGAGGTCATCGCCTGCCGCCACGAGGCGGGCGCCGCCAACATGGCCGAGGCCTACGGCAAGCTGACCGGCAAGCCCGGCGTCTGCATGGTCACCCGCGGGCCGGGCGCGACCCACGCCTCCATCGGCGTGCACACGGCGCATCAGGACTCTACGCCGATGATCCTGTTCGTCGGCCAGATCGCCATGTCGGACCGCGGGCGCGGCGCCTTCCAGGAAGTCGACTACCGCGAGGTCTTCGGCGGCCTGGCCAAATGGGCGACCGAGATCGAGACCCCCGCCCGCACCGTCGAGGTGGTCGAACGCGCCTTCGCCACCGCCCTGCAGGGGCGGATGGGGCCCGTCGTCATCGCCCTGCCCGAAGACATCCTGCACGAGGACGGCGGCCCCGCGCCGATCCGCCCGGTGACACCGGCGAAGGCGGCCTTGGACGCGGCGTTTGTCGAACAGGTTCGCGACCGGTTGGCCAAGGCCGAGCGGCCGCTGCTGGTGCTCGGCGGTTCGGGCTGGACCGAGGAAGCCGCCGCCGCGATCGGCGACTGGGCCGAGCGGCTGGGCCTGCCGGTCAGCCTGTCGTTCCGTCGCAAGGACATCCTGTCGAACGACCGCACCAACTACGCCGGCGACCTCGGCCTCGGCTGCAATCCCAAGCTGACGGGACGGGCGAAGGCCGCCGACCTGATCATCGCCATCGGCGCCCGGCTCGGCGAGAACCCGACCCAAGGCTACACCCTGCTGGACCGTGCCCGCACGGCCGAGACTCTGATCCACATCCATCCCGGCGCCGAGGAGCTCGGCCGCGTCTGGACGCCTCTGCTCAGCGCCACCGCCGACAATTCGCTGGCAGCCCTCGCGCTGGCGACGATCGAACCGGGCCGCACCTGGGCCGACGAGGCCGCCGCCGCCCACGCGGACTATCAGGCCTTCTCGACCCCCGTGCCGGTCACCGGCGTGGTCAACATGAGCGAGTGCATGGCCCACCTCGGCGAGATCCTTCCGCCGACCGCCATCGTCACCAACGGCGCGGGCAATTTCGCCGCCTGGCTGCATCGCTTCTACCGCCACCGCGCCTGCCGTACGCAGCTGGCGCCGACCTCCGGCGCCATGGGCTACGGCTATCCCGCCGCCCTCGCCGCCAAGAGCGTCCACCCCGACCGCGACGTCATCTGCATCGCCGGCGACGGGGACTATCTGATGACCGGGCAGGAGATCGCCACGGCGGTCCAGTACGGCATCAACGCGGTCGTGGTGGTCGTCGATAACGGGACCTACGGCACCATCCGCATGCATCAGGAAACCCACTATCCGGGCGCCCAGCGGACCATCGCCACCGACCTGAAGAACCCCGACTTCGTCGCCTACGCCGAGGCCTTCGGCGCATTCGGCATCCGCTGCGAGCGGACGGAGGACTTCCCCGCCGCCCTTGAGGCCGCCCGGAACGCCGGTCGTCCGGCGCTCGTTCACCTGATAACCTCGGCCGAGGACATCGCGCCCAACCGCACGATCACAGGCCTTCGTTCACAGTAGGAGCTGACCATGCGTGCTGTTTCGATCCTGACCGCGACCGCCGCCCTGCTCGGGGCCTGCGCCACGCCGCCCATGGACCCGGACTCGCCGCCGATGGCCGACAACGGCAACGACTGCGCCGTCATCGCCGCCGTCGCCAAGGAGCACTACCGGTTCAACACCACCGACAACCGGCCGCCGCCGATCCGGTTCGAGGACGACTACGCGCCGCGCTGCGACTGGAGCCGGTACGGGCTCGCCTTCGAGGCCTATGATCCGGACCGCCCGGGCGATCCGCGCGAACGCGTCCGCTGGGTCAGCTTCGCCCGCCCCACCTATGACGGCCGCGGCGCCATGATCGCCACCGGCATCATGCACGGCCCCCTCGCCGGCATGGGCTACGAATGCCGCGTCATCTCCGGTTTTGCCGGTTGGACCGCTCCGGAAGGATCGTGCCGGAACACCTGGGTGTCCTGACCTGCTTCAGGTGAGCGTCGCCATGTCGATGACATAGCGGTAGCGCGCCTCGCCGTTTTCGACGCGGGTGAAGGCGTCGTTGATGTCCTTGATGTCGATGACCTCGACGTCTGGCGCGATGCCGTTGGAGGCGCAGAAGTCGAGCACGTCCTGCGTCTCGGCGATGCTGCCGATCAGGGAGCCGGCGACGCTCTGGCGATGGAACGCGAGCTTGGAGTTGTCGACGCCGTCGATCACGTCGAGATTGCCGACCACCACCAGGCTGGCGTCACGCTTCAGCAGGTCCAGCAGCGTCCCGACCTCATGCTTGTCCGGCACGGTCGATAGGATCAGATCGAACGAGCCCGCCAGCGGCGTCAGGCTGGTCTTGTCGGTCTCAACGAAGGCGGCGTGGGCGCCCATCCGCTTCGCCTCCTCGATCTTCTCGGGCGTCGAGGTCAGCACCGTCACCTCCGCGCCGATGGCGGCCGCCAGCTTCAGCGCCATATGGCCGAGGCCGCCGAAGCCGACGATGGCGACGCTGTCGCCCTTGCCGACGCCCCAGTGGTTCAGCGGCGACCAGGTCGTCACCCCGGCGCACAGGATCGGCGCGGCCGCCTTCGGGTCCAGTCCGTCGGGGATGGCGAGCACGAAATCCTCAGGCACGACGACGATGTTGGAATAGCCGCCGAAGGTGTTGTCGCGGCCGTACATGTTCTCGCCGTTGTCGGCCTCGGTCGCGGGGACCATGGGCCCGTTGTAGGTCGCCAGCCAGCCGTTCGGCCCCTCGCAATAGTTCTCCTCGCCGGACTCGCAGGGCTCGCACTGGCGGCAGCTGTCGATCATGCAGCCGACGCCGACGAGGTCGCCTTCCTTGAAGCGGGTGACCTCCCCGCCGGTCCGGCTCACGCGGCCGACGATCTCGTGACCCGGCACACAGGGATAGACGGTGTTCTTCCACTCGTTCTTCACCTGGTGGATGTCCGAGTGGCAGACGCCGGTGAACAGCACGTCGATGACGACCTCGTTCGGCTTCGGATCGTCGCGCTCGAACTCCATCCGCTCCAGTTTCGAGGTGGCGGCTTGGGCGCCGTAGCCGACGGTCTTGATCATGGATGTCTCCGGAATGTCGGGACCGAACCCGCGCGACCGGCGTCTTGTTCCGGCGACGGGGTCGTGACGCCGCCGCGCCCCCGCCCTATGTTCCGCCCATGACCGACACCGCTGCGCCCGAGACCCCCGACCGCCCCCAAGAACGCGAGTTGACCCAGGACGGCCCTGCGCTGCGGCTGTGGATGATCGACGCCTCGGCCTACATCTTCCGCGCCTACCACGCCCTGCCGCCCCTGACCCGCAAGTCGGACGGCCTGCCGGTCGGCGCGGTGCAGGGTTACTGCAACATGCTGTGGAAGCTGATCCGCGACATGAAGGGCGCCGACGGCCCGACCCATCTGGTGGCCATCTTCGACCATTCGGAGAAGACCTTCCGCAACGAGATGTACGACCAGTACAAGGCCAACCGCTCGGCCCCGCCCGAGGACCTGATCCCGCAGTTCCCGCTGGTCCGGCAGGCCACCGCCGCCTTCGGCGTCCACTGCCTCGAACTGCCCGGCTACGAGGCCGACGACCTGATCGCCACCTACGCCTGCCGCGCCCGCGACGCCGGCGGCGAGGCCGTCATCGTCTCCTCCGACAAGGACCTGATGCAGCTGATCGGCGGCGGCGTCGTCATGTGGGATCCGATGAAGGACCGCGTGCTCGCCGAGGACGCGGTGATGGAGAAGTTCGGCGTCACCCCCGACAAGATGATCGACCTGCAGGCCCTGATCGGCGACAGCGTCGACAACGTCCCCGGCGCCCCCGGCATCGGTCCCAAGACCGCGGCCCAGCTGCTCGACGAATACGGCGACCTCGACACCCTGCTGGAGCGGGCCGGGGAGATCAAACAGCCCAAGCGCCGCGAGACCCTGATCAATTTCCGCGAGCAGATCCTGCTCAGCCGCGAGCTGGTCAAGCTGACCTGCGACGCCCCCGCCAGCGATCCCATCGACGACTTCGCCGTTCGCGATCCGGACCCGGAGACCCTCGCGGCCTTCCTCGACGAGATGGAGTTCCGCGGCCTGCGGGCCCGGGTCGGCGACGGCAAGGCCCCCGCCCGCGACGGCACCGCCTTCGTCGCCCGGCCGAAACCCCTGACCGCCCCCGTCGTCACCCCCCGCTACGCCCCGGCCCAGCCGACGGCCGCGGTCGAGGGCCAGACCTTCGACCTCGAGGCCTACCGCTGCATCCAGACGCTGGAGGAACTCAACGCCTTCCTCGCCCGGGCGACCGAGGCGGGCGTCGTCGGCTTCGACACCGAGACGGACGCCCTCAGCGCCACCCACGCCGGCCTGTGCGGCGTCTCCCTCGCGATCGGGCCTAACGACGCTGCCTACATCCCCCTCACGCACGAGCACCCGCCGGTCGCCGGCGCCGGCGGCCTCGACTTCGGCGGCGAGACCGACCAGCGGGAGGCCCTGACGCAGATCGACAAGCCCACGGCCCTCGCGCGGCTCAAGTCGCTGCTGGAGAACCCCGCCGTCCTCAAGGTCACCCAGAACGGCAAATACGACCTCGCCGTCATGGCCCAGCGCGGCATCCGCGTCGCCCCGATCGATGACACCATGCTGATCTCCTACGTGCTGGAGGGCGGCCTCCACGGCCACGGCATGGACGAGCTGGCCCGGCTGCACCTCGGCCACGACCCCATTCCGTTCAAACAGGTGGCGGGCACGGGCAAGGCCCAGAAGAGCTTCAAACACGTCGAGCTGAAACCGGCCACCTGCTACGCCGCCGAGGACGCCGACGTCACCCTGCGGCTCTGGCGCATCCTGAAGCCCCGCCTCGCCGCCGCCCGCCTGACCACCGTCTACGAGACGCTGGAGCGCCCCCTGCCCGCCGTCCTGGCCGACATGGAGCGGGCCGGCATCCGCGTCGACCCGGCCCGGCTGAAATCCCTGTCCAGCGAGTTCGGCATGCGCATGGCCGAGCTGGAGACCCGCGCCCACGAACTGGCCGGCCGCCCGTTCAACGTCGGCTCGCCCCGCCAGATCGGCGACATCCTGTTCGGGGAGCTGAACATGACCGGCGGCAAGAAGACCGCCTCGGGCCAGTGGGAGACCGGCGCCGCCACCCTCGAAACCCTCGCCCTCACCCACGAACTGCCGCGCGTCCTGCTGGACTGGCGCCAGCTCAGCAAGCTCAAGGGCACCTATACCGACGCCCTGATCGAGGCCGCCGACCCTAACACCGACCGCGTCCACACCTCCTACCAGCTGGCCGCCGCCACCACCGGCCGCCTCGCCTCCTCCGACCCCAACCTTCAGAACATCCCGATCCGCACCGAGACCGGCCGCCAGATCCGCCAGGCCTTCATTGCCTCGCCCGGCCATGTCCTGATCAGCGCCGACTACAGCCAGATCGAGCTGCGCCTGCTGGCCCACATCGGCGACATCCCCGAGCTCAAGCGCGCCTTCGCCGCCGGCATCGACATCCACACCGCCACGGCCAGCGAGATGTTCGGCGTCCCTGTCGACCAGATGGACCCCGAGACCCGCCGCCGCGCCAAGGCGATCAATTTCGGCATCGTCTATGGCATCAGCGCCTTCGGCCTGGCCGCCCAGCTGAACATCGACCAGGGCGAGGCCGGCGCCTACATCAAGACCTATTTCGAGCGCTTCCCGGGAATTCGCAGCTACATGGACAAGACGAAGACGGAGGTGCGCGAGCAGGGCTTCGTCGAGACCTGTTTCGGCCGCCGCATCCACATCCCGGCCATCCATTCCAAGTCGGGCGCCGAGCGTCAGTTCGGCGAACGCGCCGCCATCAACGCCCCCATCCAGGGCGCCGCCGCCGACATCATCCGCCGCGCCATGGTGCGCATGCCCGGCGCGCTGGAGGCGGCGGGGCTGTCCACGACCATGCTGCTGCAGGTCCACGACGAACTGGTCTTCGAGGCCCCGGAAGCCGAGGCCGACCGCGCCATCGCCGTGATCAAGCGGGTGATGGAGGGAGCGGCGGAACCGGCGGTGGCGCTGTCAGTGCCGCTGGTGGTCGAGGCGCGGGCGGCGGGGAACTGGGACGAGGCGCACTAGACCTCTATCGCTCAGCGATGGGGACTCTTTGCAGTCTAAAGTTGTTGTTGACCGCAGACCTCGCTCCAACGAGCATTGGAATGTCGGGGAAACGCTATGCCAAGAGTCCAACTACTCACGCCGTTCGATCACGCCGTAGGCGCTCGTCGCTTGCTGGATGACCTGAGGGCAGACCTACAAGGGCAGCAGTTCGATGAGCTCAAGCTGGTGGTTGCCTACGCGAAAGCTGGACCGCTTATCAGACTGAAGCGCGACCTCACTGCATTCCGGGCTGCCGGAAAGAGCTTGTCTGTCATAGTCGGTGTGGACCAAAACGGAACCAGTCGCGAGGCGATGGAGCTAATTCTTGAGCTATTTCCAGAGGCCTATACGACCCGAGAAGCAGGAATTACTTTTCATCCCAAGTTCTACGTCTTCCGTGGACCCGCCTTGGCACGTGTCTACATCGGATCGAACAATCTGACGGTCGGCGGTACAGAAACCAACTTCGAAGCCTCCGTCGCGATCGACTACGAACTTCCCGGTGAACATGTAGACGCAGCTGAGTTCTCCACTGCGTGGAACCAGCTGCTTCCGGCGAATTGTCCAGCTACTGAGACCCTCACCCGCGCTTCCCTTGATGCGTTGGTGGCGCAGAACGTCGTGCTGGCAGAGGCGGCTATGCGGAAGCGGGGCGGTTTCTCGGGAGGAGCTGTCGGCTCGCCGAGCGCCAAATCGGGCTTACTACTAAGGCCTCCATCCCCGCTTCCAACCGGAGTCATGGTCAACCTCCCTGCGGGTCTCGCAGCAGGCGCGGCAGCACCCGCACGTCCCAATCCCCTTCCTACCGGCGGTCATGTTCTCCACATTCGCCCGCACAAGAACGGCGAGATTCACCTCAGCACGACAGCAGCGAGGCAACGTCCAGCATTCTTTGGTTTGCCTTTCACGGGCTTGGCTCAACCCAAAAAGGCGGGAAATCCTGCGTATCCGTTCCGTTACCCACGCCCACTAGTAGACTTCAGGGTGGTCGGTGCCGGAGGCGCAGAGCTTTACCGAGAACTGAACCATCCACTTTATATGATCAACTATGGGGAGAACGCTGAGCTCCGGATCACCAGTAGCGGCGTGGCCCGGGCTTCTCCGGCGATGTCTATCATGGTGATGAAGCCGAGCACCCGAGCACGTGTGGAGTACGACATTACGGTCCACACGCCAGCGAGTCCGGAGTATGCAGCTTGGGAGGCGCTCGCCGTCCAACGAATGCCAGGTGGACGACGGTTCGGCTGGATCTAGGGTCGCTCGAATATGAGAACTTGGTTTTTCGTGATCGAGTTCTTCATGTGCATCATACGTTCGGTGGTGACGTCGATGTCGATCGGATCATGAATGACGAATCCGAGGCTGTCAGCGATCTCAGAAATGTGGCGACAAGTCTCAATCGCGAACCAATCGTCGCCCAACTTCGTCTTGCTGTCTCCGACGACGTAGTAAGCCTTACCTCCCGCCTTCAAGAGGCGAGAAATTTGCCGAAGCGTTAGCTTGATGTCGACGAAGTAGCGCCAAAGCAGAGCGGGCATGTTGTCGCGTCTGAACCCTACACCTGCTGCTTTGTTTTCCTTCATTATGTGCCGGAGGGTATCCACGACCGGTGCAGGTAGAGAATCGCTGGCGCTTGTAGAGCCGAGTTCAATCTCTAGCGCATTTTTTACGCTTCGCCGGATCTCTCGCGACCCCGTAAGTGCTTCCTCGAGCACAGAGCGCTCGCTGGAGGGGACGCCGAGGATGGCGAGAATAGAGAGGCGGTCGGTATCGATGTAAGGCAGGGCGGTGGCATACGGGGGGCTCGTCACTACGCAATCGACCTCTCCATCGACGAGCCCCATATCATCGAGGAATGCCCGTCCACGGGAGTCGCCTTCCTGAATGACGGGAGCGAACTGCTGACCGGGGCATCTCGCAGCCGCTCGCCAGTATTTCTGCAGTCTGCGGCTTTGTTTGCTCAGGCGGGCTGCGAACAACTCCACCACTGGCGCGTCCTCCAACGGCTCCTTCCGCCGTCGAATACGGAGATCGCTAGGCTCTTGTTGAGAGACGTCGCGGATCACGCTGCTCGCGATGACCTCGAAAAAATCCACGAGGCGCGGCTCTCCAAACAGTCTGATCTGGCCCAGCAGCCAGTTGAGCTTGTCGAGAACTTTCGGCGGGAACCAACTCTCCAGTTCCGCGAGACTGCCCGCGGGGAACTCATCCCGACTGTGCTGATATTGAGTTTGGCGATCCACAGCGGCCAGCACCGAGGCAATGGCGCCTTCGACGAGGGAACGGTCCACTTGCAGGATGCCGGTCTTGGCTCTGGCGATCTTGGCCGCCAGCGGGTTCATATCCACGCCGTAGGCGCGATGACCGTTCAGGAAGCCTTCAAGGGGAACGGTGCCGCTTCCACAATATGGATCGAGCACGACGGACCCCAGGTCGACGCCTGACGCATTCAGTAGGCTCTTCGCAAGCTGAGGATAGAATTTGCCCTTGTACGGATGGATTCCATGGGTCGCATACTTGGGGTCTTTACGCTTGGTGGGGTCGCTGTCGCCGTTCTCTAGGATGTTCTGCCAAGTGCCCTGGAAATCCTCGTCTAAGATCGAATAACTTTTGGAGAAGGAGGCTCGACGTGCATTCCACAGGGCTGGTTGGCGCGCACTTGCGGCGATCGGTTTACCAACATCCAACGCTTTGACATCGAAACCAAGTCCACGGAGTTCTTCAGCGCGCAAACGCTCCTCGTACTCCCACATCCGGTAGGCCGGCGGCGCGAAAGTCACGCTCACGTGATCGTTTGGCTTCTGCAGAACCAGAAGCTGTTCGAGCCGAGCACGGCGTGCCGCCTGCGTGAATGACCGTTTCGTGTTGTGGATCGGTCGGTCAATGATGTCGGTGACTTCAAAGCCGACCTTTATCGCCGCGACGGCCAACGCTTCGGACGTTGAGAACTCTTCCCCCTTGAACACAGCGTCACCTACAACAAAGACCGCATACCGACCTGGTTGTAGAGCCCGGTAAGCTCCTTCGAGGACCCGGGTCATGTCCTCGCGATACTCGTCGAAGTCGGTTCCGTTCCTCTGGTGTTTAAGATGGGAACCGATTTCCAGGCCGCCGAACAATCGCGGGTCGTGGCCCAGCCAGAACAGGCGAAACCGATGATAGAGGTGGTAGTCGGTTGCATTCGGGTACGGCGGAGACGTCACGATCAAGTCCACCGAGGAAGGAGGGACAGCCTTCCCGATATCGGTTCTCGCGTCACCTTCGACAAAATTCGCCACAGGACCAGCAAGGGTTGGCGCCGCCGCCTCCAAGCGCTTGAGAACGGTGCGAAGCGATTCCAGATAAGCTCGGAGAACAAAGGTGGTCGGGAGCTCCTTTTCTTTAGACACATAGCGAGTCTCCGAGTCTTGGTTGGAAACCCGGGTAACAATTCGGGAGAAGGCCAGAAGAGCAACATCCTCCGAGCTCTCGCTTGTGGTCTGCCCGATAAGATGGCGAAGCAGCGCCAACTCCCCGATTGCGGCGCTGCAGAACCATTTTTCGATATTTGGAATGGCAGGCACATGGCACGAATGCTTGGCGATCAAGCCTTCGGACCAGTTGGACCCCCTGCCTTCGCCATTGGCGCGATAGCTATCAACTGCATTCCGAAGTTCCTCCAAAGGAGCGAGATCGTGCTCGCCGATCGCGAGGGTTTTCACCCTGCCGACGAGCGCGGACAGCGGGTTTGCATCAAACGAGATCGCTCGTCGCCTAAGTCGCACGGCTTCGACCGCTGTAGTTCCGCTCCCGCCGAACGGATCCATCACGACGTCGCCAGGCAACGAAAGTGCGCTGATCAACTTGGCGGGAATCTGTGGCGGAAACTTCGCGGGATAGGGATGCAGATCGTGGGTGAGGTAGCGAGTGTCCTCATCTGTAAATGCCCAATCGATACTCCTCAGAGTTTTGATGACATCGCTGGTTGCCAGAAGGTCGCTGACACAGGTCGGGCTCCGGGGGCCGCCAGTACCGGAAGCCGCAGGCACGAACTCGTCGATTTGGTGCTCAAGCCAAGAGGTGAAGCTCTCGCCCTGCAGGTCCAATTGTTCCGCCAGCGCGGCCTTCCTGACGTTGCTGGTCTCCAAGACAATCCGCTCTCGAGCCATGAATCTGCACTTTCATACATTTTCGCAGATCGTATCTTGAGCCGTTCCAGCCTCCAAGGCCAAACAACCAGACATTGTCAAGATATTTTGACTCTACCCTGCCCGCACAGCCAGCCCACCCGCCTCAGCTCGATCGAGGCGGCTTGCTGAAGGATGGCGCCGGGGGAGAGGCGTTCGATCTCGGCCAGGAGGGTGCGGATGCCGGCGCGGCCGTCGGCGCTGGCCAGGTCGAGGCCGCCGAGGGTCTCGAGCAGGCGGTCGGCCAGGAGACGGCTTTCGGGGAGGCGGTTGGCCCGGACGGGGACAGGGGGGACGGGGGCGGCGGGGTCTGGCTGCGGGGCCGGCTGCATGGCGTGAACTCCTGAACTGACGACCGACCCGGGGTTGAGTTAGACCCGCCGCGGGCGCGGGGGCAAGGGGGATGTTCGTGGTTTGTTCGGGGTGTCCACAACTCCGGTTCCTTCTCCCCTTGAGGGAGAAGGTGGCCCGCGCAGCGGGTCGGATGAGGGGTGAGACACCCATGCATGGCGGCGAGCCGCTGATCGTCGAGCAGCGAGACTGGAGGCTGCAGCCCCCTCATCCGGGCCTCCGGCCCACCTTCTCCCTCGAGGGGAGAAGGACGCAATTGCTGCGCTGCAAATCCGGGCTCTGTCTCCATACTTTGAACAGCCAACCCGCTGTTTCCGCTCGACAACCCTCTTTTCCCAGCGTCACGAACGCGCCGCAGGAGAGACCCGTCCCATAATGCGCCCGTCCCGTCGCAAGGGAGGCTCGCTCGGCCGGCGATCCGAAGCGGCGGCGGGAGCGGAGGGAGCGGGGACAGGGGCGAGGGGGATACTCGTCCGGTCCGGGGAGGGCTGCGCATGAGCCCCCCGCCCGCCGGAGGCGCTGCGGTAAGGCGTGAACAGCGCCACCCGACGCAAGCTTCCGGAAAACCCTGCGCGCGGAGCGTTCGTCTTTCGCCGAAACACAAACCCTTACGGTCTCCGGGCGGAAGCCCGGACGCTCCGCCCAGCCTCCCCTCTCACCGACGGAATCCCCGGCGGCGCCGAAGGCTGCCGCATGCTAGAGGCCGCCCATGAAGTCTGAACCCGTGGATGTCCTGATCGTCGGCGCCGGCGCGGCGGGGATGATGTGCGCCATCGAGGCGGGGCGGCGCGGCCGCTCCGTGCGGGTGGTCGACCATGCGCGGGCGCCGGGCGAGAAGATCCGCATCTCGGGCGGGGGGCGGTGCAACTTCACCAACCTCGGGACCGGTCCGGGGAATTTCCTCGGGGAGAATCCGCGGTTCGCGACCTCGGCCCTGAAGCGCTACACCCAGCATGACTTCGTCAAGCGCGTGGATCGGGCGGGGATCGCCTGGCACGAAAAGACGCTGGGTCAGCTGTTCTGCGACGACTCGGCCAAGCAGATCATCCGTATGCTGACGGACGACATGCGCGAGGCGGGGGCCAGGCTGTCGCTGGGCCTCTCCGTCGACCGCATCGCCCGCGCCGGCGACGGCTTCGAGGCGGCGCTGTCGGACGGCTCGGTGGTCCGGGCCTCATCGCTGGTGCTGGCGACGGGCGGCAAGTCGATCCCCAAGATGGGCGCGACGGGCTGGGCCTATGACGCCGCCCGGTCGTTCGGCCTGCGCGTCACCGACACCCGCCCGGCGCTGGTCCCGCTGACCTTCGAGGCCGGGCTGCTCGAGCGGCTGAAGCCTCTGGCCGGAGTCGCCGTCGACGCCGTGGTCAAGGGCGGCGGGGCCTCGTTCGAAGAGGCGATCCTGTTCACCCACCGCGGGCTGAGCGGGCCCGCCATCCTGCAGATCAGCTCCTACTGGCGCGAGGGCGAGGCGATCACCGTGGCCATGGCGCCGGGCGAGGACCTCTACGCCCGGCTCAAGGCGGCCAAGGAGGAGAACGGCAAGCAGATGGTGCACACGGCCCTCGGCCACGTGGTGCCCCGCCGGCTGGCCGAGAGCGTCTGCGAGCGCGAGGGCGTGCGGGGCAAGCTGGCCGAGGTCGGGGACAAGACGCTGCGCCGGCTGGAGGCGGCGGTGAACGGCTGGAGCGTCAAGCCGGTCGGCTCCGAGGGCTACCGCACCGCCGAGGTGACGCTGGGCGGGGTGGCGACGGACCAGCTGGACCAGCAGACCATGGCGGCCAAATCCGTGCCCGGACTGTATGTGATCGGCGAGGCGGTGGACGTCACCGGCTGGCTGGGCGGCTATAACTTCCAGTGGGCCTGGTCGTCGGGATGGGCGGCTGGCCAGAGCTGCTGAAACGCTGCCTTTGGTCGCATGGCCGGAACCGGCGGCGGCGCCCAGGTTTGTCGGTGGACCGAGGAGAGACGCCATGCCCCTGCTGATGTGCCCCAACGACAACGCCGCGATGCAGACGCTGGAGCGCGGCGGCGTCCAGTTCGACATGTGCCCGACCTGCCGCGGCGTCTGGCTGGACCGCGGCGAGCTGGAGAAGCTGATGGCCGGCGCCACCGAGGAGGGCCGCGCCTCCACCCCGCCCCCGCCTCCGCAACAGGCCGCGCCGCAGCCGTGGGCCGGGCAGCCCCAGCCGCAGCAGGCCTACCGCGAGCCGCCGCGCTACAAGGACGACCGCTACCGCGACGACGACTACAAATACCGCAAGAAGAAGCGCGACAGCATCTTCGATATCTTCGACTAGGCGGCGAGACCCGCCGCCCGCATCAGCGGTTTGAGCGGCGCCAGCGTCTCCGGCGCGGCGGCGAGGGCGGCGCGGTTGTCGGGGGCGCGGAACAGCTTGACGGCTTCGACCTTGGCCCGGTCGGCGGCGGGGCCCGGCGGGGCCGTTTCGCCGGCGGCCATGCGCAGCAGAACCGCCAGCTTCTGCTGCACCGGCGCGGGCGAGCGAGCCAGCATGGCGGTGATCTTCGCCTCGCCCTCGACCGTCCCCCCGACGGCGCCGATGGCGGTGATGATGTCGGTCTCGTCCCGCTCGGACAGGCCGCAGCCGCGCACGGCCCGCACCAGCCCGGCCAGCACGCCCAGCTTCTGTGCCGCGGTCTGGTCGGGGGCGGCGGCGCGCATCTCGCCCTCGAACCGCAGCGAGCCGACGCAGGCGGACAGCCAGCGGGCGGCGGCGCGCTTGTTGGCCGTCCCGGTGACGTTCTCGCACAGCCGCGTCAGAGCCTCGGCCTCGCACAGGACCGTCTTGCACTCCTTGACGTAGGCGGCGACGAAATCGGCGGTGACCAGGGCCTTGGAGCGCTCGTTGAAGGCCGACTGGACCTCCTCGAGCGTCAGCAGCCGGCCGGCGGTGGCGGTCAGGGCCGTGGCCAGGGTGCGCAGGATGTCGATCTCGCCCGCGGCGTCGTTGGGGCGCAGGCGGCGCGGGCTCATCAGTTCGCGGACGACCATCCGGGCCAGCGAAGCGGAGAGCAGCGGAAACTGCCCGTCAGCGACGCGTTCCCCGAGCCGGGCGGCGGGCCCGTCGACGATCGGCACCTGCAGCGCCAGCCTCGGGTCCTGGGCGATCAGGGCGGCGATCTCGCGCGGCGCCACCATCCGCACCACGGCGGCGAGCGAGGCGCCCTGATCAAGCGCGGGGCCGAGCACGTCGGCCAGATTGGTGCGGGCGGCGAACAGCTCGCACATCACCTGTTCGATCGGCACCATGACCATGGCGTGCGGCGGGCCGTCCATCGGCGCGCGCTCGGCGAGGTCCATCAGCCGGTCGAGCCGGGCCCGGCCGCCGCGCACGCCCTTGAGCGCGCCCGAGACGATGCCGCCCATGATGAAGGCGCGATCGGGCTGGCCGGCCAGACGGTGAGCCAGATCGGCCAGCGAATGGTTCTCCAGATCCGGGAACTGGTTCTTGCGGCCCGCCATCAGCACGCGTTCGATCGTCCGTTCGCTGAGCTTCTGATAGTGGCGCACCAGATCGTGTACCGGCTGGCCGACGGCCTGGCTCTCGGGCACCGCGACCTTCTGGATGGCGTGCTGCAGCTCGACGCCCGAGGCCTCCAGCTTCTCGGCCAGATCGGGGCGGTGCAGCAGTTCGAAGGCGGTGACGCCCTGGCGGTTCAGCCAGTCCTCAAGCACCCGGCCGATCAGGTCGCGTGCCATCGGGGCGTAGAGGTCCTGGGGCGAACCGCAGCGGGGGCCGGCCTCGTCCTCGGGCACGAC
The DNA here is from genome assembly GCF_011927945.1 of Brevundimonas alba. Taxonomy (GTDB): domain Bacteria; phylum Pseudomonadota; class Alphaproteobacteria; order Caulobacterales; family Caulobacteraceae; genus Brevundimonas; species Brevundimonas alba. Next base: position 775,069 of record NZ_JAATJM010000001.1, read on the forward strand.
ACGCTTGCGCTGCACCTCGGGCGCGCCGCGGGTCAGGACCGTGACGCTGTTGAACTCCATGGTGTCGGGATCGAGCGTTTCCTTAGTCACCCGTACGGCGGCGGCGCGGTCGTCGCGCAGCAGTTCCTCGGCCGTCTCGATCGCATTGGCGCGGTCTTCCGTCGCCATCTGAAGGGTCCAGGGCGCGGGCGCTGTCTTGCGGATATAGACTTCGTAATGAACGGGGCCGGCCATGGAACGCTCGCACAAATGAGCGACCAGCATGGACCCAAGGCTTTAAGGTCGGGTTTCATTGCGCATTCAGGCGGCGCGGCCCATTTTGTCGCCGTATTCTGACCCAGTTGATTTAGAACGGTAACGCTTGCCGTGCGTTCAGTGCGGATCGGAAAGCCTGCAAGGAGAGCGCCTTGGCGAACATCACCCTGGTCGACGACGACGAAAACATCGTGGCGTCCGTCTCGCTGGCGCTGGAAAGCCATGGCCACAAGATCACCGCCTATCACGACGGCGCGTCCGGTCTGGAGGCGCTGGAATCCAATCCACCGGATCTGGCCATCCTCGACGTGAAGATGCCCCGCATGGACGGGATGGAAGTGCTGCGCCGCCTGCGTCAGACCAGCCAGATTCCGGTGATCATGCTGACCTCCAAGGACGAGGAGATCGACGAGATCCTCGGCTTCAACCTCGGCGCGGACGACTACATCCACAAGCCGTTCAGCCAGCGGCTGCTGATCGAGCGGGTCAAGGCGCTGTTGCGGCGCACCGGCGCCGACGGCGGCGAGCCGGAGCCGTCGGGCGAGACCTCCACCAAGGCGATCAAGCGCGGCAAGCTGTCGATGGACCCGGCCCGGCACGAATGCACCTGGGACGGCCGCCCGGTGAAGCTGACCGTCACGGAATTCCTGCTGCTGCAGGCGCTGGCCCAGCGGCCCGGCTTCGTGAAGAGCCGGGACAACCTGATGGACGCCGCCTACGACGACCAAGTCTATGTCGACGACCGCACCATCGACAGCCACGTCAAGCGGATGCGGAAGAAGTTCCGGGTTGTCGACCCCGAGTTCGACGCCATCGAGACCCTGTATGGCGTCGGATACCGTTATCGCGAGAGCTGAGCCGGAGGATCCGGCCGACGACGACCGCCCGCGCCGCCCCAAGCGGTTCGGCGGCTCGCGGCTGGGCGGCTTCATCCTCGCGCTCAACCTGCTCAGCCTGCTGATCCTGTTCGTCGGCGCACTGGCGCTGAACGAATGGCGGCGGGGCCTGATCGAGGCCCGGCAGGAGACGCTGGCGGCTCAGGCCGAACTGCTGGTGCAGGTGCTGGGCGAGCCGCAGATCGGGGTCACCCGGGGCGAGCCGACCCCCTATCTCGATCCCATCGAGGCCAGCCGCTGGCTGCGCGACAACTTCATTCCCGAAGGCCAGCGCGCACGCCTGTTCGACGTCGACGGCATCGTGGTGGCCGACAGCTATCTGGTGACGGAGGCAATCCCGGGCGAACCCCTGCCCCCGGCCCTGCCCGCCGGCAGCGCCCCCGCCGCGGCCAACGCCAGGGAGAAGGCCCGCGACGAGCGCAAGCTGGAACAGGCGCGCCGCGCCCTGGCCGAAGAGGTTGAGAACGCGCTGGAGGGCCGGTCGTCGGCGACCCTGCGGACCTCCGAGAGCGGCGACCGCGTGGTCTCGGTGTCGATCCCGGTGCGCCACGTGGAGCAGGTGCTGGGCGTCCTGACGCTGGAGGCCGGCGACGTCGACGAAACCTTGGGCGCGCAGCGGCGGGCGCTGATGCCGTTCGCTTTGGTGGCCCTGTTCGTGTCACTGCTGTCCTCCCTGCTGCTGCATCTGTTCGTGGCGCGGCCGGTAATGCGGCTGTCGGCGGCGGCGGACGCCGTCCGGTTGCAGCGGGCCCGGGCCATCTCCCTGCCCGACCTCGAGCATCGCAAGGACGAGATCGGCGATCTGGCCCGTTCGCTGGAGACGATGACCGAGACCCTCTCCGACAGGATGGACGCCATCGAGCGGTTCGCGGCCGATGTTTCGCACGAGATCAAGAACCCACTGACCTCGATCCGCTCGGCGCTGGAGACCCTGCCGCTGGTGAAGACCGAGGCGCAGCGCGAGAAGTTGACCGCCCTGCTGCAGCAGGACGTGCGGCGGCTGGACCGGCTGATCACCGACATTTCCAACGCCTCGCGTCTGGACGCCGAACTGAACCGCGACCGGCCGCGGCCCATCGACCTGACCGTTCTGCTGAGGGAGATCGTCGAGGTCTATGAGGCGGGGATCAAGCCGGGCGGCGGCGTCCATGTGACCTTCAGCGCCTCCGGGGCGGAGCACGCCATGATCCGCGGCCGCGACGGTCCGCTGGGGCAGGTGTTCCGCAACCTGATCGACAACGCCCGCTCGTTCAGCCCGCCGAACGGTCATGTGCGGATCAGCCTGTCGCGCGACGAGATCGATCCGGAACGGCCGGTGCGCGTCTGCATCGACGACGACGGCCCCGGCATTCCGCCCGAGAACCTCGAGACGGTGTTCGAGCGCTTCTACACCGCACGGCCGCGCGGCACGGCGTTCGGGACCAATTCGGGGCTCGGCCTGTCGATCGTCCGGCAGATCGTCGAGGCTCATGGCGGCCGGGTCTGGGCCGAGAACCGCAAGGGCGCCGACGGCGCCATCAGGGGGGCGCGCTTCGAGGTCGCCCTGCCCGCCGCGACGACGGGGCGGCGCCCGTGAGCCCCGAGGCCGGGGCTGCCCGGCAGCCGGTGCACGGCACGGTGGCGGCGCGCTGGACGCCCGCGGTGGGCTGGCGCGCCGTGCTGATCACCGGCCCGTCCGGCGCGGGCAAGAGCGATCTGGCGCTGCGGCTGATCGGCGCCGGCTGGCGGCTGGTGGCCGACGACTATGCGCATGTGACGGCCTCGGGCGGCCATCTGTACGCCATCGCGCCGGCGGTCATCGCCGGCTGTATCGAGGTGCGCGGCGTCGGCGTGGCCCCGGCCTGCGCGCGCGGTCTGACGCGGCTGGTGTTGGCCGTCGATCTGGTCGGGGGGCCCGTCGAACGCCTGCCAGAACCGGAACAGCGGAGCGTCGAGGGCGTGTCCCTGCCGGTGCTGCGGCTGAACGGATTCGAGGCCTCGGCGGTCGAAAAGGTCGCGGCGGCGATCGCCCGGCTTTAACCCGGCGCGGAGTTGGGCTATTCCGCGCGGCTTGCGGCCAGTCCACGGGACGGCCGGGACGCGGGGGCGCGAGTCTTGGTGAAGCCTTCATGATCGGCCTGGTGATCGTCACCCACGGAGGGCTGGCCTCCGAATTCCTGTCGGCCATGGAGCACGTCGTCGGCCCCCAGCGGGGCGTCGCGGCGATCTGCATCGGCCCGGAGGACGACATGGAGCGCCGCCGGCGCGACATCGTCGACGCCGCCCGGGCGGTGGACGACGGCGACGGTGTCATCCTGCTGACGGACATGTTCGGTGGCACGCCCTCCAACCTCGCCATCTCGGTGATGGAGGAGACCCACGCCGAGGTCATCGCGGGGCTGAACCTGCCGATGCTGATCAAGCTGGCCAGCGTGCGCGGCCGCGAGCCGCTGCAGGCCTGCGTGGCCCACGCCCAGGACGCGGGGCGCAAATACATCTCGGTGGCCAGCTGGGTGCTGCAGGGCGAGAAATGAGCGGCGAACCGGGCAAGGCGGCGGCGACCGCCAACATCTGCAACAGCCGGGGCCTGCATGCCCGGGCCAGCGCCAAATTCGTCAAGCTGGCCTCGAATTTCGACGCCGAGGTCCACGTCACGCGCGACGGCGTGACCGTCAACGCCCTGTCGATCATGGGGCTGCTGATGCTGGGCGCCGGCAACGGCTGCGGCATCGAGATCGTCGCCGAAGGCCCCGAGGCCGAGGCCGCGGTCGCCGCGCTGGCCGATCTGGTCGCCCGCCGGTTCGACGAGGACCAGTGACGACTGAGCCCTTCCTCAAGGTGCGCATCGTCCGTGCACCGAAGGGAGAGGCGCCCTTGTGGGTGCGGGAGGCATGGATTGGACTGGAGCTTCCGCTCGCCCTACCTGACGAGGTCACAGAAGAAACAAGCGGCGTCCTGAGCGGGCCGAACTCCTGGCTTGGCTACTGGTGGGCGCGGCTGCGCGGCAGAATTCATCAGACCAGCGGCTACGTGGTGAATTCGGCCCGGGCCATTGATATTCTCGCGCGCAGCCAGCCGAAGGCCGCCGACTGGTGGAGAGTCAACGCGCCGCGCTTCTGCGAACTGGACGCGGAGTTCATGTTCGACACGCCGGCCTGCGACCCCTCGCCCCGAACCCGTCGTCAACAACCCTTGGGGCTGAACGGAAAACGCCCCGACGGCGAACCGTCAGGGCGTCTGCAGGTCGAACCAGACGGTCCGCTTACGGCGTTTCAGTGATCAGCAGGGTGGCCGAGGCGGTGCCGCCGTTGAAGGTGCCGATCCAGATGTCGTAGGTGCCGCTGGACGGTTTGTTGAAGCGGACCTCGGCGTCGCCGTCGCCGTAGCTGTCGTCGTCGCAGTACCACTGGCCGTCCGGGCCGTTGATGATCAGGGTCGTGTCGGTCGACGAGCGGGTACGGAACACCAGCGGCAGGGAGCCGGCGTTGTAGGTGACCTCATAGTCCGGCGCATTGGAGATGTCGCCGACGCAGGCGCCCGGCAGGTTGGTGTCGGTATAGGCGTCGATCGAGCCGCCGGCGGTGATGTTGACCCGGTAGGGATCGGGCGTGAAGCCGGCGGTGAGGCGGATTTCGCCGTAGTTGGCGGTCAGGCCGGCGTTCTGGGCGACGGCGAGGCCGGGCGCGGCAAGCGCGGCTGCGAGCGCCAGCGCGCTGATGAGATGTTTCATGGTGGTTCCCCCGAAAGAAGTTTCGCTGTGGTCTCAGCCCGGTAACCAATCCACGCCAATCCCGCGGACTCGTCAAGCTGGGCGAACAGCGTTGTCAGGTTTCGTGGGAGGGTGTGGCGAACGGGAAACCACCCATCCTGCGAAGCGCGTCAGCGCGAAGCAGGATGGTGGAGCCGAGGGGAGTCGAACCCCTGACCTCGTCATTGCGAACGACGCGCTCTACCAACTGAGCTACGGCCCCGTTTCCCGGGTGCAGGCGAGCGGGCGAGATACGGGGGGGCGAGGGCAGTGTCAACGGGTCCCGCGTCCGTTCGCCCCGCTGGACCGGAAAACTTGGCGCGGCGCGCTGTGGCCCGCTATGTAGCGAATATCTGACAGGCAGGAGCGTCGCGGGGCATGGCCGCAATCATCGGGTTCATCTTCTTCGTCATCGACGCGGTGCTGGGATTGTTCGTCCTGGCGCTGGTCGTCTACGCCATCCTGAGCTGGCTGGTGGCGTTCGACGTCATCAACTACCGCAACCGCTTCGTCGCCTCGCTGTCGCACGCGCTGGACACCATCATCAGCCCGGTGCTGGCGCCGCTTCGGGCCGTCATTCCGCCGCTGGGCGGGATGGATGTGACGCCGATCATCGCCTGGATCCTGATCGCCGGTGTCCGCATCTATCTGCTGCCCGCGTCCAAGGCCGCCCTGCTGACCCTGACCGCCGGAACCTACTACTGAGGTGCGGGCGGGCCACGGCGCTGTGCGATTGCGAATAGAGCGGGCGCTTGATGCTTGCGCCACGCGGCGACCGTCCTAAGGTGCCGCTCCGATCGGGCCCAGCGCCCGCCAGTTCACCGGACTTCATGACCACGATCCGATCAGTCGCCATCGTCGGCGCAGGCCAGATGGGGGCCGGCATCGCCCAGGCCGTCGCCGCCGGCGGCTATGACGTGCTGCTGCACGACGCCGCGCCGGAACGGGTCCCGCAGGCCCAGGGCGCCATCGCCGCCAGCCTGTCGCGTCAGGTGACGCGCGGACTGACCACTCAGGCCGAGGCCGACGCCGCCCTCGCCCGGATCACCGCCGCGAAATCACTGGCCGAGGCCGCGAAGGCCGATCTGGTCATCGAGGCTGCGGTCGAGGACGAGGCGGTCAAGAAGGCCATCCTCGCCGATCTGGTCCCGCATCTGGGGCCGCAAACCCTACTGGCGTCGAACACCTCCTCGATTTCCATCACCCGGCTGGCCTCGGCGACGGACCGGCCCGACCGGTTCATCGGCCTGCATTTCATGAAGCCGGCGCCGGTGATGAAGCTGGTCGAGATCATCCGCGGCATCGCCACCTCGGCCGAGACCTATGACACGGCCGTGGCCTTCGCCGAGTCGCTGGGCAAGACCACGACCAACGCCGAGGACTTCCCCGCCTTCATCGTCAACCGCATCCTGGTGCCGATGATCAACGAGGCGATCTACACCCTGTACGAAGGGGTCGGGAACGTCGCCTCGATCGACAAGGCGCTGAAGCTGGGCGCCAACCATCCGATGGGGCCGCTGGAGCTGGCGGACTTCATGGGGCTGGACGTGGTGCTGGCCATTATGAACGTGCTCTACGAGGGGCTGGCCGACAGCAAATACCGGCCCTGCCCGCTGCTGGTGAAATACGTCGAGGCCGGGTGGCTGGGACGCAAGTCCGGGCGCGGCTTCTACGACTATTCCGGCGACACGCCGGCGCCGACCCGATGATCGGCGGCAAGCTTCCCCCGCTGGAGCGGCCCGAGGACTTCCCGGGCCAGACGCGCGTGGCATGGCGGCGCGAGCCGTACCGGATCGTGCTGGCCTCGGTGCTCGGGGCCCTGTGGCCGCCGCTGATCGCGACCCTGCCGATCTGGCCGCCCAGCAACTGGATGCCGGGACTGGAGATGGACTGGCGGCTCGGCGTGCTGCTGCTGGGCCTGCTGGCGGTCCCCGGCGGCCTGTGGCTGCTGGACAAGGAGCGCAAGCGGACGGGGCGGCCGGCGACGCGGCTGGGCGTAATCTGGCGCTTCATGTTCTACGGCGGCCTGCTGGCGGCGGCGCTGGGCGCACTGTTCGCCATCATCCAGTCGGTGCTGCAGTGGCTGCACGCCGCCAACGTCGGCGAGGCGATCGGCGGCAGCGAGACCTCGCTGCTGATCTACGGCGTCGGCGGCCTGTCAATCGCGGTGCTGGTGGGTGTCAGCTATGCGCTGTGGGCGGGGCTGTGCGCCGCCTTCATCGCCTTCCGTCCGCAGCCGGAGGTGCGCGACCGTCTCGGCCTGATGGGCCAGCGCGAGGCCGACTGAACCAGCCGGCGCCATTACGCCGAATTTAGTATCTGCGGCGACCGCAGCGTGTAAAGCTTCCTTGTCCATAGCCACGCGGGGGGAAACGCCATGGCCGCAGCCGAGATGACTCAGACGCAGCCGGCGCTTGCCCCGGTCGCGCCCAAGGACCGCATCTTCAATCTGGACATGCTGAGGGGCTGGGCGATCCTCGGGATCCTCGCGGTCAACGCCATGGCCTTCGCCTGGCCGATCTCGGCCGAGATGGGCGGAGCCAAACCCTTTGCGATGGAGGGGGCGAACCTGGTCGGCCACTGGGTCACCGACGTCTTCTTCGCCGACAAGTTCCGCACCCTGTTCACGATGCTGTTCGGCGTCTCGGTCTTCCTCGTCGGCGGCGAGCGCAGCGACGCGGCGCGCGGCAAGCTGTTGCGGCGTCGCCTGTTGTGGCTGGGCGTCTTCGGCCTGATCCACGGGCTGGCCTTCTGGTACGGCGACATCCTGCTGCACTACGCCTACTGCGGATTCCTGGTGATGCTGGTGCGGTCATGGCCGGCGAAGCGGCTGCTGTGGGTCGGCGGACTGATCACCGCCATGTGGGCCATCATCGCCGTCGCCGTGCCGGTCCTGGGACCGATGGTGATGGCGTCGATGGGTCCGGAGTTCCAGGCGCAGTTCAAGGCCAATCAGCCCAAGGTCTCGACAGACGAAATTATGGCGACGGTCGAGCTGTTCCGCTCCGGCTATGTCCCGGCGATGATGGAGAACGCCAAGGGCTGGGCCATGGTGCAGTTCTTCAGCCTGTTCCTGATCCCGATCTCGGTCCCGCTGATGATGCTGGGTCTGGGGCTGTTCAAGTCGGGCTATCTGTTCGGCCGTTCGCCGGCGTGGATCTACGTGCTGGTCGCGGCGTTCGGCGCGGCCAATCTGGCCCTGTTCGGCTACTACGCCTGGACCGAACTCAATGGCGGCGCCCTGCCGCTGGAGGGGCTGGACAGCGCGCTCGGCGGCGCCGCGCCGCTGATCACCCTCGGCTACGTCAGCGCGCTGATCCTGCTGACGCGGTTCGGGCTGAAGATGATCACCTCCGTGCTGGTCCCGGTCGGTCGGATGGCCTTCACCAACTACCTGACCCAGACCCTGATCATGACCTCCCTGTTCTACATGCCCTGGGGGCCGCTGTGGTTCGGGACCATGGGCCCTGGCGCCCTGTGGGGCGTGGTCGGCGCCATCTGGATCGTGCAGCTGATCTGGTCGCCGCTGTGGCTGTCCGTCTTCCAGATGGGCCCGCTGGAGTGGGTTTGGCGCTGCCTGACCTACGGACGGATGGTTCCGATCCGCAAGACGGCGGCGGTCCGCGCCGATCCGGTGTCGGTCTGACGTCTGGCGGGGTCGGGGCGCGATCGCCGCCCCTCGACCCTCGCCTCCCGCTCATCTAGGAAGCGCGGCATGACCGACGCGCCCATCCGCCCTGAAGCCCGCAGCCCCCGGGGGTTCGCCGACCGCCGCGGCCGCGACCTGATCGCCGAGCGCCGGCTGGTGACGCGGGTGTCCGCCGTCTACGAGCGCTGGGGCTTCGAGCCGCTGGACACGGGCGCCTTCGAATATGCCGACGCCCTCGGCAAATTCCTGCCGGACGCCGACCGCCCGAACGAGGGCGTCTTCGCCCTGCAGGACGATCCCGACGAAGAGGGCAATGGCGAGTGGATGGCGCTGCGCTACGACCTGACCGCGCCTCTCGCGCGGTTCGCGGCGCAGAACTGGGAGACCCTGCCCAAGCCGTTCCGGCGCTACGCCTTCGGCCCGGTGTGGCGCAACGAGAAGCCCGGCCCCGGCCGCTTCCGCGAGTTCGTGCAGTGCGACGCTGATACGGTCGGTTCAGATCGCCCGGAGGCCGACGCCGAGATCATCGCCATGGCCTGCGAGGGTCTGCAGTCGGCGGGTCTGGCGAGTGATCAGGCCGTGATCCGGGTGTCAAACCGCAAGCTGTTCGACGGCCTGTTCGAGGCCGGCGGGGTCGAGGATGCGGGCCAGAAGCTGACCGCGCTCCGGGCCATCGACAAATATGACCGGTTGGGCTGGGAGGGCGTGGTCGCCCTGCTGGGCGAAGGGCGGCTGGACGAGTCCGGCGACTATACCAAGGGGGCCCAGCTGCCGCCGAAGGTGATCGCCGCCATCGAGGGCTTCCTCGCCTCGGCCAACAGTTCCGATCTGTCGCGCGCCGACACCCTGAAGGCCGTGTCCCTGTCCGGCAGCATCGGCGTGATCGGCGAGAGCGCCCTGAATGAGCTGGCCGCGATCGACGCGGCGCTCAACGCCATGAAGGTCGATCAGGCCTCGGTCCGGTTTGATCCGACCATCGTGCGCGGGCTGGAATACTATACGGGCGCGGTGTTCGAGGCCGAGCTGCTGCTGGAGACGACCGACGACAAGGGCCGGGCCGTGCGCTTCGGCTCCATCGGTGGCGGCGGGCGCTACGACGATCTCGTGGCCCGGTTCACAGGCGAGCGGCTACCGGCGACCGGCTTCTCGTTCGGCGTGTCGCGGCTGGCCTCGGCCCTGCGCGCGGCCGGACGGGGCGGCGAGGACGCGGTGCGCGGGCCGGTGGTCGTGATCGTCTTCTCCGAAGCCGACATGCAGCACTACCTCGACGCCGTGTCCGAACTGCGCAGCGCCGGCATCGCGGCCGAGCTCTACCTCGGCCGGGCCGGGATGAAGGCGCAGATGAAATACGCCGACCGGCGCGGCGCCCCGGCCGTGGTGATCCTCGGCGGGGACGAAATCGCCGCGGGTCAGGTGACGGTGAAGGACCTCGACGCCGGCCGCGCGCTGGCCGCCGGCATTTCCGACAACGAGGCCTGGAAGGCCGAGCGTCCCGGGCAGGTCGTCGCCGCGCGGGCGGACCTGGTCGCCACCATCCGGCGGATCGTGGATGCTCCGCACACGGACGCGTGACTTATCATTGATAAGGCATGAAATTCAGACGTTTCGGCTGCGACTTCATTGACTTGGCCGCTGGAATGTCGTCATTCTGAGGTCACTCGAGAGCCGCCGCGTTTCGACGCAGCAGCCTTTCGGAGGCGTTTCGGGGAGGAAACGTCCGCTCCGTAGAGAGCGAAAGAAGCCCGCCGCGATGTATCCCCCGCGGCGGGCTTTTTCGTGCCCGCCGCCCGGGCGGGCTCAGCTCTCCGGCGGCACGTCGGCGAGCGGCTCCGGATCCACGACCGCCATCGTCATCAGCACCGCCACCAGCCGCCCGGTCTCGTCCTTGACGCTGACCGAAAACGATTTCTGATCCCAGAACTCGACCGCCCGGCTGGGCAGCATCTCCGTCAGTATGTCGAGGGCGACGGTCCTGGCGGCGTCGAGGTCGGGAAGCTCCTCGCCGTGCCGGTCGCGAAAGGGCGTGCCGTCCGCCGCATGGAAGTGGAAGCGGGTCATGTCGCCCCAACCCTTCGGTCCGGCGCCGTGTTCCTGAGCCGCAAAGCCGACACAAGGTCAGCCGCGAGCCTTCGCCAACGAAAAAGGGCCGGAGCGTCGCCGCCCCGGCCCTTCCCGTTTGCTGGACCCGCCGCTTACCAGATGCGGACGCGGTCGGCCGGCGCGAGGTAGTATTTCGAGCCGGGCTGGACGTCGAAGGCTTCGTACCAGGCGTCCACGTTCCGCAACGGGCCGATGACGCGGAACTCGGCAGGGCTGTGCGGGTCAGTGGCGATCTGGTTGATCAGGGCGTCCTCGCGGTATTTCGACTGCCAGACCTGGGCCCAGCCGTAGAAGAAGCGCTGGTCGCCGGTCGTGCCGTCGATCACCGGAGCCGGCTGGCCGTTCAGCGACAGGTGATAGGCCTCGAGGCCCACCGCCGTGCCGCCGGCGTCGCCGATGTTCTCGCCCATGGTCAGACCGCCCTGGACCGGGTGGCCCGGGATCGGCTCGAACTCGTCGTACTGGGCGCCGAGGCGGGTGGTCAGGGCCTGGAAATTGGCCTTGTCCGCGTCGGTCCACCAGTTGCGCAGGACGCCGTCGCCGTCCGACTTGGAGCCCTGGTCGTCGAAGCCGTGGCCGATCTCGTGGCCGATGACGCCGCCGATGCCGCCGTAGTTGACGGCCGGGTCCGCGTCCGGATCGAAGAACGGCGGCTGCAGGATCGCGGCCGGGAAGACGATCTCGTTATTGGTCGAGTTGTAGTAGGCGTTCACCGTCTGCGGGGTCATGCCCCACTCGTCCTTGTCGACCGGCTGGTTCAGGCGGTTGAGCTGGTAGTTCCACTGGAACAGGCCCGCACGCTCGGCATTGCCGAACAGGTCGTCGGGGCGGACCTCAAGGGCGGAGTAGTCGCGCCACTTGTTCGGGTAGCCGATCTTGACCGTGAACTTGCGCAGCTTCTCCTGGGCGGCCGCCTTGGTGTCGGCGCCCATCCAGGTGAGGTTGTCGATCCGGTGCGAAAGGGCGGTGCGCAGGTTGGCGACCAGCTCTTCCATCTTGGCCTTGGACTCGGCGGGGAAGTATTCGTCCACATACTGGCGGCCGACGGCCTCGCCCAGCATGCCCTCGGCGAAGCTGATGCCGCGCTTGTCGCGGGGACGCTGCATCGGCTGGCCGTTCAGGTCCCGCGAGCGGAACTCCCACTGGGCGTCGGCGAAGCGGCGCGACAGGCGCGGAGCTGCGTCGTCCGCGGTGTGGAAGGCCTGCCAGGCCTGAATGACCTCGATCGGGGTCTCGGCGTAGATCGCCGCGATCTTCGGCATGGCCGTGTCCTGACGGACGATCAGGCGCGGGACTTCGCCGACGCCGACGGCGTTGTAATAGTCCTGCCACGGGAAGCCGGGCGCCTCCGCGGCCAGCTGGGCGATGGTGTATTCGTTGTAGGTCTCGTCGCGGTTGCGGTTCTGGATCGGGGTCCAGTGCGCCTCGGCGATGCGGTTTTCGAAGGCCACAATGGCGTCCGCGCTGGCGGCCGGGCTTTCCCAGCCGATCATCTCCAGCATACGCTCAACATAGGCGCGGTAGAGCGTCTTCTTCTGGGCGAAACGCTCGTCCAGATAGTAGTCGCGGTTGGGCAGGCCGAGGCCGCCCTGGCCGGTCGAGACGACGTAGCGGGTCGGCGCCTTCTGGTCGGTCGAGATACCGGTGCCGAAGATCGAGGCGCCGAGGCGGCCCTGGGTCTCGCCCATGTAGACCGCGGCCTTGTCATGGGTGTCGGCGGCGCGGATGGCGGCGAGGTAGGGCTGCAGCGGCTGGGCGTCGAGCGCCTCGATGCGGGCCTCGTCCATATAGGAGCGGTAGGCGTCGGCGATCTTCTGCTCGTCCGAGCCGGCAGCCAGGTCGGTGCGGGCCGCGAGGGCGTCGATCATCACCTTGACGCGGTTGTCGGACAGTTCGCGCAGCAGGTTGAACGAGCCGTAGCTGGTGCGGTCCGACGGGATCTGAAGATTGTCCAGGGCCGTGCCGTTGGCGTAACGGAAGAAGCTGTCGCCCGGCGCCACCGAGGTGTCGCGGCCGGCCAGATCGAAGCCCCAGGTTCCGTACTTCGGCGCGTCGACGCCCTGGTAACCCATGACGGTCGCGCCGTCGGCGGGGGTCTGGAACAGTTCGAAGACGGTGCAGCTCTCGTCGACGCAGGCGTGGTCATGCCCGTCGTCCGAGAAATGCTGGGCCAGCGCGGGCGCGGCGGGCAGGAGCAGGGCGCCGACGGCGGCGCCGATGAGCAGCTTCTTCATGTGGGTTTCCCTCGACTTGACTTCGCTTTCCGGAAGGTCGGCGGCGACCCTACGCGCGCGAGGAAACCTGTCGCCTGAATTTTTTGTCATCAAGCGACGGAATCGCGGACAGCAGGGCGTTTCAGCCTGTAGGCTGAACAATATGGAGGGCGGATGACGGGTCACGGCGGCGCGGGCGGCGAATACAAGGATCTGGTGGTTTTCCTGGCCGCGGCGGGCGTCATGGTGCCCCTGTTCAACCGTCTCAGGATCAGCCCGATTCTCGGCTTTCTCGCCGCGGGCGTGCTGCTCGGACCCGATGGGCTGGCGCGGCTGGCCGACACCGCCCCCTGGCTGTCCTGGCTGACCATTTCCGACGCCGGCCAGATCCGCTCCCTGTCGGAACTGGGCGTCGCCTTCCTGCTGTTCATGATCGGCCTCGAGCTGTCGTGGGAACGGCTCAAGTCGATGCGGAAGCTCGTGTTCGGCCTCGGCCTGACCCAGGTCGCGGTCTGCACCGTGGTGCTGGCGGCGCTCTTCATGCTCATGGGCCAGACGCTGGTGTCCGCGGCGGTGCTGGGCATGGGACTGGCCTTGTCCTCGACCGCGGTCGTCATGCCCGTGCTGGCCGAGCGGGGCCGGGTCCAGACCACCTCCGGCCGGGCGACCTTCGCGGTCCTACTGGCGCAGGATCTCGCCGTCGCGCCCATCCTGATCACCGTCACCGTGCTGGCGGCGCTGGCCGAGAGCGGCGGCGACATCGACGCGGGTACGCTGAGGGCCGCCCTACTGACGCTGGTGCCGGCCGCGATCGGCCTGGCGCTGCTGGTAGGCCTCGGCCGGCTGGTATTGCGGCCGATGTTCCGCTCCGTGGCCAAGGCCAAGGCCCGCGGTCAGGGGCAGGAGATGTTCGTCGCGGCCAGCCTGCTGGTCGTCGTCGGCGCGGGTCTGGCGGCGCAGGCGGCGGGCCTGTCGATGAGCCTGGGCGCCCTGATCGCCGGCCTGCTGCTGGCGGAGACCGAGTTCCGGCGCGAGGTCGAGCTGTCGATCGAGCCGTTCAAGGGGCTGCTGCTGGGCGTCTTCTTCGTCGGCGTCGGCATCGGGCTGGACCTCGATGTGGTGGTCGCCGATCCGCTGGGCGTGTTCGGCCTCGCCGCCGCCCTGACGGCGGTGAAGGTGGCCATGATCTACGGCGCCGCGCGGCTGTGGGGCGTCAAGAACAAGGCGGCGATCGAGACGGCGCTGGTGCTGGGCCCGGCCGGCGAGTTCGCCTTCGTCATCCTCGGCGCGGGGCTGGTCGAGGGCATCGCCTCGCCCGCCTTTACCGGAACCGTCCTGGTCGCGGCGACCATCAGCATCTTCACCGTTCCGGCCATGGCTGTGCTGGCCGCGCGGCTGACGCGGGCGAAGTCCGCCGCGCCGGATCTGCCCGCCGATGCGATGGAGCCGACACCGGGCGACAAACAGGTGCTGATCGTCGGCTTCGGCCGGGTCGGCCGGCTGGTCGGCGAGATGCTGGCCGAGCACAATCAGGATTATCTGGCGCTCGACGCCAACGCCGCGACCGTGGCCAAGGGCCGGGCTGAGGGCGCCAACGTCTTCTACGGCGACGCCGGGCGCGCGGAGATGCTGCAGCTATGCGGGATCGACACGGCGCGGGCGGTGATCGTGACCATGGACGCGCCGGCCAAGGTCGACGAGGTGGTGCGCGCCGCGCGGGGGCTGAGGCCCGATCTGATCCTGATCGCCCGCGCCCGCGACGAACGCCACGCCGAGCGCCTCTATCAGCTTGGCGTCACCGACGCGGTGCCCGAGACGACGGAGGCGGCGCTGCAGCTGGCCGAGAACACCCTGGTCGATCTGGGCGTGCCAATGGGGCTGGTGCTGGCCTCGATCCACGAGCGTCGCGACCGCTTCCGCAGTCTGTTCCAGCAGGCCATGCCTGAGAGCCCCGGTCGGCCCAGACGCGTGCGCGCCCTGCGGTCCACAAGGCGGAGTTGATACGGTCAAGATGTCGCGGCGTTAACTGTCGGGGGCATCGCCGCGTTAATCTCCGCACCCCATTTTGGTCATCGTTGCGTGATGACTGCCCCCGTTGTCGAAAGATGACATTTCGGCGGAATCAGCATCGCCTGCCGCCTCCTCCCCATCGCTTCGGCGGTCAGTTATCGATCGGCGGGCGTAAGCCGCCGTCTAGTCGAGTACCTGTTTCATGCGAGATATCGCCCTGCCTACCACCCAAACCGAATCCCAGTCCGAGTCCGAAGCGCCCCGCCTGAACCGCCGTCAGGCCGCCAAGGTCCGCACGCGCCAGAAGGTGCTGGACGCCGCCCGCCAGCTGTTCGCCGAGCGCGGCTACGAGCCCGCCACCATCCGCGACATCGCCAAGGGCGCGGGCATGTCGACCGGCGCGGTCTTCGCCAATTTCCAGGACAAGGCCGAACTGTTCGAAGCCGTGCTCTCGACCGACATGGTCAAGCTGTCCGAGACCATGAAGGCCGCCGCCGCGGCCGAGGGCTCGACCCGCACGCGCCTGCTGGCCGCGCTCGGCGCCGGCTACCATGACTCGCTCGAGCAGCTGCCGCTGGTGCAGGCCGTGATCGCCCGCTCGTGGTTCCAGCCGGTCGCCGCCGAGATGCGCACCCGCGACGCCATCAAGCCGATCCTGTCGGTCGTCACCGACACCCTGCAGGCCGGGGTGCGCGAGGGCGAGCTGCGCCAGGACGCCGACGTGCGGCTGCTGTCGGAGCTGATCTACGACGCCTTCCTGTCCAACTACCGCCGCGCCGCCTACGACGGCTGGGCCATGGCCCAGCTGACCGAACGCATGGGCAAGCAGGTCGACGTGATCCTCGCCGGCGCCGTCTCGCGGCAGTAGTCGCGGCTACAACCCCAATGCCTTGAAGGCCGCGGCGCCCGCCGCGGCCTTCAGCTTTTCCAGCGCAGCGTCGCCGGCTTGACCGGGTTGGCGAAGGCGCGGCCCTCGGCGCGGCTCTTGGCCCATTCGCGCTTGAGCTGCTGGTACCATTTGGCCTGTTTGTCGGCGTCGTCGATCCAGAGCAGGGCGGGGTCGTAGCGCAGGCCCTCGTTCTGCAGGTTCACCATGCCGCCGTCCTGTTTGAGGAAGGCGACCACGCCCATGCGCAGGAAGGGCTTGGCGATGTTGAACACCCAGTGATCGGACCAGAAGATCTGGGTGATCGTGGTCCGGTTGTCCGAGCGCGGCGTCAGACAGGTCAGGGCCAGCACCTGTTTTTCGCCGACCTGGATGTGCTCCCAGCGATAGCCCGGCAGGCGGAAGGTGATTTCGGTCGCCGGGGCGCCGCCGAGGATCTTGTAGGCGCGGCTGTTCGACGATGGGGCGTGGCGGACCATGGCGAAGCCCAGTTCGCGCGGCTCGAAGGCCTTGGCCTTTTCGTGCATCGAATGCTCGGAGCGCCACCACCACTGCTGATGCACATAGGGGCCGTGGGCGGGATCCATCAGGCCGACGACCGCGTGGTCGATGTGGGCCTCGAAATCCATCCACTCGACCAGCTTGGCGCCGCCGCCGACCACGCCGGGGAAGACCGGCGGCTCGTGATCCGGCTCGGCCGGGAGGCGCGGGTCGGACGGGACCCAGACGAACACCATGCCCTGACTCTCGCGCACCGGATAGGAACGGACGCGGATGCGCTCCGGCTCATAGGCCTGATCCTCGACCAGCGAGGGGATGGCGGCGCAGACGCCGTCCGGGCGGAAGCGCCAGCCGTGGTAGCAGCACTCGATCGTCTCCCCCTCGCCCGGCTTCTCGACCAGCCGGCCGGCCGACAGCGGCGCGGCGCGGTGGGGGCAGATGTCGCGCATGGCATAGACCTGTCCCGCACGGGTCCGGCCGATCAGAACCGGCTCGCCCAGCAGCTCGTGCCGCTTGAGCGAAGCCGCCTCGACGTCGCGCGACAGGGCGACGAAATACCAGGTGTCGAGCACGAACCCCTTGCCGAAGGCGGCCAGCTGGGCTCGTGTATCGGCGGACGGGGTGGCGGCGAGGCTCTCGGGAGGCGTCATGGCCGCTATTCTAGGCCGTCCGGCGCGGTTCCCGCCAGACGCCGGAAGCGTGTTCACGAAAAGTGCTTTACATTGTAAAGTTGATGACCTATTCGGCTGCAACGCCTCTGGAGAGTGATCCGATGAAATCCGCCCTGACCGCCGTGATGGCCGCCGCCGTGCTGATCAGCCCCGCGCTCGCCGCCCCCGCCTGCGCCCAGGACAGCCACGCCGCCCACGCGCAGGCCGGCGGTCACGGACATCAGCATGCGGACTTCGAGTCCGGCCGCTTCCATGTCCGCATCGACGGGCCGGAGCATCCGGTCGGCGACGTCATCCTGATCCCCGGGCTGTCGTCCTCGCCCGAGGTCTGGGACGCGCTGACGGATCAGCTCAAAGGCCGCTATCGCGTCCATCGCATCCACGTTCAGGGCTTCGCCGGGGCTCCGGCCGAGGCCAACGCCGAGGGGCCCGTCGCGGCGCCCGTGGCCGAAGACATCGCCCGCTACATCCGCGAGCAGCATCTGGAGAAGCCTGCGGTGATCGGCCACTCGATGGGCGGGACCATCGGCATGATGCTGGCTGCCCGGCATCCCGACAACGTCGGCAAGCTGATGGTCGTCGACATGATGCCGTTCATGGGCGCGATGTTCGGCGCCCCCGGCGCGACGGCGGAAAGCGTCGCTCCGGTCGCCGACCAGATCTACGCCGGCATGAGCACGGGACCGGAAGACGCCTACCGCGCCCAGTCCGCCGCCGCCGTCACCGGAATGATCGCGACGGAAGCCGCCCGCGCAGGTCCGCTGGAGGACGCCGCCAACAGCGACCGCCGGGTCTCCGCCTCGGCCTTCCGCGAGCTGATCGTCACCGACCTGCGGCCCGAG
Source organism: Brevundimonas alba (assembly GCF_011927945.1). Taxonomy (GTDB): domain Bacteria; phylum Pseudomonadota; class Alphaproteobacteria; order Caulobacterales; family Caulobacteraceae; genus Brevundimonas; species Brevundimonas alba. Next base: position 792,819 of record NZ_JAATJM010000001.1, read on the forward strand.
CTGGCCCACATCACCGCCCCGACGACGGTGCTCTACGTCAAGTTCAACGACCCGCGCATGACGCCCGAGATCACCGACGGCATCTACCGTGCGTCGTTCTCGACGATGCCCGGCGCAACGCTGAAGCGGATCGACGACAGCGCCCACTTCATCATGCTGGACCAGCCGGCGATCTTCGCCGCCGAGGTGAACGCGTTTTTAGAATAGCCCCGCCAAGGGCCATGCTTTCGGCGGAAACGTCCTTCACGGTCTCGTGACGACGTGAGGGGCGTTTGCGCATGTCCGGCGAACGGCTAAGACCGCAGCTGGACAGGATGAGGTTTCGATGGCGGGTTCCGGCTTCAGCTTCGGACGCGGCGGCAACGGCCAGCCGAAACCGGCGCGCACGCCCGTGCAGCGGCTGATCTACTGGGGTTCGGTGCTGGCGATCTGGGGGGTTATCTTCCTGGTCGTCTTCTTCGCCGTTTTCGCGCGCGACCTGCCCGACACCTCGACCCTGTACAATGTCGATCGTCAGCCCTCGATCACCTACCTCGACCGCAATGGGGCCCTGATCGCGGTGCGCGGCACCCAGCAGGCCCCGCCGGCGGACCTGGACGCCCTGCCCGACTACGTTCCGGCGGCCTTCATCGCCATCGAGGACCGGCGCTTCTACCACCACCCCGGCTTCGACCCCGTCGGCATGAGCCGCGCCATCGCGGCCAACATGCGCGCCGGGCGCGTGGTTCAGGGCGGCTCGACCCTGACCCAGCAGCTGGCCAAGAACCTGTTCCTGTCTCCGGACCAGAACATGAAGCGCAAGGTTCAGGAGCTGATGCTGGCGGTCTGGCTGGAGATGAAATTCTCCAAGAAAGAGATCCTCGCCCTCTATCTGAACCGCGTCTATTTCGGCGCCGGCGCCTACGGCATCGAGGCGGCGTCGCAGCGCTATTTCGACAAGAGCGCCAAACAGCTGACCGTTGGCGAGGCGGCCCTGCTGGCCGGCCTGCTGAAGGCCCCCTCGCGCTACTCGCCGGTGTCCGAGAGCGAGCGCGCCGCCACCCGCGCCACCGTGGTCCTGAACGAGATGGTCGAGGCCGGCGTGATCACTCCGGCCCAGCGCGCCCAAGCCGTGACCGAGCCGGTGCGGGTGTCGCGCACCCTCGCCAGCCAGCACGCCCAGTATTTCATCGACTGGCTGGACAAGCAGATCCGCGAACTGGTCGGCGAACCGACCGAGGACATGATCGTCGAGACCACCCTCGACCTGACCCTGCAGACCTCGGCCGAGCGGGCGGTGCGCCGCATCCTCGACCGCGACCGCTCCAAGGGCGTGCAGCAGGCCGCACTCGTGGCGTTGGACGGTGAAGGCCGGGTGCGCGCCATGATCGGCGGTGCCTCCTATGCCGACAGCCAGTTCAACCGCGCCACCGATGCCCGCCGCCAAGCTGGGTCGGCGTGGAAGCCCTTCGTCTATCTGACCGCGCTGGAGAGCGGCTACACGCCCCAGAGCCGGGTCAACGACGCCCCGATCCGCATCGGCAACTGGTCTCCCCGCAACTATTCCGGCGGATATGCCGGCGAGATGACCATGGCCAACGCCGTGGCCCAATCGACCAATACGATCGCGGCGGGCATGGCCGATCAGGTCGGCCGCGACAACGTCGCCCGCACCGCCCGGCGGCTGGGCATCAGCTCGCGCATCGGTCTGGAGCCCGCCATGGCGCTGGGTGCGGTGGAGGTCTCGCCGCTCGAGATGGCCCAGGCCTATGACGCCTTCGCCAACGGCGGCAAACGCGTCCGTGCCTACGGCATCAGCCGCATCCGCACGCCGCAGGGCCGGGTGATCTACCAGCGGGCCAGCCGCGAGGCCGGGCCGGTTCAGGCGATCTCGAACCCGTTCCTCTACTATATGAACCAGATGCTGCGCGGGGTGATGACCTCCGGCACCGGGCGGTCTGCGGCGATCTCCGGACGGGACACGGCGGGCAAGACCGGCACGACCTCGGACTACAAGGACGCCTGGTTCGTCGGCTACACCGGCGGCTTCGTCACGGCCGTCTGGGTCGGCAAGGACGACAACTCCGCCATGCGCGGCGTCACCGGCGGCTCGTCGCCGGCGGCCATCTGGCGCGGCTTCATGGAGGCGGCCCTGCCGCGCCTGAACGCCCCGGCCATCCCCAACGGCCCGGCCATGCCCGAGGGCTGGCAGCCGCCCAGCCCGGTCGAGAGCCTGATCGGCCAGATCGGCGATCTGTTCGGCGACAACCCGCCCGGCGACGACGCCGTCGATCCGCTGGACGAGTCCCTGCTGGACGGTGCGCCGCCCCAGCGCGAGCCCGCCGCGCCCCGCCGCGAGCAGCCGGCCGTCCTGCGTCCGACCCAGCCCCAGCCCCAGCGCGAACAACCGGCGCCCCAGCCGCAGCCCGCGCCGCCGCCGGAAAAGAAGGCGGACCCGCTGTTCTTCTAGGGTCTAGAGGCCGTCGATCTTGCGCAGGGGGTCGCCCCGAAACCCGACCATCGTCCAGACCTCGCGGAAATAGCGGTGGGCGCGCTCGCGATCCTCGGTGGCGAACTCATCCACCTGTTGAACGGCGGACTGGATCAGGGGCAGCAGTTCGGCTTCGGACAGTGAGCCCGCCGGTTGCGCCAGCACCTGATCGATCAGCTCGTTCACGTCGGCGTTGAGCGGCGCGACGTCTTCCGGAGTGTCGGCTCCCATGTATCCAGACAGGAGTTGAGGCCGGAACTTCGCCTCTGACCGCAACTCGACGAGTGCGGAACGCCCGTCCCCATTTGAGACGGGCTCGCCTTGAGGGCCCGAACTGCACGCCGCAACCGCAGCGGCGAGAAGCAGGGTCGCGGTGAACATCAGGCGTCGCATCAGCCAAGCGTATCCTTGCTGATCAACGGTTGTCCAACGGGTGGTCAGCGCCCCACCGCGTGCAGCGCGGGGCCGTTGTCCCTGAGCCATTTCCGGTGCGGACGATGGTCGCCGATCAGCCGCTCGACCACCGACCAGTAGGCCGGGCTGTGGTCCGCGTGGACCAGATGCGCCACCTCGTGGGCGGCCAGATAGTCGATCACCGGCGGCGGGGCCATGATCACCCGCCAGCTGTAGCGGATGGTCCGGTTGTGCGGGCTGCAAGAGCCCCAGCGCGACCTCGGGTCGGCGATGGACATCTTCACGGGCCGGAGCCCGAGCGTGCGCAGATGCACATCGGTCCGCGCCTGAAGCGTGTCCCGCGCCACCCGTTTGAACAGGTTCTCGACCCGCCGCGCGAAGGCCTCGCCCTCGCCGCCCGAGACGATCAGCGGGCCCTCCTCGTCCTCCGTCAGCCGGGCCGCGCCGGCGCCGCCGGTCGAGGCCAGACGTGTCGGTCGGCCGAACAGGGAGACGGTGGCGCCGGGCTCAAGCGGCGCGCCTTGTGGCCGTTCCGCCAGCCGCTCGCGCATCCACGAGGCCTTGGTGCGGGCGAAGGCGACGACCTCGCCCAGCTTGCGCTCGGACGGGGCGATCAGCACCGCCTCGCCGGCGCGCCCGTCGATGCGGATCGACAGGCGGCGGGCGCGCGGATTGACCGACAGCCGGGCCGGAACGCCGACGGCGTCAGGCGGCAGCCGCTGGCCGTTCCGGTACTGCACAGACAGCCTCGTTATGGGCGATGAAGTCCCGGACCCGCGGATAGATGTCGTCGCGGAAGCGGCGGCCGTTGAAGACGCCGTAGTGGCCGACTTCCGGGTGGACGTACAGGGTGCGACGATCCTCGGGCACGCCCGTGCACAGCGTATGCGCCGCCTGGGTCTGACCCACGCCCGAGATGTCGTCCTTCGCGCCCTCGACCGTCATCAGGCCAATGTCCGTGATCCTTGTCAGATCGACCTTGCGTCCACGGTGTTCCAGCAGGCCGCGCGGCAGCAGGTGCTGCTGGAAGACGATGTCGATGGTCTGGAGGTAGAACTCTTCCGACAGGTCCAGCACCGACAGGTATTCGTCGTAGAATTCCTCGTGCTTGTGGGCCCCGTCGCCGTCGCCCGAGACCAGGTCGCGGAAATACTCCCAGTGGGCGTCGACGTGCTTGTCCTCGTTCATCGACATGAAGCTGTAGAGCTGGACGAAGCCCGGATAGACCCGCCGTCCAAAGCCCGGATAGGGCCAGGGCACGGTGTGGATCATGTTCGACCTGAACCAGGTGAAGGGCTTTTCCTCGGCCAGCTGGTTGGTCACCGTCGGCGACAGGCGCGCGTCGATCGGCGAGCCCATGAAGGTCATCGACGCCGGGCGGTTCGGATCCTCGTCCTCGGCCATCAGGGCGCAGGCGGCCAGCACCGGCGGCCCCGGCTGGCAGACGCCGACGACGTGCGCCCGCGGCCCGATCACCCCCAGCATCGTCCGGACGTGATCGATGTAATCGAAGAAGTCGAACCGCCCCTCCAGCATCGGCACCTGCCGCGCATTGGTCCAGTCGGTGACGTAGACGTCGTGGTCCTGCAGGAAGGCCTCGACCGTGCCGCGCAGCAGGGTGGCGTAGTGGCCGGACAGGGGGGCGACGATCAGCACGGCGGGCGCCGCCGTCGGCTTGCCGGCGCGTTTCAGGTCGCCGACGTGCCGGGCGAACCGGACCAGCCGGCACCAGGGCGAGGACCAGACCACCTGTTCGGTCGTGCGGACCGGGCGGTTGGCGACGGTGACGACCTCGAGGCCCCAGCCGGGCTTGCCGTAGCGGCGCGTAACGCTCTCGAACAGCTCGGCCGAGGCATAGGCCGTCCGCCCCAGGGCGGTGTCGGCGGCCGGATTGAGCGGAGAACTCCAGAACTGGCGGGCCATCTGGGCCCCGAACCGGAACGGCGTCGCCGAGGCGTAGGCGAGCTCGTGAAGCGAATACAGCATGCGTGTCCTGAGACGGCCCCCGCCGTTATATGGCAGGGCACCATAGAACGCGCCGCACTGCAAAAAGATTATCGCTGATCACTTTATGTTGGCGAGGCCTGCGCGGGCGCGGCCATGGCGCGTTCGATCACCTGAGCCGACTTCTCGGGTCCCAGCTCTTCGGCCACCGCCGTGCGGAAACGGCCGTCGGGGCCCATCAGATAGACCGTCAGCGAGTGGTTCATGGTGTAGTCCTCGCCCTCTCCGACCTTCTGGAAATAGGCCTTGTAGGCGTTGGCGGCGGCGCGGACCTGCTCAGGCGTGCCGGTCAGGCCGATGACGCCCTCCGGGAAACCATCGGTGGACAGGTAGTCCTTCAGGGCCTGCGGCGTGTCGCGCCCGGGATCGACGCTGACGAAGACGATCTGCAGATCCTTCGCCTTGTCGCCGAGCCGCTTCTTCGTGGCGTCCAGCGCCTGCAGTGTGGTCGGGCAATAGTCGGGGCACCAGGTGAAGCCGAAGAAGACCAGCGACCACTTGCCCTGAAGCATGGACTGATCCACCGGCTGGCCGTCCTGATTGACCAGCTGGAACGGGCCGCCGATGTCCGCCTGCCCGCTGGAGATCACTTCTCCGGGCTGCAGCCCCCCGGCCGGTCGGTTGACGAGCACCAGCGTCACCACCAGCAGGGCGGCGGCGATGGCGGCGCAGGCGCCGGCGAACAGCAGGATGGAACGGCGCGGCATCACGACCCCCGGCAGGACGCGCCATGCGGGCGCGGCTGGTCTATAGAAGAGGCGTGAGCCCGACCCAAGACCCTCTGTCGTCGCAGCCTCCCGTGGATGGGGGCGGACGTTTCGCCGCCGGCTGGCGCAACCTGCCGCGCCGCAGCCGGGGCCTGTCGTTGCGGACCCTCGTCATCCTCCGCTGGATGGCGATCGCCGGCCAGAGCGCGACGGTGACGGTGGCGACCGGCTGGTTCCATTTCGACCTGCCCCTGTGGGGTTGCCTGGCCGTGATCGCGGCCAGCGTGGCCATGAACCTGAACGCGACGGCCCGGCTTAAGCGCAGCGACGGTTCGGCGCCTGACGGAGCGCTGACAGCCGCCCATCTTGGCTTCGACATCCTGCAGCTGTCGGCCCTGCTGGCCCTGACCGGCGGGCTACAGAACCCCTTCTGTCTGCTGCTGGTGGCGCCAGTCACCGTCGCCGCGGCCTCCCTGCCGGGGCGGCAGGCGGCGCTGATGGGACTGCTGGTGCTGGCCGCAACCGTGGCCCTGTTCTTCTTCTCCATGCCCCTGCCGTGGCAGGCGGGAACGGAGCTGAACCTGCCGCCGCTCTACCGCTTCGGCATCGGTCTGGCCCTGATCACCGGCGTGGTCTTCACCTCTGCCTACGCGTGGCGGGTGGCGGCGGACGCGGAGAAGCTGGAGCTGGCGCTGGCGACGACGCAGGACGTGCTGCAGCGCGAGCAGCGGCTGGCGGCGCTCGGCGGGCTGGCGGCGGCGGCGGCCCATGAGCTGGGCACGCCGCTGGCCACCATCCAGGTCGTCGCCCGCGAACTGCTCCGCGCCTCCGCCAAGGACGGCCCCGCCGCCGAGGACGCCGCCCTGATCCTGCAGCAGGCCGAGCGCTGCCGGGACATCCTGAAACAGCTGTCGCAGCAGCCCGAGGAGGGCGATTCCGCCTTCGCCGAAGTCGGACTGAAGGCGCTGCTGGAAGAGGTGGTCGAACCCCACCGGGGCTTCGATCTGGCCTTCGATGTAAACGTGCGGACCGCATCCGGCGAGGCCGCGCCGCGCGTGCGCCGACTGCCGGAGGTGGTGCACGGTCTCTCGACCTTGGTCGAAAACGCCGCCGATTTCGCTAACAGCCGGGTGCGGGTGCAGGCGCTGGTCGACGCCGGCTTCATCGAGATCGAGGTCGTCGACGACGGCCCCGGCATTCCGCCCGACATCCTGCCGCGGCTGGGCGAGCCCTATGTGACCAGCCGGCCGCAGGGCAAGGCGCGGCGCGCCCTCTCGGCCCAGATCGCCGCCTCCGTCGCCGCCGCCGCGCCGGGCCGCAAGGGCAAGAAGGCCGGCAAGGCCGCGCCGGCGCCCGAGACCATCGCTCCGAGCCAGGGTGGGATGGGCCTCGGCTTCTTCATCGCCCGCACCCTGCTGGAACGCACGGGCGGCCGGGTGGCCGTGGGCGCCGGAGATGGCGGGCCGACGCCGCAGAAGGGGCAGCCCAAGGGCGCGCGCGTCGCCGTGCGCTGGCCCCGTCCGGCGCTCGAGGTCGCCCCGTCGTGATGTCGCACCCCCGCCCTGAACCTTGACCGCAGGCCCGCCGTTACCGACTTCAGGCGCAAGGAGAACGATGATGCCCGAGACCGAAGCCCGGATCGCCGCCCTTGCGGACAAGACCCTCCTCTTGCTTGACGACGATAACGCCCTGCGCACGCGGCTGGGCCGCGCCCTTGAGAGCCGCGGCTTCGAGGTGACCACTGCCGGATCGGTGGCCGAGGCCCGCGAGGCCCTGCGCACCTCCGTCCCCGCCTTCGCCGTTCTGGACATGCGGCTCGAGGACGGCAACGGGCTCAGGGTCGTCGAGGCCATCCGCGACCAGCGCGAGGACAGCCGCATCGTCATGCTGACCGGCTACGGCGCGATCGCCACCGCTGTCGCGGCGGTGAAGGCCGGGGCTGTCGACTATCTGCAGAAGCCCGCCGACGCCGACGACGTGGTCAAGGCCCTGCTGATGACCGGCGAGGCGCCCGAGCCGCCCGAGAACCCCATGAGCGCCGACCGCGTTCGCTGGGAGCACATCCAGCGGGTCTATGAGCTCTGCGACCACAACGTCTCCGAAACCGCCCGCCGTCTCGGCATGCACCGGCGGACCCTGCAGCGCATCCTGGCCAAGCGCGCGCCGCGCTGACCGCTCCTTGCGGCCAGCCGGCCCGCCGGGCAGTGTTCCCCGCCTGAACCGGGGGACAGACATGAAGTTCGATATGATCGCGCTGGCCGTAACGGGCGCGGCGTGCGTGGCGGCCGTGACAGGTTGCACCTGGCTGCTGTCGGGCTTTGCGCCCGGCTTCTCGGCGGCGGCGGTGTTTCTGGAAGCCGACATCATCGTCAAGCTGGTGATGATCCTGCTCATGCTTCTGACACTGCCGATCCTCGTCCTCGGGGGCATCGGACTGGCGACGCGAAGCGCGGCCCGACCCATGGGCATGAGCCTGCGCATAATCGCCCTCGTGTGCGTCCTGCTCGGCGGACTCGCCGCCGGCTACAGCTGGATGAACATCCAGTCGGCCATCGCCGTGGTGGGGCCGGTCAGTTTCGAGGTCGTCGCCCCCTCCTATGCCGAGGCCCTGATGGCCTTCGCCTGCGGCCTGTTCGTGGCCACACTGGCTCTCGCGTTCGCCGTCGGCGCGGGCCTGCGCGCCGGAGCTCGACCCAAGGCGTGAAAAAGGCCCCGGCGTTTCCGCCGGGGCCCTCTTCATTTCAGCGATGACGCCGGAGATTAGTCCCGACGACGGCCGCGGCCGCGGTCGCCGCCGCGATCACGATCGCCACCTTCGCGCTTGGGACGGCCGCCGGTGTCTTCCGACATCGGCGCTTCGCCACGCTCGGCGCGCTCGGCGTTGATCTTGTCGGTCAGGTCCTCGCCGGTTTCCTGATCGACGACCTTCATCGACAGCTTGGTCTTGCCGCGATCGTCCATGCCCAGGAATTTCACCTTCACTTCCTGACCTTCGGTCAGGACGTCGGCGGGGTTGGCGACGCGTTCCATCGAGATCTGCGACACGTGGACGAGGCCGTCCTTGGCGCCGAAGAAGTTCACGAAGGCGCCGAAGTCGACGACCTTCACGACCTTGCCGGAGTAGATCATGCCGGGCTCGGGCTCAGACACGATCGACGAGATCCAGTTCTTGGCGGCGTCGATCTTCTCTTGCTCGGAGGCGGCGATCTTCACCGTGCCGTCGTCCTCGATGTTGATCTTGGCGCCGGTCTTTTCGACGATCTCGCGGATGATCTTGCCGCCCGTGCCGATGATGTCGCGGATCTTGTCGGTCGGAACCTTGATCTGCTCGATCTTCGGAGCGAACTCGCCCAGCTCGGTGCGGGCGCCGTCGATGGCCTTGTCCATCTCGTCGAGGATGTGCAGGCGGCCGGCCGAAGCCTGGGCGATCGCCTTGCGCATGATCTCTTCGGTGATGCCCGCGACCTTGATGTCCATCTGCAGCGAGGTGATGCCTTCGCGCGTGCCGGCCACCTTGAAGTCCATGTCGCCGAGGTGATCTTCGTCACCCAGGATGTCGGACAGGATGGCGAACTCGCCCGAGGGCTCGAGGATCAGGCCCATGGCGATGCCGGAGACCGGACGCTTCAGCGGCACGCCGGCGTCCATCAGGGCCAGCGACGAACCGCAGACCGTGGCCATCGACGAGGAGCCGTTGGACTCGGTGATCTCCGACACCAGACGGATGGTGTAGGGGAATTCTTCCGACGACGGCAGCATCGGACGGATCGCCCGCCAGGCCAGCTTGCCGTGACCGATTTCCCGACGGCCCGCGCCGCCCATACGTCCGGTCTCGCCGACCGAATAGGGAGGGAAGTTGTAGTGGAGCAGGAACTTCTCCTTGTACGTCCCGCTCAGGGCGTCGACGTACTGCTCGTCCTCGCCGGTGCCGAGCGTGGCGACGACGATGGCCTGGGTCTCACCGCGGGTGAACAGGGCCGAGCCGTGGGTGCGCGGGAAGACGCCGACTTCCGAGACGATGGCCCGGACCTTGTCGAGGGCGCGGCCGTCGACGCGGTGACCGTTGTCAATGATGTCGCGACGCAGGACGTGGGCTTCGCATTCCTTGAACGCCGTGGCGAATTTGGAAGCGTCGACGCCGTCCGGGTTCTCGTCGGTCTTCACCAGCTTGGCGGCGGCGGCCTTCTTGGCCGTGTCGACGCCCGAGCGGCGGTCGTATTTGCCGACGTGGGTGTAGGCGGCCTTGATGTCCTCGCCGACCAGCGACTGGATCGAGGCGACGATGTCGGAGACGTCGTCGGCCTGGAAGTCGAAGGGCTCCTTGGCGGCGTGCTCGGCCAGGTCGATGATCGCGTCGATCACCGGCTGCATGCCGCGATGCGCGAACATCAGGGCATTCAGCATGATTTCTTCCGAAAGCTCCTTGGCTTCGGATTCGACCATCATCAGGGCGTCCTGGGTGCCGGCGACGACGAGGTCGAGCTGGCTGTCAGGCATCTGGTCGAGGGTCGGGTTCAGCACGAACTCGCCGTCGATGTAGCCGACGCGGGCCGAGCCGATCGGGCCCATGAAGGGGACGCCCGAGATGGTCAGGGCGGCCGAGGCGGCGATCATGCCCAGCACGTCCGGGTCGTTCTCCATGTCGTGCTGGAGGACCGTGACGACGACCTGGGTCTCGTTCTTGAAGCCCTTGACGAACAGCGGGCGGATCGGACGGTCGATCAGGCGGGAGACCAGCGTCTCCTTCTCGGTCGGACGGCCTTCACGCTTGAAATAGCCACCCGGGATCTTGCCGGCGGCGAAGGTCTTTTCCTGGTAGTTGACGGTCAGCGGGAAGAAATCCAGGCCCGGCTTGGGCGCGCGGCCGTAGACGACGGTGGCCAGAACCACGGTCTCGCCGTAGGTCGCCAGCACGGCGCCGTCGGCCTGACGGGCGATGCGGCCCGTTTCCAGCGTCAGCGGGCGCCCGGCCCACTCGATCGTCTTGCGTTTGATATCGAACATGTTTCGTCTTTCGTATCCCGCGGGCGGATTCCGCGCGGGGTCCCATCAGTGGGTGGAGCGTCGGGCGTTCAGTCCTTCGGTCCATGGACGTCCGCGCCATCGCGGCCCGCCCGGGAAGCAAAGAGGACCGGTGTGGCCCTCGCGTACTGCGCCGGATAATCCCGCGGCGCACAGGTCGTTCTGGATGCGGAACGAGGCGCGGACATGGCCCGCGCCTCGAAATCTCTATCCGCTCGTCCCCTTCGCCTTAGCGGCGCAGGTTCAGCTTGGTGATCAGCGCGGTGTAGCGCTCGCGATCGACCTTCGACAGGTGGTCAAGAAGGCGACGACGCTGCGAGACCATCTTGAGCAGGCCGCGGCGCGAGTGGTTGTCCTTCTTGTGCGTCTTGAAGTGCTCGGTGAGGTTGGCGATGCGTTCCGAGAGGATCGCGACCTGGACCTCGGCCGAACCGGTGTCCGCTTCGCTGCGGGCGTTGTCGGCGATGACTTCGTGCTTGCGTTCAGCAGTAATCGACATCGGGTAGCTCCTACTGGAGGTTAAATACGCGGTCGGGTTCTAGCCGGCCGGCCCGCAACTGACCGAGAGCGACGAGGGTCTGGCCCTGAAAGGCTGAAACGGTTCTGGAGCCCTCCCGAAGGCGGCTCTTGAGCGTTTCGACCTGTCTGGGGAGCAGAACGATCGGCCGTCCCTGCCGAAGCGAGAAGGCGTCTTGATCCGTCACGGCCAGCTCCGGGATGTCGTCCAGGGCGGTCGCGACGGGAAGCAAGCCTTCCGAGGCGGCGTCCCTATGCACCAGATCGGTCAGGAAATCCAGCGATACGGCGTTTTCCGTCGAGAACGGCCCGACCCGCTCGCGCCGCAGGGCCGAAACATGCCCGTCGGCCCCCAGCGCCGCCGCCAGATCGCGGGCCAGCGACCGGACATAGACGCCCTTGCCGGTGCGAATGGTGATCTCGACGTGGTCCGCATCCGGCGCACTGGTCACCCCCGCCTCGTGGATCGTCACCCGGCGGGAGGCCAGCTCGAACTCGGCGCCGTCGCGGGCCAGGTCATAGGCCCGCTGGCCGTCGACCTTGATGGCGGAGAACTGCGGCGGGACCTGATCGATCTCGCCCACGAAGACCGGAAGCGCCGCGCGCACCGCCTCGACGGAGGGGCGCACGTCCGACCGGCCGACGATCTCGCCTTCGCGATCGAGGCTGTCCGTCGAAATCCCCCAGTTGACGGTGAAGCGATAGACCTTCTGCGCCTCCATCATGAAGGGCACCGTCTTGGTCGCCTCGCCGAGCGCGATGGGCAGGATGCCCGAGGCTAGCGGATCCAGCGTCCCGGCGTGACCGGCCTTCTGGGCGTTGAACAGGCGGCGAATCTTCGAGACCGCGTCCGTCGAACCCATCTCCAGCGGCTTGTCGAGGCAAACCCAGCCGTTGACCACGTCGCCCTTCTTGCGGCGGCCCATCAGTCGTCTTCGTCGGTGTCGGGCCGGACGATGTCCGCCTGCACCCGCGGATCGTCGAGCAGGCGGTTGAGCCGTTCGGCGGCCGCGAAGCTCTCGTCGTGACGGAAGCGCAGGTCGGGGGTGAAACGCATGTCGATGTGGCGACCCAGCGCCCCGCGCAGGAATTTGGCGTGAGCGTTCAGCGCCTTGACGATGCCGTCGACCTGGCCGGCGACCGGCGCGGTGTCGACACCCGCCCCCAGGGGCTCGACGAAACAGGTGGCGTGTTTCAGGTCCGGCGAGAGCCGCACCTCGGTGACCGTGATCGAAACGCCGACCAGGGCCTCGTCGCGGATCTCGTTCTCGCGCATGACCTCGACAAGGGCATGGCGGATCATCTCGGACGCCCGCAGCTGGCGCTGGCTGACGGTCCCGGCCTTGGGATTGGGTTTGCGGCTGCTCATCTCGTGTCCTCGTCGCCCGCCGGGGCTCGGACCCGGCTCGAAAAAGCGAAGAGGCGGGGTCTAGGCTTCGGGGCCTGCGGTGTCCAGTTCCGCCCGGTCGATCGCCGCCAGCAGCTCCGCCGAGACGATGGACCGGAACGGGCGCACGGGAAGGCCGGCGGCGTTCAGCCCGCCCGCCGTCCAGTGATTGCACAGGTGGGCGACCGAGAAGGTTTCGCGGCTGGCGAAGAACCGGGCGTCGTCGCCCTCCCGCGCGGCGGCGATGCGCGGAGCTCCGGAGGAGACATCCAGCGACGCCTCGATGTGGGCGGCGAGCGCCTCGAACCCGGCGGGCGTCAGGCGGAAGGTGCGGCGGCCCTCCTCGGCGAAGGCGGCGCGGGGATCGCGCTGGGCCGGGTCGAGCATGATCACCGAGGGGTTGCCGGGCCGGAAGAAGGCGCGCGCCCCGTCCGGCAGCCGGCTCTCGATCGGGCTCTGGTCGACATAGAATCTGGCGTCGCCCCAGCCGATCAGTATCCAGTCGCCGGGCGCAAGCTGACGAACCGCGTCGGCCAGCGGCCCGGGGCGGGCCTCGATCGCGGCGCGGGGCACGGCCAGGTCGGTGTGGAAGCCGTTGTCGAGCAGGTGCAGTTCGACCGCCTGCGCCCCGTCGGCGGCCTGCCAGCGGACGGCGTCGCCGGGCAGGGTCCACGTCCATACGGCGGCGACGGCCCCCACCAAGGCGGCGGCGATGAACAGGCGCAGCCCGGTGCGCTCCCTGCGGCGGCGGATCGGCTTCATCGGGCCTCGAAGGTCCAGGCCCCGCACAGGGCCGCGGGCGGCGTCTCGCCGCCGATGACGAAGCCGGGCCGGAACAGCATCACATCCACGCGCGACCCCCGATGCAGCAGGGCAACAACCCCGGCAGGCTCGCCGCCGCAGAGTTTCAGCGGCGGGGCGGCCTGTCCCCGGGCGGGCGGGACCACGGCCCGCAGCTCGACCTGGGCGTCGGCGGGGGCGTTCAACCGGGCAGCGAAAGTCTGGCCGGGCGCAAAGGACTCGCGGCCGAAGGCGATGCGCAGGGGCCGGGTGCGCAGCGTGTCGCCCGTCTCGAACCGCAGCTCGGCGCGGACCATGGTCAGGGAACCGGCGGCCTCACGCGTGTCGGCGTCCGCCGGGCCATATTCGCCACTCAATATGGCGGTCGAGCCGGGGGTGGCGGCGAGCGGACCGCCGGCGCCCTTCACGGCCGCCTTGAGGCCCTGGAAACCATCCGCCGCGCCGGACGGGAGGCGGCCGGCCCAGTCGGCGACGCGTCTGGCGGCGGGCACGGCCTCGTAGCGGACGGCCTCCCAGGCGGCGACGGTCTGCTTTTGCTCGATGGCCAGCAGGAACAGCACCAGGCAGACGAAGGCGAGCACGCCGGCGAGGCGTTTCAGCGCGGTCTGGGGTCTGGCCGTGGCGGCGGTCATGTCCGCAACCCTAGCGAGGGTCGGCGGCGAGGTGAACGCCTATCGCCCCACAGGGGCGCCGCTGTCGTCGAGGGTCGGCGCCGGCGGCATCGACCACTCGCCGCGCCACGAATAGGACAGCTGCACGCAGTGGCGGTAGGCGCCGTCCGGCCAGCGGCCGACGGCATGGAGCGTCAGGGGCCGGCCGAGGCGGACGCGGCCCAGCACCAGCCAGGCCTCTTCGGCCGCGGGGCAGAGGGCGCGCGTCAGTCCGCGGCCGTCGCCTTCCGGCGCGATGGCGTAGATGGAGGTTTCGGTCGAACCAGTCGGCAGGACGCGCCGCACGGCGTCGGGACCGCCGCGCCGGATGTCGGCCGCGCCGCGCTGCGAGGTGGAGATGATGCGCCGGACGCTGATGGCGCCGAACAGGCCGCGGTCGGCCTCGAGCGTCACGCCGCGCGTCAGGGCCTGCGTCACCCGGTCGGAGGCATCATACGCGAGGTAGCGGGTCTCGGCCGTGGCCGGACCGGCGACGGAAACGATGGCGAGGACGGCGATCACGAGGCTGCGCATGTCACTTCATCCGCGATGCATAAGGCGAAACGGCGGCGCTTTTCCTCCCCATATCATGGGGAGGTGGATCGGCGCGAAGCGGCGAGACGGAGGGGCTGGTTCCCGACCACGACCGTTGCGCGTCCGAGAACCCCTCCACCACTTCGTGGTCCCCCTCCCCGCGGAGCGGGGAGGAAAACTAGTCCAGCGTGCGTTTGATCTCTTCGACCGTGAAGCACTCGATGTAATCGCCGGCCTTGATGTCCTGGAAGCCCTGGAAATGCATGCCGCATTCCTGGCCCGACGGAACCTCGTTGACCTCGTCCTTGAAGCGCTTGAGCGTCGTGAGGGTGCCGAGTTCCAGCACCACAACATCGTCGCGGATGATGCGGACCTTGGCGCCCTTGCGGACCACGCCCTCGGACACCCGGCAGCCGGCGATCTTGCCGGTCTTGGAGATGTCGAAGACCTGCAGCACGGCTGCGTTGCCGAGGAAGGTTTCGCGCTGCAGCGGCGCCAGCATGCCCGAGAGCACGCCCTTCATGTCGTCGAGCAGGTCGTAGATGATCGAATAGTAGCGGATCTCCACGCCCTCGCGCTCGGCGAGATCGCGGGCCTGTTTCGAGGCGCGGACGTTGAAGCCGAGGATCGGCGCCCCGGCCGACTTGGCCAGTTGCACGTCGCTCTCGGTGATGCCGCCGGCGCCCGACATGACGGTGCGCGCGCGGACCTCTTCGTTGCCCATCTTCTCCAGCGAGCCGACGATGGCTTCGGCAGAACCCTGCACATCGGCCTTGATGAGCACGGGCAGTTCCGAGACCTTCTTCGACTGCAGCTTCGACATCATGTCGACCAGCGAGACCTGGTTGACGCCGCCGGTGGCCTTCTCGCGCTTCACGCGGGCGCGGTACTCGGTCAGCTCGCGGGCGCGGGCCTCGCTCTCGACTACGGCGAACGGCTCGCCGGGGCTCGGCGCCTCGTCCAGGCCGAGGATCTCGACCGGAACCGACGGACCGGCTTCGGTCAGCTGTTCGTTGCGCTCGTTCAGCAGGGCGCGGACCTTGCCCCAGGCGGAGCCGGCCACGACGATGTCGCCGCGCTTCAGGGTGCCGCGCTTGACCAGGACGGTGGCGACCGGGCCGCGGCCCTTGTCCAGCTTGGCCTCGATCACCACGCCTTCCGAGGAGCGTTCCGGGTCGGCCTTGAGGTCCATGACCTCGGCCTGCAGCAGGATGCCGTCGATCAGACCGCTGAGGTTGGTCCGCTCCTTGGCGGACACCTCGATGATCTGGGTCTCACCACCGAGGCTTTCGGCGATGACTTCGTACTGCAGCAGCTCGTTGACGACCTTCTGCGGATTGGCGCCCGGCTTGTCGACCTTGTTGACCGCCACGATGATCGGGGCGTTGGCCGCCTTGGCGTGCTGGATGGCCTCGATGGTCTGGGGCATGACGCCGTCGTCGGCGGCCACGACCAGAACCACGATGTCCGTCACATTGGCGCCGCGGGCGCGCATCGCCGAGAAGGCGGCGTGGCCCGGGGTGTCGAGGAAGGTGACCCGCTGGCCGTCTTCCAGACGCACCTGATAGGCGCCGATGTGCTGGGTGATGCCGCCGGCCTCGCCCGCCGCCACGTCCGTGGTGCGAAGCGCGTCGAGCAGCGAGGTCTTGCCGTGGTCAACGTGGCCCATGATCGCCACCACCGGCGCGCGGGGCGTGACCGCCTCGTCGTCGATGGCGTCGGACAGGAAGCCCGTTTCGATGTCGGATTCCGACACGCGCTTCACGGCCATGCCGAACTCGTCGGCGACCAGTTCGGCCGTATCGGTGTCGATGACGTCGTTGATCTTCATCATCAGGCCCTGACGCATCAGGAATTTGATGATGTCGACGCCGCGCACGGCCATCCGGTTGGACAGTTCCTGCACGGTGATGACGTCGGGAATGACGACCTCGCGCGGACGGTTCGGCGCGTCGGTCGAGCCGCCCTTGCGCTTTTCCTTCTCGCGTTCACGCGCCCGGCGGACCGAGGCGAGCGAGCGCATCCGTTCGGCGGCGTCCTCGTCGCCACCGGCCACGGCCTGAATGGTCAGACGGCCTTCGCGGCGCTTCGGCTCGCCGCGCGTGCGGCTGACGGCCTTGCCCGGACCGGCGTCCGAGAAGCGCTTGTCGCGATCCTCCTCGGCCTTCGAACCCGCGGGACGGCCGAAGCCGGCGCGGACAGGGCGGGCGACGTCTGGCGTCGCGGGCGGAGCGTTCGGGGCCGGACGGCCGCCGGGGCCGGTGCGCGGACCACCCGGACGGGCGGCGCCGGGGGCGGGACGCGGATTGAGGGCCGAATAACGGACCGGTTCGGCCGGACGAGCGGCGCCGCCCTGCGGACGGGCCGGAGCCTGCGGGCGTTCGGCGTAGTTGCGCTCGCCGCCGCCCATGGCGGCTTCGCGGGCCGAACGGCCGCCGAAGGCGGGGCGCTCGGCGGGAGCACGGCCGGGATTGCCCGGCTTGGGCGCACGTTGGCCGAAATTGACCACCGGGCGAGCCGGCGGAGCCGGACGGGCCGGAGCCGCGGGCGCGGCGGCCTCGGTCGGCGCAGGTGCGGGGGCCGGCGTCGGGGTCGGTTCGGGAGCCTTGGCCGGCGCAGGGGCCGGTGCGGCGGCTTTCGCGGGCGCCTTGGCCGGAGCGGCGGCGGTCAGCTTGGCGGCCTCGGCGCGAGCGGCCTCAGCGGCGGCGCGGGCGGCGGCGGCTTCAGCCTGGGCCGCGCTGGCGGCCTTGTCGGCGGCGGCGGCCTGTTCGCGCGCGGCGGCGTCGCGGCGGGCGCGTTCGGCGGCGGCGGCGGCTTCGCGTTCAGCCTGCTGGCGGGTGGCCAGTTCGATGGCGCGGCGGCGGGCCTCCTGCTCGGACGCCGACAGACCGCCGGCTTCACGCGAGGGCGCGGCCGGACGCGGGGCCTGGGCAGCGGGCGCCTCGGTCTTCGGACGTGCGACGTCGAAGCCCTGCGGGCGCTGATGCCCGGGGACCGCGCCGACGCGGCGCTTGGTCTCGACCACCACGGTCTTGGTGCGGCCGTGGCTGAAGCTCTGGCGCACAGTGCCGGTCGAAACCGACCCCGCCTGCCGGGGCTTCAGGCTCAGGGGCGCGCGCGGTCCCGTCTGGGACGGAGTCCCGGTCGGGGTCTGCTGGCCGTCGTTGGTCTTGTCGTTCTCGTCAGTCATCCGGTCGCTTTACTCGGGACGGCGGGATATCCGCCATCGTCTCGTTCAAACACAAAAAGCCGTGCGTCGCCCCGCTCCCTCAGGAAGCAGAACCCCGCCCGCTCAAATCCTTGTCCGGGTCCTCAGCCGGCCTCGCACCCCACTCCGGGGGCAGAAGCGGTCGAAATCCCGCCAGTCGTTCGACCTCGAAGGTCCAGCGATCGGCCCGCCCGCCCTCAAGCAGGACGGCGTGTATCGCATTTTCCAGCCCGAGGGCCAAACTCAAATCGTCCGCCGTGAAGGCGCCGCAGACTTTCGGGGGCGGCGTCATGTGTTTCGCGAGCGAAAGCAGCTTGCCGCGACCGTCGGCGGATCCGTCCGCCGCCTCGATGATCCACGCGGCCTTCCCCGACCGCACATTGGCCACGGATTTCTCGAAGCCAGAGATAAGAACGCCCTCGCGCCGGGCAAGCCCCAACTGGTCCAGACAGCGCCGGAAAAGCAGGCTTTCGACCAGATCGGGCAGATCCGCCGCCGGCTTCAGCTGAGCCTTGGCAGCGCGCGAGAACAGGTTCTTCTTCACCGCCGCCTCGACGGAGGCGCGGTCGGCCGCGACCCACAGGCCACGGCCCGGCAGCTTGCGCGCCAGATCGGGAGCGACCGAGCCGTCCGGAGCGGCGACGAAGCGGATCAGGCGAGACTCGTCCATGACCTGGTGCGTCACCAGGTCCCGGCGCTCCCTATCGATCGTCGCTTCGCGCAGACTCATGGAGGGCCCGGTCTCCCATCACGCGTTTTCGGGCTGATCGGAGTCCTCGGCGAGGACCTCGTCTTCGTCGCCTTCCGGCGCCGCCGCTTCGTCGCCTTCGCCTTCAGCCGGCGCGAAGACGGCGTCGGCGTCGTATTCGCCCTCGTCCTCGTATTCCGGTTCCGGCTCGGGCTGCGGCAGTTCCGAGGCGTCGATCCAGCCGGCCGCGACGCGGGCCTGCAGGATCAGCATCTCGGCATCTTCCTGCGCCAGGTTGAAGCTCTCGAGCACGCCCGGGACCTTGACCCGTTCGCCGTTCTTGACCTCGTAGCCGCCGCGGATTTCATCGGTGGCCAGATCGGCCAGGTCCTCGACCGTCTTCACGCCGCCTTCGCCCAGGGCGACGGCGATCTGAAGCGTCACGCCCGGCACGTCCAGCACGCCGTCCTCGACGCCCAGCTCCTTGCGCTTGGTGTCCAGAATGGCGGCCTGACGGTCCAGCCAGTCGCGGGCGCGGGCCTGCAGTTCTTCCGCCGTCTCCTCGTCGAAGCCCTCGATGTCCGAGATTTCGTATGGCTCGACGAAGGCCAGATCCTCGACCGTGGCGAAGCCTTCGGTGACCAGCAGCTGGGCGATAACCTCGTCGACGTCAAGCGCTTCCTGGAACAGGGCGGTGCGCTCGGTGAACTCGCGCTGGCGGCGCTCCGAGTCCTGGGACTCGGTGATGATGTCGATCTGCCAGCCGGTCAGCTGCGAAGCGAGGCGGACGTTCTGGCCGCGGCGGCCGATGGCCAGCGACAGCTGTTCGTCGGGCACCACCACCTCGACGCGATCGGCTTCTTCATCGAGCACGACCTTGGACACTTCGGCCGGCGCCAGGGCGTTGACGATGAAGGTCGGCTCGTCGGGGTTCCACTGGATGATGTCGATCTTCTCGCCCTGCAGTTCGGCGACGACCGCCTGAACCCGCGAGCCGCGCATGCCGACGCAGGCGCCGACCGGATCGATCGAGGAGTCGTTGGACAGCACGGCCATCTTGGCGCGGGAGCCGGCATCGCGGGCGGCGGCGCGGATCTCGATCACGCCGTCATAGACCTCGGGCACTTCCTGGGCGAACAGCTTGGCCATGAAGCCGGGGTGCGAGCGCGACAGCATGACCTGCGGCCCCTTCGCTTCCGGACGCACGTCGTAGATGTAGGTGCGGATGCGGTCGCCGATGTTGAAGATTTCGCGCGGGATGGAGTCGTTGCGGCGCATGATGCCCTCGCCCCGGCCCAGATCGACGACGGTGTTGCCGTATTCGACGCGCTTGACGGTGCCGTTGACGATTTCGCCGACGCGGTCCTTGAACTCTTCGTACTGGTTGGCGCGCTCGGCGTCGCGAACCTTGCCCATGACGACCTGGCGAGCCATCTGGGTCTGCACCCGGCCGAACTCGAACGGCGGCAGGTTTTCGATATATTCCTTGCCGACGACGGCTTCCGGATCGCGCTTGGAGGCGTCCGTCAGGCGCACCATGGCGCTGTCGTTGAACTCTTCCAGTTCGTCTTCCGGCTGCCAGTCGTCCTCGACGATGGTGACGTGACGGGTCAGGGCCAGTTCGCCCGACTTGATATCGATCTTGGCGCGGATGTCGTGGTGGGCGCCGTAGCGCGACTTGGCGCCCTTCTGGATCGCCTCCTCGATCGCCTCGACGACGATCTCCTTGTCGATGTTCTTCTCGCGCGCGACCGCATCGGCGATCTGCAGCAGTTCAAGACGGTTCGCGGAAACGCCGGCGACAGCCATGCTCTTAGTCCTCGGTCTCAGTGTTATCGTTACGGGCGGCGCGCTTCTCGGCGCCCGCCTTCATCAGTTCGTCGGTCAGCACCAGCTTGGCGTCGACCAGCCATTCGAACGGGATCAGGGCGGTGTCTTCCTCCCCGTCCAGATCGATGGCGATGTTCTCGCCGTCGGTTCCGGCGATCATTCCCTTGAAGCGTTTCCGCCCCTCGATCATGCGATCGGTTTCCAGACGCGCCTCATAGCCCTCGAACAGGTCGAAGTCCGACTGGCGGGTCAGCGGACGGTCGACGCCGGGCGACGACACCTCCAGCAGATATTCGCCGTTGATCGGATCGGCGGCGTCGAACACCTCCGACACGGCGCGGCTCAGACGGGCGCATTCCTCGACGGCGATGTCGTGATCGGATGGCCGCTCAGCCATGATCTGCAGTCGCCGGCGCAGGGTGCCGCCCATCAGGCGCACGCGCACGATGTCGAGGCCCAGGCTCTCCGCCACGGGTTCGATCAGCTCCAGCAGAGCGCGGTCTTCGACGGTCTTGGCCTTCAAGGTCGGGTCCGGAATAAAACAAAAGCGGCGGGCCATCCGGCCGCCGCTTCAATCGGCGCCGTCGGACGCCGGTCTAACGATGTGAGGCGGCATATAGACCCGCGAAACCGGTTTGTCAGCCCCTGACGTCGCGGGGACCTCCGGACGCATTGCCAAGACTCTCGCACCCCGCCAGAACAGTTCGCGATGAAAGTGTACTGGATTGGTCTCGATACGCCCGGTCGTCTCGGCGTCTCGCGCAAGCCCGACGGCGGCGAAGCGCTGGATGGGCAGATCGCGAAACTGGCCCACGGCATGGTCGACCACGTCGTCAGCCTGCTGGAGCCCGAGGAGGCGGCGAAGTTCGGACTCGCCGACGAAGCCGCGGTCTGCGAACGGCACGGGGTCGGCTTCTACAACTTCCCCATCACCGACCACGGTCTGCCCGCCAATGTCGAACACTACCGCCGCGTGGCCCACGCCATGGACCGGCGGTTGCGTGCCGGTCAGGCGCTGGTCGTCCACTGCCACGCCGGCCTCGGCCGGGCTCCGTCGCTGGCCATCAGCGCCCTGATCGCCGGGGGCACGAACGTCGACGAGGCGATCCTGCGCGTCGGCCGCGCCCGTGGACGCCCGGTGCCGGAGACAGACGAGCAGTACGAATTCCTCAAGGCCTTGGCGGCGGGCGAGGTCTAGGCCCGATCTAGACCCTTACGAAGTCGAGGAAGATCGGCGCGGTGTCGCCCAGCTTCTTCTCTTCATAGCGGGTGACCACGTGATCGGCCGGCGCCCCGCGCCAGTCGTCGGCGCGATCCGCGGTCCACTCCAGCCCGGGCGTGCGCTCGAACCGCTCCAGCGCCCAGTCGGCATAGTCCTTCCAGTCGGTGACGAACCGCAGTCGGCCCCCCGGCTTCAGCAGGCGCACGATCTCTGCGGCGAATTCGTCCTGCACCAGCCGCCGCTTGTTGTGCCGCGCCTTGTGCCAGGGATCGGGGAACAGGATCATTACCCGGTCCAGCGACCCGTCGGGCAGGGCCGCCATCACGTCGCGGGCGTCGTCGCCGTGCAGGCGGACGTTCTTCAGCCCACGCTCGTCGACGTGACGCAGGGCCGAGCCGACGCCGTTCAGAAACGGCTCGCAGCCGATCATCAGCGTCTCCGGATGGCGGCTCGCCTGTTCGGCCAGATGCTCGCCGCCGCCGAAACCGATCTCGAGCCAGACAGCCTTGGCTTCCGGCATCATCGCCTGCGGATCGATCGGCCCGGCCGCCGGATCGGGCACGGCGATGGCCGGCAGAAGGGTGTCGAACAGCGCCGCCTGCCGCGGCTTCAGCGCCCGCGACTTGATGCGGCCGAACGAGCGGAGGGGGCCCCGGGTCTGGGGCGAGGGAGCGTCGGGGTCGGAAGACATGGGCGCCTTATAGGCGGTCGGGCGCGAGGCGCGAGTCCTTCACAACGGCTCCGCTGGCCCCATGTGATCCAGAGCACGGGAGCGCGTCATGACGGACATCATCGGCTGGGCCGCGGGCCTCGGTCTCGTCGGACTGGTGATATGGGCGACGGTCGCCGTGGCCGGCGGTCGCGGACGGCTGGCCTCGAAGCGCAAGGGCGGCGGCGTGCAGATGATGGCGGCCCTGCTGCTCGGCTTCGGCGCCGCGCTCGATCCGCCGCAGCGGCACGTGGCGGAGGCGAAGGATGAAACGCCGAAGGGCTCGCCCGAGAGCGGCGAGCCCGACGACTAGACCAGCGCCTTCAGCGCCTCGACCAGATCCGTCTTCTCCCACGAGAAGCCGCCGTCCGCGTCCGGCTCGCGGCCGAAATGGCCATAGGCGGCGGTGCGGGCGTAGATCGGCCGGTTCAGCCCCAGATGCTCGCGGATGGCGCGCGGCGTCGCGCCGCCGATCAGACGCAGCAGCTTCTGCTCCAGAATCGCTTCGTCGATCTTGCCGGTGCGGTGCAGGTCGACGTGGATCGACTGCGGCTCCGCGACGCCGATGGCGTAGCTGATCTGGATGGTGCAGCGATCGGCGAGACCGGCGGCGACCACGTTCTTCGCCAGATAGCGGCAGGCGTAGGCGGCCGAGCGGTCGACCTTGGTCGGGTCCTTGCCCGAGAAGGCGCCCCCGCCGTGCGGAGCCGCGCCGCCATAGGTGTCGACGATGATCTTGCGGCCGGTCAGGCCGGTGTCGCCGTCCGGGCCGCCGATCTCGAACACGCCCGTCGGATTGATGTGCCAGACCGTCTGGTCGGTGATGAAGCCCTCCGGCAGCACCGACGTAACCACCGGCCTGACCACCTCGGCGATCTCGGCCTGCGACAGGCCTTTGGCGTGCTGGGTCGACACCACGATCGAGGTCGCGGCGACCGGGCGGTCGTTCTCGTAGCGCAGGGTGACCTGGCTCTTGGCGTCAGGCTCCAGGCGGGTCTCACCGCCGTGGCGCAGCTCGGCCAGCTTCTTCAGGATACGGTGGCTGTAGGCCAGGGTCGCCGGCATCAGCTCCGGCGTCTCGTTCGAAGCGTAGCCGAACATGATGCCCTGATCGCCCGCGCCCTCGTCCTTGTTGCCCGAGGCGTCGACGCCGACGGCGATGTCCGCCGACTGGGCGTGCAGGTGGCACTCGTAGGACGCCGTCCGCCAGTGGAAGCCCTCCTGCTCGTAGCCGATGTCGCGCACGGCGGCCCGGACCAGCGGCTCGAGGCTGTCGATGATGCCCTGGGTGAACGCTTCGTTCTGTTCCTTGCTGTTCCCCGGCTGCGTCGCCCGCACCTCGCCGGCGAGCACGATGCGCTGGGTTGTCACCAGGGTTTCGCAGGCGACGCGCGCCTCCGGGTCCTGCGCCAGAAAGGCGTCGACCACCGTGTCGGAGATGCGGTCGGCGACCTTGTCGGGGTGTCCTTCCGAAACGCTTTCGGAGGTGAACAGGAAGGACGATCGGGCCAAGGCGGACTCCTGGGGCGCGGGAACGGCCGCCAGAGATATAAAGATATGTTTATATGTTCAAGGCGCAGAGCGTTCTTGAGCGCTCGATCGCCAGATCGCGAGCCGGCTCGCGGCCGGTTCTCCGGCCAGCCAGCGCTCGCCCACGCCCGCCAGCAGGCTGAGATCCAGCGCCAGCACAAGCCCCAGATGCGCTGAGATTTGGGGACGGCCCCGGAGATGCGGAACGAAGGGCAGTGCGACGTAAATCAACACGCCGAGCACCATGACCGCCGCCGCCGCGAACGGCCACCAGCGCGATCCCTTCATCGCCATGAAGACGAATGCAGCGAGCAGGGCGCTCTCCACCAGGGTGTCGTAGACCGGCACATAGGCGACCTCGAACCGCGTCAGCGGGAACGGAATGACGCCAGCGACCGCGAGCAGCTGCGCGGCAAGCCAGACCAGCACCACGGCGGCGCCGAACCGCTCGGGATGACCGCCCCTGAACCATGCGATCAGCAGGGTCAGCAACGTCGCTACGAGGGCGGCTGTCTGGAACGGGGTCATGTCAGGATCTCCGCGCTGCCGCGCCTCCGCCGGGTTCGAGAGGACCGACCCGGCGCAGCCTGTAAGGCTGGCTACAGGTCGGGATTGATCGCCAGATCGATCTCGCTGGCCTGTCCGGTGTAGGCGACCATCAGATCGGCGACCGCCTTGATCATCACGGCCACCAGCACGACCGCCAACAACAGAATCAGGACGCGATAGATTCCGCCGCGGGGCGGAGGGCGGTAGCCGAAGCGCCGCTCTGCATACTGCTCTGCGCTCCCACCTGCGCCATCACCCAGCCCGCGCTCAGCACCTGCTGCAGCAGCTCCCTCGGGCTCGCCTCCCGCGCGTCGTCCGCCAGTCCCCGCATCAGATGGCTGCGCACCGGATCGTTCGCGCCCAGCGGGCTGAACGCGTCCAGCGCGGCTTCGAGATCCTCCCACGTCCAGTGGGGAAGCGGCGTACTCGTCAATGCCATGGACTGTCTCCGTGTCGTCGGAGACATCAGCACCGGACGGACCGGCCGCGCCAATGGGGTCTTTCGGCCCTGGTACGTTTCGTTCCAGCAGCGCCAGCGCCGCCTTGCGCCGGTTCACGCCCAGCCGGCGGCAGGCCTCGTGCACGTGTTTCTTGACCGTGGCCTCGGACAGGCCCAGCCGCGCGGCGATTTCCTTGTCGGTCAGGAAAGCGGTGAGCCTCAGACATTCTTCCTGGCGGGCGCTGAGGCGCTGCGACATTCTACGCTCCGGTACAGCCGGAATAGCTACGTCCTGCGAACGTCGGCGTCCAGTAGCCGACACAAGGAAACGGCTCCGCCTTGCGGCGTGTCGTCGTGTTTCCAATGTCAGAAGAAGTGGTGCCGCTTAGGTGACTCGAACACCTGACCCCCGCATTACGAATGCGATGCTCTACCAGCTGAGCTAAAGCGGCCTTGGCGCGGCGGGCGGCTCTGCCCGCGCGAGAGGCGCTCTTTATACGGGAGGGGCGGGCTTGCCAAGCGCCTGCAGCAGCGCCGCTTCATCGGGGTGGACGGCGACCCGGACATCCAGCCCGCAGGCGGCGCTCAGCGGCGCCGCGGCGGCCTCGGAAATCGCGATGGCGGGCTGACCTGCGAACGGTCCCAGCGCCGCCAGCGCCCGCCCGGCCCGCGGCGAATGGATCAGCACGGCGTCGAACCCGACGGGCGCCGGAGCGCCGGTCTCGAAGGCCTCATAGACCGGCAGGCGCCGCACCTCGACACGGCCCGCGAGCAGTCCTGCCAGGTCGCCCGCCGGCTCGAGCGCTCCGGGCGCCAGAACGACGCCGGGCGCCGCCTCGGCCAGCAGCCTCGCCAGATCATCAATCGCGCCGCCGGCCGAGCGCACCTCAACGAAGCCCGCCGCCCGCGCGGCCTCGGCCGTGGCGTCACCGACCGTGAACACAGGCCGGTCCCGGGCCTCCGTGAGGACGGCGAAGGCCTCGACGCCGTTGCGGCTGGTGATGGCCAGCGCGGCGATCCCGGTCAGATCGGGCGCCGCCTGCGGGATCGGACGGATGGCCAGCAGCGGCGCGACCACCGGCTCGAGACCCAACGCCGTCAGCCGGGCGGCGGTGCGCGCGGCGCCGGGCTCGGCGCGAGTGACCCAGACGCGCCGGATCGGGCTCAGAGGTCGACCCGCTGGTCGCCCGCCGCGTCGCGGACCTCGGCGCCGAGCCGGAGGCCCAGGGCGCGAGCCTCGTTCACCGCATCGCCCGAAACGATGTCGGCGGCGATCTCTCCCACCCGCCGCCAGCGGGCCGATCCGTCGGGCGCCAGCATCTCGGTCGTCAGCCGCAGCCGGCCGCCGGCGATGTCGGCATGGGCCCCGATGGCGGTGCGGCACGAGCCCTCCAGCGCCGTCATGGCCCCGCGCTCCGCCGCCACCGCCAGCGCGGTCGCCGGATCATTCAGCGCCCCGACCCAGGTCGCCTCGCGGGCGTCGGCCCGCGTCTGCAGCGCCAGCGCCCCCTGACCCGGCGCCGGCAGGAAGTCGTCCAGCGCCAGCCGCTCGCGGATCACATCCTCGAACCCCAGCCGGTTCAGTCCCGACACCGCCAGCAGGATCGCGTCGAACTCGCCCTCGGCCAGCTTCCTCAGGCGGGTGTCGACATTCCCCCGCAGCATCTCGATCTTGAGGTCCGGCCGCAGCGCCAGCGCCTGGGCCTGGCGCCGCAGCGACGCCGTGCCCAGCCGCGCCCCCGCCGGCAGCTCGCCAAAGGATCCGAAGGCCTCGCTGACAAAGGCGTCCCGCGCGTCCTCGCGTGGCGGCACGGCGGCGATGCAAAGGCCGTGCGGCTGCTCGGCCGGAACGTCCTTCATCGAATGCACTGCCACGTCGACGCGGCCCTCCTGCAGCGCCTCCTCGATCTCCTTGGTGAACAGCGCCTTGCCGCCAATCTCCATCAGCCGCCGGTCCTGCACCCGGTCGCCCGTCGTGACGATCTCGACCAGAGGCACGGCCTCGACCAGATCGGCGTCGGCCACGCCGAGGGCCCGGCCGATGGCGCGCTGCATCATGCCCGACTGGGTCAGGGCCAGTTTCGAGCGGCGCGTGCCGATGCGGACGAGAGGAGCCATGAGAGTCGTTGCGCCCAGAGTTGCGCCGAGAGTTGCGCCCAGAATCGTTGCGTCAGGGGGTCGGGGTCGTTACCTCGACCGGATGAACCTGGGCGCGGACTATAGCAGCGAAGGGGGCCGGGCAACCGCGCGCGACCTGACCGTGCTCGGCCTCGAGACCAGCTGCGACGAGACCGCCGCCTCGGTGGTGCGGCTGACGCCCGACGGCGCGGCAACCGTCCTGTCCTCCGTGGTGCACAGCCAGATCGACGACCACGCGGCCTACGGCGGCGTCGTGCCCGAGATCGCGGCCCGCAGCCACGTCGAGATGATCGACGGAGTCGTCCGCCGCGCCATGGCCGAGGCCGCGCTCGACTATGACGGTCTCGACGGCGTCGCCGCCACCGCCGGTCCCGGCCTCGTCGGCGGCGTCATGGTCGGTCTCAGCTTCGGCAAGGCGGTGGCTCTGGCCCGCGACCTGCCGCTGATGGCGGTCAACCATCTGGAGGGCCACGCCGTCTCGGCCCGGCTGGGCGCCAGGGTCAAATACCCCTTCCTGCTGCTGCTCGTCTCAGGCGGCCATTGCCAGCTGCTCGAGGTGCGCGGCATCGGCGACATGACCCGGCTGGGCACCACCATCGACGATGCGGCGGGCGAGGCGTTCGACAAGGTCGCCAAGGCGCTGGGCCTGGGCTATCCGGGCGGCCCTGCGCTGGAGAAGCTGGCGGAGAACGGCGACGGCGCCCGCTTCGACCTGCCCCGCGCCCTGCTCGGCCGCAAGGACTGCGACTTCTCCTTCTCCGGTCTCAAGACCGCCGCCTCCCGCCTCGCCCACACCTGCGAGACCGATCAGGACCGCGCCGATCTCGCCGACGGCGTCCAGACGGCCATCGCCCGCCAGCTCAGCGACCGCTCCGACCGGGCCATGAAGGCCTATGCGGAACAGCATCAGCACCGCCTCTTCGTGGTGGCGGGCGGCGTCGCGGCCAACAGGACGGTCCGATCGACCCTCGAAGCGACGGCCGCGAAGAACGGCTTTGCCTTCCTCGCCCCGCCCATGGCCTATTGCACCGACAACGCGGCGATGATCGCCCTGGCGGGAGCGGAACGGTTGCAGAAGGGTTGGGTCTCCGACATCGACGCCGTCGCCCGTCCGCGCTGGCCGCTGGATGAAAAGAGCGCGCTCGCCGATCCGGCCCACAAGCCGGGCCGCAAGGGCGCCAAGGCTTAGGGATACCGAATGGAATTTCGCACGGCGGGAGTGATCGGCGCGGGCGCCTGGGGCACGGCCCTGGCCCAGGTCGCGGGCTGGGCAGGGCTCGACGTCCTGCTGCAGGCGCGCGAGCCGGACGTGGTCGAAAGCATCCGCGAGCGCCGCGTCAACGAGGCCTTCCTGCCGGGCATCACCTTGGACGACCACGTCAGGGTCACCTCGGAACTGGCCGATCTGGCCGCCTGCGACGTGATCCTCGCCGTGCCGCCGGCGCAACACATGCGCTCGACCCTGAACGCCTTCGCCGCCCACCACCGCCCCGGCGTGCCGGTGGTGCTGTGCTCCAAGGGTATCGAGCGCGGCTCGCTCAAGCTGATGACCGACGTGCTGGCCGAGACCCTGCCGAACGCCCCCGCCGCCGTCCTCTCCGGACCCAGCTTCGCCGCCGAGGTCGCCCGCGGCCTGCCCAGCGCCGTCACCCTCGCCTGCGCCGACGAGGCCCTCGGCGAGGCCCTGATGGAGACGCTGTCCGCCCCCGCCTTCCGGCCCTACCTCGCCACCGATCTGGTCGGGGCCGAGGTCGGCGGAGCGATCAAGAACGTCCTCGCCATCGCCTGCGGCATGGCCGAGGGCCGGGGTCTGGGCCGCAGCGCCCACGCCGCCCTGATCACCCGCGGTTTCGCCGAGATGACTCGTATGGGCGTCGCCCTCGGCGGTCAGGCGGAGACCGTCGCCGGCCTGTGCGGCCTCGGCGATCTGGTCCTGACCTGCTCCAGCCCCCAGTCGCGCAACATGAGCCTCGGCCTCGCCCTCGGGCAGGGCCAGACGGTTGAACAGGCGCTGGCCGGCAAGCGTTCGGTGGCCGAGGGCTATGAGTCCGCCCCCGCCGTCCGCGAACTGGCCGCCAAGATGGACGTCGACATGCCCATCTCCCTCGCGGTCGCCGCCCTGCTGAACGGCGAGACGACGGTGCAGGAAGTCATCGACGCCCTTCTGTCGCGCCCCCTCAAGGTCGAGCGGGACTAAGGCTTTCGATGACAGAGGCGACGGAACGCAAACGCGTCTGGAAGACGCCGCCGAACGTGCCCCTGTGCGCCGAAACCGACATCGCCGAGCCGGGCGCCCGCAGTTTCGTGCTGCAGATCGGCGAGGCCTTCTTCCACGGCTTCGTGGTGCGCAAGGACGGGCAGGTCGCCGGCTATGTCGACCGCTGCCCGCATCAGGGATTTCCGCTGGCGCTGGAGCTGGACCGCTATCTGACGCCGGACGGCTCGCTGATCCTGTGCGGCTGGCACGGGGCGGTGTTCGAGCCGCTGACCGGCGAATGCACCGGCGGCCCCTGCGCCGGCGGGCGGCTGACGCCCTGGCCCGTGGCGGTGTCCGGCGGCCTGATCCGGACCGCCTGAAGCCTTACTGCGCCGCCGGGTTGAAGAAGCCGACCATGGTTCCGAAGCCCGCGACCATGTCCAGCCACAGGGCGGTGTGGTCGGTCAGCTGTTCGACATCGCCCTCGTGGATCAGCACGTCGTACTGCACCACGGCGGTGTTCTCGCCGTTCTCGCCGGGCACGAAGAAGGCCTTCAGGAAGCGCCGGTCGCGGTTCCAGTCGTTGACCATGGTCTGGGTGATCGTCGCATTGGAGAAGCTGGCCGCGTATTGAACGTCGCCGCACACGTCGGCCTGGCAGCTGTAGAAGAAGATCACCCACGTCAGCGGACCGTCCGCGATGCTGATCCAGGTCTCGCCTTCGCGGCGGTTGATCTCGCTGACCGTACCGCCCTTGCTCGTCAGCCAGGCGCGGACCGCCTCGATCGACACCCCCGGATCGGTCGCGGTCTGAACCGGCGTCGGGATCGTGGCTGCGGTTGCCGGGGCGGCCATGGCCATGACGGCGGCGGCGGCGAGGGTAGCCAGACGGATCATCGGTTTCTCCTGCGAACACCGTCACCTGACGATGGACGCAGGGCGAAAGCAAGGCGTCAGTCGCGTTCCCGCGCCAGCCACTCCGCGCTGGCCATCTCGTTCAGACGCGACACGGTCCGTTCGAACTCGAACGCCCCGACCCCCTTCGGATACAGCGCCTCGGGCGGAGCTTCCGCCAACGCGACCAGCCGCGTCCCGGCCTCGTACAGGGCGTCGATCAGGGTGACGAAACGGCGCGCCTCGTGATGGTTGGCCGGACCTAGCACCGGCACGTCTTCGACGAACAGGGTGTGGAACCGCTCCGCCACAGCCAGATAGTCCTGCGGTCCCAGAGCCGTCCCGCACAGTTCGTCGAAGGTCGCGCGCGCCAGCCCGCCATCGGTGCGCGCGATGACCACGTCGCGGCCCAGCACCGTCAGGTGCGCCGGACACTCTGCCTGATCTCCCTTCAAGTCGGACCACAGGGTCTCGAACCCGGCCCGCGCCGTCTCGTCCGGCGGGGTGAACCAGACCCGATCGCCCATCAGCCGGTCCAGCCGCCAGTCCCGGGCCCCGGCCACCGACACCACCTCGCAGCGCGCTTCGATCAGATCGATGAAGGGCAGGAAGAGCTCGCGGTTGATCCCGTTCAGATACAACTGGTCGGGCGCCCGGTTCGACGTCACCGCCAGCACCACCTTCTTCTCGAACAGGGCCTCGAACAGCCGGCCCAGGATCAGGGCGTCGGCGATATCGGTGACCTGAAGCTCGTCGAAGCACAGCAGCCGTGCCTCCGAGGCGATCAGCTCGGCGACCGGGCGGATCGGGTCATCGCCCTTCGACTGTCCGAAAACAGCCTTGCGCGCCGCCGCGTCGCCCTCGCGCCACTGGCGGATCAGCCCATGCACCCGGGCCATGAAGGCGTGGAAATGCGCCCGTGTCTTCCGCGGCTCAGGCGCGCAGGCGAAGAACAGGTCCATCAGGATGGACTTACCCCGTCCCGGCGGGCCCCACAGATAGACCCCGCGAACCTCGGACGCGCCGCCGAAAAGCCCGCCCAAAACGCCACCAAGCGGGCCCTTGCGCGTCAGGTCGATCTCGACCCGCGCCAGCGCCTCGACCACCGGGACCTGCGACGGATCGGGGGTCAGCCGGCCGTCGGCCAGCCGCTTCTCATAAGCAGCGCGAATGCGTGATCCCATCGATCTCGGGCTTCGCACAGGCCGCCGCCGCTGAAAAGCGATTGCTTCGCGCCTGCGAAGGCCTACATGCGGAGCCTCCGCATTCACTGATACCTGCGCTCAAGCAGCGAGGCTCCGCGAGCCGAGCGTTAGCGCGTCCGAAGGACATACTGGCATGGGCTATAAAGTCGCCATCGTGGGCGCCACCGGCAACGTCGGCCGGGAGATGCTGAACATCCTCGAGGAACTCGAATTCCCCGTCGACGAAATGCACGCCGTCGCCTCGCGGCGGTCCAAGGGCGTCGAGGTCTCCTGGGGCGACCGCACCATCAAATGCCAGGACATCGACGGCTTCGACTTCTCGAAGGTGGACATTGTGCTGATGAGCGCCGGCGGCGACGTCTCGCGCGAATGGTCCGAGAAGATCGGCAAGGCCGGTCCCATCGTGATCGACAACTCCTCCGCCTTCCGCAAGGACCCGGACGTGCCGCTGATCGTGCCGGAGGTGAATCCGGACGCCATCAAGCTGGCCCGCAAAAAGAACATCATCGCCAACCCGAACTGCTCGACCGCCCAGCTGGTCGTGGCGCTCAAGCCCCTGCACGACGCCGCGAAGATCACCCGCGCCGTGGTCTCGACCTACCAGTCGGTCTCGGGAGCGGGCAAGGAAGGCATGGACGAGCTGTGGAACCAGACCAAGGCCATCTACGGCCTCGGCGACGCCACGCCGAAGAAATTCCCCAAGCAGATCGCCTTCAACGTCATCCCCTTCATCGGCTCGTTCCGCGATGACGGCTACACCGACGAGGAAGCCAAGATGTGGGACGAGACCCACAAGATCCTCGACCCGGCGATCAAGCTGACCGTCACCTGCGTCCGGGTGCCGGTGTTCGTGGGCCATTCGGAATCGGTGACCCTCGAGTTCGACCGTCCGATCAGCCCCGACGAGGCGCGCTCGATCCTGCGCGAGGCGCCGGGCGTCATGGTCATCGATAAGCAGGAGCACGACGGCTACATCACGCCCGTCGACGCGGCCGGCGAGCACGCCGTCTATGTCTCTCGCATCCGCAAGGATCATACGGTCGAGAACGGCCTGTCGCTCTGGGTGGTCTCCGACAACCTGCGCAAGGGCGCCGCCCTGAACGCCGTCCAGATCGCCCAGCTCCTCGATGAGACGGGCACGATCAAGCCGTCGTCCGGGTACCGCTCGATCACCGTCTGACCGTCCGATCGCCGCTCCCCCGGCGAAGGAGTTCCTCATGACCACCGCCACCGGCTCCGATCAGGGCCGCGCCGCCCTGCTGTCCGCCTTCGGCTGCTACGTCCTCTGGGGCGTGATGCCGCTGCTGTTCATGGGACAGGCGGCCGCCGGCTTCGACGCGCTCGAAATCCTCGCCCACCGCGCTCTCTGGGCCGTGGCGGTCGCCGGCCTGCTGGTCTTCCTGGCGAAACAGGGCGGTCAGGTTCTCGCTGTCTTCACGGCGCCCAAGACCCTCGCATGGCTGGCTCTCTCGACCGTCCTGATCGCGGTCAACTGGGGCATCTACGTCTGGGCCACCACCCACCACGCCACGCTGGAAGCGAGCCTCGGCTACTACATCAACCCGCTGCTCAACATGATCGTGGGCCTGTGGCTGTTCCGCGAGAAGATCGACCGCTGGGGCTGGATCGCCATCGGCCTCGCCGCCGTCGGAGTGCTGTTCCAGGCGCTGGCGCTGGGCCGCCCGCCGTGGATTTCCATCGTCCTCGCCATCAGCTTCGCCAGCTATGGCGTCATCCGCAAACGCGTGCCGATCGAGGCCCAGGCCGGTCTGCTGGTCGAATGCCTGCTGCTGGTTCCGTTCGGTCTCGCCTGGGTCCTGTGGCTCCAGCACACCGGCGCCGGCGTCGCCTTCGACAGTCCGGCGAACACCCTCTGGGCGCTGGCCAACGGACCGGCGACGGTCCTGCCGCTGGCCCTGTTCGCCTGGTCCGCCCGCCGCCTCCCGCTCTCCACCATCGGCTTCATCCAGTTCCTCGCCCCGACCCTCCAGTTCGCCGTCGGCGTCTGGGCCGGCGAGGCGCTGACGCCCCTTCGCATCATCTCCTTCGGCTTCATCTGGGGCGGAGCCGCCGTCTTCGCCGCCGCCGCCTTCTTCCGTCACCGCGCCGCCCGGCTGGCCTTGAAGGAGACGGCGGAACCGGCCTAGCCTCCGCCTCCCACCGGAGCGCGCCATGGCCGATGTCGATCAACCGCTGTCGGCCGCCCGCAAGCGCTGGATTCTCGCCGCCACGGTTCTCGGCTCCAGCCTGACCTTCATCGACGGCTCGGCGCTCGGCGTGGCCCTTCCGGCGATCCAGCGCGACCTCGCCGCCGGGACCGCAGCGGTGCAGTGGGTGACCAACGCCTATCTGCTGACCCTCGGCGCCCTCGTCCTGATCGGCGGCGCGGCGGGCGACCGGTTCGGGCGCCGACTCGTCTTCCTCATTGGCGTCGCCGTCTTCGCCCTCGCCTCCGTCGCCTGCGGCCTCGCCCCGACGGTCGAGCTGCTGATCGCAGGCCGCGCGGTGCAGGGCGTCGGCGCCGCCCTCCTGACCCCCGGCGCCCTCGCGGTGATCGGCTCGGCCTTCCCGCCGGAAGAGCGCGGCAAGGCCTTCGGGACCTGGGCCGGGGCTGGCGCCCTGTTCGGCATGATCGGCCCGCTGCTCGGCGGCTGGCTCGCCGACGCCGCCGACTGGCGCTTCATCTTCTGGATCAATGTCCCGCTGGCCGCCCTGACCGCCGCCCTCACTCTCAAGGCCGTCCCCGAAAGCCGCGACGACAGCGCCAAAGGCCTCGACTGGCGGGGCGCCCTGCTCGCCATGAGCGGCCTCGCCGCCCTGACATGGGCCCTGACCGCCGCGCCGGACCTCGGCTGGTCCAACGCGATGATCCTGTCCGGCCTGATCGGCGGCGTGCTCCTCCTCGCCGCCTTCCTGTTCGCCGAGGCCCGCGAGCGCCACCCGATGATGCCGCTGGGCCTGTTCCGGTCGCCGGTGTTCAGCGGGATCAATCTGCTGACGCTGCTGCTCTACTTCGCGCTCGGCGGAGCCATGTTCTTCCTGCCCTTCGACCTGATCCGTGTGCACGGCTGGAGCGCCACCAAGGCCGGCGCGGCCATGCTGCCCTTCGCCGTCATCATGAGCCTGTTCTCGGGTTACGCCGGCAGGCTGGCTGACCGTTTCGGCGCCAGACTGTCGTTGAGCCTCGGTCCGATCCTCGCCGGCGTCGGCCTCGCGCTCCTCGCCCTGCCCGCGCCCGGCGCCGGCTACGTCGATGGACCGCTCGCCGGCATGACCGTCATGGCCATCGGCATGACCCTCGCCGTCGGCCCGCTGACCGCCTCGGTCATGGGCGCCGTGCCCGAGGGCCATACCGGCGTCGCCTCCGGCATCAACAACGCCGTCGCCCGCGTCGCCGGCCTGCTCGCCATCGCCTTGCTGGGCGTGATCCTGTCGAGCGTCTTCGTCTCCGGCGTCGACAGCCCCGACGCCCGCGCCCTGCTGGGTCAGGTCATGGCCGGCGCCGACCTCGAGCCCGCCGCCCGCGACGCCTTCCACGCCGCCTTCCGCGCTGTGATCCTCACCTGCGCCGGCCTCGCCGTCCTGTCGGGCGTCATCGGCGGCCTGACCGCCCCACGCCGTTAGAAGACCGAGTAGAGCGCCTCCTGCAGCCGCACCGCCCGCGGGTCGCCGATCAGATGCGGCGACTGCCTGGTCATGACATAGGCCGCCGACAGCCCCGGCTCCGGATCGGCCCAGACGCAACTGCCGCCCCAGCCGTAGT
This sequence comes from Brevundimonas alba, assembly GCF_011927945.1. Classification (GTDB taxonomy): domain Bacteria; phylum Pseudomonadota; class Alphaproteobacteria; order Caulobacterales; family Caulobacteraceae; genus Brevundimonas; species Brevundimonas alba. The sequence continues at coordinate 827,697 of NZ_JAATJM010000001.1, forward strand.
GCCCGCGCGCCTCCGGGTTCGGCCCGAAGATCTCCAGGCCCCGGTTCGAGGTCCAGCCCGCGGCCCAGCCCATCACGAACGGCAGCACCTTGTCCTGCCCATGCACCCGCTCCCGCCGCGCCGCCTCCAGCGTCCCCGCCGACAGCACCTCGCGCCCCTCGAACGACCCCGTCGCCACCACCGCCATGATCCGCGCCAGATCGCGCGCCGTCGCATGCATGTTTGCCGAGGGAATCTCCGCCGTCCGCCACTCGGTCGCCTCGCGCGGCCCCGGCGACGAGCCCCGGTCGAAGAAGGCCGAGCGCTTGATCGCGTCCACCGTCCCGAGGCTCGGCGCCGCCGACGGCTTGCGCATCTGCGCCACCCGCCCGTGCTCGGCCGCCGGCAGGCCGATCCACAGATCCAGCCCGGTGAAGTCCGCCCGCAGCGCCGTCCCCATGCTCCGCCCGTCGACGATCCGGAACAGTTCGCCCGCCAGATAGCCGATGGTGATCGGGTGATAGCCGGACGCCGTTCCCGACTCCCACATCGGCGCCTGGGCGCACAGCCGCGCCAGCACCTTCTGACGATCGAACCAGTCCCCCGGCTCGATCGCCTCCGCAAATCCCGGCAGCCCCGCCTGATGGCTCATCAACTCGCCGACGGTGATCGCCTCCTTGCCGGCCTGTCCGAAGTCGGGCCAGTAGCGCGCCACCGGCTTGTCGTAATCCAGCAGCCCCCGCTCGACGCAGGTGGCGATCAGCAGCGCCATCACCGCCTTGCCCGCCGAAAACACGGGCGTCAGCGTGTCGGCCGCATAGGGCGCCGTCTGCGCCGTATCCGCCCAGCCGGCCCACAGGTCGATCACCGGCTCACCGCCGAGGCAGACGCTGAACCGCGCCGCCCGTTCGTTCAGCCCTTCCGGCGCATCGGTGAAGTTGGCGGCGAAGGCGTCCTTCACCGCCGCGAAACGGGGCGGACAGACGCCGTGGATGTCGGGGAGGTCGCTCATCCGCTCCTCCTACCGTCCTGCGCCAGCCAGTCCAGCACCCCCTCCGCTGCGACCACGCCCGAAGCCATCGAAGCCTGCAGCAGATAGCCGCCCGTCGGCGCCTCCCAGTCCAGCATCTCGCCGGCGACGAACACGCCCGGCAGGGCCTTCAACATCAACCGCCCGTCCACCGCCTCGAACCGCACCCCGCCCGCCGAGGAGATGGCCCGCTCCAGCCCCTGCACCCCGGTCAGGGTCAGCCGCACCGCCTTGATCCGCCGCGCCAGCTTGTCCGCCCCCTCCGGCAGGGCGCCCGGTATCTCGCGCAGCAGCCCGACCCCGACCGGCGACAGCCCCGCCGCCTTGCGCAGCCAGTTCGACACGCTGTCCTTGCCCCGCGATTTCGTCAGCCGCCCCGCCAGCTGCTCGACCGTCAGATCCGGCCGCAGGTCCACGACCAACGTCGCCGATCCGTCCCGCTCGACCGCGTCCCGCAGCGTCGCCGACAGCGCATAAACCGCCCCGCCTTCGATTCCATACCGCGTCACCATCGCCTCGCCGCGCACGGTCGCCTCGCCGATCGTCAGCGCCACCGGCTTGAGCGGCTGCCCGGCGAACCGCTCTGCGAACACCTCCGACCAGGCCACGTCGAAGCCGACATTCGACGGCCGGAACGGCGCCACGTCCACGCCCTCCGCCTCCAGCCCCTCGCGCCACGCTCCGTCCGACCCCAGCCGCGGCCAGCTCGCCCCGCCCAGCGCCATCACCACCGCATCGGGCCGCTCGATCCGCTCGCCCTCAGGCGACGAAAACACCCATCCGCCGTCCCGCCGCCCGACCCAGCGCGACCGCGTCCGCACCTCCACGCCCAGTTCCGCCAGCCGCCCCAGCCACGCTCGCAGCAGTGGCGACGCCTTCATCGTCCGCGGAAACACCCGCCCGGACGAACCCGTGAACACCGGCTGTCCCAGCCCCTCGGCCCAGCCCATCAGATGCGTCGGCGAAAACCGCTCCAGCCATCCAGCGACCGCGCCGCTCGCCCCGCCATACCGCCCGGTGAACGCCTCCAGCGTCTCCGAATGCGTCAGGTTCAGCCCGCCCCGCCCCGCCATCAGGAATTTGCGCGCCACGGACGGCATGGCCTCATGCACCACCACGCTCGCGCCAGCCTGAGCCAGCCGCTCGGCCGCCATCAGCCCGGCCGGCCCGGCGCCGATGACGTGCACGGTCTTGGGTAAGTTACTCATGGCGGACCCACTACGCTTTTCCACACCTCTGGGCGAATGGATCAGGTTGGCGCAACGCATCCCTCCTTTCTGCCATCCTCCGGCCAGCCACGAAGCGGCGCAGAGCGGGGGCTCGCCGGAGGATGACGAAAGGTAGGGAGCGCACACGAAACTCTGTCCGGGAACGGCCGTATCGCGCATACGCTTCCACACCATGAGCGTTGCATTTACCCGCGAGGAGGATCTGGAGGCTACCGCCGCCGATCTGCCCGACCGCCCGATCTCGCCCCACCCCAACCTCGTCACCCGCGACGGGCTGGCGCGGATGGAGGCCGCCCTCGCCGCGGCCCGCGCCGCCTACAGCGCCGCCCAGTCGAAGGGCGACATCGAGGCCGACCGCACCGCCATGGCCCGCGCCACCCGCGACCTGCGCTACTGGTCCGCCCGCCGCGCCTCGGCCCAGCTGGTCGAGACCGAGCCCGACGGCCGCGTCCGCTTCGGCGGCTCCGTGACCATCGAACGCGAGGACGGCCGCACCCAGACCTGGCGCATCACGGGCGAGGACGAGGCCGACCCCGCCGCCGGCTCCGTCAGCCACGTCTCGCCGCTCGCCGTCGCCCTGATCGGCAAGGGCGTCGGGGACGAGGCCGTGGTCGCCGGCCAGACCGTCGAGATCGTCGCCGTCGATTGACGGTTGTTGCAACGCTCAAGGCGCCCCACCTTGGGATCACACAGCGCGCCGCTCCCCGGCGCAGGCGCCAAGCGCCGGAAAGGAAGCCGCCGCCATGGCTCGCAAACCCAACTACAGCTTCGAACGTCAGGAACGCGAGCGCGCGGACGCCAAGAAAGCCGCCGAAAAAGCCGCCGCCAAGGCTGAAAAGCGCGCCGCAGCCCGCGGCGAGACGCCTTCGGAAGAGCCGCAGGACTGAAGCTGAGCCAAATTCGCCGAGGCGCGTTGATCGTCCGTGACCATCGGTCAGGGACGGGAGACGCGGGTGCGCGGCGAACTGGAGACCTATCAGGCCAAACGTCGCTTCGGTGAGACGCCGGAGCCGAAGGGCAGGAAGGGCAAGGCCCGCAAGGCCGGGCTGACCTTCCTCATCCAGCGCCACGCCGCCACCCGGCTGCACTACGACTTCCGCATCGAGCTGGACGGCGTGCTCAAGTCCTGGGCCGTCACCAAGGCGCCCTCGCGCGACCCCTCGGTCAAGCGGCTGGCCGTCGAGGTCGAGGACCACCCGCTCGATTACGGGACCTTCGAGGGGACCATCCCCGCCGGCAACTACGGCGCCGGCACGGTGCAGATGTGGGACCGCGGCACTTGGGAGCCGCAGGAGGACGACCTCGACGCCGCCTTCGCCCGGGGCAACGTCAAGATGATCGTCCACGGCGAGCGCCTGCAGGGCAAATGGGCCCTGATTCGGCTCAAGGGCGATCGCGGCAAACCCTCGAAGCGCAACAACTGGCTGCTGATCAAGGAGAAGGACGAGTTCGCCGTGCCGGGCGAGGGCGACGCCAATATGGAGATCGACGCCTCCGTCGTGACCGGCCGCAGCCTCGCCGAGATCGCCGAAGGCAAGAAACAGTGGGGCTCCTCGAAGAAGACCACCCGCGCGGCGCCCGCGAAGCCGGAGGCCCGCGCCGCCGTGAAAAGCCACGCCTCGAAGCCGCACCCCTTCGTGCCGATCCAGCTGTGCAAGATCGCCGACTACCCGCCGCAGGGGCAGGGCTGGGCGCACGAGATCAAGTTCGACGGCTACCGGCTTCAGGTCTCCGCCGGCGGCGGCCGGTCGACCATCCGCACCCGCAAGGGCCTCGACTGGTCCGACAAATTCCGCGAACTCGCGGCCGACGCCGCCCATTGGCCGGACGCCGTGGTCGATGGCGAGCTCTGCGCCCTGGCCGAAAACCACATGCCCGACTTCTCGGCGCTGCAGGCCGCCATCTCGGACCAGAAGACCGGCGACCTGGTCTATTTCGCCTTCGACCTGCTGTTCGAGGGACCGGAGGACCTGCGCCAGTTGCCCCTGTCTCACCGCAAGGCGCGGCTGCAGGCCTATATCGACCGCATCCCGAAATCCGCCTGCGGCCGCATCCGCTACGTCGACCATTTCGCCACCACGGGTCAGGCCATCCTCGAGAGCGCCTGCCGCATGGACCTGGAAGGCGTCATCTCCAAGAAGCTCGATGCTCCGTATACGGAGGGCCGTTCGACAACCTGGCTGAAATCCAAATGCCGGGGGCGCGATGAGGTGGTCATCGGTGGCTGGACCTCCGAGGGCGACCGCTTCCGTTCGCTGATCGTCGGGGTCGCCGACGAAGACGCCAAACAGGGCAAGGGACTGCGCCATCTCGGCCGCGTCGGCACCGGCTACAACCAGACCCTGCTCAAGACCCTGCTCCCTGCGCTCAAGAAGGCCGAGACGGACCATAGCCCCTTCGTCGGCAAGGCCGCGCCGAAGAAGTCCCGCGCTGGCGGCATGACCGTCCACTGGACCAAGCCGGTGCTGGTCGCCGAGGTCGAACACGGCGGCTACACCGACACCGGCTCCCTGCGCCAAGCCGCCTTCAAGGGACTGCGCGAGGACAAGCCCGCAGCCGAGGTCACACAGGATCCCCAGCCCCCCGCCGACCTGTCGAAGGAGAAGGGCCGCGTCTCCCGCCCCGCCGCCCTCGCGATCCCCGGCGAGACCCCGGCCGCCCCGGCGCGTCCCGCCGGCAAGGGCAAGCTGGTTGTCGCCGGCGTCACCATCTCCAATCCGGACAAGGTTCTGTGGCCGGCGGTCGACGGCCAGCGGGCGATCACCAAGGCGGAACTGGTCCGCTATTATGAAATGGCCGCCGAGCGCATCCTGCCCCACGTCGCCGACCGGCCCGTCTCCATCATCCGCACGCCGGAAGGCATCACCGGCGAGAAATTCTTCCAGCGCCACGCCATGCCGGGCTCCAACCCGCGTCTCAAGCTGATCGATGTGAAGGAGCGCAAACCCTATATCGGCGTCGTCGACGTGGGCGGGCTCGTCGCCATCGGCCAGTCCGGCGGTGTCGAGCTCCACCCTTGGGGCTGCAAGCCAGGCGATCCGGAGACCCCCGATCAGATCACCTTCGACCTCGATCCCGACGAGGGCCTCGACTTCAACGACGTCATCTCGGCGGCCAAGGTCCTGAAGCGCGAGCTGGAGGGCCTTGGCCTCAATCCCTTCGTCAAGACCACCGGGGGCAAGGGCCTGCACGTCGTCGTGCCCATCGCCACCGATGCTAATAGCCGGATCGAATGGGATCAGTGCAAGGCCTTCGCCAAGGAGATTTCAGAGATCGTCCGCCGCCGTGACCCCGATCATTTCACCACCACCATCGCCAAGAAGGCTCGCGGCGGGAAGATTTTCCTCGACTATCTGCGCAACGGCCGCATGGCCACCGCCGTCGCCCCTTGGTCCGCCCGCGCCCGCCCCGGCGCCGGCATCGCCTTCCCCCTGTCCTGGAGCCAGGTGAAGACCGGCCTCGACCCCAGGGCCTACACCCTCCACACCGCCGCCGCCCTGCTGAAGAAGCCCGACCCGTGGAAGGATTTCCGCGAGGGCGCGTTGAACTTGAGACCGGTGCTGAAGAAGGTGCTGTGAGCTTCCAGCTCGGTAGTCGTCATCCTCCGGCGAGCGTAGCGAGACCGGGGGATGACGAAAGTTAAGCCGCCTTCTTCTTCGCCGGAGCCTTCTTCGCCGCGGGCTTCTTCGCGGGGGCCTTCTTCGCCGGCGCCTTCTTCTCCGACCCTGCCGACCCCTTCAGACTCGCCCGCAGCGCCGCCATCAGGTCCACCACATTGGTGTCGTCCGGCTCCGGGGCCTCGACCAGTCCCTTGCCGCCCTTCTGCTTGGCCTTGATCATCTCCTTCAGGGCCTCGTCGTAGCGGTCCTTGAACTGGGACGGATCGAAGTCCGCCTCCTTCTGGCCGATGATCCGGGTGGCGATGTCGACCATGTCCTTGTCAGCCTTAACCGTCGGGATGTCGTCGAAATAGTCGTTCGCCTCGCGCACCTCGTCGTGCGGTCGCAGGGAGTAGGCGACCAGCCCCTTGCCCCGCACCTCCAGCGCGATCTGCCGTTCGCGGCCGCGCAGCACCAGACAGCCGATGGCGATCTTGCCCGCCGCCTTCATGGCGTCGCGGATGACCGCGAAGGCCTCGGCTCCCACGCCCTTCTCGGGCACCACATAGAAGGGATCGTCCCAGTACAGACGATCGATGTCGTCCTCGTCGACGAACTGGCCGATGTCGATCGTGCGCGTCGACTCCAGCTTGACCTTGTCGAAGTCGGCGTCGTCGAACAGGACGTATTCGTCCTTCGACACCTCGTATCCCTTGACCAGATCGGACCGTTCGACCGGCCCCGCGTCGGGGTCTGTCGGGACCATGCGGATGCGGTTGTTGGTCTCGGGATTGATGAGGTGAAAGCTGACGTGGCTCGACGACGACGTCGCCGTGTAGAGCGCCACCGGGCACGTCACCAGACTGAGCTTCAGATGCCCCTGCCAGGTTGGTCTCGCGGCCATGATCGCCTCCTCGTCGCTCTGTTCGCGACTCGAACGCGGGCGGCCGGGGATTCGTTCAGGCGTCCCGTTCCGCCAGCGTGTCTTCCAGCGCCTCGGACAGGCTGTCGATGCCATAGGGCTTGGGCAGCAGGCGGAAGGCCTCGCCCGTCGCGGCCGACGCCGCCTCGCTGAAGCCTGTCGTCAGCAGCACCGGGGTGGCCGGCAGCCGCCGTCGCACCTCCTGCGCCAGTCCCAGTCCGTCCATCTCGCCCGGCATCACCATGTCCGAGAAGATCAGGTCGAAGCCGGGGTCCTGCTCCAGCACCTCCAGCGCCTCCGCCGCGCTGGCCACCCGCACATGTGTGTAGCCGAGGTCGTCCAGCATATGGCCGACCCCCGCCGCCACCGCGTCGTCGTCCTCGACCAGCAGCAGCCGCAGATTGGCGTTTCGGGCTCCCGCCGCACCGTCCCGCGCCGGCGCCTTGACCGCCTCGGCCGGGGCCGGCGGCGTCTTGTCGGTGCGCGGCAGGCACAGGGTGAAGGTCGTGCCCTGACCCTCGCGCGACTCGACGCTGATCTCGCCGCCCGACGACTTCACGAAGCCGTAGACCTGCGACAGCCCCAGTCCCGTCCCGCGCCCGACCTCCTTGGTGGTGAAGAAGGGTTCGAACACCCGCAGCGCCACCGCCTCAGGCATGCCGGCGCCGGTGTCGGCGACCCGCAGGCAGACCATGTCCACCGCCTCGCCCGCCGCCTCCGCATTGCTGGCCGAGATGATCAGCCGCCCGCCCTGGGGCATGGCGTCCCGCGCATTCACCGCCAGGTTCAGCAGCGCCAGCTCCAGCTCGCCCCGGTCCGCCTCGACAGGCCAGAGCCCCTCCGGCAGGTCCAGCACCACCTCGATGTCCTCGCGCAGCGACCGCTCCAGCAGGAAGCGCAGGCTCTCGATATGCGCCCGCACGTCCAGCACCTCGGCCTTCAGCGGCGAGCGCCGCGAGAAGGCCAGCAACTGCCGGGTCAGGGCCGCGCCCCGCTCCACCGCCTGTTTGACGCCCGCGCTCAGGCTCGCCCGCCGTTTCGCATCCTCGGTCCGGTCCAGCAGTTCGATGCCGCTCGAGGCGACCATCAGCAGGTTGTTGAAGTCGTGGGCGATGCCGCCGGTCAGTCGGCCGATGGCTTCCATCTTCTGGCTCTGGCGCAGCGCCTCCTCGGCCTTCTCGCGCTCGATCATCTGCTGCTGCAGCAGGCTGTTGGCCTGCACCAGTTCCGCCGCGCGGTCGGCCAGCTGCCGGTTGGCCCGCCGCAGCGCCCCTTGCGCCACCGCCAGCACGATCACCACCAGCCCCGCCAGCCCCAGCACCAGCAGCAGGCCCGCATAGCGGCTGAACCGCTGCGCCGGCGGGGTCTCCAGCAGCTTCAGATGCACCACCCCCAGCTTCTGCCCCGCCTCCTCGACCGGCCGGGCGACCAGCAGGTTGCCGTCGTCGAACAGGGTCTCCCGCTCGATCGAGGCAGCCGAGTGGAAGATCGTCTCTCCGTCGCGGACGAAGCTGGCCACCATCCGGCCCCGCTCGTCATAGACCGCCGCCGCCAGCACGCTGGGATTGACCTGCACCGCGTCGACATAGTCCTGCGCCGCCGCGCGGTCGTCGAAGGCCAGCGCCCCGCTAACCGCCGAGGCCAGCAGGTCGGCCTGCGCCCCCGCCGCCCGCGCCGTCTGCACCCGCAACGCCTGCTCGTTGACCACCGCGATGGCGATGCCGGCGATCAGCAGCACCAGCAGCGAGGCCAGCGCCACCACCGGGAAACGGCTGGATCTCAGACGCGCGAGCAAGGCCATGCGCTCAACCTCCCCGCACGCTGAGCGCGAGGTTCAGCAGGCGCGAACTGATCGACAGCCCGCCGCGCGACGCCGCCTGCAGGTCGATGTGGAACCGCACCCGGTCGTCGCTCAGCACGAAATGCACCATGCCCCGCTCCGCCTGCACCGCCCCGTCCGTGACCAGCAGGATCGAGCGCGGCCCCTCCGGAATCATCCCGCCGCCCCCTTGGCCGACATAGAGAATGTGGCACCCGGCGGCGGCCTCCCGGTCCCCGGGCCGCCGGACCGTCAGCGGCCGCCCATAGGCCGTCTGGTTCTGCGCCGCCCGCTCCAGCGCGCCCCGGAACGGATCGCGGCCGGCGACGCAGATTACGACGGGCGACTGGGGCGCGGCGAACGCCCGCGGCGGCCACTCCACGAAGGCGGCGAACCGCACCAGGTAGTTGGCCTTGACCGAATATTCGAGGCTCGCCTGCTGGGGCGCCTGCGCGCTCGCGGCCTGAACCGGCGCCAGCCAGATCAGGGCGACCAGCATCCGCAATGCGCCCCGCCCGAGGATCATCTCAGAAATTCACCCGCAAGGCGGCGAAGACGGTTCGGCCGAACGCCCGCCGCCGCAGCGGGTCGCCCGTCTCGTAGCGCCTTTCCTCGATCAGGTTCTGCCCGGTTAGCGACAGTTCGAGCCGGTCCGTCATCCGCCAGCCCAGCCGCGCGTCCGCCTCGACATACCCCTCCGTCGAAGCCAGGTCGTCGACCGCGCGCAGCCGCACGTCCAGCTCCAGCGAATCCGTCAGATCGCTCTGCGAGCGCAGCAGCAGCTGATACTCCGGATCGTCGCCGATCGAGACCAGCCCGCTGATGTCGTCCGGGGTGATCTTCGCGTCATATTCCTTGTTCAGGGTGCTGAGCCCCGCACTCAGCCGCCAGCCGTCCGAGACATCGTAGCTGCCCCAGGCCTCTACCCCCCAGGTTTCCGCCTCGCCATTGTTCGTCAGGCGCAGCGGCAGGAAGGTCGCCGGCGTGATCGAGACGGTCCGCAGGTCGTCGTAGACGTTGTAGAAGGCGTTGATCGAGAACGATATCTGCGGCGTGGGCGTGGCCCTGTAACCCAGCTCGTAGGCTGTCACCGTCTCCGAGCGGAAATCCGCCCCGATCAGGAAGCCCGGCAGGGTCAGGTCCCGCTCGATGCGGTTCGGGGTCCGGCTGGCCCGGCCGACCGAGGCCCACAGCAGGTCGCCGCCCGGCCTCTGCCAGCCCAGCCGCACGTTCGGCAGGAATTCCTGCCCCGAGAAACTGTTGTCCTCGAACTTGGCCCCCAGCGTCAGGGTCAGGGCGTCCGTCAGGGCGATCTGGTCCTGCACGAACACATTGGTCAGGGTCATGGTCCGCTCGGGCGGATCGAGGAAGGCCCCGCCCGGCGCCGCCGCGAAGGCCGAGTCCACGACCCGGTGTCCCGCGCCGAGCACCAGCTGGTGGCGGCCCATGTCGAACGCCTGCTGCACCGCCAGATCAAAGGTGTCGGATTCCTCCAGCGACCCCGGCTCCTCCCGCTCGAACCGGTCGTAATAGGCCTGGACCTGCAGCTCGCCTCCGGCCAGCGGCCGAACCCAGCGGCCCAGCACATTGGCGCCCCGCACATAGGTCTGGACGCCCAGCATGTCCTCGTTGACGGCGACCTCGTGTTCGAACGCATCACCCTGCAGCGTCAGATGGTTCGCGCCGGCGCTCCAGTCGATCCTCGCGCCGCCCCGCAGCCCGTCCCCATCGTCGTTCGATCCATTACCGAGCGCGTCGAAACTCTCGTCCCGCGCAAAGGCCGTCAGATATGCCCGCCACGCGGCCGTGTCGCCCAGCGTGCCGCCGTGGCGGATCGACAGGCGCGCATCCTCGTTGCCGGCGCCGGCGCTGATCAGCGTGCCCTGCGTATCAGCGGCCGGGCGAGTGATGATGTTGATCACGCCGTTCATCGCGTTGGAGCCGTACAGGGCGCCGCCCGGCCCGCTGATCACCTCGATCCGCTCGACGTCTTCCAGCATCAGGTCGCGGGCGTCCCAGAACACGCCCGAGCTCAGGGTCGAATAGATGCTCCGCCCGTCGACCAGCACCAGCAGCTTGTTCGATGTCTCGTAGCCGTTGAAGCCGCGCGCCGTGATCGCATAGTCGACGGCGTTGACCCGCTGGACGTTCAGGTTCGGAGCCAGCCGCAGCGCCTCGGGCAGGCTGGTTACGCCCGACCGGCGGATATCGTCGGCGCTGATGACGTAGATCGCGGCAGCCGCGTTGGCCAGCGCCTCCGGGCGGCGGGACACCGAGGTCACCTCGACCATCGCCAGTTCTTCCAGCGAAAGGCGCGCGAGGTCCTGGTCCTCGCCCATGCTGACCTTGATCAGTTGCGGAGACGGCGGCGCGTCGGACGCGCGCGCCGCCTCCCCGGCGTGAGCCGCCGCCGGCATGACGAGAACAAGGGCCGCGACGGCCCCCTGCCCGAGATGACGCATCTTCACCTACCCCCTCGCGATCGTGCGATCGGATAAAACGCTGTGACCTGCAACCGGTTGCTGAACCGCAAACGAGCGGATCAGGCCGAGCCCGCGGCGAAGCTGCGCGCCAGCTTGCGCGCCAGTTCCGCCTGCACGAACGGCTTGTGCACGATCTGATGGTCGCCGACGCCCGTCAACGCCTCCGCGTCCGCATAGCCCGTCGCGAACAGAATCGGCACGCGCGGCCTCCGCGCCCGCAGCTCCCGCGCCAGATCGGCCCCGTTCATGCCGGGCATGGCGAAGTCCAGCACCACGGCGCTGATGTCCTGATGCCGCTCCATCATGTCCAGCGCCGCCCCGCCGCTGCCTGCCTCCACGACATTGTAGCCCAGGTCCGCCAGCAACCCGGCGGTCACCTCGCGAACCGCATCGTCGTCGTCGACGACCAGCACGACCAGATGCTCGTCATGCGCCGATGGGGCCGCGCCCGCCTCGTCACTCTCCGCCACTGGCGCAGCGCTGGCCTTGGGCAGATAGACCCGGATCGTCGTGCCATGGCCCGGTTCGGTGTCGATGCCGATGCCGCCGCCGGACTGTTTGGCCAGCCCGAACACCTGGCTCAGCCCCAGACCCGACCCCTTGCCGACCTCCTTGGTGGTGAAGAAGGGCTCGAAGGCGCGGACCCGCACCTCATCCGTCATGCCCGAGCCGTTGTCGCTCACAGCCACCATCACGTATTCGCCGGGCGGCGGCGCTTCCGGCGCGTCCGGCTCGCCGAGCGTCACATTGGCCGTGCTGATGGTCAGGGTTCCGCCGACGTCCATGGCGTCCCGCGCGTTGATCGCCAGGTTCAGGATGACCAGCTCGATCTGGGTGGGGTCGATCATCGCCGGCCACAGGCCATCGGCCAGCTGCGGCGCATTGATCTGGACGCTGCCGCCGATCGTGCTCTGCAGCAGATCGCGCATGCTTCGAACCGTGTCGTTCAGATCGACCGGCCTCGGCTCCAGCGTCTGCTGGCGCGAGAAGGCCAGCATCTGCGCGGTCAACCTCGCCCCGCGCTGCGACGCCTCGCTCATCATCGCCAGCCGGCGTTTCAGCACCGGGTCTTCCGCGTGCTTCCGCATCTGTTCGACGTTGCCGAGGATTACCGTCAGCAGATTGTTGAAGTCGTGGGCGATGCCGGACGTCAGCTGCCCGACCGCCTCCAGCCGCTGCGCCTGCCGCAGGGCGGATTCGACCTTCTCCCGCTCGGCGATCTGCGAGGCCAGCTGACGATTCGCCGCCTCCAGCTCGCCGGTCCGCTCCGCCACCCGGCGCTCCAGCAGCGCCTCGCCGCGCCGGATTTCCTCGATCCGCTCCCGCGCCTCATACTGCCGCCGACGCCCCCGTAGCGCCGTCTGAACCGCACTGACCAGCGTCGTCGGATGGAAGGGGCGCTCAAGGAAGCTGACGTTGCCCAGCGTCACCGACAGCCGCTGGGCCATCGGATTACGCTCGACGCTCCCACCGCGCTGGGTCAGCACCACGAAGGGGAAGTCCGACCAGGTCGGCTGCTCCTCGATCCAGACCGACAGGGCGGTCAGATCGCAGTCGCGCAGCGCCTCCTCGACGACCACTGCCAGACCCGCGCCCTCGTCCAGCCGCTCGTGCAGCATGTCGAGGCTGTTGCAGACCAGCGCCGGCACGCCCGCCTCCTTCAGGATGGCGGCGGCGATGGCGGCGTCTCGCCCGCTGGGAGCAAGGACAAGCGCGCGCTCGGAAAGGTCGCCCCCAAGGCTCATGCGGAGGCTTCGCCCATCAGGCCGGAGCCCTGACCCACGAAGTTGGGCACCCCCCGCAGCACGCCCTGGAAGCCATGCAGCGGCTCGCCCATCGTCAGACCCGTCTGGCCGATGTCGAACTCGCGGATAGTCTTCTCGTGGCCGCCCGCGCGCTTTTTGATCACCGAAACGGCCCGCCGCACATGGCCCGCCGCCTCAAAGTAGCGCAGCAGGATCACGGTGTCGGCGAGGTAGGTCACGTCGACCGGCGCCTTCATGTCGCCGACCAGGCCGTGTTGGGCCACGGTCAGGAAGGTCGAGGCGCCCTGACGGTTCAGATACTGCAGCAGTTCGTGGATGTGCAGCACCAGGAACTGCTCCTGCGGCATGGCCGCCTGGTATCCGTTCAGACTGTCGATGATGACGGTCCGGATCTGCTTCTTGCCTACGCAGTCCCTGACCCGCGAGGCGAACTCGCCCGGCGACAGCTCGGCCGCGTCGACCTGTTCGACGATCAGCGAGCCTTCCTCGATCATGGCTTCGAGATCGATGCCCAGCCCGCGCATGCGGTCGTAGAGCAGCCCCAGCTCCTCGTCGAAGACGAACAGCGCCGCCTTCTCGCCGCGCTTCACCGCAGCCACCGCGAACAGCAGCGCGAACAGCGACTTGCCCGTGCCCGCCGGCCCCAGGATCAGGGCGCTCGAGCCGCGCTCGACCCCGCCGCCCAGCAAGTCGTCGAGCCCCGACACGCCGCTCGTCGCCTGCGTTCGCTCGAAGACAGTGCGGTGCTCCGAGGCGACGATGCGCGGGTAGACCTCCAGCCCGCCGGTCTTGATGGTGAAGTCGTGATAGCCGCCGCGGAAACGCCGCCCGCGGTATTTGATCACCCGCACCCGCCGCCGCTCGGCCCCGTACTCCGGCGCCAGTTCCTGCAGCTGGATCACGCCGTGAGCGACGCTGTGCACCGTCTTGTCGTTGATGTCCGTGGTCAGGTCGTCGAGCAGCAGCACGGTCACGCCGCGCTTGGCGAAATAGTGTTTCAGCGCCAGCACCTGCCGCCGGTAGCGCAGCGATCCCTGCGCCAGCAGCCGGATTTCCGACAGACTGTCGACCACCACCCGCATCGGCTGCGTCTTCTCGACCGCCTCGAAGATCATCCGGGTGGTCTCGCCCAGCTCCAGGTCCGAAGAATACAGCAGGCTCTGCTGCTGCTGCTCGTCCAGCAGGCTTTCCGGCGGCACGAGTTCGAAGATGTCGATGCCCTTCAGCGACCACTCGTGCGACCGCGCCGTGGCCCGTAGCTCCTCCTCCGTCTCGGACAGGGTCACGTACAGGCAGCGCTCGCCGCGCTCCGCCCCATCCATCAGGAAGCTCATGGCCGCCGTGGTCTTGCCCGTGCCGGGGTTGCCCTCCAGCAGATAAATGCGGTCGCGCTCCAGCCCTCCCGCGAGGATGTCGTCCAGCCCGGCGATCCCGAAACGGGCCTGATCCGGTTTTGGTGCTTCCGCCTTGTCCTGCATGTTCAACAACGTCTCTGTGATTCAGCTTTGCCGTAACGCGCGACTTCGCAACGGGTTACATCGGAATTTCCCGGACCGCGGTCCGCCCGTCAGGCCGCCGGCCCCGACAGCACCACCCGCAATCCGGGCCGGGCTTTCTGGTATTCGACCGTCGCCCCCAGCTGCCCCGCCAGACTCTCGATCATTCGCGAGCCGAAGCCCTTGCCGGTCTCGCCCTGTCCCACGCCCTGATCGGTGACAATGAGCCGGATCGTACCGCGCACCTGCTCCAGCACGATTCCCAGCGGCCCCGGCTTGCCGCCATAGGCGTATTTCTGGGCGTTGATCATCAGTTCCGTCAGCACCAGCCCATAGGTCACCGCCCGCTGGGCCGGGACGCTGATGGGGGCCAGTTCGGTCTGTATATGCGACGCCCACTCCACGCCCGACGACAGCCCCATGTCCTCGATCAGCTCGCCGAAATACCGGCCGAGATCGATCGTCTCGAACTGGTCGGCCTTGTAGAGGCGGCTGTGCACCAGCGAGACGGCCTTCACCCGCCGCTGCGCCTCCTTCAGCACCTCCCCCGGCGACTGACCGCCGCCGTTGTCCCGCGCCTGCAGCGCCAGGAAGCTGGCGATCAGGCTCAGGCTGTTCTGCACCCGGTGATTGACCTCGCGCAGCAGGAAGTCCTGATGCTCCAGCCGCAGGTCCTTGTCCGCCACCGTCTCCTGCAGGCTCATGTTCACCGCCCGCATCTGCCGCATCGAGCGCAGGTCGAACAAGGCTTCGCGGAACCGAGCCGCGGTCTCGATCTCAGGCGTCGACCAGCGCCGCGCCTTGCCCCGCACCGTCTCGGTCCAGTCCTCGAAAGAGGCTCGCGGCGTCAGCTTGCCCGACGGGCCCGTCTTGACCGCCGCGTGCGGATCGCCGGCCCAGCGCACCACCTCGACAGTCTCAGCCCGGAACCACATCACCACGAACGGCTCCTCGGCCGATATGACGAAGGCCATCAGCCCGCTCGCCTCCGCCGACCACGCCTCCGCCGCCGGATAGATTTCCGCCAGACTGTTGGTGGTCACCACCCGCCCGGCCGCCGTCCTGGCCAGCCATTTGCCCAGCGCGACGATCGCGTCCCCGGGCGGGCAGACGCCGCCGCTTCGAACCGTCTTGCCGCGCATGACCGCCGCGCCATTGGCCTGCACCAGATCGACCGTCTGCTGCAGATTGGCCGCGAGCGAGGCCTCCAGCGGCTCCTCCAGCGGGATCCGCGCCAGCAGCTCGTCCTCCAGCCCGCGCAGCCGCACCCGCTCGCGATAGATGTCCGCCTCGTCCTTTGCCTTCAGCTGCCGCGCCAGCCCGCGCGCCAGCGCCGCCGCCGCGATCCGCACCTCATGCGTCATCAGCTTCGGCGTCGCATGGTGGCAGGCGATCAGCCCCCACAGCATGCCGTCCGTCACGATCGAGATCGAGGCCGACGCCCCCACCCCCATGTTGCGCATATACTGCATGTGCACCGGCGAGACGCTTCGCAGCACGCTGTCGCTCATGTCCAGCGGCGGCCCCGCCAGCGCCGGCCGCAGCGGCGCGGGCTCGTAACCGACGTCGGGGATGACCCGCACCGTATTGCGCACATACAGCGCCCGCGCCTGCCGCGGGATGTCCGTCGCCGGGAAGTGGTGGTTCAGGAACGACGCCATCCCCTCGGCCCGCGCCTCCGCCAGCACGCTGCCCGCCTCGTCGTCGAGGAAGCGGTAGATCATCACCCGGTCGAAGCCGGTCAGTTCGCGGAACTCCTCCGCCGCCCGCGCGGCCAGGCTGCGCACATTGCCCGCCCGTTCGAACGCCGCCGCCGCATGGTCCAGCCGCGACAGCAGGGCGATGCCCGTCTCCGGCGCCTGGCTGCTCCGCTCCGCCTCGACCACCCGCCGGCCGCCCGCCAGATGCGTCGTCACATCGTGCCAGACCCCGTCCGCCGCCTGCCAGCGCCCCGCGTACGACAGCCCCTCGGGCCGCTCCAGAGAGGCCACGGCCTCGGCGATCTCCGGCGTCAGCAGCGTCTCCAGCCGCGCCCCGACCCAGTCGTCCCGCCCGGTCAGCCGCTCGACCCCGCCCGCGCCCTGCACCACCGTCGACACATCGTCGTCCAGCACCAGCATGATGCCATGCGGCTGGATCGAGCCCGGGATATGGATCGGCTCGCGGTCGCAGTCGTTCAGCGCCGCCTCGACGGTCGTCTCGCTCACATCAGGCTCCACACAGCACCTTCGAAGCGTGTTCGAACCCGTCGACGCCCCCCGCCACGATCTCATCCCTGTCCGCCTCGCCCGTGCGATGCAGCCGGTCCAGCTCGGCCACGAAGGCGCGCCACCGCGCCCCCGCCGCTTCGCCATACGGATTCAGGAACCCCAGCCCGCGCGCGTCCAGCCCCCGCGTCTCCAGCGCACGATGGATCGTCCTGCCGCCCAGCGTCGATCCTTCCAGCACGTAGAGCCACCCCAGCGCCCGCCCCAGCGACCCGACCTCCGGAGCCTGCGGCGCGTCCGTTTCCACCGCCCCGCCCAGCAGGGCGAGGTCGGCCCGGATCAACGAAGCGCGCAACCGGGTTCCAGGTTCCAGTCCAGCGTGTGGAGCCAGCCACGGCGCCAGCCGCGCCTCCGCCCCCTCGTGCAGCGCCAGGAACCCCGCCACCAGCCGCCGCCGCTCACCGGCGTCCGCGACCCGCTCCACCAGATCCAGCGCCGCCTCCAGCCGTGCATGCGCCGCCCCCGTCGCCGCCCGCAGCCTCGCGATGATCTCCGGCGTCGCCATAAGGCCCCTCTGCCCGACCGCGCCGCCCCGCGCCAGACCGCTACCGTACACAGGCCCAAAGCGTCACAGGATGGGGCGTCACAGGATGGGGCGTCACAGCACCCGCACTCTCGGCCCCGCTCCGCCACGCCCCGGCATCAGGTCCGTGACCGCCCACACCAGCGCGTCCGCCCGGTCTGGCGAGCGCCCGCCGGCCTCCTCCCCGCCCAGCCCCATCAGCTCCTCCTCCAGCGCCTCCAGCCCGGCCGCGTGCGCCACCCGCCCCTGTTCGTACAGCGCCGCCACCGGCTCGGCCCGCGCCACCTTGCCCAGCGACGCATGCACCCGCCGCACCGCCATCGTCAGCCCCGAGGCCTTCAGCACCGCCTCGGCCATGGCCCCGCCGTTGTTGCTCTCGACCACCACCCGCGCCGCCCCGAATTCCTCCGCCGTCCGCCGCACCCGCGCGGCCCAGCACTCCGGCGACAGCCCCGCCGCCGTCCGGTCCGCCAGCACCATCAGCCGTCCAGCCCGCCGCCCGACCGCCACGATCCCGCACGCATCCCTCGGCCGCCCCGACAGCGTCCCCGCCGGCGGATCGACGGCGACCACCACCACCTCGCACGCCCCTTCCCACGCCGCCCCCGCTTCCTTCGCCCGCTCCACATCCGCCAGCGAGAACAGCGCCCCCTCCGCCTCCAGCAGCCTTCCCTCCAGCTCCTGCGCCGCCCGCCGCGTCCCGCCGTACAGATCCTGCATCGCCTCCAGAAACCCCGGCGCGAGGTTCGCCGCATTCGCCGCCGTCGGCGCATCCGTCCGCGCGCACGCGCTCTCCGCCAACACCCCCCGCATCAACCGCCCCGGCTTGGGCGTCGAGGTCAAAACCAGACGCGGCCCCTCACCGAGCCGCAACCCCAGCCGCAGCATCGCCAGCACCTCCTCCCCCCGCCCCCACGCGCACACCTCATCCCCCCAGGCCGCATGAAACTGCGGCCCCCTCAGCCGCTCCGGCTCCTCGGCCGAGAACAGCAGCCCGACCGCCCCGCCCGGAAACGTCACCCGCCTCAGCGACGGCACATATTTCGCCCCCGACCGGTACGGCAGGCTCAGCACCCCCGACGGCCCCTCCACCATCACCGACCGAGCGTCGAACAGCGTCGGCCCGACCAGGGCGATCCGCCCCCCGGCCCCCAGCCGCGCCGCCGTCTCCCACACCCACTCCGCCCCCGCCCGCGTCTTCCCCGCCCCACGCCCGCCCAGAAACACCCAGGTCCGCCAGTCCCACTCCGGCGCCCTCTGCCCGTCATGCGCCGTCCGCGCCCACATCGTCTCCCCCAGCGCCGCCGCCTCCAGCAGCCCCCCGCCCCCACTCACGCCAGAGCCTCGCGCCGCAGGAAGTCCAGCGCCGCCTGCCGCCCCCGCTCCGTCCCGTCCGGATCGCTCCCGTCCGTCCCCGCCGACCCCCGCGCCAGCCGCTCCAGCTGCCCCGCCAGCCGCGCATAGGTGTAGCTGCGCGCCGGCTGCGCCTCCCTCAGCATCAGGATCGCCGTCTCCGCCGCCGCCCGCGCCGCCTCCCCCAGAGACGCCCCTTCCGCCAGCGCCCGCACCGGCGCGTCCGCCGCGCAGCCGCGCCCCGCCCGCACCGCCTCATGCACCGCCCCCTCATCGAGGGCGCACGCCACCACCGGCTGATCCTTCCTCAGACAGCCGTGCTTGCTCACATGCGTATAGAGGGTCCGCTCGGTCCCCCCGAACCGCTCCGCCAGCGACTTCGCCGTCGCCCCCGCGCGATACAGCGCCCGTATCTCGGCCCACTCTTCCTGAGAGCGCCGGCAATACGGCCGCCCCGCCAGCCGCCCCTCGCCCCCCGTCCCGCCAATCCCCTCCATCGCCGTCTCCCGAGCCATCTCCAACAGCCCGAAAGTCTACCCCCGCCCGTTTGTGCGGCTGACAAGTCGCATCGAGAATCCCCCAACCCCCTGATCCCCCACGCCTTCGCCCCCACTATCCGACTATAAATCCCCGGATTGTCAGCACAGCGTCACGGCTCCGCCACTCCTTCTCCCCTCGAGGGAGAAGGTGGCCCGGAGGGCCGGATGAGGGGGCTGTTCCCTCCGCCCCAATCCCCGTCAGGCCCCAGCCGAAGTCTCCCCCTCCAACACCCCCAGCACCTCCCCGAACAGCGCCTGCGCCTCCCGGTCTCCCAGCGCCTCGAAGTCCACCCCCGCCGTCATCCGCTCCAGCCTTCGCACCACGTCGCCGCAGTCCGCCCGCGCCCCCGGCGCCTCGTCCAGCACCCATTCGGCGATGGCGGCGATGCTCTGCAGCGCCTCCTGGTCGGTCATCTGCCCGCCCTCCAGCCCCGCCACCGCCGCGATCTCCCCGATCTCGCGCAGCGCGCGGCGGCAGGTCTGTGGATCCCTGAATCTGGTCATCGCCGCCCAACGTCCCGCAACGCCACCGGTTCACCCCCCGTCTCCTCCCTGTCGCGCAGCGATGGGGTGGAGGAACGGTCGCCGGAGGCGATCGGACGACGGGACCGTCCGAAGCCGCGCAGCGGCGAAGGAGGGTGGAGGGGCGAAACAACCGCACAGGTCTCAGCCTGTTGCCCCTTCCACCCAGCCCGGCGCGCCCCGCGCGCCCGCCACGCCCAGCCCCGGCCGCCCGACCCGGCGCGGGTCAAGGACAGGCCGTCCCGGCCTGCCGCGCGAGCGGCGCGCAGCGTCCTTGAGGCGCGCCGGGGCGGGTGGCTCAACGATCGTCGCCACCGTGTATCGTTCCCGAGGGGCGGCTAACGGTTATGGCTAATGTCACTGGTAGTGCTACGCTTGCCGAACGTTGACCGCAGAGACGCTCCTTGCCTCTTCCTCGTCTAAGGCTTCTTCAGGTTGGGGATGTTCACCTCCCGGGTGCGGTGAAGATCAAGCGCGCCGTCGATAACAAAGACGGTCGGTTTCCGCTCGAACTCAGAAACATCATCGCCGACCAGCCGACGAAAGTGGTTTTCAAGGAAATCTACCGCCTCATGGAGCGTGGCGGCATCTCAGCCGCGCTCTTCATGGGCGATCTCACCGATATCGGCGATCAGGCCGGCTATCTCGCTTCGGCAAAGTACATCGCTCAAGCGCTGCAGCTTGGCACTTCCGGCGCTTTTGCCGGCCTTCCGATTGGTATCGTCCCCGGAAATCATGACATCAACCGCACCCTGGCCGCAGAGTCAGACCTAACGTCCAAATTCGGGCCGCTTCTGCAAGCAATGGCGCAGAACGGCTTGCCTCCGCTTCCCGTATTGAAGCCGATCTGGATGAAGGCCGTGAATGGGGCCGCTGTGGCGAACATCGCCCTTCTCAATAGTTGTTGGGGTTGCGGCTCCAAGGAATTCATCCCGCCGGAATTCCGTGAAGGCGTGTCCAAAGCCATCGAGGATGCATTGGCGCACCCGACTGACGACCCTGAGGCGCACGAACGCACCGTACGAGCCTATTATGACCGGCAGTTCGATACCCCAGCGTTCAGCGAGGACACGATTCGAGAGCTAGCGATCGAGGGGAGTGAGACTCAGAGGCGCGGTCTTCTCGTCGCGTGCGCTCATCATAATATCCTCCCCCAACGACTAACCCGCTTGGCTCCGTACACCGAGTTGGTGAACTCGGGAGCCTTTCGGAGCACGCTCGCTGAGATGGGGCGTCCTATTATTTATCTCCACGGTCACATCCACGAAGATCCCATTGAGATTCTCCAAGTGCCCGGCGGCGATCCTGTCGTCTCGATTTCCGCGCCGGCGGCGACCGCAGGCTTTAACATTCTCGATCTGGTATTCACTCGGAGCGGAATCCCGTTGAGTTGTCAGGTGACCGGCTGGCGCTTCAACGAATCTGGCATTTTGAGACCGCGGCGCCCCATCATTGTTCCTCTGATCGGACGGAAGACCCGCTCGACGAGCGGGCAGTTGGCGCAGCTGTACGGGGCCCTATTGGCCACTCACGATCTGTATTGGAGCGACGTGGTGAAGCTGGCCACAACAATCTACGACACAGATGTGGAGGCGAATGTCGAAGAAGCCTTGGAGCTACTTGCGTCAGATGGGAGTGTGTCGATCGAGAACTATCGTGAAGACCGTTCGTCTTGGATCGTGGGAGCCAGAATATGAACCCCACACCACTCAATCCCTTTAGGCCCACTCGTTGGGAGCACCAACGAGATGGGTTTCAGCTCATCTGGTTTACGAAGACGGCAGAACTATTGGCCGCAGAGAAATCTGTGTATGTGAGAGGAAGTCGGGGAAGCGGTAAAACCACGCTTCTTAAAAGTATATGCTGGGAAGATCTGTCGAAGAACACGTCTCTTCGGATGCAGAAGTCGTTATCCGATTTCGCTCATTTGGGTATCTACATTAGATTTCCAGACCACATGAGCAGTGCCGTGTCATTCTCTTCTTGGTCCGAGATTTACCCAGACGCTCCCGATCCTACGCTAGAGTTCCACCGATACTTTTCCTTGTTGGTCGAGTTGACCTGCGCCGAGCGGGCGCTAGTCGCGTGTCACGACCTCCGAGTAAACGCCTTTTTGGAGATTTCACCAGACCAAGAGTTGGCGTTAGCTCGGGGGGTCTTAGCCGAGTTTCCCGCCCTGCAAGGGTTCGCCGATGAGCCGCCGAAAACCTTTAGCCAAGTCTCGCGCTTAATGCGCACAGTGGTCCGTCGGATGAATGAGGCCGCAGGTCGCGGCTTGATCCAAGAACTAAATCAACGCCTTCCTGGCCGCGAACCCGGCGAACTGTTGGCCTACGTAGCGGCTCAGCTTTCAGCTTCTATTCGCCTTATAACCCCCTTGGGCAGGACGCAGCCTGCGTTCAAGTTTTGTCTGGACGATTGTGAGGTGCTTTCTCTCCTACAGCAGAAAAGCCTCAACTCCCTTGTAAGGACCAGTCAGTTTCCAGTCTCTTGGGTCGTGAGTTCGGTTGGCGCCTTCTACGACAGCACAGAAACTTTTCTTGGCCAGCAACCGCTCACAGATGCCGACCGGCGGGTCATTTCGTTGGATGATCGCGGGGACGAGGATTTCCGCGAGCTCTGCCAAGCTGTCGTGAGCCTCCGGCTGCTGTTTTCTGTCTCAGAATCGGTCAGGACCGCACACGCAAACAAGGCGCTGGCTGATTTTTTCCCACTGGACGCACGTTTGGGAAGGCGAGGTGTCAACGACATGATGGCGGTCATCGCCCAACGGTCGGCCAGTCCGATGCCAAAGTTGCTGGTATCTATTGCTGAGCGGTTCCAAGCGCTGGCCAAGGGTGCGTTTGGGATCGTTGGCGCGCCGTCAAAATCCCGCCCCCTGCCGCTGTACCAGACCTACCTACTCTTGCTGTGGCAGGGACGAGAAGACTCCTTCAAGGTCACGTTTGACGCACAAGATGAAGCGAAGCTGACTGCCTACGAAAGTTCTTACAACACACCGGCTTTCCAAGCATGGATTCGGCGTAAGCAAAGAGCAGCCTTATTGCACTTTGCGGCCGCGTTGGGCTTCCGGCGGCTTCCCTTGGGAGGGGCCGCCGCCGTCGTGTCCCTAGCGGACGGTTCGATCCGCGATTTCTTGGAAATCCTGGGAGAAATCTACGCTGCTTATGCCAAAGACCATCGCTTTGATATCCGGAGCACTGAGAGCCTTGAGCGGTTTGCGTCGTCCCGGACGCAGATAGGATGGGACACCCAAACAACGGGCATTTACAACGCCAGCGAAGCCTACATCGACGGAGTAAGCGGCCGGGCGGAGCGCACCGCAGACGCTGTTCTGCGGCTCCTCGACGGCCTCGGCCAACTCACCTCACTCCTTCAGTCGGACCCCTCAGACCCCACAGTTTTGGGTCGAGCAGAGCGTGGAATATTCTCGATCCGGTTCTCATCCCCGACGAGAAACTACATCGGAGATGCAGCGCCCAGCCGCGAACAGGCGGTATGGAAAGCAATCAGGCAGGCTGAGATCGCAGGCTACATTCGGACAACGGAAGCCCGCTCCAGCGATGCCAGCAAGACCACGGGCGAACCCGATCACCACGGCCGGACGATCTCCTTTCGTCTCCACCGGCGCTTCGCCCCTCACTTCAGGTTCTCATATCGGGGAGCTTATGAAGTTGTGACGATCGCCGCCACGGACCTGTGGGCGCTGTGCGATGAAAGGGTCCCGGTCGATGCGAAGGCTTGGGCTACCGACATGGCGAATCGCACGCCTCTGTCCGGTCTCGGCCAACTGCCACTTCAGTTCTACAGCGACGATCCCGATGCATAAGCCTCTGATCGTCGGAACGCTGTCTCTCCAACAGAGCGGGCCGCATACCTCCATAGATCTCTGCCGCGCTTACGATCTCGTCCTGTCAGCCCTGAGTTGGGAGCGCCGGGCGACCTCGGCCGTTTCTGCGATCAAAGAACTGAAAAGCCCACTCACTCTGCTCAAATTCGCCTCCTCGTCGGAGGAAATGGAAGCCGCAAAGGCGGAGAGTTTGAAGACCTTTCAAACTTTGACGGGCGAGATATCCATCGTTGAGCTGCAGGGTTCTACCCAGTTCCAGAAGAACGCGGACAGATTAGTCGATCTCATAACAGAGCGTGTGACAGTTGTTGGTCGACCTATCAAGATTCTTGTCGACATCACCTGCATGCCGAAAGCATACTCTCTATTCCTTATGGGGATGGGCTTTGCTAACGGCTACATTTCCCGTATCGACTGCATATATGCGGAGGGAGCATACTCGTTAGCAGATCCCAATACGGATCAATCACCAAATCCAGACCCGAGAAGCATCATTTCAGATGGTGAATGGGCCTCGCTGCAGGTGCCCTATTTCAGCGCGGATGTCGCGATCCCTAACAGCCGAGATATAATCGTAGCTATGGGAGGAGAGATCGGCCTTTCTCTACCATTCATAGAGAAATATGAGCCGGTAATGCTAAGTCTGGCGCTGATCACAGAGAGCATCGTTCAGCAACCAGAACTCCTTCTGCCAGGCGAACGAGCAGCTTTGGACGATTTGCTTTCAGAGCCCAACGCCGTCCGCATCAACGTCCCTCTGTGCGATGTATCTGCCTTGGCCGATCATGCAGTGACGTTCGCCCGCAGTTCCGGTTCTGAAGTCGTCAGCGCAATCGCTCTGGGCTCGAAGCCACACGCTTTGGCCCTCGGTTTGGCTGCGTTGAGCGAGCCGAACTTGGAGATAATCTGCCGTGTTCCGAAGCGGTACAAGCCCTTGGACGTAGCACCCCTTGGTCCAATCTGGCTCTACGAGATCGAGGACCGTTTTGAGCCGAGCGCCTACTTCTGAGGCAGCTGAGCTGTTCGGCGCTCGTTGGTGCCAGCGGCAGCCGCCAAAAAAAGGCGCCCCCGTCGCCGGGAGCGCCCTTCCTGTCTCAGCCTGTAGCGACCGAGCGACGCGGACCTAGAAGTCCATGTCGCCCATGCCGCCCATGCCGCCGCCCATGCCGCCACCGGCGCCGCCGGCCGAGGCCTTCTTCGGCGCGTCGGCCACGGCCGCTTCGGTGGTGATCATGATGCCGGCGACCGAGGCCGCGTCCTGCAGGGCGGTGCGGACCACCTTGGCGGGGTCGATGACGCCCATGGCGACCAGGTCGCCATACTCTTCGGTCTGGGCGTTGAAGCCGTAGGTGGCCGAAGAGTTCTCCAGCACCTTGCCGACCACGATCGAGCCTTCGACCCCGGCGTTTTCCGAGATCTGGCGGATCGGGGCCTGGATGGCGCGGCGGATGATGGCGATGCCGGCGGTCTGGTCGGCGTTGTCGCCGGTCAGGCCTTCAAGCGCGCGGGTCGCCTTCAGCAGGGCGATGCCGCCGCCCGGGACGATGCCTTCCTCGACGGCCGCACGCGTGGCGTTAAGGGCGTCGTCGACGCGGTCCTTCTTCTCCTTGACCTCGACCTCGGTCGAGCCGCCGACGCGGATGACCGCGACGCCGCCGGCCAGCTTGGCCAGACGTTCCTGCAGCTTCTCCTTGTCGTAGTCCGAGGTGGTGTCCTCGATCTGCTTCTTGATCTGGGAGACGCGGGCCTCGATGGCGGCCTTCTCACCCGTGCCGTCGACGATGGTGGTGTCGTCCTTGGTGATGGTGATCTTCTTGGCCTTGCCGAGCATGTCGATGGTGACGTTCTCGAGCTTGATGCCGAGGTCTTCCGAGATGACCTGGCCGCCGGTCAGGACGGCGATGTCCTCCAGCATGGCCTTGCGGCGGTCGCCGAAGCCGGGCGCCTTGACGGCGGCGACGCGAAGGCCGCCGCGCAGCTTGTTGACCACCAGCGTGGCCAGGGCCTCGCCCTCGATGTCCTCGGCGATGATGACCAGCGGCCGGCCGCTTTGGACGACGGCCTCGAGGATCGGCAGCATGGCCTGCAGCGAGGACAGCTTCTTCTCGAACAGCAGGATGAGCGGCTCCTCGAGCTGGGCCTCCATCTTGTCGGCGTTGGTGATGAAGTAGGGCGACAGGTAGCCGCGGTCGAACTGCATGCCCTCGACGACGTCGAGTTCGGTTTCGGCGGTCTTGGCTTCCTCGACGGTGATGACGCCTTCGTTGCCGACCTTTTCCATCGCCTGGGCGATCATCTGGCCGACTTCGGTGTCGCCATTGGCCGAGATGGTGCCGACCTGGGCGATCTCGGAGTTGGCGCTGACCTTCTTGGACGACGACTTGATGTCGGCGATGACGGCGGCGACGGCCTTGTCGATGCCGCGCTTCAGATCCATCGGGTTCATGCCGGCGGCGACGGACTTGAGGCCTTCCTGCACGATCGACTGGGCCAGGACGGTGGCGGTGGTGGTGCCGTCGCCGGCCTTGTCATTGGTCTTGGAGGCGACTTCGCGGATCAGCTGGGCGCCCATGTTCTCGAAGGCGTCTTCCAGCTCGATTTCCTTGGCCACCGAGACGCCGTCCTTGGTCGAGCGCGGGGCGCCGAAGGACTTCTGGATGATGACGTTGCGGCCTTTCGGGCCCAGCGTCACCTTGACGGCGTTGGCCAGGACGTTGACGCCCCGCAGCATCTTCTCGCGGGCGTCGGTGGAGAATTGAACTTGTTTCGCGGCCATGTGTGGCGGCTCCTAAATCGGTGTTGTCAGGGAAGAAGGGTCGACGCAGCGGCTCAGAGCACGCCCAGAACGTCGGATTCCTTCATGATGATCAGGTCCTCGCCTTCCAGCTTGACCTCGGTGCCCGACCATTTGCCGAACAGGATCCGGTCGCCGGCCTTCAGCTCGAGAGCGTTGACCTTGCCGGATTCGTCACGGGCGCCCGGGCCGACAGCGACGACTTCGCCTTCCTGCGGTTTTTCCTTGGCGGTGTCGGGGATGATGATCCCGCCCTTGGTCTTGGATTCCTCTTCCACGCGCTTCACGAGCACGCGGTCGCCGAGCGGACGAAACGCCATCTGTAGTATCTCCCAATCAGTTTCGATTTGAGCGCCCGGTCGCGGCTTTGGCAGCCGCAACCCCCGAGTGCTAACGCGAGCGGCAGGTAGGACCCGGCTCCGGCGCCGTCAAGGACTCCGTGGCCGAAAATTGGCCGCGGCGGTTCCGGCGATGAACGCCGGATGAACCCTCTTACCCCCGGCTGTTCAGGCGGACAGGCGCATACAGGAGCCTCATCGGCGCACATCGCGCGAAACCGGGAAAGGACCGACCATGAAGACGTTTTCGAAGATCGCCGTCGCCGCCCCCGCCATGGTCGGCGCCATGGCTCTCACCGTGTTCGCCGCTACCCCGGCCGACGCCCAGAGCCGCTACCGCGACCGTGACCGCGACAATGACCGCACGGGCGACGTTCTGCTCGGCGCCGCCGTCGGCGCGCTCGCCGGCGCCCTGATCGGCAATGGCGACGGAACCTATATCGCGGGCGGCGCCCTTGCCGGCGCGGCGGTCAGCGCCGGCTCTAGCAATGGCGACGACTGCGGATACTACCGCGGCGGCCGCTGCTACCGGAACCAGGGCCACTGGGAACGCGAGCACGGCATCGACAGCCGCGACTACAACTCCAGCTACCGCTACGAGCGCGACTATCGCAGCGACCGCCGCGATGAACGCCGCGACTACCGCTACGACCGTCGCTGGTAGCAGGTCTCCATTCGTCCGGCCGCGTGAGTATTGGCCGGGCGTGGGCGAGGAAGGCGGGCGCTGGAAACAGCGTCCGCCTTTTTCTTGATCACACCATCAACCGCTTCATCAGCTCGGCCGTCGAGGGATCCAGCCCGGCCGACGGCTCGCCCGCCTGAACGTCCTTCAGTATGGCCTTGGCGAGCACCTTGCCCAGCTCGACGCCCCACTGGTCGAAGCTGTTGATGTCCCAGATCACGCCCTCGACGAAGGTCTTGTGCTCATACAGGGCGATCAGCGCCCCCACCGCCTCCGGCGACAGGGCGTCCATCAGGATGGTCGTCGAGGGCCGGTCGCCGGGGAAGGTCTTGTGCGGCGCCAGCCGGTCGGCCTCGGCCGCATCAGCGCCCGCCGCCAGCAGCTCGGCCCGCGCGTCCTTCTCCGTCTTGCCGACCATCAGCGCCTGCGCCTGCGCCAGGGCGTTCGACCACAGCGGCGCGTCCCCTTCGCGCGCGTCCAGCGCGGCGTCAGAGGTATGGCCGACCACGACGAACTCCGCCGGAACCACCGTCGGGCCCTGATGGATTTGCTGGAAGAAGGCATGCTGGCCGTTGGTGCCCGGCTCTCCGAACACAATCGGGCCCGTAGCGGTGTCGACCGGGGTTCCGTCCCGCTTCACCCGCTTGCCGTTCGATTCCATCTCCAGCTGCTGAAGGAAGGCGGGCAGCCGCCGCAGACCATGCGCGTACGGAGCGACCGTCCGGGCGCCTCGCCCCAGACCCTCGACATTGAAGACCTGCGCCAGCGCCATCAGCACCGGGGCGTTCTTCTCCAGATCGGCGGTGGTGAAATGCTCGTCCATGGCGCGGGCGCCGGCCAGCACCCGTTCGAACACGTCCCAACCCAGCGCCACCGCGACGGAGAGACTCACTGACGACCACAGGGAATAGCGACCGCCGACCCAGTCCCGGAAACCGGAGGTCCGCCCGCAGCCCCATGCTTCCGCTTTCTCCGGTGCTGCGGTCACTCCGACGAGATGCCGGACCATGCGGCGCGGCGACAGGCTCTCGGCCAGCCAGGCCTTGGCGAGGTCCGCGTTGGCCAGCGTCTCCTGGGTGGTGAAGGTCTTGGACACGACCACAACCAGCGTGGTCTCGGGGTCCAGCCCCGCCAGCGCCTCGCCCATGTCGCGCGGATCGATATTGGCGACGAAGCGCAGGTCGATCGTCGGCTCCAGCGGCTTCAGCGCATCCCACAGCAGGCGCGGCCCCAGATCCGAGCCGCCGATGCCGATGTGGACGATGGCTGTGAACGGCTGTTTGGTCCCGCCCGTCTCGGCGCCCGAGCCGACGTCGGTCGCGAAGGCCGCCATTGCCCGGCGCGTCTCCGCAACCTCCTTCGACACGGGTTCGCCCAAGGCTCGGAACTCCGCGTCCTCTGCGGCCCGCAGCGCCGGGTGCAGGACGGCGCGCCCTTCGGTGTTGTTGACCGCCTCGCCGCCGAACAGGGCGTCCCGCCGCCCCTCGACGTCGCAGCTGCGCGCCAGATCGATGGCGGCCTCGAACCCTTCGGCGCTCCACGACTGTTTCGACAGGTCCACATACAGACCCGCGGCCTCGACCCCCATGCGCTCGACGCGGCGGCGGTCGGTGGCGAAATGGTGGACGATGCGGGTCCCCTCGTCCTTCCGCGCCACGGCGCGAAGCATGTCGAAAGCCTGGGAGCGAGCGGTCATTCGGCGAACTCGATGCGGAGGAGGGTAAACCCTCGTTTACGGGTGGGGCGTAAGCCGGTTCAACGCCGAATCGTGATTCGGCTCACAAATGAGTCCGCCCAAGAGGTTCCCCATGTCCTGCGGCGTCGCCCTCGCTGTCTCCCTGCTGCTCTCCGATCCGAACGTGGCCATCGCCGCGGCCCAGCCGCCCGCCGCCGTCGACGCGCCGGTCTCAGTCGCCGCAGAGCCCCTGTTCGCCGACATCGTGTTCCGCTCGGGCGCGCTCAAGGGCGTCGTCGACCAGTGGCGGGCGAACCTGGCCTCCACGCCGGGCTGGTCTCTGACGCCCGATGTCTTCGGCCGTTTCAAGACCGAGGCCGAAGGTCTCGCCGCCATGGACATGCAGGGTCATCTGGTGCTCAAGCAACGTGGCACGGACGGCGACCTGAAATGCATCCTGCGGGGCATTTCGGAAGACATTCCGGTCAAGGTCGCCGCCGTCGAGGCCGCCGCCACCCCGGCCGCACGAAGCGTCGCCCTCGATGAGCTGGCCTACCTGCTCAACGACAACGTCGAGGTCATCACCTCGCCGCCGCAGCCCGACGCCCAGTCGGGCGTGCCGACCTAGTTGCCCGCGCTCGCCAGCGCCTCCACCACCACGCCTTCGGTCAGCAGCTGCGGCAGGATGCGCGGCTCCGTCTTGCCGGGCGTGTAGAGCAGATAGAGCGGCACGCCTGAACGGCCGTGCCGTTGCAGCTCCGCGGTGATCGCGTCGTCGCGGCGCGTCCAGTCGGCCACCAGATAGACGGCGTTCGCCGCCCTCAACGCCTCGCGGGTCCGCGCGGACGTCAGGGCCCCGCCCTCGTTGATCTTGCAGGTCACGCACCAGTCGGCGGTGAAATTGACCAGCACAGGCCTACCCTCGGCGAGGGCCGCGTCCACCGCCCCGGTCGACCAGGGCGCGCTGGCCAGTCCCGCGGCGGAGTCCGGCGTCGGAGCGGGCTCGGCCGGCAGACGCACAGCCATGGCCGCCGACGCCAGCGACAGGACGAGCGCCACAACTCCGGACAACCCCAGCAGGACGCCCCGGCGCCCGACAGCCCGCTCCGCCTGCGCGAGACCGAGCAGCCAAACCGCCAAGGCCAGCAGCAAACCGCCCGCGAACAGCAGACCCAGCGCGTCGCCGCCGGTCTGCCGGCCGAACACCCAGGCCAGCCAGAGCGCAGCGCCGTACATCGGGAAGGCCAGCAGGCCCTTCAGCCGCTCCATCCACGGCCCCGGCCGCGGCAGGCGCGACAGCAGGCCGGGTGTCAGGCTGACCAGCACATAGGGCAGGGCCAGACCCAGCCCGAGCATCAGGAACACCATCAGCGCCATCGGCCACGGCATCAGCAGGGCCGACCCCAGCGCGACGGCCATGAACGGGGCGGTGCAGGGCGCGGCCACCACCACCGCCAGCACGCCGGTCAGGAAGGCGGCCGCCGTCCCGCCCAGCCTCGCCAGAGGGCCGGACCCGACACCCTGAAGTCCCGCGCCGACATGGAAGACGCCCGACAGGTTCAGCCCGACCGCCAGCATCAGCAGCGCCAGCCCGGCGATCACCGCCGGGGACTGCAGCTGGAAGCCCCAGCCCGCCGCCTGCCCCGCAGCCCTGAGCGCCAGCAGCACTCCGGCGAGCAGCAGGAAGGCTCCCAGAACGCCGGCAAGGAAGGCCAGCCCGTCCCGGCGGGCGCGCGGCGCATCATGGGCGGACCCGGCCAGCGCCGCCGCCTTCATGGCGAGGATCGGGAAGACGCACGGCATCAGATTTAGGATCAGGCCGCCCAGCAGCGCGAACAGGGCGGCCTGCACGAAGCCCGCCGTGGAAGGCGCCTCGTTGCCAGACGGCCGCCCTTCGGCCGCGGGCGCGAGGTCGCCCGAGCCGCTGGTCCCGGGCAGGGGCGGACCGACCTCCGCCGAGATCTCGAAATTTCCCACCGCGGTCGACAGCACGCCGCGCACAGGCCCCGGCGTCCGCGCCAGCCCGCTATCCGGCGTCAGGGCGAGGGTCAGCCCCTGTGGCCCGTAGCCGCCCGACTGCGTCGCCGCGTGGGTGATCACGCCCGCCTCGAACGGGAAGAAATAGCTCGGTCCGGGATCGCGCCCGGCCAGCGCCCCACCAGTCGCCGTCAGGGTGGCGGAGCCCTCGCCCAGGGTGATCCGGGCGGTCAGGCCCGCGGGCCGGGGCGCGGTCTGGACGATACGCTGGATGGCCGCGCCGTGCCGACGGTCCAGCGGCGCCGCGCCGTCGCGGATCGGCAGGTCGAGCGACAGGGTCAGTTCGTCGGGCACGCACATGTCGGCGCTGCACACGAAGAACAGCGCCTTGACCGTCAGGGGCAGGGTCGTCCCCGCTCGCGCGTCGGCGGGGATCGTCACCGGCACCGGTAGATAGACCTCGCCCGTATAGCCGAAATTCATCAGCGTCTTCAGACGCTGACGCTCCGGCATCGGCCAGACGATGTCTCCGGCCGTCGCTTCCGCCGGCAGCGTCCACGTCAGGGTGGTCGGGCCACCGGAATCGCCCGGATTGCGCCAATAGGTGTGCCAGCCCGGCTCGATCGCCTGCCGCACGGCCACGATGGCGGTGGAGCCCGGCGCCGCCCATTGCGACATGGGCACGAGCTCGGCGGCGATGCGCTCGGTGCGCTGCACGCTCCCGTCCTGCGCCGCTGCGAGCGACGGAACGAGCATGAGCCCGATCAGGACGAGGAATTTCAGGAGACGGATCACGGCGGCGACCTTAGCCGCGCCGACCCGCCCGCGTCACGCGTCGTGCTGTCTCAGATCAGCCCGGGATCAGCGCGGTGCGGCGTCCACCACCACTTCGGTCCGGCGCCGCATCGGCTCGCTGGCGCCCTCGGCGGTCACCGACCCCGACTCGCCCGCCACGACCACATTGAACACGGGCGAGGGCCAGCCCGCCGCCATCAGCGCATCCGCCACCGCCAGCGCCCGCCGCTCCGACAGGTCCAGATTGGCCGTGGGACCGCCCCGCGCGTCGGCCAGGCCGATGACCTGCACCGCGCGAATGTTGCAGCCCTGCAGCTGCGTCGCCGTCAGTCCGATGGCCTGCCGCGCCGCCTCCGTAAGCCCCGCCTCGCTGTCGCGGAAATAGACCTCGAACCGCTTCGGCGTGCACACCTCGGGCTCGGTCACCAGCTCGCTGCGGTCCCGCATGCCCGGTATCGTCGAACACCCGGCGACCAGCACCCCGGCGCCCAGCAAAATCCACAGCCCCTTCATCCCGCCCTCCTGTCGTAGAAAGGGCGGTTCGCCGATGACGAACCGCCCTGATCACTTACGGAAAACCACCCGCGCCTAGTAGCGGCGCTGGCCATTTTCCCAATAGCACTCGGACTGACGGCCGTCGTAGCAATAGTAGTACCGGCCTTGGCTGTCGCGGTAGCGCTGCTGGTTGTTACGGTCCTGCTGCGAGCCGCGGATCGCGCCGGCGGCGCCGCCCACGACCGCACCGATGGCCGCGCCGGTTCCGGCATTGCCGTCGCCGACGTTGTTGCCGATGATGGCGCCGGCGACAGCGCCGATGCCGGCGCCGATGGCGCCCTGACGGACCGTCTCATTGGTGCCGCCGTATCCGTCGCTCGCGCAAGCCGAAGCCAGCAGACCGGCGCCAGCGATCGCGATGATTGCCTTTTTCATGGGTGTATCCTTCATCCCTCGGGTTCGCCCCACGGGTGATAATGCTGGATAAGCGTGACGGTTCCCCCGCTATGCTGTCGGTTAAGCCTGTATTAGGCTTTACGGTATGCCGCACGGAGGGTGCGGATGGCCCCGAAAGGGGTTTGAGACGGGGGTTTCGTATGCGTTTTTCCGAACCGGTCCGCATGGCGGATGACGGCGATCACAGTCCCGTGTGGGCGCGCAGCAAGCGCCGGCGCGGCAATCCTTTCATCAGCCTGATAGTCACCCTGCTGGCCATCTTCGGCGTTCTGACGGCTGTTCTCGGCATCAAGGAGAAATCCTTGGCCGAAGGCGGGGCCATGATGGACGGCTGGATCGCCAAGGCCGTGTCGACGGTCAAGGGCGAGGCGCCCAGGGTCGCAGATCAGGCTGGCGACGCCGCCGGCGCGGCTGCGGTCAAGGCCGGTGACGCCGCCCAGGCCGGCGCGGCCGCGGCTTCGAACGAGCTGAAGAAACAATAGTCACGCTTCGGCCGTCCCGCCCGGAACATCGCTCCGGGCGGGACGTTCGGGCCGGATGACCGCGACCCTGACGCCGACGGCCGACCGTACACCCACGACCGAAACCGCGCTCGAGGCGGCGCCGGCCGCGGAGCCGCGCGTCCTGACCCGGCACGTGCCGCTGAACCGCGTCATCGTGCTGGTGAACCCGCTGTCAGGCAGCGTGGGTCCCCGCGCGGCGGAGGAAGCCGAGGCCCTGCTCGAGGGCTACGCCTGCGAAACCTCGGTGGTGACGCTGGAGCCGGGCCAATTCGACGTTCAGATTCAGGAAGCGTTCGACGCCAGGCCCGACGTCCTGTTCGTGCTCGCGGGCGACGGCACCGCCGGCAGCATCGCCGCACTGGCGGGCCCGGACGGCCCCTTGGTCGCTCCATTACCCGGCGGCACCATGAATATGCTGCCCAAGGCCCTTTACGGCACCGCCGACTGGAAGGCGGCCCTGAAGGTCGCGCTGGAGGAGGGTGCGCCTCAGTGCGTGGCCGGTGGCGAGGTCAGCGATGGGCACACCACCAAGGCCTTCTACTGCGCCGCCATCTTCGGCTCGCCGGCCCTGTGGGCCCCGGCCCGCGAGGCGATCCGCGTCGGAAAGCTGGGTCTCGCCTGGGCCTATGCGCGCCGTGCCCTGAAACGGGCCTTCTCGGGCCAGATGCGCTTCACGCTCGACGGCGGCATTCCCCGGCGGGCGGAAGCCCTGGCGCTGATCAGCCCAATGATCTCGCGGGCGATGGACGAGGACACCGGGCTCGAAGCCGCCGTCATGAACCCCGCCGATGCCGGACAGGCGTTTCGCATGGCGGCCCACGCTGTCTTCGACGACTGGCGCCAGGACCCGGCGGTGACCACCCGCGCGACCCAGCGGGTGGCGATGCGCGCCCGCTCGCGCATCCCGGCAGTCATCGATGGCGAGCCCATGCTGCTGCGCCACGAGGCGAAGGTCCGCTTCATCCGCAAGGCCTTCCAAGCTCTGGCGCCGATCCCGGCGGCGGCGGAGGACAGCGTCTAGTGGGGCGCATTCTCCAGTTCTCGGACGTTCATTTCGGCTGCGAACACCGGCGGGCCTGCGCGGCCGCGCTGGAGTATGCGCACGGCACGCCGTCCGACCTTATCCTGATCACCGGCGACGTCACCCAGAAGGGCTTCCCGGACGAGTTCGCCGCAGCCGGCGACTGGATCCGCCGCATGCCGGAGCCAACCTTCGTCATCGTCGGCAATCACGACGTGCCCTACTGGAGCCTGACGGCGCGGCTTTTCCACCCGTGGAAGGCCTTCGAACAGGCGATCGGCCACCCGGCCCACGACCATCAGTTCCTCAGCCCGTCGCTGATGGTGCGCGGCGTGGTCACGGCGCGTGGCTGGCAGGCGCGGCCCAACTGGTCCAAGGGGGTCATCGATCTGGCCCAGACCCGCAAGGCCGCCGAGGCCCTGCGTCAGGCTCCCGCCGGCGCCCTGCGCATCCTCGCCTGCCACCATCCGCTGGTGGAGATGATCGGCACCCCCATGACCGGGGACGTCAAGCGCGGCGACGACGCGGCCCTGATCTTCGCCGAGGCCGGGGTGGACTTGATCACGACCGGCCATGTGCACGTGCCCTTCGCCCTGCCGATCAATGTGGGCGACCACTGCTCCTATGCTGTCGGGTGCGGGACCCTGTCGCATCGCGAGCGCGGCGCGCCGCCCAGCTTCAATCAGATCGAGTGGGATGCGGGGGAGATCGTGGTCACGGCCATCGCCTGGACCGGCGACCGCTTCGAGCCCGGTCAGGTGTGGCAACTGCCGCGCCGTCAGGACACCCGCAAGCCGTCCACCGCGCCGGATCCTAACGTCGCCGGCGAACGCGAACGCGCCGCCACCTGATCTCCGGACAAACGAAAAGGGGCCGCGGCGAACCGCGGCCCCTTCAGTTTCTGCAGCCTGCGCAGATTCAGAGTCGTGTGCCTCGGCGTCCCTGGAAGAAGTGCACGATCAGCAGGATGATGAAGATGACGAACAGCACATAGGCGATGTTCATCGACAAACCCGCGACGCCACCGGCGCCCAAGGCGCCCGCGACCAATGCAAGCACGAGGAAAATTAGTGCCCAGCGAAGCATGAGCGTTACTCCCGAAAGTGTTGATCCAAAGGGGAGCGGCTCAAGACCGCGCCTGTCAGATCAACGTTTCGCAAGCTCTGGTGTTCCGCCTCAGCGGCGGCGGCGGCTGTGCGACTTCTCGGTGAAGGCCGCCGCGACCATGGTGGCCAAGGCAGGGTTGCGCAGGAAGATCCAGCCGCCCGCAAGAGCCGCCACCGTCCCGAGGATCGGCCGCTGCCTGAACAGGGTGTAGGCGCGCTCACCCATCCCCATGGGCTCATCATCCTCCAGTTCGTCCTCTTCCGCCTCGCGACGCAGGAAGACCAGCACCACGATGAGCGCGGCGAGGGCGAACAAAAGCATCGTCACGGCGGCTGCCGCGAGCGGCAGGAGAACGAGGCACAGGGCGTAGAATACGGTCGCCCCCAGCGCGATGACAGCGACCAGCGCCGCCCCCGCCGCCGCAGCGGCGGCGACGGCCTTCCTGACGACCTTCTGTCCCAGCCCGCCCAGCATCAGCGGCGACGGCCCGCGAGCAGCAGGCCGAGAACGACGCCGACACCGAGGGCGATCGCGGTCGACTGCATCGGGCGCTCCTGCACCCGCTCGGTCAGATAGCGTTGGGCCTCGTCCATCCGTTCGGAGGCTTCGTCGTAATACTCCCGGCCACGAACCCGGGCGGTGTCGTAATAGCCGCGGGCGCGTTCGCGAAGCACTTCGCTCTGCTCACGCAGACGGGCCTCGGTCTCGGCCGCCTTGGCGCGCAGGCGGGTTTCCGCCGCCGTCGCCTTCTCGCGCAGCCGGGCTTTCTCCTCGGCGCCGAGGGTTTTCAGATCGTCTTTCAGCGTATTGATGTCGTTCTTCACGGCTGTCCGTGCTGCCTTGGTGGTGGCCATGTGCGCGCTCCGCTTTGCAAGCTTGACGGTTAGATAGAGAACCCTGAGCCGGAACGCCACTGTGACGTGCCGGTTCCGCAGCGCAGCATGGCAGACGCTGGCGGAGCGGCGCTCGTCGTCCTAGAAACCGGCATGATCGATTGGTTGTTCCCGCCTCACCCGCCCGTCTCTCTTCCCATCCTCGGCAGGCGCGAACGGCTGCCGGTGCGCCGCATCCTCTGCGTCGGCCAGAACTACGCCGCCCACGCCCGCGAAATGGGCCACGAGCGCGCCGAACCCTTCTTCTTCTCCAAGCCCGCGGACGCCCTGGTCACCGACGGAGCCGATCCGCTTTTCCCGACCTCCACGTCGGACCTGCACCACGAGGTCGAACTGGTCTGCGCCATCGGCGAGGACGGGGAGATCGCCGGATGGGCCGTCGGCTGCGACCTGACCCGCCGCGATCTTCAGGCCGCCGCCAAGGCCAAGGGCCGCCCGTGGGACGCCGCCAAGGGCTTCGACCAATCCGCGCCTTGCGGCCCGTTGACCCTCGGCGCGCTGCCTGATCCGGCGGCCCCGATCACCCTGTCCGTCAACGGCAAGACCCGCCAGTCGGGGCGACTCGACGACATGGTGTGGGCTCCCGACGAGATTCTGGCTAAGGCCCGCACGCTCTGGGAGGTCCAGCCAGGCGACCTGATCTTCACCGGCACGCCCGAAGGCGTCGGCCCGCTTCAGCCCGGCGACCGGGTCGAGGCGACCATCGGCGGCCTCGAAACCCTGACCTTCACCATGAGGCCGCGATGATCCTGCACGGCTACTGGCGATCGGGCGCGGCCTATCGCACCCGCCTCGCCCTGAATCTCAAGGGCCTCGCCTACGAACAGAGCGGCGTTGACCTGCGCACAGGCGCCCAGCGGTCGGAGGCCTTCGTGGCCCTCAACCCGCAGGGCATGGTGCCGGCGCTCGAGGTGGACGGCGCTATCCTGACCCAGAGCCCCGCCATTCTCGAATGGCTGGAGGAGACCCATCCGACCCCGGCGCTGCTGCCGGCCGACGCCCTCGACCGGGCCCGCGTTCGCGCCATGGCGGCCTTGGTCGGCTGCGACATCCACCCGCTCAACAATCTCCGTGTCGGCAAGGCCCTCCGCGAGACCTTCGGCGCCGATCAGGCCGCCGTCGACGCCTGGGCCGCCCGCTGGATTCTGCCTGGCTTCGAGGCCTTGGAACGGCTGGTGGCGACCCACGGCAATGGCTGGTGCTTCGGTCCCACGCCGACACTCGCCGACTGCTACCTGGTCCCCCAGATCTATTCGGCCCGAAGGTTCAACGTCCCGCTCGACGCCTTCCCCCGCCTGCTGGCCATCGAAGCGGCGGCCCAGGCCCACCCCGCCTTCGTCGCCGCCCATCCCGACAACCAGCCGGACGCCGACTGAGTCAGGCCATACCCGTAGCGGACCTCCCGGTTTGATGGGTATCGTCCTCTGGGGAGGGCCGATGCAGAGCATCTTGATCTACATCCGGATTGTGATCAGCCATACGCCAGTCTGGGCATGGCTGGTTCTTGCTCTACTTTGCTTGCTCGGCATCCGCCGATTGCGGACACGCGCGACGTCGATTTGGGGGTTGGTGGCCACCCCGGCGATTTTTCTCAGCTGGAGTTTCGTCGGCGCCATACGCTTTGGCCAGGCCCTTGGGCTGGGGGTCGCGTTGGCCTGCTGGGCCGCCTGCATCGCGGTCGGGCTGCTGTCATTCAGGCTTGTCGGGCCGCCGCCAAGCACCTGGCTTGATGAACACCGCGTCGTCCGTCCGGGCTCGATCGGGCCATTGAGTGTCTATCTCGTCATCTTCGGCGTACGATACGGTCTTGAGGTCTGGGCAGGCTTCTTCCCGGAGAGAGCAACGCTCGCCGCCGCCCTGGCGCTTGTCCTTTCCGGGTTCATGGCCGGCCGGACAACAGGGGATCTGAGGTTCGCTGTGCTGGGAAGGCCAGCCCCGCTCGCCACTTCGAGCTAGGCCGGGGCGCGCACGCGGCGCGGCTGTTCGACCTGCCGGGAGTTCGGCGGATTCCGGGACCGACGACTCAGGCCAGGAACCGCTCCACGGCCGCGAGGAACCGCGTCGGCTGGTCGATCATGACCATGTGCTCGGCGCCTTCGATCCGCTCGAAGGTGGCCGGGCGGGGCAGGTTGGCGTAGGCGCCCCGGAAGAGGCTGTCCGCCCGGCTGCGCGGAGAGGCCTCGTCCGCGCTCCAGCCGTAGACCACCGTCACGGGCGCAGTGATGTCAGGCAGCCGGTGGCGCAGATCGACGGTCATCACCTCATAGAGCGCCTGCGCCAGAACCCGCCGGTCGCCGCCCTGCCAGCCCATGGATCCGAACACCGCATCCGCCGCGCCGCCCAGTTCGAGCCCCATCGCGCGGCCGCGGTCGCGCAATCCTTCGTCGCCGAGGAACTGCACCGCTTGGTAGGCCAGCTGGGCGATCGGCTCGACATCGCCGACCGTGGCGCCCGGACTGATCAGGGCGGGGAAGAAGGGCGAGGCGTCGACCGTCATCAGTCGGCCGATGCGGTCTCGCGCGTCCGCGGCGAGACGTATCCCGACCTGCCCGCCCATCGAATGGCCGATCACCGCGGGCCGCTGCAGTCCGGCCTCAGCGATGTAGCGGCGCAGCTCTGCCGCCACCGCGCCCATGATCGCCCCCCCGGCGTTGGCGCCCGCCGCCAGATCGCCGAAGCCCCGCACTGACACCAGATGCAGCCGCCGGCCCTCCCCCAGCCGCGCCGCCGTCCGGCTCCACACGGCCGAGGTCGAGGCCAGCCCTGGGATCAGCACCAGATCGGGGCCGCTCCCGCGTGCCTCCACCGTGATCCGGTTGGACTGGAACGGCAGCCGCGCCAGCGCCGGCGCCCCGCCCGCCATCCACAGCGCCGCGCCGCCGATCAGACCCTTGAGGATGTTTCGTCTTTGTTCCATCGCACCGTCGGTCTAGATTGCCCTCGCAGAACACGAGGGAGGTCCAGATGATCCAGCCGTCAGACGACGAAATCGTCTTCTACACCAACCCCATGTCGCGCGGCCGGATCGCGCGCTGGATGCTGGAGGAGCTCGGCCGGCCCTACCGCACCGTGGTGCTGGATTTTGGCACGACTATGAAGTCGCCCGAGTATCTGGCGGTGAATCCGATGGGCAAGGTGCCCGCCGTCACCTGGCGCGGCGTCACGGTCACGGAATGCGCGGCCATCTGCGCCTGGCTGGCCGACGCCTTCCCGGAGGCGGGGCTGGCGCCGGCGTTCGACGACCCGGCTCGCGGGACGTACCTGCGTTGGCTGTTCTTCGCCGCCGGCCCGGTCGAGGCGGCTGTCACGGCCAAGGCGCTGGACTTGCTCGCGCCTGCGGAGAAGGCGGGCATGGCGGGCTATGGCACCTTCGATCAGGTCGTCGACGCCTTGGAAAGCGCCGTCTCGGACGGCCCCTGGCTGCTGGGCGACCGGTTCTCGGCCGCGGACGTCTATGTCGGCAGCCAGATCGTCTGGGGCCTGCAGTTCAAATCCCTGCCCGAGCGAGACGCGTTCAAGGCCTATGCGGAGCGTCTGTCCGCGCGCGAGGCCGCTGTCCGGGCGCGTGGCATCGACGACGCCCTGATCGTGGCGGCGCAGGCGGGAAGTTGAGGCTCGGCTTTAGCCTTGGGCGGGGCGCAGGGCGCCGTCGAGGCTGGCGCGCTGGACCTGCGGACGGCGCTCGCCACCGGCCGCGATGATCCGGTCGATCCGGGTCTTTTCGGCGCGGAAGGCGGCCAGATCGGCGCCGGCGAGGACAGTGCCCTCGGTCGTGCGCACGCCGGCCGGATTGATCCGCCGGCCGCCCTGCCAGATTTCATAGTGCAGGTGCGGGCCGGTCGAGGCGCCGGTCGAACCGACGAAGGCCACGACCTGTCCCTGACGAACTCGCTGGCCGGCGCGAATGCCCCCGGCGTAACGCGACAGGTGGCCATAGCCGGTCTCGAGGCCGTTCGGGTGACGGATGCGGAGCCAGTTGCCGTAGCCGCCCCAGCGCCGCGCCTCGACGACCACGCCGTCGGCGGGGGCCACGACCGGCGTGCCGGTCCCGGCCGCGAAGTCGATGCCCTGGTGCATCTTGCGATAGCCGGCGATCGGGTGCCGACGGAAGCCGAAGGTGGACGAGACGCGGAAGCCCCGCTCCAGCGGCGTACGCATGAAGGCCGAGCGTGTGTTCTTTCCAGTGGCGTCGAAATACTGGGCTTCCTTCGCGCCGGCAGGCTGGAAGCGGTAGAAGGCCACGCCCTTCAGCTCGGCGTAGAGCAGGCCGTCGGTGCCAATGGTGCGGCCGTTCTCGGTGACGGTCCGTCCATAGACATAGGTGAACTCGTCCGTGGCGCGGATGTCCCGGTCCATGTCGAACTTGTGGGAGAACAGCTGACCGGCCTTGCGGCGGACGGCGGAGGGAACGCCCTCGCGCTGGGCCGACGCCGCCAGCGAGCCCTCGACCTTACCGTTCAGGACCACCGTCTCGTGGGTGACCTTTTCCTCGAGCGCACGCAGGCGCAGGGCGCCGTCGAAGGTGCGCGACACGGTGACCTGGCTGGCCGGGCCCGTGCGCATGGTCAGGCCGATCAGGCGCGGATCGCCCCGGCCGCCGCGCGGCTTGGCGATGGCGGTCTCGAACCGCAGACCGGCGCGAATTTCGCTCATGTCCATGGCGTTGGACAGGGTCGCGGCCACCGCTGAGGCTTCCTCCGGAGCGATGCCGGTGCGGCGCATGGCCTGTTCGAAGGTTTCGCCGCGGCGAATCTGGACGGGAATGGCTTCCGGCGCGGTCAGCCCCATGGGCGTGCCGGCGGCGGCGAAGGCCTGGGCCTCGATGACGGCCATCTGGGCGGGAGTCAGTGCGGGAACTTCTTCAGCCTTCGCGGGCTGGTATACACGTCCGGCAAGGAGGGCCACCGAGAGAGCCGCGACCGCCGTAAGGGCATGAGGCGCGAGACGCATCGGTTGGCGACGTGGATCGAACTGAGCCATCGGTCCCCGAAAACTGCGACGCCCACTGGCGCCCAAGCCACTAAGAAGCAAGGATCGCGCCTGAAGAAGCCCCCGGC
Source organism: Brevundimonas alba (assembly GCF_011927945.1). Lineage (GTDB taxonomy): Bacteria > Pseudomonadota > Alphaproteobacteria > Caulobacterales > Caulobacteraceae > Brevundimonas > Brevundimonas alba. The sequence continues at coordinate 868,867 of NZ_JAATJM010000001.1, forward strand.
GCGAGACAGGCCCTATAGCCCGTCCGTCCCATCATGGGAAGTCAGTTCGTTACAGACCGTTAACCGGAGCCATTGAGGGCGGTAAAGCCTGCGTGATGCGTCAGCTTATCGACGGGAGCCAACAGTGTATTGGCGACGTTTGAGCAAGGTATTCGGGGTCAACTTGCCTGCCTGCCTTGATCTGGCCGCCACTGCATTCAAAGTGGCTCATGCGCCACTCTACTGTGTTTCCATAGTCACGCCCGCTGTGCTGTTTCAGGAGCCCTGTTTGTTCATCGTTCGGGTCAAGGCATGACGGACGCCGTCTCCCCGGCGTCGGCCCCCACCCCGGCGCCCCGGCGGCGTGGAGGCCGCACCGGACGCCGCTTCCTGATCATCGTGGGCGCGCTGGTCTGCGTCCTGCTGGTGCTGGTCGGCCTGCTCTATCTCAATCGGCGGGCCGCCACGCGTCAGGTGCTGGTGGGCTGGCTCGAGCGGCAGGGCATCCCCGCCGACGTCGATATCGAGCGCGTCGAACTCGACAACATCGTCGCCAGCATCCGCATCGGAGATCCTCGCAACCCGGACGCCGTGGTCGAGCGGGTCGAGGTGGACTACGCCATCGGCGCGCCCTGGTCCAAAGCCGGCCTGGGCGTCACCCCCAGCCGCATCCGGCTTGTCCGGCCGGTGCTCCGCGCCTCGTTCCGGGACGGCGAATTCTCGCTCGGCTCGCTCGATCCGCTGGTCGAGAAATTCACGGGCCGTCCCCCGCGCCCCGACAGCCGGGGGCCGCTGGTGCTGGTAGAACAGGGCCGCGTCCGGCTCGACACCGACTACGGCCCGGTCGCCATCCTCGGCGACGCCCGCATCGACGACGGCAAGCTGATCCGGCTGGCGGCCCGAATGCCCGCCTCGAACCTGAAGAGCGGTGACATCGAGGCCCGCGGCCTCGCCGCCACGGTCACCGTCGACACCGTCGTGGACCGTTCGACCCTCCGCGCCACGGCCTCCGCCGATCAGGCGGCCTTCCCGGGCCTCTCGGGCGCCGGCGTCCGCCTGACGATCACGGGCGACCTGCCCTATCCCGATCTGAAGCAGCGCCGGGGCGACGGCCGCGCCCGGCTCGATCTCGGCCTCGTCGCCACCCGCCTGACCGCCGGAGACGTTTCCGCCCAGGACGCCGTCGCCCGGCTGACCTTCGACGGCCAGACCTCCGGCTGGATCGAAACCTTCCGCATTCAGGGCGCGGCCGACGCCGACCTCCGCGCCGCCCGCCTGCAGGGCCCCGACCTGTCCGCCAGCGCCGCCGCCGTCCGCTGGAACGACGCCCGCGCCACCCTCGCCCGGGATGACCGCGGCCTCAGCTGGCGTATCGATGGCCCCGGCAGGGTCTCCGCGGCGCGCGCCTCGGGCGCCGGGCTGGACGGCTCAGTCGTCACCCTGACCTCCCGAGCCCTGACCGCCGGCGGCCGGAACGGCGCCTTCGAGGTCAGCGGCCCCCTCGCCCTCGCGGCAGACCGCCTGGCGTGGGACGACCTGTCCCTGTCCGGCGCACGCGGCGCGGCCGATCTCCAACTGGTCTCGGACGCGGGTCTGCGCCTCGACCTGTCAGGCGGGCTGAGGGCGGCCCACGGCGCCTGGCCCCTGTTCGGCCCCGCCGCCCGGGACGACGGCGACGACCTGCGGGAGATGAAGCGGGCGCTCGGCGACTTCGCCGTCGACGTCCCCGCCTTCTCGGTCGCGGTCGGCGGCGCCGGAACGCGCGTCTCGCTCAGCCGCCCCGCCACCCTGCGCCCGGCCAACGGCGGCGTCCTCACCCTGCGCCCGGCCCGCAGCCCGATCTTCGCCGCCGCGCCGGGACAGGCCGGAGGCGGCGCCCTCTCGCTCACCGCCACACGCGGCAAGGGCCTGCCCGAGGCCGTTTTCGACATTCCGGCCTGGCGGCTGACAGACAGCGGGTTCACGGCCCAACTCGACGGCCGCGCCGCCCTGGACTTCGACCTCGCGCGAGGCATCCAGCTCCGCACCCGCGGTCGCCTCACCTCGGCGAACGGCCGGATCACCTATGTCGCGGCGGACTGCGTTCCGGTCACCGTGGAGCGACTTGAACTCGGCGAGAACGACGTCGTCGACATCTCCGGCCGCGCCTGCCCGTCCGGCCGCCCCCTCGTCACCATCGCCGATGGCGGCTGGCGGGCCGAAGGCGCGCTGGCTGGCGTCGATGCCTCAGCCCCCTTCCTCGCCCTGCATTTCCGCGACGCCAAGGGCCGCTTCACCGCCACAGGTGGCCCGCGGGGCGTCGGCCTCGATACCCGGATCGACAGCGCGTCCGTCGTCGACGCCACGGAGCCGCTGCGCTTCAACCCGCTGCAGGCCTCCGGCTCAGCCCGCCTCGCGAACGAGAACTGGACCGGCGCCTTCGACTTGGCCCGCGAAGGCGTCGCCCTCGGACGGCTGAACCTGGCTCACGACGGAGCCTCGGGGTCCGGCGGCCTGACCATAGACGCCCCGTCCGTCGTCTTCGCCGAGGGCGGCCTGCAGCCGTCCGACCTCAGCCCGCTCGCCGGGGATTTCGTCGGATCGCCCGCTACCGGCTCCGTCGCCTTCCAGGGACGGATCGACTGGCTAGAGGACGCCGAGGGCTCCAGCTCCGGCCGCCTGACCATCCCCGGCCTCGACTTCGTCAGCCCCGCCGGGCCGGTGAAAGGTCTGAAGGGAATAGTCGACTTCATCAGCCTCGCCCCGCTCGTCACCGCCCCGGGCCAGCGCGTTACCGCCGACCGCCTGGAGTCCGTCACCCCCCTGACCGACGTCACCCTGACCTTCGGCCTCGACAAGGCCGCCATCACCGTCGAGGGCGGCGAGCTCAAGGTCGCCGGAGGGACCATCCGGATCGAGCCTTTCGCCCTGCCGCTGGACCGCAGCCAGCCGTTCGGCGGCGTCATCGTGCTGGAGAATGTCCAGCTCGGTGAGGTGATCGCCGGCTCGGGCTTCGGGGACAAGGTGGCGCTCGACGCCGTCGTTTCCGGCCGCCTCCCGTTCACCTCCGACCCGGTCGACGGCATCCGCATCGCCGGCGGCTCCCTCGCCGCCGTCCAGCCGGGCCGCCTGTCGATTCAGCGCGAGGCCCTGGTCGGGCTCGAGGCGGGCGGCGGCGGCGAGGGCGTGCCGCCCAACACCGTGCAGGATCTGGCCTATCAGGCGATGGAAAACCTGTCGTTCGACATCCTCTCCGCCGAGGTGAACAGCCTCGACGCGGGCCGCATCGGCGTCCTGTTCCACATCCGCGGCCGCCACGATCCCCCGGTGCACCAGGAGCTGCGCATCGGCATCGCCGAATTCATCAGCCGCGAATTCCTCAATCGCGAACTGCCCCTGCCCTCAGGCACAGGCATCGACCTGACGCTCGACACGACCCTCAACCTGAACCAGCTGGTCGGCGACTTGCTGGAGCTGAACCGCGCCCGCAACGGCGCGCCTTCGGCCGCGGCCGCCGCCCCGCCTCCCGCCGAACCCGTCCCCACGCCATGATCATGCCGGCTTGGCCGTTCAGAACCCGTTCACCCTGTCCGGCGTTAGATCGCGGCGGATCAATACCGGAGACCCTGCCATGACCCGGACGCGCGCACGTCTCGCCCTGATCGGCTTCATCGCCGCCACCGGCGCCGCCGCCTGCACGCCCACGGTTCGGCTGCAGGTCGACCCGATCCAGATCTACGCCAAGCTGGACGCGGATATCCGCGTCCGTCTCGACAAGGAGCTTCAGGACCTCCTCGTCGAGAACCCCAACCTGTTCTGATGCGAAAGCCGCTTCCGATGTCGTTCCGCAAGCTCTTCGTCATCGCCGCCGCCGTGGCCGCCCTCGGCGTCGCGGCCGGCGCCGCCTTCGCCCAGACCTCGCAGCAGAAGGCCCTGATCGACGCCGCCAAGGCGCAGGGGACCGTGGGCGAACAGGCCGACGGCTTCCTCGGCTTCCGCCAGGGCTCGTCCGACCCGGCCCTGACCCAGGCGGTGACCGTCACCAACAACGCCCGCCGCGAAGGCTACGCCCGAAGCGCCCAGGCCGCCGGCGACGGCGCGACCACCGAGGCCGCCGGCGCCCGCGCCTTCCAGACCATCGTCATGCCGCGCATCCAGAGCGGCCAGTGGTATCGCAATACCCAGGGCCAGTGGGTCCAGCGCTAGGCCGGCGGCGCGGCTGATCCCGCCGCCATGGCTGGCCGGCCCTTCCGCCTGATCGGCAGCCTGCTCGTCGCCGCCGCCATTGCGGCAGGCGCGACCGTGGTCATCAGCGTGCTGTGGGCCGCGATCGGCGGCGGCGACCTGCCGCTGCATGGCTGGATCGCCCTTCTGATCGGCGTCTTCGGCACGGTCTGCCTCGCCTGGGTGCTGATGGCGCTGGCCTTCAAGTCGGACCGAGAGGGCTGGGACGACCGGGTCGACAACCGCTTCGATCCGGGACGGGACGAAGACGACAAGCCTTGAGCGCGTCCGCCGCCCGCGCGATAGGTCGTCCATGACCGACGCATCCGACCAGAGCCCGTCCGGGATCACCTACGCCGGCTATCTCGCGCTCGACGATCTGCTCGCCGCCCAGCATCCGCTGTCGGACGAACACGACGAGATGCTGTTCGTCATCATTCACCAGACCAAGGAGCTGTGGCTCAAGCAGATCCTGCACGAGGTGGCGCAGGCTCAGGAGCTGGTCCGCGCCGGCGACCTCGTCCCCGCCTACAAGAGCCTCGCCCGCGTCAGCCGCATCCAGGCGGTGATGACCATGAGCTGGGACATCCTCGCCACCATGACGCCGGCCGACTACCTGCGTTTCCGGGGGGTGCTCGGCTCCTCCTCCGGCTTCCAGAGCGACCAGTTCCGCCGCTTCGAATACATGCTGGGCCTCAAGGACGAGCGCTTCCTGCGGTTCCACGAGGAGCGGCCCGAGGCCCATGCGGCGCTGAAGTCGGCCCTCGCCGCGCCCAGCCTCTACGACGACGCCCTGGCCCAGCTCGCCGCCGCCGGCCTGCCGGTTCCGGCCGAGGTGCTGAACCGCGACGTCAGCACGGCGTGGGAGCCCTCCGAAGGTGTCGAAACCGCATGGCTCGAAGTCTATCGCGACACCACGCGCTGGTGGCCCTTCTACCAGCTGGCTGAAAAGCTGGTTGATCTCGACGACGCCCTGCTGACCTGGCGACACAAGCATGTCGTCACCGTCGAGCGCATCATTGGCCGCCGCCGCGGCACCGGCGGCACCGAGGGCGTCGCCTATCTGACCGAGACCCTGCAGCGTCGCTGTTTCCCCGAATTGTGGTCGCTGCGCACCAAGCTCTGAAGGAGCTCTGTATGCGAACCTACCTGCTGACCGCCCTGCTGGCCCTCGCGGCCTGCAATCAGCCGGACGCTCCGGCGCCGACCGCTCCCGTCGAACCCCTGCCCATTCCGTCGAAGCCGCCTCTCGTCGAGCCGCCGGCCGCGCCCGTCAGCATGGGCTTCGTGGACGCCGGCGGCGTGGAACGCCTTCAGCTCGCCTGCCGTGAAGACGCGCCGGCCTTTCGCATCACCGTTCCCGGCTTCCGGTCCATCGGCAGCGAGGACCGCCTGACCCTCGGCGTTGGCGACGAGGCTTTCGCCCACGCCGCCGATCTGGAGGCGTCCGGTCCGGGCGTGACCGGCGGCGGCCCGCTGGAAGCCGATCTCCTCGACCGTCTCGCTCGCGGGGAGCCTGTGCGGGCTGTCTATGGCGCCCAGTCCATCGGTCCGCTTCAGGCGGGGCAGCCGTCGGACCTGCCCGCCTTCACCCAACGCTGCCGGGGGTTGCAGACGCCCTGATCAGGCAACCAACACGGCCACGGCGCAGTTAAGCGACAGAGAACACGCGGAAATCTCGCCATGTCCAATGCCAATCGCCACGACATCCAGGTTCTGAACGGCCTGATCCAGACCACGCTCGACAGCGCCGACGGCTATCGCGCCGCCGCGACCGAGAGCGGCGATCCGGGCCATCGCGCGCTGTTCGAGCGCCGCAGTTTCGAGCGTCGTCAGGTCGCTGACGAACTCCAGTCCTCCGTCCGCGGCCTGGGCGGCGACGCCGCTTCCGACGGCTCGATCCTCGCCAAGGCCCAGCGGGCCTTCGCGGACGCCCGCCATGCCCTGATGCGTGACGAGGCCAGCATGATCGGCGCGGTCGAGACCGCCGAGGACGCCGTCCGCGACCGTTTTGAAAAGGCGCTGGAAGACAGCCGCATCTCGGCCACCACCCGCGAAACCATCCGCCGCGCCTTCGGCCGCGTCAGTGAGGGCCGCGACGAGCTCCACGACCTGCGCCACAGCCTCGAAGGCCAGCGCGACGCCGGCAACCGCCTGTTCCCGCACTAGACGGGGCGCACGAAAAAGGCCCCGGCGTTTCCACCGAGGCCTCTTCATATCGTTCGTGTGAAGCGATTTACGCTTCGGTGTCAGCCGGACCTTCGGCCTTGCCGGTTTCCGGCACCACGACGCCCTTGGGCGCGCGGACCGTCTGCTTCTCGGCGATCCGGGCCGACTTGCCGCGACGATCACGCAGGTAATAGAGCTTGGCGCGCCGCACGACGCCGCGACGCTTGACCTCGATCGCGTCGATGTTCGGGGACAGGATCGGGAAGACCCGCTCCACGCCCTCGCCGAACGAAATCTTCCGCACGGTGAAATTCTCGTTCACGCCGCCGCCGGCGCGGGCGATGCAGACGCCCTCGAAGGCCTGGATGCGTTCGCGCTCGCCTTCCTTGATCTTGACCATGACCCGCAGCGTGTCGCCGGGCTGGAAGTCGGGGATCGAGCGTTTCTCGATCAGGCGGGCTTTTTCTTCGGCTGCGATCGTCTGCAGGATGTTCATGTCATTCTCCTCGAGCTTTTGCGCTCTTTACCTGTGATTTGGCGGGGTCATGCCCCGCGGTCTTTTGCAGATGCGCCGCCCAGAGGTCTGGCCGCCGTTCCCGCGTCGTCTTCTCCCGTTGCTCTTCGCGCCATTGTGCGACCTTCTTGTGGTCGCCCGACAGAAGCACCTCGGGAATCTCCAGCCCCTCGAACGTCCGCGGTCGCGTGTACTGCGGATGCTCCAGAAGACCGTCCTCGAAGCTCTCCGAACTCAGGCTTTCGGCCTGACCCAGCACTCCGGGGATCAATCGAACGCACGCCTCGATCACCACCATCGCCGCCGCCTCGCCACCGGCGAGCACCGCGTCTCCGACGGAGACTTCCTCGAACCCGCGCGCGTCGAGCACCCGCTGGTCCACCCCCTCGAACCGGCCGCAGAGGACGGTGATCCCGTCCGCCTTCGCCCATTCCTTGACGCGCGCCTGGGTCAGGGGCCGACCCCGGGCGCTCATGTACAAAAGCGGCCGCGCCGGTCCGGATACGCTGTCGAGCGCCCTCGCCACCACGTCCGCCTTGAGCACGGCTCCCGGGCCGCCACCCGCGGGGGTGTCGTCCAGGAAGCCGCGCCTATCCTCGCTGAAGCCCCGAATGTCAAGGGTTTCGAGGCTCCAGAGCCCGCGCTCGCGCCACGCGGTGCCGATCAGAGACACGCCGAGCGGCCCCGGAAAGGCTTCCGGAAACATGGTCAGGACGGTGGCGGTGAAGGGCGGCGCGGTCATCGCGCGGCTCATAGCGCAATCACGCTCAGGCAGCGAGCCGCCGCGGGGTGAGCGGTAGCGCGCAACCTGCGCTCTGGCAGCGAGCGACCGCATCGCGAGCGCTAGCGCCCGCCGCCCGCCGCGATCCACGCGTCCACCTGATCCGCCAGCACATCCAGCGGCACCGAGCCCGACCCCAGCACCACCGCGTGGAAGTCGCGGATGTCGAACCGGTCGCCCAGCGCCGCCTGCGCCTTCTGCCTCAGCTCCATGATCTTCAGCTCGCCGATCTTGTAGCTGGTCGCCTGGCCCGGGCTGGTGATGTAGCGCTCCACCTCCTTGACGATGTCGCGCTCGCTCAGCAGTGAATTGGCCCGGAAATACTCGATAGCGTCCTCGCGGCTCCAGCGCTTGGCGTGCAGCCCCGTGTCCGTCACCAGCCGCACCGCCCGCCACAGCTCGGTCGAAAGCCGGCCGAAGTCCGAATACGGGTCCTGATAGAAGCCCATCTCCTTGCCCAGCCGCTCGGCGTACAGGCCCCAGCCCTCGGCGTAGGCGCCATAGCCGCCGAAGCGGCGGAACGACGGCAGGCCCTGCATCTCCTGCGCATAGGCGATCTGGAAGTGATGCCCCGGCGCGCCCTCGTGATAGCTGATGCCCTCGATCTGGGGCTTCAGCACCTGGGTCATGTCCGACAGGTTGACGTAGTAGATGCCCGGCCGCGAACCGTCCGGGGCCGGGGCGTTGTAGAAGGCGATCGAGGCCGTCGCCTCGCGCCAGGCCTCCACCGCGCGCACCTCCAGCGCCGCCTCGGGCAGGTCGCTGAACCATTGCGGCGCCGCCGCCATCACCTGGGCGATGAAGGCCCGGCTGTCGGTCAGATACTGCTCCTTGCCTTCCGGCGTGTTCGGATACTGGAAGCGCGGGTCGGTCTTCAGGAAGGCGAACATCTCCTGCAGCGATCCCTCGAACCCGACCTGGTCCATGATCGTCTGCATCTCGCCCTGCAGCCGTGCGACCTCGTTCAGCCCGATCTGGTGAATCTGGTCCGCGGTCAGGTCCGTCGTGGTCGAGAGCTGGAGCCGGGCGTTGTAATAGGCCTCGCCCTGCGGCAGCCGCCACACGCCGCCGTCCCGGTCCGGCATGGCCGCCGCCTGCTGCTGCACCTCCGCCAGAGCCGTCAGCACATGCTCGTAACCGCGCTTCCACTCTCCGGTCAGCGCCGCCCGGCCGTCCGCCAGCAACCGGTCCTTCTCGGCCTGATCCACCGTCAGCGCGGCCACCTTCTTCTGGAAGTCCGCCCACACCGGATTGTCGGCTCCGTCGTCGAACGGCGCGCCGGTGATGATGTTGCGGGTGTTGGCGATCGACGGTTCGAACACGAAATTCGGCGAGATCACCCCCGCCGCCGCCCGCTGGCGCAGCTCGGCCGCGATCTCGCCCATGACCCGCTCCGAGTCCTTCAGACGCGAGACATAGGCTTCGGCGTCGGCGACGCTGTCGATCCGGTGGTTGTTGATCATGAACACGGGGAGGCCCGTCGTCGGATTGCCGTTCGCCGCGAACTGATAGCCCCAGTCGCGCCAGCGATCGCCCAACCGCGCCTGCTCGACGCCGTATTCGAACAGCCGCCACGACATCCGGCTCTCGGCGCTTAGCGCCTGCGGATTGAACTGGTCGTTCAGCTGCGCGACCTGCCGCTCCATCAGCGCCAGCCCCCGTTCCGACGCCGCGTCGGTGTTGTCGTCCAGCTTGCCGTAGTCGCGCTTGATCCCCAGCGACGTCATCGTCTGCGGCGACAGGGCGATCCGCTCCTGGAACGCCTGCTCGAAGAACGCCGCCAGCCGCGCATCCTCGCTCTGCGCCGCGGCCGCCGCGGGCGCCGTCTCCTGCGCCAGAACCGCGACAGGGGCCCCCGCCAACACGGCAACGGCGCAGACGGTGGAAACAAGCAGACGACGCATGGAAACCCTCCCGAAAACTTCAGCCCGGGACCATCACCGCTCGCACCGTCCGGCGCAAGCGGGCGAGATGGTCAGGATTTCCGCTTGGCCGCGATCCTGGCGCTCTCGGCCTTCAGCGGCTTGGACACCGGACAGACCTCCTGCGCATAGGCGTGCAGGGTGTTGGCCAGATGGTCCGGCACCAGCCGGTAGTGCACGAACTGGCCCCGCTTCTCGCTCGTCACCAGTCCCGCGTTCTCCAGCACGGTCAGATGCTGGGACACCGCCGGCTTGGATATCTCGAACCGCGCCGCGATCTCGCCCGCCGTCATGTCGGCGTGGGCGAGATACGCCAGGATCTTGCGCCGGACCACCGACGACAGGGCTTCGAAGACGCGTTGCATGCCGCGACATTTAAGCGATTTGCTAACCGCTTGCCAGCGGCGTATTTCAGTGATTAAGTTATGTCTTAAATACTAAAGAGCTTGCGATGCTCGATCCGGACGATCCCTGCGCCGTGAACAGCCTGGTCGAGGCGCCGGGCTGCAGTCCGGTCGAGGGCCGCGTCGTCTGGGATCCCGCACACTCCATGTGGAACGGCGCCATGCTTGCGGCGACGCTCGTCCTGGGTCCGCTGACCATCAGCCCCATGGCCCTCGTGGTCTTCGCGGTCTCCACAGGAGCCTCCCTCCTGCTGGGCCACTCCGTCGGCTTTCACCGCCGCCTGATCCACGGCAGCTTCAAATGCCCGCTGTGGCTCGAGCACATCCTGGTCTGGGTCGGGACCGCCGTCGGCATGAGCGGCCCGTTCTGGATGATCCGCACCCACGACATGCGCGACTGGGCCCAGCGCCAGACGGACTGCCACGACTACCTCGCTCACCGCCGGCCGATGCTCATCGACGCCGTCTGGCAGATGCACTGCCGGCTGGAGCTGGCGGATCCGCCGGCGTTCGACCTCGGCCGCATCGGCTGCGACCGCTTCTATCGCTTCCTCGAACGGACCTGGATGCTGCAGCAGCTCCCGATCGCGGCGGTCCTCTATCTGATGGGGGGCTGGGACTTCGTGGTCTGGGGCGTCTGCGCCCGCGTCGCCGCCTCGGTGACCGGCCACTGGTTCGTCGGTCATCTGGCCCACCGGCGCGGCCCCCAGACCTGGCGGGTCAAGGGCGCGGGCGTTCAGGCGCATGATGTCCCGTGGGCCGCCATCCCGACCATGGGCGAGGCCTGGCACAACAACCACCATGCCTTCCCCGGCTCCGCCCGCATCGGCCTCTATCCCGGCCAGAGCGACTGGGGCTTCCGCTTCATCCAGCTGCTGGTGCGTCTGGGGCTGGCTTGGGACGTAAGAACGCCGGAGGGGATGACGGGGCGGAATGGGGTGCTTCAGGCGGCGGAGGTCGGGCGATGATGCTGCTGGTAACTCAAAGAGCTCCGGAAGCGCTGGTGACCGCGGCGGCGGCGGGCGGCGTGGCCACGGGAGCGGGATTCGTCCTCGCCATGGCAGGCACGACGCTGCCATCCAGCCTGCCGTCACCGCTCGTCGTCGTGACGGGGCTAGCGATGGCCGTGGTCATGCTCGGAGTTATCGCCGTCCTCGCGGCCTTCGTCTTTGCCGCAGGCCTTTTCATCGTCGGCCTGCCCGCTTGGGCGGCCCTCTACAAGCTCGGCTTCCGCGCGCGTGTCGACGTCATCGTGGCGGGCGGCGTCCTGACGGGAATAACGGTGGCGCTGCTTTTTCCTTGGTATGCGCTCAATCCGGATACGGCTGTCTTTCCGATGCTGATGATCCTGCCCGGCGCCTTCGCGGGCTGGACTTTCCACCGCATCGCCTATGGCAAGGCCGGACCAGCCCCCGCCTAAAACTCCCGCCAGCTGTCGCCGGGGTCGCGTTCGCCGGGGTCCACGCTCTGCTGGCCCCAGGCGACGATCATCAGCAGCTTGTGGCTGCGGATGCGGAACTCGCCGGTCATGGGCAGGACCGCGCCCAAGGGGGCCCCGGTCTTCGGCTCGTAGAGGAAGCCGGAGAACTCGGCGACGCCGACCCGGTCGCGGCGGCTGTAGACCGACAGCTCGGGGACCGACACGACGTTGAAGCTGTCATTGATCGGGATGCGCATCTCCGGCACCCCGAACACGCGCCGCATCTGCTCCAGCGACAAGGCGCCGGCGCGCAGCTCCAGCACTGCCTCGGCCTCCTGTTTCGATCCGGCCAGCGCATAGCCGGCTTCTGACAGGGCCCCGCGCACCGCGCTGACCGCATAGGGGGCGTTTTCGGCGCGGAAGAAGGCGTCGTCGACGAACACCCGCGTGCCCTGCGGGATCGGCAGGGTCAGGCCCTCCACGGCGCGGTCGGCGGCGCGGGCGACGAGCAGCTGCTCGGTCGCGGTCCGCGACGGATAGGTCTCGGACGTCGAGGCGCAGCCGGTCGACAGCGCGGCCAGCAGCAGGGCGGGGATCAGGGCCCTCAGCTTACCAGCTCCCGGTGTTGGGCATCGAGGCCCAGGGCTCGGCCGGCGCCAATGGCGCGCCCTCCTGCAGCAGTTCGATGGAGATGCCGTCCGGCGAGCGGACGAAGGCCATGCGGCCGTCGCGCGGCGGCCGGTTGATCGTCACCCCGCCGTCCATCAGCCGCTGGCAGGCGGCGTAGATGTCGTCGAACTTGTAGGCCAGATGCCCGAAATTGCGCCCACCGCTGTACGGCTCCGGATCCGGGTCCCAGTTGAAGGTCAGCTCCACCTCGGGCGACCGTTCGGCCTCGGAGCGCGCGCGATCCGCCGGCGCGGCGAGGAACACCAGCGTATAGCGGCCGGCCTCGCTCTCCATCCGCCGCACCTCTTCCAGACCCAGCAGGTCGCAATAGAAGCGCAGCGAGGCGTCGAGGTCCGTCACGCGGACCATGGTGTGCAGATAGCGCATGGTCTTCCGGTCCTTGGGGAGAGGCGGGAGGCGGCCTCTATAGCGACCGATGGCCGCGACCGCGACTCACGCCCTGTTTCGGCAGGTGCGCGCCGCCGCCACGGCTGCTAGAGCCGGTGCACGGGCGCCGTCGGGCGAAGTCCGGGGGATCCATGCTTCGCAAGCTCTACGACTGGGTGTTCTCGCTGGCCCGCAGCCGGCACGCCACGCCGGCCCTTGCCGTCATCTCCTTCGCCGAGAGCTCGATCTTCCCGGTCCCGCCCGACGTCATGCTGGCGCCGATGATCCTGGCCCGGCCGGACAAGGCCTATTTCTACGCAATGGTCTGCACCGTCGCCTCTGTGCTGGGCGGCATCCTCGGCTACGCCATCGGCTTCTACATGACCGATCTCGGCCTTTGGCTGATGAACCTGCTCGGCCATTCCGACGGCCTCGCCGAATTCCAGCACTGGTTCGACCGCTGGGGCTTGGCCGTCATTCTGGTCAAGGGCCTGACCCCCATCCCCTACAAGCTGGTGACCATCGCCTCGGGGCTGGCCGCCTTCAGCTTCCCGGTCTTTGTCGCCGCCTCCGTCGTCACCCGTGGAGCCCGCTTCTTCATCGAGGCCTGGGTGCTCCGGCGCTGGGGCCCGGCCATGCTGGCGCAGGTCGAGAAGCGGCTGGCCCTGTGGAGCGTCATCGGCATCGTGGTGCTGGTCGGCGCCGTCGTGGCGGTCAAGCTTCTCTGAGCGGGCGAGCCGCATCGACGCCGCGCTCCGGCCCGGCTATGAACAGGGTCAGATGAGAGGCCTTTATCGACTCCTGACGCGGTGGTGGACCGCCTTCGCCCTCGCCGCCTCGCTGGCGCTGCTGGGCGCGGCGCACGCGTTCGAGCGTTTCGGCGGCCTCGCGCCCTGCAACCTCTGCCTCAAGCAGCGCGAGGTCTACTGGGGCGCCGTGGCCATCGCCCTGACCGCCACCCTCTGGCATCTGGTCAGCCGGGGCAGCCGCGGCACGCCCCGCATCGCCGCCTTCATGCTGGCCGTGGTCTTCACCACCGGCGCCGTCACCGCCGTCTTCCACATGGGCGGCGAGAACAACTGGTGGGACCTGCCGGCCGCCTGCGCCGGCGGCGGCGACGTCAGCATCGAAAGCCTGGCCGCACTCGCGCTGGGCACGGCCCCCGCCGCCCCGCCCGTCTACTGCGACGCGGTGACGTGGCGCTTCCTCGGCCTCAGCATGGCAGGATGGAACGCGCTGATCTCGGTCGCATTGGCCGTGTTCAGCCTGTTCGCCGCCAAGAGGCCCAAGGATGCCCGTGCCCCCCGCCCCTGAATCCGCGGCTGAACCGGCCTCCGGGTTCGGCCCCGACTTCGAGCCTTGTGAGAGGGCTGCCCGGCCTGTGCGCCTGCCGCGTCCCGGCCTCGGCGCCAGCCGTCGCCGCCGCGCCGAAATCCTGCGTGTCGATCACGCAGGCGAATACGCCGCCGTCCACATCTACCGGGCCCAGCGCGCCGTCTTCGAAGGCCGCGCCGGCAAGGCGGCCATCGCCGCCGACATGGGCGAGATGCAGGGACAGGAAGCCGTCCACCTCGCCCGCTTCGAGGCCCTGCTCAACGCCGAGCGCGTCCGCCCCACCGTCATGACCCCGATCTGGCGACTGGCCGCGCTGGGCCTCGGCGCCGGCACGGCCCTGCTGGGCGAGAAGGCCGCACACGCCTGCACCGAGGCGGTCGAAAGCGTCATCGAGGAACACTACGCCGACCAGATTTCCGAGCTCGCGGATCGCGATCCCGACCTCGCCGCCGAACTGACCCGGTTCCGCGACGAGGAACTGGCCCACCATGACCACGCCGTCGGCCAGGGCAGCCGCGATGCCCCCGGCTACGGCCTGCTCAGCGCCGTCATCAAGGCCGGCTGCCGCGCCGCCATCAAGATCAGCGAACGGGTCTGACGTCGAACGCCAGCAGCAGCGTCCGCTGCCGCCCGCTGCCGTTGTCGTCGGACAGGATGTAGATCCGCACGCCCCCGCCCTGCGCCGTCGCCGCGATGCCTTCAAAATTGTCGACCGTCGACGGCAGGCTCAGTTCAACCAGCACGGGCCCGAGCGAACCGTCCCGCACCATTCGCCGGACCCGCGCCCGCACATCGACCGGCGGCCGGTAGCGCCGCTCGACGACCCAATAGCCGTCGCCAGACGGATCGCGATCCATGCCGGTGATCCGGTATTCGCTGTCCGGGATCGGCTCTGGCGGCGGGGCGACCACCACAGCGCAGGCATCGGGCGCGCACTCCCAGACGCCGCCGCTCTCGCCGGCCACGCGCAGGCAATGCCGGTTCCGCGACATCATCCGCTCCAGCGGCGAGTCTCCGCAGACGCGCTCGCCCGTCGTGGCGATCGCCTCCATCCCGTCGTTCAGTGTGAAGGCGAAGTCGGGGCGGGGCAGGGCGGTCGGGACCTGTCGCGGCGCATCCACCGGACCGTAGTCCCAGATGCGGTGATCGCGCTCGAAGCTCACCAGCACATCGCCGTCCTGGCTGACCGCCAGCCCTTCGGCGTCTCCATCCGCCTTGTCGATGATCGGCCGGCCGTCGAGCAGCGTCAGCCGCCGATGGCGCAGCGAGTCCACGCCTTCCAGACGACCGGTCGCCCCAAGGCTCAGCCGCCCGCGCACCAGATCGCCCGCGTCGGTGACCGAGACGAACTCACCACCGTCCAGCAGCTTCAGGTCCGACACGCTGTGCAGCGGCGAGTCCGGCTCCAGCACCCATTCGACGCCGCCCGCGAACCTGACACCCCGCGCCAGGGCGACCCCGCCGGGTATCCCCAGCCCGACCGGCCTCACCTCCGCTTCCGCCGCGCTCCAGCCGTTGCCCGCTCCGCTCCATACCGGCGCGGGAACCGCGGTCGCGCAGGCCGACAGCGCCAAGGCCATCGCCAACACCGCCGCAGCGGACAGTCTCACGCCGCTCGCCTTCGCCGCTTCGGCGCCGCCTTGGGCTCGCTGTCGAACAGCTCGGCCAGTTTCTCGATCATCACCCCGCCCAGCTGTTCGACGTCGACGATGGTCACCGCCCGCCGGTACCAACGGGTCACGTCGTGGCCGATGCCGATGGCGATCAGCTCGACCGGCGAGCGGGTCTCGATCTCGGCGATCACCTGCCGCAGGTGCTTGTCCAGATACAGGGCCGCATTGGCCGACTGGGTGGAATCGTCGACCGGCGAGCCGTCCGAGATGACCATCAGGATCTGCCGCGCCTCGGGCCGCGCCAGCAGCCGGTCGTGCGCCCAGTTCAGGGCCTCGCCGTCGATATTTTCCTTCAGCAGCCCCTCGCGCATCATCAGGCCGAGATTCTTCTTGGCCCGCCGCCACGGCGCGTCGGCGGACTTGTAGATGATGTGGCGCAGGTCGTTCAGCCGCCCGGGATTGCCCGGCTTGCCGGCGCTGATCCAGGCCTCGCGCGCCTGTCCGCCCTTCCACGCCCGGGTCGTGAAGCCGAGGATCTCGACCTTGACCCCGCACCGCTCCAGCGTCCGCGCCAGGATGTCGGCGCAGACCGCCGCCACCATGATCGGCCGCCCGCGCATCGAGCCGGAATTGTCCAGCAGCAGGGTCACCACCGTGTCGCGGAACGGGCTCTCGCTCTCGGCCTTGAAGCTCAGCGGCGACGTCGGGTCTGTGATGATCCGGGTCAGGCGGGCGGTGTCCAGCACCCCCTCTTCCAGATCGAAGGCCCAGCTGCGGTTCTGCTGCGCCATCAGCCGGCGCTGCAGCTTGTTGGCCAGCCGCGCCACCACCGACGACAGCGCCGTCAGCTGCTGGTCCAGCAGCGACCTCAGCCGGTCCAGCTCGTTCGGATCGCACAGCTCGGCCGCGTCGATGATCTCGTCATGGGCGGTGGTGAACACGCGATAGGCGTCGACGGCCCGGCCGTCGTCGCCGATCTCCTGCCGGTTGGGCAGGGCACCCTCATTCAGTTCCGGCCCCTCGTCCGAAGCGTCGCCGTCCGGGTCCGCCGGCGCGCCGTCCGGACGGCTGTCGCGCTCCTCGCCGGCGGTCTGGTCGTCGGTCGAGCCGTCCATCGACTGCCCTTCGCCGCCGCCGGCGTCGTCCTCCTCGTCCTGTTCGTCGGAGGCCTCCGGCTCCTGCGGATCGGCCTCGTCCTCGCCCTGTTCGTCCGAGGCGTCGTCCCCGCGTCCGTCGCCCGGATCGAGGTCCAGCGCCCGCAGCACGTCCTTCAGCCGCGCCGCGAACGCCGCCTGATCGTCCGCCACCTCGGCCAGCGCATCGATCTTCGCGCCCGCCTTCGTCTCCAGTTCGCCACGCACCATATCGAGCAGGGCGCCCGCCCCGTCTGGCGCCCGCTGCCCGGTCAGCCGCTCCCGCACCAGCAGAGCCACGGCCTCGTTCAGCGGCACCCGGTCGGCCGCCGCGGCCCGCAGGGCCCCACTCCGCTCCAGCCGCGTCAGCAGCGCCGCGTTCATATTGGCCCGCACACCCGCCAGCGACTGCGACCCCACAGCCTCCACCCGCGCCTGCTCGACCGCCTCGAACACATCGGCCGCCTGACTGTCGGACGGCCTCAGCCGGGCGTGCAGGGTCTCGTCGTGATTGGCCAGCCGCAGGGCCAGCCGGTCAGCCTGTCCGCGCAGCGAGGCGCTCTCCGGGGCGCCTGGGTCGCGCGGCGGATGGGGCAGGGTCAGGACGCCGTCGGCCAGCCGCGGTCCATCCGAGCCGAACACCACCTCGAGCTCCGACTGCTCGGCCAGCGCCCGCGCCGCATGAGCCAGCGCGCGCTTGAAGATTTCGGCGGGAGTTTCGGCGGATGCCATGGCGTCCGGTTAGCCTTTCCGCGGCCCGCTGAAAAGCGGAGCGGTCGATCCGCTCAGTGCGCTTCCGGCGGCCGCGCGGCGGGGCTCAGATATTCGCTCTCGGGCTTCGGCCGCGACGACAGGGCGAAGCGGCGGTCGCAATAGGCGCATTCGACGAAGTCGTCCTCGCCCATGTCCATATAGACCAGCGGATGGCCCAGGGCGCCGCCGCCGCCGTCGCACGCCACGCGCTTGGTCGAGACCACGATCTCTTCCGGCGGGGGGATGATCGCATCGGGGTGGCGGGGCGGCATGATCGACCTTGGGCTGGGAGGGCGCGTCGGTGCGATTTCCTAGGCGGGCCCGCCGCCGCCGTCAAACCTCGCGCGGCTTGCGGCGGAACATCCGGTCGAACAGAGCCTTGCGACGCTTGAAGATGGTCCAGCCGAGCGTGCCCGCCGCCACCCACAGGCCGATCTCGCCGATCACCGCCAGCGGCCCGCCGAACAGCAGCGCCTGCTGCACATCGAGATGCCCCAGCTTGAAGAAGACGGCGACGGCGGCGGATGAGCCATAGCCCAGAAGGCAGACCGCGAAGGCGCTCCAGCCGATCATCTTGGTGCGGGTCATCCCACGGCTCCGTCAAGGACGCTGTTCACAATGACAAGGAAGCTAGACATTCTCATCCGGATGTCAAGCACGTTTGACAAACCGGGGGGCTTGGCCCGGTCCCGCCCCGCGCCTACCTAGGCGGACCGCTCCGCCTGAAAGCCGCCCATGTCCGCATCCGAACCGCTCCCCGCCAACGCCATCGAGGTCCGCGGGCTGGAGAAGACCTACGCCGGTTCGAAGAAGGCCCCGCCGAAGACCGCCCTGCGCGGCGTCGACCTGGTGATTCCGCGCGGCTCGATGTTCGGCCTGCTCGGCCCCAACGGCGCGGGCAAGTCGACCCTGATCAACATCCTCGCCGGTGTCGTGAACAAGACGGGGGGCACCGCCTCCATCTGGGGCCGCGACATCGACAAACAGCCCCGCGACGCCCGCGCCGCCCTCGGCGTCGTGCCTCAGGAGATCGTCGCCGACGTCTTCTTCACGCCCCGCGAGGCGCTGGAGGTCCAGGCCGGCTTCTACGGTGTGCCCGCCAACGACCGCCGCTCCGACGAACTGCTCGCCGCCCTCGGTCTGACCGACAAGGCCCACGCCTATGTCCGCGCCCTCTCGGGCGGCATGAAGCGCCGCCTGATGGTGGCCAAGGCGCTGGTGCACAATCCGCCGATCCTGATCCTCGACGAGCCCACCGCCGGCGTCGACGTCGAGCTGCGCCGCCAGCTCTGGGAATACGTCCGCCGCATCAATGCCGAGGGCGTCACCATCCTCCTGACCACCCACTATCTCGAGGAAGCGCAGGAGCTCTGCGACACCATCGCCATCATGAACCGCGGCGAGGTCGTCGCCTGCGAACCCACGCCCCAGCTGCTGCGCCGCCTCGACACCCGCAACGTCGTGGTCACGCCCGAGGGCGAGCTCGCCGGCCCTCCGGCCCTGTCCGGTTTCGAGGTCACCCCCCGCCCGAACGGCGCCTTCGCGGTCAGCTACAAGAAGGGCCAGTCGTCGGTCGAACAGGTCCTCGCCGCCGTCCGCGCCGCGGGCGTCACCATCGCCGACATCTCGACCGAGGATCCGGATCTGGAGGACGTCTTCCTCGCCCTGACCTACGGCGACGCCACTCAGGTCAGCCCGACGAGGGACTGACGGCCCAAGACCA
Source organism: Brevundimonas alba (assembly GCF_011927945.1). Classification (GTDB taxonomy): domain Bacteria; phylum Pseudomonadota; class Alphaproteobacteria; order Caulobacterales; family Caulobacteraceae; genus Brevundimonas; species Brevundimonas alba. The sequence continues at coordinate 887,872 of NZ_JAATJM010000001.1, forward strand.
CGCCGGAACCATCGGGATTCCGGCTCGCTATGCTGCGATGCAACATCCTGAACGCCGGATCCTTGAGGTCGAGGGGCTTCCGATCGCCTGCGCCCAGGTCGGAGAGGGCCGTCCCGTCGTCTATCTGCACGGCGCCCTGACCACGCTGGAGGAAGGCCTGACCGGCCTGGCCGCGACCCTCGCGCCCCGGTTTCGGATGACGGCCTTCGATCGCCCCGGCCACGGCCACAGCGGGCGGGACGCGGGAACCGGATCGGCGTGGCGGCAGGCGGAGCTCATCCATGCCGCCCTGACCATGCTGGGTCTGGAACGGCCGGTCATCGTCGCCCACTCGTTCGGCGGCGCGGTGGCGATGGCCCTCGCCCTCCGGTTTCCCGGGTCGATTTCGGGCGCCGTGCTGATCGCGCCGATCGCCTTCCCCGAGCCGCGTCCCGAGATGATGATGTTCGGTCCGCGCGCCCTGCCGTTCGCGGGCGACGGCCTGTCGCTCCTCGCCGCGCCGGCGGACGCGGTCATGCTTCCGGCGCTGTGGAACGCGATGTTTCTGCCCCAGCGGATGACGGCGGCTTTCCGCGACGGCTTTCCGTTCGAACTCGCGTCCGGACGAACCCAGCTCCAGGCCGATGGTCAGGAGGCCCTGGAGATGATCCGGAGCCTGGCCCGGAGCGCTCCGCTGTATGCCGCCTGTCAGACTCCCGTCCAAGTCCTTCAGGGCGACCGGGACCTCGTGGTGAACCCCTTGCTGCATGGGCGGCCTCTCGCGGCCGTGCTGCCGCGCGGCCGGTTCGTCAACCTGCCGGGACTCGGCCACATGGCCCACCATTTCGCGCCGGAGCGGGTCGCCGGGGCCATCGACGAGGTGTTCCTGCAGGCGGACGCCTAGACCACCATCACGGTCCCGATCAGCAGCCGCGCGCCCGCCCGGCCCAGCGTCCGGTCGGTCGCCGCCTGAAGCTGGGTCACCAGCCGCTCCACGTCCGGCGGCGCACCCGGCAGCAGGGCGTTGGCCGCCTGCTGAACCACCGTCGCATAGGCCGCCCTAAGCCGCGGCGCGGACTGCGCCACCCGGGTCCGCAGGGCGGCGTCGGCGGTGTCGAGGCCAGTCTCGACCGTCATCACCCCGCGCCGCCCGCCGGGCCGCGTGACATTGGCCGTGATGGTCGGCAGGCGCAGATAGCTGGCCTGCGTCGCGCCGGAGCCGCCGTTGGTCTTCGACGTCGAGTCTTTCAGTCCGAGAAGGGCGCGGCGATCCATCCGCCCACGCTAGCCGACAGCGTTTAAGGCCCGGTTACGCCGCCACCGCCGCCGGCTTCGGCTCCATCGGCCTCAGGTCCAGCAGGGCGAACAGGGCTGCGTCCTCGTCCTGCTTCGGATTGGGCGTGGTCAGCAGCTTGCCGCCGACGAAGATGGAGTTGGCGCCCGCAAGGAAACACAGCGCCTGCATCTCCGGGCTCATCGTCTCGCGCCCGGCCGACAGCCGCACCATGGCCTTCGGGCAGACCAGCCGCGCCACCGCCACCGTGCGCACGAACTCGATCGGATCGATCTCGCCCTCCCGCTTCACCCGGTCCCCCAGCGGCGTGCCCGTCACCGGCACCAGCGCATTGACCGGCAGGCTGTCGGGATGCTCCGGCAGGGTCGCCAGCGCGTGCAGCAGTCCGGCCCGGTCGCGCCGCGCCTCGCCCATGCCGACGATGCCGCCGCAGCAGGTGCTCATGCCCGCCTCCCGCACATGGGCCAGTGTCTCCAGCCGGTCCTGATACGTCCGCGTCGTCACCACCTCGGCGTAATACTCCGGCCCGGTGTCGAGGTTGTGGTTGTAATAATCCAGCCCCGCCGCCTTCAGCTGCCGCGCCTGATCCGCCGTCAGCATGCCCAGGGTGGCGCATGTCTCCAGCCCAAGCGACTTCACCCCCGCGATCATCGTCGCCAGCTTCGGCGTGTCGCGGTCCTTCAGCTCACGCCAGGCCGCGCCCATGCAGAACCGGCTGGCTCCGCCGGCCTTGGCCGCCATGGCCTCGGCCATGACAGCCGTCGCATCCATCAGCTTCTCGGCCTTCAGACCGGTCTGGAAACTGGCCGACTGCGAGCAGTAGCCGCAGTTCTCGGCGCAGCCGCCGGTCTTGATCGACAGCAGCTGACTCTTCTGCACCTCCGACGGGTCGAACCAGCGCCGGTGGACGCTCGCGGCCTCGAACACCAGCTCCATGAAGGGTCGGGCGAACAGCGCCTCCACCTCTTCCAGCGTCCAGTCGTGGCGGGGGATCGAAAGGTCACGGGTCATGGACCGGTTCCTGACGCAGGCGAACGCCTGCGGCAAGACCTCAGACGTCCATGATGATTTCGCCGCGCTTCAGGTCGATCACGATACGGTCGAACACGCCCAGCACGTCGACCCCCATCAGCATGGCGGGCGTATTCTCGAGCCCCAGCAGGCGGAAGATGTGGAAGTCGCCCATCAGCACGGCCAGCTTGTCCAGCACCAGCTCGTCGAAATGCACCGCCGACACGACCATGGCCTGGGCCGGGGCGGCGCGTCCGGTCGGCGACTGCACCAGCATCTCGCCCGTCGAGGCGGCGCGGCTCTGGAACGGGCGGGCCCCCGCAGCGGCGGCGAGCGCGGGATTGATCAGGGTGACCTGCGCGCCCGTGTCGACCACCGCCTGCACCGGCTGGCCGCGCACCAGCGCCGTCAGCACCATCAGTTCGGCGCCGCCCCCCTGCGGTGGCTGGAACCGAACCCGCGGTCGTACGACGCCGAGGAACTGGTCTGGATCGGGTCGCGACCGGTTGATCGAAGACCGGCCCTGACCGCGGAACCGCATGATCAGACGCTGGTCAGCCAGCAGGTCCAGCCCCAGCAGCCCGTCCAGACCGATCAGGCCGGGGCGCGAGCCCACCGCCATCCGCGCCTCGCCCACCGACAGGGAGCCGCTCGACAGGGTTCGCGCCCGAACCGCCGGAACGCGCTCGCGGCCGATCACCGTATTCATGTCCAGTTCGCCGGCGGGGGCGATCCCGATCCGTTCGACCAGATCGCTGGCCACCACCGAGGCGCTCGCCGCCGTATCGACCGCAAAGCGGAACGGCCCCTCGCCATTGATGAACACGGGCACCGTCGAGCGCCGGACACGGTCCGTCGTCTGGTCGGCGTGGAATTCGTCGATCTGGGTCTCTTGCGCGAAAGCGAGGCGTGGCGCCGCGAGACCGGCCAGCAGCGCGCCGCCCACAAGCCGCCGGCTGGGTCCGTCTGCCCTCATCGCGCTCCTCCCGATACGGATCGTTGCACGGAAATCCGTGGTCGGCGAGCGCTGTCCCCCAACCTGTCCGAAGCTTCATATAAGGATGTCCTTATATGTTCATTGCCCGGAACCGGCCGCCGGGCTATAGCGGCGCCCAATCCGACATACGCGCCCGATACAGGCGCAAGCATCCGCCGAGGCCTCCATGACCGACTACATCGTCCGCGACATTTCCCTCGCCGCCTTCGGCAATAAGGAAATCGCCATCGCCGAGACCGAAATGCCGGGCCTGATGGCGCTGCGGTCGGAATACGGCGCGGCCCAGCCGCTCAAGGGCGCCCGCATCGCCGGCTCCCTGCACATGACCATCCAGACCGCCGTGCTGATCCAGACGCTGGAGGCGCTCGGCGCCGAGGTCCGCTGGGCCTCCTGCAACATCTTCTCGACCCAGGATCACGCCGCGGCCGCCATAGCCGCCTCCGGCACGCCGGTGTTCGCCACCAAGGGCGAGACCCTGATCGAGTACTGGGACTACGCCCACAAGATCTTCGAATGGGCGGATGGCGGCTATCCGAACCTGATCCTCGACGACGGCGGCGACGCCACCCTGCTCTGCGTGCTCGGCCCCAAGGCCGAGAAGGACCCCTCAGTCCTGAACAATCCGCAGAACGAGGAGGAAGAGGCCCTCTACGCCGTGATGAAGCGGTATCTGAAGGAAAAGCCCGGCTTCTACTCCGCCATCCGCGACGCGATCGGCGGCGTGTCGGAAGAGACCACCACCGGCGTGCACCGCCTCTACCAGATGGCCGAACGCGGCGAGCTGCCGTTCCCCGCCATCAACGTCAACGACAGCGTCACCAAGTCCAAGTTCGACAACCTTTACGGCTGCCGTGAAAGCCTCGTCGACGCCATCCGCCGCGGCACCGACGTCATGCTGTCGGGCAAGGTCGCCGTGGTCTGCGGCTACGGCGATGTGGGTAAGGGTTCGGCCGCCTCGCTGCGTCAGGGCGGCGCGCGGGTGAAGGTCACCGAGATCGACCCGATCTGCGCCCTGCAGGCCGCCATGGAAGGCTATGAGGTCGTCACGCTCGAGGATGCCGCGGGCGATGCCGACATCTTCGTCACCGCCACCGGCAACAAGGACGTCATCACCGTCGACCACATGCGGGCAATGAAGAACAACGCCATCGTCTGCAACATCGGCCACTTCGACTCGGAGATTCAGGTCGCCGGCCTGAAGAACTTCAAGTGGGACGAGATCAAGCCGCAGGTCCACCACGTGGAATTCCCGGACGGCAAGAAGATCATCCTGCTGTCGGAGGGCCGTCTGGTGAACCTCGGAAACGCCACGGGCCACCCGTCCTTCGTCATGTCGGCGTCCTTCACCAACCAGACGCTGGCCCAGATCGAACTCTGGACCAACAAGTCGGCCTACCAGAACCAGGTCTACGTCCTGCCCAAACACCTCGACGAGAAGGTCGCCATGCTGCACCTCGACAAGCTGGGCGCGAAGCTGACCACCCTGAAGCCGGAACAGGCCGACTACATCTCCGTGCCGGTGCAGGGCCCGTTCAAGCCGGACCACTACCGGTACTGACCGTTCGTCCCCGCGAGGGGACGCGCCCTCAGGCCGCCAGCATTCGCTGGCCGAGGTCCTGATCGCGGTCCGCCAGGCCCGTCTCGAAGTCCATGAAGACGTCGATCAGCTCCTCGACGCCGACCGGCGCCGCGCCCGGGCTGAAGCGGAAATGCCAGAAGCTGACCACGTGCTGGATCGCGCCAAGCTGCTCGCCCAGCCGGGTGAACAGGCGCGGCGCCTGCAGCAGGAAGTCCCGGAACGCGCCCGGCCGCGAATCCTGCGTCAGCGCCGCATAGGCGTCGTCATAGATGCGCAGCGTTCCCGCCGCTTGGCCGCTGACGGTCGCGATCCGCTCGCCCAGCACGTGGCGGCCGCGGTCCAGATATTCCCGCGCCGTGCGGTCGACCTTGCCGTTCGGCTTCACCGTCGCAACGGCCTCGGCCACGGCCGCCAGTTCGGCGGTCAGGCTGGTCAGGACCCATTTGTAATAGAGGAAGCCCTTCCAGCAGAAGAGACCCTCCTGATACTCCTCGGGCCTCAGATGCAGGGTCTGGCGCAGCGCCTCCATCCGGTCGCCGGGCTCATTGGACAGAATCTTGCCCGCCAGCCGCCGGGTTGAACCGACCGCCTCGATGTCGTCGCCAAGGCTCAGCGTCACCAGCGGCCGGATTTCCGCCTCCACGAACTGAACCATCCGGCTCATGTCGCTCTCGCTGATCGAGAAATAGCAGGGCGCCGGCTCGACGCCCGCGCGGCGCAACTGCTCTCGCAACAGGAACGGGTCCAGCGAGGGAAGGGCGTCCATCAGCCGCAGCGTCGTCAGGTCCGGGTGGCCCGCCTCCAGTCCGAAGGCCTCGTGCATGATCCGTTCGAACCGCTTCTGGTCCACGAACACATAGCGGCCCCCGGTCTTCAGATCGGCGGCGTCGATCGGGATCACCACCTTGGTCGCCACCTGCCGCCGCATGTGAAACGAGTCCAGCTCGTCGCGGCGCAGGCGGTGCTTGATGATCAGGGCGCAGTTCAGGGCCGGGGTCTGAAAGACCGGCCGCGCCTTCCAGTCCGGGTCCCGGCCATGGTCGAGGCTGACCTTCAGCAGGTTCAGCACGCGCGCCGTCGAGGCCGAGCGTCTGAGATGCGCCAGATTGCGGATCGCGCGGTCTGTCATGAGGCCCCCGGAAAAATCCACCGAACCATGAATTGATGACCAACGGCTTAGCTTGACCATGCGCGGCGCTGTGGCGCTGGTTTCGCGGCGGAGCCGGCTCTAGAGTGACCGCATGAACGTACTCGACGTCCTCATCATCCTCGCCATCATCGCCGTGGCCATCACCCTCGCCTTCGGCATCCGCTCGCTCTACCAGACCGGTCCCGAGGCCCGCTCCCGCTCCAACAAGCTGATGCGGCTCCGCGTCGCGCTGCAGGCCCTCGCCGTCGCGCTTCTGGTCACCGGCATGTGGTGGAAGTCCACGCACGGGGGCTGACCCGATGGTGGTCCTGAACCGCATCTATACCAGGACCGGCGACGGCGGCGAAACGCGCCTTGCCTCCGGCGCCCCGGTGTCCAAGACCGACCCCCGCGTCGAGGCCTACGGCGCGGTCGACGAACTCAACGCCGTGATCGGTCTCGCCCGTCTCAACTCGGGCCAGCACGACCGCATCGACGCCATGCTCGGCCGTATCCAGAACGAGCTGTTCGATCTCGGCGCCGACCTCGCCACCCCGCACGACCCCGCCCCGAAATGGGAGGCCCTGCGCATCCTCGACAGCCAGGTCGAGCGGCTCGAAACCGAGATCGACTGGATGAACGACAGCCTCAAGCCGCTGGACAGCTTCATCCTGCCGGGCGGCTCGGCCCTGTCGGCGCATCTGCATCTGGCCCGCACCGTCTGCCGCCGGGCCGAGCGTGACGCCGTCCGCGCCCGTGAGGCCGGCTGCGACCTTTCGCCCGCCGCCCTGCGCTATCTCAACCGGCTGTCGGACCACCTGTTCGTCGCCGCTCGCCGCGCCAACGCCAACGGAGCCGACGACGTCAAATGGAGCCCCGGCGCGACCCGCTGAGCCCCTACTGTCCCGCGAGGGCCGCGCGCTGGCGCTCCACCTCGGCGTTCCGCTCGGCCTGGGCGGCAGCCAGACGGTCCTCGATCTCAATCAGCTCGCGGTTCTTGGCGTCGGAGGCTTCGGCCCGGCTCTGTCCCGGAGCCCGCCCCGTGACCTCCGCGATCGAGATCGGCCGCGCGCAAATCTTGGTGTCCCCGTCCCACCAGCCGCCGCCGCGTTCGCATCGGTCGCCCGGCGCGACCACCAGCGCCTGCCAGGCGAACACCGCCCCCACCAGCACGGCGAAGCTCGCCAGGAACAGCACGCTCAGTCGCTTCATGGTCAGCAGGCGGTGCATCGTCTCTTCCGTTCTCGTTCAGCGCCCCGGCGCCGCATCCCTTGACGCGGCGTTACGTTGACAGGCCGGGGCAGGCGTTCCATTCCCTGCCCGCACATTCCGGCGATCTGATGGACAGCGCAATGAAGGTACTCGTCCCCGTCAAACGGGTGATCGACTATAACGTCAAGGCCCGCGTCAAGGCGGACCAGACCGGCGTCGATCTGGCCAACGTCAAGATGAGCATGAACCCGTTCGACGAAATCGCCGTCGAAGAGGCCGTGCGTCTCAAGGAAGGCAAGGAGCATCACGCGGCGGGCACGGCGACCGAGATCGTCGTCGTCTCCATCGGCGTGACCCAGGCCCAGGAGACCATCCGCACCGCCCTGGCCATGGGCGCGGACCGCGGCCTGCTGATCCAGTCCGACAGCGACCTCGAACCCCTCGCCGTCGCCAAGCTGCTGAAAGCCGTGGTCGACGAGGAGAAGCCGGACCTCGTCCTGCTCGGCAAACAGTCGATCGACGGCGACAACAACGCGGTCGGCCAGATGCTGGCCGCCCTGCTCGACTGGCCCCAGGCCACCTTCGCCTCGAAGATCGAGATCGGCGGCGGCAAGGCGACTGTGACGCGCGAAGTCGACGGCGGCCTCCAGACGCTCGCCGCGACCCTGCCTGCGGTCGTCTCCGTCGACCTGCGCCTCAACACGCCGCGCTACGCCTCCCTGCCCAACATCATGAAGGCCAAGAAGAAGGAGATCGCCGTGAAGGCCACCTCCGACTACGGCGTCGATGTTGCCCCCCGCCTGAAAGTCCTCAAGGTCACCGAGCCGCCCAAGCGCGCCGGCGGCATCAAGGTCACGGACGCGGCCGATCTGGTCGCCAAACTCAAGACCGCGGGGGTGCTGTAATGGCCGTTCTCGTCATCGCCGACCGCGACGGAAACACCGTCCGCGACACCACCCACAAGACGGTCACCGCCGCCCTCGCCCTTTCCGGCGACGTCGATGTCCTGATCATCGGTCAGGGCTCGAAGGCCGCCGCCGACGCCGCCGCGAAGATCGCGGGCGTGCGCAAGGTGCTGCTGGCCGAAAGCGCCGGCCTGGGTCACCAGCTGGCGGAAGCGGTCGAACAGACCGTCGTCGGCCTCGCCGGCGGCTATGACGCGATCCTCTCGCCGGCCACCACGGACGGCAAGAATTTCATGCCGCGCATCGCCGCGAAACTCGACGTCGCCCCCATCTCCGACATCGTCGAAGTGGTCAGCGCCGACACCTTCGTGCGCCCGATCTACGCCGGCAACGCGCTGGAGACGATCCAGTCGTCCGACGGCAAGAAGGTCATCACCGTCCGTCCGACCACCTTCGCCGCCGCCGCTGAAGGCGGCTCGGCCCCGGTCGAAACCGTCGCGGGCGCCGACGCCGGCAAGACCGCCTTCGTCAACGAGGAGATGGTCAAGTCGGACCGGCCCGAACTCGGCGCCGCCAAGATCGTCGTCTCCGGCGGCCGCGCCCTTGGTTCGGCCGAGGAATTCCACGCCGTCATGGACCCGCTGGCCGACAAGCTGGGCGCCGCCGTCGGGGCCTCGCGCGCCGCGGTCGACGCCGGCTATGCGCCCAACGACTACCAGGTCGGCCAGACCGGCAAGGTCGTCGCCCCGGCCCTCTACATCGCCATCGGCATCTCGGGCGCCATCCAGCACCTCGCCGGGATGAAGGACTCCAAGATCATCGTCGCCATCAACAAGGACGCCGACGCCCCGATCTTCCAGGTCGCCGACTTCGGCTGGGTCGCGGACTACAAGACCGCCGTGCCGGAGCTGATGAAGGCGCTGGGGTAGGATTCGGCCCAGGATTGACTGAAGGGGGCGCGGTGCCACAGGGCCGCGCCTTTTTCGTTGGTCGGGGCGCTTGGTCTTGGCAGAGTGCAGGCGGATTTCGGCAGCGGAGCACCCCCAAGATGACCCCCTTGCAGGCTGTTAGCCGTGGCTACTGGACCGTCAACGGCGGCGTCATGTTCATGATGCTGGGTGTTCCGATCATGACCCATGTAATCGTGACGTCGCTCGGTCATCCGGAATGGGCAATGATGGCAGCGGGACTCGCCTTCCTCGTCAGTTGGCCGGCCGCTTGGCTGACGTGGTCCCTTCTCGTGACTCGCTGGAGGATTTGGGCCTACGAGCGTGTTGAAGACCTCGATGAGCTAAAGGCCGTCGGAGTGGCCGCCAAGCTCCTCTGGCCCGAAGGTCATTCCATGGCACGCACCGAGATTCGTACGCGAGCCCAACAGCAGCGCATTCGTAGCCTTGAAGATGCTTGGGCTCAGAAGCGTTCGGCCTAGAAGCTACGTCCCGAAATCCGCCGTCGCCCTCGACCGCGGCGGCCAGTCGCGCACCAAGATGCTGACGATCGACGGCCTCACCGACGACGAGCTCCACTCCCGCCTTACCGATCTGTAATGTTTCCGGCCTTGTCGGATCACGGCTGAGCCTCTTGTAATCCCCCCTCGTTCTGCGCCGCCGGCGCATCAGGGGAGCGTCCGATGATCGTCAACCGCCTGCGGGGCCCCAGCCTCGCCGCCCTCGCCTGCGTCCTCGCCGGCGCCCTTTCCCTTTCGGCCTGCGCCACCACCGGCGGAGACGAGACGCCCGCCGCCGATGGCTCGTCGTCCGCCGAGGCGCGTCAGCCGCTTCCGGCCGGTCTCGATTTCGCGAACAACCCCGATCCCTATCCCTCGACCTATCGAGGCCTCCCCCGCGAGAACATGGCCATCGTCGGCGGGACCGTCTTCACCGGCGCCGGCCAGCGGATCGACAACGGCGTGGTCATCGTCACCGACGGCCGCGTCGCCGCCGTGGGCGGGGCCTCGACCCCGATCCCGGCCGGCCACCGCCGCGTCGACGCCGCCGGCCGCTTCGTCACCCCCGGCATCATCGACGCCCACAGCCACCTCGGCGTCTATCCTTCGCCGGGCGTGCAGGGGATGAGCGACGGCAACGAGGCCACCAGCCCGAACACCGCCCAGGTCTGGGCCGAGCACAGCCTGTGGCCGCAGGACCCCGGTTTCAACGCCGCCCGCGCCGGCGGCGTCACCACCCTCCAGATCCTGCCCGGCTCGGCCAATCTGTTCGGCGGCCGCGGCGTCACCGTCCGCAACATCCCCTCGGTGACCATGCAGGGCATGAAGATGCCCGGCGCGCCCTACGGCCTGAAGATGGCCTGCGGCGAGAACCCCAGCCGCGTCTACGGCAGCCGCAACCAGTCGCCGGCCACCGGCATGGGCAATGTCGCCGGCTATCGCGCCGCCTTCATCGCCGCCCGCGACTACAAGGCCAAATGGGACAAGTGGCGCGAGGACGGCGAGGGCTCGCCCCCGACCCGCAACCTCCAGCTCGAGACCCTCGCGGGCGTCCTCGACGGCTCGGTTCTGGTCCAGAACCACTGCTACCGCGCCGACGAAATGGCGGTGATGATCGATATCGCCAAGGAGTTCGGCTACCGCATCACGGCCTTCCACCATGCGGTCGAGGCCTACAAGATCGCGCCCCTGCTGGCCCGCGAAGGCATCTGCGCCGACATGTGGACCGGCTGGTGGGGCTTCAAGATGGAGGCGCTCGACGGCATCGAGGCCAACGCCGCCATCGTCGACGCCCAGCCGAACAGCTGCGCCGTCATCCACTCCGACGACGCCGAACTGACCCAGCGCCTCAATCAGGAAGCCGCCGCGGCCCTCGCCGCCGGCCGCCGCATCGGCATGAACATCCCCGAGGAGCGGGCGATCAGCTGGGTCACCCTCAATCCCGCCCGGTCGCTCGGCATCGCCGACCAGACCGGCTCGCTCGAGGCTGGCAAGCGCGCCGACGTGGTGATCTGGAGCGCCAATCCGTTCAGCGTCTACGCCCGCGCGGATCAGGTCTTCGTCGACGGCGGCCTCGCCTTCGACCGCTTCAACCCGGCCTACCAGCCGGTGTCCGACTACGAACTGGGCCAGCCCGGCTACGGCATGCCTTCCGCCAACGTTCCGCAGGGAGCCCGCTGATGCGCCTCAGGACCCTCATCCTCGCGGCGGTCTCGGCCGCCGCCCTCGCCAGCCCCGCCCTCGCCCAGGAACTCACCGCCATCACCGGCGGCCGCGTCCTGACCGGAACCTCGGTGATCGAGAACGGCACCGTCGTCATCCAGAACGGCCGCGTCGTCTCCGTCGGGACCGGCGCCGCTCCGTCGGGCGCCCGGGTCATCGACGCCCGCGGCAAGGTCGTCGCCCCCGGCTTCGTGGCGGTCGACTCCGGCCTCGGCGGTTCGGAAATCTCCTCCGTCGGCGGCTCCGACGACCTGACCAACGGCGCCAACTCCATCAGCGCCTCCTTCGACGTCAGCTACGGCCTCGACCCGTGGTCCTTCACCCTGCCGGTCGCCCGTCTCGGCGGCATCACCCGCGCCATCGTCGTTCCCAGCCATCCCGGCGGATCGGCCGGTCACGAGCATCAGGACGACAGCGACTTCGCCGGCGTCGGCGAGGGCGGCTACCAGTCCCCCAGCCTGTTCGCCGGTCAGGCGGCCATCATCCATCTCGCCCAGGGCGGCGACATCCTCGTCAAGCCGCGCGTGGCCATGGTCGCGCCCTTCGGCGAGGCCGGCGCCGGCGTGTCCGGCGGCGCCCGCGGGGCCGAGTTCGTCCAGTTCAAGGAGACGCTCGCCGAGGTCCGCCTCTACGCCCGCAACAAGGGCGCCTACGATCGGGCGGGCCTGCGCGACCTCTCCCTGTCCCGGGCCGATCTCGAGGCCCTGATCCCCGTCGCCAACGGGACCATGCCCCTGATCGTCACCGTCCACCGCGCGGCCGACATTCAGCAGGTGCTCCGCCTCGCCCGCGAGGAAGGGGTCAAGGTCATCCTCGACGGCGCCGAGGAAGGCTGGCTGGTCGCCGACCAGATCGCCGCCGCCGGCGTGCCCGTCCTGCTCAACCCGATCTCCAACCTGCCCGGCAGCATCGAGACCCGCGCCGCGCGGATGGAGAACGCCGCCGCCTTGGACGCGGCCAATGTGACCATCGCCATCAAGGGCAACGAGGGCTCGATCCACCGTGCCCGCGAGATCCGCTACAACGCCGGCAACGCCGTCTCGCACGGCCTGTCCTACGAGTCGGCCATCGAGGCGATCACGGTCAATCCGGCTCGCATCTTCGGCATGGCCGGCCAGTTCGGGGAGCTCCGCCCCGGCGCGGCCGCCGACGTCGTGGTCTGGTCCGGCGACCCGCTCGAACCCCTCAGCATCGCCGAGACCATCTTCATCGGCGGCGCCGAACAGGCCCCCGCCAGCCGCCAGTTCCTCCTCCGTGACCGCTACGCCCGCGGCGAAGGCGCCATGCCCCCGGCCTACGGGCGGTAAAACGCTGTCTCCTCCCCGTTCGCTCTCCGCGAATGGGGAGGGGGACCGCTCGCGCGACTCAGCGCGAGGGGTGGAGGGGCGAAACCGCGCCTCGGTCTACCGCCCCTCCACCATGCTTCGCATGGTCCCCCTCCCCATCGCTGCGCGACAGGGAGGAGACGTGACGCTGTGCTTACAATCCGGAGATCTATAGTCGGATAGCGGAGAAAACCTCCCGCCTTTCCAGACACATGGCCTTTTCTCGACGCGACTTGTCCGGCTGACAAACCGGCGGCCGTATACTGCAGCCCTTCGTTTCCCGCCGGTCTTTGATAACTCAACCCGCCCGAGCCGTCCAGGCGCTTCAGCTGCTGCGCCGCTCCGCTGGCAGAGCAAAACAGACTCTACGGACTCTATGGACTGTATTTTTATGAGTTTCATCCGGGGAAAATCGCCGGGCCGCCGCCCCCCCCTCCCCGCCTTAAAACCAGCCCGATCTGTGGTATAAGACCTGCCTCCCGCCACCCAAGGACAACGCCTTGAGCCTCACGCTCGACCTTTCGCGCACGCCGAACGCCGCCCCCGCGGGGCCCGTCAACCTGTCCGGTCTGACGCGCGGCGAACTGCGTCAGGCCTTGGTCGACGCGAACATCTGCCCGCCGGAAAAGGCGAAGATGCGCGCTTCGCAGGTGTGGAGCTGGATCCACCACTACGGCGTCACCGACTTCGCAGCGATGAGCAATGTCGCCAAGGACATGCAGGCGAAACTCGCCGACCACTTCACCCTCGCCCGGCCCGAGATCGTCGAGCGTCAGGTGTCGAAGGACGGCACCCGCAAATGGCTGATCCGCACCGCCCCGGGCATCGAGATCGAGACCGTTTATATCCCCGATGTCGGCCGCGCCGGCGCCCTGTGCGTCTCGTCCCAGGTCGGCTGCACCCTCAACTGCACCTTCTGCCACACCGGCACCCAGAAGCTGGTCCGTAACCTGACCGCCGCCGAGATCGTGGCCCAGGTCCAGGTCGCCCGCGACGACCTCGGCGAATGGCCCTCGCCCAAGGAAGATCGCCGCCTGTCGAACATCGTCTTCATGGGCATGGGCGAGCCGCTCTACAATCTGGACCATGTCGCCGACGCCATCGACATCATCTCGGACAACGAGGGCATCGCCCTGTCGCGCCGCCGGATCACCGTTTCCACCTCCGGCGTGGTGCCGCAGCTCGACGCGCTCGGCACCCGCACCCAGGCCATGCTGGCGATCAGCCTGCACGCCACCAACGACGCCCTGCGCGACGTGCTGGTGCCGCTGAACAAGAAGTACAATCTCGAACAGCTGATGGCCGGCATCCGCGCCTATCCGGGCATCTCCAACGCCCGCCGCGTGACCTTCGAATACGTCATGCTGAAGGGCGTCAACGACAGCCCCGACGAGGCCCGCGCCCTGCTCAAGCTGATCGAGGGCATCCCGGCCAAGGTCAATCTGATCCCCTTCAATCCTTGGCCCGGCACCGACTACGAATGCTCGGACTGGAAGACGATCGAACGGTTTGCGGCCATCCTCAACAAGGCCGGCTACGCCTCGCCGATCCGCACCCCGCGCGGCCGCGACATCCTCGCCGCCTGCGGTCAGCTGAAGTCGGAAAGCGAGAAGGTTCGCGCCAGCGTCCGCCGCGCCGAACAGGCCGCCGTCGCCGGGACGGTCGAAGCCGCCTGACCGTCACAGAGCGACACCAATCTTGACCGACTGTGGCGCCGCGGCGCTTGCGGAATAGGGCGGGAATGGGGCACAGCCTCGGCTGTGTCACCCGCCCGGACCGCAATGGACTCCTCGTCTCTCACCCAGGTTCTCGAAAGCGCCGAGGTCCAGGCCTTCGCCTCGGGCTTCCCGACGACGGTCGCCCATCTGGCGGTGACGCTCGGTCTGCTGGTCGCCGGCGCGATCATCTACGCCCTGCTGACCCCGTGGAGAGAGATCACACTGATCCGCGAGGGCAACGCCGCCGCCTCCGTCGCCTTCGCCGGCGTCCTTGTCGGCCTCGCCATCCCCCTCGCCGTCAGCCTCAGCGTCTCGACCTCGGTCCGCGACATCGTCATCTGGGGCGTCGCCACCGTCGTGCTCCAGCTACTCGCCTTCCGCATCGTCGACCTGCTGCTGACCGGCCTGCCCCAGCGCATCCGCGAGGGCGAGGTCTCCGCCGCCGTCCTGCTGGCCGGCGCCAAGCTGTCGACGGCCCTGATCCTCGCCGCCGCCCTGACCGGCTGAGGCCATGGCCCGTCCTTCCGACTGGGTCGTCTACACCCTCGTCCTCGCCGCCCTGATCGGCGCCTCCCTCGGCCAGCGCGAGAACGCCGACGCCCCGCCCGCGCCGCCGCCGCCCGACGAGATGGAAGGCGCACTGCTCGGGCCGATCACCCCCTTCGATCCCGCCGTCACCGTCAACGCGCCGGACATCCCCTTCCAGCCTGCCTCGGGCACCGCCTTCTCCATCGCCGGCGAGGGCCGCTGGGTCACCGCCCGCCACGTCGTCGAGGGCTGCCGCCGTCCGGCGATCATGGTCGGGGGCGGCCGGGCCGTCGCCGCCGACGTCCGCCTCGCCCCCCGCGCCGACATCGCCGTGCTTCAGACCGCCGGCGGACCCGCCGCCATTCCGATCGCCACCGGCCAGCCGCTGCACAAGGGGCAGCGCGCCTTCCATCCGGGCTATCCGCAGGGCCGTCCCGGCGAGGTCACCTCCCGTCTGCTCGGCCGCGAGACCCTGCGCGTCCGGGGCCGCGGACAGCGCGAGGAGCCGGTGCTCGCCTGGGCCGAGGTCGGCCGCACTGACCTTCTGGGCGGCACACTGGCCGGCCTGTCCGGCGCGCCCGTGCTGGACAGGCAGGGCCGCGCCGTCGGCGTGACCATCGCCGAAAGCCCACGCCGCGGCCGCATCTACACCACAGCGCCCGACACCTTCGGCCCGGCCGTCCGCGGTCTGCAGAAGGCCGACGAGCCGCTGACCGGACGCACCATCGACGTCGACAACTATGGTCTGGTGGCCGACGACCTGCGCCGCGATCTCCGCGTGGCGCAGGTCGTCTGCCTGTCAGTCTGAGGCCTAGCGCAGCGCCGCCGAGTCGATATTCAGAGCCGACAGCGGGATCACCTCGACGTTCGGATATTTCGCCCGCAGCGCCTCTAGGAACTGCGACGCGTCGCCGACGATGACGAGGCTCGCGTTCGACGCCGGCAGATGCTCGGCCGCCGCGGCGCGGATCTGCGCCGGCGTCACGCCGTTCACGTCGTCGTCGTAGCTCGCCAGGTCCGACAGCGGCAGGCCGTACAGCGCCAGATTGGCGACCAGTCCGCCCAGTCCGTCCACCGTCTCCAGTGATCGTCCGAAAGCGCCGATCAGGGTCGCCTTGCGCGGCGCCAGTTCCGCCTCGGTCGCCTCGCTGCCCGACAGGCGGGCGATCTCGGCGAGGATCAGGTCGGCGACCTGCGGCACCGCGTCGTTGCGGGTCTGCGCCGAGGCCGAGAGCAGGCCCTCGTCCTCGCGGGCGCTCAGGCTCGAATAGGCGCCGTAGCTGAGGCCGCGCTTGATGCGGATTTCCTGGCTCAGCCGCGCCGAGAAGCCGCCGCCCATGACGCCGTTGGCGACCACCAGCGGGAAATAGTCCTCGTCGGTGCGGGCGATGCCGCGCATGGCGGCATAGACCGCCGCCTGACCCGCGCCCGGCTGATCGATCACGATGACCCGCGGCGCCACGGCCGGACCGGCGGGATCGGCGACCGGCGCGCGCGCCGCGCCCGCCTGCCAATTGCCGAACGCCTGCTCGGCGAGGGCGTAGGCAGCCTCGGGCGTGATGTCGCCCGAGAACACCAGCGTCGCATTCGACGGCTGATACATGCCGCCGTGGAAGGCCACGAGGTCGTCACGCGTGATCGTCGGGATCGTCGACGGCGTGCCCGAACCCGGGATCCCATACGGCGCATTGCCATAGACGGCGCGGGTGGCGGCGATCCCGGCGACGGGTCCCGGCTGGGACAGTTGCACGCGCAGACCGTTCAGCGTCTGGGTCTGCTCACGCTCCAGATCCTCCGCCGTGAAGGCCGGATTGCGCACCACGTCCGCCAGCAGCTCCATCACCTGCGGGAAGACATTGGACGGCGACGAGGCGAACACGTTGGTGAAGTCCACCCCCGCGCCGGCGCCGATGTTGGCCCCAAGCCGCTCGATCTCGGTGGCGATCTCGGGCGCCGAACGGGTGTTCGTGCCTTGGGTGAGCAGGGAGGCGGTGAAGTTGGCGACCCCCGCCTTGCCGCCCGCGGCGTCATCCGACGTTCCGGCCTCGAAGCTGAGGCGGGCCGAGACGAGCGGCAAGCCCGGCTTGGGCGCGACCAGCACGCGCATGCCGTTGGCCAGCCGGCGCTCGGCGACCTGAGGCGTGGCCGCCTCGACCGCGGCGCCCGGCTCGGGCAGCTGCGCGCGCTGACCTTCAGGCAGCAGGGTCACCGGCTCGCCCGCCGGAGCCAGCTCGGCCAAGGTCACCGGGGCGGTGAAGACCTCCTGCACCGTCGAGGCCGGATGGGCGTCGTCGGCCTGCAGATAGCGCATGGCGATGGCGCGATCGTCGCGCAGATATTGGCGGGCGACCCGCTGGATGTCGGCGACCGTGACGCGCTGGATGTCCGGGATGTCCCGGTCCGCCGCCGTCGGATCGCCGGTCATGATCAGCGTATAGCCGAGCTGGAAGGCCCGACCGTCGATGGTTTCAAGGCCGCGCAGGGCCCCGGCCACCAGTTCTGTCTTGGCCTCGGCCAGTTCAGCCTCGGTCACCGGTTCGTCCCGGATGCGGGCGACCTCGGCGCGCAGGGCGGCGAGACCTTCGTCGGCGGTCTTGCCCTCGCTCATGATGGCGAAGGTGTTGAGCACGCCGACCTGCTGCTGCTGGTCGGTCGAGGAGCTGGCGGTCGTGGCGATCTGCTGGCGATAGACCAGCGCCTGATACAGACGCGAGCTCTCACCGGTCGACAGGATGCCGTCCAGCACCGACAGGGCGGCGCGGTCCGGGTGATTGTAGGGGACGGTGGGCCAGCTGATCTGCACCATCGGCAGCGGCACATTGGGCCCGTAGAACGTCGCCTCACGGGCCGGGCCGTAGCTCTCGGGCACATTGTTGACCGGGAGCGGACGGGCGGGATTCTCGATGCCGCCGAAATAGCCGTCGATCCAGCGATCCAGCTGCGCCTGGTCGAAATTCCCGGCCACGATCAGATAGGCGTTGTCGGGCCGGTAGAAGGTCTCGTGGAAGCGCAGGACGTCGTCCATCGTCGCCGAGTCGAGATCGGCGATCGAGCCGATGCCGGGCCGGCGATAGGGGCTGTCCTGATAGATGAAGGCCTGGGAATGCAGGCGCTGGAACCGGCCATAGGGCGTGGACAGCACGCGCAGCCGGAACTCCTCCTTGACGACGTCGCGTTCGCTGCCGAACGAGGTCTCGTCGACGACCAGCGAGCCCATCCGCTCGGACTCCGCGAACAGCATCCGCTCCAGATGCTGGGCCGGGACGGTCTCGTAATAGTTGGTCAGGTCCAGATAGGTGGAGGCGTTGTTCGAGCCGCCGACGTCCTCGGTCAGCCGGTCGAAGGTCTCCTGCGGCAGGTTCCGCGTCGCCTTGAACATCAGGTGTTCGAACAGGTGGGCGAAACCCGAGCGGCCTTCCGGATCGTCCTTGGCGCCGACCTTGTACCAGACCTGCACCGTGACGTTCGAGGTCGCCGTGTCGCGCGCCGTATAGACCTTCAGCCCGTTCGGCAGGGTGCGCTCGCGGAAGCCCAGCGGCGGCACGACGATCGCATCGGGCGCGGTGGAGGCGACGGGCGCGTCATCGTTCATCGCCATGTCTGGCGACATGTCGGCGGCGGGAGCCGTGGCGCAGGCGGCGACGCCCAGCAGCAGGGCGGAGATCGAGGCGGCGGCGAACAGGCGGGACTTCATGGGAACGGCTCCGAAAGCCCGGCGCGTGCGGGCGAGGCGACCCTATCAGGGCCGAAACCGGGCGCACCTTACGGAGTCGTAATGAGTCCGGCTCAGTCCAGCCGGAGCGCCTCGGCCAGCAGCCGCGCCTCCGCCGCGCGGCTGGAGCCGGTGCGCCAAGCCACCACGATCTCGCGGCGCGGGGCCTTGGCGGAAATCTGCCGCACCACGACGCCGGGCATGTCGGCCAGACCGGCGCGGACCGCCATCTCGGGCAGGAAGCTGACGCCCAGCCCCGATGAAACCATCTGCACCAGGGTGTGCAGGCTGGTCGCGGCGAACACGTCGTCGCCCTTCGGCGGATCGATGTCGAAGGCGGCGAGCGCCTGATCGCGCAGGCAGTGACCGTCCTCCAGCAGGATGAGGTCCTCCGCCTTCAGCGAACCGGGAGGGATGGGGCCGCGCCCCGCCAGGGCGTGTCCGACCGGGGCGGCGGCCAGGATCTCGTCGTCACCGATCCGGGCGTGATCGATGCCCGCGGCGGAATAGGGCAGGGCGATCACTGCGGCGTCCAGCTGGCCGGCCTTGAGCCCCGCGACCAGACGGGGCGTCAGATCCTCGCGGATGAACAGCCTCAGCTTGGGATAGGCCTCGCGCAAATCCGGCAACCGCGCCGGCAGCAGGAAGGGCGCGACCGTCGGGATCACCCCCAACCGGAACCGGCCCGACAGCGGCTTGCCGGCGTTCCGCGCCGCCTCAACCAGATCCTCGGTGCGAGCCAGCACGTCCTCGGCGCGGCGCACGGCCTCGGCTCCGACCGCCGTCAGCTGGACATTGCCCCGGGTCCGCTCGACCACCGGGGCGCCGAGCACCTTCTCCAGTTCCTGCACCCCGGCCGACAGCGCCGGCTGGCTCACATGGGCGGCCTCGGCGGCCCGGCTGAACGAGGCGTGCTCGGCCAGAAGCTTGAGGTACTGGAGCTGGCGCAGGGTCGGAAGCATCCCTCCGACATAGGGCCTCGCTATCCTCGACGCCATGCTCATCCGCCCGCCCTATGGCCGCCGCGACCCGTCAGGATCGCGGCGGCGGAGGGTCAGACGGCGGCCGTGCCGAACTCTTCGTCGAGGGTGACGTCGAAGCGATCGGCGTTCATCACCTGCGTCCAGGCCGAGACGAAGTCGCGAACGAATTTCTCGCCCGCGTCGGATGAGGCGTAGACCTCTGACAGCGCCCGCAGCTGGGAGTTGGAGCCGAACACCAGATCAGTCCGGGTCGCCGTCCAGAGCTCTTCGCCGGAGAACCGGTCCGAGCCCACGAAGACCTCGTCGCCACGGTCGTCGACCTCCTTCCACGCCGTCCGCATGTCCAGCAGGTTGACAAAGAAGTCGTTGGTCAGCTGGCCGGGCCGGTTCGTCAGCACGCCATGCTTCGAGCCGCCGTGGTTGGCGCCGAGCACCCGCAGGCCGCCGACGAGGACGGTCATCTGCGGCGCGGTCAGGCCCAGCAGCTGGCTGCGGTCGACGAGCAGCTCCTCGGTGGGAACGTTGAAGCGGACCTGCAGATAGTTCCGGAAGCCGTCGACGCGCGGCTCCAGCACCGCGAAACCCTCGACATCGGTCTGCTCCTGACTGGCGTCGGTGCGGCCCGGCGTGAACGGAACCTCGATCGAAAAGCCGGCCGTCTTCGCCGCCTGCTCGATGCCGACCGAGCCGCCGAGGACGACGAGGTCGGCGACGGAGACGTTCAGGCCTGACGACGCCTTGATGTCCTCATAGACGCCGAGGACGCGCGACAGCTTCGCCGGCTCGTTGACGTCCCAGTCCTTCTGCGGGGCGAGACGGATGCGACCGCCGTTCGCGCCGCCCCGATGATCGGAGCCGCGATAGGTGGACGCCGAGGCCCAGGCCGTGCTCACCAGTTCGGCGACCGAGAGGCCGGCCGACGCGATCCGGTCCTTCAGCGCCTTGATGTCGGCGGCGCCGATCACGGGTCCCGACCGCACCGGGATCGGATCCTGCCAGATCAGGTCCTCGGCGGGGACTTCGGGGCCGAGGTAGCGGACCTTGGGACCCATGTCGCGGTGGCACAGCTTGAACCAGGCGCGGGCGAAGGCGTCGCCGAAATAGGCGGGATCGGCGCGGAACCGCTCCATGATCTTGCGGTATTCCGGGTCGACCTTGAAGGCCATGTCGGCCGTGGTCATCATCGTCGGCACGCGCTTGCCCGGCGTATGGGCGGCGGGCGCCAGCGTCTCGTCCGGATTGCCGACCGGCTGCCACTGCTTGGCTCCGGCGGGACTGCGGACCAGTTCGTATTCGTGGTCCAGCAGCATGTCGAAATAGGTCATGTCCCAGGTGATCGGCGTCGGCGTCCATGCGCCCTCGATTCCCGAGGTGATGGTGTGGTCGCCCATTCCGCTCTCGTGGCCCGAGATCCAGCCAAGACCCTGCTGGGCGATATCGCCGCCCTCGGGCGAGATGCCGACCTTCGACGCGTCGCCGGCGCCGTGGGCCTTGCCGAAGGTGTGGCCGCCAGCCGTCAGCGCCGCCGTCTCCACGTCGTCCATACCCATCCGCTTGAAGGTTTCGCGGATGTCGCGGGCCGACTGCAGGGCCTCCGGCACGCCGCCCGGACCTTCCGGGTTCACATAGATCAGACCCATCTGGATCGCGGCGAGCGGCTCCTCGAGCGCCATCTCCTTGTCGGGCTGGATGCGGGTTTCATTGCCTTCGTCGCCGACCCACTGCTCCTCCGTGCCCCAGTAGACGTCCTTCTCCGGCTCCCAGACGTCGGCCCGGCCGCCGCCGAAGCCGAACACGGGACCGCCCATGGACTCGATGGCGACATTGCCGGCGAGGATCATCAGATCGGCCCAGGACAGGTTCGCCCCGTATTTCTGCTTGATCGGCCACAGCAGGCGGCGCGCCTTGTCCAGGTTGCCGTTGTCCGGCCAGCTGTTCAGGGGCGCGAACCGCTGCTGCCCGGCGCCCGCGCCGCCCCGGCCGTCGCCGGTGCGATAGGTGCCGGCCGAGTGCCAGGCCATGCGGATGAAGAAGGGGCCATAGTGGCCGTAGTCCGCCGGCCACCACGGCTGGCTATCGGTCATCAGGGCATGAAGGTCGCGCTTGACCGCGGCGTAGTCGAGCTTCTTGAACGCCTCGGCATAGTTGAAGCCGTCGCCCATCGGATCGCCGGTCCGGCCCTGCTGGTGCAGAATGTCGACCGCCAGATGGTTCGGCCACCAGTCCCGGTTCGTCCGGCCCAGCAGGCTGCGCAGCGCCGCCGGCTTTTTCCTGGGATCGCTGAGGGGCGAGGGTCCGCCTGCGTTTCCGTCCATGATCTGTCCTCCCGGGGGTTATGATTATGGGAGGAGCCTAGGCCCGGGCGGGGCAGAGGGATAATCAATAAACTTTGTCGTCGGGATAAGCGAAGCTTACGCTTCTGTTTCGGCGAACCAGCGCATCCGGCAGGCCATGATCGCCGTCTCGCCGAGCCGGTCGACCAGTCGCCAGCTGATCACGGCCCCGATGGGCGCACCGACCGCGGGGATCAGCTGCGCCAGCTTCGCCAGGTCGATGTAGTCCCGATATTCCTGCTGGAAGCGCCGCCAGTCGTAGTCGTCGACGCCTTCCGCGCCGACGCTGGTCGCCATCCAGCCTTCGAGCGCCGCGAGGGCCTCCGGTCGCCGCTTGGGACTGGCGAACGCGAGATGGAAGATATGCAGCAGGAACAGCCGCTCGCGCGGCGCGCCGCCGCCCCAGCCATAGACGCTGACGATGTCCGCCAGCATCCGCACCTTGATCGCCATCAGGGCCGGGAAGTCGGCGGCGGCCAGAACGAAGCCGCCGGCGCCGGCGACGCCGCCCTCGACCCCGGCGGTGTTGCGCCAGGTCCGGATCAGGCCCAGCACCTTCGCTTCCCGCGCGGCCAGCGAACCGCCCGACGGCGGCCGCGCCTTCAGCACCTCCGATCCGGTGAGAATGCCCTTGGTCATGGCCTCGACACCGGCGGTGATGACGGCGTGGACCCGCTCCGGGATGATCCGATTGATCCGGTCCTGTGCGGCGCGCGACGCCTTGTCGAGCAGGCCGGGCCGCTTGAGCATCCGCGCCCGCCATGCCTCCAGCTCCAGGCGAACCGCACCCTCGTCGGCGACCGGGATCAGGTCCGTCGGCACCTCGTCCGGCGCGATGAACTCTGGCAGGGTCTCCGGTGGGCGGGGCATGCTCTCTCCTGACGCCGCGTCACGGTTGCAGGCGAATGCGGTCGGGTCTAGACCCCGCCCGACAGCGGTTTCGCAACCGCAAAACCTTCCTCCCGGAGACAGACAGTATGGCTCGCGCGAAGATCGCCCTTATCGGCGCCGGCATGATCGGCGGCACCCTCGCTCACATCGCGGCGCGCGAGGCGTTGGGCGACGTCATCCTGTTCGACATCGCCGAGGGCACGCCGCAGGGCAAGGCGCTGGACATCGCCGAAGCCACCGCTGTGATCGGCACGGACGTT
This sequence comes from Brevundimonas alba, assembly GCF_011927945.1. Taxonomy (GTDB): domain Bacteria; phylum Pseudomonadota; class Alphaproteobacteria; order Caulobacterales; family Caulobacteraceae; genus Brevundimonas; species Brevundimonas alba. The sequence continues at coordinate 910,897 of NZ_JAATJM010000001.1, forward strand.
TCGCTGAAGGGCGCCAACGACTACGCGGACATCGCCGGCGCGGACGTCTGCATCGTCACCGCCGGCGTGCCGCGCAAGCCGGGTATGAGCCGCGACGACCTGATCGGCATCAACCTCAAGGTCATGAAGGCCGTCGGCGAGGGCATCAAGGCGCACGCTCCGAACGCCTTCGTCATCTGCATCACCAACCCGCTCGACGCCATGGTCTGGGCCCTGCAGAAATTCTCGGGCCTGCCGAAGGAGAAGGTCGTCGGCATGGCCGGCGTGCTGGACTCGGCGCGCTTCGCCTACTTCCTCGCCGAGAAGACCGGCGTGTCGATCCAGGACATCAACGCCTGGACGCTGGGCGGTCACGGCGACGACATGGTGCCGATGGTGCGCCATTCGACCATCGGCGGTCTGCCGCTGCCGGACGCCGTGAGCGCCGGCTTCCTGTCGCAGTCCGAGCTGGACGCCATCGTCGACCGCACCCGCAAGGGCGGCGGCGAGATCGTCGCCCTGCTGAAGACCGGTTCGGCCTTCTACGCCCCGGCCGAGAGCGCCGTCGCCATGGCCCGCTCCTACCTGCTGGACCAGAAGCGCGTCCTGCCCTGCGCCGTCTGGTTGTCGGGGGAATACGGCCTGTCGGACCTCTATGTCGGCGTGCCCGCCCTGATCGGCGCCGGCGGCGTCGAGAAGGTCATCGAGTTCACCACCAACGACGGCGAAAAGGCCATGCTGGCGAAGTCGGTCGAGTCCGTGCAGGGCCTGATCGAGGCCTGCAAGACGGCCGATCCGTCGCTCGCCTGACCAGCGGAATGACCAAAGCTTAAGCTGACGCCCCGCGCGGGCGGCGGCATGAGGGGCCCGTCTCAACCGGACGGGCCCTTTTCCATGTTCGCCATCCTCGCCCTCTCCGCCGCCCTTGCCGCCGACCCCGTCGCGGCATGCGAGAGCCGGCTGCTGTCCTACGCCGGCTGGCGGGAGACTCCGGACACGGTCTGGAACCTCGAGGTGGGCAGCCACGCGGGTGGACGTCTGAGCTATTTCGGGGCGCAGCATTCCCGCGACCCGGCGGATCCGCAGTTCGTCGCGATCGAGGCCGCCTTCCGGGCCGCCGCGCCGTCGGTCGTCTTCTACGAGGGTCCGGATCGTGGCGTCGGGGCCGACGGACCAGAAACGATCTCGAGCCGCGGCGAGTCCGGCTATGTCCGGTGGCTGGCGGCGCGGGACGGGGTGGGGGTCACAGCACTGGAGCCGTCTCCGCTGGACCAGTTCAAGGCGCTGACCGAACGTTTCCCCGCGGATCAGGTCGAGCTGTTCTTCGTGCTGAGGGAGGCAGTCCGACTGCGGGATCGTGAGAACCTCTCAGGCGAGGCGCTGGACGGCGCGCTGGAGTCGCTCCTGTCCCGCCTGTCTGGCATGACGGCTGCGGCCGGCATCCAACTCCCGTTCGCCGATCTGGCCGGGCTTGAGGCGGCCTACGGACAGCATTGGCCGGACGGGCCCGACTGGCGAGTGGTCCCCTCCAACTGGTTCGACCCGCTGGCGAACGACGCTAAGACCGGCGGCCGGTTCATGGCGGCGATCAACGCGGCGTCCAGCGAGACCCGCAACGTCCACATGTATCGCGTCCTCGCGAAGGCGGCCCGCTCCGGAGACCGCGTGTTCGCCGTCGTGGGTCGAAATCACGTGCCGATGCAGGCCGAGGCGCTGCGCTGCGCCCTTGCGGTGGACTAGGCTCCAAACCGGCCCGTCGGCCCGGTGTCGAACCGTCGTTGCGGCACTCCGCTCCGGCTATGGCGCAGCGTCGGTTTCGCTCGCAATTCCCCCGGAAAATCCTATATCTTGACAGCTCCGGCGCGGACGAGATTCGCGGTCCGGAGACTGACGATTCCGGACGGTGTGATCGCCGTCTTTTCCGGCCCGCAACGGGCGATGATCCGACCGAATATATGACCGACCAGACCCCGCCATCCGACAACCTTGGGCGCCACGAAGACACCGCCGAAGAGGCCGCCTACGGCGCCGATTCCATCAAGGTCCTCAAGGGCCTCGACGCGGTGCGGAAACGTCCGGGCATGTACATCGGCGACACCGACGACGGGTCGGGCCTGCACCACATGGTCTATGAGGTGGTCGACAACGCCATCGACGAGGCGCTGGCGGGTCACGCCGACCTGGTTCAGGTCATCCTGAACGCCGACGGCTCGGTCACGGTCACGGACAACGGCCGCGGCATTCCGACCGACATCCACGAGGGCGAGGGCGTCTCGGCGGCCGAGGTCATCATGACCCAGCTGCACGCCGGCGGTAAGTTCGACCAGAACTCCTACAAGGTCTCCGGCGGCTTGCACGGCGTGGGCGTCTCGGTGGTCAACGCTCTGTCGGACTGGCTCAAGCTGGTCATCTACCGCAACGGCAAGCGGCACGAGATGCGCTTCGAGCGTGGCGACACGGTCGAGAGCCTGCGCATGACGGGCGACGCCCCGCTGCGCGACAGCGGCGGGCGGGCCGGTCAGCCCCTGTCGGGCACCGAGGTGACCTTCTATCCGTCGGTGACGACCTTCTCGCACATCGATTTCGACCTGAAGACCCTCGAACACCGGCTGCGGGAGCTGGCCTTCCTGAACTCGGGCGTGGTCATCAAGCTGCGCGACGACCGCGGCGCCGAACCGTTCGAGGAAATCCTGCACTACGAGGGCGGCGTCGAAGCCTTCGTGCGTCACCTCGACAAGTCCAAGACGCCGATCCTCAAGGACGTCATCGTCATTCGCGGCAAGAAGGAGGGGATCGAGCTCGATCTCGCCCTGTGGTGGAACGACAGCTATCACGAGACGATGCTGTGCTTCACCAACAACATCCCCCAGCGGGATGGAGGCACGCACCTTTCCGCCTTCCGCACCTCGCTGACGCGGGTCATGGGCAGCTACATCGACACGGCCGGGGCAGCCCGCAAGGAGAAGGTCTCCGTCTCCGGCGAAGACGCCCGCGAAGGCCTGACCTGCGTCCTGTCGGTCAAGGTGCCGGACCCGAAATTCAGCTCCCAGACCAAGGACAAGCTGGTCTCGTCCGAGGTGCGCCCCGCCGTCGAGGCGCTGTGCACCGAGGGCCTGTCGACCTGGTTCGAGGAGCACCCGGTCGAGGCCAAACTGGTCGTCGGCAAGATCATTGAGGCCGCCGCCGCCCGCGAGGCCGCCCGCAAGGCCCGCGACCTGACCCGCCGCAAGACGGCGATGGAGATCAGCTCCCTGCCCGGCAAGCTGGCCGACTGTCAGGAACGCGACCCGGCCAAGTCCGAACTGTTCATCGTCGAGGGCGACTCCGCCGGCGGCTCGGCCAAACAGGCTCGCAACCGCGAGAACCAGGCGGTCCTGCCGCTGCGAGGCAAGATCCTGAACGTCGAGCGGGCCCGCTTCGACCGGATGCTGTCGTCCGATCTGATCGGCACGCTTATCCTGGCGCTGGGCACCGGCATCGGCCGCGACGACTTCAACGCGGACAAGCTGCGCTATCACAAGATCATCCTGATGGCCGACGCCGATGTCGACGGCGCTCACATCCGGACCCTGCTGCTGACCTTCTTCTACCGGCAGATGCCGGAGCTCATCGAGCGCGGCCACGTCTACATCGCCCAGCCGCCGCTCTACAAAGTCTCCAAGGGCAAGCAGTCGCGCTACCTGAAGGATCAGGCGGAGATGGACTCCTATCTGATCGAGGAGGGTTCGTCCGAGGCCGAGCTGGACCTGCCGACCGGCGAACGCCGCACCGGCATGGACCTGCAGGCGCTGGTCCGCGAAGCCAAGGCGTTCAAGGCGGGCGTCGACCGCCTCAGCCAGCGTGCGCCGGCCTTCGCGGTGGAGCAGGCGGCGCTGGCCGGGCTGTTCGACGAGGCCGCTGCCGAACCGTCCAGGGCCGCCGCCCGCCTCAACCTCTACGCCGAGGAAGGCGACGGCGACTGGGCCGGCTCGCCGGGCGCTCAAGGCGCCGTCGTGTTCGAGCGCGTTCGCCGTGCGGTGACCGAGCGCATCGTCCTGGAAGAGGCGCTGATCCGCTCGCTGGACGCGCGCCGTCTGTCAGAGCGCGCCGCCGCCTTCGACGGCCTGTTCGACAAGCCCGCCGTCTATCGCCGCAAGGACAAGACCGTGACCATCCGCGGCCCGCTGGATCTGCTGGAAGCTGTTCTGGAGGCCGGCAAGAAGGGCATCGCCATCCAGCGCTACAAGGGTCTGGGCGAGATGAACCCGGAGCAGCTGTGGGAGACGACCCTGGACGCCAACGCCCGCACCCTGCTGAAGGTGTCGGTCGAGCATCAGGAGGACGCGTCGGACCTGTTCGCCAAGCTGATGGGCGACGTGGTCGAGCCGCGCCGCGAGTTCATCCAGGCCAACGCGCTGGACGCCGCCGTCGACGCCTGACGGGGCTCAGGAGGCGTCGGGGCGACCGGCCTCGACGAATGCCTGGATCGTCGGCCAGTGAGGCGGCACCGCGCGGGTGCCGTCGCACGCGATCTCCTTCAGATAGCCGGGCATGGTCTGTGGTCGCACAGGCTGCCATTCGGCTTCGGATTCCGGGTATTGACCAGACTCCGCCCCGTCGGGGCCGAACTCGACCACGCCGGCGGTCCGCCACTGGTTCGCGCCGCAGCGAAACTGATACATTTCCACCGAGTGGCTGAAATCCCCGGCCTCGCCAACGCGGGGTACGGTGGCGACCCGGATGGAGCTGACGCCGCCGTCCTCGGCGATACTGTCCACGTCGGCCATGAACGCATTGTTCGTGCTGCGCGAAAACGCCTGCCAAGTGTCGGCGGCGGCCGTTCCAGCGAACGCGAGGGCGGCCATGCCCATCAAAGCTGCGACTTTCATTGCGACCTCCCCAGATCAACATCGCCATGATGCGCGCCGCCGGCCCATTGGCAAGAGCCGGGTGCGGATCGTCTGACAGAATGAGGAGAATGGCGCACCCGAGAGGATTCGAACCTCTGACCCCTGCCTTCGGAGGGCAGTACTCTATCCAGCTGAGCTACGGGTGCGTCTGACGGCGAAAGCCGGGACGAAGGGCCTTACAGCAGGACCGGGCCGCTCTCAATCCCGAATGCGCAACCGGCTTGGCGAGCGCAGTTCCAGCGCCTAGCGTGCCGCCGCTCACGATGGAGACCCCGATGCGCGCGATCCTGATCAGCCTGCTTTGCCTTGTCGGCGCCTGCGCCACGCAACCGGCCGCCGTGGCCGATCCGTCCGGCGACAGTCTCGACGCAATCGCCCGCGACTACGTCGCCATGACACTTGAAATCGGCGAGCGGGAGGAGGGCTATGTCGACGCCTATTACGGTCCTCCGGAGTGGGCCGCCGCAGCCAAGGCCAATCCGCGGACCGTGCCGCAGCTGATCCAGGGCTCCGCTTCGCTGACCGAGCGTCTGAACGCCGTCTCGACCGCGGGGGCCGAGCCTGCGGTGGCACAGCGCAAAGCCTATCTGCTGGCGCACGTGTCGGCCGCCTCGGCGCGGCTGCGGATGCTGTCGGGCGAGAAAATGAGCTTCGCCGACGAGGCCGAGGCCCTGTTCGGCGTCCGCCCCGAACTGCGTCCCCTGTCGACCTACGACCCTGTGTTGGCGGAGATCGACGCCCTGCTGCCGGGCTCCGGCACGCTCGCCGAGCGCTACACCGAGTTCAAGTCGCACTATGTGATTCCCAAGGATCGCCTGCAGGCGGTCATGGACGCCGCCATCGCCGAATGCCGCCGCCGTACGGCGCGGCACATCACCCTGCCCGCCAACGAGAATTTCACCCTCGCCTTCGTCGGCGACAAGCCGTGGTCGGGGTATAATTATTACCAGGGGAATTCGCAGTCGAAGATCGAGATCAACGCCGACTTCCCGATCTATACGGAGCGGGCGATCGATCTGGGGTGCCACGAGGGATACCCGGGTCACCACGTCTACAACGCCCTGCTCGAGCAGACCTTCGTCCGGGGCCGCGGCTGGGTCGAGATGAGCGTCTATCCGCTGTTCAGCCCCATGTCGTTCGTCGCCGAGGGCAGCGCCAACTACGGAATCGACCTGGCCTTCCCGGGCAACGAGGGCACGGTGTTCGAACGCGACGTGCTGTTCCCGCTGGCCGGGCTCGATCCATCGACGGCGGAGAGGAAGGCGCAGCTGGGCGCGCTGACGCGGCGGCTGGCGCGGGCGGAATACACCATCGCCGACGCCTATCTGGCGGGACGGATCAGCCGGGACGCGGCGATCGAGCAACTGATGAAATACAGCCTGTCGGATCGCGCCAAGGCGACCCAGCGGCTGCGCTTCATCGACACCTATCGCAGCTACATCATCAACTACGGCCTCGGCCGGGACGTGGTGCAGGCGTGGGTCGAGCGGCAGGGGCCGGACCACTGGCAAGGCATGGAGACGCTGCTGAGCAGCCAGATCCTGCCGGCCGATATCGACTGACAAGGCGGCGGCAGCCTATTGGGCCAGCATGCCGCCGTCGATCTTGAACTCGGCGCCGGTGACGAATTTCGACTCGTCCGAGGCGAGGTAGAGGACGCAGTAGGCCACGTCGTCGGGCTCGCCGATGCGCTTCAGCGGAATGCCGCGCGCCAGCTTCTGGTGCGCCGTCTCCTCGTCGCCGCCGGCCATGGCCACGAACGGGTCGAGGATCGGCGTCTTGATGAAGACCGGATGGACCGAGTTGCAGCGCACGTTCCAGCCGCCCTTGGCGGCCTCGAGGGCGATGGTCTTGGTGTACATCCAGACGGCGGCCTTGGTGGCGTTGTAGGCCCCCATGCCGGGAGCGGCGGCGAGGCCGGCGACCGAGCTGATGTTGACGATCGAGGCGGCGCCGGACGCCCGCAGATGCGGCATGGCGTGTTTGCAGCCCAGCATGATCGACTCGACATTGACGGCCTGGACCCGCCGCCAGTTCTCCAGCGTGTCCTGCTCCGACCAGACGAAGTCGCAGCCGATGCCGGCGTTGTTGACGAGGATCGACAGCCCGCCCATCGCGGCGACTGATTGATCGATGACCGAAACCCACGCCGCCTCTTCGGTGACATCGTGGGCGAAGGCGAAGGCAGCGCCCGGATGTTCGGCGCTGATCGCGTCGGCGAGCGTCCGGGCCCCATCCGCGTTCATGTCGGTGACGGCGACCTTGGCGCCCTCGCGGGCCAGCATCCATGCCATGGCCTGACCCAGCCCGCCAGCGGCGCCGGTGATCAGGGCCGCCTTGCCTGCGACGCGGCCGGTCACGCCTTCGCTCCCATCGCTGCGGCGGCTTCGTCCATGAAGCGGGCCATGGCGACGTCGCGCTGCGTGACGCCGCCCGCGTCGTGAGTTGTCAGCACCACCTCGACCCGGTTGTAGACGTTGAACCATTCGGGATGGTGATCGACCTTGTCGGCCAGTAGGGCGACGCGGGTCATGAAGCCAAAGGCGGCGTTGAAATCGGAGAAGACGAATTTGCGTTCGATGGCGGGCCGGTCACCGGGGTGTGCGCGCCACGACGGGAGCTCCGCCAGAACCTCGTCCACGTCCAGCCGGTCAGCCATATCGCGTCACTCTCGCCTTGCAGATCGCCGCCCGACGGGCCGCGCTCGATCCTGCCTATCCCGCGCGTCGGGACCCGACAAGACGTCGAATTCCGACTCAGGAACAGAGGGACAAGCTTGGGCGTTACCGACCGTCCCCAATCGACGCGGAGCCCTGTCATGGACAATCTGTGGATCGCCGCGCTCGACCCCGCCGATCGAAAGCGGATCGAGCCGCACCTGAACGAGCGTCCCTTCTCCCAGGGTCAGGTCCTCTATGACGCGGGCGAGTCCGTCGGCGAGGTCTGGTTTCCGATGAGCGGCGTGGTCTCGCTGATGACCGTGCTGGACGGCGACAAGATGATCGAGACGGCGGCGATCGGCCGAGAGGGGCTGGTCGGGGTCACCTGCGGTCCTCTGAACGCCCGCGCCGCGAGCCGGGCGATCGCCCAGGTGGATGGCGTGTCCGCCTGCTGCCCCGCCGCCGTGTTCGCGGACGCCCTGAGCCACAGCGAAGGCATGCGCACCGCCTTGGCCAAATTCACGGAGAGCCTGTTCGCCCAGGTTCAGCAGATCGCGGCCTGTAACGCGCAGCACCGGCTGGACGAGCGGCTGGCGCGCTGGCTGCTGACCATTCACGACCGGGCCGACGCCGACCGGTTCGCCCTGACCCAGTCGGACATCGCCGGCATGCTGGGTGTGCGACGGGCCACGGTGTCGGAGGTGGGGTCGGCGCTCGAGGACAAAAAGCTTATCCTGCGTGGCCGCGGCTGGGTCGAGGTGCTGGATCGCAAGGCGCTGGAGGGCGCTTCGTGCGGCTGTTACGCCCTGATGCGGGGGGTGATGAAGGATCTCGGCGTGCCGCGGCCGAACACCTCGACCCACTGACCCTGCGGCCATGCGAACGGATGACGGCGCGGCGGCGAGGCGCTAGACCGCTGGCATGACCGACGCGGCCTCCACTGACACGCCTTCGGGCAAGACCTCATCGTTCGGCTTTCGCGACGTTGACGCGACCGAGAAGGTGCAGCTGGTGCGCGGCGTCTTCGACAGCGTGGCGTCGAACTACGACCTGATGAACGACCTGATGAGCGGGGGCGTGCACCGGCTCTGGAAGGATGCGGCGGCGGCGAAGCTGAACCCGCGTCCGGGCGAGACCATTCTGGATGTCGCGGGCGGGACCGGCGACATGGCGCGGCGCTATGCGAAGATGGCGCGGGCGGCGCAGCAGCGGCGCGGCGGAGCCGACGCTTCGGTCATCGTGCTGGACTACAACGCCGAGATGATCATGGCGGGGGTCGGCAAGGGCGGCGAGCCGGAGATGCAGTGGACCGTCGGCGACGCCATGGCCCTGCCGATGCCGGACGCCTCGGTCGACGCCTATTCGATCAGCTTCGGCATCCGCAACGTGGCCGACATTCCGCAGGCGCTGAGCGAGGCGCGGCGGGTGCTGAAGCCGGGCGGACGGTTCCTGTGTCTGGAGTTCTCGCGCCCAACGGCCTCGGCGATCCGCAAGGCCTATGACGCCTGGTCCTTCCACGCCATTCCGCGTATCGGCGGCTGGGTGGCGGGCGACCGGGACAGCTACCAGTACCTCGTCGAGAGCATTCGCCGCTTCCCGGACCAGCAGACCTTCAAGGCCATGATCGAGGCCGCGGGCTTCAGCCGGGTGACGGTGACCAACCTGTCCGGCGGCGTGGCGGCGATCCATCACGGGTGGGCGATCTGAGCCGCCGGATCGACCCCGCGACCCCGCCGCCTCCGCCCGCCACGGTGCCGGTGCGGCGGCCGTTCGACGCCAGCCTGAGACTGCTGAGCTGGGGCTGGGTGCTGGTCCGGCACGACGCCCTGCTGCCGCGCGAGATCACGCCGCTGCTGCCGGTGTGGGTGCGCTGGATCGCGCATCTGCTGCACGCCTTCACGGGGCGGGAGGCGCGGGACGGGCGGCCGGGGCAGCGTCTGGGCAAGGCGTTCGAGCATCTGGGGCCGGTGGCGATCAAACTGGGTCAGGTGCTGGCGACCCGGGCCGACATCTTCGGTGTCGAGTTCGCCCGCGACCTGGGCCGGCTGAAGGACGCGCTGGAGCCGTTCCCGGTCGATCAGGCGCGGCGCGAGATCGAGCGGTCGCTGGGCCGGCCGGTCGAGGCCCTGTTCACGGACTTCGGCGCGCCGGTGGCGGCGGCTTCACTGGCGCAGGCGCATCCGGCGTGGCTGGCGGACGGACGCAAGGTGGCGGTCAAGGTGCTGCGGCCGGGGGTCGAGCGGCGCGTGGCGCAGGGGCTGGATTCGATGCGGCTGGCGGCGCGGCTGGCGGTGCGGTTCGTCGCGCCGGCGCGGCGGCTGGAGCCCTCGGCCTTCGTCGAGACCATCGCACGGGCGCTGCAGCTCGAGCTGGACATGAGGCTGGAGGCGGCGGCGGCGTCCGAGCTGAAGGACATCATGGATAAGGCCAGCGGCTCGGGCGGCGGGCATATGACCGCGCCGGCGGTGATCTGGGACGGCGTCGGCAAGCGGGTGCTGACGCTGGAGTGGGCCCCGGGTCTGGCGATGACCGATCCGCTGGCGGTCGAGCAGCCGGGGCTGGACCGCAATGCGCTGGCCGACAATGTGGTGCAGGCCTTCCTGACGCAGGCGCTGGACTACGGGACGTTCCACGCCGACCTGCATGAGGGCAATCTGTTCTGCCATGCGCCGGCGGAACTGACGGCGATCGACTTCGGCATCGTCGGGCGGCTGGGGCCTTCGGAGCGGCGCTATCTGGCCGAGATCCTGTGGGGCTTCCTGAGCCGGGACTATGAGCGGATCGCCCGGGTGCATTTCGAGGCGGGCTATGTGCCGCCCGAGCATTCGGTCGAGGCCTTCGCCCAGGCGCTCAGGGCGGTGGGCGAGCCGGTGATCGGCAAACAGGCGTCGCAGGTGTCGATGGGGCGGCTGCTGGGCCAGCTGTTCGAGATCACGGCCCTGTTCGACATGCATCTGCGGCCCGAGTTGATCCTGCTGCAAAAGACCATGGTTTCGGTCGAGGGCGTGGCGCGGCGGCTGAATCCGGACCACGACCTGTGGGCGGCGTCCCAGCCGGTGGTCGAGCGCTGGATCCGGCGGGAGCTGGGTCCGCAGGCCCAGGTGCGGGACGCGCTGGAGGAACTGAGGGCCACGCTGAAGGCCCTGTCGCGGCTGGCGCAGAACCCGCCGGCTCCCCAGACCGTTATCGTTCGCGAGACCCGGGCGCCGGCCTGGCTGATCGTCTGCGTCACGCTGGCGACCGCGGCGTCGGCGGCCGCCCTTGTTCTGTCGCTTTGGCCCGCCATCGTCTGATCTCAGTCCGGAGACGACCCCATGAAGCCGCTTCTGCTCGCCGCCGCCGTCCTTCTCCTGCCCGCCGCCGCCCATGCCCAGGTGGCCGCGGGCGCGGTGCCCAACACCTTCGACGGTCCCGCCGCCCAGACCGCGCCGGCCCAGCCCGCGCCGGCTCCGGCCGCCCCGGCGGTGTCGAACACCCCGGCCAACGCCGCCTCCGAGGAGATGCTGCGGACCCTGATCGCCGGGGCGCAGGCGGGGGCGATGGACTACAGCCTGATGACCGAGGGCCTCGCCGCCGCGATCAAGCCGCAGGAGGCGACGGTCACGCCGCTGATTCAGGGCTTCGGCGCTCTGGTGTCGCTGGACTTCGTCGGCAGCCAGAACGGCATCGACGTGTTCAGCGCGGTGTTCGCCAACGCCGCCACCCAGTGGCTGATCGGCATCGACGAGGGCAAGGTCTCGGCCCTGCGCTTCCGTCCGGCCGAGTAGAACGCGCCTAGTCCGACAGGCCCGGCTTGCCGCGGCCGCTCTTGATCGTCGAGCGTTTCGCCTTGCCCTCGAGCCGGCGTTCCTTCGAGGCGCGGGTGGGGCGGGTCGGCACCCGGTAAACCGGCGCGATGGACGCCTTGTCGACCATGGCCTGGAGCCGCTCGATGGCGTCGGCGCGGTTACGCTCCTGGGTTCGGAAGCGGACGGCGGTGATCAGGATGACGCCGTCGAGGGTCAGGCGGCTGCCCGCCAGCTTCATCAGCCGCGCCTTGACCGCCTCGGTCAGCGACGGGGAGTTGCGCACGTCGAACCGCATCTGGACGGCGGTGGCGACCTTGTTCACGTTCTGGCCGCCGGGACCGCCGGCGCGGAAGAAGCGGAACTCCAGTTCGCTCTCGGGGATGGCGGTCATCGAGGGACCCGTTTGGCCATGGTCACGGCGCGGTCGAGGGCCTGAAGGAAGGCGGAGCGGTCCTTGGGTCCGAAGGGCGGTGGGCCGCTGGTGGCCACGCCCATGGAGCGAAGGTGTTCGCCGACGAGTCGTCCGGCGAGGGCCGAGCCGATCGAATCCGGGGTGAAGGACTGGCCGTTGGACTTCAGCGCCTGGGCGCCGGCCTTGAGACAGCGGTCGGCCAGCGGGATGTCGGAGGTGATGACGATGTCGCCCGGTCCGGCCCGTTCGGCGATCCAGTCGTCGGCGATGTCGGGGCCGGCGTCGACGACCACCTGCTCGATCCACGGCTCGCGGCGGGTGTTGATCCAGCCGTTGGAGACCACGAAGACCTTGAGGCCGTAGCGTTCGGCCACGCGATAGACCTCGTCCTTCACCGGGCAGGCGTCGGCGTCGATGAAGAGGCGCGGCAGGGTCATGGACGCTAGGTGTCTGTCCGGCGGCGCATTGTCAAAGTGCGGCTCGCGGATGCCGTTCCGGAAGGGCGGAGCCGCGCTTTCGGACCCAAAAACAGGGTCCAAAGAGTCCGAAGAGTCGGTTTTGCTCGATTATCGAATGATTTCAGGCCGGCAGGGCGTTGGCGCGCCTCTGGCGGCGCGGGTGGGGTGAGTTGTCAAAGACCGGCGGCGAAATGAACGCTGACATTATACGGCCGCCGGAAAGCGTGCGCAGAAGATCGGGTCGAGAAAAGGCGAAGGCGTTGAAAAGGCGGAGGTTCGTCCGCGCTATCCGACTATAGAAACGCCGATTGTAAGCACAGCGTCATGGGCCGTCGTCTCCTCCCTGTCGCGCAGCGATGGGGAGGGGGACCATTCCGGCTGAGTCGCCGGAATGGTCCCCCTCCCCGTTCGCGAAGAGCGACCGGGGAGGAGACGGGAGCGGTCCGCACTTCAGTCCGCGCCGTCCTCGATGCCGTGGATCTGGTGGTCGTCGAGGCCGAAATGGTGGCCGATCTCATGGATGAGGACGTGGGCGATGATCTCGCTGAGGCCGACGTCGCCGCGTTCACACCATTCGTCGAGGATCGGGCGGCGGTAGAGGAAGATGCGGCTGGCTTCGGCGGCCGGACCCATGCTCTCGCGGCGGCCGACATCGACGCCGTGGTAGAGGCCGGTCAGTTCGAACGGGTCCTCCATCTCCATCATGGCCAGCGTCTCGTCGTCGGCGAAATCGTCGATGCGAATGACGACGTCCCCGGCCAGCGAGCGGAACGGCTCGGGCAGGGCATCGAAGGCCTCCCGCGCCAAGCGGGCGAAGTCGTCGAGTGAGGGAGCGACCTGATCGGTCCAGCGACTGTTCATGCGGAGCCATATCGGGCTTAGCGAGCGTCCTCGCAAATCGCGCGGCGCGGGTTATGGTTACCGAATCGGTATTGGGCGGCCCGCGTGACGGGGCCGGGGCGCGGAGCAGATCGACAGGATGGCCGAGGCCGACATCGCCTATGTCGCGACCGCGGGCGCCGCGGGGCTGGCGCTGGCGCTCAGCGCCTGGGCGGCGCGACTGCGCGGCCGGCTCGCCGAGCGGGCGCAAGGCGCCGAGGCGGAGCTGTCGGCGGCGCACGCGGCGCTCGCCGACCGCGACGGGGCGCTGGCGGCGTTCGAGGACGCCCGGCTGGCGCTGACGCCCGATGGCCAAACCCGGCGGCTGGGCGCGACGTCGGCCTGGAACGCCATCACCCGCGAACTGGCCGGACAGGAGTGGCCCGAGGTCGATCCGGCGCTGGTCGTGCTGGACGCCGTGCGCGCGGCGGCGGGACCGCGGCTGGACGCCCTGATCGATCAGGGGGAACCGTTCGACGCGGTGCTGGACGGGGCCGGCGGGGCATGGGCGGTCGAGGGCCGATCCTCGGCGGGCGCGGCCTGGCTGCGTGTCTCACGGTTGGGACTGGTCGGCACGGCGGCGGAAAGCGGACTGGGCCTGCTGGCCGACGCCTATCCGGCGCCGACCTGGATCACGGATGCGGCGGGGCGGCTGGCCTGGGCCAACAAGGCGTGGCTCGCCGAGATGAAGGCCGACAGCGTCGACGCGGCGCGCGAGAAGGGGCTGACCTTCGATCGCGGAGCGGACGCCATTGTCGCGGAGGCGGGACGACTGCATCAGCGGCAGGAGGGGTTCCGCTGGACCACCGGCGGCGGGCGACGGCGGGCCTGGCGGATCGTGGCCGAACCGGCACCCGGCGGCGCAGGGGCGGTGCTGGCCTTCGCCCTCGACATGACCGAGGCGGAAGAGACGCGCGACACCCTGCGCCGTCACGTCGAGGCGCATGACGAGACGCTGAACCACCTCGCCGATGCGGTGGCCATCTTCGGCCCGTCGAAGCGGCTGGCCTTCCACAACACCGCCTTCCAGCAGCTGTTCAACATCGATCCGGCCTGGCTGGATGAGCGGCCGACGCACGCCGAGCTGCTGGACCGGCTGCGCCAGCGCCGCCTGCTGCCCGAGGTCATCGACTACGCCGGCTGGAAGGCCAATGAGCTGGACTTCTACGGGGCGTCGGAAGCGGCGCCGGACGACAGCTGGTCGCTGCCGGACGGGCGGACGCTGCGGGTGGTGCGCCAGCCGCACCCGCTGGGCGGCGTGCTGCTGCTGTTCTCGGACATCACCGACGAGCTGAAGCTGCGCAGCCGGTTCAACGCCCAGATTCAGGTGCAGAAGGCGACGCTGGACAAGCTGAACGACGCCGTGGCGGTGTTCGGTTCGGACGGCCGCATCCGACTGCACAACGAGGCCTTCGACACCTTCTGGAACGTGCCCGGCGAGGCGCTGGATGCGGCGGGCGACTTCGACGCCGTCGCCGCCCTGTGTCACCAGACCATGCCCGACCCGGCGCTGTGGCTGGGGCTGAAGGCCCGTGTCGCCGACCCCGATCCGGAAAGCCGTGTGCCGATCTCGGGCGAGGGACGGACGGCGGACGGACGCATCGCCTCGTGGCAGACCCGGCCGCTGCCGGACGGCGCGACCCTGGTGGCGTTCTCGGACATCACCGCCCGGCGCGGACTGGAGCAGGCGCTGGCCGCCAAGGCACAGGCGCTGGAGGAATCGACGGCGTTGAAACGCGAGTTCGTCGGCAGCGTCAGCTATGAGCTGCGTACGCCGCTGACGACCATCGTCGGCTATTCCGAACTGCTGGAAATCCAGGCCGATCTGCCGGAGCGCAGCCGTCAGCATGCGGGGGCGATCCGCGTCGCCGCCAGCCAGCTGGCCGGATCGATCGACGATGTGCTGGACATGGCCCAGATCGACGCCGGCGAGATGGAGCTGACGCTCGGCGACGTGCGGGTCTGCGACCTGCTGGACGAGGCGGCGGAGAAGGTGCGCGAGCGGATCGACGGAAGGGGCGCCATGCTGACGGTCATCTGCCCGACCGGGATGAAGCCGATCCGGGCCGATGCGCAGCGGGTCGGACAGGCGCTGGAGTATCTGCTCGACAACGCCGCGCGGGCCGTGTCCGAGGGCGGGGCCGTGACCCTGACCGCCGAGGCCGCGCCGGCCGAGGTCCGCATCCGCGTCGAGGACACCGGGCGGGGCATTCCCTATCACCTGCAGGCCCACGTCTTCGACCGGTTCGTGAAGCGCGAGCGCGGCGGGCCGGGCGTCGGTCTGGCGCTGGTCAAGGCTCTGGTCGAGCTGCACGGCGGCTGGGCCGAGGTGGAGAGCGAACCGGGCAAGGGTGCGGCGTTCATCCTGCACCTGCCGCTGGAAGCGACCGGCGTGGCGGCGGCGCCGGAGTTGCGGCTGGGCTAGATTGGTTTAGAGCGGCGGAGAACGCAGGATACCGCCATGGCCAAGCCGCTGAAAACCGCCCTGATCTACGACTTCGACGGCACGCTGGCGCGCGGCAACATGCAGGAGGTCACCTTCATCCCGTCGGTCGGCATGGGGATCGGCGACTTCTGGGGCGCGGCGGACAAGCTGACCCGCGAGGCGGATGGCGACAACATCCTGATGTACATGCAGCTGATGCTGCAGCGGGCGCGGGAGAACGACCACCCGATCACCCGCAAACTGCTGGCCGAGCACGGCGAGGACGTGAAGCTGTTCGACGGGCTGAAGTCCGACCTGACCGGCCCGGGCTGGTTCGACCGGATCAATGAGGTCGGGGCGAAATACGGGCTGGAGATCGAGCACTACATCATCTCCGCAGGCCTCGAGGAGATGATCGACGGCTGCCCGATCCGGCCCGAGTTCCGGCACGTGTTCGCGTCGAAATTCGTCTACGACCAGCACGGGGTGGCGATCTGGCCGGCGGTCGGCGTCAACTACACGACCAAGACCCAGTACCTGTTCCGCATCAACAAGGGCGTGTTGAACCACTGGGAGCACGAGAAGATCAACCGCTTCATGGCCGACGACGACAGGCCGGTGCCGTTCGAGCGGATGATCTTCCTCGGCGACGGCGATACCGACGTGCCGACCATGAAGATGATGCACACCAAGGGCGGCTTCTCGATCGCGGTCTATGACCCGCGCAATTCGGAGAAGGACCAGAAGAAGATCTACGGGCTGATCTCGGAGGACCGGGTCAATTTCGTCGCCGCGGCGGACTATCGCGAAGGGTCGGCGCTGGACCTGATCGTCAAGGGGCTGATCGGGCGGATCGCCATCAACGCCGGGACCATGCCCGAGGGCGTCTAGGCGCTAGCGGCCGCCGGCGCGCAGGAAGGCGGCGCGGGCTCCGGCGAGGCGGGACGGCACGAGGCCACGCAGCGAGGCGGCCCCGCCGCTGCGCTTGATGCCGGCCTCCATCCCCTTGCGCCAGACGACATCGGCCTCGACGGCGGTGGCCTGGGCCATGTCGATCAGCAGGATCTGGTTGGGCAGGGCGAGGTTGCGGTCGAGCCTGAGGCGCACGCCGGAACCGGACTGGTCGACGATCAGACAGGGCAGTTCCAGACCGGGCGAGACGACGAGACCGCGCGCGTTGGCGGGCGCGCGGGGCTCCAGTCTGCGGTCTTCGGGCCTGTTCATCGGACGATGGATACCGACTGACGGTTTCGATCCAGTTTCACCGTAACGCTTGAACGCACGCCGCCGGTCAACATGCGGCGGGTGATGCGCTCGAAATACTGGATGAAGCCGGCAAGGCGGGCGCGTTCTTCCGGCGGCAGGTCGGCGGGGGAGACGCCGAGCAGGTCGGCCTCCTGCTGGGCGCGCCAGTCGAGCACGATGTCGAAGCCGGGGGCCTGAAGGAAGACGACGGCGTCGAAGCGGGCGGCGAAGTCGGCATAGGGGCCGGCGACGAAGCCGTCGACGGCGCGGCGCCAGCGGCCGTCGGGGTCGTGGTCGCGTTCAAGCTCATTGATCGGGGCGGCGAGGGCGGGCTCCTCTTCGGGCAGGGCGGCGAGGCACCAGGCGTCGATCAGGATGGCGGACGGGCGGCCGGTGAAGCCGCGCCAGCGCTCGACCGGCCAGCGATCGTCGCCGCGCTTGTCGAAATCGGGGATCAGGGTCTCGTCGCCGGGGCCGGCGCCGGAAAGGTCGTCGATCAGCCGCTGGAGCAGGACGAGGTCATGCGTCCCCGGCGGGCCGCGGGTGACGAACAGGGGATGGACGTCACGGGACATGGCCTCGCGCTCCGCCCGGGTCAGATAGACGTCGTCGATGGAGATCTGGGCGGCGCCGAAGCGTTCGGCGGCGGCGCGGGCGAGGGTGGTCTTGCCGGACCCCTGGGCGCCGACGACGGCGATCAGCGCGGGCCGGTGCTTCGGACCGGCGTCAATCAGCTCGCCGACGAGGTCGACCAGATCGGGATGCGCGCGGCCCAAGGCGGGCTCAGTGCTGGGATTCGGGCAGGCGGACGATCAGGCCGTCGAGATCGTCGCTGACCCGGATCTGGCAGGACAGGCGGGAGTTCGGCTGGACGTTCTCGGCGAAGTCCAGCATCGACTCCTCCATGGCCGAGGCGCGGCCGGTCTCGGCGGCGAAGGCCTCGTCGACATAGACATGGCAGGTGGCGCAGGCGCAGGCGCCGCCGCAGTCGGCGTCGATGCCGGGGACGTTGTTGCGGATCGCGCCTTCCATGACGGAGAGGCCGTTCCTGACCTCGACGACATGCTCGCGGCCGTCGTGCTCGATGTATCTAATTTTGGCCATGAGCACCGCTCTTAGCGCGCAATTCGGCGCTGGCAATGCGGAACGATGCAAAGCGCCGAAGGTTGGCGCGGGCCATGAAGATTCATCACATCAACTGCGGCACCGACTGTCCGTTCGGCGGGGCGCTTATGGACGGATGCAGCCACGGACCGCTGGCCCGGCTGGTGTGCCACTGCCTGCTGATCGAGACGCCGTCGTCGGGTCTGGTGCTGGTCGATACCGGCTACGGGCTGAACGACGTGCGCCGGCCGCATCCGCGCACCAGCCGGCTGATGCACGGCCTGCTGAACATCCGCTTCCGCGAGGAAGAGACGGCGCGGCGGCAGGTGGAGGCGATGGGCTATTCGGCGCGGGACGTGCGCCACATCGTGCTGACCCATCTGGATTTCGATCACGCGGGCGGGCTGGAGGACTTCCCCGAGGCGCAGGTGCATCTGACGGCGGCGGAGCTGTCGGCGGCGCGGCGGCTGGACGGAGGGGTCACCTCGCGCAAACGCTACCGGCCGATGCAGCTGGACGGGGTGCGGAACTGGCGGGATTACGAGGCGACCGGCGGCGACGGCTGGTTCGGCTTCGAGGCCGTGCGCGATCTGGCGGGCCTGCCGCCGGAGATCCTGCTGATCCCGCTGAAGGGCCACACCTGGGGCCATGCCGGGGTGGCGGTGCAGGGGCCGGACGGCTGGCTGCTGCACGCCGGAGACGCCTATTTCTTCCGCGACGAGGTCCGGCGGCCGGAGCGGAAATGCACGCCGGGGCTGCGGCTGTACCAGAACCTGATGGAGGTCGATCGCGGCGCGCGGCTGGCCAATCAGCAGCGGCTGCGCGAACTGTCGCTGGACCGGAGCGCCGGGGTGCGGATGATCTGCGCCCACGATCCGGTGGAGTACGAGCGGGCCGCCGCCGGCGCCCCGCTCGTCTGATCCCCGTTCGTCTGATCCGATGGCCTAGTGGCCCGCGTGGCCGCCGGACGAGCCGCCGCCGTTCTGCATGGCCATGATCTGGTTGTAGTGGCGGGCGACGATCGGAACGGCGGCGCCGGCGGCGGTCTTGAGCTCGGCTGTGTCGCCGTTGCGCGAATAGCTGGTGTGCAGGGTCAGGGCTTCCTGGTGCGCCATGACCTGCTGCTGAATGTAGAGGTCGTCGCGGGCCATGCCCTGCGCCGCCTGAAGCTGGCGGATCATGTCGGACTTGCGCTGGTCGAGCGCCGGCGGCGGCGGGGTCATGCCGGCGGCCTGGGCGGCGCGCATGACGGTCTGGGTCGTCATCGTGTGGTGGTCGACCATCATCTGAGCGAACTCGCGGACTTCGTCGTTCCGGGTGGTCTGCATGACCAGCTGGCTGGACTGGATCTCGTAGAGGTCGCTGGCGCCGGCCATGCGCACGAACTCCATGGCGGCGGGGGCGGGCTGGTCCATGGCGGCCTCGGCGACCATGGCGGCCTCGCCGGTGGGCATGGAATTACAGGCGGACATCAGCGTGGCGGCGGCCGCGCACAACAACAGGCGTTTCATCGATCAGCTCCTGACGCGCGAAAGTGCGCGGGGAGCAACCGGGAGATGGGCCCGTCGTTCCTAAGTCAGAATCTGGCGAACCGGGGGGGTCGCTCAGACCGCTTCCGTCTTCTTCCGGCTCGGCGAGACCATCAGCTTCTTGGTCTCGGCGATGGCCTTGGCGGGGTTCAGACCCTTGGGGCACACCTGGGCGCAGTTCATGATGGTGTGGCAGCGGTAGAGCTTGAACGGATCCTCGAGGTCGTCGAGCCGCTTGTCGGTGGCGTCGTCCCGGCTGTCGGCGATCCAGCGGTAGGACTGCAGCAGGGCGGCCGGGCCCAGGTATTCGGTCTGGTTCCACCAGTAGCTGGGGCAGGACGTCGAGCAGCAGGCGCACAGGATGCATTCGTAGAGGCCGTCGAGCTTCGACCGCTCTTCCGGCGTCTGCAGACGCTCCTTCTCCGGGTCCGGTTCGTCGGACTGGAGGTAGGGCTGGATCGAGTCGTACTGGGCGTAGAACAGGGTCAGGTCGGTGACCAGGTCCTTGACCACCGGCTGGTGCGGCAGGGGCGCGATGGCGATGGTCGAGGACGAGCATTCGTCCCAGCCCTTGGTGCAGGCCAGGGTGTTGCGGCCGTCGATATTCATCGAGCACGAGCCGCAGATGCCCTCGCGGCACGAGCGGCGGAAGGCCAGCGTCGGGTCGATCTCATTCTTGATGTGGATCAGGGCGTCCAGCAGCATCGGCCCGTGGTCGTCGGCCGAGACCTCATAGACGTCCCAGCGCGGATCGGCGTCGACCTCGGGGTCGTAGCGATAGACCTTGTAGGTCTTGACGTTCTTCGCCCCGGCCGGGGCCTTGTGGACCTTGCCGGTCGTGGGCTTCGAGCCCTTGGGGAGGGTGAGCTGGACCATTCTAGTAAACCCGCGCCTTGGGTTCGATGTAGGAGACCTCGTCCGACATCGTGTAATTGTGCACCGGACGGTAGTCGATCTTCACCGCATCGCCGGGGACCTTCCAGGCGAGGGTGTGCTTCATCCAGTTCACGTCGTCGCGGTCCGGATAGTCCTCGCGGGCGTGGGCGCCGCGGCTTTCGGTGCGGTTCAGCGCGCCCTCGATGGTGACCAGCGCCTGATCGATCAGGTTGTCGTATTCCATCGTCTCGACCAGATCGGTGTTCCAGATCAGGCCGCGGTCCGTGGTCTTGATGTCGGCGCCGCCGGCGTGGATGGCGCGCAGCTTGGCGACGCCTTCTTCCAGCGTCTTGCCGGTGCGGAAGACGGCGGCGTCGGACTGCATGGCGCGCTGCATCTCGATGCGCAGTTTGGACGTGGGCGTCGAGCCGTTGGCGTGGCGGAAGCGGTCGAGGCGGGCGAGGTGCTCATCGGTGGCGGAGGCCGGAGCGCTCGGCACGGCCGAGGCCTTGTCCACCACCTCGCCGCAGCGCAGGCCGGCGGCGCGGCCGAACACCACGAGATCGGTCAGGCTGTTGGAGCCGAGGCGGTTGGCGCCGTGCACCGAGACGCAGGCCGCCTCGCCGACGGCCATCAGGCCGGGCACCACGGTGTCGGCGTTGTCGCCGACCTTGGTCAGGACCTCGCCGTGATAGTTCGTGGGGATGCCGCCCATGTTGTAGTGGACCGTCGGCAAGACCGGGATCGGCTGTTTGGTCACGTCGACGCCGGCGAAGATCTTGGCGCTTTCCGAGATGCCGGGCAGGCGCTCGTGCAGGATCTTCGGGTCGAGGTGGTCGAGGTGCAGGTGGATGTGGTCCTTGTTCGGACCCACGCCGCGGCCTTCACGGATTTCGATCGTCATGGAGCGCGAAACCATGTCGCGCGGGGCCAGATCCTTCACGGTCGGCGCATAGCGCTCCATGAACCGCTCGCCTTCCGAGTTGGTCAGATAGCCGCCCTCGCCGCGCGCCCCCTCGGTGATCAGGCAGCCGGCGCCGTAGATGCCGGTCGGGTGGAACTGGACGAATTCCATGTCCTGCAGCGGCAGGCCGGCGCGCAGCACCATGGCGTTGCCGTCGCCGGTGCAGGTGTGGGCCGAGGTGGCGCTGAAGTAGGCGCGGCCGTATCCGCCGGTGGCCAGGATCACCATCTTGGCGCGGAAGCGATGCAACTGACCGGTGTCGAGCTGAAGCGCGGTCAGGCCGGTGCAGGCCCCGTCCTGCATGATCAGGTCGAGGGCGAAATATTCGACGAAGAATTTCACCTCCCGCCGGACGGACTGGCCGTAGAGGGTGTGCAGGATGGCGTGGCCGGTGCGGTCGGCGGCGGCGCAGGTGCGCTGCACCGGGCCCTCGCCGAAGTTTCGGGTCATGCCGCCGAAGGCGCGCTGGTAGATCTTGCCTTCATCCGTGCGGCTGAAGGGCACGCCCCAGTGTTCCAGCTCGTAGACGGCCTTGGGCGCGTTGCGGACGAGGTATTCGATGGCGTCCTGATCGCCGAGCCAGTCCGACCCCTTGACGGTGTCGTACATGTGCCACTGCCAGCTGTCCTCGCCCATGTTGCCGAGCGAGGCGGAGATGCCGCCCTGGGCCGCGACGGTGTGTGAGCGGGTCGGGAAGACCTTGGTGACGCAGGCGACCTTCAGCCCCTGCTGGGCCGCGCCGAGCGCCGCGCGCAGGCCGGAGCCGCCCGCGCCGACGACGACGACGTCGTATTCGTGATCGATGAATTCGTAGGCAGCAGCCACGCGATCAGGCTCCCAGGCCGGCGGGCAGCGGGGCCGAACCCAGCGCCAGACGCACGATGAAGAAGACGCCCGCGGCGGCGGAGACGACGCACACCAGACCGATCAGGCCGAGCAGGGCGCCGCGCGAGGCGGGACGATGGATGTAGTCGTCGACGATGACCTTCAGGCCCATGTTCATGTGCCACAGGCTGATCAGCAGGGTCGCCGCGAGTAGCGTCGCGTTCACCGGCGAGCGGAACCACGCCAGCGCGCCGTCGTAACCGGCGCCGGACAGGGCCCAGCCGCTCCACAGGCCCCAGAGAGTCAGGGGGATCAGGATCAGCGACGACAGCCGCTCCTGCAGCCATTCGCCGGCGCCGTGGCGCTCGGAAACCTTGACGTCGTTGATGAAACGCTTCGGGCCGCTCACAGGACCACCTTCCCCGTCATGAAGAGGATCGCCCAGAAGGCGACGACGATGACCACCGCCGCGACCATGCTTACGATCGTCAGGCTGGTTGCGGATTTGGGCGTCAGGCCCGAGCCGGCGTCCCAGATCATGTGCC
The DNA here is from genome assembly GCF_011927945.1 of Brevundimonas alba. Lineage (GTDB taxonomy): Bacteria > Pseudomonadota > Alphaproteobacteria > Caulobacterales > Caulobacteraceae > Brevundimonas > Brevundimonas alba. The sequence goes on from NZ_JAATJM010000001.1 coordinate 933,475, forward strand.
GGACGCCCGCGGTCAGGTGATAGGCGCCGGCGAGACTGAGACCGAACCAGATCAGCAGGCCGACGGGCGAGCCCATGATCGACGCATAGGTCTCATAGGCGCCCCGACCGAAGGCGGCGGCGGCCAGCCAGCCGACCACGAACAGGGCGCCGACGGACAGGGCCCCGGCCGCGATGCGGTTCAGGATCGAGCCCAGCATGGTCAGGTGGAAACGCCAGACCTGCAGGTGGGGCGACAGGGGGCGGACGCGGCCGTTCGGCTGGCGCACGAAACGGCCGGACTGGTCGTCGGTCGGATCGTTCGAAGCGTCGCCCGGCAGGGGAGAGGTCGACATATGCGAATGGTTCTCAGAAACCTGAGCGAAATCAGCCGCTCGAAATCGGTGAACAGGCTTTAGTCCAGCCGCGCGGCGGGGGTCAACGAAGGACCGGCGGGCGCGGCGACTCGTCCCCCGATGCGATCCGTCAGCCGGTCTGGTGGAGGCGGATTCGCGAGGCGGCCTCCTGCAGGACCTGGGCCCCGTAGGGCAGCGCCTCGCCCCGGCCCCAGACCGGATCGGGCCAAAGGCCGTCGTCATGACGGCGGCCGATGACGTGGACGTGCAGCTGGGCCGTGATGTTGCCGAGGGCGGCGACGTTGAGCTTCTGCACCGGTCGCAGCACCGCCTCTCCGAGCATGCGCACCACCCCGCCAGCGCGGACGACCTCGTCCAGCAGCAGGGCGCGTTCCGCCGGGGTCAGATCCTCGATCTCGTGCCGCCCCATCAGGCGCGGGATCAGGATCAGCCATGGGAAGCGGGCGTCGTCCTGAAGCCGCACCTGACACAGCGGCCAGTCGCAGACGACGATGGAGTTGGGGTCGAACGTCGGGTCGGCTTTGAACTCGGAACTCATCCGCCTTCGGTCGCCTGCGTCGGGCACGGCGTCAACCTGAGCCGTTCTAGTTCAGCGAATAGACGACGCAGGCCTGGTCCGTCAGTTCGCGCAGCGGCGGCTGGAGGGTCAGCCGGGCCGCCTCGATCTGCGCCTCGGACGGCGCTACAGCCCCGACCACCGGGGCCGGCGCGGGCGGAGGCGGCGGAGGGGGCGGACCCATGCGGGCGCCGGTGACGACAATGTCGCTGGAGTCGACGTCGGTGGGCAGGCCGCCCCCGCCGTAGGAGGGCCAGCCGGCCAGCACATCGGTCTGGCAGGCGCGACCGGTCGGATCGATGACCTTGACCTCGCCCAAGGTGGCGCCGGCGTTGGCGGCCGCTTCACGGGACCGGCGCGCGGCGTCCTTGACCGCTTCGCCCTGCAGCCAGGTCTTCACCGCGTTGTCGGGCTCGAGGTTGAACCAGACCTGGCCGATGGAGGTCGGCTGGGAGGCGACGATGGTGGCGTAGACACGCTCCAGCACCCGGGTGTCGCGGACGGTGACGCTGACCGTGGCGTCGGCCTGATAGCGTTCGATCCGGTCGGCGCGGACGTTGTCGCGCAGGATGCCGTCGGCGTCGCGGTACTGGTCGTAGAGGGGGCGGGTGGTCAGGGTCGTCTCGACCCGGACGATGTCGGCGCCATAGGCGGCGAGGGACTGGCTGAGGGCGCGGATCTGGTCGGCGGCCTTGCGCGAGGCGTCGGCGGCGGTGCGGTCGATCGACTGGAAGCTGGCGGCGAAGCCGGCGCGGTTCGCGGGCACCTGGGTGCGCACCTGCCCGACCGAGGCGATGACCGGCTCGCGCATCCACCACGGCGCGGGGACATAGCGTTCGCCGATGGTGGCGGGCGGGGTCTGGGCGGCGGCGACCGTGGGCACGGCGGCGGCGGCGAGCAGAACGGCGGCGATCAGTCGGTTCATCGGACGGGCTCCTGTTGCGCCCCGACCGTGCCGCCGGGCGGAGCCGCCGTAAACCCGGGGAGGACCAATCGTCAGGGCCCGTCAGGCCTATGATCTCTATAGAGATTATCTATCGATCAAAGCCGCTTCAGAACATTGACATTGTGCACTGCAACCGCCAATTCGCAGCTGCGGCGCCACCCTCCCCCCGGCGCTCAAAGTTTCCCAATCGCAAAACCATCTGGAGAACAGCGCATGCTGGGCGTCGGTCAAAAACTGCCGGAATTCAAGATCACGGGCGTGAAGCCCGGCTTCAACAGCCACGAGGAAAACGGCGTCTCGGCGTTCGAGGCGATCACCAACGACAGCTTCGAAGGCAAGTGGAAGGTCATCTTCTTCTATCCGAAGGACTTCACCTTCGTCTGCCCGACCGAGATCGCCGAGTTCGCCTCGCTGGCGCGCGATTTCGACGACCGCGATACCGTCGTTCTGGGCGGCTCGACCGACAACGAGTTCGTCAAGCTGGCCTGGCGTCGTGACCACGCCGACCTGAGCAAGCTGCCGATCTGGCAGTTCGCCGACAACGGCGGCAAATTCGCCCGCGCGCTCGGCGTTCTGGACGAGGCCGAGGGCGTCGCCCTGCGCGCCACCTTCGTGGTCGACCCGCACAACGTCGTGCAGCACGTCTACGTCACCAACCTGAACGTGGGCCGCGCTCCGGCCGACACCCTGCGTGTCGTCGACGCCCTGCAGACCGATGAACTGTGCGCCTGCAACCGCCCGGTGGGCGGCGAAACGCTCGCTGCGTAAAGGCGGCTGACCGAGCAATGGAAGGCGGCGGTGCTTGCGTCGCCGCCTTTTCGCTACTCGCTTGTTTTTTGGGCGCTATGCTCGGCTCGCGGAGCCTCGCGGCTTGAGCGCGATCGCGCCCGGTCACCAACATCCATGCGGCTCAAGCAGCGAGCGACCGCGTCGCGAGCGGTAGCCGCTTCCCGAAGGGAACCTGACAAAATGTCGATCGACGCCCTGCGCGACCTCATTCCCGCCTATGCCAAGGACATCTCCCTGAACCTCGGCTCGCTCGCGTCCGAGACCGTGCTGAACGACCAGCAGAAATGGGGCTGTTTCCTCGCCTCGGCGCACGCCATCGGCGTCGCTCCGGTCGTGAAGGCGATCGAGGCGCAGGCCGCGGCCGTGCTGTCGCCCGAGGCGCTGAACGCAGCGAAATCCGCCGCCGCCATCATGGGCATGAACAACATCTACTACCGGTCGCTGCACCTGATGAAGAACCAGGAATACACGACCATTCCCGCCCGCCTGCGGATGAACGTCATTGCCAATCCGGGCGTCGAGAAGATGGATTTCGAGCTGTGGTCGACCGCCGTCTCGGCCATCAACGGCTGCGGCGCCTGCCTCGACGCCCACGAGGGTGAGTTGCGCAAGCACGGCGTCCCGGCGACTCAGGTTCAGGCCGCCCTGCGCATCGGCGCCGTGGTCCACGCCGCCAGCCGGATCGTAGCCTCGGAGAGCGCGCTGACTGCGGCCGCTTAACCGTTTCTCAGCCGCGCCGTCCCATGCTGGCCTGAAGAGAGGCATGGGACGGCGTTGGGCATGACGAGAATCCGCGTGGGCGAGCGCGTGCCGCCGATCCGGCTTGGGAGGCTGCACGAAGGCTTCGTCACCAGCCAGAGTCTCGAGACCCTGTTCCAAGGCCGGCGCGGCATCGTCATCGGCGTGCCCGGAGCCTTCACGCCCGTCTGCACCGGATCCCATGTGCCGGACTTCGTCGAGCGCGCGCCGCAGCTCAAGGCGTCGGGCTTCGACTTCATCGCCTGTATAGCCAGCAACGATCCGTGGGCGCTGGACCTGTGGAGCCGTCAGCTGGATCCGGAGGGGCGGCTGATCTTTCTGTCCGACGGCAATCTGGAGTTCGTGCGCAAGACGGGGCTGACCCGCTCCGACCCGGACCAGTTCCTCGGCGAGCGGTGCCGGCGGTTCATGATGATCCTGAACGGGGCGGTGGTGGAGAAGCTGTCGGTCGAGGCCGAACTGGCTGCCCTGACCTGCACCCGTTCAGCGGACGTGCTGCTGGACGCCTGATCAGGCGCTCGGAGCCGGCGCCTCGCCGTATTCCAGATAGTACAGCCAGCGCTGGTAGCCGGCGCCCATGACCGCGTCGACGCCGTCGGCCATCGCCCCGATGCCCGGCCCTTCGACGACCATCATCCAGGTGGGCGTCCAGCCACGGTTCGCCGCCGGCCAGGTGACCGTCAGCTCGGCCTTGGTCGTCTTGCCCCGCATCGGACCGAAGGGGGCGCTGAAGACGAAGCTGTCCGGCCCGACCGAGACGGTGCGCCCATGGTCGAAGGCGGTCCCGTCGGGCAGTTTTTCGCACCAGCAGCCGCCGGGCGTCAGGTCGAGGCTGAGGTTGCTCGCCGAGCCGCTGTAGGTGTGGGCCGGGTCCCACCATTGCGGCAGGGCCGCGAGGGCGGGCGCGATGTCGTCGGGCGCAATCTCTACAGCGACGGCATAGCGAAGGGTGAAGCTGTCGGTGGTGCGGGACACAACCTCGGCGCCGGCCGGGGCGGCGGACAGCGCCAGAACCGCGGCGGCGAGCAAGGGTCTGAACATCGGAAATCCTCCCGCCGCCAAGGGGCGACGAAAGGCCTCCGCGGTCAAGTCAGGCCGCGGCGAAGGTCAGTGGCGCGCCCCAGAACTGGCTGACCAGATCGGACTGCGGGCCGGGCTGGCCGGAGGTCAGGAAGTCGCGGCGGCCCGAGCCGCCCAATGCGTATTCCGGGTGGCGCGCGAAATAGCGGTCCAGGGCGTCGGCGACGGCGGTCGGCTGGTGGATCACCGGCGTGCCGTCGGGCAGGGCGGCGGCGAACAGGTCGGCGACGATCTCATAGTGGGTGCAGCCGAGGATGGCCTTGTCCGGATGGCGGCCGATGCGGCGGCGGAGGGCGTCGACGTGGTCCTGCACCACGACCGTCAGCTCTTCGGCGGGCGCGCCCAGCTCGATCAGGCCGGCGAGGCCGGGGCAGGCCTCGGAGAAGACCGCCAGATCCTCGCGCCGCTTGTCGATCTCGATCTCGTAGACCCGGCTCATGGCCGTGGCGGCGGTGCAGAAGACGCCGGTGATCTCCAGCGCCTCGATCTTGTCGCCCAGCCGCTCGGCCTCATAGGTCCACGGCAGGCCCGTGGCGGCCTCGATGGTCGGGACGATGATGCCGAGCACATTGATCGGCCGGCCGTGCCGGGCGCGCGCCTCGGGGACCCAGGTCTGCTGCAGGCGGCGCAGGGCGATGGCGCTGGCGGTGTTGCAGGCGAGGACGATGACATTGGCTCCGGCCTCGAACAGCCGCTCGCAGCCAATGCGGGTCAGGTCGACGATCTCCTCGCCGCCGCGGCCGCCGTAGGGGGCGTTCGCCTGGTCGGCCAGATAGACGAAGTCGCGGTCGGGGAAGCGCCGCGTGAGTTCGCGGTGAACCGTCAGTCCGCCCACGCCGGAGTCGAATACGCCAATCGCCATGCGCGGGTGCTTAGACGCGCCGCCGGGCCCCGTCCACGCGGAAGATTTTCGCCCAACATTACAGGCTGTTCATGTGGCAGTCAGCGCAATCAAGGCCTAGGTTGCCGGAACGAACGGCACGGATGGAGCTTCCTGATGCACAGACGACACCTTCTTATCGCGGGAGGCAGCTTCATGGCCCTCTCGGGCTGCGCCTCGATGGGCGCTGGAACCGGCGGCGGCGGCGCCGCGCCCGACCCGGCCTCGCTGGCCGAGGAAGCGCGGATCGCGCGCGCCGTTCTGCCGGTACAGACGCCCCGCGCCGAACTGCTGCAGCCTTGGAGCGGCCCGTTCGGAGGCGTGCCGCCGTGGGACAAGGTGACCGCCGCCAAGCTGCGCGCCGCCCTGATCGAGGGCATCGAACTTCAGCGCAACGACTACAACGCCATCGCCAATAACCCCGAACCGCCGACCTTCGCCAATACCCTGGTGGCGATGCAGATGGCCGGCGAACCGCTGGATCTGGCCGGATCGATCTATGGCGTCATGACCTCGAACATCGGTTCGGACGACTACAACGAGGTCGACACCGAGCTGTCGCCCCTGCTGTCGGCCGCCGGCGACGAGATCAGCTTCAACGAGAAGCTGTTCCAGCGGGTCAGGACGGTCGCCGACAACGCCGACGCCATGGGGCTGAACGCCCAGCAGAAGCGGATCGCCGTGCGCAGCCGCGACAGCTTCATCCGAAGCGGCGCGGCCCTGAGCCCCGCGGGCAAGGCAGAACTGGGCCGGATCAATACGGCCTTGGCCAACGCCTTCACCGCCTTCAGCCAGAAGGTGGTCAACGACGAGAAGACCTGGACCGTCGTGCCGAACGAGGCCGGCATGGCTGGCGTGCCCGCCGACAACAAGGCCGCCGCGGCCGCCGCGGCGCGCGCCCGCAATCTTCAGGGCTGGGCGATCGTCAACACCCGCTCCAGCGTCGATCCGTTCCTGTCGTTCGCCAATGACCGCGGCCTGCGCGAGCAGGTCTGGCGCAAATTCGTCAACCGCGGCGACAATGGCGACGCCAACGACACCAATGCGACCATCGCCGAGATCGTCCGTCTGCGTCAGGATCGGGCGCGGCTGCTGGGCTACCAGAACCACGCCGAACTGCGGATGCAGGACACCATGGCCAAGACCCCGGCCGCGGCGTTCGATCTGATGAACCGGGTGTGGGCGCCGGCCAAGGCGCGGGTCGCGGAAGAGGTGGCGGACATGCGCGCCATCGCCGGCCACGACATCGAGCCGTGGGACTATCTGTACTACGCCGAGAAGGTCCGGAAGCAGAAGTACGACCTCGATCAGAACGAGCTGAAGCCGTATTTCGAGCTGAACAACGTCCGGGCCGGCTCGTTCGAGATGGCCCACCGGCTGTACGGCTTCACCTTCGACAAGCTGCCCCGCGGCGCGGTTCCGGTCTGGCATCCCGACGTCGTCGTCTATGAGGTCAAGGACGCGGGCCGCCACGTCGGCCTCTACTACACCGACGACTACGCCCGTCCGGGCAAGCGGTCGGGCGCCTGGATGACGACCTACCGGTCGCATTCGACGTTCGACGGCGACAAGAACACCCTCGGCTCGAACAACAACAACTTCATCAAGGCCGAGGGCGGCGAACCGATCCTGATCTCGCTGGACGACGCCGAGACCATGTTCCACGAGTTCGGACACACGCTGCACGCCTATTCGTCCAATGTGGTCTATCCGGCGCTGGGCGGCACGCCCCGCGACTTCGTGGAATATCCGTCGCAGGTGCACGAGCATTGGGTGCTGAGCCGCCCGATCCTGAACGGCTATATGAAGCACGTGCAGACCGGCCAGCCGATGCCGCAGTCGCTGGTCGACAAGATCGAAGCGGCGTCCACCTTCAACCAGGGCTATGCGACGGTCAGCTATCTGTCGTCGGCGCTGGTCGACATGGACCTGCACACGCAGTCGACGCCGCCGACCGACATCGACGCGTTCGAGAAGGCCTCGCTGGCGCGCTACGGCATGCCGAAGGAGATCGTGATGCGGCACCGCCTGCCGCAGTTCAATCACCTGTTCACGTCGGACGCCTATTCGGCCGGCTATTACAGCTACCTCTGGTCCGAGACGATGGACGCCGACACCTGGGCCTATTTCGAGGAGTCGGGCGACGTCTTCAATCCGGAGATCGCGGCCCGCTTCAAGTCGATCATGCTGGCTCCCGGCAACACCGTCGATCGCGGCGAGGCTTATCGCGCCTTCCGCGGCCGCGACCCGGACGTGCGGGCCCTGCTGAAGGTGCGGGGTTTCCCGACCAACTAAGTGGCCCTAACGCCCTGCGGGCTGCTTGAGGGCGCCGCGCGGAGCGCGGGAGAAGATCGAGAAGGCCCGGCGGAGTGATCCGCCGGGCCTTTTTCATGCGCGTTACGCCACCAGCGGGACGCGGCTGAGGGCGTAGTCGACCTGGGCGGCGCCGGGCAGAAGCGTGACCGCCTCGTCGCGGACGGCGGCCAGACAGGCGGCGCGGCCGCCGATCATCGGGGTGCTGCGGCACATCTTGCGCGCGGCCGACCGGACGCGGGCGTCGAAGGCGTCGGCGCCGGCGGCGGTAGAGAGGTCCAGATCGCCATAGGCGATGCGGACTTCATGGGCAGAGGCCGTACCCGCGGCGGCGGCGACGATCAGGACGGCGGCGAGAGAAGCGAGAGTTTTCATGGCGGTCTCCTGCGGAGAGCTGCGTCGCTCCTTGGCGGCGACGAGGCGGGAGATACGGCCACGCTGTTGCGGCTCGATGTGGATTTCGCGGCGAAATAGCGACGTCAGGTGAATTCGCGGAAAGCTTATCTGTGATCAGCCAGCGGGAGCAATTCCGCCGGTCGCCGGTTGCCGCCCGGAAAGGAGACATCGACATGGAAGCTTTCCCGTGGGGCGTCGTGATCGTCGGCGGCCCTGTCCTCCTCGCCGCGGCGCTGGTGTGGGCGAAGTTGCGCGCCGGCAAGGCCACCCGGCAGGCCGACCCGAACACGCCTTCGGACGATCCGTCGAAGGGGATGTAGGCCCGGCGCCGCCGCCGCCCCGGCCGCTCGCCTTGTCTTCGCCTGTCTTTTCCGCCATAAGCCGCCGCTTCCGACGCAAGTGAACCTCGCGTCTCCACCCACACGACCCCGGTTTCGACCGGACGAGGTGGGCGAGAACCCTCCGCCGACGTGATCGTCGCCGGAGGCGATTTCGCTATGGAGACCGTCTCACCCGCCGGATCGACGGGCCCTTCGGGCTGACGAGGTAGTGAATGTTCGAGGCTCTGAACGAGCGGCTGACAGGCGTCTTCGACCGGATCACCGGGCGCGGCGCCCTGTCCGAAAAGGACGTGGCCGAGGCGATGCGCGAAGTCCGCGTGGCGCTGCTCGAGGCCGACGTCGCCCTGCCCGTCGTCAAGGACTTCATCGCCTTCGCCACCGACCGCGCCACCGGCGAAGACGTCATCCGCTCGGTCAAGCCGGCCGATCAGGTGGTCAAGATCGTCTATGACGGTCTGGTCGAGATGCTGGGCGGCGAAGAGCCGACGCCGATCAATCTGAACGCCACGCCGCCGGCGGTCATCCTGATGTCGGGCCTGCAGGGCTCGGGCAAGACGACGACCTCGGCCAAGCTGGCGCTGCGGCTGACCAAGTTCGACCGGAAGAAGGTCATGATGGCCTCGCTGGACACGCGTCGTCCGGCCGCCATGGAGCAGCTGCAGACCCTCGGCAAACAGATCGAGGTCGCCACCCTGCCGATCGTGCCCGGCGAGAGCCCGGTCCAGATCACCCGCCGCGCGCTGCAGTCGGCCAAGCTGCAGGGCTATGACGTCCTGATCCTCGACACCGCCGGCCGCATCACGCTGGACGAGGCCCTGATGGCCGAGGTGGCCGAAGTGGCCGCCGTCGCCAGGCCGGTCGAGACCCTGCTGGTCGCCGACAGCCTGACCGGTCAGGACGCGGTTCGCACCGCCCGCGCCTTCCACGAGCGGCTGCCGCTGACCGGCCTGGTCCTGACCCGCGCCGACGGCGACGGGCGCGGCGGGGCCATGCTGTCGATGCGGGCCGTCACCGGCCTGCCGATCAAATATCTGGGCGCCGGCGAGAAGGTTGACGCCCTCGAGGTGTTCGACGCCCGCCGTGTCGCGGGCCGCATTCTCGGACAGGGGGACATCGTCGCCCTCGTCGAGAAGGCCTCGCAGGAGCTGGACGCCTCCAAGGCGGAGGCCATGGCCCGCAAGCTGGCCAAGGGCCAGTTCGACCTGAACGACCTTGCCAACCAGCTGCAGCAGATGAAGCGGATGGGCGGGCTGCAGGGCATCATGGGCCTGCTCCCGGGCGTGGCGAAGATGAAGGCCCAGATGGCCGACGCCAACATCGACGACCGCATGATCGCGCGTCAGGAAGCCATCATCTCTTCGATGACCAAGGCCGAGCGCAAGAAGCCGGACCTGCTCAACGCCAGCCGCAAGAAGCGCGTCGCCGCGGGCGCCGGCGTCGAGGTCCAGGAGATCAACCGGCTGCTCAAACAGCACCGGCAGATGGCCGACATGGTCAAGTCGATGTCCAAAGGCGGCGGCAAGGGCCTGAAACAGATGGCCGCCATGATGGGCATGCCCGGCATGGGCGGCGGCGGCGCCGGCGACATGGCCCGCCTGAAATCGCTGGGCGGCGGCAAGATGCCGGAGCCCTCCGCTGACGAAATGAAAGCCATCCAGGACCGGCTCGCCGGGCTGGGCGGCGGACAACTGCCGGGAGGCCTTCCCGGCCTGCCGGGCTTCCCTCCCAAGAAATAATCCGACCTCAAGAAAGAGACTGAAAATGCTGAAGATTCGTCTGGCCCGCGGTGGCGCCAAGAAGCGCCCGTACTACTACATCGTCGTCGCCGACTCCCACTCGCCGCGCGATGGCAAATTCATCGAGCGCGTCGGCACCTACAACCCGATGCTTCCGCGTGACGGCGAGCAGAAGCGCGTGACGCTGAAGGCCGACCGGATCGCCGAATGGCTCGGCAAGGGCGCCCAGCCGACCGACCGCGTCGCCCGCTTCCTGAGCCAGGACGAAGCTCTGGCGGGCAAGGTCAAGTGGACCCAGTCGAACAACCCGAATAAGGCCCAGCCGGGCAAGAAGGCCCAGGAACGCGCCGCCGAGCGCGCCCAGCGCGAAGCCGACCGCGCAGAGGCCGAAGCCGCCGCCAAGGTTGAAGCCGCCGAAGCCGCCCAGCGCGCCAAGGAAGAAGCCAAGGCCGCCGCCGAAGCCGCCAAGAACGCTCCGGCGCCCGAGCCCGAAGCCGCCGCTGAAGAGGTTCCGGCCGCTGAAGCCGCTGCCGAGGACGCTCCGGCTGCTGAAGTGACCGAAGAAGCGCCGGCCGAGGCCGCCGCCGAAGAAGCCCCGGCCGCCGACGCGACCGAAGAAGAAAAGACCGAGGCCTGAGGCCTTCGGACTCCGCTTCGGCGGAATGAGACGATCGGAAAGCAGCGTCCGGACGCCCGGGCGCTGCTTTTCATTTCTTGGGCGCCTGCCGCGCTTCGCGCTAGTTGAGGCGGCGATTTCATCACGAGGCGGCGATGCCGACGTACAGCAAGCTCATTCTCGTCGGCCAGATCGCCGGCGGGTTCGGGGTCAAGGGCGAGGTGCGGGTGACCGCATACACCGCCGAGCCCATGGCCTTGATGTCCTACGGACCGCTGCTGCGCGCCGACGGATCGGTGGGCCTGACCCTGACCTCGGCGCGGCCGGACAAGAACGGCGTGGTCGGTCGGGCGAAGGAGATCGCCACCAAGGAACAGGCCGACGCCCTGCGCGGGCTGAAGCTGCACATTCTCCGCGAACGTCTGCCGGAGCCGGAAGAAGACGAGTTTTATCTGACCGATCTGGTCGGGCTGGAGGCGCGGGACCCGGAGGGGATTGTGCTGGGCACGATCAAGTCGGTGCAGAATTTCGGGGCCGACGACATGCTGGAGATCGCCCCGGCGGCCGGCGGCCAGACCTGGTATCTGCCGTTCACGAAAGACGCCGCACCCGAGCTGCACATCGCGGACGGCTGGCTGCTGGCGGTCCGGCCCGTCGAAGTCGGCGAGCGCGAGCCCGACTGAACCTCGGCCGCTGCGGGGCGTTAGCCCGCCTCAACCACAAGGAGGCGTGCGCGCATGAGTATCTTCAGCTCGATCTGGGACCGGATCCGGGGCCATCGCCCGAAGGCGGCTCCCACGGCGCCGACTCCGCAGGCGGCGCCGACCGCGGCCCCGACCCCCGCCGCCCCCGTGGCGGCCGCCCCGGTCGACGTGGAGGCCGTTCTCGCCTCGATGGCTGATCTGAAGGGCGAACAGGCCGCGGGCAACTGGCGCACCTCGATCGTCGACCTGCTCAAGCTGCTGGGGCTGGATTCCAGCCTCGAGGCCCGCAAGGAGCTGGCGCAGGAACTGGGCGTCAACGCCGGCCCGCACGGCAGCGCCGAACAGAACATCGCCTTGTCGAAGGCGGTGTGGCGCAAGATGGCCGAGAACGGCGGCCTGGTGCCGGACTCGCTGCGCGACTGAGCCTGCAGGGGGAGCCGCAGGGGCGATCCGGCGTTTCCCCCTCATGCCCTCGAGCGTCATCCGCCGCTTCAGCTATGACGAACCGCACCGCCGCCTGCGCGTGACCTTCACCAGCGGCGACGTCTACGAATACGACGGGGTGCCGCCCGAGGTGAATACCGCCTTCCGCGAAGCCTTCTCCAAGGGGCAATTCTTCGGTCCGAATATCCGCGACCGGTATCCGTATCGGCGGGTGGAGCGGGGGTCGCACGCACACTGAAGCCGCCGGCTGTGCTTTTGTACGGGGCCGAACCGTGCCTATGGTGGCGCTTCGCGACCGATCGGAGTGACTGATGCGCCGTACCGTTCTCGCCCTGATGACCGCCGTCGCGCTGGCGGCCTGTCAGCAACCCGCCGAAACGCCGGCGGCCGAGCCCGCCGCGCCCGCTGCTCCGGCCCCGGAAATGCCCGCCGACTCGCCGCCTCAGGAAGAGGTCGATCCATCGGCCGCCACGGCCGGTGAGCCCGGCTCCTGCCTCAATGAGGTCGGCGCCGCGGCCTCGGCCAAGCTGGTCGAGCGCTGCATAGCCGTCAGCCCCGCGACCCATCCCCCGTGCAATGTCGCCAACCCTTGCGCCATGATCCAGGGGGAGATCGACCGGTCCTGCGACATGTACGGCCCCGGCGAGACCAAGCCGACGCAGTGCGGCGCTTAACGGTTCCTATAGCCTGAAACCCTAGTCTGGGCGGCCATGACCCCCGTCCAGACTCCCGCAGACCTGCGCCCCCTGACCACGCTTCGGTTCCTCGCCGCGCTGTGGGTGGTGCTGTTCGCGGCCTGGCCGCATCTGGATGTGAGCTTCGTCCCGGTCGCCGTGACCAGGGGCTATCTCGGCGTCGAGGTCTTCTTCGTCCTGTCCGGCTTCATCCTCAGCCACGTCTATCTGGAGGCGGCCGGCCGCCGGGAGGGCTTCAGCTATCGCGGCTTCCTGTGGGCGCGGATCGCGCGGGTCTATCCGCTGCATCTGGTCACCCTGGCCGGGATGATCGCGCTGGGCGTCGGCGCGACGGTGGCGGGGCTGACGGTCAGCGAAAGCCTTCTGGACTGGCGGTCCCTGCCAGCCCACCTGACCCTGACCCATGCCTGGGGGCTGGCGTCGAGCGCGGCCTTCAACCACCCGTCGTGGTCGATCTCGGCTGAGTGGTTCGCCTATCTGAGCTTCCCCGCCTTCGCCTTCGTCGCCTGGCGGATGCGCGAGCGGCCTGTGCTGGCCACGGGTATCGTCGCCGCATTGGCCGTGACCCTCTACGCCGTGTTCCAGCAACTGGCCGGTTTCTCGCTGACCGAGGCGACGTTCCGCTGGGGCGCGCTCAGGATCGTGCCGTGCTTCGCCCTCGGCTGCGCCCTTTACCTGATCCATCGTCGGGCGCCGGTTCGCCATGGGGCGCTGCTGGCGCTTGCGTCCGCGGCCGGTCTGCTGGTCTGCGCATCGCTGGGGCTGTGGGATCCGCTGGTGGTGCTCTGCGCCGGAGGGTTGATCCTCGGGCTGGGCGGCGTCGACAACAGTCGGGCGGGCGTCTTCGCCTCGAAGGCCGGGGTCTACCTCGGCGAGATTTCCTACTCGGTCTACATGGTCTGCGCCCCGGTGCTGTTGCTGGGCGTCAACGTCGCGGCGCGGCTGACGGGAGCCGATGACAAACGGCTTCACGTGATTGTGTGGCTGGGCGTGATCGCCCTGATCCCGGTGGCCGCGGCGGCGACCTATCACCTCGTTGAACGCCCGGCGCGCAAGGCTTTGCGCGGCTTGGCGGCGAGAAACGGTCAAGCTCGGGGAGACGGCGGCGGACAGGCGAATTCGCCTGAAAGGGTTCTTCAACCCTCCGAAACTATCGTCTAAGGCTGATTCCAGAGGCAGTCGGGAAACACGCCAGCATGATGAAACGGCTCACAGCCGCCGCGGTTGCGGCGACCCTCGGATTTTTTGCGCTGGGCGGCATGGCCCCCGCCGCGAAGGCCGATGAGCCGTACTGGCAGTGCGTGACCTTCGCCCGGATGTTCTCCGGCATCGAGATTTTCGGCGACGCCCACACCTGGTGGTCGCAGGCCCAGGACCGATTCCAGACCGGCCATCGTCCCCGCACCGGCTCCGTGCTGGCCTTCGAGTCCAGCGGCCGGATGAGCCGCGGCCACGTCGCCGTGGTGTCGGAAGTCCTGACCGACCGGGTCATCCGCGTGACCCACGCCAACTGGGGTGGCAGCCGCGGCAAGGTCGAGGAGAACGTCACCGTCGTCGACGTGTCCGCGGGCGGCGACTGGAGTGCGGTCAAGGTCTGGTACAATCCGATCAATGACCTCGGCACCTCCATCTATCCGACCTACGGCTTCATCTACAAAGCCCCGGCCGAGCCCTCGGACGGCCTGCTCATGGCCTCGGTTCCGGTCAGCGTCGGCCAGCCCTGAGCCTGACGCGGCCCCACGTCTGAGGGCCTTCTCATGATCCGTGTCTATCGCCCCGGCTGCCGGACCTGCGAACCGCACGTCGGGAAGCCTGCGGCCTGGACCCTGCCATCCGACGCGGTCTGGATCGATCTGGTCAATCCGACGCCCGATGAGGACCGTGCGGTCGAGGCGGCGCTGGGTCTGTCCGTCCCGACGCGGGCGGAGATGGCCGAGCTGGAAGCCTCAAGCCGCCTCTATCGCGAGAACGGCGCCACCTATGTCACCGCCGACATCCTGCATCACGGCGACGCGGACACGCCCGGGCTGGACCCGGTGACCTTCGTGCTCACCGCGGGACCGCTGGTCACGATCCGCTATTTCGATCCCAAGCCGTTCGCCCTGCTGATGGACAAGCTGGAGCGCGATCCCGGCCTTTGCGTCTCGGGCGCCGACCTGTTCCTGAACCTGATGGAAGCCATCATCGACCGGATCTCGGATGTCCTGTCGATCAACGCGGCCAAGGTCGAGGCCATCTCCAATCACGTCTTCAGCGGCCGCAAGACGGTGGGCTTCGAGAAGCTGATCACCAAGCTTGGTCACGCCCACATCGCCAACGCCCGCATCGAGCAGAGCCTCGCCGGCCTCGCCCGGATCTTCGCCTTCGCGGCGCTGGACGACCGGGTCGAGGCCCAGACCGAGACGCGCGAGCACATCAAGTCGCTGGCCCGGGACGCCCAGAGCCTGATCGCCCACAATCAGGCCGTGGCGGCCTCGATCAATTTCCAGCTGTCGGCGGCGCTGGGGATGATCAACATCGAGCAGTCGTCGATCATCAAGATTTTCTCGGTGGGGTCGGTGGCGCTGCTGCCGCCGACGCTGATCGCCTCGATCTACGGCATGAATTTCGACTTCATGCCTGAACTGTCGAAGCCTTGGGGCTATCCGGCGGCGCTGGCGGCGATGGTGGTGTCGGTGATGCTGCCGCTGGCGTGGTTCAAGAAGAAGGGCTGGCTGTAGCGCTGACGCTTGACCTGCGCCGTTCCGCCGCGCTCCATGCCGGCCGAACTCCGGAGACCTCCATGCGCGCCTTCGCCCTGACCGCCGCCGCCATTTTCGCCCTGAGCGCCTGCTCGCCGCCGGCGGAAGCGCCCGCCCAGCCCGATCCCGCGCCCGCCCAGCCCCCCGTGCTGGCCGGTGTCGATCTGACCAAGCCGTTGCGCGCCGTCGGCACCGAACCGTTCTGGGCCGTCGAGCTGACGGGGTCGGAACTGGTCTATTCCGGGGTCGACCGGCCCGAGCAGCGCGCCCCGCAGAAGCCGCCAGTCGTCCAAGGGACGATGGCGGTCTGGGAATCGAACACCGGCGCCGGCAATCCGATCAAGGTGACCCTGACCGCGACCGACTGCAGCGACGGCATGAGCGACCGCAGCTATCCCCTGACCGCCATGGTCGAGATCAGCGGCGAGATGCTGATGGGTTGCGCCGCCACGGTCAGCGCCCTGATGTCGACCGGCGAAAGCGGCCGCGTCGTCGACGGCGCCGCTGCCGCGGCGCCGGCCGAACCGGCGGCGCCTCAGCCCGTCGGCTGATCCCTGAGCGTTCTGAGCGCCCCCAGCCGGGCGAAGGCGATGGTCAGCGCCTTTCGGCGGGCGGGCGCCAGAGGCATGGAGATCGCGTCGCGCACCACCGCCCCGCCGAAGCCGTCGGCGACGATCAGGCCCGGCTCATCCGGCAGGATGTCCGACGGGAACTCCGGCGCCACGGCGAAATAGAACAGGTCGCAGTACGGCCGGTACTCGCCCCATTTGCGGTCGACCCGAAAGTCCTCGATCCCCGACTTGACCTCGCAGATGGCGATCTCGCCCCGCGGCCCCAGCGCCATGACGTCGGCGCGGCGGCCATTTGGCAGGCCGACCTCGAGCAGGGGGGCGAAGCCCATGTCCGCCATCAGCCGGGCGGCCCCACGCGTCACTGACAGCGTCGTGGCGGGGCGGCTGAACACCAGATCGATATGAAGGGCGGCGGCGGGCACGGGAGACTGTATGTTCCGTTTGTGTTCCGTTTTCAACCACGGCCGGTCCACCGCTTACGGCCAAGCTGTCCACAGCGGACGCCGTGCGCTGCGCGCGCACGGTTGGCGCTCTGCGCATAGAGGGTTTATTAACCATCGACCGAGGTTCTGCGAAGGTGCGAGACATGCTTGTGGACGACGATCCCGGCGCACGCCGCAACCACGGCGACAGCAAGGGCCTGTGGGTGATCAACGCCCTCGTCTGCACGCTCGTGGCGGTTCTCAGCCTGTACGTCCTCCGGCCGGACGACACCCGTCAGGAGGCGCGCTCGGCGATAGCGGCGGTCGAGTCCCTGCCCGCGCAGATCACATCGACGCCCGCGATCGCCGCTGCCCGCGACTAGAGGATGAACCGGCTCAGGTCCGCGTCCCGTGCGAGGTCGGCGACCTTCTCGCGCACCTGATCGCCGTCGAAGGCGATGGTCTGGCCGGCGAGGTCCGAAGCCTTGAAGCTGGTTTCTTCCAGCACCCGCTCCAGCACCGTCTGCAGCCGCCGCGCGCCGATGTTCTCGACGGTCGAGTTGGCGGCCACCGCCGCGTCGGCCAGGGCCGCGATCGCGTCGTCGGTGAAGGTCAGGGTGACATCCTCCGTGGCCAGCAGGGCCTGGTTCTGGCGGATCAGATTGGCCTCGGGCTCTGTCAGGATGCGCACGAAGTCGTCGCGGGTCAGGGCCTTCAGTTCGACCCGGATCGGCAGCCGCCCCTGCAGTTCGGGCAGCAGGTCTGACGGCTTGGCGACGTGGAAGGCTCCCGAGGCGATGAACAGCACATGGTCGGATTTCACCGGCCCGTATTTCGTCGAGACGGTCGTTCCCTCGATCAGAGGCAGCAGGTCGCGCTGCACACCCTCGCGGCTGACGTCGGCGCCCGACGCGCCTTGTCGAGCGGCGACCTTGTCGATCTCGTCGAGGAAGACGATGCCCTCGTTCTCGGCGAGCAGCAGGGCCTCACGGGTCAGGCTGTCCTGATCCAGCAGCTTGTCGCTCTCTTCGGTGATCAGCGGGCCGACGGCGTCGCGAACGGCCAGTTTGACCGTCTTGGTCCGGCCGCCGCCCAGCTTGCCCAGCATCTCGGACAGATTGATCATGCCGACGTTGCCGCCGCCCGGCAGGTCCAGACCCTGCATTGGCGAGGCGTTGTCGGCCAGGGACAGCTCGACCTCCTTGTCGTCCAGTTCGCCGGCGCGGAGCTTCTTGCGGAAGCTGTCGCGGGTGGCGGGCTGCGAGCCGGGTCCGACGAGGGCGTCGAGGATCCGTTCCTCGGCGGCCGCCTCGGCCTTGGCCTTCACGCCCGTGCGGCGCTTGTCGCGGACCATGACCAGCGCCGCCTCGACGAGGTCGCGCATGATCTGGTCGACGTCGCGTCCGACGTAGCCGACCTCGGTGAATTTGGTCGCCTCGACCTTGAGGAACGGCGAGCCGGCCAGCCGCGCCAGCCGCCGGGCGATCTCCGTCTTGCCGACCCCCGTAGGGCCGATCATCAGGATGTTCTTGGGCGTAACCTCGTCGCGCAGGTCCTCGGGCACGCGCTTGCGCCGCCAGCGGTTGCGCAGGGCGACGGCGACGGCGCGCTTGGCGTCGTCCTGTCCAACGATGAAGCGGTCGAGTTCGGAAACGATTTCGCGGGGAGAGAGGTCGGTCATGAGTCGCAGATAAGGCTGCCTAGCCTCCGGCGGGAGGGGGTGGCGGCGCTGGAGCCGGCGGCGGGGCCGGGATGAGCTGGGCGAGGACGATTTTCCAGCCGCCCTCCTGACGCTGCCACAGGCGGACATAGTGGCCCGTACGCGGCTGTCCATCGCGGGCCCAGGCCGCGGGGCCGTAGGTCCACACCAGATCGCCATAACGGGACGCCCCGCCACCATCGGTCGGACCGAAGCGGAAGGTCGACGGCCAGCCGGACAGGGCCTCGGCAAAGGCCTCGCGTCCGATTGCGGGCGGCCTCGGCGCGACATACAGGCGGCCATTGTCCGCCAGCAGGGCAAGATGGGCGGCCTTCTGGTCGCTCGCGGCGGCCGCGGCGAGCAGGGCCTCCTGTTCCCGGACCTCGTTCATCGCCCGCTCAGAACGCGGCCGGGGATTGGTCGACCCGTCGGCATAGGCGACTTCGAGCAGTTCAGGACCGGGGGGCAGGATCACCGGCTCCGTGTCCGGCCCCGGCACATCGGCCGCGCTGGCGCCCGAGCCGCCGTCGTAGACCCATTTCCACGAGCCGTCGGGCTGGCGCTGCCAGATGGTGAAATAATGCCCCGTGCGCTGGCCGTTCAGGGCCACGCCGCCGGTGGTGAAGCCCATGTCGCCGGACCGCGCGATGCCTGCGAAATTCGGCCACCACTCCAGCAGTGGCTCGTCGGCGGGGCGGGGCGCGCCGGGCGGATAGGCGTCGCTGACCCTGCCGGCCGTACCGCCGCCGATGACGATGGCGTCCGGCGTGGACCATTTGTTGAAACTGCCGCCGATGCCGAGCAGGCGTCCGTCGGCGGCGAAGGCGCGCTCGGCCGCCACGACTGGCGCGGCGTCCGGCGTCTGGGCCGACGCCGGGGCGGCGAACAGGATCAGGGGCAGGGCGAAGACGGCGAGATGGCGCATGAGGATCCTCCACCCGCCATGGAACGACAGGGAAGCGGAGCTGTCCCGTTAAATCCCTGTCAGGCTCAGTCCCGGGATCAGTCCAGCGTCTCCACGGTCAGATTGCCGTTGGTGTAGACGCAGATGTCGGCGGCGATGGCCATAGCTCGGCGGGCGATGGTCTCGGCGTCCATGTCGGAGTGGTCCAGCAGGGCCCGCGCGGCGGCGAGCGCGAAATTGCCGCCCGATCCGACGGCCGCCACGCCATGCTCCGGCTCCAGCACGTCGCCGACGCCGGTGACGGTGAAGATCGAGTGCCGGTCCGCGACCAGCAGCATGGCCTCGAGCCGCCGCAGGTAGCGGTCGGTGCGCCAGTCCTTGGCCAGGTCGACGCAGGCGCGGGCCAGTTGGTCCGGATACTGCTCCAGCTTGGCCTCGAGCCGCTCGATCAAGGTGAAGGCGTCGGCGGTGGCGCCGGCGAAACCGGCCAGAACCTTGCCGCCGGCCAGGGTCCGCACCTTGCGGGCCGCGCCCTTGACGATGGTCGGGCCCATGGAGACCTGGCCGTCGCCGGCGATCACGGTGCGGCCGTCCTTGCGCACCGCCAGAATGGTGGTGCCGTGCCAGCCGGGAGAGGGGGTGTCGTTCGCGTTCGTCATCCGCTTCAGATGGAGACCGAAATGCGGCGGGGCAAGCGGCTTTCGAAGCGATTCCAACGGCTACGCTAAGCCACATTCTCACCAATGTAACCCGTTACATTGACATTCTATACCCCAGAAATCGCCACAAGAAGGAAGCGTCGTGCTTCACCGCGTGATCTACGCCAGCGAAGCCGTCGGTCCGACCGGGGCTTCCACCCTGTCCGTCGCCCAGATCATCGGCGTCTCGGAGCGCAACAACCGGCGCGACCATCTGACCAGCTGCGTGATGTTCCATCAGGGACATATCCTTCAGGCCATCGAGGGTTCGCGCGTCGATGTCGACCGTCTGATCCGCCGGTTGATCACGGATCCCCGGCACACCGGGTTCCGCATTCTGATCGATACGCCGGTGCATGCCCGGCTGCTGGACGAGCCGATGGGCCTGTGCGGCGATCCGGCGGCCCTGCTGGACCGCGTGGGACTCGCCTGCCTCTCGCGCGTCACCGCCAACGAGGCCGAGGCCCTGCTGGATATCCGCAAGGCCGCGTGACGGGCGGCCCCGGACGCCGTAATCGGGGCGGGTGAGCTTTTCAGACGATGAGATCGAGCGCTACGCGCGCCATCTGGTGCTGGCCGAAATCGGCGGGCCCGGACAGCAGCGGCTGAAGGCCGCGCGCGTCGCCGTTGTCGGCCTCGGCGGCGTCGGCGCGCCGGCGTCCCTTTATCTGGCGGCGGCGGGGGTCGGCAGGCTGAGGCTGATCGACGACGACACCGTCGGATTGTCCAACCTCCAGCGCCAGATCGCCTTCTCGGACGAAGACGTCGGCGGCCTTAAGGTCGAGGCGGGCAGGCGGCGTCTGGAAGGCCTGAACCCCCATGTCGGAATCGAACGGGCCGCGGAACGGCTGACCGCCGACCACGCCGCCGGGCTGCTGGAGGGCTGCGATCTGGTCATCGACGGCACGGACGATTTCGAGACACGGTTCGCGACCAACGCCGCCTGCGTCGCCGCGGGCGTTCCACTGGTCTCGGGCGCCCTGGGTCGCTGGAGCGGACAGGTCGGCGTCTTCGCCGGCCGGCCCTGCTATCGCTGCCTCGTGACGGAGACGCCGCCCGACGCCGAGACCTGCGCCCGCGTGGGCGTGGTCGGCGCGCTGGCGGGCGTCGTGGGCTCCATGGCCGCCCTGGAGGCGATCAAGCTGATCACCGGCGCCGGCGAGGCGCTGACGGCCCGGCTGCTGATCTACGACGGACTGGCCGGAACCGCGCGGACGGTTCGGGTCGCGGCCGACCCCGCCTGCCCCGTCTGCGCCTAGGCGAAGGCCTGCCGGAACAGGGCGACGTAGCGGGTCATCAGCTCCTGCTCCCGGGCGTCTTCCCAGTCCGCATGCCCGGCGTCGTCGACCTCGATCAGCTCGACCGGCTTGCCCGCGCCCCGCAGGGCGTCGCGCATGCGGCGGGACTGGATGACCGGCAGGACGGGATCGTCGACGCCATGCACCAGCAGCACGGGGCAGGCGACCTCGCCGGCGCGGCGGCGGGGCGAGCCCGCTTCCAGCGCAGGCCCCATCGTCGACTGGTCGCCGATCCTCTTGGTCCAGAATTCGTAGATCGGCTGGCCCGGGCTGTCGTCGGTGCGGTCTTCCCACGTCAGCACATCGGGCAGGTCGTAGACGCCGGAGATGCCGATCGCCGCCTTGTACAGGTCCGGGCGTTTCACCGCCCCCATGAGGGCGGCGTAAGCGCCATAGCTGGTGCCCATGATGCCGACCTTCGAGGCGTCGAGACCCCTGGCGGAGATGGCATGGGCGACGGCGTCCTCGATGTCGTCCTGCATGAGGTCGCCCCAGCGGGTCCAGCCCTTCTGCGCGAAGCTCTGTCCATATCCCGCCGAGCCGCGGAAATTCGGCCGCAGCACCCACCAGCCCTGCGCCGCGAGCACCTGCACCTGCCGGTCCCAGCTCGGCGTGTCGCGCACCTCGGGCCCGCCGTGCGGCAGGACCACCAGCGGTCCTGCAGCCCCGCCCGGGGGCGCGGTCAGATAGGCCTCTATGGTTTCGCCGTCGCGGGTCCGCACCTGCAGCACCTCGCTGGCGCCCAGCCGCGTCGGGTCGAGTTCCCGCACCTGACCGACATTGACGATCGCGCGCGCCGTCTTGTCGTAGAAGAACCAGGCGCCCGGCTCCGCCGGCCCCTCCACAAAGGCGATGAACCGGTTCCGCGCCTGGTCGACGTCGGTGAAGTGCACGTTGCAGCTGTTGTCGAAGAAGCGGTTGAGCGCCCGGTGGTGCGCCGCGAGCGCGGGATCGACGAACTCATACTCCAGCCGGTCGCCATAATAGGCGGCGCCGAGATAGTTCCCGGCCGAGTCCCGCAGGCCAAAGGCCACATCGCGGCCGGGACGGGCGTTCAGCGGCGGACCCAGGGCCGTGGTGGTCAGGTCCATCTCCCGCACGCTCTGGACGTCTTCGTTGTCGAAGCGGGCGGTGACCAGCACCTTGCCGGGCGTCTCGCCGGCGCCCACCCACGAGAAGTCCGGGGCTTCGCGCACGCGCGTGCGGCGGGCCATCTTCCATTCGGTCTCGCCCGGCGCCCGAACCATGATGGTTTCAACCGTGCCCCGGCTGTTCATGTCGTGACGCAGCACCGGCACGCCGTCGACGGTGCGCCAGTGATAGGTGCCCGTCGCCCCGCGTTCGATCCGGGTCGCCGACCCCGTGTTCACATTGACCTTGTACAGGGCCATGACGCCGTCGGCGTCCCATGCGGCCATCAGCACATTTTCGGGATCGCTGGGCAGCAGATCGATGATGCGGCCCATGTCGAAGGTGTTGCGCATACGGGTGCGCTGATCGCTGAACAGCACGACCACATCGCCCGTCGCGGCATTCACCGAGACCACCCGGCGCATATAATATTCGACACCCTCGACCTTGCGGTTCGAGCCGGCGATGGACCGCGCCCGGGTCTCGCCCCTCAGGATGACGCTCGCGAGAACCCGGTCGTCGCTGGCCCACGAGATGGAGCTGACCAGGACCGGCCCCAGATCGATCCGGCTACGCTGACCCTCGGGGTCGGCGGCGTCGATGAATTCGAGAGCGCTGTGCAGCTCCTCGTCCGTGCCGAGGTTCTGCGCCACGGCAATCCGGTTTCCGGAAGGCGACAGGGCGGCGCCGCTGCTCAGGGTCGGCTTGAAGAACTCGCTCAGCGGATAGGCTGCGCCCTGCGCCCGCGCTGCGCCCGACGGCAAGACCGCGACGCCCGCCAGCGCCGCCGTTCCGGCCAGCAGGCCGCGCCGCGACAGGGCGGCTCGCGCCGCCTTCGATATTCCTGATTGCACGCCAAATCCCCCGGATACTCGCACCAATCAACCGGGCGTTGATCCCTCCGTCAAGCTTCGACTTACAGCATCGCCGGAATAACCCGGTCGGGCGGGCGGTGGCCGTTCTGGAAGGTGAGGATGTTGGCGATGACGCGGTCACCCATGTCCTGACGCGCCTCCAGCGTCGCCGAGCCGAGGTGGGGCAGGAGGACGACGTTGGCGTGCCCCGGCAGCCCGGGATGCACGGCGGGCTCATGCTCGTAGACATCCAGACCAACCCCGGCGATGGCGCGCCGGGCCACCGCCTCCGCCAGCGCCGCCTCGTCGATCAGGTCGCCACGGGCGGTATTGATCAGCAGGGCATGGGGCTGAAGCTTCGCCAGCCGCTGCGCCGAAAGCAGATGGTGTGTTTCGCGGGTCGCCGGGCAGTTCAGCGAGATGATGTCCATCCGCGCCAGCATCTGATCAAGGTCGTCCCAGTATATCGCGCCCAGTTCCTCGGCGATCATATCGGGGACCGGCTTGCGGTTGTGATAGTGGACCTGCATCCCGAACGCCCTGGCGCGCCGGGCCAGCGCCTGTCCGATCCGGCCCATGCCGACGATGCCCAGCCGCTTGCCCCACAGTTTGCGGCCGGTCATCCAGGTCGGGGTCCAGCCTTCGAACCGGCCCTCCGCCATGACCTGCGCGCCTTCGACGATGCGGCGGCTGACGGCGAGGATCAGCGCCATGGCGAGGTCCGCCGTGTCTTCGGTCAGAACACCGGGGGTGTTGGTGACGATCAGTCCGCGCCCGACCGCCGCCTCGACGTCGATATGGTCCACGCCCGCGCCGAAATTGGCGATCATCTTCAGCCGGTCGCCGGCGGCGGCGATCAGCGCGGCGTCGATCGTGTCGGTGATGGTGGGGACCAGCACGTCTGCCCGCGCCACGGCCGCCTCGAGCGCGGCCCGGTCCATCGGTGCATCGGTCAGATTCAGCTCGGCGTCGAACAGTTCGCGCATCCGCGTCTCGACCGCGTCCGGCAACCGTCTGGTTAATACGACCTTAAGCCTGGACGGAGACATTCGGAGCCTTCGAATTCACGGACGACCCAGTGTCTAGCAAAGCTCGTCACCGCATCCAAAGGCTGGCGGCCACGGCCGCCGCCATCTGCGCGGCCGTGCTGGCGGGCGCGGCGCAATCGATGCCAGACGGCCGGCCGACGCCGAGCGGTCAGCCGGTGCCGCGCTGGCTCTCTCTGAAGTCGTCAGAGGTTCACGCCCGGATCGGCCCCGGCCTCGATTACGGCATCCTGTGGGAATATCACGCCTCCGGCCTGCCCGTTCAGGTGATCGCCGAGACCCGGGAATGGCGCAAGATCTGCGACCCCGAAGGAGCCGTGGCCTGGGTTCACCGCAGCGTCGTTTCGAGCCGCCGCAGCGTCTTCAACGCCTCGGACCGCGAGGTGCCGATCCATGCCGGCCGTTCGGACACCTCGCCGGTACGAGCCCGGCTGTCACCCCGGACCCTCGTGTCCATGGACGAGTGCGAGGACGGCTGGTGCCGCGTGCGGGTCCGCCGGATGCGGGGCTGGGTGCGCCAGTCGGCCGTTTTCGGCGCGCAGGAGCGGCCACTGTGCAATGCGGCGCGGCCTGCCGGGACCGGCCGCGGTTAGGAGCGGCGCCCGACACGAGTGTTGAGCCCGCTCCCGCGCTCGTGTAACCCGACGGCCACACCCGGCCCCGGGCGGCCCTGCGCCGCCGGCCCTCTTGAGATGGAAGCGTCCGTTGACCCAACCTGACCGTCCGTCCTCGTTCGACTACGAGGCCCTGCTGGCCGCCGGGCGCGGCGAGGTCTTCGGAGAAGGCAACGCCAAGCTGCCTGCCCCGCCGATGCTGATGTTCGACCGCATCACGCAGATCAACGGCGACGGCGGCGCCCACGGCAAGGGCTATGTCGAGGCCGAGCTGGATATCCATCCGGACCTTTGGTTCTTCCAGTGCCACTTCATCGGCGACCCGGTCATGCCGGGCTGCCTGGGCCTCGACGCCATGTGGCAGCTCGTCGGTTTCTACCTGGGCTGGATCGGCGGCCCGGGCCGCGGCCGCGCCCTCGGCGTCGGCGAGGTGAAATTCACCGGTCAGGTCACGCCCGACATCAAGAAGGTCGTCTACAAGATCGACCTGAAGCGGGTCATCAACCGCCGACTGGTCATGGGCATCGCCGACGGGGTTCTCGAAGCCGACGGCGTCCCCATCTATACGGCGTCGGACATGCGCGTCGGCCTGTTCGGCGCGGCGGAACCCGTCGGCGGCTGAATCCGTCATTCAAGACCGCGGTCAACGCGGCGAGTTGAGATCAAGAAGGAAACCATCATGCGGCGTGTCGTCGTCACCGGACTGGGTATCGTCTCCTCGATAGGCACGGGCCAGGATGAGGTCACAGCCTCCCTGCGCGAGGCGAAATCCGGCGTGCAGGCCGCGCCCGATCACATCAAGCACGGCTTCCGCTCGCAGGTCTGGGCCCCGCCCTCGCTGGGCGTTACCGCCGAGGACTGGGCGCCGCTGGTCGACCGCCGCGCCGCCCGTTTCCTCGCCAACGGCACCGCCTGGGGCCACATCGCCTTCGAGGAAGCGCTGAAGGACTCGGGCCTGACGCCGGACGAGATCAAGTCCGACCGCGTCGGCGTCATCGTCGGCGAGGGCGGCCCCTCGACCCAGATCATCCTGCAGGCCGCCGAGACCACGATCGAGAAGGGCTCGCCCAAGCGCATCGGCCCGTTCGCCGTGCCCAAGGCCATGGCCTCCGGTCCCTCGGCGGTTCTGGCCACCTGGTTCGAGCTCAAGGGCGTCAACTATTCGATCAGCTCGGCCTGCGCGACCTCGGCCCACTGCATCGGCGCGGCCGCCGAACAGATCGCCTGGGGCAAGCAGGACGTGGTCTTCGCCGGCGGCGTCGAGGACATCGACTGGTCGATGTCGAACATGTTCGACGCCATGGGCGCCATGTCTTCCAACTTCAACGAAACGCCGGGCAAGGCCAGCCGCGCCTATGACAAGGACCGCGACGGCTTCGTCATCGCCGGCGGCGCGGGCATCGTGGTGCTCGAAGAGTACGGGCGGGCCAAGGCGCGCGGCGCGACCATCTACGCCGAGGTCACCGGCTACGGCGCCAACTCCGACGGCTACGACATGGTCGCTCCTTCGGGCGAGGGCGCCGAGCGCTGCATGCGGATCGCGCTGGAGATGGCCGGCAATCCGCGCATCGACTATCTGAACCCGCACGGTACCTCGACGCCGGTTGGCGACAGCAAGGAGATGGGCGCGGTGCGCAACGTCTTCGGCGACGACCTGCCGATGATCTCCTCGACCAAGTCGCTGACCGGCCATTCGCTCGGCGCGGCGGGCGCGCAGGAGGCGATCTACTGCCTGCTGATGATGAAGAACGGCTTCGCCGCCGAGAGCGCCCACATCGAAAACCTCGACCCCGAATTCGAGGGCATGCCGATCCTGCGCGAACGCCATGACGGCGAGCTGAAGCACGTCATGTCGAACTCGTTCGGGTTCGGCGGCACCAACGGCACCCTGATCCTGTCGAAGGTCTGACGCTTCCCCCTCGCCGCCGTCGCTGCTAACCGTCTGCGCAAATCACGAGGAGACGCGTCATGGCGAGCGAGAGCGGCTGGAACATGCCCACCGGTGAACTCATGAAGGGCAAGAAGGGCCTGATCATGGGGGTCGCGAACAGCAACTCCATCGCCTGGGGCATCGCGTCCCAGCTGGCGGCCCAAGGCGCGGAGCTGGCCTTCACCTACCTCGGCGAGGGTCTGGAGCGCCGCGTGCGCCCGCTGGCCGAGAGCGTCGGCGCCAGGTTGCTGATCCAGGCCGACGTCACCGACGACGCCTCCATGGACGCCGCCTTCTCCGAGCTGGAGCGCGAATTCGGCACGATCGACTTCGTCGTCCACTCGGTGGCCTTCGCCAACAAGGACGAGCTCAAGGGTTCCTTCGTCGAGAACACCAGCCGCGACAGCTTCCTGCTGGCCATGAACATCTCGGCCTTCAGCTTCGTCGACGTGGCCAAGCGCGCCTCCAGGCTGATGCCCAACGGCGGCTCGCTGGTGACCATGACCTACCTGGGCTCCGAGCGGGCCATCCCCAACTACAACACCATGGGCGTGGCCAAGGCCGCGCTGGAGGCGGCGACCCGTTACATCGCCCGCGACCTCGGGCCCAAGGGCATCCGCGTCAACGCCATCTCCGCCGGAGCCATGCGCACCCTGTCGCTGGCGGGTATCTCGGGCGGCCGCGGCATGATCAGCCAGGGCCGCGCCATGTCGGCGATGAAGGAAGACACCTCGATGGAAGGCGTCGCCGGCTGCGCCCTGTGGCTCTGCTCCGACCTCGGCTTCTCGACCACCGGCGAGGTCATCCACGTCGACGCCGGCTTCCACATGATGGGTCTGGCCGGCGACGACGAAGGCTGATCAGCGGCCCAGCGCGGCCCGCTGCATGGCGAACAGCTCCGCGCAGCCGCCGTCGGCCAGCTGGAACAGGCGGTCGAACTCGGTGCGGGTGAAGCCGCGCTTTTCGCCGGTGGCCTGAATCTCGACGATGGTCCCCGAGCCGGTCAGGACGAAGTTGGAATCGGCTTCGGCCGAGGAATCCTCCTCATAGTCGAGGTCCAGCACCGGCTGGTCGCTGCACACGCCGCAGGACACCGCCGCCACCTGATCGAGGATCGGATCGGCCTTCAGCACCCCCTCGGCGCGCAGGTAATCGAAGGCCGAGGCCATGGCGACCCAGGCGCCGGTGATCGCGGCCGTGCGGGTGCCGCCGTCGGCCTGGACCACGTCGCAGTCCAGAACCACCTGCCGCTCGCCCAGCGCCTTGAGGTCGACCACCGCCCGCAGCGAGCGACCGATCAGCCGCTGGATCTCCTGCGTCCGGCCGGTCTGCTTGCCCGCCGCCGCCTCGCGACGTCCGCGGGTGTGGGTGGCGCGGGGCAGCATGCCGTATTCCGCCGTCACCCAGCCCTGCCCCTTGCCGCGCATCCAGCCGGGCACATTCTCCTCGACCGAGGCCGTGACCAGCACCTTGGTATGGCCGAACGAGACCAGGCACGACCCCTCGGCATAGCGGTTCACACCGGTCTCCAGCGTCACGGCGCGGAGCTGGTCGGGGGTGCGGTTCGAGGGGCGGGCGGTCGACATGGGCGATTTCCTTGGCATGCCGCTTGGTGGGGACGGCGGGGCTGCTTATCCTGAAACCGTGAGCCTGTCCCCCGCCTCCTCCATGGCAGACATTCGATGAAGTCGCCGCTGCTGACCTCGACCGCGATGGAGTCCGGCAGCCTCGTGGCGCTGGACGAGCGGGCGCGCGACATCTTCCGCCGCATCGTCGAGAGCTATCTGCAGACGGGGGAGCCGGTCGGGTCGCGGACCCTGTCGCTGACCGGCGTGGCCCTGTCGCCGGCCTCGATCCGCAACACCATGCAGGATTTGACCCTGGCCGGCCTGCTGGGCGCGCCGCACACCTCGGCCGGACGCATACCGACCCACGCCGGCCTGCGGCTGTTCGTCGACGGTCTGCTGGAGATCGGCGACGTCGGGGCCGAGGAGCGGCGCGAGATCGACGCGCGGCTGGCGGGCAGCGGCCGCAATTTCGAGGAGGCGCTGAACGAGGCCTCGTCCCTGCTGTCCGGTCTGGCCGGCGGGGCCAGCATCGTCGCCAGCCCGGTGCGCGAAGCCGGGGTCAAGCACGTCGAGTTCGTGGCCCTCGGCCACGATCAGGCGCTGGCGGTGCTGGTCGGCGACGACGGCACGGTCGAGAACCGCCTGATGCCGCTCAAGGCCGGGGTCACGCCCTCGACGCTGCAGGAGGCCTCGAACTTCCTCAACGCACGGCTCAAGGGCCGCCCCCTGCACGAGGCGCGTACCGAGATGCGCACCGAAGTGGACGGCGCCCGGCGCGAACTGAACGCCGCCGCGGCCCGGCTGGTCGAGGACGGGCTGGCCGCCTGGTCCGGCGGGGCGGAGCGCGAGCGGTCGCTGATCGTGCGCGGCCGCGCCAATCTGCTGCAGGACCGGGACGCGGTGGAGGATCTGGAGCGGGTCCGGGTCCTGTTCGACGATCTGGAGCAGAAGGAACAGCTGATCGGCCTGCTGGACGGCGTCTCCACGGCCCAGGGCGTGCGCATCTTCATCGGCGCGGAAACGCGTCTGTTTTCGCTTTCGGGTTCCGCCGTGATCGCGGCGCCCTATATGACGGGCCGGCAGCGGGTTCTGGGCGCCATCGGCGTCATCGGGCCCGCGCGGCTGAACTACGCCCGTGTCATCCCGTTGGTGGACTATACCGCCCGGGTGTTGGGCCGGATTCTGGACGGACAAGAGACTTGAGCGACATTCACGACGACACCCCGAACTCCGAGGAACTCGCCGCCGATATCGGTGAAGCCGATGGCTATGACGCCGAACAGGACGACGGTCTCGGGCCTATCGACGCCCTGATCGCCGAGCGCGACCAGTGGAAGGACCGCGCCCTGCGCGCGGTGGCCGAGGCCGAGAACACGAAGAAGCGCGCCGAAACCTCGAACAACGACGCCCGCGCCTACGCCATCCAGAAATTCGCCCGCGATCTTCTGGGCGTGGCGGACAACCTCGAGCGGGCGCTGCAGGCGGCGCCGAAGAACGCCGAAGGCGGCGAAGCGGGCCTGATCACCGGTCTGGAGCTGACCCAGAAGTCGCTGCTGCAGGCCTTCGAGGCCAACAACCTCAAGCGCGTCGAGCCGCAGGCGGGCGAAACCTTCGACCCGCACCTGCATCAGGCGATGATGGAGCAGCCGTCTGATACGGTTCAGGGCGGTCAGGTGATCCAGACCCTGCAGGCCGGCTACGCCCTGTTCGGCCGCACTGTGCGCCCGGCCATGGTCGTGGTCGCCGCCAAGGGCTCCGGCGCCGCGGCCGGCAATGCCGCCTACGCAGCCGCTCAGTCGACCGGCGGCAATTTCGACGGCAAGGCCTAGCCCTTCAGCCGCGCCTCGAAGAACGCCAGCAGCTTCGCCCAGCCGTCGGCGGCGTCCGCGGCGCGGTAGCTGTCGCGGTAGTCGGCATGGAAGCCGTGCGGCGCGCCCGGATAGACCACGATCTCGCTGTCCGTCTGACCGGCGCGCTGCAGCCCGCTGCGCATCGCTTCGACGCTGGTCAGCGGGATGCCGCGGTCGGCCTCGCCATACAGGCCCAGAACCGGCGCCTTGAGGTCGTCGGCCAGATCGACCGGCCACGGCTGGCCGCTGCTGATCTGTTCCGGCGTCGCCTCGGCGGACGGGGCCAGACGGCCGTACCAGGCCACGCCGGCGTCGATGGTCGCGAACCGCGCCGCCGCCTGCCACACCACCTTGCCACCCCAGCACCAGCCGGTGATCCCGACCTTCTCGGCATTGGCCCAGAGCTGCTGGCTGGCCCAGTCGAGCGTGGCGGCGACGTCGCCCATGACCTGCTCATAGCCGGCCGCGGCGACGATCTGCTGCACCCGGGCCATCTCGGCCCCCGCCGGGTCCTCGACCCGCACGAAGAAGGCCGGGGCGACGGCGGCGTAGCCGGCCTTCGCCAGACGCCGGCAGACGTCGCGGATGTATTCATGGACGCCGAAAATCTCCGACACCACCACCACGACCGGGAAGGGTCCGTCGCCTTCGGGCCGGGCCACATAGGCGGGCAGCTGGAAGCCGTCGGGCGCGGAATAGGTCACGTTCTCGGCCGTCAGGCCCGACGTGTCCGTGGTCACCGGGCTTGCCTGCGCCGCCAGGGCCGCGGGCGCATAGCCGGCGAAGAACAGACCGCCGAGGCCGCCTGTCGCGAGGGCCCGGCGGCTGAAGCGGAAGTCGTCGGCCTCGGGGCCTTCGGGGCGGATCAGGTCGGGCATGGCGGCCTCCGTCACGGGAAAGCGGGACAGTGGCGCGTGTCATGGCGAGGGTCGAGTCACGGGCGAGTGATGGGGTGTCGCACCCCGGCCGCCTCACCGGGTCAGATAATAGTCCGCGATGCGGCAGACGTTGATGTTCTCGCGCACCAGCGTCTGGCCCCCCGCCAGCTCCGCCCGCAGGTCGTAGAGGCAGCCGCCCTGCCCGTCGTCGATCGTCACGGGCGTGCTGGAGCCGGTGGCCACGGGACTTCCGCCCAGCAGGTCGCCGCTGAACTCTCCGGTGCGCACATCCGCCGCCTGCAGCTTCTGAAGCACGACGCCGGTCTGGTTATGCACGCGGACGCGCCGGTTCTGGCCGTCGCGGGACTGGCCTTCGGGCGCGGCGGCGCTGGCGAGCCCTGTGGC
The DNA here is from genome assembly GCF_011927945.1 of Brevundimonas alba. GTDB lineage: Bacteria > Pseudomonadota > Alphaproteobacteria > Caulobacterales > Caulobacteraceae > Brevundimonas > Brevundimonas alba. Next base: position 964,695 of record NZ_JAATJM010000001.1, read on the forward strand.
GCCCAGAGTCGCGCCCAGCGAGGCGGCGATCAGGGCGGCTGTGAACAGTCTGCGGGCGAGCATGGCCCCTCCTCCTGACCCGCCCCCGGGGCGGATCGTTAACCGCACTATATGCCCTTGCGTGCTTCGTGACACATCTGACGGAGACTGACGTTGAATCGCGATCAGGCCTTGCAGCGGGGGGGTAGTTTCCCATATCGGCGACAGCCGCCCGAAAACCCCGCAGATCGTGGGGCTTTCCGGTCGGAACCGTACAATCGTGACACAGGGGCGGTCACGCGCGGCGCTTCGCTTTAAAAGGCCGCCGCACCGCCCGCTGCAATGGAGTGAAAGACCACCAATGGCCAAGATCATCGGCATCGACCTGGGCACCACCAACTCGTGCGTGGCCGTCATGGACGGCAAGAACCCCAAGGTCATCGAGAACGCGGAAGGCAACCGCACGACCCCGTCGGTCGTCGCCATCCAGGACAACGGCGAGGTGCTGGTCGGCCAGCCCGCCAAGCGTCAGGCCGTGACCAACCCGACCAACACCTTCTTCGCCATCAAGCGCCTGATCGGCCGCTCGTTCACCGACCCGGTGGTGGCGAAAGACAAGGACATGGTCCCCTACGAAATTTCGAAGGGCCCGACCGGCGACGCCTGGGTCAAGGCGCACGGCAAGGACTATTCGCCCCAGCAGGTCTCGGCCTACACCCTGGGCAAGATGAAGGAGGCCGCGGAGGCCTATCTGGGCGAGACCGTCACCCAGGCCGTCATCACCGTTCCCGCCTATTTCAACGACGCCCAGCGTCAGGCGACCAAGGACGCCGGCAAGATCGCCGGCCTCGAGGTCCTGCGCATCATCAACGAGCCGACAGCGGCCGCCCTCGCCTATGGCCTGGACAAGAACGACGGCCAGAAGATCGCCGTCTATGACCTCGGCGGCGGCACCTTCGACGTCTCGATCCTCGAGATCGGCGACGGCGTGTTCGAGGTGAAGTCGACCAACGGCGACACCTTCCTCGGCGGCGAGGACTTCGACCTTCGTCTGGTCGACTACCTGGCCGACGAGTTCAAGAAGGAGCAGGGCGTCGACCTGCGCTCCGACAAGCTGGCCCTGCAGCGCCTGAAGGAAGAGGCCGAAAAGGCCAAGAAGGAGCTCAGCTCCACGACCCAGTACGAGGTCAACCTGCCGTTCATCACCATGAACGCCTCGGGCCCGCTGCACCTGAATATCAAGCTGTCGCGCGCCAAGCTGGAGGCCCTCGTCGAGGACCTTGTCGCCCGCACCATCGATCCCTGCGCCAAGGCGCTCAAGGACGCGGGCCTGAAGGCCTCCGACATCGATGAAGTGGTGCTGGTCGGCGGCATGACCCGCATGCCCAAGGTGCAGGAGGCCGTGAAGGCCTTCTTCGGCAAGGAGCCGCACAAGGGTGTGAACCCCGATGAAGTCGTGGCGCTGGGCGCGGCCGTTCAGGCCGGCGTTCTGCAGGGCGACGTCAAGGATGTGCTCCTGCTCGACGTGACCCCGCTGACGCTGGGCATCGAGACGCTGGGCGGCGTGTTCACCCCGCTGATCGAGCGAAACACCACCATCCCGACCAAGAAGAGCCAGACCTTCTCGACTGCCGACGACAACCAGTCGGCCGTGACGATCCGGGTCTTCCAGGGCGAGCGTCCGATGGCGCAGGACAACAAGATCCTCGGCCAGTTCGACCTGATGGGGATTCCGCCGGCGCCGCGCGGCATGCCGCAGATCGAGGTCGCCTTCGACATCGACGCCAACGGCATCGTCCACGTCACCGCCAAGGACAAGGCGACCAACAAGGAACAGTCGATCCGCATCCAGGCCAACGGCGGCCTTTCGGACGACGACATCGAGAAGATGGTCAAGGAAGCCGAGGCCAACGCCGCGGCGGACAAGGCCCGCAAGGACCTGGTCGAAGCCCAGAACTCGGCCGACAGTCTGATCCACTCGACCGAGAAGGCCATGTCGGAACACGGCGACAAGATCGACGAAGCCGGCAAGACCGCCATCGAGGCCGCCATCGCGGACCTGAAGACCGCCAAGGACGGCACGGACGCGGACGCCATCCGCGAGAAGACCAACACCCTGGCCCAGGCCTCGATGAAGCTGGGCGAGGCCATGTATGCGGCCTCGCAGGGCTCGGGCGACGGCGCCGCCGCCGAGGCTCCGGCCGATGACGGCGTGGTCGACGCGGAGTTCGAGGAAGTCTCGGACGCCGACGCCGGCGACGAGAAGAAGAGCGCGTAAGCCACAGGCGCCGCGCAATCGCTACGGCCCCGCTTGTCACCTGACGGGCGGGGCCGTTTCATAAAACTTGCATCAGTCGGCCGGGCGCCCATGTCAGCCCGGTCAGCCGTCGCGGCACCCGCCCGAAAAGAGGCGGCGCCGGACCGGCAGGGTAAGAGGACGAACGCCAGATGGCGACGCGTGACTATTACGAGATTCTGGGCGTCGAGCGGACCATCGACGCCGCCGGCCTGAAGTCGGCCTACCGCAAGCTGGCCATGCAGCATCACCCGGACCGCAACGGCGGTTCGGAGGAATCGATGGCGATCTTCAAGGAGATCTCCGAGGCCTATTCGGTCCTGTCGGACGACCAGAAACGCGCCGCCTACGACCGCTTCGGCCACGCCGGGGTCAACGGCGGGGGCGGCAATCCTTTCGGCCAGGGCCAAGGCTTCGCCGACGTCAACGACATCTTCTCCCAAGTCTTCGGCGACGCGTTCGGCGACGTCTTCGGCGGCCGTCAGGGCGGCGGCGCCCGCCAGCACGGTCCGCGCCGCGGCTCCGACCTGCGCTACGATCTCGAGATCACGCTGGAGCAGGCCTACAAGGGCGCGGACGTCGATATCGCGGTGCCCACCACCGCCACCTGCGACACCTGCGACGGCTCGGGCGCCAAGCCGGGCACCAAGCCCACCACCTGCACCACCTGCCAGGGCGCGGGGCGCGTGCGCTCCGCCAACGGCTTCTTCCAGGTCGAGCGGACCTGCCCTCGCTGCGGCGGCAACGGCCAGATGATCGCCGAGCCCTGCACCACCTGCCACGGGCACGGCCAGGTGCGGAAGAACCGCAAGCTGCAGCTCAAAATCCCCGCCGGCGTCGACGACGGCTCGCGCATCCGCCTGTCCGGCGAGGGCGACGCCGGCCAGCGCGGCGGTCCGCGCGGCGACCTCTATGTCTTCATCTCCGTCACGCCGCACGAGCTGTTCGAGCGCGACAACCTCGACCTGCTGGTCACCGTGCCCGTGCCCATGACCACGGCGGCGCTGGGCGGCGAGATCGACGCTCCCTGCCTGACCTCCGAGGCCTGCGACGGCCGCTGCAAGGCGCCCGTGACCGTCCCGGCCGGGGCCCAGACGGGCAAGACCGTCCGCATCAAGGGCAAGGGCATGCCCCACCTGAACGGCAAGAACCGCGGCGACCTCGTCGTCGAACTGTTCGTCGAGACGCCGACCGACCTGACCCCGCGTCAGAAGGAACTGCTGGAAGAGCTTGCCGCCTCGCTGGGCGACACCCAGACGCCGCGCAACTCGTCCTTCGCGGGCAAGGCCAAACGCTTCTGGGCCGACATACTGGGCGACGCGAAAGAAACGGCGCAGTGACGCCAGCCGGGGGGCATCCGATGAGCGCCATCTTCCACGCCGGCATCTCCGGCGCTCGCGGCCGGATGGGCCGGGCCGTCTCGGCGGTGCTGGACGCCCGCGAGGACGTCGTCGTCTCCGCCCGCTTCGACCGGGGCGAAACGCCCGACCTGTCGCTGTGCGACGTGATCATCGACTTCTCGACGCCAGCCGCCTCGGTGGAACTGGCCCGCGCCTGCGCCGAACGCGGCGGCCCGGCTCTCGTCATCGGCTCCACGGGCCTGTCGCCGGAACAGGACGCCGAAATCCTCAAGGCGGCCGAGACCGTGGCCATCGTGCGCAGTGGAAACTTCTCGCTCGGCGTCAACATCCTGATCGGACTGGTCGAGCACGCCGCCCAGCGCCTCGACGCCCGCGACTGGGATATCGAGGTGCTGGAGACGCATCACCGCCGCAAGGCCGACGCCCCCTCGGGCACCGCCTTGATGCTCGGCGAGGCCGCCGCCAACGGCCGCGACGTCGACCTCGCCGACGTCCGCAGCGCGCCTTGGGACGGCATCACCGGCGAGCGCGAGACGGGCCGCATCGGCTTCGCTTCGCTGCGCGCCGGCGGCGTCATCGGCGAGCACACCGTCCTGTTCGCCTCGGACGACGAGACCCTGACGCTCAGCCACTCGGCCATCGACCGGTCCCTGTTCGCCAAGGGGGCCGTCGCCGCCGCCGCCTGGGTCCGCAACCGCAAGCCCGGCCTCTACGACATGCAGGACGTGCTCGGGTTCCGGCAGGCGTGATGCCTGGCAGGCTCACGCCTGCAAGAGCGCTATCGCTCGCCGCGCGGCGGCTTGCTGCTTGAGCGCGGTCCTGGGCGAAGCGTCAGGCCTCAGTGCGCGTGGTGGTGCCTACGCCGACCCAGGCCGCCGGTGAACAGCGACTTGATGAAGAAGAACACCGCGATGACGATCGCATAGCCGAGGAACAGGGCCAGCACGCCCATCCAGAAGGTCAGCGTCAGCAGGTCGGGCAGCACCAGGGCGCCGCCGTCCAGCATCGGCCGGATCACGCCGATCGCCACATGCACCAGCGCCGCGCCCAGCGCCGTCGCCCACAGCCGGCTCCACGCCGGCATCAGCAGCGCCGCGAGCACCGCGATCAGCAGGCCCATGACCTGATTGACGCCGTCGAACCCGCCCTGGGCCAGACCGAACACGCTGCCCAGAAACACACCGATCGAATCGAACAGGGACTCCATACGCCGACCTCCGTCATCCTGCGGCCAGCTTGGCCGTGAGCAGGGTTAACGCCGGTCGGCCCAAATGGCTCCGCTTATCGTCCCGTCGAGCCGAATCCGCCCGCGCCGCGCGCCGTTTCGTCCAGCGTTTCGACCTCGACCATGGCCGCCTGTTCGCACCTTGCAATGACAAGCTGGGCGATGCGCTCGCCCCGCTTGATCACGAACGGCTCCGGGCCATGGTTGATCAGGATGACCCCGACCTCGCCGCGGTAGTCGCTGTCGATGGTGCCCGGCGAGTTCAGGCAGGTCAGGCCGTGCTTCAGCGCCAGTCCCGACCGCGGCCGCACCTGGGCCTCATAGCCCTGTTCAAGCGCGATCTTCAGCCCCGTCGGGATCAGCGCCCGCGCCCCGGGCATGAGGATGATGCTGTCGCCCTCCGCCAGCGCCGCCCGCAGGTCCATCCCGGCCGATCCGGAAGTCTCATAGGCCGGCAGCGGCAGGCCCTCGGCATGCGGCAGGCGTTCGACGCGAACGGTCGTCATGGTCGGCGTATCCTCAGGCCTTGAAATGATCGGCGATCCGCATCGCCAGCTTGCGGGCCACGCCGCTCTTCGGCTGGCGCGGCCAGCTTTCGACGTCCCCGCCGCGCGTGAACAGCGTCACCGCATTGCCTTCCGAGCCGAACACGTCGTCCGACACGTCATTGCCGACGATCCAGTCGCAGCCCTTGCGCGACAGCTTGGCCCGGGCGTTGGCCTCCAGATCCGTCGTCTCGGCGGCGAAGCCGATGACCAGCTTCGGCCGCAACTTACCTGGAGCCGAAACCCCCGCGAGGATGTCAGGGTTTTCGATCAGGGCCACTGACGGCGGCCCGCCCGGGGCCTTCTTGATCTTGCCCGAGGCCACGCCGTCGACCCGCCAGTCAGCCACCGCCGCGCTCATCACCGCGATGTCGGCCGGCAGGGCCGCCTGCACCGCCGCCTGCATCTCTTTCGCCGTCTCGACCCAGACCCGCTCGACACCCACCGGCGCCGCGAGGGCCACCGGCCCGGACACCAGCGTCACCCGCGCCCCCAGCTCCGCCAGCGCCTCGGCGATGGCGTAGCCCTGCTTGCCGCTGGAGCGGTTGGTCAGGCCTCGCACCGGATCGATCGGCTCGAAGGTCGGCCCGGCCGTGACCACCGCCGTGCGTCCCGCCAGAGGCCGTCCGTCCGGTCCCGCCAGCAGTCCCTCGATGGCGGACAGGATCGCCGCCGGCTCCGCCATTCGGCCGGGCCCGAACTCGCCGCAGGCCATCTCGCCCTCATCCGGGCCCACAACGGCGACGCCATGGAAGCCGTCGAAGCCTTTCAGCCGCTCGACGTTGGCCTGCACCGCCGGGTGAAGCCACATGCGAACATTCATCGCCGGCGCCAGCAGAACCTTCTTGTCCGTGGCCAGCAGGGTGGTGGAGGCGAGGTCGTCGGCCAGGCCGTTGGCCGCCTTGGCGATCAGCCCGGCCGTGGCCGGCGCCACGACCACCAGATCGGCCCAGCGCGACAGCTCGATATGGCCCATGGCCGTCTCGTCTTCGGGCATGAACAGCGCCTGCCGCACGGGATGGCCGGTCAGGGCCGCCAGCGACATCGGCGTGACGAACTCGGCCCCGGCCGGCGTCAGCACGCTCATGACCCCGGCCCCGGCCTTCTTGAGTAGCCGCACCAGCTCCAGCGCCTTGTAGGCGGCGATGCCGCCGCCGACGATCAGCAGGATCTTGCGTCCGGAAAGCGTCGCCGCGGGGGTCATTCCGTTGATCTAGCGATCCCGCCCCCCGGCGTCGAGGGAGGCGACCCCAAACAAGAACATTGCAAGAACAAAATAACGGCGTTATGGACTCCCGGCGGGTTGAACCACGGAGGGTGCGATGATCGGCAGGACGTTGAGGACGGTATCGATGACAGGCGCGGCGCTGGCGCTGCTGGGCCTGCTGGGCTGCGGCAATGGCGGCTCGGCGGTGGAGACGCGAGACCGGGCGGCGGAGGGGGCGGAAGCCGTTTTGACCTCGGCCGCCGGAAGCACGGCCGAGGCGGCCGAGACCGTTCCGGAAAAGGCGAAGCCGGCGCTGACCGCCAACCGGCGCGAAACGGTGGACGCCAAGATCGCCCGTTTGTTCGAGCGCAACGGCGCCGATTTCGGCGCGGCGTCGGCCGAGGACTATCTGGCCAAGGTCCAAGCCTTCACCGGCCGGCCGCCGGCGGGAACGGATCGGGTCGAAAGGCCCAATGGCGACGTCCTGCTGTATCAGGCCTCGACCAACACCTTCGCGGTCGTGTCGCGGGACGGCGTGGCCAAGACCATGTTCAAGCCGCGCGACGGCGCCGCCTACTGGGCCGAACAGAAGGCGGCCGCTCCCACCTTCGGGCGGGGCAGGGCCTCTTCGTCAGAGTAGGGAGGCTGGACGGGCGTTACGCCTCGTCCGTTTCCTTGCGGTCGGCCATGTCGCGGATCAGCTCCAGCGCCAGCTTCTGCTGGCGGCTGGACAGCTGCGGGGCAAGGCGCCCGATCTCGATCGTGTAGCGGGTGGCCGGGAAGTCGTGGTCGAACGCGCCGCCGCCCTCGGCCATTCCGGCCAGCTGGGCGCCCGTCAGGCCTTCGAAGAAGAAGCCGATGTCGACCTTGAAGAAGCGGGCGATGTCCCAGAGCTTGGAGGCCGAGATGCGGTTGGCGCCCTTCTCGTATTTCTGGATCTGCTGGAAGGTCAGGCCCAGGGCCCGGCCGAGATCGCTCTGGTTATAGCCGAGCGCCAAACGCTTCTCGCACACGCGCCGTCCGACGTGCCGATCCACGGGATGAGGTCCGTCCTCGCCCTTGCCTCTCGCCATTGTCCGTCTTGCCTTCTCGTGGGTGAAGCTTGGTCTGAATGCGCCTGCTTCGGCCCGCTGTCACGGAAAAACGCTCAGTTTTCGGCCTCGGTGCAGCCTTGGGTTGATCAAGCGTTTCCGCACCTCACCGACGACGGGAAAAGCGCCGAACACAGGTTAATTTGCGCGGGTCAGCCGGCGCCGAAGCCTCTGTTCGACAGCGAGGGGAGACAGCGCCAGAAGCAGGCCGAGCGCGAACAGCAGGTCGCCGAACCGGCCATACACGGTGGCCGGTCCCGGCTCGGGCAGTCGCGCGTCGATCACGCCGCTCTCGCCCGGCTCGAGGCGCTGGTCGCCCACCACGCGTCCCCACGGATCGATCATCGCCGACACCCCGGTCGGGGTGGAGCGGACCACCGGCAGACCCGTCTCGATGGCACGATAGCTGGCGAGGTTCAGATGCTGCTGCGGACCGGAGGTTCGCCCGAACCAGGCGTCATTGGAGATGTTGGCGATCCAGCGCGGCCGCTCCGCCGCGCCGGGCGTGAAGCCGGGGTAGAGGCTCTCGTAGCAGATCAGCGGCTGGACCCGGGGCAGTCCGGGAATCGAGATCGGAGCGGGTCTGGCGCCCGCGCTGAAGTCCAGCGGCATATGCGTCAGGCTGCGAACACCCAGCGCCCCCATCACCGCGCCCGCGGGCAGGTATTCGCCAAACGGCACCAGCCGGTATTTGTCGTAGGTCGCCGTGATCCGCAGGCCGTCGCCGCCCTCGTCCGTCAGGGCCAGCAGGCTGTTGTAATAGCGCGCGCCATCGGGCGCCGCCGGGTCCGCTACGCCGCGTCCGAGACCGAGGATCAGGCTCTGGCCCGGCTGGACCGCGCGGGCGATGGCGACGGCGTCCGGCGATCCGGGTGCGAACACCTGATTGGCCGAGGCGGGCAGCGCACCTTCCGGCCAGATGATCACGTCCGGGATCACCGCCCCCGGCCGCGCGGTCAGGTTCACATAGCGGTCGACGATGTCCTGATAGGCTTCTGGCGTCCATTTTGACTCCTGCGCCACGTCCGCCTGGACAATCCGCACGACCGTGTCGGTGAAGTCGGGGCGCGCCGCCGAAAGCCGCACGGTTCCGCCGATCAGAAGCGCCGACAGAGCCAGCACGCCCAGCACCGCCGCCCCGATACGGGCCTTGCGCGGTCCCGCGCCCGCCAGCGGGCCGAACGCCGACACCGCCGCGACCGTGACGAGGCTCAGCCCATAGACGCCCACGACGGAGGCGAACTGTGACCCGGCCGACCCGGCCTTCCAGCTCGCTCCGGCGGGGTTCCACGGGAAGCCGGTCAGCACATGGCCGCGCAGCCATTCCAGCAGGCAGAACAGGCCCGCGAACACCAGGACCCGGCCCACGCCTGACGGGGCGAACCGACGGTACAGCGCCGTGGCCGCGCCCCAGAACAGGCCCAGGCCGATCGGCAGCAGCGAGGCCGCGAACGGCGCCATCCACGCCTGTTCGGGATTGACCAGAAAGGCCTCGGCCACCCACCAGCAGCTGATGAAGAAATAGGCGAAGCCGGCCAGCCACCCCATCCAGAAGCCGCCGCGCGTCGTCGCCGACCGCTCGGCCAGCAGCATGAGCAGGGGATAGCCCAGCAGACCGGGCAGGATTCCGAACGGCGGATGCGCCAGCGCCGCCCCGGCGCCGGCCAGCAGGGCCAGGGCGATGCGTCCGAAACGCAGAATCAGGCGGTCGCGGCGGGAAGCGGGGTCAAGCGTCAGCATCGGCCCTGTATGGGTCCGCGACGCCCAGCGTGGCAAGGATGGACCGTTCCTCGGCCTCCATCTCCTCCGCCTCGCCTTCGTCCACGTGGTCCCGGCCCAGCAGGTGCAGCACGCCGTGCACGGTCAGGTGCGACAGGTGGTCGGCCAGCGACTTGCCCTGCGCCTGCGCCTCCGCCGCGCAGACGCCGTAGGCCAGCACGAGGTCGCCGAGGTGCGGCGTCGCGCTCTCGGCTGCGGGGAACGACAGCACATTGGTCGGCCGGTCCTTGTCGCGGAAGCGGGCGTTCAGGTCCTGCACCGCCGCGTCGTCGGTCAGCAGCACCACGACGTCGCCCTCGACGGTTCCCAGCGCCGCCGTCGCCGCCCGCTGGGCCACCGCCGCCGCTTCTGGCAGGGCCGCCGTCCAGGCTTCGTCCTCGACCTCGACCTCGATCACCGGCCCGTGTCTTCCAGATCGGCGGCCGGGCGGTGAGCCGAGGCGTCGGCGTCATAGGCCCGCACAATGCGCTCGACCATGGCGTGGCGGACCACGTCCTGGGCCTGGAAGGTCTGGATGGCGACGCCCTTCACGTCCTTGAGGATGCGCAGCGCGTGGCTGAGGCCGGAATCGCGCGGGTTCAGCAGATCGACCTGCGACGGGTCGCCGGTCACCACCATCCGCGCGCCCTCGCCCAGCCGGGTCAGCACCATCTTCATCTGCAGCCGCGAGGTGTTCTGGGCCTCGTCGACGATGATGAACGCGTGGGCCAGCGTCCGGCCGCGCATGAAGGCGATCGGCGCCGCCTCGATCTCGCCCTTGTCCCGCCGGCGGCGCACGTCGTCGGGTCCGAGGATGTCGTTCAGCGCCTCCCAGATGGGCGCCAGATAGGGGTCGACCTTCTCGTTCAGGTCGCCTGGGAGGAAGCCCAGCTTCTCCCCCGCTTCGACGGCCGGCCGGGTGATGACCAACCGGTCGACCTGCCCCCGCCGCAGCAGCGAGGCGCCGTAGGCGGCGGCCAGAAACGTCTTGCCCGTCCCCGCCGGACCGACGCCGAAAGTCAGCTCGCAGCGCGACAGCATGTCCAGATAGTTGGCCTGTGCCGCCGTCTTGGGCGCGATGGCCCCGCGCCGCCCGACCGGCAGGGCCACGGCGTTGGGGGCCACGGTCCCCTGCCCTTCCCTCGGCTGGGTCGCGGCCGCGCCCAGCGCCGTGCGCACGTCCGCCTCGGTGATCTCCGCCCCACTTTCCGAGCGTTTGGCGAGGGTCTCGATCACCCGCTTGGCCTGCGCCCGGTCGCGGGTCGAGCCGTTGATGGTCACCCCGCCGCCCGGCGCCTCGACCAGCACCTTGAACGCATCCTCGATCAGGGCGATGTGGCGGCTGTGCGGACCCACGACGGCCCGCAGGGCGGCGTCGTCCAACGCCAGGAACTCACTCTCACGCGCCATCAAGCGGCCTTCTGTTCAACGAGGCGGCCGGTCAGGGAATTCTGCTGGCCGGTCAGGATCTCCACCAGAACGATCTGGCCGATCAGGTGATCCGCGTGATCCACATGCACCGACTGCAGCCAGGGCGAGCGACCCACCGCCTGCGCCCGCGACGCATGCCGCCCCGGCCGCTCGAACAGCACCGGCATGACCATGCCCGCCCGCGATGCATTGAAGGCGATCTGCTGTTCGGTCAGCAGGGTCTGCAGCGCCTGCAGCCGCGCCTTCTTCAACGCGCCCGGAACCTGCCCGGCCATGGTCGCCGCCGGCGTGCCGGGCCGCGGCGAATACATGAAGCTGAAGGCCGAGGCGTAGGTCACCCGCCGCACCAGATCCATCGTCTGCTCGAAATCGGCGTCCGTCTCACCGGGGAAGCCGACGATGAAGTCGCCCGACATCGCCATGTCCGGCCGCGCCTCGCGGATACGGTCGATCAGCTCGACGTATTTCGTCCGCCCGTGCTTGCGGTTCATCAGCCTCAGGATGCGGTCCGATCCCGCCTGCACCGGCAGGTGCAGCCACGGCATCATCTGCGGCAGATCCCGGTGCGCCGCGATCAGCTCATCGGTGAAGTCGTTCGGATGGCTGGTCGTGTAGCGAATCCGGTCCAGCCCGGAGACCTCCGCCAGGGCGAAGGCCAGCCGCGCCAGAGTCGACGGCGTCCCGTCCGCCCCCTCGCCATTGTAAGCGTTGACGTTCTGCCCCAGCAGGGTGACCTCGCGCACGCCGCGCGCCGCCAACTCCCGCGCCTCCGCCAGCACGTCCGCGACCGGCCGCGACCACTCGGCCCCGCGCGTATAGGGCACGACGCAGAAGCTGCAGAATTTGTCGCACCCCTCCTGCACCGTCAGGAAGGCGGTGACGCCCTCCCCGCCGCGCGGGACCCTGAGGGCGTCGAACTTCTCGTTTGGTGCGAAGTCGGCTCCGATCCTCTCGCCCCGCGCCCTCGCCGTCCGCGTCAGCAGCTCCGGCAGCTGGTGATAGGCCTGCGGTCCGACGACCAGATCGACCGCCGGCTGCCGCCTGATGATCTCCTCGCCCTCGGCCTGGGCGACGCAGCCCGCCACGGCGATGATCATCGAATTCTTCGACGTCCCGCTTTCCGTATTCGAATTCCTCGCCCGGGCGTCCTTCAATTCCCTCAGCTTGCCGAGCTCGGAATAGATCTTCTCGGCCGCCTTCTCGCGGATGTGGCAGGTGTTGAGGATGACGAAGTCGGCGTCCGCCGCCGTGTCCGTCGCGGCATAGCCCAGCGGGCGCAGCACATCGGCCATCCGCTCGGAGTCATACACGTTCATCTGGCAGCCGTAGGTCTTGATGAACAGACGCTTCGGCGCGGCGCCCGCCTCATCCTTTCCCGGCTGCGAAACAAGGGTTTCGGTCATACGGCGTCAGCCGATGTCGGCTGGGTCCACGCGCGCCGCGTGCCGCTTGAAGATCAGTCCCTCGCGGCTGGACGGCTCCGCGCCGTCGATCGGCTTGCCGTAGAGCTCCAGCTTGTGGCCGATCAGTTCGAAGCCCAACCGCTCGGCGATCTCCGTCTTCAGCCGCTCGATCTCGGCGTCGAAGAACTCGATCACCTCGCCCGTGCGGGTGTCGATCAGGTGGTCGTGATGGTCATCGCCCGCCTCCTCGTAGCGCGACCGCCCGTCACCGAAGTCATGCTTCTCAACGACCCCCGCTTCCTCGAACAGCCGCACCGTGCGGTAGACGGTGGCGATCGAGATGTGCGGATCGATCGACGAGGCGCGGCGGTACAGCTCCTCGACGTCGGGGTGATCCTCGGCGCTGGACAGGACCCGGGCGATGACGCGCCGCTGCTCGGTCATGCGCATGCCGCGCTCGGCGCAGAGTTTCTCGATCCGGTCCATGGCGGGAGAATAGGCGGGCGGCGCGCCCTAGGGAAGCGCGGCGGACAAGTTGAGAGCCAGTAGCAGGGCGTCACGGCGCGACCCGTCGGCGGAGGCGTAATAGCCGGGCCGCCGCCCCGCCTCCGCGAACCCCGCCCGCGCGTACAGAGCCCGCGCCGCAACATTGTCCTCGGCCACCTCGAGAAAGACCCGCACAGCCCCTCGCGCCGCCGCCGCCAGTACCCCTTCGCCGACCAGTCGCCCGCCCAGCCCGCCGCGCCGCGCCCCGGGCCGCACCGCCAGCGTCAGGATTTCCGCCTCGTCGGCCACCGCCCGCATCAGGATAAAGCCGTCCGGACCTTCGACCGCGAAAACGCCGAACTGACCCAGCAGATCGGCAAAGGCATGCTCGCTCCACGGCGTGTCGTGCGGGCCGTCGAAGGCCCCGGCGTGGAGCTCAGCCAGCCGCGCCGCCTGCCGGTCCGGGCCGCGCCCATCCTGCGGAGCCTCGCTCGTCACGTCGTTGGCCGTGGCTGGCCCGGCAGTCGGGTGGGCGGTGTCGCATCCGGCGCGCGCAGATAGACCGGCCGCGGCGGGTTCGTCGCCGGGTCCGCCGCCGCCGCCAGTCGGACCAGCGCCTCCGGAGCCGGTCCCTCCAGATCGAACACCGCCGCGCCCGGCACGCCCTCGGCGATCAGCCCAGCGCCCGACCCGACCAGCCGCGCCCCCTCGCCCAGCATCACCGCCCGCTCCTGTGCGGTCTCGATCGGCAGGGCCTCGGCCGGACCCTCCGACACGCCGTCCCGCCAGAAGCGGGCATAGACCTGTCCCCGCCGCGCATCGATGACCGCCGCGACCGCTCCACCCTCGCCCACCGACGCGGCCAGTCCGTCGAGCGTCGAAATCCCCACCACCGGCCGGTCCAGCGCCGCCCCCAGCCCCTGGGCGAAGGCCAGCCCGACCCGCAGCCCGGTGAAGGACCCCGGCCCGACGGTCACGCCGATCCGGTCGATCCTCCCGAACCCGCCCGCCTCGGCCACGGCGTCGCGGGCCATGCCCGCCAGCCGCTCCTGATGCCCCTTGGTCATGGCCTCCGAGCGCAGGCCGAGCACCCGCGCCTCGCCGTCCTCGACCTCGAACACCCCCGCCGTGCACAGGCCCAGCGCCGTATCGATCACCAGCACCCTCATCGCCCCGCTCCCACGGAGCCGGCATTCAGTCGTCCCGCGCCAGCGCCCTCACCACACGGGCCACGGCCTTGCGCACGTCGCGGTGCTCGATCAGCGGAAAGGCCGAGGCCACGGCCCGCCCGTCCGCGCTGGCGGTTATGTGCCGCAGCGCCTCCCAGCTGTGATCCGGCGTCTCGCGCGCGGTGGGCACGGGCGGGAAGAAGGCCTCGACCGAGGTGGCCAGCACCGTCGCCACCCGATGCAGCCTCGAGGCCGAGATGCGGTTCTGGCCTGTCTCGTATTTCTGCACCTGCTGGAAGCTGATGCCGATCTGCTGCGCCAGCGCCGTTTGCGACAGCCCCATCGCCGAGCGCCGCAGACTGATCCGCGCGCCGACATAGGCGTCGACTTCCTCCGGTCCACCCACTCTCGCCATGGCTCCGCTCCCTCTGTTCGCGACGGAACAGTTTCATGGAAACGGGAATGTTGCAACGATTTCGTTTCATCTAGACATCCATCCGCGCGACGACGGCAGAGACCTGCCGGGTGTCGGCCCGGGCGATCCGCTCCTCGCCGCCGCGCACGCCGCGCACCGTCAGCGCCTCCGCGTCGGCGCTGTCGTACAGCCGCACCCGCACTTCGCCATCGGCCATCTCGATGACGCAGCCCTGATCCCGCCGCGGCCACCGCCCCGGCTCATACTCCAGCACCACCCCCGACGCCGCCCACGGCGACAGGTCGTCGTTCGACAGCTGCAGCCGCCGCGTTCCACCCGTCGGCGGCCCCGGGTAGGCCCGGCCGGTATTCTCCATGCCCGAAGCCGAAGTCTCTGATGCGGCCGGCGGCACACTCAGCTGCAGCGCCAGCTCTTCCGCCGACGATCCTATGGCCGTCGTCAGCCGCCGCTGCACGTCGGGCCTGAACAGCCCCGGCCGCTTGCCTGATTCATAGAGACCCCAGCCCTGGCTGGTCATGCCGACCCGCTCGCCCGCCTCGGCCTGGCTCAGCCCCGCCTCCCGGCGCAGGCCCGCAAGCGCCTCGCCGAGGCGCCGGGCGTCGCTGTCGCTCTCGAACCGGGGCATGTTTGGACAATGACGCAGGCGCCGCCCAGAGGCGAGGACGGATTTGTTTCAGGCAGGACTACGCCAGCGCATTGGATCGACTGTTCGCGCTCAAGCAGCGAGCCGCCGCGCGGCGAGCGATAGCGCCCTCGCTTAAATGACCTGCTCGACCCGGGTCACTTCGGGCACATAGTGTTTCATCATCTGCTCGACGCCGGCCTTCAGCGTGGCCGAGCTCGACGGACAGCCGGCGCAGGCGCCGCGCATGCGCAGGCTCAGAACCCCCGTCTCCTCGTCGAAGGTGTCGAACAGGATGTCGCCGCCGTCCTGCGCCACCGCCGGCCGGATGCGGCTGTCCAGCAGCTGTTTGATCTCGGCCACGATCTCGCTGTCCTCGCCGTCGGGCGAGACACTGTCGAAGGCCCCGCCGCGCAACAGCGGCGCGCCCGAGACGAAATGGTCCATGATCGCCGCCAGGATCGGCGCCTTCATCTGCGGCCAGTCCAGCCCGGCCGGATCGCGCGTCACCGACACATAGTCCGAGCCGAAGAAGACACCGGCCACGCCCTCCAGCTGGAACAGGGACTCAGCCAGCGGCGAGGCGGCGGCCTCGTCGATGGTCAGAAACTCGCGCGGCTCGGCCGACACATCCCGCCCGGGCAGGAATTTCAGCGCGTTCGGATTCGGCGTCGGTTCGGTCTGGATGAACATGGCGCTCAGATGCGCCCGCGAGACGGCGGGTTCAAGTCCCGCACACCGTCCCGTGCCGGTGAGAAGAAGAGCCATTGCGCTCATGCAGCGAGGCGCCGCGCGCCGAGCGTTAGCGCCCCCTCTTCACATCACGCCAGATCCTCGATCTCTTTCTCGGTCAGCTCGCCCGGCACGATCGTCACTGGCAGCTTGCGCCCGGTGAAGGCCGCGCCCTGTTTGACCACCGCCGCCACCAGCGGCCCCGGCGCGTTCGATCCCGCCGCCAGCACCAGGATCTTGATGTCGGGATCCTCGCCGACAACCTTGCGGATGCAGCCCTGCGCATCGCCGCGCTCGATCAGCAGGATCGGCGTCGAACCCGACCGCTCCGCCGCCTCGGCGGCCCAGCCGTTCAGCGTCGATTCCGCCTCGGCCCGCGTCTGGCGCTCGATCTCCTCGCGCACCCCGGCCCAGTGGGCGTCGGACGCCGCCGGCGGGATGACGCGCAGCATCACCACATGGCCGCCGGTCGAACGCGCCCGCCGCGCCGCATAGCGCAGCGCTCCCTCGAACTCCGGACTGTCGTCGACGACGACGAGGAATTTACGCGGCATCGGCCTCTCCCTCAGCACGGGCACGCTAGCAGATCGAACCCGCCCGCGCGAAGCGCCACGCCGCGTCGGGTCGGGAGGTCCCGAAGGGCTGGCGACCGCGGCCCCCGAAGGAAAGTTTCGTCAGCCTGCTGACGAAGCGATCTCCCGGATGACGCTGTTGGCGATCGTCAGCTTGGCGAAGGTCCAGCCGGCCCCCGACGCCTCGATCTCGTCGACCGAGGCGCGAACCCCCTCGACGGTCTTCTGGCGCGGTCCGATCCAGGCGTCGACGGCCTGTTCCGCCGTCAGTTCGCTGGCGCCGACCGAGGCGTCCGCCGAACGGGCCACGGCGCGGGTCAGCGCCACCTGCTCGTTCATCAGATCCTCAATCAGACGGCGCACCGCCATCCGGTCGAAATGGTCGGCGGAGGGGGTCGCCCCCGCCGCCGCGCGCAGCCGGTCGAAGTCGAAGGCCGCGCCCACCTGGTGGTACAGGGTCGCCATGGCCGGCTCGGGCCAGCCGGCCTCGCGCGCCAGATCGCCGATGTCGGCGGTGGCCACCAGCGGCTGCAGCATGGCGAAGTCGCGCGCCATCTCCTCGCTCGCCCCATAGCCGGTGAAGGCCGCGATCCGGGCTTCCAGCCGCGCCTGTTCGAAGCGCGACAGCACCGAGGCGCCGGCGGCGCGCAGGGCGTCGGCGGCGGGCCGGTAGGCGGCGATCAGCCCATCGACCGTCGCCCCCTCGCGCATCGCCCGCCGGGCCAGCCAGAAGGTCTGGCGGCGCAGCACGGTGGCGATCTCCTGATAGAGGACGATCTGCGCCTCGGCCGGGATCTTGAGGTCCAGTGCCGAGACCTGATCCCAGGCTTCGTCGAGCCGGAAGATCTGACGCGCCGCCTCGAAGGCGATGACCATCGCCCCGGTGTCGCACCGGGCCGACTGCCGCAGCCGCTCTGGGAAAGTCGGGCCGCACATGTTGACGATCTCGTTCGACAGGATCGTCGAGATGATCTCGCGGCGCAGCCGGTGGCGCTGCATGTCCGCTTCGAACTTCGCCAGCGGGGCCGGGAAGTAGCGGACCAGTGTCTGTTTGAAGAAGGCGTCGTCGGGCGCCTTCGACGAGACGATGTCGTCGAAAAGCTCCAGCTTCGAATAGGCGGTCAGGACCGCCAGCTCCGGCCGGGCCAGCGGCGTGCCCGCCGTCTTCATCTCGGTCAGCTTGAGATCGTCCGGCAGGCCCTCGACCTTGCGGTCCAGCTTACCCTTGCCGCCGAGCCACTGCATGAAGCGCTGCTGCGCGTCGAGCGCTTCGGCGCCCTCGGCCTGCTGCAGGCTGAGCGCCAGCGTCTGGTCGTAGTTGTGGACCAGCACCTTCAGCCCGACCTCGTCGGTCATCGAGGCCAGCAGGGCGTTGCGGTCCTCCGCCTTCAGCGCGCCCGAGGCGATGGCCGCCCCGGTCAGTATCTTGATGTTGACCTCGTGGTCGGAGCTGTCGACCCCGGCCGAGTTGTCGATGGCGTCGGTGTTGATCCGGCCGCCGTTCCTCGCGAACGAGATGCGGCCCGCCTGGGTCAGGCCGAGGTTGGCGCCCTCCCCCACCACGGCCACGCGCAGCTCCGGCCCGTCGACGCGGATGGCGTCATTGGCCTTGTCGCCGACCTGCAGGTCGGTCTCGTTCGGCGCCTTCACATAGGTGCCGATGCCGCCGAGGTAGAGCAGTTCCGCCGGCGCCTTGAGGATGGCCTTCATCAGCGTCGCGGGATCGACCGCGTCCTCCTCGATCTCCAGCAGGGCCTTGATCTCGGGCGTCAGCTCGATCGACTTGGCCGAGCGCGGGAAGATGCCGCCGCCGCTCGAAATTTTCGACTTGTCGTAGTCCTGCCAGGACGAGCGCGGCAGTTTGAACATCCGGTCCCGCTCGACCCAGCTGGTCGCCGGATCGGGATTGGGATCGATGAAGATGTCGCGGTGGTCGAAGGCCGCCACCAGCTTGATCGCCTTCGACAGCAGCATGCCGTTGCCGAACACGTCGCCCGACATGTCGCCGACGCCGACGACGGTGAAGGGCTCGGTCTGGATGTCCTTGCCCATCTCGCGGAAGTGGCGCTTGACCGCCTCCCACGCGCCGCGGGCGGTGATGCCCATGACCTTGTGGTCGTAGCCGACCGAGCCGCCCGACGCGAAGGCGTCGTCCAGCCAGAATCCGTAGTCGGCCGAGATGCCGTTGGCGATATCCGAGAACGTCGCCGTGCCCTTGTCCGCCGCCACGACCAGATAGGGGTCGTCACCTTCCCACATCACCACATCCGCCGGATGGGTCACGGACCCGTCCGCCGTGATGTTGTCGGTGATGTCCAGCAGCCCCGACAGGAAGGTCTTGTAGGCGCGGATGGCCTCGGCCTGCTGCGCGTCGCGATCGCCGCCGGCGCGCACGATGGCCGGCAGGTTCTTGGGATAGAAGCCGCCCTTGGAGCCGACCGGCACGATGACGGCGTTCTTGACCTGCTGCGCCTTGACCAGCCCCAGCACCTCGGTGCGGAAGTCGTCGCGGCGGTCGGACCAGCGCAGCCCGCCGCGCGCCACCGGTCCGAAGCGCAGGTGCACGCCCTCGACGTGCGGCGCCCAGACGAAGATCTCGCGGAACGGCTTGGGCAGGGGCAGGTCGTCCAGCTCGCGCGAGGCGATCTTGATAGAGATGTGCGCCTTCGGCTGGCCGTCGGCGGCGGTCTGGAAATAGTTGGTCCGCTTGATCGCCATGATCAGCAGGGCCAGCCGCCGCAGGGCCCGGTCGTGATCGAGGCTCTTCACCTCCTGCAGCAGGGTCATCAGCTTGGCCCCCTGCTCGTCGACGTCCGACTTGCGCGACGCCGCGTCGCCGCCGGCGGCCGGATCGAATTTGCACCGGAACAGGGACAGCAGTCCGCGCGCCACCGACGGATAGTCGCGCAGCGCCTCTTCCTGCACCGCCTGGCTGGGGTCGAGCCCGGTCTGCTGGCGATAGCGGGCGAGGGTGCGCACCAGCGCGGCCTCGCGCCAGCCGACGCCCAGCTCCAGCACCAGCCGGTTGAAGCCGTCGCTCTCCGTGCGGCCGGTCCAGACCGCCAGGAAGGCCTCTTCGAACGGCCCGCTGACGTCGTCGAAATGCAGGTCGCCGCCGCGGGGATCCTCGAGCAGGAATTCGTGCACATGGATTTCGGGATCGCCCGTCGGGCTCAGGGCGTGGCCCCACTCTTCGAGCGTCTTCAGCCCCATGTCCGCGAGGATCGGCAGCACGTCCGACAGCGGCACCGCCGCGCCCCGCCGATACAGCTTGAAGCGGAAGTTCAGCGGTCCGTCCTCGTCGGTCCGGAACGCCCGCACCGCCACGGGATCGCCGCCGTCGTTCAGCCCGCTGTCGTTCAGCTGGTCGATGGCCTGCAGGTCCCGCACCGCCTCATCGGCGTCGTAGCGGTCGCGGTAGCCGGCGCCGAAGGCCCAGGCCCAGCGATGGCTGAGCGGACCCACCTGCACGTCGTCGATGTCGGCGTCGCGCAGGGCGCTCTCGAAGCGATCGACCCAGCTGCGCCCGGCCTCGGCGATCTTCTCGTCCAGCTCGGCCAGGTCGGGGCAGGGGTGATCCCCCGGCGTCACGCCGATGATGTAGTGGATGCGGACCAGCGGCTGGTCCGACAGCTGCGGATACCAGGCCGACAGCCGGCCGCCCCACTCGTGCGCCAGAATGCGCCCGATCCGCTCGCGCACGCCCGGATTGAAGCGCTCGCGCGGAATGAAGGTCAGGACCGAGACGAACCGGTCGAACGGGTCCTTCCGCGTGAAGCTCTTGATCCGCGGCCGGTCGTGCAGGTGCAATATGCCCAGCGCGATCTCCAGCAGCTCGTCCTCGCCGATCTGGAAGAGCTCGTCGCGCGGATAGTTTTCGAGGATGTTCTTCAGCCGCTTGTAGCTGTGCGACCCCACCACCTTGTCCGCCCGGGCCAGGGCGTTGGCGACCTTGCGGCGCAGCAGCGGCACCTCGGTCGACATCCGGTCATAGGCCTCGGCGGTGAACAGGCCGACGAAGCGGGTCTCGCCCGACGGCCGGCCATCCGGCCCGAACCGCTTGACGCCGATGTAGTCCATATAGGCGCGGCGATGCACCCGCGAGCGGGCGTTGGCCTTGGCCACCGTCACCGGCTCGGACAGGTTCAGCTGCTTCTTCATCGACTTGGTCAGCACGGCCGGCTCGTTGGCGCGGCGCAGCACGGTCCGCTCCGGATCGGCCAGTACGCCCAGGCCGGCGCCCGACTGCGACAGCGGCGCCTCGGCCTCGTAGCCGCCGTCCGCTGTGCGCGGGAACTCATAGTCGCGGGCGCCGAGGAAGACGAAATGATCCGCCTCGAGCCAGCGCAGGAAGGCGAGGTTCTCGGCCAGCACGTCCGCGTCCACGCCCGCCACACCCGCTTCCAGATGGGCGATCGAGCGGGCCATCAGGGCGTTCATGGCCGCATGATCGGCCACCGCCGCCCGCACGTCGCCCATGGTCTCGGCGAGGCTCTCGCCCAGCGCGTCGCGCCGCTCCTGCGGCACCGGGTCCATGACCACGATGATCAGGGAGGTGCGAACCCCGCCCATCTCCACGATCGGATGGAACATCGAGCGCACGGTGACCCCGGCCTCGGCCAGTTCGCCCATGACGCTGTCGACGAGGAAGGGTCGGTCGTCCTGGATCAGGGCGATGCTGTCGTAGCCGGTGGACCGCGCGTCCGCGCCGTTCAGAGGGCCGAGGGTGATCAGGGCCGCCTCGCCAGGCTTGCGCCCGGCCGCGGACTTCCACACCGAGGCCAGCAGATGCGCCAGATCCGCGCCGCCCAGTTCCGGCGTCTCGTCGGCCACATAGTCTTCATGGGCCTGGGCGAGGTAGGTGCAGGCCGGCTCGCTGCAGGGGCCGCCGACCGCGGTCGCGAAACTCGCCTCCAGCGCCTCCAGCGTAATCGCCTGAGGGTGCGTGGGGGCGGAAGCGCCGGGCATGGGGGTCTCTTTTCGGAACGCGGCCTCGGACGGACCGCCAGGGACGTCGCCAGACTAGGCCGGTTCGCCGCTTCGGCAAGCCGCCCGTCCTGACCGGGTTCACCTAGGACAGGCCGCCCGCGGCGGGAACCCCCAAAACGACGAAGGCCGGCCCCTTGCGGAGCCGGCCTCGCCTTCCGTCCGGAAATCCGGACAGGATCAGAAGCGGACGTTCATGCCGATGCGGAACGAGTGCAGCGCGAAGGAATCGGTGCTGCGCGTCAGGTCAGTGCCGGTGGTGTTCGGCGCGAGAATGAACGGATTGGTCGCGGGCGTCGTGCCCGTGTTGCCGACGCGGATGTTGTACTCGCCGGTTTCCAGGTCCGTGTAGATGTATTCGGCGTTGAACGTCAGGCTGGGGGCCAGACGCCACTCCACACCGCCGCCGAACTGATAGCCGTCGGCGTCGTCCTCGTCGGTGGTCGCCGTGAAGCTGTTGGCGGTGTTGTTGGTGTTGAAGCTGTTCTCCACCTTGCCGTAGGCGGCGCCGCCGGTGACGTACAGCAGGGCCGGGCCGGCCGCGTAGCCGAGGCGGGCGCGCAGGGCGGCCATGTGATCAAGGCTGCGGGTCAGGCTGTAATAGGCCGGGGTGGTGCTGAAACCACTGACGCTGTCCTCGGCGTCCACGGCGGCGATCTCGCCGACCGCGCCCACGACCCAGCGGCCGAACTGCATGTCGTAGCCCAGCTTCACGCCGCCCTCGACGCCCGAGGCGTCGTCGTCGCAGCGGGTCTGGCCGCTGCTGGCCTGATCGCCGCAGAAGCCGGGGCCGAACGCGTTCTGGCCGCCCGAGGTCAGCACCGTATCGTCGTAGTCGCCGTCCAGATCGCGGTCGAAGACGAGGGTTTCATCGGGCTCTTCGTCCGGCTGGATGAAGCCGCCGAACACGCCGACGTACGGGCCCGACCAGTCGGGAGCGGATTGCGCGAGGGCCGGCGCGGCGACGCCGGTCAGCAGCAGCGTCAGGGACGCGGCGGAAATGGTCTTCAGCATGAGTTGTCGATCCTTGAGATTGGTGTTGGCCCACCCCTCCAGCCGCACCAACGCCGCCTCGCCGCCCGCGTTCCGGCAAAGCTCGGCCCCGCCCGCAATCCCGCTCACTCCTTCAGGAGGCGTGACATTTCCGCATCTGGACCCCATGCCGGCCCAACCCGGATACGACAAAGCCGCCGGACTTTCGTCCGGCGGCCTGTCGGATCGGCGCCCAGGAGGGGGAGGGGTGGCGCCGATCTCTGCACCGCGGCGTTGGGGGGAGGGGAGCCGCGGCGACAGGGATGAGATAGGCGCCGGTTGTGGCCAATCAAGGGCGTTAAGAGGCGTCTTTGGGGCCCGGCCTGCGGCGGGTTGACGCGGTCGGGGCGGGCCGTTCGGCCTCCTCGTCGGCATAGGGCTCGCCGTCGCCGGATAGCAGGATCGCCATCCAGCGCGAGCCCTTGAACTCCGCCAGAATGGCCATGGCCATGACCGCCAGCGGCGTGGACAGGAACATGCCGACCACGCCCCAGACCTTGCCCCAGAACGCCAGCGCCAGCAGCACCACCACCGGATCGATGTTCTGGTTGTCGCCCTGCATCCGCGGCTGGATGAAATTGCCGCTGACGAACAGGATGACCTGAAGTCCGCCCAGCAGGATCAGCGCCGGCCAGTAGCTCTCGAACTGCACCAGGGCGAACAGCGGCGGCGCCAGACCGGCCACGGCCCCACCCAGCACCGGAATGAAGCCGACGATGAAGATGACAAAGGTCCAGAACTCCGCGTTCTGCAGCCCCACGGCCCGCATCAGCAGCCAGGCCGCGGCGCAGATCATCGCCCCGGTCACCGTCTGCACCCACAGATAGCCCTCGACCCCGCCGCGCACCCGCTGGAACACCTCCAGCGCCTCACCTCGCGCGGTCCGGTCCGGGAACATCCCCACCAGTTTGCGCCGGAACCCGTTCTGCGACGCCAGCAGGAAGCCCAGGTAGATCATCACGAAGATGGTCCCGGTCACCACGCCCTGCGCCTGCCGCGCGACGATGGACAGGTAGCTGGGGATGTCGGCCCGGGCGAGCAGCTCGGTCGCCGTCGGCGCCGCGTCCACATTGAACAGGGCGTAGGCGTCGGACAGTATCTGGTCGAGACGCGGCCCCAGCAGCACCGCGTCATCGGTGGTCTGAACGAAGAATCCGCGCGCGCCGTAGAAGATAATGGCGACGGCGATCAGAAAGCCGACCGTGACAAGCAGCAGGGCGGCGACCCCCGCCCATCGCTCGGGCACCGGCGTCCGCGTGGCGAGGCTGCGCTTCACCCCGTCGATCATGATCAGCAGGAAGATGGCCATGGCCAGCGGCGTCAGGATGTCGCTGAGCCAGTAGACGGCGGCTCCGGTAGCGACGACGGCTATCGCCACCAGCGCATTGCGCGCCACGGTGGACGTCGGAACGGTGATCGGCGCTTTCATCGGCATATGGTCAAGGTCCCGGGGTTCGCCGTCAATCGGCCTTGAACCGCCACGCCGGGCGGTAGAGCATGAGCGTCAAGCTTGTGCAGGAGTTCCCACCATGACCGAGACCGCGCCCGCCCTGTTTCTCGGCCAGTCCTTCGCGGAAGACGGCGGCGAGGCCGAGGTCCTCCTGCTCAACCGCGCCAACCGCCACGGGGTCGTCGCCGGCGCGACCGGCACGGGCAAGACCGTCACCCTGCAGATCATGGCCCAAGGCTTCTCGGACGCGGGCGTGCCGGTCTTCTGCGCCGATGTGAAAGGCGACCTGTCCGGCATCTGCGTGCCCGGCTCGCCGAATGAGAAACTTCTCGCCCGCGCCGCCGGTATGGGGCTGACGCTGCAGCCGAAAGCGGCCCCGGTCGTCTTCTGGGACCTCTACGGCCAGAAGGGTCACCCGATCCGCACCACCGTCAGCGAGATCGGCCCGGTGCTTCTGGCCCGGATGCTGAACCTCAACGACGTGCAGGAAGGCGTGCTGTCGGTGGTCTTCCACGTCGCCGACAAGGAAGGCCTGCTCCTGCTCGATCTGGACGACCTGCGCGCCATGCTGGTCCACGTCGGCGAGAACGCCGAACGCATCGGCCGCGAGGTCGGCAATGTCGCGCCCGCCTCGATCGCCGCCATCCAGCGGTCGCTGCTCCAGCTGGAACAGCAGGGCGGCAAGGCCTTCTTCGGCGAACCGGCCTTGCGGCTCGAGGACATGATGCGCACCGGGCTCGACGGCCGCGGCCAGGTCAATGTGCTTGATGCGACCAAGCTGATGGCCAGCCCGCGCCTCTACGCCGCCTTCCTGCTCTGGCTGCTGTCCGAACTGTTCGAACAGCTTCCCGAGGTCGGCGATGCGGACAAGCCGCGCCTCGTCTTCTTCTTCGACGAGGCTCACCTGCTGTTCAACGACACGCCGGACGCCCTGCGCGAAAAAGTCGAGCAGGTGGTGCGCCTGATCCGCTCCAAGGGCGTCGGCGTCTATTTCGTCACCCAGAACCCGGCCGACATTCCCGACAGC
The DNA here is from genome assembly GCF_011927945.1 of Brevundimonas alba. Taxonomy (GTDB): domain Bacteria; phylum Pseudomonadota; class Alphaproteobacteria; order Caulobacterales; family Caulobacteraceae; genus Brevundimonas; species Brevundimonas alba. The sequence continues at coordinate 989,503 of NZ_JAATJM010000001.1, forward strand.
GTCCTGGCCCAACTCGGCAACCGCATCCAGCACGCCCTGCGCGCCTATACCCCGTCCGAGCAGCGGGGCCTCCGGGCCGCTTCCGACAGCTTCCGCGCCAATCCGGCCTTCGACACCGCCGACGCCATCCAGGCCCTCGGCGTGGGCGAGGCCCTGGTCTCGACCCTCGATGAGAAGGGCGCGCCCAACGTCGTCTCGCGCACCGCCATCCGCCCGCCGGACAGCCGCCTCGGCCCCGCCACCGACGCCGAGCGCGCCGCGGTCATGGCCGCCAGCCCGGTGCGAGGCCTCTACGACACGCCGGTCGACCGCGAGTCCGCCGAGGAACTGCTGTCTGCACGCCGAGGCGAGGCCGATCAGGCCGCCGCCACCGCCGATGCCGCCGCCGCCCGCGCCAAATCCGACGCCGCCGCGGCGAAGGAAGCCGACAAGCTCGCCGCCGCCCGCGCGAAGGAACAGGCCAGCCAGCAGGCCCAATACGAGCGCGAAGCCGCCCGCTCCCGCGCCCCTGCCCGCCGCTCGACCCGCGAAACCCCCATCGAGGCGGTCACCAAATCCGTGCTGCGCACGGCCGGTTCGACCCTGACCCGCGAACTCCTCCGCGGGGTATTGGGCGGTCTTCGGCGGCGGTAGAGGTCGCGCGAGTGCGCGCAAATCCTCTTCCTCTATCGTCATCCTCCGGCAAGGCGCTTCAGCGCCGCGACCGGGGGACCCAGCGGCGCGCGAGAGCGCGACGCTGTCGGGAACGCCGCTGCGGGAGTCCTCTGCCTGAACAGATCGCCTTCGGCGCCGCTGGGTCCCCCGGTCTCGCTCCGCTCGCCGGAGGATGACGAAAGCGGAATTGCTGCGCTGCAAATCCGACTGCTGTCTCCATACTTTGAACAGCCAAGCTGCTGTTTCCATTCGACAACCCCAATTTGCCAGCGTCACGAACGCGCCGCAGGAGAGACCGGCGGCATACTCCCCCCATCCCGTTGACGGGGAGGGCGTCGGATCCACGTTCCTCGATGGCGACGGGCTGTGGTCGAGCGATGAAGCCCGGGCGATGGAGAGTCCGGGGGTCCTCGCGGGCAGGGATGGATCCTGCCTGCTTGCTCGCCGCGCGCTTCAGGTGGGGTTGAGGACGTCGTAACAGCGGCGGTAGGCCCCCCCGCGTCGGCAGTCGTGAGGCTGTCGCCGTGTGATCCGTCAAAGGCCCGAATGCAGGGCCGCCAGTCGGAGGGCGTGTGGAAAACGACTGCGCGGGGCGTCTGTCTCGTCGAAACGGTACTAAAAACTCATCACCGGGCGAGACCCGGCGACCCCGCACCCTCCCCAACCGCTTCACCCGAAGCGGCGGTCAGCCATGCCCGATGTCCACTCCGGTCTTTGACAATTAAATCAGGCGCGCGGGACCAGCAGCCACATCCGCAGCGGATGCCTCACCGCGCCGGCTTCCTCGCCGGCGGCCTCGCCCCGACCCATGTACAGATCGGCCCGGACCGGTCCGCGAATGGCCGAGCCGGTGTCCAGCGCCACCACCAGTCCCCGGTATCCGCCGCGCGCACCCGCGAGATGGCCGCCGTCGGCGCTGATCCAGACCAGATCGCCATAACGCCAGTGCGCCGGATCGACGGCGATGGCGCGCCGCGCGGGCAGGGGGACGCCCGCCGCGCCGTTCGGATCGCCGCCGTCGTCGGGATCGAGGCTGAAGAAGATGTAGCGCGGATTGAGCGCCATCACCGCACGCGCCTCCGGCCCCCGGTGCGCCGCAAGCCAGGCCCGGATCGCCTCGCCCGAGGTGCCGTTCGCCGGCAGCAGGCCCTGATCCGCCATCGGCCGGGCGATGCCTGCGAATTTCTGGCCGTTGTCCGCGGCGTAGGCGGCTCGCGCCTTCGACCCGTCCTCGAAGGTCAGATAGCCGGACCCTTGGATCTGCATAAAGAACAGATCCTCGGCCCGCATCCACGCCAGCGGGGCAGCGCCCGACGCGGCTTGCGGGTCGGCCTCGATCTGCGCCCGCGGCGGCAGGGTCTGGCCGCGCGTCCAGCCGGCGGGAGGCGCCAGCACCGGCATGTCGAACTCGCCGCCGGGCCGCCGCCGGGCTGAATATTCCGGAGCGAAATAGGCGGTCAGGAGACCGGGCCCGCCATCGGGCGTCTCTGCCGCGACCACCGAGAAGCCGCTCTCGAAGAAGGCCCGGGCCATCGACGGCGTCACCGGCTTCGAGGTGCGGCGGATCTGCATGGCCCGGTCGCACTGCGCCCGCGCCCTCGGCTCGCGGGCCACGCGGCAGCTATCCGTCCATGCGTTGAAGGCGGCCAGATGATCCTCGTCGGCCCAGCCGGGCAGGGTCACGGGACTGAAACCGGTCGGCGCGGCAGGCTCGTACGGAACCGGCTGGTTCGGCGCCGGCGGCACGGCGGGCAGGGGCAGGATCGGGGCGCCCGCCCCGCCACACCCGGCCAGAAGGACGGTCAGGGCGCCCGTCAGCGCGAGCGCCGCGGCTCGCAGCGTCCGCCTCACGCCGCAGCGGGCTCGGTGCGGGCCAGCAGCCAGTTCGGATCGCTGGCGCCGAGGGTGCGTTCGAAGGTCCAGACCTCGGCCACGCGGCGCTCCTCGACTTGCTCCTCGGCCGCCGGATCGGCGGACTTCACCCGGTTGCGCAGTTCGGCGAGGAAACGAACCTTGGCGATGGCGCGGTTCTCTTCGGCCGTGGCCAGTTCCAGATCGGCCCGGGCGGGATGCAGGAACTCGACCGTCTCGGTTTCGCCGCGGGTCTCCCGCGCGGCGATGCCGCCCTCGAACGAATCCATCACCACCGGGGTCAGCAGGGGCTTGAGCGTCTCACGGTCGCCGGCGGCATAGGCCCGGACGATGGTCTCATGCGCCTGGCGCGCGCCCTCGAGGAAGCGAACCGGGTCGAAATTCGGATCCCGGGCCTTGAGCCCGGCGATGGAGGCAAGGGTGGCGGCGTCGATGACGCTGGCCCGCGACCCGCTCGTCTCCGTCGGGGCGGTCGGCGCCGGCGGCTGGGCCCGGGCGTCGTCCTCGGGCTGCCGCCCGACCTTCTTGCCCAGCACATTATAGAGCTGGAACAGCACGATGGCCGCGATCACGGCGAAGATGACGATCTGGACCTGGACCGGTGGCACGGGCATTCCCTGACTGGCGCCCCGTGAACGCGGGGCGCGGTGAAACGACGATTAGGGACTGATATGGGGCCGCGCAAGGCGAACGGCCTCCCCCTCGCCCCGGCGGCGGATCGCCACGGGCCCCGCCGCTGGGTGCCCGCCGGGCGAGCGTCGTTGCCGCAACGGGCGCCGCATGCTAGTCGCCGCGCCTTCCGGGCCCGGCCAGCCGCGCCCCTCACGCCATTCCAGCAGACCTTCCGCCATGACCGACGCAGCCCCGCCCGCCGACGCCGCCACCACGCCTGTGCAAGGCGAGCCCGCCGGCCCCGGCTTCCGCATCCTGGCCCAGTACGTTCGCGACCTGTCCTTCGAAAACCCGAAGGCCCCGGACTCGCTGCGCATCGAGGGCAAGCCCGCGATCGACCTCGGCGTCGAGATGAACGCCCAGGGCCGCAAGGACGGCCTGTTCGAAGTCGAGCTTCGCCTGACGGTCAAGGCCTCGACCGACGCCATGACCGTGTTCAATGTCGAACTGCTCTACGGCGGCCTGTTCGCCCTGTCAGGCGTCGCCGAACAGGACATCGAGCCGCTGCTGCTGATCGAGTGCCCGCGCTACCTGTTCCCGTTCGCCCGGGAGATCATCGCCGGCGCCACCTCGGACGGCGGCTTCTATCCGCCCTTCATGCTCGACCCGATCGACTTCGCCGGCATCTATATGGCGCGCCAGCAGCAGATCGCCCGCGGTCCGGCGGAACCCGCCCAGGTCTGATCGGTCAGGCCGCTTCGGTGGCCGTGTCGACGTCCAGCCCGTAGGCCGTCCACAGCGAGCGGTCCTTCAGATTGGCCCTCAGGAAGGCCAGATGCGCCGCCCGCTCGGCCTCGGTCGAGCGCGGCGCCAGCGGCCTCGGGCGCGGGCCGTATCCGCCCGCGGACGCCGTCGCGACATTCGCCGCCACGGTCCGGGCGGCCGACAGATCCAGCCGCCGCTCCTTGCCCCCCTTCAGTTCCAGATAGACCTCGGCCAGCAGCCGGGCGTCGATCAGGGCGCCGTGCAGGCTCCGCTCGACCAGGCTGATCTTGAACCGCTTGCACAGGGCGTCCAACGAATTGGCCATGCCCGGAAACCGGCTCTGCGCCAGTTTCAGCGTGTCGATCCAGCGCGTCTCCTCGATCAGCTCGTGCCCGCACAGGCCGCACTCATAATCGATGAAGGAGCGGTCGAAGGCGGCGTTGTGCGCGATCACCGGCGCATCGCCTATGAACTCCATCAGGCCCCTGACGACATCCTTGAACTTTGGCGCGTCCTTCACCTTCTCGTCGGTTATCCCGTGCACCCGGATGGCGTCCGGCGGGATCAGCCGCTCGGGATACACCAGGGTATGATAAGTCCGGCCGGTCGGCAGCAAATCCTCGATCTCGATACAGCCGACCTCGATCAGCCGGTCGCCCGTCTTCGGGTCAAAGCCGGTGGTTTCGGTGTCGAGAACGATTTCGCGGGCCATGGCCCTTATTGAATCGGTTTGGCGTCCGGCGAAAGCCCGCGCCGTGGAGATGTCCAGTCCGGCGCCAGAACCGTCCCCACGATTTCCCGCACCTGCGCCCGCGCCGCCTCGAGCCCGCCGCCCGTATCGACAATGAAGTCCGCCCGGCGCCGCTTGTCCGCATCCGGCAGCTGCCGCGCCAGAATGGCGTCGAACCGCTCGCGGGTCATGCCCGGTCGCGCCAGCACCCGCTGCGCCTGCACCTCCGGCGAGGCGGTCACCACCACCACCGCATCCACCGCCTCGTCGCCCCCGGTTTCGAACAGCAGCGGGATGTCCAGCACAGCCAGCCGCACCCCGCGCCGCTCCGCCGCCTCCAGATCCTCCAGCCGGCCCTTCAGCACCAGCGGATGCACGATGGCCTCCAGCTGGCGGAAGGCTTGGGCGTCCTGCCCCAGCGCCGCCGCCAGCCGCGTCCGGTCCACGGCGCCGTCGACGACCACGCCGGGGAAGGCCTCAGCCACCGCCTCCACCGCTGCACCGCCCCGGGCATAGAGGCGATGCACCGCTTCATCCGCGTTCCAGATCAGCGCGCCCTCGTCGGCGAACATCGCGGTCGTGGTCGTCTTGCCCATGCCGATGGACCCGGTCAGGCCGAGCACGATCATGACGCCTCTCCCAGTTCGGCGAGAGCCAGAGCCCGCACCTCGACCGCCGGCGGCTCTATGTCGAAGAAGGCCCTGAACGAGGGCCGCGCCTGACCGATCAGCATGGCCAGCCCGTCAACGACGGTCAGTCCCCGCGCTCGCCCCGCCGCCAGAAACGGCGTCAGCAACGGCCGGTACGTCATGTCCATCAGCACCGCGTCGGAGCGCAGGCTGACACCATCGATCTCCGGCGGCGCACTCAGCGCATTGACCACCAGAGCCGCCTCGCCGACGGCCTCGGGCGCCGCGACCCGGATACCCAGATCCCCCGCCAGCACCTCCGCCCGCTCCACCGTCCGGTTCAGAACCGCGACGTCAGCGCCTGCGCCCTTGAGCGCCGCCGCCGCCGCCCGCGCCGCGCCGCCGGCGCCGAGGATCACAACCGGGCGGCCGGCGACCGCGAGTTCCGACGCCTGCTCCGCCAGCGCCGCCATCAGACCTTCGCCGTCCGTGCTGTCGGCCCGAACCCGCCCCCCTTCGAAGATCAGCAGATTGGCCGAGCCGCACAGCCGCGCGGTTTCGCTGACCTCGTCCGCCACCGCCAGGGCCGCCGCCTTGAACGGTGCGGTGACATTCAGTCCGCGCAAGGCGCCAGATCGGCCCTCGGCGACCAGCGCCTCAAACGCCGCCTCGTCCGCGGGACCGAAGGCGCGGTAGTCGGCGTTCAGGCCCGCGGTCTTGATCCACGCCCTGTGGATCAGCGGGCTCAGCGAATGCGCGATCGGCTGCCCGGCGACGCCCGAAAGCGTCGTCATGTCGCCAGCACTCCGGCCCGACGCAGTTCAGCGAGGACGGGCCAGAGCGGCATGCCCAGGACGGTGAAATAGTCGCCGTCCACGGCCTCGAACAGCTGGGACCCCATGCCCTCAAGCCGATAGGAGCCGACGCAGGACAGAAGCGCCTCGCCCTCCGCCGCCACATAGGCGTCGAGGAAGGCGTCGGAGAAATCCCGCACCCGCAGGGTCACGCTGTCCACCCCGGACCAGACCACCTGTCCGTTCCGCGCCAGCGCAGCGCCGGAGTGCAGCTGATGTTCCCGGCCCCGCATTGACGCGAGCCGATCTCTGGCTACGGCCAGTGACGTCGCCTTTGAGACGAGGCCTCCGTCAAAGGCGAGGGTCTGGTCGGCGCCCAACACCCAGGCATCGGGATCGTGGCGCGAGACCGCCAGCGCCTTTACCCGCGCCAGCTCGACCGCGAGCCCGACTGCATCCGCGGGGTCATGGACCGCCTTGACCGAATCCTCGTCGACGTCGGCGACCTGCACCGAGAACGGCACGCCGGCGCCTTCGAGCATCGCCCGCCGCGCCGCGCTCTTCGAGGCGAGGATCAGCCGTTCTCCGCTCACCAGCTGGTCCCCACGCGGTGTGTGCGCCGCTCGTTCAGCACATTGATGATCGCCGCCGCCGTCTCCTCGACCGAACGGCGGGTCACATCGATGACCGGCCAGCCGCGGCGTTCGAAGGCCCGGCGCGCCTTGACCGTCTCCTCGCGCACCGCCTCGTGGTCGGTATAGGTCGAGGCCCGCCCGGCGTTCAGCCCGTCCAGCCGGTTGCGGCGGATCTGCACGAGCCGGTCCGGCGAGACGGTCAGGCCGATGATCAGGGGGTTCTTGAGCGCTGTCAGTCGCTCGCCGTCCTCCTGTCCCGGCACCAGCGGCACATTGGCGGCGCGGATGCCGCGGTGGGCGAGATAGATGCAGGTCGGCGTCTTGGAGGTGCGGCTGACCCCGCACAGCACCACATCAGCGCCCTCCAGCTGCTCGGTCGTGCCCTGGCCGTCGTCGTGCGCCATGGCGAAGTCGAGCGCGGCGATGCGGTTGAAATAGTCGGTGTCCAGCGCGTGCTGGGCCCCTACCCGGGTCGAGAGGGCGGCGCCGAGATAGCGCGACAGCGCGCCCACCAGAGGATCGAGCGCCGCGATCTGCGGCATATCCAGCCGCCGGCAGCCCTCCTCGAGCTGATCACGCAGTTCCCGGTCCACCAGGGTGTGCAGCACCACGCCCGGCGAGGCCGCGATCTCCTCCAGCACCCGGTCCATCTGCTTGCCGGAGCGGACGAGGGCGTAGATGTGCTCGATCGGTATGACCCCGTCGAACCGGGCCACCACCGCCTTGGCCATGGCGTTCAGCGTCTCGCCCGTGGAGTCCGAAACCAGATGGACGTGGAAATAGGTCGCCAGTCGGGAGACGCCGGCGGGTCGGACCGCGCTCATGAAGTCGGCTCCGGGGATGGACTCATAGGAAGCTGTCCATGGCGGCGAGACTCCTGTGGACGGGGCCGGGCGCCGATCGTCGCGGCCGGTGCGTCGATCTCTATAGCCGGGCGCGCCAGCCGCCGCGAGCGGGGATGAAAGTGGACGAGGGCGGGGGTCAATGGGCGAGTCATCCAGCGGCGTCTTCCCGCGCCGAGCCCGGGTGTGGACAGCCTTAACAACTCCTTAACGGCGCCCATCCGCGTCCGCCCCCGCCAACGCCCTGAAGCCCGCCCGTTAAGGCCTCGTTAGGATTTGTCCCCGGTTTCACCAGCCCGGTGGACGCCCGTGGAAGACCGCCCGCCGCCTTGCGGAAAACCCGCCCGGCGGGGCCGGATCGAGCCTGCTTATCCCCGTCATCCCCGGCCCTGCCTTCTTCCTCCATTCTTCAAGAATATCTTTCATTGAAGGATTAGGGGGTGCGACACCGGCCCGGGCTTGAGCGGGACCCGGCCCCCCGGTAAGCCCGACATCAGATGACCGTCTCCAACACCCCCCTGTTGCTCAAGGTTCTCGCCGGCGAGGCGACGCCGCGTCCACCGGTGTGGTTCATGCGCCAGGCGGGGCGGTATCTGCCCGAGTACAGGGCTCTGCGGGCGACGACCCCCGACTTCATCTCCTTCTGCCTCGATCCGGAAAAGGCCGCCGAGGCCACGCTGCAGCCGATGCGGCGGTTCGGCTTCGACGCCGCCATCGTCTTCGCCGACATCCTGCTTATCCCGCGAGCACTGGGGCAGGACGTCTGGTTCGAGGCGGGCGAGGGGCCGCGGCTGGGAACCCTGCCGCCGGTGGAGGCGATGCGCGATCAGACGGCGGACGCGGGCGAGGCCCTGAAACAGGTCGGTCAGACCCTGTCGATCGTGCGGGGACAGCTGGAGCCGCACCGGGCCCTGATCGGCTTTGCCGGGGCGCCGTGGACCGTGGCGACCTATATGCTGGACGGCGAGGCGCGGTCGATCGGCAAGGGGGAACGGGCGCAGGCCCGGACCTATGCCTATTCCGAGCCGGAGAAGGTCGCGGCCCTTCTCGACGTCCTCGTCGAGGCCACGGCGCATTATCTGAAGATGCAGGCCGACGCCGGGGCGCAGGTGCTGAAGATCTTCGAGAGTTGGGCCGAGGGTCTGCCCGAGGACCTGTTCGAAAGTCTGGTCCTGAAGCCGCATCAGGCGCTGGTGAAGCGGGTCAGGGAGTTGGGGGTGACTGTGCCCCTGATCGGCTTCCCGCGCGGGTCCGCAGCCCTGGCTGAGCGCTACGCCTCTGAGTGCGACGTGCAGGCTGTGGCGCTGGATACCGCCTGTCCGCTCGAGGTCGGGCGGCGGGTGCAGGCGATCAAGCCGATCCAGGGGGCGCTCGATCCTCTGCTGCTGCGCGCCGGCGGACTGATGCTGGACCGCAGGGTGGACCAACTGCTCGACGCCTGGGGGCAGGGGCCGTGGATCTTCAATCTGGGCCACGGGATCCTGCCGGACGTGCCGATCGCCCATGTCGAGCAGGTGCTGAAACGGATCGGCGCCCAATGAGGACGCTCGCCGGCCGCCGCATCGCCGTGGTGCTGTTCAATCTGGGCGGCCCGGATGATCAGGCCTCGGTGAAGCCCTTCCTGTTCAACCTGTTCAACGATCCGGCGATCATCGGGCTGCCCGGCCTGATCCGCCGGCCGCTGGCCCGGCGCATCTCCAGCCGTCGGGAAAAGATGGCCCAGGCCAACTACGCCCTGATGGGCGGCGGCTCGCCCCTGCTGCCTGAGACGCGGAAGCAGGCGGCGGCGCTCGAGGCGGCCTTGGCGCCGCGCCTGCCGGAGGACGAGGTCCGGACCTTTGTCGCCATGCGCTACTGGTCGCCCCTGACGGAGCAGACGGCGGCCGAGGTGGCGGCCTTCGGGCCGGACGAGATCGTGCTGCTGCCCCTGTATCCGCAGTTCTCCACCACCACGACGGAGTCGTCGCTGAAGCGCTGGAACGCCGTCTATGCGGGCTCCGGTGAGAGCCGCACCGTCTGCTGCTGGCCCGAGGCCTATGGCTGGGTCGACGCCCAGGCCGACGGGGTGCGGACCCAACTCGACAAGGCCGGGAGCCGCCCGGTGCGGGTGCTGTTCTCGGCTCACGGCATTCCGGAGAACCTCGTCCGTCGCAAGGGCGACCCCTATCAGGAGCAGGTCGAGAGCACCGTCGCCGCGGTGGTGGGCCGTCTCACGGAGATGGGCCGGCCGGTCGACCATGCGATCTGCTACCAGAGCCGCGTCGGGCCGCTCAAATGGCTCGGCCCTTCCACGCCCGAGGCGCTGGAGCAGGCGGCGAAGGACGGCGTCGGCGTCGTGATCGTGCCGATCGCCTTCGTCTCCGAGCACGTCGAGACCCTGGTCGAGCTGGACATCGAATACGGCGAGCTGGCCCATACGCTCGGCGTCGCGCCCTATCTGCGCGTTCCGGCGGTCGGGACGACGCCCGCCTTCATCGACGCGCTGGCCGAGGCCGCCCTGCATGGCCTGTCGCGAACCGGCGTCGCCCCCTATGGTCCGGGTTGCAAGGGGGACTGGAAGGCCTGTCCCTGTCAGGCGGAGAGCCGGGCGCGATGAGTTTCGACGCCTTCAACATCGTCCGTGGCCTGCATATCCTCGCGGTGATCGCATGGATGGCCGGGATGCTGTTCCTGCCCCGGCTGTTCGCCTACGACGCGGAACAGCAAGGCAAGGCCGAGCCGCTGAAGTCGGAGATGCAGTCCCTGTTGCGGGTCTGGCAGGGCCGTCTGCTCAAGATCATCATCAATCCGGCGATGACGGCGGCCTGGGTGTTCGGCGTCTGGATGATCCTGATCCATGTCTATGGCTATGGCGAGGGCTGGGCTTTCCTCGCCCGGCCGTGGATGGCGACCAAGCTGCTGGCGGTGGTGGCGCTCAGCGGCTGGCATGGCTTCCTGAGCGGCGAGCTCAGGAAAATTCAGGCCGGGACCTCGATCCGCACCAGCCGCTTCTGGCGCATGACCAACGAGATTCCGTTCCTGATCGCCATCGTCGCGGTGCTGTCGGTGACGACCGAGTGGACCTTCGGCTGACCGGCTTTTGGCACTGTTTCGGAATTCGGGGCGCCAACCGTGCCAAACGGAATCCCTGATAAGAAACAACACCGTGGCTTGGATTCGGCGTGGTCTGCGATGCAAACCGTGCCAGATTATGTGAAATTCGGCCACTGAAGGCGCCGCTGGACGCCCGCGCCTGCTCCTGATTTTCAAAGACCTGACGTCGCTGTGGGACACCTCGTTTCGACATGGGGACGCGCCGAAAGCAGACAAGACCGGGCGAGGAATAAATTCCTTTCGCCCCCGCTTGCGAACCGCTCACGCTTGACCTGATCGTCCCGGCGTGGTTTCGCTGGTCGCGAACCGATCCTGGCCTCGCCGGACGGTCCCTCTCTTACAGCGACGCCTGCCGGATCGACCCTGCGGGACCCACGCCGCCCTCCCTGCCGGCCTCCGGGCCAACATCGCCAGCCGCTTCGACCCCGCCGTTTCGCGGGCGCTCCTGCGTGCACGCCTGAAGAAGAACACCATGACCGACGTCCGCGACACCGATCCCACCACACCCGAGACCGAGACGCTCGACGGCGACCTGCCGACCAATGAGGTCGCGGCCGCCGACCTGCCCATGGTCGATCAGGAGGCCGACGAAGACGAGGACGACGGCGAGCCGATCGTTCCGAACGGCCGCATCACCCTGGCGGAGCTGAACGAGAAGACGCCGGCCGATCTGGTCGCCTTCGCCGAGGGGTTGGAGATCGAGAACGCCTCCAACCTTCGCAAGCAGGATCTGCTGTTCGCCATCCTCAAGGCCCTGGCCGACGAGGAAGTGGAGATCATCGCCGACGGCGTGCTGGAAATCCTGCCGGACGGCTTCGGCTTCCTGCGCAGCCCGGACGCCAACTATCTTCCGGGTCCGGACGATGTCTACGTCTCGCCGTCGCAGATCCGCCGCTTCGGCCTGCGCTCGGGCGACACCATCCACGGCGCCGTGCGCGGCCCGCGCGAGGGCGAGCGCTATTTCGCCCTTCTCAAGGTCGACACGATCAATCTGGAAGACCCGGAAACGGTCAAGACCAAGGTCCTGTTCGACAACCTGACCCCGCTCTATCCCGAAGAGCGGCTGCACATGGAGATCCAGGATCCGACGCTGAAGGACCGCTCCGGCCGGGTGATCGACATCGTCGCCCCGCTCGGCAAGGGCCAGCGCTGCCTGATCGTCGCCCCCCCGCGGGTCGGCAAGACGGTGATGCTGCAGAACATCGCCAAGTCGATCGAGAAGAACCATCCGGAGGTCTTCCTCATCGTCCTGCTGATCGACGAGCGTCCGGAAGAGGTCACCGACATGCAGCGCACGGTGAAGGGGGAGGTGATCGCCTCGACCTTCGACGAGCCGGCGACCCGCCACGTCGCCGTCGCCGAAATGGTGATCGAAAAGGCCAAGCGGCTGGTCGAGCACAAGAAGGATGTCGTCATCCTGCTGGACTCGATCACCCGTCTGGGCCGCGCCTACAACGCCACTGTCCCGTCCTCGGGCAAGGTCCTGACCGGCGGTGTCGACGCCAACGCCTTGCAGCGGCCGAAGCGCTTCTTCGGCGCCGCGCGGAACGTGGAGCAGGGCGGTTCGCTGACCATCATCGCCACCGCCCTGATCGACACCGGCTCGCGGATGGACGAGGTCATCTTCGAAGAGTTCAAGGGCACCGGTAACTCGGAAATCGTCCTGGACCGCAAGGTCGCCGACAAGCGGATCTTCCCGGCCATCGACGTGCTCAAGTCCGGCACCCGCAAGGAAGAGCTGACGACGCCGAAGGATCAGCTGGCCAAGACCTACGTCCTGCGCCGCATCCTGAACCCGATGGGTCCGCAGGATGCGATCGAGTTCCTGATCGACAAGCTGCGCCAGTCCAAGAACAATGCGGACTTCTTCCAGTCGATGAACACCTGAGGACGGCGGCGCGGTAGGGTCGCTGTTTCACGTGAAACAGGAGCGTCAGGATGAAGGTCACTGTCGAGGTCGACTGCACACCCGCCGAGGCGCGCGCCTTCATGGGTCTGCCGGATGTCGAGCCACTGAACGATCATCTCGTATCGGAGATGAAGCGGCGGATGGACGAGAACATCACCGCCATGCAGCCCGAAGAGCTGATGAAGACCTGGACCAGCTTCGGCCTTCAGGCGCAGGATCAGTTCCGCAAGCTGATGGAAGCGGCGGTCAAGCCGTGAACTTCGCCGTCTCCTCCCCCTGCGGGGGAGGGGGACCATCCGAAGGATGGTGGAGGGGTGAATCCCCAACGCTGTCGGATGCCGTTTCGCCCCTCCACCGCTTCGCGGTCCCCCTCCCCATTTCATGGGGAGGAGACAGGTGACCGCCGACACCATCTTCGCGCTGGCCACGCCTCCGGGGCGGGGGGCCATCGCCATCATCCGGCTGTCGGGACCCGGGACGGACGCCGCTTTGACCGCGCTCGGCGCCGGGGGGCTGAAGCCGCGCATGGCGTCCCTCCGCGATCTAACCTTCGACGGCCGCGTGCTCGATCAGGCCCTCGTCCTCCGCTTCCCTGCGCCGAACTCCTACACCGGCGAGGACTGCGCGGAGCTGCATCTGCATGGCGGCCGGGCCGTGGTCGAGGCCGTCGGCGAAGCGCTGGTCGCTCTCGGCCTGCGTCCCGCGGAGTCCGGCGAATTCACCCGCCGCGCCTTCGAGAACGGGCGGATGGATCTGGCCCAGGCCGAGGCCGTGGCGGACCTGATCGACGCCGAGACCACGGCCCAGGCCGCGCAGGCGCTGGGGCAGCTGGACGGGGCTCTGTCCGAGACCTATTCCGGATTCCGCCGGGACCTGCTCAAGGCGCTCGCGCTGGTCGAGGCCGAAATCGACTTCCCGGACGAGGAGGTGCCTGACAATCTCGCCAGCACCGGCGGCCCCGTCCTCGACGGCCTGATCGCGGATCTCAAGGCGGCGCTCGCCGATGCCCGTCGTGGCGAGCGAGTGCGCGAGGGTTACCGCATCGTCCTCATTGGCGAGACCAACGCCGGCAAGTCGTCGCTGTTCAATGCGCTGGTCGCGCGCGAGGCGGCCATTGTAACGCCGATCGCCGGCACGACCCGCGATGTGCTCGACGCCGACCTCATCATCGGCGGCTATGCGGTGACCCTGTCCGATACCGCGGGCCTCCGGGAAAGCGAGGATCCCATCGAGGCCGAGGGCGTGCGCCGGGCCCGGGCGCGGGCGGAGCAGGCGGACCTGCGAATATGGGTCCGCGCGCCCGGCGATCCGGAAGGACCGGCCGCAGCCTACGCCGGCCCCGACGATCTTCTGGTGCTCACGAAGGCCGACGTCAGTCGGCCCGATGCGACGCCGGATCGCGAGTCGCTGGTGATCAGCACCATGACGGGGGAGGGTCTGTCAGCTCTCCACAGCTGGCTGTCGGCGCGACTGGCGCGCGACCTGTCGGGGAGCGACTTCCCCGCCGTCACACGGGAGAGACATAGGCGCAGACTGGCGGACGCCCTCTCTTCCGTCGAGGCCGGCCGGCGAGCGCTCGATCTTGCTCCCGAGATGGCGGGCGACGATCTGCGCCGCGCCGCCGAGAGCCTGGCGCGGGTCACGGGCGCCATCGGGGTAGAGGACGTCTTGGGCGAAGTCTTCTCGACCTTCTGCATCGGCAAGTAGCGTTTCACGTGAAACAGCCCTACGGCGCCGGTGGCGAAAGCGGCTATTTTCCCCTATGTCCCCGCCCATGAAGCGTTTCGACGTCATTGTCATCGGAGGCGGGCACGCCGGCTGCGAGGCCGCGGCGGCGTCCGCGCGCGCCGGGGCGGCCACGGTCCTTCTGACCCAGAAGCTCGCGACCATCGGGGAGATGTCCTGCAACCCGGCCATCGGCGGGCTGGGCAAGGGCCATCTGGTGCGCGAAATCGACGCCATGGACGGCGTCATGGGGCGGCTGGGCGATGTGTCCGGCATCCAGTTCCGCCTGCTCAACCGGTCCAAGGGCGCGGCGGTGCAGGGTCCGCGCAGCCAGATCGATCGCCGCCTCTATCGCGAGGCCATGCAGGCCGAACTGGCCAACACGCCCAATCTGACCCTGATGGCGGGCACGGCCGAGAGCCTGATGCTCGACGGCGGCCGTGTGGTTGGTGTGGTCACAGGCGAGGGGACCGAAGTCCGCGCCGGCGCTGTCGTGCTGACGACCGGGACCTTCCTCAACGGCGTGATCCACAAGGGCGACCAGCGCATTCCCGCGGGTCGTCACGGCGAGGCGCCGTCGACAGGTCTGGCCGCCGACCTCTATGGCGCCGGTCTGTCGATGGGACGGCTCAAGACCGGCACTCCGGCGCGGCTGGACGGGCGAACTATCGCTTGGGACCGGCTGGAGATGCAGGCGGCGGACGACGAGCCGGTGCCGTTCAGTTTCCTGACCGACCGGATCGATGTGCCCCAGATCGCCTGCGGCGTGACCCACACCACGGCCGAGACGCACAGGATCATCGCCGAGAATCTTGGCGACAGCGCGGTCTATGGTGGGCATCTGTCGGGCCGCGGCCCGCGCTACTGCCCCTCGATCGAGGACAAGGTGGTGCGGTTCGCCGACAAGACCTCGCACCAGATCTTCCTCGAGCCGGAAGGGCTGGACGACCCGACCGTCTATCCCAACGGCATTTCGACCTCGGTGTCCGACGCGACCCAGGCCGCCTTCCTGCGCACCATCCCGGGGCTGGAGGCGGTGGAGGTGTTCCGCTTTGGCTACGCCATCGAATACGACTACGTCGACCCGCGCGAACTGACGCCGGCGCTGGAGGTCAAGAAGCGGCCGGGCCTGTATCTCGCCGGTCAGATCAACGGCACCACAGGCTATGAGGAGGCGGGCGCCCAAGGGCTGCTCGCCGGGCTGAACGCGGCCCGCGCCGCCGCCGGTTCGGACCCGATCGTCCTCGGACGGGACCAGGCCTATATCGGCGTCATGATCGACGATCTGGTCACACGTGGCGTGACCGAGCCCTACCGGATGTTCACCAGCCGGGCCGAATACAGATTGACGCTGCGGGCCGACAATGCCGATCAACGGTTGACGCCGCTGGCCATCGAGGCGGGGATCGTTTCGGGCAAACGGCGGGCCGCGTTCGAGGCCAAGGCCGGGCTGCTGGACGAGGCTGCTGCGCTGGTTCGCGGCGCGACCTATACCCCGAAGGAGGCCGGGGCCTTGGGCATCGCGGTCAATGCGGACGGGCAGCGGCGGTCGATTCGCGACCTGCTGGCCTTCCCCGGCGTCGACCTGACCACCTTCGAGGCGGCGCATCCGCAGATCGCCGCCTGGCCGCGTCAGGTGCGTGAGCAGGTCGAGATCGACGCGGGCTACGCCGGCTATCTGGACCGCCAGGCCTCGGACGCCGAGGCCCTGCGCCGGGAGGAGGCGTTGGCCATACCGGTCGACCTCGACTACGCCGCCATCGGCAGCCTCTCGAACGAGGTGCGCGAGAAGCTGACCTTGATCCAGCCCCGCACCCTGGGGCAGGCGGGGCGGATCGAGGGGATGACGCCGGGGGCGCTGACCGCCCTGCTGTCGCACGTGAAACGGACCCGGGTGGCGGCGTGACCCCGACCGAGTTTCAGGCGCTAACGGGCGCCGACGATGCGAAAGTCGCCGACCTAGAGAGCTTCATCGCCCGCCTGACCGAGGCCAATGCGGTGATGAATCTCGTCGGCCCGGACAGCCTGCCGGACGTCTGGAACCGGCACATATGGGACTCGGCCCAGCTGCTGGAGCTCGCGCCCGCCGCCTCGACCTGGGCGGATCTCGGCGCGGGGGCAGGCTTCCCGGGCGTGGTTCTGGCGATCCTGCTCAAGGGACGTCCCGGCGCTCACGTCTGGCTGGTCGACAGTCTCGGCAAGCGCTGCCGATTCCTGCAGGAGGTGGTCCAAGCCCTCGCCCTGCCGGCGACCGTGATCAACGGCCGGGCGGAGGAACAGACGCTCAGGGTCGACGTCGTCACCGCCCGCGCGGTCGCGCCGATGGAGAAGCTGCTGGGCTATACACAGCCTTATCTACAGCGCGGCGCACAGGGGCTGTTTCTCAAGGGGGAAAAGGCCGAGGCTGAGTTGATCGAGGCCCGCAAGGTCTGGCATTTCGATAGCGACCTCTCCGTCTCGCGCAGTGATCCGCGCGGCCGTCTCGTTTCCGTCCGGAGCCTCCGCCGTGTCCATAGCCGGTAAGACTCGCGTCCTCGCCGTATCGAACCAGAAGGGCGGCGTGGGCAAGACCACGACGGCGATCAACCTCGGCACAGCGCTGGCCGCGATCGGCGAGAAGGTGCTGATCGTCGACATGGACCCGCAGGGCAATGCCTCCACGGGTCTGGGTGTTCCACGTGAAACACGGCGGGTGACGATCTACGACGTCATCGTCGACGGGCGTTCGGTCGACGACTCCGCCGTGCAGACCGCCGTGCCGGGGCTGCATATCATCCCGGCCGACGCCGACATGTCCGGCGTCGAGATCGAGCTGAGCCAGGCCGATCGCCGCTCCTTCCGCCTGCGCGACGCGCTCGCCGGTCAGGGGGCTGAGGGGCAGACCCGGTATGACTATGTCCTGATCGACTGCCCGCCCTCGCTGAACCTGCTGACGCTGAACGCCATGGCTGCGGCCGACGCGGTGCTGGTGCCACTGCAGTGCGAGTTCTTCGCGCTGGAGGGCCTGACCCAGCTGATGAAGACCATCGACATGGTGCGGCAGAGCCTGAACCCGACGCTCGAGATTCAGGGACTGGTGCTGACGATGTACGACCGCCGCAACGCCCTGTCGGGGCAGGTGGCGGCGGATGTGCGGAGCCATTTCGGCGACAAGGTTTATGAGGCGGTGATCCCCCGGAACGTCCGCGTGTCCGAAGCCCCGTCGTTCGGCAAGCCGGCGCTGATCTACGATCTGAAATGCGCGGGCAGCCAGGCCTATCTGCGTCTCGCCCGCGAGGTGGTGGCGCGTGAGAAGACGCGGCGGCTGCAGGCCGCCTGATGACCTTTAGCAGAACGGAATCAGTGTCTTGAGCGAACGTCAGCGCGGTCTCGGCCGGGGATTGTCGGCCCTTCTCGGCGAACAGGCGGGCGAGGCCGTGCCGGTCGACGGCTCGACTGCCCCCGCCGGTGTGCGCATGGCGCCGATCGAGGCGCTGAAGCCCAATCCGGACCAGCCGCGCAAGATCTTCGGTCAGGCGGAACTGGCCGAGCTGGCCGAGTCGATCCGCGACAAGGGCGTTCTGCAGCCGATCCTCGTCCGGCCGCAGCCGAACGAGGACGGCGTCTTCCAGATCGTCGCAGGCGAACGGCGCTGGCGCGCGTCCCAGCTGGCCCGCTTGACCCAGGTGCCGGTCATCGTCCGCGAGATGGACGATGTGGCGGTGTTCGAGGTCGCCATCATCGAGAACGTCCAGCGGGCCGACCTCAATCCGCTGGAGGAGGCGGACGCCTACCGACTGCTGATGGAGCGTTTCGGGCGCACCCAGGACGCCGTCGCTGGCGTAGTCGGCAAGAGCCGCAGCCACGTGGCCAACACCCTGCGCCTGCTGCAGCTGCCGGAGGAGGTGCTCTGGTACGTCCGCCACGGCAAGATGAGCGCGGGCCACGCGCGCGCCCTGATCACCGCGCCCGATCCGGTCGCGCTGGCGGAGCGGATCGTCAACGAAGGGCTCAACGTGCGTCAGGCCGAGGCCCTGGCCCGTCAGGCGGCCGAGGGTCCGAAGCCGGGCAAGGCCAAGGCGCGCGGCTCGACCGGGTCAGGCGACGGCGGCGCCGACATCGCGGCGCTGGAGCAGGACCTGACCGACGCGCTGGGCCTGCAGGTGCAGCTGACAGACCGGGGCGGCAAGGGCGAGCTGACCTTGCGCTATGCAACGCTGGAGCAGCTGGACGACCTGTGCCGCCGCCTGATGCGCGGCTGACATGGACGGGCCGGCCGACGAGGTCATCGATCTCTACAGCCGCCGGGCGCTGGACTGGGACGCGGACCGCGGTAAGGCCCTGATCGAGAAGCCGTGGCTCGACGCGTTTCTGGCGGAGATCCCGCCGGAGGGCTCGATCCTCGACCTCGGCTGCGGCTCGGGCGAGCCGATCGCGCGCTATCTGATCGAACAGGGACGGCGGATTACGGGCGTCGACGCCGCGCCCGGTCTGATCGACCTGTGCCGCCGCCGCTTTCCCGGCCACGACTGGCGCGTGGGCGACATGCGCGGGCTGGATCTTGGCCGGACGTTCGACGGGCTGATCGCCTGGCACAGCGCATTCCACCTGAGGCCGGAGGATCAGAGCGCGTTGTTCGCCGTCTACGCCCGGCATGTCGCGCCCGGCGGCGTGCTGATGTTCACCAGCGGCACGGAGGAAGGCGAGGTCGTCGGCGCGTGGCGGGGTGAGCCGCTGTATCACGGAAGCCTGTCGGCGGCGGAGTACCGGAGGGCGCTGGATGCGGCCGGGTTCGACCTGCTGCAAAACCGTATCGACGATGCGGAGACGGGCGGCGCGACGGTGTGGCTGGCGCGTGCTAGGCTCTCCGTATGACCGACAAACCGACCAATCCGACCGCCGAAGCGATGAAGAAGGCCCTGGCCGCCAAGAAGGCCGGCGGGAGCGGGGCCCACAGCGGCCTGCAGGGGGCGGCCCGGGCCGAGGAAAAGGCCCAGAAGGCGCGCAACGTGGCGCTGGCGAAACCCGCCTTCCGCAAGGCGTCAAAGCGGGGCTGACGCCCTAGAGCCCGAGCCGCCGCGCTCGGGCGGCGATCTCGAGCAGCAGCCGTTCGGCGATCAGCTGGTCCGGCGAGCCCGTGGTCTTGGTGGCGATGTCGGCGGCGTTGACGCTGTCCAGCACCCTGTCGAGGTCTTCGAGACGCCAATTGCGCGCCTGCCGCAGCATCTCGGCCTCCTGTTTCCAGAACACGCCGGCGGCCTTGGCGGCCTCCTTGGCCCCGGCGCCGTTGGCCTGAAGTACATTGATGCGGCGCAGCTTGCCGAGATGGATCGAGGCCTGACGCACCGCCATGACCGGAGACTCGCCCTCGGCGAGCGCGCGGCGCAGGCCGGACTGGGCCGGGGCCGGTCGGCCGCCGAAGGCCTGCAGCGCCGCGTCCTGCAGCGAGGCGTCCGGCTCGACACCCAGATGCAGCTCCAGCTCCGCGACATCGATGGTCTTGCCCGAGCCGGGACCAATGTAGAGCACCAGCCGCTCGATCTCCTGCCGCATCAGGCCGCGCTCGCGGGGCAGGCGGGCGACGAACCGGTCCAGCGCGTCCTGTGTCAGGCCGACCTTGTCGGCGGCGAGCGCCTCGCGGGTCATCCGCGCCACGTCGCCGGTCTCGTCCTCGTAGCAGGCGATGGCGACCGCCGCCTGCGCCGCCTCCGCCGCCTTGCGCAGGGCGGAGTCGCGGCCCAGAGCGCCAGCCTCGATGACCAGCATGGCGTCGGGATTGTAGGCGCCGTCGGCGTGGTTCTTCAGGGCGGCGGCCAGCATCTTGTCGATCGAGGCCTTTTCGGATCCGAGCCGGACCCGGACCAGCCGGCGGCCGCCGATCATCGACAGCGCGGTCAGGGCGTCGTCCAGCCTCGCCTCGTCGCCATCAATGTCGCTGTCGGTCAGGACGGTGACGTTGAAGGGGTCGTTCAGGTCCGGCGTGATCGCCTTGCACAGCTGGATGGCGCGCTCGGCTACGCCGGAGCGGTCCTTGCCGTGGATGACAGCGGCGCGCACCGAGCGGTCGGGCGATTTGAGGAAGCGGTCGACCTCCGGCCGTTTGGCGAGGATCATCGCGGGCCGGTCACGGGCGGTCCGACAACGCCAGCAGCAGGTCGAGCCGAATCTGGCGCGCCAGTTCGGCCGCCGCGCGCTCCTCGCCGTCCTGCTGGGCCGCGATGGCGGCGTAGGGCTGGTCGGCCGCGGCGTAGGTCGTGGTGACGGTCTCCACACCGGTCAGGGGCTCGCCGCCGCCGGAGACGGGCGTCAGGATCCATGCGCCCCGCACGGTCAGTTCATAGCGGGTGGCTGTGTCGTCGATGCGTCGGCCGAGCGGGCGGCGCGACTGCTCGACGGTCGTCTCCAGACGCCACAGCGGCGCCTGCTGGGCGTCGCGGCCCAGCGCGTCCTCGAGCTGTTCGCGCAGCCGGTAGCCGAGGCGGTCGTCCTGCGTCGTCACGGCGATCCGGGACAGGCTGGAGCCCGCGCCGGAGCCGCCGTACATCGGGGTAAAGCCGCAGCCGGCCAGCGTCAGGGCCGCCAGTCCCGAGAGCGTGACAAGGACCCGAGCGGCGCGGCGCATCAGCCGACCACCAGATTGACGATGCGATCCTTGACCACCACGATCTTCCTCACCGTCTGACCCTCCAGCCGCGCCTGCACCTCCGCGTCGGCCATGACGATGGCTTCCACCTCGGCCGGCTCCAGCCCGCGCGCGACGCGGATTTCGCCCCGCCGCTTGCCGTTGACCTGGATCGGCAGGGTGACCTCGTCGTCGGCCGCCAGAGCCGGATCGTACACCGGCCACGGCGCGTCGAGGATCATCCCCGCTTCGCCCAGCCGCGTCCAGCCTTCCTCGGCCAGGTGAGGGGTGAAGGGGGCGACCAGCCGGAGCAGGGCCGAGAGCGCCCGATGCTTCGCCTCGCCGCCCGCCTTCGCGTGATCGCGCACGGTGGCGACGAAGGCGTAGAGCTTGGCGATGGCCGAGTTGAAGCGGAAGCCGGTGATGCCCTCGGACACCGCCTTGATCGCCTTGTGCGTCTCGCGGACCAGTGAGGCGTTGGCCTGTTCGTCGCCGGCGACGCCGGGATCGAAGCCGTCGACCTCGGCCCAGACGCGCTGGACGAAGCGGCTGGCGCCCTCGACACCGCCGGGGGTCCATTGCACGTCCCGCTCGGGCGGGCTGTCGGACAGGACGAAGAGCCGGCCGGCGTCGACGCCATAGGTCTCCACGATCTCCTGCGGGGCCACGACGTTCTTCTTCGACTTCGACATCTTCTCGATGTCGCCGATGGTGAGGGTCTCGCTGGTGGAGAGCTGGCGCGCCGAGCGTTTGCCGCCGTCGTTGGACAGTTCGACGTCGGTCGGCTCGACCCAGCCGCCGTCGGCGCGGCGGTAGGTCTCGTGGACGACCATGCCCTGGGTGAACAGACCGGCGAACGGCTCGCGTACATTCATCAGCCCGGCGTCGGACAGGGCGCGCGACACGAAGCGGGCGTAGAGCAGGTGCAGGACGGCGTGTTCGACACCTCCGATGTACTGGTCGACCGGCAGCCATTTGTCGGCCGCCGCTTTCGAGATCGGTTCGGCCGCCGTCGGGTCGGCGAAGCGCGCGAAATACCAGCTGGAGTCGACGAAGGTGTCGAGCGTGTCGGTCTCGCGTGTCGCGTCTTCGTGACACGAGGGGCATTTTACGTGTTTCCACGTCGGATGACGGTCCAGCGGGTTGCCCGGCGTGTCGAAGGTCACGTCCTTCGGCAACTCCACCGGCAGGTCGGCCGCCGGGACCGGGCCGCACGAGGGGCAGTGGACGATCGGGATCGGGCAACCCCAGTAGCGCTGGCGGCTGACGCCCCAGTCGCGCAGGCGGTAGATGGTCGCGCCCAGCCCCTGACCCGCCGCCTCGATGCGCCGGATCGCCTCGGCCTTGGCCGCCTCGATCTCCATGCCGTCGAGGAAGTCCGAGCCGAAGATCAGGCCCGGACCGGTGTAGGCCTCGTCCGCCACGCCGAAGTCGTCTCCGGCGCCGTCCGGACGGACCACCGGGATCACCGGCAGGCCGTATTTGCGGGCGAAGTCGAGATCGCGCTGGTCATGCGCGGGGCAGCCGAAGATGGCGCCGGTGCCGTATTCGGACAGGATGAAGTTGGCGATCCAGACGCTGACCTCACGGCCGTCGAACGGGTGGACGACCTTCAGGCCGGTGTCGTAGCCGACCTTCTCCGCCTGTTCGATCTCGGCCTGGGTCGAGCCGCCCTTGCGGCATTCGGCGATGAAGGCCGCGGCGGCGGGGTCGCGCTCCGCCAGCGCCCTGGCGATCGGGTGATCCGGGGCGATGCCCATGAAGGAGGCGCCGAACAGGGTGTCGGGGCGGGTGGTGTAGATTTCCAGCCCGTCAGGCGCGGCCTCGGGCGCAGCGCCCGACCAGCGCCAGGTCATCTGCAGACCTTTGGAACGACCGATCCAGTTCTCCTGCATCAGCCGGACCTTGTCGGGCCAGCGGCCTTCCAGCTCCTTCAGGCCTTCGATCAGGTCGTCGGCGTAGTCGGTGATGCGAAGGAACCACTGGTTCAGCTTGCGCTTCTCGACGATCGCTCCGGAGCGCCAGCCGCGGCCGTCGACGACCTGTTCATTGGCCAGGACGGTGTTGTCGACCGGATCCCAGTTGACGATCGAATCCTTGCGGTAGACCAGCCCCCGCCTGAACAGTTCGAGGAACCACGCCTGCTGCTGGCCATAGTAGGCCGGGTCGCAGGTGGCGAACTCGCGCGACCAGTCCAGCGACAGGCCCAGCAGCTTCAGCTGGTCGCGCATGGCGGCGATGTTGGACCAGGTCCAGTCGCCGGGGTGGATGCCCCGCTCGATGGCGGCGTTCTCGGCCGGCAGTCCGAATGCGTCCCAGCCCATCGGATGCAGCACGTCGAAACCCTGCGCCCGCTTCGAGCGCGCCACCACGTCGCCCATCACATAGTTGCGGGCGTGGCCCATGTGGATGTTGCCCGAGGGGTACGGGAACATCTCGAGGACGTAGTATTTGGGCCGTCCGGTCTCGCCCTCGGGCGTGCGGAAGGCTTCGGCGGCCGCCCAGCGGGCCTGCTGGCGGGGTTCGGCGGTCTTGGGCTCGTAACGGGCCACGGGAATCCTTCAGGCGGCTCCTAAAGGGCGGGCCAGAAGGAGGCGGTGGGTGTCGGGAGGGTTAGCCGGCGTTCTGCAGGTTGAGCTGGCGCGCCTTGGTCAGGATGGCGTTTTCCAGATCGGTCTCGGTCTGGGCCGCCACGGGAGCGCCGACCCAGCCGCCGCTGGCGTCACGGGTTTCCTTGGTCACCGTGACGTTCAGCGCATCGGCGCGAAGGCGGGTGTCGAGGATGAAGACCGTCGCCTTGAAACGCTCGTTCGGCGTCTGCGGGTCGGTGTACCAGTCGTAGTTGACGACGCCGCCCCACGGATCGGCGTTGGCCAGCGGCATGAAGCTGAGGGTGTCCAGGGTGGCGCGCCACAGGAAGGCGTTGACGCCGATACCGGTCTGACCGGCCGGGACGGGCTTGGCCCCGCCGCCGAAGCCCGGAATCCCGCCGCATCCGCCCAGCATCAGACCCGAGGCGATCAGGGCGATCGCTGCGCCGCGAACCAGCACCATCGAGACTCTCCATTCGATCGAGACGTGCGGCGGGCCGTCCCGCGCACGCGCCGGCTCACCCACGGGGGCGTAAAGCCGAAGCGACGCTCTATAACACGGCGAAAAGGGGCGATGACAAGGCGAAGTCGCATCCCGCCGCCGGTTCACGCCGATCGGCGTCCACTGACGCCTTGAGGGCGACTTCCCAGCCGTGACGCTCGCGCCACAGGAGTCCCGCAGAGTCTTGCGGAACCCGGAGTAACGGACCACGTTTCGTTGACCGGGCTGACCAGCGGTGTCTAATCGCTGGCAAGGACCGTGGCGAAAGCTTCGTCGCGGCGTAAAGGGCAGGACATGCGCAAGAAGAGCGCCGTCATCGCTGGACTGGCCGCGGGCCTCGCGCTCCTGGCCGTGGCCGACGCCGCCTCGGCGCAGGCCGCTTCGTCGCGCGCCCGTGCGCCCGCCGTCAGCCTGTCCGAAGCCCAGACCGCCCGCTCCGCCGCCACGCCCGCCGGCCAGTCGCGCCTGCGCTTCACCGAGCGCGGCCGCTGGGGCCTCGATCTGAACCTGAGCCAGCCCGTCGGCCGCGAGAGCAATCTCGGCGACGTCGAGGCCGGGGCCTACTACCGCGTCAATCCACGCCTGCGGGTTGGCGCCACCGCCGGTCTGGCCGAGCCCGAGGCCGATCCGGCCCGCGCGGCCCAGAGCGACCGCCGCGCCGCGCCGCGCTTCCGGCTGGAATCGATCTTCCGCTTCTGATCCGGATCAGTCCGGGCCGAACGCCGCCCGGATCGCCGACACCCCGGCCAGTCCGCATGCGCCCGAGCCTATGAGGCCGCGCGCGTTGCCTGCATCGATGCCGCCGAGGGCATAGACGGGCGTCCTTGCCTTGCCGACGAGGGCGGAGAAGGCCTCCATCCCCAGCGGCGGCCTGCTCGCCGATGCTCCGCCCGCCGCGAAGACAGGCGACAGAACTGTCGCGTCCAGCCCTTCAGCGTTCGCCAGCGCCTCCGCGGAGTGAACCGCGCCCGTGATCCGCCAGTCGGGCCGGGCGGCGGCGAGGGCGGGGGCCTGCGTCAGCGCCCGCTCCGGCAGGTGAACGCCGTCCGCCTCCACCGCCTCGGCCAGTTCCGCATCCAGCCCGACCAGCAGCAGACCATCTCGTCGCCTCGTAGCCTCGCGCAGCCGGAGGCCGGTTTCGCGCGCGTCGGAGGCCCCGAAGGCGCGGAACACCACGCCCGATCCGGCCGGCAGGCGCGCGGCCGTCTCCCACGGTCGGGGCGTGCGCTCGGGGTCGGTGAAGAACAGAAGCGGCGGCAGGTTCGGCCGCGGCCTGCCCGCCGCGCGGCTGACATTGGCCGCGTCCCGTGCGAGGACGCTGGCGACCTCCCACAGGATCTCCGCGTCGGACCGGTTCATGGCCTCCTCTTCTCCCGATCCCGCCGATACGTCCAGCGCCGTCGCAGAGCGGTTCGCCGTGGTGCGCCGCCGGATCGCCGACGCCTGCCGAGGCGCCGGGCGCGATCCGGCCGATGTCGTTCTGACCGCCGTCACCAAGACTCAGCCGCTGGAGGCGCTGCAGCAGGCGCTCGCCGCCGGCCAGCGAGTGTTCGGCGAGAACCGGGTGCAGGAGGCCGAGGCCCACTGGGCGGACGTGCGCGCCGCCACGCCCGATCTGGAACTCCGCCTGATCGGGCCGCTTCAGACCAACAAGGCCGCCGACGCCGTGGCCCTGTTCGACGTGATCGAGACGCTTGACCGGCCGAAACTGGCCGATGCCCTCGCCGCTGCGGCCGAAAAGAGCGGGCGGATCCTGCGTGTTCTCGTGCAGGTCAACAGCGGGGCCGAGCCGCAGAAGGCCGGCGTCCTGCCGGAGGCGGCCGACAATCTGATCGAATACGCCCGCGCCACGGGCCTTATCGTCGAAGGCCTGATGTGCATTCCGCCCGCGGACGAGGCCGCCGGGCCGCATTTCGCCCTGTTGCGCAAGATCGCCCGCCGCAACGGTCTGGAGGTGCTGTCGATGGGCATGAGCGGCGACTACGAGACCGCGATCCGCTTCGGCGCGACCCATGTTCGGGTCGGATCGGCATTGTTCGGGGAACGAAATCGCCCCGAAACGCCCTCTAGAGGCTGAAAACCGCTCCGCTTCGGCTCCTGCCCTTGGCGGAAGGCCCGACGCTCGCCATTCTGGTACCCATGCCCACGCCCAAGACGATCCTCATCATCGACGACGACGACGACCTGCGCGAGGCGCTGGCCGAGCAGTTGGCCCTGCACGAGGCCTTCCGGCCGGTGCAGGCGGCGACCGCCGCCGAGGGCGTCAGGCTGGGACGGGAGACCCGGGCCGACCTGATCCTGCTCGACGTCGACCTGCCGGACATGGACGGCCGCGAGGCCTGTCGGTTGCTGCGCAAGGACGGCGTCTCGACCCCGATCATCATGCTGACGGGCCAAGCCTCGGACGCCGACACGGTGCTGGGGCTGGAATCCGGGGCCAACGACTATGTCACCAAGCCCTTCCGTTTCGCCGTCCTGCTGGCTCGCATCCGCGCCCATCTGCGCAGCCACGAACAGTCGGAGGATGCAGTCTTCCGCATCGGCCCCTACGAATTCCGGCCCGCCGCCAAGGTCCTGATCGACGACAAGGCCCGCAAGGTGCGGCTGACCGAGAAGGAAACCAGCATCCTGAAATACCTCTACCGCGCCGGGGCCAAGGCCGTGTCGCGCGAGGAACTTCTGACCGAGGTCTGGGGCTACAACGCCGGCGTCACCACCCACACGCTTGAGACCCACATCTACCGCCTGCGCCAGAAGATCGAGCCCGAGCCGGGTCAGGCGCGGCTACTGTTGACGGACGCGGGCGGTTACCGGCTGCAGCCCTAAAGCCTCAGACCTCGAGGTCCATCGTCACCGGGGCGTGGTCGCTGGGCTGGGTCCATTCGCGGACGGTGTCGTGGATACGGGCCGATCCGGGCTTCACGGCGGGCGTCAGGCCGGGCGAGGTCCAGAGGTGGTCGAGGCGCAGGCCGCGATTGGATTTGCGGAAGTCGGCGGCGCGATAGCTCCACCAGCTGGCCAGTTTGGTCGGTTCCGGTATCTGGTCGCGGATCACGTCACAGAAGCCGCCGGCCGCCTGCAGCCGGCGCAGGGTTTCGACCTCCAGCGGCGTGTGGCTGACGATCTTCGACATGTAGCGGTGGTTCCAGACGTCGTTTTCGCCCGGCGCGATGTTGAAATCGCCAGCGAGCACCAGCGGGCGCTGACGGTCACGGCCCGACATTTTGGCTGTCAGGCGCTCGTAGAAATCCATCTTGTGATCGAATTTCGGGTTCAGCGCCCGGTCCGGCGTGTCGCCGCCGGCGGGGATGTAGAAATTCTGCACCTCGACGCCATCGACTACGACGCCGACGCAGCGGGCGTGGCCCTCGCGGCAGACATCCAGCCTCGGCGCCTCGGTGATCGGCTTGCGGCTGGCGATGGCGACGCCGTGCCAGCCCTTCTGACCGCCGATCTTCAGATAGGGCAGCCCCATCTCTTCGAAGGCGCCGCGAGGGAACTGGTCCTCGAGGCATTTGATCTCCTGCAGGCACAGGACGTCGGTCCCGCTTTCCGAGACGAAGCGGGCGACCTGATCGATGCGCAGACGGACGGAGTTGATGTTCCAGGTGGCGATGCGAAGCATCGGATGGCTCTAGCAGTCGTCGCGGCCGGCGCCCAAGCGAACCAGAAAAAGAGACGCCCGGTCCTTGCGGGCCGGGCGTTCAAAGGTTCGTCTCTCTCGCCGCCGGGAAGGGGATGAAATCCGTAGCGGTTCAGACCGGCTCCCGCCGATCTGTGACCAAAACAACACGCCCGACAGAAAAAGTCAAGCGCGCCACCCCGGCGGCTGCGAGCGAATTCTCGCGGCAGGCGACCTAGTTGCGGCGCGGGCGCTGGGTCGGGTCACGCAGCTGGAACAGGCTGGCCGCGAGGCCCGAAGCCGGGCGCAGCGTGGTCAGCTGGGTGCGGGTACGGCCGCCCTGGGCGTCGACGATGGTCCACTCCTGCAGACGCAACGGGTTGCCGGCGAATGCCAGAACCACCGAGCCGTCGTTCGGGCGGCGCGAGTCGCGGGCGGTGATGGCGAAGGCGCCGGACTCCATCCGCGTCACGCGGTCGATACGCACGCCCTGATCCAGACGGACCGTGCGGGCGAGGAAGGTCGACAGGGGCGTCTGGCCGAGCGGCACCTGACGGAAGGTGTTCAGGCGCGGATCGTAGCGCTTCACGTTCGAGCCGTCCGAGACGACCAGCAGGCCGGCCGGGTTGGTGTATTCGAAACGCATCTTGCCCGGACGCTGCAGGTAGAAGCGGCCTTCGCGGCGCTGGGCGCCCGAGGTCTCGACAAAGGTCCCCTGGGCCGAGGTCAGCCCCTGCAGATAGGTCTGGGCCCGGGCGAGGACGGCGCGGTCCTCGGCCGACAGGGTCGCCTGAGCGTGCACCGGGAGGGCGGCGACAGCGGCGAGAGCGGCGGATCCGAGCGCGAAAGCGCGGCGTGAGACGGTCATGATGTCTTCTCCCGTTCGGGATGGTTGGAAGTCTGCCGTCTTGCGGAACGGGTCTGGCGAGGTCGTGACCCCAGCCTGACCATATTCAGGCGCTCCGATGAAGGCCTGTTCAGCTACGTCCGGCAGACGGCGGCCCGGTCTAACGCCCCGAGGCCGCCACCGTTGCGGCCGGCAGTCGACCTCGGCGACCTACATCGGCGGCGGACCGGCCAGGATGTCGCGCTTGCCGGCATGGTTGGCGGGGCTGACCACGCCCTCCTGCTCCATCCGCTCGATCAGCGAGGCGGCGCGGTTGTAGCCGATCTGCAGGCGGCGCTGGACGTAGCTGGTGGAGGCCTTGCGGTCGCGGGTGACCACGGCCACGGCGCGATCGTAGAGGTCGTCGCCCGATCCGCCGCCGCCCTCGTCGAAGCCGCCGGCGTCGCCGTCGCCGTCCGGATCGTCGGTGATCAGGTCGAGGTATTCGGGCTCCGCCTGGGCCTTCAGGTGCCGGCAGACCGCCTCGACCTCCTGGTCCTCCACGAACGGGCCGTGCAGGCGGGTGATGCGGCCGCCGCCGGCCATGTAGAGCATGTCGCCCTGGCCCAGCAGCTGCTCGCCGCCCTGCTCGCCGAGGATGGTGCGGCTGTCGATCTTGGACGTGACCTGGAAGCTGATCCGGGTCGGGAAGTTCGCCTTGATGGTGCCGGTGATGACATCGACCGACGGGCGCTGGGTGGCCATGATCAGGTGGATGCCGGCGGCGCGGGCCATCTGGGCCAGACGCTGCACCGCGCCCTCGACGTCCTTGCCGGCGACCAGCATCAGATCGGCCATCTCGTCCATGACCACGACCAGATAGGGCATGGGTTCGGGGCGGATCTTCTCGGACTCGTAGACGGGTCGGCCCTGATCGTCGAAGCCGGTCTGGACCGTGCGTTCGAAATGCTCGCCCTTGGCCTGCGCCTCGCGGGCGCGCTCGTTGTAGCTGGCGATGTTGCGCACGCCGAGCTTGGACATCCGGCGATAGCGGTCTTCCATCTCGCGCACGGTCCATTTCAGCGCGACGACGGCCTTCTTGGGATCGGTGACGACGGGCGCCAGCAGGTGCGGGATGCCGTCATAGACCGACAGCTCCAGCATCTTCGGGTCGATCATGATGAAGCGGCACTCGGCCGGGCTGTGCCGGTAGAGGATCGACAGGATCATGGCGTTGACCCCAACCGACTTGCCGGAGCCGGTGGTGCCGGCGATCAGCAGGTGGGGCATGCGCGCCAGATCCGCGACATAGGGCTCGCCGCCGATGGTCTCGCCCAGCGCCAGCGGCAGCAGGTGCGAGGCCTTGTCGTATTCGGTCGAGGCCAGAAGGTCGCGCAGATAGACGGTCTCGCGCTTGGCATTGGGCAGTTCGATGCCGATGGCGTTGCGGCCCGGAACCACGCTGATGCGGCAGGCGCGGGCGCTCATCGAGCGGGCGATGTCGTCGGACAGGGCGACCACGCGGCCGTGCTTCACGCCGGGTGCAGGCACCAGCTCGTACAGGGTGACGACCGGGCCGGGGCGGATCTGATCGATGACGCCGCGGACGCCGAACTCCTGCAGCACGCCTTCCAGCATCTTCGCGTTCTGCTTCAGCGCCTCCTCGTCGACCGAGGCGACGCGCTTGGCCGGCTTGGTCAGCATGCCGAGCGGCGGCAGGTCGAAGCCCGTCGAGGGGCGGGCGAAGTCGAAGGCGGCCTGGCTGTCGTCCAGCTCGCGGCGTGAGGCCTTGGGCGCCTTGGTCGCGGCGACCTTGGGTTCGGGCGCGTTGCGGGCCGGGACCGGGTCCTGCCACGGCGGGCCGTCGTCGGCCTCGAGCGAGACGGGCGCGTAGTCCTCCGGCTCCGGCTCGGGGCGGGGGCGCGGCGGGGTCTTGGGCCGGCGGGCGGTCGGCGGCGGCGGCGCGGCCGAGCGGCGGGATCCGCGCGCCCACTCCATGCCGTCGCCCAGATCGGAAATGCGCAGGCCGATGGCGTAGCCGAGGCTCCACAGGCTGATCGGCAGGAACATGACCGCTGCGCCGATGGCGGCTCCCGGCAGGCGCAGGGCGCCGAAGGCCATCCGCACCAGACCGACCAGCGCGTCGCCCCACAGGCCGCCGAGTCCCGCCGCCAGCGGCCAGGCGGCCGGCTGGGCAAGAGCGGACAGGGCCGCCGACAGGCTCAGCACGCCCACGGTGGCGGACAGGGCCTTGAGCGGGGAGGGCTTGAGACGCTGCTGGATGGCGTCGCCGATGGCTCCCGCCAGACCGAAGGCGATCAGCAGCAGGGCGGCGGGCCAGGCGGCCAGTCCCAGCGACTGCATGAACAGGTCCGCGAACAGCGCGCCGTTCAGGCCCAGCCAGTTGCTCGGAGCGATGGAAGAGGCGGCGTTCAGGCTGGGGTCGGCCGGGTTCCACGAGATCAGCGCCGCCAGCAGCAGGGCGGCGAGCAGGGCCTGCAGCACGCCGCGGAAGCGCACCACGAACGGCGCGGCCCACAGGATGCGGGCGCTCTCGAAGGCGCGGTGGCCGAGGGCGAGGGCGGCGGACATGGCGGGCGGCGAACTCCGGCGAAACGATACAGGGCCGGTTGTCGCCTGTTCAGGGTTAAGAGGCTGTTTACCCACCGCGACCTCGTGGCTCTGGACGGAGCCCGCGCGCGGCGCGACAACCGCCCCATGAGCCAGTCCGACCGTTACGAAGTCATCATCGCCGGAGCCGGCATGGCGGGTGCGACCTTCGCCCTCGCCGCGGCGCAGGGCGGGCTGAAGGCGGTGCTGGTCGATCCGCAGCCGTTTTCGGATCAGCTGGCGCCGACCTTCGACGGCCGGTCGACGGCGATCGCCTTCTCCACCTTCCGGATGCTGGACGCGCTCGGCGTGGGCGAGGCGCTCAGGCTGCACGCCTGCCGCATGGACCGCATCCTCGTCACCGATGGGCGGCGGCCGGGAGCGGCGTCTCGGGCGGCGTCATCGGCCTTCCTGCGCTTCGACGCCGACGAGATCGGCGACCGCACCGATGGCGAGCCGCTCGGCTATATGGTCGAGAACCGCCGCATCCGCTCGGCGCTGGCCGAGGCCGTGACCGCCGCCGGCATCGAGGTGCGGGCGCCCGCGGAGGTCGTCTCGGTCGAGGCGGGGCCGGCGCGGGCTCGGGTCACGCTGGCTGACGGCGCCACGCTGGAAGCGCCGCTGGTGGTCGGGGCCGAGGGGCGCGGCTCGCGGGTGCGGCGCGAGGCGGGGATCGAGACGGTTGGCTGGGGCTACGGCCAGAGTGGCGTCGTCGCCACGGTTCGCATGGCCCGTGACCACGGCAACGTCGCCCACGAATATTTCCTGCCGTCCGGACCCTTCGCCATCCTGCCCCTGACCGACAGCCGGGCCAGTCTTGTCTGGACCGAGACGACGCGGCGGGCCGAGGCGCTCAAGGCCTGTTCGGACGAGGCCTTCCACGCCCATCTGATGCGGCGGTTCGGGGACTTCCTCGACGATGTCTCGGTTGTGGGGCCGCGCTTCGTCTATCCCCTGTCGCTGCAACTGGCCGAGCAGTTGACCGCCCCGCGCACCGCCCTGATCGGCGACGCCGCCCATGCCGTGCACCCGGTCGCCGGACAGGGGTTGAACATGGGGCTGAAAGACGCCGCCGCCCTGGCGGAGGTGCTGATCGAGGCGCTTCGCGTCGGCGAGGACATCGGCTCGGAGACGGTGCTGGACCGCTACGCCCGCTGGCGGCGGTTCGACAATGCGGCGCTGGCGGCCGGCTTCGACGGCTTCGTGCGGCTGTTCTCAAACGACATCGCGCCGGTGCGGCTGGCCCGCGACCTCGGCATCGCCGCCGTCAACCGCATCGCCCCCCTGCGCCGCGCCTTTATGCACGAGGCCGGCGGGGCCACCGGCGACCTGCCGCGGTTGCTGCGTGGGATGAGTCTTTAGTTTGCCCGGGGCTCGCGACGCGGTCGCTCGCGGGTTGAGCGCGGGACCGCTCAGTCCAGCTTCCGCGCTTCTTCCGCCAGCATGATCGGCACGCCGTCGCGGATGGGGTAGGCCAGCTTGGCGCCCTTGGAGATCAGTTCCTGCGCCTCGCGGTCATAGGTCAGCCGGCCGCGGGTCACCGGGCAGACCAGCGTCTCAAGCAGCCGGGGATCGACGGAGGCGGGGGTGTGGAAGGCGTCGCTCATGCCGCATCTATTGCATTGAAGGGGCGTCGCCGTCGCCTGTTTCGGCGGCGTCGATGGTCATCAGGGCCGTCAGGACGTCAGAGCGGTCGGTCAGGCTGGCTGCCTCCAGCAGCGCCTGTTTCTCGGGCGGATCGAACGGCAGGGCCATGGACAGGCTGTTGATCAGGGCCTCGGGCGGCGCCGTCTCGGCCGTATCCCAGTCGATGTCGAGGCCGCGCGTCTCGAGATAGGCGCGAAGGGCGTCGAGCAGGCTGTCCCGGTCCAGGCCGACATCGTCCACCGGCGGCGCGGACAGATCGGCCGCGAACGGGGTGAAGTCGGCGCGGACCTGACGATAGGGCGTCTGGGTCGGCAGTTCGCTGGCCAGGCGGAACCGGGCGCAGCCGGTCAGGGTGATCAGATAGCGCCCGTCCGAGGTCTCGGCGAAACTGGTGATGCGGCCCGCGCAACCGACCGGTGACAGCTTGGGCGCGGTGCGCGATCCCGGCTGCGGCTGGATCATGCCGATGATCCGGTCGCCGGCCATGGCGTCGTCGATCATGTTCAGATAGCGCGGCTCGAAGATGTTGAGCGGCAGCTGGCCGCGCGGCAGCAGAATGGCGCCGGGCAGGGGAAAGACCGGAATGACCTGCGGCAGGTCGGCGGCCCTGACATAGCCCTGAGCCATCTCCTCTCCCCCTAGGCGAACAGGATGGAGGACAGGCGGCGGCGGCCGTCGCGGGCGATGTCCGAGGCGGCGCCCGCGGCCTCGAAGACGACCAGCAGCTGCTTGCGGGCGGCCTGTTCGTTCCACTCGCGGTCGGCGGCGACGATGGCCAGCAGACTGTCGACCGCCCCCTTCAGATCGCCCGCCGAGGCCTGGGCCAGCGACAGGTCATAGCGGGCCTGGTGGTCCGACGGATCGGCGGCGACGCGGGCTTCCAGTTCCGCCGAGGCTCCGGTCGGCGCGGCCGAGGCGAGCGATAGCTGGGCCCGGACCGACTGGACCTGTGCGTTCTTCGTTTCCGCCGGGGCCATGGCGATGGTCTGGCGGGCCTGATCGACGTCCCCGTCGGCCAGATAGACGCGGGCCATGCCGGCGATGGCGCCTTCGTGCGTGGGCTCCAGCGTCAGCACCTGGGCGAAGGCCTGCGCGGCCCCGCCGAGATCGTTCAGCGAAAGCGATTCCTCGCCCATCGACATCATCTGCTCGATGTCGGAGTCGGCGCTGGTCCCGCCGGTCAGCTTGTCGATGAAGGCCTTGAGCTGGCTCTCCGGCACCGCGCCCTGGAAGCCGTCGACCGGCTGGCCGTCGACGAAGGCATAGACGGTCGGGATCGACTGCACCCGA
Organism: Brevundimonas alba; assembly: GCF_011927945.1. Lineage (GTDB taxonomy): Bacteria > Pseudomonadota > Alphaproteobacteria > Caulobacterales > Caulobacteraceae > Brevundimonas > Brevundimonas alba. The sequence goes on from NZ_JAATJM010000001.1 coordinate 1,023,452, forward strand.
AGCTGGCCCGCGTATGCCGGGTTCTTGTCGACGTCGATCTTGACCAGTTTCACCGCCCCGCCGGCGGCGCGGACGGCCTTCTCCAGCATCGGCGTCAGGGTCCGGCACGGCCCGCACCAGGTCGCCCAGAAGTCGACCAGCACCGGCTGCGACTTCGACGCCTCGACCACATCGGCCATGAAGCTGGCGTCGGAGCCCTCCTTGATGAGGTCGTCAGGCGTGGTGGTGGGGTCGGCTAGGCTCATCGATCGGTCCTGTCGGTGCGTAGGTCTAACGCGGCAGCCCCAAGATGGTCGCGGCGGCCTTTCGTCTCAAGGGATAGACGCCCGGGACGGCTCAGCTGGGTTCGCCGCCGGCTCCTGCCGGACTCAGCTTCCAGCGGATCTTGGTCTCGGAATCGGTCCGGGCCGACCCGCGCACCACGATCTGCAGCGAACGCCGGGTCAGGCCCTCGTCGACATGGACCGAAGGCTCGATGGCCACGTCGGGTCCGTCGGTGCGGAACCACCAACCCCGGCCGGAGTGGCCGCGCAGCAGGATCGAGCGGCGATCGCGCGCCAAGGAGGCCTGCACCCCGGGCTCGAGCTGGAACCGCACCGCATAGGGCGCGGCGATGGCGCGGACGACCTCCTTCTGGCCGGGCGCGGGGTGCAGCCGTTCCTCGGCGCGCAGCTCGTCCAGCCGCTGGTCGAGATAGAGGCGGCGCTGGTGCAGCAGGCCGAAGTCGTGAACCCAGCCATCGTGCTCGGCCTCGAGCCAGACCGCGCCCTCGCCGTCGCGGCGATGGACGTCGAGATGCAGCGGCCGCGCGATCAGCCGCTGGCCCAGAAGATCGCCTTTCCAGCCGCCCAGCGGCGCGCCGGTCGAGGTTTCGCCCAGCGTCAGCGTCGAATGGCCGGGGGCAAGGCGCAGCCCCTGCCGGTCGGCCGCGCGGGGGCTCCAGCCGCAGCCGGTGATCAGCCGGTCGCGGCCGCAGACGATCTCCAGCGCCAGAGGCTGGGCGCAGGCGGCGGCGGACCAGGCGCCCCGCGCCGGAGCGGCGACGTCGGCGGCGACGGTTAGCAGCGGACTGCGAATGCGGGCGATGCCGCCGACGGTTCCAGTCGGCTCGGAGGCGGTCTCGTCGTGGGCCAGGGCGGCGGCCACGCGGGCCGGGTTCGACGGGCCTCCGCCCTGCATGGTGATCAGGCGCCCGTCGGGCAGGGTCTGGAACCGGGCCGCGACGGTCAGCCGGCGGATCGCCGCTCGCACCGGATCGGGCACCGCTTCAGACAGCTGGCCCAGCGCGTCCTCCAGCGTCAGCAGGTCGAGCAGCAGTTCGAGGCCCGCTTCCGGACTGCGCGAGGCGTGTCCGCCGTCTTCGCCGACGGTGCGAGACAGGGCGGCGGGCAGGGCGCGCAGGGCTCTACGGCGCAGCGCGGCGCCGGGCGCTCCGGCGAGCACGCAGCCCGCCACCGCCGCTGCGACCAGACGCTCCGCCTTCGCTGCTGCGCCGCCGGGCGGACGCAGCAGCTGCCGCGCCTGACGGCCGAGCACGTCGGCGAGCCGGACCCGCTCGGCCTCGGTCGCGACCTGTCCCATCCGGCGCGCGGCGCAGGCGAGATTGGAGGTCCGGCGCGCGAGAATAACGGGGTCCCATGCGAAGGGAGACCAGCGGGCGAAGACCGTCGCCCAGGTCAGGGTCAGACGCAGGGCCTCGCGGGCCCCGCGCTCTCCCTCAAGCATCAGCGACGGCAGCCAGGCAAAGGCGTGCAGTTCGACGGCGAAGGCGCGGGTCGGGCTGGGCCGGTTCCACGGATCCTCGGGCGCGGCTGCCTCGAGGCTGGAGCCTGCGAGAACGAATTTGCCACCGAGCGCCGCCTTGCCCACCGCGCCGTCGACCGGTCGGAAGTCGCGCGGGGTGGCGGCGAAGGCCTGGGCCACCCGGCCCTTGAGGGTCATCGCATAGCCAGGCAGGCCGTACAGCTCGATCCACAGCTGGCGGGTCAGCAATCGGCCGGCGAGGGCGGGCCACAGCCCGGGGCCTGTCGCCGCGTCCGTGGTCCGCACCGGCGTCCGCATCGGGGCGCCGCGCAGGCCGGGGATGGCGCCGGGCGCGGGCGCGTCGGCTTCGGGCCGGGAGAAGGGGCCGAGCGGGCTCATGTCGCCGTGGGCTGGGCGGCCTTCAGGGCCCGGATGTTGTCGGCATAGGCAGCCGCGCCGCCCTTGAACACCGCGGTTCCGGCGACCAGCGCATCGGCCCCGGCGGCGACACAGGCGCCGGCGTTGGCCGCGGTGACGCCGCCGTCGACCTGCAGGTGCGCTTTCGACCCGGCCGCATCGAGCAGGGCCCGGGTCCGCTCGATCTTGCGCAGGGTCGAGCCGATGAAGGACTGGCCGCCGAAGCCCGGATTGACCGACATCAACAGTACGAGGTCGACCAGCTCGATGACCTCCTCGACCACGGACACGGGCGTGCCCGGGTTCAGCACCACGCCTGCCTTGGCGCCCAGCTGGCGGATGCGGCCGAGGGTCCGATGCAGGTGCGGCCCGCTCTCAGGGTGGACTGTCAGATAGTCCGCCCCGGCCTCCCGATAGGCCTCAAGCCACGGATCGACCGGGGCCACCATCAGATGGACGTCGAAGGGCAAGGTGGTGTGCGGCCTTAGTGCCTTCACCACATCCGGACCGATGGTGATGTTGGGCACGAAATGCCCGTCCATCACATCGACGTGGACCCAGTCGGCGCCGGCGGCCTCCAGGGCAGCGACCTCTTCTCCCAGTCGGGCGAAGTCGCTGGCGAGGATCGACGGGCAGATCAGGGGCGCGGGCATGGTCCGGGGATAAGGCGGGTCGCGGGCCGTAGCAAGGCGCGGACTGGGTTTACGGCCAGTCAGCAGCTACACGGTTCGGTCATCGCCCCGCAGCGCGCTGGAGGACCCGCATGAGCGAACATCTGGCCACGATCGAATGGAGCCGGGACGGGCAGGAGTTCGCTGACCACCGCTACAGCCGCGCCCACGACTGGCGCTTCGACGGCGGCGCGGTGGTTCGCGGCTCGTCGGCCCCGACCAGCGTGCCGGTCCCCATGTCCGATCCGGCCGCCGTCGATCCGGAGGAGGCCCTGGTCGCCGCCGTGTCCAGTTGCCACATGCTGTTTTTTCTCGCCTTCGCGGCCAAGGCCGGCTTCGTCGTCGACCGCTACCGGGACGAAGCCTCCGGCGTATTGGGCCGTGACGACCGGGGCCGGATGTCTATCACCACGGTGACCCTCCGGCCCGAGGTGACCTGGTCCGGCGAGACACGACCGGATGCGGCTGCGCTCGGCGATCTGCACCACAGCGCGCACGAGGCCTGCTACATCGCCAACTCCATTCGCGCGACGGTGACGGTCGAGCCGCGCTGAAACGAAGCGCGGACAGCCGTTCACAGGCCGGAACAAATGAGGCACAAGGCGGCGATGCCCGCCGACTCAATCTCCGCCCCCGCCTCGCCGTCGCTGGCGGATGCGCGCGCGACGCTGGAGCGGGTCTGGGGCCACGCCGACTTCCGCGGCCGTCAGGCGGAGGTGGTCACGGAGGTTCTGGCCGGCCGGGACGTGCTCGCGGTGCTGCCGACCGGTGGCGGCAAGAGCGTCTGCTATCAGATCCCCGCCATCCTGAGGTCCGGCCTCGGCCTCGTGGTTTCGCCCCTGATCGCCCTGATGACCGATCAGGTCGAGGCGCTGCGGCAGCAGGGTGTGGCGGCCGCGCGGCTCGATTCCGGCGTCTCGCTCGACGATCGGTCGGAAATCTGGCGCGCGGCGCGGGCCGGGGAACTCGACCTACTCTATGTCTCGCCCGAGGGACTGGCCCAGCCGCATCTGATCGACCGGCTGCACGACCTGCCGCTCTCGCTGATCGCCATCGATGAAGCGCACTGCGTCTCGCAGTGGGGACACGACTTCCGTCCCGACTACCGCACCCTCGGCCGGCTGGCGGAACTGTTCCCCGGTGTGCCGAGGATCGCCGTCACCGCCACGGCCGACGCCCGCACCCGCGAGGACATCGTGCGCTCGCTGCGGCTCGGCGACGCCAGGGTAGTGGTCGACAGCTTCGCCCGGCCCAATCTGCAGCTGGCGGCGGTGCGCAAGGAGAACGGCTCCCGCGCCCGCACCGACGCCGCCGTGATCGATCTGGTCCGCCAGCGGCGCGGCAAGTCCGGCGTGGTCTATTGCGGCTCGCGCGACGGCTGCGAGCGGGTGGCGCAGGCGCTGCGCGACGCCGGGACCAACGCCATAGCCTATCACGCCGGAATGGAGGCGCGGGACCGCGACCGCCGGCTCGAACGCTTCCTCGCCGAAGACGGGGCGGTGATGGTGGCGACCATCGCCTTCGGCATGGGCGTGGACAAGGCGGACGTCCGGTTCGTCATCCACGCCGATCCGCCCGGATCGCTCGAGGCCTACTGGCAGGAGATCGGCCGGGCGGGGCGCGACGGCGAACCGGCCGAGGGCCTGACCCTCTACGGTCCGTCGGACATCGCCTGGACGCTGCGGCGGCTGGAAGGCCGGCCGATGGCGGAAGAGGTCAAGGCGGTGCAGGTGCGCAAGGCCCGCCAGCTGTTCGCCATGCTGGACGGCGCCGTCTGCCGCCCGCAGGCGGTGCGACGCTATTTCGGCGAGGGCGACGCCCAGCCCTGCGGCGTCTGCGACATCTGTCAGGACCCGCCCGCCCTGTTCGACGCCACAGTGCAGGCCCAGAAGGCGCTGGCGGCGGTCCAGCGGCTGGGCGAACGCTTCGGCCGCGGCCGGATCGTCGACCACCTGCTGGGCAAGACAAAGGACGTCCAGCCGTGGGAGACGGCCCTGTCGACCTGGGCCATCGGCGCAGACACGGCCCTGCACACCTGGCGCGACGTGCTCGACCACCTGATGTTCGAGGGGCTGCTGGTCGAGGATCCGAACGATGGCAAACCGCTGGTCAGACTGGGCGATCCCGAGGCGGTGCGCGCGGTTTATCGGGGCGAGCGGACGCTTGAAGTGCGGCTGGCCCCCGCCCGCGCCGTCGCCACACGGGAGCGGGTGCGCACAGGACGCAACGCCGCGCTCGAAACCATGGACGCCGATGTCCGCGCCCGATTCGAGACCCTGCGGGCGTGGCGTCGCGACCGCGCGGCCGAGCAGCGGGTGCCGCCCTATGTGATCTTCCAGGACAAGACCCTGCTGGAAATCGCCATGGCAGAACCCGGCGATCTCGAGCGCCTGTCGCATATCCCCGGCGTCGGTCAGACCAAATTGGACCGGTATGGCAAGGGCGTACTGGACGCGCTGGGGCGGCAGGCGGCCTGACCCAAAACGGGCGACCGATGTTCCCACGGTAAGATTCAGGCAAGGTCTCGGAAGGGGGGCCTTAAACTTTCGCCGTCACAGTCCGATGGTGATCCCCAGTCGCGCCCCCTCCCTGATCGACAAACTGGCCGTGGCCGTGGTCCACGAGCCCGTGCGCGCGGTGAATTCCTACGCTCCGCTTCCCGCGGGCGCGCGCGAGGAAGCGCTCCGTTTCCTGCTGCAGACCGCCGCCGACGCCGGCGTCACCCTGGTGGCGACCAAGCCCGAGGGCGACGGCGAGCGCAAACTGGGTCAGGCCTGGCCCTTCCCGTCGCCGTTCCGCGTCACCGTTCGCACCGTGCCCATCACCGAGGGACTGGACCGGGTCGAGGCCCGCGCCCGCCGTTCGCTAGAGCGGCTCGGTCTGCCCCGCGGCGACACCGTTCTGGTTTCCAGCGCCGGTGATCTGGCCGGCGCCGAGGGCCGCGCCCTGTGGGACCGGCTCGAAGCGCTCAAGGCCCGCGGCCTCTACCGCCACATCGGCTTCCGCGCGTCGATCGAAGACGGCCCCGCCCTGCTGGCGCGCCGTTTCCAGCCCGACGTCGTCGAACTGCCGCTGAACCTGCTCGACCAGCGGGCCCAGCACACCGGCGTTCTGGCGGAGCTGGCCTCCCTCAAGGTCGACGTCCACGCCACCTCCGTCTTCGCCGACGGCCTGCTGTTCATCAGCGGCGAGCCCCTGCCGCCCGAGATGGCGGTCCACGCCCACGCCCTGTCGCGCATCCGCCGCCGCCTTGCGGAGGCGCGGATCGATCCGATGCAGGCCACCCTCGCCTACGCCATGAGCCTGCCGGAAGTGTCCGCCGTCATCGCCAGCGTCGCCTCGGCGGCCGAGCTGCGCGCCGTGGTCGCCGCCGCCAACGCCCCGACGCCCGCGCTCGACTGGGCCGCCCTGCAGCTGGAGCCGGCGACGGTCGCCGCCGCCGGCTCCAGTCTTCAAGGGAATGGGCGCGTCAGTAGCGCAGCCTGATCCCGAGGTAGCCGGACCGCCCCGGCTCTCCGTATCCCAGCACCTGCTGATAGCGCTCGTCCGCCAGGTTCTCGATCCGCGCCGTCAGCGACACCTGATCCGTCAGGGCCAAGGCGCCGTTCAGATTGGCGGTGACGAAGGCCTCGCGGACACCACCCGCGTCGTCCTGTTCGCTCTCGCCGCGCACTGTCAGCGCCGCCGACAGACGCTCTCCCGTCCAGCCGAGAGTCGCTGATCCGGCCTGCTCAGGCACGCGCAGCAGCCGCGCGCCGGTGGTCTCGTCGCGCGCATCGGTCCAGGCCCAGGCGAGGCCCAGGTCGAAACCGCCGCCCAGCCGCGCCCGGCCCTCCAGCTCGACTCCGTCCGTCGCCGTCTCGGCCACATTGACGTAATAGCTGTCGAAGGTGACGGGATCGAAGACGTAGGTGATCTGGTCCTCGACCTCGAGCCGGTAGGCGGTCAGCCGCCCCTCGATCCGCCCGTCCGCCGAGGCCCAGCCGACCGCCGCCTCATAGCCTTCCGCCCTCTCGGGCCGCAGCACCGGGAAGGGCTGGGACGAGAAGCAGAAGTCGCACACCGCCTGGCTGATCGACGGCGCCTTGAATCCCGTCCCGTACGCCGCCGACAAGGTCACGCCGCCACCGACGTCGAACGCCGCCGAAACCCGGCCCGTCGTCTTCGAGCCGAAATCGTCCGTCTCGTCGAACCGCAGGGCCCCGGACAGGCTCAGGCGGCTCGAGGGCTCGATCCGCGCCGTGGCGAAGGCCGAACTCGTGCCGAGGTCCTCGGTCAGGCCCGTCGAGAGGCTGCCCTCCGTCTCCTCCCGCTCGGCGCCGACCACAAAGGCGACGCCGCCCGCCGCCCCGTCTGCCTGCCAGCGCAGGATCTGCCGGTCCGCCTCGAACGCGGACGAGAAGGCAGAAACCGTCTCGCGCGCGATGTCCGAGGCCGAGAGGCTGAACTGGTGCGACAGGCCGAACGCATCCAGGCGCAGCCTGCCGAACCCCGACCACTGCTCGCTCTCCTGCGTGTCGTCGGTATCGGCGAGGACGAAGGCCGGGGCCGGATAGCCGTCCAGATCCGCCTCGCTCTCCGTCCAGCGGATCGAACCGTCCACCGACACGGCCTGGCTGAAGAGATACCGTCCCCGCGCGCCGGCCGTGGTCGACCTGAACCCGTCAGCTTCGGTATTCCCGTCCGCCTCGTCCGCCGCGGAGATGCCGTCCGTGTCGAAACGCGAGACCCAGGCGCCGAAACCGTAGCGGTCGGCGGAGACGCCCGCTGCGGCCCGGCCGCGCACCGTGCCGAACGACCCGGCCTCCGCTTCCAGCGCCACACCGTCGAGGTCGCGGGTGGTGAAGGCGATCACCCCGCCGATCGCGTCCGAGCCCCACAGCGATGACTGCGGCCCCGACAGCACCTCGATCCGCTCGATGTCCGACAGTTCAAGGCCCGAGAAGTCGAAGGCGCCGTTGACCTCGGCCGGATCGTTGACCGGCACGCCGTCGACCAGCACGAGCGTCTTGCCCGGCGAGGCGCCCCGCATCCGCACCTGGGCCACGCCGCCGAATGCCCCTGAGCGGACCACGGACAAGCCCGGCACATCGGTCAGTATGTCGGCCGCGAAGACCGCGCCGCGCTGGTCGATCACGGACCGGTCGATGACGCGGGCTCCGGGCGTGTCGCCGACGATGGCCGCCAGGCGGGTGGCGGTGACCACCACCTCCGGCAAGGCGTCGGGGTCATCCGGCGTCTGGGCGTGAGCACACACGGGAAGGAACACGGCCGCGGCCGTGGCGAGAAGCAGGGATCGCATCAGCGATGTCTCCGTCGTCCCCGCGCGAGCGCATCGCGGCGACGGGGGAAGGGCGACCGACACATACCCCGTTCGGGGTATGACGCAGGTGTCGGGTCGCCTCGACGGATCACCGCGCCTCTGTCTGGTCCCGGACAGCGGACGTGCGACGTCGGCGGCCAGGTCTCCTGGCTTGCGGGTCAAAAGCCGCCGTCCACGCCTTCCCGGCGTCCCGAATGAACGCCAGTGACGCCGGAGATCGCTCTCCGGACCGGACGACGGCCTCGCCGCCTACAGTTGCGGGCACAGCCGCGGTGTTGGACCGCGTTCCCTTAACCGCCTGCGGGGCTTGTCGCAGCGCGGTGAAGCCTGTGCAAGGTCTGGAGACGCCGCTTGAGCCCACCGGCGCATTCCGTCACCTTGCGCCGCTCAGATGAACGCCCCCCTCGCCCATCCGCCGAAAGCCGCAGACCTGCCGTCCGCCGAGGGCGTGACGCCGGTGATGGCGCAATTCCTCGCCGCCAAGGCGCAGGCGCCGGACGCGATCCTGTTCTTCCGCATGGGCGATTTCTACGAGCTGTTCTTCAGGGATGCCGAGATCGCCGCGGCGGCGCTGGGCATCACCCTGACCAAGCGCGGCAAGCATCAGGGCGAGGACATTCCGATGGCCGGGGTGCCGGTCCATGCGCTGGACGGCTATCTCGCGCGGCTGATCCGGCAGGGCTTCAAGGCGGCGATCTGCGAGCAACTGGAGGCCCCGTCCGAGGCGAAGAAGCGCGGCTCCAAGGCCGTCGTGCATCGTGACATCGTCCGCGTCGTCACGCCGGGAACCCTGACCGAAGACTCGCTGCTGGATGCGCGCGGCGCCAATCGGCTGGCGGCCGTGGCGATCCGCAAGGGCCGGGCGGCCGTGGCGGTGGTCGAGTTGTCGGCCGGCTCGGTCGATGTCGTCGCCTGTTCGCTGGAAGACTTGGCCGCGACGCTGGCGTCGTTCCGCCCCTCAGAGGTGCTGGTCCCGGACCGTCTGTTCTCGGACGAGGCGGCGAAGGCGGCGCTCGACGGCTCGGGCGGCGTGGTCCAGGTCCTGCCCCAGGCGCTGACGGAGCCGGTCGGCGCGCGCGCCCGGGTCGAGCGGCTCTACGGCGTCGCCTCGCTGGATGGGTACGGCGCCTTTGAGGAGGCGGAAGTCTCGGCGCTGGGACTGATCGCCGCCTATCTGGAGACGACCCAGGCCGGCAAGATTCCGGCTCTGTCGCCGCCGCGCCGCTCGGGCGACACGGGCTTCCTCGCCATCGATCCGGCGACGCGGCTCAGCCTCGAGATCGACCGCACCCAACGCGGCGAGCGAGACGGATCCCTGCTGGCCTGTATCGACCGCACGGTCACCTCCGGGGGCGCGCGGGCCCTGGCAGAACGGATCGCCCGGCCGCTGCGCGACACGACCGCCATCAACCACGGCCTCGACGCCGTTGAATGGCTGTTGGAACGCCGCGATCTCCGCCGCGACCTGCGGGACGGGCTGAAGGCCGCGCCCGACGTGGCGCGCGCCGTCTCGCGTCTGGCGCTCGGCCGCGGCGGCCCGCGCGATCTGGCGGCGATCCGCACCGGCCTGTCGGTGGCCGAAGGCATCGCCGGCCTGTTCCCGCCTGAGCGCAACCCGCTGACCGGGCCGCCCGCGCGACTGGCCGCCTGTCTTGAGCGGCTGACGCTGTCGCCGGACACGGGCGGGCTGCTGGTCGATCTGGCCGAGGGTCTGGTCGCCGAGCCGCCGCATCTCGCCCGCGACGGCGGCTTCGTGAACCCGGCTTTCCGCCCCGAGCTGGACGAAGCCCGCCGCCTGCGCGACGACAGCCGCCGCGTGGTTGCCGATCTGGAGGCGCGGGCCGTCACCGACTCCGGCGTGCCGTTCAAGATCCGCCACAACGCCGTGCTCGGCTATTTCCTCGAGGCCAGCGCCAGGGCCGCCGAGCCATTGCTGCGTCCGACCGGCGACAGCCCCTACATCCACCGCCAGACCCTCGCCAATCAGGTCCGCTTCACCACCGTCGAACTGTCGGAGCTCGACGCCAAGATCAGTCAGGCGGGCCACCGCGCCCTCGCCATCGAGGGTGACACCTTCGAGGTGTGGCGGCGCACGGTCCAGTCGCTCGCCCAGCCCCTGCAGGCGGTCGCCGAGGCGCTGGCCGAGCTCGACGCCCACGCCGCCCTGGCGCAGTGGGCCGAGGAGGTCGGGGCGGTCCGTCCGACCGTCGACGACACCGCCTGTTTCGAGGTCACGGCAGGACGCCATCCGGTGGTCGAGGCGGCGGTCAAGTCCGCGGGCGATCCCTACACTCCGAACGACTGCCGCTTGGACGGCTCCGGGGCGGGCTGTGCGCGGCTGTCGATCGTCACCGGTCCCAACATGGCCGGCAAGTCGACCTTCCTGCGCCAGAACGCCCTGCTGGTGGTGCTGGCCCAGGCCGGCGCCTTCGTGCCCGCCAAATCCATGCGGCTCGGCGTTGTCGATCGCCTGTTCAGCCGCGTCGGCGCCGGAGACGACCTCGCGCGCGGCCGCTCCACCTTCATGATGGAGATGGTCGAGACCGCCGCCATCCTGACCCAGGCCACGGACCGCAGCTTCGTGGTGCTGGACGAGATCGGCCGCGGCACCGCCACCTATGACGGCCTCGCCATCGCCTGGGCCGTGGCCGAGGCCCTGCACGACCGCAACCGCGCCCGCACCCTCTTCGCCACCCATTATCACGAGCTCGCGGGGCTGGAGACGCGGCTGGCCCACGTCTGCAATCTGTCGATGAAGGCGAAGGAGTGGAACGGCGACCTCGTCTTCCTGCACGAGGCCGCGCCCGGCGCCGCCGACCGTTCCTATGGGGTGCAGGTGGCCAAGCTGGCGGGTGTCCCCGCGGCGGTGGTCGGCCGCGCCCGCGAGGTTCTGGACCGGCTGGAGGGCGAGAAGTCGGCGGCGATCAGCCTCGACGACCTGCCGCTGTTCGCGATCGCCGAGCCACCACCACCGCCCCCGTCGTCCGCCTTGAAGGACGCGCTCTCGGCCATCGAGCCGGACGAACTGTCGCCGCGCGAGGCGCTGGAAGCCCTCTACCGGCTCAAGGCGATCAAGGCCTAGCTCGCCCGGGCGAAATCGAGGACGCAGACCCGGCGCCACACCCGGTGCGGGGCGCAGGCCGATCCCACGAGGCCGTAGACCGGATTGAACAGGATGCGGCGGTGACCCCTGTCCGGCACCCCGTCGTCGACGATCAGCTGCAGGATCACGTCCTCGGCGCGGTCAGGGCCGTAGGCGATGGCCTCACCCGTCGCGGACCAGCGGCCACGGCGGCGCATGCGGTCCGCGGGACTGGAGCCGTCAGCCCCGGTATGGGCGACGGCTCCGCTGAGGGCCTGATCCGTCGCGTGCTCGCCGGCGGCCTGGTCGAGACCCGGGTTGCCTCGCAGAGCCGGAAGCGGCGCCTGCGCCTCGAGGAAGGCGATCGCCTCGTCCACCGCCGCCGTGCCCTCATTGGTGACGATGGCCGTCTCTCCGGGGCGCTCGATGCGATCTCCCCTGAACAGGGCGCGGAAGGCGCGGACCTTCCGGGCATAGCCGGCGGGATCGGTCCGGGCGGCGTTGAGCTCCTCGATGAGGTCGGCGCGATAGACCGCGTCCGGCAGATTAGCGGCGGGAGATACGACTCCCGGTGACGAGGCCACGGCGGGCGCGCAGCCGGCTATCAGGCCGGCGAGCAGCAGCCCTGTGATCCTGATCATGCCCGGCCCTCCACAACGTCGTGAGCCACTGTCGCGCAGGCCCGCGCGCCGGTCTATACCGGCGGCATGAGCGCCCGCAGCCGCCGCCCCGCAGACACCGCAGACGTCCGCGGCGCCGACAGTGACGGCTGGGTCGAGGCGGCGTCGGCTGCCGATCCCCGCGCGGCCGCCACGGCGCTTCTCCGTCAGTCGTGGGATGCGGCGAGGGCGCGTGCGGCCCTGCGGCTGGAACACGGCCTCGGCGGTGTCGAGGTGGCGCGGCTCCATGCGGCCGCGGCGGACGAGATGCTGGTTTCGCTATGGCGGTTCGCGACGGAACGCCTCTACCCCGCCCCCAATCCAACCGAGGCCGAGCGGCTCAGCCTGATCGCGGTCGGCGGCTACGGACGCGGCGTGCTGGCGCCCTTCTCCGATCTCGACCTGCTGTTCCTGCGGCCGTGGAAGCCGATCCCGCGCACCGAACAGGTGATCGAGTTCATGCTCTACGTCCTGTGGGATCTGGGCGTGAAGGTCGGCCAGTCGTCCCGCTCCGTCGACGACTGCCTCGCTCTGGCGAAGAGCGACATGACCGTCCGTACGGCGCTTCTCGAGGCGCGCCCGCTCGCCGGCGACGAAAAGCTGGCGGCCGACTTCATCGCCCGCTTCCGCGCCTTGGTCACCAAGGCCGACCCGCGCCCCTTCATCGCCGCCAAGCTGGAGGAGCGCGACACGCGGCATCAGAAGGCCGGGGCGGTGCGCTATCGGGTCGAGCCCAACGTCAAGGACGGCAAGGGCGGGCTGCGCGACCTCAACACCCTGTTCTGGATCGCCCGCTCGCTGGCGCCCGACAGCCCGCTCGGCGCACGGGTCATGGACGATCTGCTGACCCCGCGTGAGCGCCGCACCTTCGAGGAGGCCTTCGACTTCCTGTGGCGCACCCGGGCCCACCTGCACCTCGTCGCCGGGCGGGCAGAAGAGAAGCTGACCTTCGACCTCCAGCCCGAGGTGGCGCGGCGGATGGGCTGGCGCGGACGCGGGGACGAGCCGGCCGTCGAGCGCTTCATGCGCCGCTATTTCATCGTCGCCCGCGACGTCGGCGCCCTGACCCGCGCCCTGTCCGCCAAGCTGGAGGCGCGGCAGCAGAAGCCGACGCTCAGCCTGTCGCGGCTGATTCCGGGCCGCAAACGCAAGCTGGGCGTCGAGGGCTTCATCGAGGACAGCGGGCGGCTGTCGGTGACCGGGCCCGAGGTCTTCGTCGCCGCGCCCGAGAAGCTGCTGATGCTGTTCCGATGCGCCGACGCCCACGATCTGGACCTGCACCCGGACGCCTTCTCGGCGGTCAGTCGGTCGCTGTCGCTGGTCACGCCGTCGCTGCGCCGGGACCCAGAGGCGACCCGCGCCTTCCTCGACATACTGGCGCAGGGCCAGCGGCCCTACCGGGTGCTGACGCTGATGAACGAGACGGGGCTGCTGGGGCGCTTTCTTCCGGAATGGGGGCGGATCGTCGGCCAGACCCAGTTCAACATGTATCACGCCTATACGGTCGACGAGCACACGCTGCAGGCCATCGGCATCATCAACGACATCTGGCGCGGCAAGCTGAAGGCCGAGCATCCGACCGCGACGGAGATCGTCCACCGCATCGACGACTTCGAGGCCCTGATGTTGGCCATGCTGCTGCACGACGTGGGCAAGGGCGGCGACCGGGGGCAGTTGGAGGACGGGGCCATTGCCGCCCGCCGCGCCTGCGACCGGCTGGGCCTCGATCCGCGCCGGACCGAGTTCGTGGTCTGGCTGGTGCGCAACCACCTGGCGCTCAGCGACTACGCCCAGAAGCGCGATGTGTCGGACCCGGAGACGGTGCGCGCCTTCACCGAGCTGGTCGGCGATCCCGAACGGCTGCGCACCCTGCTGATCCTGACCGTGGCCGACATCCGCGCCGTCGGGCCGGGGGTCTGGAACGGCTGGAAGGGCCAGCTGATCCGCGACCTCTATCTACGCACCGAGGCAGCGTTCCGGGGCGAAGATCTCAGCGGCGCCGACCCGCTGGACGACTATCCCGAACTGATGGCCCGCGCCCGCCAGCACGGCGCGGCGGCCGCGGTTCTGGACATGGCGGCCGATCCCGAGGGCGAGCATCCGGCGGCGCGGGTCGCGGTCGCCGCGACGGACCGCCCCGGCCTGTTCGCTGATCTGGCGGAGGCCCTGGCCGCGGCGGGAGCCGACGTCGTCGGCGCGCGGGTGGCGACGGCCGAGGACGGCGCGGCGCTCGATGTGTTCGAACTGCAGGACGGCGCCGGGGCTCCCTATGGCCAGGCCGAGCCCCGCCGGCTCGACCGCCTGCTCAAGGCGCTGGAAGCCGCCGCCCGAGGGCAGGCGGGAAGCCCCCGTCCGTCTCCGCCGCCGTTCAATGCCCGGCGCGCCGCCTTCGACGTAAGGCCCACGACCATCGTCGATCTGGAGCACAGCCCCACCGCCGCCGTGGTCGAGGTCTCGGGCGCCGACCGGCCGGGGCTGCTGGCCGATCTGGCGCGCGTGCTCGCGGGCGCCGGCCTGTCGATCCGCTCGGCCCATATCGCCGGCTTCGGCGAGCGCGCCGTCGACAGTTTCTACGTGACCGACGCCAAGGGCCGGAAGCCCAGGGCCGGCGCGCCGCTGGACCGGCTTCGCGCCGATCTGGAGGCGGTTCTGGACCGCAAGGAGCGGGGCGAGGCCGGCCTCTCGGCGCCGGTGCGGGCCAGCTTGCGCGACGTCTCCGAACTCGGACGGCTGCGGCCCGCGCGGCGCCCCAGACCGGACCCCGTATCGCGCGCGCCGGAAGCAGGCTAAGGCGCGGATATGGCCGAGAAGAACCTGCCCGAGACCGAACCCATGGAAGCCGCTCCGCCGGTGCCCTCGGCGTCGGGCACGAGCGAGCCTCTCGTCCAGCCGCCGGCCTCGGCGACGACCGCGCGCAAGGGCGGCGGCATGATGCGCTCCTCGGCCATCTTCAGCGGCCTGACTTTGGTCAGCCGGCTCGCCGGTTTCGCCCGCGACGTGGTCATTTCGGCGGCGCTCGGCGCCTCGGCGGGACCGGCCGCGGACGCCTACAACACCGCCCTCAACTTCCCCAACCTGTTCCGCCGCATCTTCGCCGAAGGGGCCTTCGCCGCCGCCTTCGTCCCCGCCTACGCCCGCACCCTGCAGGTCGAGGGCGAAGAGGTGGCCGACAAGGTCGCGACGGATGCCCTAGCCGCCGTCGCCTTCGCCACCGTCCTGCTGACCATCGTCGCCCAACTGACGATGCCGTGGCTGATGACGGTCATCAACGTCGGCTTCCTCGACGATCCGGCGCGGTTCAAGCTGGCGGTGATCCTGACCCAGATCACCATGCCCTACCTGCCGTGCATGGCCATCGCGGCCCTGCTGTCGGGGGTGCTCAATGCGCGAGGCCGGTTCATCGTCTCGGGCGCCTATCCGATCCTGCTCAACCTGATCATGCTGGCCGCCGTCATTCCGGCCCGGGGCGACCAGATCGGCGCCGCCTACGCCGCGTCATGGGCCGTGCTGGCGGCGGGTGTCTCGCAGGCGGGACTGTGCTGGTGGGCGGCCCGCAAGGCCGGCGCCGACATCCGTCTCGGCCTCCCCAAGCTGACCCCGGCGGTCAAGGCCATCATCATCACCGCCGTCCCCGCCGCCATCGGCAACTCCGCAACCCAGATCAACGTCTTCATCTCCGGCAACCTCTCCAGCTTCGTGGCCGGGGGACGGACCTGGCTGGCCACTGCCGACCGGCTCTACCAGCTGCCGCTCGGCCTCGTCGGCGTGGCCATCGGCATCGCCCTGCTGCCGCGCCTGTCACGCGCCGTCGCCTCGCAGGATCACGAGCAGCAGCAGGCCTCAATGGACGAGGCCCTGACGCTGTCCATGGCCCTGACCCTGCCGGCCGCCGCGGCCCTGATGGCCATGCCCTATTTCCTGATCGACGCCCTGTTCACCCGCGGGGCCTTCCTTCAGGTCGACGCCATCAACACAGCCCGCGCCCTGTTCCAGTTCGGCTGGGGCGTGCCGGCCTTCGTCCTGATCCGCATCCTCGCCCCCGCCTTCTTCGCCCGGGGAGATACGCGCACGCCGATGATCTTCGCCCTGGTCTCGGTGGTGGTGAACGCGGCGCTCGCCATCGGGCTGTTCAAGCTCGGCTGGGGCATTGCCGGGATCGCGGCGGCTGTGTCGGGCGCGGCCTGGACCAACGTCCTGCTGCTGGGCGGCGCCCTCTGGCGGCGCGGCGTCTATCGACCGAGCGTGGCGGCCTTGTCTCGGCTGGCGCGGATCGCCGTGGCCGCCGCGGGGCTGGCGGTGGTCGTCGGGCTGGCGGCCGCCTTCCGCTCCAGCTTCGAGGCTCCGGTCGCCAACCTGCTCGCTTCGCTGGGCGCGGGCCATGGCGCGAAGGAATCGGCGCTGCTTCTGGTCACGGCCGCGGGCGGGCTGACCTATCTGATCCTCGCCTTCGCCACCCGCGCCGTCACCATGGCCGAGGTCAGAACCCTGATCCGCCGTTCACGCTAGGAATCCCGCGCCGCGGCGGCTTGCCCTCGCGGTCCCGCTGGGGCATGTGCCGCCCATGTCAGACGCCCCGAACTCCTCCCCCGCTCCGGCCGCCTACGCCGGTCCGCGCCGCGTTCTCAGCGGCATCCAGGCGTCCGGCGCCCTGCACCTCGGCAACTACCTCGGCGCCCTCAAGCGGTTCACCCAGCTGCAGGACACGGGCGCGCCCTGCCTGCTGTTCGTGGCCGACCTGCACGCCATCACGGTCTGGCAGGACCCGGCCCTGCTGACCGCCCAGACGCGCGAGATCGCCGCCGCCTATCTGGCCTCGGGCCTCGACCCGGCCCGCTCGATCATCTTCCCGCAGTCGGCCGTGCGCGCCCATGCCGACCTGGCCTGGATCTTCAACTGCGTCGCCCGGCTCGGCTGGCTCGACCGGATGACCCAGTTCAAGGAGAAGTCCGGCAAGCACAAGGAACGCTCCTCGGTCGGCCTCTACACCTATCCGGTGCTGCAGGCGGCCGACATCCTGCTCTACAAGGCCACCGAGGTGCCGACGGGCGAGGACCAGAAGCAGCACTTGGAGCTGACCCGCGACATCGCCGCCAAATTCAACAACGACTTCAACGCACCGGGTTTCTTCCCCCTGCCCGAGCCATTGACCCAGGGCCCGGCGCCGCGCGTCATGAGCCTGCGCGACGGGGCGGCCAAGATGTCCAAGTCCGATCCGTCGGACCAGTCGCGCATCAATCTGACCGACGACGCCGACACCATCCTGGCCAAGGTCCGCAAGGCCAAGACCGATCCGGAACCGCTTCCGGAGACCATCGAGGCGCTGGACGCCCGGCCCGAGGCGAAAAACCTCGTCACCATCTACGCCGCCCTCGCAGACCTCAGCCGCGAACAGGTGCTGGCCGAGTTCGGCGGGCAGGGCTTCGGCGCCTTCAAGCCGAAACTGGCCGACCTCGCCGTCGCCTCCATGGCCCCGGTCACCGCCGAAATGCGCCGCCTGATGGCCGATCCGACCGAGATCGACCGCGTGCTGAAGGACGGCGCCGAGCGGGCGACCGCCATCGCCGATCCGGTGCTGGACGACGTGAAGCAGATCGTCGGCTTCTGGAGGGGTTGAGGATGCTGTTCGGTGTTTTCGGGGCGGCCATCGCCGTCACACTGACGGCCACGGGCGCGGCCCTCGCGCAGGACGCGCCCGCAACAGCGGAGGCTGGCGATCTGACCGTCAGCCAAGCCACGATGATGGGATGGAATTCCTCGCACACCGGGCTGGGCGGCGAGGTCAGCTTTACCGTGCGCAACCTGGGCGAAGCCGACCGGGTCGTTTCGGTGAACTCGCCCGCGGGTCCGCCGGGAGAAGTCTCGGTGCAGGTCGCGCGCAATGGTCAAGCCATCCGTCTGGAACCGGGCGACGCCAGCGTCGCCGCCGCTGTCGACGGTCAGCCCGGTCTCTCGCGGGTTACCGCCCAGTTGACGGGACTGGCGCACGGCCGTCCCTCCTCCGTGCCGACCACCGTCACGGTGACCTTCGAGCGGGCGGGGCAGGTGACGGTTTCTGCGACCCCCGTGTCGCCCGCGCCGCCGCCTGCACAGTGATCCGGCCGGATTCGGACGTCGCGCTCCGTCCGGGGCTGACGGGGGCCGGATCCTGAGGCAGATGTCGGTCATGACAACCGGCCATCCTCTCGACCGCCCCGTCTGGAGCGCCCTTACCGGTCGCGTGGCACCGCTGGCGATCCGGCGGGAGGTCGGCGCCGGCGCGGCCTTGCGTCTGAATCCTGACGTCGGGGTGTTCGTGGCCGCCGCAGACGCCTCCGCCGACAGTCGGACCGCCCTCAACGCCCTCTGCCGCCGATATCCGGGCTCTGGAATGGTGGAACTCGAAGACGGACTGATGGCCCCGGTCCTGCCGGATACGCCGGTCGTTTCGCGTTCGGCCTGCGTGCAGATGACCGCCGCCGCCTTGACCCCGTCGGCCGGGAGTGACCTCGACGTGCTGACCCTGGACGAGGCGGACGCCGAAGAGATGCTCGCCCTCGCCACGCTTACGAAACCCGGCCCCTTTCGGCGCGGCACGCTGCGGCTTGGCGGCTTCGTCGGCGTCCGCCGCGAGGGCCGGCTGATCGCCATGGCCGGCGAGCGCATGAAGGTCGAGGGGTTCACCGAGCTGAGCGGCGTCTGCACCCACCCGGATTTTCGAGGGCAGGGGCTCGCCGGCGCCCTCAGCCGCGTCGTCGTCGGCCGCATTCTGGAGCGCGGCGAACAGGCCTTCCTGCACGCCTACGCCGAACACGCCGCGACGGTCGCCTTCTATGAGGGTCTGGGGTTCGGCGTCCGTGCGCGGATGACCTACACCGTCCTGCCCTAGGAGACGCGGTCCAGCCTGGCGATAAAGAAGCCGTCCAGCCCGCCCTTTTCCGCCCACATCGACGGCAAGATGCGCAGCCAGCCTTCCGGGGTCAGGGCCTCGTCCGGAGCGCCGACCTCGGCGGGAACGGCAGGCGCCGTCCGGAAGGCGGGGTTGCGGCGCAGGAAGGCGATCATCTGGGTCTCGCCCTCCTCGCGCTCCAGCGAGCAGACGCAATAGACCAGCCGTCCGCCCGGCTTCACCCGTTCAGCGGCGGCGTCGAGCAGCCGGTGCTGGACATCGGCCAGCTTGGCCACGTCGGCGGGTTTGGTGGCGCGCAGCACCTCGGGATTGCGGCGGAAGGTGCCTGTGGCGGTGCAGGGCGCGTCCAGCAGGACGGCGTCGAAGCCGCGCGGGTCGTCCCATTCCTCGGCCGGGGTGACCACGACCTCGGCCTCGAGTGCGGTGCGGGCCAGATTGGCCTCCAGCCGCTTCAGGCGCGTCGCCGACCGGTCCAGCGCCACGACCGAGGCCCCGGCGGCCGCCAGCTGCAGCGTCTTTCCGCCGGGCGCGGCGCAGAAGTCGACGATCGCCTCGCCGGCCTTGGGGGCCAGCAGACGGGCCGGCACGGCGGCGGCGGCGTCCTGAACCCACCAGCTTCCGTCGTCGAAGCCGGGCCAGCCGGCCAGATCGCCGCGTCGCGAGGTCCGCACGGTTCCGGCCGGCATGACCTCGCCTTCCAGCAGATCGGCCACGCTGGCGGGATCGACGCCGGGCTTGAGGCTCAGGTCGGTGGCGGGCTCCTCGCGGGCGGCGAGCGCCAGTCCGGTCAGGGCCGGCTCGCCATAGGTCGCGCGCCAGCGGGCCGCGAGCCAGTCGGGCAGGTTGGACTCGGCCGTGGTCAGGCCAGGTCCCTCGCGCTCGATGCCGCGCAGCACGGCGTTGACGAGGTTCTTGTAGGGCCGGGTCTTGGGATCGCGCTCGGCCAGTTTCACCGCGGTCGAGACGGCGGCGAAGGCGGGCGTTTCCAGCACCAGCGTCTGGGCCAGGGCGATGCGCAATATGGTGCGCACGCTGAGCGGCGGCCCCTTCTGCAGGCGGCGGTCGAGGATCTGGTCGATCTCGCCGAGCCGGCGCAGGGCGGCCATGGCCACGGCGCGGGCGAAGGCGCGGTCCGGCCCGGGCAGGGCGGCGACCTCGCGGAACGACAGGGCGGCGTCCAGACCGCCGCGCCCCTCCAGCGCCGCGTTCAGCAGCACGCCGGCGGCCAGACGCGCCTCGACGCCGATGTCGGCGGCCTCGTCACGCGGCTGTTCGACCTTCGGCGGACGCGGACCGCGAGACTTGTCAGCCATGCGGCGACCGCGGGCGGCGGAGTTGCGGCCCTGACCGCCGCCGGAGCCCGGCCCGCGGCTCAAACCGCCACCTGCGTGCCCAGCTCGACCACCCGTCCCGGCGGGATGTGGAAGAAGTCCGTGGGATTGGCCGCGTTGCGCATGAGGAAGATGTACAGCTTGTCCTGCCACAACGGCATGCCCTGGCTGGCCGAGGCGATGATCGAACGGCGGCCGAGGAAAAAGCTGGTCGACATGATGTCGAACCTCAGCCCCTGCTGTTTGCGGCACACGTTCAGTGCCTTGGGCACATTGGGCCGCTCCATGAAGCCGTAGGAGATGACCAGCTTCTTGAAGTCGTCCGAGATGGGCTCGATCCGCACCCGGTCGGCCTCGGACACCCGCGGCCGGTCGGTGGTGCGCACGGTCAGGATGACGTTCTTCTCGTGCAGCACCTTGTTGTGCTTGAGATTGTGCATCAGGGCGACCGGGGCGATCTCCGGGTCGGAGGTCAGGAAGATCGCCGTGCCCGGGGCGCGGTGCGGCGGCCGGGCGCGCAGCATCTCGATCAGGTCGGCCAGCGGCAGGCTGTCCTTGCGCGTCTTCTCCGAGATGATCTGGGTGCCGCGCACCCAGGTCCACATCACCAGCACCAGCAGGGCGCCAAGCACGAGCGGCAGCCAGGCCCCGTCGGGGATCTTCAGCAGGTTGGAGGTCAGGAAGACGGTGTCGATGAAGCCGAACGGGATCAGGGCGCCGAAGACGGCCCACAGCGGCCAGTTCCATTTCCGGCGGATGACCGGATAGGCCATCATGGTGTTGATCAGCATGACGCCGGTGACGGCGACGCCATAGGCGGCGGTCAGGTTGGCCGAGCTCTGGAAGGCGAACAGCAGCACCAGCACGCCCACCATCAGCAGGGTGTTGACCGCGGGGACGTAGATCTGCCCCGCCTGCGTTTCCGAGGTGTTGCGGATGTCGATGCGGGGCAGCAGGCCCAGCTGCACCGCCTGCTGCGTCACCGAGAATGCCCCGGTGATCACGGCCTGGCTGGCGATGACGGTGGCGACCGTGGCGAGGCCCAGCATCGGCCAGTAGATGAAGGTCGGCACCATGCTCCAGAACGGGTTCTCGGAGGCCAGCGGGTCGTCGAGGATCAGGGCGCCCTGGCCGAGATAGTTCAGCGTCAGACAGGGCAGGACGAAGGCGACCCAGCCGAACCGGATGGGCGACTTGCCGAAATGGCCCATGTCCGCATACAGCGCCTCCGCCCCCGTGACGGCGAGGAAGACGCTGCCGAGGATGACGAACCCGAGGAAGCCGTCCTGGATCAGCAGCTGAACGCCATAGTGGGGCGACAGCGCCCTGAGGATGCTCAGGTCGTCGAAGATGTGGATCAGGCCCAGCACGCCGAGGCTCAGGAACCAGACGGCGGTGATCGGGCCGAAGAAGCGCGCCAGACCCGCCGTTCCACGCGCCTGCACGAGGAACAGGGCTATCAGGATGCCCGCGGCCACAGGCACGATGAAGGGGTCGAGGCTGCCGCCGACGCCGGGCGCGTCCTTGACGCCCTCGATGGCCGACAGGACCGAGATGGCCGGCGTGATGATGCCGTCGCCGTAGAACAGCGCCGCGCCGCAGATGCCGAGAATGAAGATGAAGGCGCTGCGCCGGCCCACCGCGTGGGTCGCCAGCGCCATCAGGGCCAGGGTGCCGCCCTCGCCCTTGTTGTCGGCCCGCATCAGGAACATGACGTATTTGAACGTCACCACGATCATCAGCGCCCAGAACGCCAGCGAGACGACGCCGACCACGGCGAGGTCGCCGCCGACGCCTTCGCGGGCATGGCCGATCGCCTCGCGCAGCGCATAGAGCGGGCTGGTGCCGATGTCGCCGAAGACGACGCCGATGGCGCCGAGGATCAGGCCGAATTTGCCCGCCTTGACGTGACCGCCCTCGCCGGCCGCCGCGGGGTGCGGGTGAGCCGGGGCGACCGATCTGTCGGCGGATGGTTTGGGATTCGTGGCGGCGGGCTTGCCGTCTTCACCTTGGGGAGAGGCCCCGGCCATGAAGTTCCTCCGGGACGCCGCACGTTGCGGTTCCCATCAAAAGAGCGGCGAGCCTTTAGGCTCTTTCACCGGGCGGTTCAATCGTGCTGCGAGTGCGAAGGTTGCATGGTTCGGGCGGCGTGGGGAACCGGCGTTTGTGAAAGCGCCGCCGTCATCCTATCTTGGGGATAACGCCATGTCTGACAGCCAACGATTTCCCGTCGCCGCCCACGCTCTGGCCTATCTGGCCCACAAGGGTGCCTACTCGCCGGCCGCCGCCGCGCCGAGCGCGGTTCTGGCCGCCTCCGTTCCGACCAATCCGGTAGTGGTGCGGCGCGTGACCGCCCTGCTGGCCAAGGCCGGCCTGATCGCGACCCGTCCGGGCGCTTCGGGCGGGGCCTGGCTGCTGCACCGGCCGGAAGCCATCACCCTTGACGCGGTCCTGCGGGCCGTGAACGGCTGCGCCCAGTTCGGTTCGCCGCCCGCCGGGGCCAAGGGCTGCCCGGTCAGCGAACACATCCCGCGTCAGGTCGCCCGGGCGATCACCGCCGCAGACAAGGCCGCGGGCGAGGCCCTGTCGAAGATCACCATCGCCGACCTGCTGGACGAGAACCCGCCCTCGCTGGCGGCCTTCGCACCGCATCCGTCCTGCCCTGTCGCCGCCTGAGCCGGTGAGCCGCCGCACCGTCCTGATCACGGGCGCCTCGGCCGGCATCGGCGCGGCGCTGGCCCGCGTCTACGCCGCCGAGGGCTGGGACCTGATCCTGACGGCTCGCCGCCAGGCTCCGCTGCAGGCGCTGGCCGCTGAACTGCCGGGCGCGAACGTCACCGTCATCCCCGAAGACCTCGCCGACCCCCAGGCGCCGCGCCGCCTGTTCGACGCCATCGCCTTGCGCGGACTCACCGTCGACGGCCTGATCAACAACGCCGGCTTCAGCCGCACGGCGGGCTTTCTGGTCACCGACCCCGAGCAGCACGCCGCCATGATCCGCGTCATGCTGACCGCGCCCGTCGAGCTGGCCCGCCTGTTCGCTCCCGCCATGGTCGAGCGGGGCTACGGCCGTATCCTCAACGTCGCCTCTCTGGCCGGACGGATGCCCGCGACCGGCGGCGACACCCTCTACGGTCCGATCAAGTCGTTCCTGATCAAGGCTTCCCAGGGTCTGCATCTGGAGCTGCGCGGGACCGGGGTGCACGTCACCGCTCTCTGCCCCGGCTATACCCTGACCGAGTTCCACGACGCCAACGGCACGCGGGCGGAGGTCTCCGCCGCCTACCCCGGCTGGATGTGGCAGACCGCGGCGCATGTCGCCCGCGTCGGCTACGAGGCCAGCGAGGCCAATCGCCCCAGCGTCACGCCCGGCGTAATGAACAACCTGCTCGCCGGCCTCGCCAAACACCTGCCCGACCGCATGGCCCTCGCCATGGTCGGCGGCCACGCGAAACGGCTGAAGCGGATCTAGACGCTATTGCTGCCGTTCATGCCGGTTGATCCGTTCGATCCAGTCGCTGTCGAGGTTCAGCAGGGCCTCCGCGACGCTGTAATGCCCCTTTGCCACAGCCTCGGCTGCGGCCGCCGACAGCAGCATATCCTCCGTCCAAGGACCTTGCCGGTGCTTGGAGATACAGTCCGGCAGCCGCTCCAAAGCCGCGAAATAGGCCTCGGCGACAAAGGCCGGAACTTCTGGCCCGCGCCCGTTCTGTCTAGCCACTTCGATTGAGGCAGGCAGCATGAAAAAGCTGAAGTCGATGGGCTCGGGGGCGTCGAAGGCGATCTCCACCAGATGCGGCACGGCAGCGTAGGAGGCGGAGTAGACGTCGCCCTGATGGCACAAGCTGGACCAAAGACTGAAGAAAGGCTCGGCATCGGGCGGTTGCTGGCCTGGCGACGCCGCCGCACGCCTCAACAACTCCGGCGTATCCGACGCGGCGCCGTATGCGTGGGTCAGTTCGGACCAGGCCGCATCCTCCAGCGGCAGCATGACTCTAGTGCCCGCCCGTCGGATAGGGCGTCGTCACCGCCCCCGAGATCATGCCGGGGATCGCTTCGGACAGGCCCAGCAGGATGAACTGGATGGCCAGGGCGCACAGGATCAGGCCCAGCACCCGCACGATGATCGACATGCCGACCTCGCCCAGCACCCGGCTGATGGGTCCGGTGGCGGCGAAGCAGAAGAAGGCGGCGATACAGGCGGCTGCGATGGCGGCGACGCCGGCGACCTGACCGGCATAGCCGATCTTCGACGCCTCGCCGGCCTGGATGATGATGGTCGAGATGGCGCCGGGCCCGATCATCAGCGGGATGGCGAAGGGCACGACCAGCCGCTGGAACCGCCGCCGCGCATAGCCGCGCACGTCGGTCACGTCATGGGCCGAGTCCGAGTCGGTGAACGACTTGAGGAAGTCCTCGCGCGTCATGTCGAGGCCGAGCAGCAGCAGCAATATGCCGCCCGCGATCCGGAACGCCGCCAGCGAAATCCCGAAGAACTGCAGCAGCGCCAGGCCGGTGAAGAAGAAGAAGGCCAGGAAGGCGGCGGCGAATACGCAGATCAGGGCCGCGACCGACAGACGCTGGCGGGTCGTCGCCCCCGCCGTCGCCGCGGCGAAGATCGGCACATTGCCGATCGGGTCCACGAGGGCGAACAGGGCCACGAACAGGTTGACGCCCAGATCGACCGCGTCCATGTGCTGACCTCGCCCTGCAATTCACCCTGACAACGGCCATCAAGGCTGACGCCCGCCCGCGCGTCCAGTCCTTAGCTGAGCCGGAGGAGCGACGCCATGACGCCCGTGCTGACCGACCCCCGCCTGATCGTCGGCCTCGATCTGCCGTCGCTGGACGCCGCCCGGGCCATGGTGGAGCGCCTCGGCGCGACCGTCTCCTCCTACAAGATCGGCCTGACCCTGCTGGCCCGCCCCGGCGGCGTCGCCTTCGCCCACGAGCTTCGCGCGCGCGGCAAGATGGTCTTTCAGGACTGGAAGCTGCACGACATCGGGGCCCAGGTGGAGGGCGCGGCCCGCGCCGTGGCCGAGGGCGGCTGCGATCTGCTGACGGTCCATGCCGAGCCGCAGGTGATGCGAGGCGCGGTCAAGGGACGCGACGCCGCCGGATCAGAAACGAAGCTGCTGGCGGTGACGGTGCTGACCAGCCTGTCCGACGCCGACCTGACCGAGCTCGGCTACGGCTTCACCGCCTCCGATCTGGTCGAGCGGCGGGTGCGGCAGGCGCTGGACTGCGGCGTCGACGGCGTGGTCTCCAGCCCGCTCGAGGCGGCCCGGGTGCGTCAGATCGCGGCCGAGGCGGGCCGGCCCGACTTCCTGATCGTCACCCCCGGCGTCCGGCCCGAGGGCGCGGACAAGGGCGACCAGCAGCGCGTGGCCACGCCCCGCGCGGCGCTGGAAGCGGGCGCCACCCACCTCGTGGTCGCCCGTCCGGTGGTCGGGGCCGACAATCCGCTGACGGCCGCCTCGGCTATCGTCGAGTCGATCGACGGCCTCTGATCAGCCGCGCTCGCCCGGCTCCTGGCGGTATTCCTGCCGGGGCGGCGGGGGCGCCTCATGGTGCGGACGGCGGGGCCGATGCGGTCGCGCGGGCGGCGGGGCCGGCGGCTCGTAGCGCGGCGGCTCGGGCAGATAGGGGGCCGGATAGGGCGCCGGCTCGCGGCATCCGCAATCGCCCCGGTCGCGCTCATGATAGTCCCGGTCCTCATACGAACGATCCTCGTACGAGCGATCCTCGTAAGACCGATCCTCATAGGCGCCGTAGCCTTCGTACGCCTCGTATTCCTCGACGCTTTCGTAGCTCTCGTACGAGCTCTCCTGATAGCTGTCGTGGCGTTCGCTGTAGCCGTAGCGGCCGCCGCGGTCATAGCCCTCGTCCCGGTATTCGACGTAGCGGCCGCCGCACGACGGGGCGCGGCGGTCGTCCCGTCCGAAGCCGATGACGATATAGCCGTAGGGCGCGCTGGCGCAGGCCAGGGCCCGCCGGTCGATGTCGTAATAGACCGCGCCGCCGGTATAGCCGTAGCCGACGTCGCCGCCGTAACCGCCGCCGCCGGCATAGATCGTCCCGCCGCCGTATCCGCCGCCCCGGAAACCACCCATGTCATAGGCGCGGGCGTTGAAATACGAGCCCGCCGACGCCGAGGCCTCGGCCGACGCCCGGGCGCTGGCGTTCACATTGATGTTTACGTTGTGAGAGCCGCCGCCGTGATTGCAGCAGGGCGGGGGAGGCGGCGGGGGCGGAGCGCAGCAAGGGCCGCCTCCATGTCCGCCGCCGTGGCGGTCGCCGGCGAGGGCGGAGCCCGCTGAAATCAGGAGAAGGACGGCGGAAAGGGTTAACACGCGCATGACACGGACTCCGATGCTGGAGCCCTTCTAAGTCACTGGAAAGAAAAGGGTTCTAAATGCACCGAGGAGGCGAAATGAGGGGCTTCGCTTTCCCCGGGAGGCGTCAAAATTAACCCTGAACCACCTCAGCGGTCGTAGAGATAGACGTCTCCGCAGCCGCAATCCCGATCCCGGCCATGGTCCCGCCGCTCGCGCGACCACCCCCGCGCCGACGGATGGCGGTCGTCGTTGTAGCCCCACTCGTCGCGATAGCCCTGATAGGGGCGCCGCTCGGACCGGCCATAGCCCTCGCCGTAGCCGTAGTTCCGCCCATAGCCATCGTGGCCATGGCCGTAGCGTGCGTCGTAGCCGTAGCGGGCGTCGTAGCCGTAGCCGCGCCCGCCGTAGCGCCCTCCGTAACGCTCGCCATAGACCGGCGCCGGCACATAGACGTAGGCCTGATCCGAATAGCCGTCGGCCCAGCGGCCGGTGTTCACATAGGACCGGGTCTCGACCTCCGACAGCGGCGTCCCGCCGACGACGTGGCCATAGGGGGTGACGTAGATCGGCTGCCCCCAGGTCTGGGCCGAAGCCGCTCCGGCGAGCGATACGGCGGCGAGGGCTGCGGCGGCGGCGAGGGTGCGGATCATGACGGCGGGCTCCTGTGCGACAGGGTTAACGCCGTTCGTCCGCCGCGGTTCTATGGAGCCGGCGCGGCCTCAGAAATCGACCGCCAGCCCCTTCTTCTCCCAGTCGCCATAGCGGGTCGGCTCGGGCCCACGCGGGCCGCCGTGCTCGGGCTGCAGCGCGCTCTCGCCACCCGAGGCGCGACGTTCCGCCGCTTCCAGCAGGGCGCGCCGCGCGGCCTCGCTCAGGGGGCGCTCCGGGGTGGCGTGGGGCACGTCCGCATTGAAGGCGGGCGCGTCGGTCACGGCCTCGGCGATGTCTGGGGTGGGATGATCGGTCACAGCGGTCCTGCCTTGAGCCAAAGCCGGCGACTCCACAAGTTAGTCCGCGGCGCTCCCTCCGCCAGTCCCGACCCGAGACCGCATCACCGATGAACCACCTGAAGACCTTCACCCTGCTGGCCGCGCTGACCGCGCTGTTCGTCGGCATCGGCTATCTGATCGGCGGCGCGACCGGCATGCTGATCGCCCTGGTCTTTGCCGCCGGGATGAACCTGTTCAGCTACTGGAACGCCGACAGGATCGTGCTGCGCATGTACCGGGCCCAGCCCGTCGACGAGCAGCACCCCAATGCGGTGGTGCGCACCTATGTCGCCGACGTTGTGCAGATGGCGCGGGCCGCGGGCCTGCCGCGTCCGATGATCGCCATCATCCCCAACGACCAGCCCAACGCCTTCGCCACCGGCCGCAATCCGCAGAACGCCGCCGTCTGCGCCACGACCGGCCTGCTCGACATGCTGACCCGCGACGAGATCCGCGGCGTCATGGCGCACGAGCTGGCGCATGTGAAGAACCGCGACACCCTGACCATGACGGTGACCGCCACCGTCGCCGGCGCCATCGCCGCCCTCGCCAATTTCGCCCTCTTCTTCGGCGGCGGCGACGACCGCGAGCGGCCGGGCGGCATCGTCGGGACCCTGGCCCTGATGATCCTCGCCCCCATGGCCGCCGGCCTGGTGCAGATGGCCATCAGCCGCACACGCGAATACGAGGCCGACCGCGTCGGCGCCGAAATCGCCGGCGACCCCGCCGCCCTCGCCTCGGCCCTGCAGAAGATCGAGGCCTGGTCGAAGCGCATCCACAACCCCGTCGCCGAGCGCAATCCCGCCTCTGGCCAGCTGTTCATCATCAACCCGCTGGCGGGCCGCGGCGCCGACAACCTGTTCTCCACCCACCCGGCGACGGGCAACCGGGTGCGGGCTCTGATGGAGCTCGGGACGAAAATGGGTCTGACCCCGCGCGCGACGGCGCCTGTGGCGACCCCGATCCAGAGACCGGCCGCCACCAGCGTCCCGGCCACGCCGTCGCGGACAGCCGGGCCTTGGGGCTGACAAGGCATCCCCATCCAGCAGACGGCCCGGTTTGTCGCCCATCAACGGGATGCTAGGCTGCCCCCATGGCCGAGAACCCCGCCACCGCTGAAGACGCCGCCGCCGGCCTTCTGAACGGTCTGATGATCAGCCTGTTGGGCAGCGCCTTTCCGGTGGCGTTCATCTGGCAGCTGGTCAGCCGCTGGAAGAGCAATCCCATCGATTTGAGCCTCGCCTCATTGTCGGATGTCGGGCCAGTCTTCGGGCTGGCGATCTTCAGCCTCCTGTTCGTCAGGACGGGCGTCCGGCTGCTTTGGGAGAATCTGAAGTATTTCCGGCGCCGCCCCGGCGCACCTTCTCCGGAGTGAGACCGCCGCAATCACGCCCTTGCATCGCGGGGCGTCTGGTCCTTTAAGCGCGCGCAACGCTTGCAACGCCTCCCCGCGTTCGCCGAAGGACCCGCCATGCCGCTTCCCGCGCCGAAGAAAGTCGTGCTCGCCTATTCCGGCGGACTGGACACCTCGATCATCCTCAAGTGGCTGCAGACCGAATACGGCGCGGAGGTCGTGACCTTCACCGCCGACCTCGGTCAGGGCGAGGAACTGGCGCCGGCGCGCGAGAAGGCGCTGAAGCTCGGCATCAAGGAAGAGAACATCTTCATCGACGACCTGCGCGAGGAGTTCGTGCGGGACTACGTCTTCCCCATGTTCCGGGCCAACGCCCTGTACGAGGGCCAGTATCTGCTCGGCACCTCGATCGCGCGGCCGCTGATCGCCAAGCGCCAGATCGAGATCGCCCGCATGGTCGGCGCCGACGCCGTCTGCCACGGCGCCACCGGCAAGGGCAATGATCAGGTCCGGTTCGAGCTCGGCTACTATGCGCTGGAGCCGGACATCCGGGTCATCGCCCCGTGGCGCGAATGGGCCTTCAAGTCGCGCGAGCACCTGCTCGACTTCGCCGAGAAGCACCAGATCCCGATCTCCAAGGACAAGCGCGGCGAGGCGCCGTTCAGCGTCGACGCCAACCTTCTCCACTCCTCCAGCGAGGGCAAGGTGCTGGAGGATCCGGCGGTCGAGGCCCCCGAGTTCGTGCACCAGCGGACGCTCTCGCCCGAGGATGCGCCGGATACGCCCACCGTCATCACCATCGGCTTTGAGCGCGGCGACGCCGTCTCGGTCAATGGCGAGGCGATGAGCCCGGCGACCCTGCTGACGGCCCTGAACCAGTACGGCCATGACAACGGCATCGGCCGCCTCGACCTGGTCGAGAACCGCTTTGTCGGCATGAAGTCGCGCGGCGTCTACGAGACCCCGGGCGGGACCATCCTGCTGGCGGCGCACCGCGGCATCGAGTCGATCACCCTCGACCGCGGCGCCATGCATCTGAAGGACGAGCTGGCCGTCAAATACGCCCACCTGCTCTACAATGGCTTCTGGTTCTCGCCCGAGCGCGAGATGCTGCAGGCCGCCATCGATCACTCGCAGACGAAGGTCTCGGGCACGGTCCGGGTCAAGCTCTACAAGGGCAATGCGACGGTCATCGGCCGCGAAAGCCCGAACAGCCTGTACGATCAGGAACTGGTCACCTTCGAGGACGGCGCCGTGGCCTACGACCAGAAGGACGCCGCCGGCTTCATCAAGCTCAACGCGCTGCGCCTGCGCGTGCTCGGCAAGCGGGATCAGCGCGGCGAAGGCTGAGTCCGCGCGATCCTGAGAATGGCGCCGGCGCGGTCGTCGGCGATCCAGATCGAGCCGTCCCGCGCCACCGCCAGGCCGGCGGGCGATCCGCGCGGGTGCACGCCGGCCCGCGTGTCCCAGCCGGGCGTCAGAACCCGGGCGCGCGGCGCGGGCGCCTGTGCCGGGTAGGGCAGGCTGCCGTGCGGATAGATGGCGTAGCGGGCGCGGCTGTCCGTCATCGGCGCGCCCGCGGCGTCGGTCTCGATGGCGACCACTCTCCCGGCCGCCCGCCGATAGCCGTGCCAGCTCATCAGCATCCGGCCGCGCAGCTCCGGGAACATCGGCCCGTCATAGTAGAGCATGGCCAGCGGCGCCGCGTGCGGCGGCAGCAGGGAGACCGGCGCGGTCCGCTCGCCGCACCGTGACCGGCGCGCGGTCCAGCCGGGCAGGGCCGCGCCCATGTCGGTGCAATACGGCCAGCCGAAATCGGCGCTCGCGTGCAACTGGTTGATCTCGTCGAACGGCCGGTCCGGCGTGGTCAGATCGACCGAGTTCTCGGCCTGATAGACAGCCCCCGACGCATGCCGCGCCATGGCCACCGAGTTGCGCAGCCCGGTCGAATACGCCGTCCACTCGCGGCTCCAGCGCCCGCCGCCCAGATAGCCATAGCGCCGCACCATCCCCTGTTCGGCGCTTTCGACGCACTGGCCCTGCGCGGTCCGTCGGGGCGCGCCCGCCGCGTCGAGGCAGCGGTCCGACGGTGCGCCGACATTGACCAGCAGGGCGCCGTCGCGGTCGAAGACGAAGCTGGACAGCGGATGGCGGTTTTCGTGCAGCCGGTTGTCAGGCAGGCCATCGATCACAGCGGTCACCGCTTCGGGCCGCGCCGGATCGACGGCGAAGATCCGGCTCATCTCGGCGACATAGACGCGCCCGTCGGGGCCGGTCGCCACCGTGTGAGGCATAGACAGGCCGCGCATCAGCCGGGTCCACCGCACGGCCCCGTTACCGCCCGGGCTCATCCGCCACAGGGCCCCGCGCCCCGCCTCCCAGCCGCCGAGGTCGGTGACCAGCCAGTCGCCGTCCGGCAGTTCCAGCAGGCCGCGCGGCATCCGCGGCCCCTCGCCGCCGGTCCGCTGCCACACCCGCCCGAGGCAATAGCCCTCGGCCATCCGCACCGCCGTCGCAGGCCGTCCGCCGCAGTCGCCCGAGACGGCGTAGACATGGCTCGCGCCCTGACCGGCGACGGGGGCGGCGAGGCTCCCGACGACCAGCGCCGCCAATATCGCGATCCGTCGGATCATGCGCCCCTCCTGCTACACCGACGCTAGCGCGAACCGCCGCCGTCAGAAATGGCCTCGCCTCCGCCGTGGTTTGGCGCCACCCTGCGGGCAGGAGCATGGGCTCCTTCGACGTATCAGGAACCCTCTATGTCTCTCCGTATCATTCTCGCCGCCTCGGCCGTTCTCGCCTTCGCTGCGCCCGCCTTCGCCCAGGACGCCCCCGCCGCTCCGCCGGCCGCCAGCGCAGAGGACACCGCGGCCCAGGCCGCCTTCGAGGCCAAGGGCGAAGCCTTCGGCGCCCGCATGGAAGCCATGGGCGGCGAGATGCAGGCGGCCGTCACCGCCGCCAACGGCGATCAGGCCCGCGCGACCGCCGCGCTCGACGTCATCGTCGCCAAATACCAGCCCGAGGCCGACACCTTCGCCACCGAGCTGGAAGCCTTCATCACCAGCCAGATGGCCAATGCTCCCGAAGAGCAGCGCGCCCAGATGGTCGCCATGGGTCCGATGATCTCGGCCCAGGTCAAGGGCGCTCCGGCGCAGATGCGGGACCAGGCCCTCGCCTCGATGACGGCCGCGGCCGCCGCTCCGGCCCAGTAATTTCTCCCATGCGGATGAGGCGGCGGTCACCCCGGCCGCCGCCTTACCGCGATTTCACTTGAGGCGGGACGGCGTTCGGCGGATTTTGATCGGGTCCTTCAGGAGCCCCGCCATGATCAAGGCCCTCTCTCTCGCCGCCGCCCTCGCCCTTCTGCCCCTGTCGACCGCGGTCGCCCAGGAGGCCAAGGGTTCGTCCGAAGCCGCCCTCGAGGCCGCCGCGGCCGTCTTCGAAGCCCGCATGGAAGCCTTCGGCGAACGCGCCGAGGCCATCTCAGCCGACAAGAGCCTGACCGAGGCCCAGCGCGAGGTCCGCATCGCGGCGCTCTGGACCGAATATCAGCCCGACGTGAACGCCTTCACCGCCGCCGCGACCCAGCACGCCTCCGGCATCGCCGCCGAGGCCCTCGCCGAGGTCGACATCGAGGCCGTTGTCGCCGAGGCGCTCGCCTCCGTTGACGTCGCCGCCATCACCACGGAGGCGCTCCAGGGCGTCGACATCCAGGCCATCACCGCCGAAGCCATGGCCGAGGTCGCCGCCTCGGGCGTGCTGCAGGGCGCCCTCGCCGGCGCCGAGGGCATGGCCGCCAACGGCTCCTGGGCCTCCAACGATCCGGAGCATATGGCCACCTACGGCCTGATGGCCGACTACGCCGTGGGCGAGGCGCTCGACTCGCTCGACGAAGCCCAGGCCGACCTCGCCGAGGCCGCCGCGGACGTCGAGGTCGACATCGATGTCGCCGACGAGGCGCCCGAGGCCGCCGACGAGGACTGACGCTTCCCGCTTGACCGCGGAACCCGCTGACGCGACACGGCGGCCATGTCCGGCCTGCCCGTCGATCCGCACCTCTATCTGACCTTCCTCGGGGTCATGGCCGTCATGGCCGTGACGCCCGGGCCCGCCAACCTGTTCTCGGTGGCCAACGGGGTCGAGCGCGGCCCGGCCGGAGCCCTCGCCGGCGTCGTCGGCATGAACGCAGCCACCCTGGTCTGGTTCGGCGCGGCGGCGCTGGGTCTCGGCGCCCTGGTCGTCGCCTTCCCGCAGGTCTTCCGCCTCGTCTCCATCGCCGGCGCCCTCTATGTGGCCTGGCTGGGGATCAACGCCCTGCGCGGCGCCTTCCGCACCGCCGCCGACCCGCACGCCCCCACCATCCGGCTCGGCCGAAGCGCCCTGTTCGACGGCTTCATGGTGCAGATCGCCAACCCCAAGGCGATCCTGTTCTTCACCGCCGTCCTGCCGCCGTTCCTCGATGTCAGCCGCCCTGCGGCCCCCCAGCTGGCCCTGTTCGCCCTCGCCACCATCGGCATGGACGTGCTGTCGATGTCCGCCTACGGTCTGGGTGGAGCGGCCCTCGCGCGGCGCATGTCCGAGCCGCGTTTCAGGCGCGGTTTCGCCCTCGCCACCGGCGGCCTGCTTCTGGCGGCGTCAGTGCTTATTGTCTCAAGATTATAAGGGCTTGTCCGACGGCGGAACCGCGTTGTTCATGTGCCGTTCAGCAGGAAAGGCGCTTTATGGGCGCCTCAAGGAGATTTCAGATGAAGACTCGCGTCCTCAAGCCCGTCCTGCTCGCGGTGACGGCGGCGCTGGCCCTGTCGGCCTGCGCGACGGCGACCCCCTACGGCCCGGCCGGACAGGGCAGCCGCTACGGCTATTCCGACCTCCGTGTCGACCAGAACCGCTTCCGTGTCGCCTTCGCCGGCAATTCGGTGACCTCGCGTGAACAGGTCGAGATGGGCCTGCTCCTGCGCGCCGCCGAGGTGACGCTGGAAAGCGGCAACGACTGGTTCGCCACGGTCAACCGCGCCACTGACCGTGACGTGCGCTACGCCGCCTCGCCGGATCCGTTCTACTACGACCGGTACCGCCCGTACTGGGGTCCCTCGTGGCGCTACTACCGCCGCGGTCTGTGGAGCCCGTGGGCCGATCCGTTCGGCTCCAGCATGGATGTCCGCGAGATCGACCGCTTCGAGGCCAATGCCGAGATCGTGGTCGGCGACGGGCCCAAGCCGGCCGGCGACCCCAACGCCTTCGACGCCCGCGAGGTGATCCAGAACCTCGGCCCCCGCGTCCCGCGTCAGATGTAAGACCGGAAAGCCCCTTCGCCCTCGGCGGAGGGGCTTTTCTCTACCCCAGCCTCGGCGTCTTCAGCCGGCGCTTGTTGGTGTGCGTCTGCGGCGCCGCGCCCAGCTCCTCGGGCAGTTCGCCCTTGAAGTAGAACCGCTGCCACGCCTCCTTGGCCGCGTCCGGATCGCCCGACGCCAGCCGCCTGTTGAAGTCCGTCCGTTGACGGTTCCAGGCCTCGAACTGCCCCTTCATCACCGGATTGGATTCCAGCGACCGGATCACCGGATCGAAGGCCTCCGCCTTGCGGTGCTCGATCGGGGTGATGAAGCAGAACGGCTCCCCCCGCTCGAACTTGATCCGTCCCGGCCGGGTGAAGATCCAGTTCATCGTGAAGGGGAACGGCAGCCAGTCCGTCTCGATCAGCCCGGTTAGCGGCGCGATGCCGTCCTTGATGTGGTTGGGCGCGCCCGTGGCCAGCAGGCCCCAGCCCGGCGGCGTCCGGAACAGATACTGCGGATGCAGGGTGATCACCCCGCGCGAGAAATGCGAGGTGACGATGTGGTGCAGGTTCGGCGCGTGCCGGTCCGGGGTGATGACGATGTCGTTCTGGCTCGGCCCGCCGTTCCACTCCGCCGTGAAGCTGATCGGGCACAGGATCTCCCAGCCCGTCGTATTGGCCATGGTCAGCGGCAGGCAGCGATAGGGATGCCGGCTCGGAAACGCGTCCATCCAGTCGCGCGGCTGCCGTCCCGGCACCAGGTCGCACGGCTGGTCCGACATCGGGTAGCATTCCAGTTCCACGGCGGCGCTCCGGACGGTATCGAGGATGTCCTCATCCCTAGCTGCGCCCCATGACCCAAGACAAGCCGAACGCCGACACAGGCCTCGCGGAGACTGCGCCGCTCTTCGACCGCGACCGCCTGCTGGCGTGGATGGCGGACCACGGCGTGGCCCAGACCACCACCGACCACCCCGCCGTCTTCCGCGTCGAGGAGGGGCTGGAGCTCAAGGCCGCCATGCCCGGCGCCCACACCAAGAACCTGTTCCTCAAGGACAAGAAGGGCCGGCTGTGGCTGATCTCGGCCCGGCAGGACACGGTCGTCGACCTGAAGCGCGCGCCGAAGGCCATCGGCTCCGACCGCCTCTCGTTCGGCAACGAGGCGCTCCTCTACGAAACCCTCGGCGTCCGCCCCGGCTCGGTTACGGCCCTCGCCCTGATCAACGACCCCGACGAGCGCGTGACCTTCGTCCTCGACAAGGCGCTGTGGGACGCGGACATCGTCAATTTCCACCCGCTCACCAATACCGCGACGACGGCGCTGGGGCAGGTGGAGTTCCGCAAATTCCTGTCGCTGATCGGTCGGGAGCCGGTGGTGGTGGACTTCGACCAGCTGACGATCTGACGGCGGCCCATCAGGCCCGCGACGCGTCTCTCGTCTGCGGCCCGTCATCGTTACCCGCCTCGTCCGGTTCCGGCCGCGTCATCGCGTTGCGGAACGCGCGCATGGCGGCGTAGCACTCGCAGGCCTGCCCCTCGAGACGGGCCCGGCTCGCCACCTCGATCACGCCGCGGCTGTAGCGGATCGCGCCGCTCGCCTTGAGCGTCCGGGCCGCGGCGTTGACCGTGGTCCTCTGAATGCCGACGAGGCTCGACAGCAGCTCCTGGCTCATCGGCAGGGCGTCGGTCCCCGAGCGGTCGCTATGCTCCAGCAGCGTCCGCGCCAGCCGCGCGTCGGTCGAGTGACGGGTCCGGCAGGCGATCTCCTGTCTCGCCTCGGTCAGGATCACCTCGCTGTAGTGGGCGATGGTCCGGCGCAAAGACGCGCTGCCGTCGTGCACCGAACAGAAGGTGCGGGCGTCGACCACCCACGCCTCGCCCGGATGCTTGGCCATCGCCCGCATCGAGGAGACGCCGGCGCCACACGCCGCCAGGGCGCCCACCGCACCCTCCCGTCCGATCGAGGCGACCTCGACCGCCGACCCGTCCTCGAACGGCGACACCAGCGACACCACCCCGGAGACCGGGAACCAGACTTTCGCGACATGCGCCCCGGCCTCGGCGAGCGTTTCGCCCTGCCCGAAGGCGACCCTCTTGACCCGTGTCAGCAGCCGCTCGCGGTCCGCCGCCGCCATCGTGTCCAGCAGATGATTTCCGGTCATACGCCGCAGAGCCTCTCAGCCTTTGTCTCGCTCAGGGGCGGCATTACGTCCGATGATCGCGTTTGGATCACTAACCTGAGTCCGGAACCCGACTTTATGCAGCGTGTTTTTGCGCCATGCCGGACAGACAGCAACCCTCCGACAATCCCCGCAAGGGTCCCCTGAACCCGACGGCCCGCGACGCCGTGGTGGTGGTCCAGAATCCGCCCGAAAAGCCGATGCACATGACCCCCGACGAGGCCGACATCTCCGGCATCCGCATGATGGACGCCGCGGACCGGGCGCGAAAAGGCGGAGACAGGCGCTAGGGCGCCGGGTTTTGCGAAACAACTAGATGCTGACCCGGCCTACTCAGCAGCTTGGCTGTGTATCGTTGATCTGCGATATCATCCCATGGCTCCGCGTAAGCAAACCCTTCTAAACACCCTCAAGGACCACATCGCTGTTGTGGTGGGCGTGACCACGATAATCGGCATTGTGGCGGGCTGGGTCGGATCATGGGCCGTCGGTCAACGCGACGCCGGAATACAATCAGCTCAGATCGCTCAGCTGCAGAGCCAGATCGCCGAGCTGAAGAGGCCGATCAACCAGAATCCGACGCTTGAGCAATGCGTAAACCTAAGCAGGGCCCAAGCCGTCGCGATCGAAGAGATGCAGCTAATCAAGGCGGACGAGTATCGCGCGCTAATGGACGATCTCGGCTGTCAGAACGTCAATTCCGGCCTGTAAGCCAAGCTTATGAGCAGCCTCCGGACCCTCGAACTGAACATCGTTTCCGACCTCGTGGATTTCATACGGGGCACGGGATACGTCCTAGATTTCAGCGACGCGTCATTTATGGAGTTCTTTGCGACGGAGCTCGATGTCGATATCGAGGACCATCGCTATTCCGACGTGGGCACCTCGAAGGGCAAGCGCCTCAGGCGTTTTCTCCAGCTTGTCGATGACACCACCGCGCTTAAGACCCTGCGTGCGCTTTGGGAGCATCGTGTCGATTTCTTGATGCGCACTGGCCGTGAAGATCCGGTGCCGAATGCCGAGGTGCGCTATCTCACCCTTGTCGCTCGACTCGGCGGCGGTCCGGCGGCTGCGACGCCACAACAAAGCCCAAAGCCAGCGTTCGATCACGCTCGGTTCGACGTCCTCAAGGCGGAACTCTTAGCGCTGAGCAGTATGGACCCCCATGCTCGCGGCTATGCATTTGAGAAGTTTCTTCGGTCCCTCTTCGCCGCGTATCGTCTCCAGCCACGTACTCCGTTCGAGAACCGTGGCGAACAGATCGATGGCAGCTTCGTCCTAGGAGGCGACACCTATCTACTTGAGGCGAAGTGGCATCAACAACCAACAGGCCAAGCTGACTTGCTCATTTTCGAGGGCAAGTTGGGGAGCAAGGCACCGTGGGCGCGAGGTTTGTTCGTTAGCTACAACGGCTTCACTGACGGAGGCCTTGAGGCATTCGGAAGAGGGAAGCGCACGATTTGCATGAACGGCAACGACATCTACGACGCGCTCGATCGCCGCATTCCCTTCGATGAGGTCATTGATCGCAAGGCGCGGCGCGCTGTGGAAACGGGGTGGCCCTTCATTCCGGTGCGCGAGCTGTTCTAGGGACCCGTGTCTGGGCCAGGCGACTCTGTTGCAATGAGCACGAATGTTGTGACCTCCGCAGTTCTCTCCCCCCGCCGACAATGCTAGAGCCGCCCCGTCTCCCCGACTCCCAGCACAGACACGGACGCCGCCATGCCCGCCGCTCCCGACTTTCCGCCCGCGCCCGACCGCGTGGCGCCCCGCCGCGCGCTGATCTCGCTCAGCGACAAGACGGGACTGGAGGCGGCGGCCCGCGCCCTGCACCACCTCGGCGTCGAACTGGTCTCGACCGGCGGCACCCGCGCCGCCATCACCGGCTTCGGCCTGCCGGTGAAGGACGTGGCCGACCTGACCGGCTTCCCCGAGATGATGGACGGCCGGGTCAAGACGCTGCACCCGGTGGTGCACGGCGGCCTGCTGGGCGTGCGCGACGAGCCTTCTCATGCGCAGGCCATGACCGAGCACGGCATCGGCGGCATCGATATCGCCTGGATCGACCTCTATCCGTTCGAGGCCACGGTCGCTTCGGGTGGCGGCTTCGAGGCGGCGGTCGAGAACATCGACATCGGCGGCCCGGCCATGATCCGCTCGGCCTCCAAGAACCACGGCTATGTCGCCGTCTGCGTCGACAAGACCGGACTGGACGAGGTGCTGGACGCCCTGAAGGCTGACGGCGCGACGACGCTGGAGCTGCGCAAACGCCTCGCCGCCCGCGCCTTCGCCCGCACCGCCGCCTATGACGCCGCCGTCTCCGGCTGGTTCGCGGGACAGGTCGGCGACGCCGCACCCGCCCGCCGCTCGATCTCGGGCGCCTTGGCCCAGACCCTCCGCTACGGCGAGAACCCGCACCAGACCGGCGCCTTCTACCGCACCGGCGACGCGCGGCCCGGCGTCTCGAACGCGCGCCAGCTGCAGGGCAAGGAGCTCGGCTACAACAACATCGCCGACGCCGACGCGGCCTATGAGCTGGTCGCCGAGTTCGAGGCCCCGGCCTGCGTCATCGTCAAACACGCCAACCCCTGCGGCGTCGCTGTCGGGAACGACCTGACCGCCGCCTATGCCCGGGCGCTGGAGTGCGACGCCGTCTCCGCTTTCGGCGGAGTCGTCGCCGTCAACCGGCCGCTGACCGGCGCTGATGCGAAGCTGATCACCGACATTTTCACCGAGGTCGTCATCGCCCCCGGCGCCGACGACGAGGCCCAGGCCATCTTCGCCGCCAAGAAGAATCTGCGCCTGCTGCTGACCGACGGCCTGCCCGATCCGCTTGCGGCCGGCGAGGTGTTCCGTTCGGTGGCCGGCGGCTTCCTCGTTCAGGGGCGCGACCGCTCGCGCATCGCCCCCTCCGACCTGAAGATCGTCACCCGCCGCCAGCCGACGCCGCAGGAGATCGAGGACATGCTGTTCGCCTTCACCGTGGCCAAGCACGTCAAGTCCAACGCCATCGTCTATGCCAAGGACGGCCAGACCGCCGGCATCGGCGCAGGCCAGATGAACCGCCGCGACTCCGCCCGCATCGCCGCCATTCGGGCGAGGGAAGCCGGCGAGGCCAAGGGTCTGGCCCACTCGCTGGCGCAAGGGTCCGCCTGCGCCTCCGAAGCCTTCTTCCCCTTCGCCGACGGCCTGCTCGAAGCCGTCGCCGCGGGGGCCACCGCCGTCATCCAGCCCGGCGGCTCCATCCGCGACGACGAGGTCATCGCGGCGGCGGACGAAGCCGGCGTCGCCATGGCCTTCACCGGCGTGCGCGTGTTCAGGCACTAGGCGTCGTCACCTCGGGCTCATTGTCATCCCGGCCGAAGCGAAGCGGAGAGCCGGGACGGCTCGCAAGCAATGCAGAACTCCCGGAAATCGCCTGCGATTATCCGGGAGCAGGGTAAGGGCCGCACTCCGGTCTGACCTGTCTCCCGGATAGCGGCCGGCGCCGCTTCCGGGAGTGTGACCTCCCGGCGTCCGACGTCCCGGATCACGGCTTCGCCGTGTCCGGGATGACAAGCCGCACTGCTGACAATCCGCCCTCTGTCTCCATACTTTTCGAGACAAACCCCGGCGATTCCAGTCTCTTCCGAAAAACCCAGCGTCACGAACGCGCCGCAGGAGTGGGCGGGCGCATACTCCCGCCCGATCGCCCTGGGTCTTTGACAATCGAACAATCCCCCCGCGCCGCCGAGGCGCGCGCTTTGCGAAGCAAACCCGACTCTATGGACTCTACGGACCCGTGTTTTTAGTTCTACCCGGGTAAAACCCCACCCCGATACCCGCTTCCGCCGCCCCGCCCGTCGGTTATGGTGGCGCTCATGGATACCCCCTCCCAGCGCTGGGCCCGGCTCGAGCCCCACACCACCGTCGTCGGCCCCGACGACGACCGGCCCCGCCCCGCAGTCCTGCTGTTCCACGGCTGCGGCGGTCTTCGGGACCATCTGCCGAGGTATGCCGAGGCGGCCCGGGCGGCGGGGTGGAGAGCCTTCACCGTCGATTCCTACGCCCCGCGCGGCTGGAACCGCCCCTTTGCCCTGGCGACGGTCTGCACCGGTCTGCTGCTCCGCGGATCCGAGCGGGCCGGTGACATCCTCGCCACCCTGCACGGCGTGTCGCAACGGCCCGACGTCGACGCCTCCAAGGTCGTGCTCGCCGGCTGGAGCCACGGCGGCTGGGGCATCATGGAGGCGATGAGCGCCGACCGCTCGCGGCCGGGGCTCGGCGTCGCCGATCCGGGCGCGGTCGATCTCGATGGCGTGCTCGGGACCTATCTCGCCTACCCTTATATCGGGGTGGCGGCGCTGAACCGGATGCGTCCCTGGCGTCACTGCCCGAAGACGCTGGCGGTCATCGCCCGTTCGGATCACCTGACCACGGTGCGCAACGCCGAACGGGTCCACGCCATGATCCGCAACTGCGGCGCCGAGGTCGAGACCTGGGTCGCCGACGGCAGCCACAGCTTCGACGAGCCGACCAGCGCGCCGCCGATGAAGTTCGATGAAGCGCTGACCGCCGAGGCCCTGCGCCGGTTCGCGGCCCTGCTCGGCGACGTGGCGGTCGCGCCCGCCGCCTGATCGGTCTATGGACCGCGCCATGACGACCCTTCTCTATGGCCGCCCCCCGGCGGTGTTCGATCCGCCCGGCGACGCCGTCCAGACCTCGCCCCTGATCCCCGGCTCGACCGCGCTGGAGAGCGTGGCCGAGGGCTCGGCCGAGGCCGCCATGATCTACGCCCCGCCCGGCGTGCTGGAGCGCCGCTACACCCTGGCCCTCGCCCTGCGGGCGCTGAAGCCCGGCGGCCGCCTCGACGTCATGGCGCCCAAGGACAAGGGCGGCTCCCGCCTGAAGAAGGAGCTCACCGGCTTCGGCGTCGAGGTCGGCGAAACCGCCAAGGCCCACCACCGCCGCTGCGTCGTGATCCGCCCGGACCGGGTCGAGGGCTTGGACGAGGCCATCGCCGCCGGCGCGCCGCGCCTCGTGCCGGGGTTGGACGCCTGGTCCCAGCCCGGCGTGTTCGCCTGGGACCGCGTCGACGCCGGCACTCTCCTGCTGGCCCAGGCCCTGCCGCCGCTCAAGGGAGCCGGCGCCGATCTCGGCTGCGGCTACGGGGCGCTCGCGACGGTGGTGCTGGGCTCCCCCGCGGTCACCGCCCTGCGCCTGATCGACCTCGACCGCCGCGCCGTCGAGGCCGCCCGCAAGAACGTCGACGACCCCCGCGCCACCTTCGACTGGGCCGACGCCCGCACGGTGGAAGCCAACGGCGACCTCGACTTCGTGGTCATGAACCCGCCTTTCCACGACGGCGGCGCTGAGGACCGCCGGCTGGGTCAGGCCTTCATCCGGCAGGCCGCCGCCATGCTGAAGAAAGGCGGCGTCCTCTGGCTCGTCGCCAACCGCCATCTGCCCTACGAGGCCGACATCACCGCCGCCTTCAAACGCTCGCAGCCCGTCGCTGACAAAGGCGGCTACAAGGTCATCGAGGCGGTGAAATGAGCCCGCCCTCAAGCAGTCCGAAGGACGCCAGGGCGAACAGGAAAGTCCCGACGAGCCGCGTCGACAAGCTGCTCGGCTCCATGGGCTACGGCTCCCGCACCGAGATGGCGCGCCTCGGCAAGGCGGGCGGAATCGTCCTCGACGGCGTGGACCTGACCGACGTGTCGAAGCGGATCCCGGTCACCCCCGACCTGCCGTCCCGCATGCAGATCGACGGCGAG
The DNA here is from genome assembly GCF_011927945.1 of Brevundimonas alba. Lineage (GTDB taxonomy): Bacteria > Pseudomonadota > Alphaproteobacteria > Caulobacterales > Caulobacteraceae > Brevundimonas > Brevundimonas alba. The sequence continues at coordinate 1,065,453 of NZ_JAATJM010000001.1, forward strand.
CCGCTCGACCCGCCGCCCGGTCTGGTGATGATGCTGCACAAGCCGCTGGGCATGACCTGTTCGCACAAGGAGGACGGGGCTCTGGTCTATGACGTCCTGCCCGACCGCTGGCGCCGCCGCGACCCCGCCATCTCCACCATCGGCCGTCTCGACAAGCAGACCACCGGCCTGCTGCTCCTGACCGACGACGGCGACCTGCTCCACCGCGTCATCAGTCCCAAACGCCACGTCGCCAAGGTCTATCGCGCCACGCTTGCCCGCCCCCTTGCGGGAACCGAGGAAGCCCTGTTCGCCGCCGGCGGGCTGGTGCTCGAGGGCGAGGACAAGCCGCTGGCGCCCGCCGTGCTTGAGGTTCTGTCGCCGACCGAGGCCCGGCTGACCGTCACCGAAGGCCGCTATCACATGGTCCGCCGCATGTTCGCGGCCGTCGGCAACCACGTCGAAACCCTGCATCGCGAGCGCATCGGCGGCCTCGCCCTGCCTGACGATCTTCCGCCCGGCGAGTGGCGGCTGCTGGACTCCGCCGGGATCGACGCCATCTTCGCCGCATGACCTCCGTCAAGATCTGCGGCCTGACCACTCCCGAAACCCTCGACGCCGCCCTGGCCGGCGGGGCCGCCTTCGTCGGCGCCGTGATCTTCCCGAAGAGCCCGCGCCACCTCGACCCGCTCCACGCCGCTGCCCTGTTCGAGCGCGCCCGCGGCCGGGCGGGGGTCGTGGCCGTGACCGTCGACGCCGACGACGCCCTGCTGACCGAGATCGCCCTGATACTGAAGCCGGACCTGCTCCAGCTCCACGGCGCCGAAACCCCCGCCCGTGCGGAGCAGGTGCGCACCCTGACCGGCGCGGGGATCATCAAGGCCCTGCCGATCCGGGTCCACGAGGACTTCGCCGAGGCCGAGGTCTGGGATGCATTCGTCGATCACCTGATGTTCGACGCCAAACCGCCCGAAGGCTCCGACCTTCCCGGCGGCGTCGGCGCCCGCTTCGACTGGACGCTTCTGGCCGACCGCGCCTTCCGCCATCCGTGGTTCGTGGCCGGCGGGCTGAACCCCGGCAATGTCGCCGAGGCCATCACGATATCGGGCGCCCCTGCGGTCGATGTGTCCTCTGGCGTGGAAACCGCGCCGGGTGTTAAGGACAGCGCCCTGATCGCGGCCTTCCTCGAAGCGGCGCGCTCGGCCTGATTTCCGCCGCTCCCCCGCGCGAGTTTGTCACCGTGAACGCCATCCTGCCCAACCGCTACGCCATGCCCGACGTCGAAGGCCGCTTCGGCCCATACGGCGGTCAGTTCGTGGCCGAGACCCTGATGCCGCTGATCCACGAGCTCAACGCGGCCTATGAGGCGGCCAAGGCGGATCCGTCGTTCCAGGCCGAACTGGACGGCTTCCTGACCGACTACGTCGGTCGCCCGAGCCCCCTCTATCTCGCCGAGCGGCTGACCGCCCACTACGGCGCGGCCGACATCTGGTTCAAGCGGGACGAGCTGAATCACACCGGCGCCCACAAGATCAACAACTGCATGGGCCAGATCCTTCTGGCCATGCGGATGGGCAAGACCCGCATCATCGCAGAGACCGGCGCCGGCCAGCACGGCGTGGCCACCGCCACCGTCTGCGCCCGCTTCGGGCTCCAGTGCGTCGTCTACATGGGCGCCACCGACGTCGAGCGGCAGTCGCCCAACGTCTTCCGCATGAAGCTGCTCGGCGCCGAGGTCGTGCCGGTGACATCCGGCCGCGCCACGCTCAAGGACGCCATGAACGAGGCGATGCGGGACTGGGTGACGAACGTCGAGGACACCTACTACCTGATCGGCACCGCCGCCGGTCCGCACCCCTATCCGGCCATGGTTCGCGACTTCCAGTCGGTGATCGGCCGCGAGGTCCGCGCCTCCATGCTGGCCCGCAAGGAGAAGCTGCCGGACGCCTGCATTGCGGCGATCGGCGGCGGCTCGAACGCCATCGGCCTGTTCCACCCCTTCATCGAGGACGCCGGCGTCCGCCTGATCGGCATCGAAGCGGCGGGCCGTGGCCTCGACGGCCCCGACCACGCGGCCTCGCTGCAGGGCGGCCGCCCCGGCGTGCTGCACGGCAACCGCACCTATCTGCTGCAGGACGACGACGGCCAGATCCTCGAAGGCCATTCGATTTCCGCCGGCCTCGACTACCCGGGCATCGGCCCGGAGCACGCGTGGCTGAAGGATATCGGCCGCGCCGAATATCGCGCCGCCACTGACGCCGAGGCGCTGGAGGCCTTCCAGCTTTGCTCGAAGCTGGAGGGGATCATCCCCGCGCTCGAACCCAGCCACGCCCTCGCCCGGGTGGGCGAGATCGCAAACGAAGTGGGCAAGGGGGGCGATGTCGTGCTCAATATGTGCGGGCGGGGCGACAAGGACATCTTCGCCGTAGCGAAGCATCTGGGCGTGGAGCTCTAGAAGAATGAGTATGCTGATACTGGCCGCCAGGGCGGCGCTGAGCCTGGCCCAGGCCGCTCCGGCGGCCCCGCTGGACCTCCAGATACCCGAAGTGGCGGGCACGGTCGCCGATCCGACCTGCGGCGGAAACCCCGCCCTGGCGTCACGTGCCTTCTGTGTGGCCACAACCCAGGCCGCCATGCAGGCGGTCGCCGACCAGTATGATGCGGCGTTTCAGTCGCAGGGTTGGCTCGCGGCCTCAGGCGAGGCCAATTTGACCGTCTACGTCCGCCGCAAGGAAGGCGGCGGCTGCACGGCATTCCAGTTGCTGGCTTTCGCCGATCCCAACCGGCCGGCCGCTCCGGGGGCTCCGGGCTATTTCGCCCTCGCCACCATTCCCGGCGACATCTGCGCGGCGTCGACCGCCCCGTCCGGCGCCCAATGACCACAGCGCGTATCGACGCCCGTTTCGCCGCGCTTAAGGCCGACAGCCGCGCCGGGTTCGTGGCCTATGTCATGGCCGGCGACCCCTCGCGGGATCAGTCGCTGGACATCCTGCGCGGCCTGCCCGCGGCCGGCGCCGACATCATCGAACTGGGCTTCCCCTTCTCGGACCCCATGGCAGAGGGCCCGCCGATCCAGCGTGCCGCCCTGCGCGGCCTCAGGGCCGGACTGACGCTGAAGGGCACGCTCGATCTGGCGCGGGCCTTCCGGGAGGGCGACGACCACACGCCGCTGATCCTGATGGGCTACCTCAATCCGATCGAAACCTACGGCTATCAGGCCTTCGCGCGGGATGCCGCAGCCTCGGGCGTCGACGGCCTGATCGTCGTCGATTGCCCGCCCGAAGAGGCCGGACCGCTGTCCGACGCACTGGATGCCGCGCAGGTGTCCCTGATCCGTCTCGCCACCCCAACCTCGGATGACGCCCGGCTCAAGGTAATAGCCGAGCGCACTTCGGGCTTCGTCTACTATGTTTCGGTCGCGGGGGTGACCGGGGTCAAGGAGGCGCAGGCCCTGTCAGTCGCGCCGGCGGTCGAGCGAGTCCGGAAGGCCTCGGGCCTGCCGGTCGCGGTCGGCTTCGGCGTCAAGACGCCGGAGCGCGCGGCCGAGATCGCCCGCGTGGCCGACGCCGTGGTCGCCGGCTCGGTGCTGGTCGACGAAGTGGCTGCGGCGCTCGAGGCGAACGAACCGCCCGCCCCACGCGTTCTGGCAAAGGTGCGGGCGCTGGCCGGGGCGGTCCGGGGTGCACGCGTGACGGAAACCGTCTAGAGACCCGCGCATGGTCGACAAGAACAAACCCCAGCAGGAAAAGCGCGGCGGCTGGCTGTCCCGCTTCGCCCCCGGCGTCCGCAAGATCGTCAGCCGCCGCGACACGCCCGACAATCTCTGGGTCAAGGATCCGGATACGGGCGAGATGCTGTACCGGTCCGACCTCGAGGGGTCGCTGTGGGTCACACCCTCGGGCCGACATATGCGGATCGACGCTCCGACGCGTCTGCGCTTCACCTTCGACGGCGGCGCCTATGAGAACATCGACACCCCCGAGGTGCCTGAGGACCCGTTGAAGTTCTCGGACGGCAAACCGTACAAGGATCGCTTGGCCGCAGCCCGCAAGGCGGCCGGCCGCAGGGACACCATGGCCATCGGCTTCGGCGAGCTGGACGGCACGCCGGCGGTGGTCATCGTGCAGGATTTCACCTTCATGGGCGGTTCGCTGGGCATGGCCGCGGGCGAGGCCTTCATCGCCGCCGCCCGGGCCGCGATCGAACGCGGCGTGCCTCTGGTCTGCTACACCGCCGCCGGGGGCGCGCGCATGCAGGAAGGCGCGCTCAGCCTGATGCAGATGGCGCGCACCACGCTGGCCATCCAGGAGCTGAAGGCGGCCCAACTGCCCTTCGTCGTGGTGCTGACCGATCCCACCACGGGCGGCGTCACCGCCAGCTACGCCATGCTGGGCGACGTCCATCTGGCTGAGCCGGGCGCGCTGATCGGCTTCGCAGGGCCGCGCGTCATCGAGGCGACCATCCGCGAGAAGCTGCCGCCGGGCTTCCAGCGCGCCGAATACCTGCAGGAAAAGGGCATGGTTGACCGTGTCGTTGTCCGCGCCGACCTGCCGCGCGTGCTCGGCCAGATACTGTCGATGCTGATGGGCGGGAAGCGCCGGGCCGCCTGAGCCCGATGGATCCCATCTCCGAACGCCTGCGCGCCCGCCACCCGCAACGCATAGACCTGTCGCTGGAGCGGATGCGGGTTCTGTGCGCCGCATTGGGCGACCCGCAGCATCGGCTGCCGCCGGTGATCCACGTCGCCGGAACCAACGGCAAGGGCTCCACCGTCGCCTTTATCCGTGCCATCGCCGAGGCGGCGGGTCTCAGCGTCCACGCCTACACCTCTCCGCATCTGGTCCGCTTCAACGAGCGCATCCGTCTGGCCGGACAGCTGATCGCAGACGAGGCGCTGAACCCCATTCTCGACAGGATGGAGGCCGCCATCGACGCGTCCGGAAGTCAGGCCACGGTGTTCGAAAGCACGACCGCCGCGGCCTTTGTGGCCATGAGCGAAACCCCAGCCGACCTGGCCATCATCGAGGTTGGACTGGGCGGGATTCTGGACGCCACCAACATTATCGAGCGTCCATTGCTCAGTGTGATCACGCCCGTCGATCTCGACCACGCGGAGTTTCTCGGAACCAGCTTGCGAGGCATCGCGGTGGAGAAGGCCGGCATCCTGAAGCCGGGCGCCCGTGGGCTGATCGCGCGACAGGCCGAGGAAGCCATGGCCGCCATCGAGCTGGCCGCCGCCGCCGTCCATGCTCCATTGACGGTCATGGGCGTGGACTTCGACGGCTGGGCCGAGCGGGGCGGCATGGCTTTCCAGGACCAGAGCCGGTTCCTCGACCTGCCGGCTCCGTCGCTGACCGGTCCGCACCAGATCGCCAATGCTGCCCTCGCGGTGGCCGTGGCGCTGGAACTGGATCTTCCCGAGGCGGCCATCGCCGAGGGTCTGCGCGCCGTGCGGTGGCCGGCCCGGATGCAGCGGCTGACCGCCGGACCCTACGGCGACGCAGCCCGTGCGGCTGATGCGGAGCTTTGGCTGGACGGGGGGCATAATCCGCACGCGGGCCGGGCGCTGGCCGAGACGCTTCTCGAGCGACAGTCACGCGCGCCCCGCCCGCTGGCGCTGATCGTCGGCATGCTGGCCAACAAGGACGCAGGCGGATTCTTCGAGGCGCTGAAAGGCACGGACGCGGCGGTCTTCACCGTCCCGTTCGAGGGCGCGGCCGCAGAGCCCCAGGCGCTCGCCGCAGTAGCGCAGGGGCACGGGCTGGGAGCGACGGCCTGCGGCTCGGCGACGGAGGCGCTGGAACGCGCCCTTCGTCTCGGAGCCGGCCGGGTGGTCATCTGCGGCTCGCTCTACCTCGCGGGGGAGGTGCTAGGGGCGAGCCGCGAGACCTGGCCGGACTGATCAGGCGGCCGAGCTGGCGCCCGAAATGCCCGCCTCGGCCAGCCATTCGACGATCTTGCCCTTGGGCATGGCGCCCACCTTCATCGAGGCCAGCTGACCGTCCTTGAACAGCATCAGGGTCGGAATGCCCTTCACGCCGAGGCGCGACGGGACCATGGGGCTGTCGTCGATATTGACCTTGGCGATGGTGACCTGACCGGCCAGTTCATCGGCGATCTGCTCGAGAGCCGGGCCGATCTGCTTGCAGGGGCCACACCACTCCGCCCAGAAGTCCACGAGCACGGGGGTGGACGATTTCAGGACGTCGGCGTCGAAGCTGTCGTCGGTGACCTTGACGGTGGCCATGGGCTCTCCTTGGTGCGGCAAAAAGCGGCGCGATGCGATTTCAGCCGGCCATCATGCGATGATTCCGGCGGTTCGAAAGCGATGTGGGGCGTCTGCCCGATCAAATCAACGCGCGGCGGCGAGGGCGGCGTCCATCAGGGCCCGAGGGACCGGCATCAGCTTCGGCCCGTCGGTCCAGACCAGCGCCGCCTCGACCGGCCGATCCGGATAGAGCCGCCGCAGCACGGCCACATAGACCGCCAGCTGAAGCACATAGGCCGGATCGGCGTCCTCGATCCTGTCCGGGGCCGGTCGGTTGGTCTTGTAGTCGACGACCAGCACCCGCTCCGGCGTGATCACCAGCCGGTCCATCCGACCCGAGACGGCGACTCCCTGCGGCAGTTCCGGCGCGCTTCCCGTCAAGGCGACCTCGGCCCGCGAGCCCGAACCGAAGACCGGGGCGAAACGGGCGTCGTTCAGCACCAGGAAGGCGGCTTCGGTCATCTCGACGCGCTGGGCATCGGTGAGGTCCCGCTCCCGCGACAGCATCCGTTCCGCCGCCGCCGCCCGCCCGTCCGGGGCGATATCCGGCAGCCGTTCGAGCAGCCGGTGGATCAGGTCGCCGCGCCGGAACCGTCCCAGAGACGCCCCGGCTCCGACGGCCGTCGAGAGCGGCGAGGGCGCCGGACTGCGGATCGACCCCTCCATTTGCGAAGGGGCGGTGAAGCGCGCGGCGTTATCCGCGGCGGGTGACATGCGGGCCCATGCCGGGACCTCCGCGATGCCGCTCCGGATGGAGGGCGTCGCGGCGAGCGTCTCCGGATCGACCCCGAAGCGCAGCACGCCGTCGCCTATGTCGCGGACGTTCAGGGGATCATCGTCCCTTAGTCGCTCGAAGGTCTCTGCGATGACGCTCCACCAGCTGCCGGCCTCGAATCCTTCCTCAGGCCGCCGAAGCGCCCGACCCATAACCACCAGCCGGTCGCGGGCGCGGGTCAGGGCGACATAGAGGAGCCGCAGGGACTCGGCGTCGGTGCGGGCGATGCGGGCATCCCGCGCCGCCTTCGAGGCTGGGCAGTCGTCCTTCGCCGAGCCGGGGCACATCAACCAGCCCTCGCCCTCCTCCCCTGACTCGCTCGCCGAGGGCATCAGGGTCGGTCCCTGCGGCTTGGCCCGCGAGGTTGTGTCGGGGAGGATGACGATCGGCGCCTCCAGTCCCTTGGCGCCGTGCACGGTCCTGACCCGCACCTCGTTGCGGGCGCCCTCCATCTCGCGCTTGACCTCGACATCGGCGGCCTCAAGCCGGGCGACGCAGGTTTCCAGATCGACCCCGCCGCGATCCTCAGCCGCCAGAACCTGGGCCAGGGTCTCGTCGATCGCCTCCTCCGCCTCCCGGCCCAGCCGGGCGAGAATCCGGGCGCGGCCGGAGACGCCGGTCTCGTCGACCCGGTTCAGTAGGCTGGAGAAGAAGGCGAACGGGTCGCGGTACCGGGCATCCAGCGCGGCCTGGACGAAGTCGCGGGCGCGGCGCCATTGGGGCTGTTCATCCGCCCGCCGCCGCAGCTCTCGCCACAGCGAACGGCCCTCCCGCGCCTGCCTGTCCGCCAGCGGGTAGAGGCTGTGCGGATCGCCGAAGTCGGTCACGTCGCAGAAGGGGCTGCGCAGCACCTCGGCCAGGCTCAGATCGTCGTCGGGATAAAGGGCGAAGCGGGCGACGGAGATCAGGTCGTCGAACACGATATGGCTGCTGAGCTTGAGCCGGTCCGCGCCCGCGACGGGGACGGCGTCCGCCTTGAGGGCGCGGATGATCTCCTCGAAGAGGGCGTCGCGGCGCCGCACCAGCACGAGGAAGTCGCCCCAGCGCGCCGGGCGCATACCGCCGGGCGCATCGCGGTCGTGGACCGCCGACCCGGCCATGACCTGTTTCCGGATGCTGCGCGCGAGGGCCTGGGCCAGCTGTTTGCGTCCGCTGCGGGCGTCCTCCTTGTCCACCGGCGCATTCCACGCCTCGCGGTCGGGCGTGACCGGATCATGGAACAGGGGCCACAGATCGACCGACCCGTGCTGGCCGACGCGTGCCGGGTGGTGGGTCGGAATGTCGCCGGCCTCGCCGACGAGGGCCCGTGTCCGCTCCGGCCCCTCGAAGACGGCGTCGACGAAGCCAAGCACCTCTTCAGTCGAGCGGAACGAGGTGTCGAGCGGCACCGCCTCGAAAGGCCGGCCGGCCCCGCGCGCCAGCGCCTCATAGGCCTGCGCCTCCTGCCGCAACCGCTCAGGGCGAGCCCCTTGGAAGGAGTAGATCGACTGTTTCTCGTCCCCGACGGCGAAGACGGTGCGCGGGATGCGGGGATCGTCGCCCCGGCGGCCGGCTCCCTCCCCCGAGAAGAACTCCTCGGTCAGGGCCTTGAAGATAGCCCACTGTTCGGGCGCGGTGTCCTGGGCCTCGTCGACCAGGACGTGTTCGATGCCTCCGTCCAGCTTGAACAGCACCCAGGCGGCGGTGGCGCGCCGGGTCAGCAGATCGACCGTGCGGACCACGAGGTCGGAGAAGTCGAGCGCCCCCTGCCGCGCCTTGGCCGTCTCGTAGAAGGCGGCGTGGGCATGGGCCAGCGTCAGCGCCTTGACGGTGTCGTCCGCCACCCTGGCCGCGCGCATCCGGTCCAGCACGGCGCAGTATTTCAGAGAGACGGCGTCGAGGTAGGCGGCGGCCGCGGGCGGCGCGCTCTTCGTGCCGAACTTCGTCCGCGCCTCGCCCTTCGAGTCGATGAAGAGCGCCTTCATGGCGGCGAGGCTGGAGTGCGGCGGGACCGCCTCGCGCATCTGGGCGGCGATCTTCTGGTCGTTGGTCGAACCGGTAGCGAAGCCGTCGGCGGCGGCGCGCCATGCCATGGGGTCGAGCCAGTTCAGGAAGTCGGTTTCGATGGCCGAGGGAGTGTCATCTTCGGAGACACCAGCCAGGATGTGCGGCCCCGGCGCAGCGCCGCTCTCGACCTGCGCAACATAGGACACCAGCTCGCCGCGCTCGGCCTCGATCATCCCGAGCAGGGCGTGGAAGGATTTCCAGTCCAGTTCGACCGCGAAATGGGAATAGGCGCGCCCCACCGGCCCTTCGGGACCCTTCAGCGCCTCACGCGCCAGATCTTCCCGTGCTTCATGCGACAGGGCGACCGCCGCCTCGTTCTCCAGCACCCTGAAGGCGGGCGAAACGCCGGCTTCGATCGGGAAGCGCCGCAGCAGCTTCTCGCAGAAGGCGTGGATGGTCTGGATCTTCAACCCGCCCGGCGTTTCCAGCGCCCTGGCGAACAGCCGCCGCGCTTCCCGGAGGTCGGAGGGATTCAGCCCCGCCGGATCGCGCCCATCCAGCCGGGCCAGATCGCGCGACAGCTCCGCATCGTCCATGACGGCCCAGCGGCCCAGCTTGTCGAACAGCCGGGCCTGCATCTCCGCCGCCGCGGCCTTGGTGTAGGTGACGCACAGGATTTCGCCGGGCGAGGCCTTCTGCAGGAGCAGCCGCGCCACGCGGTCGACCAGCGTCGTGGTCTTGCCCGAGCCGGCGTTGGCGGTGACGAAGACCGACCGGCCCGGATCGGCGGCGGCGGTCTGATGGGCGCGGGCCTGTTCAAGCGGCGAGAGGGTCATTCCGGCGCCTCGTCCTCGCCGCCGACCACATGCCATTCCCAGACGCGGGCCAGATGGTCGTAGTTGCCGCCGAAATTGCCCATGAACTGCGGCGCGGCCCAGGAAACGTAGGGACGGGCTTGCCGATCGAAATCGGCCACGCCCTCGACCAGCCGCTCCAGTTCGCGCGCCGCCAGCTCCGCCGCGGGCAAGGGCTGGTTGCGGCTCACCCTGCCGACATCGATCGCCTCGCCGGGGGTCTTGCGGCCCGTCACCTTGACGTAGAGCAGTTCGGACGCGGGCGTGGGTGGTGCGCCCGCGAAGCCACCCTCGGCCAGAATGGCGGCGGTCAGGGTCAGCTGTGGCGCGAACCCCTGCGCGACCTGTTTGGCGCTCGGCGTCGAGCCGGTCTTGAAGTCGATGATCGCCGCGCCGCTCGCGTCGAGTTCGATGCGATCGGCCCTCGCGGTCAGGGTGAAGGGACCGGCGGGCGCGTCGAAAGTCATCTCGCCCGTCTGCTCGATCAGCAGGGTCGCGCCGCGCGCCCGCCGCTCCCGCTCCCAGCCGGCCAGCCAGACGGCGCAGTTCCGGGCCAGGGGCGTCTCGCGCGCCATGGCGTGATCCTCGAAGCCGGCGGCGTCCAGTTCCTCACGAAGGAAGGTCTCGATCTGGTCCGCGCAGTCCTCCGGCAGGGCGTCCGGCCAGGTCACGACCACCCGTTCGATCGCCCGGTGCACCGCATTGCCGCGCGCCATGGCCTCGGCCGACGCGCCGGGGCGTTCCAGCTTCCGCAGGCCCAGGATACGCTGGGCGTAGACCGCGTAGGGATCGCGAACCCAGCGCTCGATACCCGTCACGGGCAGCTTGCGCGGCCGCCGGTCCACGGGTGGCGTCGGGGCCGGACGGCGTTCGTAGCGTGGCGGTCCCGGCGGAGGGACATCCAGAGCGCGAGCCACCGCGGCGCTGTCCGAGCTCCGCTCCAGTTGCACCGGCGTGTCCGCAGCATCGGCTCCGCGGGTCAGCATTTCCAGCCGCCAGAGCCAGCGGGACTTGACCGCCGGCTGACCGCCGCGTCGTTCCGAATGAACCAGAATGGCCTCGTCGGCGCAGGCCGCCTGGACGAAGTCCTGCGCGGTCTGGCCAAGGCGGCGTTCGGGCGGAGGCAGGCCCATGGCGGCGCGCATGGGTCGCGACAGGAAGGGGTCGGTCGGAGCGGCGTTGGGCCAGACGCCCTCCTCCAGCCCGGCGAGGATCATCCGGTCCGCGCGCACCAGCCGCGCCTCGATGGCGCCAAGGACCCGCAGCCGCGGCTGATTGGCTCCGCCCGTGCGCACCGTCTCCTCGCTCAGCAGGGCGCGGACCAGTTCGGCGAAGTCGGCGCGGGAGATGGCGCCCAGAGAACCGCCGCCCTCGATCAGACCCGCCAGCAGGGCGGCCGCAGCCTCGCCGTCGGGCCCGCTCCACGCGGCCTGTCCGGCAAGGGATTCGATCAGGACCGTCAGGGCGCGCGTCGCATCGTCCAGCGGCGCGGTGTCGGCGAAGGGCGCACGCGCGGCATCGGTCAGGGCCTCCAGCCGGTCGAGCAGGTGGAGGGCGGCGGCGACCCGCGCCACTGTCCGTTCGGAGCGCGCCGATCCATCCTCGCGCGCCTCGCCTGCCTTGAGCAGCGCCCGGCGAGCGCGCGCCCAGTCTCTCAGGCGTGGCCCGCGCAGGGCGTGCTCCTCCAGCGCCCGGACCGCCGTCTGCGCATCCTCGCCCTGTCCGATTTCGACCAGCGGATGTTTGAGCAGAGCGAGCAGGGCGTGGGGGTCCAGCGGATCGGCCATGAAGCGGACCACGAGGTCGATCAGCCGTCCGGCGGACATGCGGGCGAGCGGCTGGCCTGAGGAATTGTCCGCGACCACGCCCCAGCGTTCGAGACGGGCCGCCACACGACGGCCAAGCGCGAGGTCGGGCGTGACGAGGGCGCAGGTCATGCCCGGCGTCTCCAGCGTCTCGCGCATCATCAGCGCCAGGGTCGCGGCGGCGTCTTCCTCCGCACGCACCGTGACGACCGACAGCCCGTCGAGGCCTTGGGCGATGGGATCGGCCGAGCGCTCCCGGAACGCTTCCTGCCGCAGGGTTCCGATGACTGTGCGCCAGTCGTCTGTCGCATCAGCGGGACGAAGCGCCTCGTTCAGCAGGCGCTGACGGGCGCGGCCACGGACGAGCCGATCGGGCGCTTCCGGCGGCTGGAACCACGGCCTCACGACTTCGCGAGATACCCCGTGTCTGTCTAGCAGGCGCCAGAGCGCATTCTGGGGATGCTGTTCGTTGTCTCCCAGCCGGGACCAGACCTGGGGGTCGAGATCACGGTCCAGCCCCGGCAGCACCACGCAGCCTTGAGGCGCGGCGGCCACCGCGGCGAGTACATCCGCGGCCGCCGGGGCCGTGCCGGTCGAACCGGCGGCAATAACGGGCTGGGTCGGGGGGCGTTCGGTCCAGCTCTCCGCCAGCAGGCGGAGCAGTTGGGCGCGACGCCAGGCGGGATCGACGAGGCCCATCGCCGCCAGACGCTTCGGCCAGGCTTCCACCGCCAGCCCCAGAAAGCGGGCGGAGTCCTGCCAGTGCTCGGCCAGATCGCCCTCGACCAGACTGGCGACCCGCTCGAGATCGCTGATCTCCTCCAGCTGGCAGGAATCGAGAAAGCCGCCGAGAGCGTCCGCCATTTCAAGCGCACGGAGCGGCCCGAGGCCTGGGTGAAACTCCTCGACGATCATCCGCGCCATCTCGAAACGGCGGGTCAGGGGCGCGATGGCGGGCGGCAGGTCGAGACCAAGTTCGCCGGGCGCGAAGGGCGGCTCGTCCTCCTCGAGATCGCCCAGAGGACGGACCTGCGGCAGCAGCACGGGCCGGTCGCCGGCCAGTCTCGACAGGGCCGAGGTGAAGGCGCGGGCGGCGCGCCGGTTGGGCAGCAGGATGACCGCGTCGGACAGGGCCTCGGGAGGATGCTCGCCCAGCCAGTCCAGCACGCCGGCGGCCAGATCCTCGAGGAACGGCCGCCGAGCCTCGACCGCGTACCAGCGGGGGGCGGGCGTCGCGAAGGGATCGAACCGGGCGCTCATCCGCCCCCGGCCAGCCGCGCGTCGGCCTCGTCGCGCGCCTGCGGGTCGCCGACATGCATCCAGTCGCCGTCGAGGACGCAGCCATAGAGGCGGCCGGCGGCCGCCGACTTGCGCCACAGGCCGCTCAGCGAGAACGGACCTTCCGGCCCGTCGGCGACATAGTCGGGCCGGCAGATGTGGACGCCCATATAGGCGAAGGGGGCGTCTACCGCCTCGCCTCGGAAGGTCAGTCGCCCGTCTTCCGCGAGGAAGAAGTCTCCGTCGCCCTCGAAACCGATCGAGCCTTCGCGCCGCGCCAACAGCAGGGCCGCGTCCATGATTGACGGATTCCACAGGCGAGCGAGTTGATTCAGCGCGGAATTCCCCTCCGGGCCGTTGTCGGTCCAGACGCTGTCTATATTAGCCACGAACACCGGATCAGGGCCCAGCAGCGGCCCCGCCTTCTTCAGCCCGCCGCCGGTTTCGAGCAGCTCGGCCCGTTCGTCGGAGATGACGATCTCGGGTCCCCGGCCCCGGGCGCGCAGATGGCCCTCCAACCGGTCGGCGAACCAGTGGACATTGACCACCGCCCGTTCGACGCCGGCGTCCGCCAGCCGGTCGAGAACATGGTCGATCAGCGCGCGGCCGGAAACCTCCACCAGCGCCTTCGGTCGGTCGTCCGTCAACGGCCGCATCCGGGTGCCGAGACCCGCAGCGAGCACCATGGCCGTCCGGGGCGCGGTCACCGGCGCAGCTCCGCCGGGACATGGGTGTCGAACCACGTCTGGACGGCTTGTCCCGCCAGTGGGATATTGCGTTGCAGATGATCCCACATACGCGCCATGAAGGCGCGATAGCGGGGCTTGCCGTCGCGCACGATCAGGCGGGCGAAGATGCCGAGGATGCGGGCCTCGTTCAGCGCCGCCAGCGCCGCATAGGACCGCATGAAGGCCTCCCGGTCGAGGTCGGGCCGCAGGGTGAAATAGTGGTCCAGCGCCCGCGCCTCGAGCTCGGGCGAAACATCGCGCCGCGCGTCCTGCAGCAGCGAATGCAGGTCCCACGACGGATGCGCCCGCACCGCGTCCTGGAAGTCGATCATACCGACGCGGGCGGCGCCCTGCCGCTCCGGCAGCCAGATCAGGTTCTCGGCGTGATAGTCGCGGTGCGCCATGACCGAGGCCTGAGCCTCCGCTTCGCGAATGACCGGAGCCCATGCCGCATCCCACTCCGACAGCGCGGAATCGGCGAAGACGAGGCGCGGCTCCAGTTTGGGCATCCATTCGACGAACAGGTCGGCGCCCCCCTTCAGCGCGACGGCGTCATAGATCTGCAGCGGCCATTCGCCGGCCGGGCCGGACAGGGTCTGTGGCGTTTCGGCCTGGTGCAGGCTTGCCAACGCCTCGACCGCCGCCAGATACAGAGGCTCCTCTGGCTCGCCGTTCTCGATCACCCGGGCGAACAGGCCGTCGCCGAAATCCTCAAGCACGGCGAGACCCGCGTCCGCGTCCACGGCCATGATCTCTGGAGCCGATAGGCCGAGCGACCGGAGATGGTTCGCGACGGCCGCGAACGCCTCGATCCGGCCCGCTGACAGACGTGCGATGGCGTTCCAGCCCTGGGCTTGCCGCTCGGCCGGCGTCCAGGCCGGGTCGCAGGGCCGGGACTCGGCGGCGGGCGCCTGATCCATGAGCATCAGGGATCGGCCCGACGGCGTGGTCAGCCGCTCGTAGCGCCGCGTGGACGCATCGCCGGGCAGGGGCGCGCGCTCCGCGTCGGCGAGGCCGGCGGACTTCAGGAAATCGAGACGCTGTTGTTCGCGGTCAGACATGCAGGTGCTTCAGCTTCCCTTCCCATGCGCCTACGCCAGAAACGGTCGCAACGCGTCCAGCGCCTTTTTCCGAGAGGCTGACGACCAGTCGGTCGGGTCCGAGCCAGGCGGATGCATCCTCGCCGAGCCGTTCCGGCCATTCGATCACCGCGCAGCCGTCGTCGAGCGCTTCATCCAGACCAATCTCCGCGGCTTCCTCGGGTCGGGTCAGGCGATAGAGATCGAAATGCGCCACCGGCGGCGTGCTCTCGTAGAATTGGACGAGGGTGAAGGTAGGGGAGGGCACATCCTCGTCCGGCCTGGTCAGGGCCCGGATCAGGCCGCGCGCCATCGTCGACTTGCCCATGCCCAGCGGACCATAGAGCAGCACCGTCTCCCCCGGCTCGAGCAGGGGCGCGACCGCCGCGCCCAGTTGCGTAGTCGCTTCGGCGTCCGCCAACGTCAGGGTCAGGCCGCCGGCGTCAGGCAAAATCGGCGTCCGGCTGGCTCGGCAGGACCCGTTCCG
Source organism: Brevundimonas alba (assembly GCF_011927945.1). Taxonomy (GTDB): domain Bacteria; phylum Pseudomonadota; class Alphaproteobacteria; order Caulobacterales; family Caulobacteraceae; genus Brevundimonas; species Brevundimonas alba. The sequence goes on from NZ_JAATJM010000001.1 coordinate 1,080,692, forward strand.
TAAAGGCCTTGAGCGCGTAGGTCGCCCGCGCCGCGTCGATGTCGAGCCGAGACGGCGGGATAGGCTTGCCGACCTTGAGGAAGAACCGCTTGCGCTTCTTGTTCAGCAGCTCGTGGAAGAGGGTGATGTCCCTCAGTTCGGGCGAGATGCGGTCGAACCAGTGGAACAGGCGCGAGTTCGGGCCCGCGACGTGGATCGGCACCACCGGCGCATTGTATTTGCGCGCCAGTGACGCGGCGGTCGGAGCCCATTCCGGGTCGGTGACGGAGCCGTCCTTCGCCACCCGCGCCAGCCGCCCGGCCGGGAACATCACCAGACACCGGTCGGCTTCGAACGCCTCTTTCGCCGCCAGCAGCGTCGCCCGCGTCTTCTCCCGCGTGCGCTTCTCGACCACCCATTCGACCGGGATGATGGCCTCGCCCAGCCGGGGCGAAACCCTCAGGGCGTCGGCGTTGGCGAAGAAGATGGCGTCCTGCCGCCGCGCCCGGATGGCGTCGAACACCGCGATGCCATCGGCGATGCCGGTCGGGTGGTTGGCGACGACGATGCAGCGTCCGCTGGCCGGGATGCGGTCGGCGTTCATCACCGCGACCTTCAGGTCCAGCAGGTCGCTCATATAGTCGAGTGCGTCGGCTCCGGAGAGCGGTCGCACGGCGTCGGCCATCCGCACCGCCTGCCGGTAATTCAGCAGCTTGTAGAGAATCGGCCGGGCCAGCGGCCAGAAAGCCGACCGCGTCAGGCGCGGCGCGCGCTCGGCGATCAGCACATCGCAGATGTGCGGCTCGGCCCGCGGAGCCGTCGGCGTGTCCAGTGGATCAATGGCGTCAGCGAGAACCATACTCCGCGCTTGTCGCCGCTCCCGCGCCGCCGGGCAAGCGGCTTCAAGTCTCGCAGCTTGGTTGAGGCGACACCGGATGATACCCGTTGACGCCAAGCTTCCGGAGGAACGCTCGCATGGCCCGGTCCGGATCCGCCAACGTCGAACAGCGTCTGGCCGTCCTCCGCGAGCGGCAGGCCGAGCTGGCGGCCGCCGTTCCTGTCGAGGACGCCCGGCTGCGCTCGGTCGGTGACGACATCGTCGCCACGGCCCGGAGCCTGGGCTTCGACCCCGAGGAGGCTGCAGCCATCGCAGCCGGGATCGACGCCCCCGCTACAGGTCCGGGACACACAATGGCCGGGCAGTATCGCGTTCTGCGTGGCGCCGCCGAACCGATCCTTACCTTCTCGGCTCTGGTGGTAGCCGGGGCCGTGACCGGCCTGGGGCAGCCGTTGGCCGGCGCCGCCGTCGTGCTGGCGGCTGTCGCCTCATGGGTGATCCGCGGAGCGCGCCGGATCGCAAGGATCGATATCGACAGCTCCGGCGCGCTAAGCTTTCCTGGCCGCCACGGTCGCATCGATCCGGCGCACCTGACCGCCATCTCTTTCGCCTACCGGTATCCACCGTTCATCGCCGATCACCAGAAGGCGGCGAGCGAGACCGTGGATCTGCGGCTGCATCTTTCCGGAGGGGTGTCGATCAAGTTGGCGCATGGCCCGCTTTGGCGCCTCGCACCCCGCCGGGAGCCTGTCGCCTGGCATCGGCTCGAGCGGCATCTCCTCGCCCATGCGCGCCGCGCCGGCCTGGAGATTGATCACGTCGGCGCGAGCTGGACGGCACGCCGGGTCTGAACGCCCGCGGAGCCTTGGCGACGGCCGAGCGGGGGTGCTACGCCTTCGCCGCAAGCTTTCAGAGGATACGTCCATGCGTCACCGCTCGCTTCTCTCCGGCGTCGCCGCCGCCGTGCTGCTCACCGTCGCCGCACCGGCCCTGGCTGAGTCGCCCGCGAGCCCCGCCGCCGCCGCCGCGCCGGTGCAGGCGGCCGAGCCGTTCACCTATCGCGACATGATCTCGGCGAACCGGCTGGGCGATCCGCAGGTGTCGCCGGATGGCCGCTGGGTGGTCTATTCGGTGACCACGACGGACGTGGAGGCGAGCCGCCGTTCGGGGTCGCTCTACATCATGGACCTCCAGGACCCGGGGGAAGGCCGGCGTCTGGCGATCAGCGAGGGCGGAGCCAACACCGCGCGCTGGGGCTCGGACGGCAAGCTGTATTTCCTGTCCGGACGTTCGGGCACGAGCCAAGTGTGGCGCGCCAACGCCGATGGTACCGGGCCGGTGCAGGTCACCGACCTGCCGCTCGACGTCAACGCCTACCGGCTAAGCGGCGACGCCCACAAGGTCGCGGTCTCGCTGGCGGTCTTCCCGTCCTGCGCCGATCTCGCCTGCACCGTCGATCGCAGCAAGGCCGAGGCCGACAGCAAGAATACCGGCCAGGTCTACGACCGCATGTTCGTGCGCCACTGGGACACCTGGGCCGACGGCACACAGAACCATCTGTTCGTGCAGTCGATCGGCGCCAACGGCCGCGCCTCCGGCGAACCGGTCTGGGTCACCCGCGGCTTCGACGGCGACACCCCCTCCAAGCCGTTCGGCGACGAGAGCGAGTTCACCTTCACGCCCGAGGCCGACGCTGTCGTTTTCTCGGCCCGGCTGGCCGGACAGAGCGAACCCTGGAGCACCAATTTCGATCTCTACCGCACCAATGGCCTGAGCGGCGACGGCACGTTCGAGAACCTGACCGACGACAACGAGGCCTGGGACACCGGCCCGGTCTTCTCGCCCGACGGCCGCACCATGGCCTACCGCGCCATGGCCCGGCCCGGGTTCGAAGCCGACAAATACGCCATCTTCCTGCGCGACGTGCAGACCGGGCGGGTCCGTCAGGTCGCCGCGAACTGGGACCGCTCCGCCGACACCCTGCAGTGGTCGCGCGATGGCAACACCCTGTACGCCACCGCCGGCGACGTGGGTCAGTCCCGCCTGTTCGCCATCGATACCCGCAACGGCGTGGTCACCCCGATCACGGGCGAGGGTCACGTCTCGGCCTTCGCCCAGACGCCGTCGGGCTTCGTCTTTGCCCAAGATTCCCTGACCCGGCCGAGCGAGCTGTTCGTGAAGACCTTCCTCGGCCGCGAAATGCCGCGCCGGATCACGGACGTAAACCCGCAACTGGACGCCAAGGCGTTCGGTGAGGCGGAGCAGTTCACCTTCGCCGGCTGGAACGGCGAGGCGGTGCATGGCTACGTCATCAAGCCGGCCAACTATGTCGAGGGCCGCAAATACCCCGTCGCCTTCCTGATACACGGCGGACCCCAAGGCTCCTTCGGCAACAGCTGGTCCTACCGCTGGAACCCAGAAACCTACGCCGGCGCCGGCTATGCGGTGGTGATGATCGATTTCCACGGCTCGACCGGCTACGGCCAGGCCTTCACCGACGCGATCAGCCAGCACTGGGGCGACCGCCCGCTGGAAGACCTGCAGAAGGGCTGGGCCGCCGCCCAGCAGCGCTACAACTTCCTCGACGGGGACAACGCCTGCGCCCTGGGAGCATCCTACGGCGGCTATATGATCAACTGGATCGCCGGCAACTGGCCGGGCGAGTTCAAATGCCTGGTCAACCACGACGGCGTCTTCGACATCCGCGGCATGGGCTACGGCACCGAGGAGCTGTGGTTCACCGAGTGGGAGTACGGCGGCACGCCCTACGAGAACCCGGAAGGCTATGAGCGCTTCAATCCGGTGCATCACGTCGCGAGATGGCAGGATCCGATGCTGGTGGTCCAGGGCGACCGCGACTTCCGCATCCCGACGTCGCAAGGTCTGTCGACCTTCAGCGCCCTGCAGCGTCGGGGCATCGAAAGCCGGCTGATCGTCTTCCCGGACGAGAACCACTGGGTGCTCAAGCCCGCCAACAGCCTGCAGTGGCACACCGAGGTGTTCGGCTGGCTCGACAAGCATCTGAAGCCGGTTCAGTAGGCCCGGATCAAAGGCCTGACAGAAGGGGCGTCTTCGTTCGCGGAGACGCCCTTTTCGTTTGAAGTCCCGGTTGACTGAGCCTTTCGCCTCGCTCGCGCGTTGTCTCCGCTCGACGGAGTTCGCGCTTGCCCAACCCCTTGAAGGACAACCCCAACTGGCTGGTCGTCCGCGACCGCGCCCTGGTCCCGGCCGGGGCGCGCGTGCGCGGCTGGCGCGACTGGGTCGTGGCCAATGACCCGCTGTACGCGGCCGCCCGCCGCCCGGGCCGGCCCGAGAAGATCGCGGCGACGGTCACGCTTGTCCTGATGGCCGCCATCACCCTGTTCCTGATGCTGTTCGACTGGAACATGCTGCGGGGACCGATCGGCCGCTGGGCCTCGGCGCGCTACGACCGTGAAATCCGGATCAACGGCGATCTCGACGTCAACCTGTTCAGCTGGACGCCCTCGGCGCGCGTTCAGGACGTCCGGATCGGCGGGCCCGACTGGGCGCGCCAGCGCGACACGCTGAAGATCGACGACGGGGAGGCCTCGGTGCGTTTGCGCTCGCTGTTCGCGGGCCGGATCGAGATGCCCATGGTGTCGATCTCCCGCCCGGAGGTGGTGCTGATCTCGACCGCCGACGGCAAGAAGAGCTGGCAGCTCAACCCTGACGCTCCCGATACGGGCGAGGGCGTCAAGCTGCCGCCGATCAACCGCCTGATCATCCGCGACGGCAAGATTTCGCTCGACGAGCAGGGTCGCGAAATCCGCATGGAGGCGACCATCAACGCCCGCGAGGGCTCGGATGGAACGGCCGGCTTCCATCTGGACGGGCGCGGCACCATCAACGGAACGCCTCTGACCCTGAGCGTACGCGGCGGGCCCTTCATCAACATCCGCCGCGACCGGCCCTATACCTTCCATGGCGAAATCGCCGGCGTCGGCACGAGGCTGGTCGCCGACGGCGCGATCACCCGGCCGTTCGATCTCGGTCAGTTCAACGCCACCCTGAGACTGCAGGGCCGCGACCTGGCCGACATCTATCTGCTGACGGGCATCACCACGCCAAATACGCCGCCCTACCGTCTCGCGGGCAAGCTCACGCGCGACGATGCCAAATTCACCTTCGCCGACTTCACCGGACGGGTCGGGTCTTCGGACCTCTCGGGCGATGTGGTGGTCGACAAGACCGGCGACCGCCGCCGGGTCGACGCCGACCTGCGCTCGCGGCTTCTCGATCTGGACGACCTTGCCGCCGTGCTGGGCGCCAAGCCGCAGGTCACCTCCAGCGGAGATACCGTCGCGTCCTCGGGCGCCCCCGGCCGGCTGTTGCCCGATGCGCCGCTCAACGTCGAACGCCTGCGGGTGATGGACGGCACGCTGAAATACCGCGCGGCCCAGGTGAAGCGGAACGAGCTGGACGTGCGACGGGTCGAGCTGGGCGCCGATCTCGAGAAGGGCATACTGAACCTCGATCCTGTGGCCTTCACCTTCAACCGCGGCGAACTGCGCGGCACGGCCAAGATCAATGCGACCCGTAACCGGCCCTACAGCGCCATCGACTTCCGACTGCGCGGCTATCCGCTGGAATCCATCGTGCCCGCCCGCAACGGGGCGCCGACCGTCACCGGCCGTGCGCTGGGCCGGGCGCGGCTGGAGGGGCCGGGCGCTTCGGTCCATGACTTCGCGGCCAATTCGAAAGGCTCGGTCAGCTTGGTGGTGCCGCAGGGCCAGATGCGCGCCGCCTTCGCCGAACTGCTGGGCATCAACGTCACGGCCGGGCTGGGCAAGCTGTTGGGCGGCGACACCTCGACTTCGGAAATCCGCTGCGCCGTGGCGGACTTCTCGGTCAGCGGCGGCACGGCGACGGCGCGGACCTTCGTCATCGACACCACGCCGGTGCTGGCGCAGGGGAGCGGCACGATCGATCTCAGGGCCGAAACCCTGAACCTGCGCATCGACGGCGAGACCAAGGAGGCGCGGCTGGTGCGTCTGTGGTCGCCGATCACCGTGCAAGGGCCGTTGACCGCGCCCAAGGTCGGCGTGGACGCCGGGTCGGTTGCTGGCCAGGTTGGTCTGGCCGCCGCGCTGGGCGCGCTGATCAACCCGCTGGCGGCCCTGCTGCCGTTTGTCGATCCCGGTCTGGCCGAGGACGCCAACTGCGGAGCGTTGATATCGTCGGCGAGGTGATTGAGCCGAATGGCCGCTTCGTGCGTATCCTGCACCGATGACCCGTAGAGGATTTCTCGCCCCCGCCGCCGCAGTGCTCGCCGCGGCCTGCTCGCCGCTCGGCGCGCTGAACGCCCTCGGCCCCCGTGATCCGGGCGTTCGCCGTGTGGGTCGGGACATTCCCTATGGCGAAGACCCCCGTCAGCGCATGGACATCCTCGCGCCCACGGCGGCTGCGGCGGGTCCGTGGCCGACGCTTGTGTTCTTCTACGGCGGCGGCTGGGACTCCGGCATGCGGACCCAGTACGGCTGGGCCGCCCATGCCCTCGCCGCGCGCGGTTTCGTCGTGGTGGTGCCGGACTATCGGCTCGTTCCGCAGGTTCGCTTCCCCGCCTTCATCGAGGACGCCGCAGCGGCGACGGCCAGGGCGGGAGCAATCGCTCGCCAGTACGGCGCCGATCCCGCTCGCCTTGGCGTGATCGGCCATTCGGCGGGCGCGCATCTGGCCATGATGATCGCGCTCGACCGGCGCTACATGGCCGCGGCCGGGGCGCCGAACCTGATCAAGGCGGCCGCCGGGCTGGCGGGCCCGTACGACTTCCTCCCCCTCGACGTGCCCTCCTCGATCAACGCCTTCGGCCGGACGCCCGACCTGACGCTGACCCAGCCCGTCACCTTCGTCAGGCCGGACGCGCCACCGCTCTGGCTCGGACACGGGACGAAGGACGAAGTCGTCCACGCCGAGGACACCACCATCCTTTGCGAGCGGATGCGGGCGGTCGGCGGGCGCTGCGAGGCGAAGCTCTACGAAGGCCTGAACCACGCCGACCTGATCGCGACCTTCTCGCCCCTGTTCCGCAAGAAGGCCCCGGTCCTGCAGGACGTCACCACCTTCCTGCATAGCGAACTCGGATAGGCTGCCGAGGACGAACCGGCTTCAGAGCCTCGCCATTGTCATCATCTTCCGTTATCGGAGGCCATGACAGACATGAACACATCGGCCCTGAGCGGCCCGGCGGCGCTGGACCGCCTCGAAACCCTCTACAACGCAGCCGTCACCAACCTCCGCGAGGCGGTGCGGACTTTCCTCGCCACGGGCGAGCGGCCGGATGCCGAAGCGCGGGCCAAGGGCCTGTTCTCCTATCCCGAGCTGCGCGTCAGCTGGTTCGGCGACCGGCCCGCCAATCTGGCCAGCCGCGCTTACGCCCGCCTGTCCCGGCCCGGCGTCTATTCCACCACCATCACCCGGCCCGAGCTGTTCCGGCCCTATCTGACCGAGCAGCTGGCCCTGCTCGAAGCCGACTATGGCGCGACCTTCGACGTCGGCCCGTCGGAGCAGGAGATTCCCTTCCCCTATGTGATGGACGGCTCGGACGTGGCGCTGGACCGCAGCCAGACCGCCGCCGTCGCCCGCTACTTCCCGACGACCGACCTCGCCCACATCGGCGACGAAATCTCCGATGGCCTTTTCGACACGACGCAGGACTTTCCCCTGGCCCAGTTCGACGGCCTGCGAACCGACTTCTCGCTGGCCCGGCTGCGGCACTACACCGGCACGCCGGTCGAGGACGTCCAGTCCTACATCCTGTTCACCAACTACAACCGGTACGTCGACGAGTTCGTGCGCTGGGCCTGCGAGCAGGTGGCGGATCCGTCCAGCCCCTATGACCGGCTGGTCTGCGCCGGCGGCGTCGTGATCACCCGTGACACGCCCAATCCCGGCGAGATGGTCATGGATGCGGCCTGGAAGAAGCACCAGATGCCCGCCTATCACCTGACGGCGCCGGGCTGGAACGGCATCACCCTGGTCAACATCGGGGTCGGCCCGTCCAACGCCAAGACGATCTGCGACCACCTGGCGGTCACCCGGCCTCATGCGTGGATGATGATCGGCCACTGCGGCGGTCTGCGCGACAGCCAGACCATCGGCGACTATGTGCTGGCCCACGCCTATCTGCGCGAGGACCATGTGCTCGACGCCGTGCTGCCGCCGGACATCCCGATCCCGTCGATCGCCGAGGTCCAGCGCGCCCTCTACGACGCCGCCAAGATGGTCTCCGGCGCGCCGGGCGAAGAGGTCAAACGCCGGCTCCGCACCGGCACGGTGGTCACCACCGACGACCGGAACTGGGAGCTGCGCTACGCCAAATCCGCCCAGCGCTTCAACCAGAGCCGGGCCGTCGCCATCGACATGGAAAGCGCCACCATCGCCGCGCAGGGCTACCGGTTCCGGGTGCCCTACGGCACGCTGCTGTGCGTTTCGGACCGGCCCCTGCACGGCGAGATCAAGCTGCCGGGTCAGGCCAACCGCTTCTACGAGGGCTCGATTTCGGAGCATCTGCAGATCGGCATTCAGGCCGTGGACCTGCTTCGGGCCGAGGGCGCGCGCCTGCACTCCCGCAAGCTCCGCGCCTTCGACGAGCCGCCGTTCCGGTAGAATTCCAGGCAGCGGGGGGCCGATCCGTGGATAAAAGCTCTACAATTATCGCGGTCAGATCCTCGACAATCCGTTGCCAGATTATCGACACTGGCGACTGCCCGCCGGCGGCGAGCTAGCGCTTCAGCCGCTTCGCATTGGCGACTGCGGCGGCGTGGATCGGCGCCAAGGCGTCGGCCTGCAGCTTCAGCATGGTGGAGCCGAAGGCCCAGCCGTCGCTGACAGCCCGGCTCATGGCGGCGGTGACCCAGGCGCCTTGCGCCAGAGCCGCCTCGGCCGGGGTCGAGGCCTTGAGCACCGCACCCAGGGCGCCCTGCGCCGCCGCGGTCTCGCGGGCGACGGCGGCCGCGGTGGTCGCCGCCATGCCGACGGCCGTGTTCAGCCCCACGGTGGCCGAGGCCGTCAGGGCCTCGACCTTCTCGGAGCCCATCAGGCTCATTTCCAGAAGGTCGGCCTTCAAGGGATCACGAAACCCCTCGGCGACGATCTCCAGACGCCGGGCGATGACGTCGCCGGAGGCCTGCAGAAGTTCCTGGCCCGCGCGGGCGGTGCGGGCGGCCTGTTTGATCGGTGACATGGCGGAACCGTGCGCCGCGCCGCGGGCTACGGCAAGACCTCTGCCGTGAAGTCGGCCACGTCCTTCAGCAGGGCCGGAACCGCGACGTCGATGATCTCCTGCCCCTTCTCCGGGCTGGCCAGCAGCGGATCGGAGCCTATGCGGCCGTCGGGGAAGCGCGCCCGATAGTCCAGCGCGTCGCGGATAGGTCCAACGGGGGCGATCCGCGGCTCCATCGCCGCCGTCTTGACCAGATGCGGATAGGCGGCCTGGGTCACGGCGATCTCTGACGGCGTGGCGTGCATGCCGTGGCCGGTCGGGAACATGCGATTGCAGAAGCCGTGGACGCCCGGCAGGTCCCACCAATTACGCAGCTTCAGCACGAAGGGCGGCTGCTCCTCGACGAAGCTCCACTCGGCGTAGATTTCCGCGAAGGTCGCCTCGATGGTGGCGACGTTGCCGCCGTGACCGTTGAGGAAATAGATCCGCTCGAAGCCGTGCCGGCTCAGCGACGACACCCAGTCGGTGATCGCCGCCATGAAGGTCGAGGGCCGCAGGCTGATGGTGCCGGCGAAGGCCAGATGGTGCTGCGCCATGCCGATGTTGAAGGTCGGGGCGACGACCAGTTGTTCGTCCTGCCGCTCCGCCGCATGGGCGACGATCTCGGGGCACAGCCAGTCGGTGCCCAGCAAGCCCGTCGGCCCGTGCTGCTCGTTCGAGCCGATCGGAACGACGACCGTCTTCGTGGTCTTCAGCCGTGCATCGATTTCGGGCCAGGACGACAGGTGGATCAGCATGGGAAGGGTCTCCGACGGGTACTGCCCCGCGCTCTACGCCCTTCGTCCCTCCCCGTCACCCGGCAGGATCAGGGCGCGAAGGCCCGGATGAAACGCCGCGCCGTCTCCGCCGCCCGGGCGTCGCGGTCGAACGGCGGATGGGGCACGCCCAGAACGCCACGCAGATGCCCGTGGCCCAGCACCATGCCGGCGAACATCTCGGCCGCCGCGTCAGGGTCAGGCAGGGCAAGCGCGCCCGTCCGGTTCTGCTCCGCCAGCCATTCCGACAGACGACGCAGGCTTTCGCGCGGCCCGGCTTCGTAGATGGCCAGCGCCACCTCCGGGGCATGGGGCGACATCAGGGCCACGCCGCGCATCGAGGCCTTGCCGTCGTCGCCGCAGATCTTGTCCAGCAGCAGCGCGGCGAGCGTGGTCAGAACCGTTTGCGGATCACCGCCGGCGCGCAGGGGCGCATTGATGGCGTCGGAACGGCGGCTGGCCAGCGCGCGGCCGATCTCCAGCTTTGACGGGAACCGGTTGTAGAGCGTCTGGCGCGACACGCCCGCCCGCTTGGCGATGGCCTCCATCGACACCCCGCCCCCCTGTTCGGAGAACAGCACCGATGCCGCATCGAGAATGGCCTCGGTCTTGGTCTCGTCGACCTGTCCGCGAACGCGCGCCATCAGTGCGCCTCCACCGGCGGCGCTCCAGTCGGGATCTTCACCGGCCTCGCAAGAAGGGTGACGAAGGCGGCGAACGCGCAGCCGATGGCCAGCATGGCGAAGGCGTCGCCGAACGCCAGCGTCGTCGCCTGCAGGTTCAGCATCCCGTAGACCGCCTTCATCGCCGCGCCCGCGGGGTCCAGCGAGCCGGCGAACCGCTCCTGCATGGCCGCCAGCAATCCGACCATGCCGGAGTTGCTGTTGGTAATGTTCTGGGTCAGCTCGCTCATGTGCAGGGCGGTGTTGGTGGTCAGCGAGGTGTTGAGGATCGCCAGACCGAAGGCGCCGCCCACGTTGCGGAACAGGTTCACCAGCCCGGATGCGTTCTTGACCATGTGCGGCGGCAGGGTCGACATGGTCACCTGCTGCGAGGCGATCATGGCCATCATGACGCCGACGCCGCGCAGGGCCTGCACCCCGGCGAACTCCCAGAAGGCCCATTCGGTGGTGACGGCATGCGCGTCCCACATGGCCCAGGCGCACATCATGAAGCCGCTGAACATCAGGATGCGAGGGTCGACCAGCCGGACGAGCCGACCGGCGAACGGCGCGGTCAGGAACATGGCCAGCCCGGACACCACCATCGTCGTGCCGACCTCGGCGGAGGAGTAGCCGCGCACTCGCCCGAGGAAGAGCGGCAGGAGGAAGGTCCCGCCGAACAGGGCCGCGCCGACCGTGAAGGTCATCACCACCCCGACCATGAAGTTGCGGTTGGCGAAGGCGCGCAGTTCGACGATCGGATTGTAGTAGCTCAGCGCCCGCCAGACGAAGGCCGGGCCCGTGATCGCGGCGATGACGGCGAGGAACAGGATGTGGTCGTCGGCGAACCAGTCGTTCTTCGAGCCCTCTTCGAGCACGAACTGCATGCTCATCAGGAAGGTCGCCATCAAGGCCAGGCCCCACCAGTCGAAGCCCTTGGCCAGCGACGGGTCGCCCTTGTCGAAATTGGCGTAGCGGCCGACGAGGAACAGCACCAGCAGTCCCGGCGGCACATTGATGAAGAACAGCCAGCGCCAGCTCAGCTGCTCCGTCAGGTGGCCGCCCAGCGTCGGCCCCACGGTCGGCGCCAGCGTCACGATCAGGCCCATGATGACGCTGGCCGTGACCCGCTGCTTGGGGGGGAAGGCGGTGAAGGCGACGGCGAAGACGGTCGGGATCATGGCCCCGCCGACGAAGCCCTGGATCGCGCGGAAGAAGATCATCTGCTCGACCGAGCCGGACAGACCGACGGCCACGCTCATCAGCATGAAGCCGGCGCAGGAGGCGAGAAACACGTTCCGCGTCCCCCACAGTCGCGACAGATATCCCGACAGCGGGATCATCACGACCTCGGGGATCAGATAGGCGGTCTGGATCCAGCTGATCTCGTCGGCCGAGGCGCCCACGCCGGCCTGGATCTGGGGCAGGGACGAGGCGACGATCTGGATGTCGAGGATGGCCATGAACTGGCCGATCACCATGCCGGCGAAGCCGAGCAGCAGGACCGTCCAGTTGACCTTGGGCTCGCCGGCCGTGGTCGCGCCGGCGCCCATCGCGGGGGCGGCGGCGGTCACTGCGCGACGGGCCCCGCCACGGCTGCGGTCTGCACGGGCGCGGCGGCGGCCTCGGCGAAGGTCAGCGTGCCCGCGCTCTTCAGGTCGACCTTGACCTCGACCGACAGGCCGGGGCGCAGGGCTGCGCCCTCGCGCCGCTCTACGCGGATGCGGACCGGCACGCGCTGGGTGATCTTGGTGAAGTTGCCGGTGGCGTTCTCGACCGGGATCAGGGCGAACTCCGAACCCGTGGCCGGGGCGAAGCTCTCGATCCGGCCGGTCAGGGGCTGACCCTTGAAGGCGTCGGCCTTGATCTCGACGGTCTGGCCGAGGCGCAGCCGCCCGACCTGGGTCTCCTTGAAGTTGGCCACCACATAGGTGTCGCCCAGCGGCACGATCGACAGGATGGAGCCGCCCGGACGGACGTACTGGCCGACGCGCACGCCGCGGGCGCCGATGACGCCCGAAACCGGCGCGCGGATGACGGTGCGCTCGAGGGCGATGCGCGCCTTGTCGACGGCGGCGCGCGCCTGTTCGACCGTGGCCACCGACTGGGTGCGGGTCGAGCCCAGCACGCCGGCGGCGCGTTGTTCGGCGACCAGAGCGGCCTGCGCCTCGGCGACGGAGGCCTGGGCGGTGCGGACGCCTGCGCGTTCGGTCTCGATCCGCTGCTGGGACACCCAGCCCTTCTCGGCCAAGGCGCCGTAGCGGGCGACCTGCTGGCGGGCGAGGTCGGCCTGGGCCTGCGCTTGGCTGACGGCGGCGGCGCGGCTGGCGATCATCGCCTGTTCCTGCGCCGCGCGGGCGTCGACGTTCTGCACGCCGGCCTGAAGGGCGGACAGCTCGGCCTCGGCCTGCGCCAGATTGGCCCTGGCGTCGGCGTCGTCGAGCCGGATCAGCACCTGACCGGCCTCGACCCGCTGGTTGTCGGCGACCAGCACCTCGACCACATAGCCGTCGATCTGCGGGCTGACCTCGGTGGTGTCGGCCTGGACGAAGGCGTTCTCGGTGGCTTCCCACCGCTGCTTGCCCTGCCACCAGACGACGCCGCCCACGATCAGGGCCACGCCCACCACGCCGGCGACGATCAGGGGGAGGCGCTTCTTGAGAGCGGGATTCAGGGCCATTGCGGATCTCGGAGAAAAGCGTTCGGGGAGGAACGGCTGCATAAATGGACAGAACTGTCCAAAAATCAACTCCGCTTGTTCGTGCGCTGCAACACGTCATGTTTCGGCCCGTTAAGGACCGCGATGACCGACCACCTCCCCGCCTCTCTCGACATCGCCGTGATCGGCGCCGGCGCCGCCGGACTGGCGGCGGCCCGCCTGTTGTCGCGCCATCCGCTCGACGTCGCCGTGCTGGAAGCGCGGGACCGTGTCGGCGGCCGCGCCCACACCGTCGGCTTCGAAAGTTATGGCTTGGACATGGGCTGCGGCTGGCTGCATTCCGCCGACGAGAATCCGTTGGCATCCATGGTCGAGCCCGCGGGCCTGACCGTCGACCGCACCCGTCCGCCGTGGGAGAGCCAGGCCTTCAATCACGAGATGTCGCCGGGTGAGCAGGCAGCCTTTCGCGAAGACTTCGCCGCCTTCGAGGAACGGGTCGCCGAGGCCGCGGCGCGAGGTCGGGAGGGCCCCGCCTCGACCCTCTTCGATCCGGACAGCCGCTGGAACGCCCGGATCGACGCCATCTCGGGCGCGCTGAACGGCGCCCGCTTCGCCGAGGTCTCGATCCTCGACTACGACGCCTATCGCGACACCGGGGTGAACTGGCGGGTGGTCGAAGGCTACGGCCGTCTGATCGAGCGGCTGGGGCAGGGCGTTCCGGTGGTGTTCGGTTGTCCGGTCACCCGCATCGACCGTTCCGGACCGGTGCTGCGGCTCGAAACCGGCAGGGGCGCGGTGGAGGCGCGGGCAGTGATCCTCACCCTGCCCACGGACCTGATCGCGGCGGAGGCCATCCGTTTCGATCCGCCGCTGCCGGAGCTGATCGAGACCGCCTCCAGTCTTCCGCTCGGCCTCGCCTCCAAGCTGCACATGACCGTGACGGGCGCGGAGGACTTTCCCAAAGACAGCCAGCTCTGGGGCCGCTCCGACACCCCCGACACCGCCGGCTACCATCTGCGCCCGTTCGGCCGGCCGATGATCGAGGGATGGTTCGGCGGCGACATCGCCCGCCAGCTCGAGGCCGAGGGCGAGGCCGCCTTCTTCGCCTTCGCCACCGACGAACTGGTCAGTCTGCTCGGCTCCGGCATGCGCCGGCGGCTCGCCCCGGTCGCCACCTCCATGTGGGGCGCGGATTCGTGGTCCCGGGGCGCCTATTCCCACGCCCTGCCGGGCCATGCCGGCGACCGCGCGCGGCTCAAGGCGCCTATCGAGAACCGCATCTTCCTTGCCGGTGAAGCGACGTCCGACGGGTTCTACGGCACCGCCCACGGCGCCTGGATCGAGGGAGAGCGGGCGGCGCGGGAGGCGCTAACGGCGCTCGGCCTTGACGCTGGTCCTGAGCCCGGCGACGACGAGGCATGAAGCCGTCCAAGGCCTTGTCGAAGAGCCGCACGAAAACCCTGCGGAATCCCGCGCCGAAACGTCCCGCCGTCCTGACCGGGCCGGTCGTGCCGGTGCTCGGCTGGCCGCCAGACGAAGATCGGGTCGAGGCCGTCTTCGAGCGGCTGTCGCGGACCATGCCCGATCCGAAGACCGAGCTGAATTTCTCCAGCCCCTTCACCCTCGTCGTCGCCGTCGCCCTGTCGGCGCAGGCCACGGACGTTTCGGTCAACAAGGCCACCGACCGGCTGTTCGCCGTCGCCGATACGCCGGAGACCATGCTCGCGCTGGGCGAGGAGGGGCTGATCCCCTTCATCTCCTCGATCGGCCTCTACCGCGGCAAGGCGCGCAACGTCATCGCCCTGAGCCGGCTCGTGCTGGAGCAGCACGGGGGCGAGGTTCCGCTGAACCGGGAGGCGCTGCAGGCCCTCCCCGGCGTCGGTCGCAAGACCGCGAGCGTAGTGCTGAACGAGCTCGGCATCGAGCCGGCCATCGCCGTCGACACCCATGTGTTCCGCGTCTCGCACCGGCTCGGCCTCGCCAACGCCGCGACGCCGGACAAGGTCGAGGCCCAGCTGCACCGGATCGTGCCGGAGGAATGGCTGCCCAAGGCTCACCACTGGCTGATCCTGCACGGCCGCTACACCTGCACGGCGCGGAAGCCGAAATGCAGCGGCTGCGTGATCAGCGACCTCTGCCCCTCACGAGCCGGTTTGCAGGCCTTGGGGGATGCGGGCTAGAGCCGCGCCCGCACCGCCTCAGCGAAACGGCGTCCGCCGTCGGGCGCCGAGCCGAGATAGAAGTCCGGCTCGATCAGCTCGGCCTCCATCAGCAGCCATTCGCCGCCCGGCCCCTGCGCCATGTCGATACGGGCGTAGAGCAGGTCCTCGTCGATGGCGGCGAGCGTCTTCTGCGCCAGAGCCAGCGCGCCTGCGGACGGCTCAGGCAGGGCCGAATATTGGCCCCCGAACTGGACCTGGATGCGGAATTCGCCGGCGACGGGCCGCTTGTTGACCACGTGGCTCAACGCGCCGCCGAAGAACAGCAGCGAGGTTTCGCCCTCGCTCTCGATCGACGGCAAATAGGGCTGGATCATCGCCGGTCCCTCCGGCGCGCCGCTCAGGGGTTCGCCCCGCGACAGCCGCAGCGTCTTCCATGCCCCGCCCGAGACGCGCGGTTTGACGATGACCGTCTCCGCCCCGAAGCGTTCGAAGGCGGCGTCGACATCCGCCTGCGTCACGGCCTCCACCCAGACCGTGGGCGGGATCGCCACGCCCTTGTCGGCCAGCCGGCCCAGATAGGATTTGTCCGAATTCCAGCCGATCACCTCGGCCGGGTTCAGCATCTGCACCCCCGCCGCCTGCCATGTCTCGCAAGCCTGCATCCAGCGTCCGTGGTCGCGGTGGTAGCCCCAGACGATCAGGGGCAGCACCAGCGGATGGCCGGTCAGGCCGGAAGCGTCCTCGACGTGCTCTGTCCACGGGCTCGGCTCGACGGTGATCCCCGCCGTCGCCAGGGCGCCGGCCAGCCGCTCGAGCACGGTGGGCCACTGGCCGGCATAGGAGGAGTCGGCGGGATCGGGGGTCAGGACGGCGATACGGGTCATGGCCCGGTCATTCGCCGGAAAGCCGGGTCTTCGCAACTCCGCTTTGCTTGTGCGCCCACAAGGTGCGCCGCTGGCCATTCGGGGCGCCAGCGGCTATGGGCGCGCCCATGACCCAAGCCCCCACCTACGACGTCTGCGCCGTCGGCAACGCCATCGTCGACGTCCTCGCCCCCAGCGACGCTGCCTTCCTTGACGCCCAGGGACTGACCGCCGGTTCGATGCAGCTGGTGGACGCCGCCCGCAGCGCAGCGCTCTACGAGGCGATGGCGGCTGGGGTGGAGGCCTCGGGCGGCTCGGCGGGCAACACCGTGGCCGGCGTCGGCTCGTTCGGCGGCCGCGCGGCCTATATCGGCAAGGTCGCCGACGATCAGCTGGGCGGCGTCTTCAGCCACGACATCCGCGCCGCCGGCGTCCATTTCGAAACGGCTCCCCTGCGCAACGGCGCCGCCTCCGGCCTCGCCACCGGCGTCTGCATGATCAACGTCACGCCCGACGGCCAGCGCACCATGTGCACCTTCCTCGGCGCCGCCAATCAGCTGGAGGCCGCGGACATCGACGCCGCCCTGATCGGCGCCTCGGCCATCGTCTATCTCGAGGGTTATCTGTTCGATCCGGCTCCGGCCCGCGCCGCCTTCGAAGCCGCCGCCGCCGCGGCCCACGCCGCGGGCCGCAAGGTCGCCATCACCCTGTCGGACAGTTTCGTGGTTCACCGCTGGCGGGCTGAACTTCTCGCCTTCATCGAGGCCTCGGCCGACATCGTCCTCGCCAACGAGGCCGAGCTGACCGCCCTGTTCGAAACCGACGACTTCGACGCCGCCGCCGCCCGTCTCGCCTCCATCGTCGAGGTCGCCGCCGTGACCCGGGGCGCCGAAGGTTCGGTGGTCCTCTCGGGCGACGAGCAGGTCGCCGTCGCCGCCTTCCCGGTCGACAAGGTGGTCGACACCACGGGCGCCGGCGATCAGTACGCGGCGGGTTTCCTGCTCGGCCTTTCCCGGGGCCTTACGCTGGAGGAAGCCGGCCGGCTCGGATCGCTGGCCGCCTCGGAAGTCATCGCCCACTGGGGCCCTCGTCCGATGACCCCCCTTCGCGAGCTGGCGCAGAGCGCGGGCCTGACGCTCGGCGGCTGACTTCGCCATCCGCCTGAATTTTCTGTCATTAGTCTCCCCTTAGCCTCCACTGCGGCAGGCTGTCCGTCGCGCCAGAACGGCGTATGGGGCGGGGGAGAGCATGACAGCCGTTGCGAGCGACTGGCGCCGTCTGGTCTTGCGCCGTCTGCTGCCCCTGCTCGCCATCAGCGTGGCGGTGGCGCTGGTGTCTCTCGCGGCTGTCGCATGGACGAGTTTCGGCTCCCTGACAGCGATCTGGCCCACAAACGCCCTGATCCTTCTCGCCATTCTGCGCGGTCCCCGCGAGCGATTCTGGACCTTCGGCGTCTGCACCGGCTCCTACATCGCGATGGCGGCCCCGATCATGTACGCCGGCGCGCCCCTGATCGGGGCCATGATCATCGCCCTGACCAATATTCTGGAGATCGCGACCGCCGTCTGGTTGCTTGGCGCCTTCCGCTTGATGGACAGGGATCTGACCCGGCCGACCACCCTCGTCGGCTTCCTGCTCTGCGCCGCCGTCATCGCGCCGGCCGCCGGGGCGGGCGCGGCGACTCCTCTGGTCGCCGGTCTCGGCGGCGGCGCGGCGGCGCAGGTGTGGTGGGACTACTGGTCCGCCGACGCGCTCGGCGTGATGATCCTGGTGCCCTTCGGCATGGTGTTGACTCGCGAACACCTCAGCCGGCTGGCGCGCAGCCGCGACCTGATCCAGGCCGCCGGCCTGCTCGCCGCCCTCGCTGTCGGCTGTTTCCTGCTGGTCCGTTCGGATGCGACCCAGCTCGCTCTGCTGACGCCGCTGGCGATCCTCGCCACCCTTCGCTTCGGCGCCCTCGGCGCGGCGGGTTCGGTACTCTGGGCCGGTCTGATCGCCATCGCCCTGAACCTCACCGGTTTCGGCACCGTCGCCGCTGACAGTCCCGACATCCGGGCCGAGCTGTTCAATCTCCAGATCGGCCTGGCCATGCTGCCCCTCGCCACCCTGCCGGTCGCCGCCGTCCTCGCCGAGCGGGACCGCGCTGCCCGAGCCGCCCAGGCCGCCGACCGGGCCAAGTCCGAATTCCTCGCCAATATGAGCCACGAGATCCGCACGCCCCTGAACGGCGTCGTCGGCATGTCCGGCCTGTTGTCCCAGAGCGCCTCCAGCCCTCGGGAGCGCGAGATCGCCTGCGTGATACACGCCTCCGGCCTGACTCTCGAAAGGCTGCTGTCCGACGTGCTGGACCTAGCCCGCATGGAAGCCGGCGGCCTCGATCTCCGGACCGAGACCTTTGACCTCGGCGAGACGCTTAGACTGGCGGTCGGCCTCGCCTCGGAACAGGCGGCGGGCAAGCCACTGACCATCGAAGGCGAAATCGCGCCAGAAGCGGACACGCGGCGGCTCGGGGATGCCGCGCGCGTTCGTCAGGTCGTTTCGACCCTGCTGTCCAACGCGGTCAAATTCACCGACGCGGGCCAGATACGGCTGATAGCCGCCGCTGACGGCGATTACATTCGGCTGACGGTGTCGGACACGGGCTGTGGCTTCGATCCCGCCCACAAGGCCGAGGTCTTCGGACGCTTCCAGCAGGCGGACGGCTCCATCACCCGCCGTCACGACGGCGCCGGCATGGGGCTGGCGATCGCCCGCCACGTCGTCGAACGCATGGGTGGATCACTCGACGCCGAAAGCGTGCCGGGCGAAGGCTCTGTCTTCACCGCGATCCTGCCGCTGGGCCTGCCCGCTGCGAAGGCGTCCACGCCGCTCCAAGCGCCTTCCGAGCTGGCGGAAGGTCGCCCGCTCCGGATCCTTCTGGCCGACGACCATCCGACGAACCGGAAGGTGGTCGAACTCATCCTCGCCCAGGCCGACATCGACCTGATCCAGGTCGAGAACGGCGCCGAGGCTGTCGACGCGTTCAGGGCCGCGCCGTTCGATCTGGTCCTGATGGACATGCAGATGCCCGTGATGGACGGCCTCACCGCCGTGCGCGCGATCCGGGCTCACGAAGCGGTTTCCGCCCTGCCGCGCAGGCCGATCCTGATGCTGACCGCCAACGCCCTGCCCGAACACGCGGAGGCCAGTCTGGCCGCCGGGGCCGACCAGCACCTGACCAAGCCGATCACGCCGCCGGACCTCTTCGCCGCGATCGAGCAGGCCCTGTCGTCGGCGCCCGAGGCCTTGGCCGCCTAGGGCCGACGGATCGTCACATAGAGGGCGCCGTCTCCGCCGTGGCGGCGTGCGGCCGGCGCGAAGCCGGAGACGACGCTACGCAGGCCGGGGCTTTGCAGCCATTCGTGGACCGAGGCCCGGATCACACCGCCGCCCCGTCTGCCTTGACCCGTGATCACCAGCACAGAGCGATAGCCGCGCATCTGCGCCATCGTGAGGAAGGCGGTCAGCGCGTCCTGCGCCTGAAAACGGCCGAAGCCGTGCAGGTCGATCCGCGCCTCGATCGGATCGCGTTCGCGCGAGAGGCGGCGTTGACGGCGGGGCTCCAGTTCTTCGGGGAGACCCCGCGGACGCCCCGGCGCCGAAACGGGTGGCGCATAGGGCGGCGGCACCGGGCGGGCCTTGCCCGATCCCGTCGACAGCGGCGCCGGCGGCGGTTCGGGATCAACGGCTCCGGGAACGATGCGGGCCGGCTTCTTGCGCCGGGAGGGCGTCACCGATCCCGCCACCCTCGCCCAGATACGCCGGTCTTCCGGGCTCAGGTCGTCGCGCCGGCTCATGTCGTGCCGGGGGCGTTTCCGTCCGTGTCCTCGTCGGAACCCGGGTCCTGCGGTCCGGGAGTCTGGATCAGCAGATCGCCCGGCTGGCAGTTCAGCTCACGACAAAGGGCGTCGAGCGTCGTGAAGCGAATGGCCCTCGCCTTGCCCGTCTTCAGGATCGACAGATTGGCCAGGGTCACGCCTACGCGGTCGGCCAGCTCCGTCAGCGACATGCGCCGTTCGAGAAGGATGCGGTCAAGCTGTACGCGGATTGCCATTTGAAACTCTCTATACCGGCGCGCGTGGGGACGGAAAGCCGTCGCCGCCTTGTCAGATGGTCAGTTCGGCCTCGCGGCGCAGGCGCGCGCCCTCGGCGAAGATTTCGGCGATCACCACGACGATGACGACCGCGAAGGATGGGGTGATCAGGTCGAACAGGCTGGGCGTCGGCATGGCGCCGCGCACGAAGCGGGCGACCAGGAACTGGCCGGCCCAGACGCCGAGCATCACCGAGGCGAAGGCCGCACCGATCTGATGCAGCCGGCGCACGTTCACGGGGTGAAAGGGGTCGTCCGCGCGCAGTGTCCCCACGATGCGGGCCAGAAGGCGGAAGATCAGGGCGGAGATGCCGAGGTAGGCGAATGCGGCGGTGGCGACCAGCAGCACATAGGCCCAGGGCAGAGGGATGACGATGGCGTCCTCGCCCTCGCCGGCGGTCACCACAGGGGTGCCGAAAAGCTTCAGCGCCAGAACCGCGGTGGGCACCAGAACGGCGCCCGCGGCCAGGATCCAGAAAGCGACGGTGCAGACCGTGCTCGCCAGGCGCGAGATCGAGACGAAATTCAGAAGTGGCAGGGAGGGGGTGCTTATCCCGAGCGGTTTCGTCTTCGGGAACGGCATACGGCCTCGTTCAGGCCGGAAGTCCAGGCGAGGATGCCGCGCGGGGTCCGGCGAACCCACACGCGGTCTTATTCTTCGCGTTTGTCATGCAAATCGTCAAAGCTCCGGTGAGCCGATTGGAAATCACAGGGCCTGGACGAGGGTGGCGACGAGCGCGGTCGGCAGGGCGGCGAGCAGGAAGGCGTTCAGGAAGCCGTGGCCAACCTTTTCGATGAAGTAGGAAGCGTTCATGGTGTTCATTGTCGTTCTCTGTTGATCCTGAGTGAGGGATGTTTTCACCCCTCGTTCGTTGTACCGCTGCATCGATTTTGCCGGTTTGGCTTCGATCGGGGAACGTTGCGGCGTCCGTCCTTGGGTTAATAGATAGGCCGTGCGCGGCAGGAAGTCATGTTACATATCGTTTAACGATATTAAACTTTGGCAATGGATCGTTACAGAGCGCGTGATCGGTATGAAGTTGAAGCTTATCAAAGGGATGCGGATCGTCGCGGCGACGCACAACCCCGGCAAGGTGCCTGAGATCGAGGCCTTGCTGGGCGGACATTACGAGGTGGTCACCGCCGCGGCGCTGAATCTGCCCGAGCCGGAGGAAACGGAAACCACGTTTGTCGGAAATGCCCTGCTCAAGGCGCGGCACGCGGCGGACCGGGCCGGCGAAGTGGCGCTGGCGGACGATTCCGGCCTGTCGGTGGCGGCGCTCGGCGGTGCTCCGGGCATCTTCTCCGCCCGCTGGGCCGGGCCAGACAAGGATTTCGCCTTCGCCATGCGTCGCGTCGAAGAACGGCTGGACGAGGCAGGCGCAGATGATCGGCGGGCATGGTTCACCTCGGCTCTGGCCGTGGCCTGGCCGGATGGACCCGCCGTGGTGGTCGAGGGTCGGGTCGAGGGGCGGTTAACCTTCCCGCCACGCGGCGACCGGGGCTTCGGCTACGACCCGATCTTCATTCCGGACGGCTATGACCAGACCTTCGGCGAACTGGACCCGAAGCTGAAGGATTCCATCAGCCATCGCGCCCGGGCATTCGAGAAGCTCAAGGCCGCGCTGATTGACTGATCCGTTTCGCGACCCCGGGACGGACGTCGCCCTGTACGTCCACTGGCCCTACTGCGCCCGGATCTGTCCCTACTGCGACTTCAACGTCGTCAGGGATCGTGGCCGCGACACCGAGCAGGCGGCGCTGGTGGGTGCCATCCTGTCCGATATGGAGGCGCAGGCTGCGCTGACCGGCCCCCGGCGCCTTGCCTCCATCTTCTTCGGCGGGGGGACGCCCTCCTTGATGGCCCCGGAAGCGGTGGCGGCGGTGATCGACAGGGCGCGGGCCCTGTTCGCCCCCACGAGCCCCATCGAGATCACGCTCGAGGCCAACCCCACAGACGCTGAAGCCGATCGTTTCGCCGCGCTTGCGGCCGCAGGGGTCAACCGGCTGTCGATGGGGGTGCAGGCGCTGGACGATGCGGCGCTGGCGTTTCTCGGCCGCAACCACTCCGCCGACGAGGCGCGGCGCGCTGTAGCGGTGGCCGGCCGCGCGTTCGACCGTTTGTCGATCGACCTGATCTATGCGCGTCCCGACCAGACGGTGGCGAACTGGACCGCCGAGCTGACCGAGGCGCTGGACCTCGGTTTCGAGCACGTCTCGCCCTATCAGCTGACCATCGAGCCCACGACCGCTTTCGGCCGGGCGGTGGCCCGAGGGGCGTGGACGCCGCCGGATGAAGATCTCTCGGCGGCCCTCTACGAGACGACTCAGGCGGTCCTCGAAGCCGCCGGTTTCGAGGCCTACGAAGTCTCCAATCATGCCCGTGGCGTCACGACCCGCTCGGCTCACAACCTCCACGTCTGGCGAGGCGGCGATTACATCGGCGTGGGCCCCGGGGCCCACGGGCGGCTGACGCTGGAGGGCGTTCGGACCGCGACGGTCGCCCATCGCGGGATCGGAGACTACATCCCGGGCGTCGGGGCAGGCGCGCCCTGGGTCAGCCGCGAGCCGCTCGATCCTGCCGCCGCGGCGGAGGAGCGGATCCTGCTCGGCCTGCGGACCGTCGAAGGCGTCGGGATCGAAGATCTGGCGGCTCTGGGCCTTTCCGGCGATCCGGGCACGCTGGCCAGTCTGATCGCCGACGGCTTCCTGGCCCGAAACGGAGAGCGGGTGGTCGCCACATCGACCGGACGCCCGGTTCTGGATGGCGTGCTCCGGGCCCTCCTCACCTGACGGTGCGACTTCACGGAACCTCCACGCCTGATTGAAGCTTGTGCTGGCTCGCGCCGCTTCGCGGTCCGGGGAGTGTCGTTTGCGTATCGTCATGTTTGTGAAGCGGCACTGGCCTTTTCTGCTGGTGGTGCTGGAGTTGGTCACCATCGCGGCCCTGACCGGCTTCATCGCGGCGACGCCGGTCGGCTAGGCCGCCCTTGAGTGCGCATCGCGCGGCTGGCACGGTCTCGCCGATGCCCGATCCGTCTGCCTTTCCCCCGACCGCTCCGCCGCCGCGCCCGGTTGCGCCGGGCCTCTATCTGGTGGCGACGCCGATCGGGAACCTGCGCGACATGACGTTGAGGGCCCTCGACGTCCTCGCCGCCGCCGATCTGGTTCTCGCCGAGGACACCCGCGTCACGGCCAAACTGCTGTCCGCTTACGGGTTGAAGGCCAGGCTGGAGCGCTGCGACGATCATGCCTCGCCCCGCGCTGCCGAACTGGCCATCGAGCGGCTGCGCGACGGCGCCGTGGTGGCGCTCGTATCCGACGCCGGCACGCCGCTGGTCAGCGACCCCGGCTTCGTTGTGGCCCGGGCCGTGATCGCCGAGGGGTTGCCGGTTCATCCGATCCCCGGACCCTCCAGTCTACTGGCGGCCCTTTGCATCGCCGGCCTGCCGGCGGACCGGGTGCTGTTCGCCGGCTTTCTGCCGCCGAAGTCGGGCGCCCGCCGTGCGGCGCTGGAGGACCTGCGGACGGGCCGACAGACGCTGGTCTTCTTCGAGAGCGGGCCGCGTCTGGCCGACAGCCTCGCAGACATGGCCGCGGTGCTCGGCGCTCGTCCGGCGGCCGTGGCCCGCGAACTGACCAAGCTCTACGAGGAGTGCATCCGCGGCTCCCTGTCCGATCTCGCCACCGACCCGCGCTGTCAGTCGCCCAAGGGCGAGATCGTCATCGTCATAGGACCGGGCGAGATCGAGGTCGCTTCCGAAGCCGACGCCGACGCAGCCCTGGCCGAGGCCATGACCCGGCTCCCGCCCGGCGAGGCGGCCGCGGAGGTTTCCAAGGCGCTGAACCTGCCGCGCAAGCCGCTCTACAAGCGGGCCCTGGAGCTGCAAGGCCGGTGAGCGGCGCCCGGACCCCGGTTCGCCTGAAGGCGCCGAGGGTCGTTGTGGCGAAGCGCGGCTGGCGGGTGTCGCTCGGCGCCCTGTCGCATCGGGAGGGCCATCGCTCCGAATGGCTGGCGGCCCTGCTGCTGATGAGCCGCGGCTATCAGCTGCTCGGCTTCCGGCTGAAGACGCGCGCGGGAGAGATCGACATCCTCGCGCGGCGGGGCCGCACCCTGGCGGTGGTGGAGGTTAAACGGCGCGCCACCCTGGAACTCGCGCTCACCGCCCTGACGGCCAAACAGTACGAACGGCTGTTGGCCGCGGGTCGCGCTGTGTTGCGTCAAAGACCCAGCTTGGCCGGGCATCTGCTCAGAATCGATATGGTGGCGCTGGCTCCGGGACGGCTTCCGCGTCATCGTCGGGGTGTAGAGCCGTTCGGGAGGGAGCGGGCGTGACGCGCGACGAAGCCGAAACCGTACTGATGGAGGCCGGTCAGGCCGACGACGGGGCGTTTCCGCTGCTCGAGGCCGCGATCGCCTGCGCCATCCACGACTACCCCTTCCGCGATCCGGAGCCGGTCAGGACGCTGGCGCACAACGCCGCCGAGCGGCTGGCCGAGCGGGTCGGCAGCGAAGGCCCCGATGACGCCCTGGCGGAAACCATGGCCGCCGATCTGCGGCTCAACGGCGACCTGCTGAACTACGACCATCCGGGCAACACCGATGTGATCGACGTCGCCGAGCGGCGGCGGGGCCTGTCGGCGACGCTGGCGATCTTCTATCTCGACGCCGCCCGGCGGGCCGGCGTGAAGGCGCAGGGCGTCGACTTCCCGGGCCACTTCCTGCTGCGCGTCGAAACGCCCGAGGGGCCGGTGGCGCTGGATCCCTTTAGCCAGGGACGGCTGGTGCTGCCGTCGGAACTGACCCGGCGGGCGCTCCGGGCCGGGCTGACGCCGCATGTCGCCGACCGGCTGGACGTGCTGATGGCCCCGGTCAGCGACCGGCAGGCCCTGCTGCGGCTGCAGAACGTGCTGTTCAGCCGCGCCATCCGGTCACAGGACTATGAGGGCGCGGAGCGTTCCGCCCTGCGCCGTGCGCTGCTCGATCCGGAAGATCACCGGCCCTGGCTCGATGTCGCCGCGGCCCGTGAAAAGCAGGGCGCGCTGGCCGGGGCCCTGGAGGCCCTGTCGCGCGCCCGCACGCTGGACGAGCCGACCGATGTGCATCGCCGCATGTCCGTCGATCGGGTGCGTCTGCAGCTCAACTAGGCTTGCGCCCCGCCGTCCGGCTGCCCATTAGCCAAGCTCCCACCGCGCGGAAGGACAGGGCATGCTGAGAGTCGCGATCCAGATGGACCCCATCGAGGCGGTCAACATCGAGTCCGACACGACCTTCCTGCAGGCGATGGAGGCCCAGAACCGCGGCTATCCGCTGTGGGTCTACGACTTCCGCACCCTGGCGCTGGAGGACGGAGAGTTGTTCTGCCGCGCCCGGCCAGTGACCCTGCGCCAGACTGTCGGCGATCACGTCAGCTTCGGCGACGAGGTGAAGCTGAATCTCGGGGACGATGTCGACGTCATCCTGATGCGGCAGGACCCTCCGTTCGACATGGCCTATGTCACCGCAACCTATCTGCTGGAGACGGTGCATCCGAAAACGCTGGTGGTGAACGACCCTGCCGAGGTGCGTTCGGCGCCCGAGAAGCTGCTGGTCACCCACTTCCCCGGCCTCACCCCGCCGACGCTGATCTCGTCGGACCCGGTCGCCCTCGCCGACTTCCATCGCCGTCATGGCGAGGTGGTCCTGAAGCCGCTGCACGGCGCCGCGGGCTCGGGCGTGGTGCGTCTGAAGGCGGACGATCCCAATCTGGATGCACTGGTCGAGATCCACGCCATGGGCTCGCGCGATCCGCTGGTGATCCAGAAATTCCTCCCTGCCGTGTCGAAGGGCGACAAGCGGATCATCCTGATTGACGGCGAGCCGGTCGGGGCCATCAACCGTATCCCGGCCAAGGATCAGGTGCGGTCCAACCTGCGCGTCGGCGGCACCGCCGCGCCCGTCGAACTGACCGAACGCGACCGCGAGATCTGCGCCGCCATCGGCCCGACTCTGAAGGCGCGGGGGCTGATCTTCGTCGGCATCGATGTGATCGGCGACTGGATGACCGAGATCAACGTCACCTCGCCGACGGGAGCCCAGCAGCTGAAGCGCTTCACCGGCGTGGATGCGGCGGCGCTGATGTGGGACGCTATCGAGCAAAAACGGCTCGCGTAACGCCGCTCTTGTAAAGCTGTCTGGTTCATGGTTCGTTCTCCCTGCGGATTGCGGGAGGGCGGCCGATGGTGGCCAGCGTCGTGACAGTGGCGTTCGAGGGCGTGGACGCCCGGCGCGTGGACGTGCAGGTCCAGCAGCTGTCCAGCGATCAGCCGTCCTTCACCGTCGTCGGTCTGGCCGACAAGGCGGTGGCCGAGAGCCGCGAGCGGGTCCGCGGAGCCTTCGCCGGCATCGGTCTGGCCATGCCGTCGAAGCGGATCATCGCCAATCTCGCGCCCGCTGATCTGCCCAAGGAGGGTAGCCATTTCGACCTGCCGATCGCCCTGGCCCTGCTCGCCTCGATGGGCGTCATTCCCGCCGACGCGCTGGCCGGATGGGCCGCCGTGGGCGAACTGGGGCTGGACGGGCAGATCGCGCCGGTGGGCGGGACGCTCCCCGCCGCCGTGGCCGCCGACGCCATGGGGCTGGGTCTGATCTGTCCTGAGGCGAATGGCCCTGAAGCGGCCTGGGCGGGTGACGTCGCCGTGCTGGCGCCCCGATCGCTGATCGGGCTGGTCAACCATTTCAAGGGCGTGCAGGTGCTGCGCCGGCCCGAGCCGGGCGCCATGCGGTCCGGCGACCGCGTGCCTGACCTGCGCGAGGTCAAGGGACAGGAGAGCGCCAAGCGGGCGCTGGAGATCGCGGCGGCGGGCGGCCACAACCTGTTGTTCGTGGGTCCGCCCGGCTCGGGCAAGTCGATGATGGCGGCGCGGCTGCCCGGCCTGCTGCCGCCGCTGACGCCGAAGGAACTGCTGGAGACCTCGATGGTCTGGTCGGTGGCGGGCCTGATCGAGCGCGGGGCCCTGACCCGCGACCGGCCGTTCCGCTCCCCGCACCATTCGGCGTCCATGGCGGCCCTGACCGGCGGCGGGCTCCGCGCCAAGCCGGGCGAGGCCTCGCTGGCGCACAATGGCGTTCTCTTTCTCGACGAACTGCCGGAGTATTCGGCGCAGGCGCTCGACTCGCTGCGCCAGCCGCTTGAGACGGGCGAGATCGTCGTGGCGAGGGCCAATGCCCATGTCCGCTACCCAGCCCGTTTCCAGCTGGTGGCGGCGATGAACCCCTGCCGCTGCGGCATGGGCGGCGGCGGCAAGGGGGCCTGCGGCAAGGCGCCCCGCTGCCAGCGCGACTATCAGAACCGCATCTCCGGCCCGATGTTCGACCGCATCGACCTGACCGTGGAAACCCCGCCGGTCACCGCCGCCGACATGGCTCTGCCGCCGCCCGCCGAAGGCACGGCCGAGGCGGCCGCCCGCGTCCACGCCGCCCGCGCCATGCAGCAGGACCGGCTGCGCGCCGCCGGCATCGATCCGGACACCGCCTACGATCAGGCGATCAACGCTCGCGCCTCGGGTGAGACGCTGGACAGGTTCGCGACGCCGGACGAGGCCGGTCGCGCCCTGCTGATGAGGGCCGGAGAGGGCGGCGGGCTGACGGCGCGCGGCTGGACCCGGACGTTGAGGCTGGCGCGGACCATCGCCGACCTCGACGGCTGCGACGGCGTGCTGCGCCGGCACATCGCCGAGGCGCTGGTCCACCGTCGCTCCACCGTCGGCGCACAGGCGGACTTCGAACGGCAGGACGGAGGCCGCGCCGACCGCCGCACCGAGACACCGGCGTTCTGACCGATAGCCTTCCTTAACCCACTGGATTGAACCAGCCTTAAGACATTGCCGCGCATGGTTACCGCCCAAGGGGACGGTGATGGCGCGCAAGACGAAACCGGCGACGGACATGGCGAAACCGGAGGCCGCGGCGGCCGAGGGCGCCGAACATCAGTTCCTGCGCCTGATGAGCCACGAAATGCGAACGCCGCTGAACGGCGTCATCGGCATGCTCGGCCTGTTGCAGCGGACCCGTCTCGACGGCGCCCAGCGCGCCTATGCCGAGGCGGCGCGGTCCTCGGCCGAGCATCTGCTGGGTCTCGTCAACGATCTTCTGGACTATGCCCGCCTCGAGGCCGACCGGCTGGAGTTCGACGCCGCCTCGGTCGATCTGGAGACGCTGGTGCGTGGCGTGGCCGAACTGCTCAGCCCGAAGGCCCACGACAAGGGGCTGGAGATCGCCTGGTCGGTCGCGCCTGACGCCATCGACGTCATGGCCGACGAGGGCCGTCTGCGGCAGGTGCTGTTCAATCTCGCCGGCAATGCGGTGAAATTCACCGAGACCGGTGGCGTCCGCATCTCGGTCGAGCGCGCCGGCGGATCGGTGAAACGGCCGAAGCTGGCCTTCATCGTCGATGACACGGGGCCCGGCGTGCCGGCCGAGGCGCGTGGGCGGATCTTCGAAGAGTTCGGCCACGTCGACGCCTCGGATGCGAGCCGCTTCGGCGGCGCGGGTCTCGGTCTGGCGGTGGTCCGCAAGCTGGCCGACGCCATGGGCGGAACCGTCAGCGTCGCCGACCGCCCCGACGGCCCCGGCGCGCGTTTCCGCTTCGAAGCCGCCTTCCCGGTGGTCAAGGGCGCGGAGCGGGTCCTGTCGCTGGGCGGGCAGACCGTCGCGGTTACCAGCCCCGACCCCTTTGTGCGCGCCGCAGCCGCGGCCCAGATCGAGGCGTCGGGCGGGGCCGTGGCGACCAAGGCGCCGGTCGTCCTGATCGATCATGCGGCCAGACAGGCCGGACAGGGCATGGTGTCCCGCCCCTCCGATGCGCGCGCCATCGTGTTGCTCAAGCCGTCGGAGCGCGACCTGATCGCCCGCTACCGGTCGGCGGGATTCCAGGGCTATCTGATCAAGCCCCTGCGGCGGGGATCGCTGGCCGAGCGGGTGCTGGCGGCTTCGGGCGCCCAGCAGGCGATGCAACCCGGACCGCCCCCTCCGCCGCCTGAGGACGACCGCGTCGCCCTGACCCGGTTCTCGGGAATCCGGGTGCTGCTGGTCGAGGACAATCCGGTCGGGGCCCTGCTCGCCGCGACCCTGCTGCGCCGCGAGGGCTGCGCCGTCGAGACCGCCGCCAGCGGCCATGAGGCGCTCGATGCCTTGAAGCGCGCCCGCTACGACCTCGTCTTCATGGACATGCGGATGCCGGGCATGGACGGCCCCAGCGCCGCCCGGGCCATTCGCGCCCGGGGCGACGAGACGCCCATCGTGGCCCTGACCGCCAACGCCTTTGCTGAAGACCGCCGGGCCTGCCTTGAGGCCGGGATGGACGACCATCTGGTCAAGCCGCTGGAGCTCGACGCCCTGCGCGCCGCACTGGCCCGCTGGACGAACCGCGCGGACCGCGCCAAGGTCGCCGTCGCATAACGGCGCCGGGGGGCGTCGCGAGGGACGCACCGATGACTGACAGCTCCACGGCCGCCGCGCCGCGCAAGGCGACCACGAAGGATGTCTTCAAGGCGCTGGGCCGCGGCCGCGTCCTGATCACCCTGCTGCTGGGCTTCGGTTCCGGCCTGCCCTTCCTGCTGACGGGGGCGACGCTCAGCCTCTGGCTGGCGGAAGGCGACGTGGCCCTGTCCGCCATCGGCTTCATCTCCTGGGTCGGCCTCGCCTATTCGTTCAAATTCCTGTGGGCCCCGGTGGTGGACCGGTTCGACGTTCCGCTCCTCGGCCGGTTCGGGCGGCGGCGTGGCTGGATGTTGCTGTCCCAGATTCTCGTCGGCGCCGCCCTGATCGCCATGGCCATCATCGGTCCCGAAGGGGGACTGACGGCGCTGGGCACGGCCGCGCTCGTCACCGCCTTCGCCTCGGCGACCCAGGACATCGTCGTTGACGCCTGGCGGATCGAGACCGCGGAGGACGACGAAGACCTGAGCCTTCTGACCTCGGCCTATCAGCTGGGGTACCGGTTCGCGATCCTGGCGGGCAATGCGCTGATCCTGTTCTTCGCGACATGGTTCGGCTGGAACGGCGCCTACGGCATCTGGGGCGCGGCCATGTCCATCGCCGTCATCGCGACGCTGTTCGCCAAGGAGCCGCTGGATCGGTCCGACATCGCCAAGGCCACGGGCGGGGCCGCGCCGTGGACGCTGCGCGGGATGTTCGATGCGGTGGTTGGGCCCTTCGTCAACTTCGTGAAGACGCACAAGACCGCGGCCCTGCTGATGCTGGCGGCGATCAGCCTGTATCGGCTGCCGGACTTCGTCATGGGGCCGATGGTGGGGCCGTTCTACATCGAACTGGGTCTGACCAAGGAGGCGATCGGGGCGATGCGACTGAGCTTCGGTCTGGCAGGCTCGATCGCCGGCATCGCGGCTGGGGGCCTGTGCGCGCTGCGGTTTGGCTTCGGCCGGACGCTGCTGCTGGGCGCCTTCATCGGTCCGATGTCCAACC
Source organism: Brevundimonas alba (assembly GCF_011927945.1). Lineage (GTDB taxonomy): Bacteria > Pseudomonadota > Alphaproteobacteria > Caulobacterales > Caulobacteraceae > Brevundimonas > Brevundimonas alba. The sequence continues at coordinate 1,111,449 of NZ_JAATJM010000001.1, forward strand.
TGGGCTATACGCTGATGGCGCTGGCGGGGCTGTCGACGCCGATGTTCGCGAGCGTCCTCTTTGTCGAGAATTTCAGCGAGGGTTTGGCCGGCGCGGCTCTCGTCGCCTACATGTCGAGCCTGACCGGCATCGGCTATACGGCGACCCAGTACGCCCTGCTCAGCTCCTTCTACGCCCTGCTCGGCAAGTTCCTGAAAGGCTTCTCGGGCGTGGTCGTCGAGTGGCTGCAGCAGGGGCACGAGCAGATGGTCGCCTTCGCCCTGTTCTTCGCCGGCACGGCGGCGGTCGGCATTCCGGCCGTCATCCTGTGCTGGCTGCTGGACCGCCGGAACCGCCGGCTGAAGGCGGAGCTCGGGGCGACCTGAGCCCCTACTCCTCCCCGATCGCGCCTTCCTCATAGGCGGCGAAGGTGGCGGCGGTGATGATCTCGCTGACCGAGGCGCCGAGGCTGACGATCTGGACCGACTTCTCGAGGCCGACCAGCAGCGGGCCGATCACGGTCGCGCCGCCGAGCGCCTGCACCAGCCGGGTCGAGATGGCCGCCGAGTGGATGGCCGGCATGACCAGAACATTGGCGTGGCCCGACAGCCGCATGAAGGGGTAGGCCGCGCGCTGCTCGGGATCGAGCGCCAGTTCGGGCGGCATCTCGCCCTCGTATTCGAAGTCCACGCCGCGGGCGTCGAGGATGCGGATGGCCTCGCGCACCTTTTCGGCGCGGTCTCCGGGCGGGTTGCCGAAGGTCGAATAGCTTAGGAAGGCCACGCGCGGCGTCTTGCCCAGTTTGCGGACGGTCTCGGCCGCCTGGATGGCGATCTCGGCCAGTTCTTCCGCATTCGGAAGTTCGTGGATCGAGGTGTCGGCGACGAACAGAGTGCGGCCCTTGGCGAGCAGGATCGACAGGCCGATCATCCGCTCCTTGACGTCGAGGACCCGGCGGACCTCCTTCAGCACCATGTTGAAGTTGCGGGTCACGCCGGTGACCATGCAGTCGGCCTGGCCGCGGGCGCACATGGCGGCGGCGAAATAGTTGCGGTCCTGATTGATCATCCGTTGCACGTCGCGGCGTAGATAGCCCCGGCGCTGCAGGCGCTCGTAGAGCCAGTCCGTGTAGTCGGCGTTGTGCTCGGACACCCGGGCGTTGACGATCTCGATCGCCATTTCGTCGAAGTTCAGACCGGCCTCGGCGGCGTTCTTGCGGATCAGTTCTTCGCGGCCCAGCAGGATCGGCGTGCCCAGCTCGGCCTGTTTGAAGCCCCAGGCCGCGCGGATCACGGAGGTCTCCTCGCCCTCCGCGAAGACGACGCGCTTGTTCGGCGCGGCGCGGACGGCGCCCGAGATGTTCTGCATCAGGGCGGCGGACGGATCGAGGCGCGACCGCAGCCGCGTCCGGTATTCGTCCATGTCCTCGATCGGCTTGCGGGCGACGCCGGTGTCCATGGCGGCCTGGGCCACGAAGGGCGGGATGTACCAGATCAGGCGCGGGTCGAACGGCGTCGGGATGATGTAGTCGCGGCCGAACTTCAGCTTGCGGCCGCGATAGGCGGCGGCGACCTCGTCCGGCACGTCCTCCCGGGCGAGGGCGGCGAGGGCCTGGGCGCAGGCGACCTTCATTTCGTGATTGACCCGCCGGGCGCGCACGTCGAGCGCGCCGCGGAAGATGTAGGGGAAGCCGAGGACGTTGTTGACCTGGTTGGCGTAGTCGGACCGGCCGGTGGCGATGATGGCGTCGGAACGGACCGACTGAACGTCTTCCGGGGTGATTTCCGGGTCGGGGTTGGCCATGGCGAAAATGATCGGATTGGGTGCCATGGAGGCGACCATCTCCTTCGTGATCGCGCCCTTGGCGGACAGGCCGATGACGACGTCGGCGCCGACCATCGCCTCTTCAAGCGTGCGCAGATGGGTGTCGGTGGCGTGGGCCGCCTTCCACTGGTCGACGTTGGCGCGGCCTTTGTAGACGACGCCCTCGCGGTCGATGATGACGGTGTTCTCGGCGCGCACGCCGGCGGCCTTCATCAGGCCGATCGAGGACAGGCCGGCGGCGCCGGCGCCGGTCAGGACGACCTTGAGGTCCTCCAGCTTCTTGCCGGCGATATGGGCGGCGTTGATCAGGCCGGCCGTCGAGATGATGGCGGTGCCGTGCTGGTCGTCGTGGAAGACGGGGATGTCCAGCAGGTCCTGCAGCTGGGCCTCGATCTCGAAACATTCCGGAGACTTGATGTCCTCCAGATTGATGCCGCCCCAGGTGTCGCCGATGTTCTTGACGACGGTGATGAACTCGTCGGGGTCGGTGGTCTTCACCTCGACGTCGAAGCTGTCGACGTCGGCGAAGCGTTTGAACAGGACGGCCTTGCCCTCCATCACCGGCTTGGACGCCATATGGCCGAGGTTGCCCAGCCCGAGGATGGCCGTGCCGTTGGATATGACGGCGACCAGATTGCCCTTTGATGTGTAGTCGTAGGCCTTGTCGATATCGGCCGCGATGGCCAGCACCGGCACGGCCACGCCGGGCGAATAGGCCAGCGACAGGTCGCGCTGGGTCGCCATCGGCTTGATCGGCGCCATGGAGATCTTGCCCGGGGCGGGGAGGCGGTGGAAGTCCAGCGCGTCTTCGTCGGAGAAGGTCTGCTTGTCGGTCAGGTCGGGCATCGGGCTCTCTGGGCTGCCTGCCGTTCCTAGTAGCCCCGGCTCCCCGGGACAACCGCGCAGGCGCGACCTAAGGTCCGGTGACGGGCAGGTGGCGGGCGAGGAAGGCCTCCATCTCCGTCAGCACCAGCGCCTCGTTCTTCATCGACCAGCCGTTGTGCCCCTCATGTTCCAGCTCGACGAGCTTCACATCGGCGCCGGCCCGCCGCAGGGCGCGCTCCATGTCCTTCGACTGATCGAACGGAACCAGTTCGTCGTCCGATCCGTGGATCAGGAGGGTCGGCGGGCGCCAGCCCTCGACATGGCGAACGGGCGAGGTCGCCTCCAGTCGCGCACGATCAGATCCCGGATCACCGATGGAACGAAGCCAGTAGGCGTAGGCGTCCGAGTCGTCGCCATTCACCCGCCGGGCATGAGCCATGAGGGCCGGAAGATCGCTGACGCCCGCGAGGGAGACGACGCAGCGATACAGGTCGGGCTGGGTCGCGCCCCCCCATAGCGCGGCGTATCCGCCGTAGCTCGCTCCGAGGATGCATACGCGAGAGCGGTCGACCAGACCCTCACGGACCATCTGCTCGACCCCGGCGGTGATGTCCTCCTGCATGCGACCGCCCCACTGGCCGTATCCCGCGACGGCGAAGTCGCGGCCCATGCCGGATGAGCCGCGGAAGTTGGGCTGGAACACCTGGTAGCCGCGGCTGGCGAGGAACTGCGCCCATCGATCATAAGTCAGCTGGTCGCGGGCCTCGGGGCCGCCGTGAGGCATGACAATCAGCGGAGCGGCGGATCCCGTGTCGTTGGCGGGCCGCGTCAGATAGCCGAACAGGGAGGCGCCATCGGCACTTCTGTAGTCGTAGCGGAACGCCCGGCCGAGGCCGGTCTCCGGCAGGCCCGCATAGGCGGCCCCGATCGGCTCCAGCCGCGTCTCGGCGACCCGGTACAAATAGAAGGCGCCGGGATTGTGGGGCCGTGTGACCTCCAGCGCCCAGACGTCGCTGTCCTGGGAGCGCGAGACGATCTGCACGCCCGCGTCCTCGCCGAAATGTCGGCGCAGGCTCGTCATGGTCGCCTCCTGTCCGGTGTCGTTGAAGGCGCAGCGGAAGGTGTCGGCCACGACGCACCCGCCGAGGAAGGCGTTGGTCTCGAGATCGATGACGATGCCCGCGGCGTCGTACTGCGGGTCCCGCCAGATCGCAGGGCCGAGCGTCCGGCTGCGGAAGTCGTAGACATGGACGCCGGAGATCGATTCGGCGTCGTCGTCCTCCGGCCTTACGATGGCATAGACCTGCCCGGGCTCCTCCGCCGCCCCGATGAAGGCGTAGTCCGGCAGATCGCGGATCTCGTCCTTCTTCAGGCGGAAGACCTCGGCCCAGCGGCCGTCCTCGCCCCGCGCCTCCATCACCAGAACGCGATCCAGCACGCCCCGGCGCACCGTTCGGCCCACCACATTCCCGTCCCGGTCCGTAACGTAACTGAGCGCCCGGCGGTCGCCGTTCTCCACCTGCTCGGCCTCGCCGGTCAGGACATCAATGCGGGCGACGTCCAGACCGTTGTCGGTATAGGTCATCAGAATGTGACCCGGATCGTGCGGCAGCATATCCAGCACCGGTCCAGGCCGGCCGTCCCGCGTGAAGGGCGGCTTGATCTCCACGAAGCCGCTGCCGTCCCGCGCGACCGAGAACAGTCCCTGCCCGTAACGCCAGTTCCGGATGTCGCCATCGGCGTCGTTGCCGTCCCTGTCGATATCCAGAAGCGTCATCCGGACGATGAGCCGGTCCTCGCCCTTCCATCGGAACCAGTCGATGAACTGGCCGCCGAAGGCCTCGTTGGCCGTGCTGCCCATGACGGCAGTCGCGGTGCCTTCCTGAAGGTCGGTCACCACCACATTGCGCACGTCGCCCGTGCGGCTGATGACCGCGAGATACCGGCCCGACGGCGACAGGGCCGGGCTCGACAGCACGGGCTCCGCGGTGAACTCGGCGATGCTCGGCGGCGCCGTTCGCTCCTGCGCCTGGACGGAAACGCCGGCCAGCGTCACCGCCGTCACGGCCGCCAGAATCAGTCCCCTGCCGGTCATCGCCCGCCCCCTCATTGCTATCGCAGCGTGCCGGTGCCCTCGATCTCGACCGGCCCGGTCATGAATACGTGGCCTGAACTCTCGTCCCAGTCGATGACCAATTCGCCGCCGTCGGCTTCGATGACAGCGTGACGGCCGGTCAGACCGCGGCGGGCCGTAGCCACCAGGGCCGCGCAGGCGCCGGTGCCGCAGGCCTTGGTCAGGCCGGCGCCGCGTTCCCAGACGCGCAGGCGGATGCGGTCGGGGGCGAGGACGTTGGCGAAGCCGACGTTGACGCCTTCGGGGAAGAGGGGGTGGTGCTCGACCAGCGAGCCCGAGCCGCGGACGAAGCCGTCGTCCTGCCGGTCGGTGAAGAAGACCACATGCGGATTGCCCATCGAGACGGCGCCGGGCGTGTGCAGGATCGGGGCGTCGATGGGGCCGACCTGAAGCTCTATGCCACGGGTGTCCATTTCCTCGGCCAGCGGCACATCGGTCCAGTCGAGACCGGGTGGGCCCATATCGACCCGAACCTGATGAAGGCCGGCGCGGCTGGCCGTCGTCGGGCCGCCGAGGGTGTCGATGACGACCGTGTCCTTGCCGGTCGATTCCATCAGCAGCCAGCCGACGCAGCGCAGGGCGTTGCCGCAGGTCTCGACCTGACCGCCGTCGGCGTTCCAAACGCGCATGAAGGCGTCGGCCCTGTCTGACGGTTCGATGGCGATCAGCTGATCGCAGCCCTGCCCGCTGTCGCGGTCCGCGATGGCGCGCGCCTGATCGGCCGTCGGGGCGAACGGCGTCTCCAGCGCATTGACGACGACGAAGTCGTTGCCGGCGCCATTCATGCGGACGAAGGGACGGGTCGCGGAGTGGGTCATCGCAGGCCGATATAAGCCTTGCCGGTTCCTTGCGCGAGCGACGCGCGTTATCGCTGGACCATGAGCCGCTCCAGACCCGTTTCCGCGAACGCGCCGAAAGCCGAGGGCATGCGCCTGAGGGCGCGGTTGCGGTATTTCTACCATGGCTCGTCGCCGATGGCGGTGCGGTTCCGGCTGGCCGTCATCGTCATCGATTTCGCTATCATCGGCTTCTTCCTCGCCGCGCCGATCCTGCATGAGGCGGGGCTGGTCTTCTACGTCGTGGATTATCTGATCGCGGCCGTGCTCGCCGCCGATCTGGCGGCGCGGGCCTATGCCCATACCGACTGGAAGGACTGGCTGAAGAAGCCGGTGGTCTGGGTCGACCTGCTGGTCCTGGCGACGCTTCTGTTTCCGGCTTGGCTGTTCAATTTCGGCTTCCTGCGCCTGCTGCGCCTGTGGACCCTGCTGAACTCGGACTTCTTCTGGCGCACCGTCGGTCACAAGTGGGACGACACCCGGGTCGAGGAGATCACCCGGGCGCTGGCGGCGCTGGTGACCTTCATCTTTGTGGTGACCGGCTTCGTCTATGCGACGTTCCGGAACCGGCACGACGGGATCAGCGGCTATCTGGACGCGCTGTATTTCACCGTCGCCACCCTGACGACGACCGGTTTCGGCGACATCACCCTGCCCGGAAACTGGGGGCGGCTGCTGTCGATCGTGGTCATGCTGACGGGCATCACCCTGTTCCTGCGGCTGGCCCAGACCCTGTTCAAGCCGCACAAGGTCCGCTTTCCCTGCCCGACGTGCGGCCTGCAGAAGCACGATCCGGACGCGGTGCACTGCAAGGCCTGCGGCGAGACGCTGTGCATTCCGGACGAGGGGAGCTGAAGGGGGAGGCGGGATCGACAAACCGTCTTGTAGCCGACCCTCCGCCCGGTAAGGTGCCGCCCGACCAATCCGTCGGGGAATGCCAACAATGATCCGCACCGCCGCGCTCGCCGCGCTTCTCGCCTCCACCGCCCTTTCGAGCGCCGCCATGGCCCAGACTTCTACGCCCGCCCCCGCGCCTGCCGAAGCGTCCGGCGGCGGCTTCGCCACGTCGGAGGCGACCGATCCGTATCTGTGGCTGGAAGAGGTCGACGGCGAACGGGCCATGGCCTGGGTCAACGCTCACAACGAGCATTCGCTGGGCGTGCTGCGCGGCGATCCGCGCTACGAGACCCTGCACCAGCAGGCGCTGGAGATCGTCCAGTCGCGCGACCGCATCCCCTCGCCGGGCTTCAACCACGACGGCACGATCGACAATTTCTGGCAGGACGCGGGCCATGTGCGCGGCGTCTGGCGGACGACGACGCTGGACAGCTACCGCTCGGCCGAGCCGCAGTGGGAGACGGTGCTGGACATCGACGCCCTGTCGGCCGCCGAGGGCAAGAACTGGGTCTACAAGGGCGGGAGCTGCCTGCCGCCGGACGAGACGCGCTGCCTGATCTCGCTGTCGGACGGCGGCAAGGACGCGGTCACGGTGCGCGAGTTCGACCGCTCGACCCGGACCTTCGTCGAGGGCGGCTTCGTCCTGCCGGAATCCAAGGGCGGGGCGTCGTGGGTCGACGCGGACACCCTGCTGATCTCGCGCGACTTCGGACCGGGATCGATGACGACCTCGGGCTATCCGATGATCGTCAAGGTGCTGAAGCGCGGCCAGAGCATCGATCAGGCGCAGACGGTGTTCACCGGCCAGCCGACCGACGTCTCGGTCTCGGGCTACACGCTGCGGGACGCGGACGGCGTCATCCGCGCGACGCTGATCAACCGCGGGATCAATTTCTATGAGGGCGAGACGCACCGGCTGAACGCCGACGGCTCGACCACGAAGCTGGAGCTGCCGGCCAAGTCCAGCATCAACGCCCTGGTGCAGGGCCAGCTGGTGGTGACCACGGATCAGGACTGGACCGCGCCGTCGGGACAGTCGTTCCGTACCGGCGACGTCATCGCCTGGAACCTCGACCGCTGGCTGGCCGATCCGGCGACGCCGGCGCAGCTGGTCATCCGTCCGGGCGAGCGGGAGGCCATCGAGGGCATCTCCAACACCCGCAACAAGCTGGTCGTCGCGCTGTACGAGAACGTGCGCGGCTCGGTCTATGTCTATGAGCCCAATCCGTCGGGCGAGTGGGGTCGGACGCGACTGGACCTGCCGCAGAACGTCACCGTCGGCGTGGGTTCGGCCAGCGAGCGCGACGACAAGGTGTTCGTCAGCGTGGCCGGCTATCTGAACCCGTCCAGCCTCTATCTGGCGGATGCGGCGGCGGGATCGGCCGACGTGGTCAAGTCGCTGCCGGCCAAGTTCGACGCCACTGGCATGGAGGTCGAGCAGTTCGAGGCGACCTCGGCCGACGGGACGAAGGTGCCCTATTTCGTCGTTCACCGCGGCGACATGGCCATGGACGGGTCGAACGCGACGCTGCTGTACGGCTACGGCGGCTTCCAGTCGTCGCTGCTGCCCGGCTATTCGGCCACGGTCGGCAAGCTGTGGCTCGAGCGGGGCGGGGTCTATGTCGTCGCCAACACCCGCGGCGGCGGCGAGTTCGGGCCGCGCTGGCACCAGGCGGCGCTGCAGGAGAACCGGCAGCGGGCGCACGAGGACTATCAGGCCGTGGCGCTGGACCTGATCGCACGCAACATCACCTCGCAGCCGAAGCTGGGCATCATGGGCGGCTCCCAGGGCGGGCTGTTCATGGGGGCGATGCTGACCCAACGGCCGGACCTGATCAACGCGGCGGTCATCCAGGTGCCGCTGTTCGACATGCTGCGCTTCCACAAGCTGCTGGCCGGCGCCTCGTGGATCGCGGAATACGGCAATCCGGACGTGCCCGAGGAGCGGGCGTGGATCGAGCGCTATTCGCCGTATCAGAACCTGCGCGCGGGCCAGCCCTATCCGGAGGTGTTCATCCACACCTCGACCAAGGACGACCGGGTGCATCCGGGCCACGCCCGCAAGGCGGCGGCGCGTCTGGAGGAACTGGGCTATCCGGTGCTGTTCTACGAGAACACCGACGGCGGCCACGCGGCGGGCGCCAACCTGCAGGAAACGGCCCGGCGGCTGGCGCTGGAATACACCTATCTGACCCGGCGGCTGATGGATCAGCCGGCGGCGGAATAGATCGTCCGGCGGCGGACGAAATCCTCGTATTGCGGAGTTTGAGATGAACCGACTGATCCTGTCCGTTGCGATACCGGCCTTGATGCTGGCCGCGTGTTCGACCGCCGGCGCGCAGAACGCGACCTGCGCCGACTGCGGGACCGGTGCGCTGATCGTCCAGACTCCCCCGCCGCACATGCCCGCCGATCTGACCCCCGCCGGTGTGCGGGCCGCCGACGATCATCTGGCGCTCGAGGAGGTCAACGGCGCGGAGGCCATGACCTTCGTCCGGACCGAGAACGAGCGGTCGCTGGCCGCCCTGACCGGCGACCCGCGCTACGAGACCTTCCGCCGGCAGGCCGAGACCATCCTGACGGCGACGGACCGGATCCCGGGGCCGAGCTTCCTCGGCGAGGGGATCGGCAATTTCTGGCAGGACGCGGCCAATCCCAAGGGGATCTGGCGGCGCACGACGCTGGATAGCTACCGCTCGGCGAATACGCGGTGGGAGACGATGCTCGACATCGACGCCCTGTCGAAGGCTGAGGGCAAGGACTGGGTGTGGAAGGGCGCGGACTGCCTCGCGCCGGACGAGACCCGCTGCCTCGTCAGCCTGTCGGACGGCGGCAAGGACGCCGTTGTGGTGCGGGAGTTCGACACCTCCACCGGACTGTGGGTCGAGGACGGCTTCATCCTGCCCGAGGGCAAGCACCGGCTGGAATGGCTGGACCGGGACACGCTTCTGGTCGCGACGGATTTCGGGCCGAACACACTGACTGAGTCAGGTTATCCTTACATCGTGAAATCGCTGAAGCGCGGCCAGACGCTCGCGCAGGCGACGGAAGTGTATCGCGGCGATCAGGGCGACGGCGGCTACGGGGTCAGCCCGAGCGTGTTCCGCGACAAGGATGGCGCTGTTCAGGCCGTGATCATATCCCGCCCGCTGGACACCTTCCGGTCGGAGACGTGGGAACTGGTCGACGGCAGGCCGGTGAAGCTGGAGCTGCCGCAACGGGTCAGCGTCTACGGCGTCCAGGGCGGGTCCTTCATCCTGTCTCCGGACGAGGACTGGTCACGGCCCGGCCGTGACTACAAGGCGGGCTCGCTGCTGGCGATCTGCATTGCCTGCGTGCGGGCGACGGATGGACCCGGGGTTATTTCCAACCAGGCCGATACGATCTTCGTGCCGAGCGACCGCCAGTCGATCAGCGACGTGAGGGTGATGCACGATCGCGTGGTGGTCGGCATTTCGGACAATGTCGTCGGCCGTCTGGCGGTGTTCCAGAACCGCGGCGAATGGGGCTGGCCCCGTACCGACATCGCCGTGCCTGACAACGTCGACGTCTCGCTGGGCGATTCATCGAAATCGCGCGGCGAGATCTTTGTTTCGACCCAAGGCTTCCTGACCTCGCCGACCCTGAGCCTCGCCTCGGTCAATGCCGCCGCCCTGACCCAGCTCCGCTCCGCCCCCGCCCGCTTCGACGCGTCGACCCACGTCGTCGAGCAGTTCGAGGCGACGTCGTCGGACGGGACGAAGATTCCGTATTTCGTGGTGCGGCCGCGCGATCTGGTGATGGACGGCCATGCGCCGACGATCATCTATGGCTACGGCGGGTTCCAGGTGTCCAAGCCGCCGATCTACATCCCCGAGATGGGCAAGCTGTGGCTCGAGAACGGCGGCGTCTACGTCAACGCCAACATCCGCGGCGGCGGCGAGTTCGGACCGCAGTGGCACCAGTCGGTGCTGAAGGAAAACCGGCAGCTGGCGTTCGACGACTATGCGGCGGTCGCGCGAGACCTGCAGCAGCGGGGCATCACGAGCCCGCGCCGAACCGGCATCTATGGCCGCTCGAACGGCGGGGTCCTGACCTCGGTGGCGGTGACGCAGCATCCGGAGCTGATCCATGCGGCGGTGATCGAGAGCCCGCTGATCGACATGCTGCGCTATCACGAGCTGCCCGCGGGCGCCTCCTGGATCGGCGAATACGGCGACCCGCGCGTGCCCGAAGAGGCGGCGTATATCGCGCGCTATTCGGCCTATCAGCAGCTTCGTCCGGGTGCGGACTATCCGCGCGTCTACATCACGACGAACACGCGCGACGACCGGGTGCACCCCGGCCACGCCCGCAAATTCGCGGCCCGGCTGGACGATATGGGCTACGACCACCTGTATTACGAAGAGACGGCGGGCGGGCATTCGAACGACGCCGATCCGGTGGCCAACGCCCGTCGCTGGGCCCGGCATTACGTCTATCTGGCGCAGCAGCTGATGGACTGAGGCGTCAGGCGGGTTCGACCAGTTTGAGCTTGGCGGGCTTCTTCGGCTTGCTCGCCTTCTTCGCCAGCTTGTCGGCCTTTTTCGCGTCGCGGGCGGCCTTCTTGGCGGCCTTCGCTTCGGCCCTGGCCTTGTCGGGCGCGGCGTCGGCCTCGCCGGCAAGGTCGGCGAGCAGGGCGAGGAAGCCGTCGCGCTTGCCCTTGGGCAGCAGGGCCATGATGCGTTTGTCGGCGGCCTCGACGCGGGGGCGGGCGGCCTCCAGCGCGGCGGCGCCCGCCTCGGACAGTCGCACCGCCTTGGCGCGGGCGTCGACGACCGAGCGCTCGCGGTCCAGCAGGCCCTTGGTGGTCATCCGGGCGACGAGGTCGGCGAGGGTCGAGCGGTCAATGCCGGTGGCGCGAACCAGATCGGTCTGGGTCAGCCCGGCCTTGTGCGAGACGGCCTCCAGCACGGCGAACTGGCGCTGGGTCAGGCCGTCAGGGCCGGCCTCCTCGGAATAGATGTCGAGCGCCAGCTGGAGCGCGCGGTGCATCAGATGGCTGGGCGAGGCGGCGAGGCCGCTCCGCTTCGCTTTCGAGCCCGACTTGACCATCGACCGTATCCCTTCGGTTGCAAGGCATAGCTAGCAGCCGCGTTTTACGGTTTGACGACGGACGATCCGCGAACGCCGGAAGCCCGGCCAAGGGCGCGTGATCAGGGAGCCCGGTCGGGCTCGGCCGGGGCCATGGGATCGACCGGCGCGTCGGTCGAGGTCAGGTTGCGCAGGATCAGCGGCACCTGCGACAGGCCGAAGACCGAGGAGGCGATCCACAGCACGCCGCGGAAGCTGACCCAGACGTCGGCCGGGTCGACATCCCCGCGGCCGATCCGCGCTGCGGCCCAGGCGACCAGGGCCTCGCTGCGCACCAGCTCGTTGACGATGGCGACGCAGAGGAAGAACAGGCCGTAGCGGAAGGTCAGGATGCGCCACGCCCGGTCGTTGATCGGAATGACGGAGCCGAGCAGATGCCGCAGGGGCTGTTTGCCCATGGCCAGACCACCCAGGAGGGCGACGGCGAGGGAGGCGTTGAGCACCGTCACCTTGACCTTGACCCACAGGCCGTCGCCGGTGAGCAGGGTCAGCAGGCCAAAGACGAGGGCGAAGCCGCCGACGATCAGGGGCATCAGGGCCAGCCGCTTCTCGACCACCAGACCAACGACGACGGCGACGGCTGAGCCCGCGACCAGCGCCCAGGTCGCCTGCACCAGGGCTTCGTCGCCGGTCATTCCGCGCAGGCGCAGCACGAGGAAGGCAAGGCCGAAGGCCAGCAGGCCGCCGAAATCGACCAGCTGGCGCAGGTTCGATTCCTTCTGCGGAGGCGCGGCGGGGACGGTGGTGTCGGGCTCGGTCATGCGTCAGTCCTCGAGTCCCACCAGCGAGCGTGAAAAGGCCCGGGCGTCGAACGGTTGCAGGTCCTCGATTCCTTCGCCGACGCCGATCAGCTTGATGGGGGCATCGGATGCCTGGGCCACCGGCACCAGAACGCCGCCACGGGCGGTGCCGTCCAGCTTGGTCATGACGATGCCGGAGACATAGGCGATGCGGCCGAAGATCTTCTCCTGCTCCAGCGCATTGCGGCCGACGGTGGCGTCGAGCACCAGCAGGGTCTCGTGCGGAGCGTCGGGATCGACCTTCTTCAGAACCCGGACGATCTTGAGCAGTTCGTCCATCAGGGCGGACTTGTTCTGCAACCGGCCGGCGGTGTCGATCAGGACGACGTCGAAGCCTTCGGCCTTCGCGCGCGTGTAGGCGTCGAAGGCCAAGCCGGCTGGATCGGCTCCGTCGCGGCGGCTCTCGAAGGTCGCGCCGGCGCGTTCGGCCCAGACCTTGAGCTGTTCTCGGGCGGCGGCGCGGAAGGTGTCGCAGGCCACGATCATGACCTTGGCGCCCTGACCCGTCAGGTCGGCGGCGATCTTGCCCAGCGTGGTCGTCTTGCCCGAGCCGTTGACGCCGACGAACAGGGTGACGAAGGGGCGGGGTCCGTCCAGCGGCTCGAACCGGGCCTCGTGATTGACCAGTTCGGCGGCGACGGCTTCCGCCAGCGCCTCCTTGACCTCACGCTCATTGGCGCCCGCGCCGAAGCGCAGCTCGCGGAAGCGGGCGACGATGCGGTCGGTCGCGGCCGGGCCGAGGTCGGATTCGAGCAGATGCTCTTCCAGCCCTTCGAGGGCGGCTTCGGACAGGGGTTCCTTGACGAAGGCGGCGACGACCTGCTCGGTCATCTGCTTCGAGGAGCGGGACAGGCCCTCGCTCAGGCGGGACAGCCAGCCCTTTTTCGGCGCGTCGTTCATGAAGCGGGCTTAGCCGACCATGCGAACGCCGTCACCCATTCCATTCGCCGCTCATCCCCGCGAAGACCGCACCGGCTCCGGGGAGCCAGTTCTTTGGCTGCGCCGTTTAGGCCTGTATGAGCATAAGGCGGTGTCCAGCCGCCTGGCGCTGGACAGTACTGGATCCCTGCCTTCGCGGGGATGAGCGGAAAGACTGATGGCCGACACGCACCCGTTCCACTCCCCCACCACCCACGGCTTCGTCCGCGTCGCGGCGGCGACGCCGGTGGTGCACACGGCCGATCCTGTCGCAAACGCCGACGAGCACATCGCCCTGATCCGGCAGGCGGGGGAGCAGGGGGTGGACCTGCTGGTCTTCCCCGAACTGAGCCTGAGCGCCTACGCCATCGACGATCTGGTGATGCAGGGCGCGCTGCTGGACGAGGTGGAGCGGCAGATCGGACGGCTGGCGCCGGTGACGGCGGAGACGGGCGTCGTGGCGGTGATCGGTGCGCCGCTGCGCCGCGAGGACCGGCTCTATAACTGCGCCGTGGTGCTGGGGAACGGCCGCATTCTCGGCGTTCTGCCCAAGACCTATCTGCCGAACTACCGCGAGTATTACGAGAAGCGCTGGTTCTCGGCGGGCGGGGACGTATCGAGCCGGGACGGCGACCTGACCGTGGCCGGCGAGGAGGCACCGTTCGGGGTCGATCTGGTGTTCGAGGCGCCGAACCGGCCGGGCTTCGTGTTCGGCGTGGAGATCTGCGAGGACTACTGGGCGCCCCTGCCGCCGTCGACGCGTCAGGCGCTGTCGGGCGCGCGCATCCTGCTGAACCTGTCGGCGTCCAACATCGTCATCGGCAAGGCCGACGAGCGGGCGTTGCTCTGCGCCAGCCAGTCGGCGCGGGCCATGGCCGCCTATGTCTTCGCCGCCTCGGGCTGGGGCGAGAGCACCACCGATCTGGCCTGGGATGGACAGGCGACCATCCACGAGCTGGGCGCGCGTCTGGCCGACGGCGAGCGGTTCGCGCTGGAAAGCCATCTGACCGTGGCCGACATCGACGTCGAGCGGATCGGTCTGGACCGGCTGCGCAACGGCACCTTCGCCGACTGCGCCCGCGACGAGCTGGACGGCTATCTGTTTGAACGGGTCCTGTTCGATGCGCGCGAGACGCCGGCGGCCGGCGACCTGATCCGCCCCCTCGACCGCTTCCCCTTCGTGCCGGACGACGAGAAGCGGCTGGATCAGGACTGCTACGAGGCGTTCAACATCCAGGTGCAGGGGCTGATGCGGCGGCTGAAAGCGACCAATGGCGAGCGGATCGTCATCGGCGTCTCGGGCGGGCTGGATTCGACCCATGCCCTGCTGGTGGCCTGCCGCGCCTTCGACCGGCTGGGCCTGCCGCGCACCGGCATCCTCGGCTACACCATGCCCGGGTTCGCGACGTCCGAGGGGACGAAGTCGAACGCCTGGGCGCTGATGAAGGCGCTGGGGATCACGGGGGCGGAGATCGACATCCGGCCCGCCGCCGAGGCCCTGCTGCAGGGCATCGGCCACCCCTATGCCAGGGGCGAGGCCGTCTACGACATCACCTTCGAGAACGTGCAGGCGGGCTTGCGGACCGACTATCTGTTCCGGCTGGCCAACCAGAACGGGGCCTTCGTGCTGGGCACCGGCGACCTGTCGGAACTGGCGCTGGGCTGGGCCACCTATGGCGTCGGCGACCACATGAGCCACTACAGCGTCAACGGCGGGGTGGCGAAGACGCTGATGCGGCACCTGATCCGCTGGGTCGCCGACCGCGCGGTGGTCGGCGAGGACGTTGTTCCGATCCTGCGCGGCATCCTCGGCACCGAAATCTCGCCCGAACTGGTGCCGGCCAAAGACGGCAAGATCCAGTCGACCGAGGGGACGGTCGGCCCCTATGCGCTGAACGACTTCTTCCTGTTCTACGTCACCCGCTTCGGCCTGAAGCCGTCGAAGGTGGCCTATCTGGCGCATCAGGCGTGGAAGGATGCTGGGGTGGGCTTCTGGCCCGCGGGCACGCCGGACGCCGAGAAGATCGAATACGATCTGGCCACGATCAAACACTGGCTGCGGAAGTTTCTGGTGCGGTTCTTCCAGACCTCGCAGTTCAAGCGCTCGGCCCTGCCGAACGGGCCCAAGGTGGTCACCGGCGGATCGCTATCGCCGCGCGGCGACTGGCGGGCTCCGTCCGACAGCACGGCCCGGGTCTGGCTCGACGAGCTGGAAGCGAACGTGCCGGACGCCTGATCAGGCGAGGACGGCGAGCACCAGAAGGATCGGGAACAGGGGCAAGGTCACCCGAAGGATAGGGACGAAGAGCCGCGTATGTCTGTCGGTTAGCCGGTAGCGGCGCGAGTAGAGCAGCGGCAGGTCGATCGTCTGGCCGACGCTTGAGAAGCCTCGTGACAAGCCGAAGAGCCGGGGGGTCGATGCAGGCAGGTCGCCGCTCTGCTTCAAGGCGTGAAGCCGCAGGTCGAGATAGAGAAGCAGGGCCAGCGTCACGACAGCGTTGAGAGCCAGCGCGGACCACAGGATCGCGCCGAGCCCCGGCATCAGTCCACCTCGCCCAGGAACGGGAAGATCGCCGCCTTGGCTTCGGGCTCGTCGAGCATGGGGGCGTGGCCAACGCCGGGGACCTCGACATAGTCCATCTTCGGGGCGCGCTTGCGCATCTTGGCGGCGATCGACTCGCTGAGCAGGTCGGAGGTCTCGCCTCGCACCAGCAGCACGGGCCGCGCCTTCGCCAGACGTCCGAACATCGGCCAAAGGTTGGGAACCAGCGCCTTGGCTCCGGCGGCGCGGATCGGCACGGCGATGTCAGGGTCGTAGTCGAGCACCGGCGCGCCCTCGGTTCCGATCCTGAACACCCGCCGCGCGAACGCGTCCCAGTCCGCGTCGGTGTAGTGGGGGAAGGCAATGGCGTTGTGCTGTTTCACATAGGCGGCGGCCTCGGCCCATGACGGGGTGTCGACGGGCTGGCCGGAATAGGCGGCGATGCGCATCAGCCCCTCCTTGGCCACCTCCGGCCCCACGTCGTTGACGATGGCGGCTGCGATGACCTTCGAGCGGATGGCGGCCAGGGCCATGGTGATCAGCCCACCCATGGAGGTGCCGAGGAAGACGGCGCGGGCGATGCCCGCCTGATCCATCAGGGCCAGCACGTCCTGGGCATAGTTGAGCGGCTGGTAGGTCATGGGATCGGGCGCGCGGTCGGACCGGCCCCGCCCGCGCACGTCGATGGCCAGCACCCGGCGACCGCTCTGGGCGATCAGGGGGGCGATGGCCCCGAAGTCGGCCGAGTTGCGGGTCAGGCCGTGGATGGCGATTACCGGCAGCTTCGCGGGACCCGGCGCGGCGGCGTAGTCGCGGGCGAACAGCGACAGGCCGTCGGGGCTGGTCCAGCGGCGTTCGGCGAAGGTCTGGGTCATGCGGGGCTCCGGTCTCTGGCCGGAGTAATTCACCGCCGGGCGAATTGCTTCAATGGCCCAGCAGGTCTTTTACGAAATCATTGAGGTCGCCGCCCTCGAACAGGAAGCCGGGAATGCCGGCGCGGCGGCCCGCCTCAAGGTCCGTGGCCTGGTCGCCGATCAGGAAGGAGCGGGCCGGATCGATATGGTGATCGGCGATGGCGCGCAGGATCATGCCGGGGTTGGGCTTGCGGTCCGGATGGTCGGGGTGGCGGTAGCGCTCGTCCCGCGCCTCGGTGTGGAAGGGGCAGGCGTAGACGGCGCCGATCACCGCCCCCTTCGCCGCCAGCCGGCGCACGATCAGGGCGTTGAAGGCCTTCATCTGCTCTTCGCTGAACAGGCCGCGGGCGACGCCGGACTGATTGGTCACGATCACGCACAGGAAGCCGAGCGTGTTCAGCCGGCGCACGGCCTCGGCGGCGCCGGGCATGAGGCGCAGATGGGCTTCCAGATGGGGGTAGCCGGTATCCTCGATCAGCACGCCGTCGCGATCGAGGAAGACGGCAGGAACGCCGGATGTCATGATGGCCGGGCATACGGCGCCGTACGCGGTCGTTGCAACCCGTCACGGGAAGTGACTTCCGCGGATTTGGCGTGGCCGCGGACGATTTGGTAGGGAGCGCCACCCCGGCGCGGCCTCGACCGCGCGCTCGGAGACTCCCGGCATGACCATCCCCTTCATCGACCTTCAGGCCCAGCGGTTGCGGCTGGGCGGCGCCATCGAGGCGGCCGTGCAGGAAGCCGTCGTCGGCGGCGCCTGGGTGATGGGTCCGCAGGTGCGCCAGTTCGAGGCCGATCTGGCCTCCTTCGGCAAGGCGAAGCACGCCCTGGGCTGCGCCAACGGCACCGACGCCCTGGCCCTGCCGCTGATGGCCTGGGGGCTCGGGCGGGGCGATGCGGTCTTCGTGCCCAGCTTCACCTTCGCCGCCACCGCCGAGATCGTGCCGTGGTTCGACGCCGAGCCGGTGTTCATCGACGTCGATGCGAAGACCTACAACATGGACCCCGGCCATCTGGAGGCGGCCATCGAGGCGACGCTGAAGGAAGGCCGGCTGAAGCCGCGCGTGGTCATCGCCGTCGACCTGTTCGGCCAGCCCGCCGACTATCCGGCGATCAAGGCGATCTGTGACAAATACGGGCTGAAACTGATCTGTGATTCGGCCCAGGGATTCGGCTGCACCATCGGCGGGGAGCATCCGCTGAAATGGGCCGACATCACCACCACAAGCTTCTTCCCGGCCAAGCCGCTGGGCTGCTACGGCGACGGCGGGGCGGTGCTGA
This sequence comes from Brevundimonas alba, assembly GCF_011927945.1. Classification (GTDB taxonomy): domain Bacteria; phylum Pseudomonadota; class Alphaproteobacteria; order Caulobacterales; family Caulobacteraceae; genus Brevundimonas; species Brevundimonas alba. The sequence continues at coordinate 1,129,511 of NZ_JAATJM010000001.1, forward strand.
CCAATGACGACGAACTGGCGCAGCTGATCGATTCCATCCGCGTGCACGGCAAGGCGGTGGCTATCGACCTGAAGGACCGCACCTTCGAGCACGACCCCAAATATCTGAACATGCGCATCGGCCTGAACAGCCGGCTGGACACCATCCAGGCCGCGGTGCTGATCGAGAAGCTGAAGGTCTTCGGTCAGGAGATCGAATGGCGTAACCGCATCGCCGCCCGCTACAACGAGGGCCTGCGCCCGCATGTGGCGGCGGTCCCGGACGTGCCGGCCGGCAATGTCTCCAACTGGGCCCAGTACACCATCGAGCACGAGGACCGGGACGGTCTGGCGGCGCATCTGAAAGAGCAGGGGGTGCCGACGGCGGTCTACTATCCGATCCCGCTGCACCTGCAGCCGGCCTATGAGATGTATCCGCGCGGGCCGCAGGGCCTGCCCGTCACCGAACGGCTGAAGGACCGGGTCATCAGCCTGCCGATGCACTCGGATCTGGACGAGGCGACGCAGGATCGCATCATCGCCGCCGTCGCCAGCTACAAGGCCTGACCGCATGCCCAACTCGATTCCCCCGCTCAAGGTCGGCGTCGCCGGCGTCGGCGTCATGGGCCGCAACCACGCCCGTGTCCTGTCGGACATCCGCGAATTCGACCTGACGGCGGTGTTCGATCCGGACGCGCCGACGGCCGAGGGTGTGGCCTCCCTCTACGACGCGAAGGCCTTCACCACGGCGGACGATTTCGTCGCCGCCGGTCTGGACGCCGCGGTCGTGGCCACGCCCAACCGCCACCACGCGGACCTCGGCGTGGCCCTGCTGAAAAGGGGCGTCCACGTCCTCGTCGAAAAGCCGATCGCCGCCACCGTCGCCGACGCCCAGCGGATGATCGATGCCGCGAAAGCCAGCGACCGGGTCCTGATGGTCGGCCAGGTCGAGCGGTTCAATCCGGCGGTCGAAGCCGTCAAGCGCGCGATCCAGGGCGAGAAGGTCATCTCGATCCAGATCACCCGCGTCGGCCCCTTCCCGCCGCGCATGGGCGAGGTCGGGGTGGTCATCGATCTGGCCGTCCACGACATCGACATCATTCGCCACCTGACCGACAGCGAGATTGTCGAGGTCCAGCCCCAGCTCGCCCGCACCAAGGCCGAGCGCGAGGACACAGCCCTGCTCCAGTTCAGGCTGGAGAACGGGACCATCGCCCACATCACCACCAACTGGGTCACCCCCTACAAGGTCCGCACACTTCAGGTGGCGACCGAAGGCAAGTTCGTGGTCGCCGATCTGATGACCCGTCAGGTCACCGAATATTTCGGCCAGCAGCCCGACGGCAGCTATTCCACGCGCGGCGTGATGAGCTGGCCCAACGAGCCGCTCAAGAAGGAGCTGGAAGCCTTCGCCCACGCCATCCGCACCGGCGAGCCGCCGGCGGTGACCGGGGAGGACGGGCTGCGGAACCTCGAGGTGGCGTTGAGGTGTCTCGGGGAGGGGTGAACCCTCACCGAGGTCGGCGCGTTTCCCGCGCATGACCGAGGTCCCCATCACCCCCGCTCCCGGCGACGACGCTGAACCCGGCGCGCCGGGGACCGGCGAGAACATCTGCCCGGGGTGCAACGGCACGGGGCTGGTCGGCGACCGGCCGTGTCCGACGTGCGAGGGCTCCGGCCGAGTGATCGAGGGCATAGGCGGCGGCTAGCCCACCACCTGCATTCCCAGCCATTCCGCGATCAGCGCCGGTTTCTCGCCGCCGTCTATCTCGACGGTGACCTCGTGCTTGAGCAGCCAGCGGCCGCCGCCCTTGTCTTCCGCAGAGAGCAGTTTGAATCGACCACGCACGTTCGAACCGGCCGGCACGGGGGCGAGGAAGCGGAGTTTGTCGAAGCCGTAGTTGACGCCCATGACCACGCCTTCCAGCGGCGGCACGGCGTCATAGGTCATGGCCGACAGCAGGCTGAGCGTCAGGAAGCCGTGGGCGATCGTGCCGCCGAACGGCGTCTGCGCCGCCGCCACGGGGTCGATGTGGATGAACTGGCGGTCCTCGGTGATCTCGGCGAAGGCGTCGATCCGCGCCTGGTCGACGGTGATCCAGCGGCTGACGCCGATCTCCTGACCAACGAGGCCGGGCAGGTCGGCGACGGGTGTGGGCGTGCCCTTGCGTTCGGTGCGGCTCATGGTCTGGCTCATGGGCGGAGGTCCTCAGGCGATGGGGGTGAAGCGGTCTTCGATGATGGCGGCGAACAGGGACGGATCGACATTGCCGCCCGACAGGACGACGGCGGTGGTCCTGCCCCTCGCCTCGATCCTGCCCGCCAGCAGGGCGGCCAGCGACACCGCGCCACCCGGCTCGACCACCAGTTTCAAGACGCGGAAGGCGTAGCGCACCGCCTCGGCCACCTCGGCGTCGGAGACGGTCTCGATCCGGTCGAGTCTACGGTTGATCGGGAAGGTCAGCTCGCCCGGTCGGTCGGTCATCAGGGCGTCGCAGATCGTGCCCGGCGCGGCCGCATGGGTCAGCCGCTCGCCCGCCGCGAGCGATAGCTGGGTGTCGTTGTAGTGCCGCGGCTCCACCCCGATCACCGGCGTGTGCGGCGACAGGGCCGCCATCGACAGATTGATCCCCGCGATCAGCCCGCCGCCCGAAGCGCCGCAGACCAGCTGGTCCAGCGGAACGGCGCCGAGCGCCTTCGCCTGATCCATGATCTCAAGGCCGACCGTGCCTTGGCCCTCGATGACGAAGGGATCGTCGAACGGGCGCACCAGCACCGAGCCCTTCAAGGCGGCGATCTCCTCGCCGATGGCCTCGCGGCTCTCGGTGTAGCGGTCGTACATGCGGACCTCGCCGCCGAACGCGATGACGCCCTCGACCTTCACCTTCGGGCTGTCGGCCGGCATGACGATGATGGCGGTGGTCCCGACCATCCGCGCCGCCGCCGCCACGGCCTGGGCGTGATTGCCGGACGAATAGGCGACGACGCCGCGCGCCTTCTCATCGTCGGTCAGGCGGCTGATCCGGTTGTAGGCGCCGCGGAACTTGAAGGCTCCCGCCAGTTGCAGGTTCTCGGCCTTGAGCAGGACCCGGCCGCCGACATGGGCGTTTAGCGCGGGGCTTTCGATCAGCGGCGTGCGCACGGCATGGTCGGCGATCTGACGGGCGGCGTCCTGAACGCCGGCGAAGGAGGCGGTGTGCATCCCGGCACTTAACCCGAAGCGTCGCCTCTGCGTAAGGTGGGCCCATGAACCGACTGATCCTCGCCATCGACCAGGGCACCACCTCGACGCGGGCCATCGCTTTCGAATGCGCGCCCGAGGGCGGGCTGCGGCCCGTCGCCGTCAGCCAGATCGAGCTGGCGCAGCATTTCCCCAGGCCCGGCTGGGTCGAGCACGATGCGGCGGAGATCTGGAGCGCGACCCTTCAGACCTGCCGCGAGGTGATCCGCAAGGCCGGGGGCGTCGGCCGGTTCGCCGCCATCGGCATCACCAACCAGCGCGAGACATCGGTGATCTGGGACGCGGCGACCGGCGAGCCGCTGCATAAGGCCATCGTCTGGCAGGACCGGCGCACGGCGGACGCCACCGGACGGCTGGCGGCGGCCGGTCACGAGCCGATGGTGCAGGCGGCGACGGGTCTGATCCTGGACCCCTATTTCTCCGCCTCGAAATTCGCCTGGCTGCTCGACGCCGTGCCCGGTGCGCGCGAGCGGGCGGAGCGGGGCGAGATCAAGCTCGGCACCATAGAGACCTGGCTGATTTGGAAACTGACGGGAGGAGCCAGCCACGTCACCGACGCCACCAACGCCAGCCGCACCTCCCTGATGGACCTTGCCACGCGCCAGTGGCGGCCTGATCTGGCGGCGCTGTTCAATGTCCCTGTGGCGGGACTACCCGAGATCCGGGGCTGCGCGGATCACTTGGGCGACTGCGAGCCGTCGGTGCTCGGCGCGGCACTGCCGATCCACGGCTCGGCGGGCGATCAGCAGGCCGCGCTCGTGGGACATGGAGCCTTGAAGGCCGGCGACGCCAAGATCACCTACGGCACCGGCGCCTTCCTCGTCGCCAATGTCGGTCCCGCGCCCGTCGCCTCGACCAGCCGGCTTCTCGGCACCCTCGGCTACGCCGCCGACGGCCAGGTCGCCTATGCGCTGGAGGGTTCGATATTCTCGGCCGGCTCGGCGATCCAATGGCTGCGCGACGGACTCAAGGTGATTACCGAGTCGCGCCAGTCCGAGGCGATGGCGCAGGGGCTGACGGACAACGGCGGCGTCTATCTGGTGCCCGGCTTCACCGGCCTCGGCGCGCCTTGGTGGGAGCCGGAGGCGCGCGGCACTATCGTCGGCCTGACCCGCGACAGCGGCCCGGCCCAGATGGTGCGGGCGGCGCTGGAATCGCTGGCCTACCAGACGCGTGACCTGCTCGACGCCCTGGCGAAGGACGGCGCTCCGAAGCTGTCGGTGCTCAAGGTCGACGGCGGGGTGACCGCCAACGCCTTCGCGATGCAGTTCGTCGCCGACATCTGCGAGGTCGTGGTCGAGCGGCCCGCCTTCCAGGAAATGACGGCGCTCGGCGCGGCCAAGCTGGCGGCGCTCGGGGTCGGCCTGCTGGGCGATCTGGACGACCATCCGGTCGAGGCTCCCGCCCGCTGGGAGCCGCGCATGGGGGCGGAGGAGCGTGAGCGGCTGCTCAAGGGCTGGCGCGGCGCGGTCAAGGCCGCCATCATCGCCGCGCAATGAGCCAGACCGACCCCGCCGACGATGTCCAGTCCACCTTCTCCGGCACCCGCGAGGTCGATCCCCGCTATGCGCTGGACGAGGCCCGGCTGGGCGGATGGCTGGCGGCGAATGTCGAGGGCTATGCGGGCCCGCTGATCATCCGCCAGTTCAAGGGCGGGCAGTCCAACCCGACCTATGAGCTGGCCACGCCGGGCCGCACATACGTCCTGCGCCGCAAGCCGCCGGGCACGCTGCTGGCCTCGGCCCATGCCGTGGATCGCGAGTTCACCGTCATCTCCGCCCTGCACGCCCAGGGCTATCCGGTGGCGCGGCCGTGGGCCCTGTGCACCGATGATGGCGTCATCGGCTCGATGTTCTACGTCATGGACAAGGTGGAGGGCCGGGTGCTGTGGGACCTCAAGCTGCCGGGGCTCCAGCCCGATCAGCGCCGCCCCATCTATGACGCCCAGGTCGATGCGCTGGCGGCGCTGCACGCCTTCGACCCGGCCGCCATCGGCCTCGGCGACTACGGCCGGCCGGGCAACTATTTCGAGCGGCAGGTCGGGCGCTGGACCAAACAGTACCGGGCGTCGGAGATCGAGCCGATCCCGGCCATGGACCGGCTGATCGAATTCCTGCCCGCGACCCTGCCGCCGGAAGGGCCGACGCGGATCGTCCACGGCGACTTCCGCCTCGACAATCTGATCCTCGCGCCCGACGCGCCGGAGGTGCGGGCGGTGCTGGACTGGGAGCTGTCGACGCTCGGCGATCCGATGGCCGACTTCTCCTACCTGCTGATCGCCTGGGTCATTCCGGCGAGCGCGCGCAACGGACTGGCGGGGGCGGACATCGAGGCTCTGGGCATTCCGTCAGTGGAGCAGACGGTCGAGCGCTACGCGCGGCTGACCGGGGCGGCGCCGCGGAACCTCGACTGGCTGTTCGCCTACAATCTGTTCCGGCTGGCGGCCATCTGCCAGGGCATCGCCGGGCGGGTGCGCGACGGCACCGCCGCCTCGGCCCATGCCAAGACCATGGCGGCGCAGGTGCCGATGCTGGCGGCGGGGGCCTTGTCGTTCGCGAAGAAGGCCGGAGCCTGAAACCCGCGCCTAGTTGGTCAGCACCTGAACGCGGGTCCACAGCGCCCCGCGGTTGACCACATCGACCCTCAGCCGCGCGGGCGCGCCGGGGGCGAGGGTGCAGACCGGATAGTGATCGCCGAGACCGTCCGAGCACAGCACCTTGCCAGAGGCGTCGCGCACGGTGAGGTCGACGTCCGTATCGCCGTCGCCGATGGCCGCCACGCGCAGGATTTCGGCGCCGCGCGCGTCGATGACGAAGCTCCAGCTCTCGCGTGAGCCGAGCCGTTTGACCGTCGACACCGGCCCGTCCCCGAACGGCGACGAGCGCACACCCATGATCGGTGGCGGTGGCGGTGGCGGAGGAGGAGGTGGCGGCGGAGGCGGCGGCGGAGGCGGCGGCGCCGGCGCGGGCTGACCCTGTGCAGGCGGCTCAACGACCGGAGCGGGAGGCGCCAGAAGGTCATCGCGGTCGACGGGGATCACGGGCGGCTCGCGCCCGGTCGCACGGTTGGCCTCGTCCCGATTGATCCGGGAGCCGGTGATCACGACCTCGTCGATCGTCGTCTGTTCGCCGTCCAGCTCGGCCGCCTCCTGCCGGAGACCGGCGGCGGTCAGCACCGCGGCGACGCCGGGATCGCCGCCGCTTCCGGTGCGCAGCGGCACCTCGTCCAGCATGCGGGCGGCCACCCGCAGGGCTTCGGCGTCGCCGCGTTCGCGGCCCCAGGCGGCGAGTTCGGCGGCGACGACCATCTGCGACACGGCGCGGGCTTCGGGCGTCTCGGCGGCGGGCGCGGGCGCTGTCTGCGGCGCGGTCTGGCGGGCCACCGCGCCCGATGTCGGGGCGGTGAAGGCGAGAGCCAGTCCAAGGGTCGTCAGGAGACGGAGCGCCGGTTTCATGCGGTCACCTGTGTCGCCGCCCGGCCACGAGCGGTCAAGCTCCCACTCTCGGCGCGAGGCCGCGGGGTTCGCCAGTGACGAAAGCTGACGACGTCAGCGTGGCGGCAGGACGGCGCCGTTGAGGATGCGCCGGTCCGTCCGGGCCTGAACCAGCACGGCGACGGCCTCGTTGGCGCCGACTCCGGCGGGCAGGGTGTAGAGCGCCGAGCGGCCGCTCCATGTGCCGAGGCTGCGCACCGAGCGGACCACATTCACCTGCCGCACGGTCTGGCCGCGGTTGTCGCCGCTCTGGATTTCCACCGTCTGCGGACCGGGGCGATAGATCACCGCCACCACCTCGGCCCCGCCGGCGGGGGCGCGGCCGGAGCCAACGCCGACGCGGTCGCCGGTCTCGCGGAACTCGATCTCGGGCGGAAAGACACGGCGGGCGGCCTCTTCGTCGACGGCCGCCTTGAGCGCGGCTTCCTGCGCGCCGGCGACCTGACGGCGGCCGTCGATGACGACCTGCGGCGTGCCGACGGAACGCAGTTTCAGCGGGCGGCGGTAGGCGCGCTGGCGCTGGGCGAACTCGGGCCGGGCGAAGGTGTCCTGCCAGCCCAGATAGTCCCAGTAGTCGACGGCGTAGGTCAGGGCGATGACGCCCGGTTCTCCGGCCAGCGCCTCAACCCGGGCATTGGCCTCGAGGCATCCGGCGCAGCCCTGGGCGGTGAACAGTTCGATGACCACGGGCTCGGGCGGGGTCTCTCCACGCGGGGCGCGGGACGAGGCCGGCTGGGCGCTGGACCCGGCCGCGACGGTCGCGGCCAGCAGGGCCGCCGCAGGGATGATCCAGCCCCTCGTGCGCATGGCGCGCACCTTAATCACGGCGGCGGGGCAGGCGCGCCTCATTTTCCCGTGAGGGCTCAGACGCGGATGTCGAGCAGGGATCCGGGGCGCTGCGGCCGGTCTTCGGCGCGGAAGAAATCGGCTGGCGGCGCGGGGCGTGCGACCGGCGCCGCCTTCGCTTCGGCAGGGGCCGCGACACCGTCGAGGGCGGCGCGGAAGAAGTCGGATCGCGAGGCGCGGGCGGGCGAAAGCGGTGCGCCCGGCGTCTGGGTCGGGAACAGGGGCGAGGGGACAGGAGGACGAATCGCGCTCATGCCGACAGGGTTAATGAAATCCGTCGGAAATGGGTTAACGCGCCTTTAGCCGGCGGCCCGTCAGCGCCGGGTGGCGGTCGGCAGCGGGCGCGGCGGGGCCTGGATGGCGGCGACCAGCCGGTCGATCTCGGCCGGGTCCATCAGCGGCGAGGACGACTTGGCCACCACCCTGCCCATGGCGTCGACAGCGAAGGTCTCAGGCGCGCCGGTGATGCCGAGATCGAGCCCGGCGCGCCCCTCGCGGTCGACCAGCACCATGGAATAGGGGTCGCCCAGTTCGTCGAGGAAGGCGCGGGTCTTTGCGGGGTCGTCCTTCCACGCCACGCCGACGACGGCGACGCCGCGGGCCTTGAGCGCCATCAGCTGCGGGTGTTCGAGGCGGCAGGGCGCGCACCAGCTGGCGAAGACATTGATCAGCATCGGCTTGCCGACGCCGGCGGTCTTGAGGTCCAGCACGCCCGGTCCGGCGGCCGCGCCGGTCAGCATGGGCAGGACCGTCTCGGGAACTGACTGGCCGATCAGGGCGTCGGGCCGGTATTCGCTGCTGCGGTTCTCGGCCAGCGACCGCCCGGTGAAGTCGCCCAGCCGCACGGCGGCGAAGGCGATCAGCGCCACAAGGGCGACCAGCGGAATGACGGCAAGCCAGCGGTTCACGGCTCAGTCCTCCGCGTCCAGCCGCTTGAGCTCGGCAGACCAGCGGCGCGAGGCGGCGACGGCGCGCACGGCCAGACCCGCCAGCACCACGGCGCTGATCGCCCAGGCGGGCCAGACGAAGGCGGCGTAGGGGCTCATGTCCAGATCGATCATGCTCAGGCCTCCAGAGCCCGGCGGGCGCGGATCGACAGCACCCGGCGGCGCACGATCTCGGTACGGATGGCGGTCAGCCAGACGGCGAGAAACAGCAGGCCATAGGCCGCCATCATCGTCAGCAGCGGGGCGAGGAACACCGCCGGCATGGCCGGGCCGTCGGCGCGGATCAGCGAGGCGGGCTGATGCAGGGTGTTCCACCAGTCGACCGAGAATTTGACGATGGGCAGGTTCACCAGCCCCACCAGACCCAGCACGGCGGCGGCGCGCACGGCCTTGGTCTCGTCCTCGATCGAGGCGCGCAGGGCGAGGTAGGCGACGTAGAACAGGAACAGCACCAGCACCGACATCAGCCGCGCATCGCCCCAGGCCCACCAGGCGCCCCACATCGGCTTGCCCCAAAGGCTTCCGGTGATCAGGGCCAGGGCGGTGAAGGCGGCGCCGGGCAGGGCGGCGGCGCGGGCGGCGGCGTCCGCCAGCGGATGGCGGAAGACGAGGGCGAAGAAGCTGGACACGCCCAGCGCCCCATAGGCGATCAGCCCAAGGCTGGCGGCCGGCACATGCACGAACATGATCCGCACCGTGTCGCCCTGCTGGTAGTCCTCGGGCGCTGTGAAGGCGAGCCAGGTCGCCACCGCCAGCAGCACGATGGACAGCCCCCAGACCACCGGCATGAGCGGTCGGGTGAAGCGCAGGAAGCGGTCGGGATTGGCGAGGCCGAACATCGGAGCGCTCTTTAGAGGGCTATCGCCCGCCGCGCTACTTGAGGCGTGGGGGAAGGCGTGTGCTAGAGCGTCGCGCTGATCAGGAGAAGGCGATGACCGACGACGTAACCAGGGACTCGAACGGTAATGTCCTCGCCGACGGCGACAGCGTGACCCTGATAAAGGATCTCAAGGTCAAGGGCTCCGGCGGGGTGACGCTGAAGCGCGGCATGCTCGTCAAGAACATCCGCCTGACCGGCGACACCGACGAGATCGAGGCCAATGTCGAAAAGGTCCGCGGCCTCGTCCTGCGCACCGAGTTCGTCAAGAAGGCCTAGGTCATCCCTGCGCATTCCGGATCGCCGCCGCTCCGGCGAAGGGCGTGACAACAGCGGCGAACAGGACATAGGCGGTCAGGAAGGCCAGCGCCGGCAGAGGCGACAGGCCGTTCACCGCCCGCTCCAGCGCCCCCGCGCCGAACACCACCGGCGGGATGAACAGCGGCAGGACCACGACCGCGATCAGCAGGCCGCCCCGCTTCGATCCCAGCGCCAGCGCCGCCCCCAGCGCGCCGGTCAGGGCGAAGCCGAGGGCGCCGATCAGGGCGGACAGGGCGACCAGCGGCGCCTGCTCCGGCGGCAGGCCCAGGGTGATGGCCGCGACCGGCGCGGTGACCGCGAGCGGCACGCCGACCGCCAGCCACTGGGCCTTGGCCTTGGCGATCACCACCAGTTCGAGCGGGGCAGGGCCGAGGGCGATCAGGTCCAGCGCGCCGTCCTCGAGATCGCGTTCGAACAACCGCTCCAGCGACAGCGTCGAGGACAGGGCCAGCGCCAGCCAGGCGACGCCGCCCGCCATCGGCCTCAGTCCCGCCGGATCGCCGCCCGCCGCCAGCGGCACGAGCACCGTCAGGCACAGGAAAAAGCCGCAGGCCAGCAGCGGCCCGCCGCCGCCCGACCAGGCCAGCGCCAGCTCGCGTCGCCACAGGATCGTCAGGGCGCTCACCGCCCGGCCCCGATGTCGACGGCGCGCGAGGCGACCGGCAGGGGATCGTGCACGGCGGCGAGGATGGCCCCGCCCTTGTCGATGTGCGCCTGCATCAGCAGGCCGAGCGCCCCCCGCCAGCGGGCGTCCAGCGGCGCGAACGGCTCGTCCAGCAGCCAGATAGGGCGCTGGACCGCGATCAGCCGGGCGAAGGCGAGGCGGCGGCGCTGTCCGGCCGACAGCTGGCGCACCTCCAGATCGAGCAAGGGCTCCAGCGCCAGCACATCGACGGCGGCGGCGATCCCCGTCGCGTCGGCGCCCAGCCAGCGGGCCTGAAATTCCAGCTCCTCGCGGGCGCGCCGGCCGCCCTTCAGCCCGTCCAGATGCCCCAGCCAGTGGATGTGCTTCGCCCTTGCTTCCGCCGGATCGGCGTCGGCGAAGGCGATGCTCCCGGCGTCGGGGCGGATGAAGCCGGCCACCGCCCGCAGCAGACTGGTCTTGCCCGCGCCGTTCGCTCCCGTCAGCGCCACGGCCTCGCCCGCCGCCAGCGACAGCGACAGGTCGCGGAACAGCACGCGCTCGCCGCGGGACAGGGTCAGGGCGTCGACGGCGATCATCCGCACCCACCCCAGTTGCGAACACCTATCAATACCCGCGTCCGCGTCGTGGATACATGGACGCCCGCGGGAACCACCGCTATATCCCGCCTCGCCGCAGCAGGCGTTCGCCGCGCGCGGCGGGGACCTGTGCGCCCCGTCGTCAGTCGCGCGTTCGTGCAACCGGATTGTCGGGCGGCGTGAACCAGAGGAAGCCTCTCCATGCCGTCAGTCGACAGCCTTTCCACCCGGCGCGATCTCTCCGTCGGGCGCAAGAAATACGCCTATTACAGCCTTCCGGCCGCCGAGGAAGCGGGCCTGACCGGGATTTCCCGCTTGCCGCGCTCGATGAAGGTGCTGCTGGAGAACCTGCTGCGCAACGAGGACGGCGTCTCGGTCAGCGAGGCCGACCTCAAGGCCGTCGCGGCCTGGATCGAGAACAAGGGCTCGGTCGAGCACGAGATCGCCTTCCGCCCGGCCCGCGTGCTGATGCAGGACTTCACCGGCGTTCCGGCCGTTGTCGACCTCGCCGCCATGCGCGACGCCATGTCGGCCCTCGGCGCGGACGCCTCCAAGATCAACCCGCTGAACCCGGTCGATCTGGTCATCGACCACTCGGTCATGGTCGACCATTTCGGCACGCCGGGCTCGTTCACCCAGAACGTCGAGCGCGAATACGAGCGCAACATCGAGCGCTATAAATTCCTGCGCTGGGGCTCGTCGGCCTTCAACAATTTCCGCGTCGTGCCCCCGGGCACCGGCATCTGCCACCAAGTCAACCTCGAGAACCTCGCCCAGACCGTCTGGACCGCGGCCGAGGGCAAGGCGACGCTGGCCTATCCCGACACCGTGGTCGGCACCGACAGCCACACGACCATGATCAACGGTCTGGCCGTGCTCGGCTGGGGCGTCGGCGGCATCGAGGCCGAGGCGGCCATGCTGGGCCAGCCCATCCCGATGCTGATCCCGGAAGTCATCGGCTTCCGCCTGACCGGCGCCCTGCCGGAAGGCGCGACCGCCACCGACTTGGTGCTGACGGTCACCCAGATGCTGCGCAGGAAGGGCGTGGTCGGCAAGTTCGTCGAATTCTTCGGCCCCGGCGTCACCAGCCTGACCATCGAGGATCAGGCTACCATCGCCAACATGGCGCCGGAATACGGCGCCACCTGCGGCTTCTTCCCCGTGTCGGACGCGACCATCGCCTATCTGACCGCCACGGGCCGCGACAAGGCGCGCGTCGCCCTGGTCGAAGCCTATGCCAAGGCGCAGGGCCTCTGGATCGACGACAGCTCGGAAGACCCGGTCTTCACCGACGTGCTGGATCTCGACATGGCCACGGTCGTGCCGTCGCTGGCCGGTCCCAAGCGTCCGCAGGACAAGGTCGAGCTGACCGTCGCCGCTCCGTCCTTCGAAACCGCCTTGACCGAGGTCTTCAGCCGCCCGGCCGACGCCCCGCGCGTCAAGGTCGAGGGTGAGAAGTTCGACCTCGGCGACGGCGACGTGGTCATCGCCGCCATCACCTCCTGCACCAACACCTCCAACCCGTCGGTGCTGATCGCCGCCGGTCTGGTGGCGCGCAAGGCCCACAAGCTGGGTCTCAAGGTCAAGCCGTGGGTCAAGACCTCGCTGGCTCCCGGCTCGCAGGTCGTCACCGACTATCTGACCGCCGCCGGCCTGCAGACCGACCTCGACGCCCTGGGCTTCAACCTGGTCGGCTACGGCTGCACCACCTGCATCGGCAACTCGGGCCCGCTGTCGGACACCATCTCGAAGGCGATCAACGACAACGGTCTGGTCGCCACCAGCGTGCTGTCGGGCAACCGCAATTTCGAGGGCCGGGTGAACCCCGACGTCCAGGCCAACTATCTCGCCTCGCCGCCGCTGGTCGTCGCCTATGCGCTGGCCGGCTCGATGCGGATCGACATCTCGAGGGATCCGATCGGTCAGGACAAGAAGGGCAAGGACGTCTTCCTCAAGGACGTCTGGCCGACCTCGGCCGAGATCGCCGCCATCCAGAAGAAGTCGGTCACCCCGGCCATGTTCGCCAAACGCTACGCCGACGTCTTCAAGGGCGACAAGCACTGGCAGGGCATCAAGGTCGAGGGCGGCCAGACCTACGCTTGGGACGACGCCTCCACCTATGTGCAGAACCCGCCCTATTTCGAGGGCATGTCGATGGAGCCGGCTCCGGTCTCCGACATCGTCGAGGCCCGCGTTCTCGCCATCTTCGGCGACTCGATCACCACCGACCACATCAGCCCGGCCGGTTCGATCAAGAAGACCTCGCCCGCCGGCGCCTATCTGACCAACCACGGCGTCGACGCCCTGGACTTCAACTCCTACGGCGCCCGCCGCGGGAACCATGAGGTCATGATGCGCGGCACCTTCGCCAACATCCGCATCCGCAACAAGATCACCCCGGAGATCGAGGGCGGCGTCACCAAACACTTCCCGTCGCAGGACGTGATGTCGATCTACGACGCGGCCATGCGCTACCAGTCCGAGGGCCGGCCGCTGGTCGTGTTCGCGGGCAAGGAATACGGCACCGGCTCGTCGCGCGACTGGGCGGCCAAGGGCACCCGTCTGCTGGGCGTTCGCGCCGTCATCGCCGAAAGCTACGAGCGCATCCACCGCTCCAACCTGGTCGGAATGGGCGTCGTGCCGCTGCAGTTCAAGGCGGAAGGCTGGAGCCGTCTGGGCCTCACGGGCGAGGAGATCGTCACCATCCGCGGCCTGTCCGACGCCAACGTCGGCCGCCTGCGTCCGCGTCAGGACCTGTGGGTCGAGCTGTTCCGTCCGTCGGACGGTAAGATGGCCCGTTTCCCGGTCCGCTGCCGCATCGATAACCAGACCGAGCTGGACTACTTCAAGGCCGGCGGCGTCATGCCCTACGTCCTGCGCAACCTCGCCCGCGGCTCCGAAGCCGTCGCGGCGGAGTAGGCGCTGGAGCCTGAACAAGAGAAGGGCCGGCGGAGCGATCCGCCGGCCCTTTTTCTTTTCAGCGAGCGCACCCCCCTCGAAGTACCGGCGGCCTAGTCCTTCAGGGCCTCGGCCACCCGGGGAGCCAGCCGGCGGGCGACGACTTCGATCCCCTTGGCGTTCGGATGGATGCGGTCGCTGAGGGCATAGGCGGGGTTCATGGCGATGCCGTCCAGCAGAAACGGATACAGCGCCGCCTGATGCCGCCGCGCGACGTCGGCGAAGACGCCGTCGAAGGCGATCGCGTACAGGCCGAACCACGGCGGGGCTCGCATGCCGCAGATCATCGCCGGTACCCCCCGCGCGGCGAGATGCTCGAGGATCGCGTCGAGATTGGACCGGATGCGATCCGTCGCGACCATCTGCATCATGTCGTTGGCGCCGAGCGCCACCAGACACAGCCGGGTGTCGTCCGGGACGTGGCGGTCGACCCGGCGCAGGCCGTCCGCGGTGGTGTCCCCCGACACGCCCGCATTGGTGACGACAGCCGGTCGCCCCAGCCGCTCCAGTTCCGCCTGAAGCCGGACCGGCAGGGCCTCGTTCGCGCGAAGGCCGTATCCCGCCGTCAGCGAGTCTCCCAGCATGGTGATCCGGATCGGGTTCACGCCGCCTGACATCCCGGCTCCAGCGGTTCAGGCGGAAAGCCCCAGCGCGGGTTCGCCAGCACCGACACCGGCCGCTCGCCCTCGTACAGGGCGATGGTTTCGAACCCCGCCCAGCCGGCCGACAGGTCGATCATCCGCGTGTGGGCGGCGGCGTCGTCGGCGGCGTTGATCGCCGCGATCTCACGAACCGGGACCCCGGGCAGGTTCACGATGCAATAATAGGCACTCACTCGAGACTCTCCGCGTGGCGGGTCGAAACGGCGCTCGGCCGCCCCGGTTCCCCGGCAAAAGGCCGCACCCGCGTGGCTGGCTTGGGGAGTTTCGGCGACCCGGCGCCATTCCGGCTGAACGCAACGCCAGGCCGCCATCGACCGGGGGGAGGCCGCAGTCGGGTGCGCCTTGGCACGGGCCGACAGCGGCGCCACCCACGGCTTCGACCTCGAGGCCGATGCGCTCAGAAACCCTTGTAGGACGTCTTCTGCGCGGCCTCGCGGGTCTGGTTCGCGCGCGCCTGCGCCGCATCCATCTGTGCGACCGCGGCCGTCGATGCCGCGCGGTCAGCGTCGGAGTATCTCAGGCGCGCGCTATCGGCCGCCAGCACACCAGCCGCCACCACGCCGCAGGCCACGAGGGCGCCGCCGGCCATGAGGGCAAATCGCAGTTTGGTCGAGCGGGTGTCCTGGGTCACGGTCGGGCTCCGGATGCGGAGCGCTGGCTCCATGGGCAGAGGCCCCGCCGGGGGAGCGGCGGGGCCTCGAAGGGGTGGAACGCTGTCGCGGGCGTTCGCCACTGAAATGTAACTGGGCCGGAAGCGTTCCCGGACTGGTAGCGCGACCTGCAGGCCGACGCCGCCGGCGCTACCCCCGCGTTGCGTTATGCGGGCCCGGGTCCCGCGGATTGCGGCCGAAAGCCTGGTCGCAGACGGAGCGGCCGAACTCCTCGGACACCATCATCTGTCGGTCGCCCAGCAGACCGGCGAGACGGCCGCCGGCGGTGGTTGCGACGCTGATCGGGAAACGGCCGACGACGAGATTGTCCCGGCCCGGATCGACGAACTCGACCGTGCCCTGCAGGGTGTGCATGCCCTCGCCGGTCAGCAGGGCTTCGGCCCGGCTCGCCCGTTCCAGCCGTTCGACATGGATGCGGACGTCGATCGGCGCGGTTCCGTGCATGCAGCGGGACAGCTCCTCGCGAACTTCCTCGGAGAAGGTCTCCGAGAAATCCTCCTCGGCGTTCAGCCAGCCGCTGGACATGGTGATCGAGCCGACCTGCGCGGTTTCCTGCAACCCCGGCGGCAGATCCATCGGCGGCCCGCCCTGCACAACAGGCGCGCAGGCGGCGCTGGCGATCAGGGCGGCGGCGGCCGCGGCGGCGAATGCGAGTTTCATGACAGGCCCCTTCTTGTTCCCGTGACGCTTAGGCCAGCGTCGCCGTGAACGGTGGATGAACCGTGTTCGGCTGGAGATGAAATCTCCGTAACCTGGGCGGCCATGCGACCGATGCTGACGGGCCGGTCTGTTAGTCTTCGCCCATGACAGGGGCTGTTGAAGGCGTGGGAGGAACAGTCGGCGGGCCGCTCCAGAGGTGGGAGCAAAACAGACTCTACGGACTCTTCGGACCCCATTTTCTGGTTGTACCCGGATGAAACCCTCCCGGGTCTCAGCGTCCGAAGACCTCGACGCCGATCTCGCCGGTGGGGGTCAGCCAGGCCCGCTTCATGCCCTGGCTGTTGAAGGGATGGGTGATGTTGCCGTCGCGGTCCAGCGCGATCATGCCGCCGTCGCCGCCCATGCCGCCGACGTCATCGATCACTGCCTGCGCCGCCTCGGCGAGGCTCTGACCCGCCTCCACCCGCCACGCCACCTGCGCCGCGGCCACGGCGCGGATGAAATATTCGCCGGTGCCGGTCGAGGAAACCGCCACCCGTCCGTCAGCCCAGCTGCCCGCGCCCGGCAGCGGCGTGTCGCCGACCCGCCCGGGCATCTTGCCGAACACCCCCGCGGTCGAGGTTGCGGCCGCCAGCCGGCCCTGGCTGTCGAGCACGCAGCAGCCGACGGTGCCGTGGGACAGCTTGCCCTTGGGCGGGTGGTTGTCGTCGCTCTGCCCCGCATGGGTGAACCAGGCCGGCTCGTCGCCGATGGCCTCCATGCCCTGCTCGGCCGCGAAGAGGGCCGCGCCCTCGCCGGCCAACATGACGTGGGGCGTGTGCTGCATCACCGCCCGCGCCACCCGCACCGGATTGCGGAACCCCTGCAGCGCCGCCACCGCCCCCGCCTCGCGCGTCGTCCCGTCCATCAGGCTGGCGTCCAGCTCATAAGCGCCGGCCAGATTGGGGCTGGCCCCGCGCCCGGCGACATAGAGGCCCGAGTCCTCGAGCATGACCGTGGCCTCGACCACGACCTCCATGGCCGAGGCTCCTGCGTCGAGCCGCGCCTTCATCGCCTCCACGACCTCGCGCATATGCGCGGCCTCGCGGCTGTAGTCCGTGCCGCGACGGGCGCCTGCGCCGCCGTGAAGGATAAGGGCCGTCATACGTGGTTCGTCTCCGGTTCGGCCTTTCAAAGGCGCGTGGGGCTGATTAGCGTCACTGGAGAACGCGCGCCACGGGGGCGGCGGTCCCGGCCGAGAGAAGTTTTGATGCGCGCAGTCCTGTCCAAGGCCCCCGGCGGCCCCGAATCGCTCGTCGTCGAGGAGGTGCTCGACCCCCGTCCGATGAAGGGCGAGGTGGTGATCGAGGTGAAGGCCGTGGGCGTCAACTTCCCCGACACCCTGATCATCGAGGACCGTTACCAGTTCAAGCCGCAGCGGCCCTTCTCGCCCGGTGGCGAGGTCGCGGGCGTTGTCGAGGCGATCGGCGAGGGCGTGAAGGGGGTCATGAAGGGCGACCGCGTCATCGCCGTGCCCGGCTGGGGCGGAATGGTCGAACGGCTGGCCGTCCCCGCCGCCACGGTGATGAAGATCCCCGACGGCATGGATTTCGAAACCGCCGCGGCCCTGACGATGACCTACGGCACCTCCTACTACGCCCTGAAGGACCGGGCGCAGCTCAAGGCCGGCGAAAGCCTGCTGGTGCTCGGGGCCGCGGGCGGCGTGGGCGTGGCGGCGGTCGAGCTGGGCAAGGCCATGGGCGCGCACGTCATCGCCGCCGCCTCGACCAACGACAAGGTCCAGTTCGCGCTGGAAGCCGGCGCCGACAACGGCCTGATCTATCCGTCGGGCAAGATGGACAAGGCGGCCCAGAAGGAGCTGTCAGGCGAGCTGAAGCTGGCGTCGGGCCGCGACGGGCCGGACGTCGTCTATGACGCGGTGGGCGGCGACTATTGCGAGCCGGCGCTCCGGGCCATGGACTGGAACGGCCGCTATCTGGTGGTCGGCTTCCCGGCCGGCATCCCGGCCCTGCCGCTGAATCTGACCCTGCTGAAGTCCGTCTCGGTCATCGGCGTCTTCTGGGGTGCGGCGGTGATGCGCGACCCGGCCGCCCACGCCGCCAACATGGCCGACCTGTTCCGCTTCTGGAGCGAGGGCAAGATCAAGCCGCGCATCAGCCGCACCTTCCCACTCGAACGCGCCCACGAGGCCATCAAGGCGCTCGGCGACCGTTCGGTCATGGGCAAGGTGGTGGTGACGGTCGACAGCTAGGCGTCGTCGCGCCGCAGCCGCTGCAAGGCCTCCGCCGCCTGCTCCTTGTGCCGCTTGCGGATGTTGGCGCCCAGGGTGGCGATCAGGGCCGCGATCACCGCCGCGTCGTCGGTGAAGCCGATGCCGGCGAAGATGTCGGGAATGGCGTCGACCGGCAGGACGAAATAGGCCAGCGCCCCCATCATGATCCCCTTGGCCGCCATCGGCGTCTCGGGATCGCGGGCGGCGAACCAGACGCTGAGGGCCTGACCGGCGAAGGGAATGCGCGAGGCCGTGCGGCGGATCTTGGGCCAGAATCCCTTGCTGACGCGCACCTCGTTGACCCGCTGCACGGACGGCACGAGGGCGCGCGACGGGTCCAGCGCCTCCTCGGGCGTGACGGGTTTGGCTTTGGCGGTCATGGCGGCTAAATCCCCGCGACGTTCTCAGGTTCACGACAAACATAGGGGCTCCGGCCATGAAACTCGACGGTTCGATCGCGGCGGTGGTGACGGGCGGCGCCTCGGGGCTGGGCGAAGGCACGGCGCGCGCCATCGCAGCGACGGGCGCCAGGGTCGCCCTGTTCGACCTCAACGAGGAGGCCGGCGAGCGCATCGCGGCCGAGATCGGGGGTGTCTTCTGCAAGGTCGACGTGACCGACGACGCCAGCGTCGCCGCCGCCTTCGACAAGGCCCGCGCCGCCCACGGTCAGGAGCGCCTCACCGTCAACTGCGCCGGCATCGCCAGCGGTCAGAAGACCGTCAGCCGCAAGAAGGACACGGGCGAAATCCGCGCCCACGACATGGCGACCTTCGAACGCACCGTGAGGGTCAACCTGTTCGGCACCTTCCGCGTCCTGTCCCAGTCGGCCGCAGGCATGGTGACGCTGGAGCCGATGGCGGACGGCGAGCGCGGCCTGATCGTCAACACCGCCTCGGTTGCGGCGCAGGACGGTCAGATCGGTCAGGCGGCCTATTCGGCGTCCAAGGGCGGCGTCTACGCCATGACCCTGCCGGTCGCCCGCGACCTGGCGCAGGAAGGCGTTCGCGTGAACACCATCCTGCCCGGCATCATGTGGACGCCGATGATGGCCGGCATGGACCAGAAGATCCAGGACGCGCTGGCCGCCGCCATCCCCTTCCCCAGCCGCCTCGGCACGCCCGCCGACTACGCCTCCCTGGTGCTGGAGCTGGCCCGCAACGTCTACATCAACGGCGAATGCATCCGGCTGGACGGCGCCATCCGGCTGGCGCCGCGCTGAAGCCCAAGTAGGCGCTAACGTTCGCGACGCGGTCGCTCGCTGCTTGAGCGCCGAATTTTGCGAGTGGGGGCTTGCGATGGATCGGGCCTTCCCGCTATACGCCCGCCTCCGACTGAAGTGCGGGCGTAGCTCAGTGGTAGAGCACAACCTTGCCAAGGTTGGGGTCGAGAGTTCGAATCTCTTCGCCCGCTCCAGTCGATTGAAGAGGCCCGGTCGCGCGATCGGGCCTTTTTCAATTCCCCGCCGGGCGGCGTGAGTTTGCCAAGGTTGGGGTCGAGAGTTCGAATCTCTTCGCCCGCTCCAGTCGATCCAGGAAGCCCGGTCCTCGCGACCGGGCTTTCTTGCTTTTGGCGGCCTGTGACCGTTACGAACGGGCATGTCCGTGCCCGCGCCCACCCGAGCCATGCTGGAAGCCGCCGTCGCCGCGTTCCGCGTCGCCGACTGGACCGGCGCCCGGGCGCGGCTGGAGGAGGCGACGGCGGCCGGAGCCGATGACGCGGACGCCTGGGCGCTGCTGGCCGCTGTCTGTCATCGGCTGGATGACGCCGCGGCGGCGGATTCGGCGGCGGACCGCGCCTTGGTTCTGAACCCCCGCAACCTGAGGGGCGTGCTGGCCAAGGCCGATGTGCTGGCGGGCCGCGGGGCCAATCGCGAGGCCAGCTTCTATTACAACGCCTTCGTCCTGCTGGGCGGCGAGCGGCCCTCGCTGCCGCCCGATCTGGCGGAAGGTCTCGCCCGGGCCCGCGCGGCGCAGAAGCGCGTCGCCGCCGGCATGATGACCCTGATCGACGAGGAGCTGGAGCAGGCCGGCTATTCCGCGGGCGCATCGGACCGCCGCTTCACCCACGCCCTCGACATCCTGACCGGGCGCAAGCAGCCGTACCTGCAGCAGCCACAGGCATTCTATTATCCCGAACTGCCCAACATCCAGTTTTACCCACGCGCCCAGTTTCCGTGGATGGACGCGGTCGAGGCTGCGACGGAGGCGATGACGGCGGAGCTGAACGCCGTGCTTGAGGATCAGGCGGCTTTCTCGCCCTACCTGAAGACCGATCCGAACCTGCCGAGCCGGCCGGACTATCCGCTGATCGACAGCATGGATTGGAGCAGCTGCTTCCTGTCGAAGGACGGGCGGGAGACGGCCAATGCGGAGCGCTGTCCGCAGACGATGGCGGCGCTGAGTGACGCACCCCTCTGCCAGGTTAAGGGCCGCTCGCCGCAGATCATGTTCTCCCAGCTGAAGGCGGGGGCGCACATCCAGCCGCACACCGGCTTCGTCAACACCCGCCTGACCTGTCACCTGCCTCTGATTGTGCCGCCGGACTGCCATTTCCGTGTCGGCAACGAGACCCGGTCGTGGGTGCGCGGCGAATGCTGGGCCTTCGACGATACCATCGAGCATGAGGCGAAGAACGGCAGCGACCGCACACGGGTGGTGCTCATCTTCGACATCTGGCGTCCGGAGTTGAGCAAGGAGGAGCGGCTGCTGGTCGCCACCCTCTTGGAAACCCTCGATGCCTATTCGCCGCAGGCGGCGGTGTGGGACTGACCATCGCGGATTGATCGGGCACGCCAAATCGAGCACCGTCAGGCGGGATCGGGAGGCTGGGCGATGGATGGTGGGTCAGCGGCAGGTCGTTTCAGGCCTGCGGAAGTGAATCGGCTGGATGCATTCGTCGACGCCGCCTTCGCCTTCGCGGTTTCCCTGCTGATCATCGCCGGCGGGGAGCCGCTGGCGTCGTTCGACGATCTGCTCCGCGCCCTGTCGCGCATTCCCGCCTTCCTCGGTGGATTTGCCCTGATCGTCCTGTTCTGGCTGGCCCACCGGTCGTGGTCCGCGCTTGGCCCCAGGCGGGACGGCTATTCGACGGTGCTTAGTCTGGCCATCGTGTTCTCGGTGCTGGTGTTCGTCTTCCCGCTGAGGCTGCTGACCGAAACGGCGATCCACTTCATGTCCGGCGGCTTTCTGCCGGGTGGCGATCTGATCGAGAGCTTCGAACAGCTGGGCTGGATCTATGCCATCTACGGGATCGGCTTCGCGATCCTGTCGATGCTCTATGTGCTGCTCTTCCGGCATGCTCGGGCAGGGCTGCCGGCGGGCGAGAGCGGGCGAGAGGAAGCCGGGTCCTGGATGCGGACGTGGTTGCTCGCCGGCTGTGCGGGAGCCCTTTCAGCCGTGGCGGCCGTGAGCCCGCTGCTTCGCATTGCGCCCTGGCTGCCGGGCTTTACCTATTGGCTGATCCCGCTGGGAATTGGCGTTCTCGCCCTGCTCGAGCGACGTCAGCGACGGCCACAGGACCGGGTCGCCTGAGCATAGGCGCGGCTGGACCGGACGGCGTTGGCGGTCTAGTCGCCTTCGGGGGGAAACCGGGCTGTTCCGGTTCGCCGTTTGCAGGGTGCCGCCCGAACGGCGCCGGGTGGCGCCAGAACGGGACAGTCGGGTCGCATGTTTCTGGAAGGCCAGATCAACTGGGTGTGGGTTTTGGGCGGTCTCGCGGCCGTCGGCTGGGTCGTCGGCCTGATCGGCCTGTGGCTGGCCCTGAAGAACCGCTCGCGCCATGTCAGCGCTTCCGACCAGCTCGACCTGATCCAGCGCGTGGCCGAGGATTCGCAGAAGCGCCTGTTCGAGACCCTGAACGCTATTCCGGTCGCCCTGGTCGAAACGGACCGGCAGGGAAAGTTCGTCTTCGCCAACCGCGCCGCGCAGCAGTTGCTGGGACGGCGTGACGCCGAGCTGATCGGCCTGCGTTTCCACTCGGCGACCTGGGGCATCAC
The DNA here is from genome assembly GCF_011927945.1 of Brevundimonas alba. Classification (GTDB taxonomy): domain Bacteria; phylum Pseudomonadota; class Alphaproteobacteria; order Caulobacterales; family Caulobacteraceae; genus Brevundimonas; species Brevundimonas alba. Next base: position 1,151,652 of record NZ_JAATJM010000001.1, read on the forward strand.
CTTCCCCGACGGGCGCCCGGTGCCGCCGGATCTGCTGCCCAGCGCCCGTGCCCTGCGCGGCCAGACGGTTAAGGGCTTCCAGCACCTGCTGGCCAACCCTGCCTCCCGCAAGAAGATGCTGGTCTCCGTGACGGCCATGCCGATCGAGAACGAACTGGGCCAGATCACCGGCTCGACCGCGGCCATTGTCGAGACCGAAGGGTTGATGACGCCGGAGCCGGAAATGCCGGAAGTCGCAGCGCCGGGAGAAGACCTCACCCGCCGGGTCTTCGACGCCGCCTCCAGCGCGCTGGTTGTGGTTGGGGCCGATGGGCGGGTGCGGGAGGCCAATCGCACAGCCTTGCTGGTGCTGGGGCGTGACAGCGCCGAGGGCGATTTCGCCGACCTGTTCCTCGACGAGGACGAGCGGGTCGAAGGCCGCCAATCGCTGCGGGCCGGCTTGGCCGCACCGGCCGGAGAAGCCGAGCCGATCGTATCACGCCGCGGAGCCGCCGAGGGCATCCGCTGGTCGATGCTGCCGCTCACCGACGCGGAGGGCCAGGTCGACGCCGTGCTGCTGGCAGGAGAGCGGGCCGATCCCATGCCTGCGTCGATCGAACTGGTTGAGGACGCCGGTGACGAAACGGTCTCCGGGTCTGTGGCCGATGAAGCCCTCCGGCAGGAGGCGGAAGCCGCCCGTGCCGCGGCCGCAGAGGCTCTGACCGTCGCCGCTGCGGCACGCCGTGAGGCCGAGGAGGCCCGGATCGCCGCCGAACAGGCGCGCGCAGAGGCCGAAACCGAACTTCAGGGCGGCCGTCGGATGGAAAGCGTCGGACGTCTGACCGGTGGACTGGCTCACGATTTCAACGCCGTCTTGGGCGTCATGACCGGCGCGCTCGACATGATGCTGCGCCAGGCGGACGACCCCGCGCGGGTGCGGCGCATCGGTCAGGCCGCGCTCGCCGCAGGCCAGAAGGGCGAGCTGCTGACCCGGCGCCTAACCGCCTTCTCGCAGGGCGACGACGAGCCGGTGCTGCGCGTCCTGGACGCCGGCGTGCTGCTGCGCGGCATGGAGACCCGTCTGCGTGAAATCGCCGGACCGGGGGTCGACCTGATGATCGAAGGCCCGGCGGAACCGGCTCCGGCCCGTCTGGATCCGGTCGCCTTCGAGGGCGCCGTCAAGGCGCTGACCCGCAACGCCGTCGAGGCCGTGGACGGGCAGGGCTCGGTCGCCGTTCGTCTGGAGAGCTTGATGGAAGGCGGCCTGCGCCTCAGCATTCGCGACAGCGGTCCGGGGATGGATCGCGATCTCGCCGCCCGCGCGGTGGAGCCCTTCTTCACCACGCGCGAGGGCGCAGCCGGTCTCGGCCTGTCGCAGGCCTATGCCTTCGCCCGTCAGTCCGGCGGCGTGCTGTCGATCGACAGCCAGCCGGAACAGGGCGCCGAGGTTTCGATCACCCTTCCCGCCGCCGCCTGAACCGGCGCCGCTGGCGCTGCCAGCTTGGCGGTGTAGAGTGGTTAACGGGGCCATGGGAGGGTCGGTCATGAAGCTGTTGCGTTTGGTCGTGGTGCTGGCGGTTCTGGCCTATGCGGGCTGGCTGGCCTGGCCGTTCATTTCGCCGCTGATCGAGGGCGCCGCGCCCGGGGCCGCGACGATGCGGGCCGAGGCTACGGCGGGCGACGCCGGCCTGCTGTTCGGCTTCGTTCCGTCCTGGGCCCTCTGGGTCGGGGCCATCGCCCTCTATGTCATTTCCGCCCTGCTGCTGGGCGCGGGCAACCCAAAGGCCGCCTTCGCCTATCTGCTCGGCTTCGCGGCCGACGCCGCCCTGCGGCTGGCGCTGGCGGACAAGGGCGGCGAGGCGGCGCGCTCGGGGCCGACGACGATGGCCGCGCCCGACGCGGCCTCGGGCCTGCCGGTGGATCCGCTCTGGCTCACGCTCGGCGCGCTGGTCCTGCTCGGCGTTCTGCTCATGATCGCCAGCCGCCGTATCCGCCGCGCGCGAACCCCGGGACAGCTGTCGTACTAGCTCCCGTTCCGGCCCACGGCGCCTATATGAGTCCGGACGGTTGACGCGCTCCGGCGCGCCGCTAGGTTCCGCGCGCTCCCCCGCGCCCCCACTGAACGAGAGACCCCATGGCCGAAGCCGCATCCCCCAGCGCCGCCTATGACGTCGTCATTATCGGCGGCGGGCCGGGCGGCTATAACGCCGCCATTCGGGCGGGCCAGCTGGGGCTGAAGGCCGCCTGCGTCGAGATGCGCGAAACTCTCGGCGGGACCTGCCTGAACGTCGGCTGCATGCCGTCCAAGGCGCTGCTTCACGCCTCCGAACTGTACGAGGCGGCGATCAAGGAATTCCCCACCCTGGGCATCGAGATCGGCGCGCCCAAGCTGAACCTGGGCCAGATGATGAGCCAGAAGGCCGACAGCGTCGGCGCCCTGACCAAGGGCATCGAGTTCCTGTTCAAGAAGAACAAGGTCGAGTGGATCAAGGGCCGCGGGCGCATTGCCGGGCCGGGTCAGGTCGAGGTCACCGCCGCCGACGGCGCCACCTCCATGCTGGCCGCGAAGAATATCGTCATCGCCACGGGCTCCGAGCCGACGCCGCTGCCGGGCGTGACCTTCGAGGCCGACAGGGTGGTGGACTCGACCGGCGCCCTGTCGCTGCCCGCGGTGCCGAAGCAGCTGATCGTCATCGGCGCCGGCATTATCGGTCTGGAGCTCGGCTCGGTCTGGCGCCGGCTGGGCGCGCAGGTGACGGTCGTTGAGTATCTGGACCGGATCACGCCCGGGATGGACAGCGAGGTCGCCAAGACCTTCCAGCGCGCTCTGACCAAACAGGGCATGAGCTTCAAGCTGGGGGCCAAGGTCACCGGGGCGAAGACGTCGAAGGACGGCGTCGAGCTGACGGTCGAGCCCGCCGCGGGCGGCGCGGCCGAGACGCTGAAGGGTGACGTGGTGTTGGTCGCCATCGGCCGTCGTCCCTACACCGATGGGCTCGGGCTGGAGACGGTCGGCGTCCAGACCGACAAGCGCGGCTTCCTCGTCAACGATCACTTCAAGGTGGCTGAAGGCGTCTGGGTGATAGGCGACGTCACCTACGGTCCGATGCTGGCGCACAAGGCGGAGGAGGACGCCGTGGCGGTGATCGAACTGATCGCCGGCAAGGCCGGGCACGTCGACTACGATCTGGTGCCGAGCGTGGTCTACACCTCGCCGGAAGTGGCCTGGGTCGGCAAGACAGAGGACCAGCTGAAGGAGGCGGGCGTCGCCTACAAGAGCGGCAAATTCCCCTTCACCGCCAACAGCCGGGCCAAGATCAACCACGAGACCGAGGGCTTCGTGAAGGTGCTGGCCGATGCTGCGACGGACCGGCTGCTGGGCGTCCACATCCTCGGCCCGCAGGCCGGCGAGATGATCGGCGAGGCCTGCGTGGCCATGGCCTTCGGCGGCTCGGCCGAGGACATCGCCCGCATCTGCCATCCGCACCCGACGCGTTCGGAGGCGGTGAAGCAGGCGGCGATGGGCGTCGACGGCTGGACGATGCAGGCCTAGCCCAGCGGTCGCAGTCCGCGGAACGCCATGCGCGAGCGGCCGAAATCGAGCATCACTTCGCGGAACCGGTAGAGCAGGTCGGCGCCGATCAGCAGGGCCGGCCGCTCGACCAATTCCAGCGCTTCGAAGGCGTGCAGATCGGCGAACAGAAGCGGCGTCGGGCCCAGCCTCTGGCCGCCCAGCTGGAGGTCTCGGACCTGGCCGCTGGCGGCGGCGAGGACCTGACCGGTGACGCCGTAGACGGTGACCCGCTCCAGCCCTGAGGGGTCTCCGCCGATGGCCGAGAGCAGGGCCATGTTGCCTATGGAATATTGAGCGCCGGTGTCGACGAAGACATCGATCTCGCGCCCTTCCGCGGCGCCGCGCAGGATCAGCGTGCCGAAGCGGCCATGCCGGGCCGGCCGCTCCTGGGTCGGCAGGCGGCTGGCCCGGTGACTGGCCGAGCCGATGGCCACCACGTCCGGGCCCGAGGGTGTCAGCCGCACCCGGCGCGACCCGATGCTCAGGTCGAGACGGAAGCGGCCGAGCACGTCGAGGCCGAGCAGGCCGTCGGCGGCGATGACCGAGCGCGGGAAGACCGGAGCCTGCAGGTCATGCATGCGCCGCCCGCCGAGACTGATCCGGCTGATGTGCACGGTCTGCGCGACCTGGGCGGCGGTCAGGCCGTGTACCAGGACGGAGGGCGCCGGCGGCAGAGCCCATGACCGGGCGAGGTCTTCGGAGATGATGCTCCGGCCGGCGCCGGTGTCGAGCACGAAGACGGCGCCGCGGCGGCCGTTGATGGTGACCCGCAGCGCCATGCGTGTGAGGAGATTGGCGAGCAGTCGGGGTTCGTCGGGTTCCGGCTCCTGGGCCGATACGAGGGTGGGCGCCGCCAGAAGGCCGGCAAGGCCCAGCGCCACGGTCCGCCGGTTCAGGATCGGGATCGCGCCGTCGGTCAGAGCCGCCTCCCCGCGTTCTGCGAAGGCAGTCTAGGCCCGCGGATGCGCCGATGCATAGGCGTCGAGCAGACGGGCGGCGTCGACGGCGGTGTATTTCTGGGTGGTCGAGAGGCTGGCGTGGCCGAGCAGTTCCTGGATTGAGCGCAGGTCGGCGCCGGCGCCGAGCAGATGGGTGGCGAAGCTGTGGCGCAGGGCGTGCGGCGTGGCGCTGGCGGGCAGGCCGAGCCGGCCGCGCAGCCGCTGCACCGTCGCCTGAACGTGGCGGGGGCTGAGCGGACCGCCGCGGCGGGCGCGGAAGAGTGCGTCCGAGGACTCGAGCGGGAAGGGCTGGAGGGAGAGGTAGGCGTCGACGGCCTGACGCACGGCGGGGAGGACGGGCGCGAGCCGGGTCTTGCAGCCCTTGCCTGTGATGCGCAGGGCGTCGGGCAGGGGGGCGTCGGCGCGGGTCAGGGACAGGCCCTCCGAGATGCGCAGGCCGCAGCCGTAGAGCAGGGTCAGGACGGCGCGGTCGCGGGCGGCCTCCCAAGGTTGGGCGTCGGGGTCGGCCTCGGGTTCGAGCGTGAGACCGCGGGCCTGATCCTCGGTGACGGGACGGGGCAGGGAGGCCTTCACCCGGGGGCCGCGGACGAGGGCCAGCTGGGGCGCGGCTACGCCGCAGCGGCGGTCGAGGAAGGCGTGGAAGGTGCGGATGGCCGACAGGGTCTGGCTGATGGAGCGGGCGTTCAGCGGACGGTCGCCGCTCCGGCGTTCGGCGAGGTGGGCGCGGAGTTCGGCGGGGGTGACGGTTCCGAGGTCGGACAGGCTCTGGGTTTCGCCGCGGTGGCTCTGGAGGAAGGCGAGGTAGCGGCGGCCGATGTGGCCATAGGCTTCGAGGGTGCGGGGCGACAGGCGGCGTTCGTGCGCCAGATGCTCCAGCCAGGCGGCCAGCGCCTGTTCGGCGGTCAGCTGAGGATGGGCCATCGTTCGGCCGTGCGCTCGACAACGCGGGCGATGAAGGCGACCAGTTCGCAGCCCATGGTCGGAGTGAAGCCCTCGTCCTCGGACGAGCCGAAGGCGCAGAGGGCCGGACGGGCGCCGGCGTCGTCGCCGGGGAAGACGGGCGACATGCGGATCAGGGCCACGGATTTCACCTCGTCCTCGGCGGCGCCGAACAGGTTCAGGCCTTCGAAATTGGGACCGAGCCAGGTCAGGCCGTGCTCGCCGAGCAGGCCGTCGACGCCGCCGGAGTCGAGCGGTTTCCAGCCGAAGGGGACGGCGCCGGGCTTCTCCAGCGCGATGGCGGCGCCGGTCAGGCCGAACCGGCCCTGGGCCACGGCGTCGAGACGGCGGGCGAGGTCCGAGGGGCTGCGCGCTTCCATCAGATCGAGCGCGGCGACGTGGGTCTGGGTCTGGGCGGCGAAATTGGCGCGGGCCACGGCCTCGATGCGCTTGCGGGCGTCGGCTTCGCGCTCGGCGGCGGCTTCGAGGCGGGTCAGGGCGGCGCGGCCGAACTCGACGACGTTGCGGCCGTGCGGCTTGAGGCCGATCTCTTCCAGCAGGGAACGGTCGTCGAGCAGGGTTTGCGGATTGGCCTGCAGCCAGGCGCGGATTTCCGGCCAGTGAGGCTCGGGAAGGTCCGAAGAGAGGTCAGGCGATACGCTCACAGACCTCTCCTCGAGGCATCGACTAGAGAATGGACTGGCCGGTCTTGCCCCAGTCCGCAAGGAAGGCATCAAGCCCCTTGTCGGTTAACGGGTGCTTGACCAGGGCCTTGAAAACGTCGGCCGGGATGGTCGAGGCGTCGGCGCCGGCGATCGCCGCGGCCGAGACATGGCCCGGATTGCGCAGGCTGGCGGCGAGGATGGCCGTGTCGAAGCCGTGCACGTCGTAGAGCACCCGGATCTCCTCCAGCAGGCCGATGCCGTCGGCGCCGTGATCTTCCAGACGGCCGACGAAGGGCGAGACGAAGGTGGCGCCGGCCTTGGCGGCCAGCATGGCCTGTGCGGCGGAGAAGCAGAGGGTGACGTTGGTCTTGATCCCCTTGTCGGCGAAGGCGCGGGTGGCGCGCAGGCCGTCCCACGTCAGGGGCAGCTTCACGACGACGTTCGGGGCGATGGCGGCGAGCTTGTCGCCCTCCTTGACCATGGTCTCGAAATCGGTCGCCACGGCCTCGGCGGAGATCGGCCCCTCGACGAGGGCGCAAATCTCGGCGATGACCTCGGCGATGTTGCGACCGGATTTGGCGATCAGCGAGGGATTGGTGGTGACGCCGTCCACCATGCCGGTGGGGACCATGTCCTTGATGACGGCGACGTCGGCTGTGTCGAGAAAGAGTTTCATGGGCGCGCTTCTAGCCCTTCGGAGCCGCCGGTGAAAGTCGCCTCGGTTCTCATTCCGCTGCCGGTGCCGGAGGCCTTCGATTACGAGGTTCCGGAGGCGCTGGCGCTTGCGCGGGGCGATCAGGTGGCGGTGCCGCTGGGGCCCCGGCTGATGCGCGGCGTGGTGGCGGAGGTGCGGGAGACGACCGGATCGAACCGGCGGCTCAAGGCGGTCGATCATCGGCTGGACGATCCGCCCCTGCCGGAGCGGACCGTGGATTTCGTGGAGTGGGCGGCGCGGTGGACGCTGAGCGCGCCCGGCGAGATGGCGTCGGCGGCGCTGAAGGGACTGCGCGCGCCGCGGCCCCGGCCCGAGCGGCGGGTGCGGCGCGTCGGCGAGCGAACCCCGGTCAAGACCACGGCGGCCCGGTCGGCGGTGCTGGAGGCGCTGGGCCAGCGGGCCATGGCGGGGGCCGATCTGGCGAGGGCGGCGGGGGTCTCGTCCGGCGTGATCAAGGGACTGGTCGACGAGGGCGTGCTGGAGGTGGTGGAGATCGAGGCGGTGGCCGCCTTCGATGCGCCCGATCCCGATCATGCGCCGGCGACGCTGAACGCGGATCAGGCGGCGGCGGCCGAGGCCATTGCCGAGGCGACGGGGAAGGGCGGTTTCGCGCCCTTCCTGCTGGATGGGGTGACCGGCTCGGGCAAGACCGAGGCCTATCTGGAGGCGGCCGCGCGGGCGCTGAAGGCCGATCCGGCGGCGCAGGTGCTGATCCTGCTGCCCGAAATCGCCTTGACGCAGGCCCTGATCGAGCGGATCGCGGCGCGGTTCGGGGCCGCGCCGGCGGAGTGGCACTCGGGCGTCGCGCCGCCCCGACGGCGGCAGGTCTGGGAGGCGGTTCAGTCGGGGCGCTGCAATATTGTGGTCGGAGCCCGGTCGGCCCTGTTCCTGCCCTACGCCAACCTGCGGCTGCTGGTGGTGGACGAGGAGCACGACGGCTCGTTCAAGCAGGAGGAGGGGCTGGTCTATCACGGCCGGGATCTGGCCGTGGCGCGGGCGCGGATCGAAGGGGCGACGGTGGTGCTGGCCTCGGCCACGCCGTCGCTGGAGACGCTGTGGAACGCCCATCACGGGCGCTACGGCTGGCTGAAGCTGGAGGCGCGGCACGGGGCGGCGGTGCTGCCGGAGATTTCGCTGCTGGACCTGAGGCAGAGCCCTCCGGACCCGCAGACCTGGCTCTCTCAACCGTTGAGAGAGGCGATCGGCGAGACATTGATGCGGGGCGAGCAGACCCTGCTGTTCCTCAACCGCCGGGGCTATGCGCCAGTGGTGCTGTGCCGGGCCTGCGGGCATCGGCTGACGGCGCCGGACACCGATAGCTGGCTGGTCGAGCACCGCTACACCGGGCGGCTGGTCTGCCACCTGACCGGCTTCACCATGCCGCGGCCGAAGCATTGCCCGTCGTGCGGGGCGGAGGATTCGCTGGTCTCGGTGGGGCCGGGCGTCGAACGGGTCGAGGAGGAGGTGCGTCAGCTGTTCCCGCAGGCGCGGACGGCGGTGTTCAGCTCGGACACCGTGCCCGACGGCCGGTCGGCGCGGGCGCTGATCCAGCGGATGGCCGAGGGGGAGATCGACATTCTGGTGGCGACCCAGGCGGCGGCCAAGGGGCACAATTTTCCGCACCTGACGCTGGTCGGGGTGGTGGACGCCGATCTGGGCCTGAGGGGCGGCGACCTGCGGGCGGCAGAGCGGACGTTCCAGCTGCTGACGCAGGCGACGGGCCGGGCCGGGCGGGCGGACAAGCCGGGACGGGCCATCCTGCAGACCTGGACGCCGGAGCATCCGGTGCTGATGGCGCTGGCGGCGGGTGACCGCGACGCCTTCGTCGAGGCCGAGATGGCGGAGCGGGAGGCGGCGGTGCTGCCGCCCTATGGCCGGCTGGCGGCGATCATCCTGTCGGGCGAGAACGCGGCGGCGGTCGAGAAGGTGGCGCGGGAGCTGGCGGGTTCGATCCCGAACGCCGAGCGGCTGGAGGTTTACGGCCCGGCGGATGCGCCTCTGGCGCTGGTGCGGGGCCGGCGGCGCAAGCGGCTGCTGGTCCGGGCCGACCGCGACGTGGACCTGCAGGGCTTCCTGCGGGCCTGGCTGGCGCGGGTGAAGGTGCCGGCGAGCGTGCGTCTGAACGTCGATGTCGATCCGTACAGCTTTCTGTAGGGCGCTATCGCTCGCGACGCGGTCGCTCGCTGCTTGAGCGCGGGTGGGGCGCTATCGCTCGCCGCGCGGCGGCTCGCTGCTTGAGCGCGGGTTGGGGCGCTAACGCTCGCGACTCGGTCGCTCGCTGCTTGGGCGCGGGGTTCCAGACGGCCGTCTTCGTCTTCCGGGGCGTGGGCCGCGAAAGTTGGGGAGGGTGCGGGGTCGCCGGGCCTCGCCCGGTGATGAGTTTTTAGTACCGTTTCGACGAGACAGACGCCCCGCGCAGTCGTTTTCCACACGCCCTCCGACTGGCGGCCCTGCATTCGGGCCTTTGACGGATCACACGGCGACAGCCTTGCGACTGCCGACGCGGGGGGGCCTACCGCCGCTGTTGCGACGTCCTCAACCCCACCTGAAGCGCGCGGCGAGCAAGCAAGCAGGATCCATCCCTGCCCACGAGGACCCCCGGACTCTCCATCGCCCGGGCTTCATCGCTCGACCACAGCCCGTCGCCATCGAGGAACGTGGATCCGACGCCCTCCCCGTCAACGGGATGGGTGAATTATGCGCTCGAAATCCAGCGTGCGCAGAAGATCGGTTTGAGAAAAGGCGAAGCCGCTGAAAAGGCGGGGGTTCGTCCGCGCTATCCGACTATAAAAACGCGGATTGTAAGCACAGCGTCATCACCTCCTTCTCCCTTTGCGGGAGAAGGTGCCCCGGAGAGGCGGATGAGGGGTGAGACACCCATGCATCCGGTCATCCGCCACCCACCTTATATCGGAGAGGCGGATAGAGCCCCCTCATCCGGGCCTCCGGCCCACCTTCTCCCTCAAGGGGAGAAGGAGTCCACTAAACCCCCGGTTCGGCGGTTTCGGAGCGGTTGAGTTCGGCCTGGCGGGCTTGCAGGGCGGCGTTTTTCTTGGCGGCGGAGCGGCGGCCCATCATGTTGAGGGCTTCGACGAGGCCGGAGAAGGCCATGGCGGTATAGATGTAGCCCTTGGGCACATGGACGCCGAAGCCGTCGGCGATCAGCACCATTCCGATCATCAGCAGGAAGCCCAGCGCCAGCATCACCACGGTCGGGTTCTTCTCGATGAAGTTGGCCAGCGGGTTGGAGGCCAGCAGCATGACGGTGACCGCGATGATCACCGCGACCATCATGATCGGCACGTGATCGGTCATGCCGACGGCCGTCAGGATGGAGTCCACCGAGAAGACCAGGTCCAGCAGGATGATCTGGATGATGGCGGCGCCGGCGTTGTTGATGACGGCCGACTTCTTGTCGAGCAGGTCGTGGTCGGACGGGGTCGGATCGACCGTGTGGTGGATCTCCTTGGTCGCCTTCCACAGCAGGAAGACGCCACCGGCGATCAGGATCAGGTCGCGCCAGCTGAAGGAGGTCTCGAACAGGGGCGCGCCGTGCTCGATCGGGCCGGTCAGGCCGAGGTCGAAGACCGGGGCGGTGAGGGCGACAATGAAACCGATCGTCGCCAGCAGGCCCAGACGCATGACGAGCGCGAGGCCGATGCCGAGGCGGCGGACGCGGGCGCGCTGCTCGACCGGCAGCTTGTTCGACAGGATGGAGATGAAGACCAGATTGTCGATGCCGAGCACGACTTCCATGACCACGAGGGTCACCAGCGCCAGCCAGGCGGCGGGATCGGTAATCAGGTGAGCGACGGAATCGAACATGCAGGCCTCTTGTCAGCTTCGCCGCTTCTAACGCAGGTCGAGGGCATACGGCCATAGGAACGGCGCGTCGGATTGTCGCCGCGTTGCGGTCAGGGCGTCTGGCGGGGCGGGACGGGCACGTCGCTGACGAGGGCGCCGGCGCCGCCGCCGGCGATCACCGCCTGACGCACGGCCGCGTGGCTGGCGAAGCTCTGGGCCTCGACATAGATGCGGCCGATCTGGGGGAAGGCGGCGCGCAGGCGGTGTTCGAGACGGGCGACCGTGTCCTCGACGTCGGCGGCGGTCAGGTCGTTGCGGAAGTCGAGGCTGAGGGCGACGAGGATTTCGTTGGGACCGAAATGCATGGTGCGGGCGTCGTTCAGGCCGTCGACGCCCGGCTCCTCCCGGGCGATGGCCTCGATGCCGTGACGCGTGTCGGGGTCGGCCGCCTCGCCGGTCAGCAGGCTCTGGCTCTCGAAGGCGAGGAAGCCGGCGGTGACGGCGAGGATGAGGCCGATGATCACCGAGGCGACGCCGTCCAGCAGAGGCAGGTTCAGGAGGTGGCTGGCCACGACGCCGACGAAGGCGACCACCAGACCCGCCAGCGCCGCCGTGTCCTCGAACAGGACAGTGAAGACGGTCGGATCCTTGGACGAGCGGATAGTGTGCAGGATGGGCCGGCCCGCCCGTTCCTGGTTGAAGGCCTTGAAGGCGACGAACCACGAGGCGCCCTCGAAGCAGATCGACAGGCCCAGGATGATGTAATTGACCCACGGATTGTCGATGGCCTCGGGACTGCGGATGCGTTCGACGCCGTGCAGGATGGACACCACCGCGCCGACGCCGAAGATCAGGACGGCGACGACGAAGGTGTAGAAATAGAGCTGGAGACCGTGGCCGAAGGGGTGGGTCTCCGACGCCGGGCGGGCGGCGCGCTTCAGGCCGATCAGCAGGATGATCTGGTTGCCGGTGTCGACGGTCGAGTGGATCGCCTCGCTCATCATCGCCGCCGAGCCGGTGAACAGGGCGGCCCCGAACTTGGTCACGGCGATGGCGGTATTGCCCGCGAGGGCGGCGAAGATGACGTTCTTCGAAGTGGAGGCGGCCATCGCGGGTCAGCGCGGATTGCGCACTATCGTTCCATGAAGCGGGGCCGTCGCGGGCATGCTCGTGCGACGATCCGGCCTGCTGCGTCGGTTGCTCCCCGGGGGGATGAGTGCTATCAGGCGCCCGGCTGAGCCGGAGGGTGCGTCGCAAGACGTTTCTCTGGCGTGCTTTCTTCAAGCATTTCAGGCCTTTGACCGGCGCGCACTCCGCCGCCGGTCGACAACCCGAACGCTAACCCGCGCGGACCATACAGTGGCTGACGATTACAGGACGACGGAAGTCGGCGAGCGCTATGCACAGGCGCTGTTCGACCTCGCTGACGAGACGGCCTCGCTGGAGGCGGTGCGCGCCGATCTCAAGTCGCTGCGCGCCGCGTGGAACGAGAGCGCGGACCTGCGCCGTCTGGCCACCTCGCCGGTGATCGCCTCCGAGGACCAGCAGAAGGGTCTGGTGGCCATCGCCGATGCGGCGAAGTTCAACGGCGTGACGAAGAATTTCCTCGGCCTGCTGGGCCAGAACGGCCGTTCGCGCGACCTGCCGGGCGTGATCGCCGGCTTCGACAAGCTCTATGCGAAGAAGACGGGCGTGGTCGCCGCGGAGGTGGTTTCGGCCCAGCCGCTGAACGCCGCCCAGATGCAATCCATCCAGTCCGCCCTGCGCGCTTCGCTGGGCAAGGACCCGGAAATGACCGCCCGCGTCGATCCGTCGATCCTGGGCGGCCTCAAGGTCAAGGTGGGGTCGAAGCTGTTCGACGCCTCGCTGAAGACCAAGCTCGACCAGATGAAGTTTGCCCTCAAGCGCGCCTAAGCGCTCCGATCAACAAGACTGCAGCGCCTCAACCGGCGCCCGACAAGACGAAAACAGAGAGCCTGTCATGGACATCCGCGCCGCCGAAATCTCGGCCATCCTCAAGTCGCAGATCGCCAACTTCGGCGTCGAAGCTGACGTTTCGGACGTCGGTCAGGTGCTGTCGGTCGGCGACGGCATCGCCCGCATCCACGGTCTGGACAACGTCCAGGCCGGCGAGATGATCGAGTTCCCGAAGGCCGGCGTGAAGGGCATGGCCCTGAACCTCGAGCGCGACAACGTCGGCGCCGTGATCTTCGGTCAGGACAGCCAGATCGCCGAGGGCGATGAAGTCCGCCGCCTCGGCGAGATCGTGGACGTGCCGGTCGGCAAGGGCCTGCTGGGCCGCGTCGTCAACCCGCTGGGCGAGCCGATCGACGGCAAGGGCCCGATCCAGTTCACCGAGCGCCGCCGCGTGGACGTGAAGGCTCCGGGCATCATCCCCCGCAAGTCGGTTCACGAGCCGATGCAGACCGGCCTGAAGGCCATCGACACCCTGATCCCCGTCGGCCGCGGCCAGCGCGAGCTGATCATCGGTGACCGTCAGGTCGGCAAGACCGCCGTCGCCGTCGACACCATCCTGAACCAGAAGTCGACCAACGCCGCCGCCACGTCGGAAGGCGAGAAGCTGTACTGCATCTACGTCGCCATCGGCCAGAAGCGCTCGACCGTGGCCCAGATCGTCAAGACGCTCGAGGAGCGCGGCGCCCTGGACTACACCATCGTCGTCGCCGCCACGGCGTCGGAGCCGGCCCCGTTGCAGTTCCTGGCCCCGTTCGCCGGCACCGCCATGGGCGAGTTCTTCCGCGACAACGGCATGCACGCCCTGATCGTCTATGACGACCTGTCCAAGCAGGCCGTGGCCTATCGTCAGATGTCGCTGCTGCTGCGCCGTCCGCCGGGCCGTGAAGCGTATCCGGGCGACGTCTTCTACCTGCACTCGCGCCTGCTGGAGCGTTCGGCCAAGCTGAACGAGGACAACGGTTCGGGCTCGATGACCGCCCTGCCGCTGATCGAGACCCAGGCCAACGACGTGTCGGCCTACATCCCGACGAACGTGATCTCGATCACCGACGGCCAGATCTTCCTCGAGTCCGACCTGTTCTACCAGGGCATCCGCCCGGCCGTAAACGTCGGCATCTCGGTGTCGCGCGTGGGCTCCTCGGCCCAGACCAAGGCGATGAAGAAGGTCGCCGGTTCGATCAAGGGCGAGCTGGCCCAGTATCGGGAAATGGCCGCCTTCGCCAAGTTCGGCTCGGACCTCGACGCCTCGACCCAGAAGCTGCTGGCCCGCGGCGCGCGCCTGACCGAGCTGCTGAAGCAGCCGCAGTACTCGCCGCTGACCATGGAAGAGCAGGTCGTGTCGGTCTACGCCGGCACTCGCGGCTACCTGGACGGCATCGCTGTCGGCGACATCGGCCGCTTCGAAACGGAGCTGCTGGCCCGCATCAAGTCGTCGAACGCCGGCCTGCTGGACGGCATTCGCGCCAAGAAGGACCTGACCGCCGAGCTCGAAGCCGAGCTGAAGTCGGTGCTGGAAGCCTTCGTCAAGACGTTCGCCTGAGACCGGCCCGGATAGCGAGAGAGTAGCCCCGGATGGCCAGCCTCAAGGAAATGCGCAATCGGATCGGAAGCGTGAAGTCCACGCAGAAGATCACGAAGGCCCTGAACATGGTCGCCGCGGCCAAGCTGAAGCGCGCCCAGGATCAGGCCGAAAGCGCCCGTCCCTATGCGAAGAAGATGGCGGCGGTGATCGCCAATCTGGCGGCCGGCGTCTCGGGCGACGGCGCGCCGAAGCTGCTGGCCGGCACCGGCCGCGACCAGAAGCACCTCGTCGTTGTCGCCACCGGCGACAAGGGTCTGGCGGGCGGTTTCAACACCAACGTCATCCGGGCGGCGCGAGAGCGCATCAAGAGCCTGATCGACGCCGGCAAGGACGTCCGCGTCATCGCCGTGGGCCGCAAGGTCCGTGACGGCCTGTCGCGGGTCTATGGCGACCGCATCGTCCGCACCTTCGAGATGTCGGACCACAAGGTCATCGGCCTGCCGGCGGCGGAGCCCATCGCGGCCCTGATCGCCGAGGAGTTCGAGGCCGGCAACGCCGACGTCGTGACCCTGTTCTTCAGCCGCTTCCAGTCGGTCATCTCGCAGGTGCCGACGCTGAAACAGCTGATCCCGGCGGTCGTCGACGGCGACGCGCCGCCGATCGACCTGAACGGTGCCACCTACGAATACGAGCCCTCAGAAGAGGAAATCCTCGAGACCCTACTGCCGCGCAACATCACGACCCAGATCCTGGCCGCCCTGTACGAGAACCAGGCCAGCTTCTTCGGGGCCCAGATGGGCGCCATGGACAACGCCACGCGCAACGCGGGCGACCTGATCAACAGCCTGACCCTGCAGTACAACCGCAAGCGCCAGGCCCAGATCACCACCGAACTGATCGAGATCATCGCCGGCGCTGAAGCGCTCTGATCCGACCCCCGCACAGATACGACTTTCCGAACGGAACGAACCGATGACCGACACCACCAAGAAACCCGCCGCCCGCAAGCCCGCCGCTCCCAAGGCGCCCAAGGCCGCCGCCGCGACCGCGCCGAACGCTTCGGCCCGCGTCGCCACGGGCCGCATCGCCCAGGTCATCGGCGCCGTCGTCGACGTCGAGTTCGACGGCCACCTGCCCGCCATCCTGTCGGCTCTGGAAACCCAGAACGTCGACCAGAAGACCGGCCAGCCCTTCACCCTCGTACTGGAAGTCGCCCAGCACCTCGGCGAGAACATGGTCCGCACCATCGCCATGGACACCTCGGAAGGCCTGACGCGCGGCCAGCCGGTGACTGACACGGGCAGCTCGATCCTGGCGCCGGTCGGCCCGGGCACGCTGGGCCGCATCATGAATGTCGTCGGCGCGCCGATCGACGAACAGGGCCCGATCAAGACCACGATGTACCGCCCGATCCACCGCGAGGCGCCGTCGTTCGAAGAGCAGTCGACCTCGTCGGAAATCCTCGTCACCGGCATCAAGGTCATCGACCTGATGTGCCCCTACACCAAGGGCGGCAAGATCGGCCTGTTCGGCGGCGCCGGCGTTGGCAAGACCGTGACCATGCAGGAGCTGATCAACAACATCGCCAAGGCCTACGGCGGCTATTCGGTTCTGGCCGGCGTGGGTGAGCGCACCCGCGAAGGCAACGACCTGTATCACGAGATGATCGAGTCCAACGTCAACGTGGACCCGGCCAAGAACGGCGGCTCGACCGAGGGCTCGAAATGCGCCCTCGTCTACGGCCAGATGAACGAGCCCCCCGGCGCCCGCGCCCGCGTCGCCCTGACCGGCCTGGCCCAGGCCGAGTATTTCCGCGACGAAGAAGGCAAGGACGTCCTGCTGTTCGTCGACAACATCTTCCGCTTCACGCAAGCCGGTTCGGAAGTGTCCGCCCTGCTGGGCCGCATCCCGTCGGCCGTGGGCTATCAGCCGACGCTGGCCACGGAGATGGGCAACCTTCAGGAGCGCATCACCTCGACCAAGAAGGGCTCGATCACCTCGGTCCAGGCCATCTACGTGCCCGCCGACGACCTGACCGACCCGGCGCCCGCCGCCTCGTTCGCCCACTTGGACGCCACGACCGTGCTGTCGCGCGACATCGCCGCCCAGGCCATCTTCCCGGCCGTTGACCCGCTGGACTCGACCTCGCGGATCATGGACCCGCTGGTCATCGGCGAGGAGCACTACCGCGTCGCCCGTTCGGTTCAGGAAGTGCTGCAGCAGTACAAGGCGCTGAAGGACATCATCGCCATCCTGGGCATGGACGAGCTGTCGGAAGAGGACAAGCTGGTCGTCTCGCGCGCCCGCAAGATCCAGCGCTTCCTGTCGCAGCCGTTCTTCGTGGCCGAGCAGTTCACCGGCGCCGACGGCAAATTCGTCTCGCTGGAAGACACCATCCGCTCGTTCAAGGGCATCGTGGCCGGCGAATACGACCACCTGCCGGAAGCCGCCTTCTACATGGTCGGCGCGATCGAGGAAGCCGTCGCCAAGGCGCAGAAACTGGCCGAGGCGGCCTAAGCATGGCCGGCAAGCTCAGCTTCTCGCTGGTGTCGCCTGAACGCGAGGTCTTCTCGGGCCTCGTGGATCAGGTGGACGCGCCCGGCGTCGAGGGCGACTTCGGCGTTCTGGCCGACCACGCGCCCTTCATGACCGCCCTGCGCGAAGGCGTGGTCACGGTCATCGATGGCGGCTCGCGCCGCCAGTTCGAGGTGCACGGCGGCTTCGCCGACGTGACCCCGGCCGGCCTCACCATCCTTGCCGAACAGGCCTCGGAAGTGTCGGCGGCGTAGAGCCGTTTGTCATTCCGGCCGACGCGACGCGGAGAGCCGGGACGCACCTGATTGAAAACTCCTCCTTCCGGAAGGCGCGCAGCGACTGTCCGGGAGCAGGGTTGAACCCACCCGGATCCCGGTTCAGCTCTCCGAGCTGACCGGGATTCGTCGTTTGTGGGCTATGCTCCGTCCCCGATAGCCGCTGCGCGGCTTCGGGGATGACAAGGGCCACGCTTGACCCCCCGGCGAGACAGCCTAGATAGCCCTTCGCAAGACGAGGCCACGTCCTCGCTCCCGCGCCTGATCCTGCATCGGGCGGGACGAAGTCCGGGACGGCCCGGCCCTTTGCGAGGAGGGCTGCGTGGCCTGGACCTATCTGATCATCGCCGGACTGTTCGAAGTCGTCTGGGCCTATTTCATGAAGCAGTCGGCGGGGTTCACCCGCCTGTGGCCGAGTGTGGCCACGCTGGGGTTCATGGGCGTGAGCTTCGCCCTGCTGTCGGTCGCCATGCGGTCGCTGCCGATGGGCACGGCCTATACGGTCTGGACCGGAATCGGCGCGGTCGGCGCCTTCGTCGTCGGGGCGGTGTTCCTGCAGGAGCACGTCAACCTGTGGCGGGTCGTGGCGGCGGGGCTGATCATCGCCGGGATCGTGCTGATGCGGCTGGCGCCGGGGCAGTGACGGTGTAGCTTCCGCATCAGGAGGCTCCCATGCTCGAACTGCGCCCCAACTGCGAATGCTGTGACCGCGACCTGCCGTTCGACAGCGCCGAGGCGCGAATCTGCACCTTCGAATGCACCTTCTGCGCGGGATGCGTGGACGGGGCGCTGAAGGGGGTCTGCCCGAACTGCGGCGGCGGCTTCGTTCCGCGGCCGATCCGTCCGGCTCGGCTGATGGAGAAATATCCGGCGTCCACGAAGCGGGTGCTGAAGCCGGCGGGGTGTGCGGCCTAGACCACCAGCCCCGCGAAGGCCTGCACCACCTGCTCGTAGGCGGCGCGCTTGAAGGGGACGATCAGGTCGGGGGCTTCGTCGAGGCGGCCCCAGCGCCAGGCGTCGAACTCGATCTCGTCGTGCTGTTCAAGGTCGATCTCGGACTCGTCGCCGGTGAAGCGGAAGGCGAACCACTGCTGCTTCTGGCCCTCCCAGCCGCGCGCCTGTTTCGATCCGCCGTAGTCCGCCGGGAAGGTGTAGGCGATCCACTCCTGCGTCCGGGCCAGCAGCTCCACCGAGACGACGCCGGTTTCTTCCTGCAGTTCGCGCCGGGCGGCGGCTTCGAGATCCTCGCCGTCGTCGACGCCGCCTTGGGGAAACTGCCAGTTGTGAGGGCCGGGCGTCGCCGCCCTGCGGCCGTACCAGACGCGGCCGTTCGGATGGAACAGCACCACGCCGACATTGGGTCGAAAGCGGGAGAGGTCGGGCATGGGAGAGTCAGCAGGCATCAGGCAGCAGGCAGCAGGGAGGATGGGTGGTCTTGCTTACAGGAGGCGATATCTGCTGTCGCCCTGCCTGCTGCCTGCTGCCTGCTGCCTGCTGCCTGCTGCCTATCTTCCGGGACGGTTCGCCAGTGCACTGGCCGGCGCCAGCTGCAGGCCACGAGCTTCGAGGCCGGCGGTCCAGCGGGCGGCTGCCTCGACCGTGACGGGATAGCTGAAGCCCGTGCCCAAGGCTTGGCCGCGGGCCTTGGCGAGGGCTTCGAGGGCGTTGAGCTGGCCGACGATCGCGGTCGGGGACTGCTGCTCGTCGATGATGCGGTTGGCGCTGGCGCGGGCCCAGGCGCCCGGGCGGCGGCTCATCGAACCATCGTCGATGAAGGCGACGCCGTGCTGGCGCAGCCGGGTCATGAAGGCGCTCATGCCTTCGTCCGAGGTGGCGAAGCGGTCGCCAAGATAGTTGGTGACGCCGAAATAGCCCGTGGCCCGGCCCAGCAGCCAGTTCAGCTTGGCGTTGATGTCGGCGGGCCCGGCGCCGGACAGAAGCGTGTAGGGGCCGGGGTCGTTGTTCGGATAGCCGGTGGGCTCCATCGGCATTTCCAGCATGACCTCGTGGCCCTGGGCGCGGGCGAGGTCGATCCAGCCCTGCAGGCCCTCGGCATAGGGCACGAAGCTGAGAGTGACCTCCGCGGGCAGGCGTTCGATGGCGGCGCGGGTGGTGACGGCGTTGAGGCCGAGGCCGCCGACAATCAGGGCGACGCGGGGCTTGCCGTTGGAGACGAAGGGACGGGCGTAGGCGACGGCGGGGACGCGGCCGTCGGGGGCGATGCGCGGCAGGGCGCCGTCGGGCCCTGGCTGGCTGAGGCCGGCGATCGGGGCGGCGGTCAGCGGGCGAGCGGCGACGCGCGGGGCGGTGACGGCCGCGCCCTCGCCGGAGACGGTGGCGCCGTCGGGCAGGGTGATGACCGCCTCTCCCATCAGGGCGGGATCGCCGCCGGCGGCGAGGTCCTGATAGAGGCCCGAACCATCCAGCGAGAAGGCTTCGAGCCCGGTTGGGACCGGAGTGGCGGCGGCGGCCGGGCGGTTGAGCGAGACGCGGGCCGAGGGGGCTCCGGCGCGAGGGTCGCCCAGCACGGTGACAAACAGGGCGGCGGCGCCCAGCAGCAGCACGCCCGCGCCCGCGACGGCGACCGGCGGCTTCTTCAGCACGCGGACGGCGGGGGCGAAGGTTTCGGCCATGGAGCGGCGGGCGGGCGGAGCGCCCGCGGTGGCGGCGAGAACGGACTGGCGCTTGGCGAACATGGGCAAGGAACTGGGCGCTCAACGAGAGTCCGCGGGACGGACTCCTTCAGCGCCCACATTGACCGCGCGTCGGTTAAGAAAGCCTAACGCGCTGTTAGCTATGCCGTACTCAGTTCTCGGGGGCCGGATCCGGGCTCGTCGCGGCCATGGCGGTGCCCGGGGCGGTGACGACGATGCCTTCCGGGGCGGCGGCGAGACGGGTCAGGTTTCCGCCGGCGCGGAGCACGTCGAAGGCGCGCTCCAACTGGTAGTCCTTGTCCTTGTCCCAAGCCTCGCCCGGCGCTTCGTGCGGGGTGTGCGGACCCTTGCGCTCGGCGCCGATGGAGGCGTCCAGGGCCGTGGCGAAGGCGGCTTCGGAATAGATGAAGTTCGAGCGCGAGACGATGCGGGCCTCGGCCTCCGAACGGGCGACCTCGAGGTCCGGCTCGATGCCGATCTTCTGGATCGAGGCGCCGGAGGGGGTGTAGTAGCGCGCGGTGGTGATCGACAGGGCGCCGTCGGCCCCGCCGCGCAGCGGGATGACGCTCTGGACCGAGCCCTTGCCGAAGCTGGTCAGGCCGACGAGCGTGGCGCGCTGGTGGTCCTTGAGGGCGCCGGCGACGATCTCGGACGCCGAGGCCGAGCCGTAGTTGATCAGCACCACGACGGGCAGGCCGCCGGTCAGGTCGCCCGGACGGGCGGCGTAGCGCATGATCTGCTCGGGGCTGCGGCCGCGCTGGCTGACGATCTCGCCGCGTTCGAGGAAGGCGTCGGAGACCGCGATAGCCGCGTCGAGCAGGCCACCCCCGTTGTTGCGCAGGTCGACGACGTAACCCTTGATGGCCGGGTTCTCGGTCTTGAGGCGGGCGATGGTCTCCCCCAGCTCGCGGCCGGTGTTCTCGTTGAAGGTCGAGATGCGCAGCACGCCGAAGTCGCCCTCGACGCGGCCGGTGACGGAATCGATCTTGATGATCTCACGGGTCAGGGTGACCTCGCGCGGCTCCTCGCCGTCACGCAGGAAGGTGACCTTGACCGAGGTGCCGGGGGCGCCGCGCAGTTTTTCGGAGACCTGGCTGACGGTCAGGCCCGACGAGTTCTGGCCCTCGATGGAGGAGATGACGTCGCCGGCCTGGACGCCGGCCCGGGCGGCGGGCCCGCCGTCCATGGGCGAGATGATCTTCACCAGCCCGCCCTCGGATGAGATGGTCAGGCCGACGCCGGAATACTGGCCCTCGGTGCGCTCGCGCAGCTCGGCATAGCCCTTGAGGGGCAGATAGGCGGAGTGCGGGTCGAGGGCGCCCATCATGCCCTGCAGGGCGGCCTCGATCAGCTTCTTGTCGTCGACGGGAACGACATAGTCCCGCTCGACCGTGGCGAGGGCGTCGCCGAACAGGCCGATCAGGCGGAAGGCCTCGTTGCGCGGCGTCTGTCCGGCGGTCGTGGCGGCGCCCAGTCCGACCACGGTGGCGGCGGCGGCGCCGATCATCAGCAACTTGCGCATTCGGTCTTTTCCAGCGGGCCGTGAGAGGCGGCCTGAACGTCGACAGATAGGGAGTCTCCGGCGACCAAATCGTGGCCGACCGGTGGTGCGCCGATAAAATCAGCGTCATCGGGGGATGGGAAGCGGATTCGCCTGTTCCGGGCCGATCAGCGGCCCAGCCACGGCGCCGGATCGACGGGGCGTTCGTCGCGGCGGAGCTCGAAGGCGATCTCGCCGTCGGGGCCGGCGCGGCCCAGCGGCTGGCCGTCGGCGACGCGTGCGCCGGTTTCGACGGAGACGTCCTCGAGGCCGGAGACGACGGCGCGCCAGCCGGGGCCGAGGTCGAGGATGACCACCTGGCCCCAGCCTTCCAGCGGGCCGGTCCAGGCCACGCGGCCTGCGGCGGGCGCCGAGGCGGTGAGATCGTCGCCGCGCCAGCGCCAGCCGGTGGAACCGGAGCCGAAGCGGACCGAGGGCGCGCCGCCGACGGGCGGAGTCAGGCGGTCGCGGCCGGCGGGACGGCTGGCGGTCGAGACCGGCGCCTCGGCGTCGAGGGTCGGGACGGTTCCGCCGAGGGCCTTCAGCCGGGTTTCGAGGGCGCGGGCGGCGCGTTCGGCGGTTTCCGCCTCGGCCTTGAGGATGGAGCGCAGGCGGGTCTGGCGGGCGGCGAGGGCTTCGGCGCGGGCGCGGCGGTCGCCCTGCTCGCTCTCGGCGGTGAACAGGGCCTCGCTGTTGAGGGCGGCCAGGCGGCGGATGCGGATCAGCTCGTCCTGCCGGTCGGCGAGGGCGCGGGCGCGGGCCTGAAGTTCGGGCGCGACGGCCTTCATCAGGATGGCGGCGCGCACGGTGTCGATCGCCTTGTCGGCGGGAACCAGCAGGGGCGGGGGCGGACGGCGGCTCATCATCTGCAGGGCGGACAACAGCCGCGCCTGACGGCCGCGCGCCTGCGACAGCCGGGCGACGAGGGCGGCCTCGCGGTCGCTGAGCTCCTTCAGGCGGGCGCGCTGGGCCGAGATGGTGCGGTCGCCGGCGGCCACGTCGGCGCCCAGCGAGGCGAGCTCGCGCTCCAGCCGGGTGATCTCGGCGGCGGCTTCCGCGGCCTCGGCGCGAAGGCGGCGTGCCCGGGCCTGTTCGTCACGGAACTCGGCGCGCAGGCGGCCGATCTCGGCTGTCTGCGGCGCGGCGGCGGCCACCGGCAGGGCGGTCAGGGCGAACAGAAGGGACAAGAGGGCGCGACGCATCAGTCGCGATGATAGGGCGATCCGGCCAGTATGGTCACGGCGCGATAGAGCTGCTCGGCCAGCATGGCGCGGGCGAGGGCGTGGGGCCAGGTCTGGGGGCCGAAGGCGAGGGTCGAGGCGGCGGCGGCGCGGACGCTGTCGTCCAGCCCGTCGGCCCCGCCGATGGCGAAGGCGAGGCGGCGCTCACCGCGGTCGCGGAGCCCGGCGATGTGATCGGCGAAGGCGCGGCTGGAGAAGGTCTTGCCGCGCTCGTCACAGGCGATCAGATGCGCGCCCTCGGCGGCCTTGAGGATCAGCTCGGCCTCGGCCGCCTTGCCGGGCTTGCGGGCTTCCAGATCGATCAGCTCGAGCGGACCCAAGCCGAGCGCCCGACCGGACAGGGTCGCGCGTTCGGCGTAGTCGGCCGCCAGCGTCGCCTCGGGGCCGCGCCCCGGCTTGCCGATGGCGATGACGGCCAGCTTCATGTCAGGAGTCTAGGCGCGGGCGTCGACGCGGTGGCCGCTGTCGACCGACCAGATCTTCTCGATGTTGTAGAAGCTGCGGACTTCCGGGCGGAACAGGTGGACGATCACGTCGCCGGCGTCGAGCAGGACCCAATCGCAGTGCGGCAGGCCGGACACCTTGACCTTGCCGAGGCCCTGTTCCTTCAGCGTGCGCTGCAGGTGATCGGCCAGGGCGCCGACGTGACGGTGCGAGCGCCCGGAGGCGATGATCATGGTGTCGGCCATCGGGCTTTTGCCCTTCAGATCGATGAGAACGATGTCCTGGGCCTTGTCGTCGTCGAGGCGCGAGAGAATGGCCTCTTCCAGCGGGGTCGCGCCGACGGGAAGGGGAGCCTCGTGACCGCTCTCTCGGGGACCGTCTTCTGAATGGATGGGCGCGATGGGGTCCATCTCGTGCGCCGTGTTCGAAACGGCGCTGTCTTGCGCATCGTGCGCGGGCGAGGGGGTCAGCGGAGGGCTCCGGGGAGATTACTAAAGGGGCAGTCTAGCACAAACCGCTCAAGGCGTCACGCGTTGCGCCCGGCGGCCCCGGCTTCAGCCTTCGCCCGCGCCCGGAGCGCCGTCGAGGAGCGGGGGTTGAGCGGGGCGGTGATGTAGGTCCAAGCGGGGGCTTCGAGATAGGGCAGCACCCGGCCTTTCGCGGCGGGGACGCGGGCGGCGGAGAAGCGGGCGGCGGCGGGGGCGGTGCGGCTGTCCAGCTCGGAGCCGGGGCGGGCGATCACCGCCATGGGCATCATCCGCATGATGTCGGTCCAGCCGCGCCAGCGGTGGAAGGTCGCCAGATTGTCGGAGCCCATCAGCCAGACGAAACGCACGCCGGGATGGCGGGCGGTCAGGGCGCGCAGGGTGTCGACGGTCCACTGCGTGCCGACGCGGGTCTCGAAATCGGAGACGATCATGGCGGGGCCGGACGCGGCGCTGGCGGCGGCGGCGCGGGCGGATGCCATGCGCTGGACCAGAGGGGCGCTGTCGCGGGCGTCCTTGAGCGGGTTCTGAGGCGAGACCAGCCAGACCACGCGGTCCAGTCCCAGCCGCCGCAGCGCCGTCTCCGCGACATGGGCGTGGCCGTCGTGGGCCGGGTTGAACGAGCCGCCGAAGAGGCCGACCTTCATGCCCGGCTGGAGGTCGAGCCCGTCACGCAGGCCGCCCGGTCGGGGACCGAAGGCTCGCGGCGCAGGACCGGCGTGGAAGAAGGACAAGGCGGGCTCTGGGCGGGCTTTGGCGGACTTATGCTCAGCAGTGAGCTAACACGCCCCGCCCCGGGTGTCGCCTGTGGTCAGCCGGGCTGTTTCTTGAAGGTGTCGCCGACCTCGGTGGCGTCGGGACCGTCCGGGCCGGCGCTCTTCTGCTCGCGTTCGGCGTTGCGCTTGACCGCCGCGTCGGAGGTCGAGGCGTCGGGCCGGCCGAGCGGAATGGCGCCGTTGTCGTCCCGGCCTTCGGTCTGGATCGGTTTGTCGGACATGGGGGGCTCCTTTCGTCGGGAAAGGAGCCGGTGCGGAATTGCGTTCCGCCGTCAGCCTTAGAAGTCGGCGCAGAACTGATGCATGTGCGCCGTGTATTCGGCCAGCGAGCCCATGTTGAAGTCGTCCCGCAGGGCCTGCACGCGCTCGGCGTCCTCGAGATCGTTGGGGGCCCAGACGCCCTTCGACACGCAGCGGCCCTGACTGCCGTAGCGCTGGGGCCGCCCGGCGTTCACCGCCACCCGGTCGAACAAATAGGCGAAGTCGGAGCGCTCGATCTCGCCCTCCGCCGCGAGGGGCTCGAGCAGGACGAGCATCTCCTGCTGGAATGCGGGGTCGCGATCCGCGTGCTGGATCATCAGCCATGCGGCGTTGCTAGCGGCGGGATGAAAGGCGGAGGTGCGGTACCAGCCGTTGGCGGCGAGGTCCGCCTTGAGCCATGCGGTGTTGTCGCTGTCGATCCCGCACACCCGGCGGCGGAGGTGGCCGAGCATCCGTGTCTGGGCGCCGGGGCTGAGCTCGCCCCACACCTTTGGGCCCGCTCCGAATCCGTGCCGGGTCAACTGGTCCTCGGCCACGCGGCGGTAGAGTTCTCGTTCCCGCTCCGTGGTGGCGCGGGCCATGCCGCGATACCAGCTGGCCACCGAGGCGAACGGCTGTTCCGGTTCCTGATAGCCGCCGGCCAGCTTCTCGGCGTAGGCGTCCCAGCGGGCCAGAGCCTCCGCGGCGGCGACCTTGTCTGCCTCGAAGGTTTCGGCGTCGGGGGCCTCAAGCGCAGCCGAGAGACCCATCTGCAAGGCCTCCTCGCCGGCGGTGAGGCAGCGGTCGCGGGCCCTCATGTAGATCGCGTCGGGGAGGCCTCGCAGGTCCGCGCCCGTCGCCTTGAAGGCCATGTAGTCGAACGCCTCCGCCGCTGCGGCGTCATCCGCCAGCTCCACGAGTTGTGGCGGCACTTGCGGCGGAACGGCCTGGAAGGCCGAGAGCGAGAGCCCGGCTAGCGCGACGGCGAGCGCTCTGGTGAAGCGAAACATGGCCGGCCCTCCCGTGGACGAGAAGAACAGCGTCGCTTCATGCCGAAATCAAGGCGCCCAGCCGCCGGGGGTTTCGACCACCGTTTCGTCCGTCTCGGCGGGGGCGACCTCGCCGCGGTCCTTGCGGACCTCGGTCCAGGCGGCGCGGAGGAGTTCGGTGACGCCTTCGCCGGAGACGCCGGAGACCAGCATCGGGCGGCGGCCGGCGACGGCCTCGAGTTCGGCGGCCTTTTCCTCGCGCGCCTCGGGGGTCAGGGCGTCGATCTTGTTGAGCGCCAGCACCTCGGGCTTGTCGGCGAGGCCGGCGCCGTAGGCCTCCAGCTCGTGGCGGATGATGGCGTAGGCCCGGGCGACGTCGTCCTGGGTCCCGTCGATCAGGTGGATCAGGCAGCCCGAGCGCTCGACGTGGCCGAGGAAGCGGGTGCCGATGCCGGCTCCTTCGTGGGCGCCCTCGATCAGGCCGGGGATGTCGGCGATGACGAACCGTTCGGTGGGCGACAGATCGACCACGCCGAGGTTGGGCACCAGCGTCGTGAAGGGATAGTCGGCGATCTTGGGCCGCGCGGCCGAGGCGGCGGCGAGGAAGGTCGACTTGCCGGCGTTGGGCAGGCCGGCGAGGCCGACGTCGGCGATCAGTTTCAGGCGCAGCCAGATCCAGCGCTCCTGACCTTCCTGACCGGGGTTGGCGTAGGCGGGCGCCTGGTTCGACGGGCCCTTGAAGCGGACGTTGCCCCAGCCACCGTTGCCGCCCTTCAGCAGCATCTCGGTCTTGCCGGCGGCATCCATGTCGAGCAGCACGGTCTCCTTGTCCTCGTCCAGCACCTGGGTGCCGACCGGAACCTTGAGGATGACGTCCTCGCCCTTGGCGCCGTGCATCTGCCGGCCCATGCCGTGGATGCCGGTCTGGGCCTTGAAATGCTGCTGGTAGCGGTAGTCGATCAGGGTGTTCAGGCCCTCGACCGCGGTGATCCAGACGTTGCCGCCATTGCCGCCGTCGCCGCCGTCGGGGCCGCCGTTCGGAATGAACTTTTCGCGCCGGAACGAGACGGCGCCGCCGCCGCCGTTGCCGGAGCGGATGTATATCTTGGCCTGGTCGAGAAACTTCATCGGCGGCTTATGCCGGAAGAGAGCGGCGAATTACAGGCGCAGACCCAGCTTGCGCTCGCAGGCCTCGGCCAGCGGGTTCAGCCTGTCGCGCAGGATGGCGTCGCCCTCGACAGTTTGCCAGATCAGGTCGGCGCCGGCCGACTCGCTGAAGGCCTGGCGGATAGCGGCCTCGTGGCGGGTCCAGCGGCGCTGGTCACCGTCCAGCGCGGCTGCAATGGCGTCGGCGCGGGTCGTCAGGTCGGGGCGATGGTCGACGGGTATGATGCTGCCGCCTTCGCCTCGCTCGTAGCCAGCGTTCTGCATGACCCATGTGATCGCACTGCACGCCGTCGCGTCTTCAACAGACAGGGCTGCGCGGCGTGTAGTCGACCAGCCCGCGGCCATCGCCACGACCGCGGTGAGGATCAGGATGACTGGAAATTGCCACGGCGGCTCGGGGTTCATAGGCGCACGATAACCCCATGCCGCAAGCCACGGGAGATGGCGCAAAGAAAAAGGGCGGCCGAAGCCGCCCTTTCTCCGAGATTTGCGGGGTTCAGCCCTTGGCCCACACGCCGAACGGATCGCTCCACGACAGGCCCATGGCCTCCGCCACCGCCGGATAGGTGATCTCACCCTTGAGCACGTTCAGGCCGCGCGCGAGGTGCGGATTGTCCTTCAGTGCGTCCAGGCCCTTGTCGGCCAGCGCCAGGCCGAAGGGCAGGGTGGCGTTGTTGAGGGCTTCGGACGAGGTGCGCGGGGCGGCGCCGGGCATGTTGGCGACGCAGTAGTGGACCACGTTGTCGATGACGTAGGTCGGATCCTCGTGGGTGGTGGCGTGGCTGGTTTCAAAGCAGCCGCCCTGGTCGATGGCGACGTCGACCAGCACCGAGCCGGGCTTCATCGACTTGAGGTGCTCGCGCTTGATCAGCTTGGGAGCCTCGGCCCCCGGAACCAGCACGGCCCCGATGATGACATCGGCCTTGACCATCTCTTCCTCGACCGCGCCGATCGAGGAGTAGCGGGTGATGACGCGGCCGTTGGTGACCTCGTCGATATAGGCCATGCGCGGGATCGAGCGTTCGAGGACCACGACTTCGGCGCCGAGGCCCATGGCCATGCGGGCCGCGTTGAGGCCGACGACGCCGCCGCCGAGAACGAGGACACGGGCCGGGGCCACGCCGGGGACGCCGCAGAACAGCAGGCCCATGCCGCCGTTGTGCTTGAGCAGGGTCTCGGCGGCCGAGAAGACGGCGATACGGCCGGCGACTTCCGACATCGGGGCCAGCAGGGGCAGGCCGCCCTGGGCATTGGTGACGGTCTCATAGGCGACCGCGGCGCATTTCGATGCGATCAGGCCTTTGGTCTGCTCGGGATCCGGCGCGAGGTGCAGGTAGGTGAAGAGGATCTGGTCCTCGCGGAGCATTTCCCACTCGACCTTCTGCGGCTCCTTGACCTTCACGATCATGTCGTTGTCGGCGAAAATGGTCTTCGCGTCGGCGACGATCTGGGCGCCCGCCTTCTTGTAGTCGGCGTCGGTGAAGCCCGCGCCGAGGCCGGCGCCGGTCTCGATCGAGACGGTGTGGCCGTGGGCCACGTATTCGCGCACGGCGGTCGGCGTCAGGCCGATGCGGTGTTCATTCTTCTTGATTTCCTTGGGGACGCCGACGCGCATGGGAGGTTCCTCTTGCAACAGGGTGCGGGCGCGCTCTGCGGCGGCCTCGCGTCGCGCGGCAATCTAGCGGCGGTCCGAACGCAGGTTCCTGTTCTTTTCACCGGGTGATCGGCGTAAAGTCGCAGAATCTGCGAAGAGGTCCGCGCTTGAAGACGATTTCCGCCGTCGCTCTGGACGACACCGACCGGAAGATGATCCGCGCCCTGCAGGGCGACGGGCGGATGACCAACGCCGATCTGGCCAAGACGGTGAACCTGTCCGAGAGCGCCTGCCTGCGGCGGCTGAGGGCGCTGGAGGCAGCGGAGGTGATCAGCCGATACGCCGCCATCATCAACGAACGCGCCGTCGGCCTGCCGATCAGCGTGTTCGTCACGGTGACCCTGTCGTCGCAGTCGGAAGCGGCGTTGACCGCCTTCGAGACGGCCATCGCCACCGTGCCGGAGGTGGTGGAATGCTATCTGATGACCGGCGGCTCTGACTATCTGCTGCGGCTGGTGGTGCGGGACGTGGACGATCTGGAGCGGGTGCACTCACGCGAGCTGACGCGGATACCGGGCGTGACGCGGGTGTCGTCCAGCGTGGCGATGCGGACGGTGGTGAAGCGCGGGGCGCTGCCGGTGTGATCTTGCGCCGCGGTTCCGCAGCGCCATCTGAAGCGCGGCGGTTCGGAGGGCGGCATGACGCGTGAAGACTGGATCTGGTACGGGGCCGCGGCGCTGTCCCTGCTGTGGGCAGCGCTGGCGCTGGCCTCAGGCGGCAGCGCCCTGTTCCCCGGTCTGGGGCTCTGCCTGAGCCTGATCTGCGCCGCGAGCCCCCAAGCGAGGTCACGGGTCGAGGGCTGGATCGCCGTTCTGTTTTCCGGTCCGCTCTGGCGGTCGGTGCTGATCGTGGTCGGCGCGATGATGCTGATTCAGCTCCTGCCGGTCGAACTCGCGTTGCTCGCCGCCGGCGATGTGCTGGCCTATGTCGAGGTCGTGGCGGCGGTCAGCGTTATCGCCGCAAACACCCGGCTACGACCGCTGGCGCAAGCCATGAAGTTGCGGATCGAGACGGCCGTCGTCCGCCTGCGGGCGGGTCTGCGCGGCGGACGTCAGACGCGAGTTCGACCGAGCCGCCCTGGCAGGGCGCCGCCCGCCGCCGACGACGACGGCCGAGGCTGGGCCTGCGCCTGAGGCTCAGACGTAGAAGCCTTCGCGCAGGTTGATGCCGTGCTCGACCCAGACCTTGAGGGCGGCCAGCATCTGCGACCAGCCCTGGCAGTTGCCGAAGGCGGCCTTGAGCCCCGTCGGCGTTTCGCGCCAGCCTGACTCCTCGATGGTGACGAGGGTGCGGCCGTCGTCGAGCGGTTCGAAGGTGAAGGTCACGGTGGTCATATAGGCGGCGGCCGCCGTCGCCTGACCGTCCTTGGGCGGCCCGTCGTTGGCCTGCCATCGCAGAACGATGCGGCGGTTGGGCTCGACCTCCACGACCTCAACCGGGAAGGCGCCGGGGAAGTCTGCGAAATCCCACTGGACCGTGGCGCCCGTCTCAAGCCGCCCGACCGCGCCGCCGGTGGTGAAATAGGCGGACAGTTTCGCCGGATCGGCCACGGCCTCGAAGACATCCTCGACCGGCCGGGCGATGCGGCCGGACACCTTGAACTTCAGTTCCATCGGACGCGCTCCTTGTTAGATGGCTATGATGTTATATTATTATAACATGTCAACCGAGGCGAATCAGGACCGGATTTTCAAGGCGCTTTCGGCCGGGGTGCGGCGGGCCATGCTGGACGCCCTCAGGGATGCGCCGCAAACGACCGGAGCACTCTGCGAGCGGTTCGGTTCGCTGGACCGGTGCACGGTGATGCAGCATCTGAAGGTGCTGGAAGGGGCGGATCTGATCATCGTCCAGCGGAAGGGACGGGAGCGGTGGAACCACCTGAATCCCCTGCCGATCAAGCAGGTGCATGATCGCTGGATCGGGCCCCACGCCGCACGGGCGGTGGATGTGCTCGAGCGGCTGAAGACCGATCTGGAGGGTGCGGGCTAGGCCTGTTTCAGGGCCAGGGTGACAGCCTTGATGTCCACGTATTCGTCGATGCCGTGGACGGAGCCCTCGCGGCCGTATCCCGACTGTTTGACGCCGCCGAACGGGGCGACGGCGGTAGAGATCAGGCCGGTGTTGACGCCGCACATGCCGGCCTCGATGCGGCGGCCGACGCGCATGGCGCGGTCGAGGTCGCGGGTGAAGACATAGGAGGCGAGGCCGAACTCGCTGTCGTTGGCCTTGCCCAGCACCTCGTCCTCGCTGTTGAAGGGGAAGACGGGGATCAGCGGGCCGAAGGTCTCCTCGTGACGGAACAGTTCATCGTCGCCCCCGAGGGTGACGGTCGGCTGGAAGAAGCGGCCGCCGAGTGCGTGGCGCGCGCCGCCGGTCAGGACCTTGCCGCCGGAGGCCTGGACGCGGGCAAGGTGATCCTCGACCTTGGCGATGGCCTTGTCCTCGATCAGGGGGCCGACCTTCACGCCGGTCTCGAAGGCGGCGCCGACGGGGATTTTCGCGACCTCGGCGGCCAGCTTTTCGGCATAGGCGTCGGCGACCGAGGCTTCGACATAGACGCGGTTGGGGCAGACGCAGGTCTGGCCCGAGTTGCGGAACTTGCCCCTGACGGTTTCCGCGACCGCGAGGTCGATGTCGGCGTCGGCGAAGACGATCAGGGGGGCGGCGCCGCCCAGCTCCATGGAGACGCGCTTGAGGGTGGGGGCGCACTGCTCGGCCAGCTTGCGGCCGACGGGGGTGGAGCCCGTGAAGCTGAGCTTGCGGATCAGGGGCGAGGCGGTCAGGACGCCGCCGATCGTCGCCGCGTCGCCTGTGATCACGCTGAGCGCGCCCTTGGGCAGGCCGGCGGCGTAGGCCAGCTCGGCGAGGGCGAGGGCGGTGAAGGGAGTCTGGCTGGCCGGCTTGACCACCGCAGTGCAGCCGGCGGCGAAGGCGGGCCCCAGCTTGCGGGTCAGCATGGCCGCCGGGAAATTCCACGGGGTGATGAAGGCGCAGGGGCCGACCGCCTCGCGGAAGGTCAGGATGACGTGGCCCAGCGGGCTGTCCTGCGTCTCGCCCAGCAGGCGCTCAGCCTCGCCGGCGAACCATTTGATGAAGCTGTTGGCATAGGCGACCTCGCCCCTGGCCTCCTCGAACGGCTTGCCGTTTTCGAGCGCCATCAGGGCGCCGAGCCCCTCGGTGTTCTCGTCGATCAGCCGGGCCCATTCGCGCAGGAAGGTTGCGCGCTTGTGCGGGTCGGAGCGGGACCAGTCGGGGAAGGCGTCGTGGGCGGCCTGGATGGCGCGCTCGGTCTCGGCGGCGCCGAGGTCCGGCACATGGCCGATGATCTCGCCGGTGGCGGGGTCGTCGACGGGGATGCGTTTGGCGGAGGCGACCGGCTCGCCGGCGATGAAGGCGTGTTCGCGCAGCAGGGCGAGGCCGGCGTCGCGGGCGGATTGGGTCATGGGATCGTCCGGTTCGGGGAGGAACGGAAAGAACGCTCAGTCTTCCATGGTGTTCAGGTCCCGGCCCTTCGTTTCCGGCAGCCAGATGAGGCTGACGATCACGGCGACCAGGGTGAAGGCTACGGAGTACCAGAGGCCGAAATAGATATTCCCCGACGCCGCCACCAGAGCGAAGCTGGCCGCGGGCAGCAGGCCGCCGACCCAGCCGGTGCCGATGTTGTAGGGCAGGCTCATGGCCGTGTAGCGCACCCGCGTCGGGAACAGCTCGACCAGGGCCGCCGCCTGCGGGCCGTAGAGGGCGGTGGCGCCGACCATGAAGATCATCAGGATGGCGAAGACGAACGGCATGTTGATCCGCGCGGGGTCGGCCTTCTCCGGATAGCCGGCGGCGACGAGCGCGGCCTTCACGCGGGTTTCGACGTCGGTGCGCGCGGCCTTGAGCTGGGCCGGCGTCATGCCCGCGCCCTCGACCGACGCGACTTCGGCGGAGCCGACACGAACGGTGGCGACGGAGCCCGGCAAGGCCGTGGCGTTGTCGTAGGAGACGCCGGCGTTTGACAGCACGCTCTTGGCGATGTCGCAGGCGCTGGAGAAGGTCGCCTTGCCGATGGGATCGAACTGCAGGGCGCAGGTCGCGGGGTCGGCGATGACGGTCACGGGCGAGGAGGCCTGGGCCTCGGCCAGCGCCGGATTGGCCGCCTTCGTCAGGGCGTGGAAGCCCGGGAAGAAGGCGACCAGCGCCAGGATCATGCCGAACAGCATCACCGGCTTGCGGCCGATCCGGTCCGAGAGCCAGCCGAAGAAGATGTAGAGCAGGGCTGAGGCGACGGTGACGGCCAGCACCAGCTGGTCGACGGTGTTGGTGTCGACCTTCAGCACCCGCTCCATGAAGAAGCGGGTGTAGAAATAGCCGCAGTACCAGACCGCGCCTTGGGCGATCATGACGCCGAACAGGGCGATCAGCACGAAGCGGCCATTGCTCCACGTCATGAAGGCCTCGCGGTAGGGCGCGCGGTGGTCGCTGTCAGAGGCCTCCGCCTCCATCTGCTGGTAGGCCGGGCTCTCGTTGAGCTTCAGGCGGATCCACAGGGACACCGCGAGCAGCAGGGCCGAGAGCAGGAAGGGAATGCGCCAGCCCCATGCATCGAAGGCCTCGGTCCCGAGGGCGGCGCGGGTGACGAGGATGACCGTCAGGGCGCCGATCAGCCCCATGGCGGCGGTGGTCTGGATCCAGCCGGTCAGCAGGCCCCGCTTCTTCGGCGGCGAATGTTCGGCGACATAGATGGCGGCGCCGCCATACTCGCCGCCCAGCGCGAAGCCCTGGAACATGCGCATGAGCAGCAGCAGGATGGGGGCGGCGATGCCGATCTGTCCGTAGTCGGGCAGCAGGCCGATGGCGACGGTGGCCAGACCCATCAGGGTGATGGTGACGAGGAAGGTGGTCTTGCGCCCGGTCCGGTCGCCGAACCAGCCGAACACCAGCGCCCCCAGCGGCCGCACCACGAAGCCGAGGCCGAAGGTCAGCAGGGCCATGATGTAGCTGACGGTCTCGCCGGCGTCGGCGAAGAAATGTCTTGCGATGATCGTCGTCAGCGAGCCGAAGACGAAGAAGTCGTACCATTCGAAGGCTGTGCCGGACGCCGAGGCGATCACCACGGTCTTGAGCCCGGGGCCGGCGTCGGTCCGTGTCGCCTGTTCCGTCATGGTCGTAGCCCCCGCTGTCGCCTCACGGCGTCGTCTGCGGACGCCTTCAGCGCGATGCTAGCGCCGCCGCCGCGCCACGCAAGCGCCGGACGGGTTCCAGACAAGCGAAGGCCCGCCGGCGGGGGGAAGCCAGGCGGGCCTTCTTCAACCGAGCCGCGTGTCGGGGGAGAGCCGCGGCCGGGAACTCG
The DNA here is from genome assembly GCF_011927945.1 of Brevundimonas alba. Classification (GTDB taxonomy): domain Bacteria; phylum Pseudomonadota; class Alphaproteobacteria; order Caulobacterales; family Caulobacteraceae; genus Brevundimonas; species Brevundimonas alba. Next base: position 1,185,121 of record NZ_JAATJM010000001.1, read on the forward strand.
AAACGGTTAGTTCTTGGCGTCTTCCGCGGCGCCGGTGACGGCGTTGCCGGCGGCCGAGGCGTCACGACCGACACCCGAAACCGTGTTGCAGGCGGCCGCGGTAAGGGCGGCGGCGGCGGCGACGAGAACGAAAATCTTGCGCATGGTGCGATCTCCTTGGCGCCGGGGAGGTGGCGTATGCTTCAAGAACGTCGTGGCGCGGGACGGGTTCCAAGGTCCGACGGATCGGTCGGCGTGATGGCTTCGGGCGTGGCGAAGGTCATGCGGGCGATGGTGCCGCCGCCGGGGGCGGAGACCATCTCCACCTCGCCGCGCAGCTGTTTGGCGAAGGCCCCCATCAGGGTGCGGCCGACGCCCGCCCGGAAGGTTTCGCTGACGCCGGGCCCGTCGTCCTCGACCTCGAGGATGCTGCTCTCGCCCTCGACGCGGAAGCGAACCTGCAGGTCGCCGCCGCGGCCGGCGAAGGCGTGTTTCTGGGCGTTGGTCACGGCCTCGACCAGCCACAGGGCCAGCGGGGCGAGCTTGTCGGGATCGACCACGAGGGAGTCCGCCTCGACGGACGAGGTGACCACCGGTCCCCGCCCGGCCTCGCTGGACACCAGCTGCCCGACCAGTTCGGTCAGGAAGATGCGGGCGTCGGCGTAGCGCAGGTCGGCGCTCTGGTAGAGGGTGCGGTAGATCAGGGCCAGGGCCGAGATGCGCTGGCGCGTGTCGCCCACCGCCGCCTTGGCCTGCGGATCGGTCAGGGCGCGCTGCTGCATCGACAGCAGGGACGAGATGATCTGCAGGTTGTTTTTCACCCGGTGGTGGATCTCGCGCATCAGCGCGTCCTTTTCCTCCAGCGAAGTGTTCAGCGCCGAGTCGCGGGTGGTGATGGTCTCGGCCAGATCGTCGAGGGTGCGCGCCAGCACGCGGATTTCCGCCGGCGCGTTCATCGCCTGCACCGGCCGGACGGTGAACCGCCCTCGCGCATAGATGGCCGCGACCCGCTCCAGATAGACCAGCCAGCGGACCACGATCCGTTCGGACACCCACATGACCGACAAGAAGGCGATCAGCCAGGCCAGCAGCGGCACCATGAACGCGCCGACCGGGTTCAGCCGGGCCCAGGACAGAAGGCCGGGAGCCGGGGCCGACAGCAGGGCATAGACATCGCGGCCGGCGAGGGCGGCTCCGGCATAGACCCGGTGGCGGCCCGCGGCGTCATCCGCCTCGAAGATGGCCGAGGCGTCCTGCCGCGCCCGTTCGACCCAGCCGGTCAGGCTGCGGCCGCGAACGAGGGTGAAGGCCTTCAGATCGGTGGCCGTCAGGATGCGGCCTTCGCCATCGGTCAGCGCGGCCTGCGAGCCCTCGGGCAGGGCGCGGTCGGCGATGTCGGGCTGCAGCGCCGTCAACGGGATGACCGCGATCATGGCCCCGTCGAAGGCGCCGAGCGGGCGTTCCAGCCGGATGGCGACGATCAGGCCAGGCGCCTCGCCTGCCCGAATGGGCGCACGGGCCAGGACCGTGTCCTCACCCTCGCGCAGGCGCTGGAACCACGGCGAGGAAGGGGCCTGCGTCAGCCAGGTGGGAGCGGCGGCGGTGAGCTGGCGCGAGGCGCAGGTGGTCTGACCCGTCGGCGTCACGCGGGCGAGGCCGTCGATCGCCTCGATGCGCTCCACCAGCGAGGTCAGTCGCGGCTCGCAGAACAGCTCCAGCGCTTCCGGACGCAGGGCCTGAAGCAGGACGGTGGTGCTGTCGAGCCGACCCTTGACGCTGGCGGCCGTCCGCTCGGCGGCGAGCTGAAGATCCTCGCGCCGCTCCAGATCCTGTACCCGGAATTGGGTATTGGCCTGAAACGCCCCGAGGGCCAGCACCGGCAGCAGCGCGAAGGCCAGCGCTGCGCCGAGGCGAAAACGGATGCCGTGGAACTGCGGTGGAGCCAGACCCCGACCGAGCGCTCGCCCGACGCGGATCACCTCAGCCCCTGACGCTGCTCAGGCGATCGGCGTCGGCCAGAATGGAACGCATGGCGTCGCCGGCCGAGCGGCCGTCGCGGGCGTAGCCGCCCCGCTCAAGCGTGGCCTGCAGCGCCTTGCGGGCGCGGGAGACGCGGCTCTTCACCGTACCGACCGCGCACTGGCAGATCTCAGCAGCCTCTTCGTAGGCGAAGCCGCCGGCGCCGACGAGGATCAGGGCTTCCCGCTGTTCCTCGGGCAGGGTGGCCAGCGCCAGACGAAGCTCGTCGAGCGCCACCGGCGATTCCGGGTCGTCGACCGCCACCAGGGTGCGTTCCGCGGCTTCCTGGTCCAGCTGGGACTGGCGCCACGAACGGCGCTTTTCCGAGTAGAACTGGTTGCGCAGGATCATGAAGGTCCAGGCCTTCATATTGGTGCCCATCTGATAGCTGGCGCGGGCGTCCCACGCCTTCATCATCGCGTCCTGCGCCAGATCGTCGGCGGCGGTCGGATCACCGGTCAGCGTGCGTGCGAACGCGCGCAGGTGCGGGATCAGCGCGACCAGCTCCCTCTTGAAGGCGTTGTCGTCTGCGGAGGGAGGCTTGGGCGGCGGAGTCGAAGCGCCGCTCATGCGCCGCTCCCGTCCGACGAGCGTTCGTCGGCGCGGCGCAGGATGTCCAGGAACTCGTCCGGCACCGGCTCGTTAACCACCTCGTCGAACATGTGCCGGAGCTTGACCCCGATCGCCTGCTGACGAAGGCGTGCCTCCTCCAATGCGGGCCCGGGCTGGGGCGCCGCCTTGCGGGAAGGATTCGAATTTTCTGTCATTGAATGAACGGCCGCCACCCTGACGCTGTTGCTCGACTGCCGGAAACGCCAGCGCCGATGGACGGTTCCTAGGTTACCGCGGATTAATGCTCAAGCTTTCGCGTGCCTTGGGAACCGTGGCCGATTTGATACGTTGACGAGCACTGCCGAGGTCCCATTTGAGAGGACCGCTATTCATGTCGGGGAAGATTTCATGAGCTTGCTGGCCCGTCTCGCGCCGCACCTGCCGTATGTGCGCCGCTACGCCCGCGCATTGACCGGCGACCAGACCACCGGGGACAACTACGTCCGTGTCGCGCTGGAAGCGCTGGCCGCGGGCGAGCGTCAGCTGCCGCCGGAGATGACCCCCCGGGTCGCCCTCTATCATGTGTTCCACGCCATCTGGGCCTCGACCGGCGCCCAGCTGGAAGACAAGAGCGGCATGGAAGGGCGCGACGACGCCTCGCGCCGTCTGATGCAGATCGCTCCGCGCTCGCGGCAGGCCTTCCTGCTGACCGCGCTGGAAGGCTTCACACCTTCCGAAGCGGCGCAGATCCTCGACGCCGACGCCATGGACGTCGAGCGTCTGATCGCCGAGGCCCAGTCGGACATCGACGCCGAATTGGCCACCGACGTGCTGATCATCGAGGACGAGGCCATCATCTCGGCCGACATCGAGAGCCTGGTGAAGGAACTGGGCCATCGCGTCACCGGCACTGCCACGACTCACGATGAAGCGGTCGACGCCGTCGCCCGCCACCGCCCGGGTCTGGTTCTGGCCGATATCCAGCTGGCCGACGGTTCGTCGGGCATCGACGCGGTCAAGGACATCCTGAAGCGGATCGACGTGCCGGTGATCTTCATCACCGCCTTCCCGGAACGTCTGCTGACCGGCGAACGGCCCGAGCCGACCTTCCTGATCACCAAGCCCTTCCAGCCGGAGACGGTGAAGGCGGCGATCAGCCAGGCGCTGTTCTTCCACCCGTCGCGCCAGCGCGAAGCGGCCTGATTTCTCCCCCGACGCGTGAAAAGCCCCGGTCGCAGGACCGGGGCTTTTTGCTGCGCGGATGTCAGGCGTTTACTGGGCCGGAGCGGAGGGCTGGGCCGAGACGACGGGCGCGTTGACGTTGGGCGCCTCGCCGGTCGGCGGCGTGGTCGGCTGGCCGGTCGAGGTGGTCGGGGCGTCGGCGGCGGGAATATCCGTCCGGTCGGCCTGGAAGGCCGCGGCGTCGACGGCCTGATCGCCATCGTTGGCGTTGGTCTTGGCGAAGCCGCCCTGGCTGACGAACCACATGCCGAGCAGCAGGATCGCCACCGCGGCGAGCGAGATGACCAGCAAGGTCAGGATGCGGACGCCGCCCCGGCCGCCCCGCACATACTGGGCCTCGACGGGACGGCCCTCGTGGACCGCGTCGGCGGCCTTGTCGTGGGGAGATTCATGGGTCATGGCGCGGCCTCCGACGGCGGTTTGTCTGTGCGGGGTGAACGCCGTTGCCAGCGCGGCTGTTCCGGCGCTCGCGCCCCAAGCGAAAAAAGCTGCGTCCGGGTGGAACCGCATGGGGTCCGCTCCGTTATCGGTCTGCGGAGGCGGCGACGCCCCCCCGACTTGAGACTGGTGAGAACCAGTCTGTCGCCTCCGCGCCTCATTCTCGATGATGCCACTTCAAGGCGGACCCTCTGCGGTCCGCCTTTTTCTTTGCCCCGCCCGCTGGACAGGTCGCGCGCCATGGCCAAGATGGCGCGTCCTGAAAGAAAACCTGCGCTCAAGCAGCCCGAAGGGCGATGGCGCCAGACAACGGAGATCGTCCATGGCTCGCGTCAACCGGCAGTGGGTGCTGCGCCAGCGGCCCAAGGGCCTGATCCAGCCGGGCGATCTGGAGCTGGTCGAATCTCCGGTTCCAGCCCTGAACGAATCCGAGGTCCTGGTCCGCACCGTCTACCTGTCTCTGGATCCCACCAACCGCACCTGGATGAACGACGCGGAAGGCTATCTGCCGCCCGTCCCGATCGGCGGCGTCATGCGCGGCCTGACGCTCGGCGTGGTCGAGGAGAGCCGCTCCAGCCGCTTCCGGGCCGGCGACATCGTCACGCCCCTGTCGGGCGGCTGGGCCGACTATGCGATCGTGCCGGAGATGGAGCTGCGTCAGGTGCACCGCGCGCCGGGTCTTCCGCTGACGGCCAATCTGTCGGTGCTCGGCATGACCGGCCTGACCGCCTATTTCGGCGTCACCGATGTGCTGAAACCGCAGGCGGGCGAGACGATGGTGATCTCGGCTGCGGCCGGGGCCGTGGGCTCGATCGCCGGCCAGGTGGCCAAGGCGCGCGGCGCCCGCGTCATCGGCATCGCCGGCGGTCCCGAGAAATGCCGCTGGTTGACCGAGGAACTCGGGTTCGACGCGGCCATCGACTACAAGAACGAGGACGTCGGCGATGCGCTGGACCGGCTTGCGCCCGACGGCGTGGAGATGAATTTCGAGAACGTGGGCGGCGACATCATGATCGCCGTCTTCAACCGCCTGAAGACCCATGGCCGCATGGCGGTCTGCGGTCTGATCTCGGCCTACAATGCGACGAAGATGCCGCCGTCGCCGAACTTCTCGCGCATCATCACCCACCGGCTCAATGTGAGGGGCTTCCTCGTTCTGGACTACGCCCACCGCGCCCGCGAGATGGTTGCGGAGATGGGGCCGTGGCTGCAGTCCGGCGAGGTGAAGTGGAAGGTCCACGTCGACGACGGACTCGAAGGCGCGCTGGATTCGCTGAACCGCTTGTTCACCGGCAACCACGACGGCAAGCTGCTGGTGCGGGTGTCCGAAGAGCCCGCGGGCTGAGGATCTCCGCATGACCGAACCGCTCCACGTCCATTTCGAGGATCTGGCCGTGGGCGAGGTGGTGCCCCTCGGCGCCTGCATGGTCGACGAGGCGGCGATGGAGGTCTTCATCGAGCGGTTCTCGCCCGGCTGGGACGCGTCCTACGGTGCGCCGGACGCCATGGTCTACGCCCTGTGGAGCCGGCTGTTCGCGGACAAGTCCTCGGGCTGGGCCCAGTCAAAGGTGCTGGCCGTCGACGGCCTGCGCTATATGCGTAATCCCCCGGCCGGCGAACTGATGCGCGGTCGGATGACCATCATGGGCAAGGATCCGGTCGGCGACGAAAAGGGCATCGTCATCGCCCAGCACGACCTGCTCGACGAGGCGGGTCGGCTGGTCTTCTCCTGCCTGACACGGGCGTTGCTGGCCCGGCGATAGGCAGCAGGAACTTAGAGCGCAGCGAAAGGGCGGCCCGCCGAAACGAGCCGCCCTGATGCCTACTGCCTGTTGCCTGCTGCCTTCCTAGGCGTTGCCGGCGGTCGCCTGACCTGCGGCGGCCTTCTGGAAGGCGATGGCGATCAGACGATCCCAGCCCAGCAGCGACACGAGGTGGGCGTAGATCTGGCCCAGGGCGCCGTTGTCGCGCAGTTCCACCAGTTTGTCGGCCGGCAGGGCCTTCAGCTTCTCTTCCGAGACCGCGAAATACTCGGCGATCTTCTGCGGCGCGGCGGTCGTGCCGTCCGGGTTGCGCGGCGTGAAGACGGCTTCGCGGGTCTCGAACAGGTCGAGGTCGGTCAGCAGCTTGATGAAGGCCTCGGTGCGCAAGCGCTCCTGCTCGAAATTATTGCAGAACTCCATCGCCTGCTGAACGTAGGGCGAGGGCTGGCCCTCGACGAACAGCGGCGTGGCGCCGCCTTCCGTGATGAAGGGCGCGTCGCGGTCGATGCACAGGATCAGGCGCTGCTGGACTTCGTCGTTGGCGAAGACGAACGGATAGCGGCGCACATAGGCCGGGATGTAGGCCTCGGCCTTGAAGGCGCCGGCCTCGCTGACGAACAGGTTCTCACCCGGACGCAGACCCATCACCGCGACCGGCTGGCGGGCGTCGCCGACGAAGATCACCGGATAGGTCAGGGCGGCGGGCGCGAACTCGGTCACCGTCAGCGGCACGATGTTGGTGTTGGCCACGAAGGCGTAGGGCTGCTCGACCGGATTGACGCCGAGGGCGCTGTGCGCCTCGATCGAGAGCGGTTCCGGCTTGCCGTAGAACAGGACGTTGCCCGAGAGCGGGGCGGCGTTGGCGGTGGTGTCGGTCATGGACGCGAAACGAGCTCTGGATGAAAAAGGGAACGGCGCTTCTAGCCCAGACGGCGCGGGGCGGCAAACGCGGTTCCCCCGGGCGGTGAAGCGCGCGGTGAAAGCGACTTCGGACGGGTTGGATCAGAACCGGTAGTTGACCCCGACGCGCAGGTTGCGGCCGGGCTGCGGCGCGATGTCCTTGAGGAAGGAGGCGTGCTCGCGCGCCTCGACGTCGCCGAGATTCCGGCCCTCGGCGAACAGGGTGACGTTGCGGTCGGCGAACGGCCGCCAGGCCCCGAACAGATTGACCATGGTGTACCCGTCCGTCGGCAGTTCGAACGCGGCGACATCGTCCTGTTCCCCGACGCGGCGCACCTCAAGGCTGAGGTCGACCGGCCTGGAGGCGTAATGTACGCGGCCGGTCAGCGACCATGGCGGGATTCGCGCCGCGGGGCCCAGATCGGTGTCGGCGTCGACGTGGTCTGCCGCGCCTTCCAGCGTCACGACGCGGTCGCCCGAGGTCCAGACGTCATAAGCCAGCTGCGCCTCGAAGCCGCGGAAGTCGGCGCCGGTCTGCACATACTGGAAGATCGGGAAGGACTCGCCGCCGTCGACGAAGACCGAACCGGTGTCGCGGGCGTCGATGAAGCCGTCGTATTTCGAGGCGTAGACGTGCAGGTCGCCGCGCAGGGCGCCGCGATCCAGATGGACCGTGCCCTCCAGCGTCGTGACCTTCTCGCTTTCGAGCGTCGGATCGCCGGTCTCATAGGCGCCGGTGGCGATGTGCAGGCCGTCGGCGAACAGTTCGACCTCGGACGGCGCGCGTTCGTTGCGGGCGAGGCTGAGGCCGAGGAACAGGTCGCGCGAGGGCCGGATGAACGCCGCGGCGGAGGCCGACCAATTGTCGAACGCGCGCTCGACCCCGGTCGTGGTTCCCAGCGGCGTGGCCGTCAGGGTGCGGCGGTCGTAGCGCAGGCCACCCTCGAAACCATAGCCCGTCCGATCCAGCCGCTGGACGGTGTAGACGCCGGCCTCCTCGATCTTCGACGCCGGGATATAGGCCTCGTCGCCCACGGCGGAGAACTCGCGCGACAGGGTCTGGGCCCCGACCGCGCCGTTCCAGCCGCCGCGGTCCCGCTGGATCAGGTCGAGGCGCGCCTCGTGGCCGTCCGAGGCGAAGGTCGTGCCCGGAACGCCGACCGCCTCGAACTCGGTGTGGGTGTAGTCGGCCTGGCCGTAGCTGCCGCGGATCGCCCGGAAGGGCCCGGCTCCGAACCGGTATTCTCCGCGCGCGTCGAACCGCTGCTGCTCCAGCTGGATGAAGACGTCTTCCTCGGCCACGACGCCATAGGTGCTGTCGGTTTCCTTGTACGAGACCCCGGCGAAGCCGGAGTCCGCGACGAACGAGCCGCCGATGTCCCATGCCTCAAGCTCCGAGAAGCTGTTGGACTGGGTCCCGGTCCCGTCGCGCGGGACGCCGGTCGCATCGGACAGGCGTTGCGAGATCGGCGGGGAGGGAATGTCGTAGTCGTCGGCGTCCTTCTTCAGACCGTCCACATGGAGGACGAAGCGGCCGAGGCCGACGTCGGCATGCGCCGCGAACGAGGCGCCCTGATCGACCGTCGAGGTCTGGGCCGACAGGGCGCCGTCGAGACCGCCGTCCGGCTGTTCTTCGGGAACGCGGCCGTCGAGAATGTTGATGACGCCACCGATGGCCGAGCCGCCGTAGGCGAGGGTGGCCGGGCCGCGCACGACCTCGATCCGGTTCGACTCCGCCGGATCGGTGGCGACCTGGTGGTCGGGCGACACGGACGAGGCGTCGATCAGGCCGACGCCGTTGGTCAGCACCTGCACGCGCGGGCCGGTCAGGCCGCGGATCACCGGCCGGCTGGCGCCCGGGGCGAAGCTGGTTGAGCGCAGGCCGGGAAGGCCGCTCAGCAGATCACCGAGTGAGGCCGCCGGTGCGACCGCAAGCGCTTCCTCGTCCAGCACGGAGGTGGCGATGGTGGTGGCGCGCTGGCCGATGCCGAAGGGCGTGCCGGTGACGATCACGTCGTCCACCCGCACCTGCGGCTCCTCCGACGGTCCCTGCGGGCCGTTGGGCGCTGCGACCTGGGCCATGGCGGGAGGCGCGATGGCGATGGAGGCGGAGGCGGCGAGGAGAAGGGAACGGCGGGAGATCATCGGGCGGGCCTCATAGGGAGGCGCAGTGTTATGAGATAACATCACAGATGGTCAACCCCGGCCGTTGCGGCGGGCGGGCCGAACCATTAGCTCTGGCGCATGGGCGACGCCTGTCATCACCACCACACCGATGGCCCGCCGGGAGCGGCGGAGGTCGAGCGCGCGCTCGCCGCGGCCGATGGCCGGCTGACGGCCGAGGGTGAGCGGATGACCGCGGCCCGGCTGCGGGTGCTGGCGCTGCTGCTGGGCGCCGGCGAGCCGGTGAAGGCCTATGACCTGATCGCCCGCTTCGGCGAGGACGGCCAGCCGGCCAAGCCGCCGACGGTCTATCGCGCGCTAGAGTTCCTCGAGCGCAAGGGGCTGGCGCACCGCATCGCCTCGATCAGCGCCTATGTCGCCTGCACCTCGGGCGGGCGCGACCATGCCGCCGCCTTCCTGATCTGCGACTGCTGCGGCGCCACGCAGGAGGTGTCCTCGCCCGTGGCCGGCGATCTGGGCCTCGTCGCCGACGCCGCCGGCTACGCCATCGAGCGCACCACGATCGAGGCCCACGGCCGCTGCCCCGCCTGCCGCATCGCGGCGTGACGTAGCGTCATCTGGCGCGGGCCGCCGCCAGCGCCTATCTGCCCCTGATGGACGCGATCCGGCTCTCCCCGCCCCGTCGCCTGAGCCTGCCGGTCGAGAACCAGTGGGGCGCGGGCGAGATGAGCGTGCTCGATTTCGGCGACCCGAAGCGCCCGGTCGACCTGATCTTCGTCCACGCCAACGGCTTCAACGCCATGACCTACCGCAGCCTGTTGGCGCCCTTGTCGGGCTCGCTGCGTATCTGGGCGCCCGACCTGCGGGGGCATGGGCTGAGCCGCCTGCCGGCCGAGCCCGACGGACGGCGCAACTGGTACGACCACCGCGACGACCTGATCGCCCTGCTGGATACGCTGGACGGTCCGCCGGCGGTGCTGGCCGGGCATTCGATGGGCGGAACCTCGGCGCTGTTGGCGGCCGCCGAACGGCCCGACCGGGTGTCGAAACTGGTGCTGATGGATCCCGTGATCTGGGGCCGGCTGACCGTGCTGGCCTTCCAGCTGCCCCTGCTGGAGCGGATGGCCCATCGCATTCCGCTGGTGAAGAACGCGCGCCGCCGGCGCGCCCTGTTCGACAGCCGCGAACAGGCGATGGCCGCCTACAGCGGACGCGGCGCCTTCCGGGGCTGGCCCGAGCTCATGCTGGCTGACTATCTGGCCGATGGTCTGGTCGAGACCGCTGACGGTCTGGCGCTGGCCTGTCCGCCCGACTGGGAGGCGTCCAACTATGCGGCCCAGGGCCACAATCCGTGGCGGGCGCTGAAGCGGCTCGACCGGCCGGTGCGCATCCTCAAGGCCGAGGCCGGCTCGACCTGCCATCTGTCGCCGAACCCGCGCGGCCTGCCGCTTGTAGCGGTCGAGGCCGTCGAGGGCGGCACCCACTTCTTCCCGATGCTCAAGGCCGACGTGGCCCGCGACGCGCTGTTCGACGCGGCCGTCTGACGCCTCTCGGGCACTGGCGCCCGCCCGTCCGGCGAGCTAAACCGCCGCCCACAAGAACAAGCCTTCAGTTCAGGGAAACGCCGCGTATGCGCGAGATCAACCACTTCATCGACGGCGCCTCCTTCGCCGGCGCCTCGGGTCGCTTCTCGGACGTGTTCAATCCGAACACCGGCGAGGTGCAGGCGCGGGTGCAGCTGGCGAGCATGGCCGAGATGGATCGCGCCGTTCAGGCCGCGCAGAACGCCTTCGACGGCTGGTCCTCGACCAATCCGCAGCGCCGCGCGCGGGTGATGTTCGAGTTCAAGCGCCTGGTCGAAGCGAACATGAACGAGCTGGCCGAGATGCTCAGCTCGGAGCACGGCAAGGTCATCGCCGACTCCAAGGGCGACATCCAGCGCGGGCTGGAAGTGATCGAGTTCGCCTGCGGCATCCCGCATGCGCTGAAGGGTGAATACACCTGGGGCGCGGGTCCCGGCATCGACGTCTATTCGATGCGCCAGCCGCTGGGCGTGGTGGCGGGCATCACCCCGTTCAACTTCCCCGCCATGATCCCGATGTGGATGTTCGGTGTGGCCATCGCCGTCGGCAATACCTTCATCCTCAAGCCGTCCGAGCGCGATCCGTCGGTGCCGGTCCGTCTGGGCGAGCTGATGATGGAGGCCGGCGCTCCGGCCGGGGTGCTGAACGTCGTGCATGGCGACAAGACCGCCGTCGACGCCATCCTGACCCACCCGCTGATCCACGCCGTCAGCTTCGTCGGTTCGTCCGACATCGCCCACTACGTCTACCAGATGGGCGCCGCCAACCATAAGCGCGTCCAGGCCATGGGCGGGGCCAAGAACCACGGCATCGTCCTGCCCGACGCCGACATGGACCAGGTGATCAAGGACCTGTCGGGCGCCGCCTACGGCTCGGCCGGTGAGCGCTGCATGGCGCTGCCGGTGGTGGTGCCGGTCGGCAAGAAAACCGCCGATGAACTGCGCGAGCGGATGGTCGCCGAGATCCCGACCATGCGGGTCGGCGTCTCGACGGACGCCGGCGCTCACTACGGTCCGGTCGTGACGGCGCAGCACAAGGCGCGGGTTGAGGGCTGGATCGAGAAGGGCGTGCAGGAAGGCGCCGAGCTGGTCGTCGACGGCCGCGGCTTCAGCCTGCAGGGCCACGAGAACGGCTATTTCATCGGCCCGTCGCTGTTCGACAATGTCACGCCCGAGATGGAATCCTACAAGGAAGAGATCTTCGGCCCGGTGCTGCAGATCATGCGCGCCGCCAGCTTCGAGGAGGCGCTGAGCCTTCCCAGCAAGCACCAGTACGGCAACGGCGTCGCCATCTTCACCCAGAACGGCCGCGCCGCCCGCGACTTCGCCGCCCGTGTCAACGTCGGCATGGTCGGGATCAACGTCCCGATCCCGGTGCCGGTCGCCTACCACACCTTCGGCGGCTGGAAGCGCTCGGCCTTCGGCGACACCAACCAGCACGGCATGGAAGGCGTCCGCTTCTGGACCAAGACCAAGACGGTCACCGCACGCTGGCCCGACAGCGAACTGGAGCACGCGGACTCCAGCTTCGTCATCCCGACGATGGGCTAGGGGCGGCTTCGCCTGTCGGGCGTGCGAAGCATCGCAAATCAGTGCTAGGCGTTACACTGTCTGAACAGTGAAGCTGGAGCGCTCCCCCGCATGCGTCGCTTTTTCGTCTGGTCGGCCCTCGCGGCCCTGATCGGCCTGGTCGTCGCGGTCGGCGGTTTCTGGGCCTATCAGCATTTCTACGCCCGCTTCCAGCCGGTCACCGTGGACCGCAACCAGGCCGCCATCCAGCGGCTGCTGGACGAGGCGTCATGGCTGTCGTCGGGCGGGGGCGGGGAGCCGCTCTACATCATCGGCTACCGCGACTCGGCGGCCATGCAGCGCTACGAGCGCGAAGAGGCGCCCAAGCTGAGGGCCGCCGGCGTCGAGGTGCGGATCGTCGTCTTCGCCCGCCCCGATCGGGAAGGGCTCAGCCAGTCGACGGCGGCGGAGCGGGCGACCGTGGCCGAGCTGTGGCTGACGCGGGACTGGACCCTGTACCAGCGCTGGACCGCCACGCCGGCCAACAACTGGACCGGGGCCGGCATTCCGGCGGCGGACGGCAGCCTGGCGCGCACCGCCGTGGTCGACGCGGGCCGCACCTTCTCCGGCAAGCTGAATGAATATCTGTCCGGTGCGGGTCTTCAGACGCGGTATCCGCTGATCATCTGGCGCGACCGCGAGGGCTTCATGAAGGCCTGCGCCTGCTCCGACAGCCGGTCATGGGCCTTTGTGCGCGACGATCTGGACGCGCCGGACCGGGTCGAGCCGCCGTCGGTGGTGGCGGACGGCGTGCCGCCTCCGATCGCCTATCCGGGCGACGGCAGCCCCGAGACCCTGCCCTATCCGACCCTGCCGCCGATCCCGCCGGCTGGGGGTCAGGCCGCGCCCGCTCCGTCGCCGGGCGCCGCGCCCGGTACGACGCCGGCCGCCCCGGGAACCGCACCGGCCGCCGGGCAGACGCGGCCCGCGCCTCGCCCGACGCCGCCGGCGCCGCGCAAGGCCCCGGAGCCGAAGCGGCAGGAAGACACGACCTTCTTCTAGAGGCGGGCCGGGTCAGAGCACCCGTTTGCAGACCTCGATCAGCCGCTCGACGTCGGCCTCATCCTGATACAGGCCGAAGCCGAAGCGGATGGTGTCGTCCCGCACGTCGGTGACCACATTGGCCGCCAGCAGACGGGCGCGCCACGCCTGCGCGTCGGCGTGGCGGAAAGCGAGGAAGCGGGCGCGAACCGGCTCGTTGGCGACCGGATTGATCAGTTCGGCATCCGCCAACCGTCCCGCCTCGCCCGCCGCGACGGCGTCCTGGAAGCGGCGCATCAGGCCGCGCGCGTGGTCGGCGACGTCGGCCGTGGTCAGGCCCGCCTCGTCCAGCATCCGGCGGACGGCGCTGAAGCGGTACAGGGGCGTGGCGTCGAAGGTGGCGCCCCAGAACCGTCCGGCGTCGGCGCGGTACTGGACGTCCTCGGGCCGCCCCATCAGGTCGCCGAACTCGGCGAACCAACCGGTGGCGACGGGGCGGGGGCAGTAGCCGTCCGGCGCGTGCAGCAGGCCCGCGCCCTCGCCGGACATGGCGTATTTGTAGCCGCCGGTGACATAGAAGACCTTGTCCGCCACGGCCGACAGATCCGTCGGCGCGGCCATGAAGCCGTGGTAGCCATCGACGAGGACCCACGGCCCGGACGGGTCCGCGAGCGCCGCCAGATCGTCGAGACGCCCGAAGGCCTGACCGGTCTTGAAGAAGATCTGGCTGATCACGATCCAGTCGAAACCGCCGGTCCGCGCCGCCTCGACGAAACGCTCGTCGAAGGTGTCGAAGGGGTGCAGGGGCACGCGGGTGACCACGGCCTCGCCGGCCTCCTCCCAGCGCTCGCCCTGGCGGCGGAAGGAGTGGAATTCGCCGTCGGTCGACAGGATGCGGACCGGCTTCTTTTCGAAGCCCGAGAAGATGCGCAGCAGGAAGTCGTGGGTGTTGGGCGCGAACACCACCGTGTCCGGCGACGGCAGGTTCAGCTCGCGGGCGACATGGCCCTGCGCCTCCGGCACAACGTCGCCGAAGACGAGGTCCCATTTGCGGTCGGCGAACTTGTTCGCCTCAACCCAGGCCCGCAGCTGTCCGTCGAACGAGGCGTCGGGCCACAGGTGATGGCTATGGGCCGCGAAATGCAGCCGCTCCGGATCGAGCGACAGGGCGCGGGAGAACAGGTCCTTGCGAGCGGCCATCTTGATCTCCCTACGCACCAAGCCAGAGACAGCCGATAGCGAGGCGGGGCCCCGCGCTCAAGCCGCGAGCGACCGCGTCGCGAGCGATAGCGCCCTTAAACCAGCGTCCCGTGGCAGTGCTTGAACTTGCGGCCCGAGCCGCAGGGGCAGTCGGCGTTGCGCGGCGTCCGCTCCCAGTTGATCGGCAGGGCGCCGACGGGCAGCCGGGCGCGATCGTCGCCCTGCAGCACGCCTTCGGGCGACTGGGCCATCGGATCGGCCATCTCGTTCTCGCCGGTGCCCGGGTTCAGGTGGATTTCCTGGAACTCCGGCAGCTCCATCGCCGGCGGCTGCTCGAAGCGGAATTCCACCGTCATCAGCCAGCGGGTCACGTTGTGGCGCAGCTCGTAGAGCAGCGTCTCGAAGAGGTTGAAGGCCTCGGTCTTGTACTCGTTCAGCGGATCGCGCTGGCCGTAGCCGCGAAGGCCGATGACGCCACGCAGGTGATCGAGGTGCACGAGGTGCTCGCGCCAGTTCATGTCGATCATCTGCAGCATGAACTGCTTCTCGAGGCCGCGCGTCTGGTCGGCGCCGATGAGGGCCAGCCGTTCGGCGGCGCGGGCGTCGGCCGCGGCCATGACCCGTTCCTCGATCTCCTCGTTCGAGACGCCTTCCTCGGCCGCCCAGTCGTGCAGCGGCAGCTCGAGGCCCAGCGTCGACCGGACCTTCTCGTCGAGCCCCTCGATGTCCCACTGCTCGGCATAGGCCTTGGGCGGCATATGCTTTTCGATCAGGTCGGAAATGACGTCGTTGCGGAACTCGGCGACCAGTTCGGACAGGTCCTCGGCGTCCATGAACTCCTGGCGCTGCTCGAACACGGCCTTGCGCTGGTCGTTCACGACGTCGTCGTATTTCAGCAGGTTCTTGCGGATGTCGTAGTTGCGGGTCTCGACGCGCTTCTGGGCGGTCTCGACGGCGCGGTTCAGCCACGGGTGCGAGATCGCCTCGCCCTCGGCCACGCCGAAGCTGCGCATGATGGCGTCCAGACGGTCGCCGGCGAAGATGCGCAGCAGGTCGTCCTCGCAGGACAGGAAGAATTTCGAGGTGCCGGGGTCGCCCTGACGGCCGGTCCGGCCGCGCAGCTGGTTATCGATGCGGCGGCTCTCGTGGCGTTCGGTGCCGAGCACGAACAGGCCGCCGGCGGCCAGCGACTTCTGCTTCTGGACCGCGATCTCGGCCTTGAACTCGGCCTCGATGGCGGCCTCGCTCTCGGGCGTGACCTCGATAGCCATGTTGCGCTGGTCCTGACGCCACTTCTGCAGCTTCATTTCCAGGTTGCCGCCCAGCTGGATGTCGGTGCCGCGGCCGGCCATGTTGGTAGCGATGGTGACCACGCCGGGCAGGCCGGCTTCAGCGACGATATAGGCTTCCTGCTCGTGCTGACGGGCGTTCAGCACGCTGTGCGGAATGCCGCGGCCGCGCTTGATCTCGATGTCGAAGTCTTCGTCCGTGAGGGCCTGATAAGCCTTCTTCGCCTCGCGCCGGACCTTTTCGTCGTCGCTGGCGGCCTTCTCCAGCAGGTGCTGGTGCTGCGCCTTCAGCGTCTTGAGCGGAACCTCATACTCGTAGGTCTTGAGCAGTTCGGACAGGACCTCGGACTTCTCGATCGACACAGTGCCGACGAGGATCGGCTGACCTTTGACGTGGCATTCGGCGATCAGGCCCGCGATGGCCAGGTTCTTCTCGGCGGCGGTGCGGAAGATTTCGTCGTCGTGGTCGATCCGCTTGATCGGACGGTGCGTCGGCACCTCGAGGACATCCATCTTGTAGATGTCGAGGAATTCCTGGGCCTCGGTCGCCGCCGTGCCGGTCATGCCGGACAGCTTTTCGTAGAGGCGGAAATAGTTCTGGATGGTGACCGAGGCCAGGGTCTGGTTCTCGGGCTGGATCTTGACGCCTTCCTTGGCCTCGATGGCCTGGTGCAGGCCCTCGGACAGACGGCGGCCCTGCATCATCCGGCCGGTGAACTCGTCGATCAGCATGACCTCGCCGGCCTTGATGATGTAGTCCTTGTCCTTCTGGTACAGGGTGTTGGCGCGCAGGGCCTGGTTGATGTGGTGCACCAGGCTGATGTTGGCGGCGTCATAGAGGCCGGTGGTGTCGGCGGCGAACAGGCCGCGCGTCTCCATGATCTCCTCGATCTTCTCGGAGCCTTCCTCGGTCAGCAGGGTCTGCTTCTGCTTCTCGTCGAGGTCGAAGGTCGACGGGTCCTTGATCAGCTCCTTGATGATCTCGTCGACGGTCAGATAGAGGTCCGAACGGTCCTCGGTCGGGCCGGAGATGATCAGCGGCGTGCGCGCCTCATCGATCAGGATGGAGTCGACCTCGTCGACGATGGCGAAGTGGTGCGGGCGCTGCACCATCTCGCGCCGGTCGTAGACCAGGTTGTCGCGCAGATAGTCGAAGCCGAACTCGTTGTTGGTGCCGTAGGTGATGTCGGCGGCGTAGGCGGCCTGGCGCTGACCCGACGACAGGCCGTTGACGATGACCCCGACCTCCATGCCGAGGAAGCGGTAGACGCGGCCCATCCACTCGGCGTCGCGCCGGGCCAGATAGTCGTTGACGGTGATGACATGGACGCCCTTGCCGCTGAGGGCGTTCAGATACACCGGCGCCACGGCGACAAGGGTCTTGCCCTCGCCGGTGCGCATCTCGGCGATGCCGCCGTCGTGCAGGATCATGCCGCCGGTCAGCTGGACGTCGTACTGGCGCTGGCCGAGCACGCGTTTGGAGGCTTCGCGGGCGACGGCGAAGGCCTCGTTCATGATCTTGTCGAGCGTCTCGCCGGCGGACAGACGATCCCGGAACGTATCCGTCATCATCCGCAGCTCGTCGTCGGACAGGGCGGCGAACTTGTCCTCGAGCGCGTTGATCTTCTGCACCCGGCCCATGAAGTCCTTGACCTTGCGGTCATTGGAGGAGCCGAAAATCTTCTTGGCGATGCCGAGCATGAATGATCCGAAGGCGGGCGAGCGGCTGGGGCTCTGGTACTGGAACGGTCCCGAAGGAGCGGCGACGATGCTGCGCCGGGCGAGGCCTCGGCGGCGGCGGCCCGGCGCCCCTGATCACAGGCGCGCGCAAGGGCCGCGCGAACGTTCGAAAACCCCTCGACTTGGGCGCAGGCGGGACTTAAGCACCGGCCTTATCCCTGTCAACGCGAGGGCCTTTGCCGCCCGTGACGGAGCACGCCCCGAAATGAGCCTCATCCCGTCCCGGAGTCTGGCCCGCGCCCTGTTCCCGGCGCTGCTGGCGGTGGTCCTCGCCGTCTCCGCCTGCGCGCGTGGCGGGGGCTCCGACCGGCCGCCGGAACCCGGCGATCGTGCGGTGGCCAAGGTGCAGGACGAAACCATCTGGGCTTCCGACGTCAAGCGCGAGGCGGTGGCCCAGGGCCTCGTCGGCGAGGGCGAGCCGCTGGACGTCACCTCGGACCTGTTCCGCCGGGTGCTGGACGAGGTCATCGACCAGAAGCTGCTGGCCCGCGAGGCCGAGCGCCGCGGCCTCGACAACTCCGCCCTGGCCCAGCGCCGCCTGGCCGCCACCCGCGAGCGCATCCTCGGCGACATGCTGGTCGAGACGGTCGTCAACGGCACCATCGACGACAAGGCGGTCGAGACCATCTACCGCGAACAGGTCCGGCTGGCCGAAACCTCGGAGGAAATCCGCAGCCGCCTGATCCTGTCGCGCACGCGGGAAGAAGCCGACGCCGTCATCGGCCTGCTGGCCCAAGGCTCGGCCTTCGAGGCGGTGGCCCAGCAGCGCTCCATCGACGAGGCGACCCGCTTCTCGGGCGGCGACCTCGGCTACGCCACCCTCGACGTCCTGCCGCAGGCCTATGCCGACGCACTGCGCGACAAGCCCGCCGGCTCGACCGTGGGGCCGTTCCAGACCGAGGGCGGCTGGGCCGTGCTGCGGGTCGAGGACCGCCGCCGCGAGACCCCGCCGACGCTGGAGCAGGCCCGGCCGCAGATCGTCCGCTACCTGACCTATGAAGGCGTGCGGCAGCTGCTGGAGCAGCTGCGCGGCAAGGCCGAGGTCGATGTGCTGTTGGACGGGGAGGCCACGACCCGCGAGCCCGCCTCGGCTCCGGCGAAGGCTCCCGCCGCGCCGGCCGCGGTTCCGGCCGCGCCCCCTCTGGTCGTTCCCGCCGCTCCGGCGCCCGTGAAGGCCCGATGAGCCGCCCGCCCGCGCCGGGCCGGAGCTCGACCGGCCACAAGATCGAGCAGGCGCTGGAGAAGGCGCTGGACCCGCTGACCACCGCGCTCAAGCGCGCCACAAGCCCGGCCACGCCTGCCGCCCCCGCCGCTCCGGGCAAGCCCGGCCTGCAGGTCTCGCCGCTGGCCGTGCCCTTCCCGGCCATACCGCCCATCGCCGGGGTGGAGATCGCCACCGCCCGCGCCGGTTTCTACAAGCACGAGCGCGACGATCTGGTGGTGTTCAGCTTCGCCCGCGGCACGACCTGCGCCGGCGTCTTCACCCGGCACAAGGTCGGATCGGCTCCGGTCGACTGGTGCCGCCGCCATCTGGACGCCGAGGGCGGCGGATCGGATGTTCGGGCGCTGGTGGTCAACGCCGGCTGCGCCAACGCCTTCACCGGCAAGGCGGGGGCCGACGCCGCCCGCCGCACGGCCTCAGAGGTGGCCAAACGCTTCGGCTGCCGTCAGCGCGACGTCATGCTGGCCTCGACCGGGGTGATCGGCGTGGTTCTCGATGACCGCAAGATCGCGGCCCGGCTGCACGATATCGAGGCGGGGCTGGACCCCGATGCCTGGCTGCGCGCCGGCCAGGGCATCATGACCACGGACACCTTCCCCAAGGGCTCGTTCGCCGAGTGCGAGATCGAGGGGCATACGGTGCGGATCGCCGGCATCGCCAAGGGCTCTGGCATGATCGCCCCGGACATGGCGACCATGCTGGCCTTCATCGTCACCGACGCCTGCATCCACCCGAACGTGCTCAGGGCCATGCTGGGTCTGCACGTCCGGACCACCTTCAACAGCGTCACGGTCGATGGCGACACCTCGACCAACGACACCTGCCTGATCTTCGCCACCGGAGCCTCCGGCGCGCCGCGCGTCGGCCGGGTCGGCGACCGCCGGCTGCAGGACTTCTCGCGCGCGCTGGACAAGGTCATGCTCGACCTTGCCCACCAGCTGGTCCGCGACGGCGAGGGCGCGACCAAATTCGTCAAGATCACCGTCGACGGCGCCGCCAGCCCGGCCTCGGCCCGCAAGCTGGCCAAGTCGATCGCCGACAGTCCCCTGGTCAAGACCGCCCTCGCCGGCGAGGACGCCAACTGGGGCCGGGTCGTCATGGCCGTCGGCAAGACCGAGGAACCGGTCGACCGCGACCGCCTGGCCATCCGCTTCGGCCCCCATGTCGCCGCCATCGAAGGCGCGCCGTCGCCCCACTACGACGAGGCGGCGATGAGCGCCTATATGAAGAACGCCGAGATCGACATCACCGTCGACGTGGGCTCCGGCCGGGCGTCGGCGACCGTTTGGACCTGTGACCTGACCAAGCGCTACGTCGAGATCAACGGCGACTACCGGAGCTGACGGTGTTATCGTGCCGGCATGTCTCGCGCTGACGCATGCCCCGACGCCTGCCTGAACGATGCCGAGTTCGACGCCCTCGCTCGCGGCGAATTGGCGCCGGCGGCGCTGGACCGGCTCCGGACGCAGGTTCAGGCCGTGCTGGATGATCCCGCGGACGGAGTCAGTCACGACGCCGTATGGTCGCACCTCGAACAGCGCATGAAGCGTGCCGCTCGCGCCGCTTGACCTGATCTACCGCCGCGAAGCGGTCGCCGACCTCGACAATCTGTTCGAATACATCGCCGCCGATCGGCCCCGTGCAGCGGAGCGTTTCCTGCTCGAGATCAAGAGGGCTTGCGAGGGTCTCCGCTGGTTTCCGATGATCGGGCGCCAGCTCGATCCAGCGGACGACCGGGTGCGGGTCCTGACGGTGCGACGGCGCGCCGCGATCAAATTCTTCGTCCACGAAGGCGCGGTGCACATTCTCGGAATCAGCTACTGGGGACGAGATCTCGCCGCCTTTTTCGAAGGACGACAGCCTTGAAAGCCCTTCCCACCGTCCTCGTCGTCGCCGTGGCCCTGATCGATGCGGACGGGCGGGTGCTGATCGCACAGCGGCCGGAGGGCAAGCAACTGGCCGGGCTGTGGGAGTTTCCGGGCGGCAAGGTCGATCCCGGCGAGCGGCCGGAGGGCGCCCTGATCCGGGAGCTGAAGGAAGAGTTGGACATCGACGTGAACGAGGCCTGCCTGGCTCCGTTCGTTTTTGCGAGCCACGCTTACGATTCGTTTCACCTGTTGATGCCATTGTATCTGTGCCGACGCTGGTCGGGGGTGGTTCGGAACCGCGAGCACGCGGCTCTGAAGTGGGTCCGGCCGAACCAGTTGGCCGATTATCCCATGCCTCCGGCCGACGAACCCCTGGTCGCCTGGTTGCGCGACCTTCTCTAGCCGCCGAAGGAGGGGGCCATGCGAGCTCTGCTCTCCCGGTTCCGGGCCGACGAAAGCGGCGCGACCGCGCTTGAATACGGGCTGATCATCGCCCTGGTCTTCCTCGTGGCGCTCGCCGGCATCACCGCCTTCGCCAGCGCGGGGACGGGCACGTTCAACGAGGCCATGGGCAAGCTGGCGGCGGCGATCGGCGCGAACTGAGGCCCTGCAGGCCTCCGCTCAGTCTTCCTCGCCGGTCCATTCCCTGACCCCGAGCGCATCCGCCAGCCGGACCTTGGCCGAACCGCGCGGCAGCGGCTTCTGCTGGCCTTCATGCGGCGCCCAGCCCGCGAGATGGACGATCTCGAACGTCGCCCGGATACGGCCGTCCGGGTCGGCAAACCGCTCGGCGTAGAGTTCGGCGGCGCGCGCCAGCATGGCCCGGCTCATCGGCCGGACGGCTCCGGCCAGCGCATTGGTCTCGCCCATGGCGCGCAGATCGCGGACGAGGGCATAAAGGTCTGGATAGCGCACCGTCAGCCGGTCCACGTCCGAAACCGGCAGGGCGAAACCGGCCCGCTGCAGCAGGGCCGCGCCGTCGAAACCGTCGGCGAAGGGCGAAACCCGCGCTTGGGCCCCGCCGCGCACCTCCAGCTCGGCCTCGGTCAGCACGGCGCGAAGTTCCTTGAGGGTGCCGGCGCCCAGCAGGGCCCCCAGAAACAGCCCGTCTGGCCGCAGGGCGCGGCGGATCTGGGCCAACGCTCCCGGCAGGTCGTTGGCCCAGTGCAGGCTCATCAGGGAGACGATCAGGTCCTGCGACTGATCAGGCAGGCCCAGCGGACCCGCCCCGGGCGCGGCCCGCGCCGCATCGTCCCCGGGGGTGTGCACCGCGCCGACCCGGCCGGCGGCCGCGCTGTCGGCCAGCAGGCGTGCGAATGGGCCGGGCCGGGCCGACAGGTCGACGGCGTCGGTAAAGTCGCGCAGGATGACTTCGAGGCTGTTCACCGCGTTTTCGGCGGCCCGCACGTGCAGGAAGTCGGCCGCGGCGAACGTCTTTTTCCCCCGCGCCAGTTTCGCCGCGCGGCGTCGGCTGTCGAAGATCTGGGGCGGTCCGGGGGAGGCGGTCATGGTCCATCAGGATGGGGGCTGGCGCGAGCGATTGGAAGCCGGCGGCTCGCGGGTCGCGCTCGGTTTGCGCGCCTTGGGCCGGGGCGCAGCCGACCTTCTGATGCCGCCGCTGGCGCATGACAGCCCTGAAGCCACGGCCTCGGCGGGACTGACGCCGGATGCCTGGACCAAGGTGATCTTCCTCGAAGACCCGGTCTGCGACGGCTGCGGCGCCGGGTTCGAGATGGACGGCGGCGTGTTTGCGGCCCCGCGCTGCGCCGCCTGTCTGGCCCAGCCCTACGCCTTCGCCCGCGCCCGGGCCGCCTGCGTCTACGACGAGGCCTCGCGCGGCCTGATCCTCAAATTCAAGCACGGCGACCACCAGCCGTTCGCGCCGCTGTTCGCCTGCTGGCTCAGCCGCGCCGCCGCGCCCCTGCTGGATGAGGCCGACGCGGTGGTCCCCGTGCCGCTGCACCGGTTCAGGCTGCTATCGCGGCGCTTCAACCAGGCGGCGGAGGTCGCCCGGCCGCTCGCTCGGGGCGCCGGCTTGGACTATCTGCCCGACGCCCTGGTCCGGCAGACGCACACCACGACCCAGGGCGGCAAGTCCGCGCGCGGACGGCGGCTCAACGTCAAAAAGGCCTTCGCCGTCAGCGAGGAAGGCCGCCGCAGGATCAAGGGGCGGCGCATCCTTCTGGTCGACGACGTGTTGACCACGGGCGCCACCGCCGAGGCCTGCGCTCGCGCGCTGATCGAGGCCGGCGCCCGCGCTGTCGACCTGGCGGTCATCGCCCGGGTGCGAACCGCGCGGGAGTTGCCTACATAGCCGCTACAGACACTGGAGATCCCCTTGGCCGACGTCGTCATCTACACCAAGCCCGGTTGCCCCTACTGCATCGCCGCCAAGTCCCTGCTGGACAAGAAGGGCGCCGAGTTCACCGAAATCGTCGCCTCGAACGACCCGGCGAAGAAGCAGGAGATGATCCAGCGCTCCAACGGCCGCATGACCTTCCCGCAGGTCTTCATCGACGAGAAGCACATCGGCGGCTCCGACGAGTTGCATGCGCTTGACCGGCGGGGCGAGCTGGATCCATTGCTGGCGGCCTGATGACCCATGTCCCCGTCGCCCTAATCCAGACCCGCACGCCGGCCGGACCGGCGGCCGCCTTCGCTCATGTCGAGCCGCTGATCCGCGAGGCGGCGGCGGGCGGGGCGAAGCTGATCCTGACGCCGGAAGCGACCAATTTCCTGATCCAGGACCGCGCCGCCCGCGATGCGGTGCTGGAGACGCAGGACCGGGACGAGGCGGTCGGCAGGCTGCGCGATCTGGCCCGCGAACTGGGGGTCTGGCTGCTGATCGGCTCGGCCATCGTCAGGTCGGGCCGGGACGGCGACGACCGCGCCGCCAACCGGTCGCTGCTGATCGACGATGCGGGCGAGGTGGTCGCGACCTACGACAAGCTGCACGTCTATGACGTCGACCTGCCGACCGGCGAGCGCTGGCGCGAGAGCGCCTCGATCCGTCCGGGCGACGGCGCGGTGGTGGCCGGGACGCCTTGGGGCGGGCTGGGCATGACCATCTGCTACGACATCCGCTTCCCGCAGCTGCATCGCGCCCTGGCCAAGGCCGGGGCCGTGATGATCGCCGTGCCCGCCGCCTTCACCGTCCCGACGGGCGAGGCGCACTGGGAGACGCTGCTGCGCGCCCGCGCCATCGAGACCGGCTGCTATGTGCTGGCTCCGGCTCAGGCGGGCGCTCACGAGGACGGCCGCAAGACTTGGGGTCGCTCGACCGTCGTGGCGCCGTGGGGCGAGGTGGTGGCCAAACTGGATCACGACGAACCCGGCGTGCTGTTCGCTTCGCTTGATCTGGAGGCAGTGACCAAGGCGCGGCAGGCCGTGCCGCAACTGACTCACGACCGCGAATTCGCGCTCCCGTCATGATCCGCTACGCCCTCCAGTGCGACCACGACCATGGCTTCGAAGCCTGGTTCGGCGGGTCGGCGGACTATGACGATCAGGCCGCGCGAGGGCTGGTGTCCTGCCCCTTCTGCGGTTCGACCTCGGTCAGCAAACAGATCATGGCGCCCGCCGTCGCGGGCACTCGCAAGACGGCTCCTGCGCCCGACCCTGCGAAAATGCAGGGCATGATGATGCAGATGGCGCGGGAGGTCCGCAGCCATGTGGAGCAGAATTTCGACTACGTCGGCGACGCCTTCGCCCGCGAGGCGCGCGACATCCACGAAGGCCGCTCCGAGAAGCGCGAGATCTACGGCGAGGCCACGCCCGCCGAGGTGAAGAAGCTGAAGGAGGACGGCGTGCCCTGCGCGCCCCTGCCGTCCCTGCCGCCCGATCCCTCGACGCTGAACTGACGCGCCGTGTCGGGGGAGGGGGATCGCTATCAGGAGTTCGAGCCGCCCGCCCCGCTGCGCCCCTTCGTGCGCACGATCTGGACCTACGCCGCCCCGGCGCCTGAGCCGGCAGTGCAGCGGATCGCCCCGGACGGCTGCCCCGAACTGATCGTCGACATCGGCTCGCCCTATGAGGAGCAGGGCCCCGACGGCGTTTTCCGCCTTCAGCCGCCGGCACTCTTCGCCGGGCAGATGACCCGGCCGCTGGCGCTCAGGCCGGTCGGTCCGGTGGAACTGGTCGCCGTGCGTTTCGAACCGGACGGCGCGCGGGACTGGCTGGGTCTGCCGCTTGCCGAGGCGACCGACCGGCGTCTGGACATGACGGCGCGGACCGCCGAGGTGAGGCCCCCCGTCATCGCCCGCGCAGGCGATCCTGAGGCGCAGGTCGAGGTCGTCGTCCACTGGCTCGAGGCGCAGCGTCGCGCAGCGAACTGGGCGCTCGATCCCGTGGTGCGGGCCGAGGTGGAGGGCGCCGAACAGGAAGAGCAGGCCGCGACGCGATCACCCGCCGAGCACCGCGCCCTGCAGCGCCGCTTCCGCGACCGGGTCGGCATACCGCCGCGCATCCTGCGGTCGATCCTGCGGTTCCGCCGTGTCTTCGATCACGCCGGGGAACCCGAGTCCGAGGGGTGGCTGCAGGCGGGGTTGGACGCGGGGTATTTCGATCAACCGCAGCTGGCGCGGGACTTCCGGCGCTTCCTCGGCTGCACGGCGACCGAATGGGCCCGGGAGCAGGTCGGACTGGCGCGGCTGATCGCGTCGCAATCCTACAAGCCGGGGCCGCTGTCGCCGCACTAGGGTCCGGACGAACCAGAGGGGATTTCACAGATGCCGACCGCCGCCCTGATCGCCGCCGTCCTGTTGCAAACCGCGCCCGCCGCCAGCGACGTCTCATGGATGGCCGGCTACTGGCTGGACTGCTCGGGCGGCCGAGAGGCCTCGGAAACATGGAGCGATCCGCGCGCGGGGTTGAGTGTCGGTCATGCCGTGACCCTCTCCGGCGGCGAGGCGTCGTTCGAGGTCTCGCACATCGGGCCGACGCCGCAGGGCTTCGCCTATGTCGCCCAGCCGGACGGCGCGCCTCCGACCGTCTTCGTGCTGGCTGAGACCGGTCCGCGGCGCGTCGTGTTCGCCAACCCGGAAAACGACTTTCCGACGCGGGTCATCTATGAACGCGACGGCGACGCCCTGAAGGCCCGGATCGAGGGCGAGATCGACGGGCAGGCGCGGAGCATGGAATGGAATTTCAAGGCGGCCCCGCTGAACACCCGCTGCCCGGCCTGAGCAGAGAGGGCCTGATCTGGAGGCCGATGACCGCGGCCGATCTGGATGCCGTGGCCCGGATCGCCGTCCTCGGCTTCCCCGATCATTTCGAGGGCCGGGACTGTTTCGAGAACCGGCTGGCTCTGAACCCTGGCGGCTGTTTCGTGCTGGCCGGCGAGGACGGCCGGCCACGGGGCTATCTGGTCGCCTATCCGTGGCGGGCGGAGAGCGCCCCGGCGCTGAACACCCTGATCGAGGCCCTGCCGGCAGATGCGGACGTCATGTATCTGCACGACCTCGCCCTGCACCCTGAGGCGCGGGGCGGCGGCTGGACGGCGCCGATCGTCGAGCGGCTGGCGGCGGAGGCGAAGGCCGCCGGATGGCCGGCCCTTGCCCTCGTGGCGGTCAACGACGCCGCGCCCTTCTGGGAAAGACACGGCTTTCAGGTCGTCGAGAACCCGGCGATGGCGGCGAAGCTGCGAACCTACGGGCCCGACGCCCGCTACATGCTCCGCCGCCTCTAAAGGCCTAGCTGCGGGTCCAGCCCTTGCCGGCCATGCAGTCGCGGAAGGCGTCGTTGTGGCGGTTGCCGGCCTCGGCGCGGCAGGCGTCGCGGGCCTCGTCGAAGGGCTGGGCGTTGTTGCCGTGCCAGGCGTCGTCGCTGTCCGAGGCGTCGATGACGGTGACGCAGGCCGAGGACATCAGGCTGGCGGAGACGGCGGCGAGGATCAGAAGGCGTTTCATGGGGAGCTCCGGCTGAGGAGGTTGAGGAATGTCTCCTCATCCCACCGCCAAGCTTGGCTGTCCCGTTACTTCGACGTCAGGTCCATGAACGCTGGATGAACCGTGGTTAGTCGCGCGTGGCGACCATCATGTAGTTGATCCCGGCGTCGTCGCTCTCGCTCCAGCGGTCTGTCAGGGGATTATAGACCAGGCCGTACGGGCCGCTGACCGCCACCGGCTCTTCCGACAGCATCAGCCGGATCTCGTCCGGCTTGAGGAACTGGTTCCAGTCGTGCGTTCCCGCCGGGACCCAGCGCAGCACATATTCCGCCGCGATCTTGCCGAGGGCCAGCGACTTCAGGGTCCGGTTCAGGGTGGCGACGATCATCATGCCGCCCGGCTTCACCAGCCGCGAACAGGTGCGGACGAAGGCCTTCGGATCGGCGACGTGCTCGATGACCTCCATGGTCAGGACGACGTCGAACGGCCCCGCGCCCTCCGTCTCGATCTGCTCGACCGTCGCGGCGCGGTAGGCGATGTCGAGGCCCTGCTGTTCGGCGTGGACGCGGGCCGTGCCGATGTTCTCGGACGAGGCGTCGATGGCGGTCACGTCAAAGCCCAGACGCCGCATCGGCTCGGCGATGAGGCCGCCGCCGCAGCCGACGTCCAGCAGGGTCAGGCCGGCGAAAGGTTCGCGGCTCCGGATGTCCCGCCCGAACCGCTCCGCCGCCCGGTCGCGGACGAAGCCCAGCCGGGCCGGATTGAACTTGTGCAGCGGCGCGAACGGCCCGCGCGCATCCCACCATTCCGCGGCCTGGGCCGAGAACCGCGCCACATCGGCGGGATCGATCGAAGGGCCGGCGGCGCGGTCCATGGACTCCCCGCCGCTTTGGGGTTTGCGCGCCGATAGCGTGTCGGTAGAAGCGACCATGAGCCGAGGGATGAACCCGGACGGTTCTCCTTGCAAGACGGAGCGCTACGCCACGATGACGCGGCCAGAGTCTGATCGGCTGGTGATGAAGTTCGGCGGCACCTCGATGGGCGACCTCGAGCGCATCCGCCGCGCCGCCCGCATCGTCGCCGCCGAGGCCGCCTCGGGCAAGAAGATCGCCGTGGTGGTCTCGGCCATGGCCGGCAAGACCAATGAGCTGGTCGCCTGGACGGACGGCGCCGGAAGGCCGGGGCAGGGCATCGAGCTGTCGGACGACGAATACGATGTCGTGGTCGCCTCGGGCGAGCAGGTGACCTCGGGCCTGCTGGCCCTGACCCTGCGCAACATGGGACTGAACGCGCGCAGCTGGATGGGCTGGCAGATTCCGATCCTCACCGACGACGCCCACGGCCGGGCCCGCATCGAGGACGTGCCGGGCGAGGTGCTGGGCGCGGCTCTGGACAAGGGCGAGATCGCGGTGGTGCCCGGCTTCCAGGGCGTCACCCGCGACGGCCGGATCACGACGCTGGGCCGGGGCGGCTCCGACACCTCGGCGGTGGCCGTGGCGGCCGCGCTGGGCTGTTCGTGCGACATCTACACCGACGTCGACGGCGTCTACACCACCGACCCGCGCATCGAGTCCCGCGCCCGCCGCCTCGAAAAGGTCTCCTATGAGGAGATGCTGGAGATGGCCTCGCTCGGGGCCAAGGTGCTTCAGACCCGCTCTGTCGAGCTGGCCATGGCGAAACAGGTCCCGGTCCGGGTTCTGTCCAGCTTTATCGAACCCGACGAAAACGGCGTCCTGCCCGCCAAGTCCGGCACCCTGATCTGCGACGAGGAGGAAATCGTGGAAAAACGCATCGTATCCGGCGTGACCATGAGCCGTGACGAGGCCCGCATCACCTTGCTGGGCCTGTCCGACCGCGTCGAGGCGCCCGCCGACGTCTTCACCCGCCTGGCCGAGGCCAACGTCAATGTCGACATGATCGTGCAGTCGCAGGCCCGCACCGAGGGAGCAGTCAACCTGACCTTCACCACCGGCCGCCGCGATGCGCCGCGCGCCGCCGAACTCATGCGCGCCGCCCAGGCACAGATCGGCTTCGAGGAGCTTCGCGTCGACGAGGACGTGGCCAAGGTCTCGGTCGTCGGCGTCGGCATGCGCAGCCACGCGGGCGTCGCCCAGACCATGTTCCGGGCCCTCGCCGACAAGGGGGTCAAGTTCCAGGCCATCTCGACCTCGGAGATCAAGATCAGCGTCCTCATCGATGCGGCCTATGCGGAACTGGCCGTTCGTGCGCTTCATTCGGCCTACGGACTGGAAGCGGTCTAGAATCTAAGCTTGGCGGCGCCCATCTGCGGCGCTGATCAATGGGAGGGGCCATGCCGGTTGGCGGATTGACGACGAGGGGGCCGCGGAACCTCCTTCGCCAGATCCGCGAGGCTATGGCGGGGGCGGCGCCCGCGCAGGACCGTCTCGACACCGTTGTCAAAATCATCGCCCAGTCGATGGTCGCCGAGGTGTGCTCCATCTATCTGCGGCGCGCGTCCGGCGAGCTGGAGCTGTTCGCCACCCAGGGCCTGAAGCCCGAGGCCGTGCACACGACGCGACTGCGCCCCGGCGAGGGCCTCGTCGGCGAGGTGGCCCGGTCGGCCGAACCGATCAGCCTGTCCGACGCGCCGTCGCACCCCAGCTTCGCCTACCGGCCCGAGACGGGCGAAGATCCGTACCACGCCTTCCTCGGCGCTCCCCTGCTGCGCGGCGGCCGGGCTATCGGCGTCCTCGTCGTCCAGAACCGCTCCGAGCGGCGCTATGACGAGGAAGAGGTCGAGGACATCCAGACCATCGCCATGGTCCTGGCTGAGACCGTGGCCTCGGGCGAGCTGCTGGCGCAGGACGAGCTGCGCGACATCGAGGTGGCCCCGCACCGGCCCGAGCGGCTCAAGGGCCAGCGGTTCGCCGAAGGCCTCGCCTACGGCCACGTCGTCCTGCACGAGGCGCCGGTCCCGCCCGACAAGATTCTGGCTGAGAACCAGCAGGTCGAGGAAGTCCGCCTTCGCGAGGCGCTGGTCGCCCTCAAGGCCAATATCGATTCCATGCTCGAGGGCGGGCAGGGCAAGCTGGCGGGCGCCTCGTTCGAGGTGCTGGAAACCTACCGGATGTTCGCCGACGACCGCGGCTGGAACCGGTCGCTGGAAGAGGCGGTCCGCACCGGCCTGACCGCCGAGGCCGCCGTGGACCGGGTGCGCAACGAACACCGCGCCCGCTTCGCCAACGCCCGCGACCCCTATATCCGCGAGCGGCTGCACGACTTCGAGGACCTCGCGAACCGGCTGCTGCGGGTGCTGGCGGGCGACCGGCCGGGCGAGCGCGACTTGCCCGATGACGCCATTCTCGTGGCGCGCAATCTCGGGCCGGCGGACCTGCTGGAGTATCCCCGCCACAAGATCAGGGGCCTGCTGCTGGAGGAGGGGTCGGCCGCCAGCCACGCCGCCATCGTCGCCCGCGCGCTTCAGATCCCCTGCGTCGGCCGCCTCATGGGCCTGCGCGACCGCCTGTCCGAGGACGACCTCGTCATCGTCGACGGCGAGACCGGCGAGGCCTATCTGCGGCCCCGCCCGGACATGCTGTCGGCGGTCCAGTCGCGCATCGAGGTGCGCAGCCAGCGGCAGGCCGAATTCGCCCGGCTGCGCGACGTCGAGGCGGTCACCCGCGACGGAACCCGGATCACCGTCCTGACCAACGCCGGCCTCGCCGTCGATCTGGAGAACCTCGACGCCACCGGGGCCGAGGGCATCGGCCTGTTCCGCACCGAGTTCCAGTTCATGGTCTCGGAAGAACTGCCGCGCCTCGACAGCCAGGCCGCCCTGTACAAGCTGGTGCTGGACACGGCGGGCGACCGGCCGGTGACCTTCCGCACCCTCGACATCGGCGGCGACAAGGTCCTGCCCTATCTGGTGACGGAGCGTGAGGAGAACCCCGCCCTGGGCCGCCGCGCCATCCGCCTCGGCCTCGACCGGCCCGGCCTGCTGCGGCTGCAGCTGCGGGCGTTGCTGACCGCCGCCGCCGGACGCGAGCTGCGCGTCATGTTCCCCATGATCGCCACGGTCGACGAGTTCCGCGCCGCGCGTGAACTGGTCGATGTCGAGTGCGACTGGGCCCGGCGGCGGGGCCGGGCGCTGCCGGCGCTGCTCAGGGTCGGGGCGATGATCGAGTGCCCGTCGCTGCTGTGGCACCTGGACGCCCTGCTGCCGCTGACGGACTTCGTCTCGATCGGCACCAATGATCTGTTCCAGTACATGTTCGCCGCCGACCGGACGAACCCGCTGGTGTCCGACCGCTACGACCCGCTGTCGCCGCCGGCTCTGCGGGCCCTGGCCGAGATCCAGAAGAAATGCGCCGAGACCGGCACGCCCGTGTCCGTCTGCGGCGAGCTGGCGGGCCGACCGCTGGAGGCCTTCGCCCTGCTGACGCTGGGCTATACCCGGCTGTCGGCTCCGGCGGGCGGCGTCGGGCCGGTCAAGCGGATGATCCTGTCGGCCGATCTGCCCGCAGCCCGGCGCGGCATGGCCAACCTGCTCGGCTCCTCCTCGGGTTCGATCCGCGGCGAACTCGAGTCTCTGGCCCGGAAGTTGAACATCACGATCTGAAACCTCCGCGCCCGACACGGCCGGATGCCTAACAAATCGTTGATCGGTCAACTCAAATGAGTTATCCACAAGTCGGAACCGGGTGGTTTGCGGGGGCAAGCCCGAACTGTCATCCCGATATGATACAGGCCCGGGGTTCGAGTACGGCGTGCGTTGAGTCCTTTCGCGCGCCGAGTATGGGGTCAGGCCGGATGGCGCTGGATACGGGGAACTCCCCCGACGAGTTTCGGGACCATCCCGAGTGGAAGGACATGGTTCCTTCCGTGACCGACGCGCCGACTCTCGGCGACGGCCTCCGCATCGCCCGCGCCCACTCCGGCCGCTCGCTGGCCGAGCTGTCCACCATCACCCGGGTGCCGTCCCGCTATCTGACGGCTCTGGAGCAGAACGACTTCTCGGTCCTGCCCAACCGCGTCTTCTCCATCGGCTATGTCCGCGCCTATGCCGGAGCCCTGGGTCTGGACGAGCAGCTCGCGGTCGAGCGGTTCAAGCGCGAGAGCCCCGATCCCTCGGTGCCGCTGCAGCCGCCGGTCGGCGTCGCCTTCGAGGAAGTCCGCCGCTATTCGCCCCGCCTGATCGCCGCCGGTCTGGCGCTGGTGCTGGCCGTGGTCGGCTGGAACGTCTTCCAGCGCGTCAGCCTGATGCGCGCGCCCCAGCCGTCCGACATCGCCGCCGTGCCCGAAAGCTGGACCCTCGGCGCCGTGCCGGGACAGGAGCAGTTCATGCGCCTGACCGCGCCGCGCCCCGCGCCGCCGGACCAGACCGTGCCCGCCCTCTACATCACGCCCGGCCTCGAAGCCCAGTTGACCGGCATTGATCCCGCCTCGCCCGAGGGCCTTGCCGCCGCGGCAGCCGCCGGGCCGCCGGTGCAGAAGGCCTTCAATCCGCGCGGGGCCATCTACGGCGCCGCCGCCAGCGCCTCGCAGGTCGTGCTGCAGGCCCGCAAGTCCGCCTATCTGATCGTGCGCATGGCCGACGGCCGCGTGCTGTTCGCCCGCCAGCTCGCTGCCGGCGACGCCTGGCGCGCGCCGGCCAACGTCGCCGCCACGGTCGACGTGCCCGATCCGGCGGCGTTCGACGTCTATCTGAACGGCGAGCACGGGGGCGCCCTCGCGGCGGCCGAAACCCCGCTGAGCCAGCTGAACCAGCGGGCGCAGGCGCTCGGTCGTCAGGCAGCCGCCGCCGTCGCCGCCCGCACCGAGGCCGCCCGCACCGCCGCGGTCCAGGCGCAGGCCCAGGCCCAGCTTCAGGCCTCGACCACGGTGCAGCAGATCGTCTCCACCAGCGTCGGAGGCTAGGCGCGACGCCGTGCGTCGTGGCCATGCCGCAATCGTGAGCCTATGTTGCGCCCGTCATGAGCGCTGACCATTCGCACATCCGTCCCTGGCGTCACATCGAACGCCGCAAGAGCCGCCAGATCATGGTGGGCAATGTGCCTGTGGGCGGCGACGCGCCGATCACCGTCCAGTCGATGACCAATACCCCGACGTCGGACGCCTCGGCGACGATCGACCAGATCCGCCGGCTGGAAGAGGCGGGGGCCGACATCGTCCGCGTCTCCTGCCCCGACGAGGACTCGACCGCCGCCTTCCGCACCATCGCGCGCGAGGCCCGCGTGCCGCTCGTGGCGGACATCCATTTCCATTACAAACGCGGCATGGAGGCCGCCCAGGCCGGCGCCGCCTGCCTGCGCATCAACCCGGGCAACATCGGCTCGCCCGACCGCGTCCGCGAGGTCATCCAGGCCGCCAAGGACCACGGCTGCTCGATGCGGATCGGCGTCAACGCCGGCTCTCTGGAGCGCGAGTTGCTTGAGAAATACGGCGAGCCCTGCCCGGACGCCATGGTCGAGAGCGCGCTCAACCACGCCCGCATCCTGCAGGACCACGACTTCCACGAGTTCAAGATTTCGGTGAAGGCGTCCGACCCCTTCCTGACCGTCGCCGCCTACCAGCAGCTGGCCGAGGCCATCGATTGCCCGCTGCACCTCGGGGTGACCGAGGCGGGGCCGCTGCGCACCGGCACGATCAAGTCGGCCATCGGCATGGGCTCGATGCTGTGGGCCGGCATCGGCGACACCATCCGCGTCTCGCTGGCCGCCGATCCCGTCGAGGAGATCAAGGTCGGCTTCGACATCCTCAAGTCGCTGGGCCTGCGCCATCGCGGCGTGAACATCATCGCCTGCCCGTCCTGCGCGCGGCAGGGCTTCAACGTGATCGAGACGGTCGGCATTCTCGAGGAGAAGCTGGCCCATGTGACCACGCCCATGTCGCTGTCGATCATCGGCTGCGTCGTCAACGGCCCGGGCGAGGCCCTCTATACCGACGTCGGCTTCACCGGCGGCGGCAAGGGCTCGGGCATGGTCTATCTGAACGGCAAGACCGCCCACAAACTGGCCAACGAGGGCATGGTCGACCACATCGTCGAGCTGGTCGAGGCCAAGGCCGCGGAACTGGACGCCGCCCGCATCGCTGCCCTCGAAGCCGCCGAGTAGCCGCCGGGCCGGGGCTGGGCTACGGAGGAGGTCTCCTCCTTATCCCGGGCCCGTCATGAACCGCTTGCTGACCCTCCTGCGCCTGAGCCTGTCGCTCGCGGCGGCCCTGTCGCTGGTCCCCGTGGCCCCGGCGCTGGCGCAGACCGCCGGCGCTCAATTCGCCCCCGCCTCCGCCGCCGAACATATCGAGCTCCCGGCCAGCGGCGGCCGCACCATCGACGTCAGCGTCTGGCAGGCGGCGGAGGAGCGCGGCGTCGTTGTCTTCAGCCACGGCTACAACGGCGCGCCGGGCGCCTACAGCCGCATCCTGTCGAAATGGGTCGAGGCTGGCTTCACCGTCGTGGCTCCGCTGCACGTCGATTCCCTGCGCCACCCTCAGCACGACCAGTTCGACGGCCCGGCGGCCTTCTCGACCCGGATCGAGGACCTCGCCGTGGTCCGCGGCTTCGTCAAGGCGACCCGGCCCGGCCTGCCCATCATCGCCGCGGGCCATTCGTTCGGCTCGCTGATGTCGCTGATCGAGGGCGGGGCGCGCACCGTCGCCGGCCCTCTGGGCGACGCCGACGTCAAGGCCATCGTCGCCTTCTCCTCCGCCGGTGACCTGCAGGGCGTCGTCCTTCCCGACACCTACGCCGCTCTCGCGACGCCCATGCTGATGATCACCGGCGACGCCGATCTGGTGCCGCAATACGTCACCGACTGGCATGCGCACCGCAGCCCGTTCGACCGCTCCGCGCCCGGCGACAAGATGCTGATGGTCTTCGCCGGCGCCGACCACAGCCTCGTCCGCAACGCCGACGAGGCCGACTTCGACCTGATCGTCCGCGCCACCACGGCCTTCATGGAGGGCTACGGCCTCGGCGATCCGCAGGCACGCGCCGCCGCCCAGTCCCTTGCCGCGCCCGAGGGCGTGTCCATCGAAAGACGCTGAGATGAAACTCTACATCACCGGGCCGTCGCCCTACGCCCGCAAATGCCGGATCGTGGCGCGCGAGAAGGGCGTGCCGCTCGAGGAACTCTCGACCGACCCCTACGCCAACGCCGTCGAACTGCTGGCCTCGAACCCGCTGGTGCAGGTGCCGACCCTGATCGCCGAGGACGGCCTGCCGCTGAACGACAGCCCCGTCATCTGCGAATACCTCGACGAGATCGGGACCGGCCCGCGCCTGCTGCCCGAGGGCGGCGCCGGGCGGCTGCGCGTGCGGCGGGTCGAGACCCTGGCCGACGGTGCGCTCGAAATGGGCGTCAAACTGCTGCTGGAGAAGCGCCGGCCCGAGCACGAGCGGTCGGCATCCTGGATGGAACGCTGGACGACCAATATGGCCCGCTCGCTCGACGCGCTGGAGGCGCAGGACCTGAGCGCCGACGACCTGCACATGGGCACAATCACCGCCGCCGTGGCCATGACGTGGATCGGCTTCCGCCACCCGGACTTCGACCTCGGCAAATGGCCGAAGCTGGGTGCGCTCCAGACCGCGCTCGAGGCCCGGCCGAGCTTCATGGAAACGCGGCCCGCCTAGGCGACCAGACCGGCCAGTTGCGCGCCCTGAAACGCCGCCAGCAGCACCAGCACCGCGCCGACGGCATAGGTCATGGCCCGCTGCGGCACGCGCTTGACGATCAGCCCCGCGAAGGGCGCCGCGATCAGGCCGCCGACCACCAGCCCGCCCACCGCCGCGGCGTGATTCTCCAGCGCCCCCGCCTCTTTCCAGTGACCGCTGACCAGCGACCAGACGAAGGTCGCGCTGATCGCCATGGTGAGGAAGAACTCCGCCGTGTTCACCGTGCCGATGGCGCGGCGCGGCTCCTGCCCCGCGCCCACCAGCGTCGAGGACACAGTCGGTCCCCAGCCGCCGCCGCCGATGGCGTCGAGGAAGCCCCCGATCAGTCCGACCGGCGTCGCCATCCAGGTGCGGATCCGCTTCGGCTTGATGTCGTGCCCCGCTCGCCAGAGGATCCAGCAGCCCATGATGGCGAGGTAGGCGACGACGAACGGCTTCACGACGCCGCTCTCCAGTCCGGCCAGCACATAGGCGCCGAGACAGCCGCCGATGACCCCGGCGATGGCCAGCGGGACGAACAGCCGCCACTCGACGTTCTTGTGCAGCACATGGCTGCCCGCCGAGGCCGCGGTGGTGAAGACCTCGGCCCCGTGAACGCTGGCCGAGGCCATGGCCGGCGGCACGCCGAACGCCAGCAGCACCGAGGACGAAATCACGCCATAGGCCATGCCCAGGGCGCCATCGACCGACTGCGCCAGAACGCCGACGGCCAGAAACAGCAGGAAGGTTTCCATGGAGCCCCTTGCATGGCGGACGCCGTCCGCCCTCCAGGAGCTAATGCGCGAGACGCCGGGCCGTAACAGCTACGCTGTAACTTTTCCGTCAGACCCGGCGCGGCGGGGATTGGACAGGGCGCCGCTTGCCGGATAGGAGATCGGCCCCTCCCGGAGAAACCCTTGCGACTGCCCCAGGCCCGGCTCGATCAGGTGCTCGACCGCTTCCACCAGGTGGAGGCGCGCATGGGTGCGGCCACGGACGGTCAGGAGATCGTGCGCCTGTCCAAGGAGCACGCCGAGATCAAGCCGGTCGCCGACGCGGTCATGGCCCTGGCCCGCATGCGCGCCGAGATGGCCGATCTCGAAGTCATGGCCGCCGATCCGGAGATGGCCGACATGGCCGCCGACGAGCTGGAGACGCTCAAGGCCCGCCTGCCCGACATGGAGCGCGACGTCGCCCTGCTGCTGGCCCCGCGCGACGCCGACGAGAACGCCTCGGCCGTGCTGGAAGTCCGCGCCGGCACCGGCGGCGATGAGGCCGCCCTGTTCGCCGGCGACCTGTTCCGCATGTATTCGCGCTACGCCTCCACGCGCGGCTGGCGGGTCGAGGTCGACAGCGCCACCGAGGGCGAGGCCGGCGGCTACAAGGAGATCATCGCCACCGTCACCGGCGACGGCGTCTTCGGCCGCCTCAAGTTCGAAAGCGGCGTCCACCGCGTCCAGCGCGTCCCGACCACCGAGGCCGGCGGCCGCATCCACACCTCGGCCGCGACCGTCGCCGTCCTGCCCGAGGTCGAGGACGTCGAGATCGAGATCCACGACAAGGACATCCGCATCGACACCTTCCGCGCCTCCGGCTCGGGCGGCCAGCACGTCAACAAGACGGACTCGGCGGTGCGCATCACCCACCTGCCGTCCGGCATCGTGGTGACATCCTCGGAGAAGTCGCAGCACGTCAACCGCGACAAGGCGATGAAGAACCTGCGCGTCCGCCTCTACGACATGCAGCGGCAGGAAAAGGACCTCGCCCGCTCCAGCGCCCGCAAGTCGCAGGTCGGCTCCGGCGACCGGTCCGAGCGCATCCGCACCTACAACTTCCCGCAAGGCCGCGTCACCGACCACCGCATCGGCCTGACCCTGCACAGCCTGCCCCAGATCCTCGAGGGCGACCTCGACCCCATGCTGAACGCCCTGATCGCCGAAGATCAGGCGGCAAGGCTGGCGGATCTGGAAGCGGAGTTCGGGTGAGGCTCACCCCTCCGTCGTCAGCCCCCCGCCTTCGACCCTGACAAACTGCGCCCGGCCCCGCAGCGGCTCGAACAGCTCCGCCTCGGTGCCGGTCATGAAGGCCTGCAAACCCAACGCCTCGATCTCGTCGAACAGGGCGGCGCGCCGGCGCGTATCGAGATGCGCGGGGGCCTCGTCCAGCAGCAGGATGGGCGCCGCCGGCTGATCGGCCAGCCGGGCGATCTGGGCGAGGATGAGGTTCAGCACCAGCGCCTTCTGCTCGCCCGACGACCCCTCGGCCGCGGGCCGGTTCTTCTCGCGGTGCAGGGCGGTCAGGTCGGACCGGTGCGGGCCGTATAGCGACCGTCCGGCGGCGGCGTCGCGGGCGCGGCTGCGGGCCATGCCCTCGCGGATGCCCTCCGCGATCGCCTCCGGCCCCGCCCCCACGCCCGCCATCGCCTCGGCCTCGCCGGTCAGACCCAGATCGGCTTGAGGGAAAGGCCGGTCGCCGCGCCCGTCGATGGCCGCCTGCAGAGTGGCCAGGGCCGCGGAGCGCGCCATCGCCGCGGCGGCCCCCGCCTCGCCCAGCCGGAGCTCCAGCGCGTCGAGCCACAGCGGGTCGGCCGGCTGGCCCTCGGCCCCGTCGGTCAGCAGACGCAGCCGTTCGCGCAGCGCCTTCTCATAGGCCGACACCGAGGCGGCGTGATCCGGCTCCGCCGCAAACACCAGCCGGTCAAAGAATTTCAGCCGCTCCGCCCGCGCGTCCGAGAACAGCCGGTCCTGCTCCGGCGTCGCCCACACCGGCCGCAGATGCTCCAGCAGCCGCCCCGGCTGCGCCGTCTCCCCGTCGATGCGCACGATCCGCCGCGCCGCGCCCGGGGACTGCACACCGGTGCCCAGCTTCGTCTCTTCCTCGCCGTCGGTCAGCACCGCCGCCACGGCCCAGGCCCGGCCGCCTGACTCGCCCGGCTCACGCCGCCCCATCTCCGGCGCCGTCGCCCCGCGCAGCCCCTTGCCCGGGGTGAACAGGCTCAGCGCCTCCAGCAGATTGGTCTTCCCCGCCCCATTCGGCCCATGCAGCACCACCGTCCCCGCCGCGATGGACAGGGTCGCCGCCGCATAGGAGCGGAAATCGGTGAGGGTGAGGGACTGGATCAATTCTACTTCCGCTCATCCGGGCGAAAGCCGGGACCCAGTCCTTTTGCCCAAGCTCAGTCGGGCAGTCCAAACGTATCGAGCAGGTCTATCCAGACCGGGGCTCGATTTTTTGATCAGTTCCACTTTCAAGGCCCGCTTGCAGCGCCAGCCGGGCGCGCTCAGGCCGCACGCGCCTTCATCCGGGCCACGCCGGAGGGCGGCATGCTGAAGCCGACGGCCTCGCCGGGATTCACGGCCACGCCGTATTCGTCGCCGACCACATTCAGAATCCAGTCGGCGCGCACCTGAAGCGCGTGGGGATATTGAGGCGCGTTGCCGGCCCACCTCGAGCACTTGCCGGCGGTGGTGAAGACGACGAGCGCCAGATGGCCCTGTGGCGTCGACACCGTCAGCGGCGAGAGAGTCTGAGGGTCAGGGCCCGGGTCTTCCGCGAGCATGACGACGACGTACGAGCTCATGAACGCCGAGGCGAGGTCGTCGAGGCTTCCGCCGTCGTGTGCGGCCATGATCGCCGCTTCCAGCGCCGCGCCGGCCTCCTCGGGCGGGGGGACCTGCACGTCCTAGACCCGCAGCGGCATCAGCACATATTGCACGCCCGGATCGCCCGGATCGAGGACCAGCGTCGGGCTGGCCGGGTCAGCGAATTTGAAGTGGGCGGTCTCGCCGGTGATCTGGCCGGCGACGTCGAGCAGATAGCGGGCGTTGAAGCCGATCTCGAAGGGCTCCTCGGAATAGCCGATCTCGACCTCCTCGACCCCCTGTCCGGCCTCCATGTTGCGCACCGTCAGGGTGACGCGGTCCAGCTCGAAGGCCAGTTTCACCGACCGGCTCTTCTCGGCCGAGATGGTGGCGACGCGGTCGACGGCCGAGGCGAAGACGGCGTTGTCGATGTCGGCCTGTTTGTCGTTCCCCTTGGGGATGACGCGCATGTAGTCAGGGAAGGCGCCGTCAATGACCTTGGACGTCAGCGACGCCTGGCCGAATTCGAAGCGGATCTTCTGCGGCGAGACCATGACCTCGACCGCGCCCGAGCCGTCGTCCAGCAGGCGGCGGACCTGATCGATGGTCTTGCGCGGGACGATCACGCCGGGGCCGCCCGCGGCGCCCTCGGGGGCGGGGGTCTCTGCCAGGGCCAGACGGTGGCCGTCGGTGGCCACGGCGCGCAGCAGCGGAATGCCCGCCTCGGCCACGGTGTGGAGATACAGGCCGTTCAGATAATAGCGGGTCTCCTCGGTCGAGACCGCGAACCGGGTCTTGTCGATCAGCCGCGCCAGGTCTTCCTTCGGCAGGGTGAAGCGGGCGCCCGAGGTGTCGGTCGACATGACCGGGAAGTCGCCGGCCGGCAGCACCGGCAGATTGAACTTGGACCGTCCGGCCTGAACCACCAGCCGGGGATCGTCGCCGGAATAGCTCAGCGACACTTCGGCGCCGTCGGGCAGCTTGCGGACGATTTCGTAAAGGGTGTGGGCCGGGGCGGTGATCTGGCCCTCGAAGTTCACCGTGGCCTCGGCTTCGTCGACCATCTCCATGTCGAGGTCGGTGGCGGCGAAGCTCAGCTTGTCGCGTCCGGCGCTGAGCAGGACGTTCGACAGGATCGGAATGGTGTTGCGGCGCTCGACGACGCTCTGCACGTGGCCGAGGGCCTTGAGGAGCGCGGATCGTTCGATGGTCAGCTGCATGTCGTCTCGCCCGGCTGCGGCGACTCAAAGCGTCACCGCGAATAGAGGGCCTTGGACACTAGCGGATTGGCGGCGCGGGGCAAGGAAGGGGCGGGGGCTGCCGGGCGCCTGACCCGGGACGAGGCGGCGACTGTCTGTGGACAACCGCCGGGACGGGCCTGCGGGACCGTGACGCTGTGCTGACAATCCGCGGATTTATAGTCGGATAGCGCCGACAATTCCTTGCCCCGTCAGCCGGTTGACGATTTCTCGATCCGATTTGTCCGCCTGAGAAACGGGCGGGAGCATACTCCGGCTCTTCCCGCCTGCCCGGTCTTTGACAATCGAACCACCCCTCCGCCGCCGTCGAAGGCGGAGACGAGATGAGCAAAGCGGACTCTACGGACGCTACGGACCGTGTTTTCGGGGTTTTACCCGGACGTTATTATCCGCCGTGCGGACGTAACGGACTCTTCGGACCCCGTTTTCCGATTTTACCCGGACGTTATCCGTGCCGCGGGAGCCTAGCCGCGCAGCTTGCGGGTCAGGGCCTCCACGTCCCGGGCGATCTGGTCGTCCTGGGCCATCAGCTCCTCGATCTTGCGCACGCCGTGCAGGACCGTGGTGTGGTCGCGCCCGCCGAAGCGCCGGCCGATGTCCGGATAGGAGCGGGTCGTGTGCTGCTTGCACAGCCACATGGCGATCTGGCGCGGCCGGGCCACGGAGCGCGTGCGGCGCTCGGACAGCAGGTCGGCCTGCTTCAGGGTGAAATGCTCGGCGACGGTCTTCTGGATCTCGTCGACGGTGATGCGGCGCTCCGGTCCGCCGCGCAGGGCCGAACCCAGCAGGGTCTGGACCTCGTCGACGGTCAGGGCCGACAGCCGGGCGCCGGCGACGGCGGCCAGGGTGTTCACCGCGCCTTCGAGCTCGCGCATCGAGCCCGGCGTGCGGTCGACCAGATGCTCCAGCACCTCCTGACGCGCCTCCCCCGAGACGACGCCGAGGTTGGCCAGGGCGGCGATGCGGCTGCGGGCCACGGCCAGTTTCAGGGCGCGGTCCGCCGGTTCGACCGGGCAGGTCAGGCCCGAGGCCAAATGGCTGCGCAGGCGCGGCTCGACCTCGGTCAGGGCCATCGGCGGCCGGTCGGCGGACAGGACGATGCGCTTGCCGTCCTCGATCAGGCTGGTCAGCGTCGCCAGCAGTTCGTCCTGCGTCGAGGCCTTGCCGCC
Source organism: Brevundimonas alba (assembly GCF_011927945.1). Lineage (GTDB taxonomy): Bacteria > Pseudomonadota > Alphaproteobacteria > Caulobacterales > Caulobacteraceae > Brevundimonas > Brevundimonas alba. The sequence goes on from NZ_JAATJM010000001.1 coordinate 1,226,097, forward strand.
CACGAACTGGACGTCGTCGATCAGCAGCATGTCGGCGCCGCGCAGGCTTTCCTTGAACGCCGCGGTAGAGCGGTCCTGCATGGCCCGCACGAAGGTCGACAGGAAGCGTTCGGCGGTCAGATAGACCACCTTGGCGTCCGGGCGCAGGCGCTGGGCCTCCCAGGCGATGGCGTTCAGCAGGTGGGTCTTGCCGTAGCCGTAGGGGCCGCAGAAGAAGATCGGATTGAAGTGGCCGTCGGCCCAGCAGGCGGCCTGGCGGGCGATGGCGAGGGCGAAGGCGTTGCCCTGGCCTTCCACGAAGCTGTCGAAGGTCAGTCGCTCCTGCAGACCGGCGGCGCGCACGGCGCGGGCGCCGTCGGCGACCGGGGCGACCGTGGCCATGGGCATCGGCACGACATTGGCGGCGGGAGCCTCGGCCCGGCCGGCGGCGACCTGCGAGGCCGGGGCGACCGAACCCATCTCGGCGCGGCAACGCACCTCGAGACGGCGCGACAGGCCGTCAAGGCCCAGCCACAGTTCGTTCATGCGGCGCAGGGCGTTCTTGCGCACCCAGTCACGGGCATAGGCGGTCGGAGTGACGAGGATCAGCTGGCCGGCGCCGTCGGCGCGCACCGCCGAGGGGGCGATGTAAGAGCTGAAAGCGCCCTCGCCGATCTCGCTGCGCAGGCGACCCGCCGCCTCGGTCCAGATACGATCCGGATCGGTCATCCCCGCCATCTGTGCGCCCCCCGCCATGTTCAGCCACCCGCTCTAGAATCCATCACCTGACGCCCTTCGAGCGGCCTGGATCGGGGACGACTTCTCCTGTCCGGTGCGGCTGGGCGCCGCCCGGGTGGGGTCAAACTCTCGATCAGACATCTCACGCCGACGCGAAACTGGTCTCGCGCCGTGTTCATCCGTGTGGGGATGGAAGTGCGTTAGAGGCCCAAACTTACGCCGGGAGCGGGGGCCGTCAACGCTGATTCGAATCGCAAAAGGCAGTTAAATTGTTTGACTCCGCTAAAGCCAAACGTTGTCAGCGGAATCCCGGATTTCGCCACCGGGGCGAGCACAATTCGGGGCGTCGGAGGTTAGCCGCGCACGTGCAAACGGCGAGGGAGCGGTTGCGCCCTCGCCGTTGAAATCACTTGGATTTGTCGTGACAGGCCTGTGAAAGGCCGTCCGTCGCCGAAAGATCAGGCGGCCGACATTTTCTTCAGCTGGGCGGCCAGGCGCGACACCTTGCGCGAGCCCGTATTCTTGTGAACCACGCCCTTGGTCACGGCGCGCATCAGCTCGGATTGCGCCTCGACGAAAGCGGTCTTGGCGGCGCCGGCGTCACCACCGGTGACGGCTTCCTGGAACTTGCGCAGGAAGGTGCGGACGCGCGTGCGGCGCGCCTTGTTCACTTCGGTGCGGGCAGCGATCTTGCGGATCGCTTTCTTGGCGCCGGCATTGTTGGCCATCAGTCAAACCTTCGAACGGAAAACGCCGCGGAGCACACGTCCACGGCGCGAAAATCTCAAGAGCGCGCGGCTATAGCCGAAAGGGACGGGGGGTTCAAGGCGAAGAATCCACCTCCGCCCTCCGTCCTTCCCGCGCCTCCCGGCTCAGTTCTTGCCGGAACCGGGCTCGGCCTGTTTGCGGTGCATCTCGGCCAGGGCGGACTCCGGCGTGATGGCGGCCATGGCGGCCTGCAGCTTGTTGCCCATGCCGGCCACGACATCGCCGTCGCCGCGCTTCATAGCCTTGTAGCCGATCTCCGCCACCTTGGCCGCGTCCATCTTCTTGCCCTGGCCCACCATGGTGTCCATCAGGTCGGCGCGTTCGAAGAACTCGGTGTCCGTCGGCCCGGGCATCAGGACGGTGACGCTGACGCCGCTGTCCTTCAGCTCGTTGCGCAGGGCGAAGGAGAAGCTGTCCACGAAGGCCTTGGAGCCGTTGTAGACGGCCTGGAAGGTCCCCGGCATCAGGCCGGCGATCGAGCCGGTGAACAGGATCTGGCCGCGGCCCCGGTCGCGCATCTCACGCCCCACCAGCCACACCAGCCGCAGGGTGCCGGTGACGTTGGTGTTAACGACGGCGAGGATGTCGTCGAAGTCCTGATCGAGGAAGGCGTGGCCGAGTCCCTGACCGGCATTGGCCGCCAGCGCGTCGACGGGCCGGCCGCCGATCCGCTCATGCAGCGCCGTCACCCCCTCCTCGGTCGCAAGGTCGACCTGCACCGCGTCAACCTTCGCGCCGAGGCTCTCGAACGTCTGAACCGCCTCGGCAAGCGGCGTGTCGGCGGCGACCACCAGATCGTAGCCGTCGTCGGCGAACAGCCGCGCCAGCTCATAGCCGATGCCGGACGAGGCGCCGGTGACGACGGCGAGGGGACGGACGCCCTCGGCGGCGGTGGCGGACAGATCGGTCATGGACAGGCTCCCGGCTGGTGTTCGACGCGACAACCGCGCCGCTGCGGACCAGTTCCCGGGAACGAAGCCTGACCTCGACGGGTTCGCTGCCCGAAAGGAGCCGTCATGTCCGAACAGCCGATGTCGACCGACGCCGAGGTCGAATCCACCGCCTTCAACGACAAGGACCGGGTCGAGGGCGAGCACGAGGCCGCCAGCGTCCGCGCCGTGATGATCAACCGCCCGCGTCAGGAGCTCTATGACTTCTGGCGCGACTTCCGGAACCTTCCGGCCTTCATGGAGAATGTGAAGTCGGTCGAGGTGATGGAGTCCGGCCGGTCGAGCTGGATCGTCGCGGGACCCGCCGGCGCCGACTTCGAACTGGTCAGCGAGATCACCGAGGAGCGGCCCGGCGAATACATCGCCTGGCGGTCGCTGGAAGAGAGCGACATCGACCACGAGGGCTGGATCGAGTTCCGGGACAACGCCTTCGGCCGCGGCACGGAAGTCCGTGTCTTTGTCAGCTACGACCCGCCCGCCGGCGCCCTCGGCAAGGTGGTCGCCAAGGTGATGCAGCGCGAGCCGCGCATCCAGGCCCGCCGCGAACTGCGCCGGTTCAAGCAGCTGATGGAGACGGGCGAGATCCCGACCTCGAAGGCGCCGGACGCCGCGCCGCGCGCCAGCCGCCACTTCTGATCCAGACCCCAGCGAAAGAGAGTTTCATGCGCGCCCTGACCTGGCACGGAAAACACAACGTTCAGGTGGACACCGTCCCCGACCCGCAGATCGTCAATCCCCGCGACGCCATCATCAAGATCACCGCCACCGCCATCTGCGGCTCGGACCTGCACCTCTACGACAGCATGATCCCGAGCATGTCCAACGGCGACATCCTCGGTCACGAGTTCATGGGCGAGGTCGTCGAGGTCGGTCGCGGCAACACCAGTCTGCAGGTCGGCCAGAAGGTGGTGGTGCCGTTCGTCATCGCCTGCGGCAGCTGCTTCTTCTGCGGCAAGCAGCAGTACTCGGCCTGCGACAACTCCAATCCGGCGGACAAGTCGGACCTGTCGGAGGTCGCCTACGGCTATCCGATGTCGGGCCTGTTCGGATATTCGCACATGACCGGCGGCTATGCGGGCGGCCAGGCCGAATACGCCCGGGTGCCCTATTCCGACATCGGACCGATCGTGGTGCCCGACGGCATCGAGGACGAGCGGGTGCTGTTCCTGTCGGACATCTTCCCGACCGGATGGATGGCGGCCGAGAACGCCGAGATCGAGCCGGGCGACACGGTAGCGATCTGGGGCTGCGGACCGGTCGGCCTGTTCGCGATCAAGAGCGCCAAGCTGATGGGCGCCGGCCGGATCATCGCCATCGACCACCACCCGAACCGCCTCGCTCTCGCCAAGGCCAACGGGGCCGAGGTGCTGAACTACCACGAGGTCAAGGTGCGCGAGGCTTTGATGGAGATGACGGCCGGGATCGGGCCGGACGCCTGCATCGACGCCGTCGGCATGGAGGCGCACGGCTTCGCGCCGGACAACATTCTGGACGCCGTCAAGCAGGAGACGAAGCTGGGCACCGACCGCCAGCATGTGCTGCGCGAGACGATCATGGCCTGCCGCAAGGGCGGTCGGGTTTCGGTGCCGGGCGTCTACGGCGGCATCGGCGACAAGCTGCCGATCGGCGCCTTCATGCAGAAGGGCCTGACCATCAAGACGGGTCAGACGCACGTGCAGAAATACCTGCCGCAGCTGCTGGAGCTGATCCTCGACGGCAAGATCGACACCACGGACCTGATCTCGCACCGGCTGCCGCTGGAGCAGGCGGCGGAGGGCTACAAGAACTTCCACGACAATCCCAACGAGTGGACCAAGGTGGTTCTGAAACCGCACTGACGCGGAGCCGTTGTTCCTTCAGACACAGGAGAGAGTGCGATGAGCGACAAGCCCCTGAACGACGATCCGCAGAACGACCGCACGCCGGATCCGAGCAACGCCAAGACCGCCGGCGGCCATCGTCCGGATCAGGGCGGCGCCCCTCCCGGACGGGAGCAGGCAGACCCTGCGACGGGCGGCGAGGGCGCGGCGGGCGCCGGAGGCTCCGGCGGCTTCGGGACCTGACGGATGCGGACCTATCGCGTGACCGTGGGGGTCGAAGGCGGCCCCACACGGGTGATCAAGGTGCCGTCCAAGACGGATGTGCAGGCGGGTGACGCCGCCGTGCCGTTGATGTCGGAGGGCGAATCCATCCTCTCGATCGTGGAGACGGACGACCCCTATCAGGAGGTCGACGCCATGCCGGCCGGGAGCCAGACGCACCCGGATCAGATCACCTGAATGACAGCAACGCCCGACGCCCTCTTCGCCCCGCAGGTCCGCCTGAACGGCAACGTCGGCGACCCTATGTTCGGAGCCTTTCAGGATCAGTTCCGCGCCGCCGCCGATGGACTGGACCCTATCGTCATCGAGTTGACCACGATCGGCGGAGATGCGGACGTGGGACGGCGGATCGCGGCGGACATCCGGCTGTTCCGGGAGCGGACGGGGCGCAACCCGCTGTTCTTCGGCAAGACCACAGTGTTCTCGGCCGGGGCGACGATCATGGCGGGGTTCCGGCGCGAGGACCGCTGGCTGGACCGGCACGGGGTGCTGATGGTCCACTGCCGCAAGCTGACCAAGACGCTGGAGCTGTCGAACTTCCTGAAGGCCGAGCGGCCGCGGGTCGAGGCGCTGCTGGCCGAGATCGACCTCGGCATAAAGGTGCAGACCTGGGGCTTCGAGGAGCTGATCGCGGGCAGCGACGTCACCCTCGATGAGCTTGAGGAGCGAGCGCAGGAGAACTGGTATCTGACCGCGGAACAGGCCCTGCAGAGGGGCCTGATCGCGGGCGTCGTCTAGCGGCCGGTGAAGGTCGGCTTCCGCTTCTCGACGAAGGCGGACATGCCCTCTTTCTGATCCTCGAAGGCGAACAGGGAGTGGAACAGGCGGCGCTCGAACTGGACGCCCTGGGTCAGGGTCGTCTCGAGCGCGGCATTGACCATTTCCTTGTTGGCCATGACGGCGAGCGGGCTTTGCGAGGCGATCTTCGCGGCGATCTTGCGGACCTCGTCCAGCAGCGTCTCGTGCGGGACGACGCGGGAGGCGAGGCCGGCGCGCTCGGCCTCGGCGGCGTCCATCATGCGGGCGGTCAGGACCATGTCCATGGCCTTGGCCTTGCCTACGAGGCGGGTCAGGCGCTGCGACCCGCCGATGCCCGGGGCGACGCCGAGGTTGATTTCGGGCTGGCCGAACTTCGCCTTCTCGCTGGCGACGATGAAGTCGCACAACATGGCCAGTTCGCAGCCGCCGCCGAGGGCGAAGCCGTTCACCGCCGCGATGATCGGTTTGCGGAAGCGGGTGATGCGGTCGTGGCCGAGGGAGAAGAAATTGGCCTTGTACATGTCTGCGTAGGACTGGTCGGACATCTCCTTGATGTCGGCGCCGGCGGCGAAGGCCTTGTCGCCCGAGCCGGTCAGGATCAGGCAGCGGACGCTGTCATCATGCTCGACCGCGTCGAGGAAGGCGGCGAGGTCGGCGAAGAGGGCGGAGTTGAGGGCGTTCAGCGCTTCGGGCCGGTTCAGGGTCACCACCGCATAGCCGTCGGCGTGGCGCTCGATAAGCAGGGTGGAATAGCTGTCGGCCATCGTCGTCTCCTCGTACGTGCGGCCCGGCTTACCAAGAGGAACCCGGAGGGGAAAGCGTCCGGGTAAAACCCACGAAAATTGGGTCCAAAGAGTCCGAAGAGTCGGTTTTGCTCCGAGCTCTCTCTTGCTCACTCGAAGCAGTATGCACTGTCCCTGCGTCAGAATCGGTCGTGGTCAGCGGCGCGGCATCAGCATCAGGGTGAAGGCCGCGCGGACCAGCTCCGTCACCACCACCATGGCCAGCAGAACGTTGGCGGCGATGACCGGAACGGCGGAGGACATGCCGATCAGGTTCGTTCCAAACAGGGCCGGCAGGGCGAGCAGACCAGCGAGCGCCAGCACCATGACAATCAACAGCATCAGGGCGACGTGGCTGGCCTGCAGGGCGGCCTGAAGCGTCGGGCCGTCGTCGAGCACCCGGGCGCGCCGCCGGAAAAGCCAGGTGATCACGCCGGTGGCCAGGGCCTCGAGCCCGACGACCAGCGCCAGGGCGCCAAAGAACCACAACGCGAGCCCGCCCGTGTCGCCGCCCCGCAGGGTCTGGATCACATGGGCGAAATAGCCGCCCCAGACCACGACGCCGACGATCAGGCTGATCCAGAGGTGGACCTTGCGATGGCTCATGATGTCGTCTCCACCCCGGCCAGCGCCGCCAGCTTCAGGACCGTATTCCAGTTGCGGCCGGTGCCCATGCCGAGCATGCGCGGCGTCGCCTTCTTGAAGATGGCGGACTCGCCCTGACCGTTGGGGAACCAGAACCACAGCACGTCGTCGATGGCCTCGACCCGCTCGCCGCCTTCGGCGAGGGCGCGGCAGGAGTCCAGCGCGCCGTCCTTGACGCCATCCTTCATCACCATGGCCACGACCTTGGACGGCTGGGCGGTCGCCTCCGCCGGAAAGGGATTGGCGGCGATCACCTTCGCCCACTGTTCCGGCGTCCGGACCATGGCGGCGATCTTCAGGCCGAAGCGGCGTTCCATGGCGGCTTCGATGTCCGCTTCCAGCGCCGCGGTCGCCTTGCCGCTCTCGACCACGAGATTGCCGCTGGCCGCGAGGGTGCGCGGGTTCTTCAGCCCCATCTCCTCGGCCATGGCGCGCTGCTCGGCGACCGGGGCGCGGACGCCGCCGGTGTTCATGCCGCGGAACAGGATGATGCGGTGGGTCATGGGCTTCAGCGCTTCTGGCAGGACGGACAATAGAAGGTCGAGCGGCCGCCCTGCACGATCCGCTTCACGACGCCCGTGCAGCCATCCCCGAGGCAGGGCTTGCCCTCGCGGCCGTAGACATCGAAGCGGTGCTGGAAATAGCCTTGCCCGCCGTCGGCGTTGGCGAAGTCACGGAGGGTCGAGCCGCCGGCCGCGATGGCGTCGTTGAGCACGTCCCGAACGACGGCGGCGAGCGTTTCGAGCCGCGGCTTCGACACCTTGCCCGCCATGGTCAGCGGAGAAATCCGGGCGCGGTAGAGGGCCTCGCAGACGTAGATGTTGCCGAGACCGGCGACGATGCGCTGGTCGAGCAGGCTGACCTTGATGTTCTGCTTCTTGCCGGCGAACGCCTCCGCCAGATGCGCGCCGGAGAAGCCGTTGCCGAGCGGCTCCGGGCCGAGGCCGGCGAACCATGGATGGGCCTCGACCGCGTCCGTGGGGATCAGGCCCATGAAGCCGAAGCGGCGGGCGTCGGCGAAGCCCACGCGCGTGGTGGTCCCGGCTTTCACGGCGCAGAAACTGACGTGCTCATGCTTGCCGGTGGCGGGGGCGTTCTCCTCGAACTCGCCGACCTGTTCGCCGTCCAGGGTGAAGCGGCCGGTCATGCCGAGGTGGGTCACCCAGGTCTCGCCGGTCGAAAGCTGCATCAGCAGGTATTTTGCGCGGCGATCGATCCGTTCGACGGTGGCGCCGTCGAGCCGTTCGGTGAAGCGCTCCGGGAACGGGAAGCGCAGGTCGGGACGGTTCTGACGCACGCGGCTCAGGCGCGCGCCCTCCATCACCGGCTGCAGGCCGCGGCGGACGGTTTCGACCTCGGGAAGTTCAGGCATGGCCGAGGTCTAGCCGGGCGCGGGTCGGCTGGCGAGCCGCCTAGTTGGCCTTGTAGACGTCGTGGCAGGACTGGCAGCTCGCCCGGACGGCGGTCCACTGGGCGGTGAAGGCGGCGGTGTCATCGCCGGCGGCCAGTTCAGCGAGCCGGTCGGCGGCGGCGGCGTATTCGGCGGACTTGGCCTCGAAGCCGGCCCGGTCGCTCCAGACCTCGGCTTTCGCATGGGTCTCGACCCCGGAGTCGGGGCCGCTGCCCGCGGGGAACATGCCGGGCACGGCGTGTGCCCAGCGCGCGAGGGCGCGGCTGTTGAACCGCTGGGTGGCGGGCGCCTGACCCGCATCCATGGCGGACTTCATCGCGCCCATGGCGACGCCCGACAGCATCATCGCCGCCTGGCGCCCGTGGACGATGCCCTCGGGGCCTTCGCCCTGCGCGCTGGCCGTCCCGCCAAGGCACATCAGGCCGACCGCCGCCGTGATGATGATCCGCTTCATGAGTGTCTCTCCCCTTTGCCGTGACGCTCGCTCCCGCGGGCGCGGCTGTCAATGAACCGCATGCGTTCCCGATTGCCCCGGGGGCGGTTCTCGGCTTACCTCCGCGCAACAAGGGAGAGGGCCGCAATGACGGACACTGCTGCAAAGACGCCGCCGAGCACCGGCAAGCGCATCGAACTGACGCTCCGGGCGCTTGTGCTGGGCTGCCTGCTGGCGGTGATCTTCACGGCCGCGAACACCTATCTGGGCCTGAAGGTCGGGCTGACCTTCGCCTCGGCCATTCCGGCGGCGGTCATCTCCATGGCCATCCTTCGGTTGTTCAAGGATTCGACCATCTGGGAGAATATGACGGTGCAGACCGTCGCCTCCGTCGGCGGGGCGATGAGTTCGATCATCTTCGTTCTGCCGGGCCTGGTCATGGTCGGCTGGTGGACGGGCTTCCCGTTCTGGGAGTCGGTGCTGATCTGCGTCTTCGGCGGCGTGCTGGGCGTCACCTTCTCCATTCCCCTGCGCCGCGCCCTCGTCGTCGAGGCCAACCTGCCCTACCCGGAGGGGGTCGCGGCGGCGGAAGTGCTGACGGTCGGATCGCGCGGAGCCGAGCAGACCGAGAGCGCCGTGCGCGAAAACTCGGCCGGCCTGTGGGTCGTCATCACCGGCGCGGTCGTTTCGGCGGGTTACGCCCTGCTGGTCGCCGGACGGGTGTTCGCGGCCGAGGCCACCAAATTCATCAAGCTGCCGGCGGCGCTCGGCGGCGGCGCGACCGGCGTCGGCTTCGGCATGCAGTTCGCCCTGCTGGGCGCCGGTCACCTGATCGGCCTCAGCGTCGGTCTGGCCCAGCTGGTCGGCCTGATCCTGGCCTGGTGCATCGCCGTGCCGATCCTGACCTCGCCCGACACCATCGCCTGGCTGACCGCCCACGGCATTCCCTCGATCGCCACCACGCTGGAGCCCGGCGTCGCCGCCGAGGAGCTGGCCGGCACGGTGTGGAGCCGCGAGGTGCGTTTCATGGGCGCCGGCGTTATCGGCGTCGCGGCCATCTGGACGCTGATCAAACTGGCCGGTCCGCTGATCGGCGGCCTGACCTCGGCCCTGGCCGCCAACCGCCGCCGGCGGAGCGGCGAGGTGCTGGACCTGACCGAGCAGGACATCCCGATCAACATCGTCGCCGGCCTGTCGGTGGCCTGCCTGGTCGGGATCGGCTTCATCCTCGCCTGGTTCGCCAACAGCAATCCGACGCTGGCCGGCTCAATGCCCCTGCTGGTGGGCGGCGGCCTGATCTATGTCGTCTTCATCGGCTTCGCCGTGGCCGCCATCTGCGGCTACATGGCCGGCCTGATCGGGTCGTCGAACAGCCCGGTGTCGGGTGTCGGCATCCTCGCCATCGTCATCGCCTCGGTGCTGATGCTGGGCGTGCTGGCCTTGGCCGGACTGCCCGCCGATCCGTCGGTGGTGGCCTTCGCCCTGATTGTCACCGCGGTGGTGTTCGCGGTGGCGGTGATCGCCAACGACAACCTGCAGGATCTCAAGACCGGCCAGCTGGTCGCCGCTACCCCGTGGCGTCAGCAGACGGCCCTGATCGTCGGCGTCATCGCCGGCGCCATCGTCATCCCGGTGATCCTGAACCTGCTGAACAGCGCCTTCGGCTTCGAGGGGGGACCTAAGGGGATCGCCGACGAGCCGCTGGCGGCGCCCCAGGCGACCCTGATCTCGGCGCTGGCCCGGGGCGTCATAGGCGGCGACCTGCGCTGGGACCTGATCGGTCTGGGCGCCGTGATCGGCGTGGTCATCATCGTCATCGACGCCATCCTCAGCGGCGCGACCAAGGGCAAGATGAAGCTGCCTCCGCTCGCGGTCGGCATCGGCTTCTATCTGCCGGCGGCCGTGACGACGATGCTGGTCATCGGCGCAATCTGCGGCTGGTTCTATGACAAGGCGATCAAGAACACCCGGTTCGCCGATGTCGGCCGCAGGATGGGCGTGCTGCTGGCGTCCGGCCTGATCGTCGGCGAGAGCCTGTTCCTGGTCATGACTGCCGGGGTGATCGTCGGCACGCGGAACGACGCGCCGTTCGCCATGCTGCCCGAGGGGTCGACCTTCCCGGCCATGCTGGCGGGGATCGCGGCCTTCCTGGTGCTGACCCTGGCCATGTACGGCTGGGTGCGCAGACGGTCGGCGAAGGTCTGATCCGGCCCTCACACCGCCGCTTTCTGCGGCGATAACAGTCGTCGTTACGCCAGTGCGTGCTTCCCGCGCACTGGCGTTTCGCCGTTCGCCCCTGTAAGAGGCGCGCGCCTTCCCGCAATCACGCTCTTTTGCAGCGGCCCGGACCTTCCGGGACCGAACACAGTCCGCCCGAGTCCGAAATGAACCTGCGCAACGTCGCCATCATCGCCCACGTCGACCACGGCAAGACCACGCTGGTCGACCAGCTTCTGGCCCAGTCGGGCGTGTTCCGAGCCAATGAGGCGACGACCGAGCGCGCGATGGACTCCAACGATCAGGAGCGCGAGCGCGGCATCACCATCCTGGCCAAATGCACGAGCGTGCTCTGGAACGGCAAGGCGGGCGAGACCCGGATCAACATCATCGACACGCCCGGCCACGCCGACTTCGGCGGCGAGGTGGAGCGGATCCTCGGCATGGTGGACGGCTGCGTCCTGCTGGTCGACGCCGAGGAAGGCGTCATGCCGCAGACCAAATTCGTGCTGACCAAGGCGCTGAAGATGGGCCTGCGCCCGATCCTGTGCATCAACAAGGTCGACCGCGCCCACGCCGATCCGGACCGCGTCCACAACGCCGCCTTCGACCTGTTCGCCGCCATCGGCGCGACCGACGAGCAGCTGGACTTCCCGCACATCTACGCCTCGGGCCGCGCCGGCTGGGCCACGCTGGATCTGAACCAGCCCTCCGACAATCTGGGCCCGCTGTTCGACCTGATCGTCGACCACGTGCCGCCCCCGAAACAGGTCGAGGCCAAGGACAAGCCGTTCCAGATCCTGAACGTGCTGATCGAGAGCGATCCGTTCCTCGGCCGCCTGCTGACGGGCCGGATCGAGAGCGGCAAGGCCGTTCCGGGCATGGCCATCAAGGCCCTGTCGCGCGACGGCAAGACCATCGAACAGGGCCGGATCACCAAGGTGCTGGCCTTCCGTGGCCTGAAGCGCCAGCCGGTGGACGATGCCGAAGCGGGCGACATCGTCGCCATCGCCGGCATGTCCAAGGCGACCGTGGCCGACACCCTGTGCGCACTCGAAGTGACCGAAGCGCTGCCGGCCCAGCCGATCGATCCGCCGACCATCTCGATGACGGTTTCGGTCAACGACAGCCCGCTGGCCGGCCGCGAGGGCGACAAGGTCCAGTCGCGCGTCATCCGTGACCGCCTGCTCAAGGAAGCCGAGGCCAACGTCGCCATCCGCGTCACCGAGACGGGCGGCAAGGACGCCTTCGAGGTCGCCGGCCGGGGCGAACTGCAACTGGGCGTGCTGATCGAGAACATGCGCCGCGAAGGCTTCGAGCTGTCGATCAGCCGTCCGCGCGTGGTCTATCAGACCGGCGAGAACGGCGAGCGACTGGAGCCTATCGAGGACGTCGTCATCGACGTCGACGACGAATACACCGGCGTGGTCATCGAGAAGCTGTCGGCCCGCAAGGCCGAACTGAAGGACATGGGGCCGTCGGGCGCCGGCAAGACGCGCCTGACGCTGAAGTCGCCGTCGCGTTCGCTGATCGGGTACCAGGGCGAGTTCCTGACCGATACGCGCGGTTCGGGCGTGCTGAACCGTGTGTTCAGCCACTATGAGCCGCACAAGGGCGCCATCGAGGGCCGTCTGAAGGGCGTGCTGGTTTCGAACGGCGACGGCGAGACCGCCGCCTTCGCCCTGTGGAACCTCGAAGACCGCGGCGTGATGTTCGTCGGCGGCGGCGAGAAGACCTATCAGGGCATGATCATCGGCGAGAACGCCCGCTGGGACGACCTCGACGTCAACCCGATGAAGGCCAAGCAGCTGAACAACATCCGCGCCGCCGGCAAGGATGAAGCCGTTCGCCTGACGCCGCCGCGCCGTCCCTCGCTCGAACAGGCCATCGCCTACATCGAGGAAGACGAGCTGGTCGAGGTGACGCCCAAGTCGATCCGACTGCGCAAGGCCGTGCTGAACCCGTCGTTCCGCAAAAAGCGCGTCCGCGAGGAATAGGCGAACCGCGGTCGCCCAACACGGGGCGAGGGCGGGGCCATTTCGCGGCGCCCGGAACCGTCAAGCCGGACGTCGGTTGCCTGATCGGTGCGAGCCCTCCCCGCTCGCGTAGATCGAAGGCAATCAAAATGCGTAAGACCGCGCTCCTTTCGGGTGTCGCCGGCCTGCTTCTGATGTCCGCTCCGGCATTCGCGCAGGACGGCACGGCCCCGCAAACGCCTCCCGCCACTACGACTCCGCCCACTGCGGCTCCGAAGACCCTGCCGCCGGCCGCCGAGCCCGCGACGCCACCGGCCGCCGCGACCCAGCAGACGCCGCCCGCCGCACAGGCGACCCAAGCCCCCACCCTCACGCTGCAGCCGGGCATGACCGTGCGCGGCGGCGACGGCGATCTCGGCGTTCTCGTCGGCGCCCGGACCAATGGCGGCGCCCAGCAACTGACCGTGCGCGGCGCCGACGGGACAGTTCGTGCCGTGCCGATCACCGGCATTCGTCAGGACGGCGACGCGGTGGTGGTCGACTTCACCACGGCCCAGTTCGGCACGGCCGAGACGGTGACCGCCCCGGCCACGCCGGCGACACCGGCCCAGCCCGCTGAACCGGGCGTGGCGCCCGCGACCCCGGCCACGCCGGCGACGCCCGCCAATCCGAACACGGCCGAGCCGGCCGTTCCGGACGAGGCGACCCCGCCGGCGGGCGAGCAGACCGCGCCCCCGGCCGCCACGCCTCCGACCCTGCCGCCCAACACCCCGGCGACGCCGGAACCGGGCGAGGCTGACGACGGCGACGACGACGGCGACGAACCCCAGGCCTGACCGAAGGTCTGAGGCCAAAAGAGAAGGGCGGCTCCTCGCGGAGCCGCCCTTTTTGTCCTTCGAAGCGAAGGCGAGGACCGTCAGGTCCGTCGCTTCACCAGCCCCAGCAGGAACAGCAGAACGATCGCGCCGAGCGTGGCGACGATGATGCCGATGATCCAGTTGCCGCCGGCGTCCCCGCCGAGAGTGTTGTAGAGGAAGCCGCCGATCAGGGCGCCGACGATGCCGACGATCAGATTGGTCAGGAGGCCGTGGTTCCGCCCCATGATCTGTTCAGCCAGCCAGCCGGCGATAATGCCGATGACGATCCACGCAATCCATCCAAACCCACTCATAGTCCGCTCCTTCCAGCGATGGTCGATGGCCGTGTAATGCGCCGGAAGCGCAACGGTTGCTCAAGGCCGCCGCCGTCGCGGCCGAACCGGGTTCATCCATTATCCCCCAGCACGGGAAGCGGCACGCCCCTTGCCGCTCACAAGGCGAGCCGTCCCGCATCGGGACAGGTTCGAAACAAGGGGAACAGGGGCCATGGCCACCGACATCGACCTTCATCTCGGACGCCGTCTGCGCCGTCGCCGCCGCCTGCTGGGCCTGACCCAGCAGCAGCTGGCCACGCAGGTCGGAATCCGCTTCCAGCAGATCCAGAAATACGAATGCGGCGCCAACCGCATCTCGGCCGCCCGCCTGTGGCAGCTGTCCGAGGCGCTGGAATCGCCGGTCAGCTATTTCTACGACGGCCTGGAAGAGGCCATCGAGCGCCGGGAGGCGGCCAATCAGGGCGGCGAGATGTTTTCCCGCAAGGAAACGCTCGACCTGATCCAGGCCTATTACCAGCTGGGCGAGCGTCCGCGCCGCCGGCTGCTCGACCTCGCCAAGTCGCTGCACACCGAGGGTGAAGTCGTTCAGGGCTGACGCGGCCGGCGCATTGCACGGCGCCGGATGCAAAGATGCGGTGACATGACGGCGGGGCGTGAGTATCCCGCCTGTCATGACCGAGTTCGAACTGTTCGCCCTTGAGCTGGCCCGTGAGGCGGCGCGTGTTTCGCTGCCCTATTTCCGCGGGACGTTCGAGGAAGTCGACAAGGGCGGCGCCGCCGGCTTCGATCCGGTGACCCAGGCCGATCGCGAGGCCGAGGCGGCGATCCGCCGGCTGATCGCGGAGCGATATCCCGACCATGGCGTGATCGGCGAGGAGTATGGCGAGGACCGGCCCGACGCCGACCACGTCTGGATCCTCGATCCGATCGACGGCACGAGGGCCTTCATCGCCGGCCTGCCGCTCTGGACCAATCTGATCGCGCTGCGCAACGAAGGCTGTCCCGCCGTGGGCGTCATCGGCCAGCCCTATCTGGACGAGATATTCATCGGCGGCCCCTCGGGCGCCCGGCTGATCAAGGGCGCGGACGAGACGCCGCTGCGGGTGCGCGCCTGCGCCCATCTCAACGACGCCCTGATCGCCACCACCGATCCCGACCTGTTCAACGGCGCCGAACTGGGCGCCTGGACGCAGGTGCGCGCCGCCGCGCGACTGGCCCGGCTGGGCTGCGACGCCTACGCCTACGCCATGCTGGCGGCCGGCCGGATCGATCTGGTGGCTGAGAGCGCCTTGAAGGTGTGGGACTGGTCGGCGCTGGTTCCCGTCATCGAGGCGGCGGGCGGCGAGGTCACCAACTGGCGCGGCGAGGCTCCCGACGCATCGGGGCAGATCCTGGCCGTGGGCGACGCCCGTCTGCGGGATCAGGCGCTGGTCGCGCTGAAGCGCGCCGCCCTCTAGGCGGCTTCGGTCGGTTCGTCCGCGGCGGGCGCTGCGATCGGCGACAAGTCTTCGACCGGGGAAACATAGGCCCCCATGGCGTCGAACTCCTCGAGGAAGGTGGCCCTCAGGTCGTCGGTCTCCATGATGACCTCGTGCTTCGCCCCGGGAACCTCGACATAGCGGCCGCGGCCAAGACGCCGCGCCGCCCATTTGCTGGTCTGTTTCCAGACCCGGTCGTCCTCGCCCGCCTGGACGATGGCCACCGGTACGCGGACGGCTTTCAGCGCCTTGGGCTTGAGCGACCGTTCGCCGACATCGAGGGCGAAGGCCAGCCATCCCCAGGTCGGTCCGCCGACCGCCAGATGCGGGCAGGCGTAGAGCTGCTGCCGCCACTGTTCGTAACGGGTCTCGTCGGACGTCAGGGCGTCCTTCTCGAAGGTGTGGTCGAAGGGATCGTCCGGATTGTCGAGGACGTAGTCGCCGGCCTTGCCGTGCCGCAGGTTCCACCGCACCGCCAGCTTGACCGACCAGGCCGACCGTTTGCCGGTCTTGATGCGCAGCATGGGGCTGGTCAGCAGGGCGCCCGAAAAGCGCTCCTCGCCCGCCTGAAGGGTCATCAGGTTCAGGACCGCGCCCATCGAATGGCCGACCATGATCCACGGCTTGGGCGCGCGGGTCTCGTAGGTGTCGAGCAGGCGGGCGTAGTCGTCGAGGAATTCCTCGACCGCCCGGGCGTGGCCCTTGAGCCGATCGGGCAGCAGGCGGGCGGACAGGCCCTGTCCGCGCCAGTCATGGGCCAGCACGCACCAGCCGCGCGCGAGGAAATTGCCGATGACCTCGAAATATTTCTCGATCGGCTCGGTGCGGCCGGGGCTGACGATAACGGTGCCGCGCGGCTTGCGGGTCACGAGGGCGGAGGGCGTCCAGAAGGCGGCGCGCAGGCGCAGGCCGCCGGCCCCGCGGAACCATTCGCCGGTTCCGCCCGGAGGCGCGGAGGCGCGGAGGCGCCCGGAACCCCCATCAGGGGCGCGTTGGCGGCGTAGGCGGCGGCTCGGCTCACTCGGGTTTCCTGAACTTCAAGGTCATGCGGTCGCTCTCGCCGATCTCGTCGTACTTCGACCGGTCGAAGGTCGGGTCCGGCGGCGATCCGCGGGGCGCTGTGAGACCCATGGGGGGCAGGGTCTCGACGCCGAAGGGATGATCCTTGGTATCCCTTTCATTCGCGTTGATTTCCGACGCCGCGACGAAGGCGAAGCCGGCCTCGGCCGCGAGTTGCTTGACGAAGGCTTCCTGGACATAGCCATCGGCGGCCGTCGGGTCCTGATCCTTGTCGGGGCCGAGGCGATGCTGCTCGATGCCCAGAATGCCGCCGGGGCGCAGGGCGGCGTAGGCGTCGGAGAAAGCCTTTTCGGCGATGCCGGCGGCCATCCAGTTGTGGATGTTGCGCATGAACAGGGCCAGATCGACCGTCCCCGGGGGGGCGATGGGGCCGGATGTCGGGCCGAAGGTGGTCAGCTCGATCTCGCCGTACAGACGCCGGTCGTTGGTGAACCGCTCCTGGAAGGCGGCGGTCAGGGCGGTCTGGGCCGGGCTGGCGCCGGGGCCGGTCTGGAAGCCGGCGGCGATGTAGCGGCCTTCGCCCTCGGCCAGATAGGGGGCCAGAATTTCGGTCCACCAGCCGCTGCCGGGCCAGAATTCGACAACGGCCATGCGCGGCTGGAGGCCGAAGAAGCGCAGCGTCTCCATCGGGTGCCGCCACTGGTCGCGGGCCCGGTCCTGAGCCCGCCAGGGCCCGGCGACGGCCCACTCGAGGGATCCCTTCGGCGGACCGTCAGGCTGCGGCGGCGGCTCGGCGGTCTTTTCGCGGCCGCACCCGGCGAGGGCGAGCAGGCCGACGGCCCCCGAAAGAACCTTCCGGCGCGACGCCAGCGGTCGCCAGCCCTCGTGTGATTCAGCCATTCACGTCCCCCGCGACGCCTTGGCGCCATACGGTTCGTCCCCGTTCGGCAAGGGCTTAACCCTGTTCCCGTGGCCGGTCAAAGCGGTTGCGGGAGTGGTCCGCATCAGGCCGGCTTGCGGAAGCGCAGGGTCATCCGGTCGCTCTCGCCGATCGCGTCGAAGGCGGCCCGTTCGGCCTCCGTCAGGGGCGTCGGACGGTCATTCGCATTGCCCTGACGCGGGGCGCTGGTGCGGACCGGAGGCAGGGTCCAGACGCCGTAGGGGTGGTCGTGATCGTCCTTCGGATTGGCGTTCAGTTCGCTGCGCGCCTCCAGCACGAAACCGGCGGCGAGGGCGGCGCGGATGACATAGCTTTCCGGGACATAGCCGGTCGGCGCGGTCTGGTCGGGGTTGAGCCCGTCGACGCTGCGATGCTGTTCGATCGCCAGAACGCCGCCCGGCTTGAGAGCCTTGAAGAAGGCGGCGAGGTAGGGGCCCGTCCGGCCCGCGCGATGCCAGTTGTGGAAGGCCCGGGCGACCACGACCATGTCGGCGGTCCCGTCCGGAACGCCCATGCCCTCGAGCGGCCGGTTGACCGGAACATAGGTTCCGCCGGTGGACGCGGCGTACGGCTCGAGAATATTGCGCCACCAGCCGGCGCCGCCGGGCTCGATCTCGACGATCGTCGAGCCGGGCGTCAGACCCCAGAAGGTCAGGGTCTCGAACGGGTGGCGGTAGACGTCGCGGGCGGCGTCGGCGGCCGGCCGGTCCGATGACCCGACCACGGCCTGCAGCGCCGTGTCCTCCTGCAGGACTGGTGGCGTCATGGCGGCGCGCCGGGCGGTGCGCTGCGCGGCCGTCTCATCGAGGGTCGGCAGAGGGGGCAGGCTCTGGGCGGCCGCCAGCGCGGGCAGGGCCAGCGCGGCGGTCACGGCGAGGGCGAGCAGTCGCATCGATCGTCTCCGGTGGAGGAAGAAGGGCGACCCTGCGGGGTTCGGACCCGCCGGGCAAGTCACGATGGCCCCCGGCGACAGAATGAAGCGCTGAATGCTCAATCGGTGCACCCCTTGACGCTTTTTCGCGGCATCCCACATCTGCTGGCGAGGACGCCGATACCGGGTCCTCCAGCACCGACGGGGCCGATCATCGGGCCGCCGGAGCTGATCTCCCATCGCCGTCCCGGGCTTAAACCGCAGGGCCGGCTCAACCTTGCTGATCCTCAGGAGGATGACCCATGCGTACCTATGATTTCACCCCGCTCTATCGTTCCGCCGTCGGTTTCGACCGTCTGGCCGGCCTGCTGGAAAGCGCCGCGCGCACCAGCCAGGAAAACGGCTGGCCGCCCTACAACATCGAGACCACGGGCGAGAACGCCTATCGCATCGAGATCGCCGTCGCCGGCTTCAAGCCCGACGAGCTGAACATCGAGGTGAAGGAGAACCTGCTGACCGTGACCGGCCGAAAGACCGCGAACGATGACGCAGGCAGCGAGCGGAACTTCCTGCACCGCGGCCTCGCCGAGCGCGATTTCGAGCGCCGGTTCCAGCTGGCCGACTATGTGGTCGTGAAGGCCGCCGATCTGGTCAACGGCCTGCTGTCCATCGATCTGCAGCGCGAGCTGCCGGAAGCCCTGAAGCCCCGCCGCATCGAGATCGGCTCGGGTCAGGCCCTGATCGAAGGCAAGAAGGGCAAGGCCGCCGCTTAAGGGCCGGCTGAAGCTGAAGTCCTTGAAGGGGTGGCGTTCGCGCCGCCCCTTTTTCTTATCAGGCGGCGGCGGGTGGCTCGATTTCCATGCCGCGCGCACCGGTGGTGACCGCGCCGGACATCTCGGCCTGACGCAGGCAGGCGCCGCGCAGGGTGGCGCGGGTCAGGTCGGCGTCGCTCAGATTGGCCCGCTTGAGGTCGGCGCCGGACAGGTCCGCGCCCTTGAGGCAGGCGCCGGTCAGATCGGCGGGCAGCAGGCGGTCGGGGGCGATCATCAGCGGACCGAGCTGGGCCTGCCGCAGATCCGCGCCGTTGAGACGGGCGCGGGCGAGACGCGCGCCGCGCAGGTCGGCGCCCTTCAGATTGACCGAGCGCAGGTCGGCGTCCTCGAGGTGGGCGCCCTGAAGCTGAACCCCCTCCATGTCGAGGCCGTAGAAGACGGCGCCCTTGGCCGACAGGGCGGTCAGATTGTAGCCGGTGATGGAGCGCAGCGCCCTGAGGTCGACGCCGTCGAAGACGGAGGGGCGGCCGGCGGCGCCGCCGGTCTCGCACCAGTGGGCGTGTTCAGCCAGCATCTCGGCGGCGGGCATCTTGTCTACCGGGCTGCCGACGCAGCGATCGTCGGTGAGGGCGCCGGTCAGGTCCGCCCCGTCCGTCCGCCACATGGCCATCTTGACCCCGACCAGCACGGCGTCGCGCAGGTCCGCGCCCGACAGGTCCGCGCCCGACAGGTCCGCTCCGGCCATGTCGGCGCCGCGGAAGCTGGCCTGCTTCAGATTGGCCCGGACCAGTTTGCAGTCCTTCATGATGGCGTCGGAGAAGTCGGCGGCGACGGCGACCACCCCGGTCAGCTTCGACCGCTCCAGATTGGCCCCGACGAGGCAGGCGCCGGTGGCCTGGGTGTCGTTGCGCGCCTTGGCCTCGACGACCTTGAAGCCCAGCTTGGCGTCGGCGGCGGCGATGGTGCCTTCGCGCAGGTCGGCCTCGAACAGGTCGGCTCCGGTCAGGTCGGCTCCGCGCAGGCAGGCGCCGCGCAGGTCGGCCCGGCGCAGGCTGGCGTCCACCAGAACCGCATCCTGCATGTCCGCGCCGAAGAAGGTGGCGTTGTCGAGCTTGGCGCCCGAGAGGTCCGCGCCGATCAGGCTGGCGGCGGCGAAATCGGCGTCGGCGAGGTTGCGGCCGACGAGCGAGAGCCCGGAGAGGTCGAGCCAGGCGAAGACGGCGCGGGCGCCGCCGGGCTTGGCCTGCCACAGGCGGTCGTGCCGGGCGCAGATGGCGTCCAGCTCCTGTTGGTCGATGCGCCTTCTGGCGACTGCTGCTCCGGAATTCCCCGACATGGTCCCGCTATGGCACACCGGCGCTTAAGGAAGCCTGAAATGGTTAGTGGTTTTTCGGACGGTCAGGCGGTCAGCAGGCCCTGTTCGGCGAGGGCGTCGGCGAGTTCGCCGGGGCTGACCCAGACGCGGGTGTAGCCGGCCTCGCCGAGCCGCTTCAGCTCGGTGGCCAGATCGGCCTTGGGAGAGGCGGCGAAGCGGGCGTCGAAGCCCGCCCCGTCGTCGCTGATGCGAACCATGGGGCGGCCGGTCTCGACGCGGTGCAGATAGCCCTCGTAGAGGACGGCGGCGTCCTGGGCGAGGAGGCCGGTTTCGACCTGCAGGCCCGCCTTCTTCAACCGTTCCACGCCGCGCCCGGAGGCGAAGGGGGAGGGGTCGACGGCGGCGACGACCACGCGGCTGACCCCCGCGTCCATCAGGAAATGCGAGCAGGAGGTGCGGCCGGACGAGCGGGCGCCGCAGGGCTCCATGGTGACATAGGCGGTGGCGCCCTTGGCCCGGTCGCCGGCGGCGGGCACGGCCTGCTCCTCGGCGTGGGGCCGGCCGCCCGGTGCGGTGGCGGCCTCGGAGACCACCGCGCCGCCGCTGACGATGACGCAGCCGACCGCCGGATTGGGCCAGGTCTGGCCCATCTGCGCCTTGGCCAGGGCGATGGCGCGCCCCATGAAGCGGATGTCGTCGGAGGCCTGCTGAGCGTCGGTCATGGTTCAGGCTTTCGGCAGGGGCGGCAGTTCGGTCGCCCGGGCCTCGTCGAGATAGCGGGCGGAGACCGGCGTCAGGGTCCCGTCCAGATCGATTTCCAGCGGATTGCCGGTGGGGATTTCGACGCCGACGATCTGGTCGTCGGGCACGGCGAACAGGTGTTTGACGATGGCGCGCAGCGAGTTGCCGTGGGCGGCGATCAGGATGTCGTCCCCGGCCTGAAGTCGTGGCGCGATGGCCTCGTTCCAGTAGGGCAGGACGCGGTCGAGCGTGGTCTTGAGGCTTTCCGTGTCCGGAATGGTCTGGCCGGCGTAGCGGGGATCGCCGGCGAAGTCGTATTCGCCGCCGGGCGCGAGCGGGGGCGGCGGGATGTCGTAGCTGCGGCGCCAGATCTTGACCTGGTCCTCGCCGTGCTTCGCGGCGGTCTCGGCTTTGTCGAGGCCGGTGAGGCCGCCGTAGTGGCGCTCGTTCAGACGCCAGTCCTCGACCACCGGGACGCCCTTGAGCCCGGCCGAGTCCAGCGCGAGGGCGCCGGTGCGCTTCGCCCGCTTGAGCACCGAGGTGAACATCACGTCCGGGGTGAAGCCGGACTGCGCGATCAGTTCGCCGCCGCGCCGCGCCTGCGCCTCGCCCTCGGCGGTCAGGTCCACATCGACCCAGCCGGTGAAGCGATTCTCCAGGTTCCACTGGCTCTGGCCGTGGCGCAGCAGGATCAGGCGAGGCATTCAGGTCTCCGTCGAAGGTTGGACCGGGGTAGGCCCGCCCCGGGAACCGGTCAAGGTTGGCCCGGTTTCACGCCAACGCCGCACCCATACCGGCGTTCCCGCGTTGTTGTGACCCTCCGGCGGCCTGTCTATACCGGGCCCGCCCAAGCCCCAGGACCCATCATGATCAAGCCCCGCCAGGACCTTCGCCCGAACACGGCCGACTATGAGACCGTGCCGCTGGTGAAGCCGACGGGCTTCCGCGAATACGACGCCCGCTGGATCCTCGAGAAGGAGATCAACCTGCTGGGCATCCAGGCGCTGGGCCTCGGTCTGGCCACCTATGTGCACGAGATCGGGCAGCGGCCCCGGATCGTCGTGGGCCACGACTTCCGCTCCTATTCGCTGAGCGTGAAACAGGCGCTGACGCTGGGTCTGCTGGAGGGCGGGATGGAGGTGGTCGACATCGGCCTGGCCCTGTCGCCCATGGCTTATTTTGCCCAGTTCGAACTGGACTGCCCGTGCGTGGCCATGGTCACCGCCAGCCACAACGAGAACGGGTGGACCGGGGTCAAGATGGGGGCCCAGCCGCCGCTGACCTTCGGTCCCGACGAGATCGGGCGGCTGAAGGACATCGTCCTGAACGGCGAGGGCGTCAGCCGGGAGGGCGGGAAACTGATCCGGGTCGAGGACTTCCGCGAACGCTACATCGCCGACATCGTGTCGAAGACGAAGCTGACCCGGCCGATCAAGGTGGTCGCGGCCTGCGGCAACGGCACCGCCGGGGCCTTCGCGCCCGAGGCGCTGCGCCGGATGGGGGCCGAGGTGATCGAGATGGACACCGAGCTCGACTACACCTTCCCCAAATACAATCCGAACCCGGAAGACCACGCCATGCTGATGCAGATGGCGCAGAAGGTGCGGGACACGGGCGCCGATCTGGCGCTGGGCTTCGACGGCGACGGCGACCGCTGCGGGGTGGTCGACGACACGGGCGAGGAGATCTTCGCCGACAAGATCGGCCTGATGCTGGGCCGCGACCTGTCGGTCCTGCACCCCAACGCCACCTTTGTCGTCGATGTGAAATCGACCGGCCTGTACAAGACCGACGAGGTGCTGAAGGCGAACGGGGCCGAGACTGTCTACTGGAAGACCGGCCACAGCTACATCAAGCGCAAGACGGCGGAGCTGGGCGCGCTGGCGGGCTTCGAGAAGTCGGGCCACTTCTTCTTCAACGCTCCGCTGGGCCACGGTTACGACGATGGCATCGTGGCGGCCGGCGCGGTGCTGGCGATGCTGGACCGCAATCCCGGCAAGAAGCTCAGCGAGCTCAAGGCCGCCCTGCCGGACGCCTGGACCAGCCTGACCATGTCGCCGCACTGTGACGACGAGCTGAAATACGAGGTGCTGTCGCGCATCGTCGCCGACTACGAGGCGCTGGCCGCCTCGGGCGGGTCGATCCTCGGCCGAAAGATCGTCGAGGCGATCACCGTCAACGGGGTGCGGGTGCATCTCGAGGACGGGTCCTGGGTGCTGGTGCGGGCCTCGTCCAACAAGCCGGAGCTGGTGGTCGTGGTCGAGAGCATGCGGTCGGAAGACGACATGCGCGCCCTGTTCCGCGAAGAGGTGAAGCCGCGGCTGGCTAAATACCCGGAGATCGGCGCCTACAACCAGGAGATCTGACAGGGTCGCTGAAAAATCGCGAAATCCTGTCATCCCGACACTTCGGTGCGCGTTCCGTAGCCACGGAGCCGGTCGCGCGAGGCCGATTCCTGAGGCGGGAGCGGCGGTGGCTGATTGTCAAAGACCGTCCCCGTGGGGATTTCAGGCATTGGACCATGCCGATGCGTCAGACGCGGACGCAGCTGGTCGGCCGGCCGTTCAGCGATGACCGGAATGGCAGGGTTTGGCCGGGTATGGCCGGAATGACAGGGCGCCGGATGGCAGGGTGTTTTCGCCAGCGAGCGGTTTGACCGTCCGTGCCAGCCAGTCCAGAACGGCGTGAACCGGGAGACTTCGTGGCCGACAGCATCCAGCGCGTGGCGATCTTGGGCGGCGGCTTCTCCGGCGCCATGCTGGCGGCGCGGCTGGCGGAGACCGGCGTCGCCTCGATCCTGATCGACCGCACCGGACGCTTCGGCGCGGGCGTGGCCTACGCCACCACCTTCGAAGGTCATCTGCTGAACGTCCGCTCGAACCGGATGGGGGCTGTGGACGGGACGCCGGACGACTTCGCCCGTTGGCTGGCGGCGCACCACCCGCAGCACGCCGATCCCGACGGCTTCGCGCCAAGGGGGCTGTACGGCCTCTATGTCGAGGACCGGTTGCGGCGCGTGGAAGCCGCCTGCCCGGGCCTGATCGAGCGCGTCACCGGCGAGGCCGTGGCGGTCAGCGGATCGACCGTGAACCTCGCCGACGGGCGGATGATCGGCGCCGACGCCGTGGTCCTGACCACCGGCAATCCCGTTCCCCGCACCGCGCCGGCGGCGAGCGCCGACGGTCGCATCATCGGAGATCCGTGGGGGCCGGGGGCGCTCGACCGGATCGGCGCCGACGAAGATGTGCTGATCATCGGATCGGGCCTGACCATGGTCGATGTCCTGCTCTGGCTGCGTGCGAACGGCTGGCGGGGGAGGGCTTCCGCGATCAGCCGGCGGGGGCTGAAACCGCAGGCGCACGGAGCTCATCACGATCTGCCTGTTCCGCCGACGGACGGGCTGACGCGCGGCCCGCTGTCGGCGCGGCTCGCGGAAGGACGGCGTCTGGCGGAGACGCACGGGTGGCGCGGCGTCATGGAGGGGCTGCGCCCGCTGACGGCCGGCCTCTGGGCCGAGGCGGACACTGCCGGGCGGGCTCGCTTCCTGCGTCATCTGAGGCCCTGGTGGGACGTGCATCGCCATCGGATCGCCGGGCCGGTCGCCGCCGTCCTTCAGGCGCTGGAGGCGGAGGGTCGGCTGTCCGTCGTGGCCGGTCGGGTGCAGGCCGTCGAGGACCGTGGGGACGGCGTGGCTGTAGACTGGATTCCGAGGCGGGGCGCCGCGCGGCCCGCGCTGGCGGGCCGGTGGCTGATCGACTGCACCGGGCCGGGTCACGACCCGGCGGCGGACCCGCTGACCGGTCCGCTGATCGCCTCGGGACGGGCGCGGCTCGATCCGCTGGGGCTGGGTCTCGATCTGGACGCGCGGGGGCGCGTTCGAGGCGCCGACGGCACGCCGGACGAGCGGTTGTTCGTGCTGGGTCCGCCGGCGAGGGCCGCCTTCTGGGAGACGACGGCCGTGCCCGACATCCGCAAGCGGATCGAGGACGTGGCGGCGGCGCTGGCGGGGATCCGGGCTGGATCATGAGCGGCCGGCTCGCGGCGCTGAAGGCATGGGCCCGCCGACTGAAGACAGATGGCCTCGCCCTGTGGATCGCGGCACGCGATCCCCGCACGCCTCTGGCAGCGAAGTTGTTGGCGGCGGCGGTCGCCGCCTACGCCTTCAGTCCGATCGATCTGATCCCCGATTTCGTGCCGGTGCTCGGCTATCTGGACGACCTGCTGATCCTGCCCGTGGGAATCTGGCTGGTCGCGCGGCTGATCCCTCCGGCCCTGATGGACGAGTTCCGGGCCTTGGCGGTCTCGCGCGCCAGACCCGCGAGCCGCGCCGCCGCGGCGGCGATCGTGGCGATCTGGATCCTGTCCGCCGGGGCGTGTGGCTGGCTCTTCTGGGAGGCGATCAACTGAGGCCTCAGACGAGGGCCAGCAAACCGATCAGGCCGAGCGCCAGCACGATCAGGGACAGCAGCGACAGGGTGACGACCGTGGCGATCCGCACGCCGGAGCGGGCGACCGCGCGGGCGTCTGTGCTCAGGCCCAGGGCGGCCATCGAAACAACGGTCAGGGCGGCGGCGATCCGGGCCATGACAGGCAGGACCTCGGCCGGGATCAGGCCGAAGGAGCGCGCCGCCATCATCAGCAGGAAGCCGATCACGAACCACGGAAACAGGTGGCGCAGGGGGATGGGCGCGGGCGAGGGGGCGTCGGCTGCGACCCGCCGACGCAGGGCCATGGCGATGGCCAGCCCGATGCAGACGGGGCCGAGCATCAGCACGCGGACCAGCTTGATCAGCGTCCCCGCCTGGGTCGCGATCGCGCCGACGGGCATGGTGGCGGCGAGGACCTGGGGCACGGCGTAGACGGTCAGGCCTGCGAGCACGCCGTACTGGACACCGCTCATGTGCAGCAGGGCGCCGAGCAGCGGCAGGGTCAGGACGACGCCCACCCCGAGGACGGCGGTAAAGGCGATGGCGGCGGAGACGTCCTCGGGGTCGGCGTCGATCACCGGGGCCACGGCGGCGATGGCGGAGTTGCCGCAGATGGCGTTGCCGCAGGCGATCAGGGCCGCCATCCGGCGTGGCAGGCGGAAGAGCCGTCCCAAGCCATAGCTGACGCCGATGGCGGCGATCACGATGACGGCCGTACCGACCAGCAGACCCGGCCCGATGGCGATGACGGTGGCGGCGCTGACCGAGGCCCCGAGCAGGACCACGGCGATTTCCAGCAGGGTCCGGGCGCTGAACTCGATCCCGGGGCGCAGGTTGTCGGGTGGGGTCCAGACCGAGCGGATGGCCGCGCCGATCAGGATGGCCAGCACGATGGCGTCGAGCCAGCCGCGACCGAACAGCCGCAGTTCAAGCGCCTGAAGGCCCACCGCCACAAGGGTGACGACCGCACAGGCGATCAGGCCCGGCGCCAGGCGGGGGATCAGCGACAGGACAGGTGCGCCGCGGGCGGGAATCATCGCGCAAGACTGCGCCGTGGACGCCCGGGGTTCCATCGCTGAGTTGCGGCGAAGAACGCTGCTTTTTCGCGGCGTGTTCGAGGGCACGGAAACGCCCGCGCCGCGTTGATCTCGCATGCCCTCCGTGCCCGCAGCCTTCGCCGTAGAAATCATTGAGAAAATGAAGGGTTACGCCATCGTGGCCCTGACGGAGGACGGCACCGTGACGGAGTGGCTGGCGGATGCGGAAAACATCACGGGCTTCAGCCGCGACGAGGCCGTCGGGATGAATATCGGCGCGCTGTTCACCGAGGCGGACCTGGCCGCCGGGGCCCATCTGGAAGAGATCGAGAAAGCCCTGGACCAGGGCCGCTACGAGGATTCGCGCTGGCACCTGTGCAAGGACGGCGGGCGGTTCTGGGCCAACGGGCTGACGCTTCCGCTCTCCTATGGCGAGGCCGTGGTGATGAAGGTCTTCCGGGACGAGACCCCGCTGAAGCGGGCGGACGACCAGCGCATCCTGCTGCTCAACGAATTGAACCACCGGGTGAAGAACTCGCTGGCCACGGTGCAGTCGGTGGTCGACCAGACGCTTCGGTCGGCGGGCGTCGATCCCAAGGTCCGCAACGACCTGATCGCCCGGATCATCGCCCTGTCGAGCGCGCACAATGTGCTGGTCGACCAGAACTGGGCCGGCGCCGATCTGGAGGCGATCATCCGTGACGTCGCCCGCGCCTATGAGGGACCGGCCGGACGGTTCGTTCTGGAAGGACCGCTGCTTCAGCTGCACCCGTCGCAGGCGGTGACCCTGTCGCTGGTGCTGCACGAGCTCGTGACCAACGCCGCGAAATACGGAGCCCTGTCTGTCCCCGAGGGCCGCGTCGAGATCAACTGGAACCTGTCCCACGACTCCGAAGGCGTGAGGTTCCTGACCCTGCTTTGGCGCGAACAGGGCGGACCCCCGGTCGCGCCGCCCACGCGGTCAGGCTTCGGCACCCGATTATTGGCCAGCGCCCTCAACCATCAGCATGGCGGAGCCAAGGTGCGCTACGAGCCGGAAGGCGTCTGCGCCGTGCTGACCTGCCGTCTGATGGAGAAGGCGCCGGCGGTCGCGATGGCCACCGGGAACGTGTCGGCCGCGAGCTAGCCCGCCGCCTTCACCGCCGCGGCGACGTCGGACACCACGGCCTTGACCAGCTTCGCATCGTCGCCTTCGGCCATGACGCGGATCAGCTTCTCGGTGCCCGAGGGGCGGACCAGCAGGCGACCCTGACCGGCAAGGCGAGCCTCGGCGTCGGCGATGGCGGCCTTCACCTTGTCATTCTCAAGCGGCCTGGCGGCGGTGAAGCGGACGTTCTCCAGCTTCTGTGGCACGGGTTCGAACTGGCGGGCCAGTTCGCTCATCGGCTTGCCGCTCTCGGCGAGGATGGCGAGCACCTGCAGAGCCGACATCAGGCCGTCGCCCGTGGTGGCGTGGTCGTGGAGGATGATGTGGCCGGACTGTTCGCCGCCCAGATTGAAGCCGCCCTCGCGCATCCGCTCCATGACGTAGCGGTCGCCGACCCTGGTCCGCTCCAGTGTCAGCCCCTCTGCCTGCAGCCGGCGTTCGAGGCCGAGGTTGGACATGACGGTGGCGACGAGGCCGCCGCCCTTGAGCTGGCCGCGCCGGGCCCAGTCCAGCGCCACCATGGCCATGATCTGGTCGCCGTCGACCACGCGGCCGTTCTCGTCGCAGATGATCAGCCGGTCGGCGTCGCCGTCGAGGGCGATACCGATGTCGGCGCGATAGGTGCGGACGGCCTCGGCGATGGTCTGGGGATGGGTCGAGCCGCAGTCGGCGTTGATGTTCAGACCGTTGGGCTCGACGCCGACGGCGCAGACCTCTGCGCCCAGTTCATAGAGAGTCGTCGGGGCCACCTTGTAGCCGGCGCCGTTGGCGCAATCGACGGCGATGCGCAGGCCCTGCAGGCTCAGCCCCTTGGGGAAGCTGGCCTTGGCGATCTCGACGTAGCGCGCCTGGCTGTCGTCGATGCGCTTGACCCGGCCGAGGCGGTCGGCAGGGGCGAGGCCGGAACCGAGGTCCTCGTCCATCATCGACTCGATCTTCAGCTCGACGGCGTCGGACAGCTTGTAGCCGTCGGGGCCGAACAGTTTGATGCCGTTGTCGAGGAAGGCGTTGTGCGAGGCCGAGATCATGACGCCGATGTCGGCGCGCATCGAGCGGGTCATCATGGCCACGCCGGGGGTCGGCAGCGGCCCGAAGGTGCGCACGTCCATGCCGGCTGAGCAGAAGCCCGCCACCAGCGCCGGCTCGATCATATAGCCCGACAGGCGGGTGTCCTTGCCGATGACCACGAGATGGCGGCGGTCGTCCGACGACATGAACATCCGGCCGGCGGCGAGGCCGACGCGCATGGCGACCTCGGGCGTCATCGGGTGGGTGTTGGCGCGGCCGCGGATGCCGTCGGTGCCGAAATAGCGTCTCTCGCCCAAGTGTCGTCTTCCTCGTGTCAGCCCGGCACGGTGGCGCAGAAATGTTGCGAAACCGCTTTTCAGGTGCAATTCCCGGCCCCTGTCGCCTACACCGGCGCCAACGGTCAGGCTAGGCCTGCACCATACCGCATCCGCGCGAGGCGCGGGTCTCCAGATTTCCGAGGGGTAGAGTTCATGTGCGGCATCATCGGTGTCTCCGGCGTCGGCCCCGCCGTTCCCCGCCTGATCGACAGCCTGAAGCGGCTGGAATACCGGGGCTATGACTCCGCCGGGGTGGCGGCGCTGGTCGACGGACGCATCGAGCGCCGGCGGGCCAAGGGCAAGATCCGCGAGCTGGAGGCGGTGCTGGCGGCCGAGCCGCTGAACGCCACGGTCGGCATCGGCCACACGCGATGGGCGACTCATGGCGCCCCGACCACGACCAACGCCCATCCGCACAAGGCGGGCCGGGTGACGCTGGTCCACAACGGCATCATCGAGAATTTCGCCGAGCTGAAGGCTGAACTCGCGGCCGAAGGCCATCAGTTCGAAAGCCAGACCGACACCGAAGTCGTGGCCCATATGATCGACCGCGAGCTGTCGCGGGGGAACGATCCGCTGGTCGGGTTCAAGACCGTGCTGGACCGGCTGACCGGCGCCTATGCGCTGGCCGTGCTGATCGAGGGCGAGGAGGGGCTGATCATGGGCGCGCGGCGCGGCAGCCCGCTGGTGGTCGGCTGGGGCGAGGGCGAGATGTATCTCGGCTCCGACGCGCTGGCGGTCGGGCCGTTCACCCAGAAGATCTCGTATCTGGAAGAGGGCGACTACGTCGGGATCAACCGGTCGGGCGCGCGGATGTTCGACGTCGGCGGCAACCCGGTCGACCGGCCGATCGTGCAGGTCTCGGCGTCTTCGGCCCTGGTCGAGAAGGGCGAGTACCGGCACTTCATGGAGAAGGAAATCCATGAGCAGCCGGACAGCGTCCAGCACACCCTGTCGGAATACCTCGACTTCGTGAACGGCAAGGCCAAGGCCGGGCCGACCGACTTCGCGGCTATCGACCGGGTGCAGATCGTCGCCTGCGGCACCGCCTTCTACGCCGGTCAGATCGGCCGCTATGCGTTCGAGAAGCTGGCGGGCCTGCCGTGCGACGTCGAGATCGCCTCGGAGTTCCGCTACCGCCAGCCGGCGCTGACGCCGGGCACGCTGGCCGTGGCGGTCAGCCAATCGGGGGAGACGGCGGATACGCTGGCGAGCCTGTCGTGGTGCAAGGCCAACGGGCTGAAGACGGCGGCGCTGGTCAATGTCCATTCCTCGTCGATGGCGCGCGAGGCCGAGACCCTGTGGCCGACCCATGCGGGGCCGGAGATCGGCGTGGCCTCGACCAAGGCCTTCACGGCACAGGTCGCCGCCCTGCTGGCGCTGGCCGTGGCGGCGGGCGTGCAGCGAGGCCGGATCGATGCGGCGAAAGAGGCTGAGCTGGTCAAGGCGCTGTTCGAGGCACCCCGCCTGATCGCCGAGGCCATGCTGATGGAGGACGCGCTCAAGCTGGTGGCGCACGACGTGGCCAAGGCCACCGACGTGCTCTTCCTCGGCCGCGGGGCGATGTTCCCGCTGGCCATGGAGGGCGCGCTGAAGCTGAAGGAGATCAGCTACATCCATGCCGAGGGCTACGCCGCCGGCGAGCTGAAGCACGGGCCGATCGCGCTGGTGGACGAACTGACCCCGATCGTGGCCCTCGCGCCGCTGGACGAGGTGTTCGAGAAGACGGCGTCGAACCTGCAGGAGGTCGCGGCGCGCGGCGGGCCGGTGATCATGATCGCGCCGAAGTCGGCTCCCGATCCGCATGGCGCCGGCATCCGCCGGGTCGACGCGCCCGAGTGCCACTCGCTGATCGCGCCGCTGGTCTATGCCGTGCCGGTGCAACTGCTGGCCTACTATGTGGCGGTGCAGAAGGGCACGGACGTCGACCAGCCGCGAAATCTGGCCAAGTCCGTCACCGTCGAGTGATCGCATCGCGGCGGTTATGCGTTAGGCTGGCCGACCTCGCTGTTCAGGATCCCGCATGACCGATCACGCCCGCCGCCTTCGCAAGGCCGTCCTGCCCGTCGCCGGCCTCGGCACGCGCGTTCTGCCCGGCACCAAGACCACGCCGAAGGAACTGCTGAACGTCGTCGACCGGCCGATCCTGAGCTACATCGTGGAAGAGGCGCGCGAGGCCGGGATCGAGCACATCGTCTTCGTCACGGGCCGGTCGAAGGGCGCGATCGAGGACTATTTCGATCACCAGATCGAGCTCGAGGCCCAGCTGATCGCCAAGGGCAAGACCGACATCCTCGACATGATGAACGCCGAACTGGCCAGCGCGGGCGAGATGAGCTTCACCCGCCAGATGCAGCCGCTCGGCCTCGGCCACGCGGTCTGGTGCGCTCGCGACATCATCGGCGACGAGCCGTTCGCGGTGCTGCTGCCCGACGTGATCGTGGACGCCGCGCCGGGCGCGCTGAGACAGCTGGCGGACGTCTATGCCGAGGTCGGCGGCAACGTGATCGGCGTCGAGGCTGTGCCCGAGAGCGAGACGCACAAATACGGCATCGTCGATCCCGAGGACCGCAGCGGGCCGCACATCCGCATGAAGGGGATGGTCGAGAAGCCGCCGCGTGGCGAGGCTCCGTCGAACCTGTCGATCTCGGGCCGCTACATCCTGCAGCCGGAGATTTTCGGCATTCTGGAGAACCAGCCGCGCGGGGCGGGCGGCGAAATCCAGCTGACCGACGGCATGGCCCGACTGATGAAGGACCAGACCTTCACCGCCGTCGAGTATGAAGGCGTGACCCACGACTGCGGCGACAAGATCGGCCTGCTGCGCGCCAACGTCGCCCTGGCGCTGAAGCGGCCTGACCTTGGCGAACAGGCGCGCGCAGCCCTGACCGCGCTCCTTTAGACCGTTCGGCGCCCTGAACCGTCAGCGGTTGGAGGGCTGGCCGGTCACCTTGCAGACGTTGTCGAGCTGCGGACGGCCGGACTGCTGACCGGTTGGCGACAGGATGCCGCCGCGCGCGGTGCAGTCCGCGGACAGGCGCTCGAATTCCGACTGGTAGTGGTTCGAGCCCATGCCCGAGGCGCAGGCCGAGAGGGTAAGGGCGGAGGCGGCGACGATGAGGGCGGTACGCATGGCGTTGTTCCCGGTTGATCTCACGACAATGTAGAGCCTGAACGCCGGTTCCGTTCAACGGCCTCGATCAGCCGGTCCAGATCGGCCGGAGAGGACAGGCGGTGGTCGCCGCCCTCGATCAGGTCCAGCCGCACGTCCGCCCCCGTCAGGTGCTCGATCAGGGTGGTCTGGCGCCGCCACGGCACGACATCGTCGGCGCGCCCCTGCAGGATGTGAACGGGCGCCCGGACCGGCAGAGGCCCGCGCAGCACCAGCCACTCGCGCGCCTCCTCGAACATTTCTCGGGTCAGCACGTATTCGCCGAGGCCCTCCTCGACGACCAGCGTCTCGCCCTCGCGCAGGATCGCCTGACGCTCGTGGTCGGCCAGTCCGGGCCACATGAGATCCTCGGTGAAGTCCGGGGCCGGATTGACGAGCACCAGACCCGCCAGCCGGTCAGGCTGGGCCAGCGCCAGCAGCAGGGCGACCCAGCCGCCCATCGACGAGCCCACGGGAACGACCGGCCCTTCGAGGCTGTCGATCAGGGCGATGGCGTCCTCTCGCCAGCGGCCGATCGTGGCCTTTCGCCAGTCCCCGGACGAGCGGCCGTGGGCGAAATGATCGTAGCGGACGAAGTTCCAGCCCCGCTCGCGCGCCGCCGCGTCCAGCGCCAGCGCCTTGGTCCCCTCCATGTCCGAGCGGAAGCCGCCGATCCAGACGACCGTCGGCCCGGCGCCCCGGACGCGCTTCAGCGCCAGGTGTTCGCCGTCGGGCCGGGCCAGCTGTTCGAGATCGTCCATGGTCGTGCTCTCGCGAAAATCCTCAGGGACTGATAGCGAACGACCGAAAGCGAAGCGAAGGCCAATCCGCGTGTCCGAACCCAGGGTCCTGTTCGTCACCTCCAACCGCATCGGTGACTGCGTCATCTCCTCGGGCGTGATCCGCGAGATCGCGCGGCAGGTTCCGGGGGCGAGGATCACCGTCGCCTGCGGCCGGCCGCCCGCGCCCTTCTTCCGCTCCGCGCCTGGCGTCGAACGGGTCATCATCCTCGACAAGAAGAAGTTCGCCGGACACTGGATCGACCTGCTGAAGCAGGTCTGGCGCACCCGCTGGGACATGGTCATCGACATCCGCGGTTCGGCCCTGGCCTTTCAGGTGCGGGCGAAGAAGCGGCGAGTCTATCACCGGGGACTTGAGACCGGCACGCCCAAGGTGGAGATGGTCACCCGCCTGATGGAGGCGGATCACACCCTCGATCCCGAACTGTTCATCGACGCGCAGGCCCGGGCCGAGGCGGGGGCCGTCATCGATCCGCAACTGGCGACGGCGCCCGGTCCGATCATCGCCCTGGCCCCCATCGCCCATCAGCCGGGCAAGAGCTGGCCGGCGGACCGCTGGGGAGCCCTGGTCGAGAAGCTGAAGGCCGAACCGCGCTTTGACGGCTGGCGGTTCATGCTGGTCGGCGGGCCGGGCGATCATCCGCCGGCCGCGCCCGCTCTCGCCGCGGCGGGAGAGCGGGGCATCGACTTCGTCGGCAAGGGGGACATCCTCGCCTCGGCGGCGGCGATCGACCGCGCCGCCCTGTTCGTTGGCAACGACTCCGGCCTGATGCACGTCGCGGCGGCGGCCGGACGCCCCACGCTCGGCCTGTTCGGGCCGACGGAGTGGTGGCTCTACGGCCCTTGGGGACCGAAGACGCGCACCGTGGCCTCAAACGAGACACGCGGCGAGTTCGCGCCCATCGAGGCGCTGACCGTCGACCATGTGTTCGAGGGCGTTGTGGGTCTGCACGACGCCTTCATCGGCGCCGGAACGCCGGTCAAACCTTGAAGAGACGGGCATTCGCGGTCATATAGGCCGCTGGAGGGGAAGACCGCGATCCGTCGCGTGCTTCGTCTCGCCGACCCTGTCCACAAAAGGAAACGACGCCCATTCGCCGTCCGATGAACCAGCCGCCCGTCAAGGACGGGCCGCCCATGAACCACGAAATCCGCGCGCCGCGCGTTCTGCTGATCGACCAGAACGGCGAAAAGCAGGGCGTCATGCCGACGTCAGCCGCGCTGGAAGCCGCCGAAGAGGCCGGCATGGACCTGGTTCAGATCGTCTCCACCTCCGAGCCGCCGGTGGCGAAGATCCTCGACTACGGCAAGTTCCGTTTCCAGGAGCAGAAGAAGAAGGCCGAGGCCCGCAAGCGCCAGAAGGTCGTCGAGCTCAAGGAGATCAAGCTCCGTCCGAACATCGACACCCACGACTACGAGGTGAAGGCCAAGGCCATGCACCGGTTCTTCGACGAGGGTGACAAGGTCAAGGTGACCCTGCGCTTCCGCGGTCGCGAGATGGCCCACCCGGAGCTGGGCATGAAGCTGCTCAACAAGGTTCAGGCCGACTTCGACGAAATCGCCAAGGTCGAATACGCGCCGCGTATGGAAGGCCGCCAGATGATCATGATCCTGGCGCCGAAATAGGCTCCGCCTGATCGATCGCTGAAAACAGGAAGCCTCGACCGCCACGGTCGGGGCTTTCTTTTTGCCGCGCCAGCCGAGCCCTCTTGAAACCGGGGGCCGTGGCGGTGGACAAGGGCTACACGGCAAAGGGGAGGCTGGGCGCGTGTTCAAGTTGAAGCTGACGGCATGCGCCCTCGCGGTCGCCGCCCTGTGTTGCGGGGGAGGCGACGCATGGGGCCAGAGCGCCCTGCCGGCCCCCGCACCGCTCGAAGCCTACGGCGCGACCCCCGCCATCGAGCTTATCCAGCTATCCCCCAGCGGCGAATTGATCGCCCGGATCACGGTCGCGGGCGAAACCCGGGCCGTCGCGGTGACCCGCCTCGCGACCGGTGAGAACCTGTTCGTGCGCGATATCGGCGCCTACAAGGTTCGCGACCTGAGCTGGATCGGCGAGGGCAAGCTTCTGGTGGTCACCTCGCAGACGCGCAGCATCGCCACCCTGGGCGTGCCGCGGTCAGAACTGTTGTTCGGCCAGCTCATCGATCTGGGAACGCAGAACATCGTCCAGGTGTTGGACCGCACTCCGGACGTGCTGGCGGTGCTTTACGGGCGGCCCTCGGTCCGCCGCACCAGCGAGGGCGACGCCCTGTTCGTGCGCGGCGTCAACATCTCGAACGAACAGATCAATCTGCAGCGGATCGACCTCAGGACCGGGCGCGGGCGCCCGGTGGCCTATATGGATCACACGACCGACGACTATGTGCTGGACGGCGAAGGCAAGGTCATCGCCATGGCCCGCTACAATGATCGTAGCGGCCGGTGGGCGTTGCGCCTGCCCGAGGGACAGAATTACCGCGACGGGTGGACAGTCGACGCGCCGGTGGACACGCCGGCCCTCCACGGCATGGGCCGCACGCCGCGCACCATCGTGATCGGGGCCGACCGGCCGGACATCGCCGCGGCAGATGGAGGGGATCGGGACGCCCTGTTCGAGGTCAATGTGGACACCGGCGACTGGAGCCGCCTGCCGTTTGCCGAGGCCCCCGACTTCCTGGTGCATCATCCGCAGACCGGCCTGATGATCGGCGGCGGCCACATCGGCGAGGGCGGCCTCCGTTACGAGTTTCTGGACCCGCTGGCCCCCCGGCGCTGGCAGTCGGTTGAACGGGCCTTCAAGGACAAGGCCCCGGAGCTTGTTTCGTGGAACGACGCGATGAGCCAGGTCGTCGTCTTCACCGACACGGGCGAGGCGGGCCAGTATCAGCTGGTCGATTTCGGCCGGGGCGTCGCCGACATCCTCGCGGATGCGTATCCGGGCATCGCGCCCGAACAGGTCGGCGCCGTTCGGTCCATTCAGTATGAGGCGCAGGACGGGCTGGGCATTCCCGGTTACCTCACCCTGCCGCCCGGCGTTTCCGAACCGTCAGGCCTTCCGCTCGTGGTGCTGGCGCACGGCGGGCCGGCATCGCAGGATGTGGCGGGCTTCGACTGGTGGGCGCAGGCGCTGGCCTCGCGGGGCTATGCGGTGCTGCAGGCCAATTTCCGGGGATCGACGGGCTATGGCCGCGAGTTCCTCGAGGCGGGCTACGGCGAATGGGGCCGCAAGATGCAGACCGACCTCTCCGACGGCGTGCGCTGGCTGGCGGCCGAAGGCGTCATCGATCCGGCCCGGGTCTGCATCGTCGGCGCCAGCTACGGCGGCTATGCGGCGATGGCGGGCCTCACCCTCGACCACGGCGTCTATCGCTGCGGTGTGTCGGTCGCCGGCGTTTCGGACCTGCGTCGCATGGTCAACCGTGAGGCGCGGCAGGAGCGGCAAAGCGACAGTCAGACCGTGCGCTACTGGAACCGCTTCATGGGCGCGGCGCGGCTCAACGACCGGTCTCTGGACGAGCTGTCCCCGGCCTATCTCGCGGCCTCGATCGACGGCCCCCTGCTGCTGATCCACGGCAAGGACGATACGGTCGTGCCCATCGAACAGAGCCGGGTCATGGCCGAGGCGCTGCGGCGGGCGGGCAAGCCGGTCGAGTTGGTGGAACTGCCGGGCGAGGATCACTGGCTGTCGCGGTCCGACACGCGCCGTCAGATGCTGATCGAGACGGTTCGGTTCCTCGAAGCGAACAATCCGCCGGGCCCGCAGGACTGAAGGGCGCTCCGGGCGAAACAGATGCGGCGGCGATTGTCGTCCGCGCCTTGCGCGACCGCCCGATCTGCCTGACACAGGGGCAGCCCCCCGCCCCGAGAACCGCCCCGTGACGCCAGCCGCCCAGCCTCCGTCTCCCTCGCGATCGGCGCTGGCCGTGCTGTTCGGCGTGGTGTTCGTCAATCTGGTCGGCTTCGGCATCGTCATTCCGCTGCTGCCCTTCTACGGCCAGACGCTGGACGCGCCGCCGTGGCAGGTGGCCCTGATGTTCTCGGCCTATTCGCTGGGCCAGTTCGTCGGCGAGCCGTTCTGGGGACGGCTGTCGGACCGTATCGGGCGCAAGCCGGTGCTGATCGTCACCATACTGGCCAATGCGTTCGGCTATCTGGCGCTCGCCTTCGTCCCGAACATCTGGCTGGCCATCGCCGTTCGGCTGTTCACCGGCCTCGGGGCGGGCAATATCTCGACCGTTCAGGGCTATGTCGCCGACGTCACCCCGCCGGCGCAGCGGGCCGGGCGGATGGGGCTGATCGGCGCGGCCTTCGGTCTGGGCTTCATCTTCGGCCCGGGGCTGGGCGGCGTGCTCACACGGCCGGACCTCGGCGCTCTGGGGTATCAACTGCCCATCTTCGTTGCGGCGGGCCTGTGCCTGCTGGCGGCATTGGGCGTCGCCGTCCTGCTGAAGGAGAGCCGCGCGCCCGCCGATCCGGCGGCCCCGCGCCCGCCGTTCCTGAGCGGAGTGCACGACGCGGTGGCCAATCCGGTGGTGTCCCGGGTGCTGCTGGTGACCCTGATCTACATGGCCGGGTTTTCGGGCATGGAGTCGACCTTCGGCTTCTGGACCGAGGCCCGCTACGGCTGGGGCGCCCGCGAGGTCGGGCTGAGCTTCATGGCCGTGGGCGTGGTCTCGACCATCTGTCAGGGCCTCATCGCCGGACGGCTGGCGCGCCGGTTCGGCGAGGCGCGGGTGCTGGCGGTCGGCTGCCTGATCTTCGGCTCGGGGCTGGTGGGGCAGGTGGTCGCCAGCCGGTTGTTGCCCGACGCCGAACTGCTGGTGCCGGCGATCATGGCCTTCGGAGCCTTCGGGATGGCGGTGACCATGCCCAACATCTCGGCCCTGATCTCCCGTTCGGTCGATCCGGACCGGCAGGGGGCGATGCTGGGCCTGAACATGGCCGCCAGTTCAAGCGCCCGGATATTCGGCCCGATGGCGGCCGGAGCGATCTTTTCGGGGATCGGCCATGACTGGCCGTTCCTGATCGGCGCGGCCCTGACGGTCCCGGCCGCGGTGATGGCGATCAACGCGGGAAGGGCCTTCAGACACCGCGAGCTGTCGCGTGCGCCGCAGCCGGCGGAGTAGGCGGCTCGCGTTTCACGCTTGGCTCCGCTGTCCAAGCCTCCTACGGTTGAGCTTCAACAGCGGGGGGCTTGCATGTCCGTTCGAAATCTCTGCATCGCCGTGGCGGCCGCCTCGGCGGTTCTGTTCGGCGCCGCCGGCGCGGCGCTGGCCCAGTCGGCCCCGATCGAGGCCTACGCCGCCCTGCCGGCGATCGATGGCGTCTCGGTCTCGCCGGATGGATCGGCGCTGGCCTACATCCGACGCAGCCCGGATGGGGACACGGTCGTCGCGCAGGCGCGAACCGGCGAGGCCCTGGTCACCATCGATGTGAGCGACCGGGCTGCGCGCTTCGTGTTCTGGGCCTCGCCCGACCACGTGGTCATCTCGAGCACGATCAACGACAAACTGCCCTACACCACCTCTCCGGGCCTGTATGAGCAGCTGGACATCGTCAATGTGCGCACCCGGCGGGTCGCGCGGGCGCTGGGCAGCGCCGATAAGGCTATCCTGACGGCCAGCTTCGGCCCGGCGACGGTAGGGACCTATCGCGGGCGCCCGGTAATGTATCTGCGGACCTATACGGTCGAGAACAACGCCTACACCTACGACGTCTATCGCGTGGACCTCGACGATGGTCGCGGCCGCCTGCACCAGACGGGCGCCGAGGACACCAGCAGCTATGTCATCCGTCCGGACGGCGAGGTGCTGGCGCGCACCACCTATGACGGCGAGACCGGGGCCTGGCGCCTGCTGGCGCGTCGCGGCGGCAACTGGAACGAACTGCTGAGCCGGCGCTCGTTGCTGGATCGTCCCGCGATCCTCGGCTTCGGCCGTAGCGACGAAACGGTGCTGCTCAGCGAGGATCGCGAAGACGGGCCGGTGCTGGTCGAGATCAGTCTGGCTGACGGATCCGAGGTGGCGCAGCACGACAACGCGGGCGCGGACAACATCGTCCGTGACGGCGCCGGGCATATGGTCGGCATCTCCCGTCAAGGCCTGACCCAGTCCTACAGCCTGTTCGACCCGGCGCACCAGGCGAACTGGGACCGGCTGGTGCAGGGGCTGGCGGGCCGTCAGCTGTTCCTGACCGACACCGACGACGATCTGAGCGTCATGGTGTTCCGGGCCGAAGGCGCGGGCGAGCCGGGCTCGACCTATCTGTTCGACGCCGAGCGGCAGAGCGTGAACCTCATCGGGCGCGAGTATCCGGGTCTGACCGCCGCCGACGTCGCCGAGGTCAGCGCGGTTCGCTACAAGGCCGCCGACGGCATGGACCTGATCGGCTATCTGACCAAGCCGACCGGCCGGGAGGCGCGCAACCTGCCGCTGATCGTCCTGCCTCATGGCGGGCCGGCGGCGCGCGACAAGGCCGGCTTCGACTGGTGGTCGCAGGCGCTGGCGTCCCGCGGCTATGCGGTATTCCAGCCCCAGTTCCGGGGCTCCGAGGGCTTCGGCCAGACGCTTCTGGAGGCGGGCTACGGCGAATGGGGCCGCAAGATGCAGTCCGATCTCGCCGACGGGGTCAAATACCTGGCCGACGCCGGCATGGTCGACGCCTCCCGCGTCTGCATCGTCGGCGCCAGCTATGGCGGTTACGCGGCCCTGGCCGGAATGACGCTGGATGACGGCGTCTACCGCTGCGCCGTATCGGTCGCAGGCATTTCGGACCTGCCGGAATTCCTTGCGGTCGAACGGCGGGAAGGGGGGCGTTCGCGCTTTAACGAAGGACTTCGCTACTGGCAGCGGTTCATGGGCGTCACCAGCGACGTCGACCCGAGCCTCGCCGAACGCTCTCCGGCGCGGCTGATCTCCCGGATCGAGGGGCCGGTCCTGCTGATCCACGGGCGCGACGATACGGTGGTGCCCTTCGAACAGAGCCGGATCATGGATCGCGCCATGCGGGCGGCGGGCAAGGACGTGGAGCTGGTGTCACTGGCGGGGGAAGACCACTACATGAGCTTCCCGGCTACGCGCCGGCAGATGCTGACCGAAACGATCAAATTCCTCGAGGAGCACAATCCGCCCCGATAGGCGGATAATAGCCCTTCCACCTTGCGTTCCGGCCCTGCTTCGACTAGAAGCCGCGCCTTCGCGTACCGAACCGCCGGGCTAACAGGCATGCCTGGGCGGTTCTCAATCAGGGTCTATCCTCCCTATGGGCTCAAGTAGCCGATAGGCGGTAGCCCACTCAAAATAGAGAGTGAAAATGCCGAAACTGAAGACGAAGTCGGGCGCCAAGAAGCGCTTCAAATTCACGGCGACTGGCAAGGTTAAGGCCGGTGTTGCTGGCAAGCGTCACCGCTTGATCAGCCACAACAGCAAATACATCCGCCAGAACCGCGGCACCTCGGTCATGGCCGACGCCGACGCCAAGAAGATCAAATCCTACATGCCGTACGCCTGATCGGCGCGCGCTGTTCGACTGATCTCCACACCGAATTTGAAAGGATAGCGACATGGCTCGCGTCACTCGGGGCGTTACGTCCCATGCCAAGCACAAGAAGGTTCTGAAGCAGGCCAAGGGCTTCTACGGCCGCCGCAAGAACACCATCCGCACGGCCAAGGCCGCCGTCGACCGCGCCGGGCAATACGCCTACCGCGACCGCCGCACCAAGAAGCGCAACTTCCGCGCCCTGTGGATCCAGCGCATCAACGCCGCCGCCCGTCTGGAAGGCTTCACCTACAGCCAGTTCATCCACGGCCTGGGCGTGGCCGGCATCGAGCTTGACCGCAAGGTCCTGGCCGCGATGGCCGCCGACGAAGCCGCCTTCAAGGCGATCGCCGACAAGGTCCGCGGCGCGCTGGCGTAAGCCAAGCTCCATCGTGATTTCGAAACGCCCGCTCCGGTCCGCCGGGGCGGGCGTTTTCGTTTGCGGACCGAACGACTAGGCTTGGGGGATGTTCAGACCCCTATTCTTCGCCGTCGCCCTCGCCCTCCTTTCGGCGCCTGTTCAGGCGCAGCAGCGGGCCGTCGCCGTGACCTTCGACGATCCGCCGTATCAAGCCACCGAGGCGGAACTGTGCGACCCGGTCAGGGCCATGGCCCTGACGCGCGATTTCGTCGCCATGCTGCGGCCGCTGGACACACGGGCGACCGTCTTCGTCAACGAGGGCAAGGTGTGCGAGGAGCGGCGCGCCGACCTGCTGCCCGCCCTGCTGAACATGTGGCTCGACGCCGGGCTGGACATGGGCAACCACACCTTCAGCCATCTGAACATCCACCGGACCACCGTCGAGGCGTATCTGGCGGACGTAGACGCCGGCGCGCCCGTCACGCGCGCCGTGCTGGCGGAGCGGGGCGGCACCCTGCGCTTCTTCCGTCATCCCTTCCTGTTCACCGGCGAGACGCCGGAGAAGAAGGCCGCCATCGCCGCGGGTCTGACCGGGCGGGGCTATACCGTCGCGCCGGTCACCATCGACAACAACGACTGGATGTTCGCTGCGCTTTACCGCCGGGCCGAGGCCGCAGGGGACGAGGCGCTGAAGACGCGGATCGGCGAGGCCTATGTGGCGCACATGGCGGCGGTGCTGGATCACTGGGAGCCCTACAGCGCCGAGCTGACCGGCGGGCGTGAGCCGGCGCAGGTGCTGCTGCTTCACGCTCATACGCTGAACCGGGACTGGTATCCGCGGATCCACGCCCTGTATCTGGCGCGGGGCTACCGCTTCGTGACGCTGGATGAGGCG
This sequence comes from Brevundimonas alba, assembly GCF_011927945.1. Lineage (GTDB taxonomy): Bacteria > Pseudomonadota > Alphaproteobacteria > Caulobacterales > Caulobacteraceae > Brevundimonas > Brevundimonas alba. The sequence continues at coordinate 1,267,830 of NZ_JAATJM010000001.1, forward strand.
CTGGCGGACCCGATCTACGGCCACGCCGACGACTATGTGCGGGCCAACGGGGTCTCGTGGCTGCACCGCTGGACCTTCACCGAGGGCCGGCCGATCCGCTGGGAGCCGGACCCGCCGAAGTGGATCATGGACGCCTATGAGGCGCTGAACTGATCAAGCCGCGCCTGACCGGGTGACGAAAGCCCTTCAGCCCGCTAGACGACTGCGACCATGACCGATCTCGCCCAGCTCGAACTCGACCTGATCAACGCCATCGGCCGCGCGGAAACCGCTGCGGCGGTCGAGGATCTGCGCGTCGCCTCGCTGGGCAAGTCCGGATCGATCTCGGGTCTGCTCAAGGGCATGGGGGCGATGAGCCCCGAAGAACGCCGCGAGAAGGGGCCGATGATCAACGGCCTGCGCGACCGGGTGCAGTCCGCCTTGGCCGCCCGCAAGGGCGAACTCGAGGCCGCCGAGCTGGACGCCCGTCTCAAGGCCGAGCACCTCGACCTGACCCTGCCGTCGCGCCCGCGCCGCAAGGGCAGCGTGCATCCGACCATGCAGGTGATGGACGAGATGATCGCCCTGTTCGCCGACATGGGCTTCGCCGTCGCGGAAGGCCCGGACATCGAGGACGACTTCCACAACTTCACGGCCCTGAACTTCCCGCCCAAGCATCCGGCGCGGGAGATGCACGACACCTTCTTCCTGACGCCCGATCCGGAGACCGGCGAGCGCAAGGTCCTGCGCACCCACACCAGCCCGGTGCAGGTGCGCACGATGATGTCCCAAAAGCCGCCGATCCGGATCATCGCCCCGGGCCGGACCTTCCGGAAGGACAGCGACGCCACCCACACGCCCATGTTCCATCAGGTCGAGGGTCTGGTGATCGACAAGGCCATTCACATGGGCCACCTGAAGTGGACGCTGGAGACTTTCGTCGCCCGCTTCTTCGAGGTCGACGACGTCGATGCGCGCTTCCGGCCGCACCACTTCCCCTTCACCGAGCCGTCGGCCGAGATGGACATCCGCTGCGACCGCTCGGGCGGCGAGCTGAAGCTCAATCAGGGCGATAGCTGGATGGAGATTCTCGGCTGCGGGATGGTGCATCCGAACGTGCTGCGGAACTGCGGCATCGACCCCGACGAATACCAGGGCTTCGCCTTCGGCATGGGCGTGGACCGCTTGGCCATGCTGAAATACGGCATCCCCGACCTGCGGCCCATGTTCGAGGCCGATACCCGGTGGCTGGCCCACTACGGTTTCTCCGCCTTCGCGGCGCCCAACCCTGCAAGCGGACTGTCCTGATGGCCACCGACCAATCCCCGAACCGGCCCGTCGAAACCCGCGAGATGGACCCGCGGGCCACGACCTTCGAGGGCGGTCATTTCGCCCTGTTCGACCTGTACCGCGCCAACATCCAGTCGGGCGGCGGGGCCGTGATCGAGGGCCGCACCTTCGACGGCTGCTTCATCGAAGGACCGGCGGTGATGCTGGTGATGGAAGGGACGCATTTCGAGGGCGTCAATTTCGGCCCGTCCGGCGGCGACCTGCGCAACATGCTGTTCCGTCCGATGAGCGGCCAGATGGCCATCGGCGCGATTCCCGTCCGCAACTGCACCTTCCGCAACTGCCAGTTCCACACGCTCGGAATCACCGGCGGCGACGACCTGCTGCGCCGGCTGGTCGAGCAAGTCGCCACCACCGGCTGACGTCCAGAACCCGAGAGATCCGACCATGACCGATCAGACCATGTCCGCCGAAGAGGCCGCCGGTCGCGCCCTGGTGGCCCGCACCACCTTCGAGAACGAGGCCGTCTGGCTGCCCTCGCTGGCGGTCCAGCACTGGAACGCGGGCGAGATGTTCATCGAGGGCAAGACCTTCACCGACTGCGTCATCGAGGGGCCGGCGGTCATGGCCGTGATGAACGGCACCGTCTTCGACAGCTGCGCCATGGGTACGACCAGCGATATGGCGACGCTGCTCTACCGGCCCGTCGGCCGGGTCAAGATGGCCGGTGTGGTGGGCATGGCGAAATGCCGTTTCGTCCGCTGCCGCTTCGTCCAGGTCGGTTTCACCGGCACCGACCAGCTGATCGACGAGCTTCTGGCCGACGTCAAAACCCTGTCGGACGTCGCCGCGCCCACGGAGCCGTCGGCGTGAAATTCACTCTCTCCTGGCTGAAGGAGCATCTCGACACGGAGGCCGAGGTCGCCGCCGTGGCCGACGCCATGACCATGGCCGGCCTTGAGGTCGAGGAGGTCCACGATCCCGTCGCCGCCCTGGCGCCCTTCACCGTGGCGAAGATCGTCTCGGCCGAACGGCACCCGAACGCCGACCGGCTGCAAGTCTGCCAGGTCGCCACCGTCGACGGGCCGAAGGAGATCGTCTGCGGTGCGCCCAACGCGCGCGCCGGCCTGACCACCATCTACGCTCCCATCGGCGCCTATGTGCCGGGCCTCGGCGTCACCCTGGTCGAGAAGCCGGTGCGCGGCGTGGTCTCGAACGGCATGCTGTGCTCGGCCTCCGAGCTGGAACTGTCTGACGAAAGCGACGGCATCCTCGAACTGGGCGACGACCTCAGCGTCGGGACGCCGGCGGCCGGCGTCTTCGGCGCAGAGCCGGTGATCGATTTCGAAGTTACTCCGAACCGCCCCGACTGGCTGGGCGTCGCCGGAATCGCGCGCGATCTGGCGGCGGCCAGCCTCGGCCAGCTGAAGACCCCGTCCATCGTTCCGGTCGCCGGCGCCTTCCCGTCGCCGATCTCGGTGCGGATCGAGGCGCCGGAGATGTGCCCGGTGTTCGCCGGACGGCTGATCCGGGGCGTCAAGAACGGCCCGTCGCCCGAGTGGCTGCAGCGCCGCCTGACCGCCATCGGCCTGCGTCCGATCAACCGGCTGGTCGATGTCACCAACCTGATCGCCTACGACCGCTGCCGTCCCTTGCACGTCTATGACGCGGCCAAGCTGGTGGGCGGCGAGATCGTCGTGCGCGGCGGGCAGGTGTCCGAAGGGGCGGCGCACATAGCCGCCGGCACGCACGAGCAGCTGATCGCGCTGGACGGCAAGACCTACACCGTCGATCCGTCGATGTGCGTCATCGCCGATGCCGCCGGAGAGCGCCCCATCGGCCTCGGCGGCGTGATGGGCGGCGAGTCCACCGGCTGTTCGGACGAGACGGTCGACGTCTTCCTCGAAAGCGCCTGGTTCGATCCTCTGGTCACGGCCCAGACGGGGCGGACGCTGACGCTCAACTCCGACGCCCAGTATCGTTTCGCGCGCGGCGTCGATCCGGCGTCCGTGGTTCCGGGACTGGAGCTGGCGACCAAGCTGATCCTCGAACTGTGCGGCGGCGAGCCGTCGGCGGTCGTGGTGGCCGGACAGGCGCCGGCGAGCCCGCAAGCCTTCGCCTTCGATCCCGCCCGCGTTGGCGCCCTGACGGGCCTGTCGCTGGACGACGACCGTATCGCGGAAATTCTGACGCGGCTCGGTTTCGAGATCGCGCGCGGCGCCCCCTGGACCGTGACGCCGCCGTCGTGGCGTCGCGACGTCGAGGGCCCGGCCGATCTGGTCGAGGAAGTCGCCCGCATCGAGGGCTATGGCGAACTGCCGTCGACCCCGCTGCCTCACCTCGGCGCGCCGTCCAAGGGCATCCTCAACCCGCGTCAAGCGCGCGTGCGCACCGCACGGCGGGCGCTGGCCGCCTTGGGCTATGCCGAGGCCGTCACCTGGTCCTTCACCAAACAGTCCACCGCGGCCCTGTTCGGCGGCGGCGATCAGCGGCTGGTGGTCGAGAACCCCATCGCCGCCGACCTCGACTGCATGCGGCCCTCGGCCCTGCCGAACCTGATCCAGGCGGCGGCGCGCAACGCCGACCGCGGGCATCCGGACGCCGCCCTGTTCGAGATCGGTCCCATCTATCTGGACGACAGCCCGACGGGTCAGCGTACGGTCATCGCCGGTCTGGTCTCGCCGCGCTCGCCGCGCCACTGGGGCGGTGGGGCCGAGGAGGCCCTGTTCGCGCTCAAGGGCGACCTGATGGCGCTGCTGGAGGAGTTGGGCGCGCCCGTCGCCTCGCTGCAGCTGACGCAGGGCCAGAACCGCGACTGGTGGCATCCCGGCCGCTCGGCCCGCCTCCAGCTCGGCCCGAAGAACGTCATGGTCGAGTTTGGGGCCCTGCACCCGCGCGTGCTCAAGGCGCTGGACGCCGATGCGCCGATGCTGGCCTTCGAGATCGTACTCGACGCCGTGCCCGAGCCGCGCGGCAAGGCCACCAAGGCGCGGGGCGCGGCCTTGTTGGCCCCGCTCATGCCCCTGACCCGCGACTTCGCCTTCGTGGTCGAGGAAGGCCGGGCCACCGGCGACGTCGTGCGGGCCGTGGCCGGGGCGGACAAGGCCCTGATCGCCGACGTTCGGGTGTTCGACGTCTACCGCGGCGCCGGCGTGGCCGAGGGCATGAAGTCGGTGGCGCTGGAAGTCGTCATCCAGCCCCGCGACGCGACCCTGACCGAGGCCGAAATCGAGGCGCTGTCGACGAAGGTCGTCGCGGCGGCGGGCAAGGCGGGCGCGACTCTGCGGGGCTAGCAGATCAAGCGGCGGCAAGGTTCCGTTAACCTTGCAGCCGCAAGTCTGCCGCAAAAGCCGGTGACGGTGCCGTCCAGCGCCCGCGCGAGTCGGGCGGACCGTCCCCGCCTTCGGAGCCATCGCCATGCATCGCCGCCAGCTGATCCTTTCCGGCCTCGCCGCCACCGCCGGCGCCTCCGGCCTGTCCGCCTGCGCCACGGGCCCGGCGGCCGATCCGAACTATCCGATCCGCTCCGATCAGGAGGCGCAGGCCTATACCGCCGACGAGCTGATCGCGGCCGGGTCGCGCGAACTGGGCATCGCGGCCGAGGCCATCGGCGCGGCCATCGAGCGCATCTTCGCCGACCAGGGCGACCGCCCGACTGCCTATGTCGCGGGCGAGGAGGCCGCGGGTGCGGCCGGCGTCGGCCTGCGCTATGGCCGCGGCGCCCTGCACATGAAGGACCTCTCCGCGTCGCAGGAGGTGTTCTGGCAGGGCATCTCGATCGGCTGGGATGTGGGCGGCAACGCCAGCCGCGTCTTCACCTTGGTGTACGGCCTCTACCACCCCGACATGATCTACCGCCGCTACCCGGGCGTCGAAGGCTCGGCCTATCTCGTCGGCGGCGTGGGTGTGAACTATCAGCGCGCCGACGGCATCGTCCTGGCTCCGATCCGCACCGGTGTCGGCCTGCGACTGGGCGCCAACGTCGGCACCATGGCCTACAGCCGCCAGCGCAACCTGCTGCCGTTCTAGGCCGGGTTCTGGACGAGACGCACCAGCGTCCCGTCCGGGTCCAGCAGATAGCCGATCCGCAGGCCGGAGTGCTCCAGCGCCGGGGCCTGGACGCGCGGCAAGCCGCCCGACCGCTCCGGTACGCCCGCCGCCTTGCAGACCGCGTGGAAGGCGTCGGCGTCGTCGAGCCGCAGGCAGCAGCCGAACGAACTCGTCGCCGGGTCGAGGTCCGGATAGGGGAAGAATTCCAGCTTGAGGGCGCCCCGCGTCAGGATCATCCAGCCGCCGTCCTTCCACGTCGGTTCGAAGCCGAGCGCGGCGTAGAAGCGGGCGGTGGCGTCGAAATCCCGTGACGGGAGATTTGGCGTGGCGTGGTCGGTCATGGAACCTCCTGCGGCCGCGAAGCTAGCACGCCGCCCCTGACGATTGACGGTTGGGGGACGGGATGTTCCCGGACATCGCAGGCCATCTGTCCGGCATTTTCGAACGCCGATCGGGCCATGTCTCGCTTGTATCGGTTGTAGCGCTTCTGATCCCCGAAAACTGTCGAGGTTGTATCGCCTGATCGTGGTCAGGCCGCCTCTCCGCTGATCAGGGCTCCAAGCCCTTCCCGATACGTCGGATAGCGAGGCCGCCAGCCTAGCTCCGCCTTCGCCCGGGCGTTCGAAAGGCGTTTAGAATCAAGATAGAACCGGCGCATCGCGTCGGACACCGTGGGGTCGTCCAGATCGATCTCGGGCGGGCGGGGCATGCCGAGCCGGTTCGCGGCCCACTCCATGACCGCATCGGCGGGTGCGGGTTCGTCGTCGCACAGCGTATAGGCCGCGCCGGGCCGGGGCCGGGCCATGGAGGCGAACAGGCCGGCGACGGCGTCCTCGACATGGATGCGGTTGAACACCTGCCCCGGCTTGCGGACGATACGGGCCGTGCCGTCCTGCAGCCGGTCGATCGGCGAACGGCCGGGGCCGTAGAGGGCCGGCAGGCGGAAGATCTGCACCGTCAGCCCCATGCCCTGACCGGCGTCCAGCCAGTCGCGCTCGGCCCGCACCCGACGCGCGCCTTCCAGCGAGGCGGCGTTGAGCGGGTCGTCCTCGAAGGCCCAGCCCCCGGCCCGATCGCCATAGACGGCCGTCGAGGAGACATAGCCGATCCAGTCGGGAAAGGCGCCGCTGCGGGTCAGGGCTGGAACCAGCCGCTTCAGTCCGGGGCAGCCGTCGCTCTCGGGCGGGGCGGTGACGAGGATGGCGGTCGCGCCGCGCACGGCCTGCTCGAGCGCTTCGCCGTCGGCCGGGTCGACGGTGTCGAAGCCTTGGCCGAACAGGGCCTCGCGGCGGGCCGGATCGCGGCTGGTCAGGATCGCCCGGCCGCCCCGGCGCACGGCCTCGCGGGCGGCGGCCTGACCCAGCCAGCCGCCGCCGAAGACGAGCAGGGTGGAAGGAGCGTCTGCGGGCATGCCGTCCCGATCAGGCGGAGCGGGCGTGGGCGCCCGGCTGGGGCGCGACCACCACCGGCTCGGCCTTCAGAGCCTCGGCCCGCTTGCTGTTCCAGCTGGAGACGCACGGGACCTTGGTCAGGTCGGCGCGGTCCGCGTAGCGACGGGCGATGTCGGTGACCTCGTCCAGCAGGCCCTGCTCCAGGGTGATCGGCTTGAGGCCGAGGTGGCGGAACTGGTCATTGGCGACCACCAGCTCGTTCTCGTCGGCTTCCTGGCGCGGATTGGGCACGTTGTGGACCTCGGCGCCCGTCATGTCGGCGATCATGGCGGCGAGGTCGCGGACCCGGCGGCTCTCGGTCATCTGGTTGAGGATCTTGACCCGCTCGCCCGTCTTGGGCGGGTTCTTCAGCGCCAGCTCGACGCAGCGCACCGTGTCCTGGATGTGGATGAAGGCCCGCGTCTGGCCGCCCGTCCCGTGCACCGTCAGCGGATAGCCGACCGCCGCCTGCATCAGGAACCGGTTCAGCACCGTGCCGTAGTCGCCGTCGTAGTCGAACCGGTTGATCAGTCGCTCGTCCTGCCGCGTCTCTTCGGTCTGGGTGCCCCAGACGATGCCCTGGTGCAGGTCGGTGATCCGGACGCCGTCGTTCTTGGCGTAGAACTGGAAGAGCAGGGCGTCCTGCGTCTTGGTCATGTGGTAGATCGAGCCGGGGTTCGGCGGGAACAGGATCTCCTGCTCGGTCGGGCCGAAGTCGGTGTCGACGGTGACCTTCAGATAGCCTTCCGGGATCCGCAGCCCAGCGGTGGTGTAGCCATAGACGCCCATGGTCCCGAGGTGGGCCAGATGCACGTCCCGCCCGCTCTCCACGAGGGCGGCCAGCAGGTGGTTGGTGGCGTTCAGATTGTTGTCGACCGTGTACAGCTTGTGCCGCGCCGACTTCATCGAATAGGGCGCTGCCCGCTGCTCGGCGAAGTGGACGACGCTGTCGGGTTTCCAGTCGCGGATCAGGCCGACCAGCCGGTCGAACTCCTTGCCGACCGTCATGTTGACGAACTCGATGGTCTTGCCCGAGACATCCTTCCACGCGGCGACACGCTCGCCCATGGTCCGGATCGGCGTCAGGGACTGGACCTCCAGTTCATTGTCGATGTTGCGCCGGCTCAGGTTGTCGACGACCAGAACGTCCCAGCCCCTCGCCGACAGGTGCAGCGCCGTCGGCCAGCCGCAGAATCCATCGCCGCCCAGAACCAGAACCCGCATCCGTCCAACCCTCATCTTGACCGTCTCTTTGCCTAGCCGATGGCGGCGGCGCGTCAAAGCTTGAGTGTTGAACGCGCGAAGGTAGGGTTCGGGCTCAGCCCCGCGGACGCGAGCGCCACTGCTCGCGGCTCTGGCCCCAGCGATCCACGGCGACGGTATCGAACGGCGGGGGCAGGCGCGTTGGCCCCTGATTGTAAGAGCTCAGCCTTTCGGCCAGCCGCTGCGATGGCGTGTTGTCCGGGTCGATGCAGTGGATCACCGCGGTCCAGCCGAGAACATCGAAGGCGTAGTCGATCGCGGCGGTCGCCGCTTCCACGCCATAGCCCTTGCCCTGGGCGTCAGCGTGCAGGCCCCAGCCGACCTCTGTCCCGGGCCAGCCCAGCGGCGTCCACGGGCCGATGCGGCCCAGCCATTGGCCGGTGTCGCGCTCGATCAGCGAGAACATGCCCACGCCGGTCAGGCTCCACGCTCCGGCCATGGTCATGAAGCCGCGCCAGGCGGTCTCGGCCGGCATGGGGCCGCCGATGAATTTCGCCGCCTCGGGATCGGCCATCATCTCGGCCCAGCGTGGAAAGTCCTCCATCGCGGGCGGGCGCAGGGTCAGGCGGGCGGTCTGGATCACGGGTCCGGTCACAGCCAGTACTCCTGCTCGAGCTGATAGCGGCTGCCGTCGTGGGTCAGGACGCTGGACCACAGGCCGAAGCGGTCGACCCGTATCGGCGGCGAATGCAGCAGATTGTGCCCCGCGATCCACGCCCCGATGCGGTCCGGATTGGTCTGAGGCTTGAGGTAGGCGAGGGTCACGTGGGGGCGGTAGTCGCGCTTCTCCATCGTCACCCCGGCCCGCTCGCCGGCGGAGCGGCAGCGCCCGGCGAGAACCGACAGCCGGTCGTTCGGCTCGACGCCGGCCCACAGGGTGTGGCTGCGGTGCGAGTCCCCGAACGCGCCCACACCCCTCAGGGCGAAGTCGAACGGCCCGCCGGTCGCGGCGCGGCTCAGCTCGGCGGCCAGGTCGTCGGCGCGGCGCTCGTCGATCTCGCCGTAGAAGGCGAGGGTCAGGTGCAACTGGTCGCGGCTACGCCATTTGGCGCCGGGCAGCCCCGACTGGCGCCGTTCAAGGGTGTCGGCCACGTCCTCGGGGATCGACAGGGCGGTGAACAACCGGATCATGCGACCGTTCGTAGCGGCTGAAACTCGACGGCCCAAGTCCGGTTTTCCTTGCGGAAGGGCAAACCGGACCTGATATTCAGGCAAAGGTTGGGACACGCCCCAACCGAACGGAGGACTGATCGCCATGAGCGATTTCGGAAACTACACGGCCGCTGGATCCCGCGCCGACGCCGCGCTCGATCCCGGCCTCAAGAAATTCATGCTCGGCGTCTATCAGAAGATGGGACTCGGCCTGCTGGTGTCGGCCGCGCTTGCCTGGCTGACGTCCAGCTACGCCCCGGTGTCCAACCTCATGTTCGTCAAGACGCCCACCGGCGGGCTGGCGGGCTTCACCCTTCTGGGCATGATCGTCAGCTTCGCGCCGCTGGTCATCCTGCTGGGCTCCAACTTCATGATGAAGCGGGCCAGCGCCAGTTCGGCCAACATCCTCTACTGGGTCATCGTCGCGCTTGTCGGCGCCTCGCTCGGCACCGTGGTGCTGATGTACGCCGGCGCCAGCGTGGTCACGACCTTCCTGATCACGGCGGCGGCCTTCGGCGGGCTCAGCCTGGCGGGCTACACGACCAAGCGCGACCTGTCGGGCATGCGCAGCTTCATCTTCTTCGCCATGTGGGGCTTCGTCTTCGCCGGCATCGCCTTCTCGATCGGCGCATCGTTCGGGCTGTTCAGCGTCGGGCCGGTCTTCATGATCATGAACGCCGTCGGCATCCTGCTGATGGCGGGTCTGATCGCGGCCGAAACCCAGCACCTGAAGATGATCTATTACAGCGTGCGCGGCGACGGCGAGAGCATGTCGGCGGCGACCAGCTTCGGCGCGCTCAACCTCTACATCGCCTTCGTGAACCTGTTCCGCTTCCTGCTCTATTTCATGGGCGTGCGGCGCGACTGATCGACCTGGCATCTGACACGGAAAAGGCCCGGAGCGATCCGGGCCTTTTTCTATTCCACGACGGTGAAGCGGCGGCTGTCGAAGACGCGCAGGACCTGGGGCAGTTCGCGACCGCGCCGCAGCACCACGCCGCCCTCGCCGATCACCGCCCACTGGCCCTGCTTGAGACGAAGGGAAGGGCGCTTCTCGATCCGGTAGGCGGGGGCGTCGCCCGAGCGGCGGAAGACGGCAAACTCGGCCACGTCGGTGTGGCCGACCATGGCGTAGTCGCGCCACTCGCCCGCCGCCACCATCCGCCCGTAGACCCGCAGGATCAGGTCCAGTTCGCGCCGGTCGAAGAAGACCGGGCCCGATGCGGAATGCAGGTCGGCAGCGTCGCTCATGGGAGAAAGGTAGGCCCCCCGCGTCGAAACGCCAGCCCCTGGCTGTCACGGAATTCCACCGACCGGCGTGCCCCGAACGTCACTTTTTCAGGAAATCGCGCGGAACACGAAATAGCCGCGGTTCCGCCCATCCGCCGCCCCCTTGGGGGGCGACACCTGACCCATCGGCCCGTCGGAGTCCGGAGTGATCCTGGATCCTGAACAGCCCCCCCAGCCCCCTGGGATTTCTCCATCAAGGGCTCCGGCGGGTCGATGCTTCCTCCAAGCGAGACGCCCGCTCCGCCGCCCCTCCCCCTTTAGGCCGAGCGGGCGTTTTGCTGTCCGGGCCCCGGGATCGGCGGTCTAGCCGCCCAGCACCACCGTCACATCCTCTTCGCCTCGGCGCACCGTCAGCCGGTGCTCGCCCGCGCCAAGGGCGGCGGCCAGTCCGGCCAGATCGCTGACCGCGACATCGTCGACGCTCTCGATCACGTCCCCGGCCTGCAGGCCCGCTGCGGCCGCCAGTGAGCCGCCCTCGACCGCGAACAGCTGGACGCCGTCCGCGCTGGTGCGGGCGCTGAGACCGCGCGCCATGACCACCTCGGCGCCGGTGATCACGGACGGATCGCCCGGAGCCTCGACGGTCAGGGTGGCGCGGCCCTCGCGGCCTTCGCGCAGATAGACGACCTCGACCCGGGTTCCGGGTTGGGCGATGCCGATGGTCGCCGCCACCGTGCCGGCGTTGGAGACGGGGCGGTTCTGGATGCGGGTGACCACGTCGCCGCGGCGCAGGCCGGCGGCCTCGGCCGAAGAGCCCGGAGCCACGTTCTCGACTACCGCGCCACGGACGATGCCGAGGCCAAAATCACGCGAGCGCGCCGCATTGAGCGAGCCCAGAATGGCGCCGGTCGAGCCGCGCTTGACCTCGCCGATGGTCCGCAGCTGGTCGACCACATACATCAGGATGCGGCTGGGCACGGCGAAGGCGATGCCGTCGTTGCCGCCGCCGCCGCCCGACAGGATCGAGGTGTTGATGCCGATCAGCCGGCCCCGGCTATCCAGCAGCGGACCGCCCGAGTTGCCCGAGTTCACCGCCGCGTCGGTCTGGATATAGTCCTCGATCCGGTCGCCCATGCCGGAGCGCCCCAGACCCGAGATGACGCCCATGGTCAGGGTCTGGTCGAGGCCGAGCGGATAGCCCACCGCAAAGGCCAGATCGCCGGTGCGCAGCTGGTCGGAATCGACCACCTCGATTTCCGACAAGCCTGTCGCGTCGAACTTCAGCACCGCCAGATCGGTGGCCTTGTCGGTGCCGATCAGGACGGCGTCGAAGATGCGGCCGTCGGTCAGGTCGACGGTGAATTTCCGTCCGCCCTCGACCACGTGATTGTTGGTGACGACGATGCCTTCACGCGCGTCGATGATGGCGCCCGAGCCGCTGGAGATCGGGCGGGGCTCGTTCTCGCCGGAGCTGGGACCTTCCGACTGACCCAGGGTGGTGACCTGCACCACCGCCGGCAGGGCCTGTTCCAGACCGCTGGCGAAGGTGAAGACGCCTCGCCGGGCGTCGTAGGGGATCGGGCCCTGTGGCGTGGACTGGGCGGACGCCGCGGTCGCGGCCAGCAGGGGAACGGCGGCGACCAGCGCCAGAATCGACAGGCCGTGAGCCCGGTTGGTGGAACGCCGCATCGCCAATCCCCTGTTCTTGAGCGGACCCTAGCGCGAGAAACGCGCCGTGACGACAGCCCCCGGACGACCGTCATCAACCGTCATGACCGCCCCGTGCCGTTTCAGGATGGCCCGCACGAAGGCGAGGCCCATCCCGTGACTTTCGCGGCCGTCGGCCGGGGGCGGAGCTCCGGTCTGCCGGTCGGACGCGAAGCCCGGCCCCTGATCCGCCACGGAGAGGATGGGCCGGCCGTCCTCGACACTGGCCCGCAGCGTGACGACCCCGCCCGGCGGCGAGAATTTGATCGCGTTGTCGACCAGGTTGGTGACCGCCCGCTGCAGCAGCGACCGGACGCCGAGTACGGAGACCGGTTCCGCCTCGACGCGGATGGCGACCGCGCTCTCCTCAGCCAGCGGCTGGTAGAGCTCCGCCGCCTGCGCCGCCAGTTCGTCAAGCCGCACGCTCTCGAACGCCCACGCCTCGCCGTCGCGCAGCGCCATCGTCTCGTTCATGGAGCGGGTGATCTCGGCGAGGTCGGACCGCGCCTCGTCGATCAGCTTGCGGGCTTCGGGCGTCGTCGCGGAGGCCCGGAGCCGTTCGAGCCGGACCGAGGCGCGGGCCAAGGGCGTCCGGAAATCATGCGCCAGCTGATCGGCCGAGTCGCGCAGCCAGCTGAGCAGTTCGTCGAGGCGATCGAGGGTGCGGTTCACATGGCCGGTCAGCTCGGTCAGCTCCGGGGCCACGGCGGTTTCGGGCGCGCGCACGGAGAAGTCCCCGACCGCCGCCCGGTCCAGCGCCCGGCTGACCTCGGTCACCGCGCCCGTCAGCCGGCGCCGCGCGACCGCCGCGGCGGCCAGGCCGATAACCAGCAGCAGCAGGCCGGTCGCGATCACCGCCGCGACCGCCCAGCCCCAGGCCCGCCCCGAGCGATCGACCGTCCGGCCCACGGCGATGTCCAGGGCGCCGAATGTGCGGCGGACCACCACGACCTCGACCGACCGGGACGGGCAGAGCACGCCCCGGTCCAGCCGCACGACATAGACGTCCTTGCCCAGCCGCCCCGCGCGTTCACCGCGGATTGCGTCCAGCGCCGCCAGACCCGCGGGCTTGCCGACCGGCGCGCGAATGAACCTGACGCCGGCGCCGCCGCGCCCGGTCCGGCAGGTCTCCTCCAGCGTGCCCGCATCCCGGGCCGGTCCGCTCTGGAAGGCGCTCAGCCAAGCCGACAGCCAGGCGGCGTCGGCCTCGGTCAGCCGTTCGGCGGACAGGCTGGTCTCAGAGCCCAGCTTGGTGACCATGGCGCTGTAGTCATCCAGCGCGGCCAGCGCCGCCTTCTCGCGCTGGTCCATGCGCACCGCCGCGCCGGTGATCAGCAACGAGCCGGACAGGGCCAGCGCCGACAACACGCCCATGGCGGCGGCCAATTGCGTCGATGTCCGCCGCGCCAGCCAGCCGGTCAGGCCCGTGGATCGTCCGGCCATCCCCGGCTCAGCCCGCCAGCGCGGACAGGTCGCGGAAGATCAGGCTCTGGCTGCGCGCGGAAACGATCAGCGGGTGCAGATCTTCGCCGAGTTCGGGCGCCTGCTCCTTGAGACGGCGGCGCAAGGCGCTGATGCGGGCGTCGATCACATTGACGAAATTATCGGGCAGGAATTTCCATTCGACCCAGCAGCGGTCCCACAGCATGGTCTTGGTCACCGGTTGGCCCCGCGCGGCCATCAGCTCGCCGACGATGGCGAACTCCAGCGGCGACAGGTCGATCACCCGGCTGTCGCCCCCTTCGAGGTCCAGCCTCAGCGTCCGCGCCCCCGGCGACAGGCGGAAGGGTCCGTTGACCAGTTCGGCGCCCGCCGGACGCGCCGCGCGCGCCGCCCGCCGCAGCTGGGCCGCGATCCGGGCCAGCAGCTCCTCGTCGCCCACGGGCTTGGCCAGATAGTCGTCGGCGCCGCCCAGCAGCCCCTCGACCTTCTGCCGCTCGCCGCCGAGCGCGGTCAGCATCAGGGCTGGAGCATCCGCGGAGGTCCCGCCACCGGCGCGCAGTCTTTTGAGCATCTCCAGCCCGTCCATGCCGGCGGTCAGCCGATCGAGGATCAGCACGTCGTAGGGCGAGCGCGCCGCAGCTTCCAGGGCGGTTTCGCCCGCCTCGAACCGGTCGACGGCCTCGAAGCCGGCGGCGTTCAGCCGCTCGGCGACATGGTCGGACAGGGCGGGGTCGTCCTCGAGCAGCAGGGCGCGTCGGCCCGCGAAGACGGGCCCGAGCCGGGCGAAGGGGTCGTCCCCGTGTGCCATCGTTTCCCCGTCCACCCTGTTCTCCGCCGCAAGCCGCACGATACGGGGTCGAGGCTGAATGACAACGCTCGACGCCGCTCCTGCTCTAGGCCCGGTGGAGAGCGAAGGGGGCTGACCTTTCCTGACGTCCCTCGTCAGTCGCCGCCGTGGCCGTGGCCCTCGGTGTCCGCCGCACCGGCCGCCACGCCCTCTCCATCGCTCCCCGCGAACCAGAACGGCGCACGCGGTCGCTCGCGCGGCGCCACCTCGTTCATGCCCGAGTCGTAAACCCGGCCGTTGGCGATGGTGTAGGCGATGGAGGTGGTGTTGCGGATGTTCTCCAGCGGGTTCTGGTCCAGCACCACCATATCGGCCAGCTTGCCGACCTCGAGCGAGCCGATGTCGCGGTCCATGCCGAGCGCCTTGGCGCCGTTGAGAGTGCCGGAGCGGATCACGTCCAGCGGCGCCATTCCGCCCTGGGCCAGGCTCCACAGTTCCCAGTGGGCGCCGAGGCCCTCGCGCTGGCCGTGGGCGCCGATCTGGACATTGACGCCATCGGCCGCGAGGCTCGTGGCTTCGCGCGCGATGGAGATGTGGTTCCACTCGTTGTCAGGGGCGGTGACCGGCCGGCGCGCGCGCGAGTCGAGAATGCGGCGCGGGACGTACTGGGTCAGGATCGGGTGGTTCCAGACCTCGCTCTCCTGGTACCAGTAGTTCTCGCCGTAGCTGCCGCCATAGGCCACCACCAGCGTCGGGTTGTAGGCGACGTTCGTCTGGCGCCACAGCTGGTGGACGTCGTCGTAGAGGTGCGCCAGCGGGATCGAATGTTCGATCGTGGTGTGGCCGTCGACGATCATCGTCATGTTGTGCTGGAACAGGGAGCCGCCTTCCGGGACGACCATCATGTTCAGTTCGCGCGCCGCTTCGATGATCTGCTGGCGCTGGTCCCGGCGAGGCTGGTTGTAGCTCTTGACGCTCCAGGCGCCCGCCGCCTGCATCCGCCGCAGGGTCGAGAGGGCGTCGTCGAGGCTGTCGATCTTGGCCGTGGCCGCCGTGGTCGCTCCGTACAGGATGGTGCCGGTCGAGAAGATGCGCGGCGCCACGACCCGGCCGGTGCGGGCCAGTTCGCTGTGAGCGAAGATCTCGCTGGTGTCGTTGGACGGATCGTGGATCGTTGTCACGCCGAAGGCGAGGGCCGCATAGTCGACCCAGCTCTGTTCCGGGATGATCTCGTCCGATCCCATCGAGCCGTGCCAGTGGGCATCGACCAGACCGGGCATGATGGTCTTGCCGCTCATGTCCATCGTCGGGATGCCCGCAGGGAGGGACATGCTCGCCGTCGCGCCGATCGCCTCGATGCGGTTGCCGTTCAGGACGATGGTCCCGTTCTCGATGACCTCTGCGCCGTTCATGGTGATCAGCCGGGCGCCGGTCAGGGCCATTCGGCCCTCGGGCTTGTCCGCCGGGACGCTGAAGCCGAGGTTGATCCCGTGCTCGGGGGCCTTGGGCAGTTCCTCCGGCGCGCCGTCGACGAAGGCGAACGACTGGTTCAGGTCCCGCGTGAACAGCTCGGGGCCGAGCGACCATTGCAGGCGGCGGGAGTCGCCCGACCAGCTCAGCCATTCCCCGGCGTCGCGGGTCACCCGGGCCTGAGGCAGGGACTTGCCATCGGGGCTGATGGCGATGGGCCGGCCTGCGGCCACGAAGGGCGCGACATAGGCGTTGAAGCGCTCGGTCCAGCCGATCCAGCGGCCGTCCGGTGACACCGCGAACTCGGTGGCCCATTCGGACGTCAGATGGGTCCGCTCGTCGTCGCCGTTCAGATCGACAGACATCAGGGTGCGTTTGTCGCCGTCGCGGCCGGTCAGGAACAGGCGGCCGCCGTCGGCGCCGAACTGCGGCTGCTCGCCCTCGTCGGAGATCAGGACCGGCTCGCCGCCGCCGGTCGGGATGCGGTAGACGCCCAGGTCGCGGCTCCACAGCGCTCTGGTCAGGAAGCCGTCCGCCACCGTCCGGTAGACGATGGTGCGGCCATCGGGCGAGAAGGTCGGCTCGATGTAGTGGCCCGGCCGGGTGGTCACCACGCGGCCAGCGCCGCCACTGGCTGAAACCACGCGCACCGAGCCCAGCGCCTGATCGTCCCAGGTGGTGTAGACGACCGAACGGCCGTCGCGCGACCAGCTGGGGTAGAGCTCGAAATGGTCGCTCTGGCGGGTCAGGCGGCGCGCCTCGCCGGTCGGCAGATCGCGGATCCACAGGCTGCCCAGCGCCTCGAACACCACCCTCGAACCGTCCGGCGAGGGGCGGGCCCAGCGGATCATCTTCACATCGAAGGTGTCAGGCGCCACCTCGACCGGGAACCGCACGGCGTCCTGCACCCGGCGGGTGTCGGCGACGTGGAACGGGACGTTCGATACTGTCTTCGACGCCACGTCGATGCGCTGGATGCGGCCGTCGGCCCAGAACACGATCGAGCGGTTGTCGGGCGTCCAGCTGATCGCCGGATAGACGCCGTGGATGGCCCAGGTTTCCTGCAGGTCGCGGTCGAGGCCGGAGAACACCGGCGTCTCGCGCCCGGACTCGATGTCCATCACATAGAGGGTCGACTGGTATCGAACGCGCCGGATGAAGGCGAGCGACTTGCCGTCCGGCGACGGCGTCGGGCGTATCGAACCGCCGGGCCCCGTGACAAACGGCTCGATCTCGCCGGTTTCGCGGTCGAGCCGGCGGATGATGTAGATCTGGTCGTTGACGTCCTTGGAATATTCGAAGGTGTTCCCCGGCGTCGCGTCGTCGCTGAAATACAGATAGCGGCCGTCGGGTGAGAAGGCGGGCTCGCCAGTGTCCTTCTGGGGCGTCCGCCGTTCGGTCATCTGCACGCCGCCGCCGCCAGTGCGGTGGTACATCCACAGCTCGCCGGCCCCCAGGGAACGGGACGAGGTGAAATGTTTGCGGGCGACGATGAACTCGCCATCCGGCGTCCATTCCGGCTGGTTCAGCAGGCGGAAGGTTTCCTTGGAAATCTGCAGCGGGTTGGAGCCGTCGGCGTCCATCACCCAGATGTTGTCGCCGCCCGCGCGGTCCGAGGTGAAGGCGATGTGGCGCCCGTCCGGCGACCATTTCGGCTGCATGTCCCAGGCGACACCGCTGGCGATGGCGCGCGCCTCGCCGCCCGAAGCCGGCATGACGTAGATGTCGCCCAGCATGTCGAAGACGATGGTCTGGCCGTCCGGGCTGACGTCCAGCGACATCCAGGTGCCGCGCGTCACGTCGATGGGAATGTCGTGCGAGGGGCCGGGCGGGTTCTGGACATCCCACTTCGCCTCGTCCGCCTTGTCGCTTTCCGGAGTCGTCGGCGCGGCCTGAACGTTGGCGGCCGGCACGACCGGCGGCGGGGCGGGCTCGGTGACCTGGGCCATCGCAGGGCAGGCGAGCGCCAGCAAGGCGGCCGTGGCCAGAAGTTCGCGCTTCATCTGTCTGATCCCCGATTGTCCGGACGTCTTGCGCCGACCGTCGGCTGCGCGCCCTTCCCGAGCGCGCAGAGAGCCTTGTCGGCGAACGAAAGTCCAGACGCTCGCGGGCTTCAGCCCTCTGCGGCCGGGATGTAGTCGCGGGTCAGAGGCACGGCGCCGACCCGCTTCGACAGCTGGATCTGGAAGACCATGCATCCGCGATGGCGGAACGCCACCTCGCTGAGGCACAGGTAGAACTCCCACATCCGGCAGAAGCGCTCATCGTACAGGTCGGCGATCTGCGCGCGGTTGGCTTCGAATCGCTCGCGCCATGCCTTCAGCGTCTCCGCGTAGTGCAGGCGCAGGATTTCCACGTCGGTGACCCACAGGCCGGCTCGCTCGATCGCCGGCAGAACTTCCGACAGCGCCGGCGTATAGCCGCCGGGGAAGATGTATTTGCCGATCCACGGCTGGTTGCTGACCGAGACGTGGTTCTGGCCGATGGCGTGCAGCACCGCGACGCCGTCGTCCTTCAGCAGCCGGGCCACGGTGTCGAAGAACGCCTGATAGTTGGGCGCCCCGACGTGTTCGAACATGCCGACCGAGACGATCCGGTCGAACGTCTCCTCGACGTCGCGATAGTCCTGCTTGCGGAACTCCACCTGCCCGGCGAGCCCTCTCGAGATCGCCCGTTCCTGCGCGACCGCGAGCTGTTCGTCGGACAGGGTGATGCCCGTGACCCGGGCGCCGGCCTCCTCGGCCAGCGTCAGGCCCAGCCCGCCCCAGCCGCAGCCGATGTCGAGCACGCTCTGGCCCGGCTCCAGCAGCAGCTTGGCGGCGATGTGGCGCTTCTTGGCGATCTGCGCCTCGTCCAGCGTCATGTCCGGCCGGGCGAAATAGGCGCAGGAATACTGCATGTCGGGGTCGAGGAACCGGCGGTACACGTCCAGCGACAGGTCGTAGTGATGGGCCACGTTGCGCCGGGCCGCGACGCGGTCGTTCGCCTGAGCGATCCGCCGCCAGAGGCGCGCCAGCCGGCCTCGCCGGGGCGGCGGCCGAAGGGACAGATTGCGGCCCGCGAGGTCGAGCAGGTCCCAGATCGTCCCCCGCTCCATGATGACGCCGCCATCCATATAGGCCTCGCCCAGCGCCAGACCGGGATAGACGGCCAGCCGCCACGCGGTCCGGTAATCTCGCAGCCGGATCCGCACGCCGTCCGGCGCATCCCCCTGACCCGCATGCAGCACGTCTCCGCCGGGCATGACCACAGTCAGGGAGCCGGTCCGGATCAGGCCGCGAAGCAGCCGGGCGAGCGCCGCCCGGACGACGCCGCCGAGGAGGCCACGGGTCCGTCGGCTCGCCGTGTCCGGCGTTTGAATCCGATCGGCGACGAACGAGGCTTCCGAGCTCATCGCAGCTCCCCCTCAAGGGCGGTCAGCCCTCATTTTCGGACAACCTGAGCCGTGGGCCTGAAGTTCCCGGAGCTGCGCCGGAGGCAAGCTGGGAACAAGGCGAAGCGCCAGAGGGTTCGAGAGGCGGGATCAACCCGTCTTGCGCAGGAGCTCCCGATGTTCCCACACACGCTGATCGCCCTGTCGGCCTTCGCCTTTCCTCCCGCGGCGCTTCAAGTCGCAGCGCCGCCGCCGCCGCCCATTCCGGTCGCCGCTCCGGCGCCGGATCAGAGCTTCCCCGCAGGCGCCGAGGTGCTGGCGGTCGATGGCGAACCGCTGGGCGTGCTGGCTCGGGTCGAGATCACCCCCGGCGGCGAGCGCATCCTTCATATCCGCCGGCCCGACGGCACGACCGCCATAGCTCCGGCGACGGTCGCCTCCCGCGGTGAACGCGCCATTGTGCTCGAATGGACCCGCGCCGAGTTCGAAACGCCGCCCGCCGCGCCCGCCCCGGAGGCGACGCCGCCAACGCTGTAGGTCACAGCCCGGACGGCCAGGTCTCGTCAGCTCCCGCCCGCTGCCCCGTGACCAGCGGCGTCACGGCCGAGGTCTCGTCGAACCACACCCAGGCGTCGAACTGCTCCGGCAGGGAACAGCGGGCGTAGTGGCTCCACCGCTCCGTCTCCGGCCGGTAGATGACGCCGATGAACCGCTCCAGCCGGGGGTCCAGCAGGGCCGTTCTCAAGGGTCCGTGCACCCCATCCCTCAGGTCGAGCAGGAAGCGCTCGACGCCGCTGTCATGGGCCAGCCGCTCGTAGCTGTCCGGGCGCGAGGGATTGACCGGCTTGACCTCCAACGGCGCGTCCCAGTCGGAGGCGCAGGCGACCTCACCGTCGTGGGTTCCGAAGCCGATCAGGGCCGCATCCCGACCGAACCGCTCCCGGCATAGCTGGCCGATGTTCAGCTCGCCGCGCTCCCGGCCCATGTCGGTCTTCGATGCGTCGCCGATGTGGGAGTTGTGAGCCCAGACGACCGCCTTCGCCTCCGGCCCCCGCGCCTCCAGCACGGCGCAGAGGGTCTCGAACATATGCGTGTCGCGCAGGTTCCAGCTCTCCGCCCCGCCGTAATAGACCGCGCGATAATAGGCCTCGGCGTTCTTCACCAGCCGGGCGTTGGCGCTGGCGTCGAGGAAGTCGTCGCCGTCGCCGGCCGCGTAGTCCATCTGCTTCCCAAGCATGTCGGTGAGGGTCTTCACCACCGCCCGCTCGCAGCGGGAATACCCCCGGCTCAGCGCCATCCGCCCGTAACCCTGCGGCTCCTCGACCCACGGCTGGAAACAGCCGTAGCGTTCGCGCGCCACCGCCGCCGCCTCCGGATCCACCTCGTCCAGATAATCGATCACGGACCTCAGCGAGGCCGACAGATTGTAGAGATCCAGCCCGTGGAAGCTCGTCCGCGCCTCCGCCGGCCGACTCTCGTTCCAGCCGCGCAGCCATTCGGTGAAGGCCTCGACCTCGGTGTTCCGCCACATCCAGGTTGGGAAGCGCCGGAAGGGCGGCTCGGCGTGCTTCGGATCCGGACGCTGGCGCACATGGCGGTCAATGCTGGCGGCGTCCGGCCAGTCCGCCTCCACGGCGACGATGCTGAAGCCGTGCCGCTCGATCAGCCGGCGGGTGATGGCGGCGCGGGCGCGGTAGAACTCCGACGTCCCGTGACTGGCCTCGCCCAGCAGGACCACGCGCGCCTCCGCGAACCGGTCGAACAGGTCCCCGAACGCCGGGTCGTCGAGGTCAGGCAGCGGCTCCGCGGCCTCGCGGATCATCGCGGCGATCGCTGCGTCCGATGGCGTCTCCATGGCCCGTCAACCGGGGCCTCGCCGCGGTGTTCCGGCTTCGGGCCAGCCGGCCCCGTGCATTCCCGCGCGCCGCCCGCTATCTGGAACGCAGGATCGCCGCCGAGAACTGAAATGACCGACACCATCGACCTGTCCCACTGGATCAACGGCGAGACGGTCGCGAGCGACCGGCCCTCGGAGAGCCTGAACCCCTCCGACACCCGCGATCTCGTGGCCCGCATCCCCGACGGCGGCGTGGCCGAGGTCGATGCGGCGGTAGCCGCGGCCAAGGCGGCCTTCCCGGCCTGGTCGGAGGCCTCGCCCGAGGTGCGCTCCGACATCCTCGACCGGGCCGGGACCCTCGTCATGGAACGCCGCGAGGCGCTCGGCCGCCTGCTGTCGCGCGAGGAGGGCAAGACCCTGGCCGAAGGGATCGGCGAGACCGTCCGCGCCGGCCGCATCCTGAAATATTTCGCCGGCGAGGCGCTCCGTGTTCACGGTCAGAACCTGGCCTCGGTCCGCCCCGGCGTCGAGATCCAGACCTACCGTCAGGCCGTCGGCGTGTTCGGCCTGATCACCCCGTGGAACTTCCCGATCGCCATCCCGGCGTGGAAGGCGGCGCCGGCGCTGGCCTTCGGCAATACGGTCGTGATGAAGCCCGCCGGTCCCACGCCCGCGACGGCCGAAGCTCTGGTGGCCATCCTGCATGAGGCGGGCCTGCCCAAGGGCGTGCTCAACCTCGTCATCGGCCGCGGCCGGGTCGGTCAGGCGATCGTCGACCATGCTGACGTCGACGGTATCTCCTTCACCGGCTCGCAGGGCGTCGGCGCCGGCGTGGCGGCCGGGGCGGTCAAGCGGCAGGCGCGCGTGCAGCTGGAAATGGGCGGCAAGAACCCGCTGATCGTGCTCGACGACGCCGATCTGGAGCGGGCGGTGATGATCGCCCTGGACGGCTCCTACTACGCCACCGGTCAGCGCTGCACCGCATCGAGCCGGCTGATCGTGCAGGACGGCATCCACGACCGCTTCGTCGCGGCGCTCGCCGAGAAGGTCGCCGCCCTGCGCGTCGGCCCGGCGCTGGACCCGAACACCCAGATCGGCCCGGCCGTCAGCGAGGATCAGCGCGAGACCTCCTACCGCTACATCGACATCGCCCGGGGGGAGGGCGGCCGCGTCGCCGCCGGCGGTGAGCGGCTGACGCTCGACACACCCGGCTGGTACGTCCAGCCGACCCTGATCGCCGACACCGATCCGGCGGGCCGGATCAACAATGAGGAGGTGTTCGGCCCCGTCGCCTCGACCATCCGCGTCAAGGATTACGAAGAGGCGCTGGCCATCGCCAACGGCGTCGAGTTCGGCCTGTCGGCGGGCCTCGTCACCAGCTCGCTGAAGCACGCCCGCGACTTCCAGCGGCGCGCCAGGGCGGGCATGACCATGGTCAACCTGCCCACTGCGGGGGTCGATTATCACGTCCCGTTCGGCGGCACGAAATCGTCCAGCTACGGCGCGCGCGAGCAGGGCTTCGCCGCCGTCGAGTTCTTCACCCAGACCAAGACCTCCTATTCCGCCGGCTGACATTTCGCCGTGAACCGCTCGGCGCCCGCGGCGTTGATCGGGAAAGGGAGACAGCCATGGGCACTACCGATCACGTCCTCCGCCGGGCCGAGGCGGCCCCGGAACGCGGCGGCGGCGACGACCTCAGCGACGTCGAACTGGTCATCAGCCGCGCGCGCGCCGGCGACCTGACCGAGAACGAGGCGTTCGAGGATATCGAGCGGATCGTGCGGCGGCGCGACCCGATCGAGATCTACCAGAAGTCCTGGGGCTAGGGCGCGGTCAGCACTGCCCCGACGGCCGCGATCCGCTCCACCTCGCGATAGGCTTCCTGCCGCAGCGTGCCGCCGAACACGTCCGGATCGATCTCTTCGTAGGTCAGGTGCAGGCCGCCTTCGTCGGCGATGACCTGCAGCGCCTCGCGCACGGCGTCATGACCGGCGACGATCGCGCTGCCGGTGTAGAGCAGGAACCGTCCGCCGGGCGTCAGTCGCCGCACGCCTTCACGAACCCAGTCCAGCGCCAGCGCCGCGCCCAGCTGGTCGCCGCCGTCGCGATAGGTGCGTTTGCCCTTGCCCGCGATGTAGGGCGGGTTGGCGGCGATAACGTCAAAGCCGTCGGGCCGCTCCGGGAGACCGCTGCAATGCACCAGATCCAGCGGCAGTCCCCCATGCAGGCTGTTCAGACGCGTGAGCCTGAGCGCGCGGTGGTTGACGTCGCTTGCCACCACGCACGCCGACGGAGACAGCGCCGCGAGCGTCAGGGCGCCGACTCCCGCCCCGACCCCGATATCCAGCGCGGTCCTGAGGTTCGGCGAGCCGCCGAGCGCCTGACGGATGAACCTCACATAGCGATAGCTGTCGGGTCCGAGGAAGACCGCGTCCTCGTCCCGCGTCGGCGCGGAATGAAGGTGAAGACGCCCGTCCACCGTGCTGACCCGGATCGCGAGCCGCAGGCCCTCCGGCGCATGGCGCACGACCCCCGCCGTCTCGGCCAGTTGCATGAGCCCGGGTTCAAGCAGGTCCCGCGAAAAGGGCCGGGACCAGCCGAAGACATCGCGCAGCGCGTCGGCCTCCGAGGCCGCCCGCCGCAGGCCAACCGTCGCGTGCGTCGCCGGGGTCGGCGTGACGAAGGCGTAGCCCGCCTGTTCCAGATGCCGAAGGAGGTCCAGCAGGGCCTGATCCGAGACGGTCAGGCCGTCCGTGGCTATGGCGTCCATCAGGCGGACTGCAGAACCTGCTCAGGCCCCCACAGATGGGCGCGATAGGCGGCGAAGCAGCGCTCGCCCGCCCGCAGACGCATCACCGCGCCTTCCGCCAGGCTGCGGATCGCCTCCGGCCGTTCGGCGGCGAGGGGGCGCAGCACCTCCTCGTTCCACGTCCGGGAATGCTCGACGTCGAGCGTGGCGTGCAGCGCGAAATATTTCCGCTCGGCGCCCACGCCCAGCCGCTTCAGACCCGCGGCCACATGCCCGGCCCGCCACGGCGCCGTCAGCTCGACCGCCCCCAGCGCGCCCAGCGCGTGATAGGCGTATCGTCGGGTGGTCGAGAAGGCGACCAAGGTGTTGCCCAGCGCCAGCGACGGCCAGACCGTCTCGTCAATGGTCGGGTTCAGGTCCAGCACCTTGGCCAGCTTGTCCAGCATCGGCCCGTGCATGCCGCCCTCGTTGCCGCGGCCCATCTCGTCCCAATAGTTGCGGGCCAGTTCGAGCTTGGGCCGGGTCGGCATCTTGACCTGGGCATAGGCGACCAGGTCCTCGAACCCGGCCTCGCCCGCGACTTCCTGCAGCAGGAACCAGCGCATCTCCTCCAGCGTCGCCTGTTCGGCCAGCCAGGGGAACAGCGGGTCGCTCTCGCCCGGCCCAGCGCCCTGCAGCGCCTCGAACCAGGCGATGAAGCCTTCGACGTCCTCCGGCAGGTCACGCAGATACGGCGCCGCGTCGGCGCGCATCCGCTCGACGAAGGCGCCTTCCAGCAAGACCATCTCGGCATCCTCGCGCGCGTCAGCCATCCAGCCGGCATAGGGGATGCCGGGCGCAAGGCGACGATTGTTCCACCGCGACAGCTTGCGGTGGAACGCTGCGGGGTCGGCCACATCGTGGACGGACAGACTGTTCAAGGTTTCGATGCTCACGACAAAGCTCCCTGCGAGGGATGGCGGGCAAGGAATACGCATCCGTATCGCGCCGGTTCCATAGGCAACCGATTGTTTCTTCGGCGGAATATGTCGGCTTCTGGACATAGGAACCCATTGTTCCGACTGGCATTTCCGAAGCCTCTCGATACCGGGGAAGGACGATGCAGCACGCTGGCTATCAGTGGACGATACGACCGTCAGGCGAGGACTGGCTGTGGGAGATACGGGACCACGGCAATGGTGGTCTGGTGCGTGAAGGTCTGGCGCCGTCGCGCGCCGTGGCCGCGGCTCTCGTCATCCGCACGCTCGCGCGCGGCTCGGTCGAGCCGATGCGCCATCAGGACCTCGCCGCATGAGTGTCACGACCGGTTCCCGGCCGATGCGCATCCTCGAACACGGGGTGTATCGCGGCCCGCATCTCTACAGCCATCGGCCCATGGTCCGCATCCAGGTCGATCTGGGCGAGATGGAATCGTGGCCGACGGATCGGCTGCCCGGCTTCGCGGACGCGCTGATCGCGGCCATGCCGACGCTGGACAGCCACCACTGCTCGCTGGGCGAACGTGGCGGGTTTCTGAAGCGTCTCCATGAAGGCACCTGGCTCGGCCATGTGGTCGAGCATGTGGCGCTTGAGATTCAGGCACTGGCAGGCGCGAAAACCACGCGCGGCAAGACCCGGTCGGTGAAAGGCCGCCCCGGCGTCTACAATGTCATGTTCGCCTATGACGACGAGGCCGCAGGCCTGCTGGCGGGCCGTCTCGCCTTCCAGATCGTCAATGCCCTGCTGCCAGAGGAGCGCCGGGGCGTCGAACGGCTCGAAACCCTGACCGATGGAACGGCCGACCTCTCGGGCATCACCACCGTCGAGGCCGCTGTGCCTCTGGTGAAGGCCGCCCGCCGCCGCGGCATGTTCGGCCCCAGCACCCAGGCGCTGGTCGATGCCGCCCGCCGCCGCGGCATTCCCGTCACCCGCCTGAACGGCCAGAGCCTCGTCCAGCTCGGCTGGGGCGCCCGGCAGCGCCGGCTGCGCGCCAGCGTCACCGACCGCACCGGCCTCGTCGCCTCCGAACTGGCGGGCGACAAGGCCGAGGCCAAGGCGCTGCTCTCCGCCATCGGCTGCCCGGTGGCGCGGGGCGTCGTGGTGCGTACCGCGGATCGGGCGATCGCCGAGGCCAAGGGGCTGAAGCGTCCGCTGGTGGTCAAGCCGCTGGACGGCAACCACGGCCGCGGCGTCACCACTGGCCTGCGCACGGAGGACGAAATCCGCGCCGCCTTCGAGCTCGCGGTCCCGCACAGCCGTCACGTCATCGTCGAGGAGGAACTCCCCGGCCGCGACCACCGCATTCTGGTCGTCGACGGACAGGTCGTCGCCGTCGCGGAACGGGTTCCCGCCCAGGTAATCGGCGATGGTTCCCGCACCATCACGGAACTGGTCGCCGAGGCCAACGCCGATCCCCGCCGCGGCGACGGTCACGAGAACACCCTGACCCGCATCCGTCTCGACGATCAGGCGGCGAGGGACATCCTCGAACGGCAGGGGATGACCGTGGACAGCGTCCCGGCGGCCGGTCAGGTCGTCGCCCTGCGCACCACGGCCAACCTGTCGTCGGGCGGGATCGCCATTGACCGCACCGACCAAATCCATCCCGACAACGCCGCCATAGCCCGCCGCGCCGCGCTGGCCGTGGGTCTGGACGTCGCCGGCATCGATCTGCTCGCCCCCGACATCACCCGCTCGATCCGCGAGACCGGCGGCGGCATCGTCGAGGTCAATGCGGCGCCCGGCCTGCGCATGCATCTCGCCCCCTCAGAGGGCCAGGCGCGCGACGTGGCGGAGCCGATCATCCGCATGATGTTCCCGCGCGGCGCCCGGTCCCGCATCCCGATCCTCGCCGTCACGGGCACCAACGGGAAGTCCACCGTGGGCCGGATGCTGTCGCAGATCTTCCGCCATACCGGCCGCACCGTCGGCCTGACCAACACCAGCGGCGTCTACATCAACGACGAGCAGATCGCCGTCGGCGACTCCAGCGGACCCAAAAGCGCCCGCATGGTCCTGCGCGACCCCACCGTCGAGGTGGCCGTTCTGGAGTGCGCGCGCGGCGGCATCCTGCGCGAGGGGCTGGCCTTCGACAGCTGCGACGTCGGGGCGGTGCTGAACGTCCAGCCGGACCACCTCGGTATCAAGGGCATCGACACGCTTGAGGACCTCGCCGCCGTCAAATCGGTGGTGGTGGAAAGCGTCTCCCGGCGCGGCGTCAGCGTGCTCAACGCCGACGATCCCCTGACCCTGCGGATGGCGGAACACTCCGGCGGCCGGACCTGCTGGTTCTCCATGCGCGGCGGGCGAGAGACGCCGGGCTTCCTGCTCAAACACATCGGCGAGGGCGGCCTGGCCGTCCTGCACGACCCCGAGAACGGCGAGATCACCCTGCACGACGCTGGCGCCGCTCACCGGGTCTGCAACGCGCGCGATATCCCTGCGACCCTGAACGGCGCCGCCGCCTTCAATGTACAGAACGCGCTCGCCGCGGCCGGCATGGCCTATGGCGCCGGCGTGGAGCCGACGACCATCGGCGCCGCCTTGTCCGGCTTCGCCTCGACCTTCGAGCAGAACCCCGGACGGCTCAACGTCCACGATGGCCACGGCTTCCGGGTCATCCTCGACTACGCCCACAACCCCGAAGGCCTGCGCGCCCTCGGACGGCTGGTCTCGGCCATCCGTCCCCCGGCGGGTCGGACCATCGCCATGCTCAGCGTGCCCGGCGACCGCCGCGACGCCGAGATGCTGGCGATGGGCGAGATCGGGGCGGAGTTTTTCGACCAGCTGGTCTTCCGCGAGACGCCGGACAACCGCGGCCGTCCCGCCGGCGACGTCATCCGGCTGATGTCGCAGGGTGCCGAGGCGGCGGGCTGCGGACCTGAACGCATCCGCGGCTATCACCGCGAGGAAGACGCCGTGGCCGCCTGTCTGGAGATGGCTCGCCCCGGCGACCTCGTCATCCTGACCCCGACCCGGGTCGAGGCCGTCTGGCGCCAGATGCTCGACTTCCGTCCCGCGGCCTCGATGGACGGCGGCCCCGCCGGCGCCATGCTGGAGCCGCCGCATGGCTGAGCCGGGGGCGCTGATCGCTATCGGCGGTCACGAGGACAAGGAACGCGACCGCGTCATCCTCAAGGAGGTGGCCGGGCGGTTGAACGGCGGCAAGCTGGTCATCGCCACCGTCGCCTCGCACGAGCCCGAGGGCTATTTCGAAAGCTATCAGGAGGCCTTCGGCGCCCTCGGCGTAACGAATCTCGTCGAGCTCTATGTCGAGGAGCGGTCGCAGAGTTCGGACAATCCGGCCCTCGAGGCGCTCGACGGCGCCGCCGGCGTCTTCTTCAGCGGCGGCGACCAGCTGCGCATCTCCAGCCAGATCGGCGACACCCCGATCGAGCGCCGCATCCGCGAACTGCACGAGGCGGGCGCCGTCATCGCCGGCACCTCCGCCGGCGCCTCGGTGATGAGCGAGACCATGCTGGTCAAGGGCGCCAGTTCGGAGTCCTACCGCATCGGCGACCTGCACATGGCGCCCGGCCTCGGCCTGATCCGCGACCTGATCATCGACCAGCATTTCGCCGAGCGCGGCCGCTACGGTCGGCTGCTCGGCGCCGTGGCCCACAATCCGCGCCTGCTCGGTGTCGGCATCGACGAGGACACCGCCATCGTCGTCGAGGGCCGCGCCTTCCGCGTCATCGGCAGCGGCGCCGCCTACGTCGTCGACGGCGCGGAAACAACCCACTCCAACATCGCCGAGGCCCGCGCCGAACGCGCCCTGTCGATGTTCAACGTCTGCATGCACGTCCTGTCCAGCGGCGACCGCTTCGACCTCGACACCCGCAAGCCGACCGCCGGCGCCCACGAGGAGGGCGCCGAGGCCCGCAAGGACCGCGACTGACCGTCCCTCCCAAGAGGGGGTTCAGAGTCCGGCGATGTCTGGAAGAAAATGGCGCGCCCGGAATGAGCGAGATCGGTGTCCGAGCACGTCCGAGATTGTGAGTGGGTGTCCAAAAAGCGATTATATTTCAGATACTTAAATTCCGTGCTAGGCTAGAGCTGTTCGTGAGGATGCGCTCCAATCCAGCGTCCCTCTTATGAACCGAGTTATGAATCATCTCGCGAGGGCGGCTTGCCAAGAACGATGCACAGGCTCTCTGCGAGGGCGGCAGCGACACTGAAAAAACCGGGCATCTACGCTGACGGGGCGGGGCTCTATCTGCGGATTCAAAGCGCGAGCGCGCGGTCGTGGGTCTACATTTTCCATCTGTCTGGGAAGCGTCGCGAGATGGGGCTTGGAGCGCCACCCGGCGTCAGCCTGGCGCGTGCCCGAGAACGGGCCCAGTCCATTCGGGAGAGCGTGGCCGACGGAATCGATCCCATCGCCAGCAAGCGAGTCAGGCGGGACACTCCTACGTTCGGAGATCTAGCCGACGCTTTCATCGAGGATCGGAAAGCGACGGTTCGCTCCGACAAGTCGATCGCCCGGTGGAAGCGCGCGATTGGGCCAGGCGGCTACGCCCACGATCTGCGGGAACTGAAGGTCGACCGAATACAGACTGAAGATGTGCTGCCTGTTCTTCGATCGCTCTGGGAAAGTCACCCATCGAGCGCGGGCCTACTCCGAGGCTATATCGAAACCGTGCTGAACATCGCGAAGGTGAGTGGCCATCGTTCGGGGGATAATCCAGCCGCCTGGAGGGGTCATCTCGAACACATTTTGCCGGTTCGCCAACGCCTGAGCAGGGGCCACCATGCAGCGATGCCGTTCGCCGACGTCCCTCTGTTTTACGCTCGTTTGGGAGCGAATTCGTCCGTTGCCGCCAGAGCGTTGGAATTCACGATTCTTACCGCGGCTAGGACGAGCGAGGCCTTGAAAGCTTCGTGGGAGGAAATCGATCTCGCAAGTAGAGTCTGGACGATCCCGGCAAGCCGAATGAAATCTGCGAAGGAGCACCGCGTGCCCCTGTCCAAGTCCGTCTTGGATATCCTCTCTAAGTTGGGCCCATGTTCCGGACCGATTTTCCCCGGCCGACGAGATGACACGCCCTTGTCGAACATGGCGATGGATATGGTCCTTCGTCGAATGAAGGTGGAGGTGACCGTCCACGGCTTTCGAAGCAGCTTTCGCGACTGGGCAGGGGAAATGACATCCACCCCTCGTGAGGTCGCAGAGGCCGCTCTCGCTCACACGATCGGCAACTCCGCCGAGCTTGCGTATCGTCGCGGCGACGCCCTTGAGAAGAGGCGGGTGCTAATGAACAGCTGGGCGGAGTACTGTGCGGGCGAGACGGCTGAGGTGGCGATGCCTGGGCGTTGACGAAGGTCTGCCATGCGCCAACAGCGGACATTCGACCGCTGGCGAAGAGCAGACATTCCGCCGAACCGACTACAGGTGATTTACGGACGCGCTGCGGAACCCAGATTCGCTAGCCGCCGCTCCCGCCCTTGAAGCTGAAGATTTCCCGGTTGCGCCAGGCGACGACGCTCGTCATGTCGTCGTCTGAACCCGGTGCATTGCTATCCCAAGTCGCTGGTAGGGGATGATGACCGCAGGTCGTCCGGCTGCAAGGTCACGCCGTCACGAAACCCGTAGAGCGACCGGATCCGCTGCCCGTCCCATACGTAACGAAAATGGTCGCCTTGGACCGCACGGCCAAGAACGTCGCGATTGAGAATGGCGACACCTTGGGCGCTGGGACGCTCGGCCGGCCGGAACAGAACCCCGTCGAGGCCCAATTCGCGCACAGCCGCCGCGCGTCGCCAACGCTCCGCCTGGTCCATGTCCGGGTCCCAAGCCGTGAGATCGGCGAAGCGACCAGTCACCGGGCGGCTGAGCACCCGCATGTCCAAGCCCATCGGCTTCTCCCCCGTCCGGGCCAAGAAGGTCTCCCGCCGACCGACCGACACAGCCAACGCCGTCTGTAGGTCGTCGAAGAGCTCGAGCACCGGGGTGGTCGAGTCGAAATACCGCGTGCCCTCCGGGTTGAGGTAGGCGAAAGGCGCGTGATTCCAGTTCTGGAGCTTGGGCGAGTCCACATCCACGGCACCGACGTTGTTCAGCAGTCGCGCCTTCTCGCGCAGCCGCGGATTGGTCATGGCTTCCAATTCGGCGATCGCCTCGCCCCTGTCGGGTCGGGTGATCCGCTCGTACAGGGTGATGGGCGGAAACCGGGACGGGATCAGACCAAAGAAGACCTGTTTGAGGTCGACAATCTCGAACTCACCCGCCGCGCTGCGCGTCGAGGTATTGCCTGACTCGATAGATATCGACAACGCCCCCTCCCAACATCACATCAAGGGCTGACTGCCCGCCAAAATAACTGTTGGGCTTCTTCACCCAGTCATCCGCCGCCGTCTCGTCCGGCAGCAGTATTTCCAAACACTTGTATATCCCTAGCAGGTGAGAAATCCGTTCCAAGGCATCTCTTGGAATCGATCCTCCCTCCTTTTTCCACTTGAAAAACGTAGATCGGCCCGGCGAGCCAAGAAGCTTTATCTGGTCATCGGTGGATATTTTCCAAGCCTCCGCGAGTGAGGTGAACGTTTCCATGGCCACCGGAATCATGGATCGCCCGTCGCCCTCCGGGGCAACAGGGTGCGTGAGCGGCATGAGGCAACCTCCCATTCAAAAAGTCTATCCTTGGACTTGATTTCAATTCCAGTCCAATGATAGACAGTCCACATCGGGACTGAGTCGAGAAGGTAGTCCAACCTGATCGGTCCAGCAACCCGGAAACGGCGAACATATGGAAGGAAACACCCGGATGGCGGGTCAAGAGAACGGTCACGTGCGTATTAACGGCGTCGACTACGAAGTGAACGACGACCTGCTGTCGGGTCGTGAAATCCGCGCGACGGCGTCCCTGGACCCGGCGAGCGCCTACGTCCTGATCGAGTTGCGGGACCGCGGAACGGTGTCGATCGGCCTCGACGAAAAGGTGCCCGTGCCCAAGGGCGGCTCCGTCAGCTTCCGCGCCTTCGAGGGCGACCGCGCCTATGCGTTCACCTTCGACGAACGCGGCTTCGAATGGGGCGAAGACACCATCGCGGAAGCCGAGCTCCGCGCGCTGGCGGGGCTGCAGGACGACGAAGACATCGTCCTCGATCGCGAGCGAGATGAAACCGTGCCGCGCGGCGGGATGATCGCCCTCGGCCCTAAGGGCGTGGAAGCGCTCTACTCGCGCAAGGTTGAGCCGAAGCAGGTGGAAATCTTCGTCAACGGCCGCGCCAAGATGGTGGACCGCGGTCCGATCAGCTTCGAGGCGGTCGTGGCCTTGGCCAACCTGCCGACGCCGCCCGGCGAGACCATCTACACCGTCAGCTACCGCAAGGGCTCCGAGCCCAAGCCCGAAGGCTCGCTCGTCGCGGGTCAGTCCGTTCGCGTCCGCAAGGGGATGGTCTTCAATGTCACCGCAACTAATCGCTCGTAGTCCCGACCTTCAGCGGCTCGTCGACGACGGCTATGAGGTCGAAATCGTCGGCGGCCACCTGGTGCTGAACAGCGTCCCCTATGTGGACGCCCAGCGCCGGGTCCGGCTCGGACGTCTGGTCACCGCTCTCGCCCTGGCGGGCGACCGGACGGTCCAGCCCGCCACCCATGTCGCCACCTTCGCCGGCGACTTCCCCTGCGACGCGCAAGGCCGGCCGCTGAGCCGCATCAGCGCCGGCAGCGCGCGTCAGGCTCTCGGCGGCGGGCTCGTCGTGGATCACACCTTCTCCAGCAAGCCGGCCCAGGGCTACGCTGACTACTACGAGCTGATGACCACCTACGCCGCCATTCTCTCGGGACCGGCGGAGGCGCTGGACCCCGGCGTCTCGGCCCGCACCCACCGGGTCGTCGAATCAACGGACGGGGATGCGCCGTTCGAATATCTCGACACTGCGACCAGCAGGGCGGGTATCGCCGACGTGTCCACCAAACTGGCCCGGAATCGGGCGGTCATCGTCGGCCTAGGCGGCACCGGCTCCTATGTCCTGGACCTACTGGCCAAGACCCCGCTGCGCCGGATCGACCTCTACGACGGCGACGTCTTCCTCCAGCACAACGCCTTCCGCGGCCCGGGTGCCCCGTCCATCGAGGACCTGCGCCGCCGGCCGATGAAGGTCGACCACTGGAAGGCCGTCTACAGCCGCATGCATCGCGGCATCGAGCCCCATCCGGTCTATGTCACCGAGGCCAACATCGGCGAGCTGGAGGGGGCGGACATTGTCTTCCTCTGCATGGACGCCGGCGAGGCCAAGGTGGCGATCATCCGCGGCTTGGAGGCTATGGGCGTCCGCTTCATCGACGTCGGCATGGGGCTGGAGCTGGTCGACGGCTCCCTGCTCGGTCAGCTGCGGGTCACGACTAGCACGCCGGCCAAGCGGGAGCACGTCTGGGCGGGTCAGCGCGTCCCCATGACCGGGGCCGGCAACGACAACGTCTATGCGCGAAACATCCAGGTGGCCGATCTGAACGCCCTGAACGCCTGCCTCGCCGTGATCCGGTGGAAGAAGCTCGTCGGCTTCTATGTCGATCTGGAGGGCGAGCACCACTCCGTGTACGCGCTCGACGGCAACCAGTTGCTCAACGAGGAGGTGGATGATGCGGCGTGACCGGATCCGTGCGGCCTTCGTGGGCGGCGTTCCGGACCGGCTCGAGGAAGGGGTGCTCTACGTCTCGCTCGAGCACGACGCGATGTTGCACCTGTGCGCCTGCGGCTGCGGTCACGAGGTGTCGACGCCGCTCGGCCCGACCGACTGGCGCCTGACTTGGGACGGCGCTTCGATCAGTCTGTCGCCGTCGGTCGGTTCCGGCGCCCTGGCCTGCCGGTCCCACTACCTGATCGAGCGGAACGCCGTGCGCTGGCTGATGCCGATGACCGACTGGTCCATTGCGGACGAACAGGATCGGACGCGGGCCGCCAAGGACCGCTACTGGGGGCCAACCACGTCTGGCAACGATACGCCGGATGCCACGCAGCCGGCTACCCCGGTGCCGACCAATCCGTCTTGGTGGGGCCGGATGTGGAACCGGGTATTCGGCTGAACCAGCCTGTAGTGACGCGGCTGGCCTGATCCAGCCGCGTCCCTCGCCCCGTTCAAGTGAGTCACAAACGCCGGCCTTGGCAGCCTATGCAGGCATCTCCACCCTCGGTGGGCTGACATGAACCAGCGTTCCGACGCCAAAGGCGGCCCCGGCCGCGACCCGCCACGCCCGTCCCTGTCCGATCGACGTAGAACGTTTGCGGTGCGTCAAAAACCGAAGTCCCCGCAGTCGAAACCGCGCAGCAGGCAACCTGCGCCGCAGTCAAGCGGCCGCCAGCGTGACCGGCACGACCTGTCCCGACGTGACCATAACGATGAGGCCGCGCGGCGTGCCGGTCATACCAAGGTAGGATCGGACCTGCCGGACGTAATGATCGACTGTCTCCGGCGCTGGGTTGACGTCGCTTTTCCAGTCAATGACGACCTCGGCCTGTCCACCGGCACCGAAGCTTATCGCGTCCGTGAAGCCTGTGGTCACCCTTTCACCCTCCTCGTCTCGAGCGGAGGCATAGACGGGGAATTCTGCAACCAGTGTCGGCCGCAGTGCCGCTATTTCGGGCAGGGCGAGGGTCCGGCTCACGCATCCGGCCAGCTCATCGGGTGACGGGCCGGCCGCCGCGTCCGCGTTCGGCACTTGGCCGATGGCGACGATCAGCTCTTGGGCTCGGGCCATCAGGCTCTCCTGGTCCTCCGCGACCTCCCCGGTGAGGACCTCTTCAAGCAGCTTGTGCAGGATCAGGCCACGTTCCCGCCCTCCCTGAACTGGCCCGACGGGCACGTCGTCTTGGGGCTGCGCGCCGTCCGGCGCCGACCAGATCTCGGCAACTTCAGGCACAAGGAGCGGTCCTTGCGGGTTCTCGTCGCGACTGGGTGCCATCCATACTAGTGAGTGGCTTGCGACGGCGATGGTGGCAGCCTCAGCGGCGAAGATCTCGCGGGTCTGGAGGTTGGGTTCGATGGCACGGCCTTCACCGAGTTCGGGGGGCAAATGGCGGAGATCGAGGGCCCGCAGGTCCGCCAGCGAGAGGTCGACCAAGCCGATCCATGCCGTGCTCGCCGCCGCCACATCCAGCCGAGGCAAAACGAGAAGGTCTCGGGCCCGGGTCGCGGCGACATACCAGAGGCGGATCCGTTCTCGATCCAGTTCGGCCTTCTCCGCGTCGCGAGCGGCCTCGAACCCTGCCGGGTTCACACCTAGGACCGGGCAGTAGAAGACGTCGTTTGCCCGGTCGGTGACCGCGTTGTCCGTCGCGATCACACGGGTCATGGTATTGACCGGCACCACGATCGGCCATTCCAGACCCTTGGCCGCATGCATGGTGTAGAGGGCCACCGCCTCTTCCTGAGCGTCCGGTCGACCTTCGACCGCACGGGCTTCGTCCGTCCACGCCGTAGTCATCGTTTCGGCGAAGGCGCGCAAGCCTCGCACGCCATAGGCCGTGGCCAGAGAAAGATAGAGATCCACATTAGCCAAGGCGCGCTCAGCCTGACCCTCGTGTCTCTGCAGAAGCAGGGGCCGCACCCTAAGCACATCCACCGCCTGGGACAGAAGGTCGTGCGGCGTGGTGGTGTGAATCCGGCGGCCGAGTGACTGTAGAGCCTTGATGACGGATTGCGCCAACGGGTGCTCGATCAGGTCGGCGTCGACACCAAGGTTCAGCCGCGGGACCTGGTCCGGACGAGCCTCGTCGCGCGGCAAGGCCCAGATGATGTCGAGCAGCTCTTCTTCAGATAGTCCGACCAGCGGCCCGCGCAGGAGCGCGATGAGCGCGAGCCCGTCACGGCGGTCGGCCAAGACTCGCGTGAGAGCGATGAGGTCCTGGATTTCTTGGCGCCGGAACAGGCCCTTGCCGGCTTGGGTGGCGACGGGAATGCCGCGACGCTCGAGCGCTTCTTCGTAGCGCCACAGTTCGCTGCCCGTCGGAGCCAGGAGCGCGATGTCGCCGGGCCGGCAGGCGCGCCTATCCTCCGAGCGGCGATCGAAGATCATCTGGCTACCGATTAGACGAGCGCACATGTCCGCCACGGCTTCGGCTTCGGCGTCTCTCTGGGCGTCGGAAGAAGCCTTGCCCTCAGCATCGGCGGCCGCGACATCCAGAGCGGCAACGCAGACCGTGTCGCCGGGATCGGGATGGAAGGGATCAAGAGCCGTATACCCAGGCTGGCCCTCGCTAGACAGGACCGCTTCGAACCGACTGTTCACATAGTTCAGAATCGGCGCGCATGAGCGGAAATTGGTCGAGATCGACAGGACACTGTCGTCAGCCCGGCCTTCGAAGGTTTCGCGCGCTCGGATATAGGCTGCCACATCGGCACCGCGGAACCGGTAAATGGCCTGTTTGGGATCCCCGACAAGAAAGAGGGCACCGGGCCTGATTTCGAAGCTAGACCAGTCCGGAGCGGCAGCGTCGGCCGCGGCCGCGACCGCGGCCGGCGGTTCACCGCAGAGCCGCCAGAATATTTCCGTCTGCAGGGGATCGGTGTCCTGGAACTCGTCGACCAAGACCCGGGAGAACCGATCCGCCAAGGCGCGACGAACGTGGTCATGGTCGCGAAGCAGGTCTCGCGCTGCGAAGAGCAGATCGTCGAAATCCAACAGCGCAGCCGCACGCTTGTAACTGCGGAACTGGTCCAGGATAGGTTGGATCTGCCCGATCAGGCCCGCAAGTACTTGCCCAGAAGCCGCCTCTAGCAGTTCGCTCCAGGCGTTGCAGCATCGCCGGTACCGTTCCTCCCCTTCGGTGTTCAGACGCTCGCCATCCGCCTTCGACAGGCCCTGCCGTTTGGCGGCCTCGGTCCACTTTGCCTTCTTGCGATAGGCGCTGAAGGAGCCGGAGGCGGTTGTCATGTCGCGATGCGGTTTGAGAACCAGCAGCTGGACAAGGCCAACAGGGGTTTCGACGGCCTCGTCGTCGATCGCCGCCGCCATATCGGCGAAATGACGTGCGATGGCCGCGGTCTCCGGCTCCACCGCGTCGGCACCGGCGATAAAGGCGTTCAACTCACTGACCGCTTGCCGGAAGGCCATGACGTTCGGCGCGAGCGGCGGGGCGGGCGGGGCGGAGACGGTACGCCTCCGGCGCAGGTTGTCCGCGATCTTGTGCACGAGGGCAACGGTCTGCGTGGGATCCTGCACGACTAGTTCGGCGAGCAGACCACCCTGATCCCCCGCCAACTCGTCCCGCAGCCAAGCGTCCACGATCTCGATGAAGGCGAGGTCGCCTTGATTGCGATCCAGAATGGAAGCGCCGGGATCAATGTCGGCCTCGACGGGATAGGGCTTGATCAACCGCTGGCAGAAGCCGTGGATGGTCGAGCAGGTCAGGTCGCTGATGGCCCTGTAGGCGAGCGCCAGATGACCTTTCTGCTCGTCGGTGAGTCCGTCGGGAAAGGCGATGCTCAACTCGTGGGGCATTTCGCCGGCCGCCAGCGTGCTGACGACATCGCGGACCCGGATCAGGAGTTCACTGGCGGCCAACTCGGTGAAGGTCACCGCAGCGATCGAGGAAGGCGCGACACCCTCCGCTAACATCGCGGCGATACGGCCCGCCATGACGGCGGTTTTTCCCGAGCCCGCTCCCGCCTCGACTAGGAGGGAGCGGTCATGGGCTACGATGGCGATGCGACGGGCCTCGTCGTCCCGGAGGGGTTGGACGGCGTCGGTCATCAGGGGGCCTCCCAAACACGCGACGCCTCGCCCAAAGCGGCGACGACAGCGGGCGATTTGCGTTTGCAATAGGCGGCGGCGGCGTTCGCCGGGAGGGCGAACGCTAGGTCGTCATAAGCTCCACCCGCATCCGGGCCTGGTAGAGTCAGACCGGCGCTCAGGCTGGTTCGCGCCGCCTGCAAATATCGCGTGACCTCCGTCAGGGCCGCCTCCGGGTCGGCGAGCACATGCTCGACCGGAATGCGCGGATAGAGCAGGGACGCGGTGATCGATACCTCGCCGCCGAGCATGGCCTTGACGGCGAATGCGTACAAGCAACGCTGGAGTTCCTTGCCTCCGTCCACCACGACCCCCTCCTTGGGGGGACGTCCCGTTTTGTAGTCACGAACCAACGCGCGGCTGCCGTCGCCTGAAAGGTCCAGCCTGTCTATGTAGCCGGTGATTCTGAAGCCGGTATCGGGGATTTCGACCGGTGCTTGGGAGTCCCAGGGTTGAGCGCCCGCGGTCTTCGGCTCGGCGCCGCCGAACCCGACCTCTCCGTAGGATCGCGCGTTCGGCAGCACTTCGTCGCCGAATGTCAGCGCTCGCTTCGTCATCACACGCGCTTCGTCCTGCGTGCGGCGCCAGATGATCTCCGGGGGCGCGGCCTGCTCCACCTCGAACCGGTCGGCGACTTGGGCGGCTGCGACTTCGACAGCTCTCTCGATACCATCGTCGGTGGCGACCGCGATCCCGCCATCGGCTTCCAGGAGGGACAACGCAGCGTCCAACGTCATGTGCACGAGGTTGCCCATCTGCAGGGCGTCGAGCACGAGCGGATCTTCAGTCACGTCACGCCGCCGCAGCGCCATGCCGTAACGCCATACGAAACCGAGCGGGTTGCGGAGGAGTTGCTTTAGCGAGCTCGCCGACTGGGTGCGTTCAAGGATAGCCAGGATGAGCGGGTGATCCGCCCGCACCAAGCCGTCGTGGGCGGTGATCTCCCGCTTTTGCCAATCGCTCCATCCGCCGAGCGCGCTCACGGCCTGCGGGGTCAGGGCGAACTCGCCGCAGCGCGCCATCAGACGGTCGGTTTCGCTGAAGGCATGCGCCGGGATCTCGTTGCGCCGGATATAGGTCTCCTCGTTCGGCGCACCGCCCATGGCCGTGCGGCCGAGCAGTCGTCCGTCGCCGTCGCGCCTCGAGCGCGACAGGACAACGTGGCGTTCCGTGGTCGCCAGGATGGTCTCGAAATCGCGCCGGTCGGCAGCGTCTACGGGAAGCGGATCGAGGTCGAGCTTGGCTATGACGTGGTCGGGGATCAGTCGGTCTTCAGAAATGGGGCGCGGCCAGCGTGACGCGTTCAGGCCGATCAGGCGCACGAACTTGCGCGGCGACGCGGCCAGGCCGCTGGCGGGCATCCATGCGATGGAGGTACACGCCTCGAGACCGTCATCCTGCTTCAAGGAGTTGAGCGTGGCGTCGAGGGACGCCGACGGCCCGGCCAACAGCGCCTTCCGCCAGATAGTCAGGGCGCGGCCGGCGAGGAAGAACTCTCCGGCGCGTTCCGCTGCTTCGTGACCTTCCGCGAGCAAGGCGACCAGCGGCCGCAATACCGCGGCCCCGTCACGCCCTTCGGGCCAATCGTCCGGCGCGAGCCGACCGAACAGACGCTCCCAAGCTTGAACCGATGCAAGAGGCGCATCGGGCGGCATGATCTGCATCCACCCATCGGCAAGGGGCTGGAAGGGTCCAGCATCAGATCCGCAAAGGGCGGCAAGACGCCTTAGACGGGTCTGCGAGAGGCCGCGAACCAGAATGTCGGCGAGCGCTGCGGTCGCCTGCCCGTCTCGGGTGCTGATGGCCTTGATCCCATGTACGAAATGCAGATCGAGGTTCGCGTCTGCCCTTAGGGTGAACAGGTGGTCGTCATATTCGGCCGTGGAGGCAGCGGCGATTGCGATATCGGACGCTTCAGCTTGGCCTGACGCAAGGAGAGCGCGCGCCCATCGAATGGCTTCAATAGCCTCGTGATACGCGGTCGCGGCGCTGACGGCTTGGATTTGAGGCATCCGAGGATCCTCCCGTGTGATCACGATCGCCGATCCGTCGAGCCAATGCGGCGCTGGCCGAGGTCCTGCGGTCCAAGTGACCGGCGTGTGGTCCGCCAGCGCCAGCAGAAGCGGTCGCCAGCAGGGGGACAGCTCCGTGACGCCCACGATCTCTACGGGTCCGACGACCGCGGCCGCATGCTCCAGTCGGCCGGCTGCCGCGGCGACGATGTCGCACGGCCGCATCATGCCCTGCGGCAGACGCGCCAGCACCCCGGCTTCGAGCCGTGCGATCGCGTCGAGGCGCGGGTGATCCGCGGCGCGGCTGGAGAGGTCCACCCCCGCCAGCCAAGCCTTCTTCAGTGTGCCAGCCGCAGCCACGATCATGCCTGGCAGATTCTTGATACTCTCAAGTTCCCCGAGCGGGGTCGCGGGCAGGGTTTGCTGAATCGCTACCCGGAGGCTTTCGTCGTCCACCGCCCGTGAAAAACCGCCGGCGAGACGCACAGCGAGTTGTTCAAACGACATGATCTGAAGGCCGTGATCGGCGTTACGAGCGGCGCGTAGGCGAAACTCGCGCATGGCTAGGCGTCCGTGCACCACCACTGTTCTCCGGACGGACTGAGGCATCGCGTGATCCTGGGAAGCGTGAGCGGGAACAAGTCTCATAAGACGGATGATAGACCCTTGGCCCACCAAGCCGTGCGCATACGAACGCGAAAGATCCCCCGCGCCTTGCGTTGTCATTCACCAAGCCAGAGGCGAGCGAGGCATGCAACCCGAAGCTATGCCAGAGTGTGGCGCCCGGCGGATCAGTCTAGGGACCAAGGCTAGTGCAGCCCCGCCCCACAGCCCACACCCGGAAAGTCGGCTATGAGTCAGGAGCAGACTTCCGCGCCGGATCGGAGCGGTTCCGGATAGTGTGTTTGTGCTGAACTACCCCATTGTCCTTCAGCCGGCGCACGGGTGTGATGTTAAGGACTTCGCGAAGATCCAGGAGCCAAAATGCCCAAACGGACTGATCTGGAAGTCCCCGGGAGGCAGCTGAATGTATCGCCCCGGCAGCATACAATAACGGACCACCGCGGCTCATTCGTCGCCGATCACGGCCGTACCCCCAGAACAACCTTTGACGGCCTGTCGGACGAAAAGCGACAGCGGCTGGCAGCACAGATCAAGGTGGATGAGCGCACGCTCAAGGAGCTGGTGGACGATGCCGGCACAATCGTGGCCGTGTGGCTGCTCGCCCGAACAGGCCGAGACGTCTACTCGAAACCGCAGCATCAGGAGTTCATCAACGCGAGCGTCGAGTTCCTCGAACAAGTTCATCGTTTATCGCGCAGGGGAATAGATCGGCCCGAGTCAGAAGAGGGTTTTGCGGAGGCTAGGCTGACAGAGCTCGCCCTTACGCCGATCCGGCAGGAACTCACGCCGCTGATGAAACTCATCAATCCGGCTTGGCATGATAGCACCAACTGGGATGTCAGAGAGGCGCTGACGATGGCGCTTACGTTGTCTAACAAAATTCCACATGGCGAAGACGCGGCGGGGGACGATCGTGACCGCCTGGCAGCAGACTGCCTTACCGCCTCATGGTTGCGCCGTACGGGGCGCCGCCCAAGTACGGGGACAAAGCGCATGAGCGGGCCGTACCGGTTCTATTTGGCCCTCCTCGACGATAGATCGCCTGATGATCTGAGCCTCCCGGTGGAGCAGCCGCGGAGCATCATTCCGCAGGAACGCAGCAAGTTCTCCAGGGATGAGGTTCGTGATTTTCGCAAGGTTGTTGTTGAGGGCGGAGCTCTTCGTAGGGCGATCCTGCGGTGGCTCAGTGACAGCGAGAAGCGCCGGAAGGCGGGTTAATCCGCATACGGATTACCACCCATTCATTTGTAGACGCCAATCCATCCGTGCGTAAATTCGCGGGCTCCCCAACAAAGGAGCTGCCCCGTGCATTTACCCGTTCAATCCCGGCCATCAGCGGTTCAGCTGATGACGATATCGGAGGCCTGCAGGCGCCTCGAGATATCCCGGTCCACGTTCTACAACCTGGTCGCAGAGGGAAAAATCCCGCTGAGAAAGGTCGGCGGTTCAAGTCGAGTACGCTCG
This sequence comes from Brevundimonas alba, assembly GCF_011927945.1. GTDB lineage: Bacteria > Pseudomonadota > Alphaproteobacteria > Caulobacterales > Caulobacteraceae > Brevundimonas > Brevundimonas alba. The sequence goes on from NZ_JAATJM010000001.1 coordinate 1,309,401, forward strand.
GACGAACTGGATGATTTCATCCAAGACCTGCCCCGCCTAGCGGCCGTCGCGGCAGTCGAGGTGCGGGAATGAGACGCCCCCGTCGTTACCAAGGCCTGAAGGACAACTATCGCCTCGACCGCCTTCTCCCGCCCTCCCAGAAAAACGGAAAAAGGCGGGGGTTTGAAACGGAGCATGCAGCGCTCACTGAGGATTCGACACGCGCCCGTTCGCTCGTTCGTTCTCTGGGAGCTGACACCGTCGCCGTAACTCTGGGCCGCGAGCTCGCAGGCGAGACTATGCCTGAAACCATGGCATCCGCCCGTTGGATGCGCGACGAGCGGCTGGAATTCGGTGCAGCAGTTATCGAAGGTCTCGAACCCTGGCCTGCCAAGAAGATCGCGTTCTTCGCCGGCATTCCGATCTCGGGGGAGGTGCCTGCCGATAAGCTGGACACTATTGACCCCAAGGCGCTGAAAGAACGGCTCCGACAGCAAATAAATCGTCTGGGTCTGACGTTCCGCTCCGGCTTTTTGGTCGCCATTTTTGAGGCCGAATTCGAGCCGGTGTCGAAGATCTACCGCTTCCACTTTCATGGCGCCGCCACGGGTTCGTACGTGAAGGCCCTCCGGCTGCTACAGCAGCTGCCCGCCTACAAGAGACGAGACCACGTTCATCAGCCGTTCCAGATCAAAAAGCTCACCTCGGACGCCGACCGTCCTCAGGCGGTCTCCTACCTGCTGAAAAGTCACTGGAAGCAGCGCCGTATCGGCCCGGTTGGCGAGGATTGCGTGGTCAAGCGCGATCGAAAATATCGTCGGCTCGAAGAGCCTCATCACGCCTACGCCCTGCTCTGGCTGGACCGTCATTCGGTCTCGGACATCACCCTGTTCATGGGCTGTCGCATGCGAAACTCGAAGCTCGAACTAACCGACCCCCGCGCGACGGACCGTACGTGACCCAGGCCGTCCCGTAGCCCTAACCGGGCAATCCAATCATCTAACCGGGCACTCAAGCCCATCCCCACAAAGCGTACGTGGCAACACTGGTGGCTCAACCACCATGATGGCGCGTGCTCAATTTCATAGGAAATCTGGGAAATGAGCCTCACCAAATCGGCGACTGTCGAAGGTATCATCGATCAACACGGCACCCGATGGGTGCAAATCACGACGGCGCTAGGCGTTTGCTCGTTGAGCATGACGGAGGTCGTCGAGCCGTCCAAAGCTGCCCCCAAACTCGCAGAGATCGGGATTGTGTTGCCTCCCGGGAAAGCGCGGTCCGACTTCTTCGCCTCTATTTCGGCCATCGCGAAATATGATGCGGTTCACGTCGTCGACCAAACCGGCTGGCACGGCCGCGTGATCGCGCTCGGGGATGGCGATCAAGTGGTCCCTTCGGGCGAAGACCCGCTTCCCTCAATGATGAAAGCAGAGCCTCGAGCCTGGACGACTCAGGGGTCGTTGAAGGCATGGAAGAAGGAGGTCGCCAAGCCGCTTACCGGGCAACGCATCCCGATGTTCGTGATCGCGTTGGCGTTCGCCCCCGCTATCATACGGTTCCTTCCGGCATGGACTAATCCCGGTTTCGAACTTGTCGGAACACGCGGTACCGGCAAATCGACGGCCCTGAAGCTCGCGTCGAGTGTCTACGGGGGAATCGGGGATGGGGACGGTCGCCGCTACTGGGCTACTTGGAACACCACGGTCGCCGGAATGGAGACCCTTCTTGACGGCCACACCAACTGCTTGCTGCCGCTAGACGAGCTGAACGCTTTCTCTGGCGGGGCGACGGCTGCCGCCAAGAGGAAGGCCTATAGCGACGTTCTCTTCCAACTCGCGGACGGCATCAATCGGACTCGATACGGCGACCGTCGGGGGCGACAGCACTCGCTTTGCTACCTGAGCACTTCCAACACATCGCTCATCCAGGAGCTTCGCGGCTGCGACGTCGAGGTCATCGGTGCTTGTTCCGACCGGCTTTTGACAATCAACGCTGACGCCGGTGCGGGTCTCGGAATTTTCGACTTCGTTCCGGCGGGGTTCCCGGACACCAAGAGCCTGATCGATCACCTAAAGGTCGCTGCTAGCGAAAACCATGGCACTGCAATTCGCCCCTACCTCCAGCAACTCGTCGATGAGGCGGCCAAAGACCCGGATGGACTGACTGCCAAGCTCTGCGCCTGGTCTCAGGAGTTCATGGATCGAGCGGGGCTGGCCAAAGCTTCGGGATCCGAGTTCCGAACTGCGAGCCTATTTGCCCTCGTCTATACCGCGGGACGTCTAGCCCAATCATATGGCGTGCTGCCCAAGGGTTGGAACTGCGGTTCGTCGGCCATGGCCTGCTACGTTCAACACAGGCTAGAAAAATCCCAAGCGCTGGGCGGGCCTCGGGAGATGATCCTGGCGTACAAGACTCTGCCAGGGGTCCTGTCGGGCCATACGTTCACGGCTGATGAGTTCCGAGCGAGCCCCGGCGTTCTGGTTCGTCATCGGGATCACGACGAGCTCATCGTCCACCCGAAGGCCTTGGCCGCCCGCGTACGTGATGCCGTCGCGCTGGTGAAGCAGTTGAAGGCGGTTGGAATCGCAGTGTGTGAGGCGGGAACGCTTCAAACAAAAAGGAGCATCGGGGGTAAGCAGACTCGGGTCCATTGCTTCCGGTTTGAGCGCGGATAGTTCCGCCTGGTGGTGCCCCGGGGGCCAAACTGACGAGTTAGCCCAGTAGGGCATTTGTTACAGATCACCCCATCGGCCGCCCTGACGTCCCCGGTGGCGTCGCGGTACGATCGTCAGACGGAGACGTCCAGGATGGCTTCGGGAGACAAGGCGGCGCTCTCCCTGACCCCCTTCAGCCCGATGGGGGAGCCGCGCCCCCAGAGGTTCCCGGGACGGGTTTGACGCGTCTGTGGCCTTGCCCGCCGCCGCCGGCCGGCCTTGGTTGACTGGGGTCGCGTGGGCAGTTTTGCGCGCCGCAGGACAGTCCGCAGACAGCGCGGTGGCGCTAACTAGCCGCTGTCCCCGGAGCCCGTCTTGAGAGGTCGAACGTGGACCAACATGGTCTCCCTTGGCCGGATCCGGTACTCCCCGCGCCGAACCGTGTAGCGGTCCAGGCGGAGCTCCTTCAGCGTTCCGGAGTCCCTCAGGATGATAGCTTGCGGCGTGATCGACGCGGCCACCGTCCAGTGGTCGTAAATGGGCGTCGATACGTTGAGGACCAGCGCGGACCGCCCTGACGCCATGATGTCCGCAATCGACTCCAAGAACTCCTCGTTGGTCCGGAATGTCGTCTCCCTGAAGGGACGGCTTACGACCACCGAGCCTCCGAGCGCCTTCCTGAAGGTAGGGAACGCGTCATCCGCCGCCCTAAGTAGATCCCGGCCGGTCAGGCCGTCCTTTATGGCCCTACGAAGCGTTCCCCCCGGCAGGGAGCCCGCCAGCTCCTCGAAGATCCTCCGGTGGACGGGTGACCGGCCTAGCCTACAGCCGGCGAGATCAAGGGCGTTGATGAGGGCGTAGAGACCGCAAAGGCCGTCAAAGTCGCCTTGTCTTGCGGCCCTCATGATTGACGCCCCAAGGTGGGGTCCTGATGGCCCGGCATCAGTATTCCTCCGCCAGCATGACCGTGAGCACGCGGACGCATTTGTCGGCGTCCGATGGGTCTACGGCTTGGGTTTTGATCCTCTGGTCGTAGTAGTCGATCTTCCAAAATATCCGCTGCGCGGAGACCGTAACTGCCCCGAAGTCATGCTCGCCGTATGGGTCGTTGGCCTCGTTGAACTCGTTGGCCAGGCTGATCGCCTGAAGCACCGCGGCGACGCCTTCTGGGCCAGCCGCCATGACTCCCTGGGTGATGAAGATGCGGCCCCCGATATGGTGGCGGCGCAGCTGGTCGTTGAGCGCGCGAATGCGCTCGCGCTTTTCAGCGGACATGGAAGACCTCCTGTTTGGACATGAGTCATCGCGCTCTGGCGGGATGCCAGAACGCTGGGGTGGAACTGCTCGTGAGGTAGGCTAGTGGGACGGCCCGGAGCCGCCGTGGGGCGCCTTAGAGGCTGTGGACCAGTCGACGCTGGGCGTCGCTGTCCCCGTCGATGTAGCGCTGCGTGACCTCGATCGACTTGTGGCCCGCGAGCAGTTGAACGTCACGCAAAGTGGCTCCGGATCGATGGGCTTTGCGGGCGGCGTTGGTGATGAAGGTTCGACGCCCTGAGTGCGAAGAACACCCTGCTGCGCCCACCTCCGCAAACAGCGCCGTGAACCAGTTGACGATGCTGTTGGGGCGAAGGTGGCCGCCCTTGGCCGAAGTCACCACGGGACCGATCCGAGCGGTCGGAGCGGCCAGCTGCGTGAGGGCCGTTCGAAGGTCGGGATGCATGGGGATGCGCCTGCCGCTGCCCATCTTCGCTATCGTGTCAGGGAGGGCGATAGATGAGCCAACGCGGCCGTTGGCATCCAGCACCATGGACCAGTTCAGACCGGCGATTTCACACGCTCGAAGACCGGCCCGTAGGGATAGGAGGATGATGACTTGGTCGCGTTTGCCGAGACGGCGGGCGTGAGTGACGGAAAGTGTCCGTCTGACAATTGTGTCGGTGAGTGTTCTGGCCTGACGACCAGCCATGAGCCATCCTTTCGCGAGCTAGCCCCCTCGGAAGGACCGGGAGCTCTGGAGTGATTTTGAGGGACATGGGCGGGGCAGCCAAAATGATGCGCAGCGTCCACCATCTCATTTTTATCACATAACATGTTGATTTGCAAGCAGAAAGTTTGATGCGGCTTGGTTTGGGCCGTGGTTTTCGGCGCTAGCGTTGGGCCGTGAGCGCGTAGGGTACGCTTGGACCTCAGCTAACTCGACCGCCCCTACTCGCGCCTTTCTGTCGTTATTCGCTTGCCCAGCGCCGACAACCTGAAAGGTTGGGGAATGCGGCGGCGCTACGCGGGAAAGCATCCCGCCGCGCGACTCAGCTATGACTGCGTCCTCGACCCCTCATACCCACGGGCCCTGATGTCTTTCGACTACGAGCACACGTTCCAGTTTCCTTTCGGGGAGCGCTATCAGCACCGTGTCATCCCGTACGCGAAGATCGAGCAGGAAGCGCCGATGGGGCCGGGACTCTACAGCTGGCATTTTCGGCTTCCGAGAAATGAGCAGGATCTCGAAAGAGTCCCGGCCTTTCTCCAGGCCCTCTTTCACAGCGGTTCTATCGCCGCCGAGGTGACAGGCAATTTGCGCCAGAAGTATCGAGGAGAACTCCCGCTCCAGACGAACGCTTTCGATCAAGGTTTGTCGGCGGCTCTCGCTCCCGCCTTCTTCGCGATCGCCTACCCGCTCTACATCGGAATCAGCCGAGGGCTACGCGGACGGCTTGGCTGTCACAAGGAGCAGCTGGAGGCCGCGAAGACCCAGCACCTCTACGAGCCCGGTCCCGGCGATACGACCGACGACGAGGCGGAGTCTCGGAACTTCGGCCAGCGCCTGGGGGCCGTATTTCGCAAGGCTGAGTTCTTGGACACAAGCTCCCTGTTCATCAAATGCGTCGCGTATCAGCAAGCTGGATCAGGCACCGAACCTTACGAGGTCTGGTTAGAGCAAGTGATGGTAGACATCGCCGCCGCTGAACGAACCTGCAACACTCTATTCCACCCCGTTTTTGGAAGGCGCTGAACAATGGCTCTCACTGGCACCCCGATCGCGAAACCGACGATCAAGGTTTTCGGCATGTTCGGTGCCTTCCATGTCGGCGATGCAGCGACGGCGAAGGACAAGGTTCTCGTTCGGTACTTCAACACCGTTGCTTCCGGGAAGCAGACGGCCGCCTCGGGGGACAGCCTCGGCCTGCTTCGAGAGCTTAAGCCTATGCGGGAACGTGTGAACGTCTCTGACCTGCGCGACCTCTCAAGCTTGCTCCAACGCGAACTCGATGACGCCCGGGTGGCCGAGGACCTCGTCCCCTACCTTAAGGGCGTCAATTCTGCTGTCGGCTTCTTCCCCGGTATTCTTGTCGCCTTGGTGCCGAAGGGATTCCTCCGCTCGGAGGAAGGGGTGGCCTATCCGAAGCCAGGAGCGGAGGGTGACGCGAACGGTCAAGTCTCAACCGGGTACGACGAATACTGGACGGCGAGCCGCTTCAAATTCGACGGCAAAGCCGTGTCGCTGGGCCTTCTGGAGATCGATCCCATGGTCACGGATCTGATCGTCCTCGATGGCCAGCACAGGGCGAACGCCTTCCGCTTCGCGACAAAGACCTTCGATGCGGTTCAGTCGGGCGAGACCATCTACAGGGCTTTCTACGAAAACGTCTCGGCGCCCAAGGACTTCGATTCCGAGCTGCCCGTAACGGTCGTTTGGTTCGAAAGCCAAGACGACATCGAGGCGCGCCTGATTTCGCGGAAGCTGTTCGTCGATGTGAATATGAGCGCACGGGCGGTCAGCGAGTCCCGGCGCGTCCTGCTTGATGACCGGGATCGGCATTCGATCGTCACCGGCAGCGTCTATCGCGGATTGGCTCAGCGCGCGTTCGATGCAGACCGGCTGTCGCTATTGCACACCGGCTTCGACTGCGAAGAGCAGGAGTTCCATCCCCTGACGTTGATGCTGCCGTCGCGCATGCAGGCGGTCGTCGCTTATGCGGCCTTCGGCAGGGATTCCCATTCGGGCTGGGAACCGTCTCTGAAGGGATACGCGCCCTATCTGGCGAACTACGGGCGCCTGAAGTCTATAGCGCCATCGCTTGACGAGGCGGTCGCCTTGAAGGCGGAGCGCGGTGACAGAAAGGCTTTCGAGGAGACGACCGCGGTCCTTGACGAGGAACTCGCGCCGAAATGGATCGCCGTCCTAGAAGGCTACAATCTTGTCAGCGCTCACATTGAAGCGTCAGTCGAACTGGACAGCTGGGTCCGCACCCAGGTGGTCGCAATCGGGCAGGTTTGGGACAAGGTCTTCCGCGGAGGGGAGGGCCTTTACGGCGGATTCGCTCGGGTTTCGGAGGATGGCTCCGGCAGCGCCCACACGTACAAAAAGGCGATCGACGAGATCTCGGAGAAGTTCATCTCCATCCGAGAAGCCAAGCTATCGGGCTGCGACCCGGATCAGGTCCGCCGGGCCTACGACACCTTCTCCTCAAAGGCGGGCCTGACCGGCCTGTTCATGGCCGCGCACCTTTATCTTGAGCGGCGAGAGGCCGGCTGGGCTGATGTTTCGGCCTTCGTCGCCGACCTCAACAAGATTTCGGCTGAGAACTGGGTGCGCCTGCTGTCGACCTACAAGCCGGCGGTGGTCAGGGAACTAGATCCGAAGCAGTGGCCCGTTATGCGGGCCATCATTCTGCGCGCTCTTCAAGGAGCCGATCCGTCGTTGAACTTCTTCGATCCGACGCTAGCGCAGCTTTACAATCCGGATATTCGTCTCATCAAACGAGCGGTTGAGCAGTCCGTGTCAGGCTATATGGACGGTTTGTCGCCGGCGCAGCGGGAGACGAACAGGGTCAGTGAAGAGCAGATCAGATCCTGGGCAACCGACGCCATGGCCCTGCTTAAAGATATCCTGGCGGGAGCCGGCCTGCAGCCCCTCAATGACGACCAAGTGTTGCGAAACTTCGCGGTGCAGTGGATCGAGAGCCTGCTGCCTAAGCAAGGCCTGGCTGCGGCCGAAGCGGAGGACGACGATGATCCGGATGAGGCCTGAGCGCGGGTGAGCGCTTCATTTACAACTTTAAATTTTAGATGGCTTAGAAGGATAGATGTCGGACGAGCATCTTCGCGGCTCGGACGATGTGCGGGGGACAAATCATGACGGATCAACCGACTACTGACGCAGACATCCCGCGCGTCATCGAGCAGATCGTCGAGCTCCAGCGGGAGTATTTCTTCGAGAACAAGGGCAAGGACCACGAACGGCGTAAACGCCTGCGAGACATCATCGACCGCGCGACCCCCAATGGGGCCGCTTGAGGATGTGGCTCTCACAAATCACGCTGAAGGATTTCCGATGCTTTCCCGGCGAGCACTCGATCGAGTTTTCTCAGGATCCCGAACGTAACGTCACCCTGATCCATGCCGAAAACGGCGTGGGCAAGACGACCCTCCTGAACGCTCTGCTCTGGTGCTTCTACGGTCAGACGACCGAGCGCTTCGAAAAGCGCGATGACCTGGTCAACTACGACGCCAAGGCCGCCGGGGCGCAGCACGCCTTTGTCGAGGTTCTGTTCGAGCACAACGGCAGCCGCTATCGCGCCCGCCGCTTCACCAAGGGAGGCGGGGGCGAGCGAGAGTTCACTGTCATGCGCATTGACGGCGGAAGCCACACCACCCTGCCCAACGCCGACGCCTTCATTAATACGGTCATCCCCAAGAGCATGGCCGGCCATTTCCTGTTCGACGGCGAACATGCCGAGTTCTTTCTTGGAGAAGACAACCGCCGCGCCATCCGCCGCGCCGTCCAAGACATTCTCGGCTGCTCGCTGATCGAGACGGCCATCGCCGATCTCGAGGAGACGGCGACCTGGTATCGCAAGCAGATCCCCAACACCAAGGCGTCCTCCTCCATGGACGCGCTGAGCTCGCGCATCGACGCATTGACGGGTCAGATCGCGGCCGCCCACGAAGCCAAGGACGGGCTGACCGGCGAGATCGAAACGATCGAGCAGCGGATCGCTGACATCGACGACAAGCTGCGCAACTCGTCCGCCGCCAAATCCCTGCAGACCCGACGCGATCGCGCCAAGGGCGAGCTCGTCCGCGCCCGTACCCGCGAAACCGAAGCTCAAACCGAGGTGCTCAAATGGCTCGGCGAGAACGGACGCTTCCTTGTCTCCACCAAGATCACCCAGCTGGCGATGGATCACCTCGATCAGCAGGAGACCAAGGGCAGGCTGCCCTCGCCCTATAACGAGGAGTTTGTGCACGACATCCTCGACATGAAACGCTGCATCTGCGGCGCCGCCCTAGAGCCCGGCAGCGATGCCCATGTCGCGGTGTCCAGCCTGCTGCAGAAGGCCGCGAACGCCACGCTCCGCAGCCGGATCAGCAAGGTGAAGGCGCGACTGTCCCAACTGAAGTCGGAGCGCCAGAAGGCTCCCGGTCGGCTCGACGCGGCCAACAAACGCCTGAATGACGCCCGCCAAGACATCTCCCGTCACGAACAGGAGCTCGACGATGTCTCCGAGAGCCTGAAGGGGATCGATTTCGACGATATCGCCGAGCGGGAGATCAAGCGGAACGATCTGCGCCGAGAAGCCAATGCGAAACGCGAGCACCTCGGCAGCCTCGGCGTGCGGATCCAAACGTCCGAAGCCGACAAAGTCAACGCCGAACGGGACCTCAAGAAACTCGCCGATGAGGACGCCGGCGCAAGGATATTCATGACGCGCTACGCCCTGTGCGAGCGGCTCAAGGGGCAGCTCGAGCTTGAGCTCAAGAAGGAAGAGGAAGAGGCGCGAGGCGTTCTTCGCGCCTCCATCACCCGGATCCTGGCGGACACCAGCCGCAAGGCCTTCAAGCTTAGCATGAGCAGCGACTATTCGATCAGCCTAGTCAACGAAGCCGGCACCCAGATGCCGAAATCAAGCGGAGAAAACCAGCTCCTCGGCCTGGCCTTCACCGCCGCCCTGGTCGAGTTCGCCAAGATCCGCGAGAACGCCTCTGACTACCGGCTGCTGAAGGGCACGGTCGCGCCGCTGGTGCTGGATTCGCCCTTCGGCCAACTCGACGAGGATTACCGGCGGACGACCGCGTCCTTCATTCCCAAGATGGCCGGACAGGTCGTTCTGATGGTGTCGAAATCGCAGGGCTCTGGCTCGGTCCTGGAAGCGCTGCGTGACCGTATCGGCGAAGAGGTGGTTCTCATTCGGCACAACCGCGCGGACCGCGACGGCCGCAAACCTGAGATCCGTCAGTTTCACGGCAAGGATGTAGAGACCGCGGTGTTCGGCGCTCCAAGCGACGGCAGCGCCTTTGTGCGGGTGACCTCCTGATGGCTGATCGCGTCCCCAACATTCACCGCAGCAAGCTCTATGAGGATCTCGTTCAGCGGCTCGCCACCCAGCCCGTTCCAGGGTCGGACCGCAAACTGTTCCCGACCCTGCGCGAAGTGCTTTGCTTCGCCGCCTTGCTCGGCTTCTCGGAAGGTCGCCGCCTTCCCCTGGATCGCTCGCACGGCACGGAGGACATCTCTTATCAGCAGTTCGAGGCCGATCCGGCCGCCGAAGACCTGCTCTGGACCTTGGCGGTGGCGGAAAGCCAGGACGTGGAGATCTTGCGCGAAGGCGAGGAAGGCCGATGTGCGGACATCTTCGAAGAATACGCCAACGGCGGCCTGGCGCTGATTAAGGACTATTTCCTGCGCAATGGCGGCGAGTATCCGGACCGGGCCTTGCTGGCCCTTCTGAGGGAGCGCGGCTACCTGCAACCGGTCGCCGCGGAGCCCGACCTCGCCGCGGTGACCTTCTAGGGATGTTGCGAAGCCTCGTCCTCAAGGGCGTCTACAAGTCCGATCAGGACGACATCCTGAGAAGCTTTTACTTTCCGGCGCTCGCGGCAGCTAATCGCTACGATCGAGCCGTCGGCTATTTCTCCGCTTCGTCCCTCAGCGAGGCCGCCCAAGCTTTGACCGTCTTCATTAAGGGAGACGGCGTGATCCGGCTCGTCGTCGGAGCCTTCACCGCGCAGAGCGACATCGACGCCGTTCGTGAAGGGCTGCGACTGAAGGAGATATCAGAGCGCATTGGTGCCGAGATGGTCGCCGCCGTCAGCGACATCGACGACGAACTCTTCCAGCATCGCTTCAAAGCCCTGGCCTGGTTAATCGCCCATGGCCGCCTCGAAATCCGCGTGGCGCTGCGCCCCAACGGCATCTACCACGACAAGGTGGGCATTATCAGCGACGCCGACGGCGACGCCGTCGTCTTCTCAGGCTCGGCCAATGAAAGCGCCGCCGCGCTTTTGCCGACGCAGAACTATGAATCGATCAACGTCTTTCCCACCTGGCGTCCCGAACTCGCTGACTTCCATGAGCCTCACCGGGATAGTTTCACCCGGCTATGGGACAACAAGAGCCGGGGCACGGTCGTCATCGATCTGCCGACTGCGCTGAAGGACAATCTTCTGGAGGTCGCCGCATCGCTTGACGGACCGCCCGACAGCGAACGGGAGGCCCAGATCGCTGAGCGGCTGCGCGCGCTCGAAGCGAGCGATGAAGCCGAGCCCGAGGCTCGCCTTCCCCGAGCACCGGCGATGATCCACGGGATGCCGTTCAAGATGCGCGAGCATCAGCTCGAGGCGCTGAGGGCCTGGCAGGCGAACGGCTATCGGGGCGTCTTCGATCTAGCGACCGGCGCGGGCAAGACCATCACGGCGGTCTACGCCACCGTGCAGATGGCCAAGGGGATTCCCGGGCTCGCCGTGGTCATCGCCGCCCCCTACCAGAGCCTGGCGGATCAATGGTGCGAGATCCTGGAGGCGTTCAACATACGACCGCTCCAGTGCTACATCTCCAAGGAGAACTGGCACGACGACCTGCAAAAGCGGGTCCTCGACATGCAAGGCGGCTCGGACGCCTTTCAGGCGCTCGTCGTCGTCAACCGCACCCTCAGAACGCCCGAGTTTCAGGCGGCGTTGGCGCGCATCCCCGGTAACCGGCTTCTGTGGATCGGCGACGAGTGTCACCACCACGGCTCGGAGTCCCTCGCGTCAGCCCTGCCGGCGCACGCCCATTACCGTATCGGGCTGTCCGCGACCCCGCTGCACTATCTCGATGAAGAGCGGAACGCCCGGCTCAAGGCCTACTACGGCGATATCGTCTTCAGCTATACGCTCGCCCAAGCCATCGCCGACAAGGTGCTCACCCCCTACAACTACTACCCCACCGTGGTTCCGCTCACGGCCGATGAGGCCAGCGAGTTCATCAGCCTGTCCGACGACATCGCTCGGGCCTTCATGCGCGAAGACAAGGGTTCCGGACCGCCGAGCACCATGCTGACGGCGCTTCTGATGAAGCGGGCGAGGGTCGTCGGCTCGGCCGCCAATAAGATGATCGCCCTGCAGAAGACCTTGGCCGGCCGCCCCCCGCAGCAACACGCCTTGTTTTATTGCGGCGACGGCCAAGTCGAGATGGACGGGGTCGACGAGGACGATGGGGCGGAGGATGGTCAGCCGACGCGTCAGATCGAGGCGGTCAGCCGGCTGCTCGACGATGAGGGATGGAAGGTCTCGCGTTTCACCGCGCGCGAAAGTCGGCGCGAGCGAGAGTCCATCCTGCAGTCCTTCAAGACGGGAGCGATCGACGGCCTGGTGGCCATCAAATGCCTCGATGAAGGCATCGACGTCCCCGCCTGCAGTATCGCCTACATCCTCGCCAGCTCCAAAGACCCGCGCCAGTTCATCCAGCGGCGCGGCCGAATCCTGAGGCGATCGCCCGGCAAGACGATCGCCAATATCCACGACTATATCGTCGTCCTGCCCGAGGACGCCGAGGACGTGAGCGGGGCCGCGCGCAAGCTTATCACCGGAGAACTCAAACGCGTCGCCGAGTTCTCGGGCTTGGCCGAGAACCGCAACGAAGCCTATGCCGCCTTGCGGCCGATCCTGACCGCCTACGATCTGGAACACGTTCTCTGAAGAACGGTCCGGTCCTCACTTGTGACAGGTGAGGCACAGCTTGGCGGCGGATTTGTAGATGTCCTCGATCTCGATCGGCGTGTCTCTGAGCGCGTTGGTCAGGCGGCGCGCCTTGAGGCGCTCCACCCTGCGGTCATGGTCCGCCCGGATCTGCGCGACCCGCTCGGGCCTGGCGATGTCCTCCAAGGACTCGCCGTGGCTCCAAGTGAACGGCGACCCGTGCTCGAGCGCATTCTTTTCGTAGCGTTTGGCGTCCTCGAAACTGTCCGGATGCTCATCCATCAACCGGACCCATTCGATCTTCTGCTGGTAGAAGCAGAAGGTGCAGCCGCTGCGCGACCGCCACCGGTAGTACTCCGGAAGGCCGAGCCCGGCCGCCTCCAGGATCTCCATCACGCCCGCCTTGTCGATGCCGGCTTCACGGAAGGGAAGGTGGGTCCGAAGTGCGTCCTTTCCGGACACATAGCCTTCGCGATAGTCCTCGTCGGAGCGGATGGCGACATAGCTATGGACCGTGACGCCGCTGGCCACCGACGGCTGAACCCAATCCTCGAACGGCTTGATCTTCAGCTGGCGCGTGCACCAGCGCGTCTGGGGCGACGGCAAGAAATTCTTGTATTCACGGAGCCAGTAATCGAAGTCCCGCTCCGGATTGAGACGCTCGATCGGCTTGTGAAGCACGCCCTCCAGCCGGCCGAGAAATTCGTAGACCTCCGGCAACTCCTTGCCGGTGTCGGTGAAGAAATACTCGATGTCCAACTCGGGCCGATGGTGGGACATATAGACCGCCAGCGCCGCGCTATCGCGGCCTCCGGACAGGCCCAGGACGTGCCGTTCAGCCATGGGCGGTCTCCGTTCGTTTCGCCGTCGCCGCATCGCGCGCGGCTTCGGGCGCGGTGCTCAGGATCAGTCCCAAACTGGCGACCGCGGCTAGGGCGACGTCGGGGCTGACGCCTTCGGCGCGAAGCAGGTCATTGATGCGCAGCGCCAAGGCGTCGGCGGTCTCGCGTTCCGCCGCGGAGACCTGAATCTCATGGGATTGCGGCTCGGGGTAGTCAGGGTCGCTGATATAGACCGCCATGGCCACCCGGCCGCCTTCGCGTCCTTTCAGACGCTGGAAGATCTCGGCCTTAAGGAACTGGTCGGCCAAGGCCGCGAGTTCGACGGACGCGGCGTCGAGGTCTCGATCGACCCAATCTCGCGTGGGCTTGTTCGCCGCCAGAACGGCGAACCCTTCCATATCGGCGATGTCGCCTTCGAACGTCGAAAGTCGGGTGGCCAGGGCGTCGAGACGGAAATTGCCGGTCAATCCCTTCACGTCCAAGGCACGCCGACGCAGTTTCGCCAGGCTGTCGGGATCGCCCTTGACCCGCAGCTCCCGCAGCAAGATCGTCTCGAGGCCCGCGAGCATCCCGCTATAGGCGCCCTTCAGTTCGTCCAGGGCGGCGATGACATGCCGCGCCAAAACCGGCCCTGCGTAGTTGTCCGCCTCAAGGCCGAAGGCTTTGGGCACGTCTCGCGTCAAGAACTGGTTCGGGTCGTCCGTGACCTTCGCACGGTCTCGGAACGCGATCGTCGTCGGCGTTAGGCGCGTCGTCCGAAGGGTCCAGTTCGGTAGATTGACGACGGCGGTGATGAGGCCGCGCGCGACGTCGAACGCCGTGGGCGGCACAGTCGCTTCAGTCGTGGACAGCCGCTCCGCCAAGCCCGAGATCAGCGCGACATCCACATCCGTCAGAACGATCGAGCGGATCCGCACGCAGCTCGAATCCTGGACCATTCGGTCGATCAGGAAGCTTTCCAGCCCGGGACGATAGACGCCCTCGAGATAGACTGCGGTCATCCCCGACCGGGTCATCATATAGGCCGCGCCGAGAAGGGTGCAGAGCCCGTCCCTGACTCCGAAGGGGGCCGCGCGCCAATGGGCGAAGATCTCCGCCATCGTCAGGCCGTCCGGCGCCGCCGCCAGCAGCTCGTCGGTTCGGCGCCAGAGGGCGTGAAGATGGTGCGGATCGCCTGCTTCAGGGGCCACGAAACGCCAGGTCCCGGTCGCTTCGTCAAGGCGGTGAAGTCCGGTGCTTTCCAGAAGACTCACGTACAAGCCGGCTTGGGGGGGGAAGCCGACAATGCCGAGGCGCGGCGACGAGGCCTGCCCGACCATGGCCCTGAGCAGGGCTCTGACCGCGGCGGCGGCGTTGGAGGAGGGGCGGCTGCGGTTGACGAGCTCGTTGGGCAGCCACGGCGCGGCGGGATAGCGCCAATCCGCCAGACGCGACGCGACGACGCTGAGACCGGCCGGCCCGGACAGCCGAAGCGAGACGCCGCTGTCGAAACCCTCCGGGGCGACCCATTTGACGCCATGAACCGCGTCGGAGAGCCGATCTTCAAGGTCCGCGCTGAGGCGGGCCACGCGCGCGTCGAGCTCGCGCCGCGCGATCGCATCCCCTTCGAGCTCCGCGCTATGCGCGCGGACATGCTCGAGGGCCGATAGATCGGACGCCATCTCGCGGATCATGAAGCTGTCCGAGGTCCAGCCGAGCACCACGAGCTGCTCACCCGCCAAGGCGGAGGCTCGCTTTAGGATCGTCTGGGCCTGCGCGGCGCTTTCGCCCTCTCCGCTGATGGCCAGAAGAAACAGGCCCGCCGCCCCGGGAGCCGGCCGATAAGCGCGCACGCGGTGTTCGACGTCCGCTAGGGCCGCGATCTCAATCTCAAACCAACGCAGGGCGCCGGTGATCTCATAGTGCCGCTTGGCCAGCACCGGCTGGAGGGCCGCGTGCCGGGCCAGCTGCCGATAGTCGAGGGCGACGCCCGCTTCGCGCGCCCGGTCCACGGCGGCGTCGATGTCGAAATCGCTCCCCGCATAGATCGCATAGCTTCCCGCGTGCTTGCGGAAGATGATCACGGACCAATCCGCGAGCTCCTCGAGAATGCGCTCGACGGCCTTGGGCGCGAGGCCGCTGACGGCATGCTGAAGGACCTGCGGCGTGGCCTGCAGACCCGATCGATCCTTGAACAGATCGATCAGGGCGACGGCCTTGAGAAGCGCGAGATGGTCGGCGCTGGCGGCGCGGCCCTCGGCGCGGACGATCGCCTCAAGGGCCGTCGACCAACGATGGCCGTCTGGCGAGGCCAAGATCGCCGGCTCCAGATTGGCGTGCAGATAGTCCCACAGGCGAGCGAGCGGGAAGAGGGGTGCGTCCTTGGCCGGAACCTCTTCAAGATAGGTCTGGAAGCCGTAGGGCTCGATCGAATTCAGGAAGCCGAACAAACTGCGCTGGTTCTGACCGAACCGCCGCCGAGACACCGGTCCAATCAGCGCCGCTACCAGCGGATGCAGCGGCCAGCAGGCATGCAGCTTGGCTTCGAGCGTCTGAGCGTCGCCTAGGCGCTGACTGCGCAGCAGCTCGGCGACGACCGGGGCGGCGGGATTGGATCGCGCGGTGCTCGGGGGGGCCTCGATGGCTCGACCGATCAGGTCGAGTTGTTCCTCGGCGGCCAGGTTGATCGGGATATCCAGATAGCGGCCCTGGATCTTGATCCATTCGTCACGGGCCTCGCGCGCGAGGCGGTGGGCGTATTCGTCGAAGGCCTGGTGCAGGATGCCGACGAGCAAAAGCCTTTGGTTCGACCGGGACGCTGTTTCCGCCAAGTCCTGGAACAGATGCACGTCGCCGTCGGCGCGCGCGGCGTGTTCGAGGAATTTGCCCATCTCATCGACGAGCAGAAGCAGTCCCGCGTGACGCGGGTCGGCGGAGACCCGCAACGTCCAGGCCGCCAGACTCTCTCGCTTGGCTCGCTCAAGGCCGGGAAGGTCCGCCACGGAGGCGGCGAGCGCCTCGCCGATGGCCCGCTCCGGATCGTCGCGGCGACCGACCGCGGCCACCACGAGCCAGGGCGTCTTGTCGCCACGGAACGCGCCGAGCAGCTCCCGCCGATCAGCGTCTCCGACCTCGGCGAGGAGGCCCTCGGCGGCCTTGCGCGAACCGCCCGCGAGCGCCGCTAGGGCGATGGCCAGACTCGATTTTCCACACCCATAGGGCCCCGTCCAAGTGAAGGCACCGTGCCCCGTGGCGCCGTGATGCCGGGCCATCAGAAGGAGGGCTTCGATCGCGGACTGCGAGCAGACATAGCCGTCGAGCGCGCGAGGATCGGTCAGATCGGCGTCGACGCGCACGGCGCGCGTGAACCGGCGCGCGACGCTGACGATGTCGGAGAGGCGAGGGGTCATGCCGCGAGCCGTCCCATGTCGCGCGCGTACATGGCGCGCAGAACGGCGTCGGCCTGAAGCTGCTCAAGGCCCGGCGCATAGAGTTGACGCATGCCGGAGGATTCATCCCAGCGAAGCGCGCCCCCGGTCAAATCATCGAGCCTCACCAGCCGTTCGGCGACCGCGTCTTCGTCGAGGAGAAAGACCTGTCCCGGCGAGCCTCGCTCGAAGGTGAGGAAGTCGACCGAGAAGGACCGGCGAGTGTCAAACAGCGTCCGCCAGAAATCGATCAGGGCATAGAGGAAGACCTCATCCGGCAGGGACGGCTTGGGCCCGCGTCGAAAGCGATACTGCTCGCCCACGCCGGCCTTCTGGATCAAACCCAGCTCGGCCAGGGGCGACTCGATGCTGTCCTCGGGGGCCCGGCGCCCCCCCGCGGCCGCGGCGTGATAGGTCCGGATGATGCACTCCACATCCCGCTTCAGGGTCACGCCGGCGATCGGCCGGTCGCGACTGAGCCGACCCGATTCCTGAAGCTCCTCGCAGCGACGAACCAGGCGCCGGGTCATCAATTCTCGATCAAAGGCCGGCTCGTGGAACTCGTTGAACGCCCAGTGCCAGGCTGACGCCCGACCGGGCCGGCTGGCCAGCGTCCAGTGCAGCAGCCAAAGCGATCCGGGGTGCTCCAGAAACGGATCGTTCGATTCACCGAACAGGAGGTCGCCGATGGGCCCCAAGGTCACCCGGCTTGTCCGTTCGCCCGGCGCGTCATGAGAAGAAAGAATATCGGTCGCCAAAGCCCAGTGTCTCATAGAAAGGACCATGTTCTTGCCTACGCCGAATCTCGCGATTGCTGCGTCGTCCAAGAAGACGGAAGCGCCTGTTGCCGAATCGACGCGCAGTTGTTCACTAACCGCGTCATAGGCTTTCTTCAGCCATCCGTAGCGGAGCGGAAACGTTTCGTGTCCGGCGAACTGTAGTTTGTAATCGTCGTTGGCGAGGAGGCTGCGGGTCATTGGTCCTGGAATGTCCTTCCAGTTGATGACACCCGGTCTTATGGCCTATGTCAACGGTCCTGGTGATCGTCACCAGCCCGACTTTGGAGGGATTCGCACAGGTGCGCATCGAGGACGCCATCTATCTCGATTATCAGGCTGCCACGCCGGTCGATCCGCGTGTGGCCGAGGCCATGCGCGAGACGATGCTCACGGACTTCGCAAACCCGAGTTCGGACGATCACGCCCTCGGCTGGAAAGCCCATCAGCGCGTTGAGCTCGCACGCGCCGCCATCGCCGACGCCTTCGGCGCTGCGTGGGGAGGCCTCATCTTCACGAGCGGCGCGACCGAAGGCAACAATATCGCGATCTTGGGCGGCGCGCGCAATGCCCCGCCCGAGCGGCGGCGGGTTCTGATCAGCGCCATAGAGCACAAGGCCGTCCTCGAAGCCGCCTCGGCGCTCGCGGCCGAGGGCTACGACATTGAGCGCCTTCCAGTCGACACCAGCGGGTGCCTCGACCTCGACGTCTTGGAGGCGTTGGAAGGAACGACCGTCGCAGTGATTTCGGTCATGGCCGTCAACAATGAGACAGGCGTTGTCCAACCGGTGCGAGCAGTTGCGCAGTGGGCCAAGCGCCACGGCGTCTTTTTTCATTGCGACGCGACCCAAGCGCCGCTCGCCATGGAAGTCGATCTTTCGTCATGGGGCGTGGATGCGGCCAGCCTTTCGAGTCACAAGATTTATGGGCCCAAGGGAATAGGTGTCCTGTACCTCGCTGATGATCGTCCTTGGACCCCCCGACCCTTAACGTTCGGCGGGGGACAGGAGCAGTCGATTCGGCCCGGGACCTTGCCCACTCCGCTCTGCGTGGGCTTCGCGACAGCCTCCATGCTGGTGAGTCGCGAAGGGGCAGCGGAACGCGAGCGCGTCGCTTCCCTTCGCGACTCCTTCGTAGCCTCGTTAAGAGACCTTGATCCCGGACTTCGGCTTACTGCTCCCTCGGGTGATCGTCATCCTGGCAACGCCCACGTCGTATTTTCTCGAGCCGACGCCGCCGATCTTCTGGCGCTTCTCCAGCCGGTCGTGGCCGCGTCCTTGGGGTCAGCCTGCACCTCGGGCGTCATCGGCCCTTCGCACGTTCTTACCGCGATGGGAGTAAGCGACAGCGACGCCAGCCGATGCGTTCGGTTTTCACTAGGTCGGTTCAGTGACGCGGCGCAATTGGCCGAAGCGAGTCACGCCATAGCAAAGGCGCTAAATAAGCAGCGGGGTCGAGCTCTGCCGGCGTAGCCCGCAGAGGGCGTTTATCGACGAACGTCGAGCCTCGCCTATTCCCATTGAGAGATTGCGGGAGGCAGCCGAACCCCCGGCTAGCGCTGGCCTTCGCGCGCATTTCTGGGAGTTATGAAAGGCTGTATGAAGCGTCAGATTTGACGAATACTTCTTCAGCATAAACAGCAGCTTGGAAGAAGAAATGGCGCGCCCGGAACGATTCGAACGTCCGACCCTCAGATTCGTAGTCTGATGCTCTATCCAGCTGAGCTACGGGCGCGCTTGGCCGCGAACGGCGAGGGCGGGTCTTTAGCGGACGAGGGACGGTGGGGCAAGACCCGGTTGGCGGCTTTCCTGCGGTGATTTCGCGACCGGGGGTTTCGCCGTGGCGCCGGGCGCGCCAAGTTGGGGCTCTCCCCGCCGTTCGCCGTCCCGGAACCCTCATGCGCCACGCCTCGCTCACCGCCCTGCGTCCCCTGCTCGCGCTCGCCGTCGGGGCGGGCCTGATGCTGGCGGGCTGCGCGGGCGGGGCCGGGATCGCGCCTGCTCCCGGGTCGGCCGCGTCGGCCGTAGCGGCCGCCCCGCAGGCTCGCGGGCCCTTCGTGGCTGCCGCCAATCCTCTGGCCGTCGAGGCGGGGCTGAAGGTGCTGCGGCAGGGCGGCTCGGCCGTCGACGCAGCGGTGGCCGTGCAGGCCGTGCTGGGTCTGGTCGAGCCGCAATCCTCCGGCCTCGGCGGCGGCGCCTTCATGATGGTGTTCGACGCGGCGACCGGCGAGGTCACCAGCTACGACGGCCGCGAGACGGCGCCTAACGCCGCGACGCCGGAACTGTTCTACGAGAACGGCAGGCCGCTGGGCTTCGGCGACGCGGTGCTGAGCGGCCGCTCCACCGGCGCGCCCGGGGCGGTGGCCCTGCTGGCCATGGCCCAAGGCGAACATGGCCAGCTGGCGTGGCGCGATCTGTTCGGCGACGCCGAGCGGCTGGCCCGCGACGGCTTCGTCGTCAGCCCCCGCCTCGCCGGCATGATCGCCGCCCGCTCGGGTCAGGCGCGGACCCGCTGGGCCAACGCCTATTTCACCAAGGCCGACGGGAGCCGCTATGTCGCCGGCGACGTGCTGCGCAACCCCGCCTACGCCGACACCCTGGCCGAGATCGCGGCGGGCGGAGCCGACGCCTTCTATCACGGCCGGATCGCACGCGAGATCGCCTCGACCGTCGCCGAGGGGCCGCGGCCCGGCGCCCTGACCGAGGCGGACATCGCCGCCTATCAGCCTATCGAGCGCGGCGCCCTGTGCCGGCCCTACCGGATCTATGTCGTCTGCGTGCCGCCGCCCCCGTCCAGCGGCGTGGCGGTGCTTCAGCTGCTGGCCATGGCCGAGCTGACGCCGGACATCCTCGAGGGTCCGGCCAGCGCCGACGCCTGGACCGCCTTCGCCCAACTGCAGCGGCTGATGTACGCCGACCGCGACCGCTACGTCGGCGACCCGGCCTTCGTCGGCGTGCCGGTGCAGGGGCTGCTCGACCCTGACTATGTCGCCGCCCGCGCGGTGCAGGCGCCGACCCTCGTCGGGGCGGCCGAGCCCGGCTTTCCGCCCGGGGGCGTCTTCGCCGGCCCGGACGCGACGCAGGAGCCCGCCGGCACCTCCCACTTCGTCATCGTCGACGCGGCGGGCAACGCCGTCAGCATGACCACGACGGTCGAGAGCGTGTTCGGGTCCGGCCGGATGGCGGCGGGCTTCTTCCTCAACAACCAGCTGACCGACTTCTCCTTCGAGCCGCTGCGGGCGGACGGCCAGCCCGCAGCCAACGCCGTGGCCGCGGGCAAGCGGCCGCGCTCCTCGATGTCGCCGGTCATCATCCTTGACCGGCAGGGCCGGCTCGTCGGCGCGCTGGGCTCGCCGGGCGGGTCGGCCATTCTCGCCTACAACACCAAGGCGCTGGTGGCCGTGCTGGACTGGGGCTTGCCGATGGCCGAGGCCTTCGCCCTGCCGAACCTGGTGGCCAAGGGCGACGATTTCGGCGCGGACACCGACCGGTTCACCCCCGACCTGCAGGCGGCGCTGGCTGCACGGGGTATTCAGTTGCGCCCGAACGCCAGCGAGAACTCCGGCCTGCACGGCGCCATCTGGCGGCAGGCGTCCGATGGAACATGGCGCTGGGACGGCGCGGCCGACGACCGGCGCGAGGGCGTGGCGAGGACCGACTAGTCCCCTACTCCGGCTTGATCGACAGCTGGAAGGCGATCAGGCCTTCCGAGACGTCGGTGTCTACGCCGTTGCCGGCGCGCAGCCCCTCGGCCTCGATCTCGCGATATACGAGGCCGATCGAGCTGTGCACCGGACCGCGCCGCAGGGCCACGCCCAGCGAGGCGTCGCCCATGAAGGCTCCGGAATCGTGGCTGACGCCCGAGCGGGCATAGTCGCCGTCGCGGTTGCGGGCCCAGTTATAGCCCACCGCCCGGCCCGAGCCCGCGGCATAGACATACCAACGCGACCGCTCTCCAAACTCGTCTTCACCGTCCGGCACAAGCCGGTCGAGGTCGCGCCCGATCCGCAGGGTGGCTCCGGCTTCCGTGACGTCGCCGCGGCTGCCCACGCCGACGCCCACGTGCGGCGTCAGGGTGACGTCCAGGCCGTTCTCCGTCTGGCCCAGCGTCTCAGTCCAGCCGCGCGTATAGGTGACGTCATAGTGTTCCGCGTCGTAGGCGGCGGCGTCGAGCGGGCCGGGCGGCAGAGGCGCCCCGTCGGCGCGGCGCACGCGGCCCTCGGTGCGCAGACGCAGCCGGTCGCTATAGGCGTCGCCCTCGTACCAGATGTCGCGGTTCGAAACGGCGCGGGTCGAGGCCGTGTCCCGGGCGGGATCGTAGCCGATCCAGCCGTCGGCGCCCGCGCGGTCGCCGGCGTCGAAGCGCGCGTCGCGGTCCAGACGGGTCAGAAGATCGGAAACATTGGTGGGGCGCTCACGCTCGACCCGCCAGGGATCGACGACGGCTTGCTGCGGCGAGGGCGGCTCCATAGCGGACGCGGACGACGCGATGGCCGCCAGACTCACTACGCCCGCACTAAACGCCCTCAGACGCATCAACGGTCCCCTCAGTCCGTTAACGTGCCCGACCCTCTCACGCGCGAGCCGGAACGCCAACCGACATTTTCCTGTCCGTCGAACGTCCCCCGCCGGGCACGGTTCCTCTTCAGCCCCAGGGGCGGAAATGCTTGGACAGCTTGAGGCCCTGCCGCTGGTAGTGGCTGCCGCCCTCGCCATAGAGACGCGACGGCCGCTCGGTCAGCGGCTCATAGACCAGCCGGGCGACGATCTGGCCGTGCTCCAGCAGGAAGGGCGTGTCGTGGGTGCGCACCTCCAGCACCCCCTTCGAGCCCTTGCCGTGCGCCTCGTCGGTGCCGAAGCCCGGATCGAAGAAGCCGGCGTAATGGACCCGGAACTCGCCCACCGACGGGTCGATGGGCGTCATCTCCGCCGCCTGCATGACCGGGATTTCCACGGCCTCGCGCGACGCCAGGATGTAGAACTCGCCCGGATCCAGCAGCAGCTCGCCGCGCCGCACGCTCAGCGGTTCCCAGAAGTCGCGCGGGTCGTGGCCGTCGATCCGGTCCAGATCGACGACGCCCGCATGCCGCCGTCCGCGATAGCCGACGATGGTGCCGTCCGCGCCTTCCAGATCGACGCCGACGCTGCGGGTCTCCAGCTTCGGCGGCTCCCCGGCCTTGAGCCGCAGCTGGTTCAGCCGCGTCCCCGGACGCACGAGGATGGAGAAGGTCTGGGGCGCGATCTCGAGATACAGCGGCCCGTCGTAGCCCTCTTCCACGTCGTCGAAGCTCGCGCCGCGGTCCGTCAGCAGGCGCACGAAGACGTCGACCCGGCCGGTCGAGCTCTTGGGATTGGCCCGGGCGATCAACCCCTTGGGCAGGGTCAGCCGCTCCTGCAGCCTGGCGATGTAGACGCAGCCCTTCTCCAGCACATAGCCGGCCGACAGGTCGATCGAGTGCATGGCCACGTCGGCGATGCGATCCTCGACCTTGCGCTGCCCCGGCAGGAAGGAGGCGCGCACCCGCCACGCCCGGTCCGACAGCCGCAGGTCCAGGCTGGCCGGCTGCACCTGGTCCGCGTCGAACGGCGTGTCCGAGGCGATCGCGCCGCCGGCGATCAGGGCCTCGATGGATTGCGATGGCAGGATGCCGGGGAGGGAGGTCGAATAGCTCTGCATCGCCCCCGATTACACGATTTCGCGTCGCGTCTCCCCCAAACTGTTCGGCGTCGCGGGCCTCGCCTCGTCGGCGCCACCCTTGACCTGCGGGCCGTGAGGGCGACCATGGGCGGATGCACGATACGCCCGCCTATGAAGCCGAGACCGAGGGCGTCCTCGTCCGCGTCCGCCCCAGCTATCTGGCGGGCCAGTCGGACCCCGAAGGGGGGCGCTGGGTCTGGGCCTATCAGGTCGAGATCGTCAATCTGACGACCACCACGGTCCAGCTGATGGCGCGGCGCTGGGTCATCACCGATGGTCAGGGCCGGGTGGAGGAAGTGCGCGGCGCGGGCGTCGTCGGCGAGCAGCCGGTGATCAAGCCGGGCGACAGCTATTCCTACGCCTCGGGCTGTCCGCTCGGCACGCCGACGGGCTCGATGGTCGGCGGCTACTATATGACGGACGCTTCCGGCCGCTCGTTCGAGGCGGCCATCCCCGCCTTCAGCCTCGACGTCCCGGGGCAGCGGCGGGTGCTGAACTAGGGCCCGCCAACAAAAAACCCGCCCGGAAGGGCGGGGGAGAGGGGGCTGCGTCAACCCGGAGAACCGCAGCCCCGCCCCTGACTCACCACCGCATGCGGGTGCGGCGGCGAGGCGGACGGCGGCTCCATAGGAGCCATTCGTGACAGCCATGTGGCTGAAAACATCAACGGTCGCCCGCGCTCAAACAGCGAGCGACCGTGTCGTGAGCGGTAGCGCTTGTCAGATGTAGCGGCGCAGGCTGCGGGCCAGTTCGGACGCGCCGTCCTTGCCGCCCTTGCGGACCTGCGGCTGGTAGGCGACGCGGGCATGCTCGACGCAGTAGACGCCTTCCGAGGACCGGCGGCCGCAGAAGCTGAACTCGTTCGAGGACGGGTCGCCGATGGGCCATTTGCACATGTGGGCGCCGAGCGTCATCACCGTGGCGGTGCCGGGCAGGTCGGGCATCGGCGCGGGCACAGAGGCCTGAACCGGACGCGGCTGGACCGCCTCGATGCGGCGCGGGGCCGACGGAGCCTGGGTCGGCTGGGCCGCCGGGCGCGGACGCGACGGGCGGAAGGTGGCGCGAGCCGGCTGCGACGGGGCGGCCCGCCCCGACAAGCCGAGGCGGTGCACCTTGCCGATGACGGCGTTGCGGGTGACCCCGCCGCCGAGCTGTTTGGCGATCTGGCTCGCCGACTGGCCTTCCAGCCAGAGCTTCTTCAGCGCGCCGACGCGGTCTTCGGTCCAGCCTGCGGTCATAGCCACCCTCCGGGGTCTCGGATTCAATATATGGGGTCGAGCCATCCCTCCCGGGCTCTCGACCTACCACTAATCGTAAACGAGGCCCTAACGGACGCAAGATGTGCGAATCAGTCCGTCCACAGAAACCAGATGTAGACGTGGTTAACGGCGCGGCGGCCGGAAGGGCCTTTCAGCGCCCCTTGCGAACCGGGCGGCGCCAGCGCATCTGCGGCCCATGACCGATCTGAGCTCGACCCGCCCCGCCGGACTGCCGCAGCCGCGCCGCTACGACGGCGTCAACTGGGTGGGGGTGAAGACCCTCTATCTTCGCGAGGTGCGCCGCTTCTGGAAGGTCGGGGCCCAGACCGTCGCGGCGCCGGTGGTCACTACGCTTCTCTACATGCTGGTCTTTGTGGTCGCCCTGAAGGGGGCACGGCCGCCGCTGCACGGCACGCCCTTCGCCGAGTTCGTGGCCCCCGGCCTGATCATGATGGCGGTGCTGAACAACGCCTTCGCCAACGCCTCGTCCAGCCTGATCCAGGCCAAGATCATGGGCACCTCGACGGACTTCCTGACGCCGCCGCTCAGTCCGCTGGAGCTGACCATCGGCTTCTCGCTCGGCGCCGCCACCCGCGGCATCGTCGTCGGACTGGTGACCGCCGTCTGCGTCCTGCCCTTCGCGCGCCTCGGCGTGGCCAATGTCGCGGCCATCGTCTGGTTCGCCCTCACGGCCTCGCTGATGATGGGAATGATCGGCGTCTTCGCCGGCCTCTGGGCCGAGAAATTCGACCAGCTCGCCGCCGTTCAGAACTTTCTGATCATGCCGATGACCTTCCTGAGCGGCACCTTCTATCTGGTCGACAACCTGCCCGAGCCGTTCGCGACGATCAGCCACTTCAACCCGATCTTCTACATGATCGACGGCTTCCGTTACGGCTTCATCGGCCACGCCGAGGGCAGCCTCTGGATCGGCGTGATCATGAGCGCCGTGCTGACGCTAGCCATGTCGTACGCCTGCTGGCGCGTCTTCAAGTCCGGCTGGCGGCTGAAGAGCTAGCGGTTCTCCCGGCCCCGGTCGTCCGGGTCCACTGCTCCGCCCGGGCCGGCGTTGTTCTCGACATCGCCCTCGACGGTGCTGTCGCCCTCGATCTCGTCCAGTCCCTCGCTCCGGTTCAGGCCCGGAGACTGGCCGATGCCCGGGTTGCGCTCCAGATCGTCGGGCCCCTTCACGGGCTGGTCCTGCGGGTCTGGGTGGTTGGACATGGCGGTCTCCTTTCGTGCGCCGTCAACCAGCCGTTTCGCGGCCGGTTCCGGTCGTCGGGCCGTGGTGTTGACTAACCCCGCCCCCCGTCCGACAAGGCCTGACCCTTTTTCAAGCGGTCCCGACGCCTTCCGCGCCGGGGCCGTCTCGCTTTTGGAGGTCTGCTCCCGTGTCCACTGAACATCTGATGGGTGTCTACAACCGCGCGCCGCTGGAGGTGGATCGTGGTCAGGGCGCGCGTCTGTGGGCGAAGGACGGGACCGAATACCTCGACTGCGTCATGGGCATCTCGACCAATGCGCTCGGACACGCCAATCCGATCCTCGTCCAGGCCGTCAAGGATCAGGCGGAGAAGCTCTGGCACGTCTCCAACATCTTCAAGATTCCCGGTCAGGAAGCGCTCGCGGATGCGCTCTGCGACAAGTCGTTCGCCGACGTGGTCTTCTTCACCAATTCCGGCACGGAAGCCGTCGAGTGCGCCCTGAAGACGGCGCGCCGCCACCACGTCGCCAACGGCCAGCCCGAGCGGATCGACATCTACGGCTTCGACGGCTCGTTCCACGGCCGCACCTATGGCGCGATCAACGCCGCGGCCAACCCCAGCTACACCGAGGGCTTCGGACCGAAGATGGAGGGGTTCCACCAGCTGGTCTGGGGCGACAAGGAGGCCCTTGAGGCCGCGTTCCGCAATCCGACCACCTGCGCCGTCATCCTCGAACCCGTGCAGGGTGAGGGCGGCTGCCGCGCAACGCCCGACGAGGACCTGCGCTGGATGCGCCAGATGGCCGACGAGACCGGCGTCCTGATCATCTTCGACGAGGTCCAGTGCGGCATGGGCCGGACCGGCAAGCTTTGGGCCCACGAATGGGCCGGCATGACGCCCGACATCATGGCCGTGGCGAAAGCCCTCGGCGGCGGCTTCCCGATCGGCGCCTGCCTCGCCACCGCCCACGCGGCCAAGGGCATGACGGTCGGGGTGCACGGCTCGACCTTCGGCGGCAACCCGCTGGCCATGGCCGTCGGCGGCGCGGCCTTCGGCGAAATCTCCAAGCCGGAGACCCTGGCCCACGTCAACGAGATCGCCGGCTATCTGAAGCAGCAGCTGCACGGCCTCGCCCAGCGCTTCCCCGACATCATCGTCGACGTGCGGGGCAAGGGCCTGCTGCTCGGCGTCAAGCTGGTGCCGAACAACCGCGAATTCATGGGCTGGGCCCGCGACACGCAGCAGCTGCTGGTCGCCGGCGGCGGCGACAACTGCGTCCGCATCCTGCCGCCCCTGAACCTGACCCTCGAAGAGGCCCGCGAGGCCGTCGAACGCTTCGAGAAGACCTGCGAAGTCGCACGCGGCAAGCTGGCGGCCTGACCATGGTCCGCCACTTCCTCGACCTGTACCGCCTCGAAGCCGAGGAACTGCGCGCCATCCTCGACGACGCCCACGCCCGCAAACAGGCGCGCAAGGGCTGGCCCAAGGGCCGCGTCGACGCCGATGCGCCCGCTCGCGACCGCGTCCTCGCCATGGTGTTCGAGAAGAACTCGACCCGCACCCGCTTCAGCTTCGACGCGGCCATCCGCCAGCTGGGCGGGGCCTCGATCATCGCCAATGCCGACGATATGCAGCTGGGCCGCGGCGAGCCGGTCGAGGACACCTCCCGCGTCCTGTCGCGCATGGTCGACGCCGTGATGATCCGCGCCAACAGCCACGAGGACGTCGAACGTTTCGCCCGCGTCGCAACCGTACCGGTGATCAACGGCCTGACGGACCGCTCGCACCCCTGCCAGATCCTCGCCGACATCCTGACCATCGAGGAGGCCCGCGGCCCCATCGCCGGCAAGACGATCGCGTGGGTCGGGGACGGCAACAACGTCTGCCACAGCTTCATGCACGCCGCGCCCAAGCTCGGCTTCCACCTGCAGGTCGCCTGCCCGGCGGACTACCATCCCGATCTGCACGACCTCGCCCGCGGCGGAAACCACGTCAGCCTGACCAGTGACCCGCGCGAGGCGGTGCAGGGCGCCGACGTCGTCGTCACCGACACCTGGGTGTCGATGGGCGATCAGGACTATGAAGCCCGGCTCGAGGCCTTCGACGGCTACGGCGTAGATGACGGCCTGATGGAGGCCGCCGCCGCCGATGCGGTCTTCCTCCACTGCCTCCCCGCCCACCGCGGCGAGGAAGTCACCGACGCCGTCATCGACGGCCCCAGCTCCCTCGTCTGGGACGAGGCCGAAAACCGCATCCACGCCCAGAAGGCCGTGCTGGCCTGGTGTTTCGCCGGCTGACGCCTACTGCAGGTTCACATCCGCCACGCCGCCCGAATCCGGCAGAGTCTTCGTCGCATTGGCCTTGGCGATCTCGTAGGCGAATTTGAAGAAGCCGCCCTCGTTGACCCAGACCCGGCCGTCGTCGGCGTCGAACTTCAGGATGGTCAGCTTCGGATCGTCCTTTCCCTCAGGATACCAGGCGGCCAGCACCGGGTTCCAGTAGCGGTCGACGATCTCGCGGTCATGGCCGTGCACCGACAGCTCGCCGTGGATGCAGGCCCAGACGTTCTGGTCCTTCGAGCCATAGTGGAACATGGCGCTCTGCCCCGTTCCCACCGCCGCGTCCTTCGCCAGATCGGTATCGTCGCGGGTGAAGAACCAGATCGTGCCCGTCTCCTGCTCGCGGAAGGCGGTCATCGGCTGGGCGTGGTAGCCCGGCTGGTCTAGGCCCAGCAGGCCGGTGTTCGACTTCTTGAGGCTGTCCCAGAAGGCGTCCTCGGCTTCGGCGGCGGTCAGAGTCTTGTCGGCCATGTCGGCGTCTCCTGATCTTGGGGGTCGATCAGGAATGGCTCGGCCTGTCGCCGGTTCCCTAGCGGCCCCGCTGCGGCAGGCCCGCGAGCGCGGCCAGATGCACCAGCAGCAGCACGACCACCGCGGCCGACAGGATCATGATGAAGCGCCACGGGACCATGCGCACGCCGAGGTGCGGCTGGGCCGGCCTTGCGCCTCGCCAGCCCGCGAACACGGCGGCGGCTATGAAGGCGGCGATCAGGCCGAGGGTCACGGACATGGTCATGGCCGCTGACTGGCGCGCCCCGGGCGTACGCGCAAGCGCCAAACTCCTTTCGGAGGCGTTAATCTTCACGCCCCGTTAACGCTTCCGGCGCGAGACTCCGGAGCGGTGTGAGGGCTTTCCACAGGAAGATGGTCGGCCCCTACATCTTGGGGTTAACCGCGCGTTTACACCCCTGATCTGGATGAGTAGCCTTGAGTCAAAGGTCGGGAGGCGAATCAGTGAGCGCAGCCGCGCCGTGGAGCGTAAAGGGGATCGAGCCCCGGGCGCGTGAGATCGCCAAGGACCTCGCCCGCCGCTCCGGCATGACCCTGGGCGAGTGGCTCAACACCATGATCATGGAAGACGGCGACGATGACGAGGGCGTCGTGCCCCTGTCGCGCCGTCCCCACGCCGCCGAAAGCTTCGATCGCCGTGGCCGCAGCCGCCGCGTCGATGACGCCTATGGCGGCGCCGAGGAGCCGTGGCACCGTCTCGGCGCCTCCATCGACGCCATCGCCAGCCGCCTCGAGGCGGCCGAGCGCCGCTCGACCGTGGCGATCCAGGGCGTGGACCAGGCCGTCTCCGGCCTCGTTCGCCGCCTCGACGGCCAGGAAGAGACGGACCGCTCGACCGGCCGCCGCATCGACGACATCGCCGAGGAACTGCGCGAGGGCCATCGCCGCCTGCGCCGCTTCGAGCAGGAAGTCGGGCCCAAGACCGCCGAAACCTTCGGCAAGGTCGAGACCACCCTCGGCGCGCTCGCCGGTCGGCTCTACGACATCGAGGAGCGCCAGCGCGGCAGCGTCAACGAACTGCGCCAGCGTATGGATGCGGTTGAAAAGGTCGCCGGTCCCGGCGTCGGCTCGGACATGCTGGCCCAGGTCGGCCAGCGTCTCGATCAGGCCCAGACCCGCACCACCGAGGCCCTGCGCGGGCTGGAGCGCTCCTTCGCTGATCTGGACCAGCGCCTCCGCGCCGCCGAGTCCCGCGTCGAGCCGGAAAGCGTCCGCGAGGCCGCGCGTTTCGAGAAACTCGCCGAAACCCTCAGCCGTCAGGTCGAGGCCAATCGCGCCGAGATGATGCGCCGGATGGACACGGCCGAGACCGAAGGCCGGATGGACCGCATCGAGCGCGCCGTCCTCGCCATCGGCGATCAGGTCAAGGCGTCCGAGGAACGCTCCGCCCGGGCCGTCGAGGCCATGGGCCACGAAGTCCTGCGCATCGCCCAGAACCTCAACGGCCGCGTCGGCGCCATCGAGACCGACGGCGCCGCCCGTCTGGAACAACTCACCGAAGTCGTCAGCCGCAAGGTCGAAACCGACATGGGCCGTCTGGCCCAGGGTCTGGAGCAGCGCCTCGTCGCCGCCGACGACCGTCATGCCCTCGCCCTCGAGAAGCTTGGCGGCGAGATCACCCGCATCTCCGACCGGCTCAGCGAGCGCATCGCCCAGTCCGAGCGCCGCTCGCAGCAGGCGCTGGAAGACATCGGCCGCCGCCTCGTCGACAGCTCCAGCCGCATCGAGCAGCACTACGACCGCGCCTCGGGCGAACTGGCCGAGCGCATGCGTATGTCGGAAGAGCGCACCGCCGCCCTGATCGCCGAGGCCCGCCAGAACATCGGCCGCCGCGCCGAGCCCACGCCTGCGCCCCCGCCCGAGACGGCTCAGCCGGACTGGCGCGCCGCGGCCTTCCCCGACGCTGCATTCCCCGACGCCGCCTTCCCTGAGGCGTCCTACGCCGAACCGGCCTATCCGGAGCCCGCCGCCTTCGACCCGGCCGACGCCGGCTACGACGATCCGGTGTTCGCGGAACAGCAGGCCTGGTCCGCCGAGCTCGCCCCGCCCGATCCGGAGCCGGAACCCGCAGCCCGCTCGGGCGACGAACCGCTGACGGCCGACGCCGTCTTCGACGCCATCATGCGCGGTCCGCTCGCCGCCGGCGCCCAGCCCGCGACTCCGTTCGGCAGCCGCGCGCCCGAACCCACCTTCGCCGAGCCGACGTTCGCGGAGGAGGTGAGCGCGCCGCCGGCCCACCCCCAAGCCCAGCCGCAGCCGCAGACCTTCACCCCGCCGCCGGTCGCGGCCCAGCCCGCCTTCGGTCAGGGCTTCGGCGGCGCCGACGTCTCCGACGCACTGGCCGCCACCGCGCCCGAGGCCTTCGATTCCGGCCACGAGGACTTCGCCGCCGAGACCGATTTCGTCGATCCGCGCGCCCTTCGCGCCGCCGCTGCCCAGGGCCGCGCCTCCTCGACGCGTCAGGCCATCGACGCTGCTCGCGCCGCCATGGCCGCGCCGGAGGAAGCTCCCGCCCGCTCCGGCTTCGGCCTCAAGCGCGGCGGCAAGTCCAGGCTGCAGGAGCGGCTCGACAAACAGGCCAAGGGTGGCGACACCGTTCGCAAGGCGCTCGGCGCGTCGGCCGTGGCCGTGCTGCTGACCGCCGGCGGCGCCGCAGCCTTCGGCGAACTGACCGGCATGGGGATCAACATTCCCGGTCTGGGCGGATCGGCCGGCGATAACGAGGCCCAGCCGATCGCCGCCCTCGCCATCACCCCGACCGACGCGGTCGCCGTCGATCCGGTCAAAGGCGCCGACCTGTATCGTCAGGCCGTCGAACTGCTCGACGCCGACGACGCGACGGGGATCGACGTGCTGAAACAGGCCGCCGGTCTCGGCAACGCTCCGGCCCAGCTGCACCTCGCCGGCCTGTATCAGGAAGGCGGCAAGGGTCTGACGGCCAGCCCCCGCGAAGCCCGCGTCTGGGCGCGCAAGGCGGCCGACAGCGGCGACGCCCGCGGCATGCACGCCTACGGCATGTATCTGTTCGACGGCGTCGGCGGCGCGCAGGATCGCGGCGAGGCGCTCAACTGGCTCCGCAAGGCGGCCGAGCGCGGCCTCGTCGACAGCCAGTTCAACGTCGCCAAACTCTATGAGAGTGGCGACGAAGGCATCCAGCCCGACCTCGGCGAAGCCTACAAATGGTACCTGATCGCGGCGCGCGCCGGCGACGGCGACGCCCAGGCGGCGGTCGAGCGGCTGCGCATCGCCATCCCGGCGCCCGAGCGCGGCGCGGCCCGTGCGGCGGCGGACGCCTTCCAGGTCGAGCCGCTCGCCTGAGGCGGGTGGGCGCCTAGCCTTTCTGGCGCGTGCGGTGGCGGTCTCCGCCGCATGAGTCTAGGACACACAGTCACCGTCGCCTTTCCGGCGCCTAGCCTCAGTTCCAGCCGAAGGCGCGTCCTTTGGATATCTATCTGCCGATCGCCGAGGTTTCGGTGAACTGGCCGCTCCTGGTCCTGCTGGGAGCGACGGTCGGATTCGTGTCCGGGCTATTCGGCATCGGCGGCGGCTTCCTGATGGCCCCGATCCTGATCTTCCTCGGCATCCCGCCCTCGGTCGCCGTGGCCAGCCAGGCCAGCCATGTCGTCGCCTCCTCGACCTCCGGCGTGATCAGCTACACCAAACAGAAGGCGGTCGATTACCGCATCGGCGGCGTCATGGCCCTGGGCGGGGTCATCGGCGCGCTGCTCGGGGTCGAGCTGTTCCGCTATCTGCGCCTGCTCGGCCAGGCCGATCTGGCCGTCGCCCTGTCATACCTGCTGTTCCTCGGCGCCATCGGCACGCTCATGCTCTATGAGAGCCTCGGCCAGATCCTGCGCCGGGTGCGCGGGGAGGTCATCCCGCACAAGGAACGGCGCCGGCCGCTGTGGCTCTACGGCCTGCCGCTGCGCATGCGCTTCCCGCGCTCCGGCCTCTACATCAGCGCCATTCCGCCATTCGCCCTCGGCGCCTTCGCCGGCGTGCTCTCTGCCATCATGGGGGTCGGCGGCGGCTTCATCCTCGTCCCCGCCATGCTCTATGTGCTGCGGATGCGCGCCAGCGTCGTGGTCGGCACCAGCCTGTTCCAGATCATCGTCACCACCGCCATGACGACCATCCTGCAGGCGGGCCGCAACCAGACCGTGGACATCGTCCTGTCGACCATCCTGCTGCTGGGCGGCGTCGTCGGGGCCCAGTACGGCGCCCGGCTGTCGGGCCGTTTCCGCGCCGAGGAACTGCGCGCCGTGCTCGGCCTGATCGTGCTGCTGGTCGGCATCCAGATGGGGCTGGAACTGTTCGTACGCCCGTCGGACCTGTTCGCCTTCGCCCCCGGGATCGCGGGATGATCGCCGCCCTGCCGCCGCCCCCGCCGACGATTCAGGCCCCGGCGCCCGAGCGGTCCGCCGCGACCACCGGGCAGGTCCGCGTCGCCGCCGCCATGACCGACGCGCAGGTCCGGGTGGACTCGAGCTTCCGCGGCGCCACGATCGTCCTCTACGGCGCGGTCTTCAATCCGACCGATGCGCCCACCGACGTCGTCGTCGTGGTGCGCGGACCGGACGCTCCCGTCCGACTGGTCAAGAAGACCCGCAACATGGGCGTCTGGCTGAACAGCCGCCCCGTCCTGTTCGAGGGCGCGCCCGGCTTCTACATGACCGCCTCGACACGGTCGCTCGGCGACATCGCCGACTTCGGCCAGCTGCGCCGGCTCGGCGTCGGCGTCGACCACCTGCGCATCAACGCCCCGCAGGAAAGCCGCACCGTCACCCGCTACGGCGTGCGCGACGTCGTCGTCAGCCGGCTGGGCGAGGACTATCTGGACTGGCGCCGCGCGGTCATCCGCCTGCGCGAGGCGGCGGCGCTCTACAACACCGATCCGGATGGCGTGGAGTTCGTCGACCAAGGCCTGTTCCGGGCCGAGATCGACCTGCCCGCGGTCGCCCCCACCGGCCAGTATTTCGCCGAGGTCTGGCTGTTCCAGGACGGCGAACCCGTCTCTGTTTCCAACCTCACCCTGACCGTCGAAAAGGTCGGCATCGAGCGCGACATCTTCGAGTTCGCGCATAACCGGCCGTGGACCTACGGCATCCTCTGCGTGCTTCTGGCGGCGCTGACGGGATGGCTCGCCAGCCGCATCTTCCGGCGCTCCTGATCCTCTCGCGGGTTAACCACCCTGCCCGGGAACTTCCCCGCAAAGGCCAAGGTTATGCCTCCGCAATGGAGGGTTCCGTCATGCGTAAGCTGTTCAGCCTCACTGTTCTCGCCGCCGCCATGGCGACCGCCACCGCGGCCCAGGCGCCCAACGCTCCGGTGCAGCGGAACGACCTCTGCTACATCGAATGCCAGTACCGCTGCTACGCCCAGTATCCGGGCGGCGGACCGGCCTGGACCCAGTGCTACATCGCCTGCGCCCAGACCAAATGCTCGTCGGGGGGCTGATCCGTCAGCCGGCGGCGAACTCGCTGAGGGCGTCCAGCACCGCACGATTCTGATCCTCGGTGCCGATGGTGATGCGCAGGCAGTCGGGAAGGCCGTAGCCGCCGACCGGGCGCACGATCACCCCCTTCGAGTTCAGATAGTCGTTGGCGCCCTGCGCCTGCGCCGCATCGCTGAAGCGGACCAGCACGAAATTCCCCGCGCTGGGCAGCACCTCGAAGCCGAAGCCCCGGATGGCCTGCGTCATCCGCGGCCGCCAGGTCTGAATCAGGTCGCGCGACGCCTGCTGGTGCGCCTCGTCGCCCAGCGCCGCCACCGCCGCCTCGATGCCCGGCACCGAGACGTTGAACGGAAGGCGGATGCGGTCGACCGCTTCGGCCACCTTCAGCGGCGCATAGCCGAAGCCGATGCGCAGCCCGCCCAGCCCATGGATCTTGGAGAAGGTGCGGGTGACGACGATGTTCTCGCTGTCGCGCGCCAGCGGGAAGCTGGTCTCCCAGTCCGGCTCGGTGACGTATTCGGCATAGGCCTCGTCGATGACCAGCAGGATGTCTGGCCGCAGCCCCTCGTGCAGCCGCCGGATTTCCTCGGCCGTGTTGTAGCTGCCGGTCGGGTTGGACGGGCTCGAGACGTAAACGATGCGGGTCCGCTCATCGACCTCGGCCAGCAGCGCCTCGGGCGTCGCCTTGAACTGCGGCTCCGGCGCCAGCTTGACCGACGCCTGATTGGCAAGGGCGCTGATGCGATAGGCGAGGAAGCCGTACTGGCCCGTCACGATGTTGTCGCCCGGCGTCAGATAGGTCTGGTTCAGCAGGGCGAAGACCTCGTCCGAGCCGTTGCCGAAGATCAGCCGCTCCGGCTCCAGCCCGTGATGATCCGCCACCGCCCCGCGCAGCTTGGTCGCCCGGCCGTCGGGATAAATGTGGATGTTGCGGACCGCCGCCTCGAACGCCTCGCGCGCCTTCTGGCCCGCCCCCAGCATATTCTCGTTGGACGACAACTTCATCGGTTCGGCCACGCCCTCGATGCGCGACTTGCCGCCGACATAGGGGGCGATGTCGAGGATTCCGGGCTTGGGCGCGGGCGCGGTTGCGTCGGTCATGAAGGTCCTCGAAATCAGAACAGGGGCGCGGCGCCGATGACGCCGGTCAGCGATCCGGGCGCGTCGTGCAGCCGCCCGTCCTCCGCCTGCACATAGCCCGCCAGGGCGAACAGCTTCAACCCGCCGCTCTCGATCAGCGGACTGGCCGCCAGTCCCGCCTCTCCCAGCGCCGCCACGATCCGCCCCGCCGTCATCGGACTGTCGGTGACCCAGAAGGTCCGGTCGTCGCCGGTCGGCCCCGGCGCCGCCCGCTCCACCATCAGCGCCCTCGGCTGCCCCGCGCCATGGTCAGGCAGGGCGGCGGTGACGTGCAGGTCCCGCTCCGCCAGCAGCCGCCCCCACCAGGCCGAGGCCGGCGTCACATCCATCAGCGCCCGCGCCCCGTCCCGCGCCGCCGCCAGCCCCGCCTCGGGCTTGGCCGCAAGCCGCGCCGCCAGCCCGAACCGGTCCGCGGCCAGCACCTGACTCGCCGGACCCCAGACGATCAGCGGCCCGCCGTGCGCGGTCTCGATCCGGCCCAGCACCGACCGCACCGCCGCCGCCTCGGCCGGCGTCAGGCCCTGCAAGACATCCCTCTGGGCGATGGCGTCCGCGTCCGGCGACGCGCGCCGTCCCCCCGCCAGCCGCGCCCGCACGGCCGCGACGACGGCGCGGTCCTGCGCCAGCCGCGTCGGGTCCTCGGCGGGTTCCTGCAGCATCAGAACAGCTTCGGCGCGGGGGCGAGGGCGAACGGCCCCAGCCAGGTCCGGCCATTGTCGAACCGCAGCACCAGATCCATCGGCCGGGCGCCCTGTGCGCTCGCCGCCGCCGCCGCGCCCGCCGCCGCCACCCGGTTCACCGCCCCCGAGCGCGAGCCCGCCAGCCCCGCCATGGCCTCGCCGGGCCGTTCGGCGGTCAGGGCCAGCCGCCCCTCCAGCCTTCCGTCCGCCCGCGCCGACAGCGCCTCGCTGGAAATCCGCGCGCTGCTGTGTCCCGCCAGCAGCCGGCCCCGCACCGCCGTGAACCGTCCGCCCGCCTCGGTCCAGTTGGCGAACACCCCGGCGCTATCCACCCCGCGCAGCCGGCTGGCCTGTTCGATGGTCGTCTCCAGCTCGATGCTCATATGCCCCGACCGCGAGGCCGCCTCGACCGGCCCGTCCGCCCGCCCCCGCGCCTCCAGCAGGCGGAACAGCACGTCCAGCTCGTCGGTCGTCGCCGCCCCGTTCGTCAGGTGCGGCCGCATCTCGAACTGGACTCGCTCGGCCGAGGCGATGGGGAAGGGCTCCGCCCCCTGGCGCGGCGTGAAGGTCGGCCGGATCAGCTCGGCCCTCAGGTCGGGGAAGCGGTCGCGCAGATGGCTGACGCTCAGCCGGGCCCCGTCCCCGCCGATGTCGATCTGGCCCTTGCCCGCCCGGGTCAGCGTCAGCCCGTCCGGGGCGATCATCACCCAGTGTCCGGGGTTCCAGGCGTTGGCCTCCGCCACCAGTTCCGGCGCCGCGACCCCATGCCCCGACGGCGCCACGATCACCGCCTCCGGGAAGGCCAGCCGCGTCCGGAACGGCCATCCGCCCACCGACACCGGCTCGTGCGTGATCCGCCATCCGGCCCCGCGCAGCGCCTCTTCCTGCACCACCAGCCGCGTCTCGATCTGCCCGGCCAGATAGAACCACCACCCACTCCACACGGCCAGCAGCACGCCCAGCAGGACGAACGGAATGATCAGACCGCGGCGGGAATGGCGAACGGGCGGGGCGGCGGGATCGGTCATGATGGTCCGGGGCGGAGCAGGGGCGGGAGCCGGGTGTATCGCGTGGACTTCGCCACTGTCGAGGAACGCCCACAAGGAACGCCGGATGCTCCCGTTCCGTTCGTACGGAAGCGGAACCGGCGGAAAGGAGCCCCGGAATGGAAACCCAGTCCCTGCATCGCGGCCGTCTTATCGATCATGTCCAGCTGGTGGTCGCCGACCTCGCCGCCAGCCGCCGCTTCTACGAGGCGGTGTTCGAGGTTCTGGGCGTGCCCTTGGGCGGGGAGGGCGACAGCTGGTTCTGGGCCGACGAACTGTTCATCTCATCGGTCGACAGCGAAGCCGCGGCCGGCCGGCCCACCGGCCGCTGCCACCTCGCCTTCCAGGCCGGCGACCGCGCGGCCGTCGAGGCCTTCCACAGGGCGGGACTGGCCGCGGGCGGCAAGGACAACGGCGCGCCGGGCGAGCGGCCCTACCATCCCGGCTACTACGCCGCCTTCCTGCTCGATCCCGACGGCAACAACATCGAGGCCGTCTTCCACGGCGACGCCGACCGCTCGGCGCCGAGCGTTGAGATCACTTTTCAGGCCTGAGTCCCGGTCAGCTGCAGGAAGCTTCCCACCAGCTCCACGGCTTCCGCCAGTCCCATCCGCTGCACCTCGGTTCCCGGCGGCAGGCTGCCGAACAGCCGGGTGGGGCAGGCGGCGTCCAGCATGACGAACACCCCCTTGTCGTCGGCCCGCCGGATCAGCCGCCCGAAGGCCTGCGCCATCCGCGCCCGCGCCAGCGCATCGTCGAAGTTTCGCCCGCCCGCGCCTTCGCCGCCGAACCGCGCCCGCCGCGCCTTGTGCAACAGGTCGGGTCGCGGCCACGGCACCCGGTCGAACGCCAGAATCCGCAGCGACCGCCCGGGCACATCCACCCCGTCCCGCACCGCGTCGGTGCCCAGCAGACAGCTGTCCTGCTCGGCCCGGAATACATCGACCAGCGCCCCCACCTCCAGCGGATCGACGTGCTGGGCGTAGAGCGGCAGCCCCGCCTTCGCCAGATCGGGTCCCAGCCGTTCATAGACCGCCTTCAGCCGCCGGATGGCGGTGAACAGACCCAGCCCTCCGCCGCCGGCCGCGAGAAACAGCTCCCGCATCGCCGCCGCCGTCTGGCGCGTGTCGTCCTTGATCAGATCGTTGACGACGATGACCCGCGCATTGGCCGCATAGTCGAACGGGCTCTCCACCTTCAGCGTCCGCGCCGGCTCGATCAGCCGCGCCGAGCCGGTCCTCAGCCGCGCCATGTCGAATGGATCGTCGCTGTCCGGATCGGACAGGGTCGCCGACGTCACCAGCACCCCATGCGCCGGCATCACCACCGCCGCTTCCAGCGGCACGGTCGGGTCGATCCAGTGCCGCCGCAGCGCCACGTCCATGATCCGCCCGAACGCCGCCTCTGCCGACAGCCAGTCCACGAAGTCCGGGTCCGGCTCGTCCGACGACACCTCCAGCGCCGCCAGCATCGACCGCCACCCCGGCAGGGTCATCCGCGCGCGCCGGTCCAGCCCGCGCAGCGCCCCCTCGATCCGCGACCGCTGCGAGCCATCCAGCTCCGCCGCCTCGTCGTCAAGGATGTCCTCCAGATGACGCGCCAGCGCCAGCAGCGGCGCCTCCACCGCGGCCAGCGCCTGCGCCGCCTCCCGCGCGGTCTCCAGCACCGGATCGGTCACCGGCCGCAGGGCGCACTCCATGCCGAACTCGACGCCGGAGCCGGAGGCGTTCTCGCTCGTCCGGGCCCTCAGTTGCTCCAGCCCCGCCAGCAGGAACCGCTCGATCGGCCCGACCGGATTGACCTCGCCCGAGGCCGGCGCGATCCGCCCGGACACGCCTTCGCCCGGCAGTTGCGCCGCCGCCCGCACCGCATCTTGCAGCGCCTTGGTCGCGGCCTCGTTGTCGGCGCACAGGTCGCCCAGCCTCTGCTCCAGCCCGCGTCCGCGCCGCCCGCGCCCCTCCGGTCCCCGGATCCAGCGCCTCAGCTCCGCCGCCTCCTGCCCCGACAGGCAGGCCGAAAACGCGCTGTCCGCCGCGTCGAACAGATGGTGGCCCTCGTCGAACACGATCCGCTTTAGAGCCGCCGTCTCGCCGTCCTGCTTCAGCCCCCGCGCCGACCGTGCCCCGTCGAACGCCGCCTGGGTCATGACCAGCGCATGGTTGGCCACCACCAGATCGGCGCGGCGGCTGGCGCGGATGGTCTTCTCGACGAAACAGGTGCGGTAGTGCGGGCAGGCGGCGTGGACGCACTCGCCGCGCCGGTCGACCAGATTG
The DNA here is from genome assembly GCF_011927945.1 of Brevundimonas alba. Lineage (GTDB taxonomy): Bacteria > Pseudomonadota > Alphaproteobacteria > Caulobacterales > Caulobacteraceae > Brevundimonas > Brevundimonas alba. Next base: position 1,348,623 of record NZ_JAATJM010000001.1, read on the forward strand.
GCCGCGCTCGCCTGATGGCTCGTCCCGACCGCGAACAGCCCCGGCAGCCAGCCCGGATAATCGCCCCCGGTCATGTCGCCGTCGCGCGTGTGCAGCGCCCAGCGGCTGGACAGCGCCATGCCGATCAGGTCGCCGTTCCCCAGCTGCGCCGCCTGCACCATGTCCTGCAGGTTCAGCAGGCACAGGTAGTTCTCCCGTCCCTTGCGCACGACCGTCTTGCGCTTGCGTTCGACCGGATCGGGCCACAGGGCCGCGCTCTCGCGGTCGATCTGCCGCTGCAGGGCGCGGGTATAGGTCGACACCCAGGCCGCCCCCTGATTGCGCTCGGCCCACAACGACGCCGGCGCCAGATAGCCCAGCGTCTTGCCCGTCCCGGTCCCCGCCTCGGCCAGCAGCACCCGCGGCCGCCCCTCTTCGTTGCGCGGCGAAAAGGCGTAGGCGGCCTCGGCGGCGTAGTCGCTCTGCGTCGGCCGCGTCTCGTCCAGCCCCGACGCCTGCAGCAGCTTTTCCAAGCGGATGCGCGCGCTCTCGGAATCGACCGGCGCCGACCCCGCCTCGCCGCGCGGCGCCTCGTCCTCCCACTCGGGCAGCCGCGACCAGGCGTCCAGCCCCGATCCCCTCAGGTTCCGCTCCCGCACCGGCTGATGCTGCAGCGCTCCGCTGACCCGCCACGCCCACGCCCAGCCCGCCCGCCCCAGCGTCTCCGCCAGGGTGAAGGCCTCCTCCCGTCCCGGATAGGCCGGCTCCGCCAGTTCCCTCAGCAGCCCGTCCGCGGCCTTGCGCAACGCGTCTGCCTGCGCCTCCGCCCCCTTGGGCTCGCTCATCCCCATGGCCAGCGCCAGCCCGCTCGGCGACGGCGCGCAGAACTTTGCCGGCCGCACGAAGGCGAACAGCTCCAGCACATCCAGCAGATCGCTCGACCGCCCCGGCGGCGCGATCCCCAGCCTCCGCGCGGTCAGTGACGCATGCGCCACCAGCACCGGCCCGGTCGTGAAAGCCCCCTCTGCCGCCCCCCGCCCGATCTTCCTCGGGCCCTCGTCATCGCAGATAGCCCCCGCCCCCGGCGGCACGGCCAGCGCCGCCGGCAGCACGAGCCAGGGCTCGGCGCCGGTCAGGCCTGCGGAGGAGGAGAGGGTGGTGGTGGACACGGGTTGTAGATAGCGGTTCCGGCGCGGAAACGGAACGGGAACATTACCCCACCGCGCCCGCCCGGATGTTCGCCCTCAACGCCGGTTCCAGAAGCTTCGGCGGAGGCAGGGTCTCGTCCCGCGCCCGCCGCATGGCGGTGAAGTCCGCCTCTGTTGCGCCGCCGCCGACGTGGACATTCCCCTCGCGCTCGGCCCCGATCGTCGTCTCCCAGCGGAAGTCGCGGCGCCCGTCCTTCGGCAGATAATCGTGGCCGACGAACACCCGCGTCTCCGGCGGCAATGACAGCAGCCTCTGGATCGATCGATACAGCGTCGTCGCATCCCCGCCCGGGAAGTCCGCCCGCGCCGTGCCGAAATCCGGCATGAACAGGGTGTCGCCGACGAACACCGCATCGCCGATCCGGTAGCTGATGCAGGCCGGCGTATGACCCGGCGTGTGCAGCACCTCGACCTCGAGGCTCCCCAGCGCGAACCGGTCGCCATCCGCGAACAACTGGTCGAACACCGCCGCCTCCGGAACCGGCAGGCCGAAGCGCTCTGCGAAGGTCGACTGCACCTCGGTGATACGATCTCCGACGCCGATCGGCGCCCCGGTCAGTCCGCGCAGATAATCGCCGGCCGACAGATGATCGGCATGGGCGTGGGTCTCCAGCAGCCAGACCACTTCCAGCCCCTGCGCCCGCGCCGCCGCCAGCACGGCGTCCGCCGAGGCCGTCGAGGTCCCACCGCTCTCCGCGTCGTAGTCCAGCACCGGATCGATGATGGCCGCCGCCCCGGTCGCGGGGTCGTTGACCAGATAGGTCACGGTATTGGTCGCGTCGTCGAAGAAGGCCTGCACCGTCGGGTTCATCGCTCACCTCCTGCCCGGCGATGATACCGGCGACGTCACGTCGGGACCAGCAACGCTGTGGGGAGGTGAAACGGAACGGGAACATGCTATAGGCGCGGTGTGACGCCGCCGCCCGCTCCTGCAACGCTTTCGCCGCTTTTCGCCGACTGGTTCGCGCGTCGCGGCTGGGCGCCCCGGCGTCACCAGCTGGAGATGATCGCGGCCGCCCAGGCGGGCTCCCATGCCCTGCTCGTCGCCCCGACCGGCGGCGGCAAGACCCTCGCCGGTTTCCTGCCGTCCCTGATCGAACTCGCCGAGCGCGCGCCCAAGCCCGAGACCGGCCCCGGCGCGGGCGTCCACACCCTCTACCTCTCGCCGCTCAAGGCGCTGACCACCGACGTCGAGCGCAACCTGATGACGCCGATCCGCGAGATCGGGCTGAACATCCACGTCGAGAGCCGCACAGGGGATACGAAGCAGTCCAAGCGCCAGCGCCAGCGCGACTTCCCGCCCGACATCCTCCTGACGACGCCGGAGCAGCTCGCCCTGTTCTGCGCCTGGGACGGCGCGCGATCCTATTTCGCCGACCTGAAATGCGTCGTCCTCGACGAGGTCCACGCCATCTGGAGCGGCAAGCGCGGAGACCTTCTCTCGTTGGGGCTGGGCCGGTTGCAGAAATACGCGCCGGAGATGCGGAGGGTGGCCCTGTCCGCCACGGTGGACGACCCGCAGATGATCGCGGACTGGCTGGCGCCTTCTCCCAACGCTCCTCTTCCTTCTCCCCTTGAGGGAGAAGGTGGCCCGGAGGGCCGGATGAGGGGGCTGCCCGCCCCACGCTCATCCCCTGAAAGTCAGCCTGAGGACACAGCCCCCTCATCCGAGTTGCTTCGCAACCCACCTTCTCCCTCGGGGGGAGAAGGAAGCGATGTGCCCGCCGCCTCCACCGTCACCATCGTCCGCGGCGACCCCGGCGCTCCGCCCGTCGTCGATGTCCTCGTCTCCGAGGGCAAGGTCCCGTGGGCCGGCCATACCGGCCAGCACGCCATCCCCGAGGTCTACGACGCCCTGCGCCGCTCGGGCATGACCCTGATCTTCGTCAACACCCGCTGGCAGGCCGAGTTCGTCTTCCAGCAGCTCTGGGCGATCAACGACGAGAACCTGCCCATCGGCCTGCACCACGGCTCCCTCGCCGCCGAGCAGCGCCGCAAGGTCGAGGCGGCCATGGCGCGGGGCGACCTGCGCGCCGTCGTCTGCACCTCGACCCTCGATCTTGGCATCGACTGGGGCGACGTCGACCTCGTCATCCAGCTCGCCGCTCCGAAGGGCGCCTCCCGCCTCGTCCAGCGCATCGGCCGCGCCAACCACCGCCTCGACGAGCCCTCCCGCGCCCTCATGGTTCCCGCCAGCCGCTTTGAGATGCTGGAGTGCCAGGCCGCCCGCGAGGCCGTGGCCGAGAACGCGTTCGACTGGGAGCCGGTCCACACCGGCACCCTCGACACTCTCGCCCAGCACGTCATGGGCTGCGCCTGCTCCGAGCCCTTCCTGATGGAGGACCTCTATGCCGAGATCACAGGCTGCGGCCCCTATCGCGGCCTGACGTACGACCAGTTCGAGGAGGTGGTCGATCTGGTCGCCACCGGCGGCTATGCGCTCCGCACCTACGAGCGGTTCGCCCGCATCGTCCGCGACGCCAAGGGCCGCTGGAAGGTGCGCAACGCCCAGACCGCCCAGCGCCACCGCATGAACGTCGGCGCCATCGTCGCCGCCGCCACCCTCAACGTCCGCATCGCCTCCCGCCGCGGTCAGCGCCTCATGGGCGGCCGCAAGGTCGGGGAGGCCGAGGAGAGCTATTTCGAGCAGATGACGCCCGGCGACACCTTCGTCTTCGCCGGTCAGGTCTGGGCCTTCCAGGCCATCGCCGGCATGGACGCCCTCGTCACCCACGCCCAGCACAGCGACCCCAAGATCCCCTCCTGGGGCGGCTCGAAATTCCCAATGTCGACCTCGCTGGCCGACCGCGTCCGAGCCATGGTCCAGGACCGCGACCACTGGCGCGTCCTGCCACCCGATGTGCAGGAGTGGCTGGAGCTGCAGGAGGCGAAATCCGTCATTCCGCAGGCCGACACCATGCTGGTGGAGACCTTCCCGCGCGGCTCCCGCCACTTCCTCGTCGCCTATCCGTTCGAGGGCGGCCTGGCCCACGCCACTCTGTGCATGCTGCTGACACGCCGCCTCGACCGGCTCGGCGTCGGCCCGCTCGGCTTCGTCGTCACCGACTATTCCCTCGCCATCTGGTCGATCCGGCCGATGGACGGCCTCGACCTCGACCGGCTGTTCGAGCCCGACATGCTCGGCGACGATCTCGAAACCTGGCTGGAGGAGAGCTTCATGATGAAGCGCACCTTCCGCAATTGCGCCCTGATCTCCGGCTTGATCGAGAAACGCCAGCCGGGGAACGAGAAGACCGGGCGGCAGGTGACCTTCTCGACCGACCTGATCTACGACGTGCTCCGCCGCCATCAGCCCGATCATCTGCTGCTCAAGACCGCTCGCGCCGACGCCGCCGCCGGCCTGCTCGACGTCGCCCGTCTCGGCCAGCTGCTCGCCCGCATCCAGGGCCATATCCAGCATGTGCATCTGGACCGCCCCTCGCCCTTCTGCGTCCCCGTGCTGGTCCAGATCGGGCGCGAGCGCGTCGGCGGCGGTCAGGCGGCCGAGATGATCCTCGACGCCAGCGCCTACGGCTTCGACGAGGAAGACCTGATCGCTGAGGTCATGTCCGACGCCCCGCCCGAACTCGCGGGAGCCCAATGAACGCAGCCCTTAAACAGGCCCTGTCACCCGCGCGCTGCCCCAGCGGCGGCCTGCGCGTCTCTATCGAGGGCGAGCCCTGCGTGCTGCGCTGCTCCGGCGCCCTGTGGGTGCTGAACCACTGCACCCTGATCGCCGCCGATCTGCATCTGGAGAAGGGCTCCGCCTTCGCCGCCCGCGGCCAGATGCTGCCGCCCTACGACAGCCGCGCCACCCTCGACCGGCTCGAGGCCGAGATCGACGCCCTGCAGCCGGCCACCGTCATCCTCCTCGGCGACAGCTTCCACGATTCCAAATCCGTCGGCCGCATGGCCCCCGACGACGCCGCCCGCCTGCACCGGCTCGCCGCCGGCCGCGACTGGATCTGGCTCGAGGGCAACCACGACATCCGCGCGCTCGCCGACGCCATGGACGCCCTGCCGGGGCAGGTCATCGAAACCCTGTCGCTCGGCTCGCTCCGCCTGATCCACGAACCACAGCCGGGCGTTCAGCCGGGAGAGGTCGCCGGCCACCTCCATCCCGCCGCCCGCGTCGCCGCCCACGGCCGGGGCGTCCGCCGCCCCGCCTTCGTCACCGACGGCCGCCGCGCCGTCCTGCCGGCCTTCGGCGCCTTCACCGGCGGTCTGGATGTGCGCGACCCGGCCATCGCCGGCCTGTTCGAACACCCCCCGCTCGCCGCCGCCCTCGGCCGCGACAAGGTTCACGCCCTGCCGTGGGAGACGCTGCGCTAGCCGGTCAGGGCGCGGCCTCGAAGGTCACATCGGTCAGCCGGGGCCGGAAGCGCTTGCCGGTCGGCGACCGGTCGTCGTCCACGCCGGAGAACGAGGCCACGCGCCCCGTCACCCGCACCTTGTCCCGCACCGTATGGGCGACACCCGCCGTGTCCTGGAATTTCGCGTTCTTGAGGTCCACCAGCAGGATCTCCCCGGCGCCCGGCATCTGGGGAATGCTTCGCTGGCTGATCAGCGGCGTGTCGACCTGATTGGCCGCCGTCCCGCGCTCCGCCTCGAACAGGATCAGGTCGTCGCCCTGCCCCCGGGGCCGGCTGGTCAGGGTGTAGAGGATGGCGATGCCGCCCTCCTCGTCCGGGCCGTCGTCGATATGGATATAACCGTCGAGCATGACGCGCTTCCCGTCCAGCTCGTCCGAGAACTCCAGCAGCGGCTTGACCTGCGAGGCCTCGATCAGAACCGGCGGCGCCTCGGGTGCTCCGCAGGCCGAAAGCCACAAGGCCGCCGCCGCGACCACCACCCCGATCCGCATATCCTGCCTCCCTCGCTGGAGAGGCCAGAATGTCCCCGGATGATGAAGCGCTCGCGAACGCGCCGGTTACTTCAGCGCGGGCCGGGTCTCCGTCGTCAGCATCGCCCCCGAAGCCCCCTCGATCCGCGCCTCCAGCTGGTTCATGAACTCCGCCCGCTTCAGCCCCGCCGGGATCGCCGGCAGGAACTCATAAACCACCGTCCCGGGATAGCGCCGGAACCCGTGCGCCGGCCAGTGCACGCCCGAGTTGGTGGCCATCGGCACGCAGGGCGCCTCCAGATCGCGGTACAGGGCTGCGATGCCCGGCTTGTAGTCCGGCGCCGCGCCCACCGGGGCCCGCGTCCCCTCCGGGAAGATCAGGATCTGCCGCCCCTCGGCGAACCGCGTCCGCGCCTGTTTGACCATGTCCTTCAGCGCCTTCGAATGCGCCGACCGATCGACCGCGATCATCCCGGTCTTCCAGGCGAACCAGCCGAAGAAGGGCAGGGGCCGCAGCTCCTTCTTCATGATGAAACAATTGTCCGGCAGCACCGCGAACGGCGCGATCACGTCCAGCATGCTCTGGTGCTTGCCCGCGATCAGGGCCGCGCCGGTCGGACGGTGCTCCAGCCCGCGGAACTCGACCTTCACCCCCGCGATCCAGCGCAGGCCGAACAGCACGAACCGCGACCAGCCGCGGATCACCCACATGGCCTGCCGGTACGGCATCAGAAGCGCGGGCGACAGGCCGACGGCGAACAGGGCCATCGACAGATACAGCCAGGCGACGAACAGCAGCGAACGCAGGGTGGTCACGTCAGCCGGCCTTTCCGGCCACGGCGGCCTTCCCCGCGGGCGCGGCCTCGGTCGCGGAACGCTCCGCATCGCCGCCTCCGACCAGCGCCCGACCCAGCGCCGCGAGATATTTCATATACTCCAGCGTCATCCGCCGCGCCGTCACCGCCGCCCGCCACCAGCGCGAATCATCCAGCGACGGCGTCTCGACGGCATAGGGAGTCAGTTCCAGCTCCGGCGAGGCCGCCCGGATCTCGGTCAGGGCCCGGGGCATATGATAGTCCGAAGTCACCACGATCAGGCTGTCATAGCCCTTGGCCTTGGCCCATGCGGCGATCTCCTGCGCGTTGCCGACCGTGTCCTCGGCCTCGAAGCCCAGATCGACGCAGCAGTTGAACAGCTTGTTCGAGCCCGGAGTCAGGGCCCGCAGCTCCTGCCGGCGCACCTCCCGGTTGACGCCCGAGATCAGCACCCGCTGGCCCTTGTCCTGCTCCAGCAGGCGGATGGCGGCGTTGACGCGCTCGGCCGACGGGCCGGTGAGGGCCACGATCGCATCGGCCCGCGCGGGCTCCACAGCGGGCGTGAAGCTGCGCACCCGGTCGGCGAAGGCGAACAGGCCGACAAGCCAGATCACGGCCACGATGGCGACGAAGGTCAGAAACTTCATGGCGTTAACCTAGTGTCCGCCCCGCAATCGCGCCAGCGCGGTCATCCGCGCGGCCACAAGCGCTACCGTAGCGGCCAGCAGCGGGCATGGCGAGAGCATCGCCACGTCCGTCCACGACACGGGCAGGGCGGCCGTCACGCCTTCCGCCCCGCCGAGGAACCTCAGCCCGGCCGTCAGCGCCATCGCCGCCAGCGCCCCGGCCGCCCCCGCGCCCGCCGCCAGCAGGCCGTAGCGGGTCTGGTACAGCCCCGCGATCCGCCCGTCCGAAGCCCCGTTCAGGCTCAGGGTCTCGATGATCGTTCGCTGCGCCGCCATGCCCGCCTGGGTGGCATAGACGATCGCCGCCCCCGCGCCCCCCGCCGTCAGCAGGAATGCCGCGACGGCCAGCGCCGTGATCAGCGCCGCCGACCGTTCCACCTCGCCACGCCACAGGCTGTGATCGTCCACGGTCGCATCCACCCCCGCCTCGGCCAGCGCCCGGCTCAGGCTTACCGCGCTGGCCGGTGCGTTCCGGTCCAGCCGCACGGTGACCAGATGGGGCAGCGGCAGGTCCGGCAGCACCGCATCCCCGACCCACGGTCGCAGCAGGGCCTCGGCGGTGGCGCGATCCATCGCCTCCGCCTCCTCGACTCCGGTCACGCCCGCCAAAGTCTGCGCCGCCCGCGCAGCCGCCTCGGCGCCCGTCTCATTGACGCGTGGTCGCACCTGAACCGTCGCCTCGCTGCGCAACTGCCGCGCCCAGCCGTGCGCCGCCCGGTCCGCCGCCACGGCCCCGACCGCCGACAGGCAGGCGAGGAAACACAGCACCGCCACCACCGCCGCCAGCCACGGCTCGCCGCCGCCGTCCCGCGGCAGGATCGTCGACCGGCCCGAGGTCAGCCGCCGGATCACGCCGCGCCTCCCGACAGCCGCCCGCCTTCGAGCCGCAGAACGGACGCGCCCGACGCGGCCGCCAGCGTCTCGTCATGGCTGGCGATCAGCACCGTGGTGCCCAATCGGTTCAGCGACTGGAACAGCTTCAGCAGCCGCTCGCCCATGGCCGCATCGACGCTGCCGGTCGGCTCGTCGGCCAGAATCAGGTCCGGCCGGTTCACCACCGCACGTGCGATGGCCAGCCTCTGCTTCTCCCCGCCCGACAGGGTCGGCGGCCGGTCATCCATCCGCTCGCCCAGCCCGACCCAGTCCAGCATTTCCACGACGTTGTCCGCGTAGCTGTCCCGCTTCGCCCCCGCCAGCCGCAGCGGCAGAGCGACATTGTCGAACGCCGACAGATGATCCAGCAGGCGGAAATCCTGGAACACCACCCCCATCCGGCTGCGGAAGCGGGGCAGGGCGGACCGCGGCGCCTCGCCCGCATCCTCGCCGAAAAGCGTCAGCCGGCCCGCCGTCGGCCGCTCCGCCAGCGTCAGAACCTTGAGCAATGTCGACTTTCCGGCTCCCGACGGCCCGGTAAGGAAGTGGAAAGAGCCCGCTGCCAGAATGAGGTTAATGTCCCGGAGCACGCCCGGGCCGTCCGCATAGCCGAAGCCCACGCCCGAAAGGCGGACGGTCTCGGTCGCGGAGTCGGTCAAGGCGGCGCGGCGGGGCTGAACGGGCATCGATTTTGGGTCAGGACGCGGCCGTGAAGCCGCGACGGGAGGGGGCGGAACGCCTCTCAGTCAGCGCACATGATACTGACCTGCCCGTCCTGCGCCACCAGCTATTTCACCCCTGACGAGGCGATCGGCGCTGGCGGCCGCACGGTCCGCTGCAAGACCTGCAAACACACGTGGCGGGCCACGCTGGAAGAGCCGCTCGAGCTCTCCGTCTCGCCGCCGGGTCCCGAGCCCTCGACCTTCGCGCGCCGTGAAGACCCCGCCGAGAGCGCCGAATCACTCGCCGAGACACCGGCGCCCGAACTGCCTCGCGCCTTCCGGGCCCGCGCCGAACAGCAGCGCCGGCTGCGACGCGCCGCCGCCCATGGCGTCGTCTGGGCCGGCATCGCCTCCGGTTTCGCCGCCCTGCTGGGCGCCGCATGGCTGTTCCGCGTCGAAGTGGTCGAGATGGCCCCCCGCGCCGCCGCCGCCTATGCCGCCGTCGGCCTGACCGTGAACCCCACCGGCCTGGAGTTCGAGGCCGTTTCGGCTCGCGCCGCCCCCAACGATCCCGGCAAGGTGATCGTCTCGGGCGCCCTGCGGAACGTCCGCGAGAACGAGCGTATCGCGCCGCCGGTCCGCGTCGCCCTGCTCGACGCCTCCGGCGCCGAGATCGGCCACGCGATCGTCCGCATCGACGCCGCCCCGGTCCTGCCCGGCAAGGTTCAGGGTTTCGCCGCCACCATCGCCGATCCCGGCGGCAAGGGTCAGGGCGTCGGCGTCGCCTTCGTGCTCGACGGTTCCGCCCCGGCGCCTGAGCCCGCGGTGCATCACGCCGCCCCGGCCGTTCAGCGCCCGCTGCCGACAGCCGACATCGGCGGCCTGCGCCCCGCCATCTCGCCCGGCGCGTCCGCCCCGCTGGACATGCAGCCGATCGATGCGGTGCCGGTCTCGACGCCCGTCGCGACGCCTGTGGCTATCGACTCCCACGGTCCCGAGGCGGTATCCGCCTCGCATGGCTGACACCCCGACACCCACCGTCCTTCTGCCCGAGGCCGAGGTCGCCCGCATCGTCGCCGATCTGGCGCGCCAGATTGCGCCCGTCACCGATGACGAGACCGTCGCCGCCGTCCTGCTGACCGGCGGCCTGTGGTTCGCCGCCGACCTGACCCGCGCCCTGTCGCGCGTGGGCCGCAACGTCCGATTCGACGCCCTGTGGCTGGCCTCCTACGGCGACGAACAGTCCAGCCGCGGCAAGATCGACGTCTACGCTCCCTTCCAGCGCTCCATCGCCGGCAAGAAGGTGCTGATCCTCGACGACGTCTTCGACACCGGCCTGTCGCTGGCCGAGGCCGTGCGCATTGGGAAAGAGGCCGGCGCCGCCGAGGTCCTCACCTGCGTCTTCGCCAAAAAGCCCTGGCCGCTGCCCCGCGCCCCCGAGCCCGACTTCGTCGGCTGGGACGCCCCCAACCGCTTCCTCGTCGGCTACGGCCTCGACCACGCCGGCGCCCTCCGCGGCCTCCCCGACATCTGCGCCCTGGATTAGGTGTCCTTCTCCCCTTGAGGGAGAAGGTGGCCCGGAGGGCCGGATGAGGGGTAAGCCCGCTCCATTCCGGCTGACAGCCGGCTCGCCCCGGTCAGCCCCCTCATCCGAGCGGCTCCGCCGCCCACCTTCTCCCTCAAGGGGAGAAGGAAGCCGTGACGCTGTGCTGACAATCCGCGTTTCTATAGTCGGATAGCGCCGTCAAACCCTCGCGACTTCAACGACATCGGTTTTTCTCAACCCGATCTTCTGCGCACGCTATCCGGCGGCCGTATAATGCTGGCGTTCGTTTCCGCCGCCGGTCTTTGACAATCGAAACCCGCCCGCCCCATCAGAGGAGCGGCAATCGCTGCACCAGCCTGAACGTGCTGAGAAAACCGCGCCAAAGCGCACGCTTCGGACGGAGCGCACTCTACGGCCTCTACGCACTCTACGGCCTCTTCGGACGCAGTTTTTCAGGTTATACCCGGATAAAACCGACCTCAGCCCAGCCAGTCCGCCTTCGGCTCCCGCGCCCACATTTCTTCGTAGGACGGCCGCCCCCGCACCACGGCCCAGCGCTCGCCGTCGACCAGAACCTCGGGGACCAGCGCCCGCGAATTATACTCGCTCGACAGCACCGCCCCATAGGCGCCCGCGCCCATGAAGGCCACCAGATCGCCGGCCTCCAGCGCCGCCAGACGCCGGTCCCGCGCGAACACGTCCGTCGACTCGCAGATCGGCCCGACCAGATCGTAGGCGCCGGCCTCGCCGTCCCGCTCCCGCACCGGCACGACATCGTGGAAGGCGTCGTAGAGGGCCGGCCGCATCAGGTCGTTCATCCCCGCGTCCAGCACCAGGAAGGTCCGGCCGTCGCTCCTTGCATTGACCTGGATCACCCGGCTCAGCAGCACCCCGGCGTTGGCGGCGAGCAGCCGCCCCGGCTCGAATGCCGCCTCGACCTCCAGCCCGTCCAGCACCCGCGCGGTCATGGCGACATAGTCGGCGATCGACGGCAGGTCGGCCTGACCGTGGTATGGGACCCCCAGCCCGCCGCCGAGGTCCAGCCGACTGACTGTCAGCCCGTCGGCCCGCAGCGCCAGCGTCATCTCGCGCAGCGCCCGGAACGCCGCCTCCAGCGGCTCCAGCGTCGTGATCTGGCTGCCGATATGACAGGCCAGCCCGACCGGCGTCACATGCGGCGAGGCCGCCGCCCGGGCATACAGCGCCGGCGCCTCCTCCGCCGGCACGCCGAACTTGTCCGTCGCCCCGCCGGTGGTGATCTTCGCATGTCCCCCGGCCCCGATCTTCGGATTGACCCGGATGGCGATCTCCGGCGCCGCGCCCTTGGCCGCCGCCACCGCAATCAGCCGGTCCAGCTCGACCGCACTCTCGACATTGATCTGGCGCACACCGGCCTCGATGGCGAAGGCCAGCTCGGCGTCCGTCTTGCCCACGCCCGAGAAGATGATCCGCGACGCCGGCACGCCCGCCGCCAGCGCGCGCCGGATCTCGCCTTCCGACACCGTGTCCGCCCCGCAGCCCAGCCGCGCCAACGTCGCCAGCACCGACAGGTTGGAATTGGCCTTCACCGCAAAGGCGATCAGGGCATCCCCGAGGGAGGTCCGATGCGCGTCCACCGCCTCCCGCAGCAGGCCGTAGTGCCGGGTCAGGGTCGCTGTCGAATAGACATAGACCGGCGTGCCGACGGCGTCGGCGATAGCTTCCAGCGGCACGCCCTCGGCGTGGAGCGCGCCGTCGATCCGGTCGAAATGGTGCAAGGCTCTAGCGGGGGCTGGAACCCGAACCGCCGAACGGGTTCGAGCTGGGCCCGCCGTCGATCGGCGCCTGGCTGGGCGGACGATAGACCGTCGCCGGCTCGACCGGCCCCGGGCCCCGGCCGTCCGGCATGCTGCGCTCGGTGCGCTTGGCCGGCGGGGCGTCCAGGTCGGCCATGCGCCCGCAACCCGCGGCGGAGACGGCGATCAGGGCGGCGGCGCCCATGAGAACGATCTTTTTCATGGCAGACGGCTCTTCCACTCGGCGATACGGGCCCGGACCTGTTCCGGCGCCGTGCCCCCGAAGCTCTGGCGGCTGGCGCAGGAAGCCTCGGGGGTGAGCACCTTGTAAACCGCTTCCGTCACGCCCGCCTCAAGCGATTGCAGTTCGGCCAGCGGCAGTTGCGACAAATCCACGCCCAGCGCCTCCGCCCGCTTTACCGCCGCCCCCGTCACATGGTGCGCCTTGCGGAACGGAAGGTTCAGCTCTCGCACGAGCCAGTCGGCCAGATCGGTCGCCGTCGAGAAGCCCGATCCCGCCGCCGCCCGCATCCGCTCCGTGTCCGGCTGCAGCGCCGCGACCATGGCCGTCATCGCCCCCAGCGCCAGCGTCAGCGCGTCGAAGGCCTCGAACACCGGCGGTTTGTCCTCCTGCATGTCCTTCGAATAGGCCAGCGGCAGGCCCTTCATCACCGTCGACAGCGCCACCAGCGAGCCCATGATCCGGCCCGTCTTGGCCCGCACCAGCTCCGCCGCATCCGGGTTGCGCTTCTGCGGCATGATCGAACTGCCGGTGGTCAGGTCATCCGGCAGGCTGACGAAGCCGAATTGCGGCGTCATCCAGACCACGATCTCCTCCGCCAGCCGCGACAGATGCCCCGCGCAGATCGACGCCGCCGCCAGGCTCTCCAGCGCGAAGTCCCGGTCCGACACGGCGTCCAGCGAATTGCCCATCGGCCGGTCGAAGCCCAGCTCCGCCGCCGTCATGTGCCGGTCGATGGGGAAGGGCGACCCCGCCAGCGCCGCCGCCCCCAGCGGGTTCTCGTTCATCCGCGCCCGCGCATCCGCGAACCGCGAGGCGTCCCGCCCGAACATCTCGACATAGGCCATCAGGTGGTGGCCGAACGTCACCGGCTGGGCCGGCTGCAGATGGGTGAAACCCGGCATCAGGTCCGCCGCGTGCTGTTCCGCCCGCGCCAGCAGCGCCCGCTGCAGCCCCTGAAGCTGCCCTGCCGCCGCGTCGCAGGCGTCCCGCACCCACAGCCGGAAGTCGGTCGCCACCTGATCGTTGCGGCTCCGCGCCGTATGCAGCCGCCCCGACGGCTCGCCGATCAGCTCAGACAGCCGGGCCTCCACATTCATGTGAATGTCCTCGAACTGCTCCCGGAACGGAAAGCTGCCCTCCCGCATCTCAGCGTCGATCGCGTCCAGCCCGGCGAGGATCGCCTCCGCATCCGCCTGTGTGACGATCCCCTGCGCCGCCAGCATCCGGCAATGGGCGCGCGATCCCGCCAGATCCTGCGCCCACAGCCGCCGGTCCACGCCGATGGAGACGTTGATCGCCTGCATGATGTCCGCCGGCCTCGCCGAGAAGCGTCCGCCCCACATGTCTTGACCTTCCGCGTTCGGGGAAGTCTTAACTGTCGCAACGGGGGCGGAAGGCTGTGTCATGAAGGGCTCGAAGACGGCGGGGATAGCGATCGCGGGCGCGCTGGTGATCGGCATGATCGTGGGCGCCGGGCTGCTATACGCCAATCGCGACGCCTTCTTCAAAGCCGCGGCGCCCGAACCTCCCGCCAAGAGCGAACTGGCCCGCTTCGCCAAGGGCTCCTTGGCGCGGCTCGAGACCCCGGCGGCCCTCACGCCCGCGCCCGCCTATGCCTTCAAGACCCGCGACGGCGCCGCCGCCAACTTCGCCCAGTTCCGCGGCAAGGTCGTCGTGGTCAATCTCTGGGCCATGTGGTGCGCGCCCTGCCGCACCGAGATGCCGACCCTCGCACGGCTGGCCGAGGCATATGCCGGCAAGGACCTTGTGGTCCTGCCGATCAACGTGGACGCCACCGAGGACGGCCTCGCCGACGCCCGCAGCTTCATCGATGTCCACGAGCCTCTGCCGCTCTACAGCGACATGAAGTTCCAGCTGCCCTTCGAACTGCCCGGCGAGGGCAAGATGCCCCAGACGGTGCTGCTCGACCGGCAGGGCCGCATCCGGGCTCATTTCTCCGGCGAGGCGGACTGGGCCAGCCCCGAGGCGCGGGCGCTGATCGACGCCCTGCTGGCGGAACCGGCCTGAGCCGCCAGGCCTAGTTGCCCTTGGTGTCGGCCTTGGTCTCGGCCTTCTGCTCGTCGGCTTCCTCGGCCAGACGATCGGTGCCCTCGTCGATCTCCTGAGCGACCTCGCTGGCGCCCGCCTTGACCGCGGACCCGATCTGGGCGGCCTCTTCCTTGAGCGAGGCGCCGGCTTCCTCGGTCGCCTGACCGGTGTCGGCGGCGGCCTCGTTGGCGCTGGCCTGGGCATTGTCCTGCTCCGCCTCGGAGCAGGCGGCGGCGGTGAGCGCGAGAGCAGAGAAGGCGGCGACGACAGCGATACGGGTGCGCATGGGATATCCCCCTTCAGCGTGGAACCTTGGCCGCTAACGCCGCGCGTGGCGGGAGGTTGCGATTTGCCCGCCCGGCCTCGCGTGATACGATCAGGCAATCACACCGGGGAAGACCTCAATGATCTGCAAAGCCATTTTGAGCGGGGCCCTGGCTCTCGCGCTCCTCACGCCCGCCGCCGCGCTGGCCCAGCAGTCGCCCCCGGCGAACAATGGAAGCTCCGGCGGCGTCGGCGTCGGCGCCTACGGCCGGATGACCGAGCAACAGGAAGGCTGGCGCTTCGAGAGCGAAGAGATGCGCCGCCGCAACTCCATGACGCCCGAGGAAGCCGAGGCAGAATACGGGCCGGAGCGGGTCGAGCTGGCGAACCGGGTCCAGGCCCTGATCGATGCGGGCAAATGCCGCGAGGCGCGCGCCATGGCCAATGACGCCGGCGAGCGCCTGATGGCTCTGCGCATCCGTCAGACCTGCCGCGCTCGATGACCTGAGAAGGTGGTGGCTGGAGGCGGGCTCGAACCGCCGACCTGTGGGTTATGAATCCACCGCTCTAACCAGCTGAGCTACCCAGCCCCGATCCTTCGGGTCCGACGGGAACTGGTCTGTCCGCCGGAAGAGGCGTGCCTATAGAGGGGGGCGCGGGCGGTTTCAAGTCGTCGCAGCGGCCTTCTTGCACCTTGCGGCCCGGGTCGGCGGCGGGAACCCTCGGGCCCATTGCTTCGCTTCTCCACCACCAGGTCACAGGGGTTTCCGCCATGCGTCTCGTCGCTCTCGCCGTCTCCGTCTCCGCCATGGCTCTCGCCGCAGCCTGCGGAGCGCAGGGACAGCATCAGACCTCCGCGGCGGCGGCCGCCGGCGCCCCGCTCGAAAGCCGTCCCGCCAACGGCGCAGGCCAGCAACCTGCCTTCGCCGGCCAGACCCGCGCGCCGGGCGTTCGGACGGAGCAGGCTCTGACGCATGCGGTCGTCGCCTCCGGGCTGGAGCATCCCTGGGGGCTGGCCCTGCTACCCGACGGCCGCTGGCTCGTCACCGAACGCCCCGGCCGCCTGCGCATCATCACGGCGGAGGGCGGCGTGGGTGAGCCCATCACCGGACTGCCGGCCGTCGATGCGCGAGGGCAGGGCGGTCTGCTGGACGTCGTCGCCGGTCCGACCTTCGCTGCAGACCGGCTGATCTACTGGAGCTATGCCGAGCCTCGCGAGGGCGGCAACGCCACCTCCGTCGCCTGCGGCCGCCTGTCCGATGACGGAACCCGGGTCGAGGCGGTGCAGGTCCTCTTCCGCGCCCTGCCGACCTACGATGGCGACAAGCATTTCGGCTCCTCGCTGGCCTTCGACCGCCAGGGTCATCTGTTCATCACTCTCGGTGAGCGATCCGATGCGCCGATGCGTCCGCAGGCGCAGGACCTGGGCTCCCACATGGGCAAGGTCATCCGCATCAACTCGGACGGCTCGGTCCCGCGGGACAACCCGTTCGTCGGACGAGCCGGCGCCCTGCCGGAAATCTGGTCGCTGGGCCACCGCAACGTTCAGGGCGTCGCCGTTGCGTCCAATGGCGATGTCTGGACTGTCGAGCACGGCACCCGCGGGGGCGACGAGATCAACCTTGACCGCGCCGGTCTCAACTACGGCTGGCCGGTGATCGCCTATGGCGTCGAATACCGTGGCGGGCCGATCAACGAGGGCGTCACCGCCCGCCAGGGGATGGAGCAGCCCGTCTACTACTGGGACCCGGTCATCGCCCCGGGCGGCATGGTCGTCTACGACGGAGCCATGTTCCCCGGCTGGCGCGGCAACCTTCTGGTCGCCGGTCTCAAGGAAAAGCACATCGCGCGTCTGGTGCTCGAGGGAAACCGCGTGGTCGGCGAGGAGCGGTTGCTGACGGACCTTGGCGAGCGGGTCCGCGACGTGGCCGTCGCCTCCGATGGCGCGGTCTGGGCGATCACCGACGAGCAGAACGGAAAGCTGGTCCGGCTGGCGACGCGCTGACCCCCGCTCATCTTAAGGGTGTGCCGGGCCTCGAAACGTGCTCAGGTTCACTTGTCAGGGGTGGGCGCGGAGTGAACGTCATGTCGATCGGATGGGTCAGGCTCTCGACGGGCCTCTCGATTGCGGCCTTTCTCGCCATGGCTCCCGCTGCTTACGGGCAGATGCCGCCTCAGGATGGAACGACCATCACCTTGGGTGGTCAGGGCCGATTGTCGCGCGCCGAATCCGAGGATCTCGCTGTCTATGAGGCCGCCATGCGGGACTTCGAGTGCCGCGGCTTCGCGGGTCTCGAGGCCAACCGGACCAAGCTGATGCGGTCGCTGGACCGGGCTCCCGCCACTTACCCGGTGGTCGAACGGACCCGCGACCGTATCATCGTGCGGGTCGCCGACCAGGCGGACGCCCTGATGATGTCTCTGATGGCCGGCGCAATGGGCGGGGCCGATGACGGCCGCCCGCGGCAGGTCGTGACCCAGGCCAACGTCTACCCGATGATCGCTCTGGTATTGGGCAGCGCCGCGGTGGAGCGGCAGGACTATGAGGGCGCCATCGTCCTGCTGGATCGCGGTCTCGCGCTTCAGCCGCTGGATCGTTTGTTGCTGGCCGAACGGATCACCGCCCTGCACGGTCTCGGCAAGTGGGAAGAGGGCCTTCGGGCCGCCGACGAGGCTCTCGCGTCGCAGGACCTGCTCATCGCCAGCCATGCTGCGATGTTCCATCGCAAGCGCGGTTTCAGCCTGGTCGAACTGGGTCGGCTGGACGAGGCGCAGGCGGCCTACGAGGAATCACTGACGACCGAGCCCGACAACGCCGCGGCGCTTCGCGAGATCGCCTACATCGCGGAACTCCGTCAGGGCGCGAAGCCGACCGAGGCTCAGTTCATCGCTCCCGGGGCGGCGCCTTCGGCTCAGTAGGGCGTCAGTCCCGCAGCAGTTCGTTCACCCCGGTCTTGGCCCGCGTCTGCGCATCCACGCGTTTGACGATCACGGCGCAATACAGAGACGGCCCGCCATTCGGATCGGCCAGGGCGCCCGGCACCACGACCGACCAGGCCGGCACCTCGCCGCGGAACACCTCGCCGGTGGCCCGGTCGACGATCTTCGTCGAGCCGGACAGATACACGCCCATGGCCAGCACCGCCCCTTCGCGGACGATGACGCCCTCGGCGACTTCGGCCCGGGCGCCGATGAAGCAGCCGTCCTCGATGATCGTCGGATTGGCCTGCAGGGGTTCAAGCACGCCGCCGATGCCGGCGCCGCCGGACAGGTGCACGTTCTTGCCGATCTGTGCGCAGGAGCCGACCGTGGCCCAGGCATCGACCATCGACCCCTCGTCGACATAGGCGCCGATGTTCACGAAGCTGGGCATCAGCACGGCGTTGCGGCCAATGAAGGCCCCGCGGCGGACGATCGAACCGGGCACCGAGCGGAAGCCGGCGTCCTGGTAGTGGTTGGCGGTCCAGTCGCCGAACTTGTTGGGCACCTTGTCCCACCAGGGGCCGACGCCCGGCGCATGGCTGGCCGCTCCCCGGTCGCCGCCACGGACGAGAGTGTTGTCGTTCAGCCGGAACGACAGCAGCACCGCCTTCTTCAGCCACTGATGGGTGGTCCAGACGCCCTCTGCATCCCGGGACGCCACCCTGGCCTCGCCCGAGTCCAGCATGTCGACGGCCGCTTCCACGGCCTTGCGGGTCTCGCCATGGGTCGAGGACGAGACGTTCGCCCGATCCTCCCACGCGGCCTCGATCACGGATTCCAGATGGGCGCAGTCGGTCACGTCGGGTCTCCCGGCAGGATGGCGGTGGCGAGGAACGGTCCCAGCGCGGCGGCCCGGTGATCGACGAACGGCGCTTCCGCGTCGAAGGCGTGGGCGCCGACGAGAACGGTGGTCATGCCGATCGCCTTCGCCGGCTGCAGGTTGCGCGCCGTGTCCTCGAAGAATGCGGCGGACGCGGGCTCCACGCCGAAGCGCTGCGTCATGCGCGCAAAGGTTCTTGGGTCCGGTTTCGGTATCAGGTCGGCGTCCTCGAGCGAGAACAGGCCGTGGAAGAGGTCGCCCAAGCCCAGTTTCCCGACGACCCGCTCGGCATGCGTCTTGGCCCCGTTCGTGAAGACGATGCGGGGCCCCTGCAGCCGCTCGATGGCCGCGCGCAGCCCGGGGTCAGGGGTCAGCAGGTCCAGCGGTACGTCGTGGACCTCGGCCAGGAAGTCGACAGGGTCGATCTGATAGTGCGCCATCAGACCGGCGAGGGAGGTGCCATACTCCCGCAGATAGCTCTTCTGAACCGTCAGGGCTTCATCGGCGGGCAGGCCCACGGTGCGCACGACGTAGTCGTTGATCCGCTGCTGGATCAGACCCATGAACTGCGACTCGGGCGGATACAGGGTGTCGTCCAAGTCGAAGATCCAGCTGCGCACGTGGCGCAGGTCCGCGCCGATCTCGGTCGGCTGCGCAGGCTCGGCGGTCATCCTTCGGCCTTCACCAGCGTGCCGGCGCCATGCTCCGTGAACAGCTCCACCAGCATGGCGTGGGGACGCCGGCCATCGAGGATCACGACCGCCTCGACGCCGTCCCGCACCGCCGCCATCGCGGTCTGCAGCTTGGGTATCATCCCGCCGGTCGCGACGCCGTCCTCGATCAGCTTCGAGGCCTCGCCAACCGTCATCTGGCGGATGATCTCGCCGTCCGCGCCCTTGACCCCCGGTACGTCGGTCAGCAGCAGCATGCGCTTGGCGTTCAGGGACCCGGCCAGGGCGCCCGCTACGGTGTCGGCGTTGACGTTGAAGGTCTGTCCATCGTCGGCCACGCCGATCGGCGCGATCACCGGCACCCAGTCGGCATCCGATTCCAGCAGCCGCACGATCAGCTTCGGATCCACCCGGGTCGGCTCTCCGACGAAGCCCAGATCGACCTCATGCTCGATCATGCTGTCGGGGTCCTTGCGCGTCCGCCGGGTCTTTTCGACCGTCAGCAGGCCCGCGTCCTTGCCCGACAAGCCGATGCCGCGCACGTCCGCCTTGCGCCCGGCCATGGTGATCCAGTGGGCGATCTCCTTGTTGACCGCGCCGGACAGAACCATTTCGGCGACCTGCATGGTATCAGCGTCCGTGACCCGCAGGCCGTCGACGAAGCTCGACTTCACCCCGGCCTTTTCCAGCATGGCGCTGATCTGCGGTCCGCCGCCGTGGACCACGACCGGGTTCACCCCCATCAGCTTCAGCAGCACGACGTCGGCCGCGAACTGTTTCGCCACGGCGCTCTCGCCCATGGCATGGCCGCCGTATTTGATGACCACGGTCTTGCGATCGTAAATCTGGATATACGGCAGCGCCTCGGCCAGCGTCTTCGCCGTGTCCCAGCCCTGCGCGTCTCCGGCGCGATCTGCGGATTGCCGTTCTGTCTCGTCCATCACCCGCGGGTCCGTAAAGCCAAGCCGTGGCCCTGTCATCATGAAACCGGACCCTTGCGTGACCGTTCCGCCACGATGAACGAGCATGACATCGACGACCGCGACCTGACGCCGTCCGATCCGGTCGATCCCGCGACACAGCAGCATCCCGACCCGACTCTCTGTCCTGAATGCCTCGGGGCGGGCGCGCTGCCGTCGGGAGAGGTCTGTCCGGTCTGCGAAGGGACAGGCAAGGCGACCAACCGCACAGGCGGTGGCTGACCTCTGCGGGCCGAACCCCGCGGCTTGTCGTTTCCCTCTGCGCCGCTACGCTGACGGTCGGATTCGTCGGCTGAGTCGTCGCCCGGTCCGGCTCTCCCGCGCAGGATTGCGCGAGGCGAGCTGACCGCGGGGGGTGTCTCGACCGTCGCCACGGAGCAGGCGGCATGATCGGAGATCGGCGAATCCTGGCCATAGTGCCGGCACGGGGCGGATCGCAGCGGCTGATTTCCAAGAACGCCCTGTCCCTCGCGGGACGCCCCATGGTGGCGTGGACGCTCGAGGCGGCGCGAGGATCGACGCTGATCGATCATCTGGTTGTCTCCACGGACGACCCGGCCGTGGCGGCCACAGCGACCGAGCTGGGATGGCCGCCGCCCTTTATGCGACCAGATTATCTGTCCGGCGCCACCGCCTCGGTCATCGACGCCATCGAACACGCGCTGGAGCAGGTCGGCGGCCGCTGGGACTACATCGTTCTGCTTCAGCCGACATCGCCGCTGCGCACTGCCCGGGACATCGACGCCGCCATCCGGCTTTGCGACGAGACCGGCGCTCCGTCGGTGATCGGCGTGTCGCCGCTGCCGAAGCCGGCGAATTTCTACGGACGGGTGGACGGGGCCGGTTGCTTCATGCCCGGCGGCGTCGATCTGGAGCGGACTGTCGTCATCAACGGCGCCGTCTATGTAGGGCGACCCGACATCCTCATGCGCGACCGCACCTTCCAGTCCGAGGGCACGCGAGCCTTCCCGATGCCGTTCGAGCGCAGCTGGGATGTCGACACGCCCGCCGAGTTCGCTGTTTGCGAGGCGCTTTTCCCGTTCCAGACGACAAACGTCACATAACGACGTCCCGATCGGCGCCCGGTTTGAGCCGCTGTAACCGAATGGCCACGCTTGTGTCCGTTTGGACCTTCTTCGTCTCGACCTGGGCCAGCGGGGCTGTTATGAGGGTGCAAGCGGCGGCTCGTGCGCCGCCTTGAGCAATTCACCTGGGCTGCGGAGGGCATCCACCCATGCGCGTTAAGACTTTCATTCTGGCGTCCAGCGCCGCGGGGGCTCTGGCCCTTTCGGCCGGCGTCGCGGCTGCCGAGCCGAACGGCTGGTACGGCGCGGTCGATGTGGGCTACCACACGATCGACGACCTGGAACTGGTTTCGCAGACCACGGGCCCCCAGTGGGACTTCGAGGTCGATGACGACTGGGCGGCGTTCGCCCGTCTGGGCTACCGTTTCACGCCCAACTGGCGCGTGGAACTCGAAGGCGGCTACCGCAGCGGTGAAATCGGCACCGTCGTGAACCCGGGCGGCAACGTGCCGACCGGCGTTTGCAACGCCATCCCGGCCGCCGGCCCCTGCGAAAACCCCGAAGGCGACATCAGCGCCACCACGCTGATGGCCAACGTCATCTATGACTTCGGCAACGAAGACTCGATGCTGCGTCCGTTCATCGGCCTCGGCGCCGGTGTCGCGCGGGTCAACACCGAGTTCCTCGGCACCCTCGGCGGCCGTCGCACGACCGCGGTCGGCGCCGACGACAGCTCGACCAAGCTGGCGGCGCAAGCCATCGCCGGTCTGGCGTGGCAGCTGTCGGACCGGGCTCACCTGGACCTGACCTACCGCTACCTGATGACGAACATGGAGTTCAACACGTTCGTCTCGGTGGCCGCTGACGCCCCGCTGGTCGGCCCGTTCGCCGGCCGTTACGACGACAGCCACACCATCAGCCTGGGCCTGCGCTATGCGTTCGGCGCCGACGAGCCGGTCTACACCGCGCCGCCGCCCCCGCCGCCCCCGCCGCCCCCGCCTCCGCCCCCGCCGCCTCCCCCGCCGCCGCCGCCGCCTGCGCGTCCGGTTGCGCGTGAGTTCGTGGTCTACTTCGACTGGGATCGTTCGGACCTCACGGCCGAAGCCCGCTCGGTGGTCACGCAGGCCGCCAACTACGCCAAGTCGGGCCGTCCGACCCGCGTTCTGGTCGTCGGCCACGCCGACACCTCGGGTTCGGCTGCCTACAACGTCGGCCTGTCCAACCGCCGCGCCCGCACCGTTGCGGACGCGCTGGTCGCCCAGGGCGTCAACGGCGGCGTGATCTCGCTGGACGGCAAGGGTGAAACCGCCCTGGCCCGCCCGACCGCCGACGGCGTTCGCGAGCCTCTGAACCGCCGCGCCACCATCGGCATCAACTTCTAGGACGGTTTTCGGGCGCTGCACGAAGCGCCCGGACAACCACCTGGAAGGCCGAACGGCCTGCGACACGACAGCACCGCCGGTCCCTCACGGGGCCGGCGGTCTTGTTTTAGGCGCACGTCGGGTGAACCATCCGACCGCGGCCACCGTATGCTTCAGGTGCGGCGTCCGCGCGGAGTCTCCCCATGACCAGCCGTCCTCTCGTCAGTTTTGTCTTCCTTGGCCTCGTCGCCTGCTCCCCCGGATCCGCCGAAAGCGCTCCGAACTCACCCCAGGCGGGCGACACGGGCCGGCGCGAGACGGCCGTGTTCGCCGGCGGATGCTTCTGGTCCGTCGAAGCGAATTTCGAGCGGATCCCCGGCGTGGTCGCCGCGGTGTCCGGCTTCGCCGGAGGCTCCACGGCCAATCCCTCCTACGAACAGGTCGTCCGCGGCGGGACGGGGCATGTCGAAGCCGTCCAGGTGACCTTCGACCCGGGCCGGATCAGCTACCGCCAGCTGGTGGACCGCTTCTGGTTGACCATCGACCCCACGGATCCGGACGGCCAGTTCTGCGATCAGGGCCCGTCCTATGCGACGGCCGTCTTCGCCAGCCGGACCCAGAAGTCCGTGGCCGAGGCCTCGCGCCGGGCCGCCGCCTCACGCCTCGGTCAGGCGCGGTTTGTCACGCCTGTGCGGGACGCCGCCCGGTTCTGGCCTGCCGAGGCCTATCATCAGGACTTCGCTCGCCGGAATCCCGCGCGCTATGGGGGCTACAGCCAGTTCTGTGGCAGGACTGCGAGGCTCCGCGCGGTGTGGGGTGAGGCCGCCGCTTCGTCCGATCACGGATAAAGCCAACCATCCACAGACAATCCACCCACAGCGGTGTGTCTCCCGCGCCACCCGGCCGGACTGTCATATCACTGTCACACGAATGTCGTCCCAGTTTCCGATGGGGCCCGTAGAGGGAGCGGGATTTCAGCCGGCCGAGGCCGGACGGTGGGCGTTCGCGCTCTTCTTCATCGGGGATAGATGACAATGATGAACCGCAAACGCGTGTTCTGGGCGACGACCGCCCTCTTCACCGGCCTGTTGGCCGCCGGCGCCGCTTCGGCCCAGTCGTCGGGCACCGTCGCGACCGAGGCCACGGAAGTCGATACCGTTGTCATCACCGGCGTGCGCGGGCCGCGCGAAGTCGGCGGGGCCGTCGCCCAGA
Source organism: Brevundimonas alba (assembly GCF_011927945.1). Classification (GTDB taxonomy): domain Bacteria; phylum Pseudomonadota; class Alphaproteobacteria; order Caulobacterales; family Caulobacteraceae; genus Brevundimonas; species Brevundimonas alba. Next base: position 1,372,618 of record NZ_JAATJM010000001.1, read on the forward strand.
ACGTCGACAAGACGCGTTCGACCATCGGTCAGGAACTGATCGCCCGTCAGAACCCCGGCCAGACCATCCTGCAGACCCTGAACCTGGTCCCGGGCCTGAACTTCACCAATTCGGACCCTTACGGCAACTCGGGCGGCAACATCCGTCTGCGCGGCTTCGACGGTAACCGCGTCGGCCTGGCCTTCGACGGCGTGCCGCTGAACGACACCGGCAACTATGCGACCTTCACCAACCAGCAGCTCGATCCGGAGCTGATCGAGCGCGCCAGCGTCAGCCAGGGCACGACCGACGTCGACAGCCCGACCGCGGCGGCCCTCGGCGGCATCATCAACTACACCAGCGCCCGTCCGTACGATGAAGCGGGTCTGACGGTGAACGGCTCGGCCGGCGAGTTCAACTACCTCCGCGGCTTCGTGCGCGCAGACACCGGCGCCTTCGGCCCGTGGGGCACGACGGCCTACGCCACCTACTCCTATACGAACTATGACAAGTTCAAGGGCCCGGGCGAGCTCGAGAAGAAGCAGGTCAACGGCCGTATCTACCAGGACCTGGGCGACGGCGATTTCGCCAGCCTGTCCGGCCACTGGAACGTCAACCGCAACGCCTTCTACAACAACTTCATCAACCTCGCTCAGTTCGAGTCGGGCAACTACCTCGAGAACGACATCGCCTGCATCCGTCCGCTGGCGGTCAACGGCACCGTCCAGAACGAAAACACCCAGGCGGTTCGCGTCCAGTCTGACGGCAGCCTCGCCAACGGCAGTTGCACCAACTACGCCGGCCTGCGCATCAACCCGTCGAACACGGGCAACATCCGCGGCCAGTTCAGCTACGGCCTGACCGACAACCTGCGCTTCACCTTCGATCCGTCGTACCAGTTCACCATGGCCAACGGCGGCGGTTTCACCGTCGTGTCCGAGCGTGACGACCGTCTGGACCTCGGCGGCGCGACCGGCGTCGACCTGAACGGCGACACCGACACGCTCGACAGCGTCACCCTCTACACGCCGTCGAACACCAACACGAACCGCTACGGCGTTCTGAGCTCGCTCATCTGGGATCTGAACGACGATCACCGCCTGCGCGCGTCGTACACGCTGGACTACGGCATCCACCGCCAGACCGGTGAAGCCGTCCGCACCGACCGCTTCGCCAACCCGATCGACGTCTTCGGCGGCTCGAAGAACTGGGGCTCGCCGGAAGACCGTGTCTTCGCCTTCAACAACAACTCGTGGTTCCGGACCCGCGACCGTCGCTCGGTCGCCATCCTGAACCAGCTGACCCTCGATTACCGCGGTCAGTTCTTCAACGACGCCCTGACCATCTCGATCGGCGCCCGCGCCCCGATGTTCAAGCGTGAACTGGATCAGTTCTGCTACACGCAGAACGGCACCAACACCGTGCTCTGCACCGCCCAGACCCCGGTCGGCTTCACCACCACGACCAACCCGGGCACCGGCGTCGTCACGACCACCCCGAACGCCGGCATGACCACGGGCGCCAACGGCAACGTCGCCTTCATCGGCAACACCAACCAGTACGTCGCCCCGTATCAGTCCGAGTTCAAATACGACGACATCCTGCCCAACATCGCCATCGGCTATGACTTCGGCGACAGCAGCGTCTACGCCAGCTACTCCGAGCAGATCGCGGTTCCGCGGACCGACAACCTCTACACCGCCTACCGTGTGCCGAACGCCACGACCGTCCAGCCGATCGCGCTGAACGACGTGGATCCGGAGTTCACCAAGAACTACGAAGTCGGCTACCGCTACACGACCTCGTCGGTTGTGGCCTCGGTCGCCGCCTACATGAACCAGTACAGCAACCGCGTCGTGTCGACCCTCGACAACGACCCGACCTCGGAAACCTTCAACACCACCATCGACCGCAACATCGGTGAAGTTGAAACCCGCGGCGTCGAAGGTTCGATCGGCTGGCAGGTTCTGGAGAGCTTCTCGCTCTACGGCGCCTTCACCTACACGGACTCGGAACTGCAGGAAGACCAGATCGTCGGCCAGTTCACCTGCCCGGCCGTCTCCCCGGTCCCGCCGGCCAACGGCGCTGGCTGCGTGCCCGGCGAGCGTTCGCCGCTGCTCATCCCGACCAAGGGCAAGCAGGTCGTCGAGACCCCGGAATGGCAAGTCTCGCTGCGCGCCGACTGGCAGGTCACCGACGCCTTCTCGGTGGGTCTGCAAGGCAAGTGGGTCGACGAGCGCTTCACCACGGACGTCAACGACGAAGTGGTCCCGTCCTACACGGTCGTCGATTTCGACGCCCGCTACGACCTGACCGACACCTTCGGCATCAAGGACGCCTTCGTTCAGCTGAACGTGAGCAACCTGTTCGACGAGCAGTACCCGATCAACATCTCCTCGGGTCAGCACGCGCTGAACCTGGCCGATGTGAACCCGGGCCCGGGCGTGAACCCGCGCACCGGCTCGCCGCGCACCTTCGGCGTCGCCGCTCCGCGCACCGCCGTCATCACCATCGGCACGCGCTTCTAAAACGCGTTCCACACCAAGACGCGAAGGGCGGCCCGGTGATGGGCCGCCCTTTTGCGTTGCGGAGAACGTTGAAGTCGCGGCCCCCGGTGTCTATCTGGCGCGGCTGGCCCTTCGCTCCTGCCCGAGGACACCTCCGCTCCATGACCACGCCCGTCCCCGCCGAATGGTCGCCGCACCGCGCCATGTGGGTCGGCTGGCCCAGTCACGGCGAACTCTGGGAGGACAACCTCGAACCGGCCCAGGCCGAGGTCGAGGCGCTGGTCCGCGCCCTGACGGGACCCGGCCGCGAGACCGTCAAACTCATGGGGGGCAAGCCCGAGGCCCTGGACGAGGCCCGCGCCCGCTTCGACGGCGTCGCCAACCTCGAGATCGTCGACGGCCGCTTCGGCGACATCTGGCTGAGGGACACCGGCCCGATCTTCGGCGCCGGCTCGGCCCGCGCCGCCGCCTTCCGCTTCAACGGCTGGGGCGGAAAATACGACCTCGAGCACGACGACACGGTCTCCACCCAGATCGGCCAACAGTCGGGCACCCCGCTCGACCGCCACGACTTCATCCTCGAGGGCGGGGCGCTGGATCATGACGGGCAGGGGACCATCCTCACCACCCGCCAGTGCCTGCTGAACCCCAACCGCAACACTGGCTGGACCGAGGCCGCCGCCGAACAGGCGCTGACCCCCTCTCTCGGCGCCCGCAAGGTGCTTTGGCTGGGTGACGGTCTGCTCAATGACCACACCGACGGCCATGTCGACAATCTGGCGCGCTTCGTCGCGCCCGGCGTCGTCGCCTGTCCCGTCGCCTGGGGCCGTGGCGATCCCAACGACGACGTCTATGCCGAGGTGGCCCGGGCCCTGTCGGAGATGACCGACGCCGAGGGGCAGCCGATCCGCATCCTGCCCCTGCCGTCCCCCGGCTTCGTCGGCGACGAGGACGAGAAGCCGATCCCCGCCAGCCATATGAACTTTCTCATCGCCAACGGCGCGGTGATCGTGCCCACCTACGGCGACGCCCGCGCCGCCGACCTCGTGTGCCAAGGCCTGAAGACCGTTTTCCCGGATCGCGAGATCATCCCCCTGCCGTCCCTCGCCATTCTCTCCGGCGGCGGATCCTTCCACTGCATCTCTCAGCAGGAGCCCGCCTGATGGCCAGAACGATCTCGGTCGCCGCCCTCCAGACGTCCTATGGCGAGGACCTGCAGGCGAACATCGACAAGACCATCGGCCTGATCCGCGACGCCGCCGGCAAGGGGGCGCAGGTCATCCTGCCGTCCGAACTGTTCCAGGGCCCTTACTTCTGCGTCAGCCAGGAGGAGAAGTGGTTCGCCACCGCCCATCCCTGGCGCGAGCATCCCTGCGTCACCGCCCTCCAGCCGGTCGCCGCCGAACTGGGCGTCGCCATCCCCGTCTCGATCTTCGAGCGCGAGGGGCCGCACTATTTCAACTCGATGGTCATGCTGGACGCCGACGGCTCCGCGCTCGGCCTCTATCGCAAGAGCCACATCCCTGACGGCCCCGGCTATCAGGAGAAATACTATTTCCGGCCCGGCGACACCGGCTTCAAGGTCTGGAACACCCGCCACGGCCGCGTCGGCGTCGGCATCTGCTGGGACCAATGGTACCCCGAGACCGCGCGGGCGATGATGCTGCAGGGCGCCGAGGTGCTGTTCTATCCGACCGCCATCGGCTCGGAGCCGCACGACAAGGAGCTGGACACCGCCGATCCGTGGCGGCGCGCCATGCAGGGCCATGCCGTCTCCAATGTCGTGCCGGTCGTCGGGGCCAACCGCACCGGGGCGGAATACGCCACCGAGGTAGGCCAGGTCTTCTACGGCTCATCGTTCATCGCCGATCATCGCGGCGATCTGGTCGAGAGCTTTGGCCGCGAGGAGGAGGGGGCGTTGGTCCACACCTTCGACCTCGACTACATCGACCGCCACCGCGCCGCCTGGGGCTTCTTCCGGGACCGGCGCACGGACCTGTACGGCTCGCTGGTCAGTCCCCGGCCATCCTGAGGGCTCGCCGCTCGGCGGCGCAGGCGGGGCTGGAAAGCCCCTCGGCGCGAGCCGCAGCGATCTCCAGGCGGGCCGACTCCATATCGACGGTAAATCCGGGCGAGGCGCTGGCCTGCTCATAGATCGTCTGGCCCAGCCGCAGGCCGTCTTCGACGTCGGACGGCCAGTTGGTGGCGCAGACGGCGCGGCTGATCCCGATTTCGCGTCCCATGGCCCGTGCAGCCCCGGCGCGATCCGGGGCGAGGGCCGCGAACAACTCCCCATAGGCTCCGCCCGCCACGGCCGCCGCCGCTGGCCACGAGCCGCCGGCCTTCTGAGCTTCGGTCAGACGCTGGCAGGCGCGCCGCTCGGGATCGACTATGGTGGGACGAGGCCGGGGATGGGCCTCGGCGAGCCTTTCCGTCAACACGGCGGAGTCCGTCAGCAGCCGCGCCATGATCCGCGTCAGGGCGGGGCGCGGCCCTCCGGTCAGCCGTGTCCCGAGTACGCAGTCGAAATGTTGCGCGGCTTCCGGTGGACGGATTTCGGCGTGGGCTGTGGCCATCCACCAGCGATCCGTGTCCTCGAACGCTCTCAGCGCTTCCGACGCGGCCAGATCGCCCTGATCGCTCCAGACGCCCGCTCCATCGGCCAATGCCTCGATCCGGTCGGGCGGCAGATAGCCGGTCACGGCTTCGGGCGTCAGCGACGGCGAGGCGCCCGCGCAGGCCGTCATCAGGGCGCAGGCGGCCAGGGCGGCCGCCGGTCTCACCGTCCGGCGGTCCAGGTAAGCTGCACGCTGGTCGGCTCTCCGTCGACGCGGGTGGCTACGACGCTCAGCAACTGGCCGCGGCCGTTCACCCCGTCGCCGGCGCTGTAGCCCATGGAGTCGCCGTTGTTCATCGTATTGATTGACTTCAAGCCCGCCGCCTCGGCCCGTTGGCGATAGAAGGCGACGACATCGGCGGGGCTTGCCTCTGTGGTGAACTCGACGATCCCGCCGGGGCCCTCGGCGCTCTGCGCCTGGGTCGCCGGGCCGCCCGGCGAACCGCCCGGGTAGATCACGGCAAAGGCAGGCGCGCCGTCGGCCGCCGGCGTAGCGGAGGCAGCGGCAGGGGCGGGCGCCATGCGGGCAGTGCTGTCAGCGGTAGCCGGCGCCGCAACGCTTTCCGCAGCGGCGGCGCCTTCGGCATTGGCCTCATCGGCCGGGCGGGACTGCCCACACCCGGCCAGAACCATGGCCCCCACGATGGCGGTGGCCGCAAGACTGCGCTTCATCCCTCGGTCGTCCCTGAAAAAGACTGTGTCGTTGGCTTCACCGTGGCCCAAGCCTGCGGCGGCGGCAAGGCGGGTTCGCGCCGCACCCTGGGCGGGAGGTGACGTTCCGTTCAGCCTGACGCGGCGTCGGCGTTATTGCCCATGCCCGGCTTGCCCTCGACGGGATCGCCGGCTGGCCCGGTGAAGCCGGTTCCCGCCTCGTCGTCGCCGGTATTGTTGATCGGCTGGTCGGAGTCGGCGCCCTGCGGCGGCGAGGTGGCGGAACGCATGCCTTCGCTGGCCAGACTTTCGTTGATCGCGTCTTGATCCGGATCGATCTCGGACCCGGTCGCGGCGCCGCCCTGCAGCGAACCGGCGCGCGTGTCAGAGCCCATCCCGCTGCCGGAAACCGCTTCGGTCAGGGCGTCGGGCGTGCGGCCCAGATCGGGTTTTTCGCCCATGTCGTCCGCCTCCCGGGCGTCTTCCGTCTGCTGCGACTGTTGCTGCTGGGTCATGGCGAACTCCTTCGCCCCGATAAGCGGATCGCCGGGTTCGCGGTTCCGTGGAGCCGGCCCGCCGCCGGTTTCAGGCACGAAAAAGGGCCGGGATTCGCATCCCGGCCCCATCGTTGTTCGATCGGCGTCCTATTTGCCGAACAGCTTGGCCCAGCGGCGCTTGTCCCGGTTCTTCCAGGCGCCCCGGTGGTAGGCGTCAGAGCCGATCAGCGGCACGACCGTGGTGGCCTCGGCGAAGACCATCTGTTCGTGCGTGGTCTGCACCTTGCCCCACGAGGCGGCTTCCTTGAGCGTCGAGGACGAGCAGGCGCCGTCGCGGACGTCGGCGACCGTGATCTGGACGGCATAACGGTGCATCTCGGCCTCGATACCCAGGATCTCGGCGCAGACGACGGTGTCCTGCGCAAAGTTCTTCGGCACGCCGCCGCCGACCATGAACAGGCCGGTAACGCCCGCGGCGATCTTGATGTCGGTCAGTTCGCGGAAGTCGGCCACCGCGTCGATCATCAGATACGGCTTGCCCTCGGCGATCCGCTCCTTCTGGTGCTTGACCAGACCGAAGCCGGCCGAGGAGTCGACGAACGCCGGGCAGAAGATCGGCACGCCTTCTTCATAGGCGGTCTGGATCAGGCTGCCTTCCTTCTTGGCGTTACCTTCCGACAGCCACTTGCCCATCTCCCAGATGAACTCGCGCGAGGAGTAGCCGCGCGGCTCAAGCCGGTTGCAGATTTCCAGGATGGTGTGGTCGCAGGCCTGGAGCTCTTCCTCGTCGATATAGGTGTCATAGATCCGGTCGATGTAGTTGTCGCGCAGGACGTTGTCGTCCACCTCGCCGGCGGCCTGGTAGTGTTTGAAGCCGAGGGCCTCGAAGAAATCCATGTCGACGATCGAGGCGCCAGTGGCGACCACGGCGTCGATCATGCCGAACTTCACCATGTCGCGGTACACGTGCATGCAGCCGCCAGCCGAGGTCGATCCGGCGAGGATCAGCCACGGCGAGCAGTCGGCGTCCTCGATCGCCATATTGAAGATGTCCGCGGCCCGGGCCGTGTCGCGACTCGAGAACGACATCTTGCGCATGCTGTCGATGATCGGACGGGCGTCGAACGACGTGATGTCCACGTGCTCGACGACGTTCTGCAGCAGCTGGGCCTTCTGGTTCGACTGAACTGGAGCGTTCATTGCAAGGGTTTCCCTTTGGTTTGAGCGCCCGTCGTCAAAAGAGACAGCGGCCCGGACGGAGCGACGGGCCGCTGCTTGTTGCTATGCTCCGGCGTCTACAACGCCCGAGTGACGATTTAGCGGCGACGTTGCTTCCGCTGACCGGCCTTGCCCTTGGGACGGCTCAGGCGAACCACCTTGCGGGCCTGTTCCTCGGCCGAGGTGCGCACGGTCGGGATCGATCGTGGCGCCAGGCCGTACAGCGAGGCCATCGGGGCGTCACCGACCATGGCGATGTCGTGCTCGCCATAGCCGTTGAAGCCGGTCGACATGGCCACGCCATAGGCGCCCAGCATGCCGATCTCGATGAAGTCGCCTTCCTGCACATCGGCCGGCAGCCAGAAGGGGCCCGGCATGTGGTCGATGCTGTCGCAGGTCGGGCCGTAGAAACGGAACGGCTTCAGATCGTTCGATGCATCGCCGTCCCGGACCAGCTTGGTCGGGAAGGGCCAGCGCGAGTGGGTGGCGTCGAACAGCGAGCCGTACGACCCGTCGTTCAGATACAGGGCGTCACCCTTGCGCAGGTCGACCCGGCAAAGGACCGACGAGCTTTCGGCGACCAGCGCCCGGCCAGGCTCGCACCACAGTTCGGTGGTGTGGGTGACCGGCATCTCGGCGAAGCCGCGGTGAATGGCGTCGGCGTATTCGCTCATGTCCGGCGGGACCATGCCCGGATAGACCGAGGGGAAGCCGCCGCCGACATCGACGATGTCGACGATCACGCCGGCGCGGGTGATGGCGCGGCCGACCTGGGCCATGGCGGCCTCATAGGCGGACGGGCGCATGCACTGCGAGCCGACGTGGAACGAGACGCCCATCAGCCCGTCCTTGACCGCCTGGCGGGTGGCCAGCAGCAGGGACGGAGCCTGATCCGGCGAGACGCCGAACTTGCCCGACAGGGAGTAGGCCGCGCCGTCCGCCGAAACCGCCATGCGGACGATCAGGTTCAGGTCCGCGGCGCCGCCCGCGGCGTCGATGATCTTGGCCAGCTCGTCATGGCTGTCGAGCGAGAAGGTGCGGACGCCGAATTCGAAATAGGCGCGGGTGATGGCGCCGCGGCTCTTGACCGGGTGCATGAAGGCCAGACGCGCGTCGGCGCTGACCAAACGGACCAGTTCGACCTCGGCGAGCGATGCGACGTCGAAACCGGTGACACCCGCCTCGATCAGGGTCTCGATGACCCAGCGCGAGGGATTGGCCTTCACCGCATAGAAGACGTCAGCGTTCAGATTGTCCTGGAACCAGCGCGCCGCTACGGAAACTGAACGCGGCCGCACGAGTGCGACGGGACGTTCAGGGGACCGCTCGCGGACCAGGTCCAGGGGAAATGGATACGTGCGCAATTCACGTAAACCCCTGTAATTGTTAAACCCAGACCGGCGTTAGCAGCGCAACGTTTAGACCTACGGGGTCCGCCGGAAGCCGCGATGTAGGGTCACGTGCCTGTCATGTAAAGCGGTTTTTTCTAGGCGGGCCCTGAGTTTGCGCGGCTTTGTCAGGGGACGGATCGAAGTCGCGCGCGCGAGCCGCCCTTCGTGACTCAGCCGTAACTTGCCGGGTGAGCGACCGCTGATACCGTCGCGGGCGAACTCTGGGGACTTTCGATGCGCAACGCCGCCTTCCTCGCCGCCGCCGCCGTTCTGCTGGCCGCCCCTTCGGTCGTTCTGGCCCAGGCCTCGCGGCCCGCGCCCGCTTCCGAACTCGCCCGGGGCGTCGACATCCCGTTCGAGGAGTTCACGCTCGACAACGGTCTGCGCGTCGTCGTCCACACCGACCGGAAGGCGCCCGTGGTCGCCGTCGCGGCCTGGTACAACGTCGGGGCCAAGGACGAGCCCGAGGGCCAGACCGGCTACGCCCACCTGTTCGAGCACATCGGCCTGTTCAACCCCACCGAAAACCTGCCGGGCGGCCTGATGGAGCCGCTGCGGGCCATCGGAGCCACGGACTGGAATGGCACCACCTGGTTCGACCGGACCAATTTCTTCCAGACCGTCCCGACCTCCGCCCTCGACCAGGCGCTCTACATGGAGAGCGATCGGATGGGCCACCTGCTGGGAGCGCTCAACCAGGAGCGGCTCGATAACCAGCGCGGCGTTGTCCAAAACGAGAAGCGGCAGGGCGACAACCAGCCCTACGGCCTCGTCTACTACGCCCAGCTCGAGGCGCTCTTCCCGCCCGGCCATCCCTATCGCCACTCCACAGTCGGCTCGATGGCCGACCTCGACGCGGCCAGCCTCGAGGATCTGCGCCAGTGGCACCGCGACAACTACGGCCCGAACAACGCCGTGCTGGTCGTGGCGGGCGACATCGACGCCGCGACCGCCCGTCAGAAGGTCCAGCAGTATTTCGGGCACATTCCCCGTGGTGCGACGAACGAGCCGGCGCAGGCGGACATCCCGACCCTGCCGGCCCGCATCGACCAGCTGATGCACGACCGGGTGCCGAACACCCGCCTGTACCGCACCTGGGTGGTGCCGGGCCTGCTGGCCGAGGAGTCGGCCGATCTGCAGGTGGCCGCCTCCGTGCTCGGCGGTCTGGCCAGCTCACGCCTCGACAACGCTCTCGTGCGCGGCGATGAATCCGCCACCTCCGTCGGCACGGGCTATCAGGCCTTCCACCGCATCGGCATGTTCTCCGTCACCGTGGACGTGAAGCCGGAGCAGGACGCCGACGCCGTGTCCCGCAAGCTCGATGACCTGATCGCCGACTTCGTTGCCAACGGCCCCACCGCCGACGAGATCGCCCGCACCGTCACCAGCACCCTGTCCGGCCAGATTCAGGCGCTGGAGCCGGTCGGCGGCTTCGGCGGCAAGGCCGTCGTCCTCGCCGAGGGCGAGCTCTACGCCGGCGACCCCGGCTTCTACCGCAAGGAGCTGGCCGCCATGGGCGCGGTCACGCCCGCCTCGGTCAAGTCGGTCATGGGCCGCTGGCTGACCCGTCCGGTGCTCGCCACGCGAGTCGATCCCGGCGACCGCGAGCCCTACGCCGAGGCCGCCGACACCCGACCGGCGCCGGCCCCGGCCGCGCCGCTGCCGGTCACCCCCCGCACGCCGATGCCCGGCGTCGGCGTCATGAAGGCGCTGGACTTCCCCGCCGTCGAGCGCGCCCGCCTGTCGAACGGCATCGAGGTGATCTACGCCCGCTCGACGACCGTGCCGACCACCCGCGTGGCCGTGGACTTCAATGCGGGCGTCGCCGCCGATCCGGCCGATGCGCCGGGCACGCAGCGGCTGATGCTCGACCTGCTGACCGAGGGCACGACCGGCAAGACCGCCGTGCAGATCGCGGAGGAGGAGGAACGGCTGGGCGCCGACGTTGCCGCCTTCGCCAGCGTCGACCGCACCACCGTCGGTCTGACGGCTCTCAGCGCCAATCTGGAGCCGTCGCTCGACCTTCTGGCCGAAGTGATCCGCAACCCGGCGTTCCGCGCCGCCGACATCGAACGTCGCCGCAACCAGCAGCTGGCCTCCATCGCCCAGGAGAAGAGCTCGCCCAACGGTATGGGAGCCCGCGCTCTGCCGGTGGTGCTGTACGGCCCCGAACACCCCTACGGCCGCGCCTGGTCGGGCCTCGGCGCCACAGAGGCGGTTCAGGCCCTCGACCGGGATGATCTCACCGGCTTCCACCAGCGCTGGATCCGGCCCGACAACGCACAGCTGTTTGTCGTGTCCGACCGTCCCCTGGCCGAACTGACGCCGCTGCTCGAAGCGCGCTTCGGCGCCTGGGCCGCGCCCGCCGTCGCCAGGGGAACCAAGAGCTTCGATGCGCCAATCCCGGCCGGCCGCCCCCGCGTGGTCCTGATCGACCGGCCCCAGTCGCCGCAGTCGCTGATCATGGGCGGTATCGTCCTGCCGGTCACCGGCCGCGACGATCTGGTCACCCTGAACGCCGCCAACGAGGTCATCGGCAACGGCTTCCTGTCCCGCATCAATCAGGACATCCGCGAGACCCGCGGCTGGTCCTACGGCCTCAACGGCCGGGTCAATCTGCTCGAGCACCAGACGCCCTACATCGTCAATGCGCCTGTCCAGTCCGACCGCACCGGCGAGTCCATCGCCGTCCTGATCGACCAGTACCGCGGCTTCCTCTCCGACCGGGGCGTGACGCCCGCCGAGCGCGACCGCACGGTCAACGGCAACGTCCGCCAGCTGCCGGGCAGCTTCGAGACCTCGGCCGCCGTGCTGAACGCCCTGCGCACCAACGCCCTCTACGGCCGCCCCGACAACTATTGGGAGACCTTGGCGCCCCGCTACGAGGCCCTGACGCCCGCGGCCATGGACGCCTCGGCCAGGCAGGTTCTCGACAGCACCAACATGGTCTGGGTCGTCGTCGGCGACGCCGCGGTGGTCCGGCCCCAGCTGGAAAGCCTCGGTCTGGAAGTGGAAGTCCGGGCGGCGCAATAGGCGGCCCCGCCCCCTCCGCTGCCGTCACGCTGGACGAAATCGTCGCGGCCGTGCCATTAAGACTTGCCCCAAGGGCCCGTTCGGGCCATGCGGCGCGCCCCTGCAACCGTCGACAGTCTGTCCATGACCGCATCCGCCGCCGCCGTCGCGTCCGTCCGGGACGTGTCCAAGACCTTCGGCGCCCGCAAGGCGCTGAACGGCGTGTCCGTCGAGGTCGGGGCGGGTGAAATGGTGGCCCTGATCGGCCCGTCGGGCTCGGGCAAGTCGACCCTGCTACGCTCCATCACCGGTCTCCAGAGCATCGACGGCGGCAAGGGTGTGATCGAGGTCTTCGGCGAGGTCGTGCAGAAGAACGGCCGCACCACCGGCCAGTGCCGCTCGGCCCGCCAGAAGCTCGGCATGATCTTCCAGCAGTTCAATCTGGTCGGCCGTCTGTCGCTGTTCTCCAACGTCATGCTCGGCGCCCTCGGCCGCATCCCCGGCTGGCAGGGGCTGCTTGGCGTCTGGCCGTCCGCGGACAAGCAGAAGGCCATGGCGGCCCTGCATCGCGTCGGCGTCGCCGACTACGCGGCCCAGCGCGCCAACACCCTGTCCGGCGGCCAGCAGCAGCGCGGCGCCATCGCCCGGGCGCTAGTCCAGGGCGCGAAAGCCATCCTCGCCGACGAGCCGGTCGCCTCGCTCGATCCGGTGTCGGCTCGCAAGGTCATGGAATTGCTCGTCGAGCTGAACAAGCGCGACGGCCTCGGCGTCATCGTCACCCTGCACCAGGTCGACTACGCTATCCGCTACTGCGACCGCGTCATCGCGCTCAAGGCGGGCAAGATCGTCTATGACGGCCCGTCGACCGGTCTCGACACCAAACAGCTTATCGACATCTACGGTCCCGAGTTCGAGGACGCGTTCTGGGAAGCCAAGGCATGACCCTGCCATCCTTCACCCGCCGGCTGGCGCTGGCCGCCCTTCTCGCCCTCGGCGTCGCCTCGTGTGGCGGCGGCGACGACACCAAGGCCGGCGGCGCGCCGGACGAGATCGTCTTCTCCATCCTCTCCGCCGAGGGCCAGGCCTCGGCCGGCCCGCTGTGGCAGCCGCTGCTGGACGACATGTCCAAGGCCATCGGCGTTCCGGTGAAGCCCTATTTCGGCTCGAACTACACCGTTCTGGTGAAGGCCATGGAGGGCAACCAGACCCACGTCGCCTGGTTCTCGGCCAAGCCCGCCATCGAGGCCATCGACCGCGCCCAGGCCGAGGTCATCGCCCGCACCGTCAACAAGGAGGGGATGGACAGCTATCGCTCCACCCTGATCGTCCGCACCGGCTCGGGCATCACGCTCGACCAGGTCCTGGCCTGCGGCAAGCGCTACGACTTCGGCATCGGCGACGCCCAGTCGACCTCGGGCACGCTGGCTCCGATGGCCTTCCTGTTCAATCCGCGTGGCGTCGTTCCGGCCCAGTGCTTCAAGACCGTGCGCTCGGCCAACCACCAGGCCAACGCCTTCTCGGTGGCCTCTGGCGTGCTCGATGTGGCGACCTCCAACACCGTCAACGCGGTCTTCCTCGCCAAGCAGAACCCGCAGGTGGCCAGCCAGATTCAGGAAATCTGGCAGTCGCCGCCGATCCCCGAGAGCGGCATCCTGATCCGCGAGGATCTCGACCCGGCGCTCAAGGAAAAGATCCGCAGCTTCTTCCTGACCTACGGCCAGGGCGACACCGCCGAGGCCCGGCGCCAGCGTCAGATCCTGACCACACTCGAATATTCGCGCTTCAGCGCGGCCGACGACAGCTATCTGAACCCCGTCCGGGAAATGGTCGCCGACCAGCAGCTGGGCGAGGCGCGCGCCAAGGGCGACACTGCCGCGGCCGCCACGGCCGAACGCGAACTGCAGCGGCTGCGCAGCCTGCGTGAGGTCCAGCCTTGACCGACGCCGTCGCCCGGCCTGCCGCCGCGATCCCCAACCCGCCCGTCAAGTCGATGGGCGCGTGGGTGCTCGACGTCCTGATCTGGGGCGGCGTCGCGGCCCTGCTGGTCTACAGCTTCGGCCCGGTCGAACTGAACCACGCCACCCGTCTGTTCGACCCGTCGGAAAGCACCCGCAATTTCGCCCGCGAACTGCTGAGGCCTGACCTGACCGACTGGCGGCTGTTCGTCTCCAAGATGTGGGAGACCATCCAGATCGCGCTCTGGGGCACCTTCCTGGCCGTCTTCGCCGCCATTCCCATGGGGCTCGCGGCCGCCCGCAACATCGCGCCGGTGTGGGTCGTCACGCCGGTTCGCTGGGTCATGAACCTGCTGCGGTCGATCCCTGATCTGGTCATTGGCCTGCTGTTCGTCGTCGCCGTCGGGCTGGGGCCGCTGCCCGGCGTCCTCGCCATCGCCCTGAACACCGCCGGCGTTCTGGCCAAGCTGTTTTCCGAGGCCGTCGAGTCCATCGACAAGGGGCCGGTCGAGGGCGTCCGCGCCACCGGGGCCACCAAGCTGCACGAGATCGTCTGGGGCGTGATCCCGCAGGTTGCGCCGCTGTGGACCTCCTTCGCCCTCTACCGCTTCGAGTCCAACAGCCGCTCGGCCACCGTGCTCGGTCTGATCGGGGCGGGCGGCATCGGCCAGGTGCTGTTTGACCGCATGAACGCCTTCGACTTCCGCGACGTCTCGGCCATCGTGATCATCGTGGTCGTCGCCGTGACCCTGATCGACATGCTGTCTCAGGCCATGCGCAAGCGCCTGCTGTAACGGACCTCACGTCGTCCTCGCCGGTTGTCCTCCCGGAGCCGTCCTTGGCTCCGGCAGGAGATCCACCGTGGCCATTCTCGACAACATGTTCCAGCCCACGTCCGGCGACAGCGGAAAGACCGGCGCGAACGACACCGACGGCGGCGCTGAGCCGCAGGTGTCGCTGCTGAACGACGAAACCGATCAGAACGAGGACGGCACGCTCGATCACGAGCAGGGCGCCGCGCCGACGTCGCCCATGGCGGACGACGCCGACGCCTCCGGTTTCTGACGGTCAGCCGCGCAGGTCGGGCGGGGTCGCCTCTTCGGTCAGGATGCGAATGGCCTCCTCGACCGTGACCACCTCCTGCGCCTGCGAGCCGAGACGGCGCAGCGCCACCTTGCCCTCGGCGGCCTCGTTCTTGCCGACCACGGCGATGACCGGCACCTTGCCGACGGAGTGTTCGCGGACCTTGTAGCCGACCTTCTCGTTGCGCAGGTCGATCTCGGTGCGCAGGCCTGCCGCCTTGAATTTCGCCACCACCTCGCGGGCGTAGTCGTCGGCCTCGGAGACGATCGTCGCCACCACCGCCTGCGTCGGCGCAAGCCACAAGGGGAAGGCCCCGGCGTAGTTCTCGATCATGATGCCGATGAACCGCTCGAAGCTGCCGAGGATGGCCCGGTGCAGCATGACCGGCCGATGCTTCTGGCCGTCCTCGCCGATGTATTCCGCGTTCAGCCGCTCGGGCAGGACGTAGTCGAGCTGCAGTGTGCCGCAGGTCCACTCCCGGCCGATGGCGTCCTTGACCACGAAGTCCAGCTTGGGCGCATAGAAGGCGCCGTCGCCCTCGGCGATGACCGGATCGACCCCGGCCAGCCGCGCGGCCTCGCCCAGCATGCCCTCAGCCTTGTCCCAGAACTCGTCGGAACCAGCACGGACATCCGGGCGCGTGGCCAGATTGATGTAGGCCGTCTGCATGCCCAGATCGGCATGGACGATCTTGGTCAGCTCGATGAACCGGCGCGTCTCGTCGACGATCTGGTCCTCGCGGCAGAAGATGTGGGCGTCGTCCTGGGTGAAGCCGCGGACCCGCATCAGGCCGTGCAGTGCCCCGGACGGCTCATAGCGGTGGCAGGCCCCGAACTCGGCCATGCGCAGCGGCAGCTCGCGGTATGACCGCTGGCCGATGCCGAAGATCTGGACGTGGCCCGGGCAGTTCATCGGCTTGAGGGACAGGGTCTCGCCCTCGACCGTCTCGCACACGAACATGTTGGGCCGGTATTTCTCCCAGTGGCCCGAGGCCTCCCAGAACTTCCGGTCCAGCACCTGCGGCGTCTTCACCTCGACATAGCCGGCGGCGTCGAGCCGGCGGCGCATATAGGCCTCGATGACCTGCCACAGCACCCAGCCCTTGGGATGCCAGAAGACCATGCCCCGGCCCTCTTCCTGCATGTGGAAGAGCTCCATGGCGCGGCCGATCTTGCGGTGGTCGCGCTTCTCGGCCTCCTCGACGCGCAGCAGATAGGCGTCGAGATCCTCCTTGGTGGCCCAGGCCGTCGCATAGATGCGCTGCAGTTGCGGATTGCGGTGGTCGCCGCGCCAGTAGGCGCCGGCCAGCTTGGTCAGTTTGAAGGCCTTGCCGACGAACTTGGTCGAGGGGAAATGCGGCCCCCGGCACAGGTCGACCCAGCCGCCCGTGGCGTAGGTCGTGATCGTCTCATCCGCCGGCAGATCGCGGATCAACTCGGCCTTGAACGTCTCGCCCTTGGCCTCGAACAGCTTGATGGCCTCGTCACGATCCCAGACCTGACGGACCAACTTCTCGTCGCGGTCGACGATCTCGGCCATCTTCTTCTCGATGGCGGCGAAGTCGTCGGTCGAGAACGGCTCTTCGCGGAAGAAGTCGTAATAGAATCCGTCCTCGATGGCTGGACCGATGGTCACCTGGGTGCCGGGGAACAGCTCCTGCACCGCCTGCGCCAGCACGTGCGCCGCATCGTGGCGGATGGTCTCCAGCGCCTCGGGATCGTCGCGCATGATCAGGCGGAAGGCGCCGCCGCTTTCCAGCGGACGGTCCAAGTCCCACTGTTTGCCGTTGATCTCGGCCAGGGCCGCCCGCTTGGCCAGCGACGGCGAAATGGAGGCGGCGACGTCGCGGCCCGTGGAGCCGTCGGGATATTCGCGGCTGGCGCCGTCGGGGAATTTCAGTTCGATCATCGTTCAGTCTTTGCAGGCGGCGGAACCGGGTCATAGCCCGATTTGCCGAATGGATGGCATTTGCAGAGGCGCCGGACGGTGAGCCATCCCCCCTTGACCGGTCCGTGCTGGATCAGCGCGTCCCGGCCATAGTCGGAGCAGGTCGGCAGGAACCGGCACTGCTGCCCGATCAGGGGCGACAGCGTCAGCTTGTAGCCGCGATGGGCCAGCCGGACGCCGCGTTCGTAGAGATTACCGCCGGGTGCCATGTCGCCGCGCTTATCCCCCGAGGCAGGCTCCGGGGCAACGGGCGCTATGCAGCGCCGGCGAGGCTAGTTCGCGTGTCGGGGCTCTTGCGCGCCAGCGCCTGCTTGACGGCGTCCAGCGTCGCTTCGATCGCCACCATGGTCGAGGCATGCCGCGCCGGATAGTCGGCGACCAGCTTCAACGCTCGCAGCCCTTCGAACCGACCCTCAGGACCTTCCCCGCCGGACTTGAGCATCGCCGTCATGGCGTGGCGGGCGGCCTCGATCTCTTCGGCCGAGGCGCCGAGTACGCTCTCGCCCAGAACGCCCGCCGCCGCCTGTCCGAGGGCGCAGGCCTTCACGTCCTGGGCGAAGTCGGCGATGCGCCCGGCGTCGTCCAGAACCACGTCCACAATGGCTTTCGACCCGCACAGCTTGGCCACCCGCTCGCCCGTGCCCGCAGGCGCAGCCAGCCGTCCGCTGTGCGGCAGGTTCGCGGCCAGCTTGAGGATGCGCGCGCTGTACAGCTCGTCGATCATGGCTCGAAGATAGGCGGGCAGGGGGGCGGAGTGAAGCCCGGGCCTTCAGCCGCCCTGCAGGGAACCCCAGGTCCGCGCCTGATCCGCGGCGCCCGCGCCGGTCCGGGCCCGCAGCCATTCCAGATTGCGGTCGGCGGCGTCCGGCGGCAGGTCGCGGCGCATCATCTGCTCGGCCTCGTCCATCTTTCCGTTCAGCCCCAGCGCCATGGCGAGGTTCAGCCGCACCTTCAGCGAGGCCCCCGGCTGGGCGGCGGCGCGGCGCAGCAGCGGCTCGGCGGCCGTCGTATCGCCCCGCGTCATCGCCGACATCGCCATATTGGTCAGTACATCGGGATTGTCCGGCGACAGCTGCAGCGCCCGGGCCCACGCCATCTGCGCGTCCTGCGACCGCCGCACCTGCTCATAGGCCGTGCCCAGCAGGGACCAGGCGCGCCAGTCGTTCGGCCGGGCGTCCCGCGCCTTCTCCAGCGCAGCGACGCCGTAGAAGGCCTGACCGCGCGCGATATGGCCCCGGCCGACCTCCAGCATCGCCTCGACGTTGTCGGGCTGGATCAGCAGAACCCGCTCGGCCATCTCGGCGGCCTCGACGTAGCGACCCAGCTCGCGCATCGACTGCGCCGCCTTCACCCCGGCGACCGGGTCGCGCGGGTCGATCTCGGCCTGTTCGGTCCAGAAGACGGAGCGGCTCAGGGCGTCGGCCCGGTCGTAGGCGGCGCGGGCCTCGGCGCTGGCGGGTGTGCGCGGCGCGGCGGCGGGCGCTGCTGGTGCGGTTTGTTGCGCGAGGGCGGGCGCGCCGACCACCAACAATGGCGCGGCGAGCAGGACGATGGTTGCGATGCGGGCGGTCGTGCGCGACATGGAAGGCGCTCCGGAAGGTTCGGGCTCCAGACTCGGCCCTTCGCGTCAATCCTTGGTTAAGATCGGCCTTCTTCGGCCGGAAAGGCCGCCTGCGATGTCCGCCCTCCACCCCGACTTGCTGACCACCGACGCCGACGGCGCCCTGCCGGTCCGCATCGTGAAGAAGGATGCGTCGATCGAGGGGGTCTGGAGCGCCTGGGCCCGCGCCAACGACTTCACCGGCAAGACCGGCCAGTTGCTGCTCCTGCCCGGCTCGGACGATGGAGTCTCCGGCGCCCTGTTCGGGGCGGGCGAGACCTTCGACCCGCAGTCCACCCGCGCCCTCGCCGCCAGACTGCCCGAAGGTCTGTGGCGGCTGGAGGGTCTCGAGCCAGCGCAGGCCGCTCCGGCCGCGCTCGCCTTCGCCCTCGGGACCTACCGCTTCGACCGATACAAAACCCGGCCCGCCAGTGCTGTCCGACTGGCCGTGGACCCTACAGTCGACGTCGCCGCCATCCAGCGGATCGCCGCCGCCTGCGCCCTCGCGCGCGAGATGGTCGACACGCCCGCCGCCGACATGGGCCCGCTGCAGATCGAGACCATCGCCCGCGAGATCGCTGGCCAATCCGGCGCCTCCATCAGCGTCGTCGCCGGTGACGCCCTGCTCGACGACAACTATCCCGCCGTCCACGCCGTCGGACGCGCCGCAACTCCGCACCGCGCACCCCGCGTCATCGAGCTGGGCTGGAACCTCGACCGGGCCGACCTCCCGCTCGTCGCCCTCGTCGGCAAGGGTGTGGTCTTCGACACCGGCGGCCTCGACATCAAGGCCGCCGCGGGCATGCGCAACATGAAGAAGGACATGGGCGGCTCGGCCCATGCCCTGGCCCTAGGTCGACTGGTCATGCAGGCCGGCTTGCCAGTGCGGCTGGTCGTCCTGGTCGCCGCCGTCGAGAACGCCATCTCCGCAGACGCCTTCCGACCGGGCGACATCCTCAACAGCCGCAAGGGGCTGACCATCGAGATCGGCAATACCGACGCCGAAGGCCGGCTGATCCTTGCCGACATCCTGACGCGCGCAGGCGAGCATTCTCCTGACCTGACGCTCGACTTCGCCACCCTGACCGGCGCTGCCCGCATCGCTCTCGGCCCCGAACTGCCCCCGCTCTACACGGACGACGAGACATTGGCCGCAGACCTGCTCGAGGCGTCGCGCGCCGTCGGCGACCCCCTGTGGCGCATGCCGCTGTGGCCTGGCTATCGAGCGTCGATCGAAACCGAGATCGCCGACGTCCGCAATGACTCCGCCGCCTGGGCCCAAGCCGGCTCCGTCACCGCCGCCCTGTTCCTGCAGAAATTCGCGCCGACGACGGGCTCATGGGCCCACATGGACATCTTCGCCTGGAACTCCCGCGCGCAGCCCGGCCGCCCCGAGGGGGCCGAAGCCCAGGCCCTGCGCGCCTGTTTCGAGATGCTGTCCCGGCGCTTCCCCGCTGACGCTTCGCCACGATAAAGCCTCCGTTCGTTAACGGCCCTTTCGGCATATCGCGGCATGCTGCGCTCTCAACCGGACGCGCCTTGCTTGACCCCAGACGCCGCCTCGACTGATCCCCGCACCACGCTCGCACGGCCCGACCTGGCCGAGCAGGCGCTGGAGGGGCTCGTGCGCGCGGACAGCTATCTGCCCGCCCGGCCGATGCACGCCGCCGTCCCCGTCGCCGACCTTCATGCCGGCGCTGCCCCGGCTTCGGAACGCATCGACCAGCTTCTGTTCGGCGAGGCGTTCGACGTGCTGGACCAGCAAGGCGACCGCCTCTGGGGCCGTGCTCGCCGCGACGGCATGGTCGGCTGGGTTTCCGCCTCGGCCCTGCGCCCCGGCGCGCCGCGCCCGAGCCACCGGGTAACCGCCATCGACGCCCCCCTGCCGCTGAACGCCCTGGTCGCCGAGGGCGATCTGCCCGCCTCCGACCTGTCCCCCGTCGGCGCATTCGAAAGCGACCCCGTCGCCGTCGCCGAACGCCTGCTCGGCGTGCGGCACAGCCTCGGCGCCCGGTCATCGGCCGCCACCGACTGCTCGGGTCTGATCCAGCAGGCCCTCTATGCCTGCGGCCTCGCCGGCCCGCGTCATTCGGACCAGCAGGCCGAACTCGGTGTCGCCGTCGAACGCGACACCGCCGGTCGCGGCGATCTCGTTATCTGGCTCGCCGAACCGGGCGAGCACAGCTGGACCGGCCACTCAGCCTTCATGCTCGACACCGACCGCGTGCTCCACGCCACCGGCCACCACGGCGCCGTCGTCATCGAGAGCTTCGCCGAGGCCGACGCCCGCTACCGCGCCGACGGCTTCCACGCCCCGGTCTTCCGCCGCCTTCAGGCCTGATCGCCCGTCCACTCCGTCTGGACTGAAGTATTCGCCTCGCCTCCCAGCCGCTCGGCCCGGAGCGCCCCGAAGCCGGGTTCGTCCATCAGCCGCGACAGCGCCCACACCGCCGCGCCCCGCACCAGCGGGGAGGCATCGTCCAGCAGCCCCCGCGCCGATGCGATCAGCGCCGCATCCCCGCTGTTGCCGATCGCATAGAGAACGTTGCGCACGAACCGGTCCCGCCCGATCCGCTTGACCGGGCTTTTCGAGAACAGGGCCCGGAACGCGGCGTCGTCCAGCGCCGCCAGATCGGCCAGCCGCGGCGACACCAACGCCTCCCGCGCCTGCACCCGCGCCTCGTGCGAGGTCACCGCGAACTTGTTCCAGGGGCAGACGGCCAGACAGTCGTCGCAGCCATAGATCCGCGACCCCGTCATCGACCGGAACTCGACCGGCCACGGCCCCGCGAACTCGATAGTCAGATAGGACAGGCACCGCCGCGCATCGAGCTGGAACGGTGCGGGGAACGCCTTTGTCGGGCAGGCATCGAGACAGGCCGTACAGCCCCCGCAATGCTCCGTCTCCGCTGCGTCCGGCTCCAGCTCCGCCGCCGTCAGGATCACGCCGAGGAACAGCCAGTTGCCCCGGCTCCGCGACAGCAGATTGGTGTGTTTCCCCTGCCAGCCGAGCCCCGCGCGCTGCGCCAGCGGCTTCTCCATCAAGGGCGCGGTGTCGACGAACACCTTGACCTCCTCGCCCGTCCGCGCCGCCACCTGCCCGGCCAGCGTCTTCAGCCGGCCCTTGATCAGCTCGTGATAGTCGTCGCCGCGCGCATAGACCGAGATGTATCCCGCCGATGCGTCGTCCATCTCCGGCAGCGGGTCATGCCCCGGTCCGTAGTTGAGCCCCAGCACGATGGCGGTCTTCGCGTCCGGCCACATCGAAGTTGGATGCGCCCGCCGCTCCAGCGTCGTCTCCATCCATCCCATGTCGCCATGCCGCCCGGACCCGACGAAATGCGCCAGCCGTTCCCCGGCGGTCCAAGGCTCCGACGCGGACGCGAACCGGCACACGTCGAACCCGAGGGCCGCCGCCTGCTTCCGGATAGTGTCGCGAGGATCGGGCAAGGTGTCACTGCATGGCTGCCAGCATCAGCTGGCGACGGGAAAATTCGGCGGCACGCTCGGCAACCAGCACTTCCGCCTTCGCCACCACTGCGTTCTGGGCATTGCCGTCGTTGGCCTCCGTGGCCGCGGCGAGGGCGACGTTCTGATCGGCGATCTGCCGCTCCAGCTCGGCGCTGCGATACAGGCTTTCGAGCATCGGCATCAATGCTTGGTACAGGGGAGTGCCGACGAGATCGGGCTCGTTGTCGAGCATCTGCTTGGTACGGGTGGTGGAGAGCGTCATGTCGTCGGCGGCCTCTCGCGAAAGCGCGGCGTGTTCCCGCATCCGACGTACCGTGCCCGCGCGGTCGAACGGCTGACCAAGGACGATCGCGCGGTTGAGCTGAAGCCAGGTGATCGCCACTCTGTTGGCCTCGGCCATCGCATTGGAGAAATAGTAGTTCGGCTCGCCGACCGGCCCTCGCGTGGCGGTGAGCATCAGGATTTCGGCTTCGAGGTGGGCTTCCAGCACCGCGTAGTGCCCGCCGTCCAGCGCCGCCAGATCCCCCGCCCGTCCCGAAGAAGCGGCTACGACGAGGTCGATGTAGGTCTCGCCGGATGACTGCGTCTGACGCAGCAGGGTTCCGATGCGGTCGCGAAGCTCGACCAGACTCTGGGCCGACTGCCGCAGCGCGGGATCCGTGCTGATTGTCGCCGGCAGCGGCGGCGGCGTCGGCGGAAGTCCGCTGAACGCCTCATACTCGGCCGCCATGCCGGCTCGCTGCTCGGCCGCCCACCGCACTGCCCAAGAACGCGCTTCGCGGTTTTTTACGGCGTTCAGAAGGTTCAGGACGTGGTCCTTGCCCTGGCCCAGCGACACCAGCCGGTCTGCACGCTGGTCGATCATCGCCGTGTACGGCGCGCTCCAGGCGGCGCTGCGACCGAGCCAGTCCTGCATGTCGGCGGCCTGGACCTCCAGGCTCTGGACGGCGGGCGGCGGTTCGGTCGTTGAAGCCGCCGCAGGCGTCACGGCGAAAAGCAGCACTGCGGCCAAGGCCGCCTCAGGACGAATGGAAATCACGCAAGCCCCCAATCAACAATGCCCCATCATGGCCCGACGGAGGCCTTCGGGAGAAGCGAAATACAGGGGCTCAGAAGTCGAGGTCGTGGTACCAGACGGAGGGCTGCACGCCCGGAAACCGGTCCGCCAGCAGCGGTCGGAAGCAGGGCCGGGACTTCAGCTTCATGTACCAGGTCTTGAGCGCCGGATACGACGCCCACGGAACCTCGCCGAAATAGTCGAGCACCGACAGATGCGCCGCCGCGACCATGTCGGCCTGGGTGATCCGGCGTCCGGCCAGCGCATCGCGTGCCGCCAGCAGGCCCTCCAGCATCGTCAGATGCGCCTTCAGCGACTCGCGGCCCGCCCTTAGCGCCTTGGCGTCGGGAGACCCCAGCCGCAGCAGCGGCTTCTCCATCCGCTCGTGCAGCAGCACGGCGTTGACCTCGTCGTTGAAGCGGCGGTCGAACCAGCCGACCAGCCGCCGCGTCTCCGCCCGTTCGGCCGGGTCCGACGGCATCAGGAACGGCTCCTTCGAGCGATCCTCCAGCCAGCCCAGAATTGCGGCCGGTTCGCACAGGGTCAGTGTCCGACCCGTCTCGGTCACCTGCAGCACCGGCGGCATGCCGGACGGGTTCAGCGTCGCCACCGGACAACCGTCTTCCCACGGCCGCACCACGGTGTCGGCGAACTCGACCTTGGCCTCGCCCAGCGCCAGCCGCGCGGCGCGGGAGCCGGGGTCGAAGGGGAAATGATACAAGACGCAGGCCGACATGGGCCGATCCATGCGCCAGAGGGCGTTAAGCCCGCGTTAGCCATCGAGGCCGGCGCGGCGCCTGACGGTTATTTCCGTTTGGCGGCGGCCTTGGGTGGCGTGACCGGAACCGAGGTCATTGTCGGAGCCGGCGTCACCGGACCTCGCGGATCGGGATGGATCAGGATGTCGGCGCGCGGGAAGGCCTCCAGTATGCGCGTCTCCGCCCCGACCACGATGGCGTGGGCCTGTTCCAGCGTCAGGCTCGGCTCCATGTCGACGTGCATCTGGATCATCATGACCGGGCCCGCCATCCGGCTGCGCAGCTGGTGCACGCCGGTGATGCGAGGGTCGGCGAGGACGGCGGTGGTGATGGCGATGCGATCGGCGTCCGACACTGCCCGATCGAGCAGATGATCCGCCGCGTCCTTCAGCAGCCCCAACGCCCCCCAGAACAACCAGACCCCCACGATCAGCCCCGCCGCCGCGTCCAGTCCGGGCGCGGCCAGAAAGGCGGCCGAGGCCACCCCGATCAGCACGACGACGTTCGAGGCGAGGTCGGCGGCGTAATGGGCCCGATCCGCCTTCACCGCCATGGAATCGCTGCGCCGGATGGCCCGGTCCTGCATCCACACCAGCCACCCCGTCAGGGCGATGGAGATAAGCATGACCATGACGGCCCAGTAGCCGGAGCTCACCGCGCGAGGGTCGAAGATGCGCTGCACCGCCTCCCAGCCGATGAAGAGGGCCGAGGCGAAGATCAGGCCCGCCTGCACGAGCGCGGCCATGGCCTCACCCTTGCCGTGGCCGTAGCGATGCTCGGCGTCGGGCGGCGCGGCGGCCCAGCGCACGGCGAAGAAGGTGGTCAGCGACGCCGCCAGATCGAGCGCGGAATCGGCCAACGAGGCGAGGATCGACACGGAGCCCGACGCGCCGAGGGCGAAGGCCTTCAGCGCGATCAGCACCACCGCCACGCCGACGGACAGGCGGGTTATGTCGCGGGTGGCCATATTCGCGTCGTCAACGTCGGTCGTGGTCATCGCCGCCTTGTCGCGGAAAGCGTCGGCGGCGCCAAGCGTCCCGCGTTAGCGGCATCGTCACGAAATGGCCCCATGCTGCGCGCCGCATGGACCTTGGGGTCCATCAGGCCCCTGGAGGCGACATGCAGTCGGCAGAGACGGCATCGCAGGCCGGCCGCTGGATCGGACGCGGCGAGGCTCTGGCCCGGTTGGGGGTCAAGGCCCAGACGCTCTACGCCTATGTCAGCCGCGGTCGCATCGCCGCCCGGCCCGACCCCGACGATTCCCGCCGCAGCCTCTACGCCGTCGCCGACATCGTCCGCCTCAGCGGCGACGAACCCGCCGCGGGCGAGATCGGCCAGTGGCTGCCCCCTCCCGAGGAGATGGAGGCTGCGGAGCCGGAGCTGCGCTCCTCCGTCTCGGTCACGGCGCGGGGACGGCTGTTCTACCGCGGCATGGACGCCGCCCAGCTCGCCGAGTCGGCGACGCTGGAAGAGGTTGCGCGCCTGATCTGGGACGCCCGCCCGGCCAATCCTTTCGCCGAGGTGCGGCCCCGCGTCGGCTCGACGCCGGGCCCCTCCGCCCGCGGCCGGCTGTTCTCGGCCCTTGCGCGGCGGACCGACGAGGACGCGGAACTCAAGGACCGGTCGCCCGAGGCCCTGCGCATCGAATGCGCCCGGGTGCTCGATGAAGCGGTCGATGCGGTCGCAGGTCCCGGCCCCCGCCTGTTCCTGCATCAGCGCCTCGCCCGCGCGTGGAAGGTGCAGGAGCGGGACGCCCATCTGATCCGCCGCGCCCTCGTCCTCGCAGCCGACGCGGGGCTTGACGCTCCGGCGCTCGCCGCCCGGGCGGCCGCGGACGGCGGCGCCTGTCCGGCCGGCGCGGCTCTGGCCGGGCTGGCGACGCTCAGCGGATCTCCGGCCATTGTCGATCTGTCCCGCGCCTCGGCCTGGGTCGTGGCCGTCCGCCGGCAGGCCGCCGACGCCGCCCGCCGCGCGCACGAGGCCGGCTCCCTGACGGGTTTCGGCGATCCCGACTGGCCGCAGGGCGACCCGCGCGGCGCCGCCCTGCTGCAAGCCGTCGACCTGCCCGACGACATGGCCCGCGCCATGCGTGAGGGACGGGAGATGACCGGTCGCGCCCCAACCTTCGGCCTGGCGCTCGTCGCGGTGGCTCGCCGGCTGGAGCTGCCGCGCGACGCCGCCGCCGACCTGCTGATGGTCGGACGCCTTGCCGGCCTTCTGGCGCATGCGCTGGATCAGATGACGAACGGCTCGCCTATCCGGGCGCGCCTGCGCTATGTGGGTCCGGAACCGGGCGCGAACTGATCCGCCCGGGCCTTATCGGGGGCGCGGATGGCGGACTGGCTGGCGGCGATCATTCTGGGTCTGGTCGAGGGACTGACCGAGTTCATTCCGGTGTCCTCGACGGGCCACCTGCTGCTGGCCAAACAGGCCCTCGGCCTCGCCGACGAGTCCTGGGACACCTTCATCGTCATGATCCAGCTCGGCGCCATCCTCGCGGTGGTCGCCCTCTATTTCCAGCGCCTGTGGAAGGTGCTGATCGGCCTGCCCGGCAAGGACCCCGCCGCCCGCCGCTTCGCCCTGTCGGTGCTGCTGGCCTTCATCCCGTCCGCCATCGTCGGCCTGCTGTTCCACGACTTCATCAAGGACGTGCTGTTCAACACCACCATCGTCTGCATCACCCTGATCGTCGGCGGTTTCGGCCTGATCGCGGCGGAGCGCTGGGCGCCCGCGCCGAAGGAGCACGACGCCATGACCTTCTCGTGGAAGACGGCCCTGGGCGTCGGCCTGTTCCAGTGCCTTTCGATCATCCCCGGCGTCTCGCGCAGCGGCGCCACCATCGTCGGCGGCCTTCTGCTGGGCGTGGAGAAGCGGGCGGCGGCGGAGTTCTCGTTCTTCCTCGCCATCCCGACCATGGTCGCGGCCTTCGGCCTGGATTTCTGGGAAAGCCGTGACCTGATCACCGCCGACGTCGCCGGCATCATCGCCATCGGCTTCGTCGTGTCCTTCATCAGCGGACTGTTCATCGTCCGCTTCCTGATCGACTTCGTCGGCCGCTACGGCTTCGCCCCGTTCGCGGCCTGGCGCATCCTGATCGGAACCCTCGGCCTGCTCGGCATGTCGCTCTACGCCTGAGCCGTCAGGCCTGAACGGTAGACGCCATGTCGGTCGGCCGCTCCGAGAACTGCCCGCCGCGCCGGTAGCGCCACAGGTATGACGGCGCGATGGCCTCGATGCCGGTCGGCTCGATGCCCAGTTCGGCCAGACCTTCCGCGCCCTCGGCAACGACATTGTCGGTCTTCAGCAGCTCGACTTGATCACGGGTCAGCACCGGCGCGATGCCGACGAGGCTGGTCAGCTGCGCCAGGCCGCCGATCGCGCGGGCCGCGAAGAAGGGCAGGGGGATCAGGCCGTTGCTGCGCCGCGTCTCGCGCAACACCAGCTTCAGCACGTCCTCGAAGGTCATCACTGCCGGACCGCCCAGTTCGAAGGTCCGGCCCGCCGCCGCCGGCTCCTCGACCGCCCGGACGATGGCCGCCGAGACGTCGCCGACATAGACCGGCTGGAAGCGGGTGCTCCCTCCGCCGATCAGCGGCAGGGCCGGGGCCATGCTCGCCATGCCGGCGAACCGGTTCAGGAAGCTGTCGCCGGCGCCGAACACGATCGAGGGGCGAACGATGACGGCATCGGGCTTGGCTTCGCGCACGGCCATTTCGCCGGCGGCCTTGGTCACCGCGTATTTCGATTCGCTTTCCGGGTTCGCACCGATCGCCGACATATGCACCAGCCGGCCGACGCGGGCGGCGGCACAGCCGACGGCGATGTTTCGGGCGGCCTCGACGTGCATCGCCTCGAACGACCGCTTGCCCGACTCGTACAGCACGCCGATCAGGTTGATAGCGGCGTCCGCGCCCATCAGGGCCGCCTCGACCTGCGCCGGGTCGGTCGCGTCACAGCGCACCGCCTGCATCTGGCCTACATGACCCGAGGTCTGCAGCTTGTAGGCCCGGTCCGGCCGGCGCACCGCCACCCGGATCCGCCAGCCGCGGCGCGCCAGATCCCGCACCACCTGGCTGCCGACAAAACCCGAACCGCCGAAGACGGTGATCAGGCCGGGCGCAGCTTCGCTCATGACAGACTCCAAAGGCGGGCGGCCGGCGCGAACCGGCCTCGGCGCGGGGATTAGACGATGGCCACCATGGCTGCAACGCAAACAGGACAAAAGCCTGTTGACCCGCCGTAGGGGCTGCCTTAAGGGTCCGCGCCTTCCGGACGGGAACGCGCGAAAGCGGGAACTGGTCTGGGCCCAGATGGCGGAATTGGTAGACGCGCTGGCTTCAGGTGCCAGTGATCGAAAGGTCGTGGAGGTTCGAGTCCTCTTCTGGGCACCATATTTTTGAGACGGCGTCGCATCCCTGATGCGGCGCCGTTTCTTTTTGGCCCTATCGCCTCGCGCGTCCCGAGAGGCTAGTTGAGGGGCTGATGACCTTGCCGAGACCGACCGCATGACCGTGCATTTCCACGAAGGCGACCTTCCGGACGGCCTCGACCTCGGCCCGGAGGTCGCGATCGATTCCGAGACCATGGGCCTGCGTTTCCGCCGCGATCCGCTGTGCGTGGTTCAGCTATCGGCCGGTGATGGCGACGCTCACGTCGTGCGCATGGCCCGGCCCGGCTACGACTGCCCGAACCTGAAGCGCCTGCTGGCCGATCCGGCGGTGCTGAAACTGTTCCACTTCGGCCGTTTCGACATCGGCATGTTCCAGCTGCACCTCGGCGTCGAGACCCGCCCGGTCTACTGCACCAAGATCGCTTCCAAGCTGGCCCGCACCTACACCGACCGGCACGGTCTCAAGGACGTCGTCCGCGAACTGGCCGGCGTCGACCTGTCCAAGGCCCAGCAGAGCTCCGACTGGGGTGCGGAGACCCTGACCCCGGCCCAGCTGGAATACGCCGCCTCCGACGTCCTTCATCTCCACGCGGTCAAGGCCCGCCTCGACGAGATGCTGGAGCGCGAGGGCCGCGCCGAACTGGCCCGCAAATGCTTCGACTTCCTGCCCACCCGGTCCGCCCTGGACCTCGCGGGCTGGGACGAGATGGACATCTTCGCGCACACCTGATGACCGATCCCGCCGACCTTCGCGATCAGGCGGACGAGGCCCGCATCGCCGCCACGGCCCGGGCCTTCCGCGCCCGTTCGCGGCGGGTTCAGCTGCTGCGCCGGGTTCTCCCCGTGGCGATCATCGTCCTGGCGGGCGGCACCATCAGCTGGATCGTGCTGCGCAGCGTCATCTCCGATGTCGAGCGCAAGGCCGGGGCGACGCGGGAGGTCACCCTCGAAAAATCCCGCTTCCTCGGCCAGGACGCCCAGGGCCGCAGCTTCGTCATCGGCTTCGAGCGCGCGGTGCGCGACGCCGACACCGGCCGCTTCCGCCTTGTCGGCCCCGCGCTCCGCCTCAATCTCGGCGGCCGAAAGGTCACCACCCTGACGGCCGACGGCGGCGTCTATGACGAGGCTTCCAAGAGCGTCACCATCGGGCCGAACGTCCGTATTTCCGACGGGGGCTCAGGTTTCACCCTCGTCACGCCCGAGGCAGTGGTGAACACCTCGACCGGCGTCGTGACCGGTTCGAAGGGCGTTCAGGGCTCCGGCCCCCTTGGAACCATCAACGCATCGTCCTATGCCATCTATGAACAGGGCGAACGGGTCGTGTTCAGCGGCTCCGGTGATAACAAGGTGCGCGGGACCATCAACGCCGCGAGGTCGGACGGATGAGCATGACCAGAACCCTGACGACGGCGGCGATCGCCCTGGCCCTCGCCGCCCTTCCCACCATCGGCGGGGCGCAGAGCTTCCAGGCCGGTCAGCCCATCATGTGGGGCGCCGACGAGGTGTCACGCACGACCACGGCCCTGTCGCTGCGCGGACGCGCCGAACTGACCCAGGGCGACAGCCGCATCCGCGCCGATCGCGTCGAGGGCGTGATCGCCAACGGCGGGCTCAGCCGCGTCGAGGCGACCGGCAACGTCTATTTCGTCACGCCCGAGCAGACGATCCGCGGCGACCGCGCCGTCTATACGCCCTCCAACGACACCATCGTCCTGACCGGTGACGTGATCCTGACCCAAGGCGAAAACGTCATGACCGGCGGCCGCCTGACCTACAACACCCGCACCGAGGCCGCCGAGATGGACGGGGGCGGCCAAAACGGCCGTGTGCAGGGCGTCTTCTATCCCGAACGCAGCGGGACCTGAGCCCCGGCTCGGACGACAGCGTGGCCCGCAAGGAACTCTCCGCACTCAACGTTCATGACGCCGCCGCCGAGGCGGTGGCAGAAGCCCCGCGCGCGACCGGCCTCAGGGTGCAGAACATCGCCCGCGCCTTCGGCCAGCGGCAGGTCGTGCGCGACGTCTCCGTGCACGTCGAGCGTGGTCAGGTGGCGGGCCTCCTCGGCCCCAACGGCGCCGGCAAGACGACCTGCTTCTACATGATCACCGGCTTGATCCCGCCCGACAGCGGCACGATCTGGCTCGATGGCGAGGACATCACCGCCCAGCCGATGTACCAGCGCGCCCGCATGGGGCTCGGCTATCTGGCGCAGGAGGCTTCGATCTTCCGCGGCATGACGGTCGAGCAGAATGTCCGCGCCGTCGTCGAACTGCACCACACCGGGCGCCAGACCATCGCCGACGAGACCACCCGCCTGCTGGAAGAGCTCCGCATCGACCACCTGCGCCATGCGCCGGCTGCGGGCCTGTCCGGCGGCGAGCGCCGGCGCTGCGAGATCGCCCGCGCCCTGGCCGGCCGCCCGTCGTTCATGCTGCTCGACGAACCCTTCGCCGGCATCGACCCCCTCGCCATCGCCGACATCCGTCAGGTCATCCGCTATCTCGCCGGGCAGGGGATCGGGGTGCTGATCACCGACCACAATGTCCGCGAGACGCTGGAGATCATCGACCACGCCTCCATCATCTCGGGCGGCGCCGTCCTGTTCGAGGGCAAGGCCGAGGACGTCATCCGCGACCCGGAAGTCCGCCGTGTCTATCTCGGCGACATGTACGGCTGAGGCTCAGGCGCCCCGCCGGCCGAACGGCCGCGCCGGAGCGATCCCCGCATCCCACGACGGTTGCCTCGGCTCGGGCGCGGGCTCCGGCTGCCGCGTCGGTCCCGGCCCGAAGTCAAACACGGGCGCGTAGGATGAGGCCTGCGCAGCCGGGGCCTCGTGGCCGCCGCCCCGCGCCCGCTTCGCCTCCTCGAACAGCTCTTCCAGGCGGCGCTCGTCATAGACGCTGGAGGTCGTCCGGTCCGGAGCCGGCGCATCGGGATTGCGCGGGTCGGGTCCGAACCGGTTGGGCCCCTGCGTGCCCGGCAGCACGGTCATGACCATCAGCCCCAGGCTGCAGGCGCCCGCGATCAGGATGATCAGCATGCTCTGGCTGAAGGCCTGCACGAAGATCGCCGCCGCCTCGGATTCCGCCACCCCGGCGTTGATGCGGCGGAAGGCGCCGGCCATGTTCTGACCCGCCAGGAAGGGCCACAGCGCACCGGGCAGCATCAACAGCATCCACCAGGCGGTCTGCCCGATGTCGTGCAGACGCCGGGCCAGAACGGCCAGATAGGGCACGAACAGCACCGTACTGGCCAGTCCGTACAGGCCCAGCCACTTCATGAAATTCCCGAAGGCCACGCCGGGGTTCTGCGGATTGTCCAGCGAGCCGATCGCCATCGCCAGGCATCCGCCGACGACCACCCCCTGGAACAGCACGAACAGCCAGTATTCGGCGCGTCGCGCGCGGCCGCGGAATACGGCGTAGCGAAGCAGCGGGCGGAACATCAGCATGGCGATCCCCATGGTGGCGACGCCGTCAGTGTGACCGACGAATTGTGAAGGGAGGCCCAACCGCGATGGTTAAGCGCGGCGCTTAGAAGCCGTTAACCGCTTCGGCCACAAGGTGGCCGCCAGCAAGTTTCGGGCCAACCGGTCCGGCTGGGGGTTTTCGAAGGTGCTCGGACAAAGGCTGGAGATACGGCAGGGGCAGGGGCTCGTCATTACCCCCCAGCTGCAGCAGGCGATCAAGCTGCTGCAGCTGTCCAACCTCGAGCTGGACGCCTTCGTCGAGGCCGAGCTCGAGAAGAACCCCCTGCTCCAGCGCGAGGACGCCGAGCCGGCGGGCGACGCCGACGCCCCCGCGGTCGAAAGCCACGACGCCGCCGAGATGAGCTTCGACGAAGGTCGGGTCCAGGACGCCGACCGCGCCCTCGACGCCCGCTCCGACGACGTCTACGGCGACGCCAGCCCGGGCGAGCGCACCTCCGACCGGATGGAGGACGTCGGAACCGGCGAGGCCCAGCCCGGTCTCAACGACTGGTCACGCGCCGGCTCCGGCGGCGGCCTGCCCGACGGCGAAGGCCGCGAGCAACCGGACACCCGCGAGGCCACCCTGTGGGAGCATCTGCAGGCCCAGGCCTCGCAGGCCGGCTTCAGCCCCGCCGACCACGCCATCGCCCTGTCCCTGATCGACGGCGTCGACGAGGGCGGCTATCTGCGCGGCGACCTGAACGAGGTCGCCGACCGGCTCGGCGTGGCGCTGGAGCGTGTCGAGGCCGTGCTGACCACCTGCCACGGCTTCGAGCCGACCGGCATCATGGCCCGCTCGGTGCCGGAATGCCTCAAGCTGCAGCTGGTCGAGCGCAACCGCTTCGATCCGGCCATGGAATGCCTGCTCGACAACCTCGACCTGCTGGCCAAGCGAGACCTCACCGCGCTGAAGAAGGCCTGCGGCGTCGACGGCGAGGACATGGCCGAGATGATCGCCGAACTGAAGGCTCTGACCCCGCGTCCCGGCGCAGGCTTCGGCGGCGAGCCGGCCCAGACCGTCATCCCTGATGTCCACGTCCGCCCCGACCCGGCAGGTGGCTGGAAGGTCGAGCTGAACGCTGACACCCTGCCGCGCCTGATCATGGACAAGCGCTATCACGGCGTCGTCGCGGCGGGTGCGCGGTCCGATACCGAAAAGACCTTCGTCGCGGAATGCGCCGCCCAGGCCAGCTGGCTGGTCAAGTCGCTGGACCAACGGGCGAAGACCATCCTCAAGGTCTCGTCCGAGATCGTGCGCCAGCAGGACGCTTTCCTCGCCTTCGGTGTCGAGTTCCTGCGCCCGCTGAACCTCAAGACCGTGGCCGACGCTATCGGCATGCACGAGTCGACCGTCAGCCGCGTCACCTCGAACAAATACGTCTCCACGCCGCGGGGCGTGTTCGAGCTGAAATTCTTCTTCACGGCCGCCATCCAGTCGTCCGACGGCGGCGCGACCCACTCGGCCGAGGCGGTCCGTCACCGCATCAAGGCCATGATCGACGGCGAGGCGCGCGATGGCGACGTTTTGTCCGACGACCGCATCGTCGAGATCCTTAACGAGGCCGGCATCGATATCGCCCGCCGAACCGTCGCCAAATACCGGGAAGCGCTGCGCATTCCCTCGTCCGTCCAGCGCAAGCGGATGCTGAAGGCCGGCTGAAGCTCCACCACATTTCGGTGATCGGCGTTGACACCAAACGCCTTCGGTCGCGTTCTACTCCCATGCAAATCCAGGTCAGCGGTAAGCACGTGGATGTCGGCGAAGCGTTAGGCTCCCGCATCTCCCAGGAACTCCAGGACGGGATCGGCAAATACTTCGAACGAGGGGCCCAGGACGCCGAGGTGATCGTCGCCAAGGAGGGTCACAGCTTCAAGGTTGATTGCTGGGTCCGTCTGGCTTCGGGCCAGGTGGTCTTCACCTCGGGCCTGGGCGGCGACGCCCATTCGGCCTTCACCGAAAGCCTCGAAAAGCTCGAGAAGCGGGTGCGTCGCTACAAGCGCCGGCTCAAGGATCACCACATCGGTCCCAAGGGCCTGTCGCCCGAGAAGACCGAGATGGCCGCCCGCGAGGTCGCCCGCAGCATCGTGCTGCGCGACCCGGACTCGGTCGAGGATGCGGATTTCGGCGAGGCTGGCGCGCCTGACGAGCCCCCGCCCGTCGGCATGGTCATCGCCGAGACCGAGGCGGAGATCCGCACGGTCACCGTCGGCCGCGCCGTGCTCGAGCTCGACATGACCGGCTATCCGGTCGTCGTCTTCCGCAATGCGGCCCACGGCGGCCTGTCCGTCGTCTACCGCCGTCCGGACGGCAACGTCGGCTGGATCGACCCCGAGCGGACCACCAGATCGCTCAACGGACACGGTTCGGTAAACGGTGGCTCGTCATAGTGCTTCCCACAAAGAGGCGGGTCGTCTAAACGGCGCCCGCCCGTCGGGAATGATCGGGTAGAGTCGGGATCAGCGTCATGGATATCGGGGATTTGCTGGCGGAGGGCGGAGTCGTCCTGCGCAGCGGCGCGTCGTCCAAGCGGCAGGCGCTGCACACCGTGGCTGAGGCCGCGGCGCAGACGCTTGGCCTGCCCGAAGCCCGGATCATGGAGGCGCTGCTGGAGCGCGAGGCCTTGGGCTCGACGGGCCTTGGCTCGGGCGTCGCCGTGCCCCACGCCCGCCTCGAAGGCGTCGATCAGGTGACCGCCGTCTTCGTGCGGCTGGATACGCCCGTGGCCTATGGCGCCGTGGACGACCGTCCGGTGGATCTGATCTTCGCCCTGTTCGCTCCGCCCCGCGACGGCGCCGAGCATCTGCGCGCCTTGGCCGCCGTTTCCCGCGCCCTGCGTTCGGCCGAGATGCGCGAACACCTGCGTCAGGCGCGTACCGTCGACGCCATCCGCGCCCTGTTCGTCAAGGACAAGGCCCCCGCTACCGCGGCCTAAAAGGCAGCGGTGCGAAGCGCGTTAGCGCCCTTCGTTTAATGCACCGAAACCGGCTCCAACTCGTGCGCCACCGCGGCGGCGAAGGCCGTCTCGCGGTCCATCATCACGGCCAGCCGCTCGCCGTCGGCGCCGTGCACCGCATAGAGGGTTGTCTCGGGATCGATCGACAGCCCCTTCACCTCGGGGAGGGGCGCATCTTCCAGAATATCGGCGGCGCGGATCTCGCGCACATAGACCAGGTCGGGCGCTCCGAGCCCCCGCAGGTCTTCCTTGGTCATCATCGTCGGCGTCATTGCGACCGCCTCCTTACTCTCGACTAACGCCCCGAAGGGCCGTGTGGTTCGGCCCCGAATGCGGCGGCCGTTAAAAACGACGCCCGGGTCAGGCCGTCGTGATGGGGATTCTGCGGATCGTCGGCAGGTCTTCCGGCCGGCTCAGTTCGACGTGCAGCAGCCCGTGCTCCAGCCTCGCCTGATCGACCTCCAGCCCGTCCGCCAGCACGAAGCTGCGGACGAAGCCGCGTCCGGCGATACCGCGATGCAGGAAGGCCTGCTCGCCCTTGCCGGCGTCCTCCCGCTTGCCCGCGATGGTCAGCTGCCGGCCTTCCAGCGTCACCGCCAGATCGTCGGGTCCAAAACCCGCGACCGCCAGGGTGATGCGCACCGAATGCTCGCCCAGTTGTTCGACGTTGTACGGCGGATAGCTGTCCGCCGCCGCCCGCGCGGCCCGGTCGATCAGGGCGCGGGTATGGTCGAAGCCCAGCAGGAAGGGGCTGTCGAATAGAATGGTGCGTGTCGTCATCTGGCCCTCGCGAAAGCGACCGGACCCTCCTCCGCCCCCCGATATCGGCAGGGCGCCGGGTCCAGCTTCCAGATGGGACTTCGGGCCTCCGGAATCAACGCCGGCGGCCCGTCAGGTCACCAGATCTCGACGCGGTCGGCAGGCGCCAGATACATGCCCTGGCCCGGCCGCACGCCGAAGGCGTCGTACCAGGCGTCGAGGTTGCGCACCGTGGCCGCGCGGTAGCGTCCCGGCGAGTGGCCGTTGGTCAGGATCTGGTTGCGCTCGGCGGCCTCGCGCGTATTGACGCGATAGTTCTGGGCGAAGCCGAGGAAGAAGCGCTGGTCGCCGGTGAACCCGTCGATCACCGGCGCCGGACGCCCGCCCAGCGAGCGGTGGTAGGCGTCGAGCGCCGCGCTGACGCCCGCGACGTCGGCGATGTTCTCGCCCAGCGTCAGCTCGCCGTTCAGCGCCAGATCGGGGTAGGGCCGGTAGGTGTTGTACTGCTCGACCAGCTTCTGGCCGTTGGCCTCGAAGCGGGCGAAGTCGGCCGGCGTCCACCAGTTGGTCAGCTTGCCGTTGACGTCGAACAGGGCGCCCGAGTTGTCGAAGCCGTGGCTGATCTCATGGCCGATCACCGCGCCGATGGCGCCGTAGTTGACGGCCGGGTCGGCGTTCAGATCGAAGAACGGCGGCTCCAGGATGGCGGCCGGAAACTGGATGGAGTTCTGCGACGGCGCGTTCAGGGCGTTGACCGTCTGCGGCACCATGAACCACTCGCCCCGGTCCACCGGCCCGTGCAGCTTGGCGATGTTGCGCTGGTATTCCCACAGACCGGCGCGCTCGGCGTTGCCCAGCGCATCGTCACGGCGGATTTCGAGGGCCGAATAGTCCTTCCAACGGTCTGGATAGCCGACGCTGACGGTCATGGCCGCCAACTTGGCGCGCGCCTGCGCCTTGGTCGCGGGGGTCATCCAGTCGAGCGCCGCGATGCGGGCGTCGAAGGCCGCCTTGATGTTCTGGACCATGTTCTGCACCTCGGCCTTGGCCTCGGGCGAGAAGTGGCGCTCGACATACATCTGGCCGACCGCGTCGCCGAGCGCTCCGTTGGTCGAGGCCACGGCCCGCTTCCAGCGGTCTGACTGGGCCGACGCCCCGGTCAGCGCCGTGCCGTGGAACGAGAAGCGCTGGTCGACAAAGGCTTTCGACAGGAAGGGCGCCGCGCGGTTGACGGCGTGATAGGTCAGATAGTCCTTCCACACGTCCAGCGACTCCGAACCGACGAGCGCCGCCAGTCCGGTGATCGCCTCCGGCTGCCACACCTTGATCATGTCCTGATCGGCCAGCCGCGAGGCGTCGAAGAAGGCGTTCCAGTCCATGCCGGGGGCGCGTGTGGCGAACTCGGCGCGCCGCCAGCTGTTGTTGCCCTTCGCCATGTCGCCGGTCGCCGTGGCGTCCCAGTGGCTGCGGGCGATGGCGGTCTCCAGCGCCAGGACGCCCCGCGCCCGCCGCTCGCCGTCAGACACGCCCGCCAGCGTCAGCATGGCCGCGACGTGCCGCAGATAGGTCTCGCGCAGTTGCACCGATCGCGGGCTGTCGGACAGATAATAATCCCGGTCGGGCATCCCGAGACCGCCCTGCATCAGATAGGCGGCGTAGCGGTCCGGGTGGTCGAAGTCCTGCGCCACCCACAGGCCCAGCGGCCGCTCCGTATAGGTATTGGTCGCGTTGATCGCGTCCACGTCTGCCCGCATCGTCGCGCCGATCTCGCGGCTCAGCGCCGCGCGGCTGTCGACCGCGGCGATCCGCGCCAGCGCCGGCCTCAGCGGCGTCGCCCCCAAGCGCTCGATGGCGGCCTCGTCCATATAGGCGGTGAAATAGTCGCCGACCTTGCGCGGCGACTCGCCCTCGGCCTGCCCGGCGGCCGCGGCGCGGATCAGCTCCACATTCCGCTCGTTGGCGCGGTCATTGAGGATGTCGAAGGTGCTCAGGCGCGACTTGTCCGCCGGGATCTGGGTCCGCGCCGCCCATCCGCCGTTGGCGTAGTCGTAGAACTCGTCGCCCGGCGCCACCGACGTATCCATGCCGGAGACATCGAAGCCGAACGAGCCGTAGAGCGGCCGGCTTGACGCCGCCGGAGCGTCGCCCGGAGCAGACGGCATCGAGACGGCGCAGCCGCTGGCGAACAGCACGGCGGCGGCGGAAAGCAGGAGATGG
The DNA here is from genome assembly GCF_011927945.1 of Brevundimonas alba. Classification (GTDB taxonomy): domain Bacteria; phylum Pseudomonadota; class Alphaproteobacteria; order Caulobacterales; family Caulobacteraceae; genus Brevundimonas; species Brevundimonas alba. Next base: position 1,410,150 of record NZ_JAATJM010000001.1, read on the forward strand.
CGACGGATCATCGGATGGCCTTTCGGAGTCCTCTGGACCTCGGCGCCGCTGGGGCCCGCCGGTCCGACGGGGCGCATATGGCCACAGCTTCCGCCGCCGCCACAGGGCCCAAAGATGAGGAATCCGTAATATTGCGCCAGATATGGCGAAGGCCCCGCGGGTGTCCCGCGGGGCCTTCATGGTGGAGCTTAGCGGAGTCGAACCGCTGACCTCTTGCATGCCATGCAAGCGCTCTACCAACTGAGCTAAAGCCCCGAACCGTTTCCGGTCGGCTCGTCGGGGGAAAACCGCCCCCCGGCGAGGCGGCGGAACCTATGTCAGGGTCTGACGGCGATCAACCCCGGTCCCGCCATTTATTTTCGGTCCGTCCGGAGCCGCTCGCGGCGGCCCCGGACGACCCGGAAATCCTAGTCTTCGTCCTTGCCCGGCTTGACGATGTCGTCGTCGAAGGCGTCATCGTCCTCGTCCTCGATGAAGGGCACGGAGTCGTCGTCATCGTCGTCGGCCAGCACGTCGTCGTCATCGCCTGCTTCGCCCATGCCGGGCTCTTCGGTCGGATCGACGGGCGTCTCGTCGTCGTCGTCGTCCGGAGTCAGGATCGGCTCGTGGCCTTCCTCGTCGATCTCCGGCGTGGCGACGGCTTCTTCCTCGTCCTCGTCGTCACCGGCGGCCTTCTTCTCGACCTGATCCTCGGCGTCCTCGTCGGGGGTCTCGTCAGCGGCGTAGCCGGCCGGACGGCCGCGGCGGTTGCGCAGCTTCAGCGCCTCTTCCGGGTCGAAGTCGGTCGCGCATTTGGGGCAGTGGGCCGGGCGGCGGCCCAGGTCGTAGAATTTGGCCTGGCAGTTCGGGCAGACCTGCTTTTGGCCCAGTTCGGGATTGGCCACGGGGGCGCCTCTCTCGGTGGGGGGAATTCGGGCGCGTCCCTTGCCACCCCTGAGGGCCGCTGTCAAAAGCCATCTCCGCGCCGCCTGCACGCTTCGGAGATCGCCGGGTGACGACCCCCTCCCATCTGACCGCCCGCCGCGCCTCCGCCCTGACCGGCGTGGTGAGCGCACCGGGCGACAAGAGCATGTCGCACCGCGCCCTGATCCTCGGCGCCATGGCGACCGGCGTGACGGACATCGACGGCTTGCTCGAGGGTGACGATGTCCTCGCCACCGCCCGCGCGGTCGAGGCCTTCGGCGCCGGCGTCGAGCGTCTGGGTCAGGGCCGCTGGCGCGTCACCGGCCATGGCGGCTTCCGCCAGCCCGCCGGTGTCATCGACTGCGGCAACGCAGGCACCGGCGTCCGCCTGCTGATGGGCGCCGCGGCCGGCTATCCGATAACCGTCACCTTCGACGGCGACGCCTCCCTGCGGAAGCGGCCGATGAAGCGCGTCACGGGCCCACTGGCCCGGATGGGCGCGCGGTTCGAATGGCTCGGCGAGGAAGACCGCCTTCCCCTGACCCTCACCGGCGGCGGCCTCTCGGCCATCGACCATGTCCAGAGCGTCGCCTCAGCCCAGATCAAGTCGGCCATACTGCTCGCCGGCCTCAATGCGAACGGCGTCACCACCGTCGCGGAGCCAGAGCCCAGCCGCGACCACACCGAGCGCATGCTCTGCGCCTTCGGAGCCGAGGTCGGCGTCCTGCCCGACGGCGCCGGCTGGCGGGTCACCCTCACCGGCGGCCAGCCTCTGACCGCCACCCCCGTCTCCGTTCCCGGCGACCCGTCCTCCGCCGCCTTCCCGCTTGCCGCCGCCCTGATCATTCCCGGCTCGCAAGTCACGGTGGAGAGCGTCATGCTCAACCCCCTGCGCACCGGCCTGTTCGAGACCTGGCGCGAGATGGGCGCAGACCTGACCGTCGCCAACCGCCGCATGGCCGGCGGTGAGGAGGTCGGCGACGTCACCGCCCGCCACTCCGCCCTCACAGGCGTGGTCGTTCCGCCCGACCGCGCCGCCTCGATGATCGACGAATACCCGATCCTCGCCGCAACGGCCGCCTTCGCATCCGGCGCCACCGTCATGCGCGGCATCGGCGAGATGCGGGTCAAGGAAAGCGACCGCATCGCCCTCATGGCCGCCGGGCTGCAGGCCTGCGGCGTCGCCGTCGAGGAGGAGCCCGAAGGCTTCACCGTCACCGGCGGTCCCGTTCGCGGAGGCGCAACCGTCATCACCCATGGCGACCACCGCATAGCCATGAGCCATCTGATCCTCGGCCTCGCCGCCGCCGAACAGGTCACCGTCGACGAGCCCGGCATGATCGCCACCAGCTTCCCCGGCTTCGTCGAGTTGATGCGCGGCCTCGGCGGGGATATCGCCTCCGCATGAGCGCCGCCCTGATCATCGCCGTCGACGGACCCGCCGCCTCGGGCAAGGGCACCATCGCCGCGCGTCTGGCGGCGGAGTACGGCCTGCCGTTCCTCGACACCGGCCTGCTGTACCGTGCGGTCGGCGTCGGCGTGCTCGACGCCGGGGGCTCCCTCGACGACGAGGCGGCGGCGGAGGCCGTCGCCCGCGCCCTCGACGCCAGCCACCTCAGCGACACCGAACGCCTGACCAGCCGCGAGGCCGGCGAGGCCGCAAGCCGCGTCGCCGGATACACCGGCGTCCGCGCGGCCCTACTCCAATTTCAGAAAGCCTTCGCCCTCCAGCCCGGCGGCGCCGTCCTCGACGGCCGCGACATCGGCACGGTCATCGCCCCCGAGGCCCAGGCCAAGCTGTTCGTCACCGCCACGCCTGAGGTCCGCGCCACGCGCCGCTGGCGGCAGTTGACCGGCCGGGGCGAGGTCATCGCCTACGAGGACATGCTGGCCGACATCGTCCGCCGCGACGAGCGCGACGCCGGCCGCGGCGCGGCGCCCATGATCCAGGCCGAAGACGCCGTCTTGCTGGATACGACCGATATGGATATAGAGGCCGCCTTCGATGCGGCCCGCCGTATCGTCGAGGCGGCGCGCGTCCGACATGGTCTCTAGGGGCCCTGGGACAAATCCAACGCTCCCATCCTCGGCTTCCGCGGGCGTCCTGGCTTCATCTGCCTCGTATCCCGACGACCTGATCTCACTTTCAAACTCACCTCGCGCGGGGCCGTCCGGTCACGCGCCACAACCGTTAGAAACCCCAACCCTGCATGACCGATACCCAAAGCTTCTCCCCCTCGCGTGACGACTTCGCCGCGCTGCTCGACGAAACCCTTCAGGGCCGTGACCTCGGCGAAGGCCAGGTCGTCCACGGCCGCGTCGTCGGCATGGAAAAGGACATCCTGATCATCGACGTCGGTCTGAAGACCGAAGGCCGCATCCCCGCCCGCGAATTCGGCATCGGCGAAGGCGCCGTCATCCCGAAGGTCGGCGACAACGTCGAAGTCTACCTCGAGCGCGTCGAGAACGCCTTGGGTGAAGCGGTCATCAGCCGCGACAAGGCTCGCCGCGAAGAAGCCTGGACCCGTCTGGAAGTCGTCTTCGCCGACGGCCAACCGGTCAACGGCACCATCGTCGGCCGCGTCAAGGGCGGCTTCACCGTCGACCTCGGCGGCGCCTCGGCCTTCCTGCCGGGCTCGCAGGTCGACATCCGTCCGGTGCGCGACGTCGCCCCGCTGATGGGCAAGGAACAGCCCTTCGCCATCCTCAAGATGGACCGTCCGCGCGGCAACATCGTCGTCTCGCGTCGCGCCATCCTGGAAGAAGCCCGCGCCGAACAGCGCACCGAGCTGGTCGGCCAGCTGCAAGAGGGTGAAGTCCGCGAAGGCGTGGTCAAGAACATCACCGACTACGGCGCGTTCGTGGATCTGGGCGGCATCGACGGCCTGCTGCACGTCACCGACATGTCGTGGAAGCGCGTCTCGCACCCGTCGCAGGTCCTCGCCGTCGGCGACACCGTCAAGGTCCAGATCGTCAAGATCAACCCGGACACCCAGCGCATCTCGCTCGGCATGAAGCAGCTTCAGGCCGACCCGTGGGACGGCGTGGAAGCCAAGTATCCGGTCGGCGCCAAGATGTCGGGCCGCATCACCAACATCACCGACTACGGCGCGTTTGTTGAGCTGGAAGCCGGCGTTGAAGGCCTGGTCCACGTCTCGGAAATGTCCTGGACCAAGAAGAACGTCCACCCCGGCAAGATCGTCTCGACCTCGCAGGAAGTCGACGTGGTCGTGCTGGATGTCGACGCCTCCAAGCGCCGCATCTCGCTGGGCCTGAAGCAGGCGCAGGACAATCCGTGGGACGCCTTCGTCGCCAACAATCCGATCGGCTCGACCGTCGAGGGCGAAGTCAAGAACGCCACCGAGTTCGGCCTCTTCATCGGCCTGGACAACGACATCGACGGCATGGTCCACCTGTCGGACCTCGACTGGAACGTCTCGGGCGAGGAAGCCATCCAGCGCTACCGCAAGGGCGAAACCGTCAAGGCCAAGGTGCTGGACGTCGACGTCGAGAAGGAACGCGTCTCGCTGGGCATCAAGCAGCTCGGCGGCGATCCGATGGAAGGCGACACCTTCAAGAAGGGTCAGCAGGTCACGGTCACGGTGACGGCGGTGGAAACCGGCGGCATCGAGGTCAAGTTCGGTGAAGACGACGCTCCGGCGACCGCCTTCATCCGCAAGTCCGACCTGTCCCGCGACCGCAACGAGCAGCGCACCGAGCGCTTCTCGGTCGGCGACCGCGTCGACGCCATGGTCACCGGCATCGACAAGGCCTCGCGCCGCGTCTCGGTGTCGATCAAGGCGCTGGAAATGAAGGATGAGGCCGCGGCCATCGAACAGTTCGGCTCCTCGGACTCGGGCGCCTCGCTGGGCGACATCCTCGGCGCCGCCCTGCGCGAGAAGGCCGGTTCCAAGGAGTAGGTCTTCGCTGCAGAGCGAATGAACAGGGGCGGCCGGAGCGATCCGGCCGCCCTTTTTCATGCCCGCGCAGGCAAGGTAAACGTCCAATAACCGACATTTACAGCGCTCGGGCCTTTTGCCGTCGGCAGGCGGACGCTAGGGTGGGGATTGCATTCGAACCGCGGATGCACCCGTATGAGCCCTGAGAAGGGCGTTGGAGGGCGGGGGCCTGACATGATCAAATCCGAGCTGATCGAAAAGCTGGCGGCCGAGAACACCCATTTGACCCATGCGGAGGTCGAACGGGTGGTCAACATCGTGCTGGGCCGGATGGTCGAGGCGCTCGGTGACGGCGGCCGCGTCGAGCTGCGCGGCTTCGGCGCCTTCTCCGTCCGCAGCCGCCCCGCCCGGGCCGGCCGCAACCCGCGCACGGGCGAGACCGTCGACGTACCCGCCAAGGCCGTGCCCTTCTTCAAGAGCGGCAAGGAACTGCGCGAGCGGCTGAACGCCACCGACGCCTGATGGGCCTGCTTACCGAATTCAAGGAATTCGCCGCCCGCGGCAACGTCGTCGACCTCGCCGTCGGCGTCATCATCGGCGCTTCCTTCGGCAAGATCGTCACCAGCCTGGTCGATCAGGTCATCATGCCGCCCGTCGGCCTGCTGTTGGGCAGCGTCGACTTCTCACGCCTCCAGTGGGTGCTGAAGCCCGAGGATCCCGCCACCGAGGCCGTCGAAAAGGTCGCCATCCAGTACGGCGCCTTCATCAACACCCTGATCCAGTTCCTGATCGTCGCCTTCGTGGTCTTCCTGCTGGTCAAGGGCATCAACCGCCTCCGCCGCGCCGAAGCCGCCGCTCCGGAAGCCGCGCCGGCCGCGCCGACCCCGACCGAAGCCCTCCTCGCCGAAATCCGCGACGAGCTGAAGGCCCGGCGGCAGGACCTCGCATAAGGCTGACAGGCATTGCCCAAGCGCCTTCCGGCGCGCTGCATCCGGCTGCTGACGAAGCGCTTCTGCGCAAACGCCATCGTCAGCTCACCGCGCGAACCTCACGTTTAGCCATGCAACTGCGGAAGCCGGATCGACCCGCCGTTCTCCGGCAGACCGGCCTGTTGCTTTTGCGCCACAGTAACGTGACGGGGTGTCTCCGCATCGAAAAACGATGCAACCCCTTTCCAGCTTGGCCATTGATCCACGGCTCGCGGGTGTCGTTCCCGCGATTGAGGGATAGAGAATGAAGAAGCAATTGATGGCCGGAGCTGCGCTCCTGGCTTTGTTCGGCGCCACCCCGGCGCTGGCTGATCCGGATGGCGTCTATGTCGCCGGCGACCTGGGCTACCACTGGCCCCAGGAAAACGAATGGGAAGCCTGCACGGGGATCGTCTGCGCTCCGGTGGACGTCAGGGCTGGTGAAGACTGGGCCGGCTTCGGCCGTCTGGGTTACCGCCTGAACTCCAACTGGCGCATCGAGGCCGAGGCCGGCTATCGTGAGAGCAACGAGGTCGAGCTGGACGGTCTGACCGTGTCGGACGTCGATGCGAGCACCAGCACGCTGATGGCCAACGTGCTGTATGACTTCGGCAACCGCGACGCCTCGTTCCGTCCGTTCCTGGGCGCGGGTGTCGGCGGCGCCAAGGTCGAGTTCGAAGACATCGACGACACCACCTGGGGCTGGCAGCTGCTGGCCGGCGCCGCCTGGCGCCTCAGCGAGCGCGCCAGCGTGGACCTGACCTACCGCTATCTGAACGTTTCCGATCTGGAACTGACGGATGGCGTCGACAGCCTGTCGGGCGACTTCGAAGATCACTCGCTCAGCCTGGGCCTGCGCTACTCGTTCGGCGCCGTGGCGGCTCCGCCGCCCCCGCCGGTCGTGGCCCCTCCGCCCCCGCCGCCGCCCGTCACGCCTCCGCCCCCGCCGCCGGCTCCGCCGCGCCCGGTGGCCCCGGCTGACCGCGAGTTCGTGGTCTACTTCGACTGGGACCGTTCGGACCTCACGGCCGAAGCCCAATCGGTGGTTACGCAGGCCGCCAACTACGCCAAGTCGGGTCGTCCGACGCGCATCCTGATCGTCGGCCACGCCGACACCTCGGGTTCGGCCGCCTACAACGTCGGCCTGTCGAACCGCCGCGCCCGCACCGTCGCGGATGCGCTGGTATCGCAGGGCGTCAACGGCGGCGCGATCTCGCTGGACGGCAAGGGTGAAACCGCTCTGGCCCGCCCGACCGCCGACGGCGTTCGCGAGCCTCTGAACCGCCGCGCCACCATCGGCATCAACTTCCGCTAGGAAGCGAAGCTGATCCGGATCCTCGGCCCCGATCGGGCCGAAGGACGGAAGGCCTAAAACAGAGCCGCCGGTCCTCCCACGAGGGCCGGCGGTCTTTTTTTCCCGACAGATCAGCCGGCCCGGCGAACTCTAAGGCCAAGTTCACCGCGCAGTTGAAATAACAGTGCGCGCTCAGCGAAGAGCGCGTAGGCTCCCGCTTGCCCGGCGTCGCCGGCTGACCGTCATCGAGCCTGTGATGTGAGCAGGCCGACCCTGGAGCCGCACTCATGTTGGCATTCCCCACACACCGCGGTGTTTCCGGCTCCCTGATCAATCAGGGCCAGGCAGACGGCCCGGCCTCTCCACCGAGCCCCATGGCCGCCTTGCAGGCCGGCGCGTCGCCCGGGCCCCTGGCGGCCTCGCCCCCGGTGGATCAGCCGTCGAACGGCTATCTCGAGGGCATCGCTTTCGGCAACACGGTCTCAAACCTGCAACCGTCGCTGGCGCTGATCCAGGTGATGCCGCTGTCTGGCTTTTATCCGCAACGCGACGGGCCGGACGGGTCCAGCTACGGGTTCCAGCTGGGCCAGGTCCGCACCACCGCGGGAAACTTCTCATTCGCCGAAAACACCGCCAACGGCGCGACCTTGGCCATCCAGCAACACACGGCCCTGTTCAGCATCCTGGGCGTCACCTACGGCGGCAACGGGGTCAACACCTTCCGCTTACCGGACCTCGGCGGCCTCCTGACGGTCGGCGCGGGCAACGGGCCCGGCCTGTCCAACTTCGAGCTGGGCGAGTTCTTCGGGTCCGTTGGGCACAACCTGGCGACTGCGAACATGCCCGCCGCGGCCGGCGGAGGCGGCCAGGCTTTCAGCAATTCGCAGGAGTCCCTCGCGCTGAGGTGGCTGATCGCCGTTGACGGCTATTTCCCGATCGAGGGCGGTGGCGGGACCGACGGCTCTGCCGACATGATGGGCGCGCTCAGCCAGTGGGCGGGCTATTTCGAGCCCGCTGGCTTCATGTACGCTGACGGCCGCGAGCTGCTGATATCGGACTGGCCGGCGCTCTACGCGATTATCGGCAAGGCCTATGGCGGCGACGGCATCACGACCTTCCGTATCCCGGATCTGCGGGGTCGTACGGCCGTGGGCGCGGACAACGACTCGCCTGTTGGGACTGTGACGGGCGCGGAGACCGTGCTTCTGAACACGGACAACCTGCCGACGGCGGCGGGTGGCGTCGGCGCGCCGATTTCCAACCTGCAACCGACGCTGGCCGTGACCTATCTGATCGCCACCACAGGCGCCTTCCCCAGCCGCGGCGATAGCGCCGATTCCGAAATCATGTATCTCGGCGAGGTGATCGCCTTCGCCGGCGACTTCACACCCGGCGGCTACATGGAGGCCAACGGCCAGCTGCTGTCGATCCAGAGCAACCAGGCCCTCTTCGCCCTGCTGGGGACAACGTACGGCGGAAATGGCGTGACCACCTTCGCCCTGCCGAACCTGAACGACCGGGCGGTGATGGGCACGGGCTACAATCCCGAGCTGGGCTACGTCGCGCAGGGGCAGGTTTGGGGAGCGGAGTCGACCACCCTCACCTCGGCCGACATCGTCAATATCGCCCCCACGATCGCCGGCCTTCAGACCGACGACACAGGTGTGGAACAGGTCTACGACCGCCTCGATCAATCGGTCGACATCCAGGACTACAACCTCGACGTCAGGGGCTACGGGGGGGCGACCCTCGCCATCGGCCGTCAGGGCGGCGCGAGCGCCGAGGACGCCTTCCGCATCGACGCGACCGGCGCCAGCTTCACCATCTCAGGCACTGACGCCAGCGGCGCGCTTCTTGTCGCGGGGGTAACGGTCGCCACCTACGCCCTGTCCGGCGGCGTGCTGACCATCACCTTCGCCAACGCGGCGACCTCGGCCCTGGTGGATTCGGTGGCCTCGCGGATCGCCTACGCCAACCAGAGTGATACGCCTCCCGCCAGCGTGACACTGGCCTATACCTTCCGGGACGGGAACCTGGGCGCCCAGGGCGCCGGCGGCGTAGGCGTTCATATCGGTACGACCGTCGTCGCCCTGACCGCTGTCAACGATGCGGCCGTCGCCCGGCCCGACGCGGTCTCGGGCGCCGAGGCGGCGACGATCAGCGGCAACGTCTTCAGCAACAACGGGTCGGGCGTCGACAGCGACGCCGAGGGCGATGCCTTCACGGTCACAGCGGTCAACGGCGTCGGCGCCAGTGTGGGAGTCCAGATTACCCTGCCCTCGGGCGCTCTGCTGACACTGAACGCGGACGGAACCTTCGCCTACGACCCCAACGGCGCCTTCGCCTTCGCGCCCGGGGCCGGCTCGGGGGCCTCGAACCCGCCGCCCACCGACAGCTTCACTTACACCCTTGCCGGCGGTGGGGTCTCGACGGTGACCGTTACGATCAACGGCCAGGATTCCGACGGCGACGTGCTGGTTGGAACCCCGGGGAACGACACCCTGGACGGCGGGAACGGCGTTGACACCGTGGACTACAGCGGCGCGTCCTCAGGGGTCTCCGCCCAGCTTAACGACACCATCGCGGCCAGGGACGGCGACGGCGGGTTCGACACCCTGGTCAACATCGAGAACCTGACGGGCTCGGCCTTCAACGACCTCCTGATCGGCTCGAACGGCGGCAATGTCCTGATTGGCGGCGCCGGCTCGGACATCCTGCTCGGACTGGGCGGCAATGACCGGCTGGTGGGCGGAACCGGCGCATCCAATCAGCTCCAGGGCGGACTGGGCGACGACACCTATGTGGTCGACGCCACCGACACCATCGTCGAGGCGGCGGGGCAGGGATACGACACCATCGAGACCAGCCGCCTCAACTACACGCTCAACGCCAACGTCGAGGCGCTGCGCTACACCGGCGGCGGAGCCTTCACCGGCCGCGGCAACGCTCTCGACAACCGCGTCGAGGGCGGCTCCGGCGATGATTTCCTGAGCGGCCGGGGGGGCGTGGACCTGCTGGACGGCAATACCGGCTCCGACACGGCGGACTACGGTCAGGCCGCCGGAGCGGTGACCGCCAGCCTGTTCGAAGGCGCCGCTTCCAATGACGGCGACGGCTCCACGGATACGCTCAGCGAGATCGAGAACATCCAGGGCTCGGCCTTCGGCGACCGTCTGACCGGCGATGGCTCGGTCAACCGGTTGACGGGCGGATCGGGCGACGACACCCTGGAAGGCCGCGGCGGCGCCGACCTCTTGTTTGGCGGCACTGGTTCGGACACCGCCTCCTACGCGCTCGCGGGCTCGGCCGTTCTGGTCCAGCTGGGCCTGAATACGGCGCACGACGGCGAAGGCGGGATCGACACCCTGAACGCCATCGAGAATGTCACCGGATCGGACTTCAACGACACCCTCTTCGGCGACGGCGCGGCCAATGTTCTCAGCGGCGGCCTCGGCGCGGACGTCCTGATCGGCCTGGACGGGAACGACACCCTGCGGGGTGGATCCGGCGCGGCCAACCAGCTTCAGGGCGGCGCGGGCGACGACCGTTACATCCTCGACGCCTCCGACACGATCGTCGAACTGGCCGGCGAAGGCGTCGACACGGTCGAGGCGCGGGTCGGCAGCTACACGCTCGGAAACAACGTCGAAAACCTGATCTACTCAGGCTCCGGCAAGTTCATCGGCGCGGGCAACGCCTTGAACAACGTCCTGACCGGCGGCGCCCTGAACGACATCTTCAGCGGCAAGGGCGGCAATGACACCATCAACGGCGGTCTCGGGACTGACGAGGTGCAGCTACGTGGCGTCGCGGCCAACTACACCATCACCGCCGAAGGCGCGGGCTACCGCATCGTCGACAACGTCGCGGGCCGCGACGGCTCGACCTTCGTCACCTCGGTCGAGGTGCTCAGGTTCTCCAACAACACCACCACCACCCTGGTCTATCCGCCGGCCGGCCCGGCGCCGCTCGAGCCGTCGGAGAAGGGAGCCGGCGCACAGGTCCTGCCCACCGTCCACGATGACGGCTTCGTCCTGCCCGCCATCGTCGACGACCAGCCTCTCGTCCTTCCGGGCGCCGAGGCCCTCAAGTTCATCGACGAGCCGCTGGTTCTGCCCGGAGCCGACGACACGGACCCGCTATTCCTCCCGGTCGACGCGCGGCTGGACAGCCATCACGCCTTCATCGGCGACTGGATGATCACCCTGGATCCGGACGGCCAGCTGGCCGGCCTGCCGGCCTATCGGGAGAACGGCTGGTTCTAGGCCCCGGAGCTTGAGCAGGGGCGGCGGCCCACCCTTGGCAAGGGTCCGCTCCCGACCCATGGCGGACGTTTACAGCGCCACGCACAGCCAGTCGGATCACCCCTCTCGAGAGGCCCTGTCGCCCCAGGGCAGGGCCTCCACATCTCGAACGTGACCGCGCCGGGTCGTGCACTGGACGCCGGGGCGACCATTGTGGGCGGGTTCCCAGCCGTAGATGAGCGTCTCCGTGCCAGGCACGTCCTGAACTATGGCTGGCTCATCCAGCTGCACTCCGAGACTGGCCGCGCGTGCCCGGCACACGTCTTCGGTCGAGAGTGTTTGGGAGCCTGACGCCGCGGAAAGCACAATCGCGATGAGCGTCCGTCGGGCTTTCATGCGCTCAGGCTATCAGTGGGCCTCCACAAGGTCGATTTTCGACCTGTGCGTGACAGTCCGCTCCCGACCCATTGCGGGCGTCCAACGCTGCCGTATGCTGACAGCGGGTGCGGTAGCATAACTGGAGAGTGCATCAGGTTCGCCCTGAAGACGCTGGGTTCAAGTCCCGGCCCGCGCCTGCAACGTCCGCTGTTCGCATCCCTCTGACGGTCCGCTTCCGACCCGTTGCGGACATTGGCAATGAGGCTAAGTTCGATGGCTGAACCGAGGCGCAGCGGACAATGATGAAGGAAGTCGCCCTGCTATTGGCTGTCGGCGCAGTGCCGTGGTTGAGCCCGCCAAACGCCACACCGGTGACAACCGCCGAGGAGGCTTGTGCAGCAGTAAAAGCCCACGTCGTATCGCGGAATAGCCGAGCGGCGTCGGTGATAGCGTTCTGCGACCACATTCCGGAAACCGAGAGCCCTCGCGGCTACTACGTCATGGCTCTGCACAGCAATCGCGAGTGTGAAGGCATTTGCAGCACCAACATGGGGTGGTTTGCCGTCCAGAAATCGACGGGCGACGTGCTTGACTGGGACGTTGCGGAATGGCGACCGGGATAGCCGATCGATGGCCTCGGGAATGTCCACTTCCCACCCTTAGCCGACGTTTGCACCGGCTGCTCGTCGCCAACTGCGAAGAGGGTGGACGGCCGTGAGTTGAGGGCCCGCCGCCGCCATTTTCGGTTCGGCTTGAGGATTGCAGAGTGGGGGGTGTCAACCTGACACCGAGGAATATATTCCTCTCTGTCCCTTGACCCTCTCTCCCCGCTCCCCATGTTCCGACGGCATGGCCTTCAGGCCCTGCAGGGTCTTTGACAATCGGGTGAGGAGCGCGGCGGTTCAGCGGCGTTCTGCAGCACGCTTCGGACGGAGCGGACTCTACGCACTGAGCGGACTCTGCGGACTCTTCGCACTCTTCGGACCCTAATTTTTGGGATTACATCCGGGTAAAACCTCTCATCCCCAAGGAATCCGATTCCGCGTTTGACTCTGTTCCCGGCTGGAACAAATAATGAACATCCAGCTTCTGAACGATCATGAACCCGTCGCCCATCCTGTCACAGGACCCGTTCCCGGAGGTCGCCGCGCCGCTTGAGGAGGCGTGCGCGCCATCGCCCCGCGACGTGGGCGCGGCCGTGCTGTTCGCGGTGTCGCGGCGGCGGGCGGGCGACGACCGGCCGCTGCTGATGACCGCGCCCCGGGCGTTGTTCGTGGAATACGGCCGTCCCTACGGCCCCGGTCTGGCCGGCCTGCCCTTCATCCTCGCGCCCGTCTCCACCCTGGCCGAGGCCCTGTGGACCATGGAGCAGGGGCTGCGCTCGGGCGCGGTGTCGATGGGGCTGGGCGCGGTCGAGGGCGCGACCCTGGCCCAGACCCGGCGGCTGGATTTCGCGGCGAAACAGGGCGAGGCCGTCGGCCTGATCCTGTCGCGGGGGCTGGAGGGGCTCAGCGCGGCCCGCCGCCGCTGGCGCATCTCGACGCAGCCCAGCGCCGTCGACCCCGAGGACGAGCGCGCCCCCGGCCCGGGCCGCCTTCTCGCCGAACTGACGCGCGGACGGGGCGAGCGGCCCGGCGCATGGATGCTGGAGCAGGATGATGAGACGCATCGTCTCCGTCTGGCTGATCGACTGGCCGATCTCGGTCCGCCGTCGATCGCTGGAACGGGCGCGCCGTCCGGCCTCGCCGCCTGATCCCGCCCTCGACCCCCGCAATCCGTTCGCCCTGATCCTCAAGAACAGCCGGGGCGCGGCGGTGCTCCACGCCCTGAATCCGGCCGCCCGGGCGGCGGGGCTGCGGCGCGAACAGGGTCAGGCCGACGCCCTGGCCATGATCCCCTACCTGCTGCGCCAGCCCGCCGATCCCGCCGCCGACGAACGGGCCCTGAAGGCGCTGGCCCACTGGGCCGAGCGCTGGTCCCCCTCGGTCAGCGTCGATCCCTCCGGCGACGGGCTGGAAGGCCTGTTCCTCGACGTCACCGGCGCGGCCCATCTGTTCGGCGGCGAGGCGGCGCTGCTGCGCCAGATCCGCGACCGGCTGGCCGAGGCCGGCATCCCCGCCCGCGTCGCCATGGCCCCCACGCCCGGCGCGGCCTGGGCTCTGGCCCGCTGGGGCGGCGGCGACGGTCAGGCGCCCATCGCGGCCGACGACACGGTCCGCGACCTGCTGGCCCCCCTGCCGGTCGAGGCCCTGCGGATACAGGACCGCACCCTCAGGCAGGCGCGCCGCTTCGGCCTCAAGCGGATCGGCGACCTCTATCCCATGCCCCGTGCCGGACTGGCCCGCCGCTTCCGCAAGGAGGGCGGGGTCGATCTGGTCCAGCGTCTGGATCAGGCCCTCGGCCATGCCGCCGAGGCCCTCGTTCCCGTCCGCCCGCCGGCCCGCTATCGCGCCTGGCAGACCTGGATGGAGCCGGTCGCCGATCTGGAGGGTGTGGAGGCCCGGTTGTCCGAACTGGTCGCCGACCTCGCCGCCCCCCTTGAGCGTGACGGGCAGGGCGCCCGGTCCCTGACCCTGACCGGCTTCCGCTCGGACGGCGGCGCCACCGCCCTGTCGGTCCGCATGGGCCTTCCGGGCCGGGACGCCGGCATCTGGCTGCGCCTGTTCCGCGAGGCCGGTCTGGGCAATCTGGAGCTGGGCTTCGGTCTCGACGCCCTGATGCTGACCGCCGACGTGGTCGAGCCCATGCCCGCCCGTCAGGCCGCTCTGGAGACCGAGGCGGAGACCCGGCAGGCCGAAAGCCTCGCCGCCCTGCTGGACCGGCTGACGGCCCGGCTGGGCGAGGATCGGGTGCTGGCGCCCGAGGCGGTGGACAGCTGGATCCCCGAACGGGCCGAGCGGCTGCGTCCCGCCCTGGGCCGCCGCGTCGAGGGCGATGCGGGCGGCATGAGCCGCCGCCCGATCCTGCTGCTGGAGCCGCCCGAGCCCATCAAGGATCCCCTGTTCGACCTGCCCGACGGGGCCCCGGTCCGCTTCATCTGGCGCCGCGCTCCCCGCCGGGTGACCCGCGCCGAGGGGCCCGAGCGGCTGTCCCCCGAATGGTGGAGGACGGCCAAGGCCCGCACCCGCGACTACTACTGCCTCGAGGACGCCGACGGGGCCCGCTACTGGGTCTTCCGCGAGGGCCTCTATGGCCGCGACTACACCGGCGACCCGAAGCTGGTGAACGAGGAGCGCGCGCCCAGCTGGTGGATGCACGGGGTGCTGCCGTGAGCGGCTGGACCGGCGAATACGCCGAGCTCGGCGCCATGACCAACTTCAGCTTCCTCGAGGGCGCCTCCCACCCCGGCGAGCTGATGATGCAGGCGAAGTCGCTGGGGCTGGCCGCCGTGGGCGTGGCCGACCGCAACACCTTGGCCGGCATCGTCCGGGCCCTGATGGGCGCCGAGGAGGTCGGCTTGCGGCTGGTGATCGGCTCGCGGCTGGTCTTCACCGACGGCACGGCCCTGATGGTCTTCCCCCGCGACCGCGCCGCCTACGGCCGCCTCTGCCGCCTGCTCTCCCTCGGCAAGAGCGAGGCGGTGCCCCAGCCCGGCGCCGATCCCGACGGCGAGCGCATCGAGAAGGCCGAGACCCGCCTGACCTTCGAACAGGCCCTTGGTCTGGGCGAAGGCATGATCGCCCTCGTTCCCGCGCCCGACCACCCGGACGAAGCCTTCGAGACGCGGCTGGCGGCGTGGCGGCGCGCCTGGCCCGACGACCTCTATCTGGCCGCCTCGCCCCTCTGGCGCGGAGACGACCGCCGGCGCCTGAACCGGCTGGCCGCCATGGCCCGCCGCACCCGCGCGCCCATGATCGCCACCAACGCCGTCCTCTACCACCACCCCGACCGCCGCATGCTGCAGGACGTCCTGACCTGCATCCGCGAAGGGACCACCATCGACAAGGCCGGCCGCCGTCTACAGGCCAACGCCGAACGCTTTCTCAAGCCCCCCACCCAGATGGCCCGCCTGTTCCGCGGCCACGAAGCCGCGCTGGCCCGCACCATGGATGTGGCGAGAGCCTGCACCTTCTCGCTGCGGGAGCTCAGCTATCAATACCCGGACGAACCCGTTCCTCCGGGATACTCCCCGCAGGGCTGGTTGACCCGGCTGACGCTGAGGGGCGCCCGCTCCCGCTGGCCCGACGGCGTTCCGCCCGACGTCAAGGAGACGATCCACAAGGAGCTCAAGCTGGTCCGGTCGCTGGACTACGCGCCCTACTTCCTGACCGTCCACGACATCGTCGACTGGGCTCGCTCCCGTCCCGACCCCATCCTCTGCCAGGGCCGGGGCTCCGCCGCCAATTCGGTGATCTGCTTCTGCCTCGGCATCACCAATGTCGATCCCACCCGGCAGGATCTTCTGATCGAGCGCTTCATCTCCTCCGAGCGCTCCGAGCCGCCCGACATCGACGTCGACTTCGAGCACGAGCGGCGCGAGGAAGTCATGCAGCAGGTCTACAGGCGCTATGGCCGGGACCGCGCCGGGATCGTGGCGACGATCATCCACTACCGCCCCCGATCCGCCATCCGCGACGTGGGCAAGGCGCTCGGCCTGACCGAGGACGTCACCGCCCGCATGGCCGACACCGTCTGGGGCTCATGGGGCTCGAAGGTCGAAGAAGGCCATGTCGATCGGACCGGTTTGAGCCGCGACGATGCCCGGATGAAGCTGGCGCTGGAACTGACCGCCGAACTGATCCAGTTCCCGCGCCACCTCAGCCAGCACGTCGGCGGCTTCGTGCTCAGCCAGACGCCCCTGCTCGAGATCGTGCCCATCGGCAACGCCGCCATGCCGGACCGCACCTTCATCGAATGGGACAAGGACGACATCGACTTCCTCAAGCTGATGAAGGTCGACGTCCTGGCGCTCGGCATGCTGACAGCGATGAAGCGCGCCTTCCGCATGATCGAGACGACCTATGGCCGGCCTCTGCCCGACACCGCCGCCGTCCCCGCCGAGCGCCGCGGCGTCTACGACATGCTGTGCAGGGCCGACTCCCTCGGGGTCTTCCAAGTCGAGAGCCGGGCCCAGATGAGCATGCTGCCCCGGCTCCGGCCGGTGGAGTTCTACGATCTGGTGGTCCAGGTCGCGATCGTCCGGCCCGGCCCCATCCAGGGCAAGATGGTCCACCCCTATCTGCAACGCCGGATGGAGCGCCGGGCCTATGAGGCCAGACCCGGCGCAGGCAAATACCGCTTCTCCATGCCGGGCTCGACGAAGAACCCCGAAGAGCTGGCCAACATCCTGCGCAAGACGCTGGGGGTGCCCCTGTTCCAGGAACAGGCGATGAAGATCGCCATGGTGGCGGCGGAATTCACCGGCGACGAGGCCAATGGTCTTCGGCGCGCCATGGCCACCTTCCGGCACAACGGCACCATCGGCAATTACGAGACCCTGATGGTCAGCCGGATGATCAGGCGCGGCTACGATCCCGACTTCGCCCAGAACTGCTTCAACCAGATCAAAGGCTTTGGCGAATACGGCTTTCCCGAGAGTCACGCCTCCGCCTTTGCCCACCTCGTCTACGTCTCGGCCTGGGTGAAATGGCTGTATCCGGACGTCTTCGCCGCCTGCCTGCTGAACAGCCAGCCGATGGGCTTCTACGCCCCGGCCCAGATCGTTCGTGACGCCCGCGAGCACAAGGTCGAGGTGCGGCACCCGGACGTCAACGCCAGCGGCTGGGATGCGACGCTGGAGCCCCGGGCGGGACGCCGTCGCCGCGCCCTGCGGCTGGGCATGCGCTCCATCGACGGGTTCCGAAAGGAGTGGGCCGATCGGATTGTGGAGGTTCGGCAGGCGGGGCCGTTCGGCGATCTGGAAGACCTGCGGGTGCGGGCGCAGTTGCCGTCGGCGGCGCTGGACCGGCTGGCGGAGGCGGACGCCTATGGCTCACTGGACCTGTCGCGCCGGCAAGGGCTGTGGGCGGCCAAGGGCGCGGCTCCGGCCGCCTCTGCCCCGCTGTTCGAGGCCATGGGGCTGGACGAGACCGACGGCCAGCCGCCGGATGCCCTGCCCGAGCTGGCGCATTCCGAGGAGGTGGTCGGCGATTACCAGTCCCTGCGCCTGTCCCTGAAAGGCCACCCCGTCGCCTTCCTGAGGGAGCGGCTCAAGCAGGCGGGTGCGGTAATGGCGCGGGCCTGCGAGGCTGTGGCCAATGGCCGCCGGACGGTGGTGGGCGGGGTGGTGCTGGTCAGGCAGCGGCCCGGCACGGCCAAGGGCGTCTGCTTCATGACCGTCGAGGACGAGACGGGCATCGTCAATCTGGTGCTCTGGCCCGACGTGTTCGAGCGCTTCCGGCCGACGGCCATGGGCGCGCGGATGGTGCTGGCGAAGGGGCGGATCCAGAGGGCCGACGGCGTGACCCATCTGGTGGTCGAGGCGATCGAGGACTGGACCCCGATGCTGGGGAACCTGACGCCCGACCGGGCCCCCGGATCGGGCCATGAGCCGGCGCGGGGACGGCACCCGCGCGACGTGCGGGTGCTGCCGGGCTCACGCGACTTTCACTGACCCCGGCGGCGCTCCAGCCACTTCCACAAGGCGTTGCCCAGGATCGGCAGGAAGCCCCCGATCAGCGCCGCGATCAGCACGGTCCAGAAGCCGCCGCCCAGACCGTATTTGCCGACCGCCGCCCCGATCCCGGCCGCCAGCAAGGGCCCGAGCCAGGGCAGCCACGTCGGCGGCTTAGGCATCGACCTTGATGACGCCGCGCCGGATCTGGTCCAGTTCGATCGAGTCGAACAGCGCCTGGAAATTGCCCTCGCCGAACGCCTGGTTGCCCTTGCGCTGGATGATCTCGAAGAAGATCGGGCCGAAGGTGTCCTGGGTGAAGATCTGCAGCAGCAGGCCATCCTCGTCCGAACCATCGATCAGGATGCGGTTCAGCCGCATGCGGGCGACGTCGTGGCCGTGCCCGGGCAGGCGTTTGTCGATCAGGTCGAAATAGGTGTCGATGGTATCCTGGAAGGGTATGCCGCGGCGCTTCATCTCCTCGACGGTCTCGAAGATGTCGTCGGTGGCCAGGGCGATGTGCTGGATGCCCTCGCCGTTGTAGCGCTTGAGGAACTCCTCGATCTGGGAGTTCTCGTCCTGGCTCTCGTTCAGGGGGATGCGGATGGCGCGGTCGGGCGCGATCATGGCCTGGGACAGCAGGCCGGTCGCCTTGCCCTTGATGTTGAAATACTTCTGCTCCTCGAAGGCGAAGACGTCGCCGTAGAAGCCCGACCAGGTGCGCATCTGGCCGCGGCGCACGTTGTGGGTCAGGTGGTCGAGGCAGAACAGGCCGACGGAGTTCTTGCGCTCGGCTTCTTCCCAGCCCTCGATCTCGTCCCAGCTGTCGTAGAGGGAGCCGCGCTCGCCGTACTGGTCGACGATGTAGAGCAGCGAGCCGCCGATGCCCTGCAGGATGTAGGAATAGCCGTTCCCCAGCGCGCCGCCGTTGTGGTTCTCTGCCGGGCGGGCGCCGCGGGCGACGGCGCCCTCATAGGCGGCCCTGGCGTCGGCGACGCGGAAGGCCATGCCGTTGGCGGAGGGGCCGTGTTCGCGGGCGAACTCTTCAGCCTGGCCTTGGGGCGAGAGGTCGACCAGCAGGGTGATGTCGCCCTGCTTGAGGCGCACGGCGCCGGTGGCGGGGTTCACATGGGTGCGGGTGAAGCCCATCAGCTCGAGGCGGGAGGCCATGGCCTCGGGCTCGGGGCCGGTGAACTCGACGAACTCGAAGCCGTCCACGCCGAGCGGGTTCTCGTGATCCAGCCGGGCGGCGGCGTCAGACTGAGGGGCGTCGTGCATGGGGCGTCTCCTGAAAGGCTCGCGGCGGAACCTAGTGGCGGGCCGCCCGGAATCCAAGGTCAGGCGTGGAGGGCCTTGGGCGGTTCGGCGTCGTGGACCGCGGCGTGGCCGCCGTGGCGCAGGTGGGTCTCGTCGATCTCCTGGATCAGGGCGTCGGCGCGGTCCTTGCCGACGAGGTGGATCAGGGCGTCGATCTTGGCCTCCATCCGGTCGTCATTCTCCTTGGAGGAGGGCGAGCCGACGTAGAGGAAATAGGCCAGGCCCACGACCTGCCAGAGCAGCTGGAGGAACTCGGACTGCCAGTTCTCGAAGGTGTCCCGGCCCATTTCGATGAGCCAGGGCGAGAGCTCGGCGGCCTGGCCGTGGGACTGGGCCTCGTCGACGTAGGCGAACCAGCCGAAGCCCCAGTGGAGCACGATCGAGACGGTGAAGAAGACCAGGGTGATCCAGGCGTAGGCGTATTTCTTCAACATGGCGGCGATCCCTTCCTGCGAGGGCAACGCTTATCGCGGCGCTTCGGCTCCCGGGGGGACGTTGCCGGCCTCGACGCCGCGGGCGGAGGCGTCGCCGCTGGGATCGGCGCCGGGGGCGACCTGTGCGGGCGCGACGGGGACGCTGTCGTCGGCGGGGGTGGGCAGCTGGGCGGGCTGGACGGGGCCGCCGGCGGCCTCGTCGGCGGCGCTGTCGTCCGTGGCGCTCCAGTGGGACCAGACGTAGATGCCGGCGACCACAAACAGAAGAACCACCAGCCCGACCACCAGGCCGTTGAACTTCGTAGAACGTTTCGGGGCGGGCCGGTTCGAGCCGGCGGGATCGATCTGGGTCACGGGCGTCTCCTGCTGTCGGTCAGCTTAACCGGCGGGAGGGGCGCCGCGTTCCCGGAGCGGGAGGGCTCAGTGGCCGGCGTGGAGCTCCGGCGGCGGGGTCTGGCGGTCGAGCCGCATGACCAGCCGGTCGTCCTCAAACACCTCGACCCCCTCGCAGCTGGAATGCTGCTGCAGCTGGCCGAAGGCGGTGCGGGCCGCCTCGATGTCGTGCCGGCAGCTGGCGAAATCGAGCGCGGGGCGCCGGCCCCGACGGTCGTAGAAATGGAACTGGTAGATCCGCATCGCCGTCGCGCCCCTGATTAGGAAAGCATTAAAACCTTCCGTCACGGCAAAGTCTGTCGGGGTTTAGACATAACGACGGTTCTACACGGGCTCGTGAGCGCTCCGTCCGGCGACCGACTCGGAATTGGAGTGAAAAACAGCGTCCGAAGCGTCCGAAGAGTGCGAAGCGTCCGATGCGTTCGCTGCGTCAAATGCGTCGTCCACTGCGTCCGTAGCGGCCGCCGCGTCAGCGGCCGCCGCCTTCTGCGCCTCGTAGGCCGCGAGTTCGGCCCAGCCGGCGCGTTCATAACGGATCGCCTCGTGCTGGGCGGTGACGCGGTCGATCTCGGCCTGCTCCTCGTCCATGGCGATCCGCACCTTGCGCCAGCGCAGCGCCTCGGCCGCGTCGCCGCGCATCACCGCCCGCATGGACCGCCGATGGGCGACGAAGGAGAGCTGGTAGAATTCGACCTTGTCGAGGTCCCCGCCGGCGCGGTCCTCAAGCAGTATGCCCTCGTCGCTGACATCCAGCTCGTTCGGCGGCGGCGCCCACGCCTGGTCTCTCCGCCGCCAGAGCTCGCGGGCGGCCCGGCTGCGCAGGGCGGTCACCCCCACGCCGTAGAGGCGGCAGACGTCCGGGGCCGACATGCCGTCCAGATAGGCGTCGCGCACGCGCCGCCAGACATCCTCCGGCGCGGCGTGGCGGCCCCGGCGCGGCCGCGTGGCGGTGATCTGTGTTCCCTTGGCCATCCGGCGGCCCTTTCCTGACTGCGTTTCAACGGCCGGCATTATGCGGCCGCCGGTTTGTCAGGCGGACAAGTCGGATCGAGAAAAGCGGATGTCGTTGGAAAGGCGGGGGTTTGTTCGCGCTATCCGACTATAGAAACGCGGATTGTCAGCACAGCGTCATGGGGGTTTGGCAGCGCGCTGTCCTTCTCCCCTTGAGGGAGAAGGTGGGCCGGAGGCCCGGATGAGGGGGCTGTGTCGGCGCCCCGACTATCGGGTGTTTGGCGAATTGTCGGAAGCATGGGTGTCTCACCCCTCATCCGACCCGCTGCGCGGGCCACCTTCTCCCTCAAGGGGAGAAGGAAGTGGGTTAGTCCAGCGCGGCCCAGCCGAAATGGAGCAGGGGGCGCATGTCGGCGACGAAGTCGGCGAGGGTATCCGGCAGGTTGGGCGACGCGATCTCGGCCCCGGTTAGCGGCCGCCGCGCATACCACTGCAGGCGTTTCAGGGCGGGTTCCAGCGGGCCGCCGGCGTGGGCTTCGTAGCCCTTGGGCATGCGTTTGACGGCCATGCCGGGGGCGAGGCGGAGGCCGCGGGAGGCGAGGGCGGCCTCGACCTCGAGCCAGGCGTCGGGGTCGGCGGCGATGGCGCGGCGCACGCGTTCGGAGTTCTTCCGGTCGTAGAGATAGAAGCCGGCCGAAACGAAGGGGCCGCGGCCGTGGGCGTTCTCGAGGTCGGGGATTTCGCCTCCCCCGGTCAAGCCGGAGGATGACGAAGGCGCTTCGGACAGGCGGGCGCCGGGGTGGGTCGAGGGGTCGAGCGGGTCGATGCTGTCGTAGTCGAAACTGGCCTCGGTTACGCGCGAGCCGCCCTCGGGCTCGATGTGGATATAGGCCATGCCGGGCGACATCTTGCCCCCGCCGCGCGTCAGCACCGCCGCGACATGGGTCTTGTAGGGGCTCTTGTCCTTCGAAAAGCGCGTGTCGCGGTGGAGGCGGAACTGGCTCTTGGCCGGGTCGCCGGCGAGGGCGAGACCGCGGGCGGCGCAGGCGGCGGTCGTGTCGGTGATCAGGGCGGCGAGCGCGGGCTTGAGCCGGTCGTCATAGGTGGCGCGGTTGGCGGTGAACCAGTCGCGGTCGTTGTGGGCGGCGAGGTCGGAGAGGAACCGCAGGTCGGCGGGGAGGAAGCCGGGGAAGGTCATGGGGGAGGGGGGGATTAGGGGTTAGGGAATAGGGATTAGGGGCGAGGGCGTTCCGGATCGGGCTTCCCGGTCACAGGCAGCGACCCCACGAGACGGCCGGGCCAACCGTTCCCATATCCTGCCCTGACACCTGATCCCTAATCCCTACTCCCTAATCCCCACCACCGGAGCGTCCCATGCCCAAAACCCTGCACATCGACTTCGTCTCCGACGTCGTCTGCCCGTGGTGCGTCGTCGGCCTCGGCGGGCTGACGGAGGCGCTGGAGACGCTGAAGGGCGAGGGGATCGAGGCGCAGGTGCGGTTCCAGCCGTTCGAGCTGAACCCGCAGATGCCGCCCGAGGGCGAGAACATCGTCGACCATATCGGCCGCAAATACGGCTCGACGCCGGAGCAGTCGGCGAAGAACCGAGAGATGATCCGGGCGCGGGCGGCGGAGGCCTGGCCCGGGTTCGACATGCGGATGGGCGAGACGAGCCGCATCTGGAACACCTTCGACGCCCACCGGCTGCTGCATTGGGCCGGGGAGACGGCTGGGATGGAGGGCCAGGCGGCGCTGAAGCGGGCGCTGTTCGAGGCCCATTTCACACGGGGGGAGGATATCGGCGACGCACGCGTGCTGGCCGGGGCGGCGGAGGCGGCGGGGCTGGACCGCGCCGAGGCGGCGGCGGTGCTGGCGGAGGGGCGCTATGCGGACGAGGTGCGGGCGGCGGAGGCGCTGTGGGTCTCGCGCGGCATCACCGGCGTACCGGCGGTGGTGGTGGAGGGGAAGTATTTGATCAGCGGGGGGCAGCCGGCCTCTGTGTTTGAGGAGGCGCTCCGAAAGATGGCGGCCGAAACCTGATCCTTCTCCCCCTGAGGGAGAAGGTGGGCCGGAGGCCCGGATGAGGGGGCTGTTTCGGCGCCCTGGCTCGCGGGCGGTTGGCGGCTTGCCGGAGGAATGGGTGTCTCACCCCTCATCCGCCCCCTGCCAGGGGGCACCTTTTCCCTCAAGGGGAGAAGGGACGCGACGGGGTCTCGCGCGGGATCACCGCCGTGCCGGCGGTGGTGGTGGTGGAGAGGAAATGGCTGATCAGTGGGGCAGCCGGCTAGTCGAGCGGCTGTTTGTCCCGCTCACCACCGCCCGCCTTCTTCCAAGCAGCATACCGATGGGTCGCCGCGCCGAAGCTGATGTTCAAGGATTGCGCGACCGCGTACCGGGAGAGCCCCTTATCGAAAAGCCGATAGCAGATCTCGACACCGCGAGGCGTGAGCTTTTCTAAGCCTCCGATTTCATACTTGTTTCGAGGGTCCTTCGGGTCGAGCCCGCCCGCATCTTTCTCCGGTATAGCGAGATGGTCCCGAAGCATCAGCAGTCCCCCCCGGATCTTCTCGATACCATCGAGGAGGTGATCAACGGCGGCGCGCATTTCGGTGCCCGGTTGTGCTGGGATGGAAACTATCATGGCTGTTTGTCCTTAAGTAGGTTATAGACAAGACTCTCTTTAGCTAGGCTAAGGGTAAGGCGCAAGGCTTTTTATAGGCACCCTACCTAAAGGCCTAAGTTCGGTGCATTGCGCCGTTGCCACGCCGTATTGGGCGAGATGAGATCAGAACATTGACAGCGTCCGCGAGAACGCCGATCATCGACACGCGTGCTGAAAAGCCGCGGAACCGGGGCCGCAAGGTCCCACATTGAAACCTGGAGCAGGTTTCGGTCGAAGACTGGATAGCGCCGTGATCGGTGCTGCTCGCTGTTTTTCGAGCGACGCCTGTTCCTTTCGAAAGTCGAAAGGGACTTTTTTTATGTCTAACTTCATTCTGAAGTTCGCCCACGTCTCCGTTCAGCCGAGCGGAGATGAGAATTCCATTCGCCGCGCGGTGGGCTTTGTGAACATCGGCCAGTTGCTGTCGATCCTGGACAGCAAGGCGCTGGCTCCCAATCCGCGGAGCGCGAAGCGCAATGCCATCGTCGAAGGCATTCTAGGAACCCTCAACGACACCCCGGAACTTTTCCGATTTAAGTCGAAGGGACTGCTGATCTCCTCCCATCGGGTGGAGGAACTTCAGCGCGGCCGTTTTCGTGTGACTTTTGAAAAGGAGTTCGTGGACGGCGTCTTGGACGGCGGGCACAATCTCTTCGCCATCGGCCTGTTCGTGCTGTCCCAAGTCCTTGAACATAAGGAAGTCGCCCGCATCAAGACGTGGGAGCAGCTCGACCATGTTTGGGCCGAAAAGCGGAAGGAGATCGAGGGGCTAGAGTTCGACCCCGAGGATCTCGTTTCCGTGGAACTGCTCTATCCCGGTTCCAACAGCGAAGCTGATCAGGAAGCTTTTGATCGGGCAGCCTTTGATATCTCGCAGGCCCGGAACGCCAACACCGAAGTCAAAACGGAAGCGTTCCAGAACAAGCTCGGTTTTTATGACGTCTTGAAGGATGCGCTTCCCGTGGAACTCAGCCAACGGGTGGAATGGAAACCCGGTGTGGTCGAGCAAGCGGAGGCGAAACCTATTCCTGTCCGGGATATCGTCGCGCTGGCATGGATCCCGCTAAACCTCGCGAATGAGCACAAGTTGCTGCCCATCGATATCTCTGTGCTCCCTCAGAACATCTATCGCAACAAGGGGGA
Organism: Brevundimonas alba; assembly: GCF_011927945.1. Taxonomy (GTDB): domain Bacteria; phylum Pseudomonadota; class Alphaproteobacteria; order Caulobacterales; family Caulobacteraceae; genus Brevundimonas; species Brevundimonas alba. The sequence goes on from NZ_JAATJM010000001.1 coordinate 1,435,289, forward strand.
GTGTTCCGACAAATTCAAGACCCTCATGGCGCACAACGAAGTAACGGAACCGATCGGCGGCCAAGCGGGACAGGCTCGTGAACTAAAGCACGTGACTGTCGAATCCTGTCTGTTTATTGCGGGCGACCTTCCGCGCCTTTACGATCTGATCTACGAGAAATTTCCCCGTTTCTATAACGATGGAACCCATCGGTTCGGGAGTCGGAATGTGGTCAAGATGTACGACCCCGACAAGCTGAAGCAGCTGAAGGCCGATGGGAAGGACGCGTCTGGCTATACCGGGATCCGTCCTCTGACACCCTTCTTCCAACGGTCGTCGAAGGACATGAAATGGAAGTATCCTGACGCGTTGATCATTCCCTTCGTGACGGCTCTGTCGGCGCTCATGAAAATCGAGGGTGATGAGGTCGTTTGGGCTGTCGACGACATCGACAAGACGGTGTTGGAGAAGCTTGAGAAGGCTGCGCCGCTCTACGACGGGCAGCTGGACGCATACGACTGGGACCCCCAGCGTCTAGCCAAGAGCCCGTCCAGCCATAAGCAGGCCGCGAGCTACTACCGAGTCCTCTGACCCAAGCTGAACTTGGGCCAGAATGGTGGGGCGGGTCTTAGAGCCCGCCCCCTTTTTTTGCTCTCAGACCTTCACTTCGATGGCGCCGCCCCCAGCCCGGAATTTCGCGCTCATCTCCGCCATCCCGGCCTCCGCCTCGGCCAGCGAACCGCCGGCGTCGTTCTGCGCCTGGGCGTCCCGGCGGATGTCCTGGCTGATCTTCATCGAGCAGAATTTCGGGCCGCACATGCTGCAGAAGTGGGCGGTCTTGTGGGCTTCCTTGGGCAGGGTGGCGTCGTGGTATTTGCGGGCGGTTTCGGGGTCGAGGCCGAGGTTGAACTGGTCTTCCCAGCGGAACTCGAACCGGGCGCGGCTGAGGGCGTCGTCGTGGGCGCGGGCGGCGGGGTGGCCCTTGGCGAGGTCGGCGGCGTGGGCGGCGATCTTGTAGGTGATGACGCCGTCCTTGACGTCCTGACGGTCGGGCAGGCCGAGGTGCTCCTTGGGCGTGACGTAGCAGAGCATGGCGGTGCCGAACCAGCCGATCATGGCCGCACCAATGGCCGAGGTGATGTGGTCGTAGCCGGGGGCGATATCGGTGGTCAGGGGGCCAAGCGTATAGAAGGGCGCCTCGTGGCAGTGTTTCAGCTGCTCATCCATGTTGGCCTTGATCTTGTGCATCGGCACGTGGCCGGGGCCCTCGATCATGACCTGGCAGCCGTGGTCCCAGGCGATTTTGGTCAGCTCGCCGAGGGTGCGCAGTTCGGCGAACTGGGCCTCGTCGTTGGCGTCGGCGATGGAGCCGGGGCGCAGGCCGTCGCCGAGGCTGAAGCTGACGTCATAGGCGCGCATGATCTCGCAGATGTCGGCGAAATGCTCGTAGAGGAAGGACTCGCGGTGGTGGCTGAGGCACCACTTGGCCATGATCGAGCCGCCGCGTGAGACGATGCCGGTGACGCGGTTGGCGGTCAGCGGCACGAAGGGCAGGCGGACGCCGGCGTGGATGGTGAAATAGTCGACGCCCTGCTCGGCCTGTTCGATGAGGGTGTCGCGATAGACCTCCCAGGTCAGGTCCTCGGCGATGCCGCCGACCTTCTCCAGCGCCTGGTAGATGGGGACGGTGCCGATGGGGACGCTGGAGTTGCGGATGATCCAGTCGCGGATGTTGTGGATGTTGCGGCCGGTCGACAGGTCCATGACGTTGTCGGCGCCCCAGCGGGTGGCCCAGACCAGCTTGTCGACCTCGTCGTCGACGGAGCTGAGGACGGCGGAGTTGCCTATGTTGGCGTTGATCTTCACCAGGAAGTTGCGGCCGATGATCATCGGCTCGACCTCGGGGTGGTTGATGTTGTGCGGGATGATGGCGCGGCCGCGGGCGATCTCCTGACGCACGAACTCTGGGGTGACGAAGTCGGGGATGGAGGCGCCGAAATCCTCGCCGTCGCGGACGCAGGGGGCGGACTGCTCGCGGCGCAGGTTCTCGCGGATGGCGACGTATTCCATTTCCGGAGTGATCACCCCCTGACGGGCGTATTCGTACTGGGTGACGGGCCGGCCGGGGACGCCCTTGAAGACGCGGTGATTGCTGGTGTCGAAGCGGGGGGCGAGGTGGCGGCCGGAGGCGTGGCCGTTGTCCTCGGGTCTGACGTCGCGCGGGTTGGCGACGGGGGCGATGTCGCCGCGGTCGAGCTGCCAGCTGGATTTGACCTTCGGCAGGCCGCGCTTGATGTCGATGCTGACCGTGGGGTCGGTATAGGGGCCGGAGGAGTCGTAGATGGTCACCGGCGGCTCATTGGCGCTCGGGTGCACCGCCACTTCGCGGAAGGGGACGCGGATCTCCGGGTAGAGCTCGCCCTGCACATAGACCTTGCGGGAGCCGGCGCGCTCGCCGGTGGGGATGGTCCCGGTCTCGCGCATCACCTGATCGCGGGCGTCCTTGAGCGCCAGATCGACGTTCGGCTCTTCGGGAAGGGCGGGCGGGGTGACGACGATGTTCATGGCGGCCTCGATGTTGAGGGCGCCGACGCCGGGCGTGAGGGTCCTGTAACGTGGACCGAAGCGTACTCATCCCTTCGCCGGCATGACCCGGATCAGGTTCGACGGGTCGTGGGCTTACCCACCTCTCAGCCGCTCAAGCGCGACCCCCCGGAGAACGGGACAGTCCTACGCCTGAGGAGCCGAGGGTTCAACGGGTCAGGGTTCGGTCCAGCCGCGGGCGTGGAGCTGGAGGCCGGCGCGGGGGTCGGACTGGAAGCCGAGGGTGACGGTCTCCTCGCCGCCGGCGGGGACGTAGTCGATCGTGGCGGAGGCGGTCTCGTCGCCGAGCACGCCCTCGATCTCGACGGCGGCGGCGGTGGCGTGGCCGGTGTTGCGCACCTCGACCTCGGCCCGCCAGTGGCCCGGAGCCCCGCTTACGGCCTGCAGGCTGGGTTCGATCACGGGTGGGCCGCCCGGGCCCATCGCCTCGTGCAGCATGACGGCGAGGACGCCGAGGGTGAGCAGCAGACCGAGGCCGCCCATGATCCATTCGAGGACCGGCGGCTTCATGTCGGGGGCGGGCTTCTTCGAGGGCATGATCAGACCAGCAGGCGGGCGGCGGCGGCGCCGAGGGAGCCGGGGAAGGCGAGGACCACCACGGCGTCGACGATCTCGACGAAGCCGTGGCTGTCGGTGCGGCCGAACACCCAGAGGGTGCAGACGCTAACCAGCAGGACGAGGCCGTAGCCGGCGAGGGTGTAGTGGACGAAGGCGGTCAGGGCGCTCTCCTGCCTGTGCTCGCCCGCGAAGCCGGCGCGGTAGACGATGGCGTGCATGACCGCGAGGGAGACGAAGATCAGGGCGATCGCGTGCCAGGGGGTCATCCGGTAGGCGATCAGGATCATCTCCTCGGTCGGGGCCACGTTGAGGGCGAGGAACAGGCCGCCCGCGACCATCAGGAACAGCTCGCCGGGATACCGGGCCTCCGTCTCGTCGCCGTCGCCGCGGCCGGCGCTGAGCTGACGGCGGGCCAGCAGGGCGCCCATGGCGCCGGGCACCGCCTGCAGGGCGATCTGGCCGATGGAGTGGCGTAGCGGGGCGTCGGGCTGGACAATCGCCATGACCGTCAGCAGCAGGGCGGCGGTGAGATAGCCGACGGCGAGGGCGACGAAGGTGTCGAGCACCGCGTGGGCGACGCCATGATGCTGGTGGCTGAAGCCGGCGTAGTAGGCGAGGCCGACCAGCAGGGGCGCGGCGACGATCAGGAACAGGGCGAGGCGGCCGGGGTGGAGGCTGAAGCCGAACCACCACATCTCCATCGTCATCAGCAGAGGCAGGCTGAACAGGATCGCGCCGCCGAAGGCGCGGCCGAGGTCGCGGGCGTAGGCGGTTTCGCGGCGCGGATGAACGGCGGCGGGGCTCATGGATACGGCAACGCCTGAACGGGCGGTCCGGCTCCGCGAAGCTACTCCGGGAAGGCGACGAGCAGGGCGTCGAGAGCGGTTTCGATGCGGGCCCAGCCGGCTTCGTCGAGGGCGACGCCGCCGACGCCGGGGCGGGTTCCGCCGGACAGGGCAAGGTGCTGGACGGCGGCGAGGAGGACGGCGTTGATGGCCACGGCGTCGCCGGCGGGCGGGGTGCGCAGGCGGGGACGGCGCTCACGCATCCAAGCCTGCAGCACGGCGGAGCGTTCAGCCTCGATGCGGTTGAGCAGGGGCGAGGATTCGACGAGGGCCCAAGCCATCAGGCGCAGGGTCAGGGGACTGGCGCGCAGGGCGCCCAGCCAGGCCGAGAGGCTCTCCCGGGCGAAGGCGCGCAGGGACTCCGTCCCCGAGGCGGGCACGGCGTCGAGGAAGCGGACGAGGGAGGCGTTGGCGCGGCGGGCAATGCGCTCGACCACGCCATCGGCACCGTCGAAATAGCGGTAGACCAGCTTGCGGTCGCAGCCTGCCTCGGCTGCGAGAGTCTGGACGTTCAGACCGGGGAAGCCGTCGCGCAGCAGGATGCGCTCGCCGGCCTCGACGATGAGGGCTTCGGTGGCGGAGCGGTCGCGGAGGCGGGCGGGTGCAGGCGATTCGGCCATGCGGACAGCATCACGCCCGCAGGGAGTCGCGGCAAGGGATGTTGGATGGAGAGGAAAGGTGCGGCCCGACCTGCGTCGGGGGGGCGTGGCAGAGGCCGGGCCGCTTTTTCGGACTTAGTCGAGCGCGCATCGCCGCTTGGTCCGATCGATAAACATCACTCGGCGAGTTCGGTTCCGGGGGGCGCGCGACTTTTCTGAATTCTTTTCGCTCGGCGCCGATCTGTCCAGTCTTGGACATAGTGCCTTTGCTATCAAGCACTTGTAGACGGCGGGCCGAAACACGATAGGGTCACGGCGGAGCTGGAGGGATCATGCCGACACGAATAGACCGACTCGTTTACCGCAGCGTGGCGACCATGCCGACGGATGCGTTGATCCCGCTGGCCGAGCTGCTGGGCGAGGCGCAACGGAACAACGAGCGGGTCGGACTGACCGGCGCGCTGGCGGTGCACGGCGGGCGGTTCCTGCAGGTGGTCGAGGGCGATCCCGGGACGCTGGACCTGCTGCAGCGCCGGCTGGCCAAGGACGGGCGGCACCGGGACATCGAAGTGCTGGGCCGGCAACCGATCGAGCGCCGCGCCTTCGATGGTTGGAGCATGGCCAGCGCCGTCATCACGCCCTCCCTGCGGCCGGAGCTGGAGACGTTGATGAGCGGGATGACGCCATCCACGGACCGGATCGTCGGGGTGTTGCTGGAAGCCGTCGAGACGGCCGGGCAAGTTCGGGCCTGACGCGAGGCAGGCGCGTCGGTCGCGGAAGATGTCGGGCGCGTCCCCGGACAGGGCCGCGAGGCGTATGGCTCCGAACCCGTCGGCAAATCGCATCGGATGCGTCTAGAAGAGACGACCCACAGGAGCCCGCCCAAATGCATCTCGCCCGCTTCCCCCGCGTCCGTCTGGCGCACCTGCCCACGCCGCTGGAGCCGTTGCCGCGGCTGTCGGAGGAGCTCGGCGTCGAGCTTTGGATCAAGCGCGACGACTGCACCGGCCTGGCGGGCGGGGGCAACAAGACCCGCAAGCTGGAATTCCTGCTCGGCGAGGCGTTCGAGCAGGAGGCGGACACGCTCGTCACCCAGGGGGCGGTGCAGTCGAACCACGTGCGCCAGACGGCGGCGGCGGCGGCGGCGCACGGTCTGGCTTGCGAGGTCATTCTGGAGGAGCGGACCGGCTCGAAGGCGCACGACTACGTCGCCAACGGCAATGTGCTTCTGGACCGGCTGTTCGGAGCGGGCGTGCGGTTCGTGCCGGGCGGCAGCGACATGCCGGCGGAACTGGAGAAGACCGCCGCCGAGGTGCGGGCTCGCGGCGGGCGGCCCTATGTGATCCCGGGCGGCGGATCGAACCCGGTCGGGGCGCTGGGCTATGTCGACTGCGCGCGCGAGATCGTCGTCGGCGCGGACGAACTGGATCTGAGGATCGATCGGATCATCACGGCGACGGGCAGCGCCGGGACTCACGCCGGGCTGGTGGCTGGCCTTGCTGTGATGGGGGCGGACATCCCGGTGCTGGGCATCGGCGTGCGCGCGCCGAAGCCGAAGCAGGAAGAGAATGTACTGAAGCTGGCGCGGGAGACGGCGGCCCTGCTGGGACGGCCGGACGCGGTGACGCCGGAGATGGTCGTCGCAGACTGCGACTATGTCGGCGAGGGATACGGGCTCGTCGACGAGGCGGTGATCGAGGCGTTGAAGCTGGTGGCGCGCACCGACGGCATCGTTCTGGACCCGGTCTATAGCGCCAAGGCGATGAAGGGGCTGATCGCCCTGGCGCGGAAGGGCGCGTTCGAGGGGGAGACGGTGGTGTTCCTGCACACCGGCGGAGCGCAGGGGCTGTTCGGCTACGAGAGCGTGATCGGAACGGGTCTTTAAGGTTGCGGAACCTGAGCCGTATCAGTGCACTTTAGCGCGTGAGTTTTCCGGGGTGGGTATGATCAGGGACAGGCCGGCATCGCTGCGCACCGTGCTGGTGCTGTTCGCCCTATGCATCATCCTGCCGACGACCCTGGCCATCGGCGGCATGGTTGCGTGGAACGTGATGCAGGTGCGGCGTTCCCACGAGGCCGAGCTGCTGGCCACGGCAAGATCGGCCTCGAAGGCGGTCGACATCAAGATGGTGCAGCTCAAGACCGCGGCCGACGCCCTGGCCACGTCGGAACCCGTGATTGCCCAGAACTGGGGCGCGGCCCGTCGGCGCATAGAGCGGCTGGGTCTTCCTTCCGACTCGTGGGTCGCGGTGAGTGACCAAGCGGGACGGCGTCTGCTGAACACCAGCCCGCTCGCCGGACCGGCTCCGCCGCCCCGGCTGCCGAGACCCGCAGGCGTTCAGGCCGCGCTGAGAAGCGGCCGCGCCGTGATAAGCGACCTGTTCGTCGGGGCCAGCACCGGTCAGCAGGTGGTGGCGATCGACCGGGCGGTTCCGGGTGATCCGAACCAGAAGGTTGTCTCGCTGATCGTGGCGCCACGCAGGCTGTTGCCGTCCGCGGATGAACTGGCGTTGCCGGCGGGCGCCATCATCACGATCGTCGACCGGAGCCAGCACGTGATCGCCCGGAGTTCGGGGCATGAGCGGTTCCAGGGCGTCAGCGCGACCCCGCATATGAAGGCCATCCTGAACCGGCGGGTGGAGGACGTGGCGGCCAGCCGGTCGCTCGACGGGCGTCCGACGGTCGTGGCCTACAGCCGCTCGGACCTGACGGGATGGACCACGATGGTGGTGGTGCCGGAAGGCACCGTCCTGCAGCCGGTGCTGAGGAACGCCGGGGCCTTCGTCCTGCTGGCTGCGATCCTTCTGCTGCTCGGGATCGGTCTGTCGCGCATCTTCGGCAATGTGCTGATCCGGGAGCTGCGGGCGCTGGAGGAGGACGCGGTGCGTCTGGGCCATGGGCAGAAGGTGGAGCGCAGGCCGGGGCGGATCGAGAATGTCGAGACGGTGCAGTCGGCCCTTAGCGAGGCTTCGGCCGAGCTGCGGCAGCGGGCGTCGCGGCAGGAGCTGATGATCAACGAGTTGAACCACCGGGTGAAGAACACCCTGGCCACGGTTCAGGGCATCGCGGTGCAGACCTTCCGCCAGGCGGATCCCGACGCGCCGGCCAAGTTCGATCACCGGCTGGTCGCCCTCGCCGCGGCGCACGACCTGCTGACGAAGACGTCATGGGAGCCGGTCGACATCCGGTCGGTGGCGGAGGGCTGTCTGGAGGCGTCGGGCGGCGATCTGGTGTTCACCGGGCCGTCGATCCTGCTGCCGCCGCACGCGGCGCTGGCGCTGTGCATGTGCCTGCACGAGCTGGTGACCAACAGCCTGAAATATGGGGCGCTGTCCTCGCCCGGCGGCAAGGTGTTCATGTCGTGGACGCTGACCGACGAGGGCGAGATCGACTTCCTGTGGCGCGAGCAGGGCGGGCCGCCGGTCAGGACGCCCGAGCGGCGCGGCTTCGGCAGCCGGCTGGTCGACCGACTGGTGAAGACGGAACTGGGCGGGCACGTTGAACGGGAGTTCGCGCCGGAGGGGCTGGTGATCACCGGACGGTTCGTGCTGCCGGACTCGGAGCGGTGGCGGAACTCGTTCTGACGGGAAGTTCGGCGGCTACGCTTTGGATGAGGGCGGGGCGGGATTATCCTGCTGTTTTCCTTGAAGCTTCGCCATATGACGCCCGAACAGATCAAGGCTCACGCCGACGAGGTGCGCGAGATCAGCGCGACCATCGTGCGGGGGCTGTTTCCCGTCGAGACCATCGACGCCTGGAACGCGGCCTTCCAGCCGCTGCTGGCCGAGGCGATGGCGCGGGAGGGTGACGACCCGAACCGGGGTGCGGCGCGGTTTTATGTGACGCTGCCGTTCGACGGGCTCTGGGCCGATCCGGAGATCATCGACAACGACGTGGTGATGGCGATCGTATCCGAGCTGGTCGGGGCCGACGGGATGATGTGCCAGCTGGCCAGCGACACGCCGCTGAACGGGTCGGACTATCAGGGACTGCACCGGGACACGCAGCTGCTGTTTCCCGAGACGGGGGCGGAGACACCGCCGTACCAGCTGGCGGTCAATTTTCCGCTGGTCGATGTCACCGAGGCGAACGGGCCGATGGAGATGGCGGCGGGGACGCACATGCTGTCGAAGGCCGAGGGCATGCGCCGGGTCGAGAGCGGCGAGGCGCCGCTGGAGCCGGTGCTGATGAAGCGCGGCGACGTGATGATCCGCGACGTGCGCCACATCCACCGGGGGACGCCGAACCGCACCGACGAGCCGCGGCCGATGGTGGTGATCGGCTACAGCCGGCGCTGGCTGTACCGGCCGGAGGTGGGCATCCGCGTGCCGCGGGCGACGCTGGAGCGGCTGCCCGAGCGGGCGCGGCGGTGGCTGAGGTTCAATCCGGTGTTCGCTAACACGGCCGAGGCGCTGCAGGCCGGGGAGAGCTATCGCGAGTTCGCCTACTAGCGGCGGCGGGGTTTCGGCGCATAAGGGCGGCTGGACGATCGGCGGAGGCGAGATGGGCAAGGTTCTGGGCGTGCTGGGCGGCATGGGGCCGGCGGCGACGGTGGCGTTTCTGGCGCGGGTGCAGGCGCTGACGCCGGCCGAGGGCGACCAGGATCACATCCGGGTCATCGCCGACATCAATCCGCAGGTGCCGGACCGGAACCGCGCGCCCGACGCGGCCGAGGCGGTGTTGGGGCAGATGGCGATGCGGCTGCGCGACGCCGGGGCCCAGGTGCTGGCCATGCCGTGCAACACGGCGCACGGGCAGGCGGCGGGGATCCGCAAGGTCGGCCTGCCCTTCATCGACATGATCGCCGAGACGACCGAGGCCGCGGCCGCGGGCGGGGCGAAGAAGATCGGCGTGCTGGCGACGCCGGGCGGGGAGGCGCTCTATACGCGCTCGCTGCAAGGCAAGGGGCTGGTGGTGGTGCGGCTGGCGGGGCACGACCGCGACGCCTTCATGGACTGCGTCTATGCGGTGAAGCGCGGGGACGTGGGCGAGGCGCCGCGGGCGGAGATGCGGCGGCTGGCGGCGGCGCTGGTCAGCGCGGGGGCGCAGGCGGTGATCGCGGGCTGCACGGAGGTGCCGCTGCTGCTGGAGGCGGGGGAGGTCAGCGTGGCCTTCGTCGACTCGGCCGAGGTGCTGGCGGCGGCCTGCGTCAAGGCGTGCGCCTGACGGTTGCCTATCGGAGCGAGCCGCTCCAAACCTGATCCCGTGAACAGACAATCCCTCATCCTTGATTGCGACCCCGGTGTGGACGACGCTGTGGCGCTGATGCTTGCGTTCGGCGCGGGCGAGTTCGAGCTGCTGGCCGTCACCGCGGTGGGCGGCAATGTGCCGGTGGAGAAGACGGCGCGGAATGCGCGGATGCTGCGCCAGATTGCGGGGCGGGAGGACGTGCCGGTGTTCGCGGGCGCCGACCGGCCGCTGAGGCGCGAGCCGGCGGGCGCGGGCGAGTTTCACGGCGAGGAGGGGGTGGGCGACATGGAGCCCTTCGAGCCGGATGCTCCGTGTGCGGACGGTCACGCGGTCGACGCCATCGTCGATCTGGTCATGGCGCGGCCGGAGGGGTCGGTGGCCATGGCGGTGGTCGGCCCGATGACCAATCTGGCGCTGGCCCTGCGCAAGGAACCGGCGCTGGCGCAGCGGCTGGGGCCGGTGGCGGTGATGGGCGGGGCGCGGGCCGAGGGCGGCAACATCACGGCCTCGGCGGAATTCAACATCTGGGCCGATCCCGAGGCGGCGGCGGAGGTGCTGGCCAGCGGCTGCCGGGTGGTGCTGTTCGGACTGGACGCCACGCATCAGGTGCGGGCGACGGACGAGCGGATCGCGGCGCTGGAGGCCACGGGAACGCCGAGGGCGGGCGTGGCGGCCTCGATGATGCGGTTCTCGCAGCGGATCGAGCGGGAGATCGTCGGCTGGGACGCGCCGCCGGTGCATGATCCGTGTCCGGTGGCCTGGCTGCTGAAGCCGGAGCTGTTCGAACTGGCGGCCTGCCACATCCGGGTCGAGACCGAGAGCGAGCTGACGCGGGGACATACGGCGGTGGAGTTCCGCCGCGAGGTGGCGGGAACGCTGCCGCATGGCTGGGCGGTCACGGCGGACGCGGACGGGGTGTTCGCCCTGATCGGGGAGAAATGCGCGTGACCCGGATCACCGTCGTGGGGTCGATCAATCTGGATCTGGTGGCGTCCGCGCCGCACCTGCCGCGGGCGGGGGAGACGGTGACCGGGGCGACGCTGGCGCGGCATCCGGGCGGCAAGGGGGCCAATCAGGCGCTGGCCGCCCGGCGGCTTGGGGCCGAGGTGGCGCTGGTCGGGCGGGTCGGCGACGACGCGATGGCCGACGAGGCGACGGCGCTGCTGGAGGCCGGCGGGGTCGACCTGTCGGAGGTGGAGAACGATGCGGAGGCGCCGACCGGCGTGGCCCTGATCGCGGTTGATCCGTCGGGCGAGAACCAGATCGTGGTGGCGGCCGGGGCCAACCACCGGATGACGGCGGCGCAGCTGCCGGCGCGGATCGAGGGAGCGCTGATCCTGCAGCTGGAGCTGCCGCTGGAGGTGTGCGAGGCGGCGGTGGGGCGGGCGACCGACTTTGTCTGCGTCAACCTGGCCCCCGCCCAGCCGGTGTCGGACCAACTGCTGCGGCGGGCCGATCTGATCGTGGTCAACGAGACCGAGGCGGCCTTCTATGGCGACCTGCTGCATCATGGCGGCGGGCGGGTGGTGACCACGCTCGGCGCGAACGGGGCGGTGATGCATCAGCGCGGGGGAGAGATCGCGCGAGCCGCGCCGCCGAAGGTGACGGCGGTAGATGCGACGGGGGCGGGGGACGCGTTCGTCGGGGCGATCTGCGTGGCGCTGCTGGAGGGGATGGAACCGCAGGCGGCGCTTGCCTTCGCCTGCGCGGCGGGGGCGTTGGCGGCGACGCGGCCGGGAGCCCAGCCGTCGCTGCCGACGCGGGCCGAGGTCGAGGCGATCATTACAGCGTCGTAACTTGGGAGGCGGCGGGGCGGCTGTCAGGGTCTCGTCTTCTGTTCAGACCTGATCCTGGGGAACGCCGACATGACCCGCACCGCAGCCCTTCTGGGCGCCTCGCTGCTCGCCCTGACCGCCTTCGCCGGCGCCGCCTCGGCCCAGACCGCGCCGATCAGCGTGCCGCCGCTGGAATACACCCATCGCGAGCTGGCCAACGGGCTGGACGTCTACGCCATGCCCGACCCGAGCGCGGGCACGGTGACCGTGACCCTCTGGTACGACGTCGGCGGCAAGGACGATCCGCAGGGCCGCTCGGGCTTTGCCCACCTGTTCGAGCACATCCTGAGCCGCAAGACGGTCAACCTGCCCTACGGCCAGATCTCGACCATCGTCGAGAACGCCGGCGGGACGCGGAATGCGTCGACCGGGCAGGACTTCACCAACTACTATGAGACGGTGCCGCCGCAGTACCTGGAGACGATGCTGTGGACCCACGCCGAGCGGATGGCGCGGCCGGTGGTCGACGAGGCGGTGTTCCAGGCCGAGCGCTCGATCGTGAAGGAAGAGCTGCGCCAGCGGGTGCTGGCTCCTCCCTACGGCCGGTTCCAGCGCTTCGTGATCGGCGACAACGCCTTCGACGAGAGCATCTATCGCCGCAGCGTGATCGGCTCGATCGAGGAGCTGGACTCGGCCGTGATCGAGGACGCCCGGGCCTTCCATGAGGCCTACTACCGCCCGGCCACGGCGACGATGATCGTGTCGGGCAATTTCGATCCGGCGCAGCTGAACCGCTGGGTCGACCAGTATTTCGCCGGCATCGAGAACCCGTCGCGTCCGGTGCCGGTGTTCGAGCGGCCGGTCGAGACGCCGCGGACCACGCCCCGGTCGGTCGACTCCTATGCACCGAACGTACCGCTGCCGGCGGTCGGGATCATCTATCCCGGCGTGGCGGCCAACCATCCGGACGCGGCGGCTCTGGACGTGATGCAGGGCATCCTGTCGCGCGGCGAGAGCTCGCGGCTGTATCAGGCGCTCGTCTATGACACCCAGCTGGCTTCGAACGCCGGGCTCGGCGTGGGCAGCAACGAGGAGGACGGCACGATCACCGTCACGGCGACGGTGGCCCGCGGCAAGGCCATCGCCGATGTCGAGGCGGCGCTGAACGCCCAGCTGGCGCGGATGCGCGACGAGCCGGTGACGGCGGCGGAACTGGCGGAGGCCAAGACCGAGATCGTGGCGGGCGAACTGCGTCAGCGCGAGACGTCCTCGGGCCGGGCCTTCATCCTCGGACAGGCGATCGTCAGCGAGAACAATCCCAAGGCGCCGGACGAGCATCTGGCGGCGGTGCAGGCGGTCACGGCCGCCGACGTGCAGCGCGTCGCGCGGGCCTATCTGAACGACCAGGCGCGGGTGTCGCTGCGCTATCAGGACGAGAGCGCGCGTCCGGCGGGCGTGCCGGAGGACAGCTGGCGCAATCCGGCGCCGATGCCGACCTTCCTGACCGTGCCGGCCGCCGTTCTGCCGGCCAACGAACTGCTGCCGGAGGGTCAGCGGATGGCCCCGCCGGCGCCGGGCGAGGCGCGAGCCATGGCGACGCCGCGGCCGGTCGAGCGGCGGCTGTCCAACGGGCTGCGGGTGATCGCGGCCAAGTCGACGGACCTGCCGATCATGAACGCCCAACTGGTCATCGGCGGCGGGGCGGCGGCCGATCCCGACGACCGCGCCGGTCTGGCCTCGATGACCGCCAGTCTGGCGACACAGGGCGCCGGCGGGCGCACTGCGCCGGAGATCGCGCGGACGCTGGAAGCGCTGGGCGCCAACATCGGCGGCGGGGCGGATTCCGACGGCACGACCCTGTTCGTTTCGGCCCCGGTCGCTTCGGCCGAGGCGGTCGGCGAGGTGATGGCCGATGTGGTGATGAAACCCGCCTTCGCGGCCGAGGAACTGGAGCGCAGCCGCACCCAGACGATCAACGCCCTGACGGTCAACCTGCGTCAGCCGGGGCCGCTGGCCTCGCTGGTGCTGAACCGCCTGGCCTATGGCGGCGCGGCCTACGGGCGGCCCGCGAGCGGCACGCCGGAGAGCCTGGCGCGGCTGACGCGCGAGGACGTCACGGCCTTCCACGACGCGTGGTGGCGGCCGGACAATGCGACCCTGATCGTCACCGGCGGCATGGAGCCCGAGGCGGCGTTCGCCTTCGCCGAGAAGACCTTCGGCGGCTGGCGCGCGCCTTCGGGAGCCGTGCCCGCGGTGACCGCGAGGGCCGGCGGCGAGATGCTGGCGCCGCGCGTCGTGGTGGTCGACCTGCCGGGCGCGGGTCAGGCGGCGGTGGCGGCGGCGGTGCGCGGGCCGCGCCGCTCGGACGACGCCTGGTATCCGCTGGCGGTCGCCAACAGCGTCATCGGCGGCGGCCAGAACGGCCACCTGTTCCAGGAAATTCGCGCCAAGCGCGGCCTGTCGTACGGGGCCAACTCCTCGCTCGGCGCACGCGTCGACGGCGGCCTGCTGACCGCGGCGACCCAGACCAAGAACGAGAGCGCCGCCGAGGTGGTCGGACTGGTGCTGGCCGAGTTCGACCGGCTGCGCACCGAGGCGGTCGAGCCGCAGATCGTCACCGACCGGGAGACCTACCTGACCGGCGGCTTCTCGCGGAATATCGAGACCACCGGCGGCCTCGGCGGCTTCATCGCCGATGCGGTGACCTATGGCCTGCCGCTGAGCGAGATCGAGGCCTATCCGACGAAGATCAACGCGACGACCCCGGAAAGCCTGATGGCGGCGGCGCAGGCGGTCAGCTCGGAACAGGCCTATGTGGTCGTGGTCGGTCAGGCTTCTATGTTCATCGACGCGCTGCGGGCCCAGCACCCGGATGTGGTGGTGATCCCGGCGGCGGAACTGGACCTGAACAGCGCAGGGTTGGGGCTGCAGGGGCCAGTTTCCTCCCCGCGCATTGCGTGGGGAGGGGGACCGCGAAGCGGTGGAGGGGCTGGTTGATCCTGCCCCACTACCGCTCGCTGGCCGCAGCCCGTATGCCCGCCAGCACCCCGTCCAGATTGTCCCGGATCGAGAGCGCCGGGTAACGCAGGATGGCGATCCCCCGAGCTTCGAGCCAGGCGGTCCGCCGCTGGTCGTAGGCCATCTGTTCGGGTGTACCGTGGCGTGCGCCGTCCACCTCCACCGCGAGTCGCGAGGCGGCGCAGTAGAAGTCGAGGATGTAGGTCCCGATCGAATGCTGCCGACGGAACTTGAATCCGAGGGCACCACCCTTGAGGCAGCCCCAGAGACGGGCTTCCGGAGGCGTCATGTGGCGGCGCATGCGTGCAGCGCGCTGGTAGATGATCGGGTCTGAACCCACCGGCCCCTCCACCGCTTCGCGGTCCCCCTCCCCATCGCTGCGCGACGGGAAGGAAAGATGAGCGCGTGCTGTGGGTGAAAGCCAGAGGCTTCCTATCGAGGGTTGATTACCTCGCCCGGAACGCCGCGATGGCGTCCACGGTCCTCCGGACCTGCGCTTCAATCCCCGCCCAGTCGCTGGCCTTGACCGCGGCGTCGGTGACCAGTTTCGAGCCCATGCCGGCGGCGACGATGCCGGAGCCGAACCATTTGGCGATGGAGGCTTCGTCGGGGTCGACGCCGCCGGTGGGCATGATCTTGGTCCAGGGCATGGGGCCGAGCACGGCCTTGACGAAGTCGGCGCCGCCGACGCTGGCGCCGGGAAAGAGCTTGACGATCTCGCAGCCCAGTTCGTGAGCCTGGCCGATCTCGCTGACCGAGCCGCAGCCGGGGAAGTAGGCGGTCATGCGCCGGTTGCAGACGCGGGCGACCTCCTCGACCAGGCAGGGGCTGACCACGAAGCGGGCCCCGCGGTTGAGGTAGAGGGCGGCGGTGCCGGCGTCGACGACCGAGCCGATGCCCAGGATGATGTCCGGATCGGTACGCTGCAGCTCACGGGCGAGGTCACCGAACAGGTCGCAGGCGAAGTCGCCGCGGTTGGTGAACTCCACCGCCTTCGCGCCGCCGCGGGCGCAGGCGCGGATGACGTTGAGGCTGACCTCGGGATCCGGGTGATAGAAGACGGGGGCCACGCCCTGCGCTTCGAGGGCGGTCAGGACGGCGAGGCGGTCGTGGCGCATGGAGAACCCTTGTCCGCTTGTCCCGGTGAGCGCCGGGATCCGGTGTTGGCAGTCTGACCAGTAGGGCCGGACACCCACCATGACTATCCCAGCCTGAGCGCACAACGAAAGAGCCCGCGCAGCGGCTTCGCTGGATCGCGCTGAACTTATTGTTTCGAAGGGGCGCAGGCCCACAGGTCGGAGGAACCGTTCGTGCACGGAACCGGACGGAGGCTGACGGATTTCCTGACCCGATGATCGCCACCTTCCTGTCACTTTTGCTGCCCTGCGCCCTCCCGCAGAGCGCGCCGGCCCCCGCGTCCGCGCCAGCCGCAGAGGCCGCCGCTCCACCGGATATCGAACTGTCGATCACGGCGCGGGCGGACGAGATTCGCTGGCGGCAGGTCGGCTCGATTTCCGTCCGGGTTTGGAGCGAGCCGTCAGGAGCGGTGATCGAGGAGAACCTGAGCACGGGACTGCCGCGGCCGATCCCGGGCCAAAGGACGTTCCGCGACGTCGAATGGCGGCTGCGCGGCGCGGCGACGATCGCTTCGCCGACGCCGCAGATCGAGATCGAGGCCGGCGAGGCACCGGCGACTGAAACCCCCGAAGGAGATCCGGAATGAAACTCTTGCTGACGGGCGGCGTGGCCGCCGCAGTTCTCTTCGGCGCTGGCGCGGCCGCAGCCCAGACGTCCCCGTCCTCGCAGGTTTCACCGGTGGAGCCGGTATCGAGCCAGTCGTACGCCGCGGCGCCGGGCGATCCGTCGGCCGAGCCCGACGTGCTTCTGGACGTGCCGAACCTGTCAGTCGAGGAGATCACCATCGAGGTGGAGAACCTCGAGGCGCATCTGGCGCTGGAGGCGCGGCTGGCGAACCTGCTGTTCCTGAAGGCCGGCGCCGATGTGACCATCGACAACGTCAAGGTCACCATCAAGGGGGTCGAAGCCCAGGTCCTGTTGAAGGTGCGGCTGGACAATGTGCAGCGGATCATCGACCGCACATTGACCACGATCGACCGCAACCCGGAAATTCTGGAGCGGCTGCTGACTACGGTCGACAACACCGTCGGCACTGTGGGCGGGGTCGCCAACACGACGCTGCAGCCGGGCGGGGTGGTCGACAATGCGGTTGGAACGGTCGGCGGTGTCGCCGGGCAGGTGATCCCGCCTCGGCAGTGAGCTGACTATTCGGGGTAGTCTGGCACGGGATACAGGCTGCGGCTGAGCTGACGTTCGGTCGGCAGCTCGGGTGGGCGGTCCTGCAGCTCCGCGAGCGGAGCGAAGCCCACAACGGTCCACCCGGCGTCGGTCTGGTCGGCGTAGACGATCACGAAGTCGGCGAGGTCGAGGGGCCGGTTGCAAGTATCGCCGCGGTGGCGTGCGAGCGCCGGCACGGGATCCGGGAGGGCCGTGTCGTAGAGCGGCGCGATGGGCGAGAAGGTGAAGACGACGCCGTAGTCACGCGCCAGCCGCTGTCCGCTGACCTGGGCGAGGAAGACCGCTTTCGACCGCAAACGCCATTCGGCCTGCTGACGAGCCCAGCCGCGTGGAGAGTTCACAGGATAGGATTCTCCGTTCGGCTCAACGACCGCGAGCGGCGCGCAAGCCTCCGCCGTAGATGCCGGCAGGCAGGCGGTGGCGCTGATTGCAGCCACGCCGGCGAGAAGGATGCGGCTCATGTCGTCTCCTTCGCCAACTCCGCGATCCGCTTCACCAGGGCGCTGTCCTTGTCGAACAGCGGGTCCAGCACGGTGAAATGGTCGAGGCCGGGGAGGGCTTCGTAGCGGGTCTCGACGCCGCGGGCGGCCCAGAGGTCGGTCATCATGCGGGACTGGCGCAGGAACTCCGGGCTCTCGTTCGCGCCGACGATGCAGTCGAGCACCGTGCCGCCGGGCATGGAGCCGTCGGGGACCGGCCAGTGGATGGGCGAGAGGGCGGCGGCCTCGGCTTCGTCGAGCCGCAGGGCGACGTTGAGCGAGGTGGGGATCAGGGGGGCGAGGTCGAAGACGCCGCTGATGGCGACGGCGGCGGAGGCGCGGGCCTCGGACAGCATGCAGGCCGCCATGTGGCCTCCGGCGGAATGGCCGAAGACGATCGGGCGGACGCCCGCGCGCGCTCGGACAGCGTCGGTCGCGGCGCGGACCTGGCGCAGGATGTGACCGAGGCGGACGGCGGGGGCGAGGTCATAGGAGGGGATGGCGAGACTGACGCCGTGGGCGTTCAGGGCCGGGGCGAGGCCGGAGAACCAGCTGCGATCCAGCGCCTGCCAGTAGCCGCCGTGGAGGAAGACGGCGACGGGCGCGTCATCTCCGGCGGAGAACAGGTCCATGACCTCGCGCTCGCCGGGACCGTAGGCGATCTCCTGCGGGGGTGTGGCCAGGCGGGCGGCTTCGGCGGCGGCCCGCCAGCGCAGCATGACCGTCTGGTGGTCCGGCACGCGGGCGCGGTTGTTGTATTCCGCCTCGAGATCGATCGCGCTCTTACCCGTCACGCCGCCATCCGCTAGATGAACCTCCGGACACCGGAGGGACCGCCGCCATGATGACCGCCATCTTCGTCTTCATCAAATGCGAGCTGGGCCACGCCAACGACGTGGCGGCGGATATCGTGGACAATGTCGAGCACGTGTCGGAGGTTTATTCGACCTCGGGCCAGTACGACCTGCTGGCCAAGTTTCAGCTGCCGAAGGAGATGGACATCGGCACCTTCGTGACCAAGTCGGTGCAGACGCGGGCGAACATCCGGGACACGTTCACGGTGATCACCTTCTCGCCGTTCCTGCCGACGAAATAGTCGACCGACAGCCCCTCCACCGGTGCGCGGTCCCCCTCCCCATCAAGATGGGGAGGAGACGCTGACGCTGACGTAACGTCACCCGCGAAACGCTGCTAACGTCCCGGAGACGGAGGCTCGAATGACCGATCTGGATACCTTCCGCGCGGAGACGCGGGCGTGGCTGGAGGCGAACTGCCCGGCGGAGTGCCGCGGGCCGGTGGCCAGCGACGAGGACCGGGTGTGGGGCGGGCGCAATGCGACCTTCCCGACGCCGGCGCACAAGCTCTGGCTGGAGCGGATGGGCGAGCGGGGCTGGACGGCGCCGGAGTGGCCGGCCGAATACGGCGGAGGCGGGCTGAGCCGCGAACAGGCCAAGGTGCTGGCGTCGGAGATGCGCCGCATCGATGCGCAGGCGCCGCTGGCCAGTTTCGGCGTCTGGATGCTGGGCCCGGCCCTGTTGCAGTTCGGTACCGAGGAGCAGAAGCAGCGTTTTCTGCCCGAGATCGTCCGGGGGGAGATACGCTGGTGCCAGGGCTATTCCGAGCCGGGCGCGGGGTCCGATCTGGCGGCGATCCAGACGCGGGCGGAGGATCGGGGGGACCACTGGATCGTCAACGGGCAGAAGGTCTGGACCTCCTACGCCGACAAGGCGGACTGGATCTTCTGTCTGGTCCGGACGGACCCGGAGGCGCCCAAGCATCTCGGCATTTCGTTCGTGCTGTTCGACATGGCGACGAAGGGTGTGTCGACGCGGCCGATCACCCTGATCAGCGGCAAGAGCCCGTTCTGCGAGACCTTCTTCGACGATGTGCGGGTGGAGAAGACGAACCTCGTCGGCACGCTGAACCGCGGTTGGGACGTGGCCAAGGCGCTGCTGGCGCATGAGCGGACGATGATCGGGGCCATGGGCGAGATCGGCGGCGGACGGCCGCTGGGGCAGGTGGCGACGGGGTCGCTGGGCCTCGACGACGGTGGGCGGCTGGACGAGCCGATGCTCCGTGCCCGGATCGCCGAGCTGGAGGTGGACGCGGCGGCGTTCCGGCTGGCGATGGAGCGGACGGGCGATCTGGCCAAGGCCGGGCAGGCGCATCCGGCCATCGCCTCGATGCTGAAATACTATGGCTCCGAGCTGAACAAGCGGCGGCACGAACTGCTGATGGCGGCGGGCGGGTCGGACGCGCTGGAATGGGAGGGCGAGCGGTCGCGCGGGGGAGCGACGGCGCGCGACTGGCTGCGGACCAAGGCCAACTCCATCGAGGGCGGGACGTCCGAGGTCCAGCTCAACATCATCGCCAAACACCTGCTGCAATTGCCGGGCGCCTGACCTCCATGCCGCTGATCCTGACCGAAGAGCAGACCATGCTGAAGGAGGCCGCGGATGGCTTCCTGGGCGAGCACGCGCCGATCGCGCACCTGCGCAAGCTGAGGGACGAGCGTGATCCCGACGGGGTGTCGCGCGAGCTGTGGCGGGCGTTCGGCGAGATGGGTTTCGCCGGGGTGCTGATCCCGGAGGCGCATGGCGGCTCGGGATTGGGCGCGGTCGAGGCCGGGGTGGTGGCCGAGGCGCTGGGACGGACGTTGACGCCGTCGCCCTTCATGGGCTCCGGCGTGCTGGCGGCGACGGTGCTGGCGGGCGGATCGGACGAGCAGCAGGCGGCGTGGCTGCCGAAGATTGCGGCGGGCGAGGCGATCGTTTCGCTGGCGGTGGACGAGGGGCCCAAGCACGCGCCGGCGCGGATGACGGCCATGGCGGAGCGGTCGGGCAACGGCTTCCGGCTGAACGGGGCCAAGGGGTTCGTGCTGGACGGTCATGTCGCCGACGCGCTCATCGTGGCGGCGAAGACGGGCGAGGGGATCGGCCTGTTCCTGATCGATCCGTCCACGGACGGTGTGGCGGTCGAGCGGACGGTGATGGTCGATGCGCACAATGCGGCGCGGGTGACGCTGACGGATGTCCAGGTCGATGCCGATGCGCTGATCGGATCGGTCGAGGGCGGGGAGGCGCTGCTGGAGCGGGCGCTGAACCTGGGCCGGGCGTGCGCGGCGGCGTCGCTGACCGGGGCGGGGGATCAGGCGTTCCAGACGACGCTGGAGTATCTTCGGACGCGCAAACAGTTCGGCAAGCTGATCGGCGAGTTCCAGGCGCTGCAGCACCGGGCGGCGCATCTCTTCTCGGAGATCGAGATCGCCCGGGCGGCGGTGATGGGCGCGCTGCAGGCGCTGGACGCGGGCAGGGACAGCGCGCCGCTGGCGGTGTCGGTGGCCAAGGCCAAGGCCGGGCGGGTGGCCGAACTGGCGGTGCAGGAGGCGGTGCAGATGCACGGCGGGGTCGGCATGACGGACGAGTTCGACGTCGGCCTGTTCATGAAGCGGGTGCGGGTGCTGAACGAACTGCTCGGAGACGCCGGGTTCCATCAGGAGCGGATGGCGCGGGCGCAGGGGTTCTGAGAGGATCGACAGGATGCTGTCCATCGGACTTGCGCTCGTGGCCGTTGGACAAGACCCGCAGGTCCTGAACGGCGTGATCGTCCGCCCGCAATGGGTGGCGACGCCGACCGCCGAACAGATGATGCCGGAAAGCATCCGCCGTCCTGAGGGGACAGACCACCTTCCATACGGCGAAGTGCAACTGCGCTGCGTGGTGCAGGCCGAGGGTCGACTCGACGAGTGCCGGATTGTCACCCTGTCGACGGCCTATCCGGAGCTGGGCGAAGCCGCCTTGGACGCCGCGAGATATTTCCGGCATGCGCCAAGACTTGAAAATGGTCCGCCTGCCGCGGGACTGGGCGTTCTTCTCAAGTTGCGCTGGGCTTCGCCGGCAGACTGAGCGGGGTAGTGTGTCGCCCGCAGCCCCGCTAAACCTCCCTCACGGGAGACGACGCACCATGACGACGCGAGCCAACGCGCCAGCCTATATGCCGGGGTTCGGCAATCATTTCTCGACCGAGGCTGTGGCGGGCGCCCTGCCTGAGGGGCGGAACTCGCCGCAGCGGACGCCGATGGGGCTGTATGCGGAGCAGTTGTCGGGGACGGCGTTCACGGCCCCGCGGAGTGAGAACCGCCGGTCGTGGCTGTACCGGCTGAGGCCGTCGGCGCAGCATCCGGCGTACAAGCCGTTTCATCAGGGGCTGGTGAGGTCGGGGCCGTTCCACGAAGCGCCGCCGTCGCCGAACCGGATGCGCTGGGACCCGCTGCCGATGCCGGCCGAGCCGACAGACTGGGTCGAGGGGCTGGTGACCTATGGCGGCAACGGAGACGCCGAGGCCGGGATCGGGACGGGCATCCACCTGTATGCCGCCAACCGGTCGATGACAGACCGGGTCTTCTACTGCGCCGACGGCGAGCTGCTGATCGTGCCGCAGATGGGGGAACAGGCCTTCGTCACCGAGATGGGCCGGATCGACGCTCGGCCGGGCGAGATCGTGGTCATTCCGCGTGGCGTGCGGTTCCGGGTGGAGTGCTCCGGCCCGATCCGGGGGTATGTCTGCGAGAACTACGGGGCCGCGTTCCGGCTGCCGGATCTGGGGCCGATCGGCTCGAACGGACTGGCCAATCCGCGGGATTTCCAGACGCCCGTGGCGGCGTTCGAGGACGTGGATCGCCAGACGGAGTGCGTGCAGAAATTCGGCGGGCGGCTGTACAGCACGACCTTCGATCACAGTCCGCTGGACGTGGTCGCCTGGCACGGCAACAACGCGCCGTACAAATACGATACGGCGACGTTCAACACGATCGGCACGGTCAGCTTCGACCATCCGGACCCCTCGATCTTCACGGTGCTGACGTCGCCGAGTGATACGCCGGGCGTGGCCAACGCGGACTTCGTGATCTTCCCGCCGCGCTGGATGGTGGCCGAGGACACCTTCCGCCCGCCGTGGTTCCACCGGAACGTCATGAGCGAGTTCATGGGGCTGGTGACCGGCGAATATGACGCCAAGGAGGGCGGGTTCGCGCCGGGCGGGGCCAGCCTGCACAACTGCATGAGCGGTCACGGGCCGGATCAGGCCAGCTATGACAAGGCGGTCGCGGCCGATCTGAAGCCGGTCAAGATCGAGAATACACTGGCCTTCATGTTCGAGACGCGCATGCCGATCCGCACCACGGAATGGGCGCAAACCTCGCCGACCATGCAACTGGACTACGACGACGTGTGGACGGGATTCAAAAAGGGGCGGGTCGGGTAGTGGTGCGATCGGCGACCTTGTTCTTGCTGGTGCTGATGATCGCCGGCGGCGTCAACGCCCAGCCGACACAATCAGGGCCAGCGTACGTCCGCGGGGAACAACCCGCGCCTTACTCTGAATGGCTCGCCTGCGAGCAGGGCGGAGGCGAGATGAGGCGGGAAGGATTCCGGCAGCTCTACATGTGCGTCACGCGGTTCCGCGATGCCGGAAGGGTCTGCGACGCCAAGAGCGACTGCGAAGGTCAGTGCTTCGGCCGACCTGGTCGAACGCACCGCATTGGCCAAGCCGCTACAGGCATCTGCCAGGCCGATACCGCGGAGGCCTTCGGGTGTCGAACCCGCGTCGATGGTGGTCGCGTTGTAAGTCAGATGTGTATTGATTGACCCGTTCAGACAGGATGCCCCTTATGCGCTCAGTTCTAATTCTCGTCGCGGCCCTGTTCGCCGTCGCCTGCCAGCCGATGCCCGCGGACGGGGGAAAGACCGATCTGGCCCAGTCGTCGGGGCAGGTTCCGGTCCAGACCCCGGCGCAGAGCGCGGCCGGTGGAACGGACGCGGCGGCGTGCGCGGCCCAGGGCGGCAAGATGCTGCCGCAGGGACGGATGCAGACGATGCGCTGCGTGATCTCCTATACCGACGCCGGGAACCGCTGCACCGATGGCGGCCAGTGCCAGGGCGACTGCCGGGTCGAGGCCGCAGCCGAAGCGCCGAACGCCGGGGCGGCGGCGGTCGGCCAGTGCCAGGCCACCAGCAGCCGCTTCGGCTGCTACACCACCGTCAAGGACGGCAAGGCCGAAGCCACGATCTGCGTCGACTGACCGGATGCATCCGGCGTCCAGCCGCGGCGTTGCCGTGACATGACACTGCCCGAGATCGCCGCCCTGCTGGGCCTGAACCTGGTCCTGTCGCTGGCGGCGATGGCGGCTGCATGGGCCGTGGCCTGGCGAACCGGCAAGTCCGGTCTGGTCGACGGCGTCTGGCCGCTGGTCATGCTGCTGATGGCGGGGACGACCTTTCTGATCGTGGACGGCGACCCGGTTCGCAAGGCGCTGCTGCTCTGGCTGACCGGGCTGTGGGCCGTGCGCGAGGCATGGCGCGGGCTGTCGCCAAGGCTGAGGCTCAAGGCGGATGCACGCTACGCCCGCGTGTTCGAGAACAGCACGGGGCTGAAGACCACGGCCGCGGCGCCGCTGCTGTTGTGCTTCCTGCCGCAGGGGGCGCTGGGGTGGCTGACCGCCCTGCCGGCCCAGCTGGGACAAGTCGAATTCGCCCCGACGGTCGGATGGCTGGGTTGGTCCGGCGCGGTGCTGGCGGTGGCCGGCATGGCGGCGGCGGCGCTGGGCGATCTGCGACCGCAGGTGTTCGGCGGCGAGCGGGTGGCGGCGAAGGGACGGATCGGGTCGGCCTGGGCTCTCTGGCTCAAGCGCCCGGACTATCTCGGCGATCTGGCCGTCTGGTGGGGGCTGTTCCTGATCGCAGCGGAGACGGGGCCGGGTCGTTGGTCCATCGCCGGGCCTGTGTTCCTGACCGTGGCGCTGACCCACTGGGCGCAACGGAAAACCCCCGCCGCGTGAGCGACGGGGGCTGACCGTTCGAAGAAGTTCGCCGGGGTCATGAACCCCCGGCGTAGTTCGTCTTACTGACCCGGGTTCGCCGTCGAAGGCGAGGTGTTCGGGGTGTTCTCGGTGGTCATGCCGCCGTCGGCGTTGCCGGCTTGTTGCTCGATGGCGTCAGCCTTTTCGTTAAGCGCGGTTTCCTGCGACTCGGTCGGAGCGGCCGCGGCCTGCTCTTCCAGGGCGTCCGCTTTGACTTCGGCGGCGTTGTCGGCCGGGCTGTTGCAGGCGGCGAGGCCGGCGAAGGCGAGGGCGGCGGCAGAGGCGATGATCAGCTTACGCATTGTGAGTTCCTTCCACAGTGGAGCCTCCATAATGCGCCGCTTCGGACTTGGTTCACGTCCGCGTGACCAAAAAGTGAGATTCCCGACTTAAACCGCCTCAGCGAAGGCCACGCGGGCCGCTCCGAGCAAGGCTGCGTGCTTGTGCAGGATAACGTGGGTGGGGATTGCCGCCATGTAGTCGGTGAACCGGCCCTTGCGTTCAAACCGTTCACGGAACGGGCTCGACTGCAGGAACGGCAGGATGCGCGGAGCGATGCCGCCGGCGATGTAGACGCCGCCGCGAGCGCCGGTCGTCAGGGCGATGTCGCCGGCCACGGCGCCGAGGATGGCGCAGAAACGAGCGAGGGTGGCGCCGCAGGCGCTGCGCGGATCGGCGAGCGCCTCGTCCGTGATCTGGGCCGGGTCGTCGATGTGGGTCTCGCGCCCGTCGATCTCGGCCAAAGCGCGGTGCATGTTGAGCAGGCCGGGGCCGCAGATCAGCCGCTCGATCGAGACGCGGTCGTAACGGCGGCGCAGGATGCGCAGGATCTCGTCCTCGATCGCATCGCCGGGGGCGAAACAGGCGTGCCCACCCTCGGAGGGCATGGCCAGTTCATTGCCGCGGCCATCGCGCACCAGAGCCGAGACGCCAAAGCCGGTGCCGGGGCCGAGCACGGCGATGGCGGACTGGGGATCGCCTTCCTCGGGACCGCCCAGCGACGCCAGTTCGTCTTGCGGCACGACAGGTGCGCCCCAGGCGAGGGCCTCGAAGTCGTTGATCAGGCGGACGGGCTCGAGGCCGAGCGTGCCGAGTTCCTGTTCCGACACGCGCCAAGGCGAGTTGGTCAGGTCGATGGCGCCGTCGGTCACCGGACCGGCGACGGCGATGACGCCCGAGGTCGGCTTGACGTCGCAGCCGTCGATGAAGGCCTTCACCCCGCCGAGGAAGGTCGGGTGATCCGCGCCCTTGAAGCTCTGGTGATGCTCCAGCACCGGGCGGCCGTTGATCATGTGGGCGATGGCGAAGCGGGCGTTGGTGCCGCCGACGTCGCCGACCAGCAGCGTCTTGTCCCAAGCGATGGTCATTGGATGTTTGCCCTGTCGTTCGCCGCGCGGCGGCTCTCTGCTTGAGGGAGCGTCATGCGTCGACCGCGCGGTCGACGAGGTTCGGGTCGGGCTGGCTGTCGTTCCATTCCGATCCGGCGGTCGGGGCCGGGAAGCAGACGGTGGCGCCCTGCTCGGCGGTCGAGACGACATGGCGGAAGGCGCCGAACAGCTCGCGGCCATAGCCCCAAGCGGAGCCGCTGGCGTGCTCCGGCGAGCGGACGGCGGCTGTCCGGGAGGACAGGTCGACGCCGACGGTGGTCAGCACGCCGGCCTCGGGATCGAGCCGGATGATGTCGCCGTCGCGGACGCGGGCCAGCATGCCGCCCGCGAGCGCTTCGGGCGAGACGTGGATGGCGGCGGGCGTCTTGCCCGAGGCGCCGGACATGCGGCCGTCAGTGACGAAGGCGACCTTGAAGCCCTTGTCCTGCAGCACGCCGAGGGCCGGCGAGAGGCTGTGCAGTTCCGGCATTCCGTTCGCCTTGGGGCCCTGGAAGCGCAGGACGACGACCACGTCGCGGGCGAGCTTGCCGTCCTTGAACGCCTGAAGGGCGTCTTCCTGGGTTTCGAAGACCATGGCGGGCGCCTCGATGACGCGGTTCTCCGGCTTGACGGCCGAGACCTTGATCACGGCGCGGCCGAGGTCGCCCTGAACCAGACGCAGGCCGCCCTCCCGGTCGAAGGGGGCGGAGGCGGGGCGGAGAATGTCCGTATCCAGACTCTCCGTGACGCCGTCGCGCCAGACCAGCTCGCCGTCGACCAAGGACGGCTCCTGGAAATAGTGATGGATGCCGGGACCCATGATGGTCTGGACGTCGGAATGGATGTTGCCGGCCTGGGCGAGTTCGCGAGCGACGAAGGCGACGCCGCCAGCGGCCTGGAAGGCGTTCACGTCCGCCGAGCCGTTGGGATAGACGCGGGCCAGCAGGGGGGTGACCGAGCTGAGCTGGTCCATGTCGGTCCAGTCGATCAGGACGCCCGCCGCGCGCGCCATGGCCACGAGGTGGATGGCGTGGTTGGTCGAGCCGCCGGTGGCGAGCAGGGCCACGACCATGTTGACTACCGACTTCTCGTCGACGACGTCGGCCATCCGGCCCTGTCCCTCGCGGGCCAGTTCGACCGCGCGCTTGGCGGCGGCGGCGGTGAGGGCGTCGCGCAGACCGGTCTCCGGATGGACGAAGGCGGTCGAGGGCATGTGCAGGCCGCACAGCTCCATCATCATCTGGTTGGAGTTGGCCGTGCCGTAGAAGGTGCAGGTGCCGGGCGAGTGGTAGGAGCCGATCTCGCTCTCCAGCAGGGTCTGACGGTCGACCTGGTTCTGGGCGTAGAGGGCGCGGACGCGGGCCTTCTCCGCGTTGGGAATGCCGCTGGGCATGGGACCGGCGGGGGCGAAGACGACAGGCAGGTGCCCGAAGGCCAGCGAGCCCATGAACAGCCCGGGCACGATCTTGTCGCAGACGCCGAGGCAGATGACAGAGTCGAAGGCGTCGTGGGTCAGGGCGACGCCGGTCGACATGGCGATGACGTCGCGGCTGAACAGCGACAGCTCCATGCCGGGACGTCCTTGGGTGACGCCGTCGCACATGGCGGGGGTGCCACCGGCGACCTGTGCCGTGGCCCCGACCTCGCGCACCGCCTCGCGGATGATGTGCGGGAAGCGCTCGAACGGCTGATGGGCCGAGAGCATGTCGTTGTAGGCGGTGACGACGCCGACGTTGGGCGCCGTGCCGGACATGGCCGTCAGCTTGTCCTTGATGGGATTGCCGGCGAAGGCGTGGGCCCAGTTGGCGCAGCTGAGCTTGGCGCGGGCGACGCCCGAGGCTCCGGCGGCGTCCATGCGGCGGAGGTAGTCGGAGCGGGTGGCGCGGGAGCGCTCGACGATGCGGGCGGTGACCTCGGCGACGACGGGGTTCAGGGCGGGAGCGGTGCTTGGCATCAGGCCTTCTCCGTCCACAGAACGTCGAGCGGGACGCCGTTGGCGACGAGGGCGGCGATCGGCTGGGTGTTGGGATCGCCGGCGGCCTCGCGCTCGAAGACATCGCGCTTGGCGGCGCCGGTGAGGGCGAGGACCACCCGGCGGGCGCCCATCAGATAGGGCAGGTTGATCGACAGCCGCTCAAGCGTTGGGCCACGGCCGTCGCGGCCGGTGGGCACGCCGAGGACGGTCGGGTTCAGCTTCGGGGAGAGCAGCGATTTCAGGGTGGGGCTTTCGGGGAACATGGAGCAGATATGGCCATCCTCCCCCATGCCGAGAAGGACCGCGTCGAGATGTCCGCCCTCGGTGGCGAGCGCGTGGGCCGCGACGGCGGCGGCGCGGTCGACGGTGACCTGCGGTGAATAGAGGGGGACGAAGCGGCTGGTGGCGGCGGGGCCGTTCAGCAGGGTCCGCTTCATCAGGGCGGCGTTGGACTCGGGCGAGGACTCGGGGACGTAACGCTCATCGACAAGGGTGACGACGATGCGGGGCCAGTCGAGCGGCGCCTGGGACAGACGGGCGTAGATCGGGGAGGGCGTCGAGCCGCCGGCTCCGGCGAAGACAGCCTTGCCGGATTCGGCCAAGGCGGCGGACAGCGTCTCTGTCAGGCGGGCGGCGCAGGCGGCGGCCCAGCTATCGGCGTCGGGAAGGGTTTCGACCTCAGGCATCGCCGGAGTTCCAGGCGCGGCCGGTGCGGGAGAGGAGCAGGTCCGCGGCCTCGGGGCCCCAGGTGCCGGCGGGATATTCGTGCGGCTTGAAGGCCGCGCCCTCCCAGGCCTCGGAGACCTCGTCGACCCATTTCCACGCCTGTTCCGCCTCGTCGCGGCGGACGAACAGGGTGGAATCGCCGTGCAGGGCGTCGAGCAGCAGGCGCTCGTAGGCGATGCGGCGGCGGGGTGGCTTGGCAGCCTTGTCGTTCTGGCCCCAGGACAGGCTCATGCGGATGGGCTGGAGCTGCATCCGCTGGTCGAGGCCGGGCTTCTTGTTCATCACCGATAGGGAGATGTCTTCCTCGGGCTGGAGCTCGATCACCATGCGGTTGGCCTGGATCTCGCCGCGTTCGTTGCGGTCGAAGATCGAGTGGGGCAGCGGCTTGAACTGGATGACGATCTCGGTGCGCTTCTCGGGCAGGCGTTTGCCGGTGCGCATGAAGAAGGGCACGCCGGCCCAGCGCCAGTTGTCGATGTCGGCGCGGACGGCGACGAAGGTTTCGGTGTCGGACGGCTGGCCCCGTTCGTCGTCGTAGCCGGGGACGGCCTTGCCCTCGCTCTCGCCGGCGACGTATTGGCCGCGGACGGTGACGCGCTCGGCTTCTTCATAGGTGATCGGACGAAGCGAGCGGAGAACCTTGACCTTTTCGTTGCGGACGGAGTCCGGATCGAGGTCCGACGGGGGCTCCATGGCCACCAGGCAGAGCAGCTGGAGCATGTGGTTCTGGAGCATGTCCCGCAAGGCTCCGTACTCGTCGTAATAGGGCCAGCGGTCGCCGACGCCGACGGTCTCGCCGACCGTGATCTGGACGTGATCGATCGACAGGTTGTTCCAGAGCGGCTCGAAGATGGTGTTGCCGAAGCGCAGGGCGATCAGGTTCTGGACCGTTTCCTTGCCGAGGTAGTGGTCGATGCGGAAGACCTGATGCTCGGAGAAAGCGTCGGCGACGGCGTCGTCAATCTGGCGGAAGGTTTCGAGGTCCCGACCGACGGGCTTTTCCAGCACGACGCGGTCTTCGGGCTCGGCCAGTCCGGCCGCGCGCATGGCGGTGACGATGCGGGCGTAGAGCGAGGGCGAGACGGCGAGGAAGGAGGTGCAGGCCCCGTCGCCGACCTTGTCCTTGAGCGGCTTCAGGCTTTCGGCCGAGGTGGCGTCGACGGCGAGATAGTCGAGACGGGCCGCCATCCGGGACCATGCCTCGTCTGACCAAGCATCGTCGGCCTTCGCCTTGGCCTCGACCGACTGGCGGACCTTGGCGACATAGTCGTCACGGCTTTCGTCGGACCGGGCGGCGCCGATGATCTCGAGGCCGTCAGGCAGCAGGCCGTCGTGCTCGAGGAAGTAGAGCGAGGGCAGGAGCATCCTCATGGCGAGGTCGCCGCCGCCACCGAACAGCACCAAGGCCGCCATGCGCTCTCCTCAGGTTCAGGTCCCAGCTTGACCGGGGGTTTGTCTGGCCGCTTCCGCCCGCCGCGCCAAGACGTCGAGGACGTCCTGAAACACCATGTGACGGGCGCGCAGCAGCACCAGCAGATGATAGACCAAATCCGCGGCCTCCGAGGCGAGTTCCGCGTCGGGACCGGCGGCGCCGGCGAGGGCCGTTTCCACACCCTCCTCGCCGACCTTCTGGGCGGCGCGTTTGGGCCCCTCAGCCAGCAGGCGCGCGGTCCAGCTTTGGGACGGATCCGCGGCGGCGCGGGCGGCGATGGTCTGCTCCAGCCGGGCGATGCGGCCGAGGCCAGGGGCGTCGTCCTCGCCGAAGCAGCTGACGCGGTTCAGGTGGCAGGCGTTTCCGACCGGGCGGACCTTGAGGACCAAGGCGTCGGCGTCACAGTCGGGGGTGATCGAGACCACGTGCAGGCGGTCGCCGGAGGTCTCGCCCTTGCGCCAGCGGCCGCCGCGGGAGCGGGAGAAGAAGGTCGCCTCGCCCGATGCGATGGTCTCGTCGAGGGCGGCGCGATCCATATAGGCGAGGGTCAGGACCTGCAGAGTTGCGGCGTCCTGGACGACGACGGGTATCAGGCCGTCGCCCTTGGCGAAGTCGAGTGTGGCAGGGTCGATCATGGTCTGACCTCAACGCCCGAGCCGGCGAGATACGCCTTGAGCTCGGGTATTCTGAGCGCGCCCGTGTGGAAGACGCTGGCGGCGAGGGCGCCGGAGACGTTGGCGCTGGTGAAGACGTCGAGGAAGTGGGAGGCCGCGCCGGCGCCGCCCGAGGCCACCAGCGGAATGGTCAGGCGGGCGCGGGCGGCGGCGAGCTGGCCGAGGTCGTAGCCGCGGCGGACGCCGTCCTCGTCCATGCAGTTGAGGACGATCTCGCCGGCGCCGAGCGTCTGGGCCTCGATGATCCAGTCGAGGGTGCGGCGACCGGCGCCGCGGCTGGCGGTGGTATCGCCGGTGTACTGGTGGACCAGCCAGTCGTCGCCCGACCGTTTCGAGTCCACGCCGACGACGACGCATTGCGAGCCGAAGCGCGCGGCGAGGTCGGAGATCAGGTCAGGACGTTCGAGGGCTGGCGAGTTGATCGAGACCTTGTCCGCGCCGTGGTCGAGGCAGCGGCCGGCCTGTTCGACCGAACGGATGCCGCCGGCGACGCTGAAGGGAATATCGAGCAGGCGCGCGATGTGGCGCACCCAGCCGTAGTCGAGCGTCCGGCCCTCCGGGCTGGCGGTGATGTCATAGAAGACCAGTTCGTCGGCGCCCTCGTCACGGTAGCGGGCGGCGAGGTCGGCGGCGTCGCCCATGTCGACGTGGCCCTCGAAGCGCACGCCCTTGACCACGCGGCCGTCCCTGACGTCGAGGCAGGGGATGATCCTCCGGGCCGTCATTGGCGAGCGGTCTCCAGCGCCTGTTCCAGCGTGAAGCGGCCTTCGTAGAGGGCGCGGCCGACGATGGCTCCGGAGGCTCCGACGGAGCGGGCGCCGGTGAGGTCGGACAGGTCGGCGACGCCCCCCGAGGCCTGAAGCCAGAGGTCGGGGCGCCGCTGGTGGATTTCGGCCAGCAGATCGAGATTGGGACCGGTCAGGGCGCCGTCGCGCCCGACGTCGGTGACCAGCAGGTGTTTCGCCGAACCGGGGGGGTAGCGGTCGAGGGCGGCCCACAGGTCGATGTCGGCCGCCTCGGTCCAGCCCTTGAGCGCCGGGATGTAGCGATCGCCTTCGGCCTTCACGTCGATGGCGAGGGTGATGCAGTCCGTGCCGAAGCGCTCCAGCCAGCCGGTCACCGCGTCAAGATCGGAGACCGCGAGGGAGCCGACGACCACCCGGCTGACGCCGGCGTCGAGCAGGCGCTGGACGTCGTCGGCGGAGCGCACGCCGCCGCCGGACTGGATGCGAATGTCGATGGCGGCGGCGAGCTCGCCGATCAGGGCGTGCTGCATGGCGCGGCCCGCCTCGGCTCCGTCGAGATCAACGATGTGGGCCCAGCTCGCGCCGGCGGCGCGGAAGGCGGCGAGCCGGGCGGCGGGGTCGTCGTCATAGCGGGTCACGGCGTCGAAGCGGCCGTGCATCAGGCGCACGCAGACGCCGCCGCGCAGGTCGATGGCCGGATAGACGATCATGCGCTCAGGTCCAAAAAGTTGCGGAGGATGCGGGCGCCAGTGGCGGCGGACCGCTCGGGGTGAAACTGGCAGCCCCAGCGGTTTCCGTTTCGGACCACCGCCGGGACGGAGCCGCCGTAGTCGGCGCAGGCGAGGGTCGCGTCGCCGTCGGGGCAGGCGTAGCTGTGCACGAAATAGGCCCAGTCGCCGTCCTTGACGCCCTCCAGCAACGGGTCGGTTCGGGTGACGGTCAGGGCGGACCAGCCCATGTGCGGCACGGGGCGGTCGGCGCCGGGGTCCATCTTGCGGACGGTGCCGGGAATGAGGCCTAGCAGCGGGGCGCCGCCGCCCTCTTCGCTGGTCTCGAACAGCAGCTGCTGGCCGAGGCAAACGCCGAGCAGGGGCCGTCCGTAGGTGCGGATGGGCTCGATCAGTTCGAGCTCGGACAGGCGCGCCATGGCGTAGCCGGCGGCGCCGACGCCCGGGAGGATCAGGCGTTCGGCGTCCGCGATCTCGACGGGATCGGCGGTCAGGCGAACGGTGGCTCCGAGCCGTTCCAGCGCGAACTGGACCGAGGCCACATTGCCCGCGCCGTAGGAGACGACGGTGACCGTGCTCACAGAACCCCCTTGGTCGAGGGCACCGCTTCGCCCTCAATGCGGATGGCCTGCCGGAGGGCGCGGCCGAACGCCTTGTAGACGGCCTCGGTCTTGTGGTGGTCGTCGTCGCCGGTGACGGAGACGTGGATGGCCGCGCCCAGGTGTTCGGCGAGCGAGCGGAAGACGTGGGCGGTCAGGTCGGTGCGGTAGTCGCCGATGAAAGGCGTGCTGAACTCGCCATCGAACACGGGGAAGGGACGGCCAGACAGGTCGATGGACACGGATGCATTTGCCTCGTCCATCGGCAGGACGAAGCCGTAGCGGGCGATGCCGCGCCGTTCGCCGAGCGCCTGTTTCAGCGCCTGACCCAGGGCGATGGCCGAGTCCTCGATGGTGTGGTGCGGATCGGTGTGCAGGTCACCGTCGCATGACAGGCGCAGGGAGAAACCGCCGTGAGCCGCGATCTGCTCCAGCATGTGATCGAAGAAGCCGACGCCGGTCTGGATCGAGATGGGGCTGGCCGCGTCGAGGTCGACGGCGCAGACGATGCGGGTCTCTTTCGTGTCGCGGATGGACTGGCCGGTCCGGTGTGCGCGGGTGGCGGGCGCGAGGTCGAGGGCGGCGAGCAGGCGGTCGTTGATCTCGGGCCGGTCGGAGACGGGGAGGCGCAGGCGGTCGCCCGAGAGATCCGCCGCGACACCGAAGCGCGCGAGATCGTTGCGGATGGTCTGGGGATCGGAAGGCCGGGTCATGACGATGGGCCCGAATCCGGGCTCGACAGGCATGGCTCGGGATAGAGCCCTGGTCATCCGCTCGCGTTCGGAGCGGACGAGGCCGATCCGTTGCCGGGTTTCCATCATCCGCGATGGGTCCAGCGCCTGAAGGGCCAGCCGGATGGAGACCTCCGGCAGCGCGTAGGGTTCGAGCACGGCGGACAACCGGGCAAGAGTTTCGGGCTGCGCCAGAGCGGCACCGACCCGGGCTCCCGCGAGACCGTACGCGAGGGAGAGGCTGCGCAGGACGACGAGGTTGGCGTGCTTGCTCAGGAGGGTGGCGGCGGAGGGGGCGTCGGTGAACTCGGCCAGTCCTTCGTCGATGACCAGCAGGGTGGGAGCGAGGCGTGCGGCCATCTCCGCCACAGCTTCGGGCGAGCCGAGGGCCCGCACGACCACAGGGCCCGGCTGGGCGTCCGGGCGGACGTAGAGGGCGTCGAGCGAGCGGTACGGTTCGGCGTTGGGCGCTTGGACGCCGAGACCGTCGCGGGCCGCGAGGCGGAAGACGAGCTCCAGCCCGTGGGTGAGGCCGCGAACGGGCAGAACGCTATCGACGGGGACCCCGTATACCTCGGCCAAGCGGGCGGCGAGCGCCTTGGGCTCGGTCGGGTAGCGGTCCAGACCTTCGCCGCCGGAGACGAGCGGCGCGAAGGGGGCCGGCAGGTTGGTGATCATGAGCCGCTCCTCAGATCGGCGGCGCGTGCGTGGGCCTCGAGACCTTCCAAACGAGCGAGGCGGGCGGCGACCGGGGCGAGGGCGCGGGCGCCGGCTTCGCTGACGGACTGGACCGACATCGAGGTCATGAAGCTGGCGGTGGTGATCCCGCCCAAGGTGCGGGCCGCGCCGTCGGTCGGAAGAACGTGGCTGGGACCGGCGGCGTAGTCCCCGAGCGTCTCGGCGGCGTATGGGCCGACGAAGATGGCGCCGGCGGCCGTGATCCGGTCGATCAGGTCGTCGGCGTCGACGGTCTGCAGGGCGAGGTGCTCGGGGCCATAGAGGTTGGCGACTTCGCAGGCCTCGGCGACGTCGCGGACGCGGATGGCGCGACCCTCGGCGAGCGAGGCGCGGGCTATGGCGGCGCGGGGGAGGGTTTCGAGCTGACGTTCGAGTTCGGCCAGGATGGCGGCGATGTTGGCGCGGCTCTCCGAGACGAGGATGACCTGGGCGTCGGCGTCATGTTCGGCTTGGCTGAGCAGGTCGGCGGCGGCGATCTCCGGGTCGGCGTCCCGGTCGGCGATAACCAGCAGTTCCGACGGGCCGGCGGGCATGTCGGACGATGGGCCGCCGGGCAGGGCCGACGCCTGCTTCTTGGCCTCGGCCACCCATGCGTTGCCGGGTCCGAACAGCTTCCCGACGGGTTCGATCTCGCCGTCGTCGAGCGCGGCGCCGAAGGTCAGGGCGGCGATGGCCTGAGCTCCGCCGATCAGCCACAGGGCGTCGAGCCCGGCCTCGTCAGCAGCGACGATCATCGCGGGGTGGGGCTCGCCCGCCTTCGAAGGCGGAGTGAGGGCGAGACGCCGCCCGACCCCCGCGACCTGTGCGGGGATGGCCAGCATCATCAGGGAGGAGAACAGGGGCGCGGTGCCGCCGGGCACATAGAGGCCCGCCGAACCGATCGGCCGCCAGACCTGCCGGGAGCGGACGCCGGGGGTGGTCTCGATCCACGGGCTGTCTTCCGGACGGGTCGCCTGATGGAAGATGCGGACGTTCTCGGCGGCGATGCGCAGGCTGTGGGTGGCCGAGGGCGGCAGGGCGGCGCGGGCTGCGGCGACGACGTCCGGCGTGATGGCGATGCGGCGGGGCGGGGCGCCGTCGAGGCGGACGCTCCAGTCGGTGACGGCGGCGCCGCCGCGCGCCTGCACGTCCTCGAAGATGGCGCGGACGCCGCCGGTGACCTGCGTTCCGGTCCGGCGCTGCGGACGGGCCAGGGCGTCGCGGCGGCCGGCGGCGTCGAGGGTGTTCCAGTCGATCTGGCGCATCACATCATCTTCTCGATGGGGAGGACGAGAATGGCCGAGGCGCCGGCGGCCTTGAGCTTCTCCAGGGTCTCCCAGAAGACCGCCTCCTGGCAGACGGCGTGGACGGCGACGGCGTCGTCCCGGCCGGACAGGGGCATGACGGTCGGCGAACCCGCGCCGGGCAGGATGGCGGTGATCTGGTCCAGCGCCGAGCGGGGGGCATTGAGCATGACGTATTTGGCCCCCTGCGAGGAAACGACGCCGGCCATCCGCTCGATGATGCTGTCGAGCAGGTGCTGCAGCCCCGGCTCGGGCGCGACGGGGGAGCGGATCAGAACGGCCTGGCTTTCCAGCACGGTCTCGCGCGGGCCGAGGCCGTTGGCTTCGAGCGTCGCG
Source organism: Brevundimonas alba (assembly GCF_011927945.1). Lineage (GTDB taxonomy): Bacteria > Pseudomonadota > Alphaproteobacteria > Caulobacterales > Caulobacteraceae > Brevundimonas > Brevundimonas alba. The sequence continues at coordinate 1,470,844 of NZ_JAATJM010000001.1, forward strand.
CCGGTCGAGACGAGGTCGCAGATGGCCGAAGCCAGCTTCAGGCGGGGAGCGACTTCGACGGCGCCGCGCATGGTGACGATGTCGGCGCGGACGTTCCGCTCGTCGAGGAAGCGGCGCAGGATCTTCGGATAGGAGGTGGCGACGCGCAGGCCCTCCAGCGACGCCGGGCTGTCGTAGGCCAGGGTCGGCGGGACGGCGATCTTGAGCGTGCAACGGCCGAAGCCGAGCGGCATGATCACCTCGGCGGTCGGGCCGCCGTTGCGCGCCTCTTCCAGCACGTTCTCGCCGACGATTCCGAGATCGCAGACGCCGTCGGCGACGAAGGTCGGGATGTCGTCGTCGCGGACGCGCAGCAGGTCGATGGGGTAGTTCTCGACCCGATAGAGCAGGTCGTTGTTGCCCTTGACCACGCGCAGGCCCGCGTCGCGGACCAGATCGAGGCTGCGGTCGGCCAGACGGCCGGATTTCTGGACGGCGATACGCAGCCGACCCTGAACGGTGCTCATGATTTCAACTCAGGCTTTGAGGCGGTCCAGCACCATGCGGTAGCCCTGGTGCGGCATTTCCTTGAGGAAGCGGGCGACACGCACGACCGTGGTCGGGCTGGCCTGCGCCTCGGCGGCGATCTCTCGATACGACTTGCCGCCGGCGTCGAGCAGGCGGGCGACTTCCCAGCGCTCGGCGAAGGCGCGGACCTCGGCCGGGGTGCAGAGATCGGCGAGGAAGGCGTCGACCTCCTCGCGCGTCTTCAGCGACAGCAGGGCGTCATACAGGGCGACGCGGCTGCGCGCCGTGGCGGCGGCGTTGCGGGGGAGGGTGTCGGTCATGGTTGTTCCACTATGATGTAACAGTGGCACGGTCAAGCGACTCGTGTCGGAGCCGGCTGTGGCGGAGCGCCGCGGTTCGATCTATCTGCGGATCATGAGCAAGGTTCTGATCATCGGCGCGGGGCATGCGGGCGGAACGGCGGCGGCGCTGCTGCGGCAGTACGGCCATGAGGGGCCGATCGTGCTGGTGGGCGAGGAGGCTGCTCCGCCATACCAGCGGCCGCCGCTGTCGAAGGCGTGGCTGAAGGGCGAAGCCGATCTGGAAGCGCTGCTGCTGCGGCCGGAGGAATTCTACGCGGAACATGGCATCGAACTGCGGCTGGGTGTGACGGCGACGGGGATCGACGCGGCGGCGAAGAAGGTGACCTTCGCGGACGGGACAGCGGAGGCGTACGACGCGCTGATCCTGGCGACGGGCTCGACGGCGCGGAAGCTGGCGATCCCGGGGGCGGAGCGGCCGAACCTGCTGGAACTGCGGACGCTGAAGGACGCGGAGAGGCTGAAGGCGGCCTTGGGGCCGGGGCGGCGGCTCGCTGTGGTCGGCGGCGGCTATGTCGGGCTGGAGGCGGCGGCCTCGGCGCGGGCGCTGGGAGCCGAGGCGGTGGTCATCGAGCGGATGGACCGGGTGCTGGCGCGGGTCGCGTCGCGGCCGCTGTCGGAGTTTTTCACCGGCTATCATCGGACGCACGGAGTGGAGGTGCTGACCTCGGCCGAGGTAACGGCCTTCGAGGACAGCGGCGTGCGGCTGGGCGACGGGCGGCTGATCGAGGCAGACGCCATCCTGGTCGGTGTGGGAGCGCTGGCGTGCGACCAGCTGGCCGGCTCGGCGGGACTGACTTGCGAGAATGGCGTGGTCGTGGATGAGGCGGCGCGGACCTCCGATCCGGCGATCTGGGCCATCGGCGACGTGACATATCGGCCCGTGCCCGTGCATGGCGGGCGGCGGCACCGGCTGGAGAGCGTGCCCAATGCGCTGGAGCAGGCGAAGCAGGCGGCGGCGGCGATCACCGGACGTCCTGCGCCGACGCCGGAAGTCCCTTGGTTCTGGTCGGATCAGTACGATGTGAAGCTGCAGATCGCAGGGCTGCCGGACGCGGCGGACCGGCAGGTGGTGCGGGGCGATGCGGTGACGGCCTCGTTCGCGGTCTTTCATCTGACGGGCGACAGGATCGTCTGCGTCGAGGCGGTCAATGCGGCGGCGGAATTCATGGCCGGGCGGCAGATGATCGGGCGCGGCACGGCGGTGGACGCGGCGCGGCTGGCCGACCCGGAGGTGACGATGAAGGCCGTGGCGGCGGGCTGAGCCCGGTTCAGCCGACGGCGGTCTTGCCCCTGGCCTGCGGCTGTTCGGCGAGACGCTCGATCATCGCCGAAAGCGAGACGGGTCGGCCGATCAGATAGCCCTGCGCGAGGTCGCAGCCCATGCCCCGCAGGAGGGCGAGGGCGGTTGGGGTTTCGACCCCTTCGGCCGTCACCTTCAGGCCAAGGCCGTGGGCGAGGTCGATGGTCGACTTGACCAGCAAGCCGTCGCGGGCGGACTGGTCGAGGCCGAGAATGAAGGCCTTGTCGATCTTCAGCTCGTCGGCGCGGATCTGCTTCAGATAGGCGAGCGACGACAGGCCCGAGCCATAGTCGTCGAGCGAGATCGAGATTCCGGCGTCGGCGAAGCGGGAGACGATGCGCAGGGCCGTCTCCGGGTTGGTCATCACCGCCGTCTCGGTGATCTCGAAGCACAGGCGCGCGCCGGCGGAGGTCACCGCGGCGATGGCGAGGTCGGCGAAGGACTCGTCGGCCAAAAGGCGGCCCGAGATGTTCACCGAGACCAGCAGATCGTGACCGGCGGCTGAGAGGGTCCGCTGATCCTCGATGGCGCGATCAATGGCCCATTCGGTCAGCGGCCGGATGTGACCGGTCTCCTCGGCCATGCCGATGAAGAGGTCTGGCGGGACGAAGCCCCGGCGCGGGTGGGTCCAGCGCATCAGGGCCTCGACGCCGGTGACCCGCTCGGCCCGGAAGTCGTATTTCGGTTGGTAGGCGAGGGTGACCTCGCCTCCGCGCAACGCGGTCATCAGTTCGGAAATGAGGGACAGGTTGCCGGCGGGGTCGCCGTAGACCGCGGGATCGAAGGCGGCCACGTGGCGCTTGGCGGCGCGGGCCTGATCCAGGGCGATGGCGGCGCGGTCGACCGGGGAGGCGAGGTCGGAGCCGGAGCGGCCACGGTCGGCGACGCCGACGGTGACGGTGATGTCGACGGGCGCGCCGTTGATGATGACCGGTTCCTGGGCGGCCCCGACCAGACGCTCCGCCAAGGCGACAGCCTCGTCGGCGTCGGCGGCCTCGACCACCAGACCCAGAACGCCGGCGCCGACGCGAGCCACGGGCTCACCATCCGCAAGGGCCTCAATACGACGGCCCAGGGCGCCGATCAGGCGGGCCATGGAGTCGTAGCCGATGGCGTTGCGCACCACCTCGAAGCGTTCGACGCCGAACAGCAGGACCCAGCCGCCGGCCACGGCGCCGGCGCGGCGCTCGAGGGCAAGGCGATTGGGAAGGCCGGTCTCCTGATCGTGCAGCGCCATGTGGGTCAGGCGCGCCTCGCGGTCGCGCAGGTCGCCGACCATGGCGTTGAAGCTGGAGGCCAGCCGCCCGATCTCGTCGGAGGAGGTCACGGGCGCCTCGACGTATTCGCCGCGCTGCAGGCCGTGAACGGCGTCGTCGAGGGCTGTGATCGGGCGGGTCAGGCTTAGCGACAGCAGCCAGGTTCCGCCCATCAGAAGGGCGATGCCGGCGATGCCGATGATGGTCAGCGACAGGAACAGCGGCTCGTAGGGCTTGAGCGCGCGCGACAGGGGATAGGTCAGGACCAGAGCCGCCGGCGTCGCCCTGTCGAGGCTCGGCAGGGGCCGGGCAAGCCGCATGGAAGGGCCCTCGGCAGTCGGGACGATGGCCGTGCCGCGGTCCGTGGCGGCGGCGTTGGCGCCCACGATGACGGAGGCCGACAGCGGGATGGCGGACAGGCCTTCGAGATTGCGCATCTGCGCGGCGTCGAGCCGTTCCGCGAACACCACCCATCCAATCAGGACGGGCGCCATGACGGGGGCGGCAACCACTTGATAGGGCTGACCGTCGATGGTCAGGACGCCGGCCTCGACACCGTCGCGGTCGAGACCGGCGAACAGGGTGTCGAGCGTCGGCGCGTCGAGGTTGAGGCCTGTGGCGGCGGCATAGCCGTCGACACCCAGCATCAGCGCACCGTCGACGCCCTGGCGACTGCGAAGATTGTCGAGGGCGGACCGGACGGTGGCTTCGTCGCCGGTCGCGACGGCTTCGCGGAAGCCATAATCGCGGGCGAGGACCGCGGCGCCCTGTTGAAGCTGGTCCGAGCGGGAGGCCCAGATCTGCCCATAGACCGCCCCCGATGCGGTCATTTCGTTGCGCACCACCTTGCGGGCGCTGCTGCCGACCGCATTGAAGATGGCGACGGCAGCGAGCAGCAGGGCGATGCCGAACAGCCCCATGTAGAGGACCGTCAGGCGGGTGCGCAGCCGATTGAACCGCGGGAGCCGGGGCAAGGTGAACCCGGCGGTCACCGCACCGCCGCCCGACCGCTGAAGTCCCCCGTAAAGGTGCGCTGGGCTGCCGCCGCCGTGACAGTCACGGCCTGCGCCGTCTCGTTGCCGCGCACGACCAGTTGTGGATGCCATACCTTGAGGGTGGCGGCGCCCGCCGGGATGCCGCGCAGGGTGACGGTTCCGTCAGCGCCGCTTTTGGCTGCCCAAGGCGTGTCGACGACCTTGATGTAGGCCAGCATCTGGTCGTGGATGTTACAGCCCATTGCCGCGACGCCGACGGTATTGAAGGTGTAGGATCGGGACTGGTCGCGGCCGTAGAGTTCGATCTCGAAGCGGTTGCCGCGCGAGAAGGAATAGACGTGGTGGCGGACCCGATCGAGGTTCGGGAAGGAGACGACGCCGCCGACCGGCACGATCAGGACGTAGGGCTGGAACTGCAGGTCTTCCTGCGTCATCCGCAGCGGCCATGAGAACCGGATGGGGCCGCGCGGAACGCCGGCGGCGGGCGTGACCGTGACGACGGCGTCCCGGATCGCCTGTCCGCGAGCGTCCCGCACGCTCACGGTCAGGTCGCCGGCGAGCGCCGAACCGCCTGAGAAGAGCATCGCCAGAAGGATGAAAAGCGCCCGCATCTCTCCGGTCTTAGGGGCGTGATGTGAAATCAAGGTAAACCCTGAAGCAGGGTGAAGCGCCCGAGGCTACCCGAGGCGCCGCCGGTCAGGGTTCACAGGGACTTAACCTTAAATCGCGATGTGTTCCGCGGGCGAAGACCGTCGCCGGGGCGAAACGATGCGACACCTGCTGAAGCTGTCTCTGGCTTTTATGGCGCTATCGACCGCCGTTCAGGCCCAGAACCTCATTCCCGACAGCCGCAGTGGCGGCAAGCTGCTTCTGACCGGCGGCGTATCGACCGTCGAAGGCTCGGGCGGCGGCGGCATCGCAACCTGGGCCACGATCACCGGCTATGGCGAGGAAGACGGCATCGGCGCCAATGCGCACGCCACCTTCGTCGATCTGCCGGATTATGAGTTTCGCACGGCGGGCGTGGCCGTAGGGCTGTGGGACCGCGTTGAGCTGTCCATTGCGCGGCAGGAGTTCGACACCGGCAACACGGGCGCGCTTCTGGGTCTGGGGCAGGGGTTCACCTTCACCCAGGATGTGTTCGGCGCGAAGGTGCGACTGACAGGCGACGCGGTCTACGATCAGGACCGCTGGATGCCGCAGATCGCGGTCGGCGTTCAACACAAGGTCAACGATCAGGGGGTGATCATCGCCGCAGTCGGGGGGCGGGACCACGAGGGGACGGAGGTCTACGTCGCCGCGACCAAGCTGTTCCTCGCCCAGAGCCTGTTAGTCAACGGCACGGTGCGCTGGACCAACGCCAACCAGACGGGTCTGCTGGGCTTCGGGGGCGACGCCAACGACGAACACGAGGCCCAGTTCGAGGGCTCGGTCGGCTGGCTGGTCAGCCGCAACCTCGTAATCGGGGCCGAATACCGCACCAAGCCCGACAACCTGTCCTTCGCCGAGGAGGAGGACTGGTTCGATCTCTACGCGGCGTGGGCGGTGAACAAGCATTTCTCGATCACGGCGGCCTGGGCCGCTCTTGGGTCGATCGCGACCTTCGAGGACCAGCGCGGCCTCTACATCTCCCTGCAGGCGGGGTTCTGACATGATCCGGATGCTGAGCCTGACGGCGATGCTGGCGGTGGCGACACCCGTTGTGGCGCAAGACCCGGCGCATATGCCGGGCGAGGAGGCGGTCGACCCGTATTCGGTCGCCGACGCGAATGCGGGTGCGCAGCCCTTCGCGGGCACGGAAATGTTCGACGCCTTCCATGGTCAGGCGGGGATCGATCGTATCGTCGACCGGATGCTGGATCGATCGGCGGCGGATCCGAGGACGGCGGGCATTTTCGTCGCCACGGACATGATCCGGCTGCGGCGGACGCTGAAGGAGCAGTTCTGTTACGTGCTGGGCGGTCCTTGCGCCTACACCGGCCGGTCGATGAAAGACGCGCACGACGATATCGGTCTGCAGCCCGCTGACATGGGCGCACTGGTCGAGCATCTGCAGACGGCGATGGAGGAGGAGGGGGTGCCCTTCCATACGCAGAACCGGTTCCTGGCGAAGCTGGCGCCGATGCGGCGGGACATCGTCACCCGCTAACGGTCAAGTTTTCTGAGAATGTGTCGCAAAGGCGGTTGCGGCCCGGCGGGAAAGTGATATTGCGAGCCACTCGCAGATCACCTCCCCGGACGTTCTCATGACCTCTCGCGCCGAAGCCCTCCGAGCCCTGCTGTTCGCCTCCAGCGCGGCGGGCATGCTTATGGCGGGATCGGCGCTGGCGGACCCGGCGACAGATCCCGTCGATCCGCAGGACGCGACCAACCTCGGCACGGTCACCGTGAATGGCGCACCGACGCGGCGGGAGCCGAAGTCGCCGGAGTTCGTGGCCCCGCTGGTCGACACGCCGCGGGCCGTGACGATCATTCCGCAGCAGATCATCGAGCAGACGGCGGCGACCTCGCTGCAGGACATCCTGCGGAACTCGCCGGGGATCACCTTTGGGGCGGGCGAGGGCGGGCAGCCGCTGGCGGACCGGCCGTTCATCCGCGGGCAGGCGTCGGGCAACAACGTCTTCGTCGACGGCATCCGCGACTCCGGCGGCCAGCAGCGCGAGGTGTTCAACCTCGAGCAGGTCGAGGTCGTGAAGGGGCCGGACGCCGTCTATTCGGGGCGTGGTTCGGGCGGCGGCAGCATCAATCTGGGTTCCAAAGCGCCGCGCCTGACCGACTTCACCCGCTTCGGCCTGGGCGTCGGCACGGACGGCTATCTGCGCGGCACGATCGACAAGAACTGGAACCTCGGCGAGACCGCGGGCCTGCGCCTGAACCTGATGGGTTCCGAAGGCGACGTGCCGGGCCGGGAAGCGGTGGACTACGACAAATGGGGTCTGGGCCTGTCGCTGGCGGCGGGGCTGGGGACGGACACTTCGGCGACCTTCAGCCTCTATCACCTGACCAGCCACCAGATGCCCGACTACGGGATTCCGCTGTTCACCAAGATCGGCGTCCGGACCACCGACAGCGGCATTCTCGACGTGCCCTACGACAGCTTCTACGGCCTGACGGCGCGGGACTATCTGACCAATGAGGTCGACAGCCTGACGTTCGAGATCGAGCACGCCGTCACCCCCGGTCTGACGATCCGCAACGTCAGCCGCTGGTCCGAGACCCTGAACGACTATGTCGTCACCAACCCGGGCGACGGCGGCAACATCACCAACGGCGGCGTGGCGCTGATCGGCGGCGAGTACTGGATGAAGCGGGGCACCAAGTCGCGCTGGAACCCGACCACGACCATCGCCAACGTCACCGACCTGACCGGGAGGTTCTCGACGGGCGGGATGGAGCACAGCTTCAACGCGGGTCTCGAGCTGGCGCGGGAGAAGAACCGCAACGCCTCCTACACGGTCGTCACCACCGGCGGGTCGGTGTGCCCGGCGCCGCTGACCGGGTTCGACTGCACCCGGCTCTATGATCCGAACCCGTCGGATCCGTGGACCGGAACGATCGACCGTGGCGTCATCAGCACCAGCACGACGGATACGGTGGGCCTGTATGCGCTGGACTCGATCGCCTTCGGGGAGCGCTGGATCCTGAACCTGGGCGTCCGGTACGACGACTATTCGGTCCAAGGGGTGAACGGCACGGGGACGACCGCCGCGCCGATCTATACGCCGGTGGGGGGCGACTGGGAGTTCGTCAACTATCAGGTCGGGCTGGTGTTCAAGCCCACGGCGGATTCGAGCGTCTACGCCTCGTGGGCGACGTCGGCGACGCCGCCGACGATCTCGGCCGGCGACCAGAACACGGGCGGCGCCGTCGGGACCGAACTGCTCGATCCAGAGGAGACCGAGAGCTTCGAGATCGGGGCCAAGGTCAATCTGTTCAACGACCGGCTGGCGCTGTCCGGGGCGGCCTTCATGCTGAAGCGCGAGAACGCCCAGATACTGGTGTCGCCCGGCGTCTTCGAACAGGCCGGAGAGGCCGAGGTGAAGGGGATCGAGCTGGGCGTGTCGGGCAATATCACCCGGGCCTGGCAGGTGTTCGGCGGCTACACCTGGATGGACTCGGAGCTGGTCTCCGGCGCCTATAACAACGTCAATGTCGGCGACCCGCTGGCCAATACGCCGGAGCATACCTTCAGCCTGTTCAGCACCTATCGGGTGACCCCGAAGCTGAGCCTCGGCGGCGGCGTCTACTATGTGTCCGACAGCTTCGGCGGCAATCAGGGCGGGGCGGGCGGCGGCGCCAACCGGGTCTATGCGCCCGAGTACACGCGGGTGGACCTGTTCGCCTCGTATGACCTGACCGAGACCGCCTCGCTGCAGCTGAACGTGCAGAATGCGGGTGACGAGGAGTATGTGATGCGCACCAATGGCGTGCACCACGCCGACGTGGCGCCGGCGCGGCAGGCTATCCTGACGCTGAATCTGCGCTACTAGATCGGGCCATGCTGCTTCACATCCCCGGTGTCTTCTCGAAGGACGAGGTCGCGACGCTGCGATCGCGTCTGGACGCCGGGCCGTGGGCGGACGGCAATGTCACCTCAGGCCACCAGTCGGCGACCGCCAAGGTCAACCGGCAGCTGCCCGAGGACTCGGCCGAGGCGCGGGAGGTCGGGGCGCTGGTGCTGCAGGCGCTGAACGCCAATCCGATGTTCGTGTCGGCGGCCTTGCCGCACACGATTTTTCCGCCGCTGTTCAACGCCTATGAGGGCGGGGAGCATTTCGGGACGCATGTCGACAACGCGATCCGGCAGCGGGGGAACGTCCGTATCCGGAGCGATCTGTCGGCGACGTTATTCCTTGAAGAACCCGAGGCTTACGACGGCGGAGAGCTGATCGTGGAGGAGATGTACGGCGCCCAGTCGGTCAAGCTGCCGGCCGGCGATCTAGTGCTGTATCCGTCCAAGAGCCTTCACCGGGTGACGCCGGTGACGCGGGGACGGCGGGTGGCGAGTTTCTTCTGGATTCAAAGCCTTGTGCGGGATGACGCGGACCGGGAGGCTCTGTTCCGGATGGATGTGGCGATCCAGAGGGTCAATGCGGACAAGGGGCCGAAGGACCCGGCGGTGCTGGAGCTGACGGCCGTCTATCACAACCTGCTGCGCCGCTGGGCGGAGGTTTAGGGCGACGATTTCGACCACGGAAATCGGACGATTAAGACCAGTGGGACTGACCACTTCAATCAGCTTGACCATGAAGATCAGGGACGTCTGCCGAGGAGGCCTGAAATTGGCGCGCGCGCGATTGCAGGTTCAGTAGACGTCGCGGCGGTAGCGACCGGTTTCGGTGAGTTCCAGGAGGCGGTCGGTCCCAAGGGCTGACTCGAGCGCGGCATGGACGCCGGTCGACATGCCTTCGAGGCTGCCGCAGACAAGGATGACGGCGCCGCGGCCGACCCAGGACACCAGTTCGTCCGTGTTCTGAGCGATCAGCTGCTGGACGTAGCGGCCGTCCTGGGCGTCGCGCGAGAAGGCGCGGTCGAGGCGGGTCAGGGCGCCGGAGGCGAGCGCCGTCTGAAGCTCGGCGTCGAGGAAGGCGTCATGGGCCGAGGTGCGCTCGCCGAACATCAGCCACACGCCGCCATGGGGCTGGCTCGCGCGGGCTCGCCAATGAGCGCGGAGACCGGCGAGGCCGGTGCCGTTTCCGATCAGGATCAGCGGCGTCTCGGGGGATGGGCCGTGGAAGCCGCGGTTGGTGCGGATGCGCATGGCGACCGGGTCGCCGAGGGCGAGGTCGCGGATCAGCCAGCCGGAAGCGAGGCCGGGCGAGCCGTCGGGGCGGGTCATCAGGCGGACGATGAACTCGACACGGCCGTCCGACGGCAGGGAGGCGACGGAGTATTCCCGGCTGCCGGGCGAGGGGTCGCCCGGCAGGCCGATCTCGGCGATGTCGCCGGCGACCCAGTCGGGCGCGTGATCGACCGGTTCGAACGCCAGCAGCCAGGCCTCGCCGCCGGGACTGCCGGGGTTGAGGTGCGAGCGGGCGGCGAGCCGCCAGCAGTCGTATGCGGGCGGGGTCCAGTCGGCCTGAACGGCGTGGCCGGTGACGACGCCGAGCTGGTGCTGCCAGTGGCGGATGGCGCCGGCGTCGCCGTTGTCGACCTCGATCCGGTTGAACAGGGACGTGGCGCCCGAGCGCTGCAGCCAGCTGTCGAGCGCCCGGCCAAAGCCGCAGAAGTCGGCGTAGGTGCGGTCGCCGAGCGCCAGCAGACCGTAGGAGAGCCCCGACAGGTCGGCGGGGCCGGTCATGTGCTTGCGGGCGAACCACGACATGGCGTCGGGGCCGTCGCCCTCGCCGGTGGTGGAAGCGACGATCAGGACGCGCCCAGCGGCCTTGAGTTCGGCGGGTTCGAGATCGCCGAGCAGGGCCACGCGGGCGGGGACACCGGCGTCGGACAGGCTGGAAGCGGTCATCCAGGCGAGCTCCTCGGCCTGACCGGTCTGGCTGGCGAAGGCGACGAGCAGGCTCGCGTCGTCCGCCGAGGCGAGGGAGGAGGCGCGGAGTGTCGCGGCGCGGCGGGCGCGGGCGCGACTGAGGGCGACCCCGGCGACGATCAGCAGCCAGAGGCCGACGGCCAGGGCGGCCCAGAGCCAGCGGATCGGATCGGCGGTCACGCGCCCTCTTCGAGCATGGCGGAGAAGGCGGGGGTGATGGTCTCGGTGAGGCCGTCCTCGCCGCGCACCACGAAGGCGGCGGCGATGTTCATGGCCTCCGCGAAGGCGAGGCCTTCTTCAGAGCCCATGACGGTCAGGGCCGTGGCCATGGCGTCTGCGTAGATGGCGGTGTCGGCGAGCACTGTGACGGAGGCGACGCCGGTGTCGACCGGACGCCCGGTGCGGCCGTCGAGGGTGTGGCTGTAGGTCTGGCCATAGACTTCGTAGCGGCGAACCCAGTCTCCCGAGGTGGCGACAGCCATGTCGAAGAGTGCGGCGACGGTGCGGGGGGCGGGAGAGCCGGGGGCCTGTTCCAGCTGGACCCACCACGGCTGGCCGTCGGGCTTGACGCCGGCGCCGCGCAGCTCGCCGCCGATCTCCACGAGGTGGTGGGTCGCGCCCATGGCCGTGAGCCGCTCCGACAGCCGGTCGACGGCATGGCCCTTGGCGATGCCGGAGAGGTCGAGCTTGACGCCGCCCAGCTGCTGGACCGCGCGGGCCTCGCGGTTGAGGCGCAGACGGCCCCAGCCGCTGAGGGCGAGGGCGGCGGCGATCTCGTCCTCGAAGGGCACGGTCGGACCCACGCCGAAGGCGTCCAGCGGCCGCGGTCCCGGCGGGCCGAAACCCCACAGATCGACGAGCGCGCCCAAGGTCGGATCGACTGCGCCATTGGTCTCGTCCGCCAGATCGAGGGCGGCGTTGAGCAACGTCCAGAACGGCTCTGATACCGCCCAGAAGCCCGGCGGAGCGGCGTTCAGGCGCGACAGTTCGGAGCGGGGCTCCCAATGGCTGAAGAGCAGGATGATGCGTTTCAGCTCATCCTCGATGGCCGACTGAAAATCGGCGCGGGCGGACCCCGGCGGCGGTGAGAGGCGCACCGCCCAGGTGGTGCCCATGCTCTCGCCGGCGAAGTCCCAGATCAGGTCCGACGGCGGGCGAGAGGGCGCCCTTCCGTGGGCCGGGATCAGCACGCGGTTGTCCACGCGCGGTCCGCCGTCGCCGATCAGGATGGGCGGCGGGGCGGAGCGGTTCGCGGCGGACGGTCCGTCGGTCAGGGCAGGACTTCCATGACCGCGACGTACTGGGCATTCGCGGCGATGGTCTCGCCCTGCGCCGGGGTGCGGACGGTGGCGTTCAGCCAGTACATGCCGGGCTCGGGCCAGGTGACGGTGAAGGCGCCGTCGGCGCCGGTGGTGACCGTCATCTCTTCCGGATTGTCGCGGTAGCGCGTGCCGCCGCGGGCGACGGTGACCTCGACGCCCGACGCTGCAACGCCGTCCATCGACAGTTTGAAGGTGGCCGCTTCGCCCGCGGCCAGATCGTTGGGGTGGGTGACCGGGATCAGCACCAGTCCGCTGGCAGGATTGGTGAAGACGGTGTCGGTCGGGGCGCCGAGGGTGACGAAGGTCTCGACCCGGTTCGACGTGCGGGTGGCGACCACATCGGTGGCGCCCGCCGGGATGGCGCCCGGGAATTCGGCGGCCTGACCGCGCCAGCGCTTCTCTTCGCCATTCTCCCTGTAGGTGGCGTTGATGCCGCTGGAGACATTGGCGACCTTCCAGGTGCCCGGCTGCGTCAGGTGCAGGTCGAAGGACGAGCGGTAGCGGGCGCGGACCATGTTCTCGGGCTGGGCGGTCGAGCCGTCCGGCGCCGTGATGACCAGGCCGGCGAGGTTCATGGCGGCGTGGTCGGGGATGAAGACGCCGTTGGACATGCCGGCGTCGAAGCCGACCCAGGCGTCGGCGCCCGAGAGGACCGTGGAGGTCGGAGCCAGCCATGCGCGGTGGGCCTGGGCCGACATCGGCAGGGCCAGCGTCGCGAGAGCGGCGATAAGAGCGATCGACTTCTTCATGGCGATGATCCTTTAGCGGGTGACGGTGAGGCTGACGGCGCCGAGTTCGGTGGAGCCGGAGGCGCGGGCGGTATTGGCGGCGCCCCAGCGGAAGGGAACGCGGACGACCTCGCGGCCGCCCAGTTCGCGGGCCGCCTCGATGACCACGACATAGTCTCCGGCGGGCAGGCCGGCGAGACGGGCGCCGGGGACCGAGACCGTCTGGCGACCGGGCGCCTTGGTCGCGCTGGAAACGCCGTCGGCGGGCAGGGTCATGGCGCGGCCGCCACGGCGCCACCAGGTGCGCATGTCCTTGAGCCAGTCCTTGCCTTCGGCGACGTTGGAAACCTCGTACCAGACCGCGAGGGTGCGGACCGCCGTGTTGTCGGGCCGCTCGATCCAGACCGCGACATAGGGGCGGTGATAGGCGGCGACGGAGAGGCGGGGAATCTCGACCGAGACGTTCAGGTCGCCGGCAAGGGCCGGCGCGGCGGCGGCGCTTGCCATGGCGGCTGTGGCGGCGAGGGTGAGCTTACGCATGGGGCACTCGTCAGTGAATGAACAGCAGGGCGATGAGGGCGGGGATCAGCAGGCCGAGCCCGAGGAGGGGCCATGTCGAGGGGCGCTGGCGGGCGTGCATCCATGTCAGGCCGAAGCCGGTGACGGCGAAGATCAGGCAGGCGGCGGCGAAGACGTCGATGAACCAGTACCAGACGGGGCCCGTGTTGCGGCCTTTGTGCAGGTCGTTGAGCCAGGCGATCCAGCCGCGGGTCGTGCGCTCGCGCAGGGCCTCGCCGGTGGCCCGGTCGATGGTAAGCCAGCCGTCGCCGCCGGGCTCGGGCAGGGCAATGTAGATCTCTTCGGCTGTGGTCTCGGTGGGGTGCCCGGAGACCTGCACCTTGAAGGCGTCCGAGGCCCAGCGGGCGACGGCGTCGGGAACCGGCTCGGTGGTCTCTTCCGGGAAGGCGGTCAGCCGCTCCAGCAGCGGGGCGGGCACGGCGCCGGTCTGTTCGACCGTGATGGGCTCGGCGGGGATCTGGCGGGCGTGGTTCAGGGTGATGCCGGTGACGGCGAACAGCATCAGGCCGATCAGGCTGAGGGCCGCCGAAATCCAGTGCCACTGATGCAGCTGCTTGAGCCAGAACGAGCGTCTGGCGTTGAGGGCCTTCGGGGGCCGTGCGGGCGTGGCGGCGTCGGTCACCAACGGCTTGTGCCGAACTTGCGAACGGTTTGCAAGAGCGTCAGCGCGTGAGTCTGACGCCGAGGCTGAGGGTGCGGGGCGGGCCGAAGCCGGCGACGCCCGTAGCGGTTTCGGAAACCTCGACCTCGGCATCGAACAGATTGTCGGCGGCGAGCCAGAGCGTGGCCGAGGGCGAGAGGGTCCAGTCGGCGCGGAGATCGACGGTGGCGGCGGGGTCGAGAACCCGGCTGTTGAGGTCGTCCTCGAAGCGGCGGCTCTCCCAGCGGAGGTCGGCGGCGAGGGTCAGGCGGTCGAGGGGGCGCCAGTCGGCGCCGGCGACGGCGCTCCAGATCGGGGCTTGGGCCGGGCGCAGGCCGGTCAGCTGCGGGGCCATGGCGCCGCCGTCCACGCGGGCGTCGGTGGCGGAGAGGGCGGCGCGGAGGGAGAAGGCGTCCGACAGGTCGATGCGGCCGTCGACCTCGATGCCTGTCGCCTCGATCGTCCCGGCGTTCATCCGCTGGCGCAGGACGCCGCCGGCGGGGACGAAGCCGGCGCGGGGGAAGGTGGCCGGGCCGGTGCCGACGGTGACGTTGACGATGGCGTCCTCGACGGAGGTCCAGAAGGCGGTGGCGGTGAGCTCAGCGCGGTCGCCAGTCCATGACCAGCCGGCCTCGACGCCGGTGAGGCGCTCGGGCTCCAGGCCGGCGTTGGCTTCGGTCAGGTCGTTGCCAACCCGGAACGGACGGTGGAGCTCGTTCAGGGTGGCGGGGCGGAAGCCGGAGTAGGCGGCGAGGCGCAGCGCCTGTCCCGAACCGATGTCGCGTCGGGCGGCGAGGCGGGCGCTGACGACCTGACCGGAACGGTCGGGGTCGGTTTCGTCGAGGGTCGGCAAGCCGGTGGCGAGATCGCGTTCGAGACGGCGGCCCTCACTGTTGGACCAGGCGTCGTAGCGGAGGCCGCCGGCGACGAGCCATGCGCCACTGGTCCATGAGCCTTCGCCGTAGACGCCGGCGACGGAGGTCTCGCCGCCGGCGATGCGGTCGCGGGTGAAGGCACCGGACATAAAGCGGAAGCGTTCGCGGGTTTCGCCCTCGCTGAAGCGGGCGTCGGCGCCGAGCTCCCATTCAAGGCGGGCGACGCCGCTGACGACGACGCGGCGGAGGGCGGCGTTGGCGCCCCATCCGGTGGCGGGGGTTTCGTACTGGTCGTTGGCGGGGGTGGTGGAGGCGCGGTCAGCGGAGACGGCGACGGAGCTGTTGGTCAGATCGCTCTCGCGGCGCCACGCCTGCAGCCGCCAGCCGGGACGGTCGGCGCTGGGCGGGAGGGCGGCGGTGGCGGAGAGGGCCGAGCCGCTGGCGGTGGCCCGGGCGCCGGCGAGACCGGAGCCGCGGTCCTCCTCGAAGGCGGAGGCGCGGAGGGACAGGGCGGCCTCGCCCAAGGGGATGTCGGCGCGGAGGGCGGCGGCGCGGACCCCGAGATCGAGAGGGGTATCGGCGGCGCCGGCGTCGGGGCCGCGGATGGGGACGTAGCCGTCGCTGGTTTCATAGAGGCCGGAGGCGACGAGGCGCGCAGGTCCAAGGTTCGCTGCGCCGGATGCGCCGAGGCGGGCGCCGCCGCGCTCTGACAGAGAGGCGTTGAGGACGGAGCCGTCGTCGCGCTCGCGCAGCTGGATCACGCCGGTGAGGGCGCCCGCGCCGTAAGGACCGGCGCCGGAGCCGCGGACGATGTCGAGGCCGGAGAGGCTTTCGGTCGGGACCTGCGACCAGATCACCCAGCCGCCGAACGGATCATTCAGCGGCACGCCGTCGAGGGTGACCAGGGTGCGGCCGGCGCCGGACGGCGCGATGGCGCGCAGGCTGATGCCCTGGGTGGTGGGGTTGGCCGAGAGGCTGGAGGTGCGACGGAACAGGGAGACGGCGGGGACGGAGGCGAGGGCCTCGTCGAGGCGCTGCTGGCCGCGCAGGTCTTCCTCGTCGCGGCGGATGACGGAGAAGGCGGCCTCGCCGGCCGCGGGCGGGAGACGGGCGCCGGTGACGACGACCTCGGGGAGCTGCGGCGGGGCGTCCTGTATCATCCGGCCGAAGCGCGCAGGCGCTCCAGAAGCTCCGCTGCGAAGGTGGAAAGGGTGTCGTCGCGGGCCCCCATGACGACGATCCGGTCGCCGGGGCGGGCGAGGTCGACCAGGCGATCGCCGCAGGCTTCGCGGGTGGGCAGGGCTTCGGCGGAGCGGCCGGCGGCGCGGATGCCCGAAGCGATGTCCTCGCTGCCGACGCTGCGGTCCGTGGTGCCGCCGTAATAGACGGGCTCGGGCATCAGCAGGACGTCGTCGGAGCGGAGCAGGCCGGTGAAGCCGTCGATGAACTCGTGCTTCATCAGCTTCAGCGGGCCGAAGCCGTGGGGCTGGAACAGGATCAGCAGGCGGCCGTCGAAGGCGTGCAGGGTCTTGAGGGTGGCGGCGATCTTGTCGGGGTTATGGGCGAAGTCGTCGATGACGGTGACGCCGGCGGCGGTCCCGACCACCTCCATGCGGCGGCCGATGCCGGAGAAGGTCTCGAGAGCGGCGACGGCGTGATCCAGCGGCACGCCGATGGCCCGGACGGCGCCGAGGGCGGCGAGGGCGTTGGCGACGTTATGCGCGCCAGGGACGTTGAGGGTGACCGGCAGGGTCTGGCCTGAGGCGCGGTCCGTCAGGTCGAAACGCATACCGGTGGGCTGGGGGATCAGGTCGTGGGCGGAGAGGTCGGCGGTCGCATTGCCCAGGGCGAAGGTGACGACCGCGTCGCCGCGTCCGGTCTCGACCATCTGCTGGGCGAGGGCGGCGGTCTCGGGGTTGTCCAGGTTGAGCACGGCCGTGGTGGAGCGGGCGGTGAAGCCGCCGAACAGGTCGCGCAGTTCCTCCATCGACTTGTGGTCGAGCGAGATGTTGGAGACGACGGCGACGGTCGGGTCGTAGCGGGCGATGGAGCCGTCGGACTCGTCGACCTCGGCGACGAACAGGTCGCGGCCGCCGATCAGGGCGCTGGCGAACGGATGGTCGGCGTCGGCGAAATTGCGCATCACCGCGCCGTTCATGACGGTGGGCTCGCGGCCGGCCTGATGCAGGATCCAGGCGATCATGCCGGTGATGGTCGACTTGCCGCTGGTGCCGGCGACCCCGATGGAGGTCGGGGCGGCGTTGAATATCTGGCTGAGCAATCCAGGACGGGAGACGATGCGGGCGCCGGCGCGACGGGCGGCGCCGATGTCGGGGACGGTGTCCTCGATGGCGCCGGTGGCGACGACGGTCTGGGCGGCGCGGGTGACGCCGGAGCCGTCCTGCGGATGCAGGGTGACCCCATGGGCCTCGAGCCAGGCGAATTTCTCGGGCGTGCGGCCCTGGTCGCGGGAGCGGTCGGAGCCTTCGATCCGGCCGCCTTGCGCCTGCACGATCATCGCCAGGGGCAGCATGCCCGAGCCGCCGATGCCGCAGAAGAAATAGTCGTCTTGATTCATGAGGGCGAAACCGGGGAATGTCCGGCGGCCTGACTAGCACGGTCGGGCGGGGAGGCCAGCGGCCAGATGAAGATCGGCATCGTCAACGCCAGTTCGCGCTTCAGTCGGGAGCGGGCCGAGGCCGTCCACGCATGGTTCGCTGCCAATGTGCCGGACGGGTCGATCAAGGTGGTGTTTCACCCGGCCAGCTTCGGCAAGCACGGCCATTTCGGGGGCGACGACGCGAGCCGTGCGGCGGCCTTCGTGGAATACGCCAATGATCCGCGGCTGGACGCGGTGTGGTTCGCGCGCGGTGGATACGGATCGTGCCGGATCGCCGAGGCGGTGCTGCCGCGGCTGACGGAGGTCGCGCGGAAGAAGCGGTATCTGGGCTATTCGGACGCGGGGACCCTGCTGGCCGGGCTCTACAAGGCGGGGTTTCCGCATGTGGCGCACGGGCCGATGGCCTCGGACGCGGTGCGTCATGACGCGACGGCGTGGCGGGCGCTGAACTGGCTGAAGAGCGGCGACAAGGCGTCGTGGGAACCGTCGCTGCATGAGGATGGGCGGCCCGCCGTGGCGTTCAATCTGAGCATTCTGGACGCGTTGACGGGGACGTCGGTCGAGCCGGACCTGACCGGCCACGTGCTGATGCTGGAGGATGTGTCAGAGCCGCTGTACCGGGTCGACCGCATGATGTTCCACCTGACGGGGCAAGCGTCGATCCGGAAGGTGGCGGGCATCAGGCTGGGGCGGGTGTCGGACATCGTCGAGAACGATCCGGACTTCGGCCTGACCCCCGAGGAGATCGTCCGCTACTGGTGCCAGCGGTCGGGCATTCCGTTCCTTGGAGCCGCCGACATCGGCCATGACCGCGAGAACAAGGTGGTGCCGTTCGGGCCTCGATAGGGGCGCGACAGCGGCGACGCTGGCGCCCGGCCATCGGCCGCGCCATGTTCGAGGCGTATGAACCGTCGCAACCTGTTGATCCGGGCCGCAGGACTGGCCGCTGTCGTCGGCGGCGCCTGGTGGGCGCGCGAGACCCTGTTCTGGCCCGCGCCGGACCTGACCTTCGACGCCGGCGGAGCGACGCCGTGGCTGCCCTATGCACGGCGGGCCAATGTGCCGACGATCAAGGTTCAGGTCGGCGGACGCGAGGTGATCGCGCTGATCGACACCGGCGCCCAGTATTCCGTCATCGACCGGGCCCTGGTCGCCGCCCTGCCGCCGCAGCAGCGGGCGCTGTTCGAGATGCCGCTGGTCGCCTACGGCGTCGGCGGCGGGACGCAGATGGGGCGCGGCACGACGGTGAATGTGCGGCTGCCCGGTCTGACGATCGGCAAGCTGAGGGCCGCCATTCTGGATCTGGGGCCGCTGGCGTCGGAAGCCGGACTGAAGACGCCGCTGATCCTCGGTCGCGACGTGCTCGAGCATCTGGTGCTTGCGCTGGATCCGCAGCGTCGGCACGTGCGGCTGATCGCCCGGGAAGCGTTCGTCCGGCCGCCTGATCTCGCCCCCGCCGTGGTGCGGCGTTCGGGCGGCGGGCTGATCGCCCAGGTCACCGTGGAGGGCGTGACGGTGGACGCCATCGTCGACACCGGCGCGTCGTCCCTGCTGGCGCTGGACAAGGCGACCGCGCAGGCAGCTGGGCTGCTCAACGGACGTCCGCAGCAGACCGGCACAAGTCTCGTGCTGGGGGGCGCGATGCAGGCGGCGGTGCTTGAGGCGCGGACGGTAACCTTCGCCGATCACCTGTATCGGCGGGTGCAGGTGGGTGTGTTCGACCAGCCGCCGCTGCCGAATTTCCCGGGCGCCCTGATCGGCATGGAGGCGTTCGCCGGCCGCCGGGTCGCGCTGGACGTCGGCGCGGGCACGCTGCACGTCTCGCAGCCGCTGGATCTGACGGTCGGCTGAGCCGGGTCAGACGGCCGAGAAGGTGTCGCAGGCGGACGGATCGCCGGCCTCGTAGCCGCGACGCAGCCACTCGGTCCGCTGGGCCGAGGAGCCGTGGGTGAAGCCCTCGGGCACGACCCGACCGCCCTGACGACGCTGAAGTGTGTCGTCGCCGATGGCCGAGGCGGTGCGCAGGCCTTCCTCCAGATCGCCGGCTTCCAGCGCCACCGCGCCGTTCGAGGCGGCGGAGGCGTTGCGGGCCCAGACGCCGGCGTAGCAGTCGGCCTGAAGCTCCAGGGCGACGGAGTAGCGGTTGGCTTCGGCCTCGCCCGAGGCGCGCTGCTGGGCGCGTTGAACCTGATCCGAGGTGCCCATCAGGGTCTGGACGTGATGGCCGTATTCGTGGGCGATGACATAGGCGCGCGCGAAATCGGCGGCCGAGGCGCCGAGCTGGCTTTCCATCTGCTGCCAGAAGGACAGGTCGAGATACACGCGGCGATCACTGGGGCAGTAGAAGGGGCCCATGGCGGCCTGACCGAAGCCGCAGCCGGTCTGGGTGCCCTGTTCGTAGATGACGGTGGTGGGCGGGGTGTAGTTCGCCAGCTTCGTCTTCCAGACGTCGTCGACGTTCGTCCCGATCACATCGACGAAGGCGCCGGCCTGATCGGCGGGGCTACCCTGCGTCCCCTGTTGCGCGCTGCCGACGCCGCCGAGCTGGCTGGTGATCTGCTGGGTGGTTTCGGGCGGGACGCCGAAGACGAAATAGCCGATGGCCGCGAGGATCAGGGCGCCGATGCCGCCCCCCGCCATGCCCACGCCGCCCATGCCGCGCCGGTCCTCGATATTACCGCCGCGTCGTCCACCCTGCCAGCGCATGCTCGCTCCCTCGTCCTGTTCAAGCCAAGCCGTAACGCAGGCGACGGTGAAGGGATGCAGAGGGGGAGTCTAGCGCGCGGGCCGGTCCAGCCAGGCGTCGATCTGACCGACGCCGGAGGCCGTGGTGCGGCGGCGTTCGGTGGCGGATTCCCGCAGGGCCCGTTCCTCTTCGGGCGAACGCAGGGCGCGGTAGGGCTGCGGCTGGATCGGCTCGGGCTGGCGGGCGGCCTCGATCTCGAGCCGGTTCAGACGGGTTTCGGTCTGAAGCTGACTGGCGAAGGCCGCGCGCTGGTCGGCCTGGGCCCGCAGGCGGTCCATCTCGTAGCGATGCTGGTCCGCCTGATAGCGGTGGATGTCGACGCCGGGCGCGGTGTAGCGCGGGGCGGTCTGCGCCTGGACCGATGAGGCGGCGAAGGCGGCGCAGGCCAGGGTCAGGGCGATCAGCGGGCGGGTCATGGAGGGAAGATGGTCCCGGAGACGATTGTCGGCAAGCGAGGCCGCAACCCGGGGCGTGCGAGGCGGTTGTTGCGGCGACCTCCCGCTATCCAGAAGGAACCCTCCCCATGGCCCAGACCCTGTCCGGAAAGACCGTCGCCGCACTCGCCACCGATGGCGTCGAGCAGGTCGAGCTGACCGAGCCCGTGAAGGCGCTGAAGGAGGCCGGGGCGACGGTGCACGTCGTGTCGCTGAAGCCCGGTCAGATCCAGGGCTTCAACCATCTGACGCCGGGTGACAAGATCCCCGTCGACAAGGCGCTGTCGGAGACGGACCCTTCCGCCTACGACGCCCTGCTGCTGCCGGGCGGTGTCGCCAATCCGGACCAGCTGCGCGGCAGGGAGGAGGCGGTGAGTTTCGTCCGCGCCTTCTTCGACGCCGGCAAGCCGGTGGCGGCGATCTGCCATGCGCCGTGGCTGCTGGTGGAAGCCGGGGTTGCGGACGGCCGGACCATGACCGGCTATTCGACCATCCGCACCGATCTGAAGAACGCCGGCGCGACGGTGGTGGACGAGGCGGTTGTGGTGGACGACGGACTGGTCACCAGCCGCAACCCCGACGACATCCCCGCCTTCTGCGAAAAGATGATCGAGGAGTTCGCCGAGGGCCGGCACCGGGGACAGGCGCAGGCGGCGGCGGAAAGCTCTCGCCCCGCGGCGAACTGAGGGCCGCGCCGCTAGAGCGTCCAGACGCGGGTGCGTTTGACGGCGGAGTCCTCCAGCTCGCGGGTGGTGGGGACTTCGTATTCGGCCAGCAGCTGGAAGCCTGACTTCGGGAAGTAGGTGCGCAGGGGATCGCCGACGAGGATGCGGGTTCCCCGTGCGGTGGCGGCGGTGAGCCACGCCAGCACCCGCTCGGCCATCGGCTTTTCGTAAAACACGTCGCCGGCGCAGATGACGTCGACCTCGGGCGGCGGGGCGTCGAGCAGGTCGTCCGCGGTGAAGGCCAGGGCGACGCCGTTTCCTTCGGCGTTCAGCGCGACGGCGGCGCCGCAGAAGGGATCGATGTCGGCGCACAGGGTCGAGGCGGCTCCCGCCTTCATCGCCGCGACGCCCACGAGGCCGGAGCCTGCGGCGAAGTCGAGCACACGCTTGCCTGCCACTTCGTGCGGATTGTCGAGCAGCCAGCGGGCGAGTCCCTGACCCCCGGCCCAGGCGAAGGCCCAGAACGGCGGCGGCAGGCCCATCTCACCGAGCTCCTCCTCGGTCAGCCGCCAGATCGGGGTGATCTCGTCGGCGAGCCAGAGGGAAATCTCCGGCGCGTGAGGCGTCGGCTGAAGGCGGGTGTTGGCGAGGATGAAGGCGGCGGGGTCAGCGATCACGTGCGGCCGCTGGCTGACCGAAGGACGTCGACATAGCCGGCGGCGACCTCCATCCTCTCGCCCTGCGGTTTGGTCCGGACGGCGCGGTGGAGGGCGGGGAGCTTCCAGCAGGGGACGTGCATGAACAGGTGGTGCTCGGCGTGGAAATTGACCCAGTAGGGAGCGATCAGGGCGCGCTCCCACCAGGAGGCGCGGGTGGTGCGGGCGGCGCGGAAGGGGTCTTCGGCCGAGCCCTCGACACAGGCGTGTTCAGCGATGTTGCGCAGACGGGTGACCATGGGGAACCAGGTCGCCAGCGGCAGCAGCCATAGAGCGAAATACGCCCACCAGACGCCGGCGAGGATGGCGGCGAGCAGCAGGGCGGCGTTGACCAGCAGGAAGGGCAGCACGGAGCGGCCGGTGACGACAGCCCCCTCGGCGAGGTCTTCCTCGCGGCGACTTGAGAAAGCCTTGAGCGCGAACAGCACGCGCTGTTTGAAGAAGGTCTGGCCGGTCAGGTCGCGGACGATCTTGCGGTGCAGTGAGGCGCGGGTGACCGGGAAGGGGGCGGAGAGGACGAGGTCCGGATCCTCGGCCTGCTGGGCGTATTTGTGGTGGCTGAGGTGGTAGGGCCGGTAGAGGGCGAGCGAGGCGCCGACCGGCACGGCGCAGAGCCAGTGGCCAAGGGCGTCGTTCAGACGGGCCTTCGGCGACAGGCCGCCGTGGGCCGCCTCGTGCATCAGGATGGCGAGGCCTAGCTGGCGCGTGCCGATGACGGCGACGCAGAGCGGGATCAGGACCGGCCAGATCACGCCGATGGCGGCCGCCAGCAGGATGACGCCCCAGCAGTGCAGGACCAGCAGGGGGCCGGCCCAGGCGGCGCGCGTCTGGAACGGCGCCCACTCGTCGGGGGTGAATAGGTCCGTCGGACGGGCGCGGGGAGCGGCGGGCATAGAGTGGAGGATACGCCGCCTCGCAGGCCTCTGGAAGGCGACTCGGCCCGGCGAAGGAGTGTCAGGCTGAGCTGACGGAAAGTCAGGTTGACACGACACGACGCTAGTGTAAGGTAAGCATGACATCACGTCAGGAGGACTTGTCATGTTGGCCATGGCCAGAAACAGCACCCCGGCCCATCAGCGCTACGTCGTGCGGACGATGGCCTTCATGAGCGGCTATGTGGCGATTAACGTGGCGGCCATCTTCGGCGCGTTCGACGACATATCGTCGCCCGTGGCGGCCTGGGCCCTGGCGCTGGCGGTCTCCGCACCGGTGATCGGACAGATCTGGGCGACGCTGTCGCTGTTGCGGGAGTCGGACGAGTTCGTGCGGGCCGTGACGGCCAAGCAGTTCATTCTGGCTGCGGGCATGGCCATGGCCATCGCCAGCGTCTGGGGGTTCGGCGAGAGCTACGCCGACGCCTACCACCTGCCGGCCTGGATCATCTATCCGCTGTTCTGGGCCTGCTTCGGCCTGACGGCACCGTTCGTGAGGAACAGCCGATGAAGAACCGGCTGAAACTGCTCCGCGTCGAGCGGGACTGGACGCAGGGACAACTGGGCGAGGCGCTGGGTGTCTCACGGCAGGCCGTGAATGCGCTGGAGACCGAGAAGCACGACCCGTCGCTGGACCTCGCCTTCCGCATAGCCGTGCTGTTCGGGCGGCCGGTCGAGGACATCTTCGAAAACCCGCACGCCTGACGGCTTCAGGCGCTTTCAAAGGAAACTTCCCATGCTGCATCTCCGTCACTTCGTGGCGCGCTCGACCCTGCGCGCATTGTGCCTGGCCTCTGCGTCAGTTTTGGTCGCAGGCGTCGCGGTTCTGGCCGTGAGGGCCGAGGCCGCGCCGGTTGCGGCGGTCGCCCAGACCGCCTTCGTGTCCGACCGTCTCTCGGTCGAGGTGGTGGGTCAGGGTCCGGATGTCGTCCTGATCCCCGGCTTCGCCTCGTCGCGGGAGGTGTGGCGGGCCGAGGCGAACCGGCTGGCGGCCACGCACCGGGTGCACCTGGTCCAGCTGGCCGGGTTCGCGGGCGAGCCGTGGACGCATGGCGACGGCCCCTATGTCGCGCCGATGGTCGAGGAACTGGCGCGCTACGTCCGCCAGGCGGGACTGGAGCGGCCGGCGGTGATCGGTCATTCGATGGGCGGGCTGACGGGGGTGCTGCTGGCGCAGGGGCATCCGGAGCTGGTCGGCAAGGTGATGAGCGTCGACAGTCTGCCGTTCTTCAGCGCCATGTTCGGGCCGCAGGTGACGGCGGAGGCGGCGCGGCCGTTCGCCGATCAGGCGGCGGCGGGCATCCTGTCGGCGGACGAGGCGGGCTTCCGGGCGCAGCAGACCCAGACCGCGGTCGGACTGATCCGCGATCCGGCGACGCGGGAGGCCATGGTCGAATGGTCGATGGCCTCCGACCGGCACGGCATGGCGGCGGCGATCCGCGACGTGATGACCACCGACGCGAGGCCGGGTCTGGTGGCGATGACGACGCCGGTCTGGGCCATCTACGCCTCGGATGCCGACGGCGGCGCGCCGGCGGCCATGGCGGACGCCCTGTGGTCGCGCGAATACGCCCCGCTGCCGGGGGTGAAGCTGTTCCGCGTCGACGGCAGCCGGCACTTCATCATGGCGGACCAGCCGGCGCGGTTCGCCGAACTGGTGGATCAGTTCCTGGCGGACTGACCCAGACCGGCCAGACCGGCGTTGCCGGGCAGGCGGCAGGCGGACACGACGCGCTGGCGCCGCCCCGCCTGTCCCTCGTCGGGAGCCAGATCGAGGCAGTCGACCACCTGCATCGGATCGGTGTCGGCGATGATGACCCCGCCGCCCTCGACACAATCGATCTCGAGCAGCGGACCGCCGTCACGTGTGCGGCCGATCACGGCGGCCTCAGCCACCGTGCAGAGCAGTCCGGCGCGGCCGACGGCGGCGGCGGCCTGCTCGCGCGCCGCGGCGTTCGAGTCGGGCGAGGCAGAGCCGTTGCGGCCGTGGTTCATCGCTTCGCGGGAGGCGGCCATGCGGCTGGGCGTCTCGGCCGTGACCCCGAACTGCCCCGGGGTGTAGATGCGGACGCCCTCCGGCGCGCGAGGGGCGGTCTGCGACCAGGCCGGACCGGCCGCTGCGAGTGCGGCGACGAGCAGGGGGAGGATGATGCGCATCAGATCACCTGCGACGGCGAGGGCGTGACGTCGCCGGCCTTGAGCAGCTCCCCGCCGAACTCACCAGCATAGGCGGTGGCGAGCAGGGAGCGGAACAGGGTTGCCGGAATGGCGATCTCGTAGGCCCCCTCGACATAGGGTCCGGCCTGATAGGGGCCGACCAGGAAGGTCAGGCCGCCGGCCTTGCCCTGCACCGTGCCGGAGGCGAGCACGAAGGGCGTGGTGGCGATGCGGGGGCAGGCGAAGGGCTTGCTCTCGAAGGTGATCGAGGCGCCATCCGGGACGCGGGTGCGCTTGGCGGTGTTCAGGGCCGAGCAAAGGGCCTGATCGAGGACGGTCAGGTCCGCGCCTTTGCGGAACAGGTCCGCGAGGCCGATCTGCCGCTTCAGCGCCTTGTCCCAGAGGATGCCGCTGGTCAGGGTGTTGGGGTGCGCTCCGCCGGAATAGTCGAGCGAGGACCGCTTCAGGCTGAACAGCTTGCCGGTCTCGGCGGCCGCCGTGATGGTGACGGTGTTCTCGTATTTGGGCTGGTCCGGGTCGGCGCCGCCTTCGGTGCGGTCGCTCTGGGCCCCGTCGAGATACTGGCGCAGCTTGCGGACCTCCTCGGCGTAAAGGCGGGCGTGCAGATCGGGCTGGGCCTTGATCGCTTCCGGCAGGGTCAGCTTGACGTCGGCATAGGGGGTCTTTTCCTCGAAGCCGCCGGGGGCCGCGGCGTCGGCGAGGGTGATCTCGGCGTTGGACCCCTGTTTCGCGGCGGCGGCCTTGGCCGGATCGCGGTCGCGGTTGCAAGCGGACAGGGTGGTCGCGGCGAGGGCTGTCAGGAGCAGCAGTCGGAGGGGGGAGGTCATGCGGATGTCCTTCACAGCGGAAGCTGAACCGAGCCGAGAATGATGGCGAGAAGCAGGATGAAGCCGGCGTCCCTGTTCGAGCGGAACAGGCGCAGGGCGAGGGCGGGATCGTCGGGGCGCACGTCGCGGGTCTGGCGGAAGAGGTGGGCGGCCCAGGGCAGGAGGGCGACGTAGAAGACCGGGCCGAGGCTGGCGGTCAGGCCGGCGAGGACGGTGAGGAGGACGGTGGCGAGATAGAAGAGGCCGACGCCGCGGCGGACGTTGGCGCCAAGCCGGCGGGCGGAGGATTTCACCCCGACCACGGCGTCGTCCTCGATGTCCTGCAGGGCGTAGATGGTGTCGTAGCCGAGGGTCCAGAACACGCCGCCGAGGTAGAGGAGGAGGGCGGGGATGCAGAGCAGCACCGGCGAAATGAAGGCCACATTGGTTGTGCCGGTTTCGACAACGCCAGCGACCGTCATGAGCACGCTGCTCCCGAACAGCGCCGCTGCGAAGCCCATGAGGGCGCCCCAGTTGAAGGTCAGCCCGAGCCAGGCCTGGGGCCACCAGGTGATGCGCTTCATGAAGGGGTAGGCCGCGACGAGGGCGAGGGAGGCGACGCCGAGCAGGACGGCGACCAGATTGAGGGTCAGAAGGATCAGCAGGCTGACGAGACTGCAGCCGATCAGGAAGGCCCAGGCCTGTTTGACGCTGATCCGGCCGGAGGGGATGGGGCGCAGGGCGGTGCGCGCGACCTTCGCATCGATGTCTCGGTCGACGATGTCGTTGAAGGCGCAGCCGGCGGCGCGCATCAGGCAGGCGCCGAGGGCGAAGCCGACGAGCAGCCAGAGGTCATAGAGGTCAGGCGTCTTGCGATACTGACTGAGCGCGAGGGCGATGCCCTGCCAGCCGGGGAGAAGCAGGAGCCAGATGCCGATCGGCCGGTCGAAGCGGCCGAGCTTGAGCCACGGCTTCAGGCCTTCCGGCGCATGACGGTCCACCCAGTTCGATCCGGCGTCGGGAAGGGGGGCGGAGGTCATGGCCAAGGTGTAGCGGGTTCCGGGGGCGGGGGTGAAGGGACAAGCACGGGTTTTCGCCGCTTCGGCTGAAGCGGTGAGCGGGAGGCGTGCGGAGCGCCGGGCCTGCGCCCGGAGAAGAAGAGTTGATTACCGTTTCGACGCAGTCAGACGCTCCGCGCGGAGATTGTTCGGAAGCTTGCGTCGGGTGGCGGTGTTATCGCCTTACCGCAGCGCCTCCGGCGGGCGGGTCGGCCTTGCGCAGCCGAGCCCCGGACCGGACGAGTATCCCCCTCGCCCCTGGACCCGCTTCTCCACATCCCGCCGCCAAAGGACGCAAGGCCTCTGCGCCTCCCCTGCGACGGGACGGGAGGAGTATGCGCCGGCGCTCTCCTATGGCGCGTTCGTGACGCTGGGAAAGTGGTGAAAGCACTCGATTACAGCGTGTTGGCTGTTCAAAGTATGGAGACAGAGGCCGGATTTGCAGCGCAGCAATCTCTTCCTTCTCCCCTCGAGGGAGAAGGTGGGCCGGAGGCCCGGATGAGGGGGCTTTGTCCTTCAGTCGCGCTGCGTGACGATCAGCGGCTTTCCGGATGCGTGAGTGTCTCACCCCTCATCCGCCCCTCCGGGGCACCTTCTCCCGCAAGGGGAGAAGGGAGGCTTAGTTCGGCCGTCCCACCACCGCATCGACGGAGTTGGTGGTGACCGGGTGGTAGCCGGGGCGGGCCTGGGCGTAGATGCGGCGGGCGATGGGGCGGCCCCAGTCGCCTTCGGCCCAGAGGCTGGTGAACAGGGGCAGGACGAATTTGCGGCGGCCCTGGGTGGTGAGGAAATGCTCCAGCGTCGGCAGGGCCGGCTGGTAGCGGTGGGCTACGGCGATCTGGAGCCAGGCGAAGACCAGTTCCGAATTGCCTTCCTCGCGCAGGTTCAGGGACGCCTCCAGATCGGCGAGCTGGGCGTCGGTGAGCCAGTCGGCGCCTGCGCGCAGACCCTCGGGACGCCAGGCCAGGAAGCGCTGGCGCTCCTGCGTCGACCAGCCCGACCACGGGATGGCCGAGGCCGGTCCCTTGTCGGCGTAGAAGGCGCGGGCGGCGGCGTCGACCGGGACGAAGGCGGTGGAGACCGGCGGCACCCAGTTGGACGGCATGCCCGGCTGGTAGATCCAGGCGTCCATCATGAGCTGGTCCTCGAGGGCCTGCGTCGTGACGAGGTGGGCGCGGATGTCCTCGAGGAAGCGTTCGGTGGTCATCGGGCGGAAGGCGTTGCGCTCGAAATAGCCCTTGAGCCAGGCGTCGAACTTCTCGCGGCCGACGATGCGTTCGATGGTGCGCAGGAAGGCGGCGCCCTTTTCATAGGCGATGTCGGTCAGGCCTTCGTCGGGGTCGCGGCCGTCGAGATTGATCTTCAGCTTCGTGTCGGCGGCGGGCAGGTCGGCGAGGGTCGACTGCAGGTCGCCCCAGCCGAGCGACTGGAGCATCAGGGCCCGGTCTCGGCCGTAGAGCCGCTCCATGATCCGGTTCTCGAAATAGACGGTGAAGCCCTCGTTGAGCCAGAAGTCGGACCAGGTGGCGTTGGTGACCAGATTGCCCGACCAGCTGTGCGCCAGCTCATGCGCGACGAGCGAGACCAGCGACTGGTCGCCGGCGACGATGGTCGGGGTGGCGAAGGTCAGGCGCGGATTCTCCATCCCGCCGAACGGGAAGGAGGGCGGCAGGACGAGCAGGTCGTAGCGGCCCCAGCGATAGGGGCCGTAGAGCTGCTCGGCGGCGTCGACCATGCCGGCGGTCGGCGTCAGTTCGTCATGGGCGGCGCGCAGCATCGACGGCTCGGTCCAGACGCCGGTGCGCTCGTCGATGGACTGGAAGGCGACGTCGCCGACGCCGACCGCGATCAGATAGGGCGGGACCGGATTGGTCATGCGGAAGCGCCATGCCGTCTGGCCGCCCGAGGCGGGCTCGGCGCCGCCAACGGACTCGGCGCTCATCACCACCTTGAGGTCGGACGGCGCGACGATGCGGGCGTCCCAGGTCTGACGGATGCCGGGGCTGTCCTGGGTCGGAACCCAAGTGCGGGTCAGGATCGCCTGGCCCTGGCTGAACATATAGGGCTTCTGGCCGCCGGCGGTCTGGGCTGGAGTGAGCCACTGGAGGGCGGCGGCGTCGGGACGGGTGGCGTAGCGGATGACGATGCGACGCTGTTCGCCCGGGGCGAAGGCGGGGAAGCGGATGGTCAGCGGCTGGCCGAGGATCGGGTCATTGGGGCCGGTCTCGAACTGGAGCGGCTGGCCCTGGCCGTCGCGGACGTCCTGGATGTCGAGGTTGCGGACGTCGAGGACGATCTCGTTGGCGCCGGGCTCGGCGGTGATGTCGAGGGCGGCCGTTCCGGAGAGGGTCTTCGACTGGAAGTCGGCGGTCAGGTCGAGGGCGACGTGCTTCACCCGCGCGATCTCGGGCCGGGCGTAGGAGTGGATGTCGCGGACATAGTCGACCGCGGTCATGGCCGAGGCAGGCACGGGCGGCATGTCCGATCCGGACGTGTTCATGGCGGCGCAGCCTCCGAGAGCGGCGGCGAGGGCGAGGGCGGATACGAGGCCGATCTTGCGGATCATCGGGGCGTCCTTTGCGAGTGTGCGCGGAGAACGCCTCGGCGGGCCGGAAAGATCAACCCCCCGGATCAGCTTACGGTCGCGACCGGCTGGAGGTTCCGCGCCTTGAACAGTCGACCGCGCTCCGCGACCAGCACGAAGACGAGGGCGGCGAGGCCCATGGTCATCATGCCGAGGGCCATGGGCGCGACCGAGCCGTTGAACTGCTGGCCGATCAGGAAGCCGAGCGTCGAGCCGATGGTGGTCGAGACAAAGCCTTGGGCCGAAGAGGCGGTGCCGGCGATATGGCCCATCGGCTCCATGGCCATGGAGCCGAAATTGCCGGCGATCAGGCCGAAGCAGAACATGGTCAGGCCCTGCAGGACGGCGAAGGTCCAGATGGTCTCATAGCCGCTGAGGGTCACGGCCGAATGGATGGCGGCCATGGTGATGAAGCCGAGCAGGGCCGAGTGGGAGATCAGCCGCGAGCCGAGCTTCTCGACCAGCCGGGCGTTCAGCAGTGAGGCGACGGCGATGCCGCCGGCCACCATGGCGAAGACGGTTGTGAACAGCCGGGGGGCTTCGAACACGTCGTAGAAGATCTGCTGGCTGGAGTTGATGAAGCCGAACAGCGCCCCGGTGATGCAGGTCATGGCGAGGGTGTAGCCAATGGACTGGCGGTTGGTGACGGCCTGACGGAAGGCGGAGACGATGCGGCCGACCTGGATCGGCATGCGGTCCTCGGCGTGCAGGGTCTCGGGCAGGCGGATGGCGGCCCACAGCATGAAGGCGCCGCCGGCCAGGGCGAGGACGCCGAAGATCCACGGCCAGGGGGCGACGGTCAGGATCAGCTGGCCCAGCGTCGGGGCGATGATCGGAATGCCGAGGAAGACGAGGAAGCTCAGCGACATCACGCGGGCCATGGTCCGGCCGCTGTAGCGGTCGCGCACGATGGAGACGGCCAGTACGCGCAGGGCCGCGGCGCCGAGGCCGGTGCCGACGCGGGCGGCGATCAGCAGCTCGAAGCTCGCAGCGAAGGCGGCGAGGACGCTGAACAGGACATAGAGCGACAGGCCGATCATCAGCACCGGCTTGCGGCCGTAGCGGTCGGCGAGGGGGCCGTAGATCAGCTGGGCCACGCCGAAGCCGAGCAGATAGGCGGTGATGATCCACTGCCGGCTGTTCTCGGACACGACGTTCAGGGCCTCGCCGATGGCGGGCAGGGCCGGCAGCATGGCGTCAATGGCGAGGGCGTTGAGCGCCATCATCATGGCGATCAGGGCGACGAACTCGGGGAAGCCGGGGCCTTTGACGACGGGAGCGGGCGCGGGAGAGGCGGGGGAGGTCATCCGGGGCCAGATGCGGACGCAGGGCCGCCGACGCAACCACCGGGCCTTGAAATAGCGGCGGCGAAACGTGAAGTGAGCCCGTCCCGGCGCACCTTGGCAGAGCGAACCATGAGCGACTTTCCCGTCACCGTTTTTCACAACCCCGCCTGCGGCACCTCGCGCAACGTGCTGGGGATGGTCGAGGCGGCGGGCTACCGGCCCGAGGTAGTGGAGTATCTGAAGGCCGGCTGGGACGCGGGGCAGCTTAGGGCGCTGTTCGAACGGGCGGGGCTGACGCCGCGCGAGGCGCTGCGCGGGAAGGAGCCTCTGGCGGTGGAACTGGGGCTGTTGGAGGCGGGCGACGACGCCATCCTCAGCGCCATGGCCGAGCACCCTGTGCTGGTGAACCGGCCGATCGTCAGCACGCCGAAGGGCGCGGCCCTGTGCCGGCCGTCGGAGCGGGTGCTGGACCTGCTGGACCGGACACCGGAGACCTTCGTCAAGGAAGGCGGCGAGGTCGTGCGGGGCTGACAAGCGCCGCGTTGCCATGCCGCCCGACAGATGCGAAGGCGGGGTGACGGGCGTGGCGGGATGAGCGGAATGGCGGCGGGTGTGACGATCTATGACGTGGCGGCCCGGGCGGGCGTCTCGATCAAGTCGGTGTCACGCGTGCTGAACGGCGAGGCCAATGTCAGCCCGGCCCTGCGCGAGAGCGTCAACACGGCGGTGGCGGAGCTGGGCTATCGCCGGAACCTGTCGGCGCGGTCGCTGGCGGGGTCGTCGTCCTCGATCATCATCGCCATGGTCGACGAGGCCCTGACCATCGAGCATTGGCGCAGCGGGCGCGGCAACGACTATCTGAGCCGGCTGGAGCTGGGCCTGCTGATGGAGTGCCGGCAGGCGGACTATTATCTGATGGTCGAGCTGGTGGATTACGGGGCCGCGACTCTCCGGCGCGACCTGTCGGCCATGCTGGCGGCGATCCGGCCCGAGGGGGTGGTGCTGACGCCGCCGAACTCGGATCACCCGGTGGTGCTGGATGTGCTGGACGAGGCGGGCGTGGCCTATGCGCGGATCGGCCCGGAGCGGGATCTGGACCGCGGCGTGCGCATCCGCATGGATGAGCGGCAGGCGGCGGAGGACATCACCCGCCATCTGATCGAACTGGGGCACCGGCGGCTGGCGCATATCGCGGGGCCGTCGGCCTATTCGGCGAGCCGGCTGCGGCGCGAGGGGTTCGAGGCGGCGCTGCGCAAGCACGGGCTGGCGGTGGACGAGAGCCTGATCCTCGAGGGGGATTTCACCTTCCAGTCCGGGCTGCAGGGCGTGGAGCGGCTGCTGGCCCTGGCGGAGCGGCCGACCGCGGTTTTCGCGGCCAATGACGACATGGCGCTGGGAGCGTTGCAGGGCGCGGCGGCGGCGGGACTGAGCGTGCCGGGCGCGCTGTCCGTCGCGGGTTTCGACGACACGCCGAGCGCCCTGTTCAGCACCCCGGCGCTCACGACGATCCGTCAGCCGGTGGCCGAGATGGCGGCGGCGGCGGCGCGGCGGCTGGTGCCGACGCTGCGGGGGGAGATGCCCCGGTCAAGCGATCTGAACGAAGAGACGGTGCCGTATCAGCTGATGGTGCGGGGTTCGACCGGCCCGCTGGCCTGACGATCAGGCTGCGGGTTGACAGCGCTGTCAAACGGGGGCGCTATAGTCGGGCGAGGCGGCGTTTTCGTCTGGCGGACTTCCTGAGCGACCTGTCCGCGGCGGCTCACCCTGCCGCGGATTTTTTCCTGTAGAGGCATCCCATGCGCAGCACCGTTTCGCTTCTGGCCCTCGCGTTCGCCATCTCCGGGGTGGCGGGCGCCGCCGTGGCGCAGGCCCGTCCGGACGTTCCGGCGGAGGCTCGGGCGGATGTCTCGCACTGGCCGCACGCGGCCTCGCCGGCGGCGCTGAGCGATGCGCGGACGGAAGCCTTCGTCACCGAGCTGATGAGCCGGATGACGCTGGAGGAGAAGGTTGGGCAGACCATCCAGGCGGACATTTCGGCGATCAAGCCGGAAGAACTGCTGACCTATCCGCTGGGCTCGATCCTGGCGGGCGGCAACTCGTCGCCGGCGGGCAACGAGCGGTCCACGCCGCAGGCCTGGGTCGATCTGGCGCGAGCCTTCCGGGAAGCCAATGCGCGGCGGCCCGGGACGGCGATCCCGCTGATCTACGGCATCGACGCGGTGCACGGGCACAACAACGTCGTCGGAGCCACGGTCTTTCCGCACAACATTGGACTGGGCGCGGCGCGCGACCCGGACTTGATCCGGCGGATCGGCGAGGCGACGGCGCTGGAGGTGGCGGTCACGGGCGCCGACTGGACCTTCGGGCCGACGCTGGCGGTGCCGCGCGACGACCGCTGGGGCCGGGCCTATGAGGGCTATGCCGAAGACCCGGAGGTGGCGCGGACCTATGCCGGGCCGATGACGCTGGGCCTGCAGGGCGAGCTGACCGTCAACGGCTCGCTGACGCCGGGGCATATCGCCGGATCGGCCAAGCATTTCCTCGCCGACGGCGGGACCGACAACGGCAAGGACCAGGGCGATTTCAGCGGGTCGGAACGCGAGCTGATCGACGTCCATCTGAGCGGCTATCCGCAGGCGATCGACGCGGGCGTGCTGTCGATCATGGCCAGCTTCTCGAGCTGGAACGGGGTCAAGCATTCGGGCAATCCGACGATCCTGACCGACGTGCTGCGCGGGCCGCTGGGCTTCACCGGCTTCGTGGTGTCGGACTGGAACGCGCACGGGCAACTGCCGGGCTGTTCCAACGAGAGCTGCCCGACGGCCTTCACAGCGGGCATCGACATGTTCATGGCGCCCGACAGCTGGCGGCCGCTTTACGACAATACGCTGGCCCAGGCGCGCTCGGGCGAGATCCCGATGGCGCGGCTGGACGAGGCCGTGCGCCGGATCCTGCGCGCCAAGGTCAAGGCCGGGCTGTTCGGCGAGGCGCGGCCGGTCGAGGGACGGTTCGAGCATCTGGGATCGGCGGAGCACCGGGCGCTGGCGCGCGAGGCCGTGCGCAAGTCGCTGGTCCTGCTGAAGAACGAGGGCGGGGTGCTGCCGATCCGGGCCGGGGCGCGCGTTCTGGTCGCCGGGACGGCGGCGGACGACATCGGACAGGCCGCGGGCGGCTGGACCCTGACGTGGCAGGGGACGGGCAACAGCAACGCTGACTTCCCCAACGGCGAGTCGATCTGGGCGGGCATCGAGACGGCGATCGAGGGCGCGGGCGGCGAGGCCGTGCTGAGCGCCGACGGCTCGTTCTCGGACAAGCCGGACGTGGCCATCGTGGTGTTCGGCGAAACGCCTTACGCCGAGTTCCAGGGCGATGTGGAGACGCTCGACTTCGTGCCGGAGGAGCCGCTGGCGGCGCTGAAGCGGCTGCGCGCGGCGGGGGTGCCGACGGTGGCGGTCTTCCTGTCGGGCCGGCCGATGTGGACCAATCCGGAGATCAACGCCTCCGACGCCTTCGTGGCGGCCTGGCTGCCGGGCTCGGAAGGCGGCGGGGTGGCGGATGTGCTGGTCGGCGACGCGGCCGGTGCGCCGCGACACGACTTCTCCGGGAAGCTGGGCTTCTCATGGCCGAAGGACGCCGGGGGCCAGCCGTTGAACCGCGGCGAGCCCGGCTACGATCCGCAGTTCGCCTATGGCTACGGCCTGAGCTACGCGGCGCCGGCGGCGGTCGGGACCCTGTCGGAAGACAGCGGCGTCGCGGCCTCGGCGTCGAGCGTGGCCAATTATCTGGTCGACGGGCGTGTGGTGCCGCCGTGGTCGCTGGCGCTTGAGGACAGCGGCGGCCAGACGCGGGTCGGGGCCGAGAAGAACGTCGCCAGCCCGCGCGGCGGGGTGACCATGACGGTGGTCGACGATCTGGCGCAGGAGAGCGGACGCCGCTTCGCCTTCTCGGGCGGAGACGCTGAGCGGGCGCTGATCTGGGGCGGGGCGGTCGACCTGACCCGCCAGACCAATGGCGAGATGGCGCTGGGCTTCCGCTATCGCGTCGATGCGGCGCCGCAGGGGACGGTGCTGCTGGCCGCTGGCCCCGGCCAAGTCGATCTGACGCCGACGCTGCGTGCGGCGCCGATGGGCGAGTGGCGCACCATCAAGGTGCGGCTGTCCTGCTTCCGTGACGCCGGGTCCGACGTGGCGGCCATCGACCGGCCGTTCCAGCTGATCTCGACGGGCGCGCTGACGATCTCGGTGTCAGAGGTGGCGCTGGCCTCGAACGAGGGCGACGCGGTCTGCCCGGCGGCCGTCCGATGATCTGACGAGGTCGCCCGCGAGGGCGCTTGCGTCCGGCCGCCGTCGCGGTGACACCTGACGGATGGAGCGCGCCGCGAACACCGAGGGAGAGACGCGGCAACCGTCGCCGGTCAGCCGCGTCTTCATGGGCCTGTACGCCTTGGCGCAGATCGGCGGCTTCATCGCCTTCGTGCCGATGCTCAACATCCTGCTGCCGCTGAAAGCGGGGGCGATCGATCCGGCCGGCAAGGCCATTCTGCTCAGTCAGGTCAGTCTGTGGGGCGCGCTGGCGGCGGGCCTCGCCAATCTGGCCGCCGGGGCGCTGAGCGACGGCACGCGCGGGCGGTTCGGCCGGCGGCGGCCGTGGATCGTCGTCGGGACGCTGGCGGTCGTGGCCGCGCACGGACTGGTGTTCGCGGCGGATTCCATGGTCGCCCTGCTGGCAGGGTTCCTGCTGTTCCAGCTGACGGTGAACATCATGTTCGGGCCGCTGAACGCGATCCTGCCGGACATGGTGCCGGACCGGCAGAAGGGGCTGGTGTCGGCGCTGGCCGGACTGGCGCCGCCTGCCGCTGGTCTGTTCGCGGGGTTCGGCGTGGCGGTGCTGCTGACCGGACTGGGGAGCCGGTTCGGCGTCGTCGCCGCGGCCATCCTGCTGCTGATCCTGCCGTTCGCCCTCTGGGTGCGCGAGCCGAAGGCGGGATCGCCGGCGGGCGAGCGAGGGCCGCTGATCTCCTTCGTTGCGCTGCGGGACCACGACTATCTGATGGCCTTCCTGTCGCGCCTGTTCGTGCAGGTGACGATGACGCTGAACGTCCTCTATCTGCTGTTCTATCTGCAGGAGGTCGCCGTCTTCGGTGACCGGTTCGCGGGGCGATCGCCGGAGTCGATTCTCGGCTGGCTGCTGGCGGCGGGGACGCTGGCGGCGCTGGCGGCGGGGATGGCGGGGGGCGTGCTGTCGGACCGGCTGGGGCGGCGACGGGTGTTCGTCATGGCGGGCGGGCTGGCCATGGCGGCGGGCGCGGGGTTGATGGCGCTGGCGCCGGAATGGCCCGGTCCGCTGGCGGCGCAGATCCTGTTCGGGGCGGGGCTCGGCCTCTATTCGACCGTCGACATTGCGCTGGTGGCCGAGGTGCTGCCGGACCGGAACCGCGCCGGCCGCGACCTGGGTCTGATGAACGTGGCAATCACCGTGCCGCAGGTCATCGCGCCGCTGCTGGGGCTGTTGC
Organism: Brevundimonas alba; assembly: GCF_011927945.1. Classification (GTDB taxonomy): domain Bacteria; phylum Pseudomonadota; class Alphaproteobacteria; order Caulobacterales; family Caulobacteraceae; genus Brevundimonas; species Brevundimonas alba. The sequence continues at coordinate 1,507,432 of NZ_JAATJM010000001.1, forward strand.
TGCTGGCGGAGGCGGGGCGCGGCCTGCCATGGCTGTTCGCCGCGTCGAGCCTGTTCGGGTTGGCCGGCGCGCTGATCGTGATGCGGATCCGCCGGGTGCGCTGACGCCAGCCGTCAGTGATGCGCAGCGGGGTTCAGCGTGCGCAGCCGTTCGCGGACGAAATGGCCCGAGGGGCTGATCACGGCGTCGGTCCAGCCGCCGGTCCCGGAGGCGCCGGGCAGCAGGGCGGCCGAGGTTTCCTGCTTGTCCGTGATCGACCAGTTCAGGTCGCTGAGGCCGTGAGCCTGAACGAAGTCCCACCACAGCCGGGTCTCGGCCACGTCCATGGGGCCGTCGCCGGTCGCCGGGGTCGAGCCCCATTCGGTGACGAACAGGGCGGCGCCGAGGTCCATGGCCTTCTGCGCCTTGTCGCGCAGTTCCTGTCGGTGGGTGCCGGCGTAGAAATGCAGGGTGTAGGCGACGTTGTTGAAGGGCAGGGGATCGGCGGCGGCGATGTCGACGTCCTGCGACCAGGTGGGGGTGCCAGCGACGATCAGATTGTCGGGGTCGACGGCCCGGATGCCGGGGATGACGGCCATATGGTAGGGCTTCACCACCTCGGCCCAGCCATGGATGTTCAGCGGCTCGTTGTAGGTCTCGTAGATCACGTTGGGGCGGTCGCCATATTTGGCGGCAATGCGGGCGAAGAAGGCGGCGGCTGCCTCGGGCTCCGGCAGGTGGGCGTGCCAATCGACGATGACGTAGATGCCCTCGGCGATCGTGGCGTCGATCACCGCCTCGACCTTTGCGATCTCCCGCTCGGGATTGTCCATATAGCCGTCGTGGTGGACGGCCATGGCGGCGCGGACGACGGTGACGTTCCAGTCCGTCGCCAGCCAGTGGACGGCGTCGGCGTTGTAGAACTGGGGCTGCCACTGGCTCCAGAATAGGGACATGCCGTGGAGTGCGACCGGGTCGCCATGTTCGTCGACGATGCGGGCGCCGTCGACGCGAAGGGCGCCGTGCCGCTCGACCGGCGTGTGGGCCAGCGCCGGGGTGGCGAAGAGCAACGTGAGGGCGAGGATCAGGCGGATCATGGGCGTCTCCTGAGAGGCACTAGAGCTTGGCCTGACAGCGCTGTCAAACGTTCAGGGTTCTGGCTGCCAGCCGACGTTGCCGCCGCCGTCATGAAGGTCGAAGGCGGGCTGGTGGCGGTCGACGGATGACCGAATTTCCTCGGCGGCGATGTTGCTGACCGACGCCTCTCCCGGGGCGCGGATCTGCAGGACGGAGGCGCCACCCGTGATCTGGCCGCCGTCGATGGTGAGGCCACGGATCGGCTTGCCGAGGACCATGAAGGCGGCGTCGGTGCTGTCGAGGATGGTGGTCTCCTCGATGCGAATGCGGGCTCCGGTGATCGGAGGGTCGAGGGCGTAGAGCCAGAGCGCGCCGACGCCGTGGTTCCAGACAGGGTCGATGGAGCCCGCGCGGGCTACGAGGTTGTCGCTCAGAAAGATGTTGCCTGCGAAGGCGGTGGCGTCGAAGCGGGCGCCGAGGTGCAGGCCTCCGCCGCGTGTCAGGGTGTCGGCGACCAGGGTGTTCGAAACGGTGATGTCGCGGCCGCCGTAGATGGCGACGCCGTTGGCGAGGACCGGGGCGACGATGGTGTTGTCGCGGTAGACGATGTTCCGGTTCGGGGTTCGGTGCGACCAGGCGGCGAGGCCGTCGTCGCCGGTGTTGCGGACGAAGGACTGCTCGACGACCGCGTTTGTGACGCCACCGTGCAAGTTGAGGCCGTCGGCGGTCTGGTCGAGAATTCTCAGGCCGGTGACGGTCAGATCGGACATGGGGCCGTCGAGCCAGACGCCGACCTTGGTGTGCTGGATGAAGAGGTTGGAGAGGCGCGACCGGTTCAGCGCGCCGCCGACGCCGTTGAGCTGGGCGTGGTCGTCGCGATCCATCACCTCGCCGACGATGGCGAGGTCCTTCAGCACGACATCGTGGCTGCCGCCCGCCGCGGCCTTGCGGCCGTAGAGGCCGACGCCGTCGCCGAACAGGATGGAGCGCCAGGGACCGGCCCCGGCGAGAGTGACTTTGTCTATGGTGAGATGGCCCTCGACGCGGAAGCGGCCCTCGGGGAGCCAGACGGGGCGGCGGGAGCGGCGGCCTTGGTCGAGAGCGCGCTGGATGGCGACGCGGGACGAGGCGACGCCCGTCGGGTCGGCGCCGAAGTCGAGGACGGAGAGGTCGCCGGGCGGCGGGGTGTTCGCCGGCGGGACTAGCTCGAAGTCGGCGAGGTCGATGACGACCCAAGGCGCGGGACCGGTCTCGAAGACGAGTTCGACCCGGGCTCCGACGGGGGCGGGACGCTCCAGACGCAGGCGGGCGTGGTCGTAGAAATGATGCGCGCCGCCGGCCGCCGGATCGTTGGTGAAGGGGTAGTCGCCGTAGAACCAGCCGTAGCAGGGGGTGAGCGGGAGGCGGCCGGCGGGCTGTCCGTCGATGAGGACCGCCAGCGTCGTGTCGCCCGAGCGGCAGGGGGCGGCGTCGGGGACGCTGTAGCGGACCGTCAGGGCGTCGGCGGGCGCGTCGAGGATGAAGGCGACGGACTCGCCGGGTGCGTCGAGCCGGACGGCGCGGCGACCCGAGGCCTCGGCCGCCAGCGTTCCGAAGGTGCGGTCGGGACCGATGATCTCGCCGTCGGTGAAGGCGGTCTCGGCCTCGTGCTCGGCGAAGGGGGCGCTCGCGCCGTGGCGGCCGACGACATCGAGCGGCAGGCCCGCCATGGTCCGGGCCTCGGTCTGGGCCGAGGCCGCCCCGGCGAGAAGCGTGGCGAGCAGGGCGGGCAGGAACAGAGGCGCCCTCACGGCCGGCCGAGCGTCCGCGCCAGCGCCGTTCGCACCGCCTTGATGGTGGGGCCGTCGAGCCGACCCATGACGCCGCGGCGGGTCTCGGGAATGTGGTCGGCGGGGGCGCCGTTCCGCTCGAAGACATGGTGGTCGAACATGATCCGCCACGCCTCGCGGTGCGCGGGGTGCAGGTCGCGGACGGCGAGCATGGCGTGCATCAGGGCGTCCACCGGACGGCCACGCCCCTGGTCGGCGGGCGCCCACCAGTAGTTGACCAGCATGTTCATTCGCTCGGTCGAGCGGACGTGGTGCCACCACAGATAGGGGATGTAGAGGGCGTCGCCCGGTTCGAGGTCGACGGTCAGGCTGTGGTCGAGGGCGGTGCGGAAGCGGGGGAAGCGCTCGAAGTCGGGGGCGTCGAAATCGACCATGCTGACGGCGGGGCCGGCGGGGGTCAGCTCGAACGGACCCATGTAGAGATTGGCCACCTGATCGGGCGGGAACAGGGTGAAGCGGCGGCGGCCGGCGGCGACACAGGCGATGTTCTCGGACGGGTCGTGATGGGCGGCGACGGTGACGGCGTTGCCGATCCAGACCCGGGGCTCGACGGCGTCGCCCAGCAGCGGCATCCGGTTCTCGCGCTCGAACTCCGGCATGTGCTCGCGGACCGGCACGGACTGGACGGCGAGGGAGGAGGGGGCCTCCTCGCGGGCGTATTCCAGCAGCAGATCCATCGCCGCGCCGACGCGGACGGGCCCTCGCCGGAAGTTGAAGCCGCTCAGATCGTCGTTGTAGTGGAAGCGGCCGCCGATGCCGGGAGGGCCGAACATGGCGTTGACGCTGGAGCCCCGGTCGAACTGTTTCATGTAGGCGGCGAGGGCTTCCGGCGACTCGCGGCCGGCCTGGACGACAGGCCAGCCGGCGACGAGGCCGCGGAACACCACGGGCCGGGCTGCCGCCAGGATATGGTCCCGGAAGTGTTCCGAAGTCACGGAACCCATCTCGGCGACGCCGGCCGCCGTCAAACCCGGCTGGTTCATGTCAGCGTTCCCCGAGGTCAACTTCGATACTGGATAGCCGCGGCCGACACCTGACCGGACCCATGTTGTGTTCACTACGACACAGAAGAGCCGGATCGAATGAGACTTTTGGGCCTGTTACATAAAGCTACTGGCGGGAATTGATCCGTACCGGTTAGGAATGTGGCAAGTTCGGGACACGCGGACAGGGGGAGGGGTTCACAACGGTGAACCTGACAAACGCCGGATCGACCGGCCAAGTCGCCGACCTGCTGTCATCGTTGTCTGCTCATCGCCCTCCGGCGCGAGGCCTCGCAGAAGGTCCGTGGCGGGGGATTTCGTTCAAGTGCGTATCGGCCCCCTTCGGGGCTCTCGTGCCGGTCAAATTGACAGGGCTGTCATGGCCCACTCATCCGCTGTTGGGAGGCGGTAGGAATGAAGACTTCACGCAAAGGCATGACGCCGGGGCTGCGCAACAGCGCGTCCATGGTGATCCTGGCGGCGGCAGCCGCGGCCGCCTTCGTCCCGTCGACCGCGCTGGCGCAGGATGCGCCCGCCCAGGACCCGAGCGAGGACGCCACCCAGGTCGACGAGGTTATCGTCACCGGCACCCGCAGGGCGCTGGAAACCTCGCAGGAGCTGCGGCGTAACGCCGACACGGTCGTGGATACGATCACCGCCACCGACATCGGGGCCTTCCCCGACAAGTCGGTCGCCGAGGCGCTGCAACGCGTGCCGGGCGTGACCGTCAACCGGTTCGCCGCCAGCGACGACACCTCCCACTTCGGGGCCGAGCCCTCGGGCGTTCTGGTCCGCGGCCTGCAGCAGGTGCGGTCCGAGTACAACGGCCGCGACACCTTCAGCGCCAACTCCTCGCGCGGGCTGAGCTGGGGCGACATCTCGCCCGAGCTGATGCAGGGCGTCGACACCTACAAGAACCAGACGGCGGAACTGATCGAGGGCGGCATCGCCGGCACGATCAACCTGCGCACCCGCGTGCCGTTCGATTCGCCCGGCCGGCTGATGCAGCTGTCCGCCAATGTGAACTACGGCGACATCTCCAAGGAATACACGCCGGAAGCCTCGGCCATCTTCTCGGATCGCTGGGTCACCGACATGGGTGAGTTCGGCTTCCTGGCCAACATCGCCTATTCGGACGTCACCACGAACTCGCAGACCATCCAGTACGGCCGGATGGGCATCTTCGAGGGCGTGTTCGGTCCGGGCACCCAGTACATCCCGTCCAGCGTCGGCTACCGCGACACTGAATACCAGCGCCAGCGCAACGGCCTGGCCTTCGCGGCGCAGTGGGAAAGCACCGACGGCAAGCTGATGGCCACGGCCCAGTACAACCGTTCGGACTTCACCAACCAGTGGAGAGAGCGCGGCGTCATTGGCTACAACGCCGACATGTTCGCCCTGCCGACGGACTTCAGCTACTCCCCCGGCGGACCGCGGGCGCAGTGGATTCCGGTTCCGGCCCAGGGCACCCCGGGCTTCACCTTCGACTCCGACGGCAATTTCCAGAACGGCACGCTGGTCATCCAGCAGACCGACACCTTCTGGTGGGGCGCGTCCGACGCCGAGGCCACGCAGATCGCGGTCAACGATCAGGGCCAGAACATGCTGGTGCCCTGCTATGCCTGGCAGGGGACCTGCACCAATCCGACCCGCGGCGGCGACATCAATGCGGTGACCCGGTACAACGAAACCAACAACCTGACCGAGGACGCGGCGGTCAATCTGCGCTGGGCGATCAGCGACCGGCTGCGCGCCAATTTCGACGCCCAGTTCATCCACTCCGAGGTCGACAACTACGACATCGAAGTGGGCCAGTATTCGTTCGGCAACATGACGCTGGACGCCAGCGGCGACCGGCCGGTGATGACCTTCTCGGCTCCGACCAATATCCGCCAGTCGGCCGGCGGTCTGAGCAACGCCAACAACTACCGCTACAACCACGCCATGGATCACCTCGAGGACAGCGAGGGTGACGAAGTCGCCCTCCGCGCGGACCTCGAATACGACATCGACACCAACTGGCTGAACTCGTTGCGCGTCGGCGTCCGCTACGCCGACCGCGAGCAGGCCGTGAAGTACAGCGGCTATAACTGGGGCAACATCACCAACAACTGGAACCTCGGCAGCGGCCAGGCGGCCTACTGGAACATCGACCGGACGGCGCCGAACGGAGCCTTCAATGGCTATCCGACCGGCCTGTACGAGACGCGGGAACTGGGCGGCGGCTTCTTCGGCGGCGGCGCCAACCCCTATGTCTTCTTCGACATGGACCGGCTGGCCGCGCATGGCGCGGACCTGCTGAGCTACGACAACATCGGCGTCGGACAGGACCAGTGGCGGCCGATCTGCGATCGTCCGGGCGAGGTCGACGGATGCTTCCGCGCCAACGAACTGAACGATGTCGAGGAAGAGACGCAAGCGGCCTACGCCATGCTGCGCTTCGGCGGCGACAACGCGCTGCTGGGCGGCACGCCCGTGTCGGGCAACATCGGCTTCCGCTACGTCGAGACCGAGAACACCAGCACCGGTTCGCTGTCCTATCCGGTCCCGTTCTCGCCCGGCACGCTGGCCTGTAATCCGGTGCCGCCGATCCCCGGCGTCCCGAGCACTCCGGGCAGCATCGGCTGCTATCTGTCGGCTGACGACATCGCCTTCAACTCGGGCGGCGGTCTGTTGAGCACGGCGGAGTCGAAGCACAGGAACTGGCTGCCGAGCTTCAACATCAAGTTCGACATCCGCGAGGACTGGGTGCTGCGGTTCGCCGCGTCGCGCGCCATGGCCCGGCCGGACATCGGCCTGCTGAAGAACTACATCGAAATCTCGACCAGCCTGCCGGGCACCGATCCGACGGATCCGCGCTACGTCACCGGCGGCGGCGGGGTCATTACCGGGGTCAACCCGACCTATACGGCCAACGCCTACAACCCGTATCTGGAGCCGACGACGGCCGACCAGTTCGACCTCGCCCTCGAGCACTATTTCGCCGAGGTCGGATCGCTGACCTTCACGGCCTTCTACAAGACCTTCGACAACTACATCCAGTACGGCTCCTACGACCTGGACGTCACCAACAACGGGGTGACGCGGACGGTCCGGGTGCGCGGCCCGATGAACGGCGACGGCGCCAAGATCCGGGGTATCGAGGTCGCCTACCAGCGCTTCTTCGACTTCCTGCCCGGACCGTGGGCCGGGCTGGGGATGCAGGCGAACTACACCTACATCGACAACCAGGGCATCACGAACACCAACCTGAAGGTCGCCAGCGGCGGCGCGGACGGTCAGACGGCCCAGCCGGGCAGCGCCGGCACGGTGCTGACGGTCGACAAGCTCGAGGGCCTGTCCGATCACCAGTACAACCTGGTCGGCATGTACGAGTGGGGCCCCTGGGCCGCGCGTCTGGCCTACAACTGGCGCTCGGACTACCTCGTCACCGCGGTCGACTGCTGCGTCTATCTGCCGATCTGGCAGGAGGCCGCCGGCTTCCTCGACGGATCGATCCGCTACGCCGTCAACGACCGGCTGGAGCTGAGCCTGCAGGGCAGCAACCTGCTGAACACCGAGACGCGGCTGTTCCAGCAGGTCAACAACGCCTCGGAAGGCGGCACGCTGACGCCGAACGCCTGGCTGCAGTCGGACCGGCGCCTCGTGTTCGGGTTCCGCTTCCGCTACTGACGATCAGAGCGCGGGAGGAGGGTGACAGCTCTCCTCCCGCGTCGCCTGTCGTGAATGTTCAGTGAGGACGCTGGTGTGACCGGACCGCTCGATGTCGTCATTGTCGGCGGCGGCACGGCAGGCTGGATGAGCGCGGCCGGTCTGGTCGGCGTGCTGAAGCCCGATCAGTGCCGGGTGCGGCTGGTCGAATCCGACGAGATCGGCACGGTCGGTGTCGGCGAGGCCACCCTGCCTCAGATGCGCGAGTTCAACGATCTGATCGGGATCGTCGAATCCGACATGATGCGGAAGACCAACGCGACCTTCAAAATCGGCATCGAATTTCGCGACTGGGGCTTCAAGGGCTCCAACTACGTCCATCCCTTTGGCGCGCACGGCAAGGCCATGGGCGGGGTGGCCTTCCACCATCAGTGGGTGCGGGCGGGCCAACAGAGCAGGGTCGCCGATATCGGCGAGTATTCCTACGCCATCGAAGCTTGCCGGAAGAACCGGTTCGACTTCCCGGTGGACGATCCCGAGGCCATCAACTCGACCTACAACTACGCCTACCACTTCGACGCCAGTCTCTATGCGCGCTACCTGCGGGGGTGGTGCGAGGCGCGGGGGCTGACGCGGATCGAGGGGAAGGTCAACGACGTCGCCCTGGACCCGCAGTCCGGGGATGTGGCCTCGATCACGCTGGAGTCCGGCGAGCGCATCACCGCCGACCTGTTCATCGACTGCTCCGGATTCCGTGGACTGATCATTGGTCAGGCGCTGAACGTGCCGTTCGAGGACTGGACCCGCTGGTTGCCCTGCGACCGGGCGCTGGCGGTGCCGACGGAGCGGTCGGAGGATTTCGCGCCCTATACGCGGTCGACGGCGCTGGAGGCCGGATGGCAGTGGCGCATCCCGCTGCAGCACCGGACCGGCAACGGCTATGTCTATTCCAGCGCCTTCATCAGCGACGACGAGGCAATGACGCGGTTGCTCGGCAATCTGGACGGCAAGCCGCTGGCCGAGCCGCGGCCGATCCGCTTCAAGTCAGGGCGGCGCACGGCGTCCTGGACGAAGAACTGCATCGCGATCGGTCTGGCCAGCGGCTTCCTCGAACCGCTGGAGTCGACCAGCATCTATCTGACGCAGGTGGCGATTCTGAACCTGCTGAAGCTGTTCCCGCGGTCGCGGATCGACCCGGCGCTGGCGGAGCGGTTCAACCGTGTCGTCGACAATGAGTACGACCGGGTGCGGGACTTCCTGATCCTGCATTACCACGCCACCAGCCGGACGGATTCGGAGCTGTGGCGGCACTGCCGGGAAATGGATATCCCCGACACCCTGCGGGACCGGATGGCGCTGTTCGAACACCGCGGCCACATCGCCCAGTATCGCGACGGCCTGTTCTCGCCGCCCAGCTGGCTGAGCGTCTTCGTCGGTCAGGGGATGAGGCCGACAGGCTATCATCCGATGGCGGACAATCTGCCGCTCGAAACAGTGACGGCAGGCCTGGAGGCGATCCGACGGCGGGTGTCGGAGCGGGTCGAGGCCATGCCGATGCATGACGCCTTCGTGCGCGACTATTGCGCCGCGGCCGACATGGTCCCGGCATGAGCCGCAAGGTCGAACAGGTTCTGATCGTCGGCCGTGACGCGGCGGCCTGGCTGACGGCGCTGGCGCTGCAGCGGGCGTTCGGACGGACGGGCGTGACGGTCCGGGTGGTGGAGCTGCCGTCGCTGCTCGGGCCCGCCGACGTTTATGCGGCCGTGCCGTCGCTGACTGCGCTGCATGGCCTGCTGGGGCTGAATGACCATGAGGTGCTGGCGGCGACCTCGGGCGTGCCGGTGCTGGGGCAGCGATTTTCCAACTGGTCGGGGGCGGGCAAGCCGTTCGTGCACGGCTACGACACCCAGCGGGTGGCGATCGAGGACCTCGACTTCCTCCAGTTCTGGGTCAAGGCGCGGGCCGAGGGGCTGAAGGTCGAACTGGAGGATTTCTCGCTCGCCGCCGCCGCCGCGCGGCAGGGCCGGTCACCGGTCGAGGCCGACGGGACGCAGGTCGAGACGCCGGTCGCGCCCGGCTGGCATTTCGACGGCCGGAGCTATGTCGATCTGCTGCGCCGCGCCGCCTTGTCTGCCGGCGTCGAGGGCCGGGCCGCGGGGGTGCAGGCGGTCAGCCGCGAGGGCGATCGGATCGTATCGGTGACGCTGGACGACGGGCTGACGGTCGCGGCGGACCTGTTCATCGACGCCTCTGGCGCGGAGGCGGTGCTGATCGGCGACAGCCCCGGGGCAGAGTTCGAAAGCTGGCGCGATGCGTTCCGGGCCGACCGGATTCTCGTCGCCTCGGCGCCCGCGCTGACGCCGCTGCCCGGCCACAGCGAGATCGCGGCCTTCCCGGCCGGTTGGCTGGGGCTGTTTCCCCTGCGCGACCGCACGGCGATCACCGCCGTCTATGACTCCTCGGTGATGTCCGACCGGGATGTGGCGCAGGCCATCCCGGTACTGTGCGGACGGCCTGTCATCGGTGAGGTCACGGTCGAGCCGTTCGCGCCCGGCCTTCGGCCTGGATGGGTCGGCAACTGCGTCGCCATCGGGGGGGCCGCCGTGGCGCTGGAGCCGCTGGACGCCATCCTGCTGCACCTGATCCACACAGGCCTGTCGCACCTGATCGCCCTGTTCCCCGTGGATGCGGACCAGATGCCCGAGGCGCCGGTGTTCAACGCCGGCTTCGCCTCGCATGTGCGGAACATCCGCGATTTTCAGCTGACCCACTATGCGCTCAACCGGCGCTTCGACGAGCCGTTCTGGGACCGCGCCCGCGACGTGCCTGTGCCGGAGCGGCTGGCGGAACGGTTCCGCCTGTTCGAGGCGCGGGGGACGGTCGCCATCTATGACGACGAGTCGTTCCAGGAGCAGAACTGGACCTCGATCTTCGTCGGCCATGGCCTGATCCCGCGCAGCTATACGCCGCTGGTCGACCGTGTGCCGGTCGAGGAGCAGATGGCCAAATTCCGCGGACTGCTGGCGCGGGTAGCGGAGGAGGTCCGCGCCATGCCGGAGGTCGAAAGTCAGTTCGGCGGAGCGGCGCGATGACCGGCCCGGCCCGGGTCCGCGACATCGTCATCGTCGGCGGCGGCACGGCCGGCTGGATGACCGCCGCGGCGCTGGCGAAGGTGATCGGAACCCAGACCTATTCGATCACCCTGGTCGAGTCGGACGAGATCGGCACGGTGGGCGTGGGCGAGGCGACCATCCCGCCGATCCTGCTGTTCAACAAACTGCTCGGGATCGACGAGAACGAGTTCATCCGCGAGACCAACGCCACCTTCAAACTGGGCATCCAGTTCGTCGACTGGGGTCGGCCGGGGCACACCTACATGCATCCGTTCGGCCTGTTCGGGGCGGACATGAACGGCGTCGGCTTCAGCCACTACTGGCTGAGGGCGGTGGCGGCGGGCGGCGATCCGGATAATCACCGGTTCGTGGCCGAGGCGGAGGCGTTGCGGCTGGGCCGATTCATGCGGACGCCGCAGAAGACGCCGGACAAGCCGCAGATCAACTACGCCTTCCAGTTCGACGCCAGTCTGTATGCGGCCTACCTGCGCCGGTTCTCGGAGAAGCGGGGCGTGAAGCGGACGGAGGGGAAGATTTCCACCGTCGCCCGCCATCCGGAGTCGGGGCTGATCGAGAGCGTCACCCTGGCCGACGGCTCGACCGTCCGGGGGGACTTCTTCGTCGACTGCTCCGGCTTCCGGGGCCTGCTGATCGAGGGGGCGCTGCAGGCGGGCTACGAGGACTGGACGAACTGGCTGCCGGCCAACCGGGCCGTGGCCGTACCCTGCGACCGGGTCGAGGATCCGGGGCCCTATACGCGGTCGACGGCGGTCGAGGCGGGCTGGCAGTGGCGCATTCCGCTGCAGCACCGGACCGGCAACGGCTATGTGTTCAGCGACGCCTTCATCAGCGAGGACGAGGCGACGGCGGCGCTGATGCGGCGGCTGGACGCGCCGGCGCAGGCGGAGCCGCGGGTGCTGCGCTTCGTCGCCGGGCGGCGGCGCAAGGGCTGGGTCGCCAACTGCGTCGCCATCGGCCTGTCGAGCGGCTTCCTCGAGCCGCTGGAGTCGACGAGCATCCATCTGATCCAGGCCGCCATATCGAAATTGCTGGCCCTGTTCCCGACGACGCGCAACGAGCCGGAACTGGCGGAGCGGTTCAATCGGGATCTGGACCTGCAGTACGAGAGCGTCCGCGACTTCATCATCGCCCACTACAAGGTGTCCACACGCGACGACACGCCGTTCTGGCGGCACTGCCGCGACATGGCGATGCCGGACACCCTGCAGGCCAAGCTGGAGAGTTTCCGGGCGCGCGGCGAGGTGATGGTGGAGAACCACGAGCTGTTCCGCGAGACCAACTGGTTCGCCATCCTCTACGGGCAGGGGCTCGTGCCGGAGGGTTATCATCCGTTGGCGGACGTTCTCTCGGACGACGAACTGAAGCTGCGGCTGGCGGGCATCCGCGCGGGGATCGAGCGGCGGGTCGCGGAGATGCCGTCGCATGAAGCCTTCCTGAGGCAGTGCCTTGAGGGCGTAACTCGGCGCTGAAACCGGTTCGGCCTCTCTGCCAGACCGGAACGGCTTCGCCCGCTTCCGGGTTAGGTGAGAGTGAACGGAGCAGCAGATGATCGACACGGATCGCAGATCGCCAGAAGCCCTGGAGGAGCAGGCCGAGCGCGTGGAAGAGGACGCGGACGCGATGGATCGGCCGGACCGCGCAATCCCGCTTCCGCAGGATGGAGAGGATGAAGGCGTCGGGCCGATCACGACTCTCGTACCCTGATCCAGGCCGGCCGCGGCAAGGCCGATGCTGTTCCCGGATCTGGATTTGGTGCGGGCGGTCGGGCTCGAACCGACACTCCTTTCGGAACCGGATTTTGAGTCCGGCGCGTCTACCAGTTCCACCACGCCCGCACAGGCCGTCTGGGTCTTTCGGCAGGGCGGGAGAGGTAGCGCGGGCGGCGCGGGGAGGCAATCGCGGAAAGTGCAACAGAGGCTCTTGCGTTTCACTGTGGTGTAACGCATTTGCGCTGCATGAGCGCGCTTCCCGACCTAGCCATCGTCTATGAACATCCGCAGTGGTTTGAACCCCTGTTCGAGGCGCTGGACCGGCGCGGCGTCTCGTATGTGAAGGTCCCGCTGGCGGGGCATGTGTTCGATCCGGCAGGCAGTCCTGCGCCGGCGCGGGTGGTGTTCAGCCGGGTGGCGATGTCGTCCTTCCTGCGCGAGCCGGAGCACCCGATTTTCTACGCCCAAAGCCTGTTCGAACACTGGCAGGGTCAGGGGACGCGGGTGATCAACGCCTCGGCCTTGCCGATCGATACGTCCAAGGCGCGGCAGCTGAGCCTGATCGCGCGGCTGGGTTTCAAGGGGCCGGAGACGCGGGCGGCGCACCGTCAGGCGGACCTGCCGAGGGCGGCCGAGGGGCTGCGCTTCCCGGTGCTGGTCAAGGCAGACATCGGCGGTTCGGGTTCGGGCATCATGCGCTACGACACCGCGGACGAACTGGCCGAGGCGGCGCGGGCGGGGACGGCGCCGGCGGGCATCAACGGCATCTCACTGGTGCAGGAATATGCGCCGCGCGAGGGCGGGCGGATCACGCGGGTGGAGACGCTGGCGGGGCGGTATCTATATGCGCTGGACGTCGAGAGCCCGGGCGACGCCTTCGACCTGTGCCCGGCCGACGCCTGTCTGATCCGGCCCGGATCGGCCGTGCTGGGCATGACGCGGGTGGAGCCGCCGGCGGAGGTGATCGCGGCCGTCGAGGCGATCGTGCGGGCGGGCCAGGTGGAGATCGGCTCGGTCGAATATCTGGTCGACGAGCGGGACGGATCGATCCGCTTCTACGACATCAACGCCCTGTCCAATTTCGTGGCGAAACCGCTGGAAGTGCTGGGCTTCGATCCGCACGACAACCTGGTCGACTGGCTGGTCGGCATCATCGACGAAGAGAAGGCGAAGCGCCCATGAGGTACGGCTACTGGGCCCCGGTGTTCGGCGGCTGGCTGAGGAACATCGACGACGAGCGCGAGGCGTCGTGGGAGAACCTGTCGCGGCTGGTCAAGCGGTCGGAAGAGATCGGCTGGGACCTGACCCTGATCGCCGAGCTGAACCTGAACGACATCAAGGGCATCGAGGCGCCGGCGCTGGACGCCTGGTCGAGCGCGGCGGCGCTGGCGGCGGTGACAAAGACCATCGAGCTGATGGTGGCGGTGCGGCCGAACTTCCATCAGCCGGCGCTGTTCGCCAAGGCGGCCGCCAACATCGACCGCATCTCGAAGGGGCGGCTGGCGCTGAATGTCGTGTCGTCCTGGTGGGCCAAGGAAGCCGAGAGCTACGGCCTGCAGTTCGACCAGCACGACGACCGCTATGCCCGGACGACGGAGTGGCTGCAGGTTGTCGATCGTCTGTGGACGGAGACGCGAACGGACTTCGAGGGCCGCTACTACACGCTGAAGGACGCGATCGTGGAGCCCAAGCCGACCTCGACGGCGGCGCGGCCGCGGCCCGTGATCTATGCCGGCGGAGAGAGCGAGGCGGCCAAGACGCTGATCGCGCGATACTGCGACGCCTATGTCATGCATGGCGACGAGCCGGAGCATATCGCGGCCAAGATCGCGGACATGAAGGCGCGGCGCGAGAGCTTCGGCCTGCCGCCGATGTCGTTCGGCATGGCCGGCTATGCCGTGGTGCGCGACAGCCAGGCCGAGGCCGACCGGGAGCTGGAGCGGATCACGACGATCCCAGGGCTCGCCGAGGGCAAGCCGCCGGCAGGTTTCGCCAACTTCGACCAGTGGCTGTCCGGGACCGAGTTGGAGCGCGAGCTGAAGATCCGGGAATACAGCGTGTCGAACCGGGGGCTGCGGCCGGGGTTTGCCGGCACGCCTGAAACCGTGCGGGAACGGATCGCCGAGTTCGAGGCGGCGGGGCTGGATCTGCTCCTGCTGCAGATGTCGCCGCAGGAAGAAGAGATGGAGCGGTTCGCCGCGCAGGTGATCCGCGCCTGAGCGCTAGCGCATCCGGAAAATGGTGCGGAAGGACATACGCACCACCGGGACAGGCTGACCCTCGTTCGGGTTGCGGACGCGGGCATGTTCGGCGCCCTCAAGCGCGGCGCGGCCGAAGCGGCCATCATGGGGGTGTTCCATCTCCACCACGCAGTCGCGAAGCGCGCCTTGCGGCGTGGTCATGCAGGTGGTGACAACGAAGCCCGACGCGTACCGCGATGAGGGATAGCGCGGCCGGGGCGCGCGGTCCCAAACGAGCTCGCCCGTCAGGCCGGTTTCGCCGATCGCTTCCAGCTCGGCATCGCGCGGATCGACCAGCGGGCGGCCGCAGGCGGTGAGGGCCTCGTCTACGGCGGCGCTGGAGGTCGGGAGTTCGACATCGTAGCGAAGGTTCCGACCATCGGCGGCGCCGCGGGGCACAGTCAGCTTCAAGGCCCCGCCCTGCCGGAACTCTCGCGCGAGCGGCGCGGGGAAGTCGCTGACGACGACCGAGCTGTCGGTGGTCGAGGTCCACATGGTGGGATGGGCTTCGTCGTCCCGGAACGCCAGATCCAGCGTGCGCCGCTCGTCCCGCGACGGCGGCAGTCCGGCGATGACGGCGTTGAACGAGCCGTCGATGCAACGGAAGCCGACGCTCAGACCGTTGTCGAAGGTGGTGTAGGCGAGGACCATCCTCTTCGCCGGGTCGCGGCTGATGTCCCAGTCGCCCGAGGTGTCCTGGGCGAGCGCCGGCAGGGCGACGGCCGACGCGGTCAGCAGGACGAGAGCACGCTTCATCGGAGACGATCCAGACGGGGAGACAGGTTCGGAGGTGCGCGAACTCCGCTGCTTGCGTCAAGCGCCGCCGCAGGCTTCAGGCGACTTCGACGTGACCGTCGCCTCCACCAGCCTGAATCCGGCGGGCGCGGATGAACATCTCGATGCGCTGGACCACGATCATCCCGACCACGAACACCAGGAAGGCGTCGGTGATGGCGAGCGGATTGAGTCCGTATTCCGCCGCATGTGGCTCAAGAAAAGCCGTCAGGGCGCGGCGGCCCAGCATCACGGCGATGATGAGGATCAGGCCGATGGGCGAGGCCTGCGCCTTGAGCGTGCCGTCGGCGTGTTTCTCGATCGTCGTCATCTTGCCCCGCCACCAGCCGAAAACGCCCCCGAGAACCAGGCCGACGGCGACCATGACCCAGGCGAGGGTGTCGAAGGCGATGTGCGGCATGCGAGGATCCATGCTGCTGCCCCACAGCGCCAGGCCCATCAGCGGCACGATCAGAGCCGGCGTCACCCACATCCATTTGAGCCGAAGAGTCCGGGGCTTGCGATTACGCAGCAGGATCAGCGGCAGGAAAATGAGGATGGCGATGAGCGGAATCAGCTGCTGGGTCGTCATGCCGCGGGGCTCCCGTCCGCCGCCCCCCGATGGACGCGAACCTGTCGAAAGCTTAACCGCCGTCCCGCATCCGTAAAGCGCCTTCATCGCCTCCTGTGCGGACAAGGAGACGATGATGAAGCTCAGACATCTGATGACGGCCGCCCTGGGCGGTCTGGTCCTCTCGTGTGAAGGACCGGCAGCGGTGCTGGCGCAGGAGGCGGCGCCAGTCGTTCAGCCGCAGACGGCGATCACGGAGGCGCACCGGGCGCGGGCGCTCGATACGCTGGACCGCCGGCTGGCGCACTATGTGATGCACGAGCGGACGCCGGCGATCCGGGCCCGACTGGCGGAGCGGCGTGCGGCCTATCTGGCGCTTGCCGATCCGGAGGCGTTCCGGCAGGCCATCAACGCGGACCTGCTGGCGGTGTCGGGCGACAAGCATCTTCAGGTCTGGATCGAGCCGCGCAGCCGCGACGAGGTGATTGCGGAGGGGCCGCCCCCGACGATGGAGCAGATGTCGACGGAGGAGGCGCGGAACGGCTTCGGCGTGCGTGATGTGCGCGTGCTGGAGGGCGGGGTCGGCTACCTCGACCTCGCCTATTTCAGCGGCCATCCCGACGCAGGTGCGGCGATCGATGCCGCGCTGGCGAAGCTGGCCGGATCGCGGGCGCTGGTGCTCGACCTGCGGCGCAACGGCGGGGGCGGCGAGGCGGCGCTGAAGCGGCTGATGGGGCATCTTGCGCCGACGCCGATGCGGCTGGAGGATATCCAGATGCGCCGCTGCGCGCCTGATCCCGCCGATCCGGAAGGCTGCGTGCAGGACGGCTCGCGGGAGGTGCAGGAACGCCATGCGGACGCCGTGGCGGCGCCGGTGTTTCCGACACAGCCGGTCTATGCGCTGACCTCGGGCGGGACCTTCTCGGCGGCGGAGGCGGTAGCCTACGACCTGCAGGCCACCGGCCGGGCGACGGTGATCGGCGAGGTCACCGGCGGCGGCGCCAACCCGTCGATCGCCATGGACCTGGGCCCCTGGTTCACGGTCATCATGCCGATCGGCGAGGCGCGGCACCCGGCGACGGGGACGAACTGGGAGGGAGTCGGCGTTCAGCCAGACGTGGCCGTTCCGGAGGACCGGGCGCTGGAGGAGGCGCTAGGACGGATCGGCTAGGCGGCCGCCACCGTCTGTTCGATCGCGCCGAAGATGGAGTGGTGCTGATCGTCCAGCATTTCGATGCGGACGGTGTCGCCGTGCTTGAGGAACTCCGTCTCGGCCTTGCCGCGCAGGATGGTCTCGACCGTGCGGACCTCGGCGATACAGGAGTAGCCTAGGCCGCCTTCGCTGACCGGCTTGCCCGGACCGCCGTCCGCGTCGCGGTTCGACACGGTGCCCGAGCCGATGATGGTCCCGGCGCACAGGCTACGGGTTTTGGCGAGGTGGGCGATCAGGGTGCCGAAATCGAAGGTCATGTCGACGCCGGCGTCCGCCTTGCCGAAGTCCTTGCCGTTGAGCTGGACGTTCAGTTCGCCCTTGAGCTTGCCGTGGGCCCAGCGGTCGCCGAGTGCGTCGGGGGTGACGAACACCGGCGACAGGGCCGAGGCGGGTTTCGACTGAACGAAGCCGAAGCCCTTGGCCAGTTCGGCCGGGATCAGGTTGCGCAGGCTGACGTCGTTGACGAGGCCGACGAGGCGGATGTGCGACAGCGCCTCTTCGCGCGACACGCCCTGCGGCACGTCGCCGGTGACGACCACGACCTCGGCCTCCAGATCGCAGCCCCAGCTTTCGTCGGACAGGGGGATCGGATCGCGCGGGGCGAGGAAGGCGTCGGAGCCGCCCTGATACATCAGGGGATCGGTCCAGAAGCTGTCGGGCATTTCGGCGCCGCGCGCCTGCCGCACAAGGGCGACGTGGTTCACATAGGCCGAGCCGTCGGCCCACTGATAGGCCCGGGGCAGGGGCGAGGCGGCCTCCCGCTCATGGAAGCGGCCACGCGGCACGCCGCCGTGCTCGAGGCTCTCGGCCAGGGCTCGCAGGTCCGGCTCGACCCGGTCCCAGTCGTCGAGCGCCGCCTGCAGCGTCGGGGCGATCAGGAAGGCGTCCGTAAACCAGGCGAGGTCGTTGGAGACGAGGACGAGGCGACCGTCGCGGCCGTGCTTGAGCGAGGCGAGTTTCATGCCTCAAGGCTTAAGCGGTTTCCCGGCGTTGGGGAACAGGTCGTGTCAGTGATGACCGCCGCTGTGGCTCAGATGGGGGCGACGCGGTCCGGGATCGGAGAGCTCGGCGACGATGGCTCGCATCTCGCCTTGCCGGGCTGAGCGGTGGCGCCAGTAGTCGTTGAAGGCGGCGACCGCGAGCCGGAGGGCGTCGTTGCGTTCCTGCGTCGTCATCGGCCGCTTGGGGGAATGATGCGGCTGATGCGGCGCGTGCCCTGCGCCGGTCGTCGGGGCGTGCACGGAGATGGTGACGTTGGCCTGGGCGGGGGCGGGGGCATGATCCTGCCCTTGGCCGTCGTGGTCGTGCGGGGTCTCGCCGTGAGGGGCGGGAGAGTGACCGCCAGCGTGAGCCTTCTCATCGACCTCGCCTTTCAGCGCTTCGTCGAGCGACTTCATGCAGCGGTTCAGGTCGCCACCGAAAGCGAGGGTGCAGCCCAAGCGCGCCTTCACCACGCGCTGCAGTTCGGCGGCGCGGGCCGGCAGGGAGTCGGTGTCGGCCTTCATGGCGTTCTTGGCCGCATCGTCGACGGCCTCCCAGATGCCGGGCGCGGCGTCGCCCTTCCGCGAACGGGAGCCGCTGCCCATCAGCCAGCCGATCATCGCCGCCACGACCAGCGCGAGAAGGATGGCGCCCCAGATCATTGGGTCGGCGCCGATCAGAAGGGGCGCGTCGAGCGGCGCATTGGCCGCATCGGCGGTGGCGAAATCGGGGCCGTAGGACATGCTGATCCCCGCTGGAGCGACCGCGGTTCGCGGACGGCGCATCTTGCCCTCACCGTCACGCTTGGCAACGGTAAAGGTTAACGAGCGTGGCCGGACCTAGTCGGGGGTGATCAGCGCCTTGGCCTCGGCGCCGGTGCGGGCCCCGATGTCGCGCACCTCGACCTCGACGGAGACCGAGCCTTCGGGTTCGTGGGCCCAGAGGTAGCGGCGCTCGACCTCCACTTCGCGGCCGGAGGGCGCGAAGCCGGTGAAACTGTCGCCCCACGGGGTGATCGCCTTGATCTCCTGCCAGGCCAGGGCGCAGGCGGCGTCGAGCTCCTCCATGGCCATCAGGGAGAGTTCGTCACGCGGGTCGGTCACGGGCGCAGCGCCTCGTCACCGTAGATGGCCACGCGGGCGGGTTCGCTGGAGGAGACGGCGCCGCGGTACATGCCGGAGGTGTTCATGGCGAAGGCGGGGGTTCCGTCCAGGCCCATGACGATGACCCCGCCATCGCCGCGGATGGAGGCGACGTCGGCGATCTCGGCCTCGGCGGCGGTCTGGACGTCGGCGCCGGCGGCGGTGCGATGGCAGATGTCGCGGGCCACGGTGGCGCGGATGAAGTATTCGCCGGAACCGGTGGCGGAGACCGCGCAGCCGTCGGCGTTGGAGGCATAGGTGCCGGCGCCGATGATCGGCACATCGCCTACACGGCCCCAGCGCTTGGCGGTCATGCCGCCGGTCGAGGTGCCGGCGGCGAGGCGGCCCTGACTGTCCAGCGCGACCGCGCCGACAGTCCCGAATTTGCGCTCGTTGAGGGGCGGGGCGGGGAGATTGCTCGCGGCGTGGGGTGATGGAGCGCCGGTGGGTCGCTCGGGGATGGGCTGGCCTTGCTGTTCGAGCGCGCGGACGAGACCTTGCCAACGGCGCTCGGTGAAGAAGAAGGACGGCTCGACCTGCTCGA
The DNA here is from genome assembly GCF_011927945.1 of Brevundimonas alba. Taxonomy (GTDB): domain Bacteria; phylum Pseudomonadota; class Alphaproteobacteria; order Caulobacterales; family Caulobacteraceae; genus Brevundimonas; species Brevundimonas alba. Next base: position 1,527,259 of record NZ_JAATJM010000001.1, read on the forward strand.
GACCGACGGAGGCGGCGAAGGTATCGGCGCCCTCGCCGATGAGCATGACGTGCGGCGACTGCTCCATCACGGCGCGGGCGGCGGCAATGGGGTGACGGGTGGTGGTCAGGCCGGCAACAGCGCCAGCGGTCAAGTTTGAGCCATTCATGATCGCCGAGTCGAGCTCATTGCGTCCCGCCGCGGTGAAAACGGCGCCGCGCCCGGCGTTGAACAGGGGATCGTCTTCCATGATCTGGATCGCGGCCTGAACGGCGTCGAGCGCCGAGCCCCCGCTGGCGAGGACGGCCGAGCCCGCCTCCAGCGCCACCTTGAGCGCGGCGCGGTAAGCGGCGTCCTGTTCGGGCGTCAGGCTGTCGCGCTCGATGACGCCGGCCCCGCCATGGATAGCGAAGGACCAGCGGGCGGGTTCCTGTGCGGCGGCGGGCGCGGCGATCAGGGCGAGGGCGGCGGCGAGGGGGAGCAGGCGGGTCAGGGTCATGGCCGCAAGGTCGGCCAAGCGCGGGCTCAACTCAAGGCCTGAAACCAGGGGTCTGGCCGCAGCACGGACAGCCGGTGGTCTCGACGCCGAACAGGGCGCGGATACGATCGGCGCCGAGGGCGTAGGCGGGCGTTTTGACTTCGATCCAGTCCGGACCGATGGCCAGAATGCGGTCGGCCCTTGCCGCGAACGGCAGGTGGTGGGTGGAGGCGAGGACGATCCGGCCCTCCGCGGCGAGAGGCCGGACCGCGGCCTCGACCGCCTGGGCATGGGCGGGGTCGAGCATCGCCAGCGGCTCGTCGAGCAGGCAGACCGGGGCTGCCTGCACGAACATGCGCGCGATCAGGACCAGTTGCTGCTGACCGCTGGAGAGACGGTCGAAGGGACGATCCGCGAGGTCGAGGACGTCGAGCCGGGACAGGGCCGCGCGGGCCGCCTCGACGTCGTCAGGCGTCAGGCCGGGGGACCAGCGGCGCAGACCCGCCCGGCCGAGCGCCGTCAGGTGCAGGGCGGAAAAGGCAGCGGAGACGGCGCCTGGCGGCGGGAGGTAGGCGGCGGAGGCCGGGCCGTCGATGCGGCCCGCGAGCGGCGGGATCAGACCGGCCAGGGTCTTCAGGAGGGTGGTCTTGCCGGCGCCGTTGGGACCGATCAGGGCGATGACCTCGCCTGGGCTGGCCGTCATGTCGAGCGGCGGCAGTCGGAAGCCCGCGCCGGTCCGCGAGCGCCGGCCCGCGACCAGGCCGTCAAGGACAAGCGCGCTCACACCCGCCTCGATGTGGCGATGAAGAGGGCGAGAAACGCGGGGGCGCCGACGGCGGCGGAGAGCAGGCCGACGGGCAGTTCGGCGGGGCCGAAGGCGGTGGACAGTCGGTCGAGGAGCAGGGCGAAAAGGGCGCCCATGGCCATGGCGGAGGGGATCAGCCGCTCCGCTCGGTCGCCGACGAGGCGGCGGGCGGCGTGGGGCGCGAGCAGGCCGATCCAGCCGACGATGCCCGCAATGGCGACGGCGGAGGACGTCATGAGCGCGGCGGCGGCGAGAGCCAGAAGGCGAAGAGGAGCAGCGGGGAGTCCGAGAGAGCGGGCCTGCTCATCACCCAGAGAGAGGACATCGAGGCGGAAGCCCAACCATAGGAGAACCGCGGAGCCCAGCCCGACCGGGGCGAGGGCCAGAAGCGCCTCGCCGGCCGTCGCCCGGGTGAAGGAGCCAAGCAGCCAGTAGGTGATCGACGGCAGTTGGGAGTAGGGCTCGGCCACGATGATCACGAGGCCCAGCCCGGCGGAGGCGAGGGCGCCGGCGACGATGCCGCACAGGATGAGGGCGAGCCGGCCGTCGCCGCTACGGGTCAGGGCGGCGCAGGCGATGGCGACGGCGCCTGTCGCCAGACCGCCGGCGAAGGCCGCGCCTTGGGTCAGCAGGGCTCCAGCGCCGAGCAGCAGGGCCAGAGCCGCGCCGAATCCCGCGCCGGATGTGACGCCGAGCAGATCCGGGGAGGCCAGTGGATTGCGGAACAGAATCTGGAACCCGGCGCCCGCTCCCGCGAGGGCCGCCCCGCAGGTCATGGCCGCCAGCAGGCGCGGCCCCCGAAGCGACAGGGCGAGCTCGGCCTCCGGCGGCCCATGGCCGAAGAGGGCCGTGATCAGCTGCTCGGGTGAGACGCCCAGAGGACCGGTCGCGAGAACCGCCGCGGCGGCCGCAAGGGCCAGCAGCGCCAGCGCCAGAGGCGCGGCGAGGGCGCGGAAGCGCTTCAGCGGATCCATCGCGGGCGGGGGATTTCCGCGGGCGCCATGCCGTACAGGCGGCGGCTGAGCACGGTCAGCTCCATCCAGCCGTGCTCGGGATTGGCCAACCAGGCGCAGCCCAGCAGGCGGTTTACGGACGGTGGCCGGTCGATCCAGCCGAAGGGCGTGGTCGGCAGCAGGAGAAGGGTTCGCCGCGCGCCGTTGCGACGGTTCCGCCAGACCGGATCGTCGGCGGCCGCTGCCGCGAACTCCGGACTGAGGGTGACGATCACCTCCGGATCCCAGGCGGCGACCTGTTCGCGGGTGACGCGGCCTATGTCGCGAGACCCCTCCGCGACGTTGGTCCAGCGGGCGCCCTCCAGCACTTCAGTGGCCAGCGCGCCGCGGAAGCCGGTCTCGAGCCCGTCGGCCCCACGGGCGTAGTAGAAGGTCCTTCCCGCCGGCGCACGTCGCCAGCGTTCGAGGATATCGGCGGCGGCATCGGCGAGTTCCTCCCCACGAGACCTGGAGTCGAGGAGCTGGCCGGCCTCGTGGAAGGCCTCGGGCATGCGCGGCAGCGAGCCGTCGATCAGCCGCCAGTCGACGCCGAGACGGGCTTTCATACGGGTCGCGAGACCCTGATGCTCCGGGTCGGCGTCGCCATAGTCGATGACCAGCCGAGGCTTGAGCGCGGCGATGGCCTCAGGCGTGGCCGGGCGGCCGCCGCTGGCCAGGGCGCCGAGCTCGGGAAGGGCCGCCGCCAATCCCGGCAGGGCGGCGAGAGCGGCCATATCGGGTTTGCGCGGCCAGCCCGCGAGGCGGTTCCGCGCCACGGCCCAGATCAGGAGGGCCGCCGGTTGACCCGCTGCCACCACGTCACCTGCGGCCGCGGTCGGCGGACCTGAACAGCCGGCCGCCAGCAGGCCTCCCGCCAGGCCTGAGAGCGTCAATGCGCGTCGTGTCAGCATGGCAGGGGCGGTCCTCCGCAGTCCGGTGCGAGGCCTCTCACGACCGGTTACGACTTGTAAAGCCTGACGCTCGGTGGTCCTATCGCCGCTTCGTCAGGGGAGGCGGGTGCGCCTTTTCGCGCGCCTTCAATCGAGGGCGGTGCATCCCCGCAGTCATAGGTTTGGCATGAATTTAGTCATCTTGCTGGGGGTGGTCGTCACCCTCGTCACGGGCATTCCCGTGCTGCTCCAGATCCTCAAGAACCACCCGAAGGGCCTGATCACCTGCTTCTTCGCCGAGATGTGGGAGCGCTTCTCCTTCTACGGGATGCGCGGGCTTCTGATCTTCTACCTGACCCAGCATTTCCTGTTCGATGACCGGTTCGCGTCGGGCCAGTACGGCACCTATGGTTCGCTGGTCTACCTGCTGCCGCTGATCGGCGGCATCGTGGCGGACCGGTATATCGGCACCCGCAAGGCGATCATGTTCGGCGCCGTCCTGCTGGTTATGGGCCATGGCCTGATGGCCTTCGAAGGCCGCGCCGCCACCCAGACGCTGGTCTATGGCGACGACACCTATCAGGTGCAGATCGAGGGCCGCGGCGATGACCGCCAGACCCGCCTGCTGGTCGACGGCCAGCCCTATGCCTTCTCGCAACGCGAGGCTTCCGGTCTGCAGATCGAGGGCGCGCCGGGTCTGCCGGCGACGCTGGCTAAGGACACGTACACCATCACCGACCCGGTCGAGGTCAACAAGCCGGCCTGGGCCGTGCTGGGTGACTTGGTCGAGGTCGAGCGGACGGTGACCACCGAACAGACCCTGACCTATCAAGGCCAGACCTACCCGGTCCGCAACGTCACGGAGGACGGTGAGACCCGCACCACCGTGCAGGTGGCCGGACGTGACTATCCGATGCCGACGACCGCCGGTCTCACGATCGAGGGCCTGCCCGCGACGGCTTCGCTGCCGGCGTCGCTGGACCAGGAGGACTTCACCTTCCAGGAACAGCGCGACCCGATGGGCCTGAACGTCTTCTGGCTGGCCCTGTCGCTGATCATCATGGGGGTGGGCTTCCTGAAGCCGAACATCTCGACGCTCGTCGGTCAGCTCTATCCGCAGGGCGACCCGCGCCGGGACTCGGGATTCACCCTCTACTACTACGGCATCAACCTCGGTTCGTTCTGGGCGGCGGTGCTGTGCGGCTTCCTCGGCCAGACCTATGGCTGGGGCTGGGGCTTCGGGCTCGCGGGCATCGGCATGTTCGCGGGTCTGGTGGTCTTCGTGCTCGGCAAGAAGCTGCTGCAGGGCAAGGGCGAGAGCCCCTATCCGGAGCTGATCAAGAAGCCGGTGCTGGGACCGATCAACCGCGAGTGGCTGATCTACATCCTCGCCTTCGTCGGCGTCGGCCTGCTGGCCACCTTCATCGTGTCGAACCACATGTTCGTCGGCATCGGCCTGGTCATCTCGACCGTGCTGTCGCTGGGCTTCATCACCTGGTTCATCATCACCAAATGCGACAAGGTCGCACGTGAGCGGATGATGCTGGCGATGGTGCTGGTGTTCGGCTCCGCGGTGTTCTTCACCCTGTTCGAACAGGCCGGCTCGTCGCTGAACCTGTTCGCGGACCGCAACGTCGATCTGGCGGTGACCAGCCAGGCCTATACCCTGTTCGGCATGCCCGTGGGCTCGCCGGCCCAGGTGGCGGCCGCCGGACTGGACACCTCGAACTGGTGGGGCTGGATCAACACCTCGCTGACCGCGTCGCAGACGCAGTCGTTCAACGCCGGCTTCATCCTGATCTTCGCGCCGATCTTCGCCGCGCTGTGGGCCTTCCTCGCCGCGCGCCGCATCGACCCGAACCCGGTGGTCAAGTTCGGCCTCGGCATCATCCAGGTCGGCCTCGGCTTCCTGGTAATCGTCTGGGGCGTGGAGGCCGGGATGGTCAACGAGGCCTTCCGCACCCCGCTGGTGCTGCTGGCCCTGCTCTACCTGCTGCACACCACCGGCGAGCTGTTCCTGAGCCCTGTCGGCCTGTCGGAGATCACCAAGCTTTCGGTGCCCTCCATCGTCAGCTTCATGATGGCGGTGTGGTTCATGGCCTCGTCGATCGCCCACTTCGTCGGCGGCATCATCGCCGCCACGGCGGGGACGGCCACGGTCGGCGGCGAGGTGACCAACCCGGAGGCGGCGCTGCAAAGCTCTATGTCCACCTTCAACAGCATCGGCTGGGTGGGTGTCGGCATCGGCGTAGCGTTCATCGCGGCGAGCTTCTTCATCGCCAAATGGGCCAACGGCGTAAACGACCCGGACAACCATCCGGGGCCGACGCTGACCGATCGCGGCGGGGAAGACGGCAACGTCGCCCGTCCGGAAACGACGACGCTCGGCTAAGGCGTCCGGCACGCCGAAACGGAAAGGGCGGGGCCTCGCGGCTCCGCCCTTTTTGTTTGCGCTATCGTCCGTCGGACGGATTGAGCTTCGTCAGAAGCTCTTGCGGACCTGCACGAACACCCACGGGCTCATCGTCGTGCGGCGAACCTCGCGGAAGGCGACCGGGGAGACGTCCCGGGGACCCGCATAGATCTCGCGGTCATAGCCGAGCTCGCGATCGGCGATGTTGGCGTAGTCGATCTTGATGGTCAGGTCCGCAGACGGCTTCCACTGGGCGTAGAGGGTGATGAAGGGCTCCTGGTAGAGGGATCGCACCTCGCGCACCCGGAACAGCCGTCCCTTGTCGATGTTGCAGCCGTGGTCGAAGCCGTAGGACCACTTTCCGCCCTGCAGGTCGTGGTTGAAGTTCACGCCGCAGCCGAAAGCCTGGTTGCCCTGGAAGCGGCGGGTCTCGCCGGTCAGGGGGTCGGTCACCTCGGTGTGGACCCAGCTGCCGCGCGCCTGCAGGCGGGCATTTGGGATGCCCAGCTTGTCCATCGGGAGGGTGAGGCGGGTTTCCAGCACGTCGAACGAGCCGTCGCCGATGTTGCCCACGCCGTCGAAGCCGCCGGTCAGGGGGATGATGTCCACCACGTCCTCGACCTCGCCGTGCTGGGCCATGATCGTCAGGGCGCCTTCGCCCCAGAAGCGACGTTCGTAGACGGCTTCCAGCAGGGTGGTCTTGTCCGGCTCGAGGTCGGGGTTGCCGCCCTCGACCTGGCCGATGTCGATGTCAGCCGAGGCGACGAAGTCGCCGAAGTCCAGCTGTCCGACCTGCCGCTCGGCCCGGAGGCGGAACTGGTGGCCCTCCCAAGGGGTCCAGGTCAGTTGCACCCGGGGTTTGGGATAGACGAAGGACTTGGTCAGATCGCTGTCGCCGGACTGGCTGATCTCGGAGACCTCGACCCGCAGGCCGGCTTCGAGGGTCAGTTTCGGGCTCGGGCGCCAAGTGGCCTGTCCGAACACTTCGCCGCGCAGTTCCTCGACCTTGACCGAGGACGACGGCAGCGGGATCTGCACGCCGTTTTCCTCATAGGCCGTGGCGCTGTCGAGGAAGTTGTAGGCGACCTCGCCGCCGCCCTCGAAGGCCCAGCGGTCGTTCGGGCGGAAGCGCAGCACGGCGCGGCCGATGGACTCGCCCTGGCTGCTGTCCTCGGAGAAGGTCGAACTGTTCGGACCGCTCTCGGAGACACCGACATAGTCCTGGGCGCCGTAGCGCTGCAGGCCGACGAGTTCGAGGCCGAGGCGGGGGGACAGGTCGCGGGTCCAGTTGACGCCGAGCTCGCTGTTGACGGACTCGACGTCCTCGTCGTTGAAGCTGTCGATGCCGGCGCCCGAGCGGATCAGGACGTCCTGCGAACTCTCGCTGCCGAACCAGCCCAGCAGCCCGTTCACCTTCAGGCTGCCGCCGGCGAACGGACGCTGGATGGCGCCGGTGCCGCGCACGTTGCGGAAGCGGTCCCAGAGGACGAGGTCGGCGTCCTGGATCAGGGCGCCGGACGGATCGTAGCGGCGGCGGAAGCCCTCGCCGGTGCCGTCGGTGCGGTCGGTGGTGGCGCTGAACGATCCCTCGATCGAGTTCTCGCCCTCGCGACGGGAATAGGAGCCTGCGATGATCGGGCCGAGGTAGCCGTCGGGATACATGTAGGTGTTGAGCTCGAGCACCCGCTCGACGGTGACGGTGCGGCGCAGGACGACGTTGGCGACCACAGACTGGCCCTGCATGTCGATGCCCGGCGCGCCGCCGCGGATCAGCTCGATGCGCTCGACGCTGTCGGCGGAGATGCGGCGCAGGACCTGGTCGAGACCGTCGCTCTTGGACGAGGGCCGGTCGCCGTCGATGAGGACGTTGCCGGCGGCCCCGGCATAGCCGCGCGTGCCGTTGTCGCCGGGGTTGAAGCCAAAGCCTGGCAGGCGGGCGATCATGTCCAGCGCCGTGTCCGGCCGCGAGTCGGCGAAGAAGGCCGGCTCGAAGACCAGCACGCCCTGCTGGGTGGCGTCGACCTCGGGCGCGGACTGCACGGGGCCGGTCGGCACGGGTGCGCGGGCGGCGCTGTCGGGGGTCGGCGACTGGGCCGGGGTGGTCTGCGCCAGGGCAGGCGCGGCCAGTACGGTCAGGGCGGCGGTGGCCAGCCAGATGGTCTTGTTCATAGGTCCCTCTCCAAGTGAGGGGACCGTGCCCGCGGCCCCGGGAGGGCTCCAGTTACAAGCCTGACAGGTGGATTAAATCGGAGACAGGCTTGCGGCGGAGGGGTGTCGCAAGGCTGGAGCGGCCGGCGGGAATCGAACCCGCGACATTCAGCTTGGGAAGCGTGCTTTGTCCTAGCAACATCAGTTGGATACTTCCCAACTACGCCCGGGGCGGCGCTAACCGATACAATGCGTTGAAGCGGTTTTCCCAACCGCCGCCCCGAGTGGTAATGTCCCCGTTTCCTCTGGAGATTGCGCGTTGGTCCAGCCTGGTCGCTTCAACCCATTCCGCCCGAATAACATGGTCAACCCGGGCATGTTTGTCGGTCGCGTGGATGAGCTTCAGGCCGTCGATCGCTGTCTGTTCCAGGCGAAGAATGGAAACCCCCAGCACTTTCTTGTGCTCGGCGAGCGTGGGATCGGGAAGTCCTCGCTTCTCTACTATGTGGAGTTAATCGCCTCGGGGAAGATTAAGGGCTTCAACCAAGTCGGAATGCGGTTCCTCACCGTCTCGATCGACCTAGGAAACTGCCCCACACAGTTCGACATCATTCGGAAGATCGCTCGCGGCCTCAAGCAAGCTGCCGGGGAGCATCTGATTGCCAGAGAGGCCGCCAAAGCGCTCTGGAACTGGCTGACCAACTGGGAAGTGCTTGGAGTTAAATACCAGAAGACATCCACCGAGATGGACAGCGAGGAGGTTATGGAGGACCTCGTCACCCGCCTCAGCGCCTTTTGTAGTGAAACTGTCGGGCATCTGGACGGGGTCCTCTTCCTCATAGACGAGGCGGACCGTCCCCATTCAGATGCGGGGCTGGGGGCGCTGCTAAAGTTCTTCACCGAGCGGCTCGCGCGCAAAAGCTGCAACAACGTGATCGTTGGTATGGCTGGCCTGCCGAGCGTTATGACCCGACTTCGGGAAAGCCACGAGTCGTCGCCGCGGCTGTTTCACACGCTGCCTCTGGAACCCTTGGAAGTCTCGGAGAGAAAGCAGGTGGTGGAGATCGGCCTGCTCAACGCGGCCGAGAAAAACCATGTGGCCACCCGGGCTACTCCTGAAGCCCTGAGTTTCATCGCAGAGCTTTCAGAAGGCTACCCTCACTTTGTCCAACAGTTCGCGTATGATGCGTTCGAGCAGGACCACGACGACGTGATCGACGTCGAGGATGTTGGCATCGGTGCGTACAAGGAGGGCGGCGCCCTTTCGCAGCTCGGCGACAAGTATTTCGCTGAGATGTACCACGCCCGGATAGGCTCTGAAGATTATCGCCGCGTGCTGAATGCGATGGCCCCCTACGGGGACGGTTGGGTGTCACGCAAGGACATCATCTGCGAGTCTGGCGTCTCTGAAACGAACGTCACCAACGCATTAGGCACCCTGAAGCAGAAGAACATCATCATCCAAGATGAGTCGCGGAGGGGGTTTTATCGGCTTCCGACCAAATCCTTCGGTGCGTGGATCAACGCCATCAAAGCGGCGAAGCAGAAGACCGAAGGGCAAAGTGGCGAACTATTTCTAGGCTGATGAGAGCTAGCGTCCGTTATGAGCCATTGGGATCCATTAGGGTCCATTAGGGTCCATTAGGGCCCATTAGGGTCCATTAGGTTCCGCCAGCTCTCGTTCATGAAGCTGAAAGTTCGGTAACCTCGGGACGCCCTTTCGCACATTGGGTGTTATGCGAAATCAGAGCGGGATGATCCGGGCGACGCGCCCTTCAATGTCTGACCGCCGCGCCGCCCGATCAGACGCATGATGAAGCGCCCGATGGCAGTTGGGGCAAATCGCAACAGCGTTTTCCACGATGTCTGGACCACCCTCGCCGAGGGGCTTCAGATGATGCACCTCAAGGAACGGTCCGGAGGCGGTCTGGAATGGGGCGGCGGATTGGCAGCCTTCACATACGCCGGCGGCGGCCTGAAGCACCCAGGCGACTACCTTCGGGTCGCGTTTGTGGACGACAACCGTGGTGGTCTTCGTCGGGGGGGTCTGATTGCCCGGTGGCTTGCTCGTGAGCGTTCCCCTGAGAGCCTGCGCCCGCGCGCTCAGTTCTTCCCTGTCGAACGTCGCCTCGTCCTCTTGAGCGTCCCATAGCTCGACAATGCGACGCCTGACGTTCGTACCAACCCTGGTCTGGGTAAGTCCGAACCTAGCAGTGTGCGGCCGGCCGGCGTCTTTTAGGGCGACGGCCACGTTTGACAGCCGTCGGGATGCTTTGTCCTGCGCGCGATTGGGGAGTGCTTTCGCCAGACCTTTCGAGATGTCGACGGGTTTGAAGTCCACACCCCGGGCCTCGAGATCCATCGCCAGTCGGAAGTGACGGATGGCTTCCGCCAGTTCGTCGTCGCTCCAGAGGTTCTGCGCCATGAGTGCTACTCGCGGATCAAATCAGCGGGGGTCACGCCCAGGGCCTTCGCGAGGCGAGCCAGCACCAACAGACTTGGATTCCGCTTCCCCCGTTCAATCCCGCCAACATACGTAAGGTCAAGGTCGGCGTCGAACGCGAGCTGCTCTTGGGTCATCTGCCGCGCCTGGCGGAGCCGGCGCACATTCCCCCCAACGATCGCCCGCCAATCCATTCAGAGATAGGCGGCTGTCGGGCATATAGTCACTAGGGACGATAGTCCCTATTCAGCACGCCCCACACATCTGGCGGCGCGTCTTTGTCCCAACCCGAAAATGCGCGTTCTGTCGCCGCCCTCTTCGAGGCGCTGGACGAGGTCGGGCGCGAGGTGGAATCCGTGACCGTGCATACCGACGGTCGCATCGAGTTCACCCTCACCAAGCCCACGCCGCCGAACGCGCTCGACCTCTGGCGGCACAGCCGTCGAGCGCCGAAAAGCTGACGTTCTTCGTTGCGGTTCAAACGACTAACGCCCGACCAGCAGCGTGGTTGGGAGCGGACGTCCGCAGTGAGTGGCTGCTAAGATATTGATTTGTAATCTGAAGGCGGAGCGGCCGGCGGGAATCGAACCCGCGACATTCAGCTTGGGAAGCTGACGTTCTACCTCTGAACTACGGCCGCGACCGGGTCGCCGATCGGAGGCGGACCATAGCTTCGCGCCGGCAAAAGAAAAGGCCCGGCGCGGCGGCCGGGCCTGTTCGTTCAGTTGATCCGTTCGACGCGGACGCCGCGGCGGTTGAGCATCGACTGCACGCTGTCGCCGCCGGCGAGGTGGGCGGAGCCGACGGCGATGAAGACGGTGCCGGAGCCGTCCAGCATGGTCTGGATCTGGTTGGCCCAGTTGGTGTTCCGCTTGACCAGCAGGGCCTCGTAGAGGGCGCGGTCGGCGCGGCGCATCGGCTGGACGCCGAGCCGGTCGATGGCGCGGACGTCGCCCGTCGACCAGGCCTCGACCAGACGATCCAGATCGGTGGAGGCGCTTTCGAAGTCCTCCAGTGTGCTGCGCAGGAAGGCCAGCTGGTCGTCTTCGGGGAAGCCGGCGAGGATGCGGACCTGCTCGTCGATCGTCTCGAAGCCGCCGACCTCCTTGCCGGCCGCGGTGGCGCGCGCCTTCAGGCCGAGCTCGACGCCGGACATCGGATCGTAGCCGGCATTGGTCAGCGGGGCGACGGAGAGGGTCAGGGCCGCGAGCCACGGGCGCATCGGATCGAGCGCCGCGCCGCTGGCGCCCATGGTCTGGGCGGCGGCGTCGAGTTTGACCCGTTCCTCGGCGTTCAGCAGGCTGGACAGCGGGCGCTCGGGAGACAGGCCACGCTGCTGGACGAGGGGCACGATGGCCGCCTGATCGTCGGGGTTGGAGATCTCCAGAACCACGCGGTCGGCGCTGTCGAAGGCGTTCTCGATCCGGGCCCAGCGCCACAGGGTGGTGGGGCGCAGCACGTGGACGGTGCCGAACAGATAGAGGGTGGAGTCCTCGTCGCGGACGACCCAGAGGGCCGGGCCGCCGGAGCTGGAGACGGGTGCGGAGGCGGCGGCTGCGTTGGCTTGAGCGAGCGCGGCGGCGGGCTGGAAGAGCAGGGCGGCGGCGATGCCGAGGCCGAGAACAGCGCGGAAGGGGCCGGCGAGGCGGCGGGGCTTGAAGGCGGACATCAGGCGGCGGGTCCTTGTTCGGTGTCGATGAAGATGGCTTCGATGGGTTGGGCGAAGACGCGGGCGATGCGGAAGGCGAGGGGCAGGGACGGGTCGTAGCGGCCCGTCTCCAGCGCGTTGACGGTCTGGCGGGAGACGCCGAGCCGCTCCGCCAGATCGGCCTGGCTCCAGTCGCGTTCGGCGCGCAGCACCTTGAGGCGGTTGTTCATGCGGCGGCTCCTAGCGGTGCTTCAGCCACCACACCGCCCAGGCGATGCCGTAGCCGGCCAGCTGGAACAGCAGGATGGTCCACATGCCGCCGACGATGAGCTCGGGGGCGGTGAGACCCGCCGGGGCCGCGACGGCGTCTCCGCCGACGGCGGTCAGGGAGACGAGCAGGATCGCGCCGACCGCCATGCCGCCGGACCCGCCCCACCACCAGGCCCATTTGTGAGCCTCACGGGCCGCCTCGTCGATGCCGCGCCACCACCAGATGCAGGCGGCGAAACCGACCGCCATGCCGAAGGTCATGGCGGCGACAGTCAGGGCGAGGCCGAGCTGTCCCGGCTGGTCGCCGAGCAGGGCCCGGGCGGCGCCGACAACACCGCCGACCAGGCCGACGCCCAGCAGCATCAGGACATAGGTTCCGAGCCCGAAGGGCTTTCTGGGGCGGCCGGCGGAGTTCATGAGGAGGTCCCTGTCGCGATGACAAGGGTGTTTTACATCAGCCGCCGTCGGTGTCAAGCAGGCTTGTCATCGTCCCCGCGAGACCTCGCGGCTAGCCGGCCACCCGTTCGGGGGCGGGCGCGATCAGTTCCGGGCGGGACAGGGCGCGCGGCGTCTGTTCGACCGGGATCAGGTCGGGCAGATCCTTGCCCTCGTGGTCGACCTGCAGATCCTCGAAGCGTCGGGCGGAGACCATGACCTGGCTCTCGAGCGAACCGACGAACTGGTTGTAGCGGCCGACGGCGGCCTCCAGCGCCTTGCCGACGGACGCCGCGTGGCCGCCCATCACCGACAGGCGCTTGTAGAGTTCCTTGCCGAGCCGGGCGACGTCTTCGGCATTCTTCGCCTGCTCCTCCGCCCGCCAGCCGTAGGCCACGGCCTTGCACAGGGCGAACAGGGTGGTCGGGGTTACGATGACGACGCGCGAGGCCATGGCCGTCGTCATTAGCTCCGGTTCGTGGTCGAGGGCGGCGGCGAGGAAGGCGTCGCCCGGGACGAACATGGCCACGAAGTCGGGGCTGGGTTTGAACTGGTCCTGATAGGCCTTGGAGGCCAGCTGCCGCACGTGGGTCTTCATACTGGCGGCCGTGCGCAGGGAGGCGGCGAGGCGCTGGGCCTCCTCGTCCCCGTCGGTCTCATCCCCGAAGGCGAGCGACACCTTGGCGTCGATGACGAACATGCCGCCGCCCGGCAGGCGGACGATGAAGTCGGGGCGGGAGTGGCGGCCCTCCTCGTTGGCGGCCGAAGTCTGTTCCTCGAAATCGAAGCGGCCGGCCATGCCGGCGGCCTCGAGCACATTGCGGCAGGTCTGTTCGCCCCAGCGGCCGCGCCGGCCCGTATTGCCCTTGAGCGCCTCGGTGAGGCGGCGGGCTTCGTCGCGGGTGGCGGTGGAGGCGGTCATCAGCAGCTGAAGCTGCTCCTTGAGGCCGCCGGTCTCCTCGGCGCGGACCTTTTCGAGCGCCGCGACCTGTTCCTGGAACTGCTTCAGCGTGTCGGCGACCGGCTTGAGCTGGGCCTCCATCCGTTGCTGGGCCATCAGCTCGCGATTGCGGAAGGTCTCGTCGGTGCGCTTGAGCAGTTCCTCGGCGACCGTGTTGGCGGACTGGGCGGCCTGGGCGCGGAGGAGTTCGGTGGAGGTCGCCGCCTGATCCTCGAACAGCCGCATCCGGGCCTCGGTCTCGGCGTGACGCTCGCGCAGTTCCCAGGCGCGGGTCTCGGCCGCGGCGGCGCGTCGGCGCTCCATCAGGGCCCAGCCGAGGGCGATCAGGGCGACGACGGAGGCGGCGAAAAAGGCGACGAGCGAAGCGTTCATGCTCCGTTCCTTACCGGGAGTCGCGAGGCGCCGCCATGGCGGGCGGCGAATGGAAGACGGGCCTTGGCCACGGGCGAGCAGGGCAGCGCGGACCCGCGAAATGGCCGTCGAAAAACGTCGGCCAGTGCGGCCACTTCGGCCACTTCCATCTGATGCATTCGACCCTCTCCATCCCGCCGGTACGCCGCAGGGACACGATAGCCGGGGGCTGCGTCAGGATCGGTCGTAGGTCCCGCTCTCTCCGTCAGTCCCGGGTCGAGCCGGAGAATGACAGGATTGGATCGACCTACGCCGGCCTTCGTTGCCGCAAGGCCTGGATGATCGTCCCGTCGTCGAGCCAGTCGAGTTCGCCGCCGACGGGGACGCCGCGGGCGAGGGAGGTGATCTCGACGCCGGAGCCGGCGACCCGCTCGGCGATATAGTGGGCGGTGGTCTGGCCGTCGACGGTGGCGGGCAGGGCCAGAACCACCTCCTTCGCCTCGCCGCCCCGGACGCGGCCGACCAGTTCGGCGACCCGCAGGGCGTCAGGGCCGATGCCGTCCAGCGCGGACAGCAGGCCGCCGAGCACGTGATATTTGCCGCGGAAGGCGCCCGACCGCTCCATGGCCCACAGGGCTCCGGCCTCCTCGACGACGCAGATCAGGCCGTTGTCACGGGAGCCGTCGGAGCAGATCGAACAGGGGTCGCGGGTGTCGGGCGCGCCGCACACTGAGCAGGAGGTGACCTTGTCCGCCGTCTCCTGCAAAGAGGCGGCGAGGGGGACCAGCAGTTGGTCGCGCTTCTTGAGCAGGGCGAGGGCCGCGCGCCGGGCCGAACGCGGACCCATGCCGGGCAGCTTGGCAAGCAGCGAGATCAGGCGCTCGATTTCGGGTCCTGCGGAAGCGGCCAAGTCAGAACAGCTTGGGCATGCCGGGGATGTTCATCCCGGCCATGGGGCCGGCGGCCTCGCGCATCAGGGCGGAGTTGACCTCGTCCAGCTTGCGCTTGGCGTCGGCGTGGGCGGCGACGATCAGGTCGGCGAGGATTTCGGTGTCGCCGGGGACCATCAGGCTGTCGTCGATCCGGACAGACGTCACCTCGCCGGGGCCTTTGAGATCGACGGTGACGAGGCCGCCGCCGGAGGTGCCAGAGGCGGTGGTTTCGGCCATTTTGGCCTGGGCGTCCTGCAGCTTCTGCTGCATCGCCTGGGCCTGCTGCATGAGGGCGTTGAGGTCTTTCATGGAGCCTAGATAGGCCTCGCCGCCCCGGCCCCGCAAGGGATCGGACAAGCGTGGCCATATTCGCAACAGTTTTTGTGCTTGATCCCCTTGCGCGCGCTCCGAACGGACCTAATTAGCAATCACTGCTGTTGCTAATGCCGATCAGGAGGGTTTTCCCCATGGCCTACGATTCCACCGTCGTCCGCGACCGCCCGCTGTCCGACAGCGCCTTGGCCCAGCTGTTCACCGAGGCCCGGACGCGCAACGCCTGGTCGGACCGACCGGTTTCGGAAGACCTGCTGCGCAAGCTGTACGAGCTGACCAAATTCGGACCGACGGCGGTGAACAACACGCCCGCGCGCTTCGTGTTCGTGACCTCGCCCGAGGCCAAGGCCCGGCTGGCCCCGCACATGTCGGAAGGCAACCGCGCCAAGACGCTGCAGGCGCCGGTCAATGTGATCATCGGCCAGGACATTGACTTCCATGAGCATCTGCCGGTGCTGTTCCCGCATGCGCCGGGGGCGAAGGACTGGTTCGCCGACGAGGCGGCCCGGCGCGAGGCGGCGTTCCGCAACAGCTCGCTGCAGGGCGGCTATTTCCTGCTGGCGGCGCGGGCGCTGGGGTTGGACGTCGGGCCGATGTCGGGGTTCGACCCGGCGGGCGTGAAGGCTGAGTTCTTCGCGGGCACGTCGGTGGAGCCGAACTTCATCGTCAACCTCGGCTACGGCACCGACGAGAACCTGTTCCCGCGCTCGCCCCGGCTGAGCTTCGAGGACGCGGCGCAAATCCTCTAGGCGCCTGAGTGTCATCCCGGCCGTAGCGCAAGGCGGCGGCCGGGACGGTCGGTCAGCCCGCCTCGATCAGTTCGCGGATACGGATGCCGAGCGAGTCCATGGCGAACGGCTTCGTCATCACATGCATGCCGGGAGCCAGATGTCCGTGGCTGAGCACGGCGTTCTCGGCGAAGCCGGTGATGAAGAGCACCTTCAGGTCTGGCCGCTTCGAGCGGGCGGCGTCGGCGACCTGCCGGCCGTTCAGCCCGCCGGGCAGGCCGACGTCGGTGATGAGCAGGTCCACCCGGGCGTCGGACTCGAGAACCTTGAGCCCCGTCGCTCCGTCCTCGGCCTCGATGGCGGTGTAGCCGAGGTCGGACAGGACTTCGCTGACGAGCATGCGAACGGTGGGCTCGTCGTCGATGACGAGCACGGTTTCGCCGGCCCCGCGGGGCACGGACGCGGGCTCGGGAAGCGGCTCGGCCAGTTCGCCTTCGCCGAGATGGCGGGGCAGGTAGATGCACAGCATCGTCCCCTGACCCAGCTCGGAATAGATGTTGGCGGCCCCGCCGGACTGTTTGGCGAAGCCATAGACCATCGACAGGCCCAGCCCGGTTCCGACGCCGATGGGTTTGGTGGTGAAGAAGGGGTCGAAGGCCTTGGCCTGAACCGCGGGCGTCATGCCGACGCCGGTGTCTGAGACGCAGACGGAGATGTACTGGCCCGGCTCCACGCCACGGTCGCGGGCGCTGCGCTGATCGAACCAGCGGTTGGCCGTCTCGATGGTGATCCGGCCACCGTCCGGCATGGCGTCCCGCGCGTTGATGCACAGGTTGAGGATGGCGTTCTCGAGCTGATGCGGGTCGATCAGGCTGGGCCACAGGCCGGCGGCGTTGACGGTCTCCAACTGAATGCCGGGACCGATGGTGCGGGAGATCAGGTCGCCCATGCCGGCGACGAGCTGTTTCACGTCCGTGGGTTTGGGCGAAAGCGTCTGCCGACGGGAGAAGGCGAGCAGCCGGTGGGTCAGGGACGCTGCGCGGTTCGCGGCGCCCTGGGCCGCGGTGATGAAGCGCGAGACCTCCGCCGTACGGCCTTGGGCGAGGCGGCTCTCGATCAGGTCCAGCGAGCCCGAGATGCCGGTCAGCAGGTTGTTGAAATCGTGGGCGAGGCCGCCCGTGAGCTGGCCGACGGCCTCCATCTTCTGGCTCTGACGGAGCATCTCCTCGCGGCGCAGGTCTTCGGTGATGTCCCGTCCGACGGTGTAGAACAGGCCCGAGCCCGGCGTGGAATCCGGAACCGCCGACCATGAGAAGGCGATCGGCTCGCCCTCCTGAGTGAGAAGACGGACGAGGAATTGATGGACGGGTACGCCCTTCATCAGTGCGGCGATGACGTTGACTGTCTCGTCCAGATCGTCGGGATGGATGATCTCGGCGAAGGGTCTGGCCAGCAGGTCCTCTTCGGATCGGCCAAGCGCGCTGGACCAGGCCGGGTTTATCGACTTGAGATAGCCGTCGAAGGTGGCGATGCCGAACAGGTCGCGCGACATCTCGAACAGCCGCTGCCGTTCGATCGCTGATTGACGTTGCGCCAGAACCTGGCTGGTCGTTTCGAGGCAGGAACAGAACATGCCTCCGACCCGGTCATCCTCGTCGAGGACCGGCGAATAGGAGAAGGTCCACCAGGTCTCCTCGAGATAGCCGTGGCGGTTCATGGTGAGGGGCAGGTTCTCGGACCAGGTCGCCTCGCCGGCCAGGGCGCGGTCGATGAGCGGCCGGATGTCGTCCCAGATCTCAGCCCAGATATGCTGGAACGGCTTGCCGAGGGCGGAGGGGTGTTTGCTGCCGAGGATGTCGGCATAGGCGTCGTTGTAGATGAAGGTCAGGTCCTCGCCCCAGGCGACGAACATCGGCTGGCGAGAGTTGAGCGCGATATCGACGGCCGTCTTCAGGGAGCGGGGCCAGTCGGCGACGGGGCCGAGGGGCGTGGCCTCCCAGTCGAGGCGCTCGACGCTTTGGGCCATGCCGACGGGAACGGGGTCCTGCGCGCTCAATCCAGATTCCTTGCTGGCGCGGGCCACGCCGCGCGGACCGGAGATTGCTCAAAAGCGTGACGGTGGCTGGCGTTCCCGCGAACCGTGAATTGGATCGCGCAGGGACGGGCTGAAGACGCGGCCAACCCGCGCGGGCGTCAGTCCTCTTCGCCAGCCTCGTCCGGGATCACCGGCAATTCCACGGGGGCGGCCAGCGTCTTGATCTCGCCGATCTTGGCGCCGGGGAAGGCCTCCATGACGGCGACGATGAAGGGGTCGGCCTCGATCTGCGCGCGTTCCTCGGCGCGCTTGCGGCGGTCGATCTCGATCATGGTCTCGCCGCCGCCCTGACCGTTGGCGGCGATCAGCCAGGTGCGGCCTGTCCACTCCTTGAGGCGTGACGAGAGGCGGCGGGCGAGGTCGATTGGCGCGCCCTGGATGCTTTCGTAGGTGATGGCGCCGGGTTTGAAGGCGACGGGGCGGACGTAGCGCTGGACGTCCATCTGCAGGCCGACCTCGCGCTTCTCGCCGATCAGGGCGACGACCTGTTCGAACGACTGCGGGTCGGGGAGGGCCGGAGCCTGCACCGGGCGGGCCGCGAGCTCGGCCGAGGCGCCGCCGCCTCCGCCGCCGGAGGGGCCGCGCGGGGCCGAGCCGCCGCCGGGCATGGGCTCGCCGTCGCGGAGGGCCTTGAGGGCCTCTTCCGGTCCGGGCAGGTCGGCGGCGTAGGCGAGGCGGACGATGGCCATCTCGACCGCGTCGGCGGGATTGGGCGCGCGGCGGACCTCGTCCAGCGCCTTGAGCAGCATCTGCCAGACGCGGGCGAGGGTGCCGGCCGAGATGACCGCGCCGAGGGCCGTCAGCTTCTGGGCCTGGTCGTTGGGCAGGCGGGTGGCCTGCGGGCCGAGCATCTTGGCGACCGAGGCGGCGTGGCAGTGTTCGAGCAGGTCGTTGGTCACCTGCACCGGATCGGCGCCGTAGCCGTAGAGGGTGCGGAACAGCTCCAGCGCCTCGGGCGTGCGGCCGGCCATGACGGCCTCGAACAGGGCGATGGTCTGGCTGCGGTCGGCGAGGCCGAGCATGTCGCGGACGACGGTGGTCTGGACCGTCTCGCCCTTTTCGCCCTGCACCAGCGCCTGATCGAGCAGGGACAGACCGTCGCGGACGGAGCCCTCGGCGGCGCGGGCGATCAGGGCCAGGGCGTCCTGCTCGATCTTCATGCCCTCGCGGTCGGCGATGCGGGCAAGGTGTTCGATCAGGATCTCGGGCTCGACGCGGCGCAGGTCGAAACGCTGGCAGCGGGACAGGATGGTCACCGGCACCTTGCGGATTTCCGTGGTGGCGAAGATGAACTTCGCGTGGGGCGGCGGCTCTTCCAGCGTCTTCAGCAGGGCGTTGAAGGCCTGGTTCGACAGCATGTGGACTTCGTCGAGGACGTAGACCTTGTAGCGCGCCTCGACCGGGGCGTAGCGGACGCTCTCGATGATGTCGCGGATGCCGTCGATGCCGGTGTGGGAGGCGGCGTCCATCTCGACCACGTCCATGTGCTGGCCGGCCATGATGGCGGCGTCGTGCCGGCCGTGGGCGGTGAGCTCCAGCGAGGGCCGCTCGATGACATCGGTCTCGTTGTTGAGGGCGCGGGCCAGCAGGCGGGCGGTGGTCGTCTTGCCGACGCCCCGCACGCCGGTGAGCATGAAGGCGTGGGCGATGCGGCCGGTGGCGAAGGCGTTGGTCAGGGTGCGGACCATGGCCTCCTGGCCGATCAGGTCCTCGAAGGTGCGCGGGCGGTATTTGCGGGCGAGGACGGTGTAGGCCTCGCCGTCGTCGGTGTGGGCGGCGGGACCGTCGTCGGCGGGAGCGGGCGTCGTCTTCTTTGGAGCCTTGGGGGCCGGCGCTTCGGCGACGGCCGCGGGCACGGGTTCCGGCGCAGCGGCGGCTTCGGCCTCGCGCATGCCGGCGGGCTCGGGCGCGCCGAACATGTCGTCGGTGTTGGGATCGCGCTCCTCGGCTTCGGGCGCGTCCTCCTCCCACGGGGGGCTTTCGAGACTCGGGTCGACGTCGCTCATGGTCCCGTCTTAGCGCGGGGGGGCGCGGGGGCGAAGGGGGTGCGGGAAGGGAGTTGTGGGTGGTCGGCCAGCCCCTCCACCGCTTCGCGGTCCCCCTCCCCACTGCGTGGGGAGAAAACGCGCTCAAGCAGCGAGGCTCCGCGAGCCGAGCGGTAGCGCACTAACAAAGAGGGAGAAGTGGAGACCGCGACCCGAAGGGGAATTCGTTGTGGCTGCTGCCTTCCGGCCCTGACCAGGTTGGCGAAGCCTTCGCCCGCGATCTCCGAGCGGGGATATGACGATTCCGGCTCGCGGATGCAAGCGCCGGCTTGCTAGACAGGCGCCATGCCTCTTCCCGCGCTGAACACCTTCGCCGGCAATCCGCTCGATCGGGCGGGGGACCGGCGGAACGATCCCGACTGGCTGGCCGAGCAGGCCTCCGACCCGGAAGCGCTGGCGCTGGTGCTGTGGGAAGGACGGCCGCTGCTGGAGGCGGGCGGGGAGCCCCGGCTGGCGTGGCTGGCCATGAGCCATGCGCGGGCAGTCGTTCCGGACCGGGAGCTGTTCCTCGGCCTGTGGAAGGGCGCGCCGGTGTTCGCGGTCGAGGTCGAGGGGACGGTCGATCCGTCGGCCGGGCCGCTGCAGGGACTGGGCGCCTTTCATGAGATGCGCGAGGCGGCGGCGCTGTTGCCGGCGCCGGACGCCGCCATGGCGGGGACGGCGAAGTCGCTGTTCGACTGGCGGCGGCGGCACGGCTTCTGCGCCGCCTGCGGGGTGCAGACCGGGAACGCCTGCGGAGGCTGGAAGCGTGTGTGCCCGGCCTGCGCCACGGAGCATTTCCCGCGGGTCGATCCGGTGACGATCATGTTGGCGGTCTACAGAGGCGGAGCCGAGCCGCGTTGTCTGCTGGGGCGGCAGGCGAGCTGGCCGGAGGGCCGGATGTCGGCGCTGGCGGGGTTCCTCGAGCCCGGCGAGACCATCGAGGAGGCCTGCGCGCGCGAGATCGAGGAGGAGGCGGGGCTGACGGTGACGGCGGTGCGCTATCATTCGAGCCAGCCGTGGCCGTTTCCGTCGCAGTTGATGATCGGGCTGATCTGCGAGGTCGATTCGGAGGACGCCGCGCCGGACCAGACGGAACTGGAAGCGGTGGTCTGGCTGACAAAGTCGGAGGCGGCCGCAGCGCTGGCCGGCGTTCACCCGACCATCAAGGCCCCGCCGAGGATCGCCATCGCCCGGACGCTGCTGCAGGCGTGGGTGGACGAAAGGGATTAGGGATCAGGGATTAGGGATTACAGTGTTCCTCCAGGGCTGTACTTTGGAGGCGACATGGCGATCCGATCACATCGCGATCTGGCGGTTTGGCAGAAGGGTATCGACCTTGCCTGCGGCGTGTATGCCCTCACGCGCTCTATGCCCAAGGAGGAAACCTATCGCCTATCCGGCCAGATCATTCGATGCTCCACTTCCATCTCCGCCAATATTGCCGAAGGGAATGCCCGAGGCACGCGCAAGGACTACGCGCACTTCATCAGCATCGCTCGAGGATCAGCGGCGGAGTTGGAAACCTTCCTAGTCATCATCAATCGCCTAGCATTGGCGCCGCGCGAGCAGGCCGAAGGCTTGTTGCGCGAGACGGAGGAGATTGGGCGAATGCTGACGGCGCTCAGGTCTCGCCTAGCCGCTCCTTCAATCCCTAATCCCTAATCCCTACTACCGCGCGCGCCGCTGCCAAGTCCGCCGGGCTGTCCACCGAGAGCGGGGCTTCGTCGATGACGGCGGCCCAGATCTGGAGCCCCATTTCGAGGGCGCGGAGCTGTTCCAGCTTTTCGCGGCGCTCCAGCGGTGAAGGCGGGGCGGCGCAGAAGCGTTCGAGGGCCGCGCGGCGGTAGCCGTAGAGGCCGATATGGCGCCAGACGGGTGCGTCGCCGTACAGGGTCGACCGGGTGAAATAGAGGGCGCGGCCGTGGGGCGCGCCTTCGGGGAGGGCGAGCACCGCCTTGACCACATCGGCATTGGCGCGGTCCGAGGCGTCGGCCTCACGGGCGACGAGGGTGGCGATGTCGCAGGACGGCTCGGCGTCCAGCAGGTTGGCGCAGGCGGTCGCGAGGCCGGGGTCGGCGAAGGGCATGTCGCCCTGCAGGTTGATCACCGCGTCGTGCCGGCCGTCCGGGTCGATGGCGTCGAGAGCCGCCCGGATGCGGTCGGAGCCGGACGGCAGATCGGGATCGGTCAGAACGGCGACCCCTCCGGCGGCCTCGACGGCCTCGACGATCTCGGGATCGCCGGCCGCGACCGCGACGGGCAGGCCCGATGCGACGGCCTGACGCCAGGCGCGGACGATCATCGGCTGGCCGCCGATGTCGGCGAGGGGCTTTCCGGGCAGGCGGGTCGCGGCCATTCGGGCCGGGATCAGAACGAGGGGGTTCATCGTTACCTTCCTGCCTGCGACGCCGGGACCGGGACAGGGACGCTCGGGGCCGGTTGCGAAGGTCGCGCTAGCGTGTAAGAGACGCCCACGCAAGAATCCGCCCGTCCGCACTCGCGGTCCGGGCCTCAAGAACGGGATGCGACGACGCGCATGAGCGGCGATCTGAACGCGAACAAGATTTTGGGCGCCGTGCTGGCGACCGCCTTCGTCATCGTCGGCGTGCAGCAGGTTACGGGCGCGATCTACCACAGCGAAGCCCCTGAAAAGATGGGCTACTTCGTCGACGCGCCGGAAGAGGCCGCGGGCGGAGCCGCCGAGGTCGAGCTGGCTCCCGACTGGGGCACCGTCCTGCCGACCGCCGATCTGGCCGCCGGCGAGGCCGCCTTCGCGCGCTGCCAGACGTGCCACAACATCGCCGCCGGCGGTCCGAACGGCACCGGCCCGAACCTGTACGGCGTCGTCGGCCGTGCGGTCGCCAGCCACGGGGGCTTCGCCTATTCCGACGCCATGGTCGCGCACAAAGCCGAGGCGCCGACCTGGTCTCTGGACGCGCTGGACGAGTTCCTGACCGCGCCGGGCCGCGTCGTGCAGGGCACCAAGATGTCGTTCGCCGGCATCCGCGACACCCAGACCCGGGTCAATCTGATCGCCTGGCTGCGTTCGCAAGGCTCGGGCGGCTACGCCATCCCGGCGCCCGATCCCACCCGCCAGCCGGGCGCTGCCCCGGCCGCCGGCGCGGCTCCGGCCGCCGAAGGCGCGCAGGACGCTGCGGCTGCGAACAACGGCCAGAACGGCGGTGCGCCGGAGACGGGCGCCGCCGCCCGTCCGGAAACCCAGACCTCGCCGGTGGCTCCGCCGCCGTCGGACAGCAACAGCAACAACAACACCGAACGCTAGGCCGCACGCCGGCCATGGCCTGAACGGGCGTCCGCAGCCGCGGACGCCCGTTTTCTATTGGTGGATGGTCTCGCCGTGCTGGGTGTAGTCGAGGCCCTCGATCTCCTCTTCCTTCGGCACCCGCAGGCCGGTGGTGAATTTGCACACCATCAGGATGAGGAAGGTGCCGACGCCGCTCCAGGCCACGACGGCCGCCAAGCCGATGGCCTGGTTCAGCAGGTTGGCGCTCGCGGCTGCGGGGTTGATCGCGGTGGTGGCGAAGACGCCGGTCAGCAGGGCCCCGACGATGCCGCCGACGCCGTGCAGTCCGAAGGCGTCGAGGCTGTCGTCGTATTTCAGCGCGCGCTTGAGCCAGACCGCGCCAGCGTAGCAGGCGGGGCCCGAGATCAGGCCGATGAAGAAGGCGCCCTTGGGGTCGACCAGACCGGCGGCGGGGGTGATGCCGACGAGGCCTGCGACCAGGCCGGACAGCAGGCCGAGCAGGGTCGGACGCCTGTGGTCGATCCACTCGACCACGATCCAGCCGATGGCGGCGGCCGCGGCCGCCAGAATGGTGTTGAAGGCGGCCACGCCCGCGATTCCGTCCGCGGCCCAGGCCGAGCCGGCGTTGAAGCCGAGCCATCCGACCAGCAGCAGGCCCGCCCCGATGGCGGTGAAGGCGAGGTTGTGCGGCGCCATGTTGTCCCGGCCGAAGCCGTGGCGGGGGCCCAGCACGAGCGCGGCCACAAGGCCGGCGACCCCGGCGTTGACGTGGACCACCGCGCCGCCGGCGAAGTCGAGGACGCCGAGCGAGCCCATCCAGCCGCCGCCCCAGACCTGATGGCAGATCGGCGCATAGACCAGCAGGTGCCACAGGAAGAAGAACAGGATGGAGGCCGAGAATTTGATCCGCTCGGCGAAGGCGCCGGCGATCAGGGCCGGGGTGATGATGGCGAAGGTCAGCTGGTAGGCGATCCACAGGAACTCGGGCAGGCCCGGCGCGAGGCTGTGCGCCGTGGACGGCGTGACGCCATTCAGGAAGGCGGCCTGCAATCCGCCGACGAAGCCGTTGGTCGCCACGCCGCTGGAGCCGAAGGACAGGCTGTAGCCGGCCACGAACCACAGCACGGTGACGATGGCGAAGGCGGCGGTGGAGTGGGCGAGGGTGGCGATGACGTTCTTGCGCCGCACCATGCCGCCGTAGAACAGGGCCAGCCCCGGCAGGGTCATCATCAGGACCAGGGCGGTCGAGGTCAGGATCCAGGCCGAGGACGCCTCGTTGAGCGCGAGCTGAGCCTGATGAGCCAGAAGGGCCGGGGCGGCCGAGGCTGAAGATACGGCGGCGAGGCTCGCGACAAGGGCGAGGGCGGCGGCGAGAAGTCGGTTCATGCGGCGTCCGGGCTGGGAGCTTCGAAATCTCGGCCCGAATCCGCGTCCGGCGCCACGGAGACAGACAGGACTATATTGCGCTGCAACAGGCAATAGATTTCGCAGACCGGCGTCTCACGTTTGGAAACGTGCCCCCTGTACGCCAGGCGGGGTCGACACAGCATGAACCTGCCTTCGGCCTTCGCAGGGGCGAACCCGAGCCGGGGGACGCGCGAAATTCGCCCCTTGCCAAGCAGCCGCGGGTTGTCGCCACTGTCGACAGCGCCTCGGCGCGACATGTCATTCAGGGGGTTATCTCATGCGCACTGCCCGTCTCGCACTGCTCGGAGGCGCGGCCTCGGCCGTCCTTCTCCTCGCCACCGCCGCACAGGCCCAGACTGTCGATGTGGCGGTCGCGCCGGCCGCCGCCGCGGCTCAGTCGAGGGAGCGGCTGGCGCCCCTGCCCGACGTCGACATCCCCTTCACCAAATTCACGCTCGACAACGGCCTGACGGTGATCGTCCACGAGGACCACAAGGCCCCGATCGTGGCGGTGAATATCTGGTACCACGTCGGTTCCAAGAACGAGCCCGAGGCCCGGTCCGGCTTCGCCCACCTGTTCGAACACCTGATGTTCAACGGGTCGGAGAACTACAACACCGACTTCTTCAAGGGCACGGAGCTGCTGGGCGCGACCGACCAGAACGGGACCACCAACACCGACCGCACCAACTATTTCCAGAACGTGCCGACGACGGCGCTCGATTCCATCCTGTGGCTGGAGAGCGACCGGATGGGCCACCTCATCGGCGCGATCGACCAGGCGCGTCTGGATGAGCAGCGCGGCGTCGTCCAGAACGAGAAGCGCCAGGGCGAGACCCAGCCGTACGGCCGCGTCTTCAACGCCATCACCGCCGCGACCTGGCCCGACGAGCATCCTTACGGCCACACCGTCATCGGTTCGATGGAGGACCTGAACGCCGCGGATGTGGCGACGGTGCAGCAGTGGTTCCGCGACTACTACGGCGCGGCCAACGCCGTGATCGTGCTGGCCGGCGACATCACGCCGGAAGTCGCGCGCGAGAAGGTGCAGCGCTACTTCGGCGATATTCCCTCGGGCCCGCCCGTCACCCAGCCGCGCCGCATGGTGGCGCCGATGGTCGGGGCCCAGCGCGAGGTCATGTACGACCGGGTCGGCCAGCCGCGCCTCTACAAGGTGTGGAACACCACCCCGTCCGGCGAGGCCGACACCGACTATCTGCAGATGGTCGCCGACGTCCTGACCTCGGGACGTTCGTCGCGTCTCTACAAGCGGCTGGTCATCGACGATCAGTTGGCGACGTCGGTGCAGGCCGGGGCGGGCGGACGCGAGATCGCGGGCCAGTTCACGGTCGTGGCCACGGCCAAGGCCGGCGGCGACCTCGGCCGGATCGAGGCTATCATCGACGAGGAGATGGCGCGTCTGCTGCGTGACGGCCCAACGGCGATCGAGCTGGAGCGGGTGCGGACGCAGACGGCCGCGGGCTATATCCGCGGTCTCGAGCGGATCGGCGGTTTCGGCGGCAAGTCCGATCGTCTGGCCCAGTCGGAGGTCTTCCTCGGCGATCCGGGCGCCTGGCGTACAAGCTACCAGCGGGTCGTCGATGCGACGCCGCGCAACCTGACCGACGCGGGCCGTCGCTGGCTGACTGACGGCAGCTACAGCCTCGAGGTCCTGCCGTTCCCGGATTATTCGGTGGCCCAGACCGGCGTCGACCGCAGCGCGGGCTTGCCGCCCGCCGGCCCGGCCGCCCAGGCCGTGTTCCCGAACGTGGAGCATGCCCAGCTGTCCAACGGCCTGAAGGTCCTGCTGGTCCAGCGCGAGGGCGTGCCGACCGTCAGCATGAATCTGGTGCTCGACGCCGGGGCGGTTGTCGATCCCGACGACAAGGCGGGTCTGGCCCAGCTGGCGCCGCAGGTGATGACCAATGGCACGGACGAGCTGACCGCGCTGGAAATCAGCGACCGGCTGCAGCTGCTGGGCGCCACGCTCGGCGCGGGCTCGGGCAGCAATGCCACCAATGTGTCGATGACGGCCCTGACGGCGCGGCTGGATCCGTCGCTGGATCTCTATGCCGACGTGATCCTGAACCCGGCCTTCCGTCAGGAAGATTTCCAGCGGGTGCAGGTGCAGCAGATCGCCGGCATCCAGCAGGGACGGCGCAACCCGGGCACCATCGCCCGCACGGTGCTGAACCGCGAGCTCTATGGTCCGACCAGCCCCTATGGCCGTCCGCTGTCGGGGACGGAGGCGACGGTGGGCGCGATCACGACCGCCGACGCCGAGGCCTGGCACGACACCTGGTTCCGGCCGGACAACGCCACCCTCGTCGTGGTCGGCGACGTCAGCCTGGCGGAACTGACGCCGAAGCTGGAGCGGGCCTTCGCCAACTGGCAGGCGCCGTCCTCGCCGATGCCGGCCAAGCCGGGCCCGGCCGACGCGCCGGACGCCGGGCCGGTGCGCGTCCTGATCGTGGACCGGGCGGGGCCGCAGTCGACCATCCTCGGCGGCCGCGTGGTGGATGCGTTCGATCCGGCCCGCGAGCCGGCCATCGACACCATGAACACCGCGCTCGGCGGCGCCTTCACCAGCCGGATCAACATGAACCTGCGTGAGGCCAAGGGCTGGTCCTACGGCGCGGGCGGCGGGGTGCCCTACGGCCGCGGCGAGCGGGTCTATTCCGTCAGCGCCGGGGTCCAGTCGGACAAGACGGCCGAGAGCCTGGCCGAGCTGCGCCGCGAGCTGACCGAGGTGGTGGGTACGCGCCCGCTGACCGACGAGGAGATCGCGGCGGCCCGTTCCAACATGGTGCAGGGCATGGCCGGCAACTGGGAAACCAATGCCGCCATCGCCGGCGAGCTTCAGAACATGGTCGTCTGGGGCGTGCCGGAAAACTACTACGACACCTACGCCCAGCGGGTTTCCGGCATGACCGGGCAGCAGGCGACGGAGGCGGCGCGCGCGGTGGTGGGCGCGGGGCCGACGACGTGGGTGGTGGTGGGCGACCGGGCCTCGATCGAGCCGAAGATCCGGGCGCTGAACATCGGCGAGGTGATCGTCGTCGACGCGGACGGCCGGCCGATCCAGTAGGCCTCTCGGGTGATGGCGAAGGGCGGGGCCGGCGACGGCTCCGCCCTTTCGTTTGCGTGGCGTCAGGCGCCGTAGAAGTCGCGGTACCAGTCAACGAAGCGGCGCACGCCGACGTCGATGGGGGTGGACTGGCTGTAGCCCAGAGCGGCCTGGGTCTCCGAGATGTCGGCCTCGGTGCGGGCGACGTCGCCGTCCTGCACCGGCATCAGATTGAGCTCGGCCTTGCGACCCAGCGCCTCCTCCAGCACCTCGATGTAGCGCATCAGCGGCTCGCGGCGGCCGGCACCGAGGTTGAGGATGCGCCACGGGGCCACGCCGCTGGTCGAGGGGTCCGGCCTGGTCGCATCCCACGCCGGATCGATGCGGGCCGGCTGGTCGAGGGCGGCGATCACGCCGGAGACGATGTCGTCCACATAGGTGAAGTCGCGCTCCATCTTGCCGTGGCCGTAGACGTCGATGGGGCGGCCCTCGAGGATGGCCTTGGTGAACTTGAACAGCGCCATGTCCGGCCGGCCCCACGGTCCGTAGACGGTGAAGAAGCGCAGGCCGGTCGAGGGGAAGCCGAACAGGTGGGAGTAGGAGTGGGCCATCGCCTCATTGGCGATCTTGGTGGCGGCATAGACCGTCATCGGATGGGCCACGCCCTGCTTCACCGAGAAGGGCAGGGCGCCGTTGGCCCCGAAGGCGGAACTGGTCGAGGCGAAGACCAGATGGTCGGCCTGCACGGCGCGGGCGCCTTCGAGGATGGTCAGGAAGCCGACGACGTTGGAGTCGATGTAGCTCTCGGGCTGTTCGAGGCTGTAGCGGACCCCCGCCTGGGCCCCGAGGTGGACGATGCGGCGGGGGGCGTGCTGCGCAAACAGGGCGGCCATGCCCGGGCGGTCGGCGAGGTCGAGGGTGTGGTGGATATAGTTCGGCTGGGCCTGCAGCCGTTCCAGCCGGGCCTGTTTCAGGGCCGGGTCGTAGTAGCTGTTGAGATTGTCGAGGCCGACCACCGTCTCGCCGCGCGCCAGCAGGCGCTGCGCCGTGTGGAAGCCGATGAAGCCGGCCGAACCGGTGACGAGGACGGGGCCCTTGCTCATCCGTCCTCGTTACCGCCCGCCGCCGCCGACCGCCAGAGTCAGCGGGCGTATCTCTCCTCTACCGGGGCGTAGCGGTCCCAGATGGCGCGGTCGGCGAGGGAGCGGAGGAGCTTGATGTATTCGGCGTGGGTCCAGGCCAGCGGAGTGGCGGAGTTGGTGCCTTCACCGGGACGGTAGTCGTGGGCGGTGTCGTCGCCGACGCCGTCCCAGACCTGTTCGGGCAGCAGCAGGCCGCCGTTGGCGAAGGACTCCATGCCGCGGACGTAGGTCTGGCGGATGCCGTTCAGCTGAGCCTGCGTCCAGCCGGTGTCGGCCGAGGGATGCTGCAGGGCGGCGGCCAGTTCGTACTGGCCGCGCTCGCCGGTGAAGATGGGCCAGAGGCGGCCGCGCTGACCCGCGTGCATCTCGCCGCCGACGCCGTAGTTCCCGCCCGTGTCGGTCTGCTCGCCATAGCCGTCGTTGCCGTAGCGGCGGAAGGCCGGGACGCCGTTGATGTCGTAGCGCACGCGGAAGCGGTCCTCGCGGGTCTGGTCGTCATACTCGGGCAGGCTGGCGAGGATGGACGGGGCGTCAGGCGCGCGGACGCCGTAGCGGACCAGTTCGAGGAAGCCGCCGTCGACGATACGGTCCTCGGGCATGGCGGGCTGGCCGTTGTTTTCGCCCAGCGGATTGTGGTCGTTCGGGTTCTCGTTGCGGCTCAGGCGGATGAAATAGTCGCCGTCGCCCCACGGGCCGTCGGTGGTGAACATCCGGGCCTCGACCTTCGAGGCGTAGTCGTCGGCGGCGGCCTGGTAGCGGGTCGCGGAGGCGGCATCACCGGAAGCGCGGGCGATGTCGGCGGCCACGGTCAGGCCGGTGATGACGGCGGCGGTGGTGGAGGGGGAATAGCCCTCCTGCTCCTCCCAGCGCTCCTGCTGGGTCCAGGGCGGGGTGATCTGGCGGTCGTTCCACAGCAGGCCGATCTTGCCGCCGTCGACGAGGAAGTCGGCGGCCGGCTTGATCATGCCGGCGTACATGCGGGCCATCTCGGAGTCGGTGACGAGGCCGGCCTTCCACAGCTTCCAGCCCAGCATGATCGGCATGGCGGTCTGGTCGAGCTGGACGCCGACCCATTCGATCTCGCCGTCGACGTGGGTCTTCTGCAGGAACCAGCCGGTGGCGCCCGTATTGCCCGGCGTCTGCGCATCGACCTGCACCTGCGGCAGGTAGCGGAAGGCGGCCAGCGGCGTCTCCTCGTCCCCGAGGGCCAGCAGGGCCATGGCCACCTGATAGAAGTCGCGCGGCCAGACGGCCTTGTAGCCGGTCGAGGGATTGGTCGCGTCGACGGTGTCGCCCCACGGATTGGACAGGGAGGCGATGAGGGCGCCGGCGTGGGTGCGATCCTCCTGCACCTTGAGCATCAGGGCGGAGGCGTATGCGAGCTTACCGCCATCGGTCGATTGCTCCGCAATGCGGGGAAGCTGGTCGAGGGAGGCGATGTAGTCCTCCCAGCCGACGCGTTCGCCCTCGCCGTTGAAGCGGCGGAGGACCTCGTCGAGGCCGGTGGTGGTCGTGGCCTCGATCGCGGCGTCTGCTTCCGCCTCAGAGGCGCCGAAGCCGATCACGAAGCTCCGTTCGGCCGTCTCACCCTCGGTGATGGGACCCATCGCACCGGTGAGCATGAGGTTGCCGGCCGTCTCACCGGTCGATGCGTAGGCATGATCGAGACGGCCATCGGCAAGGTCGGCGAGGCCATCCGACTGGCCTACAAAGCCCACGCTCGTGGCGGCAAAGGGTCGTCCGGGGCGGAGCACCAGATGCACGCCGTCTTCCCAAGCGTGCAGTCTTGACGGCAGGAAGCCGGAGGCGTCGCCGTCCACGATCATCGTGCTTGTCGATGCGTCGCCGCGGTCCCCCACCCCGGTATTGGCCATGTGCGGCTCGAGCAGGAGATAGGGCGTGATCCGTCCCCTGAGAGCACGGATGGAGGCCTGGATCACCAGGCTTTGGCTGTCGGGGTCGGTGTAGATCCGCTTTTCGATCTCGAAGCGGCCCTGTTTGTCGGTGGTGATGACGCGGTACGCGGGCGACAGCGGGCGGCCCTGCGCGTCGGTGTGCAGGTATTCGGTGCGATGGGTGGTGTCGGTTCCCTCGACCGACAAGCCGGTGTCGGTGACCACGGCGAAGCGCAGCTGCTTGATCTGGGCTTGGTGGATCAGGCCGTACATGGTCTCGGTCAGGACGCCGTCGGCGAGGGAGAACCAGACGCGCGAAACTTCGCCGGTGCGGCCGCCGTCGCGATACTGGCCGTCGACATAGGCCTCGTAGGATGCGCCGGCGCCGGTCTTGGCGGCGTTGACCCAGGTGGGTTTGTCGCCGGGCGCGCCGGGGGCGACGGAGGCGATTTCGGGCGCGACCTCCGACGGCGTCGCATCGTCGTGGCCGGGCATCAGCCCCTGCAGGGTCGAACAGCCGCCGAGGGCGGCCAGGGCGGCTCCGGCGAGAAGGCTGGAGATCAAGCGCATGGGGTGACTCATCGGGGCAGGGGCGGAAGCAGGAAGGTCAGGGGCACGTCGAGGCGGGCGTTCCAGCTCGTCTCGTTGTGTTCGGCGCCGGGGAACACCAGCGAGCGGAAGCGGTCCGGGGTCCAGCCGCTGGACCGGATCGCCGCATCGATGCGACTCTGGAACTCGGCGTAGAAAGCGTCGAGGGTCTCGTCGCCGCGGTCGAAATACAGGCGGTGGCGGCCCGGCGGCGGCAGGTCGGCGCGGACCACACCGGTCCAGGCCGCGGTCAGCCGCTCGCGCCACGCGTCGAGGTCGGCCGGGTCCGTCAGCTGGTCTATGCGAATGGGCCAGTGCGTCGAGACGCAGCCGGCGCCGCCGAACACCTCCGGATGCCTCATCAGCGCGTACATGGAGATCAGCCCGCCCATGCTGCTGCCCATGATCGCCGTGTCGTCGCGGCCGGGGCGCGTGCGGTAGGCGCCGTCGATGAGGGGCTTCAGCTCCTCGACGAGGAAGCGGAGGTAGCCGTCGGACAGGGACTCGCCGCCGTAGATGGCCTGCACGTCCGCGCGCATGTCCTCGGGCAGGGCGCGGATCAGATTGGCCGGGATGTATTCCCGCAGCCGCAGCGGCGTATTGCCGACGCCGACGACGATCGGCGTGCGGATCTGTCCGTTGGCGGCGAGGCGGGCGACGTGTTCGTCCACGCCCCATTCCGCGCCGTAGGGTGCGCGGCCCGCGTCGAACAGGTTCTGGCCGTCGTGCATGTAGAGGACGGGATACGCGCTGTCGGAAGCGTCGTAGCCGGGCGGCAGCCAGACGGTGACGTCGCGGGGCTGGACGTGGGCCGAGGCCATCGCCGGATGCTCGACGAGCCGGCCCTCGGTGGGCGCGTCGGCGCGGGCGGCGGACGCCAGCGGCAGCGCCGAAAGGCCGGCCAGCAGGGCGCGGCGGTGCAGCCTCATGCCGCCTCCGGCTTCACCTCGGGCACCAGCAGGCTGAAGCCCGCGGCGATCAGGAAGCTGACGGCGCCGAGGACCAACGCCCAGATCGCCTCGCCGCCGAAGACGCCCTTGAGGATGGCGCCGAGAATGGTGGCGGCGACCAGCTGGGGCACGACGATGAAGATGTTGAAGATGCCCATGTAGACGCCCATTTTCCGGCCCGGCACGGCGTTGGACAGGATGGCGTAGGGCATCGAGACGATCGACGCCCAGGCGAAGCCGACGCCGATCATCGGCAGCCACAGCAGGGCCGGGTCGCGGATCAGGAAGATGCCGAGGAAGCCCGCGGCGCCGAGCGTCAGATTGACGGCATGGGCGCCGCGCAGGCCGGTCTTCCGGGCCAGCACCGGGATCAGGAAGGCGGCGAGGGCGGCGACGCCATTGTAGACGCCCATCAGCACGCCGACCCAGTTGGCGCCCTCGCCGTAGCCGGCCGAGGTGGGATCGGGCGAGCCGTAGTGCACCGCCGTGACCGCAGGCGTCAGATAAATCCACATGGCGAACAGGGCGAACCAGCTGAAGAACTGGACGACGGCGAGCCCCTGCATCGTCTTCGGCATCGCGAAGATGTCGCCCATGATCTCGGTCAGGGCGTTCGAGCGCTGCGCCGCCGAAAGCGCGCCGACCACCATCTGCAGCAGGCCGAAGGCGAGGATGAAGCCCGCCAGAATGTAGAGTTCCTTCTGCAGGGCCAGCAGATTGACCGCGGTCACCCCCAGCACCCCCGCCAGCGCCCAGATCAGGCCTCCGGTGTACCAGGCCGTTTGCGACCTTGCGGCGGCGGGGGCATGTCCGGCGTCCCGCGAGGCTTCGAAGGCCTCGATCTGCTCGGGGCTGTATTCGCGGGTGGTGAAGACGGTCCAGAGCACCGCCGCCAGAAGGGCAATGGCGCCGACGTAGAAGGAGATGCGCACCGCCATTGGCACGACGCGTTCAGGCGCCGTCGAGGCCACGCCAAACCATTCCGTCAGGATGTACGGGAGGCAGGAGGCGAAGACCGCGCCGGCGCCGATGAAGAAGCTCTGCATCGCATAGCCGGTGGTCCGCTGCTCCGCGGGCAGGTTGTCGCCGACGAAGGCGCGGAACGGCTCCATGGTGATGTTGATCGATGCATCCATGATCCAGAGCATCGACGCCGCCATCCAGAGATACGGACTGTGCGGCATGACCAGCAGGGCGAGGGTGGTCAGGATCGCGCCGGCGAGGAAGTAGGGACGCCGGCGGCCCAGCGGCGTCCACGTCCGGTCGCTGAAATAGCCGACGATCGGCTGGACCAGCAGACCGGTCAGGGGCGCGGCGATCCACAGGATGGCCAGCGAATCCACGTCCGCGCCCAGGGTCTGGAAGATGCGGCTGGTGTTGGCGTTCTGCAGGCCGAAGCCGATCTGGATGCCGAAGAAGCCGACGCACATGTTCCAGATCGCCAGCCCGCTGAGACGGGGGCGGGCGGCGAGCCGGGCGTCAGGCGTGGCTGTGGTCACCGGCGGGCCCTTCCAAGCGGGACGAAGCGGATGGCCTGGCCGCCGCCGGGGGCGAGGCGCAGGTCGAGGACATCGGCGGCGGTGACTTCGCGCTGCTCGATGACGATGGCTTCGCGGTTGGTCTTCCAGTGGGCGTCGGGCGCGTCGCGGTAGATCTCCGCGCGATAGCGGCGGCCGGCGTCGAGGAAGGTCAGCGGCTCGGAGAAGGATCGCGGCGACTCGTCGGTGATCGAGCCGAGGAACCATTCGTCGGAGTTGCGGTCCTTGCGGACGATGGTGACGTAGTCGCCGACCTCGCCGTTCAGCACGCGGGTGTCAGCCCAGTCGACCGCGACGTCCTTGATGAACTGGAACGGCCCGGGGTTGGCCTCGTAGTTGACCAGCAGGTCGGCGGCCATCTGGATCGGGCTGTAGATAGCCACATAGAGGGCCAGTTGCTTGGCCCAGGTGGTGGCGACGCCGTCGGGGCTGCGCGTGGTCATGCCGAAGATGCCGGGGGTGAAGTCCATCGGCCCGGCCAAGAGCCGGGTGAAGACCAGATTGACCTCGTGCTCCGGCGGATTCCCGGGCTGGCCCCAGGCGTTGAACTCCATGCCGCGCGCGCCCTCGCGGCTGATCATGTTCGGGTAGGTCCGGCGCAGGCCGGTGTCCTTGAACGGCTCGTGGGCGTTGATTGCGACCTGATATTTCGCGGCGGTCTCGACCACCTTGAGGTGGTGGCGGGCCATGTCCTGGCTCTCGTGCCAGGCCATGTGGGCCTGACCGTCCGCGCCGGTAATACGCGCGCCGCCGGCGTCGGCGACATAGCCGGTCTTCACCGAATGCCAGCCGTGGCGCTGCATCTGGGCGAAGGCGGCGTCGAGCTGCTTCTCATAGACGAAGGCGTTGCCGCCGGTCTCGTGGTGGCCGATCAGCTGGACGCCCTTCTGGCGCGCATAGGCGGCGATGCGATCGATGTCGAAATCGGGGTAGGGCTGGGTGAAGCTGAAGTTCCAGCCGGTGCCGAACCACTCGCCGTCCCAGCCGACGTTCCAGCCCTCGACCAGGACGCCGCCGAAGCCGTGCTTCGCCGCGAAATCGATGTGCTTGAGCGTGTTCTCGGTCGTGGCCCCGTGCTTCGGACCCGAGTTCCAGCTCTTCAGGTCGAGGTGCATCTCCCACCAGATGCCGACGTATTTCATCGGCTTGAACCAGCTGACGTCGCCCAGCTTGTTGGGCTCGTTGAGGTTCAGGATCAGGCTGGATTCGACGAGGTCTCCGGCCTGGTCGGCGATCTGCACGGTGCGCCAGGGGGTGGCGAAGGGGGCGGCGCGGACGACGGCGGCGTTGGTCTGGCCGGGCGTCAGCATGGCGGTGAAACGCCCGCCCTCGGACCGGCGCAGATTCATGCCGGCGTAGTCGATCACGGCCGCCTCGTGGATCGACACGTGCAGGCCGTCGTCCAGCTTCATGGTCAGCGGGGTCTGGGCGACGCCGACGCCGGAGATCGGGGTTCTGGTGTAGAGATATTCCTCGCGGTTCCACTCGAAGGCCGGGATCCACCAGGCCGTGCCGGGCGAGACGACGGCGAACTCGGTCAGTTCGGCGCCGATGTTGACCGTCTTCAGATTGGCCTGATCGGGGAATTCGTAGCGGAAGCCGAGGCCGTCATCATAGAGGCGGAAGACCACGTCCATGCGGCGCTGCAGGCTGGAGGTCTCGGCGAAGTGGACGCGGAACTCGGTGTAGTGGTTGCGGATGAAGCGGCGCTCGCCCCACGGCTGCTCCCAGGTGTCGTCATGCTGCGTCGGGGCGTCGGCAGTGACGGTGAAGTTGCGCTCCAGCTTGGCGGCGTCGGTCAGGATGAAGCCGAGACGCGAGGGCGCGATGACCGGGCGGCCGAGGCGGCTGACGGTGTATTCGGGACGGCCCTCGCCGGTCACCCCGACCTCGACGGTGAGGACACCGCCGGGCGAGGAGGCGCTGATCTTGCCGTTGGTTCCGGCCGGGGCCTGGGCGACATCCTGCGCCTCGGCGGCGACGGGAACGGCGGCCAGAACGGCGCTGGTGGAGAGCAGGGAACGGCGGGTCAGCATCGGGACGGGCTCCGGATAACAGGGCTTGCCAAGCGCGCGGCGCGTGGCGCAGAACCAGCAAGGTTTGCAGCAAAATTTGCAGCCGCGCCATCGACAGGAAACCAAACGTGAGCCGCCGCAACACCCGTCTCGAGGATCTGGCAAAGCTGGCGGGCGTCTCGATTTCCACGGCCTCGCGCGCGCTCAACGACAGCCCGGCGGTCAATGCGCGGACCAAGCAGCTGATCTGGAAGCTGGCGCGCGAGCACGACTATCCGTTCCGCCGCTACATGCCCGCCGGGCCGATCGGCGCCGACGGGGTGATCGCCCTGGTGACGCCGCGGCCGCAGGGACGCGAGGGGCGGCTGAGCGACCCCTTCTTTCTCGAGCTTCTGGCGGGGGTCGGCGAGGCGGCGCGGGAGCGCGGCTGCGACGTGATCATGAGTCATTTCGCCCCGACCAGCTACGACGACCTGTCGGCGGCGATGAACACCAGCCGCGCCGACGGGGTGATCTTTCTCGGCCAGTCCTTCCTGCACCAGAGCCTGAACCGGCTGGCGGAAACCGATGGGCGTTTCGTGGTCTGGGGCGCTGAGATGTCTGACCAGCTGTACTGCTCGGTCGGGTCGGACAACCTCGCGGGCGGGCGCCGGGCGACGCTGCATCTGGCGCGGCTGGGCCGGAAGCGGATCGTCTTCCTCGGCGACCTCGATCCGCCCGAGGCCATGCAGCGGCATCGTGGATACCTCGAGGCGCTGGCCAAGGCGGGGCTGCCGGTCGATCCGGACCTGATCATGGAAGCCCATTTCGAGGTCGAGTCGGCCGAGGCGTCGGTGGACAGCCTGATCCGGCGCGGCGTCAGTTTCGACGGGGTGGTGTGCGCCTCGGACCAGATCGCGCTGGGCGCCGTGCGGGCCTTGCTGCACGCGGGGCTGCGGGTGCCGGAGGACGTGTCGGTCATCGGCTTCGACAATGTTCCGTTCAGCCGCTACTCGCGCCCGGCCCTGACCACGATCGCGCAGGACACGATGAAGGCGGGACGGCTGTTGGTGTCCAAGCTGCTCGACAACCCCGGCGACTCCGTCGGCCGGTCGGAGCGGATCCCGACCGACCTGATCGTGCGCGAGAGCTGCGGCGGCTGAGGTCATCCGGCGGCGGCGAGGACCAGCCCGGCCATCGGCGGCAGGGCGCCGCCTGAACCGGCCTCTAGGTTGACCGTCTCGACGACGCGCCAGCCGGCGGGGGCCGTCCAGTCGACCGGCTGCTCGCCCAGATTGAAGACGCACAGCAGCCGCTCGCCGGGGAGGGCGCGCTCGAAGCAGAGCAGGCCGGGCGCGCCGTCCACCAGTCGCATTTCGCCCCGCGTCAGGGCGGGGTGCGCCTTGCGCAGCGCGACGAGCCGGCGGGTGACGTTGAGCATGGACGACGGATCCGCCTCCTGCCGGTCCACCGCGAGGGCGACGTGGCGCGCATCGACCGGCAGCCAGGGCTCGGCGCTGGAGAAGCCGGCGTGGGCGGCGCCGGCCGACCACGGCATGGGGGTGCGGGCGCCGTCGCGGCCGAGCGTCTGGGGCCAGTTGGCGATGGCCTCGGGATCGACCAGCCGGTCGAACGGCACATCGGCCTGGGGCAGGGCCAGCTCCTCGCCCTGATAGATGAAGACGTTCCCGCGCAGGCACATCAGCAGCAGCATCGCCATCTCGGCGAAGGCCTTGAGATCGCGGGTGCCGGCCCAGCGGGAAATGGCCCGCGGAGCGTCGTGGTTGGAGAAGGTCCATGACGGCCAGCCCTGACCGTCGCGGCCGTGCCAGGCCTCGGCCCCCTCGCGGACGAGCTGGTCGCTGAGCGCCGGGGCGTAGAGGTAGAGGAAGCCATAGGCGCTGTTCAGGTGGTCGTCGCCGGCGGTGAAGGCCTGCATTTCGCGCTCGGCGTGATCGCCCCCGACCTCGGCCACGGTGAAACGGCCGCCGTAGCTGTCGGTCAAGGCGCGGACGCGCTTGAGGAAGTCGGCGATCTGCGGCTGCGACTGGTTGTGGACCTTGTCCTGGAAGTCGAACGGCCGGGTGCGCTTGCCGCCGGGCGGCAGGGGCGGATTGTCCCGCAGCAGCGGGTCGTGCATCGAGAAATTGATGGCGTCGAAACGGAAACCGTCGACGCCCCGATCGAGCCAGAAGCGGGCGGCGTCCAGCAGGGCGTCCTGCACCGCCTGCAGGTGCAGGTTCAGCTGCGGCTGCTCGGGCAGGAAATTGTGCATGTAGTACTGGCCACGGCGGGCGTCCCAGGTCCAGGCGGGACCGCCGAAGACCGACTGCCAGTTGGAGGGCGGCGAGCCGTCGGCCTTGGCGTCGGCCCAGACGTACCAGTCCGCCTTCGCATTGCTCCGGGACTGGCGGCTCTCGCGGAACCAGGCGTGCTGGTCGGAGGTATGCGCGAAGACCAGATCCGTGATGATGCGCAGGCCGAGCCGGTGCGCCTTGGCGACCAAGGCGTCGAAGTCGGCGAGCGTGCCGAAGATCGGGTCGACGTCGCAGTAGTCCGCCACGTCATAGCCGAAGTCCTTCATGGGCGAGGTGAAGAAGGGCGACAGCCAGACGGCGTCGACGCCCAGCGAGGCGATGTGGTCCAGGTGTTGGGTGATGCCCTTCAGATCCCCGATGCCGTCGCCATTGGTATCGGCGAAGCTGCGCGGATAGACCTGATAGACCACCGCGCCGCGCCACCATTCGGCGGCGTCGGTCCCGGCATGCGGAGACTCGAGGAACTGGACGGTCAAGCTCAACCTTCAGATACGCAGACGAGATAGCCCAGGGCGGGCACGGAGACGGATACGGCGCCGGGGGCGGCGGAACGGGCAGGGCACTGGCCGAGCAGGGCGCGCCATTCGGACGAGCGGACCTCGACCGGAACATTGACGTCGCGCGCCACGGTAGAGGTGTTGAACACCACCAGCGTCTCGCCGTCACTATCCAGACGGGAAATGGCGAGAATACCGGGCGTCTGGTCGGCGATGCGGACGGCGACACGGCCGCGACGGAGGCGGCTGTCGGCCGCCCGGACTCGGGTCATTTCCGCGATGCGTCGATACATGTCCGCATTCGTGTCGAAAGGCCCGGACGCCTGGCCGATGCGCCGGTCGTCGGCGTAGGCGGCGGTGCGGGTCTCGAACATGTCCTGCCGGGCGCGGCGGTCGTCGCCGTCGCCGGTGAAGCCCTGCTCGTCGCCGTAGTAGATGACCGGCACGCCCCGCCCCAGCACCACGAAGGCATGGGCGAGGGCCGACCGATCCAGCAGCTCCGCGTCTGAGATATCCGGCATGGCCTTGAGGATCAGGTGGCCGATCCGGCCCAGGTCATGGTTGCCGGTGAAGGTCGGCAGCTGCCGCGCGGTGTCGACGCCGCCGGCGTAGACGGCGTCCTCCATCAGCAGATAGCCCATGGCGTCCGGGTGCTGGACGCCGGTGACCATGTTCTGGACCACGCGCTGATAGGCGAAGTCGAGCACGGCCGGCAGGCGATCAACGACGGTGTGCATCGCCGCCGTGCCACTCTGGAAGTCGTAGGTCTCGCCGAAGATGTGGAAGTTGGGGATGCCCTTCGCGCGGGCACGGTCGAGGATGGCGGGCACGAACGCCTGCCAGAACTCGGGGTTCACGTGCCGGGCCGTGTCGATGCGATAGCCGTCGATCCCGTAGTCGTCGATCCAGCCGCCGTAGATGTCGATGAAGCCCTGAACCACGCGCGGGTGCTCGGTGAACAGGTCGTCGAGGCCCGAGAAATCCCCGTCCATGCGGGCTTCACTGTACCAGGCGCTGTTGCCCCGGTTGTGATAGAGCGAGACGTCGTTCAACCAGGCCGGCGCCTTCAGCGTCTCCTCGCCCGCCGGGTTGTAGGGCGTGTACGCATAATCCGGGCTGGTCAGGGTCGAGAAGTCGCCGCCGGGCTCGCCGGTGAAGCCCCGGTTTATCGCCTCGCCGGTCAGGCCGCCGCGGCGCTGATACGGATAGTCGCCCTTCCACCGGTAGTCGCAGTCGTTCTCGGGGCATTCGCGATAGCGGATGACGTCGGCCGTGTGGTTGATGACGATGTCCAGATAGACCTTCATCCCGCGCGCATGGGCGGCGTCGACGAGGGCGCGGAAGTCGTCGTTGGTCCCGAAGTGTGGATCGATGCGGGTGAAGTCGGTGATCCAGTAGCCGTGATAGGCCGCGCTCTCGTGGCCGGGCGGACCCTGAACCGGCTTGTTCACGAACGGCGGCGCGATCCACAGGGCGGTGACGCCCAGGCCCTGCAGATAGTCCAGGCGTTCGGTCAGGCCGGGCAGATCGCCGCCATGATAGAAGCCGGGATCGGTCGGGTCGTAGCCGGTCTGGAGGCGGTCGCCTCGAAGGCCGCCCCGGTCGTTTGCCGGGTCGCCATTGGCGAATCGATCCGGCAGCAGAAAATAGATCACCTCGTCTTCGGGCAGGCGGTCGCGCACCGCGGCAGTCGGGTCGGCAGACTGGGTAAGCGGCGTTGCGTCGGCGCTACCCGTGGTGGAGATCATCGCCGCGCACAGGGCAGCCGCACAGATCCAGCCTCGTCGCCCTGAGCTTGCCGCCATTGTCTCCGTCCCTCGGATCGCCCGCCGGCAGCATGGTCCGGCAAGTCGTTTGCAAGATTTTGCAGCGGACAGGCCGGATGTCAACCGGCACAGCCACGGCGTTCAAATTGCGGCGCTGCAAGGCCCAAACCCTTGCTGCACTGCAAAATGGCCGAGCCTGCGCGTCACATTTCAGCCACGGATCGTCGGTTGTTGAAGAGACGGCGCTTGCATCCTTTCCATAAGTTTGCGTAACTTTGCGATGACACCGGACGCTTCGTTAGAAATGCGACGGCCTTAGGGAGAATGAGATGCGAACCCAAGTCACTCGCCGTGCCCGCCTGCTCGGGGGCGCAGCCCTCGGCGCCGTCGCCGCCCTGGCCTTCACCGGAACCGCTTCCGCGCAGGACGCGCCGCAGGATGCGACCCAAGTCGACGAAATCGTCGTCACCGGCATCCGCTCTTCCATCGAGAGCTCGATCGCCAGCAAGCGGACCAACGACTCGATCGTCGAGGTCGTCACCGCCGAAGACATCGGCAAGCTGCCGGACGTCTCCATCGCCGAATCTCTGGCCCGCCTTCCGGGCCTGACGGCGCAGCGCCTCGACGGACGCGGTCAGGTCATCTCCATCCGCGGCCTGTCGCCCGACTTCACCACGGCGCTGCTGAACGGCCGCGAACAGGTTTCCGCCGGCGACAACCGCGGTGTGGAGTTCGATCAGTATCCGTCCGAACTGCTGGGCAGCGTTCTGGTTTACAAGACGCCCGACGCGGCGCTGATCGGTCAGGGCCTCGCCGGCACCGCCGACCTGCGGACCATCCGCCCGCTGGAATACGGTCGTCAGGCCATCGCCCTGAACGCCCGCTACGAGTGGAACGACTACGGCGCGCTGAACTCCGGCACCGAAGACACCGGCCAGCGCTACAGCATCAGCTACATCGACCAATTCATGGACGGCGCCCTGGGCGTGGTGCTGGGTTACGCCCACCTGTCGACCCCGTATCAGGCCGAGCGTTTCAACGCGTGGGGCTATCCGGGCGACAATGCCGTGGCCCAGCCCAACCTCGTGATCGGCGGCGCCAAGCCCTACGTCCAGTCGAGCGAGCTGGTCCGTGACGGCTATATGGCGACGGTCGAATTCCGGCCGAACGACCGCTGGCACTCGACGTTCGACGCCTTCTATTCCGAGTTCGACAACACCCAGATCCTGCGCGGCATCGAGTTCCCGCTGGCCTGGGGCGGCAGCTCCGGCGCCTGCCCCGGACCGGTCGCCGTCTGCCGGCCCGGACCCCAGCTGCAGCCCGGCTTCACCGTCGAGGACGGCATCGTCACGGCCGGCACATTCACCAACGTCAAGGGCGTCGTCCGCAACGACGGCAACCGCCGCACGGCCGAGCTGACCTCGGTGGGCTGGAACAACGAATTCCAGCTGGACGACAACTGGGCCGCGACCATCGACGTCAGCTATTCGAAGGCTGACCGCACCGACACGGTTCTGGAAACCAACGCCGGCACCGGCCGCAACATCGACGGCGCGCTGGACACGCTCAGCTTCGTGACCACGCCGGAAGGCACCACCTTCACCTCGACGCTCGACTATTCCGATCCGTCGCTGATCCTGCTGACCAGTCCGCAGGGTTGGGGCGGCGGCGTCTTCCCGGCCGGCATT
Source organism: Brevundimonas alba (assembly GCF_011927945.1). Lineage (GTDB taxonomy): Bacteria > Pseudomonadota > Alphaproteobacteria > Caulobacterales > Caulobacteraceae > Brevundimonas > Brevundimonas alba. Next base: position 1,569,302 of record NZ_JAATJM010000001.1, read on the forward strand.
CCCGGCGGTCAGGACGGCTTCATCAACAGCCCGTCGATCGTGGACGAGCTGCAGTCGATCCGCGGCGAGGTCGGCCGCGACTATGACGAGGGCCCGTTCAGCCGCTTCGAGTTCGGCTTCAACGTCACCAGCCGCGACAAGGAACTGACGCTCGAGCGCTACTATCTGGTGCTGGCCGCCAACGCCGCCGATCCGCTGCACAACACCAGCGTGCCGGTGCCGTCGCAGTTCCTGCTGGAGCCGACGCAGCTGAGCTACCTCGGACTCGGCGGCATGATCAGCTACGACCCGTTCGCCCTCGCCGAAAGCGGCATCTACAACCTGGTCGCGCCGCAGGACGACAACCTGCTGGCCTTCGGCTGGTCCGTTTCGGAGACGGTGAGCACCGGCTACTGGAAGGCGGACATCGGCTCCGAAATGTTCGGCATGCCGCTGACCGGCAACATGGGCTTCCAGGTCGTTCACACCGACCAGAGCTCGGACGGCACGGTCGCCTCGGGCAACCCGGCGACGCCGGTGCCGGTCTCGGGCGGCGACGAGTACACCTACATCCTGCCCAGCATGAACCTGAACTTCGAGGTTCATGAAGACCTCTACGTCCGCATCGGTCTGGCCCGCGAAATGGCCCGTCCGCGGATGGATCAGATGCGCGCGTCGATCAACATCGACTACAACGCCGGTCTCGCGAACAGCACGGACATCAACAACGGTCCGTGGGGCGGCAGCGGGGGCAACCCCAACCTGCGTCCGTGGATCGCCAACGCCGCCGACATCTCGATCGAGAAGTATTTCGGCCGCCGCGGTTACGTCTCGCTGGCTCTCTTCTACAAGGACCTGCAGAGCTACATCTACGACCAGCGCCAGATCGCCGACTTCACCGGCTATCCGGTCACGGGTCCCCAGCCGGTCCTGCGCCAGGGCATCATCAACACGCCGCAGAACGGCGAGGGCGGTGAAATCCAGGGCGCCGAATTCGCGGTGTCGGTGCCGTTCGACATGTTCTGGGAGCCGCTGGAAGGCTTCGGCATGACGTTCAGCGCCTCCTATACGGACAGCAACATCATCCCCAATCCGGGCAGCCCCTCGACCCCGCTGCCGGGCCTGTCGGAGAAGGTCGGCAACCTGACCGTCTACTACGAGCGTGACGGCTTCCAGGCCCGGATCTCGAACCGCTACCGCTCCGAGTTCCTCGGCGAGCTGTCCGGCGTCGGCACCGACCGCATCCAGCGAATGGTCGATGCGGAATCCGTCGTCGACGCCCAGATCGGCTACGAGTTCCAGTCGGGTCCGCTGGAAGGCCTCTCGGCGCTGTTCCAGGTCAACAACCTGACCGACGAGCAGTTCAAGACCTTCGAGAACAACGACGACCGCCGCGTCATCGACTTCCAGCAGTACGGCCGGACCTATCTGGTCGGGGTCAACTACCGCTACTGATCGTCCCAACCGATCAGCAAGGCTGGGCCGTCCCGCATGCCGGGGCGGCCCTTTTTGCATCCGGAGACCCGCCGCGGGCCACTTTTGGTTACGGCTCCGGTAAAACGGCTGGACGCGGACGTTCGACGGTGAAACCGTTTACCCAATCGCCGCGCACGTCAGAGGCGCGGCTATCCGGGGAGAGATATGACCGACACGAACGCGCCGGCGCGGCAGGGCACGACCCTGGCCTTCGCCTATGTGACCACCCTGTTCTTCGCCTGGGGCTTCGCCACCTCGCTGATCGACCCGCTGATCGCGGCGGTTCGCCGGGTGTTCGATCTGAGCACGGCCGAGGCCATGCTGACCGCCTCGGCCTGGTTCATCGCCTATGCCGTCGTCTCGGTCCCGGCGGCCGCCGTGCTGAGCAAGCTGGGCTACAGCCGATCGATCATCTCGGCGCTGGCCGTGATGGTGCTGGGCTGCCTGATCGTGCCGGTGGCGACCATCATGGACTGGTACCCCGGTGTGCTCATCGCCCTGTTCGTCATCGCCTCGGGCGTGACGCTGCTGCAGGTGGCCGCAAACCCGCTGGTGGCGGCGCTGGGCTCGAAGAAGAGTTCGCATGCGCGGCTGAACTTCTCGCAGTTCTTCAACTCGCTCGGCACCACGGTCGGCCCGTACCTCGGCTCGACCGTCCTGCTGACCGGCGGCGTGTTCGCCGCGGGGGCCGTGGTCACCGCCGCGACCCGGGACGAATCCCTGCGCAGCATCGACTTCGCCTTCCTCGCCCTCGGCGCCTTCTTCGCGGTCGTCGCCTTCTTCATCTTCACGGCCCGGAAGAAGATCAACGCCGCCGCCGCCGGAGCCGAGGAAGCCGGCGGCGTGTCGTCGCCGTTCCGGGCGTTCAGCTCGCGCTGGGCCCTGTTCGGCGCCCTGGCCATCTTCATTTACGTCGGGTCCGAGGTCGCGATCGGCGGCATCCTGACCAACTTCCTCAGCAGCCCCACGATCCTGAACATCCCCGAGGCCGACGCCGGCCGCATGGTCAGCCTCTACTGGGGCGGCGCCATGGTGGGCCGGTTTGTCGGCGCCCTGCTGCTGACCAAAGTGCGGGCGGGCGTGCTGCTGACGATCAATACGGCCGTCGCGGCCCTGCTCTGCCTCGTGGTCACCCAGACCTCGGGCGAGACGGCCGCCTACGCCGCCATCGCCGTGGGCTTCTTCAACTCCATCATGTTCCCGACCATCTTCACCCTGACGCTGGAGCGGTCGAACGCGCCGGCGTCGGCGACGTCGGGCCTGCTCTGCACCGCCATCGTGGGCGGCGCGGTGCTGCCCTACATCGGCGGCCAGATCGCGGACGCTTCCGCGACCTTCAATCCGGTCTTCTTCGTCCCGCTGGTCGGCTACGTCCTGCTGACGATCTTCGCCATCGCGGCAGCCCGGGCCAGGGTCGTCGACGGCGATGTGGTGGCGGCGCCCGGCTCGCACTGAGCCCCATCACGCAGACATGAGGGCCGCCGGGCATCCCCCGGCGGCCCTTGTGCGTTCAGAAACTTCGCCGATGTGGGCGGGACGGCAGTGAGCGTGAGCAGTGCGCGTATGGATACTCGGCGCCGCGCTGGCGCTGATTGCAGGCCAGGCCTGGGCCGAGGTGACGGTGACCTTCTACGCCCACCCGGGCGCGCGGATCCGGGGCGCGTATCTTCTGTTTCCGCACGCCTATGTGCACGCCGACGGGACCGTCGAGGCGACGGGCGAGGCGGTCGACTGGTCCGCCGGCTTCACCGCCAAAAGTCCGGGACCACAGCTGCTGTTCGCCCGCGGCGGCGGCGTGGTGACCGCGCCTGACGCCCGCTATGTCAGCGAGGGGCGGCCCTTCCTGCGGCTGACGGTCGACGACGCGACCTGGTACGCCCTGAAGGCGCGGGCGGAATGGTGGAACAGTCCGGAGGGCTCGGTCTACGACCTGCGACGGCGCAACTGCATCAGCTTCGTCGCGGACCTGGCCCGCGTGGCGGGACTGCGGACCGCGCGCGAGCCGTCGATGAAGCCCGGGACCTTCCTTGAGGCGACGGCGGCGCTGAATCCCGAGGCGGCATGGCGGGGGGGCGCAGCGGTCAACGCCGCGCAGGCGGCCCCGGCTCCGCCGATTGTCGTGGTCGCGCCGCCCGTTGCCGAACCGGTCCGCTAGGCTTCGCCGGACCACATGTTGTTGGCCTTCAGGAACGCCTCGTGCTCCGGCAGGGCCTCGACCGTGCGGGCGAAGACGTCGGAGACGTTGCGCAGTCCCGCCGCGGCGCGGTCCTGATCGGAATAGCCGTACAGCGGGTTGAACATGCGCGGGCGGATGCCCTGGCCGTACATCACGGCCAGCCATGACGCCTGGCTGAAATACTCGTCGGCGCCGACCTGATAGAGCAGGGCGCGGTCGCGGAAGGCCTCCACGCGCTCCGCAAGGCTGTCGGGGATCGGCATCGCCGCCACCTGCCGCCAGAACGGCGTGTCGGCCCTCTGGGTCGCGTGATAGTGCAGGATGACGAAGTCGCGGATCAGCTCGACCTCGCGTCCCAGCCGAGTGTTGTAGGCCGCTATATTGACGGGGCTGAACGACCGGTCCGGGAAATGCTGAAGCAGCCGGATCAGGCCCGCCTGAACGAGGTGGATGCTGGTCGATTCGAGCGGTTCAATGAAGCCGCTGGAGAGGCCCAAGCTGACGACGTTGCGGTCCCAGTATGTCTTTCGGCGGCCGGTGACGAAGCGGAGCGTGCGAGTCTCCGCGAGGGGCTCGCCGTCGAGGTTGGCCAGCAGGGTCTCGCGGGCGGCGTCGTCTTCGATGTGGTCCGAACAGTAGACGTAGCCGTTGCCGGTGCGGTGCTGCAGCCCGATGCGCCACTGCCATCCCGCCTCCCGGGCCGTCGAGAGGGTGTAGGGCGTGACCGGACCGACCTTGGCGCAGGGCACGGCGACGGCGCGGTCGACGGGCAGCCAGTGGGACCAGTCCTCGTACCCCGCCTTGAGCGCCCCCTCGATCAGCAGGCCCCGAAAGCCGGTGCAGTCGATGAACAGGTCGGCCGAAAGGCTGCGGCCATCCTCAAGGGTGATGCTGTCGACGAAGCCGTCTCGGGCCCGCTGCACCACATCGACAACCTTGCCCTCGATGCGTTCGACGCCGCGGCCCTCGCACACCTTGCGCAGGTAGCGGGCGTAGAGGCCGGCGTCGAAATGATAGGCGGTGAACAGGCCGTTGCGGGGCGAGCGCGGATCCGGATCGCGCGGCCCGACCTTGCCGGCGTCGGCGGCGCGCCAGCAGATCGAATAGTCCCCGAGGGGGCCCACCCGATCCTGCGCCTGAAGCGCCAGCCAGGTCTGCTGGAAGTCCCCGAGCGTGGGCCCGGGTCCGAAGGTGCCGAACGGGTGGGTGTAGCGGTTGCCGACCTGTCCCCAGTCCTGGAAGACGATGGCGACCTTCAGCGTGGCCTTGGTCTCGCGCATGAACTCGGCTTCGTCGAGGCCGATCATGACGTTGAAGTCGCGGATGGGAGGCACCGTCGCCTCGCCTACGCCGACGATGCCGATTTCCTCGGACTCGACCAGCGAGACCTTCACGTGCGGGCCAAGCGTCCGCTGCAGAGCCGCCGCCGCCATCCATCCCGCCGTTCCGCCCCCCACGATCAGGATGGTGCGGATCGGCCCGGACATCAGGCCAGTTCCCGTTCCGTGGGTCGCGCGGCCTTTTCGAGGATGGCCGCGCACAGGGCGAAGAGACAGGCGAGTGTGGCCGTGCGTAGCGGGTAGTCGACGGCCGAGTGCGCCAGCATGACCAGCAGGGCGATGCTGGCCGCCCTCTGCAGATCCCGCTCGCGCGACGGACCGGCGCGCCAGGCGCTCCACAGCCGCCGCCCGTACCAGACGAGGAAGGCCAGGATCAGCAGGGCCCCGGGCCAGCCCGCTTCCAGCCACGTCTCGAGATACTCGTTGTGGGCATGGTTGAAGAAGGTCGGATCAAGCTGCTCCAGCGGCTCGACCGACCGGAATACCGCGTCGAAGCTGCCGATGCCGGAACCGAGCGGCAGGTGGGTTTCCGCGGCGGCCGCGACGATCGGCCAGCCTTCGAAACGGCCTTCCGGCGCGGACTGAACCTCGAAGCGGGCGAGGATCGGCGGCAGGGCGAACAGGGCGACGGCGGCGACCGCGACGGCGGCTCCCCCTGCGAGGGCGATCAGCGCCGGCTTGGGTCGCCCGCGCCCAGCCGCGATCCATGCGGCCAAGAGGCTGGCGATCACGGCGGGGCCGAACAGGATCACGCCGGCGCGCGACCTGATCGCGGCCAGACCGATCACCACCAGACCCATGAAGAAGGCCCCAAACCAGAGCGCCAGACGCCGGTCGTCGGACTTATGACGCAAGGTGGCGGCCCCGAAGGCGGCGGCGAAGGGCAGGGTGGCCAGCAGCAGGGTGGCCAGATGGTTGCGATTGGCGAAGAAGCCCGTCACCGAACCGGCGCTGGTGGTTTCCCAAGGGTAGAGGCGCTCACCGCCGCTGGCGAGCTGGGCGGCGCCCAGCAGCACACCGACCACGGCGGCGGCCATGTAGATCCCGATCAGGCGGCTGTTCAGGGTGTGTGAGGATGAAAGCGCCAGCAGGAAGACGGCGGCGGGAGGTGTCAGGGCCAGGAAGGAGGCCCATGTCAGATCCGGCGTCAGGCTGAGTGGAGCCCAGCCGGGCTGAAGACCGGCGAGCTCAAGGGCCAGCACCAGTTCGTCGCGGCCGGGCAGGCCCGTCCAGACGGCGGCGGGCAAGGGGATCAGCTGGACGAGCGGAATGGCCGCGAGCGCGGCCAGCAAGCCCAGAGCGAATCTGTGCTCACGCCAGAGCCCGGAACGGATCAGGCGGCCGGCGCCGATCACCAGGACAGGAAGGGCGGCCAGCTCGACGATGGTGAGCCGCAGGGTGTGCTCCCGGCTGGCTCCGCCGAGGACGACAGAAAGGGCCAGCAGGATGATCGCCACGATCGCGGCGAGGTCCCACTGGCCCTTCGAAACCTTGTTTGGCACGCGTTACGTCAGCGCAATGGCGGGCGCGTCGCGGACCAGATCGGCTTAGTCGCTTTCCGACTCGTCATCGCTGGCGACGACGACCGTGGCGATGATCACCGCGGTGCCGATCAGCAGGACCGGGAGCGGAATGCCAGCGAATTCCGACGAGGCGTCAGCGCGGGCGCCAACGCGATCGCCAACGCGGGCAACGGCAGAGTTATTGGCGGCGGCGGCTTGGCCGGCCACGAGCAGCAGGCCCGCCGTGACAGCGGCGATGGTCTTACGCATGCTTTAATCCCCTTCTGAACAGGTCTTTGGTACGGGCTGGCCCGCGACGTATCAAGAATGGGTATACGGGCCGAAGGTTTCAAAAGCAATACGATTCAAAGAAAGTGTGGCGCCGGCGCATTACCCTCTGTGCTCGCGTAATCCTTATTGCACCGGGTTTACGGCCACCCGATCGATCCAGGCCACGGTCGGCGCGCGGCGGTCGCCGCCACTGCTTTCGAGCCTCAACCATTGGCCGGAACAGTCGCCGGGGACGGTGAATTCGGCCGAAACCGGGGTCCAGACCGATGCTGAACGCGGCAGGGCGGCAGCGGCGAGCACGCGCCGCTCTCCCGGCGAGCAGGTCACGGACCACACCAGCCGCTGGCCGGGTTCCCCCGCCTCGGCCCGCGCTTCCGCCGTCAGCCGATAGCGGCCCGGGCTCAGGAACAGCAGCTGTTCCGCGAACAGGACGCTGGAATAGCCGTCGTATTCAATGCGCAATGCGGGATCGGCCGGCCTGACCTCGTCCGGCACGATTTCGACGATCGCACCCGCTTCCTGACCCAACCGCCACTGGAACGGCTGCGGCGCGGTCTCGTCGTCGAAGCCGCCGTTCGAAACGGCGCCCCGGGCGGGCCGGTTCAGGCGCGCGCGGACCATGCGCAGGGCCGGGACCTGGCCCTTGTCGAGCAGGTGCATGTAGAACTGGGCGAGTTCCACGTTGGTCAGGGGCGCCTTGCCACGCTGGAGCATCACAGCGAGGCTGGCCGCGACCTGCAGGCCCTCTACCGTTCCGTACAGGCTGTCGAGATAGGACTGACGCCAAGGCGGCCGGGCGTCCAGAAGAGCGGCGATTTCCGGCAGAGCGCGGTTCGCATCCTGCGTGGCCGCGACGGTGAACAGTCTGAAGACTTGGGGTCGGATGTCTTCGCGACGCCTCACGAGGGTGTCGGCGTGGGCGAAGGCCGAGGCGTAGTCGCCCCGACGGAGACGGTGCTCCACCAGCCAGGCATGGGCCGGGTCGTCGCGAAGGCTCCAGTTGCCCGCCAGCGTCAGGATATCGTCCGCGGCCGCTTCACGGCCCGCGCGGGCCTCGGTCAGGCCGACGATCCTGAGGGCCCGGACATCGAACGGGGCCCTGTGCAGAGCGTCGCGCGCGAGTGACGCGGCGTTTGCATAGCGGCGGGCGTCGTTCGCCTCCTGACCAGCGACGAACTCCGCCTCGGCGGCGCGGCGCAAGACCGTCGGGGAACCGGACGCCGCGCGAACGGCGATCTCGGGCGGCGCTCGCTCGATGACCGGCTGAAGCAGGATCTGCCAGCCCAGCCAGACGGCGCCGACCGTCAGAACATACGGGGCGTAGTCCGCAAGCCGGCCTCGTCCGCGAGCGCGAGGGGCGGCCGGTGCGTCCGCCCGCTCCCTCAAGCCTTCTTGCCCTTCTTGGGCCCGGGCTCGCCGTCAGACCCGTAGGCGTAGTCGTACGCGTAGTCATAGCCGCCGTAGGAGGTGGTCTTGGCGTTGAACTTGGTCAGCACCGTACCCAGCAGACGGGCCCGGCCGACCTTGAGCCGGCGCAGGGCGCCCCGGGCCTGACCCCGGCGGGTGCCGCGCGACTCGAGCACGAACAGGACGCCGCCGACGCTCGCCGCCAGCAGGGGGGAGTCCGCAAAGCCGAGCACGGGCGGCCCGTCGACGATGACGTGGTCGAAGCTGTTGCGCGCCTCGAGCAGGAACTGGCGCAGGCGATCGCTGCCCCACAGTTCCGCGGGGTTCGGGGGCAGGGGACCGCAGGGGATGAAGAACAGATTGTCCTGACGCGTGCGCTGGACGACGCTCTGCAGGTCGGCCGAGCCGGAGAGCAGATTGCTCATACCGCGCTCGTTCTCGACCCCGACCACGCGGTGCATGGACGGATTGCGCAGGTCGCCGTCGATCAGCAGCACGCGCTTGCCGACACGGGCGAGGTTGAGCGCCACGGCATAGGCGGTCGTGGACTTGCCCTCGGCCGGACGGGCGCTGGAGACCAGCAGGCTGGCCGGAGCGCCATCGGGCGTAGAGAACTGCAGCGCCGTTCGGAGCGAATAGTAGGCCTCGGAGAAGCCTGACCGGATGTCGGCGAGCGCCGCGGCGGTGGTCTGACCCTTGTCGAGCAGGGGCACGACGCCGAGGACCGGGACGCCCAGCTTCTTCTCGACGTCGTCCGGCGTGGCCACCGTCTCGTCGAGGGCTTCCAGAACCAGGGCGGCGATGACGCCGAGGCCGAGGCCGAACAGGGCCGCCAGCGCCAGGTTGATCATCATGTTCGGCTTGGAGGGCGCGGAGGGAGGACGGGCGCTGTCGACGATGGAGATGTTGTTCGCCGTGACGTCGCCGGTGACCGCGATCTCTTTGTAGCGCTGCAGCAGGCTCTCATAGAGCGTCCGCGTGGTGTCGAGTTCGCGCTGCAGGATGTTGTACTGGATCGAACGGTCCCGCAGATCCAGCACGTCGCCCTTGAGGCCGTTCACCTGGGCCTGCAGCGAACGCTCCTGATTGGCGGCGACCACATACTGGTTCTGGATCGAGGACCGGATGTTGGCGGCCAGCGACTGGACCTGGCCGTCGACTTCGTTGATCTGGGCCCGCAGGCGGACCATCTCGGGATAGTCCTCCTGATAGACGCTGAGCTTCTGCTGGTACTCGGAATCCAGCTGGGCGCGCTGCTCGGTGAGACGCTGGATGGAGGGGTTCTGCAGCACTTCCGGCAGGGTCATTAGCTGGCTGGTGCGGGCCGAACGCCATTTCTCCTCGGCGGCCACACGGGCAGCGCGGGCGGTCGCGAGTGAGCTGTTCAGCGCCACAAGGTTGTTCGAGGCGAGCGACTGGCTGGCGCCGCTGTTCGCGTCGCCCTCGTCGGACTCGCCGACGTTGATGATCTGCTGGTTCGCGGCGTAGGCGACGAGTTGACGCTCGGCCTCTTCAAGGCGGCCCTTGGTCTGGGCGATGCGCTCCTCGAGGAACTCGCGGGCATAGGCCGAGCTCTCGTATTTCCGGTCCAGATTGGACTGGATGAAGTTCTCGGCGAAGGCGTTGGCGATCCGCGCGGCGACCACGGGGTCGGGATTGTCGAAGCTGATGGCGACCAGCCGGGATCCCCGCACGGGCGTGACGCCGAGCCCCTCCTGAATCACACCGAGAGCCACGGCGCGGCGGCGCTCGGCCTGGGCGGCGGCGGTGCCGGAGCGGGCCGGGGGCTCGGCGCCGATCGAGGCGAGCGCCTGATCGGAACTGGCGAGGCCAAGGCTCTCGACGACGCGTTCGGCCAGCGACCGGCTGCGCAGCAGGCCGTACTGGGTCTGGAAGAACTCTTCCCCCATGGCCATGTTTTCACGCGGCGTGACGTCTTCGGAGGTGACGACCCGGGCGGCCTCGCGGTCGATCTGCAGGGTCGCCGTGGCCGTGTAGATCGGCGTCATCAGCAGGGTCAGGGCCGCGCCGATGGCGAGAGCGCCGAGGAAGCAGCCGAGGATCAGGATGCGGTGCTTGAGCGCCAGCCTCCAGTAGGAGGCCAGGTCGAACGCCGGCGCTTCCTGCGGTTCTTCGCTCCAGAGGGCGGCCTGATCGTCTTCGAAGACGGCATCGCCGAATCCTCCGGCCGCGCGGCCCGCGCGCGGATTACGATCGTCAGCGGAGGAGGGATCGCCCAGCATCATTCAGTCGCTCATACGGTGGCGGCCCGGCCGCCGGTCACGTCAGGTTCGAGGCTGATATCGCAAAGCCTCGGCGGGCGCACACGAATTCCGCCTGAGACAGGCCGTCCACATGCGCGCATCTTGTTCTCGTCGGGGGGCGCCCGCAGGTCAAGCCGGAGGCTGGCCGGCAGGTGAAACCTGCAGGTCAGGATCGGCCGCGGACGATCGTTTCTGCGAGGGTTGCACGGTCCAGCTTCGATCCCAGACGACTTCGCTGTATAGGCCGGCCGTTCGCGCGCCGAAGGGCGACTGTTCGAGGCCCCGGCGACGCTCGAGGCGCGGCCGGTCCAGTCCATCCGTGCTGTGTATCGCCATCGTCCCTTCCCTCCCCGGAGACGTTAACCCAGTTCCATGAGACGTGCGAATCACCCCGACTCCCGCGGCCCAGGACCGCGAAACGAACCCGGTCTCCGGCTGTTCCGTACGGCTACGCTGGTCTGGGCGGTTGTGATGGCGTGGCTGGCGTTCCGCCCCGTCACCGGCGTGGAGGGCGGGCTTCCGTGGGACAAGGCCAATCACGCCCTGGCCTTCATCGTGCTGACGGCCCTGGCGGGCCGGGGATGGCCGGTCCTGTCGCGAGCGGCGCTGTTTCTCATCATGCTCGTCGCAGGGATCGGCATCGAGCTGGTACAGGGACTGCCCCAGATCGGCAGGGACGCGGACGTCTGGGATGTCGTCGCGGACGCCGTCGGAATCCTGGTCGGTTTGGCGCTGCTCGGCTGGCTGCGCCGATCCCGCTGGCGTGCCTAGGGGATAAGCGGGCGTCCGGCGGCCTTGCGTGAGGCGATGTCCTCGAGCACCGGCTGCAGCGCCCGACGGCGGCCGTCGGCGGACTGATAAATGCCCCCCGCATTGAACTGCGGTCCGCCCGCGCCTTCGTCGACCGTCGCCCAGCTCGTGAGAAACTCCATGGCGCGTGACGGGTCGAACTCCGCCCGCGTCAGGAGGAACAGGCCCATCCGGTCGGCGTCGGCTTCCGAAGACAGAGACAGACCCCGGCGCATCGAGATCGCCCAGTTCAGCCCGCCCCGGACCCCGACCACGTCGGGCTGTGTGCGATGTTCAAGCACCGCGTGCGCCAGTTCGTGGGCGAGGACGAAAGCCAGCTCGTCGTCGTTCTCGGCCAGATTGGCCATGCCGTCGGAGATGAAGATGTGCCGCCCGTCAGCCCGGCTTCGGAACGTCCCGGTGACTTCCACCTGCGTCGGGTAGGCGCAGGCGAGCACCGGCCGCAACGCGACGTCCCGCTCACGCCCGTCACGCCGCACCTTCAGTGTGACTGGACCGGCCGCGAGCGCGGCGTCCAGACGCGTGCTGTTGGCCGCAAGCCCGTCATAGGATTCGGCCGCGCCGGCTTCGCCCCGACTGAGCGCCTCGCCATTCACCGCGACGATCAGGTCGCCGGGTGCGAGACCCGCCTCGGACGCCGGGCTTCCGACCGGAGCCGCGACCACGCCGGGCAGGTCGCCGTTCAGTCCGAACCGCGCCTCGGCCAGCGGCCTGAGCTCGGCGCCGTACTGGCTGGCGGATTGCAGGGTCCAGCCGGCGCGCTGATGGCTCACAGGGCAGAGGTCGGCATTGGCGCGCGCGAGCCGCCACGCCACCTCGGCCACCCGGACATCCAGCCGCGTCAGCCGGTCCAGCCGAACGGCCGGACCATCCTGAATGCCGGCGGCGCCGGCGTCCGGCGCAGGATGGCCGCAGCCGCCGGCGGCAAGCGCCAGCGCCAGCGTTCCTGCCGCGATCAGGCGTGCAGGCCTCCGCACGGGATCAGAACGGACGGAAGATCGACAGGGCGGGAAGGGCGTTGAGGAGCTCGCGCATGTTGGCGCTCATCCGCGAGGTGTCGACGACGATGACGTCGTCGCCCAGCACCCTCGGGTCCTCGGCGCGGCCCTGACGGATGGCGGCGAGATCGAACAGGGCCACCGAGCGCTGGCCGTCGATGGTGCGGAACACAGCGACCTTGGTCAGGTCGGCGACACGGCTGGGGCCTTCGGCCATGGCGACGGCCTGCAGCAGCGAGGTCGTGCCGCGCATGGTGTAGACGCCGGGCTTGGTCACGGCGCCGTCGACGGTGATCTTCTGGCTGGCCGCCTCGGTCACGGTGACGGTGACCTGCGGGTTGCGCAGATACTGGCTGCTGAGCCGCTCGGCGACGGCGGCCGACAGTTCGCCCGACGTCAGGCCGGTCGCGCGGACCGCGCCGATCAGCGGCATCTGGATGTCCCCGGAGGTATCCACGGTCAGGCTGTCGAACGACAGGTCGGGCACCTGGAAGACCCGCAGGCTCAGCTTGTCGCCAACGCCGATCCGGTATTCGGTCTGGGGCGCCGAAGAGATTTGCCCGGCGGTCTGCAGGTCGACGGGCTGGGCCGCCGTCATCTGGCCGACGTCCATCTTCGTTCCACCGCAGGCAGCGAGAAGGGTGGCCGAGGCGATCAGGACCAGCGATAGGGCGCGCATCATGGGCGACAGTACCTTGAAACTCAGGCGGCCTTGAACAGCCGTTTGAAGAAACCGGGCCGGGAAGCCTGGCGCGGGGCGCCGACCGCGGGGGGGACCGAGGCTGGCGTAGCGTTTTCCAGCACGGCGAGGGGTCGGGTCAACACCATGTCCTTCGCCGCCTGCTCACCGAGCCTGCGGGAGACCGCCTCGACGGCCTCGGACAGCACCGGCGAACGGCTGCGAAGATTGTGGGCGTCGGTGGCGAGAATATGGACGATGCCCTCGTCCAGCATGCGCTCGGCCCAGTATTGGGTGCGCTTGCCGAACCGGCCGGTGACGGACCCAGCCGTGATCTGCATCCACGCCCCGACCTCGGCCATCTGAACCATCAGCTCGTACTGATCCTCGATCCAGCGCAGGCGCTCGGGATGGGTGATCAGCGGGTGGAAGCCGGCGGCCATGCAGTCGAACACGGCGTCCGCCATGCGCGGCGGCGCGGTGTTGTGGGGCGGCTCGAACAGGAAGTAGCGCGTGTCCGCGAGGGTCAGCTTCGAGCCGTCACGCAGACCCGAGGCGAGCCCCGGCACGAGGTGCACATCAGCGCCCGTGACGAGCTTGAGGGGAATGCCAGCCTGGTCGAGTTCGGCCTGCAGGGCCACCACGGCGGCGCGCACTCCGTCGGAGGTGTTCTCGTAATAGCCCGGCATCATGTGGGGGGTGCAGGCGGTGACGGTGATGCCGTCGGCGACAGCCATCCGCGCCATCTGAAGCGAGGTTTCGAGGTCCGGCGCCCCGTCGTCTATGCCGGGTAGAATATGGCAGTGCAGATCGATCAAGTCAGTCTCGCGTCCGGGCCCTGTCTCTAGAGGACAGCGTCGCCGGTGAACAGGGGATGAAGCCCGGCCCCCCGGCCGGTGATCCTGAACGCGAACCGTGACGGTTGGTTCAGATCGTCAGGCCAGACCGACCGGCGCGTCCGCGATCAGAACCTCCCGCGCCGCGACGCAGACCTCATCGAAGGCCCCGATGATATGATAGAGCGAGCTGGCCGGAGCCGGCTCGTCGACGAAGCTCCCGTCGGGCTGCAACTTGTCCCGCCACGTTCCGTTGGCGCAGAGGTAGCGGTTCAGGCCACGCATCGCCTTTCCGGCCTCGGCCAGTCGCTCCCGCCGCTCATCGCCGTCAGACAGCGCCGCCATCGCCAGAGCGGCGCGCAGCCATTCCGTCTGCGGCCACAGGCGGGCGCCAGCGCTGCGGACCTTGAGCACGTCGTCGAGTTGGTCGATCGCCACACCGCGGCGCGGATCGACGCCGCGCAGGCCGTGGGCGTACAGCTTGCGGGCTGCGGCCATGGCGGCCGCGTCCTGCCGGGCCAGAGCGTGACGCGACAGCAGCCAGCTCCATTCGAACTGATGCCCCGGCTCGACCAGATGCCCGTCCTCGCCCGGCGCGGGCCGCCAGTCGGCGTCGAAGAACTCGCGCAGGAAGCCGCGCTCAGGGTCGATCAGGCGCGTCAGGGCCAGGCTGGCGATGGTGTCGGCGATACCGTTCCAGCGGTCGTCCACCCCTCGCGCCGACCAGGCCTGCGCGGCCTCGAACAGATGCATGTTGGCGTTGGCCTGGAACGGGTGATCGCCCGCCTCGCGCCAGCCGCCGCCGGGGAGACGTTCCGCCTCCAGCCGATCCAGAAGAGTCCTCGCCTGAGCCTCGCAGCGCTCCGGAAGGATGCCGGCTTCGTGCGCCGCCGCCAGGGCCAGCAGGGCGAAAGCCTGCTCATACAGCACGGCGGTATCATCGAGGACCGTTCCGTCCGTGTTCAGGGCATTGCGGATCGCGCCGTCCTCACGGACGTAGCCATCGAGGAACCGGTTGAGCCCCGCCTCCGCCCGTTCGCGCCACGGCCCCTGCCAGCCGAGCGCACCCGCCCGGCACAGGACGAAAATCTGTCGGCTCTGCACACGCGCTCGCCGTCGGCTCTCGCTATGGCGGCCCTCCAGCGTCAGGGCCTCGACGAAGGCGCCGTCGGGGTGGACGCCAAGCGTGGTCCATAGGGGCAGGGCGGCGGTTCGCATCCAGTCGCCAAAGCGCGCGAACGGCGCCGCCTCTCGCCGCTCGGGGATGTCGGCGTGGCCGGGCGCTTCGGTCCTGATCCGATCGACGATGGCCTTGACCTGCTGGGCGCGGTCGAGGGCGCAGACGAGAACGGCGTCTGGTTCGACGATCACCGCCAGGTTCGACACGCCCAGCGTCGCTACCACCATGCCGTCCGGGACGCGGACGAGACAGCTCTCGCTGTCGACGGCGATGTGAATGCCGGATTGGCCCTCGCCGGTGTCCATCACCGAGTCCCAGGCGCCGACGTCGGACCATGCGAAATGGACCGGCAGGACGGAGGTTCGCCCGCTCTTCTCCATGACGGCATAGTCGATCGAGATCTTGGGCGCCGAACGGAAGGCGTCGCCGAGGCGTATCACCGGACCCGTTTCACCGCTGGCCGGGAGCGATGCCCGAACCTGCACCCCGATTTCGGGCGCGTGGGCGGCCAGGTCGTCCATTAACGTGCGGGCCGCGACGATGAAATTGCCGCTGTTCCACAGATAGCCCTCGGCGACGTAGCGGGCCGCGGTGGCGGTATCCGGCTTCTCGACGAACCGTTTGACCGGGGCGAGGCCGGGCCCCGACGGGCAGATGTAGCCGTAGGCCGAAGAGGGCGAGGTCGGGGTGACTCCAAGGGTGACGATCCGCCCTTGCGCCGCTTCAGTCGCGGCTATGCGCACCGCCTCCCGAAAGGCCTCGGCGTCCGGGATGTGGTGGTCCGAGGCCATGATGGCGGCTACGCCTGTGGGGTCCAGCGCCTCGATGAAGGCGGCGGCCGCGGCCATGGCGGGACCGGAGTCGCGCGCCTCCGGCTCAAGCAGGACGATCGCCTCCGCCTCGATTTCGGCAAGCTGGGCGGCGACAGCGTCCGCATGACCCGCGCCGGCGACCACGATGACCCGGCCATCCGACGCCAGCGGCGCGACCCTCAGCACGGTGCTCTGGAACAGGGAGTGCTCACCCGTGAGGGCGAGGAACTGCTTGGGCCGTCCGGGACGGGAGGCGGGCCAGAGGCGCGAGCCGGCTCCGCCGCACATGATCACCGGATAGATCGTCATCGGCCCCCCACGCCCTGGTCGTGTCGTGTTCTAGCGGCTCAAGGGCGCTGCGTCTCCCTTTCGGCGCAGCGCAATGGCTGCGACCGGTGTCAGGCCTCCAATCGGCCCTAGAGAAATCGCGAGTTCTGAAGAGCTGTCGTCTCAAATATATATTTTCCGAAACCCTTGTTACGCCTGTGGGGTGCAGGCAGGTGACAGCTTGGCCGGAAATGGCTAAGACGCCGGAACTTTTTCGGGTTTCGGTGATTGGAGGCCGTCGGGGGATTGTCGCGGGGGCTTGCGCGACCGTTTCCTTCTGATCGGCATAGAAGTGAAGGGACCGACTGTTTTCGTCACCATACTGCGATGACGCGCACTTATACTGTGGGCGACGCCGGTTTGGGGTCATATCAGCGGCGGAACTGACTTGGGCATTGCAAACACGCTGATTATCCGGGGACTGAAGGTAACCGCGCGCGCCGGCATCCGGGTGGCGGCGGTGATCGCCGCCTATATGCTGGTGGCGGGCCATGGCCTGACTCCGGCCGGAGTTCTCCGGGCCGCTGAAGCGGCGTGGCCGCACGCGATGGCGTTCGCCGTCCTGGGTCTCGCGCTCGACCTGGCGTTCCGGACAGACCGCGCCCTGTGGCGCTATGTTTCCATCGTCGACATCGGTCCGCTGGTCCGCAACTCCGTCCTGTCGGCCTTCATCTTCCTCGCCTTCAACTTCTTCCTCGAGCGGGGCGCGTCCCTGCCCCGCACGACACTGCTTATCCTGCCGGTGCTCGACATCGTCATGACGCTGGCCTTGGTGCTGGTGCGGCGGATCGCCCACGACAAGGACGCCCTGAGAAGCCTCGTCCCCTTCCTCGGCAAGCAGGACGACCGCAGCCCGCTCATTCTGGTCGGCCGAATGGATCGCGCGGACACCTTCCTGCGGGATCTGTCGCGCAGCGAGGACGACTACCGTCCGGCGGGCATCGTCACCGAGTCAGCGGGAGCGGCGGCGCGGGAACTGCGCGGCGTGAAGGTTCTCGCTGGCGTTCAGCAGGCCGCGGACATGCTCGAAGAGCTGGCGGAGCGCGGCGCCGAGCCGGCGATCGTATTCCTCGACGACTCCATCAGCCCGGCGGAGTTCGGCGTCGAGCGCCTGGGTCATCTGCGGACCGGCGGCGTCAAGCTGCTGCGTACCCCCAGCCTGGTCGAGGTCGGCGGCGCCGGCGACGACGGCGCGATGCGCGAGTTCCAGCTTGAAGAGCTGCTGGCGCGTCCGCCCGTTCGGCTCGATGACGCCCCGCTCAGGGCGCTGGTTGCGGGCCGGCGGGTGCTGGTCACCGGCGCCGGCGGCTCGATCGGCTCGGAAATCTGCCGGCAGGTCGCCAGCCTCGGCTGCGGGCATCTGGCGATGGTCGACAACTCGGAGTTCGGCCTGTTCAAGATCGATCAGGAGATCGGAGATCGCTGGCCGACCCTCTCGCGGCGCGAATATCTGTACGACGTCCGCAACAAGGCGCTGCTGAACGACTGTTTCGAGGACGTGCGCCCGGACGTCGTCTTCCACGCCGCGGCCCTGAAGCATGTGCCGCTGATGGAGCGGCATCCCTGCGAGAGCGTGCTGACCAATGTCGTCGGCACCTGGAACGTGGCCGAAGCGGCCAACGCCGCCGGCGTCAAGCACATGGTCTTCATCTCGACCGACAAGGCTGTCGATCCGCCGAACGTGATGGGCGCGACCAAGCGTCTGGCCGAGGCGGTCGTGCGCGCGCAGCAGACCAGCGCCGGCAACACCCGGTTCAGCGTCGTCCGGTTCGGCAATGTGCTGGGCTCCGCCGGCTCGGTGGTGCCGACCTTCCGGGCGCAGATCGAGCGCGGCGGCCCCGTGACGGTGACCCATCCGGATATCGAGCGCTACTTCATGACCATCCCCGAGGCCGTGCAGCTGGTCCTGCACGCCACGGCGCATTCGGCGCGGCAGACGGACGGTCCGCTGGGCGTCTTCGTGCTCGACATGGGCAAGCCGGTGAAGATCATGGATCTGGCCCGTCAGCTGATCGAGCTGTCCGGCAAGACGCCCGGGCGGGATATCGAGATCGAGGTCACCGGCCTGCGCCCCGGCGAGAAGCTGTTCGAGGAGCTGGTCGATTCCAGCGAGGTCTCGGAGATGTGCGGCCAGAGCCTGATGTGCGTCACCGACCGCATCCAAGGGGCGCGCATGACCGAGCAGACCGTGCACAAGCTGGAGCGGGTCGCCCGTCAGGGTGACGATGCGGCGACGCGGACGCTGATCTTCGAAACCCTCGCCAAGGTCCGCGCGGTGTCGTCGGAAGAGATGTCGGCGGCGGTGCTGCCGATGCGCCGGGCCTGACCGCGGCGGCCGGTCCGGCGGACCGGACTAGTGCGAAATGTCCTTGGCCCGCACGACCTTGCCGACGGTCATCCAGATCGTCTTCAGGTCCATGCCGAAGGTCCGGTTCTGCAGATATTCGACGTCCAGCCGGACCTTGTCGGGAATGGGCAGTTCGTCCCGACCGTTGACCTGGGCCCAGCCGGTCAGGCCGGGACGCAGCCGGTGAACGCCGAGCTCCGTGCGCAGGGCGATCAGGTCGTCCTGGTTGAACAGGGCGGGACGCGGACCCACGATCGACATGTCGCCGACGAGGATGCTCCACAGCTGCGGCAGTTCATCCAGGCTGCTCTTGCGCAGGAAGCCGCCGATCGGGGTCAGCCAGGCGGTGGTGTCGCTGAGCAGATGAGTGGCGACCGCCGGCGTCTCGATACGCATCGAGCGGAACTTGGGCATCCGGAACAGCCGGTTCTCCCGACCGACGCGGTCGGACCAGTAGATCGCCGGCCCCTTCGACGTCGCGCGCACGGCGATGGCCACGGCCAGCATGGGAAGGGCGAAGACGATCAGCGCGCCCAGCGCCATGATGAAGTCGAACGCGCGCTTCATGGGTTCAGCGGCCCTTGAAAATGCCGCGCATGGCGTCGACGACCCGCGCGATTTCGGCGGGGCTCATGTTCGAGCCCGAGGGCATGCATAGTCCCTGATCGAATATCCGGTCCGACACGGGTTCGTTCCCGTGGGCGAAGTGACGGCAGTGGGCGAAGACCGGCTGCAGATGCATCGGCTTCCATACGGGGCGGGCCTCGATCATCTCGTCCCCGAGCCGGCGGATCACGTCCGACGCCGTGAAGCCGGCGACGTCGGGATCGATTGTCAGGGCCGAGAGCCAGCGGTTGGAATAGCTCCAGTCCGGCTCCGGCTGCCACTCCAGCCCCTCGATGTCGGACAGGCCGTCGCGATAGGCCTCATAGACCGCCCGCCGCGCCTCGACGCGCTGCTCCAGCACCTGCAGCTGACCGCGCCCGACCCCCGCCAGGATGTTCGACATGCGGTAGTTGAAGCCGATCTGGCTGTGCTGATAGTGCGGCGCCGGATCGCGGGCCTGGGTGGCGAGGAACCGCGCCTGTTTGATCAGCTCCTCGTCGTCGGAGACCAGCATGCCGCCGCCCGAGGTGGTGATGATCTTGTTGCCGTTGAAAGAGTAGACGCCCATCCGCCCGAACACGCCGGAGGGCCGGCCCTTGTAGCGGGCGCCGAGGCTTTCGGCGGCGTCCTCGATCACCGGCACGCCGTGGCGGTCGCAGATGGCGTTGAGCGCGTCCATGTCGGCGCTCTGGCCGTACAGATTGACCACGATCACGGCCTTGGGCAGCCACCCCTCGGCGGTCGCGGCGTCGAAGGCGCGCTCCAGCGCGACCGGCGACATGTTCCAGCTGCCCGGTTCGCTGTCGATGAAGACCGGCTCGCCGCCCTCATAGACGATCGGATTGGCCGAGGCCGCGAAGGTCAGGGTCGAGCAGAAGACCTTGTCGCCGGGCTGCACGCCGAGGATGCGCACCGCCAGATGGATCGCCGCCGTGCCGGAGGAGACGGCCGCCGCGTGCCCGGCCCCGACCAGATCGGCGATCTCGCGCTCGAAGGCGTCGACGTTGGGTCCCAGCGGCGCGATCCAGTTGGTGCGGAACGCCTCCTCCACATAGTGCAGCTCGGCCTCGCCCATGTGCGGCGTGGACAGCAGGATGGGCGCGCCGATATCGCGGCGGTTCAGCACCCGCACCACCCGCCCGTCGCCGTCGATAAGCGGCAGGTGGTTGATCTCGTGCTTGTCCATCAGGGCGAGCGCGCCCTTGCGGCTGATCTCTTCCGGCGCGGTGACGGAGGCCAGGTCCGGCAGGCTCTCCAGCGTCCCGGCCATTTCCGCGCCGTCCAGCAGAAGGCGTCGCAGGTCGCCGTCGGTCACGGTGCGCTGGAAGCGGCCATCGGCGTCGAGCAGCAGCAGCATCTGCATGCCCGAAGCGTTGATCGTCGCCATGGCGTCCCGGATCGTCGCCGTGCGCCGGGCGCAGAAGTCGTTGATGTCTGTCATGCGTTGCAGCTTCCCCCCGGCGCTTTCGCGTCCGGCCATGTCTCGTCGGATTGCAGGTCCCGGCTGACGACCGCGCCCGGCGCGACCACAGCGCCGGGGCCTACCGTTCGTCCGGTCGGCACGACGGCGCCGGGGCCCACGGTCGCCCTCTCGCCGATCGTCACCCCGCCGCCGAGCGCGGCGTTGGCGCCGATGAAGGCGTGATCGCCGATCCGGCTGTCATGTTCGACGACCGCCCCGTGATTGACGATCACATTCCGGCCGACGACGGCCCCCGGCCCGACCACCGCCAGTGCTCCGACGAAGGCGCCGTCGCCGATCCGTGCCAAGGGCGAGAGCGAGGCCGAGGGGTGTCGCACCGCCACCGGCCGCGCGCCTGCGGCCTCAGCGGCGAGGAAGAGACGGGCGCGGACGGCGTTGGCTCCGACCGCGACATGCACCGCCTGCCCTGATAGCCGTTCGTCGATCTCGGGACAGTCCACGGTGACGCCGAGCACCTCCGCGCCCTGCATCTCGGGCCGGCCGTCGCGAACCCGCAGTCCACCGCGATCGGCGCCGCCGGCGAGCAGCGCGTCGATGACGACCTTGCAGTGACCTCCGCCCCCGATCAGATGGATCATCTCAGTACCGGTTCACCTTCATCAGCAGGGCGTCGTCGATGACCGCGCTGGCCAGATGCGCCGTGATCCGCTCCGCCGCCGTGCCGCCCGGAACGCTGTAGATGTTGTCCGTCGGATAGCGTCCGTGGGCCAGCAGGTCGCGGAGGCCGGCGCCGACCGCCTCGGCCGTGATCGGGACATCGGTCGTATTGGCGTTGCGCTCGCGCAGGTTCTGGCGCCGCCCGACGTTGAGCACCGGCGTGCCGAAGCTCGAGGCCTCGGTGATGCCCGAACTGGAGTTGCCGACCATCAGATCGGCCACGGCGAGAGCGGCGAGGAAGTCCGGGCGCGCCAGATGGGTGCGAAGTTGCACGTCCAGCCGATGCTCCGCGTCGCGGAGGGCCTGCCGGACCCCGTCGCTGCCGGCGTCGGCGTTGGGCATCAGCGCCAGCAGCTGAAAACCCGCGGCCAGGATTTGGTCGACCAGAATGGCGGTGTCGGAGGCGGCGCGATCCGCCTCCTGCAGCACGGGGTGATAGACCATCAGCGCGAAGGGGCGCGCCGGATCGAGGCCTTGCGCCGCCATGACGGCCGCGCGGTCAGGCAGGGGGCCATCGGTCAGGCCGTCGATGCCCGGCGCGCCGACGACATGCACGTGCTCGGGAGCCTCGCCCATGCGGATCAGCCGCTCACGCGCGCCCTCGGTGGCGGCGAAATGCAGATGGGACAGCTTCGAGATGGCGTGCCGGATGGGCTCGTCGACGGTGCCGGAGCGCTCGCCGCCGCAGACATGGGCCACCGGCAGGTTCAGGTGGATGGCGGCTATGGCCCCGGCCAGCATCTCGCCCCGGTCGCCGAGCAGCAGGACGATATCGGGCCGCGCCGCCTCCATGGCGTCGACGAAGGCCGGGATCATCGCCCCGATGCCCCGCGCCATGGTCGCGCCGGTCGCCGGTTCCAGCGCCACGGGCACGCGGTCCACGATGTCGAAGCCCGCCGCTGCCACTTCGTCCACGGTGTGGCCGTGCTCGCGGGACAGATGCATGCCGGTGACGATAACCGACAGCGACAGGTCCGGATGACCGTCGATGGCCAGCAGGGTGCGCTGCATCAGGCCGAAGTCGGCCCGGGTCCCGCTGACATAGCAGATGCGGCGCATCGTCAGGCCAGATGCTCCCACTGCAGGGGGTGGCCTTCCTCGATCGGGGCGGTGAGCGTCCGGCCCAGCACCTCGTCCAGCGCCTTGGCCGGGATTCCCGATGCCGGTCGCAGCAGGATCACGTCCTCCAGTCCCAGCACGTGACCTGCGGGCAGGGCGCGGCGGGCGGTGACCGAGCGCCTAACCACCGCGCGAACCGGTATTTCGGAGGCCGTAGGCGCCTTGACCGGAGAGCCGAGCGCCGCCTCGACGTCGCGGATCTGGCGGATCAGGGCGGTCAGTTCATGCGGTTCCAGCGATGCGCGGTGGTCCGGGCCGGGCAGGGTGTTGTCGAGGGTGAAATGCTTCTCGATGACCGTCGCACCCATGGCCACGGCGGCGGTCGAGACCGCCAGTCCCAGGGTGTGATCGGAATAGCCGATCGGCAGACCGGTGACCTCGGCGATGCTCTGCATGGCGCGCAGGTTCACGTCGGAGCAGGCCGCCGGATAGTTGGAGGTGCAGTGCAGAATGGTGACCGCCTCGCTCATCGGCGCTGTGAAGCCATGCCCCTCGCGAACCCGGGCGATCAGGGCGACGGCCTCCTCGATCTCCTGCATGTCGGCCATGCCTGTGGAGACGATCAGCGGCCGGTCCTTCGACGCCAGGAAGCGCAGGAAGGGGTGGTTGACGATTTCGCCCGACGGCACCTTGATCCGCTTCATGCCGAGGTCGAGCAGGAAGTCGGCCGCCTCCTCGTCGAAGGGGGTCGACATGAACTCGATGCCCTGCTCGCGGCAGCGTTCCACCAGCCGGCGGTGCAGTTCGTCGGACATTTCCAGCGGGCGCACCATGTCGCGCTGGCTGCCCTCGCCGGTTTCGCGCTTCTGGTACTCGGCCTTCTCGGCGGTGGGGCCGATGACCTTGTCGGTCGAGAAGGTCTGGAACTTGATCGCGTCGGCCCCAGCGGCCCGCGCGGCATCGACCATGGCGAGCGCCCGGTCGGCGTCGCCGTTATGGTTCACACCCGCTTCGGCGATGATGAAGACGCTCAATTCCAGACCCCTTCCAGGACGCGGCGGCGGGCGCCGTCACGCTTCGATGACCTAACCCATTCACCGCTTGCGAGAAAGCGCCGGGCGCCGTGTCCGCCTGTGTTCACGGGGTCCAGCCGAGGGTGTCGCGGGTGTGGGCGATGTCGACCTCCAGATCACCGAACAGCTGGGCGCTCATGGCGGAGCGGCCCGCCAACTTCAGCGCCAGCGCCAGTAGGCCGGTCGGCACTGGCAGCAGCCTGAGCGGCCGTCCCATATCGGCGGCCATGTCTTCCAGCAGTCGACGGGTGGACACAGGCGCGCCGTCGCTGACGAGGAAGGTCTGACCGGCCGCCGCCGGATGGTCGATGCAGATCGCGATCAGGTCGGCCAGCGTCTCGCGCGAAACCAGATCCCGCCGGTTGCGCGTGGCCAGGGCGAAGGGCAGGGGCAGGCCGCGCGCGATGAAGCGCGCCAGCGTGCCCAGGTTGCCCTTTGGGTCCGGCCCGGTGATCAGCGGCGGCCGGATGATGACCAGTTCGAGGCCGGTCGTCGCCGCAGCCTCCGCCAACCCCAGCTCCCCTTCATGTTTCGACACGGCGTAGGGCGAATGGGGGCGAGGCGTGTCGATCGGGCGGAACGGTTCGCCACGGGTCTCGGCGCCGTTCACCCCGATGCTGGAGATGAAGATCAGCCGCCGGACGCCCGCGACCGCCGCCTGCCGCCCGAGCGCCACGGCCCCGTCGGCGTTGACCCTCCGGAACTCTGCCAAGGGATCGCCGGCTGTCTCGCGAAGCACGTGCGCCCGGGCGGCGCAGTGAATGACCGTCTCGACGCCGGACAGCGCCTCCGCCCAATCCGTGTCAGGGCCCAGGTCTCCGACGGATACGGTTTCGACGCCCGCCGGCATCGGCGCGCCCGCCTGCCTTACGGCGGCGCGGACCGGGCGGCCGTCGGCGACGAGCCGGGCCACGACGGCGCCGCCGAGGAAACCGGTCGCACCGGTGACCAGCACCTTTCCGGTCCGGTTCGCCATCTGTCATCCCCGCTGAACGCCGTTGGAGCCGACCCTTAGCCCGGCGGTGGCGAGGGTCATATGACTATGCCAGTATCGCCCCATGAAAATCGCCATCTACGGACCGGGCGGCTTCGGCCGCGAGCTCGTGCGATCGGCCCTCGACGCGGTCGAGGCCGCGGGGGGCGGCTCGGTCGTCTTCGTCTCCGATGATCCGAGCGAGATCGGCGGCGTGGTTTGCGGCCTGCCGGTGATCGGTCCCGACGCCCTGGATTGTCCGGCGGTCGTGGCGGTCGGAGACGCCGCCGTCCGCCGCCGCATCGCCGACCGGATCACCGCGGGCAGTCTGGCCGCCGCGACCCACCGGCGCGGCCCGGACGTGGTCGTGGGCGAGGGCGCCGTATTCTGCGACTTCACCGTCGTCACCGCCTCGGCGCGGATCGGCCGTCACTTCCACTGCAACATCTATTCGTATGTCGCCCATGACTGCGTGATCGGGGACTTCGTCACCTTCGCGCCGAACGTCTGCTGCAACGGCAACGTCCACATCGAGGACGACGTCTACGTCGGCACCGGCGCGATCCTGCGTCAGGGCGCGCGCGACAAGCCCCTGCGTATCGGCAAGGGTGCGATCATCGGCATGGGCGCGGTGGTGACGAAGGACGTGCCGCCGGGCGTGACCGTGATCGGCAATCCGGCGAAGCCGATGGAGACGCGGCCCACCTGACGGTCCGTCAGTCGACCTTGACCCCGGCGCTCACGGCCGCGTTCGGATCCGGCGCCGGACCCGTCATCGGGAGGTCGCCATTGGCCCGCGCCATCTTGATCCACCGCCGTGCGCCCGCGAGGCTCGGGTGGTCGTCGTCGTAGTACATCGACTGGTTGTCGATGATCGAGCGGCACTGCACCTCGTCGCAGAAGGCCGGCGTCGGATCGACGAGGTTCACGCCGGGCAGGCTGTCCAGCCGTCGCAGCACGGGCAGGATGCGTGCGTTGCGGGCGCGGTAGAACTCCATGCTAGCGCCGGTGATCCGGTCCGGATCGCTGCGGTCGCTGGCGAAGATATACCGCTCCACGTGGGTCGGCAGTTCCGGGATCGGCATCACGACATGCACCCGCTTCCCGGCGGCGCTGAGCCGGCGGACGGTTTCGCTGAAGCTGTCGATGTAGATCTGGCGGGCCTGTTCCGCGGAAACGCCCTTGAGGAAGACCGGCATCTCGTTCGGCACGCGCGGATAGCTGCGGGTCTGGTCGCCGAACATGTGGAAGCTGTGGCGGAAGACGACCACCACGTCGGTGATCTCCGGCGCCCGCTCGAGGAAGGCCACCGACTGTCGCATCCATTCGCTGCAGCCCGGATTGGTCGATTCATAGGTCAGCGCCGCCTGGCAGGCGGAATAGGTGAGATGCAGGACGCCTTCGCCGGCGGGCCTCAGTTCCTCGGCCAGGACGTAGGCGGTCTCGACGCCGTGACTGTCGCCCAGCACGGCCCAGTGCACCTTGTCGGTGAAGTAGCGGCAGGCGCTTTCAGGCGGCTTCGGATTCAGGCGGTCGGCGTGGCACTCGACCCGTTTGAGGCTGAACCCGGCGGTGGCGTTCAAGGCCAGGGTCTCGCGGTCGAAGCGGTTCGGGAAACCCATGGCGAAATGCCCCGCGACGCCGCCCGCGACCAGCACGCCCGAGAGGATGAAGAACAGGATGTAGATCCGCAGACGGCTGATCCGCCGACGATCCCGGAACGGCTGCTCGACGAACCGCCAGGACAGATAGGCCAGCACGAAGGTCGCGGCGATCAGGATGGCGTAGATGAAGGGGCCGCGCTCGGTCAGTCCATAGACCCGCGACAGGGCGTACAACGGCTGATGCCAGAGGTAGGCGCTGTAGGAGAGCAGGCCGACGCCCACCATCGGTCCGCTGGCCAGAACACGCCCGACGATCGATGTCCGGCTGCTGGTGAGGATCAGCGCCGCCGTGCCGAGAACCGGGATCGCGGCCACCGCGCCGGGGAAGGCGGTGGTGCTGTCGAACATGAAGATAGAGACGAGGACGGCCGCCGCTCCGGTCAGCTCGATCGCGGGCCGAACGCCCCGGACCTTGTCCAGACTAGCCAGCCACGGCCGCTGGTACATGGCGACGAAGACGCCGGCGATCAGCTCCCAGGCCCGCATCGGCGTGAGGAAGAAGGCGGCCAGCGGATGGTCACGGGTGACGTAGACGCAGGCCGCGAACGAGACCGCGAATACCGCCGCCATCAGCCACGGCAGCCACCGCTTGCGGGGTCCGGCGGCGATGAGAACGAGGAAGGGGAAGAAGACGTAATACTGCTCCTCGACCGCGAGGCTCCACATGTGGACCAGCGGGAACAGCTCGGCGTCGCCGCCGAAATAGCCGCTCTTGAACCAGAAGAAGAGGTTGGCCGCGAAGGCCGTGGTGGCGACGACGCTCTGGGTGAACGTCTGCATCTGCTCCGGCGGCAGGATGAACCAGGACCCCACCGAGGTCGCGAGCAACACGACGAACAGGGCGGGGAAGATGCGCCGTATGCGCCGCTCGTAGAAGCCGACGAAGGTGAACCGCTTCTGGTCCATCTCGCGCAGGATGATCGACGAGATCAGATAGCCGCTGATCACGAAGAACACATCGACGCCGATGTAGCCGCCGGTGGCGAGCCCGAGGTTCGTGTGGAACAGGATGACGGCGACGACCGCCACCGCCCTCAACCCGTCGACCTCCGGCCTGTAGCCGTCCGCGCCCCCCGCTGAAGTCATCGAGCTATGCTTTCCTTCGCGCGGGACTGCCGGCCGCCGGCGGCGTCTGGACACGTATCGTGCGAGACAGGACCAGGGTCAGCACCATCCAGAAATGGGTGACCAGTCCGTTCGAGAAGCCGATGGGCGTGCCGATCGTGCTGAAGGCAATGCCGAGCGTGACGAAGGGGACCGCCAGCAGCCATCTGGGATCCACGCCTTGTTTGACCCTGCGGTACACCAGCCCGGTCAGCCATCCCCAGCCGCCAGAGACCAGCAGGCCGAAGAATTTCAGATCGACGTAAAGCGCGCCGAAGGCCGAGGGCAGGAAGCCGTAGACGTTGATCGCGCCCAGATGGGAGTAGCCGTCCGCCACGAACTGTCCGTTCAGGCGGCGCATCAGCGCCGAGATGAGGTCGATGCCATAGACGCCGAGGAGGGCCGGTCCGTCGTAGGTGCTGAACACCGCGTTCGACATGACGTAGCCCTGGATCCAGTACCAGACGAACACGAAGACCATGTAGGTCGCGTCAGGCCCGAGCAGGGAGAAGAACACGTCGGACCCGCGTCCGTTGAAGTTGACGCCCCACTGGCCGCCGGCGACCCCGAACATCGCGTCAATCCCGCCGGCTACGTCGGCGCGAGCGGAGAAGACCTGGACGAAGTAGACCAGCATCGCCAGACCCAGCACGCCGATGGCGGCCTTGGCCGGCGCGTTCAGCCGGAAAGGCGTCTTCGACCGCAGGGTCGGGCGGGGCATGCCGGGCCTCCAGCCGGCCGGCGGCGCTGGCCGTCGCGTCGCCGCGGGCTTGGGCGGGAACAGCTGTCGGCGCAGGGCGAAGCCGTAGACCAGCATCAGCAGGGCATAGAACAGCGGCGCCCGGCCGCCCATGGCGAGGGACGCGAGCGCGACCGGCAGAAGGCCGAAGACGCCGATCTTCCACGGCACCGGGCGGAGCCGGAACGCCACCTCGCGCACGATGTAGACGTAGCCGGCCGGGTAGGTGACGAACGCCAGCTGGAACCAGATCGTACTGTCCGAGCCGCGACCGGCCATCAGGTCGCCAGCCCGGTCCGAACGGATTTCGTAGGAGGCGGCCAGATCGAAGACGTTGCGGCCCGCCGTGTCGGCCAGAGCGGCCAGAATGGCGATCGACGCCGCCAGCATGAGAGCCCGGTCCGCCAGTCTGAAATCGACCGTGGTTCCGGGCGGCAGGGGCCTCTGCGCCATCGGGAGACTGGCGCTCAGGGCTCCGGCGCAGAAAACGGCGATGAAAAGCGCCAGGATCATGAACCCGTACAGGGTCATGAACCGGTTCTCGAGCTGGAACGGCAGGATGTAGAACAGGCCCATGCAGGCCGCCCACACCATCACCATCAGGACGGCGGGATGAAACCTCACGTCAGGATCCCTGTATGGGCGGGCGCGCCCGGCGCGGGCCCCGTCATCCGATCACGCAGGTGATGACGCGGCGCTCACCCTCGACGACCATGCCGCCGCGGTGAATCCCCTTGGTGTCGAACAGGACGATGGAGCCCTTCGGGGCCTTGATGGCCCACAGACCGGCGTTGATGCGCTCACTGAGCGGCGACGCCGGCGTGAGGTCGTTGCCGAACGCCCCCTTCTGCCGCAGCTTCTTCGGCAGGGCGGCGAACCGTTCGCGCGCGACGGGATCGGTCGCGCCGAGGCCATTGCTGTCGTTGGTCTCGCAGATCAGGTCGTCCACGCGCGAGATACGCATCCGGTTCGAGCCCAGCACATAGCTGAACGGTCCGTTCCGCTCGCCGACGTCGCTCAGATAGATGATCGCCTTCAGGTCGCCGCCCGAGGCGTCGCGGTGGCAGTAGGCGGTGGCCGGTAGCTGGTCGGCGGCCACGTCCGGGAAGATGTCGCGCCAGAAGCTGTCGCTGACGTCGTTGATCTGCGGATTGACGTCGATCAGGCGGGCCGGGCGGCCGAGATAGGCTCCCGACGCCGCCATGACGCCGGACTCCTGCAAGGCGGTCTCGATGGCGTCGAACAGTGTGCGCGCCCGGGCGCGGCTGGCTTGGGCGCGGGATTCCTCGAACTCCCGCTTGCCGTTGGACTGGCCCCGGCGCGCGGCCAGTTCCTCAAACAGCGGAGCGGCGGCCTCTTCCAGGGTGGCCGTCTTGGCGGGTGGCATGGTGACGACCATGCAGCCCAAGCTGTCCATGGCGCCCGCGGCGGAGGCGGGAGCCGCCGTCGCATGGCGCTTGCGCATCGCTCCCGCGGTCGCGTTCGACAGGGCGGCGCCGACGAAGCGCAGGCGACCGCGCGGCGATCTGTCATCGCGCACGTCGTAGGGGATCATCTCGTAGCGTATCACCCGCTTCAGCAGCAGTTTCGCCAGCGCGGCCGTGAAGATGACGCTCGCCTTGATCCGGGCGCCGAGGGCGGGCCGGGCCAGAAAGTCGCGATAGGCGTCGTGAGCCTCGTACCGCACCAGGTCGGGCGACCACTGGATCTCGTCCATCGGCCGGACATCGGGTCCGGGTTCAACGATCGCGTAGCCGGGCGACATCATCGGACTGGCCTGTCTGACTGCGGAAGGCGGCGCGAAAACACCAGGGATCGGGGCGGCCCCCCGGAGGTTGTCCTATCGAAGCTCACCCCGTAGGGTCAAGCACAGCTCGGGCCGGAGCCGCTTATCGCAGCGGCGATCCCTCGTGATTTCCTCCGCCCGGCGGCAACTCGCGCCGGTGCCAGTCCTCGCCATCGGGGCCAAGCTGCCTGAGACGCTGACCGAGCCGGCGTCCCAGTTCGGCGGCGGCGGGGTTCGGATCGGACGGATCGAACTTCTGGAACGAGAAGAAGTCGGCATCGAAACTGCCCTGCAGCAGATGCGCGATGGTCCGGCCCTGACGGGCGCGCAGATCGGCGGGCTCGCCGGTCAGGTCGAGGCGTTCAGGCAGCGCCGCGAGGTCATCCCACGAGCGCAGCACGATGAAGTCGTCGTCCGACCCGACATAATAGGCCTCGCAGACGACCGAGCGATTGCCCAGAAGCCCGGCCTGCAGACCCAGGGTGCCCGTCGCCGTTACGCTGACGCCGCACATCGCCAGAACGGCGTTGCCGCTGACCTCATAAGGCACGATCACCACGTTCGGCAGGCTTCTGAGCGCCTCGATCAGCTCCGTCTGGCGGAAGCCGAACTGAAGCGGGTGGTCCTTGACCACGACGACGTAGCCCGCAGCGGTCAGGCCCCGCGCGAGTTCGACCAGAGCGTCCTCGTGCCGGACCAGATCGAGGTCGTCGAGCCAGTAGTCGATGGAGGCTTCCGGCAGCAGCTGAAGGCCAAAGAAGACCCGGCGATCGCGCGGGAAAGCTTCGATCCGCGCCTGCCAGTCGGCGTCGATCATGCCGACGATGCGCATGTCGCGCCATTTCGCCTTGTGGCCGAGGCTCGGCTGGGCGTCGAGGTAGTGGAGGTTGAGCGGATCGTTGACCAGCCAGGACCAGACCTTGAAGTACAGCGCCCTCAGCCGGAAATACCCCAAGGTCTTGATGAAGCGCATCGGGGTGTAGGCGGCCTGCCCCTGGACATAGCTCGGCGTGAACAACGGGTCGGCGATCTCGCGGATTCGCGCCTCGACCAGCGCCGGTTCGGGCTGCGCTTTGGCCGTGATCAGCCGGCCCCGGTGCATCAGCATGCACATGTCCGGCAGCGGGCTGGCGGTCAGTTCGTAATAGGGAACGCCGTGGGCGCGTGCCCGACGGGCCAGCACGTCCGAGACGTAACTGTCGATCGGGAAGCCCAGCGCCACGACCGGCCGAACCTCCTCCAAAACCCTCTCCATCGCCTCGGCCATGGCCAGCGCCATGGCGGCGGCCCGGGCCTTCGGCAGCCAGCGCAGTACCCGGCAGCGCGCGATGACGTCCGCTACATCGGCTTCGCTCAGCAGGGGGGAGGCCGTCGCCTTGTCACGCCGAAGTCTGCGATAGGCGCGATAGAAGTCGTTGGTCACCCACCGGTCGCCGCAGCCTCGCCGGTCTGTCAGCACCACGGCCTCGTCGTAGCCGAGCGCATCGCCGACAGCCTTCCACCAGCCTTCCATCCGGTGGATCGAATAGATCAGCGCGCGCGCCGTCATGCGGAGCCTTCCCCCTTTTTCGCGACCGTCCCGTCCCGGGCCTCCAGCCAGTCGGCGGTGCGGCGAACCCCTTCTTCCATCGACACCACGGGCAGCCCGGCGATGCTGTCGATCGGCGCGGTGTCATAGACGTATTCGGCCATCATGTTCGAGAGCCGCTTGCTGGTCAGCGGCGCGCGCAGACCGATCATGGCCATGCCGTCGCCTATCAGACCGAGGGCGCGGGCAACCGGCTCCGGCAGGGCGGCGATGCGCCGGCCGAAGCGGGCGGCGAAACTGTCCGACCAGGCCCTGAGGTCGATCGGCGGACTGTCGGCCAGATAGAAGGTGCGGCCATGAACCGTCTCCGCCGGCGCGACGCCGAGCGCCTCCAGCTGGGAGGCGAGGGTCTCGATGTAGGAATAGGACTTCAGCCGCGGCTTGCGGCCGACATGGAAATAGACGCCCCGCCGGATCAGCCGCAGCACGCCGAGATAGTGCTCGCTCATGCCCGGCCCCCAGATTGTCGTCGAGCGCACGATGACCCACGTCCGGCCGGCGCCCTCGTCTGCCCGCACCAGCTTCTCGCCCTCGACCTTGCTGGCGCCGTAGCCGCCCTCGGGATCGTAGTCCGTGTCCGTTTTGGGGGTGCGCCCCGGCCGGTTGACCAGTTGCGACGACATCCAGATCACGCGCGAGACGGACGGCGCTTCGGCCACGGCGTCGAGCAGGTTCCGGACGCCCTCGATGTTGACGGCATAGCCCCCCTTGGGCGCGCCCTTGAGGTCTGTCTCGGCGGCGAGGTTGTAGATGACTTCGGGCTGGAAGCCGGCAAGCGCCTCCCGGAGAGACGCGGGGTTCAGCAGGTCGCCCTGCAGGGTGTCGGGCGCGGCCCTCCGGCTGAACCCGCGCACCTCGTGGCCGGTCGAGACCAGCCGCGCCATCAGGGCCTTGCCCACGAAGCCGCTGCTGCCCGTGATCAGAACCCTCATGCCGCTGCTCCCGCGCTGCGCCGCTCGGCAACCGCCACGCTGCGGGCGACCAGCGCCAGATAAAGGCCGGAGGTGACGACGCCGGCAGAGGCCGCGCCATAGACCCCGAACCGCCAGGTCAGAAGCCCCAGCAGCACGCCGCCGACGACGAAGGCGATCGCCTGCTGGCGCAGCACGTCAGCCTCGCGATGGCGAGCGTTCAGGATCAGGGCGTGGAAGTCGGCGGCGGCCCTCAGCATGAAGCCGGCCAGCATCACCGCCATGAGCAGCAGGCTGAGGTGGAACCGCTCGGCATAGGCGCCGCCCGTCAGCAGGTTCGCCAGCCAGGCCGCGCCCAACAGCAGCGGCGTCCCGATCAGCGTCTTGCCGTACTCACGCAGCACGCGGCCGCGGATGTGGGCGATGTCCTGCGTCTTGGCCTCGGCGAAGATGGCGGGCGTGATGCGGTTGAACGAGACGACGTTGAACGCCTGATAGGCCAGCGACACCAGCAGCGTATGGCGGAAATACAGGCCGACCTGGTCCAGGCTCATCAGCGCCCCTACGGCGAGGCGGTCGTACTGCAGGATCAGGATGGCGATCAGGCCGAGCATGAAATGCGTCGCCGACGCCCGGTGCTGGCCCAGAATATCGTCAGCGAACCGGAACGGGCGGGTGCGGGGTTCGGCCTGCCTCAGCTTTGCCCACATGACACCTAGCGCGGCGGTGCACATGACCGCGCCGATGGCCCAGATCTCCAGCGCGAACTCCAGATCGAAGCCCTCCCGCGACAGCAGGGCGCGATACAGGACGATCATCAGAAGCACGATGTTCTTGACCGTGACCACCAGCAGCAGCGGGTAGTAGCGCGGGGAGATCAGGGCGTACTGATAGGCCTGATTGGACAGGTGCTCGCCGACAACGATCAGAACCGCGAGGCCCAGCAGATCCCAGCTGGCGTGCGTCAGCAAGGCGGCCGAGACGAGGAAGACCGGGATCATCAGCAGCCAGTTGAAGGCGAAGAACCCGAGAGCCGAGGTCACCGCCCTGTCGAACACCGGATGCGGCTCGCCCGCCGTGCGGCGCTGGATGTCGATGTGCCGCTCGAAATTGAACGCGAAGGCGAACAGGGTCACCAGGGTGACGAACAGGCCGAACTGGCCCGCCTGGGCGATGGGCAATCCATAGGTCGCGGCCAGTACGAATCCGGCGCGCGCGGCGACGTCCGTCAGTTTGACGACGACGAGGTAGAGGTCGCGTCGGCGCTGGTCGTCGATCACCAGGCGGTCCATCCGCCATCGACCACCAGAACGTGGCCCGTGACATAGCTCGAGGCGTCTGTGGCGAGGAACATCAGCGGCGGGACCATCTCGCCCGCCTCGGCCATTCGTCCCATGGGCACGCGCGCGGAATAGCGCTCGCTGAACTCGGAGTTCTGGCCGCTGGAGACGCCGCCCGGGACGATGCAGTTCACCCGGATGCCGCGGTCGGCCCAGTAGGTCGCCAGCCATTTGGTGAAGCCCACGACCGCGGCCTTGGACGCCGAATAGACGGCCGGGGTGTTGATCGGTCCGCCGAGGTAGGAGGAGCCTTCGTAGATGCGATTGTCCGGTCCGAGCAGTCCGTAGATCGACGAGGTCTGGATGATGCGGCCCTTGATCTCGCCGGCCACCATCACCTTGCCGACGGCCTGGGCCATCAGGAACATGCCGTCGATATTGACCGACATGATCTCCCGCCAGGTGTCGATGCTGTAGTCCTCGAACGGAGCCATGCAGGCCCGCACGTCCGCCGTCTTGGTCGCGGCGTTGTTGACGAGGATGTCGATCCGCCCAAACCGCTCGACGACCGCGTCGACGCACGCCTTGACCGACGCAGGGTCAGAGACGTCGCAGGCGAAACCCTGAGCCTGGGGGCCGATCGCCGCTGCGGCTTCGGCGGCGGCTTCGGCGAACAAATCGACCACCGCGACCTGCGCGCCGCCGTCGGCCAGTCCCTGGCAGAAGCGGCGTCCGAGGATGCCCGCGCCGCCTGTGACCAGCGCAACCTGCCCGTCCAGTCGGAGGCCCTCGCCCATCAGTTATGGGTCCGGAAAACGGGCTTGATCACGTGGTCGTCCTTGTAGCGCTCGATGCCTTCGTTGAGGGCGGCGGCGCAGACCTTGAGCGCGCCATCCAGCGCCTCCAGCGTCATCTGCAACTCGGTCTCGCCATGCGCCTGACAGGTTCCAAGCCAAGGCATCATGACCCCGCGCCGGATCATTTCCTGCGACAGCAGCGTCCGCAGCGGCAACGACGGCTGACCGTCCCGGTCCCGCGTCACATAGTTCATCAGAATCTCGGGGCCTTCGGTGGTGAAATGGTCCTGCATGCCGTTGGCGGCCGCGACCTCCGTGAAACCGGCCTTCAGCTTGCGGCCATAGGCCCAGAGGCCGCGCGGCACGTCCTCTTCCGCGTTGATCCGCGTCGCCTCGACGAAGGCGCCCAGCGCGGGCATTTCGCCCCCGTGCGTGGTGGACAGCAGGAAGGTCCGCTCCATACCGGGGCGGTCGGTCGAGCCGACCTGCATGTATTCGCGCCGGCCGACCACCGCCGCGAGGGCGAAGCCGTTGGCCATGGCCTTGCCGAAGGTGGCGATGTCGGGCTCGATCCCGAACAGCTCCGCCGCGCCCTTCAGATGCCAGCGGAAGCCGGTGATCATCTCGTCGAGAATGAACAGGGCGCCGTCGCCGTGGGCGATCGCCTTGACCTGATGCAGGAAGTTGCCCGCGTGGCCTGCGGCGTCCGGATCGGGGCCCGGAGCCAGTCCCGGCTCGCCGTTCGGGCCGCACGGGATCAGATGCGTAGCCGGTTCCATCATGACCGCGGCGATCTCACCGGGGTGGGCGTCGAAATGCGCCTGCAGCGAGCCGATGTCGTTGTAATCGAACAGCAAGGTCGAGGCGGCGTGGTCGGGCAGGGTGCCGCGCTTGATCGCCGTCGAGCCGATGAACCAGTCGTCGAACGAGAAGAACGGATGCTGGCGCGGGATGCAGACGTAGCGCCGCCCGGTGTAGGCGCGCGCGATCTTCACCGCCGCCGTCGTGGCGTTCGACCCGTTCTTGGCGAATTTGACCATTTCCGCATAGGGGATGACGTCGCAGATCAGCTCCGCGGCCTCCAGCTCGATGGCCGAGGCGCGGGTCAGGTTCACGCCGTTCTCGATCTCCCGGATCGCGGCGGCGTTCACACGGTCGTCGGCATAGCCGATCGAGATGGCTCTCAGCGCCATGCCGTAGTCGAGATAGCGGTTGTCGTGGGTGTCCCAGACATAGGCGCCCTTGCCGCGCACCAGCACCGGCGGCGCATTGGTCGGGAACTGGTCGTCGCCGCGCGAATAGGTGTGCGCCCCGCCCGGAATGACCTGGTGCAGCCGCTTGCGGAGTGCGGCGAAGTCGGCGGCCGCGTTCGAGCCGGAGTGGATGTCGTCGGGCATCGGAAAGTCTGGTCCTTACACGCGCCAGAGGGGGAAGCTGGCGTCCTGACGCCGAAGCGTCGCAGTCTTGGGATTACCGATATACAGGGTGTGGTCCGGCAGGTCGCGGTCCAGCACGAGGGATTCCGCGGCGATCTGGCAATGGTCGCCGACGGTGCAGTTTCCCAGCACCGCGCTGCCCGGCCGCAGCGTCACGTGCCGGCCCAGCGTCGGATAGACGTCGCGGTTGGAGCCGATGCCGCAGCGCTGGTAGGCGACGAAATAGTCGCTGTAGGTTCCGCGCCCCAGCACCGTCCCCAGCGGATGAACCAGCAGGAAGATCGACGGCAGCTCGACCTCGTGGAAGGCGTCGATCCCGTGCAGGGCCTTGTTCAGCAGGAACAGCTTGGAGCAGGCGGCGGCGGGACCGCCCTGGCGGTACAGCTCGTTCGACAGCAGGTACAGCCACATGGCGTACTGATCGCCGTGCAGGTGTCTGAACACCGCGCTCTCGCCGTCGAAGAAATACTTGTTGTCGACGTGGACGAAGCAATGCTCCAGCCGGGGCAGGGCTCCCTCGACGGCGGGCATAAGGACATCGGCCTCGACGGGATCGCCGTCAGGGAACATGCCGTTCACCTGCGCCGCGGCGTAGGCGGCCAGACCGGCGGCGTCGAGGCTGGAGCGGACCCTGAGCGTCATGCGGACGTCTCCGCCGCCGGGCTGCGCCCGCGGAAAAGACGCCAGAGGCCGATCACGGGCGTCGCCTGCTGCCAGAGCCAGGCTTCGGGGAGACGCTCGGCGACGAGCCCGTAGACCAGCGGCTGGTCGCCGCGCGCGACAGAGGTGCCGAACATATGGTCCCAGATCGACAGGACGCCCCCGTAGTTCCGGTCCAAATGCGGCTCCAGCGAGGAGTGGTGAACCTCGTGGAACGACGGCGACACGAAGATGCGATCCAGCGGTCCGAACGACCACCCGCTGTCGGAGTGGATGACCAGCTGGTGAAACTGCAGGACGGCGGCCAAGGCGACCGGCAGGGCCGCGTCGACCTGCATCATGGCGGCCGGAACGGCCATGATGGCAAAGGCCACGATCCGGTCGATGACCGTCGCGCGGAAAGTGGTCATGACGTTCAGATTGACCTGCGAATGGTGGGTCTTGTGGAACTGCCAGACGATCCGGCTCTCGTGCTGCAACCGGTGCCACCAGTAGACGCAGAAGTCCGTCACCACGAACAGGATGGTCAGCTGCGCCCACACCGGCAGCTGGGCGAGCGCCGTGACCTCCAGCCAGGGCGCCCAGACCTGCAGGCCGCGGGTGATGAACAGTCCCACCGGCAGGATGACGGCGAACTGGATGAGGTGCAGAAACTCTAGAACAGCGTAGACGGCGTCCACCCGCACCGACCGGCTCCAGTACCGCGAGACCAGGTCCCGCCGGCGCAGCAGATCGATGGTCAGGCCCAGCAGGAGGGCGGCGACGAACTGGCCGTAGAACCACTGCTCGGCGGCCAGATTGCGCGAAAGGCTGTCCACGATCGCTATGGCGGCGCTCGCCGGATCGGCGAGGGCGCGGGCCGGATCGATGGACAGCAGGCCGCTCACGAGCGGCTGCCCTTCTGGCTGCGCACGTTGACGCCGTTGGTGCTTAGATAGGTCCGCACCTTGATCGGGCTGTGATCGGTGAAGATGAACATCGACGAGATGGTGATCGCCGAAGCCCCGGCGTCCAGCGCCTTCTTGCAGTCGTCCAGACTGCCCGCGCCGCTCGACGCGATCAGCGGGATGTCCAGCGTGTCCGACAGGGCGGCGATCATGTCGAGGTCGTAGCCGTCCATCATCCCGTCCCGGTCGATGGAGGTCATCAGGATCTCGCCGGCGTGGAGGTCTTGCATGCGCAGGGCGAACTCCACCGGATCGTGACTGGTCTGCAGGGTGCCGCCATGTCCGTGGACGCGCTTCTTGCCGAACTCGTCGGCCTTGTAGTCAACCGAGACGACGATGCACTGGTCGCCGAAACGCGAAGCCGCCTGGGTGATGAAGGCCGGATCGTCGATGGCGGCGGAGTTGATGCTGACCTTGTCAGCGCCGCTCTTCAGCAGGGCCTCGATATGGCTGAGCGTCCGCACGCCGCCGCCCGCCGTGAGCGGAACGAACACCTCCTCGGCGACGCGTTCGATGATGTTGCCGGTGACCACGCGGGTCTCGCGGGTCGCGTCGATGTCGACGAAGATCAGTTCGTCCACGCCGTAGGAGTCATAGACCTTTGCGGTCGAGACCGGGTTGCCGGCCTCGCGCTGATCGTCGTGAAACCGGCGCATCTTCACCAGACGGCCGCCGCGGATCAGGAATTTCGGGATGATCCGTTTCTTGAGCATCAGAAGTCGTGCGCCAGCCAGTTCTGCAGCAACTGCAGTCCGTTGTCCTGGCTCTTTTCCGGATGGAACTGGGTCGCCACCAGATTGCCGCGCCGCACCGCCGCGGTGACGGTCCCACCGTGGTCGGTCGTGCCCACCCGGTCCGCCGGATCGGCGCAGACCATGTGGAAGGAGTGGACGAAATAGTAGTCGCTCTCGCCCGACGGCAGGCCCTTGAACAGCCATTCGTCCGGCGCGAACGAGACGGCGTTCCAGCCCACGTGCGGCACCTTGGCGGGCGGCGCGACCTCCAGCGGCTGGATCTCGGCGTCGAGCCAGCCGAGCCCTTGGTGCGTGCCGTGCTCGTGGCTGACGCGGGCGAACAGCTGCATGCCCAGGCAGACGCCGAGCACCGGCTTCTTCACCTCCAGCGCCAGCCGGTCCAGCACCGGCTTCAGCCCCTTGGCGTCGATGGCCTTCATGGCGTCGCCGAACGCGCCGACGCCGGGCAATACGAGCCGGTCGGCCGCCTCCAGCTCGTCGAAGTCGGCGGTCACGACCGCGTCCTCGCCGATGTATTCGAAGGCGTTCATCAGTGAACGGACATTGCCCATGCCGTAGTCGATGATGGCGATGGTCATCAGGCGGCGATCCCTATTCCGCGGGCGTCTTCGGCGGGCCGACGGGGATGTGGCTCAGATCGGTGCGGTCCCACTTTTCGAAGTCGGGCATCACCGGTCCGGTCTCGAAATTCGACTTGTCGAACTTCCACGGATGGACCTGGTGCGGCTCCAGATATTTGTAGAACTCGTCCTCGGTCATCTGCAGCGTCTCGAGGAACCAGTCCATCGAGGCGGGGCGCTTGCCGTCGTACTGGCGCTCGATCTCGACGGCTTCCTCGCGGGTCTTGCGGCCGTTGCGGATGTCGATCGACAGCAGGTGGTTGGCGCGCCCGTAGCCGCGCTTCACGAATTTCGACCAGTCGCGCATGCCCTGGAAGGTGCACTCGATCTTTTCGTAGTCATACTCCGGCGGCACGCCCTCGACCTGCTGACCCTTCCAGCCGAGCTCTCGCTCGATCAGGGCCACGTTGGCCTTGGTGTCCCACTCGATATAGTTGCCGAGGCAGATCGAGCGGACCTTCAGGGCCATCAGGTCCTTGCGCTTCGGATAGTCGAACATCCACAGGTCGCGGCGCTCCACGCGCCCCTGCAGGAATTCGTACATGTCGTCGGCGGTGATCCCCTGGTTCATCAGGCGGTTGAACCGCTTCTCGTCGACCTCCTCCATCTCTTCGAAGGTGTACCAGCTGTGGTACTCGGCCGAGGTCTCGCCCCAGAACAGCAGCGGAATGCCGAACCGCACCGCCATGTGCATGACGCCGGAATAGATGCCTGTGTGGCAGTGCCAGCAGAAGTCGCCGCGGCGCTTGAAGCTCTCCAGCATCAGCTCGCGCACGACGTGGAAGTTCGGCGTGAACTCGACGACGTCGACGCCCAGCTGCTTGAACACCGAGGTGTTCAGGTCCTCGACCTTGGGCCGGTAGCCCCAGTGGTTGTAGCGCACCACCAGCGGCTTCAGCTTCAGCGTCTTGACGATGTAATAGAGCTGGAAGACCGAGTCCTTGCCGCCCGAATAGGGGACGATGCAGTCGTAGAGGTCCTTGCCCTTGTACTGGTCGATGATCTCGTCGAGCTGCCGCTGGCGGTCGGCCCAATCGATCTTGTCCTTCTTGGCCTCGATCTGACGGCAGACGGAGCAGACGCCTTCCTCATCGAAGGTGATGGTGTCGACGGTCTCCGGGACCAGACATTTGGTGCATTTGCGCATGGGCTATCTCGCGCCGGACGGGGAGGTCCGGCTTTCCTCTTGTCGAATGGTGTCCAGATGGGCGGCGATCGCCTCGATGCACAGGAAGTCGACCAGATCATCAACCTCGTGCGCCTTGTGGCGGGCCGTCCGGTAGCCGAGCGTCCCGGCGTGGCAGAAACCCTGCTCCCGCCGCAGCGCCTCGACCGTCGAAATATACAGGCTGCCGTCCAAGCCGAACACCGGCTCCAGGTCCTGGCGGCGGGGCATGGCGGCGAAGCCACCGGGCTGCAGCGGATCGATCACGCCGTCGGACCGCATCCGCACCGCATAGGCGGGGTGGTTGGTCTCCAGGGCGGTCACCCCGACGATCGCGTCCGCCCCGGACGCGATCAACTGCTCCAGCGCCGCGTCGACGTCGGCGCCCTCGGTCAGGGGCGAGGTCGGCTCCAGCAAGACGACGTACTCGTAGACGTCGCCGGCCTCCGCCAGCGTGTCCACGGCGTGAAGGATGAAGCCGATCGAGGGCGCGGTGTCCGACGCCAACTCGGCCGGCCTCAGGAACGGAGCCTCGGCCCCATGCGCCACGGCGATGTCGGCAAAGCCCTGATCGTCCGTGGAGATGATCACCCGGTCGACATGGCTGGACGCGCGCGCGGCGGCGATCGGCCACGCCAGCAGGGGCTTGCCCGCCAGAGGCCGCACGTTCTTCAGCGGCAGGCCCTTGGAGCCCTTCCGCGCCGGAACGATCGCGAGAACACGCCTGCCGTCGATCATTGGCCGGCCGATCCCACGATGTCGGGCGCCTTCACGAAGGGCGCGCGCGCGCGCTGCACCGACCGGTCCAGCACCTTGTGGGCGAAGAACAGCGCCTTGGGGTAGTGCAGGCCGTGCGCCGCCTGACTGCGCCGGATCTCGTCGTTCTGCTTCATGATGCTGGCGGCCGTGCCCCCGGTCGCCCCGCCCGAGCGCATCCGGACCCAGATCTGCGGCAGGTACACCGACTTGATCTGGTGGACGAAGAAGGCCCTGAGCATGAAGTCGTAGTCGGCGGCCAGACGGTAGCTGGTGTCGAACTGTCCGATCTTGTCGTAGGCGGCGCGGGTCAGGAACAAGGTCGGGTGGGCCGGAATGAATCCCCGGCGCAGGTTCTCGACGGTCGCCGGCCGCGACTTCCAGTGCCGCTCGATCTTGCCGGTGTTCGCCGGGTCCACATAGACGAGGTCGGCGTGCACCGCCTCGACCGTCGGGTCCTCAAACGCCTTCATCACATTGGCGATGACGTCGGGCGCGCAATAGTAGTCGTCCGAGTTGATGAAGCCGATAACCTCCCCGGTCGCCCGCGACAGGCCCTTGTTATAGGCGTCGTAGATGCCCTTGTCGGGCTCGGACACGGCGGAGGTCACGCGCTGTCCCTCGCGCGCCACGATCTCCATCGTCTCGTCCTTTGAGCCGCCGTCGACGACCAGATATTCGATCTGCGGATACGTCTGGGCGTTCACCGACCGCAGGGTGTCCGCGATGGTGCGCGCGCTGTTGTACGATGCGGTGATCAGCGAAAGCGTCTTCATCACTCTGTTCCAGCCGCCGGCAGCGGCGGCGCCGCGCGGTCCTTGTCCGACAGGATCACGGTATCGACCCCCAACAGGGCCGGAAGGCGATCCGCGATCGAGAACGCCAGTTCCGACCCCTCATCGTAGCCGCCGTCGCAAACATATTCAAAGACAGTGTCTTGCAGGGCGAAAAAGCCGTGTGCGTACTCAGCTCCGATGCGAACCCAGCCGTCTTCGGGCGTCAGGCGGGTGGTGCGGAGCTCCCGGGTCGGGTCGTCCATCGAGACCACGACATCGACGATGGCCCCTGAGACCACCCGGATGACCTTGGTCTGCTCGGACGGCGCCTGCTGAACATGCAGGCCCCGGAACACGCCCGCCTTCGAGAACGACCGCTTCAGCACCATGCTGTCGCTTTCGTAGAGCACCTCGAGCCAGCCGCGATTGTCCTCGCGGCGGCGGGTGGTCTGATCCAGCCGGACGAAGGGATCCAAGACCTCAGCTCCAGTCCGCGTTCTTGATCAGCAGGGCCTTGCGGGCGGCCAGAAGGTCCGCCTCCATCATTTCGTCGACCAGCTCTTCGAACGTGATCTCCGGCTCCCAGCCCAGCTTCGCCTTGGCCTTGGACGGATCGCCCAGCAGGGTTTCCACCTCGGTCGGACGGAAGTAGCGCGGGTCGACCCGCACAATCGTCTGGCCCTCCTTGATCGCCGGGCAGCGGCTCACGGCGTGCGACGGATCGACCGCCTCGACGATCCCCCGCTCCTCCACCCCGGAGCCTTCCCAGCGCAGGGTGACGCCGATGCGGGCGGCCGAGGCCTCGACGAACTGGCGGACGCTGTACTGTTTGCCCGTGGCGATCACATAATCGTCCGGCGTGTCCTGCTGCAGCATCATCCACTGCATGCGCACGTAGTCCTTGGCGTGACCCCAGTCGCGCAGGGCATCCATGTTGCCGAGATACAGGCAGTCGCTCAGGCCTTGGGCGATCTCGCCGAGCCCGCGGGTGATCTTGCGGGTGACGAAGGTCTCGCCCCGCCGCTCGCTCTCGTGATTGAACAGGATGCCGTTGCAGGCGAAGATTCCGTAGGCCTCGCGGTAGTTCACGCACATCCAGTAGGCGAACATCTTGGCCACGGCGTAGGGGCTGCGCGGGTAGAAGGGCGTCGTTTCCGACTGGACCGGCTCCTGCACCAGGCCATACAGCTCGGATGTCGAGGCCTGGTAGAATTTGGTCTTCTTCTCCATGCCCAGCAGGCGGATAGCCTCGAGCAGGCGCAGGGTGCCGAGGGCGTCCACGTCCGCGGTATATTCCGGCGTCTCGAAGCTGACGGCGACGTGGCTCTGGGCCCCGAGGTTGTAGATCTCGTCCGGCTGAACCTGCTGGATGATGCGCACCAGGTTCGACGTGTCCGTCAGGTCGCCGAAATGCATCTGGAAGCGCACGTCCGCGTCGTGCAGGTCCTGATAGATGTGGTCGACCCGCTCGGTGTTGAACAGCGACGAGCGGCGTTTGATGCCGTGCACGTCGTAGCCCTTCTCGAGCAGGAATTCCGCCAGATAGGAGCCGTCCTGGCCCGTGATGCCGGTGATCAGCGCGGTCTTCTTCGTCATCGGGCCTTCCAGACAGAGCGGCCGGAGGGCGCACGAGCGCGCGAGGCGCGGCCCGGGTACCCCCCGTATCGGGCGAATGCGGCCCCTGAACGCGCCTGGACAGGCGGCGATCCACAGCCGCCGCCTGTCTAGGCGGGAAATGTGACATTGGCCAGCGGAGCGCAGGCGATGACTGCGTTTCCCGCCTCAGGCGTCGATGGCGGGCTGGCGTCCAGGAGCCGGGGCGCGGCTCATCGGCATGGAGTGCGGTCGCAGGCGCATGCAGTGGAGCCAGCAGCGCCGACCCCGAACAGGCGCTGTCCTCTATCCAGGGGTAGTCGCGAAGCGGGTGAAGTCCCGTTCAGGTTGCTCCGAGGGCCGCATTCAACGCAAGTGTGAAGCGGCTCCGCTTGTCGTTTCGCGAAGCCGCGTTACGGTGACCGCCGGAAATTTTCGTCGGTTGGGCCCTACGCATGTTCGATTCCTTCTCGCGGAGCTTCGGCTCGCCGTCTTCGTTCGTCGCCGATAGCGAT
The DNA here is from genome assembly GCF_011927945.1 of Brevundimonas alba. Classification (GTDB taxonomy): domain Bacteria; phylum Pseudomonadota; class Alphaproteobacteria; order Caulobacterales; family Caulobacteraceae; genus Brevundimonas; species Brevundimonas alba. Next base: position 1,612,669 of record NZ_JAATJM010000001.1, read on the forward strand.
GGAGCGCCGTCTGTCCAGCCGGTGGCGGATCCCTCGTTCGGAGCCGTCGCCAGCTATGACATCTGCGGCTGCTGCGGACGGTTCCACGGGGCTGTCGAAGCCGCTGGTTCAGGCCCGCAAGGCGTGCTGCTGAACGCCGACGACCGCGGCCTGTTCGGTCCCAACGGCAAACCCTCGCTCGATCCGATCGACGCCGGGTCGCAGATCACGCGCTCGAACACCAGCTGGGCCACCGGGCTCGGGCAGCCGGCCGTGGTTACCTATGCCTTCCGCCTCTCGGCTGCCGTCATGCCGACGGACACTGCGGGCTTCTCGCAGTTCAACAGTTTCCAGATCGCCGCCGCCGAGCTCTCGCTCGCGGCCTGGTCCGACGTGGCGAACATCACCTTCAACCGCGTCACGGACGTCGGCAGCCAGTACTCCAACAACGCCACCATCCTGTTCGGCAACTATGCGTCCGGCCAGGACGGCGCGGCCGCCTTCGCCTATCTGCCCGGCGGCATGCCGGGGGCTACGAGCTCCAACGCCGTCCAGGGCGACGTATGGGTCAACAGCTCGCTGTCCTACAACGCCGTGCCGGTGATGCAGGCCTATGGTCATCAGGCCCTGCTGCACGAGATCGGCCACGCTATCGGCCTCAGCCACCCGGCGGACTACAACGCCAGCGCCACCGGCGTGATCACCTACGGCGCGGACGCCATCTACTTCGAGGACTCCCGCCAGTTTTCGGTGATGAGCTACTTCTCCGAGCAGGAGACGGGGGCGGACTTCCGCACGAACGGCACCGGCAACAATCGCTACTCCGCCGTGCCCCTGCTCGATGATATCGCGGCGGCCCAGCGCCTCTACGGCGCCAACATGACCACCCGTACCGGGGACACGGTCTACGGCTTCAACTCCACGGCGACCTTCCCCTGGTTCAACGCCAACTCGGCGGCCAGCGCCCTCATCTTCGCGGTCTGGGATGCCGGCGGCACGGACACCTTCGACTTCTCCGGCTACAGCGTCGCCCAGACGATCGACCTTCGGCAGGGCGCCTTCTCCAGCGTCGGCGGTCTGGTCGGCAATATCGCGATCGCCATCGGCGTGGTGATCGAGAACGTCATCGGCGGCTCCGGCGTCGACACCATCCGCGGCAACTCTGCGGCCAATGTGATCACCGGCAACGGCGGCAATGACGTCATCGACGGGGGCCTGGGCACGGACACGGTCGTCTTCTCGGGCGCCCGCGCCAGCTACACCATCACCTGGAACGGCCAGGTCGGCACCGTGACGGGCCCGGACGGGACGGTCACCGTCCGCAACGTGGAATCCCTCCAGTTCTCGGACCAGACCATCGCCGCCGCTCCGACGGGCGGCGTGACGGTCGCCGGCGACATCACCAATGAAACCATCAACGGGACGAACTTCGCCGACACCATCGGCGGTCTCGGCGGCACGGACACGATCAACGGTCTCGACGGCGCCGACACGCTCAGCGGCGGTTCGGGCGACGACGTTCTGAACGGTGGAAACGACGCCGACTTCCTCGTGGGCGGCCTCGGCGCGGACACGCTGAACGGCGGCGCAGGCTTCGATACCGCAGACTATTCCGGCGCCGGCGCCGGCATTACGGTCAACCTGACGAACGGCGTGGCCAGCGGCGGCGCGGGCGCAGACACCCTCTCCAGTATCGAGGAAGTGCGGGGCACGGCCTTCGCCGACACCCTCACGGGCGACGGCGCCGACAACATCCTGCGCGGCGGCGGCGGCCTCGATACGCTGAATGGCGGCGGCGGTGCGGACCAGCTGTTCTCCGGCGCGCCCGGCGAAGGCGGCGGCGCGCCCGACATCGTCAAATCCTTCTCGACGACCAACAATTCGATCGGCTCCGCGGTGTCGCTGGCCGGCGGCTTCGATCTGGGCACCCGCTCGGACGTGGCGAACTCGACCACCATTCCGCATGCCACGGTCGTCGCCACCGGCCATGGCGGCAAGGAGTTCTACGCGGTCACCGTGGCCGCGGGCGAGACGGTCGTCTTCGACATCGACAACGCCAGCTTCGACAGCGTGCTGCGCATCTACGACGCCGGCAATGTCCGTCTGGCCCAGAACGACGACGCCGCGACGGGCGACGGCGGCTCGGCGACCGACTCGGCCCTGAGCTACACCTTCGCCTCCGCCGGGACCTACTACATCGAGGTGTCGCAGTGGCAGTCGGGCTCTGACGCCACCCTCGTCACCTCGGCCCCCCCGGCCGGCGGCACCTACAGACTGCATGTCTCGGTTCCGAGCGCGCCGGTGACGCCGATCCTGTTCCTCGGCGCCACCATGAACGGCGAGGCCGGAAACGATGTCCTCAACGGCAGCATCGGCCGCGACACCCTCAACGGCGGGGCCGACGACGACCAGCTGATCGGCGGCGCCGAGAACGACACCATCGACGGCGGAAACGGCACGGACACGGCCGTCTTCAGCGGCGCCCGTTCGGCCTACACCATCACCCTCAACGCGGGCGTGACGACCGTCACCGGCCCCGAGGGGACCGACACGCTCAGCAATGTCGAGCGCCTGCAGTTCGCCGACGGCCTGTTCGATCCGGCCGGGGCGCCGCTCAACGGGACCATCAACGGCACGCCGAACGCCGACAGCCTGAACGGCACCACCGGCGCCGACACCATCAACGGCCTCGACGGCGACGACCTGATCAACGCCGGTCTCGGCAACGACACCGTCGATGGCGGCACGGGCGTCGACACGGCGGTGTTCTCCGGAACCATGGCCGGTTCGACGGTCTCCACGGCCGCGGGCGTCACCACGGTGAACGGCCCCGACGGCGTCGACAGCCTGTCGAACGTCGAGCGGCTCCGCTTCTCCGACGGCACGCTGATCGTGGGCGCGGGCGGCGGCCAGTATTACGCGGGAACCGCCAACGCGGACGCGATCACCGGCACCGCCTTCAACGACCAGATCGAGTCCGCCGGCAGCGACGACACCATCACCGGCGGCGCGGGAGCCGACGCGATCGACGGCGGCGGCGGCACGGATACGGCCGTCTACAGCGGCGCTCGGTCCGCCTACACCATCAGCTTCGCGGCCGGGGTCACGACCATCACCGGACCCGACGGGACCGACACCCTGACCAATGTCGAGCGGCTCCAGTTCGCCGATGGCTTCTACACCATCGCCGGCGCGCCGATCATGAACCCGATCAATGGCACGGCCGGGGCCGATACCCTGACGGGCACCGCCGGCTTCGACGCGATCAGCGGCGGCGGCGGCGACGACACCCTCACCGGCGGCGGCTCGAACGACACCATCAGCGGCGACGCCGGCACGGACACGGCGGTCTTCAGCGGCCTGCGCTCGGCCTATACGGTGTCGACGGTCGGCGGGACCACGACGGTCACCGGCCCCGACGGGACCGACACCCTGACCACGGTCGAGCGTCTTCGCTTCGACGACATCACCCTGATCGTGGGCGCGGGCGGCGGCCAGTATTTCGCGGGCACGCCGAACAATGACGCCTTTGTCGGCACGGCCTTCGCAGACGAGTTCCAGGGAGCGGGCGGCGCGGACGTGATCAACGGCCAGGCCGGCGACGACCTGATCGTCGGCGGCGACGGCGACGACCAGCTGACCGCCGGCGGCGGGGTGGATGTCCTGTTCGGCGGCCTCGGAGCGGATGCCCTGAGCGGCGATTCCGGCGACCAGCTGTGGGGCGAGGACGGCGACGACACCCTGGTCGTGACCGGCTCGGCCGCCTCGGCCGGCGTTCTGATCTCGGGCGGCACGGGTGTCGACACGGCCGTCCTGAACGGCGTTTCGGCCCAGGTGGACCTCTCCGCCGGAACCGGCTCGGTCGGATCAACGGCGGTGTCCATCTTCGCCACCGAGAACGTGACGGTCGGCGGCACGACCGCCGCGGTTCGCACCGTCTCGGGCAGCAGCGGCGCCAATACGCTCGCCGCCGCCGCCGGAAGCGCCTTCGCGGTCGTGTTCGACGGCCGGGGCGGAGACGACGTCCTGACGGGCGCCAATGGCTCCGACAGCCTGACGGGCGGCGAGGGCGACGACACCCTGCGTGGCGGCGCCGGCTCCGACCAGTTGATCGGCGGCAATGGTGTCGACACTGGCGACTATCGCGGCGCGGCCGGCGGGGTCACCGCCAACCTGACCCTCGGCTCGGCGAGCAACGACGGCGACGGGGCCACCGACGTCCTCAGCGCCCTCGAGAACCTGTTCGGCTCGGCCTTCAACGACGTGCTGACGGGCGACGGCGGTGACAATGTGTTCCGCGGCGGCGCGGGCGTGGACGTCCTGAACGGCGGCGCGGGGATCGACACGGTCGACTACTCGGGGGCCGCGGGGGCCGTGAACGCCCAGCTGAACGCCAACAGGTCGACCAACGACGGCGACGGCGGGACCGACACCTTCACCGGCGTCGAAAACCTGACCGGCTCGGCCTTCAACGACACCCTGATCGGCGACGGCGGCGCAAACGTGCTGCGCGGCGGGCTGGGATCGGACACCCTGCTGGGCCTCGTGGGCAATGACGTGCTGTGGGGCGGCTCCGGCGCGCTCAACGCCCTCCAGGGCGGACTTGGCGACGACACCTATGTGCTGGAGGCGGCCGACTCGGTGTTCGAGGCCGCCGGCGAGGGGACCGACACGGTCGATGCGCGGATCGCCACCTATGTGTTGGCCAACAACGTCGAGAACCTGATCTTCGGCGGCGTCGGAAACTTCACTGGCACCGGCAATGCGGCGGCCAACGTCATGACCGGCGGCGCGGGCGACGACGTGCTGCGCGGCCGCGGCGGGGCCGATGTGATGAACGGCGGCGCGGGAACCGACACGGCGGACTACACCCTGGCCGCGGCGGCGACGGTGATCCGGCTGGACCTGCAGCGGGCCACCAACGACGGCGACGGGGCCACCGACACCTTCACCTCGGTCGAGAACGCCATCGGTTCGAACTACAACGACGTCATCTACGGCGACGCCAACGCCAACGTCATCCAGGGCGGCATCGGCTCGGACGTCCTCGTCGGCGGCGGCGGCAACGACATCCTGATGGGCGGCTCGGGCGGGGTGAACAACCAGCTGCAGGGCGGGACCGGAGACGACCTCTACATCCTGGACGCCTTCGATACGATCGTGGAGCTGGCCGGCGAAGGGATCGACACCGTGCAGGCGCGGGTCGGTTCCTACACCCTGGGCAACAACGTCGAGAACCTGTTCTACACCGGGCCCGGCAGCTTCGTGGGCAGCGGCAACGCCCTGAACAACACCATCACCGGCGGCGCTCTGGACGATATCCTGCGCGGCGGCGGCGGCAACGACACGATCAACGGCGGTCTGGGTAGCGACGAACTGCAGCTGCGCGGCGTCGCCGCCAACTACACCATCACCGCCGAAGGCGCGGGCTGGCGGATCGTCGACAGCGTCGCCGGCCGCGACGGCTCAACCTTCGTCACCTCCATCGAGGTGCTGCGCTACGCCAACAACACCACTACGACCCTGACCTACGGCGCCCCGGCCCCGCTGGAGCCGGCGGCCAAGGATGGGGGAATGCTGGTTCTGCCGACGCTGGTGGACGATAAAGACCTCTTCGGCCCGCAGGTGCTGCCGATCCAGGACGACTTCCTCGTCCTGCCGGACACCTTCGTGGACGCAGCGGCCAAGGATTGGGATGACGCCCAGGTCCTGCCCGGAGCAGCCGACGACGCCGCCTTTGTGATCATGGAGGACCGTCACTACACCGAGTTCCAGCATGCTCCGGCGGACCGTATCGACACGACCCACGACGTGTTCGACTACACCCGCGCCTGGCTCGATCCCTGGGCGTAAGAGACGGAAACCTGCGCGGTCCGGCGCCCGTCGGGCCGCGCGAACTTCTCCGGTCGGTTGTTGCACCTTGTGGCGGCCGACCCTAACTGCGACCCGGCGCCCACTTGGGTACGGGCCTCGCGGGATGCTACTGTGCAGCTTCCCCATGCGGGGACTGCCGCCTGACGGCTGCACGGACAGGGGATAGACGGCGCAATGCGGACTCTCGCAACCGAACCGGACCGTGACGACGCCTTCCCGGCCGTTCCGGAAAAGGCCGGTTTCGCGTCTCCGCCGATCGACGGAGCACTCTCCGCCGGCGCACAGCCCTCCGATCCCATCGCCGATCCTGCGCCGACCTACGAATATTCGTTCGATTTCGACTATGGTCTGGGGCCCTGGACGACCTGGCTGGCCCCGTCCGTCGTCCATGAAGCGGGCGGCGAGCACGAGTCCTTCACCCGCCTCCACGCCCCCGGCGCCCTGGATCCCAACCATATCGACGGCATCGGGGCCCTGCGGCTGATCGCCCACCTGTCGGTGCCTGCGGTCGGCTCGCCCGGGATCCTGAACCTCCTGGATGCGGAGTTCGAGATCACGGTTCGCGCCACCGACTATCATGCGAACGGCGGCAAGCTCGTGGTCTGGCTGTGCCGCTATGTCCCTGAAGAGGGGGTGTTCAAGAACTACTACGTCAATCTCGTCGCCAATAACTGGGCCAACACGGGCAACGATCTGACCGACCAGCTGGTCGAGGGCGAGTGGGTCACGATCACCGTGCAACTGAGCGACGACCCGGCCGACTGGACCTACGCCGGCGAAAACCACTCGCAGCAGGGCGACTGGGCCGACCGCTATCAGCCATTCGGCGTGACGGAGACGTTGTCACAGACCGACGCGACCCTGCACCTCGTCGTCATCAACGACGAGCCCGACGAGTTTCCGACCGGCTTCCTCGACATCGCCAACATAACGGTGCGGACGCAGACGCCTGCCATTCCGTCCCACCCGAACAACACCAACACCAATCGCGAGTTCTTCCACGGGCTGGAAGACCAGGTCACGGCCGGCACGCTCGTCGGCGACGGGGTCGTCAACCTGGCCAACGCCACCTTCACCCTCGTGCCCGGCTCGGCGACGAACGGCGCGGTGACGCTGGATCCGGCCACGGGCGCCTTCGTCTTCACGCCGAACGCCAACTATTTCGGACCGACGGACTTCGTCGGGCCGGCGACGTTCCGCTACACCGTCAGCGACGGCGTCCACACCTCCGCCGTCCGCACCGCCTACATCTACATCGGCGGGATCAACGACGCGCCGGTCGCCAGCACCCAGGACGAGGCGATGGAGATCGCCGCTGGCGAGGCCTTCACCTATGGGCTTCGGCTGGGGTCGGATGTCGACCACGACGAACGGCTGACCTACCACCTTGTCGGCGGGTCGGAGACGAACGGCACGGTCACCATAGACCCGTCAAACGGGCGTTATGTCTTCACGCCGGCCGATGGCTTTTCCGGTCAGGCGACGTTCTCCTACTACGTAAGCGATGGCCAGCTGGACAGCGCGCCCAAGACTGTGACCCTGACCGTTCTGGCGGACGGCGAGCCCGCCGTTCGCCTGACTTACAACCAGGCGGTCGACCTGCTTATCGCGGGCGATTTCCAGGGCTTCGTCCGCAACATCATCCTGCTCGCCGACAGGGGCGATGTGGGCGGGGCCTATTTCTACGGCACATGGCTGCGCAACGGCCAGAACGTGCCGATGGATACGGCCCTGGCCGCCCACTATCTCGAAATGGTGCGTCAGATACCGGACGCCGCCCTGATGCTGGCGGACATGTATGTGTCGGGCGAAGGCGTCGCGCGGGACTATGCGGAAGCGCGCGAACTCTATGAGAGCCTGCCCAACAATGGCACGGCCCTGTATCGGCTCGCGATCCTGCACGACAATGGCTACGGCGGGCCCGTCGACGACGCCGGGGCGGTCGCCCTCTATGTGAAGGCCGCGGAACTCGGCAACGCCGACGCCATGTACACGCTCGGGCGGCGCTATCTGTCTGGCGAGGGTGTCGCCGTTTCGGCCGCCGACGCCTATTTCTGGCTGGGCGTGGGACTGAAGTTGAATGGCGGGCCCGCCGTCGGCGCCTTCGATCAGCTGCTGGTCTTCAACATGCAGCAGGCCGTCACCCTTGGTCTGACGGCGGGACAAAAGGCGGCGCTCGACGCCGCCATCGCCGGCTGGACTCCGGGCCAATCCGTTCCGGTGAACGATGCGCCCACGCCGGGTGACGAGAGCGCCGTGCATGCCGGCTCCACCAACCAGCCGGTCCTGGGAACTCTTGCGCATGCGACGGACGTCGACGGCGAGTCGCCTCGCTATGTCCTCGTCGCCGGATCGGCCTTGCACGGAACCGTCACGATCAACGCCGACACCGGCGCCTTCGTCTTCACGCCCGCCAACGGATATTTCGGGCCGGCGTCGTTCCGCTACTATGTGACCGACGGACAGGCCAACAGCGCCGAAGTCGAGGTCGCGTTCGAGATTGAACTGGGCACGGCCGCCCTCGCCGATGGCGCAGCCGTCAACGAGACGGGAGGCCTGACGGCCACCGCCTCGGCGGGTCTTCTTGTCAACGACACCGTTTCCGCCGACGGCGCGTCCCTGGTCGTCAGTTCAGTGAACGGCTCGGCCGGCAACGTCGGCCAGACCATCGCCGGCACGTACGGCGACATCACCGTCAATGCGGACGGCAGCTATTCCTTCCAGGCCTACGCCTCGACCGCGGCGCTGACGCAGGGCCAGACCGCCGTCGAAACCATCACCTACGCCGTCACCGACGGGCTGGGCGTGACCTCGACCTCCACCCTGACGATCACGGTCAATGGCCAGGGCGGCACGATCCTGAACGGCTCGGGCGTGCTGATCGGCAGCCAGTTCGGAGATCTGATCACCGGCGGAACCGGATCGGACGTGATCCTCGGCCAAGGCGGCGACGACGTCATCGACGGCGGGTCTGGCGGAGCCAACGAGATCTACGGCGGGGCCGGCAACGACACCTTCATCCTGTCGGCGGTCGGCGATACGGTCATCGAGCTGGCGAACGAGGGAACGGACACGGTCCGGACCAGCCTGAACACCTTCATCCTGGGTCAGAACATCGAGAATCTGACCTTCACCGGTTCAGGCGACCTCACGGCGACCGGGAACGCCTCGAACAATGTGTTCGTCGTCGGCACGGGCGCGAACGTCATCGACGGCGCGGGTGGCGTCGATACCGTGGATTACGGCTCGGCGACGGGCGGCCTGACCGTCAAACTCGCCAACGGCAGCGCGGTGAAGGGCGGCGGCGTCAACGACGTTCTGACCAGCATCGAGAATGTGATCGGCTCGGCCTTCAACGATACCCTGGTCGGAACGTCCGGCGCCAACCGGCTCGAGGGTGGTCTGGGCAGCGACTATCTGATCGGCGGCGCGGGCGACGACATCCTGGTCGGCGGCGCGGGTCTGGCCAACGCCATGCAGGGCGGCACGGGCAACGACCTCTACATCATGACGGCCGCAGGGGATTCTCTCAACGAGTTCGCCGGGGAAGGCGTAGACAGCGTCCAGACCAGCCTCACCGCCTATTCGCTGCGGGCGAATTTCGAGAACCTGACCTACACAGGCTCCGCCGCCTTCACCGGCTACGGCAACAACGAGAACAACATCATCATCAGCGGCGCCGGGAATGACACCCTGCGCAGCGGCGGCGGCAGCGACACCCTTAACGCGGGTGGCGGCGTCGACACAGTTGACTACAGTGACGCCACGGCCGCCGTGAGCGTAAACCTCCGAAGCCACTCCGCCTCCAAATCGGCCGGCGGCGCCGACGTCCTGATAGGCTTCGAGAACATCACCGGCTCCGCCTACGCCGACGTTCTGATCAGCGACCATGGCGGCAGCGTGCTGAACGGCGGTCTCGGGTCGGACTACCTGATCGGCGGCAATGGGGCGGACGTCCTGATCGGCGGCGCCGGGCAGGCCAACGCCATGCAGGGCGGCGCGGGCAACGACCGCTACATCGTCTCCGTGGTCGGGGATTCCCTTTCCGAGTTCGCAGGCGAGGGCGTCGACACCGTCGAGACGACGCTCAGCCAGTACACGCTCAGGGACAACTTCGAGAACCTCGTCTTCACCGGCTCGGGCGCCTTCTCCGGCGTCGGCAACAGCGCCAACAACCAGCTGACCGGGGGCGCCTTCAACGACATCCTGCGCGGCGGCGGCGGCAGTGACATCCTGAACGGCGGCGGCGGCGCCGACACGGCCGACTACGCCACCGCCACGGCGGGGGTGACGGTCAATATCCGCACCCAGTCCGCGACCAAGAGCGCCGGCGGAAGCGACACCCTCGTCAGCATCGAGAACGTCACCGGTTCGGCCTTCAACGACACCCTGATCGGCGGCGCGGGCTTCAACAGCCTGAACGGCGGCGCGGGGAACGACACGGTCGACTACAGCGCCGCGGCCGGCGCCGTGACCGTCAAACTGGCGGGCTCGCTCGCCTCTGCGGACGGGGACGGCGCGACCGATCTCCTGATCAGCATCGAGAACGTCACCGGCTCGGCCTTCAACGATCTGCTGTTCGGCGACGCCCAGAACAATGTGCTGAGCGGCGGGGCCGGCAGCGACACTCTGCTCGGTCAGGCCGGCGACGATGTGCTGATCGGCGGCGCCGGGGCCGCGAACATCATGCAGGGGGGCCTAGGCGACGACCGCTATGTCGTGACCGCCGTCGGGGACACCCTGACGGAATTCGCCGGCCAGGGAATCGACACCGTCGAGACCAGTCTCGCCGCCTACACCCTGCGCGATTATTTCGAGAAGCTGACCTACATCGGCTCGGGGAATTTCACCGGCCTCGGCAACGCCGCGGACAATGTGATCACCGGCGGCCTGGGCGCCGACACCCTGAAAGGCGCTGCGGGCAACGACGTGCTGGTTGGCGGCGACGGCGCGGCCAACCTGCTGCAGGGCGGCACGGGCGACGACCGCTATGTCGTGACAGCCGCCGGCGACACCGTGACCGAACTCGCGGGCGAAGGCACGGACACGATCCAGACGACCCTCGCCGCCTGGACGCTCCAGAACCATGTGGAGAACCTGACCTACATCGGCTCAGGCGCCTTCAGCGGCACAGGCAACGCCCTCGCCAACGTCATTACCGGGGGCGGCCACGCCGACGTGCTGAACGGCGGCGATGGCGCGGATACCCTCGTCGGCGGAGCCGGCGACGATGTGCTGACCGGCGGCGATGGCGCCGCGAATATCCTGCAGGGCGGCACGGGCGACGATCGTTACATCGTCACCGCCGCCGGCGACACGGTCACCGAACTCAGCGGCGAAGGCACAGACGTCGTCGAGACGACGCTGGCCAGCTGGACGCTGCAGAACAACGTCGAGAACCTGACCTACACCGGCGTCGGCGCCTTCGCAGGCACAGGCAACGGGCTCGACAACATCATCACCGGCGGGGCCGGCGGCGATACCCTGATCGGCGCCGGCGGGAACGATGTGCTGATCGGCGGGGACGGCGCGGCCAACGTGCTGCAGGGCGGAACGGGCGACGACCGATATGTGGTCACCACGGCCGGCGACACCGTGACCGAACTGTCCGGCGAAGGCGTGGATACGGTTGAAACCAACCTGTCGACCTGGACGCTTCAGGATCACGTCGAGAACCTGACCTACACCGGCTCCGGCGCCTTCACGGGTTCCGGCAACGCGCTGGGCAACGTCATCACCGGCGGCGGCAATGCCGACGCGCTCGACGGTGGAGAGGGCGCTGACACCCTCGTCGGCGGAGCCGGCGACGATGTGCTGACCGGCGGCGACGGGGCCGCCAATGTCCTGCAGGGCGGAACAGGCGACGACCGCTATGTCGTCACGGCCGCCGGAGACACGGTGACCGAACTGGCCGACGAAGGCGTCGACCTCATCGAGACGACGCTCTCAGCCTGGACGCTCCAGGCCAATGTCGAGAACCTGACCTACACCGGCGGCGGCGATTTCACCGGCACGGGCAATGCGCTGGATAACGTCATCACCGGCGGCGCTCATGCCGACGCGCTGAACGGCGGCGAGGGCGCCGACACACTGGTCGGTGGGGCCGGTGACGATGTGCTGACCGGCGGCGACGGAGCATCCAACATCCTGCAGGGTGGAACGGGCGCCGATCGCTACGTGGTCACCGCAGCCGGCGATATCGTGACCGAGCTGGCCGACGAGGGCGTGGACGTCATCGAGACGAACCTCACCACCTGGACCCTTCAGGATCACGTTGAGAATCTGACCTACACCGGCTCCGGCGCCTTCACGGGCTCCGGCAACGGGCTGGACAATGTCATCACGGGCGGCGGCGACGCAGACCTGCTGGACGGCGGCGAGGGCGCTGACACTCTCATCGGCGCAGTCGGGGACGATGTGCTGACCGGCGGCGCCGGCGCGGCCAACATCCTGCAGGGCGGAACGGGCGACGACCGCTATGTGGTGACCGCAGCCGGAGACACGGTGACCGAACTGGCCGACGAAGGCGTCGACCTGGTTGAGACCACCCTGTCCGCCTGGACCCTTCAGGCCAACGTAGAGAACCTGACCTACACCGGCGCCGGCGACTTCGCGGGCACGGGCAACGAGCTCGACAACGTCGTCACCGGCGGCGACGGAAGCGACACCCTGAGCGGCGCGGCGGGCAATGACGTGCTCATCGGCGGCGCCGGCGCGGCCAACGTCCTCCAGGGCGGCGTGGGCGACGACCGCTATGTCGTGACCGCCGAGGGCGACACCGTGACCGAGCTGGCCGACGAGGGCCTGGACGTCATCGAGACGAACCTCTCCACCTGGACCCTTCAGGACCACGTCGAGAATCTGACCTACACCGGCTCCGGCGCCTTTACGGGCTCCGGCAACGCGCTGGACAACGTCATCACCGGCGGCGGCGAGGCAGACCTTCTGGACGGCGGTGAGGGCGCTGACACCCTCATCGGCGCAGCCGGTGACGATGTGCTGACCGGCGGCGCCGGCGCGGCCAATGTCCTGCAGGGTGGAACGGGCGATGACCGCTATGTCGTGGCCGCCGAAGGCGACACCGTGACCGAACTGGCCGACGAAGGCGTCGACGTCGTCGAGACCACCCTGTCCGCCTGGACCCTTCAGGCCAACGTAGAGAACCTGACCTACACCGGCTCCGGCGACTTCGCGGGCACAGGCAACGAGCTCGACAATGTCGTCACCGGCGGCGACGGGAGCGACACTCTGAACGGCGCGGCGGGCAATGACGTTCTCATCGGGGGCGCCGGCGCGGCCAATGTCCTGCAGGGCGGCGCCGGCGACGACCGCTATGTCGTGACCGCCGAGGGCGACACCGTGACCGAACTGGCTGACGAGGGCGTCGACCAGGTCGAGACGACCCTCGCGGCCTACGTTCTCGGCGACAATCTCGAGACCCTGGCGTTCGTCGGCGCCGGCGCCTTCGAAGGCACGGGCAACGCCCTCGACAACGTCATCACGGGCGGCGCGGCCAACGACACGCTCTCGGGCGGCGCGGGCAATGATGCGCTGAACGGTGGCGACGGCGAGGATACCGCCCTGCTGTCAGGCGCGCAGGCGAGCTACACCGTCACCCTCAATGAGGACGGGTCGGTCACGGTCGTGGACACGGCGGCCGGCGAGGACGGCGACGACGGGACGGATATCCTGAACGGCATGGAGTTCCTCCACTTCGGGGACGGTTCGGTGCTCGATCTGTCGACCCTGTCTCCGCCGGGCGCCCCCCTGCAGGGCCCGGACGCGAAGACGTTCGCCACCGCCTTCACCGCGCCCGCGGCGCAGGATGACGCGGCCGTAGCTCTGACCTTCGAAAGCCTCGGCCAGCGTGCCGCCGATCCGGATCTCTCCGGCAAGTTCATGGGGCTGTTCGACCATCAGCTGACCCTGTCCTTCGACGGGGTCTCCCCGACGTTCGGCCATGAACCCGTGGATCAGGATCCCGACTGGTTCTTCTGACGCGGTTTCCGGTCAGGCGTGCAGATCGGCGTCCTTGCGGTCGCGGATGAACAGGACGCCGGCCACGACCGTGACCAGCGCCACCACCACGGGGTACCAGAGGCCGTAGTAGATGTTGCCCGTCGCGGCGACCATGGCGAAGGCCGTGGTCGGCAGGAAGCCGCCGAACCAGCCGTTGCCGATGTGATAGGGCAGGGACATCGAGGTGTAGCGGATGCGGGTGGGGAACATCTCCACCAGCGCCGCCGCGATCGGCCCGTAGACCATGGTCACATAGAAGACGAGCAGGAACAGGATGCCGATCACCAGCGGCCGGTTCACCAGGGTGCTGTCCGCCTTGGTCGGATAGCCGGCGGCGGTCAGGGCCGCGCCGAGCGAGGTCTCCCACGCCGCCTTGGCCGCGGAGAAGTCTGCTGCCGGCAAGGCCGCCCGGTCGAGACCCGGAAGCAGGGTCCCGCCGACCCGCACCACCGCCAGGGAGCCCTTTGGGGATGCGGTGTTGGCGTAGGTCACACCCGCCTTCGCGAGGTATGACTTGGCCAGATCGCACGAGCTGTTGAACTTCGCCTTGCCGACCGGATCGAACTGGAACGAGCAGTCGGCGGGGTCGGCAACGACGACGACCGGCGCGGAGGCGGAGGCCGCCGCCAGCCGCGGATTGGCCGCCTCCGTCAGGGCGTGAAACAGCGGGAAATAGGTCAGCGCCGCCAGAAGGCAGCCGGTCAGGATGATCGGCTTGCGGCCCACCCGATCCGACAGCCAGCCCCAGAAGACGAAGAAGGGGGTGGCCAGCAGCAGGGCGACAGCGATCAGGATATTGGCGAGCGCCGGCTCGACCTTCAGCGTCTTCTCGAGGAAGAACAGGGCGTAGAACTGACCCGTGTACCAGACCACCGCCTGCCCCGCCGTCAGCCCCACCAGCGCCAGCAGCACCAGCTTCAGGTTCGGCCATTTGCCGAAACTGTCCCTGAGCGGCGTCGCGGAGCCCTTGCCCTCCGCCTTCATGCGGGCGAACGCCGGGCTCTCCGCCAGCTTCAGCCGGATCCACAGCGACACGCCCAGCAGCAGGATCGAAACGAGGAAGGGGACGCGCCATCCCCAGTCCTTGAAGGCGTCCTCGCCGATCGCGGTCCGCACGCCGAGGATGACCAGCAGGCTCAGCATCAGTCCCGCCGTCGCCGTGATCTGGATGAAGCTGGTGAAGAAGCCGCGCTTCCCGGGCGGGGCGTGTTCGGCGACATAGGTGGCCGCGCCGCCATACTCTCCGCCGAGCGCCAGTCCCTGCACCAGCCGCATGGCGATCAGAACGGCCGGCGCCGCGACGCCGATGGCCGCGTAGGACGGCAGCAGCCCGACCACGAAGGTCGACAGCCCCATCAGCAGCATGGTCACGAGGAAGGTGTTCTTGCGCCCCCACAGATCGCCGAGGCGGCCGAAGAAGACCGCCCCGAACGGCCGCACCGCGAACCCCGCCGCGAAGGCCATCAGGGCGAAGACGTAGCCCGTCGTCTCGTTGACGCCCGAGAAGAACTGGCTGGTGATGATCGCCGCCAGCGATCCGTAGAGGTAGAAATCGTACCACTCGATCACCGTGCCGACGGACGAGGCCAGAATGACCAGCCGGTCTCTGCGGTCGACGGTGTGCGGTTCGGCGGCGTCGGTCATGGTCCCTCCCCGGACTCGTCCCGGGGAAATCGTGGACCGGATTTGGCCGGCGCGCCAGCAGGCGGGCCGTGCCGAGCCTCACCTGGAGGCGCGGCACGGTCTGGTGATCAGGCTGAGACCGTCCCGTTCCAGCCGCCGGCCAGCGCCTTGAACAGGGCGATCTGGTAGGTGGTCACCAGCGCTTCAGAGGCCGCCAGTTGCGCGTCGGCGGCGGCCAGCGTCCGTTCGGCGTCCAGAACGGTCAGGAAGCTGTCCGCGCCGGCCTCGAACCGCAGGCGCGAGAGCCGGGCGGCGTTGGCCGCCTGATCCCGGGCCGCCTGCAAGGCAGAGCGCCGGTCCAGTTCGTTGGCGTAGTTGGCCAGCGCCGTCTCGGTTTCCTGCAGCGCGACCAGCACCGTCTGGTCGAAGGTGGCGAGCGCCGCCTCGGAGCCGGCGCTGGCCTGTTCGATCCGCGCGCGGGCGGCGAAGACGTTCGGGAAGGACCAGCTGATCAACGGGCCGACGCTGAAGCGGAAGCTGGCGCCATCGCCCAGATCGCCGGCGTCCAGCGCCGTCGAACCCAGCGAGCCGCCGAGGCTGATGCGCGGATAGAGGTCCGCCGTCGCCACGTTCACCCGCGCCGCCGCGGCGGCCAGGTTGCGCTCCGCCCGGCGCACATCGGGACGGCGCGCCAGCAGGGCCGCGCCGTCGCCGACCGGGATCGGCTGCTTCAGTTGCGGCGGCCGGGCGCAGGCCCGGGCCGCTTCGCTGGCATCGGCCGGGGTGCGGCCGGTCAGGGTCGCCAGCCGGAACAGGGCTCCGTCGCGCTGCGCCCGCAGCGGGGGCAGGGAGGCGCGGGTGCTCTCAAGAGCGGAGCGCGCGCGGGCGGTGTCCAGACCATTGCCGGCCCCGCCCTCGAGCAGCCGCTGCGTCAGGTCCACGGAGCTGGACTGCAACTGGATCGACCGCTCGGCCACCTCTATCTGGGCATTGGCCGAGCAGGCGTCGGCATAGGCGCGCGCCGTCTCGGCGGCGACGCTGACGCGCACCACATCCAGAGCGGCGGCCGCGGCGTCGGCGTCGGCGCGGGCGGCGCGGATGGTCGAGCCGACGCGGCCGAACAGATCGACCTCATAGGCGACGTCGAGGCCCACGTCGTAGGTCTCGCCTTCGTCCAGCGGCTGGCCGCCGTTGCCGCCCGGGACCGTGGCGGCCGAGGCGCGACCGTACTGGCCCGTGGCGCTGGTGGTCGTCGAAGGCAGGCGGCCGGTGCGCGCCTCGCCCAGCGCGGCGCGGACGCGGCGCAGGTTGGCGGCCGCGGCCTCCAGCTCGTTGTTCTCGGTCAGGGCTTGGCCGACCAGGCCGTCGAGCACCGGATCGTCATACAGCCGCCACCAGTCGTCGCGCGCGGCCTCGGCCGTCACGGCGGGGGTGGAGGCCCCGATGAAGGCGCCCGACGCCTGGGGTGGGAGGGCGGCGTCGGGCGCCTTCGGCCCGACCGCGCACGAGGCGAGCACGAGGCTCGCGCCAGCGGTTGCGGTCAGGAACCGGAGAGAGGATCGGGTGGTCATCAGGCGTCTCCCAGCCGCGGCGTGGCCGGTGCGGTCCCGGCGTCATGCGGCGGCAGGCCGTGGGTGGTGGGGATGGTCGGCTCCTTGCCGGGCGCCTTGGGCATCTTCGTCGCCGCCCATCGCATCACGACATAGAAGACCGGCGTGAACATCAGGCCGAAGAAGGTTACGCCCAGCATGCCGGAGAAGACCGCTGTGCCCAGCGACTGGCGCATCTCTGCGCCGGGACCGGTCGCCAGCATCAGCGGCACGACGCCGAAGATGAAGGCGAAGGACGTCATCAGGATCGGACGCAGGCGGGTCCGCGCGGCGCGGACGGCGGCGTCCCAGCGGCTCAGCCCTTCTTCCTCTGCCTGTTTGGCGAACTCCACGATCAGGATGGCGTTCTTGGCCGCCAGCGCGATCAGCACCACCAAGCCGATCTGGACGAGGATGTTGTTGTCCAGACCCCGGATGTTGATCCCGATCATCGCCGCCAGAATGCACATCGGCACGATCAGCACGACCGCCAGCGGCAGGGTGAAGGCCTCATACTGCGCGGCCAGCACGAGGAAGACGAACACCACCGCCATGATGAAGACGAGGGTCGCGCCGCCCGACGACTGCTTCTCCTGCAGCGCCAGCTCGGTCCATTCGTACGAGAAGCCGGGGGGCAGGGTGGCTTGCGCCAGCTTCTCCATGCTGGCGATGGCCTGACCGGACGACACGCCGGGCGCCGCCTGTCCCTGCAGCTCGGAAGCGGGGAACAGGTTGTAGCGTACGATCCGCGACGGTCCGCTGTCGTCCCTCAGGGTCGCCACCGAGCCGATCGGCACCATGGCCCCGGAGGCCGAGCGGGTCTTCAGGTTGGCGATGTCGGCGACGTCGTCGCGATAGGCCGGCTCCGCCTGCGCCGTGACCCGGAAGGTGCGGCCCAGATAGTTGAAGTCGTTGATGTAGGACGAGCCCAGATAGACCCCCAGCGTGCTGAACACGTCGGAAGGCTGGACCCCCATCATCAGCGCCCTGTCGCGGTCAACGTCGGCGGCGATGCGGGGCGAGCCGGTGTTGTAGGTCGAGAACACCTGCTGCACCTGATCCGGCGCCTGGGCCGCTGCCCCCATCATGGCGAAGGTGGCCCCCTCCAGCGCGCGGTAGCCCGCGCCCGAACGGTCCTGCACCATCATCTTGAAGCCGTTGCCGTTGCCCAGACCCTGAACCGCGGGCGGGGCGATGACGAAGATGTTGGCGTCCTCGATGCCCGAGGTGGCGCCGGTGATGGCGCCCGCCAGAGCCGCGGCCGCCTCTTCCTTCGTCTTGCGCTCCTTGAAGTCCTCGAGGCGCACGAAGATGGTCGCGGCGTTGGACCCGAACGAGAAGCTCGAACCGTCGAGGCCGGCGAAGGCCACGGTGCCGTCCACGCCCTCGGTCTTCTTGATGATGTCCGCGGCGCGGCTCATCACCGCCTCCGTCCGCTCCAGCGAGGCGCCGGATGGCAGCTGGATGACGCCGATCAGGAATCCCTGGTCCTGCTCCGGGATGAAGCCCGACGGCGTGTCCAGCACCCGCCAGGTCGTCAAGCCCAGCAGGCCGACATAGATGACCAGCACGATGCCGACGGTCCGCACCAGCCGCGCGGTCAGCCGGCCGTACTTGTCCGACAGCCAGTCGAAGCCCTCGTTGAAGCGCCGCCCGGCCCAGCCGCCGTAATAGACGACCGTGCCCAGCGCGCCTGGCTTGCGGGCGTTGTCGTCGTGTTCCTTGTGCGGCTTCAGCAGCAGCGCGGCCATGGCCGGCGACAGGGTCAGCGACACCAGCAGCGAGACCACCGAGGCCGTGGTGATGACGATGGCGAACTCGCGATAGAAGATGCCCGGAATGCCCGGCACGAACATCGTCGGCACGAACACCGAGACCAGCACCAGCCCGATCGAGATCAGGGCGCCCGAAACCTCCCGCATCGACCGGTAGGCCGCCTCCTTGGGCGTTAGCCCTTCGCGGATGTATCGCTCGACGTTCTCGACCACGACGATGGCGTCATCGACCACGATCCCGACCGCCAGCACCAGCGCGAACAGCGACAGCGAGTTGATCGAATAGCCGAGCATCAGCTGCACGGCGAATGTCGCCACCAGCGCCACCGGAATGGCCACGATCGGAATGATCGCCGCCCTCCAGGTCTGCAGGAAGACGATGACCACCAGCACGACGAGGATCACCGCCTCGAACAGGGTGTGCTGCACCGACTCCACCGAGGCGGCGACGAATTCGGTCGGGTTGTAGGGGATGGAGATGGCCATGCCGGCGGGCAGCTCGCCGCGGATCGCCTCGACCTCGTCCAGCACCCGTTCGGCGGTGCCCAGGGCGTTGGCGCCGGGCTGCTGGATGATGGCGATGCCGACGCCGCGCTCGCCGTCGAAATAGCCCCGGATGCCGTAGTCCTGCGCCCCCAGTTCGACGCGGCCGATGTCGCGGACCCGGGTGACCCGGCCCTCGGCGTCGGTCTTGATGACCACCTCGGAGAACTGCTGCGGATCGCTCAGACGGCCCTGCACCTGCACCGGCAGCTGGAAGGCCGCGGCGTTGGTGGCGAAGGGCGGCTGGCCGATCGCGCCGGCGGCGGCCTGCACGTTCTGGGCGCGCAGGGCGGCGACGATCTCGGGCCCCGTCAGATTGCGCGCGGCGGCCTTGGCGGGGTCGATCCAGACCCGCATCGAATAGTTGCCGCCGCCAAAGACCTGCACATTGCCCACGCCGTCGACCCGCAGCAGCCGGTCGCGCAACGTCGACTGGGCGTAGTTGCCGACGTAGTCGTTATCCAGCGACTTGTCGGGCGAGGTCAGCCCGACGATCATCAGGAAGCCGCTCTCCTGCTTGTTCACGGTCACGCCGATCTGGCGGACCTGTTCGGGCAGGCGGGGTTCGGCCAGGGCGACGCGGTTCTGGACCAGCACCTGCGCGGCATCCAGATCGGTGCCCGGCTGGAAGGTCACGGTGACCGCGACTGTCCCGTCCGAGGTGGAGGAGGACGTCAGGTACAGCATGCCCTCGACGCCGTTGACCTCCTGCTCGATCGGAGCCGAGACGGTCTCGGCCACGGTCTCGGCCGAGGCGCCCGGATAGGCGGTGTTGATGGTGATCGTCGGCGGCGCGATCTCCGGATACTGCGACAGCGGCAGCAGCGGATAGGCGAAGATGCCGATCAGGGTGATGAACACCGCGATCACACCGGCGAAGATCGGCCGGTCGATGAAGAAGCGAGAGATGTTCATGTCCGGCTCAGTCGCCCGATGACAGGCTGTTGGCGAAGGTCGCGGTCGAGGCCGGCGCGGCCTGGGTCACGGGGACCTGGGTCTCGCGGGCGACGGGGCGGATCTGCCCGACCGTGGCCTTGACCTTCATCCCCGGCGCCTGGATGCGCTGGACGCCATTGATGATGACGCGGTCGGTCGGGGCGAGGCCCGAGCGGATCACCCGCAGGCCGTCGACCACCGGGCCCAGCTGCACCGGCTTGGGCGCGACCGATCCGTCGGCGGCGACGACATAGACGATGCGGCGGGCCTGATCGGTGGCCACGGCGGCGTCCGGCACGAGCATGGCGCGGTAGCTGCCCGAGCCGGCCAGACGCGCCTGACCGAACATGCCCGGCTTCAGGAAGCCGTCGGCGTTCGGGATCAGCGCCCTCAGGCGGATGACGCCCGAGGCGGTGTCGACCGCGTTGTCGGTGAAGTCCAGCGTGCCCGAGCGGCTGAAGCCGCTCTCGTCCTGCAGACGCACCTGGATCGGCGCCGCGCCGTTGCGGGCCTGCCGCTGATACTTCAGCAGCACGGCTTCCGAGCCGTCGAAGACGAAGTGGATCGGGGCGCTGGAAACCACGGTGGTCAGCACGTCCGCCGCCGACGATCCGCCGGCCACCAGGTTGCCTGCATCTACCCGGCGGTCCGAGACCCGGCCCGAAATCGGCGCCGTCACTCGCGTGAATTCCAGATCGAGCTGGCGGGCGCGGACATTGGCGTTGGCGGCGGCGATGGCGGCCTGGGCCGTCTGCAGGGCGCCGCGGCGGGTGTCGACCTCGGCCTGCGACACGGCCTGCGATTCCAGCAGGGTCTCGGCGCGAGTCAGTTCGCTCCGCGCCAGCGTCAGCTGCGCCTGCGCCTGCGACAGCTGCGCCCGGGCCGAGGCCAGGGCCGCCTGCGCCGGTCGCGGGTCGAGCGTGAACAGCAGTTGCCCGCGGCGCACGTAATCGCCGTCACGGAAGTGGACGCCCGAGATATAGCCGCCGACGCGCGCGCGCACCTCGACCGACTGGGTCGCCTCGAACCGCCCGGTGAACTCGTCCCAGTCCTGGACCGCCTGAACCAGCGGCACGGCCACGGTCACCGACGGCGCCGGCGGGGCCTGCGCCTCGCTCTTCGAGGAACAGCCATAGAGCGCGGCCGCCATGAGGGCGGACGCGGCCACGATCTTCACCGTGCGCATGAATAGTAGTCTCCGTAAGGGAGAAATCCCTGTCTTTGTCGACGGCGGCGATCGGGGAGGAGGCCGGTAGTCAACGCCCGGTGACTTAATGGTGATCCGATCGCCGCTTGTCAACGGGCGATGACAAAGCCATATAGCGCGTGGGGCTTTGTCAGGAGCTATCCTGTTGTTTTGTCATGTGCCGCCTCGGCCGAGAAACGCCGAGGCGACCCGCGCCGCCATTCTGGACGCCGCGCGCGAACGGTTCGCGCGTGAAAGCTACGACGACGTCGGCATGCGCGACATCGCCGGCGACGTCGGCGTCGATGCGGCCCTCGTGTCCCGCTATTTCGGCTCCAAGGAAGACCTGTTCACCGCCGTTCTCGACAGCTGTTCGAACGGCTCAGAACTGATGGAAGGCGACCGTTCGGAGTTCGGCCGCCGGGTCGCCCGTGAGGTCGTCTTCGAGCCTGCCAAGGAAGGCAAGCTGAAGGGGCTGCTCATCATGCTGCGCTCGGTCGGCTCGACCAAGGCCATGGAGCTGGTTCAGCGCACCGGCAGCGAGCGCTTCTTCAATCCGTTCGCGGCCTGGGTCGGCGGCGAGGACGCGGCGGTCCGCGCCCGGCTCGCCTCTGCCACCATCATGGGCATGGCCGTCAGCCGCGAGATCACCGGCGGATTCGATCTGTCGCCGGCGGAATGCGAGCGGATGGTCGGCCGGATGGCCGTCATCCTTCAGGACATCATCGACGGCTGACCGTCAGCTGCGCTTTTCGAACTTCCGGATCACGCCCGAGAAGGTCATCAGCACCCGCTCGCCCGCGTTGATCTGGCCGCGCACGAAGATCAGGCTCTTGCCGGCCCGGATCACCTCGCCGGTCGCCTCGACCAGCTCGCCGACATAGGCGCCGTCGATGAAGGTCGAGTCGAGCTGAACCGTCACGCCCGACGCCCCCTCCATCTCCTGATAGGCGGTCTGGAACAGGGCGATGTCGGCGAAGGTCATCA
Organism: Brevundimonas alba; assembly: GCF_011927945.1. Classification (GTDB taxonomy): domain Bacteria; phylum Pseudomonadota; class Alphaproteobacteria; order Caulobacterales; family Caulobacteraceae; genus Brevundimonas; species Brevundimonas alba. Next base: position 1,635,180 of record NZ_JAATJM010000001.1, read on the forward strand.
GACAGCCGCCGTGCATCCGGTTGCCCGCATTCATGTGCTTGGGCTCGGCGCGGAAGGCGCAGCGCATCCGCCCGTCGGGGTCCGGTTTGAAGTAGAACGGCCCGACCACCTGATCGAAGGTGCCGTGCAGGTCGTACATCTGCCAGCCGGCGAACTCGCCTTCCGCAACCGTGACTTTCGCGACCATGTGGAACTCCGCCTTCTTATTGCTCCCGCAATGCAGCATATAGGCGCGATGAGCGACCCTATCGAAACGGCCATCTTCGAAAAACTGGCCAAGGCCGATCCGAAAAACGTCGGCGGCAAGAGCATCGAGCCCGCCGACGTGGCCAAGGAACTGCAGCCGGAGCAGTGGCAGCGCATGCTGCCCAAGGTGCGCGCCTGCGCCCTGGGCCTGATGCGTCAGGGCAAATTGACCATCACCAAGAAGGGCAAGCCGGTCGATCCGAACGCCTTCAAGGGCGTCATCCGCCTGCGCCTCCCGACCGAGGCCGAAACCGCCGCGGCGCTGGCGGCGCTGCCGCCGGCCGCCGAAAGCGATGACGACTTCGCCTGACGCTTCCGGCCTCGAGGCCGTACTCGCCGACATCCGCGCCTGCCGGGCCTGTCTCGGCCAGTTGCCGCACACGCCGCGTCCCGTGGTCCGCGTTTTCCCGGAAACGCGTCTGCTGATCTGCGGCCAGGCGCCCGGCCGGCGGGTTCACGAGAGCGGCCTGCCGTTCACCGATCCCTCCGGCGACCGTCTGCGCGACTGGATGGGGGTGGACTACGAAACCTTCTACGCCGACCACCGCCTCGGCGTAGCGGCGCAGGCCTTCTGCTACCCCGGCACCGCGTCCAAGGGCGGCGACTACCCGCCGCCGCGCCGTTGCGCCGAACTGTGGCGTCCGCAGTTGCTCGCTGAGCTGCCCGGCGTGGAGTTGACCCTGTTGGTCGGCGGCTACGCCCAGGTCTGGGCGCTCGGCGACCGCGCGAAGGTCAACATGACCGAGACCGTGCGGGCCTGGCGCGACTACGCTCCCGACATCCTGCCCCTGCCTCACCCCTCCTGGCGCAACACCGCCTGGCTGAAGCGAAACCCGTGGTTCGAGGCCGAGGTGCTGCCATATCTTCGCGAGCGCGTCCGGGGCATTCTGGGCGGATGATCCGCGTCCTCGCCGCTCTGTTGCTGACGTTCGCGCTCGCCGCCTGCGCCACGCCCGCGGTCCAGCCGGCACTCACGCCGCCGCCGGGTTTCGCCGGCGCCTACCTTACCGCTGACGCCGTCATCACGGACGACGGAGCCCGCCTGCCGCTGGCCCGCTGGACGCCGGATGGCGAGCCATGGGCTGTCATCGTGGCTCTGCACGGCATGAACGACAGCCGCGCCTCCTTCCGCCTCGCGGGGCCGTGGTGGGCCGAGCACGGGATCGCGACCTGGGCTTTCGACCAGCGCGGCTTCGGTCAGGCGCCCGGCCGCGGCGTCTGGGCCGGGGAGGCGCGGATGGTCGAGGATCTGCGCACCACCGTCGCCCTGGCGCGCGCGCGCAATCCCCGGGCCCTGATCGTCGTCGCGGGCGAGAGCATGGGCGGGGCCGTGGCCGTCGCCGCCTTCGCCTCCGACCGCCCCCCGGACGCCGACCGGCTGGTGCTGCTCGCCCCCGCCGTGTGGGGCTGGACCGCCCAGGGGCCCGTCAATTCCGTCGCCCTGTGGCTCGCCGCCCGCGCCATGGGCGACCGCGCCGTCGATGCGCCGGAGTGGGCCGTCCGCGACCGGCTTGCCTCGGACAATATGATCGAGCTGTTCCGGAACGGCCGCGACCCTAACAGCGTCATCTCCACCCGGTTCGACGCCCTCTATGGTCTGGTCGATCTGATGGAGACGGCCTCGACGCGGCTGGGCGAGGTGCGGGCGCCGACGCTGCTGCTTTACGGCAGCCACGACAACGTGATCCAGCAGGCCCCGATGCGGCTCGCGCTGGAGCGGGCAGGGGACCGGCCCGGCCTGCGGACAGGCTTCTATCCTGAGGGCTGGCACATCCTGAACCGGGACCTGCAGGCGGAGACGGTCTATCGCGACGTCGAGGCCTGGCTGCTCGATCCGGCCCCGGCCCTGCCGTCCGGCGCGGGCTCGGTCCTGCCGGCGCTGCGCCGCAAATAGCCTCCCGGCGGCCCCCAAACCGCCGTGCTTGCCCTGTTGAAGCTGGAGGCGTATCAGCCCCGCAACAAAAAACTACCCCGGGAGACGCCGCTTATGGGCAAGACGCTGTTCGATTCCCCGTCCTTCGTGAATCATGAGGGCGTCCACGCCGTCTTTGACGAAAAGACCGGCCTCCGCGCTATTATCGCTGTTCACTCAACCGCCCGCGGTCCGGCGGTCGGCGGCACGCGCATGTGGAACTACGCTTCCAGCGCCGAAGCGCTCGAGGATGTCCTGCGTCTGTCGCGCGGCATGAGCTACAAGAACGCCGTGGCCGATCTGGAAATGGGCGGCGGCAAGTCGGTCATCATCGGCGACAGCCGCACCCAGAAGACCCCCGAACTGTTCCGCGCCTTCGGCCGCGCCGTCGACACCCTCGGCGGCATCTATTACGCGGCGGAAGACGTCGGCGTGTCGGTCGCCGACATCGCCGAGGCCCGCAAGGTCACTCCCTATGTCCTCGGCCTCAACGATGGCCCCGAGGCCTCGGGCGATCCCAGCCCCGTCACCGCCGAGGGCGTCTTCCGCTCGACCCTGACTGTCGCCCGCCGCCTGTGGAAGCAGGACGATCTGACCGGCCTGACCGTCGCCCTGCAGGGCATCGGCCACGTCGGCGGTTATCTCGCCGACAAGCTGCACGCCGCCGGCGCCAGGCTGGTGATGACCGACGTCAACACGGCACTGCTGTCGGAAGTCGCCGCCCGCACCAACGCCGAGATCGTGGCCCCCGACGCCATCTATGACGTCAAGGCCGACATCTACGCCCCGTGCGCGCTCGGAGCGACGCTGAACCCGGAAACCCTGGACCGTATCACCGCCAAGGCCGTCGTCGGCGCCGCCAACAACCAGCTCGCCACCCCGGACATCGGCCAGCGGCTGTTCGAGCGCGGCGTGCTCTACGCCCCCGACTACGTCGTCAACGGCGGCGGCATCATCAACGTCGCCTCGGAACTTCTGGCTCGTCAGACCGGCGGCGCCTACGACCCGCAATGGGTCGAGGGCAAGCTGTCACGCCTGATGGAAACGCTCGAGGAAATCCTCGAACGCTCCGCCACCGAAAAGCGCCCGACCCACGAGATCGCGGACGCCATCGCCGAGGCCCGCATCAACGCCGCGCGCGACCAGAAGGCCGAGCAGCGCAAGGCCGCCTGAGCTACGTCCGATTCTGACGCACTCCTCCTTTAAGGTGCGCCCTGAACGCTGAACCAGAACGGAGCCTCCTCGTCTTGTGGATGCTGCCGGCTCGGCTGTGCGGCAGGTGGTGGCGCGCGAGCAAAACCGACTCTTCGGACTCTTCGGACTCTGTTTTTCCGTCGCGATGAGTCGGATTCGCTCCCGCGGCCCGGACGGCCCATCATCGCCGGAAACGCCCATCTGATTCGGGCCGAGGCGCCATGACCGCAACCTCCCGCAAGGCTTTCGATCCGCTGCTCGTCGTCATGGCGGTGGGCTTTGTCGTCGCGGTCGGGGCCCTGGCCTATCCCGCCTTCCGGGCCGATCCGATGAGCGCCCCGGGCCTGGTGCTGATCTTCACCGTCGGCGCCGTGGCCCTGATCGGGCTGTTCGCCTTCGCCCGCAGCGAGGGCCGCAAGCCCCTCGGCGACGTCACCATCGACCTGCTCGACGCCATGGCCGAGCCCGCCGCCCTCGTCTGGGCCTCGGGTCAGGTCCTCGCGTTCAACGCCGCCTGGGCCGAGAACCATGGCGCGACCACGACCCTGCCCAAGGGCCGTTCGGCCTCGGCCCTCTACATGGCCTTCGCCCAAGCCCGCGCCGGCGAGCAGGGCCGCGCCATCGTCGTCATCGGCGAGCGCGAGCAGGAGGTGCTGATCGGCATGGCCGGGGAGGGGCGTTTCCTCGTCCGCGCCGCGCCGGACGCCGCCATCCCGGTCATGACCAGCACTGGCGCGCCCGTCGCCGCCTCAAACGGTCCCGAGAGCCGCGCCATGGCCGCCGGCGCTCCCTTCGGCTCGGCCGTCATCGCCTCCGAGGACCTGTTCGGCGGCAAGGTCGAGGAGGCCAACGCCGCCCTGTCCGTGCTGACCGGCCCCGCCGCCGCCCGCGACGCCGCCTTCGGCCACCTGTTCGATCCCGCCGGCGTGACCGACGCTCGCGCCAAACTCGCCGCCGGCTCCTCCGGCCCGATCGAGCTCGTGGCCCGCGCCTTCCCCGACAAGATGCTGCACCTCTACGTCGCCCCCGAAGGCGACCGGCGCCGTATCTGGCTGTTCGACGTCACCGGCCAGAAGTCGATGGAGCTCCAGCTCTCCCAGGCGCAGAAGATGCAGGCCGTCGGCCAGCTCGCCGGCGGCGTGGCCCACGACTTCAACAATCTGCTGACCGCTATCCAGCTTCAGCTCTCCGGCCTTCTGGAACGCCACCCCGTCGGCGATCCCTCCTACGAGGGCCTGAACGAAATCCGCCAGACCGCCATCCGCGCCGCCGACCTGGTCCGCAAGCTGCTGGCCTTCTCGCGCAAGTCCACCGTCCGCCGCGAGCGCCTCGACCTCGGGGAGCTGGTTGGCGAGTTCGCCGTACTCCTGCGCCGTCTGCTCCGCGAGGACGTCCGCCTCGAAACCGACTACGGCCGCGACCTGCCGGTGGTGCTGGCGGACAAGAGCCAGCTCGAGACCGCCGTGATGAACCTCGCCGTCAACGCCCGCGACGCTATGCGCGGCGTCGTCGAGCCCGGCGCCGGCGTCGTCACCATCCGCACCCTGCGCCTGACCCGCGACGAAGCCCGCGCCCTCGGCTGGGCCGCCGCCCCGACCGAAAACGTCGCCCTGATCGAGGTCACCGACACCGGCCCCGGCGTCCCGCCCGAGATCATCGACAAGATCTTCGAGCCGTTCTTCACCACCAAGGCGGTGAACGAAGGCACCGGCATGGGCCTTGCCACCGTCTACGGCATCGTCGAACAGGCCGGCGGCCACATCAACGTCTCGAACGTCGAAGGCGCCGGGGCCGCCTTCCGCATCTTCCTGCCCGAGGCCGCCGAAGCCGAACTGGCGGAGACGCCGGTGGTCGAGAAGGTCGCTAAAGCGCCGCGCGACCTGTCGGGAGCCGGCCGCATCCTGTTCGTCGAGGACGAAGCGGCCGTCCGCGGGATCGCCGCCCGCCTGCTGCGCCAGCGCGGCTACGAGGTGATCGAGGCCGCAGACGGCGAGGAGGCTCTCGCCCTGGCCGAGGAACACGCCGGCACCATCGACATGATGATCTCCGACGTCATCATGCCCGGCCTCGACGGCCCGTCGCTGCTGAAGAAGGCGCGGCCCTTCCTCGGCGACGCCCCGGTCATGTTCATCTCCGGCTATGCCGAGAGCGACTTCTCCGACCTGCTGCAGGACGAGGTCGGCGTCTCCTTCCTGCCGAAGCCGCTCGACATCAAGACGCTCGCCGAACGGGTCAAGCAGGAGCTCCGCGCGGCCTGATCTACTTGTGCCGGCGGCCGTGGTCGCGGCCCCGGTCGTCCCCGCCCCGCCCGTGATCGCGGCCGCCGTCGCCGTGCCGCCGTTCCCGCCAGTACGGCGACTCCGGCGGGATCCAGACATCGCGATAGCCGTAGTCGCCCGGGCAGTATTGCTGTCGCGCGCCATAGGGAATTCCCGGCGGCGCGGCCCAGTAACAGTTGGCGTTCTGGTATTCGAGATCGGCCGCCGCCTGATCCAGCCCCTGCGCCACCGCGTCCCAGAACGCCGGATCGCTGCTGCATGCCGAGGTCGCCAACCCCGCCGCGGCGACCGCCGCCACCCATCCCGATCTCGTCCAAACACCCATGTCACCCTCCCTGCCGCAGTGACGGTGTCCGCGTAACGGCGGCGTCTCAACCGACGAAAGCTGACGGGGCGTGCTTGTCGAGGCGGCGCCGTTGGGCTCAACGTGTCGGCCAGACCGGAGAGCCGCCATGATCGACCGCCGTCGCCTGCTCCAGACCGCCGCCGCCGGCGCGAGCCTCGCCTTCGCGGGGCCGGCCCTCGCCCGCAGCGAAGCCGACGACCGGCTCGACGCCATGCTGAACCGCTGGTTCGACGAGGACGTCGACACCTCGCCCGAAACGGCCACCAATCTGGGCCTCGACCGCGGCGAGCGCACTCATCTCTCTTCGAAGCTGTCGGATCGCAGCGAGGCCGCGTGGATGACCGACCGCGCCACGGCGAACGCCCGCCTGCAGAGCCTCGCCGACTTCGATCAGACCGGCCTCACGCGGCCCGGCACCGTCAACCTCGCGGTCGCCGCCTTCCGCGCGCAGACCGCCTCCACCGGCGCCGCCTTCGACTATGGCTCGGCGATGGAGGGCGGGCGGATGGGGCCCTACCTCGTCAACCAGATGACGGGCTCCTACTTCACCGTCCCCGACTTCATGGACACCCAGCACCGCGTCGAGGATCGCGACGGCGCCGAGGCCTTCCTCGGCCGCCTGTCCGGGTTCGCGCCCAACCTCGACGCCGAGACCGCCCGTATCGACCGCGACGCCGGCAAGGGGGTGATCCCGCCGGACTTCATCATCGACCTGACGCTCGGCCAGCTGAAGGCCACCCGCGCCCAGCCGGCGCCCGACATGGCCATGATCCGCACGCTGGAGCGCAAGGCGACGGCGCTGGGGCTGACCGGCTACGCGGACCGCGCCGCCGCCATCGTCGATGCCGAGGTCAAGCCCGCGCTCGACCGCCAGATCGCCATCTTCGAACGCCTGCGCCCCAACGCCGTCCATGACGCCGGCGTCTGGCGTCTCCCTGATGGCGAGCGCTTCTACGCCCACGGTCTGAAATACTGGACCACCACCAGTATGACGCCGGACGAGGTCCACGCCGTCGGCCTCGAACAGGTCGCGAGCATCAGCGCCGAGATCGACACCATCCTGAAGGCGCAGGGGATGACGCAGGGCACGGTCGGCCAGCGCATCGACGCCCTCAACAAGGACCCGGCTCAGCTCTGGCCCAATACGGACGAGGGCAAGGCCGCCCTGATCGAGAGCCTGAACCGGCAGGTCGCCGCCCTCGATCCGCTGCTGCCGCGCCTGTTTGGCCGCCTGCCGCGCTCGAAGGTCGAGGTGCGCCGCGTGCCGCCGGCGATCGAGGCCGGCGCGCCGGGCGGCTACTATCAGGGACCGCCGCTCGATGGATCACGGCCGGGCGCCTACTACATCAACCTGCGGGACACGGCGAACTGGCCGAAATTCTCGCTCCCGACCCTGACCTATCACGAGGCCTCACCGGGCCATCATCTCCAGGTCGCCCTGCAGAGGGAGACGGAGAGCCTGCCCGCCTGGCGGCGCGCCAACGGCTTCTCGGCCTACAGCGAGGGCTGGGCCCTCTACGCCGAGGCGGTCGCCGCCGACGACCTGAACGTCTACGCCGACGATCCGCTGGGCCGGGTCGGCTTCCTGATGTCCTACCTGTTCCGGGCCGTGCGGCTCGTCGTCGACACCGGCCTGCACCACAAGCGCTGGAGCCGGGAACAGGCCGTCGACTACATGGTCGAATCTGGCGCCAAGCCCGTCGGGGCCGCGAACAGCGAGATCAACCGCTACTGCGCCATGCCGGCGCAGGCCTGCTCCTACAAGATCGGACACACCGTTATCGCCCGGCTGCGGGCGGAGGCGCAGGCGCGTCCGGGCTTCAACCTGCGGCGCTTCCACGACGCCGTGCTGGTCAACGGTTCGACGCCCCTGTCGGTGCTCGAGGACCTGATGCGGACTTGAGCGCGGCGCGTGAACGTTCCGTAACTTGCTGCCCCGCCAGCGGCGGTCATAGCTGTCTCCGCCTCGAACGGAGCCCGCCATGATCGACCGCCGCAAGCTTCTCATGACCGCCGGAGCCGGCGTCGGCCTCGCCGCCGCGGGCGTCCCCGCCTTCGCCAGCCCGCGTCAGACCGCGGCCGCCGGGCAGCTGACCGCCTTCATGGACCGCGCCTTCGAGCGCATCCTCGACAGCTCGCCCGAGACGGTCACCGCCTTCGGCCTCGACACCGGCGCCCGCGCCGACGCCGCCTCGCAATTGTCGGTTCCGACGCTGGCCGAGGAAGAGAAGAGCCGGGCCCTGACCCGCAGCCTGCGCGCCGAGCTCGCCGCGATCGACCGCGGCGCGCTGACCGGTCAGTCCGCCATCCACTACGACACTCTGGCCGCCAACTGGGACGCGGTGATCGCCACCTATGACGTGCCCTACGGTCAGGGCGGCTGGCCCGACATCTATCGCGTCAGCCAGCAGTCGGGCGCCTACCAGTCGACGCCGGACTTCCTCGACAGCCAGCACCGTATCGAGAGCGCCGCCGACGCCGAGGCCTATGTCTCCCGCATCAACGCCTTCGCCGATGTCCTGACCGCCGAAACGGAACGGGTCCGGGAGGACTTCGCCCGCGGCGTCGTTCCGCCCGACTTCATCACGGCCAAGGCCATCTCGCAGCAGGAGGGCATGACCTCTACGCCTGCCGGCGCCTCGCCGATGGTCAACTCGATTGTCCGCCGCACGGCCGAGAAGAGCATCCCCGGCGACTGGGGCCCTCGCGTCGAGCGCCTGCTGACGGAGCGGGTCTATCCCGCCCTCTCCGCTCAGACCGCCGTGCTGAAGCAGCGCCTTCCGACCGCCGGCCACGAGGCCACCGTCGCCCGTCTGCCGGCCGGCGAGAAATTCTACGCCAACAGCCTGCACTACATCACCACCACCCGACTGAGCGCCGACGAGATCCACCGCATCGGCGTCGACCAGGTTGCCGAGCTCTCGGCGCGCGCCGACGTCCTGCTCAAGGCGCAGGGACTGACGCAGGGTTCGGTGGCGCAGCGTATCGCGGCGCTGGGAGCCGACCCGCAGTACACCTATGCCAACACGGACGCCGGCAAGGCCGATCTGATCGCGGACCTGAACCGCCAGATGCAAGACATGCAGGCGCGTCTGCCGCAGGCCTTTGGCCGCCTCCCGAAGTCGGGCGTCGAGATCAAGCGTGTGCCGCCCGAGATCGAGGCCGGCGCCTCGCTGGGCTATTACAACTCGCCCAGCCTCGATGGTTCGCGGCCGGGCATCTACTACATCAATCTGCGCGACACGTCGGAATGGCCGAAGTGGACGCTGCCGACGCTGACCTATCACGAGGCCACGCCGGGGCATCACTTCCAGATCGCCATCCAGCAGGAGAGCGACGCCGCGCCCAAGCTGATGAACCTCGTCTTCTTCTCCAGCTACGTCGAGGGCTGGGGCCTGTACGCCGAGCAGCTGGCCGACGAACTCGGCGCCTATGAAAGCGATCCGCTGGGTCAGGTGGGGTATCTGCAATCGCTGATGTTCCGCGCCGCCCGTCTGGTGGTCGACACCGGCATCCATTCCAAGCGATGGAGCCGCGAGCAGGGCATCCGCTACATGGTCGAGACCCTGGGCGACCAGGAGAGCGCCTCGACCAGTGAGGTCGAGCGCTACTGCGGCTGGCCCGGCCAGGCGTGCGCCTACAAGGTTGGCCACAACGAGTGGGTGCGACTGCGCGAGAAGGCCAAGGCCGCGCTGGGGCCTCGCTTCGACCTCAAGGACTTCCACGACGTGGCCCTGGCCGGCGGCGGCGTGCCGCTGACCGTGCTGGAGCGGGTCGTCGACGACTGGACCGCGCGCCGGATGGCCTGATGGTCAAGCGGCTTCGGCGGTCTCCCGCGCCGCCCGCAGCGCCGGATCAGCCGCCGCGGCCGCGAGGATCCAGTCGCGGAAGCGCGCGATCTTGGGCGACCGGCGCCGGCCTTCCGGCCAGACCAGCCAATAGGCATAGCCGGGCACCAGCTTGACCGACAGCGGCACGGGCTGAACCAGCAGTCCCGCCGCCAGCTCTCGCGCGAACAGGATCGGCGAGGCCAGCGCTACCCCCTGATCGCCGAGGGCCGAGGCCACCTCCAGCGCCTGATAGTCGGCACGAAGCCGCGATGGCGCCTGACCGTCCGCCGCCACGCCCGCCGCCGCGAACCACACCGCCCACTCCTTCTCCAGCCCGATGCGGGGCGCCTTGAGGAGGTCCTCCGCGGTTTGCAGCCCCAGCTGATCGCGCAGACGCGGACTGCAGACCGGGGTGAAGACGCTCGGCATGACCTCGACGCTCTCCAGCCCTGGCCACTCACCCGTGCCGGAGCGAATGCCGACGTCGAAGCCCTCGCGCGACAGGTCAATCAGATGCGCCGCCGTATCCAGCCGCACCGCCAGCTCAGGATGCGCCAGCTGGAACTCCCCCAGTCTCGGCGCCAGCCACTGCGTGGCCAGCGTTGCGAGGGTGGTGATCGACAGGATGGCTTGGTCCGCCTCGGTCAGGTCGAGCAGGGCGCGGCGGAGCAGGCTCATGGCCTCGGTGGCGGCGCGCGACAGCCGCTCGCCGGATTCCGTGGGCACGACCTCCCGCGGGAGGCGGCGGAACAGACTCTGCCCCAGCCGGCCTTCCAGCGCCTTGATCTGCCAGCTGACGGCGGCCTGGGTCATGCCCAGTTCCTCCGCGGCGCGGGTGAAGCTGTTCAGTCGGGCGGCGGCCTCGAACACCCGTATCGAGGCGAGGGGAATGCCGGCGAGTGGATCGGACATAAGCGAGCCTTATGCTGGGTCCGGCCAATCTGGTTTGCGGCAGGCTCCTGTCAAGCTCAATCTCCCCCTGTCATCAGCGCAGGATGCACAGGAGGCCGAGATGGAAGAGGTTCACCGGATACATAAGGAAGCCGCATGGGGCTGGGTGGCGGTCCTTGATGACTGGCGCCGCAGCCGTACGCGAAAACGCATTCGCCGGGAGCAGCGGATCGGAACCTCCCGCCCGCGCTAGGCCTTCAAGAGAGTGGCGGCGCAGGGGCCCAATCCCCGGCGTCCCGCGATCACCGTCCTCCCCGACTGTGATCCTTGAGCGCGGCCCGGTTCCTGAAGCAGCCTCCTGCTTCCGGGCCGGGCCGTTTCCTTTTCAGCCGACCGTCCAGCCGTCCGCATCGCGCAGGGCGTTGTGAATCGCCGTCGCGGCGATGGCGGCCTCGGCCCCGGCCACGGCGATCTGGTTCAGGCCGCGGACCACATCTCCTGCGGCGTAGAGGCCCGGCACGGACGTCGCCTGATGGTCATCGACAATCATCCGCCCATCTTCGCCGACCTTGGCTCCGAGCCCTCTCGCCAGCGCCGCGTTCGGCGAGGTGCCCAAGGCCGAATAGACGTGGTCGAAGACCCTGAACGTCCCGCCCCAGCTCAACGCCGTCACCCGGTCGCCTTCGAGCCGCACATTGTCGATCGGCGCCCGGATCAGCTCAACGCTCATGCGGCGCAGTTCGTCCTCCTGGGTCAGGTCCTCGGGCCGGCCCACGTGGATCAGCGTCACCCGGTCGGAATAGGTCCGCAGGAAGGCCGCCTCCCGGACCCCCATGTCGTCCTTGCCGATGATCGCCACGGCCTTGCCGATGGCCTCGTAGCCGTCGCAGATCGGGCAGATGCGGACCACCGACCGCTCAATTGCGCGCTCCACGCCCGGCAGGTCAGGGTGATGATCCACCACTCCCGTCGCCAGCAGCACCGCCCGCGCACGGAGGTCGCGCCCGTTCAGCCGCGCCCTGAACCCGTCGCCGTCGCGTTCCAGCGCCTCGACCCGGCCCGGCTCGATCGTGGCGTCGAACTCCAGCGCCTGCTCGGTCATCCGCTTCAGGATCGCCTCGCCGGTTATGCCTTGCGGGAAGCCGGGCAGGTTATGGCTGAGAGGGATCCAGCAGGCTCGCGGCGCCCCGCCATCGGCGACGAGCACGCGGCGCCGGAACCGCGCCAGATAGGTCGCCGCCGTCAGACCCGCCGGGCCCGCGCCGATGATCAGAACCTCCGGGCGGGTATTGCTCAACGCGTCCGCCATGTGCTCGGCCATTGGTCGGGTGGAACGCCCCAGCATTCGGTCATCTCGTGCTCTTCGCTCAGGACGAAGGCGCGGCCGGTCCAGGTCCAGGTCTGCGCCAGACCACAGTCGCCGGGTCCGCGGCCCTTGGCGAAGGCGACGAGGGTTCGCGCGTTGGCTGCGTAGCCGCCGTTGATAGTGCCGGTCGTCGTCTCGCCACTGGCGGATGCCAGCTGGACCGGTCGCGGGTTTCGTCCGCCGGGACCTGTCAGATACCAGTCGTGGCCGATGTTGTAGGCGCCGGAGAAACAGGGGACAGCCCACAGCTCCGTCGAGGCGTCCAGTCGCGCGGACATGACCTCTTTCCGGACCCAGTCGCTGTCGGCTTCCTCCCGGCATTCACGAACGGCGGGCAGGGCTTCCAGCGCGGCGGGAAGTGTCTGGCCGGAATCGCCGAAGCCGGCCTGCGAGACGGCGGGCGCGGGCGTAACCACCGGCGGCGCGGGCGGAGCCGGAATGGCCGAGACCGGTCGCGTACCCCGGCCGACGAGGGCGGCTGGGGTCTGCAGCTTTCCCTGACGCTCGTCGATCCACAGCATGGCCGCCGCCGCGCCGGACAAGGAAACCATTCTCGGCGCATCGCCCGCGCCGACGCTCATAGCCTTGCCGCTTCCGATCATGGCGATCAGGGCCGGAGCATCCCCGGGTGCGATCCGGAAGTCGTCGGATCCCTGTTCCGACCGGGCGACGAAACGTCGCCCGTCGATGTCGACCGACATGGCGCCGGTCTTGGCGTCCGTATCGCCCCACACTCCGAGGCTGACCGACCGCGCGCCGTTCGGGCCGGGCGAAGCGGCGACGCGGATCCAGCCCGTCTGGTCGGATGCGGGTCCAAAGGCGGCGCATTCATTGGTGTTGTCGCACACCGCCAGCCAGTCGCGGAATTTGCGGCTGGCGCTTGGCATCGTCGGACCGCTCGCCTGTGTCGCCGATGCGGCCGGCATAGACCCAGCGATCAACGGAGTTGGTGACGCGCTTCCGGCCTTCGCCGCCTTTCCATCGCCGTCGCCACAGGCGACCAGCGCGAGGGCCAGCAGGCACGGTCCGATGATGCGTCGCATGAAACCCCCTCCGCTCAGAGCTTACGGAGTTCCTCCGGCTTGTGCGCCGCCCTGGCTCCGGTCTTGTCGCTCTGAACGATATACTCCGGATTGTCGGGGGACGCCGCCACCTTGTGACCCTTGATCTTCGTCGGGCTGACGGCCTTTCGGACGACCTTTCCCTCGGTCGTGCCCTGACTGTGATCCCAAGCGACCTTGTCGCCTGCCTTGAAGTCCTTGCCGGTCACGGGTTCGTCTCGTCGCTGCTGTGTTCCTCCAGCAGGGACCGCATCAGATCGACATCGGCGATCACCGGCGGTTCGCCCGTCGCTTCGATCCAGCGGGCGGTCAGGACTTCCATTTCGGACATGGGGACGCTCCGTTCACAGAGCTCCCAAACCATCCGGCGGGTATCTGGTTCAACCGGAAGGGAGAAGTCTTTCGTCCAGCGAGGTTAACGGCGGCAGCCTTGCCCTTTGCGCACCGGAACGTGCGCCGCTATACCGCCCGCCAACCCTCCCATTCCAAAGCCAAAGGCAGCTTCAGCATGACCAGGATCAAGGTCGCCAATCCCATCGTGGACATCGACGGCGACGAGATGACCCGGATCATCTGGCAGATGATCAAGGACAAGCTGGTCTTCCCCTTCCTCGACCTCGAGCTCGACTACTACGACCTCGGCATGGAGCACCGCGACGCCACCGACGATCAGGTGACGATCGATGCGGCGAAAGCGATCCAGAAGCACGGCGTCGGCGTGAAGTGCGCCACCATCACCCCGGACGAAGCGCGGGTGAAGGAGTTCGGCCTCAAGAAGATGTGGAAGTCGCCGAACGGCACGATCCGCAACATCCTCGGCGGCGTGGTCTTCCGCGAGCCGATCATCTGCTCGAACGTGCCGCGTCTGGTGCCCGGCTGGACCCAGCCCATCGTCGTGGGCCGCCACGCCTTCGGCGACCAGTACAAGGCCACGGACTTCCTCGTTCCGGGCCCCGGCAAGCTGACGATCAAATTCCAGGGCGAGGACGGTCAGGTCATCGAGCACGAGGTGTTCGACTTCCCCTCGGCCGGCGTGGCCATGGGCATGTACAACCTGGATGACTCGATCACCGAGTTCGCCCGCGCCAGCTTCTCCTTCGGCCTGCAGCGCAACTTCCCGGTCTATCTCTCGACCAAGAACACCATCCTCAAGGCCTACGACGGGCGCTTCAAGGACATCTTCCAGAAGGTGTTCGACGAGGAGTTCGCGGCCGAGTTCAAGGAAAAGGGCCTGACCTATGAGCATCGCCTGATCGACGACATGGTGGCCGCGGCGATCAAGTGGTCGGGCGGCTTCGTCTGGGCGTGCAAGAACTACGACGGCGACGTTCAGTCGGACGTGGTGGCGCAGGGCTTCGGCTCGCTGGGCCTGATGACCTCGGTGCTGATGACCCCGGACGGCAAGGTGCTGGAATCGGAAGCCGCCCACGGCACCGTCACCCGCCACTACCGCCAGCATCAGAAGGGCGAGGCGACCTCGACCAATTCGATCGCCTCCATCTTCGCCTGGACGCGCGGCTTCTCGCACCGGGCCAAGCTGGACGGCAACGATGAACTGGCTGCCTTTGCCGCCACGCTCGAGCGCGTCGTGGTCGAGACGGTGGAAGCCGGCCACATGACCAAGGACCTGGCGCTGCTGGTCGGCGATCAGCAGGGCTGGCTGACCACCGAGGGCTTCCTCGACAAGGTGGCCGAGAACCTGACCAAGGCGATGCAAGCCCAATAAGGCGCTACCGTTCGCGACGCGGTCGCTCACTGCTGGAGCGCAGCCGCAGCTACATGACCAAGCCCGCCGGATTCGCGTCCGGCGGGCCTTTCGTTTGAGCCGGATCGGTGTTCGTGCATTGATGGTCTGAACTCCGGAGCCGCCATGAAGAAGCTTTTCGGCAACCTGCTGCTGCTGGCCCTGATCATCGGGGTGGTCAGCTTCTTCGCCGCGCCGGCCGTGGGCTTCTTCGGCATCCGTTCGGCGGCCGACGCCAACGACGTGTCGGGCCTGTCGCGGCTGGTCGACTTCGCCGCCGTGCGGCAGTCGTTGCGGCCCCAGTTGTCAGGCAACCCCGCCGCCCTCGCCCCCGCGCCGACCTTCCTCGAGGATCCGATCGGCGCCGTCCGGCGTCAGTTCGAGCAGGCCGATTCCGCCTCCGTCGCAGATGTGGACGCCTATCTGACGCCCGCCGCGCTGGCAGCCCTGACGCGGGGCGAGGGGCGCTACGCTTCGCAGCGCTCCCGTCTGGCGGGCGGCCCTCCGTCCGACGCTAACCCGATGCCGGCGCCCGTGTTCTGGGGCGTCAACCGGGTGAGGATGGCGGTCACGGACGAGGGTGGGTCCCGGACGATCTTCACCTTCGAGCGCAAGGGGCCGTTCGAATGGAAGCTGGTGCATGTCGGCCTGCCCGAAGGGGCGGCTCCGGCCGTGGTCGCGCCCGCGCCCGCGCCCGCGCGCGCCGCACCGCCGCCGGCCCAGCGCTAGGCAGTCAACTCGACTCGCGGCAACCGTAGCCGTGGGGAAGCGTTTCGACGCCAGAGGGTAGAATGATCAAGAAGCTTGTCATCGGCGGCGTCGCCGCGGCCATCGTCGTAGGAGTCGTCGCCTGGGCCGCCGCCCCAATTCTGGCCGCGCAGGCGCTGGTCCGCGCCGCCAAGGCGGGGGACGCCCACCGCATCGAACAGCTCGTCGACTTCCCCTCGTTGCGCGAGAGCCTGAAGGATGAGCTGAACGCCGAACTGGCGGCCCAGATGCGCCGCGATCCGCGCATGGCCGAGAGCGGGCTGGGCGGGCTCGGCATGATCCTCGCGCCCATGCTGCTGTCCGGCGCGGTCGATGCGGCGGTGACCCCGCAGGTGGTGGCGCAGATGGTGACCACGGCTGAAGCGCCCGACCCGACGGTCCGTGACGAGCCCGAGCCCGGCGATACGGCGGACAAGGGCGACGATATTCATCAGGCGTGGGGCTACCGTGACCTCAACGCCTTCGCCGTGACCCTGACCGACCGCGACCATCCGGACCAGCGGCTGGCCCTGATCATGGAGCGCCGCGGCCTGTTCAGCTGGAGGCTGGCCGCCGTCGATATCCAGAACGACGGTCGGGCCTGAGGCCGACCCGCGCCTGAGATCAGGCGAGAGCGGCCCGCACCGCCGCCAGACCGTCTTCGGCCTTGCCGCCGTCAGGGGCGCCGCCCTGGGCGAAGTCGGGCTTGCCGCCCGCGCCCTGACCGCCCATCGCCAGCACGGCCGCGCGCGCCAGATCGGCCGCGTTGACCTTGCCGGTCATATCCGAGGTGACGGCGACGGTGACCGCCGCCTTGCCCTCGGTCACGCCGATCAGAGCGACGACGCCCGAGCCGACCTGTTTGCGGAAGTCCTCGGCCACTCCGCGCAGACCCTTGCCGTCCACGCCGTCCAGCACCCGGGCGATCAGCTTCACGCCGTTGATCTCCTCCGGAGCCGCCGACGCGCCTGAGCCCCCGCCGAGCGCCAGTTGCTTCTTCAGGTCGGCGACCTGCTTCTCCAGCGTGCGGACGGAGCCGCTCAGCGCCTCGACGCGGGCCGGAACGTCGCCCGGCTGGACCTTGAACGACTGGGCCAGCTTCTTGGCGACCCCGGCCTGCCCCAGCAGATACTGACGTGCAGCCTCGGCGGTCAGCGCCTCGATCCGACGAACCCCGGCGGCGATGCCGCTTTCCGACACGATCTTGAACAGGGCGATGTCGCCGGTGCGGGCGACATGGGTGCCGCCGCACAGCTCGACCGAATAGGGCTTGTCCGTCTCGGTCAACGAGCGGCCGAGCGTCAGCACCCGAACCTCGTCGCCGTATTTCTCGCCGAAGAGGGCCACGGCGCCGGCGTCGATGGCGGCCTGCGGGGCCATCATCTTCGTCTCCGCCGGGATGTTCTGGCGGATGACGGCGTTCACCTCGTCCTCCATCCGCGCCAGCTCGTCCTCGGTCACCGGGGCGTTGTGGCTGAAGTCGAAGCGCAGGCGTTCGGCGTCGACCATCTGACCCTTCTGGGCCACGTGGCCGCCCAGCACATTGGCGAGAGCCTTGTGCAAAAGGTGCGCCGCCGAATGGTTGGCGCGTGTGGTCAGGCGCGCGTCAGCGCTGACGCGCAGCTGGACGCGGGCGCCGATGGCGAGCGTGCCCGAGCTGATTTCGATGCGATGGGCGAACAGGTCGCCGGCGTGCTTCTGGACGTCGAGCACCACGCCCGAGCCCTGCTGGCCGGTGGCGTCGGTCCACTCGATCTCGCCACGGTCGCCGGCTTGGCCGCCGCCCTCGCCGTAGAAGGGGGTCTGGTCGAACAGGACCTCGGCCGTTTCGCCGGCGCCGAGTTCGTCGACCGAGGAGCCGTCGCGGACGACGGCCAGCACCTCACCCGAGCCCTCGACCGAGTCGTAGCCAGTGAAGACGGTCGGGCCGAGGCGGTCGCGCAGGGCGAGCCATTCGCCGGCCGAAGCGGTCTGACCCGAGCCGGTCCAGTGTTCGCGCGAGCGGCTGCGCTGCTCGTTCATGGCGGCGTCGAAACCTTCGGTATCGACGGTGAAGCCGCGGCGGCGCGCCTCGTCCTGCGTCAGGTCGAGCGGGAAGCCGTAGGTGTCATACAGGGTGAAGGCGGTCTGGCCGGACAGCACGCCGCCCTCGCCGAGATCGCGAGAGGCGTCTTCCAGCAGGCCCATGCCGCGGCCGAGGGTGGTGCGGAAGCGGATTTCCTCCTGCTTCAGCGTGTCCTCGATGAAGGCCTGGGCGCGGCGCAGCTCGGGATAGGCCTCGCCCATCTCCTGCACCAGCGTCGGCACCAGACGGTGCATCAGCGGATCGGCGGCGCCCAGCAGGTGGGCGTGGCGCATGGCGCGGCGCATGATCCGGCGCAGCACATAGCCACGGCCCTCGTTCGAGGGCGTGACCCCGTCCGCGATCAGGAAGGACGACGAGCGCAGGTGGTCGGCGATGACGCGATGGCTCGGCGTTCGGTCGCCCTCGGCCGAGGTGTTGGTCTCATGCTCCGAGGCCGCGATCAGGGTGCGGAACAGGTCGGTCTCGTAGTTGGAGTGCACGCCCTGAAGCACGGCGGCGACGCGCTCGAGGCCTGCGCCGGTGTCGATCGAGGGCCTGGGCAGGAGCGAGCGTGAACCGTCCGCCTGTTGGTCGAACTGCATGAAGACGAGGTTCCAGATCTCGACCCAGCGGTCGCCGTCCTCTTCCGGGGTGCCGGGAGGGCCGCCCCAGATGTGGTCGCCGTGGTCGTAGAATATCTCGGTGCAGGGACCGCAGGGGCCGGTGTCGCCCATCGACCAGAAATTGTCCGAGCCGGCGATGCGGGCGATCTTCGATTCCGGGAGGCCGGCGATCTTCTTCCAGAGGTCGAAGGCCTCGTCGTCGTCGATGTAGACGGTGGCCATCAGCCGGTCGGCGGGGATGCCGAACTCTTTCGTGACGAGGTTCCACGCCAGCTCGATGGCGTGCTCCTTGAAGTAGTCGCCGAAGGAGAAATTGCCGAGCATCTCGAAGAAGGTGTGGTGCCGGGCGGTGTAGCCGACGTTGTCGAGGTCGTTGTGCTTGCCGCCGGCGCGGACGCATTTCTGCGAGCTGGTGGCGCGTTTCGTCGCGCGGGTTTCCTGACCGGTGAAGACGTTCTTGAACGGGACCATGCCGGCGTTGACGAACAGCAGGGTGGGATCGTTCTGCGGCACGAGCGGAGCCGACTGGACCTTCTCGTGGCCGTCGGCCGCGAAATAGTCGAGGAAGGTCGAGCGGATCTGGTTCAGGCTGGACATGGCGGGGCGGTCATTCGGGGAGGCGAAAAGGAACGCGCCTCATATAGGGCTTTCGGCCCGAAAGCATCACCCGGCCGTGATCGGCGACGGGATCGGGTTCAGGCGGAGGGGCCGAACGTCCGCCGCGCGATCCACGCCATGGGCAGGCCGACCATCAGCACGTGGACGATCAGGCCCTGGACGATGTGCAGGGCGTCGGGGATCGGCAGGGGCGAGGCCGACATCGGGACGACGACGAGCGTCATCACGGTCCAGACCAGCGCGCCCCAGATGACGCCGGCGGCGATCCACTGGCGCCGCAGGGCCTCGGTTCGGGCGGCGAGGGTCATGTAGACGGCGGCGATGACGAGCATGATGCCGAAGTGGGCGGCGAGGCCGAGCAGGCCGGTGGTCCAGCCGCCGCGGTAGGCTTCGGTCCCCATCCAGCCGCCGGCGACGGACTGGAGGACGATCAGCGGGCCGACGCGCAGGTTGAGCAGGATGGCGGCGCAGATGTCGAGCGCACCCGCGGCGAGGGTGGCCAGCAGGATGGCGCGGCCCGTGGAGCCCCTGGTCGATCCGGTCATGTCGCGTCTCCCCCGAGATGAGGGGAGCTTAGGCGCGGGCGGGGCGGCTGGCCAGTGGCGGGTCAGTCGGCGTCGTCAACCTCGTCGGCGGCGGCCTCGTCCTCGGAGAGGAGCTCGTCGAGGGCGTCGATGATGGCGTCGATCTGCTCCGGAGAGGCTGTCACCGCCATGGAGGCGCCCCCGTCGCCCTCGATCTCGAGCAGGTAGCCGTCAGGGGTTTCGGACAGGGTGAACTGGCTGAGGGACTGGACCTGATTGTCGGCCATGGGCGCGCTCCGTTTGACGAACCCGACAACCGCCGCGCTGGAGGAAAGGTCCAGCTTCGAAGAAAAAAGGCCGCCCGACCCGGGTGGGATCGAGCGGCCGCTCCGTCCGGCCCGGCCCGGCGGGGTCGGTGGCGGGTCGGCGGACCCGGCCGGAGAAGTTGGATGGGGCGGAAGGAAGTGGCCGCGAAAAACGACGGCCACTTCGGCCACTTCGGTCAGTTGGGGGGATCAGCCCTCGAGGTCCTGGCCCTCGTCGGGCTCGGGCGTGCCCAGCAGTTCCTCGGCGATCTTGCTGGTCGAGGCGCGCACGGCCTTCTCGATCGAGTCGGCGATGTCCGGGTTGGCCTTGAGGAAGGCGCGCACGTTCTCGCGGCCCTGGCCGATGCGCTGGCTGTCGTAGGAGAACCAGCTGCCCGACTTCTCGATCACGCCGGCCTTGACGCCCAGGTCGATGATCTCGCCCAGCTTGGAGATACCCTCGCCATACATGATGTCGAAGATGACCTCGCGGAACGGCGGGGCGACCTTGTTCTTGACCACCTTGACCCGGGTGGTGTTGCCGACGACCTCGTCGCGGTCCTTGATCGCGCCGGTGCGGCGGATGTCGAGGCGGACAGAGGCGTAGAATTTCAGCGCATTGCCGCCCGTCGTCGTCTCGGGCGAGCCGTACATGACGCCGATCTTGTGACGGATCTGGTTGATGAACAGCACGATGCACTGCGACTTGTTGATCGAGGCGGTCAGCTTGCGCAGGGCCTGGCTCATCAGACGGGCCTGAAGGCCGGGCAGGCTGTCGCCCATCTCGCCCTCGATCTCGGCGCGCGGCGTCAGGGCGGCGACGGAGTCGACCACCACGATGTCCACGGCGCCCGAACGAACGAGGGTGTCGACGATCTCGAGCGCCTGTTCGCCGGTGTCGGGCTGCGAGACCAGAAGATCGTCGAGATTGACCCCCAGCTTCTGGGCGTAGCCCGGATCGAGCGCGTGCTCCGCGTCGACGAAGGCGGCGGTGCCGCCCGCCTTCTGGATTTCGGCCACGGTGTGCAGGGCCAAGGTCGTCTTGCCCGAGCTTTCCGGACCGAACACCTCGATGACCCGGCCACGCGGGAGACCGCCGATGCCGAGGGCCATGTCGAGGCCCAGCGAGCCGGTCGACACCGAAGGAATGGCTTCGGTCACGCCGTTCTTGCCCAGCTTCATGACCGAGCCCTTGCCGAAGGCGCGGTCGATCTGGGCGATCGCCGCCTCCAGAGCCCGTTGCTTGTCGCCGTCGTCCTTGCCGACCAATTTCAATGCCGCCTGCGCTGCCACCTTGCCACTCTCCCTTGCCATGATTCCCGTTCGGTACCCGGGGGAGAGGCCCGCCTTCGGTCCGATGACCGTGACCCGCTCCCTGTGAGGGGAGATATGTGCACGGTTTGTTCCGGTTGCCAATATGTTCTTTTTGGAACGGTGAGAGCCTACGTCCGATTTTGACGTATCGGAATCAAGCTTTGCCTTTGGAAACAGGCGGTTCCGCGTTTTGCCCTAGGGCCGGCGCCAGGCCACGATGCCGAGGTGGGAGATCTGGACCGCTTCGCCGTGCTGGTTCCGGGTTTCGTGGCGGGTGCGGACGATGCCGCGCTCTGGACGAGACTTCGAGGGCAGGATCTCCAGCACCTCGACGTGCACGGTCAGAACGTCGCCCGGACGGGTCGGCCGTGGCCAGGTGGTTTCGCCGCCGACGCCGACCAGGCCGCCGGCGAAGGGCAGGCCGTCGACCATCAGCCGCATGCTCAGCGCCGCCGTGTGCCAGCCGCTGGCCGCCAGACCGCCGAACAGGCTGTCGCGGGCGGCCTCCTCGTCCAGATGGAACGGCTGGGGGTCATAGTCGCGCGCGAACGCCTTGATGGCCTCGGTCGTGACGGTCACCGAGCCGGTCGTGAAGGTCTGACCGACGTGGAGGTCTTCAAGATAGAGCGGCTGGGTCATGAGCCTTCTTCGCGGCCCCCGACGGCGGCGTCAAATCAGGACGTCGGCGATGCGGCGGCGGGCGGCGGTTCGACCGGCATCGGCTGCGCGACCCGGGCCCAGGCCGACACGCCGGCGCCGAGGACCAGAACGGCCAGGGCCGCCATCAGCCAAGGCCGGACGACGCCCCGCTCGGGCGATAGCGGTCGGACCAGCATCAGAACCAGCAGGCCGATCAGCACCAGCACGCCGGGCAGGTCGATGCCGATGCCGAGGAAGACCGGATGCGACAGGCCGATCAGCCAGCCGCCGCCGAGCACGGCCGCGATGGCGACCGGGACGAGGGACTTCGGGCGGGCGAGGGCCGGGTCGAGGAAGGCGGCCACCGCCGCCACGGCCGCGGCGAGGACGCCGGGCCAGAGGAACAGGAAGGCGGCCTCGGGCGCGACGGCCTGGGCCACGGCGCCGATGACCAGGACCAGAGCGATCAGGCCGCTCCAGCCGCCCCAGACCGTCTTCGCCGCCAGACCCGGCGCCATCGACAGGCCGATGGCGATCACGGAGGCGCCGATCACGATCGGGCTGAACCCGCCGAGCACGAGGGCGGCCACAGCGGCAAGCCCGAGCGCGCCGGCGGTGACGCGCCAGTCGGGCCGGCCGCGCCCTCCCATCAGCGCCATGGAGAGAGCGAGCACGGTGAGGGCGGTCCCCGCCTCCATCCACGGGAGGCGTCCGAGCAGGGTGTAGTAGGCGTCCGCGCTCGCGGCGCGCTGCGCCATGGGGCCGGCGAGGGTGCGCACGGCCTGTGTCAGGACCAGCCCGACGGCGAGGAACCAGACGCCGTCGATCATGCCGCGTCCGACGTCGGCGAACGTCAGGCCGGCGAGACGGCGCGACCGCCAGACCGCCGCTCCAAGGAAGGCCAGCGCGAGTGCCAGCAGGGCCCAGCCCGCGCCGGGCGGATGGCTGACGATCATCCGGCCGAACAGGTCGGCGTAGACGGTATTGGCCGTGCGGGCGGGCAGGGCAGGGGCGCGCAGCAGGGCGTCGGCGTTCTCCAGCGCCTGCGAGCCGATGTGCTGCACCGCGCCCCGGTCCAGCGCCTCGGGCGTGGAGCGGGCATGGTACTGGTTCGGACGGCCGATGAAGGCGAGGTTCAGGCCCTGAACGCCGCGGTCCTTGGGAATGGTGAAGTCGGTGCCGTTGGGCATCCGCTCATAGACGAAGACCGCCAGCGAGTTGGAGGTGACGCCGCCGTCGGCGCGCACGCCCGCGCGGCCGAACAGGGCGATGGTGTCGGCATTGCCGCGGCCGGTCTCGAACATCATGGCGCGGCCGCCGCCGCCGCGGGCCTCCAGATTGATCACGGCGCCGATGCGGTCGCGCAGGGGGTGTCCGCCCCAGAACACTCGCGCGCCGTCGAGGCCGATCTCCTCGGCATCGGTCAGCAGGACGACCAGCGTCCGGTCGGCGGGTCCGCGCGCGCGGATGGCCCGTACCGTCTCCAGCACCGCGGCGACGCCGGCGGTGTCGTCGGCCGCGCCGGCGGACTTCGGCACGGTGTCATAGTGGGCCATCAGGGCGACGGCGGGCAGGGCGGGGTTCCGGCCGGGCAGGACGCCGATCAGGTTCGTCGCCGAGAAATTCGCCTCCGCCGGGTCGCCGCCGATCTTCGTCAGATACTGCGCCGCGCCGGGGGAGAGGGGACCGGTCTGGGTGGTGGTCTGCAGGCTGAGGCCGGTCATGCGCTGGATCAGCAGGGCCTGGACCCGGGCGTGATCCGCAGAGCCGACGGGATGCGGCCACCGGGCGATTTCCCGCACATCGGCCATGGCCCGTTCGGCCGAGAAGGTTGTCGCCGGAGCGTTCGCGCCCGCGGGTCCGGGAACCTGCAGGGTCGCCACTCCGATCAGCAGCGCGAGCGCCAGCGATCCGATCAGCCAGAACAGCCGCATGAGACATCCTCCCCGATGACCGCACGACCCTAGCGGGGGCCGGGCGGTCCGTCATCACCGGGGATGACGGGAGGGGCTCAGTTCATCCAGTCGTCGAAGCGGTGCGCCGGCTCGCCCGTTCCGGCGTCGAGCGTGAGCGCCCAGCCGGGAGTCTCCAGCCGCGCCTCGAGGGCCAGGAACAGGGACGCCGCGTCTTCGGCTCCGGGCAGGACGAGCGGCTCGTCAGCGAATTTGAACGCCTCGGCGCCCGGCAGGACGAGGGGCTGGTCGTCGACGATGGCCGGCAGGACGAAACCGTCGTCGTGGATGCTGGGCAGAACCTGGGACAGATCGCCGCCCTTGTCGCCGGCTTCCTGCGGGGCCGGAGCCGGCGGCGGATAGGTCAGGACGCGGTAGGTGTTGTTGGAGAACCGCACCACCTCCATGCTCTCGACATAGGTGGATCCGTCGCGCCCGGCGACGCTGTCGACGATGCGGTAGCCGGCGCCCTCGGCGGTGATGGTGTAGTTGGCCGAGACGCCGCGCAGTTGCAACTCGTCCTGTCCGCCGCCGCCGTAGATGCTGTCGTTGCCGCCGCCGCCGCGCAGGATGTCGGCCTTGGTTCCGCCGGTGATGATGTTGTTCAGAACGTTGCCGGTGCCGACGAAGCCGCCGGGGCCGGTGTAGATCAGGTTCTCGATGTTGGCCCCGAGCGTATAGGAGCCGACCCGGGCCTCGACGGTGTCGATGCCCTGACCGGCGACTTCGACGCAGGTGTCGAAGGCGTCGAGGATGTAGCGGTCGTCGCCGTCGCCGCCCTGCAGCTGGTTGGCGGCGCCCGAGCCGCCCATCAGGATGTCATTACCGCCGAAGCCGAGCAGGGTGTCGGTGCCGATGCCGCCCTGCAGCAGGTTCGCGCCGGTCCCGCCGATCAGGGTGTCGTTGAAGTTCGACCCGATCAGGTTCTCGATGTTGGTGTAGGTATCGGTCGCGCCGTCGCCGTCATTGGTGGCGCGTTGCAGGTCGATGCGGGCCGTGACCCCGGCGGCGGCCAGGGTGTAGTCGGCCGTATCCACGCCGTTTCCACCATTCAGCACGTCGATCCCCCCGCGCCCGCGCAGCACGTCGTCGCCACCGCCGCCGGTGATGACGTTGGCCGCCGCATTGCCCGTGCCCGCGAAATTGCCCGTGCCGCCGAAGATCAGGTTCTCGACGTTGACGTTGCTGAGGACGTAGGTGTTGATCCGCGCATCGACGGTGTCGGTGCCCTCGCCGGCGTTCTCGATGACGGAGTCGGCGGCCTCGAGGACATAGGTGTCGTTTCCAAGACCTCCGGTCAGGGCGTTCAGGGCGCCGGCGCCGCCCCAGAGGACATCGTTGCCGCCGAGGCCGAGCAGGGTGTCCGAACCCAGGCCACCCCGCAGGACGTTGACGTTGTTGTCGCCGATCAGCGTGTCGTTGAAGGCCGAGCCGGTCAGATTCTCGATTTCCGTGAAGATGTCCGAGCCGCCATCGCCGTCGTTGGATGAGGCGTTGGAGTTCAGCTGGGCCCGCATGCCCGCCGCGGCCAGCGAATAGTCCGCCGTGTCGATACCGCCTCCGCCGCTCAGGACGTCCGCGCCGGCCCCGCCACGAAGAACATCGTCGCCGTCGGCTCCATAGAGCACGTCCGCGCCCGCGCCGCCGGTTAGCCGGTTGGCCCATTCGTCGCCCGACAGATTGTCCGCGAAGGCCGAACCGATCAGGTTCTCGACCTGATAGATCGTGTCGGAGCTTCCGTCGCCGTCGTTGGAGATGGCATTGGCCGCAAGGATCGCCGTGACGCCCCCCGCCGCCAGCGAAAAGTCCGCCGTATCGACGCCGTCGCCGCCGTAAATTTCGTCCGCGCCGCCGCCGCCGCGCAGGATGTCGTCGTCGCCGTTGCCGTCGAGGTAGTCGGCGCCCAGCCCTCCGTCGAGACTGTCGGCTCCACCTCCTCCGTAGAGGCTGTCCGTGTCGCCGCCGCCGCTGAGGCTGTCGTCGCCGGCGCCGCCGCCGAGGTTGTCGGAGCCCAGCCCGCCGTCGAGGCTGTCCGCGCCCTCGCCTCCGTCCATCGCGTCGGCGCCATCGCCGCCGCTGAGGATGTCGTCGCCGCCTTGGCCGTTGAGGCTGTCCGCGTCGTCACCGCCGCTGAGGTTGTCGGCGCCGCTTCCGCCATACATGGCGTCGTTCCCGGCCAACCCGATCAGGACATCGTCGAGGCCGCCGCCATAAAACTGGTTGGCGGCATCCGTTCCGGTAACGTGCGCCGCTCGGCCCGTCTGGATATAGAGCCCCTCGACCGACGTCAGGGTGACCCATGCGTCCGCCGACATCTGCTGTTCGGTTGTGAGCCGCAGATCGAGGGTAAGCAGACCCTGGCCGCCCTGGATCAGGATCGTGTCGTCGCCGTTCCCGCCGTCCATGATGGTGTGGCCGTCGTCGTCGATGAACCGGTCGGCGCCCTCTCCGCCCTCCAGATGGTCGTCGCCCCCGGCGCCTTGCAGGAAGTCGGCGCCGTCATTGCCCATCAGGTGATCGGCGCCGTCGCCGCCGTAGCAGTTCTCGTCGCGGGTTCCGCCATGCAGGATGTCGTCGCCGCCGCTCATGTTGAGCTCGATGTAGCCGCTGGCGGTGGTTGAACCGATCACCACATCGTTGCCCTCCCCCATGCTGAACGCCTCGATGCCGACGAGCACGTCCCCGACGGCGTCGCCGGTATCCGTGTTCCCGTCGAGATCAAGCACGACCGCCGGGCCATAGTAGGCCGCGATGTCGTAAGAACCGGCGCTGCCGTCGAGATAGTCCGCTCCGGCCCCGCCATTGAGGTAGTTGACGCCGCTGCCACCCACGAGCACGTCGTTCCCTTCGCCTCCGTTGAGCTGGTGGAACGAGCCGCCGCCTGCGATCAGCACATCATTCCCGTCTTCGCCGTAGAGGTTGTCGTCGTCGCCGCCGCCCTCGATGTGATCGTCGCCGTGGCCACCGGACAGGATGTCCGCGCCGTCGTCGCCGTACAGGGCGTCGTCCCCGCCATGGCCGGAAATGACGTCATCGCCGCCCAGGCCATGGATGATGTCCACGTTTGGCGTGACCGGGTCGCCTGCGAGGTTGTCGGAGTCCCCGCTGCCATTGATCACGTTCGGGGTCGCCGCCGGAATCGTCATGTCGGCGAAGGCGAGGAATTCGACACCGGTCAGGACGTTGTCTTCGACGCCATTGGAAACATGGACGCCATCGTCGAGATAACTGACTGTCCAGAGCGCACGGTTTCCAGCGAACACCGCCGTATCGCTGCCGAGGCCGCCATTGACGACGTCGTCGCCGCCCGCGCCCGTCAGGGTGTCGTCGCCGTCGTTGCCGTTCAGTGTGTTGGCGATCGCGTTGCCGACCCCCGTGTGGTTGGCCGCGGTGGTGAAGGTCAGCGTCTCGACGTTGACCGCCAGCGTGTGGCTGGCCAGGGCGGTGCGGACCTCGTCCACGCCCTGGTCGAGGAATTCCTGCACCGCGTCGCTGACGTCGTCGAGGACGTAGATGTCGTTGCCGAAGCCGCCGCGGAGCAGGTCGTTGGCGAAGCCCCCGTCGAGGGTGTCGTCGCCGAAGCCGCCTATCAGTGTGTCGAAGCCGCCGCCGCCGAGTATCGTATCGTCGCCTTCTCCGCCCGTAATTTCCTCACCCACGGCGCTGCCGGTGATGTGGTCGGCGTGGGCCGTGCCGACGACCGCGAAGAGTTCGAAACCGCTGAGCTGGAAGCCGCCCATCGCCTCGATGGCCGCCTCGGCCCCCGCGCTCATGTCGAGGACGATACCGGAGCCGCGCCCGTAGAAGCTCGCCACGGCCGCGTCGGAGCCGAGCCCGCCGCTGGCGATGTCGCCCTCGCCGACAAAGATGGTGTCGTTCCCGCCACCGCCGTCGATCGTGTCGACTGCGGCGTCGAAGCCGTTTTCGGCCTGGCTGTTGTTCCAGATCTGGTCGTGGTCGTCGCCGCCGTTGAGGACATCGCTGCCGAAACCGCCGATCAGCAAATCGTTGCCTGCCAGGCCGTTGAGGGTGTCGACACCGCCGTTGCCGACGAATCGATTGGCCAGGCCGTCGCCGGTCAGGCTGTCATTGAACTCTGTGGCGTTGACGTTCTCGATGCTGCTGAAGGTGTCGCCGGTGGCGTGGCCGCCGGACGCGGTGAGCGCCGTCAGGTTGATGGTGACGCCCGCGTCCGACCCGAAATAGCTGAGCTCGTCCAGACCGTTACCGCCGATGAGGGAGTCGCCGCCGGCGCCGCCCCGCAGGCTGTCGTTCCCGTCGCGGCCCTCGAGCGTATCGGCGCCGAGGCTGCCGGTGAGATTGTTGAAGCCGGCGTCCCCGAGGAAGTGGAAGCTCTGGTTGGCCGACTCCGCGATGCCGCGCAGATGTTCGACACCCACGATCGTGTCATTGCCGTTGCCAGTGTCCTGGGCCGTGGCGATGGTCAGATCCACGGTCACGGCCAGCGGATCGCCGCCTGTGATCCGGGTGATGAAGAGATCGAAGCCGTTCCCCCCCTGGATGTCGTCGTTTCCGGCGCCGCCGTCCACGATGTCATCGCCATCGTCGCCGCGAAGGATGTCGTCACCGTCGCCGCCGTACAGTTCGTCGCGCCCGCCGCGGCCCTCCAGTCGGTCGTTGCCGCCATAGCCCTCCATCGTCATGGGGAGACCGGCGTCCAGATCGTTGCCGATCATGACGTCATTGAAGTTGGCCCCGACGAGGCCGAGCTGTTCGAATTCGTAGACCGTGACGAAGCCGGCGAAGATGTTGTTCAGCCAGCTGTTGACGTCGGTGACGCCCGTCAGATCCCAGTTGACACCGCTGGCGGTGAAATAGCTCTGGGTCCCATAGAAGGTCACCCGGTCGATGCCGGCGCCGCCGTAGGCGATGTCGAAGGCCCCGATGTCGATGACGTCGTTGCCCGCGCCCCCATCGAGGTAGTCGTAGAAGAAGTCATCGAGCAGATAGTCGGTCGAGGTGTTGTGATTGAGGTAGTCGGCGCCGTCCCCGCCGAAGAGCACGTCCTCACCGCCGAAGCCGTTGATGATGTCGTTGCCGCCGAGGCCGTAGATGTCGTCCGGGGTCGAGGTTCCGGGCAGGGTGTCGGGACCGTTCGTGCCGTTGATCGTCGTCATCTCGGAAGCCCCCCGCGGCGGCGGATGATCCGCGCCAACGCCGGGCAGGGAATGCTTGATCACGCCCCCCGGCGCCCTGACGGTCGCACGGTACGGCGCCGTACGCAAATTCGCGTGACGGCGTTATTTAATCGCGGTGGGGTTGTTTGGCGCCCGTCAGGGCTGCGTCAGGCGGCGCGACGCAGGGCCGCCGGCGTCTTGACGAACAGGCCCTTGCGGCCGGCCACGGGACGGAATGCGATACTGTCGGCCTCCAGCCCTTCGTCCGCGCCCAGGAACAGGCAGCCGTCGTCGACCAGCCGCCGCTCGAGGTTGTCCAGCGCCTGCGCCCTGCGGGCCGCGTCCATGTCGGCCAGAACATAGCGGCAGAAGATGACGTCGAACCGATGGTCGTCCGCCGGCGCGTCCAGCAGGTTGGCGCGGGCGAAATGGACGGCGGCGCGCAGTTGCGGGCGGGCGATCCAGCTGTCTTCGGCCTGGTCGAACCAGTTCAGCATGGTCCCGGCGGCGAGGCCCCGCTGGATCTCGAAACCGGTGTAGGCGCCGGACCGCGCCTTCTCCAGCGCGCGCTGGGACAGGTCGGTGGCGACGATTTCGACCGGGAAGCCGGCGTCCATGGCGGCCATGGCCAGAGACCACGGCTCCTGCCCGGTGGAGCAGCCCGCCGACCAGACCTTGACCGGCGCGCCGCCGCGGGCGGCGGACAGGGCCGGCAGGAGTTCGCCGGCGAAGGTATCGAAGGTCTTGCGGTCGCGGCGGAACCACGTTTCGGGATTGAGCAGGGACTCGATCACCGCCCACGCCATCCCCGCGACCGGCTTGGCCCAGAGCGAGGCCAGCAGGGCGTCGACCGTTTCGTAGCCTTCGCGGCGCGCCAGCGGGCCCAGCCGGTGCTCTGCCAGCTTCATCCGGTCGCGCGTCAGCCGGAACCCCGCGCGCGAGGCCATCAGCGACTGGAGGCGGTCGAAATCGTCCGGCGACATGGGTTCAGACGGCCCCCACCTCGGCGAATTTCGAAGTCAGGATCTCGCCGTCGAACGGCTTCATCACATAGTCGTCGGCGCCCGCGGACAGGGCCTCGGCGATACGTTCGGCGCGCGTCTCGATAGTGCAGAACAGAACCTTGGGACCGCCGCCGCCGGGCAGGGTGCGCAGACGGCGCAGGAAGGTCATTCCGTCCATGACCGGCATCGACCAGTCGAGCAGGATGACTTCGGGCATGACGCCCGCGCAGAAGGCGAGGGCCTCGGACCCGTCAGCCGCCTCGTCGACCTCGAACCCGAGGCCTTCGACGATGCGCCGGGCGACCTTGCGGATGATCCGGCTGTCGTCGACGATCAGACAGGTTCTGGGGGTCAAAAGATCGCTTCCAAACTACGCACAACGCCTGCGTGTGTGCGCCATCCGCTATAATCACCGTGCGCCGGTTAACGAGTCCTTGGGAAACCGCCTTAAGCGTCAGTTAGGCATGTGGGCGGTCAGGGTGACGCGGCCTTCGTCGGCCTGCACTTCGAGGGTTCCGCCCACGTCATGGGCGGTGAGCCACAGCCAGTAGGGCTGGATCCACTGGCCCGGCAGGCCCTCGCTGAGCGGCCGGCCCGACAGACCGGCGACGGCTTCGGGCTTGAGCCGGGCGCGGGCGCCCTCGGCCACGCCCTCGATTTTCATCGCCTCGCCGCGTTCGGTCGAAATCTTCGCGGCGCCGCCCGACGGCAGGGCCGCCATCGTCAGGTAGGCGAGGTTCACAAGTGCGCGAGCCTGCGCCTTGGAGTAGTCGCCGGCCTCCACGCGCCAGTCGAGGGTGGCGCGGCCGCCCTCGGTCAGGCCCGCCACCAGTTCGCCGAGCTCGGCTCCGGAAAACCGCTCGGCCGAGGTCGAGGCGCCGAAGGCCACGCGGGCGAAGGCGACCAGCGCCACCATCTTCTTCGCGCTGGCCTCGATCAGCCCCATGGCGTCGTCGCGCATGTCCTGGGCCGTCGGGTCCTTGAGCAGGTCCAGACCCGAACTGATCGCGCCCGCGGGGCTGATGAAGTCGTGGCACAGCTTGCCCGCGACCAGCGCCGCCAGGGCTTGGCCGTCGGGGAGGGAGGAGGGGGCGGCGGTGTCGGTCATCGGGCTCGAAAACAACAGGTGATCGGTCGCGCGGACGCTGCCCTGATTTGCCGGTTCTTCAAACCGTCCCGATGGGCTATCGGAGCGGCCATGAGCAAACGACTGACTGCCGACCTCGCCTCGGGCGCATTGACCGAGGCGCTGGCCGATATCGCCGAGGATGCGGCGCGCGTGATCCTGCCCTACTGGCGCAACGGCGTCGTCGCCGAGACCAAGTCGGACGACAGCCCCGTGACCAAGGCGGATCGCGAGGCCGAGGCCCTGATCCTCGAACGGCTGGAGGCGCGGTATCCCGGCGTCCAGACGGTGGCCGAGGAGGCCGTGGCGGCCGACGGCGCACCGGCCGAGGCGGCGGAGTGGTTCTGGCTGATCGATCCGCTGGACGGCACGCGCGGCTTTATCGAGGGCCGCGAGAGCTACACGGTGAACATCGCTCTGGTGCACAAGGGGGCTGTGGTGGCGGGCGTCGTCACCGCCCCTGCCACCGCCACGACCTGGCGTTCAGGCGCGCCCGGAGCCGGCGCGTCGCGCCGTCGCTTCGGCGAGAGCTGGCAGGCCATCAAGGTGCGCAACCGTCCCGCCTCGCCCATGGCGGTGATGAGCCATTCCATGACCGACGTCGAGGCCGAGCGCCTCGCCTCGCGCCACGGCTGCGTGCAGTGGCAGGGGACGGATTCGTCGCTGAAATTCTGCCTGATCGCCGAGGGCCGGTTCGACGCCTATCCGCGCACCGGGCCGACCTCGGAGTGGGACACGGCGGCGGGGCAGGCGGTGCTCGAGGCCGCCGGCGGCCGGGTCATGGCCGAAGACGGCCAGCCGCTGCGGTACGGCAAGCCCCGGTTCGGCAACGGCGGCTTCGTGGCGCTGGGCGGCTAGGCTCAGGCTCAGGCTCTGGCCACCGTCTCCGGCGTCGCCAGCACGGCGCGTTGCATCAGCGACGGCGCGCCCCATTCGCGGGCAGTCTCCAGCGCCTCGGCCAGCATCAGTCCGACCGATCGCGGCTCCGTCGAGGTCAGCCGGGCCTTGGCCATGGCCAGATGGGCCATGCCGATCTGGTCGGCGGCCCAGTCGAGCGGCTCGGTGCGGGGCCCGTCTTGCAGCCGGCGGCGGACGACCGCTTCCAGACCGGACAGGGTGGCGATATCCGTCATCGCCTCGGCCAGAGCCGCCTCCGCCGCCATGCGCCGTTCCCGCGCCAGGGCGCCGAGGATCAGGCCCGGCTCGCGGCTCAGCGCCTCGGCCTCGGCCAGCAGGAGCAGCGGGGTGTCGGACTGGGCTCGCGCCATGCGGACGGCGACCCAGTCCAAGGGGCTGTGGTCGGGGGTGAACTGGTCGGCGGCGGCGTCGAACAGCGCCTGCCCCTGCGCCTTGGCGGCGTCGTTCCTCGCCAGTTCGGCCAGCGCCATCAGGCCGGCTCCAGCCAGCGCGAGGGCTCGCGCCCGGGTCAGGGGACGGTAGTCGGGAGAGGCGGTCTCGATCAGGGCGCGCAGGTCGCGGCCGGCCTGATCCAGCAGCCGCCCGTCGCGCCGGGCCACGCCCGCCTCGAGGGCCAGGGCCGCACGGTCCAGCCTGAGTTCGTCTCCCACCATCGGCGGCAGGGCCCGGGCGCCGTGCAGCGCCGCGTCCAGCAGAGCGGCGGCGTCCAGCAGCGTCGAGGGCTCGCCGGACAGCCGGGCGCGCCGGGCGCACAGCCGGGCATGAAGCGCGGCGGCGGCGGCTCGCGTCACCGGCCGTTCGGCCGTCAGCGACTGGGCGTCCGACAGGGCGGCGGTCAGGGCCGCCGGGCCACCGAACAGATCGAAGCGCAGGAGGTGAATCTCACCGGACTCGATCGCCACGGCGGCGGTCTGGTCGGGGGTGGTGGTGTGGTGGGCGGCGTCGGAAGCGCATCGGGCGGCGCGTTCCAGGCTTTCGCGGCGGCCGGTGCGGCGGGCGTGCTCGCGCCACAGGGCGCTGGCCCGCATCCAGCTGTCGAAGGGACGGGTGCAGGAGACCCGGCCCGCGTCGACGGCCTCGCGGCGCGCCTCGGCCTCCACCAGGTCGGCGCCGATCAGCTCCAGCCAGCCGAGGTCGTCGCTTTCGCGCGCCTTTTCGAACAGCTTCCTCAGGTCCCGACCGAATTCGAACATGGGGTGACCCGCGCTCCGTCCCGCTTCGGGACTGACAGCCGTCCCTCTCGCTGCCCTTGCAAACGCAACGCCGCGGTCACGGTTCGGCTTGACGGTGAGAGGTTCGTCCGGCGGGGCGGATGCGGACTAGCCGCGCTCCTTCGTCTTCGTGAACGCCACGCTGGGGAAGCGCTCCATGACGTAGCCGGTTTCCCAGCTGGACTTGGCGAGGAAGACGGGGTCGTCGTCGATGTCGCGGGCCATCTGGCCGCGGTATTTGCCCATGAAGTCTTCCAGATCGGCCTTGGTCCCGCCGATCCAGCGCGCCTCGGCCCAGGGCGAGGGTTCGAAGATGACTTCCAGCCCGTATTCCTCGCCCAGCCGGTCGGCCATGACCTCGAACTGCAGCTGGCCGACGGCGCCGACGATGAAGTCAGAGCCCATCTCGGGGCGGAACAGCTGGGTCACGCCCTCTTCGGCCAAGCCGTCCAGCGCCTTCTTCAGGTGTTTGGCCTTGAGCGGATCCTTGACCCGGACGCGCTGCAGGATTTCGGGAGCGAAGTTCGGCAGGCCGGCGAAGCGGATCAGGCCGGTCTCGGACAGGCTGTCGCCGACGCGGAGGACGCCGTGGTTGGGAATGCCGATGACATCGCCGGCGAAGGCGTCCTCGGCCAGCTCGCGGTCGCTGGCGAAGAACATGATCGGCGCGTTCACCGACAGCTGTTTGCCGGTGTTCTGGACCTTCAGCTTCATGCCGCGTTTGAACGACCCCGAGGCCATGCGGAACATGGCGATACGGTCGCGATGGTTGGGGTCCATGTTGGCCTGGACCTTGAAAACGAAGCCGGTGACCTCGGCGGCGCCCGGCTCGACGGTCAGGTCGACCGGGGCGGGGGCGTTGCGGGTCTCGGGCGGGGCTTCCTTGCGGGCCTTCATGACCTTGGGCGCGGGGGCCCATTCGCCGATCGCCCTGAGCAGTTCGTCGATGCCGAAATGGCGCAGGGCCGAGCCCCAAAGCACCGGCGTCATATGGCCCTCGAGGAAGGACTGGCGGTCGAACGCCGGATAGCCGCCCTCGACCAGCTCCTGCGCCTCCATCAGCGCCTCGTGCTCGCCTTCCTCGAAATAGCGGGCGGCGTCCGACAGGGGCAGAGCCTCGGGGTGGGGCACGTCCTCGGCCGAGCCGGCCGGCTTGCGGGCGTAGGGCTGGAACATGCCGGTGCCCATCTCGACCATGCCGCGCAGGCGGTTGCCGCTCTCGGCCGGCCACCAGATGGGGGCGGGATCGAGCTGCAGGCGGCTGGCGATCTCGTCCAGCAGCGCCATCGGGTCCTGGGCCTCGCGGTCCAGCTTGTTGATGAAGGTGATGATCGGGATGTCGCGCAGGCGGCAGACCTCGAACAGCTTCAGGGTCTGCGGCTCGATGCCCTTGGCGGCGTCCAGCACCATGATGGCGCAGTCGGCGGCGGTCAGGGTGCGGTAGGTGTCTTCCGAGAAGTCCTCGTGGCCTGGCGTGTCCAGCAGGTTGAACATCTTGCCGTCGTGCTCGAACGTCATGACCGAGGCGCTGACGGAGATGCCGCGCTCCTTCTCGATCTTCATCCAGTCGGACTGGGTGCGCCGGTTTTCGCCCCGCGCCCGCACGGCGCCCGCCGCGCGAATGGCCCCGCCGGCCAGCAGGATGTGCTCGGTCAGCGTGGTCTTGCCGGCGTCGGGGTGCGCGATGATGGCGAAGGTCCTGCGACGCAGGGCCTCCTGCTGGAGGGTCAGTTTCGACATGTTCGATCCGTTGGGCCGCGCGAGTTAGCGCGGACGGGGCCGAAAGTCACCCGCCGGCGAATAGCCCCTAGGCAGACAGGGCCATTGGAGTCATCGTCGGGGCCGGCGAGACGTCCGGTCACGCAATCGGGCGCCGCCTTGGAAACGCAAGGAACGGCCATGGCCCTTGATCTGCCTGAAACGCCCCCGCCCCATCATGACGGCCCGCACCCCGCGGTCAGCCTGCTGGCCGGCTTCGGCGTGATCCTGGTCGGCGCGACCATCGTGCACGTGGTCTTCAACGTGCTGGTCTAGGCGGCGGGCGCCTCCGCCGGGTCCTCTTCCGAGGGCGGAGCCTCGAACACCTCGGTCGAGCGGCCCATGGCGGCGTTGGCGGCGGCGATCATTTCGCGCGCCCGCCGGGTATAGCCGCTGCGGTGCGGGCTGTTGGCGACCGGCGTCAGGACATTGATCGCCTCGGCGTTGAGCTGCCGCGCCAGATAGGCCTGGCCGAGACGCAGCCGGGTGTCGAAGGATTGCGGGGCCAAGGCCATGGCCACCTCGAGGGTCGAGACGTCGTTGTCGGTGGGGTAGCGGGCCTGCCCCTTTCGCGCGTCGTTCAGGCCCAGATAGATGCGGAAGTCGAGCGGATCGGCGTCCAGCGCGCGGCTGAGATAGCCCATGGCGGCGCGGCGCCGGCCCATGGCGGCGTCCGCATCGGCTTCCTTGTCGGCGAGATCCAGCAGGCTCATGCCGGCCAGACGGAGCGCGTCGGCGTCGGTCGAGCCCTCTCCGACGAGGGATTCGAGCGCGTTGAAGGCGGCTTCGGGATCGTGCGACAGCCGGTGGGCCCGCGCCTCCGCCAGCATGGCCATGCGGTCGCCGCGGTGGCGTTCGGCCATGGCGAAGGCGTCGCGGATCAGCTTTGCGCGCTCCTCCGCCTCTTCGCGCGCCTCGCGCGCCTTCTGCGCCTCCGACTTGCGGGTGGCGCCGTCCTCTTCCGCCGGCTCCTCGATCACCGGCGTGCGGTCGAGGCGCAGATCGAGCCAGGCCATGGCGGACTCGGCGGGGGTGAGGGAGGTGACGGTGACCTGCGGCTCGGGAATGGTGATCTGCGGCGTCCACACATTGATGGAGCCCGACAGATACATGCGGACGTCGGTCTGGAGCTGCTCCGGCGTCCGGCCGGTCGCCTCGCGCATGGCCTGCACCGAGTTCTGGCCGCCGACCACTGCGGCGAGGTAGCGGCCGAGCATCTGCGTCCGCTCGGGGGTGCTCATGAAGTAGTGGGTCATGCCCCAGGCTTGGGCGTAATACAGATAGGCGGGATAGCGGCCGGAAGGCGTGTAGCGCCACGTCAGCACGTCCTCCATTTTGGCCCAGCTGTTGGGGCCAAGGTTCAGCGCCTGCATCCGGCCGGGATGATGCCGGCCGAACTGGATGCGGTCCGGCCGGATGTCGGCGGTCGCATAGTATTCGGCGAACCCCTCCACGAACCACGACGGGTAGGCGTTGGAGTTCATCTGGAACATGAAATGGTGGGCATATTCGTGGAACAGCACCACGTCGCCCGAGATCGCCTCGGTGTTCACCACCGCGTGGATGCGGCCGCTGTTGGGCGAGTAGTAGCCGCCCACGCCGGCGCTGATGCCCGGCGAGGCCTGGAGCATGTCGCGGCGACCGTCGGCGAGGAAGATTTCCAGCTTGGGAATCTCGTGGTCGACCACGATCGGATAGTAGGTGCGCAGCAGACTATCGAACCGCTCGGCCTTCTGGGCGTAGGCGCGCAAAGCCTGTTCGGAGGCGTCGCCATAGACGATGAAATGCGCCGTCTCGGCCTTGCGCCAGTCGGCCCGGACGGGACCGGCGGCGCAGGCGACCAGCAGCACAAGCGCGGCGGCCAGCGGTTTGGTGAAAGCGGTGAACATGGGAGCCCCCTCCAGGCAGGGGACAACCCTACCGTTGGCGGCGACGGCTACACAAGCTGGGCGGTTGTCAGGCCGCGAGCCGCATCCAGACGGCCTTGTCGGCGGCGACGGCGTCCAGCTTGCCCTTCGAGGCGCGGGTCTTGAGCTGACGCATGACCGGCTCGGGCAGGGCGCAGAACTGCGGCTCGACCAGATCGGGGTCGCAGCCCGCCACCGGCGCGGCGAACAGGGCCGCGTTGACCTCGGGCGAGCGGTCGTGGATCAGCCACGCCAGACGGCGCGCGCGCTCCGGGTCGTTGTGGTGCAGCAGAGGGTCCTCGGCGAACAGCTCGCAGCCGAGGGCCAGCACATAATCGAAGCCCAGCTTGTCGAAGCGGCGCGCGTCGCCGGGCGTGACCGGGCAGGTCTCGTCCAGGTCGAACACCACATCGTTCAGCAGAAAGAGCATCGAAAACACCCGTCCATCTCCGGGCTCATTGCGGCCCGTTAGATGTGACCGTAGCGGCAGGCGCTTGCGGTTCCGTTCCCGAACGTCGTTAAGGATTTCGCACCGCCGAACGCGGACGAAACGGCTGGTTAGGAACTGGCGTCCGAACCCCGGGAACATCCGCCGGGCGCGCCCGGTTGCCCCTGCGACCCGCAACCCACCGCAAGGAAATCCGCCATGTCCGTCGTCGACAAGGTTCTCGGCAAGATCACCCCCATGCCGAACGATGAGAAACGTGCGGAGGCCACCGCCAACGCCCGCGCGATCGCCAGCCGCGACGGCTGGCTCTGGATGGTGCTGGATCACCACGACCAGATCCGCGCGTGCTTCGAGGCCTGCCGTGATGCGGAGTCGGCCGAGGACCGGGTGGCGGCGATGAAGGAGCTGGCCGTGATCCTGAAAGGCCATTCGCTGGCCGAGGAGGTGGTGCTGTATCCGGCGCTGGCCCAGGCCGGCGAGAAGATGCACGCGGGCCACGCCTACAGCGAACAGACCACGGCCAAGATGCAGATGGCGGAGTGGGAGAACATCGCCCCCTCGACGCCGCAGTGGAAGGACAAGCTGGAGCACATCCGCGGCGCGGTCCTGACCCATATGTACGAGGAGGAATCGAGCTGGTTCCTGCATCTCAAGGACAAGGCCGACCGGCAGGACCACCTGACCGACCGCTACCGCGAGGAGTTCGAACGCTACTGCGGCGAAAGCGCTGACGGCGGGATGGGCCGAAGCGCCGCGCAGGATGCGAGCCGGGGCGACGGCCTAGGCGCGGGCATGGGCGCCTGAGCGGAGGCGAGCCGATGACCCAGACGCCGCTGCAGGAAGAAGAGGCGGCCGGAACCCTCGCCGCCGGAGCCGATCTCTCCGAGCTCGATCCGACGGCGGATGTGGTGCGGTCCGACGGAGAGGCCGAGCCCGCCGCCGATCTCGATGCCGTGGAGGCGAAGGCCGGGCCGGTCTCGCTGAAGGCGCGGATGGTGCATACGCCCAAGGGGCTGCTGGCGGCGGGGGTGCTGGTCAGCGGGATCCTGCTGTCGACGGCGGTGCTGGTGTGGGTCGCCACCGCCTCCGCCCGTCGTCACCCCGTCGCGACGGCCTAGGCGTTCAGGCGCCGCTGACAGGCAGATCGACGAGACGGCGGGCCGTGCCTGGGCCTATAGGGCGGTTCATGCCCACGTCCCGCTCCGCCGCCCTCGTCGTCCTGCTGATCGCCGCCTGCGTGCTCGGGCTGGCGCCGATCCTCGTGCGGCTGACGGAAACCGGGCCCGCCGCCGCCGGCTTCTGGCGCTTCGCCTTCGCCCTGCCTCTGCTGCTGGCGATCACCGCCCGGCCGGGCGGTGAGGGCGTCGGAACACCATCGAAATGGATGGGGCTGGCGGCGCTGTTCTTCGTTCTGGACCTGTCCTTCTGGCACTACGGCATCGTCATGACCTCGGTGGCCAACGCCACCGTGCTCTGCAACCTGACGCCGGTGGTGGTGACGCTGTTCGCATGGTTCGCCTTCCGCGAGCGTCCGCGTCGGCTGTTCATCCTTGCCCTTGGGCTGGCGCTGGCCGGCGCCTTCGCCATGTCGGCCGGGGCGGATGGCGGGCAGGGGACCAACCCCCGTCTGGGCGACCTGTTCTCCCTGTCCGTGGCGCTCTGGTACGCCGGCTACTTCCTGGCGGTGAAGGCCGCGCGCCGGACGGCGTCGGCGATGAAGATCATGCTGTGGTCGACGGGTCTCGGCCTGCCGTTGCTGCTCGGCGTCTCGCTGGCGCTGGGCGAGGACCTGTGGCCGGCGACCGCCGCCGGCTGGACCGCCTGCGCCGCCATGGGGGTGATGCACGTCGTGGGGCAGGGCGGCGTGGCGTGGGCGCTGGGCAAGCTGCCGGCGGCGCTGACCGCGGTGACCATCCTGATCCAGCCCGTCGTGGCGGCGGCTTTGGGCTGGCTGGTGTTCGGCGAGACGATGACGGCGGTGCAACTGATCGGCGGGGCGGTGGTGCTGACCGCGATCGTGCTGGCGCAGTGGTCTTCGCTCAAAAAGAAGGGCGCGGAAGCCGTAGCCGCCGCGCCCGTTCCCTAGATTGTCGGTTCAGCTCAGAGGAGCTTGAGCTCCACCGCCGAGGTCTTGCCGCGCTGGGATTCCAGCTCGTATTCGACCTTGGCGTTTTCATCGAGGCCTTGCAGGCCCGCCTTCTGAACGGCGGTGACGTGAACGAACACGTCCTGACCGCCGCCATCGGGTTGAATGAAGCCGTAGCCCTTGGTGGGGTTGAACCACTTGACCGTGCCGGTCGCCATGTCTGCGTCTCCGTAAACGCGCTTTCCAGGCAGGCGCCCCTGCGGGGTCGCCCGTCAGCCCATCTGGACAAGCTCGTTCAGGCGAAGGAGCGCTGCACGGGTGTGGAAGCCGCGCCAAATCCGGACTGCGCCGACTTTCTCTCGCGAAAAAGCGGGGCCGGTCAACCGCAAACCGATTCTCTCGTCCGGCGAACAAGGTTACCGGTTTATGGGGCGCTGGTCAGGCGCACAGGCCCCGCTCGGCGCCGTCGAGGTGCAGGTGGTCGCGGTGCGCCTCGTTGTAGTCGGGCGTCAGCACGGTGGAGAACACCCGGCAGGCGCCGTCGCGAATGCGCTTGAGGAAGGTGCGGCCCTGCTCGCCCTCGCGGCCCTCTCCGGCCCAGTCGCCCGCCACCGAGACCTTGCGGCCGTCGGCCAAGGTGACCCCGGCGATATCCAGAGCATTGGCCCGCGCGTGCTCCGAGGGGCGAACCGAGGCGTCGGTCTGGCCGTAAAGGCGGCGACAGGAATAGGAGCCGTAGTTCTCGACCCGCGCCACGCGTGATCCGAAGGTCGCCTCCGCCGCCGGCTGCAGCACCTGCCGGTCCCAGATGACATAGCGGACGGCCAGCGGGCACTGCATGACGAGGCCGCCGGGCGCCAGAGGCGTCACCGCGCCGCCAGTGATCCGCACGGCGCCGCGCACGATGCAGAAGCCGCCGTCGTCGCGGTCCTCGGCCCGTTCGACCTTGACCCCCGCCTCGCGCAGCACCTGCATGCAGGCGTCGGTGACAGCCTTGACCTCTTCCGGCGCGGCGGTGCGGACCAGTTCGAAATCGTCGACCTTGGACGCGGTCGCCTGTCCGATGGGATGGCTGAGGTCCAGCGGCTTCCACGGCAGGTCCTGCGCGGGCGCGAGGACGTTCAGCAGGGCGAAAGCCGCGCACAGGCCGAGGCCGGCTTCCCAGAGCAGATTCCAGAAATCGGCGAAGTCGCGGTCCATGCCCGATCAGCCTCCCGCCGTCCGAACCAGCCGCTGGACGAGCGCGCCGAGCGCGGGCCCGCCCCGTGTCGACTCGTTCGACATCCCGAGATAGCCGACGCCGCCGACAGGATCGAGCAGGGCTATCGCATGCCAAAGAGTGTTCGAGCCCTCGTGCACCAGCACCGGACCGGCGGCCCAGCCCGGCCGCTCGACCGCCCAGCCCAGCGCATAGTCCCGGCCCACTCCCTCGCCGGGCGTGGTCAGGACTTCGAAGGCTGCCGGGCTCAGCACATCGCCGCCCCGGTTCAGGAACAGGCCAAGGAAGCGGGCGTAGTCAGACAGGCTCATGTGCGCGGTGCCCGCCGGGCCCATCAGCGGCGGATTGTCCGGCTTGAGGAGGGGATCGAGCGGGGTGCTGATGGCGCCCAGCGTCTGATGGCCCCAAGGCTGAGCACCTTCCGGCGCGCCGAAGCCGCCGGACGTGATGCCGAGCGGTTCGAACAGTTCGGATTGCATGGCCGCTTCCCACGACTGACCGGTGATCCGTTCGACCGCCGCGCCCGCGAGGACATAGTCGATATTGGCGTAGGCATAGGTTCCGACCGTTCCGCCCGGCGCGGTCGCGAGCGCCGCCCGCACCCGATCCAGCCGTTGCTCGACCAGCGGACGGGCATCGTCGCGGGCCGCGACCCGCACCTCGCGCGGCAGCAGATCGTCGTCCCTTAGCCCGGCGTGGTGCGACATCAGCTGGTCGACGGTTATCCCCTGCCAGGCGGGGTCGGCGGCCATCTCCGGGAAGATGTCGACCAAGGGCCGCTGCCATCGGGTCTGCCCGCGGTCGACCAGTCGGCCGTAGATCGCCGCCGTCATGGCCTTGGTGTTGGAGCCCAGATGCCAGCGGTCCTGCAGGGTGGCGGCGTCATCCGAGCCCCTTCGCCGTACGCCGCGCACGCCCGACCAGCGCAGCCCCTCCGCGCCCATGATCCCGAACGCCAGCGCCGGTGGCGCATGCTCCGCGAACACCGCATCGAGGACGTCGTCAGGCGTCTCGCGCGCCAAGGCCGGCCGCGCCGCCCCCGCCATCGCGGTCGCCCCGATCAGCGCCATCGCGCGTCGTCTGTTCATGGTCCGCTCCCGCGTCGCCGTGCAACAGGCTTGCCCGAGGCGGGCCATCGCCTCAAGGTCTGGGGATGGGAAAGAAGTCGGACGCCTACGAAGCGGAACTGGAACGGCTGCAGATCCTGCTGGTCGAGACCCAGGCCTGGACTATCGACGAGGGCAAGAAGACCCTGATCGTGTTCGAGGGGCGGGACAGCGCCGGCAAGGACGGGGCGATCAAGCGGATCACCGAATTCGCCTCGCCGCGGCAGACGCGGGTCGTGGCCCTGCCCAAGCCGACGGAGCGGGAGGCGAGCCAGTGGTATTTCCAGCGCTACGTGCCCCACCTGCCGTCGGGCGGCGAGACGGTGATCTTCAACCGCTCCTGGTACAACCGCGGCGGGGTGGAGCCGGTGATGGGCTTCTGTACCGCGGAGCAGCACGAGCAGTTCCTGAGGGACGCGCCCCGGTTCGAGCAGCTGCTGGCCGGTGGTGGGGTGACGATCATCAAGCTGTGGCTCGACATCTCGAAGAAGGAACAGGCGAAGCGGCTGGAGGAGCGGGTCGAGGACCCTTTGAAGCGGTTCAAGGTGTCCTCGCTCGACGCCGAGGCCCAGACCCGCTGGGACGCCTACACCGCCGCCCGGGACGAGATGCTGGCCGAGACGGACCATAAGGCCGCGCCGTGGACCGTGGTGGCGACGGACGACAAGAAGACCGCCCGGCTGAACATCATCCGCCATATCCTGCGCACCATCGGCGGCCCCGGCGGGCGGGCTGACAGGCCGGACGCGGAGGTAGTGTTCGGGGCGGCGAAGTCCCGGGAACGTCTGTTCCGCTGATCAGACGCCGAGTTCGGCCCGCAGCTGTTCCGGTGTGACGCCGTCCGCCCTGAGCTGGGCGAGGGTGACCGAGTTGTCCCGCTTGGCGAAGCGGCGGCCGTCGGGGCCGGTCAGCAGGCGGTGGTGGCGATAGACCGGCGTGGGCCAGCCCATCAGCGTCTGGATCAGCACCTGGATGTGCGTCGCCTCGAACAAGTCCTCCCCTCGGACGACGTGGGTGACGCCCTGCAGCGCGTCGTCGTGGGTGACGGCCACGTGGTAGGCGGTCCCGGCGTCCTTGCGGGCCAGAACGACGTCGCCCGCCGTCTCCGGCCGGGCCTGTACCAGCCCCGTCTCACCGTTCGGACCGCGGCCTTCCTCGCGGAAGGCGAGGGCGTTCCACGCGGTTTCGCCCAAGGTCTCGCGGGCGCGGTCGAGCGACATCCGCCAGGCGAAGGGGCGGCCCTCGGCCAGCAGTCGCGCCTCTTCGTCCGCCGGATGAGGACCGGGGCGGGCCGCATCGGCGGGGCCGTGCGGCGCATCTCCGATGGCGTCGAGGATTTCCTTGCGGGTGCGAAAGCAGCGGTAGAGCAGGCCCCGGCCGTCCAGCGCCTCGACCACGGCGGCGTAGTCGGCGAGGTGCTCCGACTGGCGACGCACCGGCTCCTCCCAGTCCAGACCCAGCCAGCTCAGGTCCTCGAGGATCGCCGCATCGAACTCCGGCCGGCATCGGGTCGGGTCGATGTCCTCGATGCGCAGGATGAAGCGGCCGCCTGCGTCCTGCGCCGCCCGCCACGCCGTCAGGGCCGAGAAGGCGTGGCCCTTGTGCAGGCGGCCGGTCGGGGAGGGGGCGAAGCGGGTGGCGAACATCGACGCAGGATAGCGGGAAGCGGACGCGATCACAGCCGCCGTGCTTGTGGCCGCCGGGGCCGTCGCTAGGGTCGGCGCATGCAGACACCCTACTGGCAGGACGACATCGAGGCGGCGCGGCGGTCGATTGTGGCGCTGGATCCGGCGTTGGCCCGCGCCCATGAACGGACCCCGGCCTTCGTGTGGCGGCGTCGCGTCGGCGGCTACGAGGGTCTGTTCCACATGATCGTCGACCAGCAGGTCTCGCTGGCCTCGGCCGCCGCGATCTGGGCGCGGGTCGAGGCGGGGCTGGGCGGAGAGGTGACGCCGGGACGGGTGTTGGCCACGGACATCGAGACGCTGCGCGGCTTCGGCCTGTCGATCCAGAAGGCCACCTACGGCCACGAGATCGCGCGGGCGCACGTCGAGGGCCGCATCGACTTCGACCATCTGGAGCGGCTGTCGGACGAGGAGGCCGTCGCCCGGCTGACGGCCATCAAGGGCGTTGGCAAATGGACGGCCGAGACTTTTCTGATGTTCTGCGAGGGACGGCGCGATGTCTTCCCGGCGGGCGACATCGCCCTGCAGGAGGCGATGCGCTGGGCCGACGGGGCGGCGCTGCGGCCTCGAGAGAAGGAGGCCTATGCCCGCGCCGAAATCTGGCGCCCGCACCGCAGCGTTGCGGCGCATCTGCTGTGGGGGTGGTATGGAGCGGTGAAGCGCGGCGAGGTCGCGCTGGAGGACCCCGCAGCTTGACCCCAATCGTCGATCCCGCCCTCGCCACTCCGGAGACCGTGCTCGGTGCGCTGGACTTCGCCGGGGTGGCGGTGTTCGCGGCCACCGGCGCGCTGGCGGCCGCGCGGGAGAGGCACGACCTCGTCACCTTCGCCTTCTTCGGGGCCATCACCGGCGTGGGCGGCGGCACCCTGCGCGACCTGCTGATCGGTGCGCCGGTCTTCTGGGTCGGGGACTGGAGATACATCGCGGTCTGCGTCGCGGCGTCGGTGGCGGTATGGATGGTCGGGGCCCGGCCGTGGCGGTTCCGCGCCCTGCTGTGGCTCGATGCCGTAGGGTTGGCGGCCTATGGCGTGTTCGGCGCCGCCAAGGCCGAGCTGTTCGGGGTCGCGCCGCTGATCTGCGTGGTCATGGGCGCGCTGACGGCCTGCTTCGGCGGGATCGTGCGCGACCTGCTGGCCGGGCAGCCGTCGATCCTGCTGCGCCGCGAGATCACGGTGTCCGCCGCCCTGCTGGCGGCCAGCGTCTATGTCATCGCCCGCGCGCTGGGGCTGGACGCCTGGCCGGCCGCCTTCCTCGCCTCCGGACTGGGGTTCGCGCTGAGGG
This sequence comes from Brevundimonas alba, assembly GCF_011927945.1. Lineage (GTDB taxonomy): Bacteria > Pseudomonadota > Alphaproteobacteria > Caulobacterales > Caulobacteraceae > Brevundimonas > Brevundimonas alba. The sequence goes on from NZ_JAATJM010000001.1 coordinate 1,679,723, forward strand.
CCGGAGCGCTCGTCTGGGGCTGGAGTCTGCCCGCCTTCCCGGGAGCCGGGACGCGGGGCTGAGCGTTACCGAACCGTCGTCCGGCCGTCATCGCCAAGCTGTCGAATCAGGCGTAGGATTCGGACATAGCTAGGGAAGGAGACGTGTCTTCAGTCCGGTCGCGTCCATAAACCTCGTTCCGGTGGCGAGGGCCTGATGCAGGTCCTGAGCCGCCCCCCGTCAGGCTGGCCCGCGCTGGTGCTGAACGCCGACTTCCGCCCGCTGTCCTACTACCCGCTGTCGATCTGGCCGTGGGAAGAGGTGGTCAAGGCGGTGTACCAGGACCGCGTCGACGTGGTCTCGACCTATGACAAGGTCGTCCGCAGCCCCTCGATGGAAATCGTCCTGCCCAGCGTGATCGCGCTGAAGAACTACGTCGATCAGGACCGGCAGCCCGCCTTCACCCGCTTCAACGTCTTCCTGCGCGACGGCTTCGCCTGCCAGTACTGCAATGCGACGACCGAGCTGACCTTCGACCATGTGATCCCGCGCAGTCGGGGCGGACGCACGACGTGGGAGAACATCGTCGCCGCCTGCAGCCCCTGCAATCTGAAGAAGGGCGGCCGGACCCCGCAGCAGGCGGGCATGCCCATGCGCCGCGCCCCTCACCGCCCCAGCGCCTGGCAGTTGCAGGAATTCGGCCGCCGCTTCCCGCCCCACTACCTGCACCAGAGCTGGCTCGACTACCTCTACTGGGACATCGAGCTGGAGCCGTAGGAACGCCGGCCTCGTTTGAGGCTTGTCCTCGGGGGCTCCAGTTTCTAACGAGCAGCGATGAAAATCCGCGTTCGCGCCGACCTCGTCTATCGCTTCGATCCGCCGACGGACGCCATTTACAAGATTCAGGTGGCGCACTGGCCCGGGCAGACCATTCTCGAGGAGCGGCTGAACGCCGTCCCGGCGGTCGACTTCATCGAAGACCAGGACGAGGAGTTCGGGGCCCGCACCCTGCGCGCCCACCTGACCGGCGAAGTTGCCCTCACCTATGAGGCGCTGGTCGACAACGGCACCTTGAAAGGCCTGCCGCCCGTCACCGTCCAGCACGACTGGAACGACCTGCCGGCCGAGGTGCTGACCTATCTGTGGCCCAGCCGATACTGCCCCTCGGACCAGTTCGGCCGCTTCGTCGAGCGCACCTTCGGCGGAACCGTCGGCGGCGACCGGGTGCTGAAGATCCTCGAATGGATCAAGGCCGAGATCGACTACGAGCCGGGCGCCTCGGACAGCGAGACCACCGCCGCCCGCACCTTCATCGACCGCGCCGGGGTGTGCCGCGATTTCACCCACATGGGCATCACCCTGTGCCGGGCGTCCGGTATCCCGGCCCGCGCCGTCAGCGCCTATGCCCACCAGCTGACGCCGCCGGACTTCCACGCCATCTTCGAGGTCTGGCTGTCGAACGGCTGGTGGCTGGTCGATCCGACGGGGCTGGCGCCGGTGGAGGGGCTGGTCCGCATCGCCTGCGGCCGCGACGCCGCCGACATCGCCTTCCTGACGACGCAGGGGCGTTGCGAACTGGTCCGGCAATCGGTGACGGCCGTAGCGGTCTAGTCGTCGGCCGCCGCTGCCGCCGCCGCCGTCTTCCACGCCTCGATATGCTCCAGACGGCGCAGCACCTTGTTGTCCGGGTCGATCCGCACATGCGCGCTGACGGGGGCCGTCACGGAGCCGCGGCCATCGTTCATTGGCAGGGTCTGGCGGCGACCATCGATCTCGACCTCCACAGGCATCGGGAAGACGCCGCCGTCGCCGGTCACCCATTCGAACGACAGCCGGTCGCCTTCGCGCGTCTGGCGCAGGTCGGGCAGGGCGGCCTGATACAGGTAGCCGCGGAAGAACCAGGACAGGTCGCGGCCGGCCTCCTCGTTGACAATGGTGCGGAACTCCTCGGTCGTGCCGAAGCGCGGCTGGAGGCTGCCGGGCCGCGGTGTCGCCGTGCCGTAGACCAGCCGGGTCACCGAGCGGAAGAAGGCCTCGTCGCCGATCAGCATCCGCAGCGAATGGGCGATCAGCGAGCCCTTGGAATAGATGTCGTTCCCCGGCCCGATGTCCCCGTTGTAGACCTGATCCTCGGTCTTCTCCGACCCGGAGACGACCGGGAACTTGTTGGCCAGGCCCTTGCGCTGGTTGACCAGCGAAGCCTGCATCCAGCCTTCGCCGTTGAGCCAGCGGTCATAGAGCGGCTGCATATAGCTGCCCAGTCCTTCGTGCAGCCACATGTCGTCGGCGTTGCGGTTGGTCAGCTGGTTGCCGAACCATTCGTGGCTGAGCTCGTGGTGCAGCAGCCAGTCGAAGCCGCGGCCGTCCAGCTTGTACTCGTTGCCGTAGGCGTTGATCGTCTGGTGCTCCATGCCGAGGTGGGGCGTCTCGACCACGCCCATCTTCTCGTCCGCGAAGGGGTAGGGGCCGACGGTCGCCTCGTAGAAATCCATCATCGGCGAGAACTGGGCGAACAGGGCGTCGACCTTCGCCGGATCATCGCTGTCCAGATGCCAGTAGGTCATCGGGAAGGTGTTGCCGAACCGGCTGCGGTATTCGGTCGTCCGTTCGGCGTAGGGGCCGATGTTCAGGGCGATGGCGTAGGTGTTGGGGTGCGCCGCCGACCAGTTCCAGGTCGTCCAGCCGTCGCCGTGATCCTGCTTGCCGAGGAAGCGTCCGTTCGACGGCGCCGACAGATCCGACGGCACGGTGATGTGCAGATCGACCCGGCCCGGCTCGGCCAGCGGATGGTCGATGCAGGGCCAGAACAGATCGCAGCCCTCGCCCTGCACGGCGGTGGCGATCCACGGCTTCCCGTCCGGCGTCGTCGCCCACTGGAAGCCGCCGTCCCACGGCGAGTTCGGCGCCACACGGGGCTGGCCGGCGTAGGCGATGCGCAGCTGCGCCGTCTGACCGGGCTGGAGTGTGCGGCCGAGCTCGACCGTCATCCGCCCTTCCGGATTGGCCCATTGGCCTGCGGGGACGGCGACACCGTCCACAGCGACTTCGGACACCGTCAGCAGGGTGTCCAGCTCAACGACCAGCCGCTCGATGGGGGCCGTGGCGGTGAAGTCGAGCACGGCGACCGCGTCGATGGCCTTGTCGTCCGGGATCACCTTGATCGACAGATCGGCCCTGTCGAACGTGACGGCGAGTTGCTCCGGCGCGCGGGGCTGGTCGGTGTTCAGGGTGAACTCGGTGGACTCGCGCACGGGCGCCGCCGGCTCCTGCGCCAGCGCCGCGGTCGCGCCCAGAGCGGCGGCCAGAGCCAGCAGTGACGCCCGGCTGATAGCGCGGCCCATCACTGCGACGCCCGCTGACGGTCGCGCTGCGCCCGCTCATAGGCTTGCAGCGCGTCGACGGCGTCGAGCTGGCGCAGCACCTTGTTCTCCGGGTCGATGCGGACGATGGCTCCGGGCGGCGTGTCGATCGAGCCGCGGCCGTCGCGCATGTCCAGCTCCCGCACGCGCCCGTTGACCTCGACTTCCAGCGGCATCGGGAAGACCCCGGCGGGGGTCTGCCATTCGAGGTTCAGCCGGTCGCCGTCGCGGCTCTGCTGCAGGACGGGCAGCGAGGCCTCGTACAGATAGGCGTTGAAAAACCAGTCGTAGTTCCGGCCGGTCACCTCATTGACGATGCGGTTGTACTCCGGCGTCGAGCGCGTCACGGGCCGGAAATTACCCGGCGCGGGATCCGGACGGCCGTAGACCAGAATGCGAAGCGCTTCGAAGAAGTCCCGGTCGCCCATGGTCATGCGCAGGGTGTGGGCGATCAGCGAGCCCTTGGAATAGATGTCCCCGCCGGGCCCGGTCGGCCTGTTGTAGACGTCGTCCACGGTCTGGGCCCGTCGCGACACCACCGGGGCCCGGTTGATCAGCCCGTCGCGCTGGTCGGCCAGTTCGCGCTGCATGTAGCGGTCGCCGCGAAGCCACCCGGCGAAGAGCGGCTGCATATAGCTGCCCAGCCCCTCGTGCAGCCACATGTCGTCGGCGTTCCAGTTGGTCAGCTGGTTGGCGAACCACTCGTGTGAGAATTCGTGCTGCAGCAGCTCGTCGTAGCCCCGCTCCTCGATCGCATAGCCGTTGCCGTAGGCGTTCAGCGTCTGGTGCTCCATGCCCAGATACGGCGTCTCGACCACCCCCATCTTCTCGCCGCCGAACGGGAAGGGTCCGACATAGGCCTCGAAGAAATCCAGCATCTGCGGGAATTCGGCGAACAGCCGCTGCACGTCCTCGGGCTTGTCCGACTTCAGGTGCCAGTAGTGCATCGGGATGACGTTGCCGAAGCGGCTGCGGTACTCGCCCGAGACCTCCTCAAATGGCCCGACGTTGACGTTCACGGCGTAGATGTTGGGATCCCCGATGGTCCAGTTCCACGTCGTGGTGCCGTCGCCGTTGTCGGTCTTGCCCTGGAAGACGCCGTTGCCGGGCGCGACCAGGTTGGAGGGCGCGGTCAGGTGCAGGTCGACCCGGCCCGGCTCGGCGTTGGAGTTGTCGATGCAGGGGAAGATCAGGTCGCAGCCGTCCAGCTGGACGGCCGTGCCGATCCAGGGCTCGCCGCCGGGAGCGGTCGCCCAGACCCAGCCGCCGTTCCAGGGCGCCCGCCGCGCCGTATGCGGGTGGCCGCCGTAGGCGATGCGAAGGGCCGTCGTCTCGCCGGCCGCCAAGGGGCGGGGCAGCTGGATGGTCATGCGGCCTTCCGGATTGCTCCAGCGGTCGCGGGGGATGGTCTGGCCGTCGACCTGAACGTCCGAGACGTCGAACAGGGCGTCCAGTTCGACCACCAGCGCCTCAACCGGCGACAGGACGGTGAAGTCCAGCACGGTGACCCCGCGCATGGCCTTGTCCTCGGGCAGGACGGTGATCGACACATCGGCCTTGTCGAAGCGGACGGCCTCCTGCTCGGGCGTGCGCGGCTGGTCGGTCTCGAGGGTGAAGGCCGAGGCCTGCGGGCCGCCGGCGGCGTTACGGTCCTGGGCCACGGCGGCGGTCGCCATAAGCGCCAGCACGCTGGTCATCGCCACGGCACGTCCAAACGTTCTCAGCATCGCCAAGCCCCATCCTGTTGACCGGCGGGACGGTAGGCGATGAGTCCGCCCCGACAAATGAACTCCCTGTAATCTTAGCCGTCGAAACCGTGCGCCTTACGCTGCGCCTTGGTGGCTCGGCGCGCCCACGCCTTGTCGATCTGCTCGCGCAGGCGGCTGTCGTCAGCGGCGGCAAACCGCACCAGCACCGCCGGCCAGCCCTCGAAATGCGGGGTCTGGAAATAGGTCTGCGGCTCGGTCTCCATCAGGAAGGCCACCGTGCCGTGGTCGAGCGCCAGCGCCAGCGCGCCGGCCTCCCGACTGTCGTTGACGATCCAGTGGCCGCGCACCCGCACGCAGCGCCCGCCATGCAAGGTCGAATCCTCGGCGCCGGGCCGGGTCAGGGCATAGGCGAACATCTCGTCGCGCGTCATGGGACCAGCCTGCCCCCGTCGCGCGCAAAGAAAAAGGGCCGGTGTTTCCACCGGCCCTTCAGAACTTTGTGCGGCAGTCGCCGATCAGGCGGCGGCTTGCTCGGCCAGCTTGGCCTTGACCTGGCGCTTGATGCGCTGGGCGGCGACCGACAGCTGCTCGTCGCGGGCCTTGACGATGAACGGGTCCAGGCCGCCCTTGAAGTCGAGGGTGCGCAGCGCGGCGTTCGAGATGCGCAGCGAGAAGGTCTGGCCGAGGGCCTCCGAAGCGACCTTGACCGTCTTCAGCGACGGCAGGAACCGGCGCTTGGTCTTGATGTTCGAGTGGCTCACGCTGTGGCCGACCATCGGGCCGATACCGGTGAGTTCGCAACGACGCGACATCTGACTATCCTTCGGAGCGGTCCACGATACGAAGCGGACGCATGAAACAGGTGCGCGCGGGAGGTCATCCCGCGCGAGAGGGGGGCGTATAGAGGAGGAGTCGCCGCGCCGTCAAGACTTGCAGCCGCATCGAAGCCGTTCAGCCGCCGTTCAAATCCCGCCATATATCGGCATTAGTCATGAGACCGATGTTCAAACCCGGAACCGCCATGAAGCCGTCCGTCCTCGCCCGTGTCGCCGCCACCGCCGCGCCCGTCATCGCCGGCGCCCTGTTCCTCGCCGCGCCCGCCGCGCCGCAGGCGGCCATGTCGCCCCAGTCCAGCGCCGACACCGTCCTGCCGGGCTACTGGCAGTACACCACCAGCGCTGTCGGCGTGCGCGACACCGAAACCAAATGCGTCCGCCCCAGCGAGATCAACCGCTTCTTCGGCGGCCTGTCGACGCGTCGCTGGCAGTGTACCTATCCGGTGCGCCAGGTCGGCAACGGCAACGCCCGCTTCGAAGGCGTCTGCACCGACCACAAGGGCCGGCGGGTCAACATCCGCCTGAACGGCACCTACCAGCAGGAGAGCTTCTCCTTCCGCGGCGGGGCCCAACTGGCGCGAGGCACGCCTTACCTGCCGGCCTCGATCACGGCTCGCCGCCTCGCCGCCCAGTGCCCGGCCAACGCCGAGTATTTCTGAGGGCTCGGGCGGCGTTCAGGCCGGGTTCACCGCCGGTAGCCTCTTTGGCGGAACGTCCCGGGTCGTGAGTGCATTCAACCGACAGTTCGTCGGGGGCTGAGTTCGGCCCGACCGCTTTAGTCTGGTCTGGCCCATTTTTTCCGCGTCCCCTGATTTCCGGATTCCCGGCGACCTGCCTTCCGCCTCGCTGAGGCCCCGGGCGAAGGCGATGCGGCGCGCCTTCGCCACGCCGCCCCCGCGACGGCGGCTGCTGTACGTCCCGGTCCACGCCAAATTCGTCATCGCCCTGAGCCTGGCCATCGCCTGGACCGGGTTCAGCGTCTGGATGTCCCAGCGGTGGCTCGCCGACCTGGCGGAGATCGTCACCCCGGCGGGGGCCCTGATCATCATCGGCTTCATCGCCTATGTGCCCGGGTTCATGAACGCCTTCCTCGTGGCGACCATCCTGATCGACCGAAGGCCGATCCACCGGCCGCCGATCGCCTATCCGCCCGTCAGCATTCTGGTCGCCTGCTATAATGAAGCGCTCAACATCGGCGACACCCTGACCAGTCTGGCGCTTCAGGATTATCCCGGTCCGTTCGAGGTCATCATCCTCAACGACGGCTCGACGGACGACACCCTGATGGCGACGGCGCGCATGATCGGCGCGTTGCAGGCGCGGACGCACGGCACGCTCAGACTGGTGAATTTCGCGGCGAATGCGGGCAAGTCCGCCGTGCTGAACCGGGGGCTCGGGATCGCGGCGCACGACCTCATCGTCACCGTCGACGGCGATTGCTGGCTACGTCAGGACGCCCTGACCCGGATCGTCGAACGGAAGCTGTCGGACCCCAGGGGGACCGAGGCCGTCGCCGGCTCCGTCCTCGTCCGCAACTCCCGCCGTAACCTGCTTACGGCGGCGCAGGAGTGGGACTATTTCCACGGGATCGCGGCCGTGAAGCGCATGCAGAGCATGTTCCACGGCACCCTTGTGGCGCAGGGCGCGTTCTCGCTCTACACGCGCCGCGCGCTGCTCAGCGTCGGTGGTTGGCCCCCCTGCGTCGGCGAGGACATCGTAATCACCTGGGCGTTTCTCAAAGCCGGATACCGGGTCGGTTACGCCGAGGACGCCCTCGTCTTCACCAACGTCCCGCATGAGTTCCGGCAGTTCGCCAACCAGAGGCGGCGGTGGTCGCGGGGTCTGATCGAGGCGTTCGCGGCCCACTGGCCCATGCTGTTCAAGTGGCGGCTCTCGACCCTGTTCATCTGGTGGAATCTGCTCTTCCTGCCACTCGACCTTGTCTACACCTTTGCCTTCATTCCCGGTCTCGTGCTGGCCCTGTTCGGCATCTACTGGATCGCCGGGCCGCTGACGCTGGCCGTGCTGCCGCTGGCGGCGCTGTGGAACTGGTTCATCTTCCGGGTGCAGCGAAAGATGTTCCGGGCGCAGGGCCTGCGCGTCCGACGCAATCCGGTCGGCTTCCTCTTCTACGTCTTCGCCTACAGCCTGCTGATGCAGCCCGTGTGCGTGGCGGGGTATTTCGCCGAGGTCGCCGGGCTTCGCAAAACATGGGGCACGAAATGATCAGCGCCGCCCGCTGTATTATCACCGCCGCCGCTCTCGCGGGCGCATCCGCCGCCGTGGCGGAAGAGCGGCCCTACTATGAAGACGTCTCGACCGGGCAGCGGCCGCTGAACCCTGGGGTCGGCGCGGATGTCTTCTATTCGTCGGACGCCGATGAATCCGAGACGCTGAAGCTCGGCCTCAACCTCGACTGGGACTGGCAGGGGCCGGACAGCTATCAGGGCGTCCGGATCGAAACGGCCCGTTTCACCCCGCTCGGCACGGAAGGGCTCGAGGAGGAGCGGATCTATTACCGGTTCGCCCGCAAGGGTTCGACCTGGTCGTCCGCGGGGATGATCGGCACCAATGGCGAGACCCTGATCGGCTCTGTCAGCGTCTATAACGACAGCCCCCGGCGGCAGGAGTATTTCGTCGAGCGCGACCGGCTCGAGACGCCGCAGGGTCTGGCCGCAGACGCCTACACCACCCTCGCCGGCGCCGCGCTGGACGTACCGCTCGATGACTTCAACAGCCTGACCTTCCTGGCAGGGCTGCAGGACTTCGGCGGCGATAATCTCCGGACGCACCTGCGGGCCCGGTACGTCCATGTGGTGAAACCGGAGTGGGGTCTGAGCGCCCAGCTGCGGACCCGCTATTTCCAGAACAGCGAGCCGGCGGAGGGCGACTACTTCTCTCCTCGCTGGTACGTCGAGCTTCTGCCGACGGTTCAGGTCCAGCGCTTCCACGACGGCTGGCGGTATCAGGTCGCCGTGGGCCTGGGCGCGCAGCGGGACGCCGACACCGACTGGCGCGCCGCCCGCTTTTTCGAGGCCTCGGTGACCAGCCCGAAGATCAATCGCGAATGGTATGTGAAGGCGTCGGTCGTTCACAGCAACACGCCCGGCGCGAGCGGCTACGCCTACGACTACAGCCAGCTGAACATCGCCCTGACCCGCGGCTTCTGACCGCGCGCCGGTCGCGGAGCGCGCGCAAAGCAAAAGGCCCGGGATCGCTCCCGGGCCTTCAGTCTATTCAGCGTCGTCGGCCTTTCAGGCGGCTTCGGCTTCTTCCGCGGCCTCGGCGGCGGCGATGACGGCCTTCTTGGCGCTCAGCGACTTGCCGAGCAGCTCGACGGCGGCGTCCTTGTCGATGCGGTTGGCCGCGGCGACTTCGCGGGCCATGCGGTCCAGCGCCGATTCATAGAGCTGCCGCTCCGAATAGGACTGTTCCGGCTGGCTGTCGGCGCGGTGCAGGTCGCGGACCACTTCAGCGATCGAGATCAGGTCGCCGGAGTTGATCTTGGCTTCGTATTCCTGCGCGCGGCGCGACCACATGGTGCGCTTGATGCGGGCGCGGCCCTTGAGGGTGGTCAGGGCCTTCGACACGACGTCGTCGGCGGCCAGCGAACGCAGGCCGGCGGTCTTGGCCTTCTTGGTCGGCACCCGCAGGGTCATCTTCTCGTGGTCGAAGGTCACGACGTAGACCTCCAGCGACATGCCCGCGACTTCCTGGGTCTCGACCGCCGCCACCTTGCCGACGCCGTGCGCCGGATAGACGACAGCGTCGCCAACCTTGAATTCCAGACCAGTCTTGTTCGTCATGTCATTCCTTTCCCGGCGCGGAGGGCGGGCGAGACGAAAAACGCAAAGACGGAGACGCATCGGCCGGCGGCGGAAAGCCGTCGGAGCGAGATGTCAGTCGTCGAAACGGAAACGGATCACCAAACCTCTGGCCGATCCCGTCTTCGTGGACGGGATTCTGTCGCAAACGCGGGCGGCGCGAAGAAATCGCAGACCGCCCGACCCAATGACAGTAACCTATCACAAATCTGCGGAATTTCAAAACGTCCACAGCGTCAGTACGCGGAACGCTGTAAAACCTCTCCGGATTGTGAATGCGTCCGGCCCGGTCAGGCGAACGCCGATCAGGAACCCTTGCCCGGCGCGGGCGAGAAGTATTTCTCGAACTTGCCGGTTTCGCGCTCGAACTGTTCGGCGTCGGAGGGCGGCGCGCCCTTGACCGTGATGTTCGGCCAGACCTTGGCGTATTCGGCGTTGACCATCAGCCACTTGCCGTCGGGCTCGTCCTCGGTGTCGGGCTTGATGGCGTCGACCGGGCACTCCGGCTCGCAGACGCCGCAGTCGATGCATTCGTCCGGCGCGATGACGAGGAAGTTCTCGCCCTCATAGAAGCAGTCGACGGGGCAGACCTCGACGCAGTCCATGAACTTACATTTCACGCAGGCGTCGGTGACGATGTAGGTCATTGAGCGGAAGGCGTTCGCGGTTGAGGGGGACGGGCTGCGCAGATGACCCCGGCGGCGGGCGGTGTCAACCGGGACCCGCGTCGCGCGCGGCGTACAGGGCTCGCGCCTCCTCCGCCGGACCCCGCCTTTCGCCCAGCGCCTCGACCGTCAGATCGACCAGCCGGCCGCCGAGGGCGAACACCAGACCGTCGCCGACGTGGACGCTGCGGCTGGGCTTGTCGAGCCGGGTCTGCACGCCGTTGTGGGTCAGCCGCACGGCCCCCCGCTCGACCATGGCGGCGGCAAGAGACCGGCTCTTCGCGAACCGCGCCCGCCACAGCCAGACATCGATACGGCAGCTGGTTTCGTTCACGCAGACTTCCTGCGCGGACGCGACCGTTTGCGGCGGGCAGGCGCGGGCGACGGCGCGGTCAAGGCCGACAGAGCGGCGAACGGCGAGTCCGTGGGCGGCTTGGGCGCGCGGTTGGGCCGGTCCGGCTGCTGGGCCCGGGTGGATTTCAGCGCACTGGCCAGCGCCTTCGCCTGTTCGAGGGTCAGGCCCAGCTCGGCAAGGTCGGTTTCGTTGAGCACGCCCTTGTTGCGCGCCTTCCGCTCGGCGAGCGATTCCAGCAGTTCCACGCTCGCGGCGACCCGGCCGACCGCGCGCAGCCCGAAGGCGGACAACAGTCGGGGGGAGGGCGCGGCCTCCGGCAGCGGGGTCAGCGGTCCGGCGCCAAGCCGGAACGGCTCGCTCGCGACAAAGGCCTGCGCCACCGCCGCCCCCCGGCCCTTCATCAGCGCCGGCAGCCAGACGGAGTGGGCGCCCAGCCGCACGCCGAAGGTCTTCAGCGTTCGCCGTTCGACCTGACTCAGCGCCGCGAGATCACGCTCGACATCGCGACGGTCGAGCACGCCGCCCGCCTCGACCAGCCGATAGGCGATGCCGCGCGGCAGGCCCTTCAGCGTCCCGTTCTCGACCGCCGTCTTCAGCCGCCGCAGTGCCCGCAGCGCGCGTCCCGCCTCGGACGCCAGCCAAGCCTCCAGCCGCCGCTGCGCCCGCTCCCGCGAGGCGACGGAGCCGAGTTCGCCCAGCAGCCGCACCCGCGGCGCGAACCAGTCGCCGCCGACGACCTGTCCGGCCTGGGCCCCACGCCACAGCACCGCTCCGTCGGGCGTGACCGAGAAGGCTTCGTCCGCATCCGCCGCCAGCCGGCCCAGCCGTCGCGCGATCTCCGGCGTGACCGCCTGCCGCGCGGCGTGCCGCAGCGCGCGGTCTTCCAGCGCGCTCGAGCCCTTGTCGATCTGGAAGTCGACACCGTTCAGCCGCCCGACCGCATGGCCCTCGACCACCACCGCGCCCTCGGCGTCGACATCGGCGACGGCGTCCTCGCGCACGTTCAGCGCCCGCATCAGGGCGGTAGTGCGCCGGTCGACGAAACGCGCGGTCAGCCGCTCGTGCAGCACGTCGGACAGCCGTTCCTCCAGCGCCTTGGTGCGGTCGCGCCAGCCTTGCGCCTGATCCAGCCAGTCGGGGCGGTTGGCGATATAGCTCAGCGTCCGCACCCCGCTGAGCCGCGCCGACAGCTGGTCGATCTGGCCGTCGTCGCGGTCGAGGTCGGCGAAGCGCGGGGCGATCCAGTCAGCCGTCAGCCGCCCGCGCCTGCCCGTCAGCGCCTCGAAGATTTCCTTCGCCAGCCGCGAATGCTCGTCCAGCGTGGTCTTCTGGAAGTCCGGCAGCTGGCAAGCCTCCCACAGCCGCATGATCGCCCCGCGCGACCGGCCGATCCGCGCCACCTCTTCGTCCTTGATCAGCCGCCGCAGCAGGGTCTCGTCCAGCGCCGGCTGCGTCAGGTTCAGCCCGCGCACGCCCGGCGAAACCGTCAGCGAGCGCAGCAGGTCTGGCAGGGTGTCGAAGTCCAGCCGGGCGTTGCGCCACTCCGCGGCCTCGACGGGATCGAAGCGGTGCTCGACCACCTGTTCGACCAGATCGGGGTCCAGCTCGATCGCCTCGCCCGTGACGCCGAAAGTGCCGTCGCGCAGATGCCGCCCGGCCCGTCCGGCGATCTGGCCGATCTCGTGCGCGTGCAGCCAGCGCGTGCGCCGCCCGTCGAACTTCCTCAGGCCGGCGAAGGCGACGTGGTCGACCTCCATATTCAGCCCCATGCCGATCGCGTCCGTGGCCACGAGGAAGTCGACCTCGCCGGACTGGAACAGCTCCACCTGGGCGTTGCGGGTGCGGGGGCTGAGCGAGCCCATGACGACCGCTGCGCCGCCGCGCTGACGCCGGATCAGCTCGGCGATGGCGTAGACCTGCTCGGTGCTGAAGGCGACGATGGCGCTGCGCCGGGGCAGGCGGGTCAGCTTCTTCGAGCCCGCATAGCTCAGCGTCGACAGCCGCTCGCGCTGAACGATCTCCACGTCAGGAACCAGCGACCGGATCAGCGGCGCCATGGTTCCGGCGCCCAGGAACATGGTCTCGAACCGGCCCCGGGCGTGCAGCAGCCGCTGGGTGAAGACGTGGCCCCGCTCCGGATCGGCGACCAGCTGGATCTCGTCCACCGCCAGGAACTCGACCTGCCGCTCCATCGGCATGGCCTCGACGGTGCAGACGAAATAATGGGCCCGCGGCGGGACGATCTTCTCCTCGCCAGTGACCAGGGCCACCGCCGCGGCCCCGCGCCGCTTGACGATCCGGTCGTAGATTTCGCGCGCCAGCAGTCTGAGCGGCAGGCCGATCATGCCCGAGGCATGGCCCAGCATCCGCTCGACCGCCAGATGGGTCTTGCCGGTATTGGTGGGCCCCAGCACCGCGACGACGCGCGAGGGGGCCATGCCGGTGGCGCGGTCGCTCATGATACGGAAAAGGTGGCTGTTCCACGCCGGTTCCTCAAGCGTCGCGGCGCCGATTTCCGGTGCAGGTAAACGGCGGGGCGGGTTCGGGCGGAACAGGGGCGAAACGAATCAGGACCGAATCACCGACACGGCCCGATTCGGGATTTGTTCTCCACAAGATATTGTATCTTAAGAGCGATTAACCACAACAGCAGAGGTGAGGAAGCGGTGGATGGAACGCACGCCACGGACCGGGCCGTCGATTTCGGCTTTCCGCCCGCTTCCCCCGCGCCGCATGAGCCGCTAGGTCACCGCCGATGGCCCCGTAGCTCAGCTGCATAGAGCAAGGCTTTCCTAAAGCCGAGGTCGCAGGTTGGAGTCCTGCCGGGGTCGCCATCACCCCACTGCACCGCTTCTGCACAGGGTCTGCGCCCAAGCTCCTCGCCGCGCCCCGCAGGCCTCGACCGCGCCGCGCGACAACCGGCTCCTCGCAAGGGGAGACGGTCATGCTTCACGCCCATCCATTCACCCGCACGTCCTTCTGGCTGAAGGCCGCCGTGGCGGTCCTGCTGGTCGCGCTGGCGGACAGCCTGTTCTTCATGCAGCCGGCGGGCGCCACGCTTGGCTTGTTCGCCCTGGTCTGGACGGTCGGAACGCTTGTCGCCCGACCGGGGCTGAGGCGCGATCCGCGCGCCCTGTTCGCGGCGGCGGTCGCCGTCGGACTGGCGCTGGTCATGATCGACCGGCCGGGTCCGCTGCTCTGGCTGCTGTTCGGCCTGATGCTGAGCGTCGCCGTGCTGTCGGCGCGGGTGAAGGCGGGCGAGCCGGCGTGGCGCTGGGTCCAGCGGCTGGCGGTTCACGGCTTCGTCGCCGTGGCCGGTCCGGTGCTCGACGCCGTGCGGATGAGCCGGCTGCGGCGGCGCGGCAGGGCCGTCGCATCGCCCTGGCCGATGATCCGCCTGCTGATCCTGCCGTTGATCGGCGGCGCGGTGTTCCTCGCCCTGTTCGCCAGCGCCAATCCGCTGATCTCCGACGCCTTGGATCAGGTCCGCGTGCCGAGCGTCTCGGTGGGGCCGGGGCGGGTGATCATCTGGGGCTTCCTGCTACTGATCGTCGGCGCGACCCTGAGGCCCCGCTGGCGGCGCAAGCTGATCGCGCTGCCGTCCCTCGGCGACGCGAAGATGCCGGGGGTGAGCGGCGCCTCGATCACCCTGTCGCTCATCGTGTTCAACGCCGTCTTCGCCCTGCAGAACGCACTGGACGTGGTCTTCCTGTGGAGCGGCGCGCCCCTGCCCGGCGATGTGACGCTGGCGGACTACGCCCATCGCGGGGCGTGGTCGCTGATCGCCACCGCCCTGCTGGCCGGTCTGTTCGTGCTGGTCGCGCTACGGCCCGGCTCCGAGACGGCGCGGAAGCCCTTGGTGCGCAGGCTGGTGGTCCTGTGGGTCGGGCAGAACCTGCTGCTGGTCGCCTCCAGCCTGCTGCGCACCGCCGACTATGTGGAGTCCTACGCCCTGACCCCCTTCCGCATTGCGGCGATGATCTGGATGGGGCTCGTCGGCGCCGGCCTGCTGCTGATCGTGTGGCGCCTGCTGCAGCGGAAGGACGGTCACTGGCTGATCGACGCCAACGTCCGGCTGACGCTGGTGGTGCTGGCGGTGGTCAGCACCCTCGACCTCGGCGCGATCGCGGCCTCGTGGAACGTCCGGCACGCGCGCGAAATCGACGGCACAGGCGCGGTGCTCGATCTCGGCTACCTCCGCTCCCTCGGGGCCCCGGCGCTGGTGTCGCTGGTCGAGCTGGAGCAGCGGACCGCGGACCCGGAGCTGCGCGACCGTGTCGCCGCCGTGCGGGCCGAGCTTCACGCGCAGATCCGGAAACAGCAGGGCGACTGGCACAGCTGGACATGGCGTGACGCCCGCCGTCTGGGCCGCATCGAGGCCCTGACAGAGGGCCGGCCGCTGCTGCGCCCCCGGCCCGGGGCCCGGGACTGGGAGGGCCGGCTTGTGCCGCCGGAGCTCCCCGCACCAGACCTGGTCCCGGTCGCAGTCCAGCCGACCGCCCCGGTCGAACCACCGCCCGCGCCCGACCACACCGCCCAGCCGTTGACCTCGACGCCGGGAGCCTGAACATGGCCGCCATGCAGCGCACCGTCCTGGTGGTCGACGACGACCCTCACATCCGCGACCTCCTGACCTTCGCCCTGCAGAAGGCCGGCCTCGCCACGCGCGAGGCCGCCGATGGGGAGGCGGCTCTGGCCGACATCGCCGCCCGGGCGCCCGATCTGGTGGTGCTGGACATCAACATGCCGCGCATGGACGGGATCGAGGTCTGCCGCCGCATCCGGGCGCAGGGCGATCTGCCGGTGCTGTTCCTGTCCTCCCGCGACGACGAGATCGACCGTGTGCTGGGCATAGAGCTCGGGGCGGACGACTATGTGGTCAAGCCGTTCAGCCCGCGCGAGGTGGTCGCCCGCGTCGCCGCCATTCTGCGCCGGACCGCCCGGACCCCGCCGGCCGAGCTGTCAGGGATGCTGACCCGCGGCCGCCTGACGCTCGACGCCGACGACTGGCGCGCCCGCTGGGACGGGGCCGAGGTGCCGCTGACGGTTACGGAGTTCAGCATCGTACGGGTGCTGGCCGACGGGCCGCGACGGGTGTTCAGCCGCGACGCCATCATCGACCGGGTGCACGGCCCCGGCTTCGCCATGACGGACCGGACCATCGACAGCCACGTCCGCAACCTGCGCATCAAATTTGCGGCGGCGGGCGGGACCGATGTGGTCGAGACCCGCGCCGGGGTTGGCTACCAGCTCGGTCCCTGCCTCGGCGGTCCCGCGTGACCAGTCCGCTGCGCGCCTGGGTCCGGGCGCACTGGCCGGCGATGCGGCTGCGCACCATCCTGCTGGCGGTGCTGCTGTTCGCGGCCGTCCTGCCGGGGATCAGCGCCATCTTCCTTCGGGTCTACGAGAACACCCTCGTGCGCCAGACGGAGGCGGAGCTGGTGGCGCAGGCCGCGACCCTCGCCGCCGCGGCGGAGAGCTTCTGGCCCGGCGCGCCCGCCTTCGATCCCGCGACGGTCCGGCGCGATACGCCCGGCTACTATCGGCCCGAGCCGGCGACCATCGATCTCGGCTCGACACCGGTGCTGCCCGCCCGGCCCCCGGCGCGGGCCGTCGGCCATCCCGCCGATCCTGAAGCCGTCGCGGTCGCGGCGCGGCTCGCGCCGGTGATGGAGCGGACCAGCCAGACGACCCTGGCCTCGATCATCTTCCTCGACCGGTCCGGCGTGGTCGTCGAAGGCTTCGGCGAAGGCGGCGGCTGGGGCGACCTGCCCGAGATCCGCGCCGCTCTCGCGGGCCGGCCCGAGACGGTCCTGCGGCGTAACGATTCCTACCATCCGCGCTATTCGCTGGAGTGGCTCAGCCGGGCGTCGGCCCTGCGCATCCACCACGCGCGGCCGGTGGTCGTCGGGCGGCAGGTGAAGGGGGTGATCCTGACCTCGCGCTCGCCCCGGGCCCTGTTCAAGGGGCTCTATCAGGACCGCATCAAGATCGGCCTGGGCGTCGTCGGCACCCTGGGCCTGATCGGCCTGCTGGCCGTGCTGGTGTCCCGCGGTATCGCCCGGCCGATCGAGGCCCTGAGCCGCGCCGCCCGCGACGTGACCTCGGGCGCAGGCTCCCTGCCGCCGCCGCCCGCCACCGCCGCGGTCGAGATACGCACCCTCTACGAGGACTTCGGCCGCATGGCCGAGGCGGTCGAGCGCCGCTCCCGCTATCTGCGCGACTTCGCCGCCGCCGTGAGCCACGAGTTCAAGACGCCGCTGGCCGGCATTCAGGGGGCGGTCGAACTGCTGCAGGACCACGGCGACGGCATGGAGCCCGGTCAGCGCCGCCGCTTCCTCGACAACATCGCCGCCGACGGCCGCCGGCTTTCGGCCCTCGTCACCCGCCTGCTCGATCTCGCCCGCGCCGACATGGCGCGCCCCGAGGCCGGACTGGCGGTCGATCTGCGGCCGGCCCTGCGCAAGGCGGTCGACGCCCGCGCGCCCGATCTGAAGGTCGATCTGGTCCTGCCGGAGGGCCTGCCGCCGGTCGCCGCCCCGGCGGCCACTCTGGAGATGGTCGTCTCGACCCTGCTGGAAAACAGCCGTCAGGCCGGAGCTTCGACGGTGCGGATCGAGGCCGGCGAGGTGGACGGTCTGGTCATGCTGACGGTCAGCGATGACGGGCCGGGCGTGGCCTCCGCCGACGCCCGGCGCATCTTCGAGCCCTTCTTCACCACCCGGCGCGGGGAGGGCGGGGCCGGGCTCGGCCTGTCCATCGCCCGCGCCTTGCTGGCCGCCAATAAGGCGACGCTGGACCTGCGCCCGTCGGAAAGCGGCGCGGTGTTCGAACTGGGTCTGCCGGTGGCCGGAGCGGCGCCGGCGGCCTAGGCGGTCAGCCTCGCCTCAGCGCCACTTGGACCCGTCGCCGTGCTTGCCGACGCTCTCGAACTCCGGCGGGGCGGCCTTGTGCACATACTGCTCGGACACCAGCCAGCCCTTGAGCGGCCGCAACACGCCGAGACAGCCGACCACCAGCAGCGGCATGGTCACCACCATATGCACCCAGATCGGCGGGTGGACGGTGAACTCGAACCACATGAACAGGATCATGCCGACCACGCCGACCAGGCTCATGCCGAAGAAGGCGGGACCGTCAGCGGGTTCGGCGAAGCTGAAGTCGAGGCCGCAGACCGGGCAGGATTCCCGGATGGTCAGATATCCCTTCAGCAGCGGCCCCTTGCCGCAGCGCGGACAGCGGCAGCGCAGGCCGGTGGAGAGGGTGCCGAGGGTGGGATAGTCGGGGGCGGTCAAGGCGTGGTCCTCGATGGGATGACCGGGATGTCGGCCTCGCCGACGAGTGATGCAAGCGGTGTGATTGTCGCGGGAACACGGGGTGACGCGCGACCGTTCCACCCCTATGACGGAAACCCTCAGCCCCGCCGTTCCAGACGACGTAGAGGCCCTGATCGACCGGGTCCTGCAAGCCGCCCATGACAATGACGTATCGATCGCCACGGCGGAAAGCTGCACCGGCGGCCTCATCGCCTCCGTCCTGACCGATGTGGAGGGCCGCTCGCACGTCTTCGAGCGCGGCTATGTGGTCTACACCAACGACGCCAAGGCCGACGAACTGGCCGTGCCGCTGCGGCTGATCGAACAGAACGGCGCGGTCTCGGAGCCGGTGGCGCGGGCGATGGCCGAGGGGGCCCTGCGATCCTCCGGGGCGGGTGTGGCGGTCTCGGTGACGGGGTTCGCCGGCGCGGCGGGGCCTGACGACGAGCCGGGCCTGGTCCACTTCGGCCTTGCCGCCGTCGGAGCTCCGACGGTGCACGAAGAGCATCATTTCGGCGACCGCGGCCGGGGACCGGTCAGGCTGGAATGCCTGCGAGTCGCCCTGCGCATGCTGGAGCAGGCGGTCACCAACCGTTAACCGCGTTGAAAGGCGGCTCGCGCGAGGGTGCGCGCGCATGTCCGGGGCAACTTCCAAGCGCATCCTGCGAACGACCGTCGCCGCCGCCGCGGCCGGCGCCGTCGTGTTCGCGCCGATGGCGCCGCTCGCGCAGGAAGCTTCCGCGGCGCTGGATCCCGTCACCATCCGGATCGGGGCCAACGCCGAGTTCACCCGCATCGAGTTCGCCGGCGTCATCGGGGCGCGGTCCCGCGTAAGGCGCGAGGGCGATCAGGTCATCGTCCGCATCGGTTCGACCGCGGCCCCCGACGTCTCCCGCCTCAAGGTCGATCCGCCAAAAGGGGTGGCCAGGGTCGAGACCCGGGCCGTCACGGGCGCCACCGAACTGGTCCTGACCCTCGCAGAGGGCGCCGACGCCCGCTCGGGCAGCGCCGACGGGGCGGTCTATCTGAACCTCTACGCCGAGGCGCCGCCCGCGCCCGTCGTGTCGACGGCCCGGACGGTGCCGGTCGTCACCCAGGCCTCGCCCGGCAAGGTCACCATGGCCTTCCAGTGGCCTACGCCCGTCGGAGCCGCCGTCTTCCGGCGCGGCGAGGCGGTCTGGATCGTGTTCGACACCCCCGCACGGCTGGATATGTCCGGCGCCGCCCAACTCGGGCCCGCCTCCGACGCCCACTGGACCGCCGGGCCGGACCACGTCGCCATCCGCGTCGCCGCCCCCGTGAACGCGCCCGTCTCCGCCGCGGCCACCGGCTCGACCTGGACCGTCACCATCGGCGGCGCCTCCGCCGCCGTCGACAGCGTGCAGATCGACCGCGACGACACTGGCAAGCCCGCCCTCGTGGCCCATATGGCCGGAGCGACCAGGGCGGTCTGGCTGACCGATCCGCTGGTCGGGGACCGCTTCGCCGCAGTGACGGCGCTCGCGCCCGGCAAGGGCTTCGGCGATCGCCGCCGCACCGTCGATCTCGCCCTGCTGCCGACCGCCCACGGTCTGGCGGTGGAGACGACCGCCACCGATCTCGCCGTCCATGCCGATGGTGATCTGGTCACCCTCAGCCGGCCCGGCGGCCTGACCCTGTCGCCGCCGTCCGCGGCTCTGGAGGCCGCCCCGGCGGAATCGGGCGCGCCCCTGCGGGCTCGCTACTCCGGCCTGATCCTCGCCGAATGGGCCGATCCGGGCCACGCCGGCTTCTCGGCCCGCTACCGCCAGCTTCAGGACGCCGCGGCGGCCGAGGGCGCCGCCGCGGCCGACGACCCGCGCGCGCCCGCCGAGGCCCGCTTCGCCTTCGCCCGTTTCCTCGTAGGCTCAGGCCTCGGCTACGAAGCCGTCGGCGTGCTCAACGCCATCGTCGCCAAGGCGCCCAACATGGCCGGCGAGCCAGAGCTGCGCGGTCTGCGTGGCGCGTCCCGGGCCTCCATCGGACGCTTCGAGGAAGCCGAGGCCGATTTCGCCTCGGCCGCCGTCGCCGGCGATCCGGCCTCCGCCGTCTGGCGCGGTTACATGGCCTCGGCCAAGGGCGACCACGCCGCCGCGCGTCAGGCTTTCGCCGCCGGGGCGCCAGCAGTCGACGCCTTCCCCGCCGCCTGGCGCGCCCGCTTCGGCGCCGCCCACGCCCTCTCGGCGCTGGAAACCGGCGACCTCGACGCCGCCCGCGCCCTGCTGGCCTACAGCTTCAGCCAGAACGCGCCCGCGGCCGATCAGCTGACCGCCCGGCTGGTGCAGGCCAAGCTGTTCGAGCTCGACGGCCAGTCGGATCGGGCGCTCGCCGTCTACACCGCCATCGGCCGCGCGCCGCTCGACGCCGTGGCCGTGCCCGCCAAGCTCGGCGTGGTTCGGCTGTCTCTGGCCAAGGGCTCCATGAAGCCGGACGCCGCCGCCGCCGCCCTCGAAGGCCTGCGCTGGCGCTGGCGCGGCGACGCCACCGAACTGGCCGTGATCCGCCAGCTGGGTCAGCTCTACCTGTCGCAGGGCCTCTACCGCGAGGCGTTGACGGCCCTGAAGGGCGCCGGCCCCGGCCTGCAACGGCTCGACGGGGCCGCGGACATCCAGGCCGACCTCGGCGCAGCCTTCCGCATGCTGTTCCTCGAAGGCGGCGCGGATGGCCTCCAGCCGGTGCAGGCGCTCGGCCTGTTCTACGACTTCCGCGAACTGACCCCGATCGGCGCCGACGGCGACGAGATGGTCCGCCGCCTCGCCCGCCGTCTGGTCGATGTCGACCTGCTGGATCAGGCCGCAGAGCTTCTGAAATACCAGGTCGACAACCGGCTCGAGGGCGTCGCCAAGGCGCAGGTCGCGACCGATCTGGCCACCGTCTATCTGATGGACCGCCAGCCCGAGGCGGCGCTTCAGGCCATCTGGAGCTCGCGCACGACGCTGCTGCCGACCGCCCTGAACACGGAGCGGCGCG
Source organism: Brevundimonas alba (assembly GCF_011927945.1). Taxonomy (GTDB): domain Bacteria; phylum Pseudomonadota; class Alphaproteobacteria; order Caulobacterales; family Caulobacteraceae; genus Brevundimonas; species Brevundimonas alba. Next base: position 1,700,754 of record NZ_JAATJM010000001.1, read on the forward strand.
CGCTGGAAGCCCGCGCCCTGGCCGGCCTCGGCCGCTACGACCACGCGCTCGAGGTGCTCGGCTCCGACGCCGGGCCGGAGGCGCGCGACGTTCGCGCCGAAATTCTCTGGAAGCAGGAAAACTGGGCCGGGGCCGCCGCCCTCTACGATGCGCGGCTCGGCGACCGCTTCAAGGATCCCGCCGCCCTGACGGCGGACGAGGAGGCCCGGTTGATCCGCGCGGGCATCGGCTATTCGCTGGGCCGCGACAGCGCCGCCCTGACCCGTCTGTCGCGCAACTACCGCCCGTTCGTCGCCGGAGCCCGCGCCAAATCCGCGCTGGCGATCGCCCTCGATGCAGGGGAGGGCGGCGCCTCGATCGGCGACTTCGCCGCCCTGACGGCTTCGGCCGACACCTTCTCGGGCTGGGTCTCGGCCATGAAGGCGGACCTCAGACAGAAAACGGGCGGGAACCGACCCGCGGCGCCCGCCCGTCCTCAAGCTGCGGCGGCGGCCCCCGCGAGGCCCGCCGCCTGAGACCGTGAGGTCTTACTTGTTGACCGCATCCTTGAGCGGCTTCGAAACGCGGAAGCGCACGGCCTTCGACGCGGCGATCTTGATGGTCGCGCCCGTGGCCGGGTTGCGGCCTTCGCGAGCGGCGCGGGCGGCGGTGTCGAACACGCCCAGATTCGAGATGCGGACGTCGCCGCCCGACTTCAGGGACGCATGGATCTGTTCGACGATGGCGGTCAGAACCTTGCCGGCGTCGGCTTGCGAGACGCCCGCGTCCTTGGCGACGGCGGCGATGAGTTCGGCTTGAGTGGTCATTGTGGGTCGTTTCCCGATTGAAGCTCGCCCCCCGATTCAAGGGCGATGACGGACGGATTGACGCCGCTTTTTCTTCCCTTGGCAAGCGACTTTGCCGTTCAAACCCCCACGGGCTGGGGATTTACCCGCTGCCGGAGGCTCTCTGGAAGCTCTCGACGAGGCTTCCGGCGACCAGTCTCCACCCGTCCACGAGCACGAAAAAGATCAGCTTGAAGGGCAGGGAAATGACCACCGGCGGCAGCATCATCATACCCATGGACATGAGCACGCTGGCGACCACCAGATCGATCACAAGGAACGGAACGAAAAGGAGAAATCCAATCTCGAAGGCGCGCTTCAACTCACTGATCATGAAGGCCGGTGTGACCACCCGGAGAGGCAGGTCGGCGACCGGGGTGGAGGCCTCCACCTGGGACAGCCGGGTGAACAGCGAAAGGTCGTCCCGATCCACCTGCGCGAGCATGAAAGTCTTCACAGGTTCGGAGGCCGCATCGAAGGCCTGCGGCAGCTCCATCTGCTGGTCCAGCAGGGGTCGGATGCCCGAATCATAGGCGTCCTGCCACGTCGGAGCCATGACGATGGCGCTCAGAAACAGGGCCAGAGACACCAGTACGGCGTTGGGCGGGGCCTGCTGCATGCCGAGGGCGGTCCGCAGCAGCGACAGCACCACCACGATGCGCACGAAGCTGGTGGTCATGATCACGATCGACGGCGCCAGCGACAGCACGGTCATCAGGCCGACCAGCTGCACCACCCGCTCGGTCAGACCGGCGCCGGTGCCCAGGTCGACATTGATTGCCGCGCCCGCTCCACCCGCCGCCGCGACATCCTGCGCCAGCGCCGCCAGCGGCCAAACCAAGCACAGAGCCGTCGTCATCAGCGACAGCATGGCCGCCCGCTTCAGCTCGTCGCGGGTCGGGAGGACGAAGGCGTCCTTCAGCTTCACTGGTCCGCTCCCACGCCGGCGCCGGAACCGCGCGGCTCGATCAGTTCGCGGCCTTCGCCGAGAATCAGCAGCCGCTCCTCGTCGTCGATCTTCACCAGCACCAGCCGCCGGGCGGGATCCAGCACCAGGGTCTCGACCACCGTCATCCGCCGCTCGCCGCGTTCGGCGCTCAGCTTGGCCAGAAGTTGCGGGGCGTAGCGGCGCGCGGCCCAAGCGGCCAGGCCGATGATGCCGATGGTGAAGGCCAGGGCGAACAGCGCCCGCAGCAGATCGAGGAAATTCATGCGACAGCCGCCCCGCCGGCGAACGCGTCCGGCGCGTCAGCCTTCTCCGATCATGGTTAACGAGGCGTTGAGATAACCTCCCATTAACCATGCAGGCGGCAGTTTCTGCCCATCGGACCGTGGACGAATCGCGCCCGCGATCCAGCCACCTGTTCCGCGAGGGAGGGCGCCGCCCTTGGCCATCAACGACCTGCCGCTTCTCAGCCAGATCAAGGGCCGCCTCAGCTGGCTGGACCAGCGCCAGCGCGTCATCGCCGAGAACGTCGCCAACGCCGACACGCCCGGCTACGTCGGCCGCGACCTGAACCAGCCCGCCGATTTCGCGGCCGCCATGCGCTCCGGCGGCCGTGTCCAGATGGTCCGCACCAGCGCCATGCACATCGCCCCCACGGGTCAGGCTTCGCGTTTCGAGGCGACGAACGCCCCCGATTCCGAGACCACGCTCGACGGCAACTCCGTGGTCGTCGAGGAGCAGATGCTGAAGATGGCCGAGAGCCGCATGGCCTATGACGCCGCCATCGGCATCTATCAGAAGTCGATGCAGATGCTGCGCATGGCCGCTCGCGCGCCCGGCCGCTGAGGGAAAAATAGATGACCGACCCCGTCCCGCCCCGGAACAGCGCCATGGCCGTCGCGGCCAGCGCGCTCAAGGCCCAGCAGTCGCGCATGCGCGTCATCGCCGAGAACATCGCCAACGCCCAGTCGACCGCCGACGTCGCCGGCGGCCAGCCCTATCGCCGCCAGATCCCGGTCTTCCAGGCCCGCGAGATCGACGGCGCGACCGGCGTCACCCTGGCCGAGGTCCGGCCCGACATGGGCGACTTCCGCAGCGAATACGATCCGTCCCATCCGGCCGCCAACGCCGAGGGCTACGTCCTGCGTCCCAACGTCGACACCCTTGTCGAGGCCATGGACATGCGTGAGGCCCAGCGCGCCTACGAGGCCAACCTGAACGTCATCGAGACCGCGCGCTCGATGGACAGCCGCACCCTCGACATCCTCAAGAAGTAGGGCTGACCGATGAACCCGATGATGGCGGCCAAGGCCTATGCCTCGATCCAGGGCGGCGCCATGCCCGCGGCGCCGGCGGCGGGCCCGGCCCAGGCCGGCTTTGCGGATCTGCTCAGCAACGTCATGGGCGACATGACACAGGCCTCGAAGGCCGCCGAGACGCAGATGACCTCGATGGTGCAGGGCCAGGGCAGTCTGATCGACGTCGTCACCGCCGTCTCGTCCGCCGAGGCCTCGCTGGAAACCGTCATGGCGGTCCGCGACCAGGTCATCGCCGCCTATCAGGAAATCATGCGGATGCCGATCTGAGGCGTCGTCGCCAAGCTCTACCTTACGGCGATTTCATCCGGCCGACCGCATCCACCGGACCGCGTTCGCGCCTCCCGTAAGGGCCACGAACCGGAGCCGCCATGTCCCGCCTGACCTTCGCCGCCGCCGCCGCCCTCCTCGCCGCCTGCCTGCCTGCAGTCGCTGCGGCCCAAGGCGGACCTCAGCCGTTGACGCTGGTCCACGCGGGAAACCTGTTCGATTCCGAGGCGGGACGCATGGTCGGCCCGCGCGACATCCTGATCCGCGGCGAGCGCGTCGCGGAGGTGGGGCAGGGGCTGACGGCGCCCGACGGTGCGATCGAGGTCGATCTGTCGCGCTGCTCGGTCCTGCCCGGCCTGATCGACGCCCACACCCACCTGCTGCTCGAACAACGCGCCGACGAGCCGCTGTCGGGTGTCGCCGCGCGCGATCAGGCCCAGGGCGACGTCTACCGGGTGCTCAGCGGCGCGAGCCGGGGTCGTCAGTATCTGGAGGCGGGCTTCACCACCGTCCGCGATCTGGGCAACTCCGGCCGCTACCTCGACCTGATGCTGGAGCGCGGGATCAACGACGGCCTCGTCGCCGGTCCGCGCATCTACGGCTCCGGCCCCGGCCTCGCTCCCGCCGGGGGCCAGCTGGAGCCGATGGCGGTGGACCCGCATCATCTCGTCGACGCCGAATACCGCATCGTCACGAGCCCCGACGACGCCCGCGCCGCGGTGCGCGAGGCCATCGCCCGCGGGGCCGACGTCATCAAGATGTACCCGGAGGCCACCCCCCAGCGCACCCGCATGTCCGTGGCCGAGATGCAGGCGGTGGTCTCCGAGGCTGGTCGCCATGGCATACCGGTCGCCGCCCACGCCACCTCCGACGCGGCCATTCGCGAGGCCGTCGAGGCGGGCGTCACCTCGATCGAGCACGGCTATGAGATTTCCGACGAGACCCTGCGGCTGATGGCGGCCAAGGGCGTCTGGCTGGTGCCCACCGATCCGTCGCTCGAGATGGCGCTGGAGTTCACCTCGACCTGGCCCCAGCAGCCGCCTCGCGAGGAGATCGACCGCCATCTGCAGGGCGGCCGCGACCGGCTGATGCGCGCCCATCGGCTCGGCGTCCGCATCGCCCTCGGCTCGGACCTCTACTTCCCCTATGCGCCGGGGCGTGGCGCGGGCTCCCGCGCGACCCTGGACGCCTATGTGGAGTCCGGCCTCACCCCCGCCGAGGCCTTGCAGGCCGCGACATGGGAAGCCGGCCGCCTGCTCGGCGACGGCGCGCTCGGGGCGGTCCGGGCCGATGCCTGGGCGGACCTGGTGGCGGTCGAAGGCGATCCGACGCAGGGCCTCGCCCCGCTGCGCTCGCCCCGGCTGGTGATGAAGGGCGGGCGGATCGAAGCGGGCGCGGCCTCCGCCTGCGCCGGCTAGACCCGGAACGGGGCCGCCCGCGAAGCGCTTCAGCTTCACCCAAGCCGGAGCGCAGCCATGCTGAAGGACCGCAACTCGTCCGCCATCGTCGCCGTCAGCGACATCGGCCGGGCTCGCCGATTCTACAGCGAGACTCTCGGGCTCGAACTCGCGCCGGACAGCGGCGAAGACCCCCTGATGTTCCGGACCGGGAGCACCACCCTCGGCGTCTACACCTCGGAGTTCGCGGGCACGAACAAGGCCAATGCGGTGGTCTGGGGTGTCGGCGACGAGCTGGAAGCCATCGTCGCCGACCTGCGCGGCAAGGGCGTGTCGTTCGAGCGCTATGACTTCGAGGGCGCCGAGTTCGCCGACGGCATCCACCGCTTCGGCGACTTCCGCGCCGCCTGGTTCAAGGACCCGGACGGCAATATCCTGCACATCAACAGCGGCGACTAGCCTTCCAGCGACACCACCGGCTGCGACGCCAGCACCGGCCGCCTGCTCCGGCCCCTCAGCCAAGCGCGAACGCGGTTCTGGATCGGCGTGTCGATCACGAAGTGGAAGGCGAAGGCGAAGGCGAACGCCGCGACCACCCCGCCGGCCCACAGCGCCCACTGTGCCCCGACCGGCAGGCCGAACCGGGCGATGGCGACATTGGCGACGCCGAACCAGGCGATCCGCACCACCTCGTTGGTGATGAACATCGAGAACGACACCTGCGCGGCCTTCTCGACCCATTTCGACGGACGCGGCGTCGGCGTCGCGCCGGCCGCCAGAATGATCGTGGAGATGCAGGTCAGGGAGATCAGGGCGTTCTTGTCGAAATACTGGACGAAGGCGAGCAGCAGCGCCGCGCCGACCCCGGCCCAGCCGGCCAGTTTCGGGCTGATCCAGACCTTCTGCGCGAACCACGCCAGCGACATGCCGAGGGCGAACAGCGGCAGGGCGCGGAAGAAGCCGTAGCCCATGGGCATCTGATAGACGGGGTAGCCCAGCAGGTTCCACGTGAGCTGATTGGCCAACAGATAGCCGCCGACGCCCAGCGCCAGCACGCTCCACGGTCCCAGCCGCACCAGTCCCTTCAGCAGCCACGGGAAGACGAGATAACAGCCGATCAGGGCCGAGATCGACCAGCTCGGCGCGTTCCAGCCGTAGCCGCCGGGCACGCCATAGGCCTGCGTCAGGGTGATTTGCGCCCACAGCTGGTCCCAGCGGAACCACTCCGGCGCCCGGGGCGAGAACCCGATCAGGCCGCCGAGGACCACGAGGGTGACCAGCGCCGCCCCCATGATCAGGTGGGCGGGCAGCACGCGCAGGTACCGTTTGAGGAAGAAGTCGCCCGCCGACATCCGGCCGCCGGCGACAGAGGCGCCATAGACCCGCATCAGCACATAGCCGCTGTCGATCAGGAAGAAGTTGGTCAGCAGGAAACCGCCCCGCTCGAACACCGGATGAAGGCCTTCGGCCAGCGGCACGGGGCCAGCGCCCTGGAAGTGATGCAGGATGATCAGCCCGGCCACGATGAAACGCAGCGCGTCGAGCCATCCCCCCCTGACGATGGGAAGTGTCTCATTCCGGGTCGAAATCGCGGTCCAGGCCATGGGAAAAGCCTCCTCTGAGGCGAATTCCGCAAGGACCGGGCCGGGCTCAGCGCAGCTCGGGCAGCCGCCGGTTGAACGAGGTCACCAGCCGTTTGCGCCGGTCGGTCAGGGTCTTGCGCCGCCCCTTGGCCACGCTGTGATCCGGCCGTCCCCAGAGTCGGCCCACGGCGTCGGACAGATACTGATGACGGTCGTACTGATGCACCACCGGGCTGATCGAGCCATCGGGATTGACGATCAAGTCGTCGTCGCGGACGTGCATCGGCTCCGTGCTCGCGTCGCCGATCGTCGCCACCCGCTCGAAATTCGGCCGGACATCCGCCTCTATCAGCCCCATGTGGACCGCCAGGTTGAAGGCCGCCTGATCGGCGCCGAAGCCGCCGCCCACCTGCGATCTCGGGATCGCCGCCAGCATCAGCAGGGTGCGGCACAGGCGGCTGACCTCAACCGCCGGACCGCAGATGGTCCCGGCGCACAGGCTCGGCCGGTCCGCGAGGGATGAAGTCATCGACGCTCCGGCCAGGGCCTTGAGGTGTTTCACATTGAACGCGTGCGCCCCGATCCCGCCGCGGCCCTCGGTATAGGCTTCCAGCCGCGTCAGCGGCCGTGCGAACGGATCGCCCTGGAACACCACGTCCCGCACATCCGTCAGCAGGACCTCGGTCACGTCCCGCCGCCGCGAAATCCACCGGTCGTAGGCGGCGAACCGTTCGACGACGGGGTGGGGCGTCCAGGCGTCGCTGACCAGCGGCGCCTCGGCCATGATGTCGAACCGCGCGAGAAACTCTGCCACATCCGGCCGGTCGTCGACCGTCAGCGCCACGACCCCGTCGAAATGGGCCCGGAGAGAACGCACGAACGGCTCGAGATCAGCCGGCCCATAGCCGGTGGCGTAGCCCAGAACCGCCTTGCCCCGGCTCCCCTCGATGCGCGCGCGCGGCTCGGCCACGAGGGCGGAACTCAACCACGAAAGATAGGGTGTCGGCGCTACGGTCACGCTTGGGCGATTTACAGCAAACTGTGGCTAGAAACGGGCTAACCACCTGAATAACAGCGCTCTTTCAGCGTTGTTCCGTCAGCCCCGCACCAGCCGCAGAAACTCTTCCCGGGTCCGGCCGTCGTCGCGGATGACGCCGATCAGGTGGCTGGTGGTCAGGCTGGTCCCCGGCGCGTTGACGCCGCGCAGGGTCATGCAGCTGTGCTCGGCCTCGATGACGACGCCGACGCCCTGCGGCTGCAGCACTTCCTGAATCGCCTTGGCGATTTCCGAGGTCATCTTCTCCTGGATCTGCAGCCGCCGGGCATAGCCCCGCACCACCCGCGCCAGCTTGGAGATGCCGACCACACGGTCCGTCGGCAGATAGGCCACGTGCGCCTTGCCGATCACCGGCAGCATGTGGTGTTCGCAGACGCTGACGAAGCGGATGTCCTTCAGCACGATCAGCTCGTCGTAGCCGCCCACCTCCTCGAACGTCCGCTCCAGATATTCGCGCGGATCGACGTCGTAGCCGGCATACATCTCGCGATAGCTGCGCATCACCCGGTCGGGGGTGTCGACCAGCCCCTCGCGGTCCGGGTTGTCGCCGGTCCAGCGGATCAGCGTCCGCACCGCGGCCCGGACCTCGTCCTCTTCCGGCAGGTCCGCTTCGGGTCGTCGCCCGCCCCGTCGCGGCAACGGCGTCCCCGCCGCCCGCGCCAGCGCCTCGCGCTCGACCCAGCTGCCGTCGCAATCGGCGTCGTGAGTATGGCGGGCGTCATCCATGGCGGCATCCTGCGGCAAGCGGCACGGGACCGGAGCAGTCCTGTCCGCTCCCTTAACGCCCCACGGCGAGGAAGGGGAGCGGGTCAGGCGCGAAAGCGACACCGCTAACCCCTCGTTAACCACACTCCCGGCATTTTCTGCCCAGTGCGGCCCGGCGGGCCAGGCGTAGTCTCGGGGCGTGGAATGAACGGCGCGGAAGTTCTGGATGTGGGCCGCGACGCCCTGTGGCTGACCATCCAGCTGTGCCTGCCCGTCCTCGTCGTCGGCCTCGTCGTCGGCGTGGTCATCGGCCTGTTCCAGGCCCTGACCCAGATCCAGGAGCAGACCCTGGTCTACGCCCCCAAAATCATCGCCATCTTCGTTTCGCTGCTGCTCTTCCTGCCGCTGATGGGCGCCCTGCTGGGCGGCTTCATGCGGACCATCGCCGCGCGCATCGCCGGCATGTGACCTGACGGGTGGAGCCCTACGCCACAGCCGACCAGGTCTGGCAGGGGGCCATGATCTTCGCCCGCATCGGAGCGGTGCTGCTGATGCTGCCCGGCGTGGGCGAAAGCTATGTCCCGCCGCGCATCCGTCTGTCGCTGGCGCTGGTCGTGTCGCTGGCCCTGTGGCCGGTGGTCTCCGGCGCCCTGCCGGCCCTGCCGGAGACGCTGGGCGGCATGGCCGGCTGGATCATCCGCGAGGTCATCGTCGGCCTCGCCATTGGCGCCCTGCTGCGCAGCTTCCTGACCGTGCTGGCCACCGCCGGAGAGGTCGTCGCCCTGCAGACCACCCTGGCCTTCGCCCAGACCGCCAACCCGCTGCAAGCCCAGCCCGGCAGCACCATCTCGGCCTTCCTGATGCTGCTCGGCACGACCCTGATCTTCGCCACCAACACCCATCACCTGTTCATCGCCGGGCTCGTCGGCTCCTATGAGCTGATCGCGCCGGCGAAGCCGCTGGTCACCGGCGATTTCGCCACCATGGCCATCCGCACCCTCGGCGACGCCTTCATGCTGGGCATACAGCTGTCGGCGCCGGTGCTGGTCTTCGCCCTGATCTTCAACCTGGCGTCCGGCCTCGTCGGCCGCGTCATGCCAGCCTTCCAGGTCTATTTCGCCGCCGCCCCGCTCAGTATCATCCTGGGCCTGTCGGTCTTCGCCCTCGGCCTCGGCGTGATGGGAACGGTCTTCATCGACCGCTACCGCGCCCTGGCCAATGTTTTCGCGGGAGGCGCCGGTGGCTGAAGGCGCCGATCCCGAGTCGAAAACAGAAGAGGCGACACCCCGAAAACTAGCCGACGCCAGACAGAAGGGCGATGTCGCCAAGTCCGCAGACGTCGCCTCGGCCCTGTCGCTGATGGGGGCGGCCGCCGTCATCCTGATGTCGGGCAGCTGGTTCGCCACCTCCATCGCCGGCCAGCTCCTGCCCTTCATCGCCGAGCCCCACGCCATGATCGGCGGGCTGGAAACGGGAGCGGGGGTCGAGATCGGCGCCAAGGCCCTGTGGGCCATCGCCCCCTTTCTCGGCGCCGTCATGCTGGCCACCATCCTCGGCGGCGTCGGAGGCAACCTGGCCCAGTCCGGCCTGATCTTCACCGCCGAAAAGCTCAAGCCCGACTGGTCCAAGGTGAACCCGCTGGCCGGGTTCAAGCGCATCTTCGGGCCCGACGGGTTCGTGCAGTTCATCAAGACCTTCCTCAAGCTGCTCGCGGTCGGCGCCATCTGCTGGATGGTGCTCAAGCCGCACGTGCGCGAGCTCGAGAACATGGCCGCCATGTCGCCGGCCCTGATCCTGCCGATGGCCCGCGATCTCGCCCTCGCCCTGATGACCTCGGCGCTGGTTTTCCTCGGCTTCACCGCCGGGGCCGACTACATCTGGCAGCGCTTCCGCTTCGCCGAGCGGATGAAGATGTCCAAGGAAGAGCTCAAGGAGGACTACAAGCAGTCCGAGGGCGACCCGCACGTCAAGGCCAAGCTCAAGCAGATCCGGGCCCAGCGCAGCCGCCAGCGGATGATGCAGAACGTGCCCAAGGCCACGGTCATCGTCACCAACCCGACCCACTATTCCGTGGCGCTACGCTACGAGACCGGCGACGCCGCCCCGGTATGCGTGGCCAAGGGCGTCGACGCCCTCGCCCTGCGCATCCGCGAGGTGGCCCGCGAACACGCCGTGCCGATCGTCGAGAATGTGCCCCTGGCCCGCGCCCTCTACGCCGCGGTCGACGTCGACGAGACCATCCCGCGCGAGCATTTTGAGGCCGCGGCCAAGGTCATCGGCTTCGTCATGCAGCGGCGGAAGACGCGCTGAACCCCGGCGCATAGGGCGCGAACGGGCTCAGCCCCAGCCAGGTCTGCATATCCTTCGCCAGACCGTCGTCGCCGGTCAGCGTCATCCTCTGGTCCGACAGCGCCCCGCGCACGGTCTCATAGCCCATCCAGATCGCCGTCATCGTCCTCAGGTCGACGCTGACATACAGGTCGACGTCGAAGCCCGGATCGGCCGCGCACAGGTCCACCCCGATGTCGGGATCGACCAGCAGCCAGGCGTTCCTCTGGTTGGCCGGCAGGTCGGGATAGATGAACTGGATAACCACCCGCCGCTGCGGCATCGGCGTGGTGTTCAGGCCGCGGTGCATGTCCCACATCAGCAGCTGCACATCGAGATGCTCCAGCGAGACCTCGGCCTTGATGCGCCGCTGGCCCCAGATGCCGAAGGCGTCGACGATCGGCTGCAGCTCCTTGCCGGCCTCGGTCAGCCGGTACTCGACCGCGCCCGAGGCGCCGGTGACCCTCGCCACCACCCCCGCCGCCTGCAGATCCTTCAGCCGCTGCGACAGCAGGGCCGGCGACATGCGCGGCACGCCCCGCCGCAGATCATTGAACCGCGTCGATCCGGCGATCAGCTCGCGCAGCAGCACGATGGTCCATCGCGTGCACAGCAATTCCGCCGCCATGGCGACCGGACAAAACTGGCGGTAGGTTCCCTGAGCCATCGCGGCCTCCCTCGATAAGGGGCAGGATAACGCCGATCGCTCGCGTGAGACAGTTCAGTATCTGTAGCGGCCGGATTCAGTTCCTGAACTGGAGCGGAGCCGTTCCGGCCGTCTAGTCAGCCGCCTCCAACCGACACGACGAGGTGTTCCATGTCGACTTCCCACGCCATCGCCGAACTGGCGACCCGCATCGACTGGCTGGCCCGCGCCGAGGCCGTCGCCGGTCAACTGGCCGCCAACGCCGCCCGCCACGACGCGGAGGACAGCTTCGTGGCCGACAACTATGCGCTCCTGAAAGAGCAGGGCTTCTTCAGCGCCCACGTCCCGGCCGAGCTCGGAGGCGGCGATGCGAACTATGCGGAGACCGCCGCGGTCATCCGCCGGCTGGGTTCCGCCTGCGGCTCGACGGCCCTGACCTATTCCATGCATTCGCATCTGGTCGCCGCCGCCCTGTGGCGCTGGCGCAATCAGAAGGCCCCCACCGACGGCCTGCTCAAGCGGGTCGCGGCCGAGAACCTGGTGCTGATCTCCAGCGGCGGCTCGGACTGGCTGAAGAGCGCGGGCGACGCCGTGAAGGTCGACGGCGGCTTCCGCATCACCGCGCGCAAGATCTTCTCCAGCGGCTGCCTCGCCGGCGATCTGCTGATGACCAGCGCCGTCTATGACGATCCCGAGGCCGGGCCGACCGTGCTCCATTTCGGCGTGCCCTTCTCGGCCGAGGGCGTGGAGATCCACGAGACCTGGCGCGTCATGGGTATGCGGGGCACCGGCTCCCACGATGTCGAGCTGAACGGCGTCTTCGTGCCCGACGCGGCCATCGCCGGCCGTCGCGAGCAGGGCAAATGGCACCCTCTGTTCCACATCATCAGCCTGATCGCCTTCCCCCTGATCTACGCCGCCTATCTCGGCGTGGCGGAGGGCGCACGGGCCAAGGCGCTCGAGGTCGCCCGCCGCCGTCCGGCGGATGAGGGGCTGATGCAGCTGGTCGGGGAGATGCAGAACGCTTTCTCGGCCGCCGAGGCCAGCCACGACCGGATGATCCGTCTGGCCCAGACCGCGACGCCGGGAGCCGACACGACCAGCGAGGTCATGATCGGCCGCACCCTCGTCGGAGAGGCGGCGATCCGCACCACCGAACTGGCGCTCGAAGTCGCCGGCGGCGGGGCCTTCCACCGATCAATGGGCATCGAGCGCGCCTTCCGAGACGTCCAGGGCGCCCGCTTCCACCCGATGCAGCAGAAGGCCCAGCTCCGCTACACGGGCCGGCTGGCACTGGGTCTGGATATCGACGGCTAGGTTACTTCCCGCCCGCCACCGGCAGGGGAATGATCTCCGCCCCGCCTTCCGGCGCCGGCGCCCGCGCCACCTGCGCCACCGGCAGGCGCACGGTGACCGCCGTGCCTTCGCCCAGCGTGCTGTCGATGCTCATCCGCCCGCCGTGCAGCTCCGCGAAGGCCCGCACCAGAGACAGACCCAGCCCCGTGCCCTGACGGCGCTGCTCGATGGCCCCCGCCTGTTCGAACGGCCGGCCCAGACGGCGCACGTCCTCCGGGGCGATGCCGACGCCAGTGTCCGCCACCACCAGCTCCAGATAGGGGCCGATAGCCTCGACCGTGACGGTGACCGTTCCGCCCGGGGGCGTGAACTTAACGGCGTTCGACATCAGGTTCAGCGCGATCTGCTTCAGCGCCCGTTTGTCGGCCGAGACATCGACGGTTTCGGCGGGCAGGACGCCGGTCAGGGCTACGCCCTTCTCTTCGGCGTTGACCCGCACCAGGGCGATGGCGGCCGACACAAGCTCACGCGCGTCGAACCGTTCCAGCGTCAGCACATACCGCTCGGCCTCGATCTTCGACACGTCCAGCACGTCGTTGATCAGCTCCAGCAGGTGCCCGCCGGCCTCGTGGATGTTGTCGACATAGGCCGCGTAACGCTCCGGCATCGGGCCGAACAGCCGCTGGCGCATGATGTCCGAGAAGCCGAGAACGGCGTTCAGCGGCGTCCGCAGCTCATGGCTCATATTGGCGAGGAAGCGGCTCTTGCCGGCCTCGCGCGCCTCGGCCTCGGCCCGGGCGGTCTCAAGCCCCAGTTCGCGCGCGTACTGGCTCGTGCCGTCGAAGGCCTGTGCGATCAGCCGCGGCGCCTCGGCCTCGGGTCCATCCAGCCGCCGCAGGATCAGCTGCACCCGGCGGTCCAGCGCCAGCCTCGGCGCGAACACCGCGGAGGCGTCATGCCCCTGCAGCGCGCGGTCGATGGCCGCCAGCAGCCGCGGACGATCCGGCGCGTGAACCGAGGCGACCAGTCCCTGTTCGAACAGCGGATCGACGGGCAGGGCGGATGGCGGGGCGCCATAGGCCGCCAGCACGCGGCCGGACCGTTCCAGCACCAGCGTCAGGCCCGGCTGGGCCACCAGCAGCCGCTCGATCTTGCCCGCTTCGCTCTCCGCCGCTGTCGCGCGAAGTTCGTTCTGCCGCCACGACAGACGCACCGCCAGCGCCGCCGCACCCGCCGTCATGACCGCCGAAATCGCCGCCAGCCCCGGCAGGTGCGGACCCGGTCCGCCCAGCCAGGCCGAGAACAGCCCCGCCAGCGCGGCCACTCCAACGCCCAGCGCACCGGCCTGCACCAGCCGTACTCCACCGAGCGCCAGTCCGGCCGTCAGCGGCAGGAACAGAAAACCAGCCAACGGACCGGTCAGCCCGCCCGACAGCCCGGCCGCGGTCATCGCCGCCAGCCCCCACAGGCCCAGCAACGTCATACGCTCCGGCCCGCCGTCCCGCTGCAGCAGCGCCAGGCCGGTGACGCCCGGCACGACCATGGCCAGCACGCCGTAGAAAACAGGTCCGTCGACGCCGCCCAGCCAGCGCGCGCCCAAGGCCAGCAGCGCCGCCGCCACCGCCCAGCCGGCGTGCCAGGCGGCAAGCCCCGGCCGGTCGCTTCCGGCCTTGCGGTCGGTCGGCGCATCCTTGGCGGTGATGTCGGCGGGCGTGGGCAAGGCGGGTGCGGGACCGTTTGGCGAGCTTCCGGACATGGAACGCCCGGCCGTAGAGCCTACCGGCCCCGGCGAGTCGGCCAAAGCCCGCACCCTTCTCAGGGGAGCGGCCGATGGCCAAAGCGGCAGAAATCTGGGGAGAGACCCGGCGGTTGTCGTTAACGCCGCACCGGCCTATCTGGCGCCGATGAGTTACGCCGTCCCGCCCGCCTCCTCGATCGACGCCACCCTCGCTGAACTGGTGGAGGAGTTCGATCTGCTGGGCGACTGGGAAGGGCGGATCGAATACGTCATCGAACTCGGCAAGGATCTGGCGCCGCTGCCGGACGCCGACCGGGCCGAGGCCAACAAGGTGCCGGGCTGCGCCGCTCAGGTCTGGCTGGCCGTCCGTCGGGACGGCGACCGGCTGCGCTTCCTCGCCGACAGCGACAGCGCCCTGTCCAAGGGCAACATCGCCCTGCTGCTGCGGCTGTATTCCGGCCGGACGCCGGCGGAGATTCTGGGTTTCGACGCCCGCGCCGCCCTCGACCGGCTGGGCCTGCCATCGGCGCTGACGCGGCAGCGCGCCAACGGCCTGAACGCCATGGTCGGCCGCATCCGCGAGGCGGCGCTGGCCGCCGCCTAGCCCGGCGTCAGTAGTAGAAGCCGCGCGCGGCCAGCACCGCCCGCTCGCCCGGCGCCTCCGTCACGTCGATCTGGATCGTGTATTCTTCCGGGTGCCCGGTGACCCGGTCCCAGCGCCACGGCTCGCCTTCGGACTGCGCCCAGCGGGGATTGTTCCGCACAACCTGCCGCGCCACCATAGCCAGTTCGCGGGCGCTGGCCTGGTTCGACGACACGCCGCAGGTCACGGAATAGGCCGGGACATCGCCCTCGGCCGGGCCTTCCTCGATGCGCACCCGCCAGCGTCCATCCTTGGACACCAACTCGACGACCGTCTCCCACTCTTCCAGCGCGAGGGCGGGACCGGCCGGGCGGCGGAATTCCATGTCGCGTGCGGCGCGGATCGCGCCCTCGAAGGTCTTGGCGCGGCTGGCGAACGGCAGGCAGACCCGCGACATCACGAAGCCCGCGAAAATATCGTCGGCGCGCGCCGGTGCGGGCGCGGACACGACCAACAGACTTGCAGCCACCACGGCGGACGCAACAGACTTCACCAGCACCACCAAGCCCAACTCCCCAGGGCGGCCGATGAACGGCTCTTCCCGTGACGGACCGCTCCTCCGCATGGAGGAAACAGGCCGGGCGAAACCCTAGGGTGGTTGTCCCGACCCGAAAAGTTACGTCCCTGTAACGTGGAATTCCGTGCGTTCCGTCGCTCAGCCGATCCGGTAGTGCGCCGCGAGCGCTCGCAGCCCCGCCTTGAGCAGCAGCTTGCCCTGCCGCCGGCGCAGTCCCAGTCCCTGCTCCGCCGCCTGCAGCGAACTCGCGCGGATGCAGACCTGCTCCACCATCGCCCGCGCGGGGCCGCAGGCCGCCAGCGCCGCCTCGACCCGCCGTCCCGCCGCCAGCGCCCGGTCGCCCGGCTCGGTCCGCGCCGCCGAACCGCCGCCGCAGCGGGGCAGGGCGTCCCAGCGCATCGTCAGCGACGGACCCGCCAACGCCAGCTCCGCCTCCGCCGCCAGCCGGTCCGCGGCGGCCCGCTCGGCCCGGTCGATCCATGGCCGCCCGCCGGCGTCCCGCCGTCCCGACAGCCAGGCGATGGGGGAGGGGGCCAGGTTGGCGCGATGCGTCTCCATCCGCCCGTTCGCGCCCATCACCGTCCGCTCGCCTTCCACGAAGCCCGGCCGCCCGGGCGCCGGAGCGACGGCGTCCTGGCTCTCCCGCCGCTGCACCCAGCCCCCGCCCGGCCGCGCCTTCAGCCCCGGGTCCTCGACCAGCCGCCGGAAGTCCGCCTCGTCCACCGTCGCCACCACGCGAGAGCGCCGGTCCGGTCCGATCCGCACTGCATAGCCGCCCTCGGACCGTGGCTCGATCCAGCCGCCCGGCCGCGCCAGCAGCCGTCGCGCCCGTCCCGCCCCGCCGCTCATACCGGCAGCTCGCACGCGGGCGCCTCCAGCACCGCCTTGGCGCAGCGCTCCAGCCGGTCCAGCAGATCGTCGACGATCGGCCGGTCCCGCCCGTCCTCGGCCCAGCGGCACGCCGCCGCCGCCGTTGCGCGGTTCAGCCCGAACGCATGCCCGACCCGGTCCATCGGCCAGCCGAACGTCACATAGGCCAGATACATCGCCAGCCAGCGCGCCCGGCAGGACCGGCCGTCCAGCCGGCTCCGTGTCTCCATCATCTCCTTCGGCACGCCCGTGGAGGCGGCGACCAGTTGCAGGGCCAGCCCCGCCTTGATCCTGTCCTCCTGCCGCACGGGCACCCGATACGCCTCATCCACCCGATTTCTCCATTCACGCGTGACCCGCTTGGGCCCGCATCCATGGATAGGAAGATATGCCTACGATCCGTCGAAATCGGTCGTATCGAAGGGCGACTTCGGCAAATCGTTAAAAAATGTCGGAGCGTTGACTCGGGGAGTCTCGACGCCGATTCGCAAATCAGCCTACGATTCGTTTTGGGACAGGCGTTAACCCTTCTTAAGGTTTTCCCCGGTTAACGTTCGAACAAGGTTACCCCGAAACGGGGCAGTTACATTTACGGTCAAGCTCTGCCTTGGAGGGGCATCAATGCGCGTCCTGCTTATCGAAGATGATCATGCGACAGCGCAGAGCATCGAACTTATGCTCAAGTCTGAAGGCTTCAATGTCTACACCACCGATCTCGGTGAAGAGGGCATCGATCTCGGCAAGATCTACGACTACGACCTGATCCTGCTGGACCTGAACCTCCCGGACATGAACGGCCTCGAAGTCCTGCGCCAGCTTCGCGTCGGCAAGGTCAATACTCCGGTGATGATCCTCTCGGGCACCTCGGAGATCGAGACCAAGGTCAAGACCTTCGGCGGCGGCGCCGACGACTACATGACCAAGCCCTTCCACAAGGACGAGCTGATCGCGCGCACCCACGCCGTGGTCCGCCGCTCCAAGGGTCACGCCCAGGCCATCATCCACACCGGCGAGATCGCGGTGAACCTGGACGGCAAGACGGTCGAGGTGAACGGTCACCGCGTCCATCTCACGGGCAAGGAATACCAGATGCTGGAGCTCCTCTCCCTGCGTAAGGGCACGACCCTGACCAAGGAGATGTTCCTCAACCACCTCTACGGCGGCATGGACGAGCCCGAGCTGAAGATCATCGACGTCTTCATCTGCAAGCTGCGCAAGAAGCTGGCGACGGCCGCCGGCGGCAAACACTACATCGAAACCGTCTGGGGCCGCGGCTACGTGCTGCGCGACCCGTCGGAATCCAGCGCCCCGATCACCGCCGCCGCCTGAAAGCGCTCAGGCAGCAAGCTTCCGCCAAGCGAGCGGTAGCGCACCAAAGACAAAACGCCCGCCGGATCGCTCCGGCGGGCGTTTTTCGTGGTTCCGGCAGCTTTCAGGGCGCCTGACCGGCATCGTCCTCAGATCACGACCATCAGGTCATAGCGCACCATCTGCGCGCCGCGCTCATAGACGCTTCCGTCCTCATAGGGGCGGATGATGCCGTCTCGCTGGGCCGGGTTGGTGACCGAGGACAGCGCGATGTCGCTGTCGTTCAGCGGTTCGCCCGCCACATAGAGCTGCGACGTCAGCCGCCGGATCCCCCGGGTCGAGATCGCGACGTGAATGTGGGGCGCCCTGACGATCGGGGTTCCGGTGACGGCGTAGGAGACCGGTCGAATGGTTCTGAAGCGGAACGAGCCGTCGCGGCCCGTCAATGCCTTGCCATAGCCCTGGAACCGCAGATCGGGCGCACGTCCGGCCTCCAGATCGTCCGGATGGCGGTAGCGTCCGTGGGCGTCGCACTGCCAGATTTCGACGAGGGCGTCGCTCAGCGGCGTGGCCTCCGCGTTCCAGACCGTGCCGAACACGTGGGTCACCTGGCCCATGGCCTCGGCGTCTCCCGCGCCCAGCCTGACCAGATCTGCGTCCTGATCCCTTGGCGGGTTGTAGGGATAGAAGGGCCCCTCGATCTGCGAAGCGGTGGGAACCTGTTGGGCCCTGACCTTGTGGGCCGAGCCCAGGCCGAAGGCGGCCACGCCGAGCCCGCCCAGCACCAGGCCGCGCCTGTCCAGTTTCGATGTCATCCCACCCTCCCAAGCAGTCAGCCGAATTAACACGGTGGAGCTTGAGCGGAAACACGGCGTTATCCGAGAGGAGTTCGGTTTCGATCCCGGGAAGCTGCGCCGCCGGAGCGGTCTGGCGGCGCGGCGCGGCTCAGAACCCGTAGCGAAGCGTCTCGTTCAGCGTCACCGGCGCGGCCGTCACGCTGAATTTGTGATCGTCGAACACGGGCGGCCCCATCAACTGGTGCGCGCTGTTCGAGACGGACCAGCCGTCCGTTCCGAAGTCGAACTGATCGTTGGCGTTCAGGTCGTGCATGACCATCAGGGCGTAGTCGCCCGGCGTCACGTTCTCGAACGTCAGGGTCACGCCGCCTGCCGTGGCGGCGGCCGTCGCCGTATAGGCCGGCGCGGCGCGCAGGAACTGGTCGCGCGTGTTCAGGCTGGCCATGATGGGGCCGGGGCGGGCCTCGACGCCCGTCAGGTGCACGGTGACGGTTCCGGCCGCGGCGGCGCCGCTGGTCAGGGCGAGGGCGGTCAGGGCGAGCAGCAGGGTCTTCATCAGTTTTCCTCCAGTGATGAAGAACTTTATGATACAAAGTCCTCTTCGCGTCAACAGGCATGGAAAAGGGCGCGATCGTCTCCGACCGCGCCCTTCCATTCTTCAGCCTTCAGCCTCAGGCCTTGGCGTAGCCCTGTCCGCCGTTCGACGGACGCCGGCGACGCGGACGGCGCTTGATCTCGCCCTCGGGCTTGACGGCCACGGCCGTGCCGCCCCCGCCCTGACGCGGGTCGTTATTGCTGTTCCGCGGCCGGTCACGGGCCATCGGGTCGAAGGCGCGTTCCGGCGTCGGGCGGGCGTCGCGGCCCGGACCGGCCTTGCGGACGCGGTGCGGTTGCCCGCCGCCTTCCGGCTTGACGCCGTCGCGGCGCGGATTGCGCGGACCGCGTTGCTGCTGGCGGTCCCCGCGGCCGTCTTCCGGCATCGAGGCCTTGGACTTGACGCCCGAAGCCATGATGGAGGCGTCCAGCGAGGCCAGCTGGCGGTCGTTGCGGCGGTCGATAGCCGGGATCTTCTGACGCGTGACCTTTTCGATGTCGCGCAGCAGCTTCATCTCGTCGCCGGCCACGAAGCTGATCGCCGTGCCGTCGGCGCCCGCGCGGGCCGTCCGGCCAATGCGGTGCACATAGGCTTCCGGCACGAAGGGCAGCTCGAAGTTCACGACGTGCGAGACGCCGTCCACGTCGATGCCGCGCGCGGCGATGTCGGTGGCGACCAGAACGCGCAGCTTGCCCGCCTTGAAGGCGGCCAGGGTGCGTTCGCGCTGCGGCTGGCTCTTGTTGCCGTGGATGGCGCCGGCTTCGACGCCGCCGGCCTCAAGATAGGCCGCGACCTTGTCAGCCCCGTGCTTGGTCTTGGTGAAGACCAGGCAGCGGGTATAGCCCGGATCGCTGAACATCTCGGTCAGCAGGGCGCGCTTGCGGCCCTGTTCGATGTGGACGACCGACTGGCTGATGCGCTGCACCGTGGTGGCCTGCGGCGTGACCGAGACCTTGACCGGGTCTTTCAGCAGTTCGCCGGCCAGCTTGCCGATCTCGGTCGGCATGGTGGCCGAGAAGAACAGGTTCTGGCGCTTGGCCGGGATGCGGCTGACGATCTGGCGGATCGGCTTGATGAAGCCGAGGTCCAGCATCTGATCGGCCTCGTCGAGAACGAAGATCTCGGTGCGGCTCAGGTCCAGCGTCTTCTGCTGCAGGTGATCCAGCAGGCGGCCGGGGGCGGCGACCAGCACGTCGAGACCCTGCTGCAGGGCGCGTTCCTGCGGCCCGTATTTCACGCCGCCGAAGATCACGGCGACGCGGAAGCCCAGGTGTTTGCCGTAGGTCTTGAAGCTCTCGCCGATCTGGCTGGCCAGTTCGCGCGTCGGCGACAGGATCAGCACCCGCGTGGTGCGGGGCACCGGCGCGATGCGGTTGGCGGCCAGACGGTGCAGGATCGGCAGGGCGAAGGCGGCGGTCTTGCCGGTGCCCGTCTGGGCGATGCCCAGCAGGTCCTTGCCGGCCATAACGTCAGGGATGGCCTGCGTCTGGATCGGGGTGGGGGTGGTGTAACCCTCGGACGCCAGCGCCTGCAGCAGGGCCGGGTTGAGGTTCATGGATTCAAAGGTCTTGTTGCTCACGGAGCGTTCTTTCGCATGCGGCGACGCGCATCGACCGGGCTGACAAGCCGAAGGCCGCGCACCGCCAGTCCCGATTAAGCCTCAGCGTGAGGCCGTCGGGGTGGATCGGGCGCCGCCCCGCGTGTCCGGGCAGCGAATGAATCTTGAGGAGCCGGCCCCTGCTACAGTCAGGGCTTCAATCGGAAAGCCCCACACGCGCTGGAGAGGCCGGTAATCGCATTTGTGCGATGCAGCGTAACTGGGCTCTTAATGTGGTTTAGTCAAGGCGCACAGGTTAACCGGCGCCCAGCAGACCCACCGCCAGATTGACTGAAAGCGCGACGATCACGGTGTTGAACACGAAGGCGGTCACGCTGTGCACGGTCGAGGTGCGGCGCAGTGCCTTGCTGGCGATCTGCACGTCGGCTGTCTGGGACGCCACGCCGATGATCAGCGCAAAATGCAGGAAGTCCCAATAGTCGGGCGCCTCCTCGCCGGGGAACAGCAGCCCGCCGGCGTCTCCACCCTTCACCGGCGCATAGAAGGCGTGGGCGTAGTGGAAGGCGAAGATCACGTGGATGAACACCCACGACAGGGCGACCGTGCTCAAGGCGAGGATCGCCGAGGTCCGGTCTCCCGCGCCGCCCGCCGCCTCGCCGATCACGACCACCACGCTGGCCAGAGCGGCGATCAGGGCCAGCGGCAATATTGCCCGCCCCGCTTCGTCCATGGCGGCGGCGCGTGAGCGGATGTCATTGGTCGTCCGCGCTCGCATGACCTTGGCCGCGCTCTCGATCAGGAACAGCGCCACCCCGACGTCCCACCCCAGCGCCAGCCGCGTCAGCCATCCCCCGGGCAGGGGCCAGACGACGCTCGACGCCGCGATGATCAACAGCCCCACCAACGGCCAGTGGAGACGAAGCCAGAGTTTCATCCGTCGACCATGCGCCGGGGAGGGGATTGCGCAACCCGGTTCCTTCTCCCCTTGGGAGAAGGTGCCCCGGAGGGGCGGATGAGGGGTGATACACCCGTCGTTCCGGCAAGCCGCAACCCGTCCCGCACCGGAGAGGTGGACGCAGCCCCCTCATCCGGGCCTCCGGCCCACCTTCTCCCTCAAGGGAGAAGGATCCCATGACGCTGTGCTGACAATCCGCGTTTCTATAGTCGGATAGCGCCGACAAACCCGAGCGACTTCAACCCCTTCGCCTTTTCTCAACCCGATCTTCTGCGCACGCTATCCGGTGGCCGTATAATGCTCCCGTTCGTTTCGCCGCCGGTCTTTGACAACCCACCCCGCCTGCGCCGTCAAAGGTGCAGCCGCCCACTGAATTCGCTCAGCATTGCGGGGCAAACCGCACTCTACGCACTCTGCGCACTGAGCGGACGCTGCGGACGCTGCGGTCGCTTCGGACACTTCGGACGGAGTTTTTCGTCCGATTTGTCCGCCCGTCGCTTCATCCCGACGGTTCTCCCGCACTGCAAAAACCGGCTCGACTTCCGTGGGGTCACCACGGAATGTTACAGCCGACGCCCACGGAGACGCCCATGCCGATGACGCCGCGCGCCGGACTCGAGGTCGACGACTCTCTCGCCGCCTTCATCGAAACCGAGGTCCTCCCCGACCTCGATCTCGACACGGACCGGTTCTGGAGCGGCGCCGCAGACGTCTTCGCCCGCTTCGCTCCGGAGAACCGTCGCCTGCTGGCGATCCGTGACGACCTTCAGGCCCGTATCGACGCCTGGCACGCCGAACGCCGCGGCCGGCCCTATGACGTCCCCGCCGCCGCCTCCTTCCTGCGTGAGATCGGCTACCTCGCAGACGAGCCCGCGCCCTTCGTCATCGGCACGCGCAACGTCGACGCCGAGGTGGCGACCCTCGCGGGGCCCCAACTGGTGGTCCCCGGCCTCAACGCCCGCTTCGTGCTCAATGCCGCCAACGCCCGATGGGGCAGTCTCTACGACGCCCTCTACGGCACAGACGCGTTGGGCGATCTCCCCGCTGCCGGGGACTACAACCCCGAACGCGGAGCCCGCGTCGTCGCCCGGGCCAAGGCCTTCCTCGACCAAGCCGTCCCCTTGGCCGAGGGCTCATGGGCCGACTTCGATGATCCTTCGAACGGCATAGCCATGCGCGACCCCGGCCAGTACGTCGGCCGCAGCGAGAAGAGCCGGCTGTTCCGCCACAACGGGCTGCACATCGAAGTCGTCTTCGACCCCGCCCACCCGATCGGCCGCACCGATCCCGCCGGCATCTCCGACGTTATCCTTGAGGCCGCCCTCTCGACCATCGTCGATCTCGAGGACTCCGTCGCCGCCGTCGACGCCGCCGACAAGACCGCCGCCTATCGCAACTGGCTCGGCCTGATGAAGGGCGACCTGGCCGAGACCTTCACGAAGGGCGGCGAACGCCTGACCCGCACCCTCGCCCCCGACCGGACGTTCACCGCCAGCGACGGCTCCACCGTCGTCCTGCCCGGCCGCTCGCTGCTGTTCGTCCGCAACGTCGGTCACCTGATGACCACCCCTGCCGTCCGCCTGCCGGACGGCTCCGAAGCGCCCGAGGGCATCCTCGACGCCATCGTCACCAGCCTGATCGCCTGCCACGACCTGAAACGGCAGGGGCGTTTCACCAACAGCCGGACCGGCTCGATCTACATCGTCAAACCCAAGATGCACGGGCCCAAGGAGTGCGCTTTCACCGACGCCCTGTTCGACGCCGTCGAGGACCTGCTGGCTCTCCCGCGCCACACCATCAAGGTCGGCGTCATGGATGAGGAGCGCCGCACCTCCGCCAACCTCGCCGCCTGCATCCACGCGGTCCGCGACCGCATCGTCTTCATCAACACCGGCTTCCTGGACCGCACCGGCGACGAGATACACACCGCGATGCAGGCGGGCCCGGTGGTCCGCAAGGGCGACATCAAATCCTCAGACTGGATCGCCGCCTATGAGGCCCGTAACGTCGCCATCGGCCTGCAGTGCGGCCTCTCCGGCAAGGCCCAGATCGGCAAGGGCATGTGGGCCGCCCCCGACCGAATGGCCGAGATGCTCGACCAGAAGGCCGCCCATCCGAAGACCGGCGCCAACACCGCCTGGGTGCCCTCGCCGACCGCCGCGACCCTCCACGCCCTCCACTACCACCAGACCGACGTCTTCGCCCTCCGCGACGCCATCGCCGCCCGCCCGGTGCCCGGCCTCGAGGCCCTCCTGACCCCGCCGCTGGCTTCCGGCCGTAACTGGTCCGAACTGGAGATCGCCGAGGAGCTCGACAACAACGCGCAAGGGCTGCTCGGCTACGTCGTCCGCTGGATCGACCAGGGCGTCGGCTGTTCCAAGGTCCCCGACATCCACGACATCGGCCTGATGGAGGACCGCGCCACCCTGCGCATCTCCTCCCAGCACATGACCAACTGGCTGCTCCACGGCGTCTGCACGCCCGAACAGGTCGACGCCGCTCTTCTGCGCATGGCCGCGAAGGTCGACGCCCAGAACGCCGCCGACCCGCTCTACCGGTCCATGGCCCCGGACCCGGCGAACAGCCTCGCCTTCCAGGCCGCCCGCGCCCTCGTCTTCGACGGCGTCAGCCAGCCCAACGGCTACACCGAGCCGCTGCTGCACGCCTTCCGAAGGAGGGCCAAGGGCGAGGCCTGACCGGCCCTACTGCTCGCTGCCCGAGCGCCACAGGTTGTCCACCAGCGGCTCCAGCAGATAGTTCAGCGCCGTCCGCTTGCGCAGCAGGATGATTACCTCGACCGGCGCCCCCGGCCGCAGCGTATTGGCCGACCGGCCCAGCTTGGCCAGTTCCGCCGCCGGCACCACGATCTCGGCCCGGAAATAGCTGGCGCCGGTCTCCTCGACCGTGAAGCTGTCCGCCGAGATTCGTGTGACGCGGCCATGGATCGTCGGCGGATTGCGCTCCCGCAGACCCGGGAACCGGACCTCGGTGGTCTGGCCGTTGCGCAGGTTGTCGACGTCGTTGGGGCTGACCTGGGCGACGATGATCTGCGACGCCTCATTGGGCACGATCTCCATCAACGTCTGCCCCGGCTGGATGACCCCGCCCTGGGTGAAGATGGTCAGGCCGACAACCTGGCCGCTCGCGGGCGCCCGGACCTCGCTCCGCGCGATCTGCGACCGCAGCTCGGTCATCCGCGGCCGCAGCTCGTTCAGCTGCACGTCGATCTGGCGCAGCTGATCGGCCACGTCCTCATTCATCTCCGACGACACGCCCGCCATCTGCAGCCGGGTCTCGCCGACGGCCTCCCGCGACCGCGCGATCTGCGCACGCAGCGAGCCGAGTTCCCCATCCAGCTGCGCCGCCGTCCGCTCCAGAGCCCGCACCCGCGTCAGCGGCGCATAGCCCTTCTCAGCGAGGCTGCGCATGCCGGTCAGCTCTTCCTGGATCAGCCGCTGCTGCTCGATATTGGCCGTGATCTGCCGCTCATAGCCCTGAATCTGCTCGTTAAGCTGGGCGACCCGCTGGTTCAGCACGCCGGTCTCAGTCGACCGGCCCGTCCGCCTCGCCCCGAATTGCAGCTGCTGGATACGCAGCGACTCCATCGCCAGCACCGCATCCTCGGGCGGCAGATTGGCGAACTCCACCGGCGTCGGGATGCCCCGCAGCCGGTCCCGCTCGGCGATCAGCCGGGCCCGCTGCGCCAGCAGGGCGAACACCTGTCCCGCCACGCCACGCTCGGTCGCCCGCAGCTCGCCGCTCGACAGGCTCAGCAGGATCTGCCCGCGCTGGACGGTGTCGCCTTCCTTGACGTGCAGGGCGCTGACCACGCCGCCTTCGCGATGCTGCACGGCCTGACGGTTGCCCGACACCGCGATCTGGCCATGGGCGTAGGCTCCCGCATCCAGAGGGGCCAAGGCGGCCCAGCCCAGGAACAGGCCGAAGAACAGCAGAATGATCACCCCGCCGACGATCAGCTCGCGGCGCGGCGTATCGGAAACGGTCTCCGGCCCTGCCGGCGGCGCGGCGGAAGCGGGCGGCGCCTCAGCGCTCGCGGGAACGGCGGCGTCGGTCATTGGGCGCGCCGGGTCTGAGACGGATCGGTCAGGCGGGTCACGTTAGCGGGCTGGCCTGCAGCCGCCTGGCCCGGCGCCGGCTGGCCGGGAGCCTTGGGTGCGGCGGCCCGCATCCGCTCGAGCACCTCCTCGCGGGGGCCCTCCATCTGCACCACCCCGTCGCGCATCATCAGCAGCCGGTCGACCCGGGCCAGCACACCCGCCCGGTGCGCGATGATGACCACAGAGGCGCCCCGCGCCGCCGCTCCGAGGATGGCCTGCATCAAGGCGGCTTCGCCCTCCTGGTCGAGGTTGGAGTTCGGCTCGTCCAGCACCAGCAGCACCGGATCGTTGTAGAGCGCCCGCGCCAGCGCCACGCGCTGCGCCTGTCCCGCCGACAATCCCTGTCCAAACGGGCCCAGCTGGGTGTCGTATCCGTTCGGCAGCCGCAGGATCAGCTCATGCGCCCCCGCGGCCATCGCCGCCTTGACCGCTCCGCGGTCCGCCGTCTCCTGATCCACGCCGGTCGCCGTAGCGAAGCGCGAAATATTGTCCTTGATCGAACCCGCAAAAAGGCTCGGAACCTGCGGCAGATAGCCGATCCAGCGCGCCAGCTCGTCGCCTTCGCGCGCCTCGTACTCGGCCCCGTCCAGCCGCACCGTGCCCGCCTGCGCCTTCAGCGCCCCGGCGATGACACGGGCCAGCGTGGTCTTGCCCGAACCGCTGGCTCCGACCACGCCCAGCGTCTGCCCCGGCTGGAGCGTCAGCGAAACTGACCGCAGCTGAGGCGCCTCGGTGTCAGGGAATTTCACCGTCACCGCCTCGACCTGCAGCTTGCCCTTCGGATCCGGCAGAGTGGTCCGCTCGCGCTCCACAGAAGCGGTGCTGGCGAACAGGTCGGTCATCGTCTTCCAGCTGGCGCGCGCCTGAACCAGCGTCGGCCATACGCCGACCAGCAGTTCGATCGGCGCCACGGCGCGGCTCAGCAGCACCGAAGAAGCGATGATCGAGCCCGGCGAGATGTCGCCCTTGACCGCCAGCAGGGCCGCCAGACCGAGCGCGGCCGACTGCATCACCAGCCGCAGGAATTTGATCGCGCCGGAGTATTTGCCGCCGGTCAGCTGCGCGTCGGCCTGCGCCGCCGTGGCGGCGCGGCGCTGATCGATCTGCCGCGCGATCGACGATTGGCGCATGCCCAGGGCGCGCACGACCTCGGACTGGCCGGCGACCGCCTCCTGCGCCGCATAGGCGCTGTTCTGGGACTGGATCGCCTTGCCCAGCCGCGGGCGTGTATCCCGCTCGTTCAGCCAGGCAAGGCTGAACAGGATCAGGCCGCCGATGAGGGTCAGGCCGCCGATGGCCGGGTGCAGCAGGAAGCAGCAGGCGAGGTAGATCGGCGTCCAGGGCGCGTCGAACAGCGCCAGCATGCCCTGACCGCTGATCGCGCTGCGAACGTTGTCGAACTCGCGCAGCGCCTGGGTGTTGGGGGACTTGGCCTGCAGGTCCATGACCCGGGCCAGAACCTTGCCGGACAGCATCCGGTCGAGCCGGAGCCCCGCTCGCAGCATCAGGCGACCGCGCAGCCAGTCCAGTCCGGCAAGGGCGGCGAGGGCGAAGACGGCGACTGCCGTAATCAGCACCAGCGTCGTCAGGCCGCCGGTCGGCACCACCCGGTCATACACCTGCATCATGTACAGGGTCGGCGTCAGGTAGAGCAGGTTGACCAAGGCAGAGAAGATCGCGGCCCAGACAAAATGGGTCTGACACGCCTTCAGCGCCTCGGCGAGAGGCTCCGTACCCGGCTTGCTCGGAAGCAGATTCTTCAACACGGAGTGGGGACTTCCTGAGGCAATGGTATGCCAGTCTAACGGGTTGGCGAGGCTACAGATAGCTTCTGGTTTTCAGACCACAATCACCCAAAGGCGGGATGGCGGATCGCCTCCCTGCAAGGGACGGTCCAGTTCGACGTCGACGCGCCGCTTGACTCCGTCATACAGGATGCGTCATACACTGTGTGTCACACACTATGTGACGGCGGGTGAGCTGATGGTCGTCGATCCTGAACTGTTCGAATCCATGCGTCTGGAGCTCCGGCGGGGCTCGCTGGTGCTGGCCGTTCTCGCCCGTCTCCGGGAGGAACGATACGGCTACACCCTCCGGCAGGCGCTGGCTTCCGACGGCCTCGAGATGGAGGAGAGCACCCTCTATCCGCTGCTCCGCAGGCTCGAGAGCCAAGGCCTGCTGACCAGCGAATGGCGCGAGGAGGAGAAGCGGAAGAAGCGCTTCTACCGGCTGTCGCCGATGGGCGAGGCGATGCTGTCGGCGCTGACAGACGAATGGCGAGGCATTTCCGCCTCGCTCGACAGAATTCTTTGAAACCGGGGCTTGGGGAAGACCAATGGACCTGATCGACCGTTACCTGAACGCCGTTGCGGCCCAGCTGCCGCAGGACGAGCGCGCCGACATCGTCGCCGAGCTGCGCGACCTGATCCTGAGCCGTTTCGAGGCGAGGGAGGAGGAACTGGGCCGGGCCCTGACCGAGGACGAACAGGAAGCGATCCTTCACGAGATCGGCCACCCTCTGGTTGTGGCGGCACGCTACCGCAAGGGACCCGATTCACTGGTGGGACCGGAGCTGTTTCCCTACTGGCTGTTCGCCGTTAAGGCGGGCTTGCTGCTGATGCTCGTCATCCAGGCCATCGTGCTTTTCATCAACCTGATCAGCGGACCGGCGGATGCGGGCCAGTCGATCGCACAGGCCTTCCACGGCTTCTTCGGCGCGGGCCTGGCTCTGGTTGGCGCGGCTACCGTCGCGGCCGCGATTTTCGAACACTATGGCGTGCGGCCGAAGTGGTTGACGAACTGGCGGGTCAAGGATCTCGGGGCGTTCGAACTGGCCGATCCGGCGGCTTGGGGCGCCTCCGTCGGCGGAACGCCGCGGGTGAAGCTGTGGATCGCACCGAAGGTCAAGGTGAAGGCCTGGCCGGGCGGGGAGTATCTGTTCTCGTTCCTCGCCACCGGCCTGTTCGTGCTGTGGTGGATCGGTGTGCTGCACTTCCCCGGCCTGATGCATGTGGACCTGCGCGGGACGAACGCCGACGTGACCGGCGCGCCGATCTGGACCACGCTCTACGGGGCCATCCTGTTCTACGCCGTGGCGCAGATGGCCATCGACCTGGCCAGCCTTGCCCGCCCGTATGCAGTGCGGATGCGGGCAGCGGCCGAGGCGGCGATCTCGGCTGTGGGCCTGTGGCTGACGTACACGATCTTCGAGGCCGGCCACTGGTTCACCCTGAACCGGGACGGCGAGACCGCGCGGATCGCCGGCGACTGGACGATGCTGGACTTCGACCGGCTGCGCGGCATCGGCGAGGGCTCGACCGACCTGACCGGCGTGGCGAGCACTCTGTCGCTGATCATGACGTGGGTGCTGGCGATCGTGGCCATCAGCCTGGTGTTCAAAATCGCCGCCAACCTGTGGCGACTGGTCCAGCCGGAGGCCAGGCCGGCCGCCTGACGGAACCGTCATCCGGAGGCCCTTCTTCCGCCGGAAGTTGTCGGGCAACCTGACGGAATGAGCGAATCCGGAGCCCGCCTCAGGGACGTCTACATCACCGGCGTCGGGGCCCATCTGCCCGGACCCGCGGTCGGAAACGACCGGATGGAGGACCATATCGGCCGCGTGCATGGCCGGGACTCCGTGGTCGGGCGGCGGGCCTTGCGCTGGAACGGGATCCAGACCCGCCACTATGCGATGGCACCCGAGGGAGCGGTGCTCGACACCAACGCGGGCATGACGGCGAAGGCCGTGGCGGCGGCCATCGACGCCGCGGGGCTGCAGATCGGAGCCTTGCAGCATCTGGCGACGGCGACGACCCAGGGCGACTACCTCGTGCCGGGTCATGCGGCGGCGGTGCAGGCCGAACTCGGCGCCGGGCCGATGGAGATCGCCAGCTACCAGTCCGTCTGCGCCTCGGCGCTCATGGCGGCCAAGGGCGCCTGCCTGCAGGTGCGGGCGGGGGAGGCGGACGTCGCCGTCGCCGCGGGAGGCGAGTTCTCGTCCCGCTGGTTCCGTCCCGGCTTCTACGAAGGCACGGCCCTGGTCGACGCCAAGGGACGGCTGACGACGGAGGCGGACTTCCTGCGCTTCACCCTCTCGGACGGCGCCGGGGCGGTGGTGATGGAGCCGCAGCCGAGGGCGGAAGGCCTGTCGCTGAAGGTCGACTGGGTCGACCTGACTTCACTCGCTGGCCGGTTCGACCCCTGCATGTGGGCGGGCTCCACCCGGGCGGACCGGGCGGACATGGCCAGCGCCTGGAGCCATGCGGGACCGGCGGCGGCTCACGCCGCGGGCGCGGTGGCTTTGCTGCAGGATTTCGAACTGCTGAAAATCGTCATTCGGGCGTGGATCGGCGTCTGGCTGGAGAAGGTCGACAGCGGCCGCATCGTGCCGGACCAGGTCGACCACCTGCTGTGCCACTACTCCGCCCGGTCACTGCGCGAGGAGATCGTCGGCCTGCTACGGAACACCGCCGCCATGATCCCCGAGGAAAAGTGGTTCACCACCCTGCCCGAGACGGGCAACATCGGCTCGGCCTCGATCTGGGTCATGCTGGAGGCCTTCATGAAGAGCGGACGGCCGAAGCCGGGCGACCGGGTGCTGCTGATCGTGCCCGAAAGCGGTCGGGCCATGATCGGCTTCATGATGCTGGAGGTGGTGTGATGGTTGATGGAGCCGTGGCGGATCCTGCCATCGCCGACACCCTGCGGAAGCTGGCGGTGGTGTTCGCGGACTTCGAGCAGCGGCTCGAGGCCACGCCCCTGATCCGCAAGCTGACCCGCGGCCGGTTCGAACTGGCCGACTACCACGCCTTTCTCATCAACCTGCGCCAGCAGGTGAAGGACGGGGCCCTGTGGATGAGCCGGGCGGCGTCGAACATCGGCGAGGATCGCCTCGAATTGCGCTCCATCCTGATGAAGCACGCGGTCACCGAGCATCGGGACTTCCGCCTGCTGGAGAAGGATTTCGTCGCATCCGGGGGTGACCTTTCCGACATCCTGTCGGCGAAGAAGAACGTCGGCTCGGAGGCCCTCTCCGCATGGATGTTCCACGAGGCGTCGAAGCCGGATCCGTTCGGCCTGCTGGGCGCCATGTGGGTTATCGAGGGACTGGGCTCGATCAAGGCCAAGCCCTGGGGGCTGAAGGTCAAGGAGCGGCTGGGCCTGCCTGAGGACGCCCTGCGCTTCCTGCTCTACCACGGCGACAACGACGTCGAGCACATGGAGGAGTTCCGCGATATGCTGGCCATGGTCCTGCCGGACGAGGCGGTCGCCGAGCGGATCGTCACGACCGCGAAGGTGACGGCGCGGCTCTATGCGCTGCAGATCGAGGAGATCGCCGCGTGACGGCAGCCTACGATCCGTTCGTCGGCATGGCGCACGATCCGCGCGATCCGGACCCGTGGCTGGCGCTGTATCTGGATCAGAGTCTTCCGATCGACCCCGAGGCCAAGCGCTGCCTGCTGGTCGGAGCGCGCTCGTGGTCGCGCCGCTGGCTGTTCCCGGTCAGCCGGCCGCTGGTGATCCTGTTCTTCTGCGTGGTGAAGGTGCTGCGGGCGATCTCGCCCCGCTTCCCGAACCTCAACGGCCTGCTGCACAAGACCATTCACTGGGGCCTGCGGACCTTCGGGACGCCCGAGACCAACACCCTGATCCTGCGTCATTTCCACGTCGGCACGGAGTTGCTGGCCTTCATGCGGGTGAACGCCGGAGCCGCCGACATCTCCAGCCATCCGCTACGCCCGACACGGCTCAAGGACATCGAGGAGAACCTGTTCCTCCAGCACGACCTGAACGTCTTCAACTTCATCATCGAGCTGAACCAGCGGCTGCGCGCCGAGGGGCGGGAGATCATGCCGGCGGAGGCGCTGGACTTCTCGATGATCTCCGACGCGTTTCCGACCTTCGAGCGGTTTCCGACCGGGCTGCTGAACCGGATCGACGTACAGACGGCGGTCGAATTCTACACGCCGCTGTACGCGCTGATGCTGCCCCGCAACGACTTCGTCCGCGCCGCCCATTCGCTGCAGCTGGACGAGACGGTGGCCATCTACATCGCCCGCATTCTCGGAACGGACTACCACCTGAATTTCATCAAGAACGGCCATCCCATGGTGGCGCTGTCGACACTGCAGGCGGGCTATCGCCTGATGATGCACGGGCTGGACTGCGAGGCCCTGCACGGCTGGCTGCGGACTATGAAGGCGCGGCAGGCGGCGGGCCTTCCGGTGGACCCGCGGGCCGGCTGAGAATTCGACTACGGCGACGGGATGACTTCGTATAGCTCCGGCGAAGACTCGGGGACATTGAAGACCAAGCCACGGCCGTGTCCGAAAACCGCGAGACTCACGCGGCTCGGCGGCCCATTCTCCGCTCATGGAAATCGCCGACCAGCTCGATCAGGAGGCCTGCTACCGCGCGGTGCTGACGCGCGATGCGCGGTTCGACGGCCGGTTCTTCGGCTGCGTGAAGACGACCGGCATCTACTGCCGTCCCGTATGTCCGGCGCGGACGCCGAAGCGGGAGAATATGTTCTTCGTGGTGTCGGCGGCGGCGGCCGAGGAGGCGGGCTTCCGCGCCTGTCTGCGCTGCCGGCCCGAGACCGCGCCCGACATGGGCGCATGGCGTGGGACCTCGAACACCGTCAGCCGGGCCCTGGCCCTGATCGAGGCGGGCGCGCTTGACGAAGGCGATGTCGACGCGCTGGCCGGACGGCTGGGCGTCGGCGAGCGGCACCTGCGCCGCCTGTTCCGCCAGCACCTCGGGGCCGCCCCGGTAAGCGTGGCCCAGACGCGGCGCGTGCTTCTGGCCAAGGCCCTGATCCATCAGACAGACCTGTCGATGGCCCAAGTGGCGCTGGCTTCCGGCTTCGGCAGCGTCCGCCGCTTCAACGAAACATTCCAGGCGCTCTACGGCCGTCCCCCGTCGGCTCTGCGTCGCCGGGGCGAGAAGGTCCACGCGGGCGGCGTCCGGCTGAGCCTGTCGTACCGATCCCCTTACGACTGGGACGCCATGCTCGCGGCGCTGGCCGCGCATGGAGACGCGGTCGAGGGCCGGAAATGGGCACGCCGGCTGTCCAAAGCCGTGGACGGCGCCGAGGGTTCGGTCACCGTGGAGCCTGCCCAACCGGGCCGCGTCTCGATCTGCATCGAAGCCGACGACCTGAAGGCCCTGCCCGGCGTCCTTGCGCGGATCCGGCGGGTGTTCGACCTGTCGGCCGATCCCGAGGCCATCGGCCGCGACCTGTCGAACGATCCCGCGCTTGCTCCGTTGGTCGCCGCGCGGCCCGGACTGAGACTGCCGGGGGACTGGAGCGATGACGGGGCCGAGCCGCCCAACGACCGACTGAACGACGAAACCCTGACCGCTCGCGCGGAGGCTTGGCGGCCCTGGCGAGCCTACGGCGCCCTGCATCTGGCCATGGCCGGTATCGGGGCGGCGGAGCTGATGGAGAAGACAGATGCCAAACGCGCAGCCTGAAACCCTGACCCTGAACCGGATCGCCACGCCCTTGGGCGAGGTCCTGCTGGTGACCGACGCGGACGGCGCTGTCCGGGCCCTGGATTTCTCCGACTATGAGGTGCGGATGATGCGGCTCCTCGGCCGCCACAGCCCCGGCTTCGCGCTTGCCGAAGGCCGCGCCCCGGTCGCTGTCCGACGCGCCGTCGAAGCCTATTTCTCCGGCGAGGTGAGGGCGCTGGACGCGGTCGCGGTGAAGACCGGCGGCACCGTCTTCCAGCGCACCGTCTGGGCCGCGCTGCGGGCCATTCCGCCGGGCGAAACGCGCAGCTACGGCCAACTCGCCGCCGCCATCGGCTCGCCCAAGGCCGTGCGGGCGGCCGGACTGGCCAACGGCCAGAACCCCGTCGCAGTCATCGTCCCCTGCCACCGCGTGATCGGCGCCAACGGAACGCTGACCGGCTATGCCGGCGGGCTGGAGCGCAAGCGCTGGCTGCTGAAGCATGAGGGCGTAACTCTCCGCTAACCGCGTCTCTGCCCTTGCATTTCCACGCCATCCGCCTAGATTGTTCCTGCTTATGCTGAAAGTGAGCATAAGTCGGCGGCGGGCGATGAACCCGGCCGCCGTTCTTCGGACCCAGCATTTGCTCAGATCGAGCAAAAGGGGATTGGAATGGCCGACGGCGCTTTCGGACTGAGCAAAGAACTGGAACTGGCCACTGCGCCCGTCTGGGCCAAGGTTCGCGACCACGTGACGCCTCTGGAATGGCCGGCGCAGGCCGCGCTGATCCACGAGATCAACGCCCTGAAGCGCGAGCGCGACGCCGTGATCCTGGCGCACAACTACATGACGCCGGAAATCTTCCATGGCGTAGGCGACTATGTCGGCGACAGCCTCGGCCTGGCGAAGGAGGCCGCGAAGTCGAAGGCGAAAGTGATCGTCCAGGCCGGCGTGCACTTCATGGCCGAGACTTCGAAAATCCTGTCGCCCGAGAAGACGGTGCTGATCCCCGATCTGAAAGCCGGCTGCTCGCTGGCCGAGGCGATCACGGGCGAAGACGTGCGGCTGATCAAGCAGCGCTATCCGGGCCTGCCGGTGGTCACCTATGTGAATACGACGGCCGACGTGAAGGCCGAGACGGACATCTGCTGCACCAGCGCCAATGCCGTGCAGGTCGTCGAATGGGCGGCCAAGGAATGGGGCGTCGACCGCGTCATCCTGATCCCCGACGAGTTCCTGGCGCGCAACGTCGCGGCCCAGACCAATGTCGGCATCATCGCCTGGAAAGGTCGCTGTATCGTGCACGAGCGCTTCACCGCCTCGGACATCGCCGAGATGCGGGAGGCCTATCCGGGCGCCGAGATTCTCGCCCACCCCGAATGCCCCGAGGACGTTCTGTCGGCCGCCGACTTCGCCGGCTCGACGGCAGCGATGACCGACTACATCACCAGCCGCAAGCCGAAGCAGGTCGTGCTCATCACCGAATGCTCGATGGCCGCCAACATACAGGGCGACGTGCCCGAGGTCAGCTTCATCGGCCCGTGCAACATGTGCCCCTACATGAAGCGGATCACGCTGGAGAACATCCGCGACTGCCTGCGCGACATGAAGTTCGAGGTGACGGTGCCCGAAGAGATGGCCGAGCGTGCGCGGCTGGCGGTGCAGCGGATGATCGACCTTCCGCCGCCGGTGGTTCCTGCCCGCTACGATCTGGTCAAGGCGCGCCACCATGTGGCGGTGGAGCTGATCTGATGCACTACGTCGCGCCGGTCCGCGCGGTCGCGACGGTCGACCGGAAGACCCTGCGGCTTCTCGCCCTCCTGGCCTTGTGGCTCAGGTCGGAGAAAGCCACCTCACGGAGATGACCGAAACCAACGCACCCCGTCCGCGCGGCCCCTGGGATCCGCGGCCCGACGACATCGTCGCGGCGCCCGCCGCCGCTGAGGCCGCTCACGCGACGGAACCGCCGCTGGCCAAGGGGCAGGATCCGCTCTGGGCGGCGCTGTCGACGCTGCTGCTCGGCGGCCTGATCTGGTACTGGACGCGGAGCTTCGTCATCGTCGGCGCAGTGCTCTGGGGCCTGCTCGTGCACGAGTACGGTCATGTGCTGGCGATGAACCGCTTCGGCATGGGTCCCGCACGAATCCATGTCATCCCCTTCTTCGGTGGCGCGGCGGTGAGCCAGCGGCCGGCGGCGAGCGAATGGCATGGCGTGCTGGTGTCGCTGGCGGGGCCGGCGTTCGGCCTGCTGGCGGCCATCCCCTTCTTCGCCCTGTTCCTCGTGACGCGGCAGGGCTCCTGGCTGGCCGGAGCGGCCACCATCGCGGCCCTGAACCTGATCAACCTCGCCCCCGCGCCGCCGCTGGATGGCTCGAGAGCGTTGGGACCGGTGCTGGCGCGCATCCATCCCATGCTGGAGCGGATCGCCCTGCTCGCGATCGGCGGTCTGGTGGTGTGGTGGAGCCTGGCGACGGGCCGGTGGTTCCTGAGCGTGTTCCTCGTCATCGCCCTGCTGGGCCATCTGCGGAACGCCGGCTGGCGGCCGGAGGCCCGGCGTCTGACCGTGCGGGAAAGCCTGTCCAGCGTCAGCCTGTACATCGCCACCGGCGCGGCGTGCGCGGCGGTGGGGCTGGCCGCGCTGATCCCGCTTGGCGGCGATTCCCTGACGGTCGCACTGGAGGTCGCCGGCCGATATCTGGGCATCGGCCGTTGAGCCGGATCGAGCATGACGGGCCGCTGATCATCGGCGGCGGGCTGGCCGGGCTTTCGGCCGCTCTGGAAGCCGCGCCACGTAAGGTGCTGGTGGTGACGCCGGCGCCGCTGCTGCAGGCCTGCTCCTCGGCCTGGGCTCAAGGCGGGGTGGCGGCGGCCCTGTCGGAAAGCGATGCGCCGGCGCTGCACGCGGCGGATACGCTGGCGGCGGGCGCTGGACTGGTCGAGGCGGAGGCCACGGAGGTTCTCACAGCCGACGGACGGGCGACCGTCGAGTGGCTGGCGGCCCTGGGCGCGCCGTTCGACCGCGACGCGGCGGGCGGGTTCGCGGTCAGTCTGGAAGCGGCGCATTCGCGGGCGCGGGTGGCGCGGGTCGGCGGCGACGGCGCGGGGCGGGCGATCCTGTCGGCGCTGGTCGCGGCCGCGCGCGCGGCGCCGCATATCGAGGTCTGGGAAGACGGAAGGCTACGCGGCCTGCTGCAGGACGACGACGGCCGCGTCCGCGGGGCGTTGATCGAACGAGACGGCCGGCTGGTCGAGGTCCTGGCGCCGGCGGTGGTGCTGGCGACGGGCGGGGCGGGCGGTCTCTACGCGCAAACCACGACGCCGGC
Organism: Brevundimonas alba; assembly: GCF_011927945.1. GTDB lineage: Bacteria > Pseudomonadota > Alphaproteobacteria > Caulobacterales > Caulobacteraceae > Brevundimonas > Brevundimonas alba. Next base: position 1,737,000 of record NZ_JAATJM010000001.1, read on the forward strand.
CTCGTTGCTGGGTGAGGGGATGGCGCTGGCCTGGCGGGCGGGCGCCGAGGTTCTGGACCCCGAGTTCGTGCAGTTCCATCCGACCGCCATCGACGTCGGCCTCGATCCCATGCCGCTGGCGACAGAGGCGTTGCGGGGCGAGGGCGCGCGGCTGATCGACGGCGAGGGACGCTATCTGCTGGGGGACGGCGCCGCGGCAGACCTGCAGCCGCGCGATGTGGTGGCGCGGGCGGTTCATGCTGCGAGAGCGGCTGGACGGGGCGCCTTCCTCGATGCGCGAACCGCCATCGGCGCGGCCTTCCCGCACGAGTTTCCAGGCGTGTTCGCCGCCTGCATGCGGGCTGGGCTGGATCCGCGCGAGACGCCGATCCCGATCGCGGCGGCGGCCCACTACCACATGGGCGGCATCGCCGCGGGACCGGACGGACGCACCAGCCTGCAGGGTCTGTTCGCCGTTGGAGAGTGCGCGGCGACGGGGGTGCACGGGGCCAATCGGCTGGCGTCCAACTCCCTGCTCGAAGCCGCGGCCTTCGGAAGGCGCACCGGGCGGACGGCGGCGCAGATTCTGGCGGGCTCCGGCAAGGTTCACGGAGTCGCTCCGTCTGCAGATATGTCCTCTGACGATCTCGCGGAACTGCGGCGGACCATGAGCGACGATGTCGGCGTGGTCCGGAACGCGGCCGGTCTTACTCGTGCCTTGGCCGTGCTGGACCGGCTGGAGTCGCGGACGCCGGAGGCTCCGGCCTTGGTCGCCGCGCGGCTGATCGTCGAGGCGTCTCTGGCGCGGCGGGAGAGCCGTGGCGGCCACTATCGGACGGACTTCCCGGCGACCGATGCGCAAGCCCGGCACACGCGCCTGAGGGCTTCGGTTCTCGCGGCGGCGGAATGAGCGGAGATCGCATGGCCCGACAGCTTCCCGATCTGCTGATCGAGCCGGTAGTGCGCATGGCGCTGGCGGAGGATCTCGGCCGCGCGGGGGACCTCACGGCGCAGGCCTGCATCCCGGAGGGCGCCCGTATGCGGGCGGTGTTCGCGGCGCGCAAGCCGGGGGTGCTGGCAGGCGTGGACTGCGTGCGGCTGGCCCTGCTCGCCATGGACCCGGCGGCGACCATCACGGCGCGGCTGAAGGACGGCGACGCCTTCGAGGCCGGCGCGGTTCTGGTCGAGGCCGAGGCCGACGCCCGCGCCTTCCTCGCGGCCGAGCGGACGGCGCTGAACCTGCTGGCCCGGCTGTGCGGCATCGCCACCCTGACCCGCGCCTATGTCCAGGCGGTCGAGGGGACCGGCGCGCGCATCGCCGACACGCGCAAGACCACGCCCGGCCTGCGGGCCCTGGAGAAGCATGCGGTCATGTGCGGCGGCGGTCTGAACCATCGCTTCGGGCTGGATGACGCCATCCTGATCAAGGACAACCACGTCGCCGTCTGCGGCGGCGTCGGCGAGGCGATCCGGCGGGCACGCGCTGCGGCGGGGCATCTGGTGAAAATCGAGGTCGAGGTCGACGGCCTCGCCCAGCTGGACGAGGCGCTGGCGGAGCGGCCGGACGTCATAATGCTCGACAATTTCACGGCGGAGATGCTGCGCGAGGCGGTGTCGCGCGTCGGCGGGCGGGTGGTGCTGGAGGCCTCCGGAGGCGTCACGCTGGAGACGGTTCGAGGCATCGCCGAGACGGGCGTGAAGGTGATCTCGGTTGGAGCCCTGACCCATTCCGCGGCCTCGCTCGACATCGGCCTGGACGCAGTCTGAAGCGCGGCGGTAAGGAACGGCGTCAGCCGGGGCCCGTTTCCTGAACACAGCCGTTCAAGGAGCGAACCCCATGAGCAAGACGCCGAAAATCCCCGAGGAGCAGACCAGCTTCGCCGGTGACAAGACCGCCGGACGGGAGGGCAAGACCGACCGCCGCGACCTGCGTACCGACGTGCGCGACGGCCAGCCGGGCGACGCCGGGATCAATACCGCCGAGCAGGGCCGCTTCGGCGACATCAAGCAGAACACCACCCATCAGGGCTATCAGCAGGACCGCTGACGTGGCGCGCGATGACAGGGCCGCCGGCCCGCCGCGCGCACCCGTGGACTCGCCCGCGACCGAACGGCAGCCGTTCGGCTCCCTTCAGGGCAGCCCGTTGATCCAGTGGAACGTTCAGGAGCGACACCGATGAGCAACAACCAGCACAACCCCGAACCGGTCGACGAAAAGCGCTGGGGCGGACCGGGCTCGAGCCATCAGAACGCGGATCGCGAGCCGCCGGCGTTCGAGGATCCGCGCGATGGGGGTCCGACCAATCCGCGCAACAGCAAGGTGTCGGGCGGCGGCGGCGAGCGAGACCTGAAGCACAGCCATATCGACGAGCGCCGCTCGTCGAAGGGCGACCGGGACGCCTGATCTCAGGCGGCGGGCGTCGAAACCGCGGCAGACGCCGGAGCGGCCGTCTCGGCGGGCGCGGTGATCTGAACCGCCGGGACGGTCGCCGGAGCGTTGGTCTCGGAGGGCGCGCCCGCACCGTCCTGGGCCACCAGCAGATTGTAGGCGATCGCGCCGGCCTCGCGCACCGTGCCGGTCGGATCGAGGCTGGCCTGGATCAGGCGCGGCTGGTCAGAGGCGCTCGACGGGCGCGCGGCATAGGAGAAGGCGGCGCCGGAGCCCGAACGCCCGCCGAAGCGGTAGAACAGGTGATCGCCGACTTGGCTGACCCGGATGAGCGAACTGCGCCACTGGGGCGACACCCCGGTGGTGTGGAAATGGGTGGCGTTGCCGACGCGCGCATAGACCGAGCCGGACAGGGCGCTGGAGGCGATGTCGCGGGCCCGGTTCCAGGCGGCGCCGCTGACCCGGCCGCGCATCGAGCCGTCGCAGGTGAAGCTGAACTGGCAGCCGGTCCGCCGGGCCGCGCCCTGGAACACGACGCCGCAGACGCTCTTGGGGAAGGCGGGATGGCGGACGCGGTTCAGGACCACCTGGGCCACGGCCTTCATGCCTTCCCGGCCTTCGCCGCGGGCTTCGTAGTAAACCGCCTGCGTCAGGCAATCGAGATCGCGCGAGGCGTCCAGGGCGCCGCCGAGGCGGAATGGCTGGGCCGCTACGGGGCCGGTCAGGCTGACCCGGCGCAGGGTGTTCTCGGGGGATTGGGCCCGAAGTTGCTCAAGCCGGGCCGTCAGCAGTTCGGCCTGCCGGTCGCGCTGGGCCGAGCCGGCGACGGTATAGGGGTCGTGCCGCCGGGCGATGGCGAGGGCGCTTTCATCGAGACCGCCGGCCGCGGCGGCCAGCGCCTCTTCGGTAAAGCCTGCCGCTGATGCGCTTTCGATACGCACCGCCTGGGCCCGCACCGTCGTGGCCTTCGCCACTGCGCCGCCCAGATAGGCGCAGCCGATCGCCAGCCCCACCATCGCGCCAAACGTCGCCGCCGCCGCGCCGGGCCGGATCATGGCCTTGCGGTCGGCAGGGGATGTCGCACGCGAATGCGAGGAGTTTGGCAAAGGCTCGATCCTGTTCAGCAGGGCGCAGCGCCGCCCCCGGGTAGTCTCGCGGCGGGGGCGACAACGGCCGCGGCCCGGCTGCGGTAGATCGACGGTCGGCGAACGGGCTGATCGTCGGGACGCGCCTTAAGCCAGCCGTTTATGGCGTCATTGTGGTTGATTCGCAAGATTAGGGTGCGCTGCAACATCGCACCGCATCCGCCCTGTATATCTTGGTTAACCAGCCGTTCACATCGGACAAGCCTCGCAGTGAGCAGGCCAAATACTGAACAGGGTGACCATCGCACAGCTCAGAGCCACGCTTATGCATCGGGCCAACGATTGTTCTAGGGTAAATCTATTGTCTTCGCGACGGGCGAGTCATCGCCGATTTCTCTGGCGCTTGAGCCCGGAACACCTTGGCCGTGGCCGCGTTTCCGCTGCACAGCACAGGAGCCCGCCATGAAACGCACCATTCTGATCCTCGCCTCGGCCCTCTCCGTGGCCGGTCTCGCCGCCTGCGGCCACAGCATCGAACAGAAGGCCGCCACGGGCGCCATCGCGGGCGCCATGGTCGCCGGCCCGGTGGGCGCCGCCGTCGGCGGTGCAGCCGGCGCGGCGGTCGGTCACGCCGACAAGCCGAACTGACACAGGTCGGAACTCAATGTGGGGCGGAGACGCGTTCTCCGCCTCGCAACCTTGATTTCCGTCCCCATATGGGCTTAGCCCACCCAGCGTTGGCTGAGCGCCGCTCGCCTGCGCCGTTTGCGCATCTGACAGACAATCAAGGACATCGACGACCGCTCGCATGAGAGATCTGAAACAAACCGGCTTCACGGACCGCCTTTCCGCCCAGCAGGACGCCAAGAAGGCCCTGCTCGCCCGCTTCAAGCCGAAGCCCGCCGCGCCCGACCCCGAGTTCGAGAAACTGCAGGAGAAGCGCGCCGCCGAGAAGGAGGCCCTGCGCCAGCAGCGCGAACTGGAGAAGGCTGAGGTTCGCCGTCAGAAGGCCGAGGTCGAAGCCGCTCGACTCGCCGCCGATCACGACGCCCAGGAAGCCATCGAGGCCGAGAAGCGCGCCGCCCGCAAGGAGCGCAAACAGCTTTCCAAGGAAGAGCAGAAGGCCGCCCGCGACGCCCGCTACGCGGCCCGCAAGGCTCGCCAGCGCTAAGGCCTTCACGCCCGAAAGACAGTCAGGACCGTCCGGTTTCGCCGGGCGGTCTTTTCTTTTGGACTCAGGCCGGACCGCCGTCCGCCAGCGCGCCCAGCACCGCCGCCAGCTGCTCGCCGGAGTAGGGCTTGCGCACGAACGGCCACGGCGCGTCGGCCAGGGCGGCGTCGACGTCGTCGCCCGCATAGCCCGACGTAAGCACGATCCGCATGTCTGACCATGTCCGGGCGCATTCCCGGGCCAGCTCGATCCCGGTCATGCCGCCCGGCATGACCACATCCGTCAGCATGATGTCGAACCGCTCCTCGCGAAGCAGCTCCAGCGCCTGCGGCGCGCTCTCGGCGGCCCGGACCTCGAGCCCGAGACCCGTCAGCAGCTCCTGGGCGACGGCGGACACGCCCGGATCGTCCTCGACCAGCAGCAGGCGGCGGCCGGCCGTCATGGCTGTTACGGCCTCGGTCTGCACCACCGTCTCGGCGGTCTGAGCACTCATCAGGGGCGGCAGGAACAGCCGGATTTCCGTGCCCCGCCCAACGGTCGAGGTGACCCGCACCCCGCCGCCGCTCTGGCGGGCGAAGCCATAGACCTGGCTGAGGCCCAGCCCCGTCCCCTTACCGACCGCCTTGGTGGTGAAGAAGGGCTCAAAGACGCGTTCGATGACCTCGGGAGCCATGCCGGACCCGTTGTCGGAAACGGTGACGCAGACGTATTGGCCGGCCGCCAATTCGGGAATCTCTCCCGCCTCGACGGGGCAGCTCATGGTCTGGACGCTGACCTTGCCGCGGTCGCCCAGCGCGTCGCGGGCGTTGACGATCAGGTTCAGCAGGGCCGCCTCGAACTGGGCCGGATCGACGCTGACCCTCGCGCCGCCGCGCCGCAGCTTGAGCTTGAAGTCGATGGCCTCGCCCAGCGCCCGCCGCAGCAGGGGCTCGCTCTCGCGGATCAGGCCGTTCAGGTCGGTCGGCTCCGGCCGCAGCGCCTGTCGCCTCGAGAAGGCCAGCAGCTGGTGGGTCAGCCGCTCGCCGCGCCGGGCCGCCGACAGCGCCGCTTCGCCCAGCTTCTTCTGGCGCGCGGCGTTGTCCGGGGACCTCAGCATCATGTCCAGCGCGCCGATCACCACGGTCAGCAGGTTGTTGAAGTCGTGGGCCACGCCCCCCGTCAGACGACCGACGGCCTCCATCCGCTGGGCGTGCATCAGGTCCGCCTCGGCCTTGGCCTTCTCCGCCAGCGCCTCTCCGACCCGCTCTTCCAGCAGCTCGTTGATCCGCTTCAGATCGTCCTCGGCGCGCTTGGCCTCGGTCACATCGATATTGGCGCCGACGTAGCCTTGGAACTGGCCGGCCCCGTCGAACCGCGGCACGCCCTCGCAGCGCAGCCAGCGCGGCCCCAGCATCGGATGATTGACCCGGGCCAGAGCCTCGAAACGGTCGCGGCCGGCCAGCGCCTTGCGGAACGCCCCGACGAACGCCTCCAGATCCGCCGGCTCCGCCAGACGCCGCCAGCCCTCGTCGATCGCGTCTTCGGACTCCACGCCGAAGAAGGTCTTGTAGCGCCGGTTGGCGAAGACCATGCGGCCTGCCTCGTCGCTCATCCAGATCAGGGCGGGGGCGCTGTCGGCGACGGTGCGGAACCGGGTTTCCGACTCCTGCAGACGCGCCTGCGCTTCGCGGATGTCGGTGACGTCGAAGGCGACGCCGACGAAGCCGATGACCTCGCCGCCGGCGCCGAAGCGTGGCCGGGAGAAGGACTTCAGCCAGCGATATTCGCCGTCGCCCTGCAGGTATCGCGCCTCCATCGAGAAGGGCTCGCCGGTCGCCTCGCCGTCGAGCGACTCCTGGAGCACACGGGGCTGATCCTCCGGATGAATGATCGCCCGCCAGTCCATCAGCCGGGCCTCTTCGTAGGCGCCGCCGCTGAAGGCGACATAGGCCTGGTTGACGAAGGCGCGGGTGCGGTCCTGCTGCGTCACCCAGATCAGCACCGGGGCGGTGTCGGCGATGGCGCGGAACCGCTCCTCGCTCTCGCGCACCTCGGCCTCGGCGCGGGTGCGCTCGATCTCCGTCCAGGTGCGGCCGGCCACCTCTTGCAGCAGCTCCAGTTCGTGGTCGGTCCATTCGCGGACCTGAGAATCGTGGGCGTAGAGGAAGGCCCGCAACCGGCCGCCGCGGATCAGCGGGGCTCGCATCAGCGAGCGGGTCTTCAGACGGTCGAACAGCTCGAAAGCGTTCTCAGTCCGTGGGTCTTCCCGCACGTCGGCGATCCGCACCGCATTACCCGCCGCGAGTTCGGCGATCAGTCCGGCGCCGAAATCCTCCAGTGAGAACCGGCCGTGCGCGCTGACGGCGTCGGCGGTCCAGTCGCGGCTCATGGAAACCGTCCCGCGCTCCTGATCGACCTCGCCATAGCCGACCCGCTGGGCGCCGAGTTCAGAGCCCAGCGCGCGCTCGACCTCGGTCATGATGTCGTCCGGCGAAGTCAGATCCCTCAGGGAGTCTGTGAGGGCGAGCAGGAAGGTCTGCCGGCGCTCCTGCCGGGCGATCAGTTCTATGGCCTCACGGGTGTCTGTGACGTCGAACGACATGCCGACGTAGCCGAGGAAGGCTCCATTGGCGTCGAACCGCGGATTGACCGCGATCCGCATCCACCGCCAGTCACCGTCTGCCCGACGGAAGCGGGCCTCGAAACCGTAAGGCTTGTGCTTCGGCCGAAGGCGCTCCTGAACGGCATTTACCGCCGGCACATCGTCAGGATGCATCGCCTCGCGCCATACATGGCCTAGGACGTTTTCCGAGGGGCGGCCGTAGAACTGCACCAGGGCATCGTTGACGAATTCCACCTCGCCAACGGCGTTGGTCATCCAGACCGGGGAGGGGGCCGTGTCCGCCATCAGTCGGAACCGCGTCTCGCTCTCGCGCAGCGCCGCCTCTGCCGCCTTGGCTCCGGAGATGTCGACGATGACGGCGATGAAGCTGTCGACCACGCCGTGCGCATTGGTCAGCGCCCGGATGCTGATGACCACCCAGACGGTCGCACCGTCTGCATGAAGGTAGCGCTTCTCCAGCTGCGTCCCGCCCTCGCTCAGGGCGCGATCGAGCGCCTTCTGGGTCGCCTCGATGTCGTCCGGATGGGTGACGGCCTCCGTACTCAGTCCCACCACATCGCCGGGGGAAACGCCGACGATCTCGGCATAGCGGGCATTGGCGCTGAGGACGGCGCCATCCAGCCCAACCCGGGCGATGCCGGCGGACGCCTGGTCGACCATGGCCTGCAACTGGGCTTCCCGCTCACGCAGGGCGATGTCCGCGGCTCGAGCCTCTGTGACGTCGATGTTGACGCCGATCATCCCCCGAAACCGACCGTCGGCGTCGATCCGGGGCAGGGCTTCGGTGTGCAGCACGCGCCATTCCCCGTCGGCCCGGCGGAAGCGTGCTTCGACTTCGAGAACCCCTGCCTGTTCCATCGCGCCTCGCGTCGCGTCCCCGACCCGGTCCCGGTCGTCCGCGTGCACGAATGACGAGAAGTCTATGGTCTCGGCTGCGTCGTTCACGCCCCAGAATTCACGCAGGGCCTTGTTCAGATGGACGCACCGGCCGTGCTCGTCGCTCATCCAGAGCATGACCGGCGCCTGTTCGCTGATCAGCTGGAGGCGCTGCTCGCTGTCGCTGATCTGGTCTGCGGACAGGCGCAGGGCGTCGATGGAGGCATCCAGCCGGCCAAGCACCTTGCGCAGGGAGGCTGCGACGACCGTGACGAACAGGCCGACGATGATAAAATTGGTGGTGGCGACGACCCCAAGGTGATTGCGGACGCCGACGCCGAGGGCGTCCGGGCCTGCGAATACATCCATGACAGCCCAGCCGCCGAACAGGCAGGAGACGACCGCCACCAAGCCTGCGGCTCGCCCACCCGCCAGCGAAGCGACGATCACTGCGGGCAGCAGGATCATGAAGCCGGTGAGGTCGCCGTAGAACGTCGAGAGGCTGGCCCGGAGTACCAATACAACCACGGCTGCCGCGACGCCGATCAGAGCCGACACCCACCACGGCTGCGGGCGCACGCGTGCGAGGCGGGTGATACCCGCATCAACATCAAGAATCCGCCGAAGAACCCCGACCACGCCCAACAATCAGCCCCCGTTCGCGCACGCGCGACCTCCCGCAACGTATTGGCGCGATTTGCGTTCCGGCAAGCGCGGTGTTTCGGTCGGGCGCTGTTTCGCGCCTTGCGCGGGCGGTTCGCGCGCCTAACTCCAAGCCAGCGAAACCCATCCAGAGCCCGGAGCCTCCATGACCGCCACCATCGACACAGGCCTTTCGAAGACCGAACGCACGGACGTGGCGCAGGAACTGACCAAGGTTCTGGCGGACAGTTTCGCGGTCTATCTGAAGACCCACGGCTATCACTGGAATGTCCGCGGGCCCGAGTTCTTCAGCTTCCACAACCTGCTGGAACAGCAGTACCGCGACATCTGGGCGGCGCTGGACGACATCGCCGAGCGCATCCGCGCGCTGGGCGTTCTGGCCCCGCAGAGCTTCTCCGGCTTCGGCAACCTGACTTCGATCAAGGACGGCGATCCTGAGAAGGAGGCGACGGCCATGCTGACGGAGCTGATGCAGGACCACGAGACCCTGATCGCTACGGCCCGCAAGGCGTTCGAGGCCGCCGACGCCGCCGGTGACGAGGCCTCCGCCGACCTGATGACCCAGCGTCTGGCGGCCCATGAGAAGTTCGCCTGGATGTTGCGTTCGACGCTCGGCGGACGCTGACCCTTGACCGAGCGGCGGTTTTTGGTCTGAAAACCGCCGCGCTTTGCGACTAACAAGGGTTTTCGAGGTTACCCTCGAAGCAGGAGCTTGATTTGCCCGGGATCGACTGGACATCGATGCTGAAGACGACCCGCCGGTTCGCCGCCGCGGCTCCCGCCGCCTTGGCCGCGATCGGCGTCGCTATGGCCGCCAGCTCGACCGTCCGACCCGAGATCGATCGCCGCGCCGAGGCGGTTCGCCGTCTGACGCAGGGCGACCTGAGCGACAAGGGTCTGGCCGCCATCACCGCCCGCATGACGCCGGCTCAACTGGCCATCGCCATCCGTCACGATCCGAACGAGCGTAACCCGGCCCTCTACGGGCTCACGCCGGGATGGGAGAGCCTGTCGCTGGGCGGCAAGCCCTCGCTCGATTTCGGCGCATCAGGCCTCGAAGCGCAGAAACTCAACGCCGCCATGCCGGTGTCGGGTCTGCTGCGGCCCGCCCGCCCGTTCGACTTCAAGCCGGCGACGGCCGAGGATCGCCGCCGCGCGATCCGCTGTCTGACCCAGGCCATCTACTATGAGGCGGCGCTGGAGCCGACCGAAGGCCAGGAGGCAGTCGCCCAGGTCGTGCTCAACCGGGTGCGGGATCCGAACTACGCCAACTCCGTCTGCGGCGTGGTGTTCGAAGGCGCCGAACGGGTCACCGGCTGCCAGTTCAGCTTCACCTGCGATGGCTCGCTGGGGCAGGCGCCGGTCGCCTGGGCATGGAGCCGCGCCGCCCGCGTGGCCGAGCGTGCGCTGGCCGGCGCCGTGGCGACCAAGGTCGGCACGGCGACCCACTACCACGCCAACTACGTCCATCCGTGGTGGGCCCCGACGCTGAACAAGCTGACGCAGATCGGGGCGCACATCTTCTATCGCTGGAAGGGTGTCTACGGCGAACCGGCGGCGTTCCGGCAGGCCTATTCGGGCCATGAGCCCCGGATCGACGAAGTCCGCTTCGCCCGCCTGCGGATCCAGATCGCCTCTACAAAGGATGCCGAGGCCGCCTTGGCCGAAGCCGCCGCCAACGGTGAAAGCGCCACGCGCACGGTGGTGATCGACGGCCAGACCCGCACGGTCGGCGTCGTCTCGCTGGGCGGCCGGCAACAGCCGACCCGCGAGCAGATCGCCGAGATCAATCAGCGCCTCGCCACCTTCGAGACCCCGAAGGCCGCAACGCCCGCGCCTGCCGCCCCGCCGCCGGGTGTCACCGTGATGGACGTAGAGGAAGTGGGCCGCCCCGGCAGCTGACGAAACTCCGGTCTCTCATTGCAACGCTTTGAATGGATCGGCATTGAAGGAAGCCGGCGCGCCACGCCACTCCTGAGGTCCGTTTGAACCCCACGACAAACAACACGGCTGACTGGTCCGAGGCCGACCGGCTCGCGGCTCTTCGCGCCTACGACATCCTCGATACGCCTCGTGAAGGCGCCTTCGATGATATCGTGAACCTCGTGGCGCGGCATTTCGATGCCCCCATCGCCGTGATCAACCTGATCGATGAGGGCCGGCAGTGGTTCAAGGCCGAGACCGGGCTGGGCGTGCGCGAGACGCCGCTCGACACCTCCTTTTGCGCCCACGCCATTCTCGCCGAAGACCGGATGGTGGTTCCCGACGCGACGAAGGACGACCGGTTTGCCTGCAACCCGCTGGTGACGGCCGAACCCCATCTCCGCTTCTACGCCGGCCAGGTGCTCAAGTCGGCCGAAGGTCTTCCCATCGGCACCCTCTGCGTTCTCGACACCAAGGTGCGACCTGACGGGCCGACGCCGCTGCAGATGGAAACGCTCGAGGTCCTTGCCGCCCAGGTCATGACCCAGCTCGACCTGCGTCGCGCCCTGGCCGGGCAGCAGCAGTCGCAGGCCCAGTTCCGCGCCATCGCCGACTCCATGCCGCAGATGGTCTGGTCGACGCTGCCCGACGGATTCCACGACTACTACAACGCCCGCTGGTACGAATTCACCGGCGTGCCCGATGGCTCGACCGACGGCGAAGGCTGGAACGGCATGTTCCATCCGGAGGATCAGGATCGCGCCTGGGCGACATGGCGCCGCTGTCTCGAGACGGGCGATCCGTACGAGATCGAATATCGCCTGCGCCGCCACGACGGCGTCTATCGCTGGACACTGGGTCGCGCCCGGCCGATCCGCAACGAGACTGGCGAGATCACGCGCTGGTTCGGCACCTGCACCGACATCGACGACCTGAAGCGCTCCGATCAGGCCAAGGAGTTGCTCAGCCAGGAACTCAGCCACCGGATCAAGAACATCTTCGCCGTGGTCTCGGCCCTGATCGCCCTGTCGGCCCGCCAGCATCCCGAGGCCAAGGAGTTCGCCGGCGCGGTCCGCACCCGCATCAATGCCCTCGCCCGGGCCCACGAGTTCGTCAGGCCGCACACCGAGAATTCGCGCCCGACCGTCGGCACCATGACGCTGCACGCCTTCCTGACCGACCTGTTCAAGGCCTACAGCGAACTGACGGGCACGCCGCGGGTGGTGGTCACGGGAGACGACGCCACCTTCGATGATCAGGCGGCCACCTCCGTCGCCCTGCTGTTCCACGAACTGGCCACCAACGCCGCCAAATATGGCGCCCTGTCGGCGGAAGGCGGCAAGGTCACGCTCGACACCCGCCGCCTCGACGACCGCTTCGTCCTGACCTGGACCGAGACCGGCGGACCGGCCGTGGAGGGCGCGCCGGTGCAGACCGGCTTCGGCACCTCGCTGGCCACCCTGTCGGTCGAGGGACAGCTCGGCGGCCGGCTGGAACGCAAATGGCTGCGCGAGGGTTTGCAGGTCGTCGCCGATCTTCCCGCTACAGCCCTCTCACGCCGTCGCGCGGCCCAAAACGCCGCATGATGGAACCCGCACGCAACCTGCACGCTCAATAACCGTCACCGTATGTTCGGTGACGTACCAAAGGCCCCAGACTGACCGACTGCCATGACTGCGCGTATCCTGATCATCGAAGACGAGGCCCTTGTGGCCATGGAGCTCCGCTTCGTCCTTGAGGACCTCGGCCACGACGTCGTGGCTACTGTCGCCGACGCCCGTTCGGCGCGCGAGGTGGTGCAGGAGACGGACGTCGATCTGGCGCTGGTCGACATCCACCTGTCGGACGGTCCGACCGGCGTGGCGCTGGGCCGCGAGCTGGGTCAGGACCTCGGCGTATCCGTGCTCTTCATGACCGCCAACCCCGGCATGGTCCGCGGCGGCGTCGCCGGCACGATCGGCGTCCTGTCCAAGCCGACCGACGAGGCCGCGGTGCAGAAGGCGGTCGACTACGCCCTGCGCCGTCGTCAGGGCCAGCCGGTGCTCTACGCCCCGCCGGAATTGCAGCTGTTCGGCTAAACGCCCGACGTCACCAGACGCCGATCTTTTCGGCTTCCTTGTGCGTGATCGGGTGGCCCTGCGTCTTGTGGTCGTGTTCGGCGAGGAAGCGAACGGCCTCCAGCGCCGCCATGCATCCCATGCCGGCCGCCGTGACCGCCTGGCGATAGACGTCGTCCGTCACGTCGCCCGCCGCCCACACGCCCTCGATCGCCGTCGCCGCCGTGCCGGGTTTCACCACCAGATAGCCGCCCTGCTTGGTCTCCAGCTGGCCGGCGAACAACTCCGACGACGGCGCGTGGCCGATGGCGATGAAGACGCCGTCCGCCTTGATCTCCCGAGTCTCGCCCGTCTTCACGTTCTTGACCCGCGCCCCGGTGACGTTGACGCCGCCGAATTCGTTGGTCTCGCCGAGGATCTCGTCGATGGCGTTGTCCCAGACCACCTCGACCTTCGGATGGGCGAACAGCCGGTCCTGCAGGATGCGCTCGGCGCGGAACTCGTCGCGCCGGTGCACCACCGTGACCTTCGACGCGAAATTGGTCAGGAACAGCGCCTCCTCGACCGCGGTGTTGCCGCCGCCGACCACGATCACGTCCTTGCCGCGATAGAAGAAGCCGTCGCAGGTGGCGCAGGCCGACACGCCGAAGCCCTGGTATTTCGCTTCGCTCTCGATCCCCAGCCATTTCGCCTGCGCGCCGGTCGAGATGATCACCGTCTCGGCCAGCATCTCGGTCCCTGAGTCCAGCGTCAGCCGGAACGGCCGCTGCGACAGGTCGACCTTGACGACGATGTCCTCGACCACCTCGGTGCCGACGTGCTCGGCCTGGGCCCGCATCTGCTCCATCAGCCACGGCCCCTGGATCACATCCTTGAAGCCGGGATAGTTCTCGACGTCGGTTGTGATGGTCAGCTGGCCGCCGGGCTGCAGACCGGCGATGACGACCGGGCTCAGCATCGCGCGCGCGGCGTAGATGGCGGCGGTCCAGCCGGCGGGGCCGGACCCGATGATGGCGACGCGGACGGTGCGGGGAGTGCTCATGGCCTCTATTTAGGCGCTGATTCCGGTTCGCGCGATGCTAGGCTGCGATCCATTCACAGCCATGCGACGGAGAAGACCCATGGAAGGTCGCAGCCACCTCGGCATAGGCATCGCGCTCGGCGTGGCCATCGGCTCCGGTCTGGGCGTCGCCATGGACAACCTCGCCATGGGCATCGGCGTCGGCATCGCCGTCGGGTTCGCTCTCGGCATCGCCATGGACGCCCGGAACAAGCGGCGCGGCGGCGACGACGCCAAATGAGGGCCTGCCCGGCCTGAGCCACAGCAACGGCCCGTGCTGGACGGCTTGACGGAACGCCGCTTTTCCAGTCCCCTCAACGGCTTGGGGTGAGGGTACCGCGATGAAACTTGTGCAGCTTGGCGTGTTCGCCGTCAGCGTCGTCATGGCTGGAGCCGGAGCGGCTGACGCCCAGTCGGCGCTCACCCCCGGCGGAACCCTGCGCGGGCAGTTGGCGACCTCGGACGCGCGGCTCGGCGACGACAGCTTCTACGACTGCCTCTCGCTCCAGACCCGCCCCGGCCAGCGCTACCGTGTGGAGATGCGGTCAGCCGCGTTCGACGCCTATATGGCCCTCGGCTCCGGCGCCAAATGCGTCTGGAGCAGCAGCGAGTCTGATGATGACAGCGCTGGCGGGACCGACGCACGGATCGAATTCACTGGCGACGGCGGCCTCTGGTCGGTCCGCGCCAACAGCCTCTCGGCCGGGCAGACCGGCGCCTACACCGTCACGGTTCAGGAACTCGGCGGCGCCCCCATGCCCCCGGTCGCCACGTCCGGCGCCTCTATCGCCTTTGGTCAGACGGTGCGCGGCGCCCTCGCCGCCGGTGATTCCGTCGCCGAAGACGACAGCTTCTACGACTGCTTCACCTTCACCGGACGCGCCGGCCAGAGGGCGGTGGTCGAGATGCGCTCCGCCGACTTCGACACCTATCTGTCGCTCTATTCCGGCGGCTCCTGCGCCGGCGACGGCCTCGGGACCGACGACGACGGCGCCGGTGGTACGGATTCGCGGATCGACCTCACCCTGCCGCGAGAGGGCGCCTACACCATCCGCGCCAACAGCCTCGGGGGCGGGGAGACCGGCGCCTATCAGCTCAGCCTCTTGATCGGCGGCGGATCATCCTCACCCGCGCCCGCGCCGGTCCAGTCGTCCCGCTTCGCGAATCAGGCCTCTACGGGCGCCTGCATCTATCAGCGGGGGTCTCGCGCCCTGCGCTCGATGCGGGGCAAGACTGACGGAACCGACAGCGTCGTGATCATGGAGGGCCGTGAAGTCGCCCTCGCCGATATCGGCGCCACCCAGGCGGTGGGTCTGCCATGGTTCAGGGACAATCAGCCGGTCCGCATCAACGGCCGCACCTATATGAAATATGGACTGCCGCGGGTGCTGAGCTTCCAGGAGGTGGAGTTCTTCGCCGAACACGACGGCGTCGGCTTCGCGGCGGAGACGGGCGTGGCTAACCCGGAGGTTCTCTACGCCGTCGTGCGCAGCGTCGGCTGCGAGTTCCAGCCGTACGCGCTGCAGAACTAGGCGCGAATGGCGCTCAACGCGTCCAGCACCGCCCGCGCCGCGCGCTCCGTCTCATTGAGCGGCGCGTAGCTCCATCCCTCCAGCCGGCCGTCGAACGGCCGGGCCGCGCCGCGGGCCCGCAGATCGGCGTGCAGGCGGGCGAACTTGTCAGCGGACTTCAGCGGGACCATCGGCAGCACGTGCACCGGGGCGCCGGTCGACGCCGCCTCCGCCGCCATATTGGCGCTGTCCTCGGTGACCAGCACATGGTCGGCGAAATGCAGGAAGGCGAAATAGGGGTTCGGCCCCGTCCCGTCCCAGATCATGCCGGGCAGGGAGGCCAGCCGCGCGGTCATCGCCTGTTTCGCCGCCTCGGGCGTGCGGCGTGAGAAGGTCAGCATCAGCGACCCGCCGACCGCCGCCACAGCCGCCGCGATCTGATCGGCCAAGGCCGCCGCATGGGCTTCAGGCAGGTCGAACGCCGCTGATCGCCCGCCGATCAGGACAGCCACGCGCGGGCGGGGCAGGGGCCCCAGCCTGTCTTCGAAAGCCACCGCGCCTTCCGCCAGCTTTTCAACGGTCACCCGGTGCGGCGATCCGGTGATCGACAGCACGTTCGGCCCAACTACGCCGTCGTGCGCCGGCGCGACCACCAGATCATAGGAGTCCATCTTCCAGCGAGGATCCTGCGTCTGGACCACGAAGGTCCGCCCGCCCGAGCGGCGCCGGACCATGGCCGACAGCGGCAGGGTGGCGCGGCCCGTCGCGATCCATAGATCCGGCCAAGCCTCCCCCCCGCTCGGGAAAACCGGGTCCGACGATGGATCCAGCATCCACCCGGCTTTCAGCGCCGACGGCAGCCGGTCGAACGCCTTGCGCCAGCGCACGCGCTTGATCTCTATCCGGGACGGAAAAAGGCGCTGGACGGCTTCCGCCAGACCCAGCGCCTGATTTTCGATGCCGGCCCGGCCGTCGGAGACGACCTGGACGGTAAGCGGGGGCCTGTCGGTCCCTACTTCCACTCGACCTTGAGGATTTCATAAGCCTTCACGCCGCCGGGCGTGTTGACCTCGACCACGTCGCCGACCTCCTTGGAGATCATGGCGCGCGCGATCGGCGAGGTGACGGAGATCTTGCCCGCCTTCACGTCGGCCTCGTGCTCGCCGACGATCTGGTAGCGGCCCTCTTCCTCTGTGTCCTCGTCGACCACGGTGACCGTGGCGCCGAACTTCACCTGATTGCCGTCCAGTTTGGAGACGTCGATGACCTGGGCGCGGCTGATCTTGTCCTCGATCTCGGCGATCTGACCTTCGATCCAGCCCTGCCGCTCTTTGGCCGCGTGATACTCGGCGTTTTCGGACAGGTCGCCGTGTTCGCGCGCCTCCGAAATGGCCGCGATGACGCTCGGCCTCTCGACCGACTTCAATTGCTTCAACTGATCGTCGAGGGCGCGATAGCCCTCGGCCGTCATCGGCACTTTTTCCATATGTCGTGAGTTTCTTGGCTAGCCCGACTGACAGACTTACTCGGCACAGAGGTCGCTGGGCGCACGCGACCGGCCAAAGAGGGTAGGGCGCCCTGCGCCGCGGTTCAAGGCCTGATCAGACGGACCCGGATGCGGGCCGCCCGCGCGTCCGGCCGCGGACCTGCCGGATCAGGCTCCACGCCAGCCAGGCAATGGCGGCGAGGCCGGCGGCCATGAACAGACTCGAGACGATAAATATTCCGGCCGCCATGAAGGCGAGCACGAAGGCGACGGCTGCGGCCAAGGCGGCGATAACTTGAACGGTTTTCAGGCGCATGAACCGTTAACGACCGGGAGGGGCGCCGGTTGCCGTCCGGCTCGCGGCCATTTCAGGGCAGGCGCCGGGTGTGGCTTCTCCGCCGCATAGGCTCACGCGTAGCTATATGGCCCGCCGCGTTCCAGCGCCCGCTGGTAGGCGGGACGGGCGTGGATACGCTCCAGAAACGCCTTTAGACGGGGCTTGTCCGCGCCATAGCCGACCCGGCTGCCCGCCGCCTCGACCGGAAAGCTCATCATGATGTCGGCGGCCGAGAAGGCGTCGCCGGCGAACCATTCCGACTTGGCCAGTTCGGCTTCCCAATAGGCCGTGTGGGCGGCGATCTGCGGGTTTACCAGCGAGGCGTCGACCTTGCGGGCGATGCCGGACGCGACCGGACGCACCATCAGGGGAGACCGTTTGGGAATCTGGCTGAAGATCAGCTTCAGCAGCAGCGGCGTCATCGCCGACCCTTCGGCGTAGTGCAGCCAGTAGGTGAAGCGCCGCCCTTCCGGCGTGCCCCGCGCCGGCCGGAGGGCCGAGCCGCCATGGCTGTCCAGCAGGTATTCGATGATCGCGCCCGTCTCGGCGATCCGCGCGGGTCCGTCGTCCAGCACCGGAGACTTGCCGAGCGGATGAATGGCCTTGAGTTCGGGCGGAGCCAGCATCGTGCGCGCGTCGCGCTGATACCGCTTCACCTCATAGGCGACACCCAGTTCCTCCAGCAGCCACAGGACCCGCTGCGAGCGGGAGTCGTTCAGATGGTGGACGGTGATCATGACCAAGGCTCCGCTGGGCGTCGCAGTTAGCGGAGTTTACGCGGCGTCGGTCCAGCGATTTTCAGCTTCGCCGACCGCTCCAGCGACGCCGTGGCTTCGGCATGGGCTCGGGCGGCGGGGCGGTGCGGCCGGTCCGGCGGCTCTCCCACAGCTGGAACGCCAGCGTAGCCAGCGCCAGCTTGCCTGCATGGCGGCCGGCCAGCCGCCGACCGCCCTGGCTGAGCAGCAGTCCGCCGATCAGGGGCGCAAGTCTGGGGATGGGCATGGCGGTCTCCTTCGGAAGCACAACGCTCGGGCGGTCCGGCCGTTCACGCCGCGTGGCCCCCGTGTCGTGATTGGGTTTGCTCAACCCAAGGCGGCGTGACCACATAAGGCCAAGGTTCAATCCCGGATGCGTGGGCTGCTCATGATCGAAACCATCGCCGCCTTGCTGGCCGCGCTTGCGCTCGCGGGACCCCAGGATCCCGTGCAGGATCCGCAGACCGCCCCCACCCGCGTCGAGGACGTCGAGGTGGTCGCGCGCGCCAATGTCGATCTTGCGCGGGCCTTCGTCGAACGTGTCTCGGCCCCGGCCCGCGGACGGGGTCTTGGCCGGTGGCTGAAGGTCTGCCACGGCATCGCCAACCTCGACCGCGCCGTCGCCCAGCCCATCGTCGACCGGATGGCCGCGCGGGCGGGCGAACTGGGCATCGAGGTCGAAGGCCCCGGCTGCGAGGCCAACATCATCGTCGTCTTCACCACCGAGGCCGGCGCGCTCACCCGGGCCGTCGTCGAGGCCGATCCTCGTGTCTTCCGCCACGGCGGCAATGGCATCGACCGGGGCACGGCGGCACTCCGGGAGTTTCAGCAGACGGAGCGGCCGGTCCGCTGGTGGACGCTCAGCGTGCCGATCGACAGCGAGACGGGGCGGCGTGCGGTCCGGGTGCCGGGCGACCGCGCAGGAAGTTCCGTCAGCCGTCGGCTATCCGAGGCGCTGGGGTGCGAGACGCCGACCGACTGCGTCGGTGTCGGCGCGCCCATCATCCAGTCGGCCGGTGGCGCCTCCCGGCTGACCAGCCAGATCATCGATCAGCTCTACAAGTCGATCGTCATCGTCGACATCGACGGCGTCGCGGGTCTGAACGCCGCCCAGCTCGGCGACTATCTGGCCATGGTCACCCTGGCTCAGGTCGATCCGGGAGCGGACACCGGCGCCTTCGATACGGTTCTGAACCTGTTCGACAATCGGCTGGGCGTGCCGGGCATGACCGAATGGGACGAGTCCTACCTCCGGGCCCTCTACGACTCCCCCTCCCGCCGCCGCACCGCCGGCGCCCAGGCCGACGCCGTGGCCGCTATCATGAACCGGACGGCGGCCGCGGAACCTGCGGAGTGACCATCAGAAGGCGGCGGGTTCAGTCCCTCGCCGGAACCCGCACGACCCGGCTCAACGGCGATACGCCGCTCGGCGAAAAGGCCTCGACAGCGAACCAGTAGTCCACGCCGGTGTTCAACGCCCGCACCTCCAGCTGATCGCCGAGATCGCGCAGGTCGTCGCCATAGACTTGATACGTCAGGAACAGCCGGTCGGGCGCCGTGCCCCAGCGGACGTTGTAGCCCAAAGCGCCCGAGACCGGGGCGATGTGGACGGTGGCGTTCCTCTGGTCACGGCCGCGCTCGACGCGGATATCGGTCGGCCGCTCCGGCGGCAGGCCGTCCGAGGTTCCGAACACCCGCAGGTCCGAGATGGCCAGATGGGCCGCCGCGACCTCGCCGTGCTCGTAGCGGATAAACCGCGCATCCACCGGCCGCTCGCCCTCGACATAGGCGTTGGGACGGTCGCGTTCTGAATCCGACAGGTCCGCGAACACCCGCCAGTCGGCGCCGTCGACGGACCACAGGATGCGGAACCGGGTGCGGATGTCCGGCCGCTCGGCATAGATGCCCGACTGGTAGTCCGCATAGTTGACCTGCACCGCATGGACCCTCTTCACCCCGCCTAGGTCCAGCGTCAGCGTCTCGCCCGCCCGGTTGGCCCCGGCGACCCAGAAGGTGCGGGGGTTCTCGTCGGTCGCCCTGTCGGCGGTGAACTCGCCCACCGTCGAGGACGCCTCGGCCTCGGCCTTGTAGGACAGCGGGAACCAGCCAGTGAACAGGCTGTCGGGATCCTCGACCGTCTCCGTCGGCATCCGCTGCGGATAGTCGCCGAACCGGCTGGAGAAATGCATCTGGCCGTCGGCCGTGAAGCCGCCGGGGAACATCGCGATGCGCCGCTCGAAGGTCCAGTTGTGCCCGATCCACGGCGTGCCCGTGTTCCACCAGTTGCCGTATCGATCCTGGAAGGTCGAGCCGTGCCCCGCCCCCTCGACGAAGCCTCCCGGCTTGTAGCTGACCGGGTTGTACGGCGCGTATTCGAACGGTCCCAACGGGCTGGACGCCACATAGGTCCCGTTGGCGTAGGCGTTGTATTCCGTGCCGGGGGCGCCGTACTGCAGATAGTACCGCCCGCCGTGCTTCGTCATCCACGCCCCTTCCATGAAGGACTTGATGGCCGTCCCGTCCGGCAGGGTCCCTGAGT
This sequence comes from Brevundimonas alba, assembly GCF_011927945.1. Taxonomy (GTDB): domain Bacteria; phylum Pseudomonadota; class Alphaproteobacteria; order Caulobacterales; family Caulobacteraceae; genus Brevundimonas; species Brevundimonas alba. The sequence goes on from NZ_JAATJM010000001.1 coordinate 1,757,433, forward strand.
GATCCTGACCGAAACGCTCCCAGCCATGCTGGTCCGGATGCAGCACATGCAGCCGCGTCGGCTCGCCCACGAACCGCACCGGCGGCGTCGGATCGATCTCCGAGCCGAACAGCGGATAGACGTTCGACGAGCCCCAGTAGAGGTACCACTTCCCATCGTCGTCGATGAACAGGCCCGGGTCCCACGGCCCCGGCGGCAGCTTGCCCTCTGGCAGGCCGGCGTCGCCATAGCTGCCTTCCTCGTTCTGGCTCACCGCACCGGAGACGGGCGGCAGCACCCGCGTATGCCAGTCCCATTGCCCCGTCTCCGGATGCTCGCTGACCAGCATCGGCCGCGGTTCGAACGCCGACTGCATCAGATACAGCCGCTCCCCGTCCGACGCCGCCGCCGGCGCGACATTCGACTCGAACGGCCACTTGTCCGGCTGCACATAGGTCCAGTCGAGCAGGTTCTCGCTGGTCCAGTATCCGTCCGCCAGCGTCTGGAACAGGAAGTAGCGGTCGCGGTGCAGCACGATGACCGGGTCCGCCCCGGTCCGGTAGCTGATGCCCCGGTGCGTCTGCTCGAAATTGTATTTGTAATCGACGTCTACCGGATTGGCCCATGTCCGCGGCCGGGCCTCCTGGGCGGCGGCGGGGACCGCCAGAAGAACGGCGGCGAGGGCGATCGGCAGGGCGGTGCGCATGACCCCACGGTACCACGCGCCCCCGCCTGTTGAGTTCACGAGCGGTTTCGCCCAGACCTTGGCCATGACCACGCCAGAGAGCCCTGCAGAGCCCCGCCTGACCTCGCTCGCCCACGGCGGCGGCTGCGGCTGCAAGATCGCGCCGGCCCTGCTGCAGGACATCCTCAAGGGCATGCCGCAGGCCGTACCGTTCGCCGATCTGCTCGTCGGGACCGAGACCAGCGACGACGCCGCCGTCTGGCGCCTCAACGACACCCAGGCGCTCGTCGCCACCACCGACTTCTTCATGCCGGTGGTCGACGATCCCTTCGACTTCGGCCGGATCGCCGCGACCAACGCCTTGTCCGACGTCTACGCCATGGGCGGGACCCCAATCTTCGCCCTCGCCCTCGTCGGCATGCCGGTGAATGTGCTGTCAACCGCCACCATCGGGCGGATTCTCGAAGGCGGCGCCTCGGTCTGCGCGGCGGCCGGCATCCCCGTCGCCGGGGGCCATTCCATCGACAGCTTCGAGCCGATCTACGGCCTCGTCGCCCTCGGTCTCGTCCATCCGGATCAGGTCCTGACCAACCGCGGCGCGCGGGCCGGCGACGTCCTCCTCCTGACCAAGCCACTCGGCGTCGGCGTTCTCAGCGCCGCCTTGAAGCAGGAGAAACTGGACGAGGCGGGCTACGCGGCCCTGATCGCTTCCAGCACCCGGCTGAACACCCTCGGCGCCAAACTGTCAGGCCGCCCGGGAGTCCACGCAGTCACCGACGTGACCGGCTTCGGTCTGCTGGGCCATGCGCTGGAGATGGCCCGCGGCACCGCCGCGACCATCGAGATCACCGCCCGCCCGCCGCTCCTGTCCGGCGTCCTTCCCCTGCTGCAAGCCGGCGTCCGCACCGGCGCCTCGACCCGCAACTGGGCCAGCTACGGCGCCGACATCGACCTGCCGGACGGCCTCGAACCCTGGCGCCGCGACCTGCTGACCGACCCCCAGACCTCCGGCGGCCTGCTGATCGCCGTGGCCGAAGCCGACGCCCCGGCCGTCCGGGCCCTCGCAAGCGCGGAGGGCTTCACCGCCGAGCCCGTCGGCCGCGTCCTCGAAGGCCCGCCCCGCATCCGCGTCGTCGCATGATCCGCCGCACGACCGACCTGTCGCCCGACGCCCGAGACGGCTTCGACGCCATCATCGACGTGCGCAGCCCCTCCGAATTCGCCCTCGACCACATCCCCGGCGCCATCAACTTGCCCGTCCTCGACGACGCCCAGCGCGCCGCCGTCGGAACCGAATACGTGCAGGGCTCCAAATTCCTCGCACGCCGAACCGGCGCCGCCCTCGTCGCCCGCAACATCGCCGCACATCTGGAAGGCCCGCTCGGCGGCCGCGACGGATCGTTCAAGCCACTGGTCTATTGCTGGCGGAGCGGGCAGCGCTTCGGCGCCATGGTGACCGTCATGGACCAGGTCGGCTGGCCGGTCGCTGTGCTCGACGGCGGCTACCAGACCTGGCGTCGTCAGGTGAAGGCGGCCCTCTACGACGCCCCTCTGCCGCACCGCCTGACCCTGCTCGACGGCCCCACCGGCTCCGGCAAGACCGCCCTCCTGCACGCCATCGCCGCGCGCGGCGTCCAGACCCTCGACCTCGAGGCGCTCGCCGCCCACCGCGGCTCCCTGTTCGGCGCCATGCCCGGCGGCCAGCCCTCGCAGAAGGCCTTCGAGACCGGTCTGCACGACGCCCTGTCCCGTCTCGACCCGGCCCGGCCCGTGATCGTCGAGGCCGAGAGCAGCAAGATCGGCGCGCGTGTCGTCCCGCCCTCCCTCTGGGCCGCCATGGCCGCGGCGTCCGTGATCGAGATCGAAGCCCCCGTGGACGCCCGCGTGGCCTTCACCCTGCGCGCCTACGCCGGGATCGCCGCCGACCCGCAGGCGCTTGACGTCGCCCTGACCCGCCTCCCGCGCCACCACGCCAAAACCACCGTCGCCGAATGGCGGGCGCTCGCCGCCGCCGGGGATCTGGAGCCCCTGGTCCGCCAATTGATCGAGGCCCACTACGACCCCGCGTACCGCCGTACTGGCGCCGCTCGCGACCGCCCGCTGCTGCGTCGCCTTTCCCTGCCGGACCTGACCCCCGCCGCCCTGGACGCCGCCGCCGCCGACATCGTTTCCGCGCTCGACGCTGGCGCTCGCCACGCCTAGCTTCGCGCCATGACCCGTTCCCGCACCGCCGCCCTGATGTCCTCCCTCAGCCTGAGGGTCCTCGTCGCCCTCGTCGCCGGCCTGCTCGCCGGCGCGGCGGCCCAAGCCTGGGGCATCCCCGGCGGCACGGGCACGGTGGCCGTCGTCGAAGGCCTCGGCCAGCTGTGGCTCAACGCCCTGCGCATGACCATCATCCCGCTGGTCTTCGCCCTGCTGGTGACGGGCATCGCCTCCATCTCGGACGCCGCGGCGACCGGTCGGCTGGCCCTCAAGGCGGTCGCCGTCTTCGCGGCCCTGCTGGTCGGCGCCACCCTCTACGGCATCCTCGCCTCCGAAGGCCTGCACGCGATCTGGCCCATCGATCCCGAAGGCGGGCGGCTTCTGCTGTCCGGCGCCACGGGAGACGCGGCGGTCCGCGAGAACGTCGGCGGCGGCGGCCTGACCGCCTTCCTGACCAGCCTCGCCCCGGCCAATCCCATTCGCGCCGCGGCGGAGGACGCCATCCTCGGCATCGTCGTCTTCGCCATCGTCTTCGGCTTCGCGGCGACCCGCCTGCCGGACCGGCTGCGCCAGCCCCTGACTGTCTTCTTCGAAGCGGTGGCCGAGGCGATGATCGTCATCGTCCACTGGGTTCTGCTCGCCGCCCCCGTCGGCGTCTTCGCCCTGTCGCTCGGCGTCGGCCTCAGGGCCGGACTCGGGGCCGCCGGGGTGCTGGGCCACTACATCGGCATCGTGGTGCTGGCCCTCATCGGCCTGATCCTGCTTACCTACGCCGTCGCCGTGGTCTGGGGCCGCGTGAGCCTGCCGCGCTTCGCCCGCGCCGCCGCTCCGGCCCAAGTGGTGGCCTTCTCGACCCAGTCCTCGCTCGCCTGCCTGCCGGTGATGGTCGAGCGCGCCCGTGACCGGCTCGGCGTTTCCGCCGCGACGGCCGGCCTAGTCCTGCCGCTCGCGGTGGCGGTGTTCCGCATCACCTCTACCGTCGCCAACCTCGCCGTCTGCATCTACGTCGCTCACCTGCACGGCATTCCCCTGACCCCCGGCGTCCTGATCGCCGGCGGAGTCACCGCCCTGGCCGTCAGCGTCGGCACGGTCGGCCTGCCGGGTCAGGTCAGCTTCTTCGCCTCCATCGCCCCCATCGCCATCGTCATGGGCCTGCCGCTGGAAGTGCTGCCCCTGCTGCTCGCCGTCGAGGTCGTGCCCGACATCTTCCGCACCATCGGCAACGTCACCGCCGACCTCGCGGCCGCCCGCATCGTCGAGGGCCGCGACGCGACGGCGGATCCGGAGGCGGCGTCGGGGATCTAGCCCGCGAGCGAGCATCGCTTGCGGCGAGACTGTGGCCGGACCTGTCCGACATTTAATCCACCTGTCCAGATTGTAACTGGAGAGGCTGCAACTCGACCGGCAGCTTCAGTTCAGGACGCACCCGGTGGAGGGGTCCGACGCAGGGCGCTTGAGGGGGCGTTCGGTGATGTTCCGTGTCGGGTGAACTGCGCCGAGGGCGCGGAGCCGCCTGCTCTCTCCGTAGAGGCGTCCGATGAGCTGCGCACCCATAGCCTTGACTCCGCCGGCCGTTCGACGGGGCATGAGCTCCGGCCTTGCCCTGCTGGCGGCGCTCGGGCTCGCGACTGTGGTTCACGCCCAGACGCCCGCGCCTGCCGAAGTAGCGCCCGCAGCGGCCGAAACTCAGATCAGGACCTACACGCCGGCCGACTTCGCCCGCTTTGCGCCGTCCAACGCGCTGGACATGCTGAACCAGGTGCCGGGATTCTCCATCCGGACCGATGTTGTGGAACGCGGACTCGGAGAGGCGACGGGCAATGTGCTCGTCAACGGCCAGCGGGCGTCCAACAAGAGCGACGACGTCCTGGCCCAGCTGCGCCGCATACCGGCCGCCAACGTAGAGCGGATCGAAATACGCGATGCGGCCGGCCTCCGGATACCCGGCCTTTCGGGGCAGGTCGCAAACATCATCGTCAAGGCAGGGGGGCTGACCGGTCAGTATGCATACACGCCCGAGTACCGCGCGCGGTTCACCGAGCCGGTCTGGACCCGGTTCAACGTCTCCGTCAGCGGGGAGAGGGGACCGGTCCAGTACACCTTCGGCCTTGAAAACCAGGTCAATCACAGCGGAGCCGGAGGTGACACCTTCATTTACAATCCTGACGGGAGCATCCGCGAGGAGCGTTATGATGTCTGGACGGCGGATTCGAACCAGCCTCGGGCGACCGCGCGGTTCAGGGTGGATGGTCCCGGCGATGCGGCGGGCAATCTGAGCCTCGCCTACCGCGACATCAGGTCGGATTATCTCGAGGAGAGCCGCCGCACCCCGGCTACAGGCGTGGCGCGCACGGTCGATTTCGACAACCTGACCGAAGGCTTCGATTACGAGATCGGCGGTGACTACGAGTTTGCGGTCGGGGCGGGTCGGCTGAAGCTGATCGGGCTGGACCGACTCCGCGACGTCGAATTCGAGAACAATGTCGTCTCCACCTGGGACGATGGTCGGGCGAACACCGGCGACCGCCTCACCGGCCGCTCAGAGGAATCGGAGAGGATCGGCCGCGGCGAATACCGCTGGAAACAAGGCAAGGCGGACTGGCAGATCTCGGTGGAGGCCGCGTTCAATGCTCTCGACAGCGAGAGCCGGCTGTTCCTGCTGCAACCGGCAGGGAACTACACGGAAATTCCCTTCCCCGGCGCGACGGCGCGGGTCGAGGAGATGCGCTACGAGGCCATCGCCAGCTACGGCCGCCCTCTCAGCCCGACGTTCTCGTTCCAGATCGCCGCGGGCGCGGAGTATTCGGAACTCAGCCAGATCGGCGGCAATGGCCTTACGCGCACCTTCCAGCGGCCCAAAGGCCAGCTGACCGCCGTGTGGCAGGCCTCGCCGGAGACGCGGTACAATATCCGTCTTCAGCGCCGGGTCGGCCAGCTGAACTTCGGCGACTTCCTCGCGTCGATCGACCTGAGCAACAACACCAGCGAGGAAGAGAATCCCAATCTGGTGCCGCCACAAAGCTGGGAAGCCGAGGTCGAGGCGAACCACAGCCGCGGTGCTTGGGGCAGTTCGACGCTGAGGGTTTACGCCCACCTCATCGACGACATCGTGGACATCATCCCGGTCGGCGCGACAGGGCAGTCTGTCGGCAATCTCGACAGCGCGACGCGATACGGAGTCGAATGGCGCAATACCGTCAACCTCGACCCCATGGGCTGGCGCGGGGTCAAGATCGATACCCGTCTCTGGTTCCAGGAGACGAGCCTCGAGGACCCGGTCACGGGCGAGGACCGGCCAATCACGGGGAACCTTCGCCGCTTCGTCAGCCTTTCGTTCCGTCACGACGTGCCGGAGACGCCTTGGGCCTATGGCTTCGGCGTCAGCCACCAGCGCTACGCGCCTACCTTCCGGCCGTCAGAAGTCGCGCACGGATTTGAGTTCCCCGTCAGCGGCAACGTCTTCGTCGAGCACAAGGATGTGTATGGCCTGACAGTTCGGGCCAGTGTCGGCAACGTGTTCAGCGGCGAAAGCTATCTGCGCCGCACCAGCTTCGCGGGGCGGCGCACGGACCCCGTATCATTCTATGAGCGGCGCGACAGGACGGTTGGTCCGATCTACGCGCTTGAAATCAGGGGCAAGTTCTAAAGTCGTCCGGGGAACATTACCGGCTTGGTTCAGGTGTCGGGCATCTGGCTCAGAAGCAGCCAGAAGAGGGAAGCGACGCCGATCAGGTGGGTGAGGATCATGACCCCTAACCGGGTGCGAAACGGTTCCTTGCGCGTCTTGTGGCGAAGCAGGTGCTGGCCCGTCCAGCCGCCCAGACCCCCGAACACCGAGGCGAGAAGGAGGGTGCTCTCCCCCACGCGCCATCCATGTTCGCGGGACTGATGCTTGTCGAACCAGAACAGGCAGAATGTCGCCGCCTCGGCCAGGATCAGCAGGATGAGCCCCCGGTCGATGACAGAGACGCTGAGCACAGGCTCAGCCATAATCCTGGATCGGCCGAACATCCAGGTCCCCGGCCTTGATCGCCCCGATCGCCTGTGACGCCGCGAGCGCCCCGGCGGTCGTGGTGTAGTAGGGGATCTTCATCATCAGGGCCGTCCGGCGCAGGCTGAAGCTGTCCTGCAGCGACTGCTTGCCCTCGGTCGTGTTGATAACCAGCTGGACCTCGCCGTTCTTCATCGCGTCGACTATGTGCGGACGGCCCTCCAGCACCTTCTTGACGAAGGTCACGGGCAGGCCTTGGTCGACCAGGAAGCTGTGCGTGCCACCCGTCGCCATCACGCTGAAGCCCTCGGCCAGCAGGGTCTTCACCGCATCGACGATGAACGGCTTGTCGCCGTCCTTGACGCTGACGAAGGCGCAGCCGGCGACGGGCAGGGTGGTGCCGCCCCCGATCTGGCTCTTGGCGAAGGCGCGGGCGAAGGCGGGGGCCATGTCGGCCTCGCCGTCGCGCTTCCAGTCCAGCCCCATGACCTCGCCCGTCGAACGCATCTCGGGACCCAGGATGGTGTCGACGCCGGCGAAGCGCGCGAACGGGAAGACAGCCTCCTTGACCGCGATATGGTCGTACGGCTTGTCGGCCAGGCCGAACGACTTCAGCGGCACGCCGGCCATGACCTTGGCGGCGATCGACGCGATGGGCTGGCCGATGGTCTTGGCCACGAAGGGCGCCGTGCGGCTGGCGCGCGGATTGACCTCCAGCACGAAGATGCGCGGTTCGGCGCTGTGCGGCTCCTCGATGGCGAACTGCACGTTCATCAGGCCACGGACCTTCAGCGCCCGCGCCATGGCCTCGGTCTGGCGCTTCAGCTCGGCGACGATCTCGGCCGACAGCGAGAACGGCGGCATCGAACAGGCGCTGTCGCCGGAGTGCACGCCGGCCTCCTCGATATGCTCCAGCACGCCGGCGACGAAGACCGTCTCGTCGTCGCACAGGGCGTCGACGTCGACCTCGGTGGCGCGGTTCAGATAGTGGTCGATCAGCACGGGATCGTCGCCCGACACCCGCATGGCCTCGCCGACGTAGCGATCCAGCTGCTCGCGGTCGTGGACGATCATCATGCCGCGGCCGCCCAGCACATAGGAGGGACGCAGCACGACCGGATAGCCGACCTCGTCCGCCTTGCGCGCGGCTTCTTCGGCGCTGCGGGCCAGACCGTTCGGCGGCTGCATCAGGCCGATGTCGTGCAGCATGACCTGGAACCGCTCGCGATCCTCGGCCAGATCGATGGAGTCCACGCTGGTGCCCAGGATCGGCACGCCGTCTTCCTGCAGGGCATGGGCCAGCTTCAACGGAGTCTGGCCGCCGAACTGCACGACCACGCCGATCAGCTCGCCCTTCGAGCGCTCGACATCGATCAGCTCCAGCACGTCCTCGGCCGTCAGCGGCTCGAAATACAGCCGGTCCGAGGTGTCGTAGTCGGTCGACACCGTCTCGGGGTTGCAGTTGACCATGATCGACTCCACGCCGATGTCGTCGAAGGCGAAGGCCGCGTGGCAGCAGCAGTAATCGAACTCGATGCCTTGCCCGATCCGGTTCGGCCCGCCGCCGAGGATGATCGCCTTCCTGCGGTCGCTCGGGTCGGACTCGCAGGCCGGAACCTGACCCAGCGCGCCGGTCTCGTAGGTCGAATACATATAGGCGGTGGCGCTGGCGAACTCGGCCGCGCAGGTGTCGATCCGCTTGAACACCGGGCGGACGTCGAGGGCGCGGCGGGCCTTGCGAACGGCGGCCTCCGTTGCGCCGGTCAACTGAGCGAGGCGGGCGTCCGAGAAGCCCTTGGCCTTCAGCTTGCGGAAGTCGGTGGCGGTGGTCGGCAGGCCCTGAACGACGATGTGGCCCTCGGTGCGCACGATGTCCGCGATCTGGCGCAGGAACCACGGCTCGTAGGAGCAGGCGGCGTTGACCTCCTCTACCGACAGACCATGACGGAAGGCTTGGGCGATGACGCGGATGCGGTCCGGCGTCGGCTGGCCCAGCGCCCGCACGACGGCGGCGCGGACAGAGGCCTCGTCGTCGACCTCCAGCACCCCGTCGATCTCGATCTCGTTGAAGCCGGTCAGGCCGGTCTCCAGCCCCCGCAGCGCCTTCTGCATCGACTCCTGGAAGGTTCGGCCGATGGCCATGACCTCGCCGACCGATTTCATTGACGTCGACAGGGTCGCCTCGGCCCCGGGGTATTTCTCGAATGCGAAGCGCGGGATCTTGGTGACCACATAATCGATGCTCGGCTCGAACGAGGCCGGCGTGACCTGGGTGATGTCGTTGGTGAGTTCGTCCAGCGTGTAGCCGACGGCCAGCCGGGCGGCGACCTTGGCGATCGGGAACCCCGTGGCCTTGGACGCCAGCGCCGAGGACCGCGACACGCGCGGATTCATCTCGATCACCACCATCCGGCCGTCCGCCGGGTTGATCGCCCACTGCACGTTCGACCCGCCGGTCTCGACGCCGATCTCGCGCAGGACGTTGATCGAGCCCGTGCGCATCCGCTGGTACTCTTTGTCGGTCAGCGTCAGGGCCGGGGCGACGGTGATGGAGTCGCCGGTGTGCACCCCCATCGGGTCGATGTTCTCGATGGAGCAGATGATGATGCAGTTGTCCGCCTTGTCGCGGACGACCTCCATCTCATACTCCTTCCAGCCCAGCACCGACTCCTCGATGAGGACTTCGGTGGTCGGCGACAGGTCGAGGCCGCGCTCCACGATCTCGCGGAACTCCTCGACATTGTAGGCGATGCCGCCGCCGGTGCCGGCGAGGGTGAAGCTGGGGCGGATGATCGCCGGCAGACCCACGAACTCCAGCGCGTCTTCGGCCTCGTCGATGTGGTGGATGGCCTTGGACCGCGGGCTCTCGAGGCCCAGCTTGTCCATGGCGTCACGGAATTTCTGGCGGTCCTCGGCCTTGTCGATGACGTCGGCGCGGGCCCCGATCATCTCGACGCCCCACTTTTTCAGCGCGCCCGAGGCGTCCAGCGCCAGCGCCGTATTGAGCGCGGTCTGCCCGCCCATGGTCGGCAGCAGGGCGTCGGGCCGCTCTTTCTCGATGATGCGCTCGACGAACTCCGGCGTGATCGGCTCGATGTAGGTGGCGTCGGCCACCTCCGGGTCCGTCATGATCGTGGCCGGATTGGAATTGACCAGAACGACCCTATATCCCTCGGCCTTCAGCGCCTTGCACGCCTGGACGCCGGAATAGTCGAACTCGCACGCCTGTCCGATCACAATGGGCCCCGCCCCAATGATCAGGATCGACTGAATATCCGTGCGCTTCGGCATTGTTTCTACAGCACTTTCAGTTCGTCACGACCGCGCACTCCCAGCCGTCGTAATCCAGCTGGAAGGCCGCGGCCCAGGATTGCATCATGGCGGAGACCGGGTCGAAGGACGTCTGATCCACCGCCATCGTGGTTTCGAGGATGGTGCAGTCGTCCTGCCCCCGCGTCAGGAAGCCGGCCCGTCGCGCCACCTCGTTGAGGTCGTCGTGATCCCCCGCCCCGTAGAAGTAGAACAGCGTGTGCCTGGGCGTGATGCCGCTGTCGCCATGCTCCGCAAGGGACGCCCGGACCATGGCGTCGCGCTCTTCGTGAGGGACGGCGTCATCGGTCAAGGCGGCGGCTCTCCTCGCGTGCGCGGGCTCGGCGCGGGCAGGGGCCTGCGCGGGGCGGTTCCGGTTGTCGGTTAAGCGGCCCGTTTAGAGAGGGGGGGCGGCAGTGGCAACGAAAAAGGGGCGGCTCTTGCGAGCCGCCCCCCGTTCGTGATCGTCCGTGCTGTTTAGAACGGGCGCCAGTTCAGGCCGATGAAGAAGCGACGGCCGTAGGGGTCGAAGTTCGAGTATAGCGTGGTGCCGAGATAGGGCGCCTGCTCCGCGTCGAACGCGTTGACCACGCCCGCCCGCAGCGACAGGTCGTCCCGCACATTGTACCGGACCGTGAAGTCGTTCCGGGCGAAGTTGCGGGTGTCCCGCTCGTCGAAGGCCCGCTGGTCCGGGTTGGCGATCAGATCCCGGATCTGCACGATGTCCTGGGCGGTCTGCCAGTCCATCGTCCAGTTGACGCTCCACACGTCGTTCGGGGTCCAAGTCAGCGACGAGGTCATGCGAACGCGCGGGTAGAACAGCGTGCTCGACAGTTCGTCGAAGTCCGAGGGATCCTCCGAGTTCAGGAACTGCTGCTGCTCGATCAGCCACAGGCCGCCCAGCGAGTAGTCCAGCGTGCCCCAGTTGCGGCCCATCATCTCCTCGAAGTCGAAGGAGTACCGCGCCGTGAAGTCCAGACCGCGGGTCGACAGCGAGGCGTAGTTGACCGACCCCTCGATGAAGCCGCCGATCGGATCCCCAACCGGAGCGCCGATGCCGAACGGGATGTCCGGGTTGTTGCGGAAGATGGTGGCGCAGGCGGCCGAGTTCAGCGTCGGGCCGCTCACGCAGTTGGCCGCCACGGTTCCCGCCGAAACCGCCGAGATCACTTGATCGATCTCGATCTCGTAATAGTCCAGCACCAGCGAGAAGTTCGGGATGAAGCGCGGACGCAGCACCGTCGAGAAGGTGAAGCTTTCCGACTCTTCCGGGTTCAGGAACGGGTTGCCGCCGCTGACGCCCGCCACGCCCGACTGATAGTCGGGGCGGAAGTCGTCGGCGTTGGTCGCCGTGGCGCCGGCGAAGTCGAACGTCAGACCTTGCTGCTGGGCCAGGGCCGTGCAGTTGGCGATGCGGTTCGCTTGCGTTTCGGCGTCCTGGGCCGCGATCGCCAAGGTGGCGCAGGGATCGACGATGTCGTTCAGGAACGTCTGGCTGTAGGGCGAGAAATTCTCACCCAGGTTCGGCACGCGAACCGAAGTGTTGAAGCTGGTCTTGAACGAGATGTCCTCGATCGGACGGTAGACCAGGTTCACGCCATAGACGTCGACGTTCCCGACGGTGCTGTAGTCGGCGTAGCGATACGAACCGCTCAGTTCGGCATACTCGCCCATCCAGCTGTCGCGGAACAGCGGCAGCGACAGTTCGGCGAAGGCTTCCTTGCTGGTGTATTCTGCTTCCGGGAAATCCGGACCGGTGTTGAGGAACAGCAGCGGACGGCCGGCGGTGTCATTGTCGCGGCCGGTGGCCGAGGTGGCTTCGCGACGGTACTCGGCGCCGAGGGCCAGACCGATCGGTCCGGCGCCCCACAGGTCCCACAGATTGCCGGAGACCGAAGCGATCGCCTGCTCCTGCTCGTTGCGCTCCGTGATGCCGACGACGGCGTCGATGTACGCCAGAGCTTCAGCGCTCTGGTTGCCCTTGCCGAAGACGTTGAGCGGAGCGCACTCGTCGATCGACTGTTGACCATACGCCGTGTCGCGCAGATCCCCCGGAGCGGCGGGCCCCTGCGAAAGACGGCCGGGCGCCACGCCTTGGGCGGCGAGCAGTTGAACGCGGCAGACGATTTCACCGGGCGTTCCGTTGACGATGCCAGCGGTGTCGACAACGGCGTCCGCGGCGAGGGCGAAGCGCTGGCTGTCGACGGCCCGTTCACGGTTCTCGACCTCGACCTCACCGTAGGTGTAGCCGATGTCCCACGAGATATCGCTGACGAAGCCGAGTTGATCGCGGACGCCCCGGATGCCGGCGACGAAGCGCGTCAGTTCGCGGGTGTTCTCCTGGCTGCGGTCCGGACCGAACAGGCTGTGACGAGCCTGCTGCACGAGGATGGGCGCCAGCGGCGTGCCGGGGCTGGTCGCGGTAGGCGGCGAATAGGGCGTCACGAAGTTGTTCGCGATCGCCGCCTTCACATTGGCCGGCAGGAAGGCGTTGTCGCTCCAGCGCAGGTCGAAGTTGGCGACGTTGTAGATCGGGTTGGCCCGGGTCGCGCTGTAGGAATCGACCAGATCGATGTCGAAGAACGTCGGCTGCGAGACGTCGTACGAGTCTTCGGTGATGTATTTGGCTTCACCGTAGAGGGTGATGTCCGGCGTCAGTTCGAAGTTCAGGCCGGTCTGGAAGCGCGCCGATTCCGAGCTGGGCACCCGTGAGCCGGTGCTGAATTCCGCCGGGTTCTCGCCGTCGCCGCCGATGTTGTACGGACGGTTGGCGCCCGTGTTGCCGACGCGGGTGCCGAAGTTGGCCAGACGCGCCGTATTGCCCTCGTACCAGTAGGTCCGGCCCGGCGTGACGCCGAAGCAGTTGGCCGCGTAGGTGAAGGAGAACTGGTCGGTCGGATCAGGGAAGCAGTTCTCGTAAGGGACGTCCGGATCGCTCAGCGGGCTCGGCTGCTGGACGGTGACGAGCGTCGTCTGACCCCAGCGGGGCAGGTCGATGCGGCGCACGCCGGTGAACAGGGTCGCGTCCTGGATGCCGTCGAAGCGGGCGGTGGTCGGATCGGCGTCCGTGCCGATGCGGACCGGAGCGTTGCGCAGCCAGTCGATGTCGAGCGAGGTGACTTCGTCGATTTCCTCGTACTCGCCGTGAACATAGACGTTCAGGCGGTCGTCGAGGAGATTGGTGCCCCAAAGCGCGGAGAAGCGTTTGTTGGCTTCACCGTGCTGGTTGATCATGCCGTAGTTGGCGTCGATCTCCAGGCCTTCGAAATCCTTGCGCAGGATGAAGTTCAGGACGCCCGAAACGGCGTCGGCGCCGTAAACCGAGGCCGCGCCGCCCGTGACGATCTCGATGTTCTCGATCAGCAGGCGGGGGATGGTGTCGATGTCGACCGAAAGCGAGCCGCCGTTCGAACCGACGTGACGGCGGCCGTCTACCAGCGTCAGGGTGCGGTTCGACCCGAGGCTGCGCAGGTTCGGCAGCGACAGACCGGAGTCGCCGAGGCCGGAGCCCGTGGTGTCCGACGGAACGACGGAGTTCGACAGGGCCGGGATGGTCGCGAGATAGTCGATGACCGTGGCCTGACCGGTGTTCAGCAGCTCTTCGCGCTGAACCTGGATCAGCGGGGTCGGGGCGTTGGTCGGGTCGCGGCGGATGCGCGAACCGGTGACCACGATTTCTCCGAGCTGGGCGGCTTCGGGCTCGGCCGGATCCGGGATCTGGTTGACCGGCGCGTTCTGAACCGTGTTCGGATCGGTGGCCGGGGAGGGCGTCTGGGCGAAAGCGGTCGCCGAGAACGCCATTGCGCCCGCCAGAACCGTGCTGGCGAGCAGATGGTTACGCTTTGCAGTCATAAAATTAGGTCTCGATCGTGAGAGGAACCGGAAGCCTGCCTCCCCCAAGCCAGACGACCGACACAAACTCACCACAGATATGCCGGGTCAAGACCTCTGGCGGACATATCTAAAATATTTCTGCGTTACTTGAGCAATGGTCCAGCTTGTTCTGTCATGCGACGACGTTAGTCGAACGAGCGTTGCTGTTCTTCGATCCAGTCCGGAAGTTGCTCGATCGAATGCAAGGCTCCGTAGCGGGTGTGGCCCTCGGGGGCATCGGCCAACTCGTGCGCCCAGGTGATCGCATACGGGATGTGGACGGCAAATGCGCCGGCCTGGAGAGCAGGCAACACGTCCGACTTCATCGAGTTCCCGGCCATTACGGCTTCCTCCGCCCCGGTTCCGTGGCGGGCGAAGATTCGTTCGTAGGTAGACCGGTCCTTCTCCGAAACGATCTCGATCGCAGCAAACAGGTCGCCGAGCCCCGAGGCCGCCAGCTTCCGTTCCTGATCCAGCAGATCGCCCTTGGTGATCAGCACCAGACGGTGGCGTTCCGACAGACGCGCCAGCGCCTCGTCCACGCCGGGGAGGGTTTCGACCGGGTGAGCCAGCATCTCGCGACCGGCTGCCAGAATTTCCCGGATCGCGCCCGATGGCGGGTCGCCGCCGCACATCTCCATCGCGGTCTCGATCATCGACAGGGTGAAACCCTTTACCCCGTAACCATAGAGCCGAAGGTTGCGGCGTTCGACCTCCGCCAGTCGCTGCTGGACCGCCTCGGTGTCGTGCTCGGACAACAGCTCGAGGAACCGCGTCTGCGTCAGGCGGAAGATAGTCTCGTTGTGCCAGAGGGTATCGTCGGCATCGAGGCCGACCGTGGTGATGGTCATGGCCGTCCTTCGCGCGGGACGGCGGCGGATTCAACCCGTGAAAAGGTCTCAGGACGGGTCGTTCAGGGCCGTGCGGAGAAAGGCGAGAAGCCGTGGCCATCCATCCGCCCGCGCCGCCACCAGTCCGGGGATGGTGCCGCCGACGGACAGCGCCCGCTCCAGTCCCGGCGCATCAGCCGCCACCGGCGGTCCGAACACCGCGTGTCCCGCGTCTGGGTAGGCGACGTGAATTACGGGGTAGGCGAAGTCATGGGCCCGCAGACGGTTCTCCACCCGGCGAGCCATCTCGGCGGACGGCCAGAGTGTGTCGGCCTCGCCGGAAAGCATCAGGATCGGGCCGTTGATTCGCTCCACCTGGATTTCCGCCTCGGCAGGCGCCGTGGGCAAGCGGTCGGCGTAGAGCCGGTAGATGCTGAGGAAACCGTTGCTGGTTTCATACGGTGCGAAGGACAGGGGCTCGCCGCCCTCAGTCCATGACGAGCCGGTCGGGCCGCCTCGGAGATCGATACCCTGCCAAACAAGATTGGACGGCACCCCGACGGCGACGGCGCGGATCGCTGGCGTGCGGCTGGCGACCAGCAGCGCCAGCTCGGCGCCCTTGGACACGCCGACGATAGCGATCGGCCCGCTCGCCTCTGGTCTCTCCGCCAGCCAGGCAAGGGCACGACCGATTGGCTCGATCGGGATTTGATCGAGGCGCGCCGCCTGCCCCGGCTCGCCGAAGTAGGAGACGGCGATGGCGTTGAAGCCCTCTGCCGCGAGACGGCGCGCCAGAGTCCTCGATCCGCCGAGGCCGCCTTCGGAACCACCCAGCACGATGACGCCGCCAAGAGCCGTGGGGCGTGAGGCTGCGAAATAGTCGGCGACCAGCCCGTCCTGCCGAATCTCGACGGTTGCGGGGGTTGGTGCAGGGGTGGCCGTGGCTGGAGGCGGTTGCGTTTGGGCCAAGGACGGCGTGGCGGTGCTGAGGAAGGCGGCAACCAGAAGAGTGCGGACGGCGAGGGACATGTCGATTTCCTATGCGCAGAGAACTTTACAACACAAAGTAGGCCCGCGGTCAAGGCGCTCGGTTCGGTGCGGGCCTGGATGTGGTGAAAATCCGTTGACCGCGTTTGTTGGCGATCTGTTGGCTCCAGAGGTTCACCGTGTTGCGCTCACGAGTCTCATGTCGAGGAGGCAGCGATGCCGTACCGCCTCGGCCCCACGCACCCGGACAGCGCGGGAACCGCAGAAAACCATCCGTCCGGAGACGGCCGATCGATCGGCGAGCGCCGCTCGTATGCGGCGGCGTATGAGAGCCTGACCTTTCCGCTGGTCACGCGCGGCGGTCGAGAGCTGACGGTCACGCTTGCGGCCCAGCCGGTGTTCGATCTGACCAGGTCGGCTCCGGTGGCGCGGCGCGTTCGCCGGTCGATCCGTCACAGGGGCGGCGAGAGCGCGCTCGTCGGGCTGGGCGGCCGTACCATCGAAGCCGTCGATCTGAAGCGGATCGACCTTCAGACGTTGAGGGACGGACTGGACCTGCTTCGGCTGGGGCCGGACGACAGTGGCGTCGTGCCGGCTTTCTGGCGGACCATCGCATCCTCGGGCGGACGGTTCGCGCTGTTGTGCACGGAGCTGCAGCACCCGGCCGCCCCGGGCGCCCTGCTGGTCGAGGTGATGGGCGGGCTGGAGCAGGCGCCGGCAGAGGCGATCGCCGAGGCGATCTCGCATTTCCAAACCCGGGCCGTGGGAGTCATCCTGCACGTGGCTCCGGACGCAGGAGCGGTTCGCAGGCTGGCCTCGATCAACGCCCAGTGTCTCGCCATCGACTTCGCGGGGGTCGAGCACGAGGCCATGCGCGACTGGCAGGGGGCTGCTCAGCTGATCGCGGCCGCGCGGGAGGCGTGCCAGCAGGTCATGCTGCTGAACCTGCGTCCGGATCGGGGACTGGCTGCGCAGGCGGCTGGCGCGACCCATGCGGTCTTCGCGGGCATGGAAGCGGTCATCGTCTGACGGACGGTTGACGCCGCGCTTCGCCGCAGGCCTTGATCGGTCATGCAGGCCACGCTTCCCGCCCGACTCTATGGATGCCCCGATGCGTGGACGCGGGAGCGTTGCGCGGTCTTCGGTAGCGCCTGGCTGTTCCTGGCGCATGAGGCGGAGGCTGGTGCACCCGGCGACTGGATCGCGGCGGATGTGGCCGGACATCGGCTGCTGGCGGTGCGGGGCAAGGATGGCGTTCTGCGGGCGTTTCACAACGTCTGCCGGCACCGGGCGGGGCCTCTGGTGCAGGGGACTAGTGGGCGGTGCGAGGGCGAGCTGGTCTGCGGCTATCACGGCTGGCGGTATGCACTGGACGGGCGGCTGCGGGCGGCGACGGGGTTCGGGAACGCGGACGGTTTCGATCCGCGCGAGTTCGGACTGCTGGGGGTGACGCTGGAGGTCTGGCGGGGGCTGGTGTTCGTCAACCTCGATCCGGACGCGGCGCCGTTGGCCGATAGCGTGGCACCGCTCGAGGCGCTGCTGGCTGAGCGAGGGCTGGAGATCGCCGCGCCGGCGGTGCGGCGCAGCCATGAGCTGGCCTGCGACTGGAAGGTCTACGCCGAGAACTATCTGGAGGGGTATCACATCGGTTCGGTGCATCCGGTGCTCGCTGACGAGCTGGGCTCGGCGGAGTATCGCATCCGGGTGGAGGGCGATCTGGTTGTTCAAGAGGCGGTCGGGGTGAACGACGGGCCGCAGGCGGGGGTCTGGGGGTGGCTGTGGCCGAACCTAGGGATCAACGTCTATCGCGACGGGGCCATGATCGAGCGGATGACGCCGACGGGCCCGGGTCGGACGCGGCTGGACTATCTGTTCCTGAACGACGGCGGAGCCGGGGCTCTCGGAGAGGCGATCGAGGCGTCGGACCGGCTGACCGCCGAGGATGCGCGGATCTGCGAGGCGGTGCAGGCGAATCTGTCGGCGGGAGCGTATGACAGGGGCGTGCTCAGTCCGCGGCATGAGGCCGCCGTAGCCTGGTTTCAGTCCCGCCTTGCGGAGGTCCATGGATGAACGACGCGACCCGCCACATTCCGCTGCCCGAAGAGCCGCTGTCCGATCGGCACAAGTTGGGCTGGGGGCTGGCCGCCCTGGTGGTCGCCGGCAACATGATCGGCTCCGGCGTGTACCTGCTGCCGGTCAGTCTGGCGTCGGTGGGCAGTTCCAGCCTGATCGGCTGGCTGGTCGCGGGGGCAGGGGCGGTGACGTTGGCGCTGGTGTTCGGCGCGCTTGGGCGGCTGCAGCCGGACGCGGACGGCCTGCCCGGCTTCGCGGAGCGCGGGCTTGGGCGGTTCTTCGGATTCCAGACGGCGCTGGCCTTCTGGACCGCCTGCCTCGTCG
Source organism: Brevundimonas alba (assembly GCF_011927945.1). GTDB lineage: Bacteria > Pseudomonadota > Alphaproteobacteria > Caulobacterales > Caulobacteraceae > Brevundimonas > Brevundimonas alba. The sequence goes on from NZ_JAATJM010000001.1 coordinate 1,775,686, forward strand.
GCAACGTGGCCATCGCGGTGGCGGCGACAGGGTATCTCGGCTTCTTCTGGCCGGTGCTGAAGGACCCGATCGCGGCGACCTTCTGCAATCTCGGCATCATCTGGCTGGCGACCATCGCCTACATCATCGGGGCGAGGACGGCGTCCGGGCTGGCCGCCGTCGCGCTGGCCATCGGGCTGGCCCCGATCGTGGTCGCCGTGGCTGCCGGGATCATGGCCTTCGATCCGGAGACCTTCGCCGCTTCGTGGAGCCCCTCGGGGACGGCGCTCGTGGCCAGCGTGCCGGCCTCGCTGGCGGTGATCTTCTGGGCCTTCCTGGGCGTTGAGAGCGCCGCGGCCCTGTCGGTGCGGGTCAAGCACCCGGGGCGGGACGTCGGCCGCGCCTCGGTGGCGGGGGTGCTGCTGGCCACCGTGGTCTATGTCGCGGCGACCGTGGCGGTGTTCGGGGTCATCCCGGCCGATGTGCTGGCCAACTCGACCAGCCCCTATGCCGATCTGGCGGCTCGGGTGTTCGGGGCCTCGATCGCGGGCGTGGTGGCGGTCTGCGCCGTCATCAAGACCGTGGGCACCGTCGGCGGCTGGGTCATGCTGGGCGGAGAGACGGCCCGCTCGGCGGCGCGTCAGGGCTATCTGCCCTCAGGTTTCGGGGCCGGTGAGCACACGCCCATAGCCAACCCCCTGCTGGGCGCGGCGATCATGACGGTGGTGACGGTTGTGGTCTCGGGCCAGCCGACGCTGGGCGACCAGTTCGGGGTGCTGGCGGGGGCGACTTCGGTGCTGTCGCTGGTGGTCTACGCCATCTGCTCGGCGTCGCTGTTCCGGCTGGCGAGGCGGACGCAGGCCCGGACCATCGCTGTGGCGGGCTTCCTGTTCGCCTGCGCGGCGGTGGGCTTCGCGGGCCTCGAATACGTCTGGCCGGCGGCGGCGTTTTTCGTACTGACCACGGTCGCCTGGTTCCTCTTCATGCGGAAAGGCCGGCGTCCGGTTGACCCGGCCACGGGCGAGGCCTAACCACCCCGCCGTTTGTCCGCCGGGATTCGGTGGCAGGAGGATGCGCATGACCACCCAGCTGCTCCCCGGCGTCACCGGCGTCCTCGCCCTCGCGGACGGAACCATCCTGCAAGGCATCGGCTGTGGCGCGACGGGCTCGGCGCTGGGCGAGGTGGTCTTCAACACCGCCATGACCGGGTATCAGGAGATTCTGACCGACCCGTCCTACATGAGCCAGATCCTGGCCTTCACCTTCCCGCACGTCGGCAACACCGGGGTGAATGTCGAGGACGTGGAGCAGATCGGCGGCGGCTCCGACACCTCGGCGCGGGGCGCCATCTTCCGGGATGTGCCGACCGATCCGGCCAACTGGCGCAGCGAGAGCGACTTCGACGCCTGGATGAGGCGGCGCGGCGTGGTCGGTCTGGCCGGGGTCGACACGCGGGAGCTGACGGCGCGTATCCGCGACACCGGGGCGCCGCACGCCGTCGTCGCTCATGACCCTGAAGGACTGTTCGATCTCGAGGCGCTGGTGGCGCAGGCCAAGGCCTGGACCGGGCTGGTCGGGCTCGATCTCGCCAAAGACGCTTCGACCCTGCAGTCGTTCGACTGGGACGAGGGGCTGTGGGACTGGCCGGAAGGCCACCCCCGCGTCGACGCCGCCGACCGGTCCGTGGTGGTCGTGGACTATGGCGTGAAGCGCAACATTCTGCGGGCGCTGGCGTCGACGGGCGCGAAGATCACCGTCGTCCCGGCGACGACGACGGCGGAAGAGATTCTGGCGCGCAACCCGGACGGCGTGGTGCTGTCGAACGGGCCGGGCGATCCGGCGGCGACCGGCGAATATGCGGTGCCGGAAATCCGCAAGCTGGTCGACAGCGGCAAGCCGGTGTTCGGCATCTGCCTGGGCCACCAGATGCTCGCGCTCGCTCTGGGCGCGAAGACGGTCAAGATGGATCAGGGCCACCACGGCGCGAACCATCCGGTGAAGGACCTGACCACCGGCAAGGTCGAGATCGTGTCAATGAACCACGGCTTCACGGTGGACCGGGACAGCCTGCCCGACGCGGTGGTGGAAACCCATGTCAGCCTGTTCGACGGCACCAACTGCGGCATCGCCCTGAAGGACCGGCCTGTGTTCAGCGTCCAGCATCACCCGGAGGCGTCGCCGGGACCGACGGACAGCCTCTATCTGTTCCAGCGTTTCGCGGATTCGATGAAGGGCTGAGGCCGTCCCGAACCGGAGTCCCGGCGAGAAAAATAGCGTCCGAAGCGTCCATTGCGTCCGATGCGTCCGATGCGTGCGATGCGTCCGAAACCTCGGGTGCTCCATGCCATGCATCCGCGGCGACGCCGGCAGATTCAGTTTTCAAAGACCACGCCTGCCGAATGAGGCAGACAGCGCATTATGGACCGGCCTGTTCCTAAGACGGGAAGATTGGCTCGAGAAAAACCTATGCCTCTGATCCAGGGCGGAATTGTCCGCTGAACCCGCGCATAATTCCCCGGATTCTAAGCACAGCGTCACGTCCGCTGAGCCGCCCCGCCGGGCGCCATAAGCGCCGCACTAGTCCTCGAAGCCGAACCGCACCGCCACGCTGACGAGGGCGTTTTCCCCGTCGTGCGAGCGCATCAGGACGCTGACGTAGCGAACGGGTCCGAGGCGGCGGCCGGAGGCTTCGGCGATTGTCTCGGCCTGGGCGCGAGCCTTGCGGACGCCGTCGGCGGACGCCTGGTTCCAGACCGCCTCGCCGGGATCGCGGCCTCCATCCAGCCCCAGCAGGGAGATGAAGGGCGCCATTGCCCCGAAATTCACCCCGTTAAGGCTGTCGTCGAGATTGGTGACGCCGGCCTCCACCAGCGCGTCGACGAAGCCCGGCAGGCGGGACTCATTGGGCCGATCCAGCTTGACCTGAACGGATGCCGTGACGGTCCGGGTATCGCCCGGGGCGTCCACGGCCGCGGCCACCATGGCGGCGTCAGAGTTGGTTTCCCCCCCTGCTTCGATGGCGCTCCAGTCGACGTCCGCCATCGGCGAGTCCATCGTCCAGGCGTCAGCCTCGGCGATCGAATAGTTGGTGGCGCCGACGTCGATGGCGACATCGAAGCGGTTGGCGACACCCCGCACGCGCTCGAGCTGGGCGTTGCGGTCTGCGACGGCCTCGACGGCGGTCTTGCCGGTCCCCTTGATGGTGATGGTCATCGGGACGGCGGAGGCGGCGGGCATCGCGGCCTCACCCTGGGCGGTGACGAACAGGCCCGGCCCGCCCGTCATGGACTCCGCCATGCCCTGACCGAACTGGTCGACGGCGGCGGCGACGGGGCCGACAAAATCCTGCGCGGCGGCCGGCGCCGCGCCGGGCATGGCGAGAACAAGCGCGGCGGCGGCCACGACGGCGGTGCGGTTCATGATGCTTCCCCCCAAAGATGCGAGGGCCAGACAACCACAGGCGCTCGGCCCTGACCAGCCGGGGCGGATGTCGGCCCGCCTCTGGCGCATGGGCCAAAAGCCGCCCTAAGCTGCGCCGTGGAGGGACGCCCATGACCGCTCAGCCCGTCGAGGCCGCACACGATGCGCCGCTCGCATCGCCCGCCGCCGCCGCCGCGAATGGCGTCACCCGCACAGGGGCGACGCGTCTGGACGGGATCGACGCCCTGAGAGGCCTGGTGATCGTCCTGATGGTGCTGGATCACGTGCGCGACTTCGTTCACCGCACCGCCTTCACCGCCGATCCGCTCGCGTTGGGCGACGCCGGCGATCCGGCGCTGTTCATGACCCGCTGGATCACCCACCTGTGCGCCCCGACCTTCGTCTTCCTCGCCGGGGTGTCGATCTGGCTGCAGAAGGCCAACGGCAAGCCGCGGCCCGAGTTGAGCCGGTTCCTGCTGACCCGCGGCGCCTGGCTGATCGTGCTCGAGCTGACGCTGGTGGAGTGGGGCTTCAACTTCGGCGGTGGACTGTTCCTGCAGGTCATCTGGGCCATTGGGGCGTCGATGCTGGTGATCGCGGCGCTGATCTGGCTGCCGCGATTCGCCATTCTGGCGCTGGGGGCGCTGGTCATCGTCGGGCATCAGGCGGTGGGGCCGGTGGAGCCGGCCGATTTCGGGCCCGCCGGTCCTGTGTGGCAGTTCGCCGTCGAGTTCGGTCCGGCGCCCTTCGGCGGCTTCATCGCCTATCCGGTCGTGCAGTGGCTCGGGATCATGATGGTCGGCTACGGCCTCGGCGGCCTGTTCACGCGACCAGAGCCGGCCCGGACCCGTGCGGTGCTGATGCTGTCGGGCGGACTGCTCGTCGCCTTCGCCGTGATCCGGGCGGTGAACGGCTATGGCGATCCGCGGCCGTGGGCCATGCAGGAAGATGGGCTGTGGACCGCCCTGTCGTTCATCAATGTCGCGAAATATCCGCCGTCGCTCGATTATGTGCTGGTGACGCTGGGGGTGTCGCTGGCGTTGCTGCCGTTGCTCGAGCGGCTGTGGCGGCCGGCGAGGGGGGTCTTGCTGACCTTTGGGCGAACGCCACTGTTCACCTATCTGCTGCACGTCTGGCTGGCGCATGGGCTGGCGCTGGCGGCAGGCGTGGCGATGGGCGTGCCGGCGTCGGCCTTCTTCAACATGCTGGCCGATCCGAGCCGGCTGACCGCCGCGGGCTGGGGCTTCGGCCTGCCCGGCCTGTACGCCTTCTGGCTGCTGACGGTCGCGCTGCTCTATCCGGCGTCGCGGTGGTTCGAGGGCGTCAAACGACGCCGCCGCGACTGGTGGCTGGGGTACATCTAGCCCCCGAACGCCGCGTCAGGGCAGGGGAGCGAAGCTCTTTTCCTCGCGCAGGGCGCTGGCCTTGCGGACCGCGACCGGCGCGGCGTGGAGCCAGTAGTCGGCGTCCTCCAGCCGATTGCTGCGCAGCCGCTCGACGCCACGTCTGCGCCTGAGCGCGGCGTTCTCGAGCAGGCGCGCATGCAGGGCGCGGGGCGGCAGTTCGACGATGGCGGGGGAGCCGGGGACGGCGACGGCGTCGGGGCCTTGGGGCTCCACCGCCGGGCGGGCGATGGCGATAAACATGGGCTACTGTCACTCTCGGGACGGCTCCGCGATCTTGGCCGGGAGGCCGCCAAACTCCGTCGGCTTCTTCGACGGCATGCATGGTTAATCCACAGGCTTGTGGACAGTTCCGAACTGCTCATAAAAATGTGCGTGGAATCAGGCGGTTATGAACGCGGTTTCGCCTTTGTGGTTAACAAAAGGTAAAAGGCCCCGAACCCTGAGTCGCGCGCTATAAGGGCGACGTGCGCTTCGACGAACGCTTCCTTGAAGAACTGAAGGCCCGCCTTCGGCCGTCCGACATCATCGGACGGACGGTGAAGCTCAAGCGACAGGGACGCGAGTACGTCGGCCTGTCGCCCTTCTCGAAGGAGAAGTCGCCGTCGTTCTTCGTCAATGACGACAAGGGCTTCTTCCACGACTTCTCGTCGGGCAAGCACGGCGACGTCATCAGCTTCCTGCAGGAGACCGAGCGGCTGTCCTTCGTCGAGGCCGTGCAGCGGCTGGCTGGCGAGGCGGGGATGGCTCTGCCGGCCGAGGATCCGCAGGCGGCGGAGCGGGAGGTCAGGAAGCAGGGCCTGACCGACTGGATGGACCTGGCCCAGAAATGGTTCGCGGCCAATCTGCGACGGTCGCCGGGCAAGGCGGCGCGCGAATATCTGGAGAAGCGAGGCCTGCCCGAAGACCAGTGGGAGCGGTTCGGGCTCGGCTATGCGCCGAACGACCGCGAGGGGCTGAAGGCGGCGCTGGTGCAGCGGGGGGCGAAGCCGGGCGATCTGGTCGAGGCGGGCATGCTGATCGCGCCGGAGGGCGGCGGGACGCCTTACGACCGGTTCCGGGACCGGCTGATGTTCCCGATCCTCGACGCGCGCGGGCGGATCGTCTCGTTCGGGGGGCGGGCGATGAACCCGGACGACCGGGCGAAGTATCTGAACGGACCGGAGAGCCCCCTCTTCCACAAGGGCGCGACCCTGTACGGCCTGCCGGAGGCGCGGCGCATCCTCGGGGCGGAGAGTCGGGACAGCCAGGCCATCGTGGTGGTCGAGGGCTATATGGATGTGATCGCCTGCCAGCGGGCGGGCATCCCGGCCGTGGCGCCGATGGGCACCGCCCTGACCGAAGAGCAGATGGAGCGGCTGTGGCGGGTCTCGTCGGAGCCGGTGCTGTGCTTCGACGGTGACGCGGCGGGACGGCGGGCGGCGTATCGGGCCATAGAGCGGGCGATGCCCCAGTTGAAGCCGGGGCGGTCGTTCCGCTTCGCCCTGCTGGAGGCGGGGCAGGATCCGGACGATATCCTGCGCGACCGGGGAGCCCCAGCGCTGCGGCAGGCGCTGGCGGCGACGAGGCCGTTCTCGGAGGTTCTGTTCCAGAAGGAGGCGGAGGCAGAGCCGCTGGACACGCCCGAGCGCCGGGCCGGACTGAAGGGTCGGCTGCGGCAGGCGGCCTCGGCGGTGCAGGACAAGGATCTGGCGGAACAGTACCGGCGCGACCTGTTCGAGCGGTTCGACGTCCTGTTTCCGGCGCGGCGCGCTCCAGCCGGTTCACCGCCGACAGGACCGGGCGGACGCTGGCGGCCGGGCCCGCCACCCAAGCTGGGTCAGACGGCGGAGGGGGCGCAGGCGATGCAGTCGCTGGCCCGCTCGATAGAGCCTGTGGCCGCGGCGCTGGCGCATGGCGCGGTGGACGATCCGGAGCGGATGGATGACCACCTCGAGGCCATCGCCGCCCACGGGTTCGGCGATCCGGCTCTGGACGGGCTGGCGCAGGAGATGGTCCGGCTGCGGTTCTCGGGGCAAGACCTTGACTCGGCGGCGCTGCGTCGCCATCTGGCGCAATCGGGTCATGGCGTCTTGATGCACGAGGTCGAGAAGGCGGCGGCAAAGTCCGGCGCGCCCTTCCTGGCCACAGACAAGCCCCTCGGCGAGGCGCGGATCCGATGGTCGCAGGCGTTCGACGCGCTCACCCGCGTGGCGGCGCTGGAGGATGCCCTGACTTCGGCGCGTGGCGTGCCGGGGCAGGACGAGGCGTTTCGCCGGCTGAAGGCCGAGCGTGACGTCCTGCGTCGTGCGATCAAAACCGGCGAGATTTGGGAAGACAGCGCGGGTTCGTAACAAACGACCCCGCCACACGTTGTATTTGGCGGACGGCCTGATCAGCCTCCGCCCGGAGAAGACTGAATGAGTGCGCAGACCGAGACGCAGGAAGCCGAAGTCCAGAGCGACGGCCCGCTGCTCGACCTTACCGACGCCGGGGTGAAGAAATTCATCAAACAGGCCAAGGCGCGCGGCTATGTGACGATGGAGGACCTGAACAAGGTCCTGCCGTCCGAGGAAGTGACGCCCGACGCCATCGAGGACACGCTGGCAATGCTGTCCGAAATGGGCGTCAACGTGGTCGAGGCCGAAGAAGACGCCGAACAGAAGGACGGCGAGGGCGGTGAAGTCGCCGCGACCGCCGAGACCTCCGTCGCCGAAACGCCGGCCAAGGCCGCCTACGACCGCACCGACGACCCGGTGCGGATGTACCTGCGCGAAATGGGCTCGGTCGAGCTGCTGAGCCGCGAGGGCGAGATCGCCATCGCCAAGCGCATCGAGGCCGGCCGCGACGCCATGATCTCGGGTCTGTGCGAGAGCGCGCTGACGTTCGAGGCCATCATGGTGTGGCGCGACGAGCTGGCCAACAACCGCATCCTGCTGCGCGAAGTCATCGATCTGGACGCCACCTATGGCGTGCTGAACCCCTCGTCCCTGCCGCACAACCAGCCCCCGCAGCCGGTCCCGGGCTCGCCCGAGGCCAAGGAAGCGGCGCAGGAGGCGGATGCCGAGAAATCGGAAGAGGACGAGGAGGACGAGGACTTCGACGACGGCGGCGGCATGTCGATCTCGGCGCTCGAGGCCGAGCTGCGCGACGGGGTCATGGAAGTACTGGACGCCATCGCCGGCGACTTCGGCGCCTTCCGCAAGCTGCAGGACAAGCTGGTCGAGGCGCGTCTCAAGGGCGAGGTCCTCAACGCCAAGGACCAGAAGGCCTATGACACGCTGACGGCGACCATCTCCGGCCGCCTGAAGACGATGAAGCTGAACAACAACCGCATCGAGGCGCTGGTCGAGCAGCTCTATGCGATCAACAAGCGTCTGATGGGTCTGGAAGGCCGGCTGCTGCGCCTCGCCGACAGCTACGGCATCTCGCGGCCCGAGTTCCTCAAGGCCTATTTCGGCGCCGAGCTGGACCCGACCTGGGCCGACCGCGTCAAGGAAATGGGCGTGCGCTGGACCAAGTTCAGCGAGAACGAACAGGCCCAGATCGGCCAGATCCGCGGCGACGTCGCGGCTGTGGCCACCGAGGCCGGCCTGCCGATCGACGACTACCGCCGCATCGTCCAGACGGTGCAGAAGGGCGAGCGCGAAGCCCGTCAGGCCAAGAAGGAAATGGTCGAAGCCAACCTGCGCCTCGTCATCTCCATCGCCAAGAAATACACCAACCGCGGCCTGCAGTTCCTGGACCTGATCCAGGAGGGCAACATCGGTCTGATGAAGGCGGTCGACAAGTTCGAATACCGCCGCGGCTACAAGTTCTCGACCTATGCGACCTGGTGGATCCGTCAGGCGATCACCCGCTCGATCGCCGACCAGGCGCGCACCATCCGCATCCCGGTGCACATGATCGAGACGATCAACAAGATCGTCCGCACCAGCCGCCAGATGCTGCACGAGATCGGCCGCGAGCCGACCCCGGAAGAGCTGGCCGAAAAGCTGGCCATGCCGCTGGAGAAGGTCCGCAAGGTCCTCAAGATCGCCAAGGAGCCGATCAGCCTCGAGACCCCGATCGGCGACGAGGAAGACAGCCACCTGGGCGACTTCATCGAGGACAAGAACGCCGTCCTGCCGATCGACGCGGCCATCCAGTCGAACCTGCGCGAGACCACCACCCGCGTGCTGGCGTCGCTGACGCCGCGCGAGGAGCGGGTGCTGCGCATGCGCTTCGGCATCGGCATGAACACTGACCACACGCTGGAAGAGGTCGGCCAGCAGTTCTCGGTCACCCGCGAACGCATCCGCCAGATCGAGGCCAAGGCCCTGAGGAAGCTGAAACACCCGAGCCGGAGCCGGAAACTGCGGAGCTTCCTGGACAGCTGAGGTCGGGCAGCAGGCAACAGGCAGCAGGCAACAGGGGCCCGGTGGAAACGCCGGGCCCTTTTGCGTTGGCGGCGGGCAAGCCGCCGCCCTCATAAGGCGAGCCAACCGCCGTCTGCACTCAGGACAAGAGAAACTCCTATTCCCTGTCCTGCCTGTCTGGTACGCCATTCGTGGCGAAATACGGGCGGGGGAAGCACCTTGAGAAACAAGCTGATGCTGGCCGCGTCGGTCTGGCTGCTAGGGACTTCCGCTCTGGCGGGCGAAACGATCTTGCGGGGCCCTACGCCCGACTGGATACCGGCGGTTGCGCCGCATTTGTCCAACTTGCCGGACAACCCGTCGCAACACGTTCGCTATGAATTGGTCGAAAGTCATGTGCGCGCTTTCGGCACCCATACCGAAAGCTATGTCCGCATCCGGCTGCGGGTGTTGACCCCCCTTGGTCTCCAACAGGCCTCGCAACTGGGACTGGAATGGAACCCGGCCTTGCAGACGCCGACCGTCCACCACGCCCAGATCATCCGCGCGGGCGAAACCTCTGACATTCTGGAGAAGGCCGACTTCACCATTCTCCGCCGGGAAGCGGCGCTGGAGCAGTCGCTGCAGATCAATGGCGTCCTGACGGGTGTTCTCGTGAACCCTGACATCCGGGTGGGCGACACGATCGACTTTGCGTATTCCATTCGCACCCAGTTCGACGTCTTCAACAACCCGCTTGAAGCGATGGCCTATTCCCACTCCCCTATCCCTGTCGATCTGGGGACAATGTCCATCAGCTGGCCTGTGTCGATGAGGGTGCAAACCCGCGCTGGACGCCACGCCACCCTTCCCCCGATCACCGAGCAGGGCGGCTTCAACGTGCTCGTCAACCGCTTGACCGACGCCGGCGGTGAAACCTATCCGGACACCATCGCCACCCGGTCGCTTCCCGACTACGGCTGGCAGGTCAGCAGCATCCCGCAGTGGGGGACTATCGCGGACCAGATTCGTCCTGCCTATGATCAAGCCAGTTCCATGCCCGATGCCGCCGATCTGGCCGCCCAGGTGGCGCGGATAAGGTCCGAGCACACTACCCCGCAAGCCCGCGCCCTGGCGGCCCTGCGACTGGTTCAGGACGAGGTGCGCTATGTGGCTCTGACGCTCGGCGAGGGCGGGTGGATTCCGGTCGCGGCCAGCGAAGTCTGGGCGACGCGCCAGGGCGACTGCAAGGGCAAGACCGTGCTTTTGGTCGCCCTGCTGAGAGAGCTGGGGATCGACGCCGTTCCCGTGCTGGCGTCCTCGCAGAACCTGTCGCTCGACAAGTATTTGCCGATGGTCAGCGCGTTCGATCATGTGATCGTCAAGGCTCGTATCAACGGCGAGACATATCTGATGGACGGGACGCGTATCGGAGATCGCAGCCTGACTCCGGACGTTCCACTGGTCCACGAGTACGTCCTGCCCATCGTGGAGCGCGCGCGCCTGGAGCAAATTCCGCTCAGATTGCCGGCGCGCCCGACCGGCGGGATGCAGATCGAGATCGACTTTTCCGACGGCATCTACAGCCCTGCGCGCGTTACGCTGACCGACATCGAGCGGGGCAACAGCGCCACGGAAATGCAGGCCGGTGTGGCGCAGGTCCCCGCCGCTGAACTGACCCGTTTGTATGACGAACGCTGGACCGGCTTCCTGAAGGATTACGGTCAGATTTCCGACCTCAGGAGCCAGTGGGAATACCGCGAAGACACGCATGAGTTTGTCGCCAGTGCGACGGCTCACGTCGTCTTCGACTGGAGCGATGGACCGATCGATATCCCCCTGGCTCACGTGACGTGGCAGGGGCTTGAGCCACACAGCAACGAGAGGTTCAGGGACGCCGATTATGGCAAGAGCTTCCCCAGTTCATCGTCATTCCGCACCACCATCATCCTGCCTGAGGGGGATGACGTCGTAGACCTGTCCGTCGAGCCTTACGAGGTTGAGGCCGGCGCGACCCGCTATTTCCGCACGGTCCAGCGCAACGGAAACCGGCTGGAGACGGATCGCGGTTCGGTCACTCTGCGCCCCTATGCCACCGCGGCGGAAGTCCAGACCGAGCAGGCCGGCATGGACAGCTTCAAAGACCTGAGGGCCACCATGCGGGTGAAGCGAGGCTACACCCTGACCGCGGCTGACCGTCAAACGCTGACAGCGGCTCCTGACGGCAATCCGGAGGTCGCCTTGCGCCGCGGTTATGCCCTTATGAACGAAGGCGACTATGCCGGAGCCATCTCGCAGTTCGACGTCGCCATCGGGGCGTTCCCGTCGCCGCATGCCAATGCCCTGGCCAATCGCGCACTGGCCTTTCTGGCGCTGAACGACCTCGAAAAGGCCCGCGCCGATATCGCCGCGGGCGAGGCCGCCGATCCGGACGAGACGATCCTCCTTCATGCGAAAGGGCGTCTGGCCGAAATCGAAGAAGACGATCTGGAGGCCGTTCTGGCCTTTACCGCTGCGCTCCGCTCGTGGCCCGAGAACATCCACGCGCTATACCGACGCGCCGCCGCCTATGAACGGATGGGCCAGTCTGCCCGCGCGCTCGCCGATCTGGAGAGGATCACCGTACTGCGGCCGCAAGACAATGACGCCAGGACGGCGCTGGCGACACAGTTGCTCCGGATGGGCCGGGCTGAACCGGCCTATGAGCAGTTGGGAATGGTGGCCCAGTCCATCGGCTACCCCGAGGCCAAGGTTCAGATGTTCATCGGGGTGGCCCAGTCATTGGCGTCCAGCCTCAGGGACTCGGACCCGGCCAAGGCCGAGGCGGTGCTGACCAACGTCCTGGCAGTCGAATCCGACTTCCCCGCCCTTCTGATCGATCGCGCGCGGATCCGCGAGATGCAGGGCGACAGCCGGGGGGCCGCCGCCGATATGGCGCGGTTCAAGGAGTTGACGCGCATCAACCTTGATGACCCAAGGCAGGCCTGCGTCTTGCCGTCTCTTTTCCGGCACAGCCGGGACGCAGCGCTGACCATGTGCGACAAGGCCCTTGAGCGAAACGTGGACGACGCCGAGCTGCACCGACGGCGCGGATATCTGCTGTACGTCCTGAACCGCGAAGGTGAGGCCGTAGCGGCCTATAGAACGGCGACCGAACTGGACCCGTCCGACCAGAGGGCCAGATACGGTCTGGGCATGGTGCTCAAAGACACCGGACAAGCCGCCGAGGGCGACGCCCTCATGGCCGCGGCATTGAGCGCCGATCCCGAAGCCAATGAAGGGTATGAGTCATCCATGCTCGAGGTCCGCATCAGCGACTAGGGTTGAACGGGGTTGAGGATGGCGGCCCCTCCAGCCTCCCGTCGCCGCCGCCCGGCTTCAGAAGGTCCCCTCCCCATTCGCCAAGAGCGAACGGGAAGGAGACGGCAGGGCGTCGTCGGCGCCCGGCTACTTCCCTTCGAACACCGGGTCGAAGCCAGCCCACATCATGCGCTTGCCGTCGAAGGGCATGTCCATCCCGTCGAAGTCGGGGTCGGACATCATCTGCTCGAAACATTTGTCGGCGGTGGCGCGGTCGGGCCAGCGCAACCACGAGAAGACCACCGCCTCGCCGGGCTCGCGCTTGACGGCGCGGGGGAAGCTGGTGGTCTCGCCCTCCGGGATGTCCTCGCCCCAGGTCTCGACCTGTTCGAGGGCGCCGTATTTCTGGAACAGCGGCCAGGACTGGCGGGCGGAGGCGATGTAGGCCGCCTTGTTCTCGATCTTCACGGGGATGAGGAAGCCGGTGACGTAGCTCATAGGGTTTCTCCTTTGCTCCGGTTGAGACTCATGCCGCGTTGAGTTACATATGGCAAGTATGAAGTTAGAAAAAATAACTAGCGAGCGGGGGCGGCGGTACGAGGACGCGTGCGGGACGGCGCTGGGGCTGGAGATCCTCGGCGAGCGGTGGGCGCTGCTGGTGGTGCGGGAGCTGATGCTGGGGCCGAAGCGGTTCGGGGATCTGCGGTCCAGCCTGCCGGGGCTGAGCGCCAATGTGCTGACGCAGCGGCTGGAGGGACTGGAAGCAGCGGGGGTGCTGGTGCGGCGCAGGCTGCCGCCGCCGGCGTCGGTGCAAGTCTATGAGCTGACGGAGTGGGGGCTGGAGGCCGAGCCGATCATCTCGGCCATGGGGCGGTGGGCGGCGCGGTCGCCGGACCACGACGCCAGCCTGCCGCTGAGCCCGGTGGGGCTGATGCTGTCGTTCCGGACCATGTTCGATGCGGGCAGGGCGGATGGGGCGCGGGCGACGCTGGGGTTCCGGTTCGGGGCGGAGAGCTTCGTGGTGCGGGTGGCGGATGGAGCGCTGACGGCCGCGCGCGCCGACGCTGGGGGGGCGGAGGCGGTGCTGACCGGCTCGCCCGAGGCGGTGGCGGCGGTGGTCTATGGCGACGAGGCGGGGGCGGCGGCGCGGATGGCGGAGCTGCTGACGGTCGAGGGGGACGGGGCGGCGTTCCTTCGCTTCGCCCGTTGGTTCGAACTGCCGCCCAAGGCCGAACGGCCCGCAGGCTGAAGGCTCCGGCGAGCGGCGTTCGCTGAATCGACAGCCGGGGCCGGACGTGGTTGGCTGGGGCCATGATCAGCCTGGCTCATCTGAAGCATCGTCTGGGGCAGTACGCCGCCGCGTGGGTGGCGGGGTTCCTGCTGGCCGGGGCGGCGATCCTGGCGGGGCTGTGGTTCGCGGATCTGATGACGGCGGCGGACTGGGTGCTGCCGGTGGGGCTGGCGGCGGTGGCTCTGGCGCTGGGGGCGGGCGTGGTGGCCAGCCTTGTGTCGGGCGAGACGGTGGGGACCAAGCTGGCGGTGGTGGTGCTGGCGGTGCTGCTGGTATTGCCGCTGCTGTGGGCGCCGGTTTCGGCGGCGGTGGCGATCGCCTTCTTCGCGGACCGGTCGATCGAATATTCGGAGGCCTATGCGGCGTTCCAGATCGGGGTGTCGCGGGTGCTGTTCCCGATCGGGGAGGCGCTGGGCGACGGCGACCTGTTCGGCTGGATGTGGAGCGCGTTCCAGTGGGTGTCGACGGTGGTCGGCTTCGTCTCGGCCCTGGCCAAGGTGTGGCCGATGGTGCGGCGGCTGCTGGGACCGGAGCCGGCTCCGGAGGTCTGAAGCCGGCGGCGTCAGAATATCCGGGGTTGTAGATGACCGAACTGTAATGTTCGGACGGCTCTATTCTGGCCCTCAGCATGACCAAGAAGTAACTATCGAAGCGCGGGTGCGCTCTCTAGTTGTTCGAGGCAGTTTCGGGAGACGACTCCCGCGGCCTCGGGGGGAGCCTGTCGTGAATTCAATCCGCTTTATGCTGCTGGTCGGCACGGCCCTGGCCACGACGGCCGGAGCGGCCGTGGCCCAGACGTCGCCCCAGACTCCGCCGACGGCTCCGCGCACACAGACGCCGCCGCCGCCGCCCGCCGACGCTGAGGCGAAGGATGACGAGGCCGAGGCCACGACGGTCGACGAGGTCGTCGTCCAGGGCCGCCAGACCGATGTGCGCACCTCGGTCGATTCGATCAGCTACAGCCTCGCCGACGACCTGCAGGCGCGGACGGGCAGCCTGGCCGACGCCCTGCGCAATGTGCCTTCGGTGGATGTGGACCCGCAGGGGAATGTGTCGCTGCGCGGGGATTCCAACGTCACCATCCTGATCGACGGACGCCCATCGGGCATGCTGAGCGGCGAGAGCCGGGCGCAGGCGCTGCTGCAGCTGCCGGCCGACAGCTACGCCCGCATCGAGGTGATGACCAATCCGTCGGCGGCCTACAGCCCCGAGGGGTCGGGCGGCGTCATCAATCTGATCACCAAGCCGACGGCGGTGCGTCCGGGCGCGACGACGACGGGATCGCTGCGGGTCAACGCCGGCGAGGAGGGGCGTTACAACGTCGGCCTCAGCGCCGCCTACAGCCGCGACCGGCTGACGCTGTCGGGCGATCTGGGCCTGCGCCACGACAGCATCCTGCAGGAGGTCGACCGCTTCCGCGAGGTGAACGCCGGCGGCGGCGTGTTCCTCGAGAGCCGCCAGAGCCAGGACATCGATTCCACGCTGGACGGCCGGTTCGGGCGGCTGACGGCGGAATACAAACTGACCGACAAGACCCAGCTGACCGGCGAACTGCGGGCCCAGCGCTTCAGCAACGACGGCGTGGGCGTGGAGCTGTTCGAGGGCGAGAACGCGGGGGGGACGGTGGACCGTTCGTATCGCCGCGACAGCGAGGGCGGCTTCGATGGTCAGGGCGAGGGCGCAACGGCCCGGGTGCTGCATCGTTTCGACGATCAGGGCCATGAATGGTCGAACGAGCTGCGCATCGACCACGGACGCAACGAGTTCGAGCAGGCGACGGTCACGGACCCGATCCTGCCGGCGGGGCCGGACGTCTATGAGCTGGTGCGGAACCGCACCGAGTTCACGATCATGGGACTGACCAGCGCCTACATCCGGCCGCTGTCGGACGGGGGCAAGCTGCGGCTGGGCTATGAGCTGGAGACGCGGCAGCCGGAGATCGGCAATGCGGTCAGCCGCGGGCCTTCGCCGGGCGCGCTGACGCCGGACCCGACGGTGACCAACCAGTTCAACGCCGAACAGGCGGTGCATGCGGTCTATGGCACCTGGGAGCGGCCGTTCGGCAAGCTGACGGCGCAGGCCGGCCTGCGGCTGGAATACACCGAGATCGACCTCGACCAGGTGACCAGCGGCATCCAGGTGTCGAACGACTATTTCCGCGCCTATCCGACCCTGCACCTCGGCTATGAACTGAGCGACGACCAGACCCTGCGCGCCAGCTACAGCCGGCGGGTGCAGCGGCCGCAGCCGTTCGACCTGAACCCGTTCCTCGTGTTCCAGGACCCGTTCAACTACCGCTCGGGCAATCCGCAGCTGGAGCCGCAGGAGACGGATTCCTACGAGCTGATGTGGCAGCGGCGCGTGCAGCAGACCTTCTATCAGGCGACGCTGTATTTCCGCGACACCAGCAAGGCCTTCACCCAGGTCAGCACCGATATCGGCGGCGGCATCTTCGTGACCCGGCCCGAGAACCTCGGCGCGCGGCGGGACCTCGGGTTGGAGCTGACCGGCAACGGCAAGCTGCTCGAGACCCTGCGCTACAACGCCAGCATCAATGTCTTCCATCAGGAGATCGACGCCTCAGGCATTCCGGGGGCCCAGGACAGTTCGGGCACGGTGGTATCGGGCCGGGCCAATCTGAACTGGCAGCCGACGCCCGAGGACTTCCTGCAGATCTCCGGCCTGTGGCAGGGCGAGTCGCTGCAGGCGCAGGGCGTCCGGGAAGCCGGCGGCATGATCAACCTGGGCTACCGCCGCAAGCTGTCGGACAAATGGGCCTTCCAGGCGACGGTTCGTGACGTGTTCGACGAGTTCGGCGACGTCACGGTCTTCGACACGCCCGCCTTCCGCGAGCGGACCGAGCGCCGCTTCGGCGGCCGCGCCTGGTACGTCGGTCTGACCTATTCGTTCGGTCAGGGGCCGCGCCGTCAGGAGCCGCAGTTCGACTTCTCGGCGCCACAGACGGGCGGCTGATTCAGCGCCGCCCGGGATCCCAGCCGGGAAGGGCGGCGGCCTGTCTGATCCAGTCCGCCATCCGGGCTTCGTCCAACGGGTCGGTCTCGTGAATGTCGATCCAGCGGGCGTTCTTGCTGCGCTCGGTCCCGCCCGGCGGGATCGGGTCCAGAGATGTACCTTCGAAGAAGGTGACCTTCACGTAGCGGGTCAGGACGTGGAACGACAGGAACCATCCCTTGCCCTCCATGCCGTAGAAGGGCGAGTTCCAGCGCACAGCCTTGCGTACGTCCGGCGCGGTGCGGACGATCAGGGCGTCCAGCCGGGCGCCAAGATCGCTTTTCCAACCCGGCATCGCGGCGATATAGGCCTGCACCGGCGCGTCGCCGTCGGCCTTGGCGATCTGTGGATTGCCGCCCGAGAGCAGAACGACCTCAGGCACGGCTGGACGCCTTGGCCTTCGGCGCCCTGGCCGCGTTCACGGCGACGGCCGACTGGATCAGCGCCTTGAACGCCGCGGCGTCGATCTCGGAGCCTTGCAGGATGTCGATCGCGCGGCGGGTCGCGCCGTCGAGGCTGGAGTTGAACAGGCCCGCCGGGTCGGCGACGGCCGCGCCGTGGGCAAAGGTCATTTTGACGGCCTTCTTGTAGGCCTCGCCCGTGCAGATGATGCCGTTGTGAGACCAGACCGGCGTGTTCCACTTCCACTCCTCGACGACGTCGGGGGCCGCCTCGTGGATCAGGGCGCGGACCCGGGCCAGCGTTTCGCCGCGCCAGTCGCCCAGCGCGGCGATGCGCTGGTCGATCAGGCGGGAGGCGGGAACGCCGACATCGGCGGCGGCCATGGACTTTCCGAAGGACATGAGGATCGCTCCCTGTGCGTTGCGGTTCGTGGCTCAGGCGGGTTGGGCGAGCACGTCCTCGAGCTTGCCGAAGAACTGGGCCCAGCCGACGCGGGCGCCGCCGAGGGCCTGTTTCTGGGTGGGCCGGAAGCCGGCCTGTTCCATCCGCAGGTGGGTCCCGGCGGCGGTGGGGCTGAGGGTGAAGGTGACGACGCTGTCCAGATTGTAGGCCGGGTCGTCGTGGGCGAAGTTCCAAGTGTAGGCGAGGGTCCGGTTGGGCTCGACGACCAGCACCTCGCAATCTAGCACGCCGCCCCAGTCGCCGCGCAGGTTGAAGCGGTGGCCGACATCGGGACGGAAGTCATTCTTCATCAGCCAGGCCTCGATCAGGTGCGGCTGGGTGAGGGCGCGCCAGAGCTTCTCGGGCGGTGCGGCGAACTCGCGCTCGACAACGACGGAGCGGGTTTCAACGGCGGCGTCGGTCATTGATCCATCCTCTTGAGCAGGTCTTCCAGGTCGTCGAAGCGGGCTTCCCAGAAGCCGGCCATGTCGCGGGTCCAGTCCATCAGCGGGGCGAGGGCGCCGATTTGCGCGCTGTAGTGGGTCTGACGGCCTGCGGGGCGGTCGCTGACGAGGCCCGCCAGCTTCAGCACGCCGAGGTGTTTCGAGACCGCGGGCTGGGAGACGCCGGCGCGGGCGGTCAGCGCCCCCACGGTCTGCTCGCCGTCGCGGCACAGCCCCTCGAAGATCGCCCGGCGGGTCGGATCGGCGAGGGTTCTGAAGAGAATGTCCGGCGAGGTGTGCATCTGAACCGATAACCAATGGGCTATGGGTCGGACGTATAACCAGCGAGATATGGATGAGTCAAGCGGCGGCCGTGGGGCCTGTTCACTGGCTGGACTTGCGGTGAACCGGGGCCGGAGTCATCGTCGGCGCATGACCACCCAACCGCCGGCGGGCGAACGCTTCCAGAGCTTCTCGGCCTTCTACCCGTACTACATCCACGAGCATTCGAACCGGACGTGCCGGCGGATCCACGTGGTGGGGTCGGCGCTGGTTCTGGCGGCGCTGGTCACGGCGGTCGTGACGCTGAACCCGTGGTGGCTGCTGGCCATGCCACTGGTCGGCTACGGCTTCGCCTGGGTCGGGCATTTCTTCTTCGAGAAGAACCGGCCGGCCACGTTCAAATACCCGCTGTGGAGCCTGATGGGCGACTGGCGGATGTTCTTCGAGACCATCACCGGCAAGCGCCGGTTCTAGCGGCCGTGCCGAGGATCAGCGCGGTCGCCGCAGCCATCTGCGGGTCGCGCCCCAAGGCGATGTCCATGGCGGAGGTCGCGACTTCCACGTCCGGGAAGATGGGCGCGTCCGGCTGCGGCGTATCCGGAAAGCTGGCGATCAGAGGCAGGTCGACGACGATTCCCGAGGCCGGCAGGCGGAGGAAGAAGAAGGCGCCTCCGTTGATGCCGCGACGGTTTCCGCCGGTGGCCTGACCCAGCAGAGTGGCGAGGCCGTTGTCCTTGACCATCTGGGCGAACTGGAAGGTCGCCGAACTGTTCGACGCATCGCAGAGGACGACGACCGGGCCGGCGAAACGCCGCCCCTCGGGCCGGATGATGAAGGTTTCCCCGTCTTCGTCGTAGCGCGTGAGCCGATAGAAGCCCCGATCGTCAGGACCGGCGGCGGCGTCGCCCCAGTCAAGGAAGCTGCGGTCCCAGGTTTCCAGGTGCGGATGAAGCGCGTCTGGCGCACGGCGGTAGCGGACGAAGCGCTGGGTGCGGGAGAGGGCGAGATCCCGGTCTATGAGGCGGCTGATGATGACATTGCCACAGTCGAGCCCGCCTTCGTTGCCGCGCAGGTCGACGATCAGACCGCGCGCGCCTTCCGCGGAAAGGTCGTCCATCGTCTGACCCAGCCATGCCTGCCATGCGAAGTCGGAATCGTAGAGGGCCCAGCCCGGCATGGTCAGGCGAGCGACGCCATCGGGGCCGGTCTCCATGGAGCATGGATTGGCGCCGGACGGCCGTTCCGGAGCGCCCGCCGCCTTTCGTTGGGCAAGTGTCAGAAGGGGTGCACGGACAATCCGACCGTTCTCGAGCGTGAAATCGGCGGCGTCGGAGAGGCCGGGCAGGACAAGCGGCAGGTGAATGTCGAAGGTTTCGAAGCCATCGTCGCCCCGCACCTCCATCAGGCTGATGCGTTTGCCGTCATTGTCGCCGTCCGCCCGTGCGAGCGGAATGAGCCGGTCCAGGATATCGCCTGCGCGAACGCCCTCGATCGCCTCGATGGCGCTTCCCCTCGGGAAGAGCCCAGCGCCGGAATCGTCGCGCAGCACAATCATGCTCCGGCCGATCCAGCGGAAGCGGAATGGAACCAGAGCGCGATCCGGATAGAGCTGCGCGACCACCAGGTCGCCGCCGTTGTAGGGACTGGGGTAGGTGTGGCCGCACTTCACCAAGGCGGTAACGCGGGTGAGGGCGAGGAAGCGTTCGCGGAAGGAGGCCGGCGTCCGCCATGCATCCGCAAGTCCGTCCAGCCTCGCAGCGATCTGCTCGGGACTGCTGTAGCGGTGAATGCCCGGGTGCATGGTCTCCCAGGCCTGACGCAGGATCGCAACGTCGCCGCTCCAGTCATCCGCAAGGGGCGCGGCGCGGGCCGGAGCGGTCGAGGCGAGGGCGAGCGCGCCCGTCATCTGGAACAGGCGGCGGCGGCTGAGATGGGTCATTCGGGACTCCACGGTGCGGTCGGGAGACATTGGCTCCGGTCAGAGCGCGACGCGCCTCAGTTTCGCTTCAGGGTCCGCAAAGTCATGATCTGAGACGGATCGGCGGTATTGAGAGGGGGCCATTCCGAAGCGGGACTTGAACGCTCGATTGAAGCTGGCCTTGGACGCGAACCCCATGTCGAAGGCGAGATCGAGGAGGTCCGCATCCGGGTCGGCGCGCAGGGCCCCGGCGACACCCTCAGCCCGAAGGCCGTTGACGAAGGTCGAGAAATTCACGCCGAGGCCGAGGTTGAGCGCGCGTGAGAGGCGGCCGGTGTTGGTCCCGAGCAGGCGGGACAGCCTCGGCAGGGTGAGGTCAGGTTCGCGCCACCATCCGGCCTCCCGCACACGATGGTCCACGTCGGTGGCCACGACCGCCCAGTCAGGAGGCGGTGACGACGTCGGCGGCTCCGCGACGACCGGAGGCAGTGGGGCGGGAAGCGGAACAGGCAGGGCGCCATGACGCCAGCCGGCTACGCCGAGGTAGAGGCCGAGCGCGGCCAGGGCGAGATAGAGGCCGGTCTCCTGGAAGAAGTCGATGCCGCCAGTGATCAGGGACCAAAGCCAGAAGCCGGTCTGTGTCACAAGACCGATCAGGATCGCCGCTTGAAGCCGTCCGAGCCAACGAGCGGAGAAGCGATCATCGTCGCTGCGCTGATCCGCCAGCCGGGTGCGTTGCCGCCGCAGGACGCCGCGCAGGGCAAAGGCATAGGCGGCGAGGCTGACGATCTCCATCGCCTGAAACAGCGGAGCCACGAACGTCCGATGGCCGCCCGTGTACCAGTCCCACTTCAGATCGGCAGGCAGCAGGAAACAGAGGGCGAACCAGGCGAGCTGCAGGACGGGCGGAGCGAGATGCGCGCGCCAGCGCGGTGGAAGACGTCCGTCCGCGAGGGAGGCGGCATAGCCGTACAGCAGCGGCCCGACCGCCAGCGGGATGGCGAAAGGCGCGAAGGTCAGCCAGCGGAAGGCGTCATAGAAGCCCGCGAAGCCGATCGCATAGGGGATGAGCAGGCCGGCGAGAACGGCGAGCAAGGCCGCCAGCGTCCGGTTGGCTACGCGGTTTCCCGTCTCAACGAGCAGGGCGACGGCGAGCAGGAGAATCTGCAGCGTCGCCAGACCGAGCAGCGCGGTCCGCCATCCGAGATAGAGATCAGCGCCCTCCATCCGGGGACGCTAACCCGGCGCGGCGGGCCGTGGAACAGAGACTATTGCGAGCCGACGCTGGTGGCGGCGGAGGCCATCAGGGTGGACTGGCTGGGCTGTGCGTCCCACGACGGCGGGCAGCCGTCGAAGCGGCCGGCGTCCACGAGCGTCAGGCGGCGCTGGTTGAAGCGCATGGCCGGCTGCATCGAGCCGCGGCCCTGGCCGGTGAAGATGTCGATCTTCTGGCCCTTGATCGCGCCGCCCGTATCGGAGGCGTACCAGTAGCCATCGTGGATGGAGCCGTCGGCCATGCGCATGCCGACCGTTTCCGGAATGAAGACGCGGGTGCGGCGGGGAATGTAGCGGGGGTCGGTGGCGATGGTGCGCATCGGCACGGGACGGCATCCGAGGCTGTCGTTGCCCGTCGCTCCGCCGCCGCCCGCATGGTAAAGGTTGACGCGCGCGGTCCAGCGCGGGTCCGTATCCATCAGGGCCTGCTGTTCGGCGTTCATACCCGCCATGCCGCTGTCGGAACCTTCGGTCGCGGGCTCCGTTGATTCCACGACCCGGTCGGCTGCAACCGCGGCTTCGTAGGAAACGGGATCACCCTGAACCGCCCCATGAGCGGGGAAGGCCATCGCCCAGAAAAGGGCGAACGCAGCGGCACTGCCGACCATGATTCGACTCGCGTAAGCACCGGCCCCTGTCCGTCCGGCGGGGCGCTTGTCGTCAAGGAATGTGGCGAAAACCAGACATTCGAGCCCGGGTGCGACCACCTGTCCGGTCAAGCGGTGGATAAGTGGGCCTTGTGATGGTTAAGCCGAATCTCGTTTGGCCAAGGCCGTCAAATCTGTAAGCTGTATTCGCAGATCAAAAACACTTTGCTGGGGCGCGATGCTTACTGTTTTCGGAGATATTCGCTCGGGCAACTGTTTGAAGGTCAAGTGGTTGCTGGAATGGCTCGGCCGTGATTATCGGTGGGTCGAAACCGACGTCATGAGCGGTGCGACGCGGTCCACAGAACTTCTCGCGATGAATCCGGCGGGACAGGTTCCGGCGATGGTGTCCGACGATGGTCGGGTGCTGGCGCAGTCGAACGCGATCATCGGGTTTCTGGGCGAGGGGACGGCCTTCATGCCGGCCGATCCGTGGGATCGCGCGCGGATGTACGAATGGCTGTTCTGGGAGCAGTACAGTCACGAACCTTACGTGGCCGTGGCGCGGTTTCAGCGGGCGTTCCTCGGCAAGGCGGCGGAGGAGATCGAGCCGCGGCTGATGGAGCGCGGCCGTGCGGCGCTGGATCGGATGGAAGCGGCGCTGACCGGGGCGGACTGGCTGGTCGGCAACGGGCCGACGCTCGCCGATCTGGCGCTGGTCGCCTACACGCGGGTGGCGCACGAGGGCGGGTTCGACCTTGGCGGATATCCGGCGGTCACGGCCTGGGTGGCGCGGACCGAGCAGGCGTTCGGGATCCGCTGATCCTTCCGCGGGGAACTACTGCCGCGGCTGCGGACGCCCGCCTTCGGCCCATTCCGGCTTGAAGTCGGTGGAGGCGAGCCAGCGAAGGGGCTCGACCAGCGACTGGATGGCCTGGGTCATGAAGGGGATGTCGAGGTGGGCCAGGTCGTCCTCGGCCGTGTGATAAGTCGGGATGGTGGCCCAGCCGGAGATGGTGTGGGCGACGACGCCCTGCAGGGCCAGCTGGTAGTTGTCCGAGCGCTCGAAGAAATGCTGCTCGGGATAGAGGTCGGGGGCGATCAGGGCGCCGCGCTCCTTGAGGGCCGCGCCGAAATTGGAGCGGTCGAAGCCGGTCATCATCATCACGCCCGCCGGCATGTTGGGGTCCTGGGCGCCGATCATCTCGATCTCGAGATTGGCGATGACGTCGGTCAGGGGCACGGGCGAATGGGAACCGAAATACTCGGAGCCGAGCAGGCCCAGTTCTTCGGAGCCGTAGCAGACGAACAGGATGCTGCGCTTCGGACGTTCGCCGGCGGCGAGGGTGCGGGCGAGCTCCAGCACGGCCGTCGTGCCCGAGGCGTCGTCGTTGGCGCCGTAGCGCACCGTGCCGTCCGGCTGGACGCCGAGGTGGTCGAGGTGGGCGGTGATCATGATGACGCCGGCCGACGGGTCGGAGCCCTGCAGCCAGCCGATGGCGTTGGTGGTGATCCGCACCGCGCCCTCGGGCCCGGTGACCGTGAAGCGGGGACGGCGGCCGGGGGCGCTGGGCGGCTGCTGGACCACGCCGGCGGTCTGCAGATAGCCGCTCATGCCGGGCGCGGGAGTAAGGCCGTATTCCTGGAACCGGGCGGCGACATAGGCGGCGGCGACGGCCTCGTCCGGTGTGGCGCTGCCGCGGCCACGCAGAGCCTCGCCGGCGAGGAAATTCTCATGGGCGGCGACGCGGACGGGATCGACGGTCGCCGGGCTTTGGGCGGTGGCGGCGGTGGCGAAGGCCAGCAGGCCGGCGGAAAGCAGAAGCGCGCGTTTGAACATGACCCAACCCCGGAAAACGATGCGGAAGCAGGGGTAGGGGGCCGGTGCGGGGGCGGTCAAGCGGGCCCGCCCCGATAATGCCGCTGGACGCCGCCGCGGCGTGGATTTAACCCGGCGGAACCCAGTCCGGAGCCTGTTCCATGAAGCGTTTCGCCCTCGCCGCCGCCGCCGTCTCGGCGCTGCTGCTCGCCTCCGTGCCCGCGGCCGTCTCGGCGTGGGGCAACACCGGGCACCGGCTGATCGGCGTGGCGGCGGTGCGGGGCCTGCCGGAGGAACTGCCGGGGTTCCTGCGCACGCCGGGCGCGGCGGCCGACATCGGCGAACTGGCGCGGGAGCCGGACCGGACCAAGGGGGGCGGACAGCCGCACGACCGGGAGCGCGACACCGCCCACTTCATCGACATGGACGACAACGCCCATGTGATCAGCGCCGCCGGGCCGTCGATCGACGCCCTGCCGCGGCTGAAGTCGGAATATGACGCGGCGCTGGTCGCCGCCGGGCTCGATGTCGACGACGCCGGCTACCTGCCCTACGCCATCTGGGACGCCTACCAGCATCTGGTGCGTGACTTCGCGACGTGGCGGGTGCTGAACGCCGCCGAGGCGCGCGAGACGGATCCGGGCAAGCGGGCCTGGTATCGCGAGGACCGGCAGCGGCGCGAGGCTGTGATCCTGCGCGACATGGGCTATCTGGCCCACTACGTCGGCGACGGCAGCCAGCCGCACCATACGACGATCCATTTCAACGGTTGGGCGCGGGATGCCGCCAACCCCGAGGGCTTCACCACCTCGCGGCAGACGCACGGCGCCTTTGAGGGGGCGTTCACCGCGCGGGTCGCCCGGCTGGATGTGGTCGAGGCGGCGATGAGCGCGCCGCGGCTGGAAGGTTTCGACCTGCGCGCGCGGGTGCCCGCTTATCTGAAGACGACGCTGGCGGAGGTGACGCCCTTCTACCGGCTGGAGAAGGCCGGCGGCTTCGGCGAGGGCGATGCGCGGGGCGCGACGTTCGCCATCGGGCGGCTGGCGGCGGGGGCGTCGGAGCTGCGCGACCTCTATGTGCTGGCGTGGCGCGACGCGGCGGACGACTCGATCGGCTGGCCGGCGGTGAAGGTGGCCGAGGTCGAGGCCGGGACCGCCGATCCGTGGCTGGCGATGTATGGCGAGGACTGACCGGACGTGAGCGAGCTCACCCCCCCCGTCGTCATCCTCGACAAGCCGCAGTTGGCCGACAACATCGGCGCGGTGGCGCGGGTGATGGCCAATTTCGGCCTGTCCGAACTGCGTCTGGTCAGCCCGCGCGACGGCTGGCCGCAGGACCGGGCATGGGCCACGGCCTCGGGCGCCGACTGGGTGCTGGACGCCGTGAAGGTGTTCGACAGCGTGGCGGAGGCCGTGGCCGACCTGAACACCGTCTTCTCGACCACCGCCCGGCCGCGTGAGACGCGGATGCCGGTGCGGACGCCGCGCGAGGCGTCGCGGTTGCTGTACGACGACCGGGCCTCCGGGCTGAGCGTGGGGCTGCTGTTCGGCGGCGAGCGGGCCGGGCTGGAGACGACCGACATCGCCCTGACGCAGGGGATCGTCACCATCCCCATCGATCCCAAGCATCACTCCTTGAACCTCGCGCAGGCGGTGGCGATCAACGCCTATGAGTGGCGGACGCTGATCCTCGACGCGCCGCCGCCGCGGTTCCGGGAGGGCGATCCGCCGGCGTCGAACGACCTGCTGATCGGCATGTACGAGCATCTGGAGAAGGAGCTCGACGAGGGCGGCTTCTTCCATCCGCCGGAGAAGAAGCGGTCGATGAGCCAGAACCTGCGGGTCATGCTGGGCCGGGCGGCGTTCAGCGAGCAGGAGGTGGCGACGTTCCGGGGCGTGATCCACGCTCTGGCCAAGGGGCGCGGCCGGGTGCTGGCCAAACTGGCGGCGAAGAAGGCGGCGGGCGAGAGCTAGAGGCCGGCGAAGAAGGCCGGCACGATCTCGGTCGCCGGACCGTAGCGGGCATCGTCGAAGAAACGGCTGCCGAGGGAGGGCTCGAGGTTGAGCTCGACCGTGCGGGCGCCGGCGTGGTTGGCCAGCTGGACGAAGCCGGCGGCCGGATAGACCGCGCCGGACGTGCCGATGGAGACGAACAGGTCGCAGGCGGCGAGGGCGGCCTCGATCCGGTCCATCCGCAGCGGCCATTCGCCGAACCAGACGATGTGCGGGCGCAGGCGACCTTTTGGACGAAACGGCGAGGGCTGGTCGGGGGCGAGGTCGCCGGGCCAGTCGAGGACCTGGCCGGTGGCGGTGCACTGCGCCTTGAGCAGTTCGCCGTGCATGTGGATCAGCTCGAAGCCGGCCGCGGGCGGGGTGGACGCATGGGCACGGTCGTGGAGGTCGTCGACGTTCTGCGTGACCAGCAGGAGGTCTCCGTCCCAGCGGGCGGCGAGCTCGGCGAGGGCTTGGTGGGCGGCGTTGGGCTCGACCTGCGCCAGCTGGCGGCGGCGCTGGTTGTAGAAGTCCTGCACGAGGGCGGGGTCGCGAGCGAAGGCCTCGGGCGTGGCGACGTCCTGCACGCGATGACCCATCCACAGACCGTCGGCGGCGCGAAAGGTGGGGACGCCGGACTCGGCGGAAATGCCGGAGCCGGTGAGGATGACGAGGTTTCTGTGCGTCATGCGGTTCCATAGCATCGGCGGTCTGTCCTAGAAGAACGCCAACGCACAGGAGACCCGATCCATGAAAACCCGCGCCGCCGTCGCCTTTGAGGCCAAACGTCCGCTGGAGATCGTCGAGGTCGATCTGGAGGGGCCGCGCGCCGGGGAGGTGCTGGTCGAGATCAAGGCGACGGGCATCTGCCACACCGACGCCTATACGCTGGACGGGCTGGACTCGGAGGGCATCTTCCCGAGCATTCTGGGCCATGAGGGCGCCGGGGTGGTGGTCGAGGTCGGGCCGGGGGTGACGAGCGTCGCGGTCGGGGACCATGTGATCCCGCTGTACACGCCGGAATGCCGGCAATGTAAAAGCTGCCTGAGCCGCAAGACCAATCTGTGCACCGCCATCCGGGCGACGCAGGGCAAGGGGCTGATGCCCGACGGGACCTCGCGATTTTCCTACAAGGGGCAGGCCATCGCCCACTACATGGGCTGCTCGACCTTCTCGAACTTCACGGTGCTGCCCGAGATAGCGGTGGCGAAGATCCGCAAGGACGCGCCGTTCGACAAGGCCTGCTACGTCGGCTGCGGCGTGACCACGGGCGTGGGGGCGGTGGTCAATACGGCCAAGGTCGAGCCGGGCGCCAACTGCGTCGTCTTCGGACTGGGCGGCATCGGGCTGAACGTCATCCAGGGGCTGAAGATGGTCGGGGCCGACATGATCGTCGGCGTAGACATCAATCCGTCCAAGGAAGAGTGGGGCCGCCGGTTCGGCATGACCCATTTCGTCAATCCGACGGATGTGCCGGACGTGGTGGCGCATCTGGTCGAGATGACCGGCGGCGGGGCGGACTACACCTTCGACTGCACCGGCAACACGGTGGTGATGCGTCAGGCGCTTGAGGCCTGCCACCGCGGCTGGGGCGAGAGTGTGATCATCGGCGTGGCCGAGGCGAGCAAGGAGATCGCCACGCGGCCGTTCCAGCTGGTCACTGGCCGGGTGTGGCGCGGCTCGGCGTTCGGCGGCGCGCGGGGGCGGACCGACACGCCCAAGGTCGTCGACTGGTACATGGACGGGAAGATCGAGATCGACCCGATGATCACTCATACCCTGCCGCTGGAGCGGATCAACGAGGCGTTCGACCTGATGCATGCAGGCGAGAGCATCCGCAGCGTGGTGGTGTTCTGAGGCTTGCGCGGCGCGGACAGTTGTTTAAGAAAACTGTCTGAACAACAGGAGGGGAAGCCATGTTCACCCACGTCACACTCGGTGCGGACGACGTCGAGGCGTCGCGGAAATTCTATGACGCCGTTCTGGGATCGCTGGGGCTGGAGCCAGCCAGCGGGCCCGATCCGAAGGGACGCTACTGGTGGCGGACGGCGCGCGGCGCCTTCGCGGTCGGCAAGCCGATCGACGGCGACCCGGCCTGCCACGCCAACGGCGGAACGATCGGCTTCCATGCGAAAACGCCCGAGATGGTGCAGGCTTTCCACGACGCCGGCGTGGCGGCGGGCGGCCGCTCGATCGAGGATCCGCCCGGTGAGCGGAATGGTCCGTTCGGGACGCTGGTGCTGGCCTATCTGCGCGATCCGGCGGGCAACAAGGTCTGCGCCATGCACAGGCCGGGGTGACTTTCTCATACCGCTCATCCCCGCGAACGCGGGGACCCAGTGCTTTGGGTGATCGGTCTGTCTAGACTGGCAGGAACGATCTCCTGAAACGCCTGCATCTCGCTGGAAAGAACTGGATCCCCGCCTTCGCGGGGATGAGCGGAAATATGGAAACCCTGAAGACTCACGCTGTTCACGGCGGCACCCTGCGTTATCTGCGGCACGACAGCGCGACCACCGGCACACCCATGACGCTGTCGGTGTTCACGCCCCCGGGCGAGGGGCCGTTCCCGGTGCTGATCTGGCTGTCGGGCCTGACCTGCACCGAGGATAATTTCACCACCAAGGCGGGGGCCTACCGAGCCGCGGCGGAGCATGGCGTCATCGTCGTCGCGTCGGATACCTCGCCCCGCGGCGAGGGCGTGGCGGACGATCCCGCCTATGACCTCGGGCAGGGGGCGGGCTTCTATGTGGATGCGACGCAGGCGCCCTGGGCGCCGCACTTCCGCATGGAGAGCTATGTCACGGGCGAGCTGATCGGACTGATCGACGCGGAGTTTCCGACGACGAAGGCGCGGTCGATCAGCGGGCATTCGATGGGCGGGCACGGGGCGCTCACGCTGGCGCTCAGGCATCCGCATCTGTTCCGGTCGGTGTCGGCCTTCGCGCCGATCGCTTCGCCGACGCGGTGTCCGTGGGGGGAGAAGGCGTTCGCGGCCTATCTGGGCGATGACCGCGAGGCCTGGGCGGAGCATGACGCCGCGCGGCTGATCGAGGCCGGCGTGGGCGACGGATGCTATGACGACATCCTGATCGATCAGGGGGACGCCGACCCCTTCCTGGCCGAACAGCTGAAGCCGGAACTGCTGACGGCCGCGGCGGAGGCGGCGGGGCAGACGGTCACCCTGCGGATGCAGCCGGGGTACGACCACTCCTACTTCTTCATGGCCAGCTTCATCGCCGACCATGTGGCGTTCCACGCCGAAAGGCTTAAGGGCTGAGTTCAAACAGGAAGCTTGCGATGAGCGACGAAGCCCACCTCGACGATACCTATGACAACCTCTTTTCAGCCCTGTGCGTAGAGCTGGGCTTCTGCCTGCATGAGAAGGGGCAGAAGCGCGTGATCGGCGCACTTTCCGATGGACTGGACGCCGCGACCAAGGCGGTGTTCGTCGCTGAGGGCGTCGACTTCCTCAATGCCTCCGGCGACCTGCGGCGGGCCGTGCGCGACTGTCTGAAGGCCAATCTGCCGGCGGGCTGAGGGGAACGGAATTCGGCCGCCGGCCTTGGGTTCGGGACACGGGCGCCTAGATGAGGGCTCCCCGAAACCTGTCGAAGGAGCCTCCCCATGGCCTTTACGCTTCCGCCCCTCCCGTATGACTATGACGCGCTGGAGCCGGCCATCGACAAGGAGACGATGACCTTCCACCACGACAAGCACCACCAGACCTATGTCGACAATCTGAACAAGGCGGTGGAGGCCGACAGCGCGCTGCAGGGCCAGTCGCTGGAGGAGCTGTTCGCGGGGATTTCGAAGCTTCCCAAGGCGGTCCGCAACAACGGCGGCGGGCACTGGAACCACAGCCTGTTCTGGGAGCTGCTGGCGCCGGTCGATCAGGCGGGTCAGCCCTCGGCCGAACTGGCGGCGGCGATCGACCGCGATCTGGGCGGCATGGACGCGTTCAAGGAGGCGTTCAACGCGGCGGGGGCCGGGCAGTTCGGCTCGGGCTGGGCCTGGCTGATCGTTCAGGATGGCAAGCTGAAGGTCACCTCGACCCCGAACCAGGACAATCCGCTGATGGATGTGGCGGACGAGAAGGGCGCTGTGGTGCTGGCCGCCGACGTCTGGGAGCACGCCTATTACCTGAAGTACCAGAACCGGCGGGCCGACTATCTGAAGGCGTTCTGGACGGTGGTGAACTGGAACAAGGCCAACGAACTGTTCGCCGCGGCGACGGCCTGACCCGAAAAGACGCCCGGTGCGCTGGCGCCGGGCGTTGCGGTTCCCAAGTTAGCGTAGCTGCAGTTCTCGCCCCCGGAGCCGTCATGACCTTTTATGCCCGCATCGCCGCCGCCAGCCTGATCCTCGCCGCCATGGGCGCGGCGGCCTGTTCGCCGGAGCCGGAAAAGCGGGAGGCGACGTCGACCCCGCCGGCCGCGCTGTCGCATCCGGACATCCACGCCTTCCGCATCGGCCAGATACAGGCGGTGGCGCTGAAGGACGGTGAGATGGCCTTCCCGGCCACGAACCGCGAGATGAGTCCATGGAGCGACACCGCCGAGGTGTCGGCGCTGCTGACGGCCTCGGGTCAGGCGGACGGGCAGATCCATCTGTCGATCCAGCCGCTGCTGGTCCGGGACGGGGAGCGGGTGGTGCTGATCGACACCGGCGCGGGCGGACAGATGGGCACGGAGGGCAAGTTGCTTGCCTCGCTGAGGGCCGCGGGCGTCGAGCCGGGGCAGGTGACGGATGTGCTGATCTCGCACGCCCACGGCGACCACGTCGGCGGACTGGCCGGCAAGGACGGCGCCCTGACCTTCCCCAACGCCGTGGTCCGCATGAGCGCGGCGGAGTGGGAGTTCGCCAAGGCCGGCGCGGCCGAGGCGGGAGCCGCGCCTCTGCTGGCGGCCATCACGCCCAGGGTGCAGACGTTCGCGCCGGGCGCGCAGGTGACTCCCTCGATCAAGGCGGTTCCGCTGGCGGGGCATACGCCGGGGCACAGCGGCTATGAGATCGTCTCGGGAACCGAGCGGCTGCTGTATATCGGCGATGCGATGCACAGTTCGCTGGTCTCGGTGCAGCGGCCGGAACTGGTGAACGGCTGGGACAGCGATGGCGCCCCCGGCGTGACCACGCGGCAGGGGCTGCTGAACCGGGGGGCGTCGGAGAGCCTTCGGGTTTACGGCGTCCACTTCCCGTTCCCCGGCGTGGGCCGCTTCCAGCGTCGGGACGACGGCTTCGTCTGGGTTCCCGAGTCTTGACGCGGCGGGCCTGGGCGGTCATAAGCCCCGCCTTCACGCCACCGGCTCGCCGCGTTGCGTGATCCACTACGGACGATGCGTGGACCGCCGTTGAGATCGTCCCTCCAGTTGGGGAGGGACCGGGCCGCATCATATAGAGAGTGACTTATGTCCAAGCGCCACAGCGCCAAGTACAAGCTCGACCGGGCCATGGGTGAAAACCTCTGGGGCCGTTCGAAATCCCCGGTCAACAAGCGTTCCTACGGCCCCGGCCAGCACGGCCAGCGCCGCAAGTCGAAAGTCTCGGACTTCGGCCTGCAGCTGAAGGCCAAGCAGAAGCTGAAGGGCTACTACGCCAACATCACCGAGAAGCAGTTCGCCGCGACCTATGCGGAAGCTGCTCGCCGCAAGGGCAACAGCTCGGAGAACCTGATCGGCCTGCTGGAATCGCGTCTGGACGCCATCGTCTACCGCGCCAAATTCGTGCCGACCCCTTGGGCCGCGCGCCAGTTCGTCAACCACGGCCACGTGACCGTCGACGGCAAGAAGGTCGACATCGCCTCGTACCGGGTCAAGCCGGGCCAGGTCATCGAGGTCAAGGAAAAGTCCCGCGCCATGGCGCTGGTGCTCGAAGCCCAGCAGTCGTCGGAGCGCGACGTGCCTGACTACCTCGAGCTGGGCGACCGCGGCTTCTCGGTTCGCTACGTCCGCGTGCCTGAACTGGCCGACGTGCCGTTCCCGGTGAAGATGGAGCCGAACCTGGTGGTCGAGTACTACTCGTCCTAAGCGCTTCGCCTTCGACAGGATTTCAGGGGCCCCGGAGCAATCCGGGGCCCCTTTCCGTATCCGCCCGAGCCGGGTTCCCCTTGCGGGCGAACAGGCGCACATTGGGGCTGTTCAGGATTTCGGCGCGGGAGGCCGGGAATGAAACGGATCGTCACGCTCGCCGGAGCGCTCGCGCTGGCCGCCGCCCTGCCGGGTTGCGCGCTTGTCGACCGGTTCATGCCGCAGGATCAGCCGGTCGAGACGGCTGAGGCTCCGGGCCAGATCGAGGCGGTGCACGCGGCCGCCATCGTGCAGGACCAGGCCGTGTTCTGGGTCAGCTCGAACGGCTGCACGGAGAAGGCCGATCTGACGCCGGTCGTGCGCCGCGACGGCGAAGGCTCGGTGATCACCCTGCGCCGGATCAAGGAAGACCGCTGCCAGCAGCCGCGCGCCGAGGGCGTCGAGATGCGCTGGACCTTCCAGGAGATGGGACTGGCGCCGGGCAGCCGGGTCTCGGTCGAGAACCCCTACCAGCTGCCACGCGGCTAAGGCCGGTCAGCGCGCCTCGAACGCGGGCAGCATGTCGGCGGGGATGCGGTGCGGCCGCATGGTCGCGGCGTCGACCAACACCCACTCCGAGACGCCCTGCGCGCAGAGCCGGCCCTCGGCGTCCTCGATGCGGACATAGCGGTTGAAGCGTGGGCCCTGCGGGTCGCCGACCCATGTGCGGGCCTTCACGCCGACGGCGTCGGGAAGCAGCGGGCGGAAATAGTCGATCTCGTGCCGGACGGCGACCCACGACCAGCGGGCGCGGGTTTCGGCGTCGAAGCGGGCGTTCCAGTGGGCCGTGCCCGCGTCCTGCAGCCAGCCGACATAGACGACGTTGTTGACGTGGCCGTTGTCGTCGATGTGATCAGGACGGACCTCGAGCGGGACGACGAAGATCTCGCGGTCGGTCCGGGGCTCGAGCTGGGCCTTCGCCATCAGGCGTCGGCGTCGCCGAGGGGCACGCCCTTGTCGGTCAGCAGGGTCTGGAGCTCGCCGGCGTTGAACATTTCGCGGACGATGTCGGAGCCGCCGACGAACTCGCCCTTCACATAGAGCTGGGGAATGGTCGGCCAGTCGCTGAAGGTCTTGATGCCGTCGCGCAGGGCTTCGTCCTGCAGCACGTCGACGCCGACGAACGACGCGCCCACGTGGTCGAGAATCTGCACCGCCAGCGAGGAGAAGCCGCAGCGCGGCGCGTCCGGCGTGCCCTTCATGAACAGGACGACGTCATGCTCTTTCACCGTATCGGCGATGAAGGCGTGGACGGGATTGGCGACGGCTTGATCGGTCACTGCAACGGGCCTTTCGGTGAAGGCCGTCAGCTAGGCGCCCGAAGGGGCCGGGTCAAGGCGCCGGAAGGCCTCAGGGCCGGTGTCAGGCCGCCTTGGCGCCGGCGACGCGGGCCATTTCGATCTGGGCGGCGAGGCCCGGGGGCATGTCGCGATCCGGCACCAAGGCCAGCATGTTGAGCCGTTCGGTGTCGCTGGCGCGGATCAGCACGCTGGAGACCGACGGGTCGGTCAGGGCGTAGGCGAGGCAGATGGCCTCGGCCGGCCAGTTGTTGGTCCGGTGCAGGAAGGCGAAGGTGCCGGCGTGGGCCAGCGGGTTCGCCTTCGATTTCGAGCCGCCGAAGCCGAACAGGCCCTTCTTGGGCTGGTGCACCGCCGCGGCCTTCTTCGCCGTGTCGAGGCTTTCCGGGAAATAGTCGTAGACGAAGATGGCCATGTCCGCCTCGCGGGCGGCGCGCAGGCGTGAGCGGATCTGCCAGGGCGAGTTGACGTGGAACGGCGTGGTCAGGACGTCAAAGGCGCCGGTCGAGACATAGGTGTCCATCACCTCGCCCTCGCCGGAGATGCCCAGCAGGCGGACGCGCTCGGTGGCGCGCAGGGCCTTGAGGGCGCCGAGGGTGGGTTGCGGCAATTCGTGGTCGGCAGGCTCGTCCAGAACGGCCAGATCGAACCAGCCCAGGCCGGAGATGCTGAGTGCGCGGTCGATGGCCGAGGTGATGCCCTCGGCCGAGAAGTCGCGGTCCGAGCCGCGGCGGCCGTCGCCGGCGCCGAGGGTCAGGGAGACCTGCACCAGCTTGCGGTCGACGTGTTTCAGAGCCTGGCCGAGGATTTCCGCCAGCACGGGATCGGCGGTTTCCAGGCGGTAGCTGTTGATGCCGGCTTCGAGGGCCGAATAGATCAGTTCACGGCCGGCTTCCGGGCCTTGTGCGATGTCGCGCGGCCCGAGGCTCAGCGTCAGCGCCGAAACTGCCTGACCCGCCTGTCCGAAGGGACGGTAGCGCATGGTTCAGTCTCCTGCCGGCGAGGCTTGGGCCGGCGTCGAGGTTTCGAGCGCCAGGGCGTGCAGTTCGCCGCCCATCTTGCCCTTCAGCGCCGCATAGACGAGCTGGTGCTGACGGACCCGCGGCAGACCGGCGAAGGCCGCAGAGACGATGCGGGCGCGATAGTGGTCGCCGTCGCCGGCCAGATCGTCGATGACGATCTCGGCGTCGGGAAAGGCTTCGGTCAGATGACCGCGAAGCTCTTCGACAGGCATGGGCATGGGCGGACGGCGTCTCTCACGAATTTCGCCCGCCACAATGCCGCGTAAACCTTAATGGCTGGCTACAGCGTCGCGGTTCAGGCGGCGGTGCGCTCAAACAGGGTTACCGCCTCGCCCTTGTAGGTGGTCTCGACGTAGGGGGCGTAGCCCGCGCGGCGGGCGAGGGCGACGGAGGGGGTGTTGTCCGGCGAGATCATGCAGACGGTACGGGCGGCGTTCAGGCTGTCGTCGCACCAGGCGAGGGCGGCGGACAGGGCCTCGAAGGCCAGGCCCTTGCCCTGGAAGCGCGGATGGACGCCCCAGCCGAGCTCCGGCGCGTCGAAGGCGGGCTCCATGACACGATGGTAGTCGAGAACGCCGACGCTGCCGACATAGTCGCCGCTGTCCTTCAGGCGGATCGTCCAGTTGCCGTGGCCCAGCGCCTCCCAGTGGCCGATGTCGCGCAGCAGGCGGAACCAGACGTCCTCGCGGCTCAGGGGATCGGGGAAGATATGCTGGATGAAGGCGGGATCGGCCCAGAGCGCGCACAGGTCGTCGTAGTCGGACAGGGCGGCCGGCGTCAGTGTCAGGCGTTCGGTGATCAGGGTAGTCATGGGGTCTCGAAGAGGGCTCCGGCTCGCTCGATGCGGGTATGGCCGGCGGCGTCGGTCACGGCGTAGGTGAAGCCAGGCTGGAGTGCAAAGCCGCCGGCGCGGCCCTGTTTGTCGAGAGCCAGCAGGGCGACCTGCGAGGCGGCGACCTTCGAGCCGCGCAGCCGGGCGAGCCGTTCGATGACGCGGCGGCAGGCGGCGGTCGGGTCGAGGCCAGCGCGCATGGCTTCGACCACCGAATGGGCCCCGGCGACACGGACAACGTCCTCGCCCACACCCGTGGCGGTGGCGCCGCCGACCTCGTCGTCGACATAGAGGCCCGCGCCGATGATCGGGCTGTCGCCGACGCGGCCGCGCATCTTGAACGCCATGCCCGAGGTGGTGCAGGCGCCCGCCATGCGGTTGGCGGCGTCGATGGCCAGCAGGCCGATGGTGTCATGGTTGCCGGGACCGCCGGGCATGGAGCGCCAGTCGGTGTTCTCGCTGTTGATGCGGGGCGCGTAGTCGGCGGTTTTCAGCCACTCCCGCCATGCCGCCTCGGCGCGGGGCGTGAGCAGGTTCTGAAGCTCGAAGCCCTGATCGATGGCGAAGGTCCGGGCGCCCTCGCCGACCAGCATGGTGTGGGGCGTGCGCTCCATGACGCGGCGGGCGACGGAGACGGCATGGACGACGTCCTCGAGCGCGCAGACGGCGCCGATGTCCCCGGCCCAGGTCATGACGCAGGCGTCCAGCGTCACGCGGCCGTCGCGGTCCGGGAGGCCGCCCAGCCCGACGGAGGAGTTGCTTTCGTCCGCCTCGGCCACCCGACCGCCCGCTTCGACCATGTCCAGCGCAGAGCCGCCGCCGGACCGGGCCGCGACACCAGCGGCGTTTGCGGCGGCGCCGAAGTCCCAGGTGGAGACCATGACGGCGGG
The DNA here is from genome assembly GCF_011927945.1 of Brevundimonas alba. Classification (GTDB taxonomy): domain Bacteria; phylum Pseudomonadota; class Alphaproteobacteria; order Caulobacterales; family Caulobacteraceae; genus Brevundimonas; species Brevundimonas alba. The sequence continues at coordinate 1,811,672 of NZ_JAATJM010000001.1, forward strand.
GGACGCGGGCTGGGCGGAGACCGCGCCGGCGAGGGCGGCGACCGGAGCGGCGCCCAGCAGGGCCCTGCGCGATGGCCCGCTCACATCAGCCCCAGCTGTTTGAAGCTGGCGACGCCGTCACGGCCGACGATCAGGTGGTCGTGGACGGAGAGGTCGAGAGCGCGGGCGGCCTCGATGATCTGGCGGGTCATCTCGATGTCGGGCCGGGACGGGGTCGGGTCGCCGGAGGGATGGTTGTGGACGATGATCATCGACTTGGCCGAAAGCTCCAGCGCCCGGCGCACGACCTCGCGCGGATAGACCGGGGCATGGTCGACGGTGCCGCGATTCTGGATTTCGTCGAGGATCAGCTGGTTGCGGTTGTCGAGATAGAGGACGCGGAACTGCTCGCGCGGCTCGTGCTGGAGCGAGAGGCGGACGTAGGCGAGCAGGGCCGTCCAGGAGGAGATGACGGTCCGCTTGCTCGCTTCTTCGAGACTGACCCGCCGGGCGACCTCGTGCAGGGCGGCGAGGTCGAGCGCCGTCTCCGCGCCGATGCCCTTGGTGCGCCCGCGGGCGTCCTCAGTCCGGACCGTCATGAGATCCTCGACGGAGGCGGCGAGCACGGCCGCGAGAGAGCCGAACCGCGCCAGCAGGGCCTTGGCGATGGGTTTGACGTCGCCCTGCGGCTGGCTGCGGAACAGGAAGAGTTCGAGGAGTTCGTAGTCGGGGAGGTGGTGGAGGCCGGCGGCTCTGGCGCGGTCGCGCAGCCGCTCGCGATGGCCGGAGAGGCCGGCGCTCTTGAGGGGAGCAACCGCCGCCGGCGCGGAGGCCGGGCGGGGGGAGAGGGTGGGGAAGGGCAGCACTGCGGACACGGCGGCCTCCAGCCAAGCTGCCGCACCATGTCAGAACATAAGAAGAACGTCCAGTTCGGCGGCGGCCCCGGTCAGGCTCGCCGGCGGCCCGTCAGAATTTCGGGCGGAACAGGCCGGCGGGGCTGGCGGTGAAGAGTTCGCAGCCGTCCTCGGTGACGCCGATGCTGTGTTCGCACTGGGACGACAGCGACTTGTCGCGGGTCACGGCGGTCCAGCCGTCGGACAGAACCTTCACGTGCGGCTTGCCCAGGTTCACCATCGGCTCGACGGTGAAGAACATGCCGGTGCGCAGGGTCGCGCCCTCGCCGCGGCGGCCGTAGTGCAGGACGTTGGGGCTGTCGTGGAAGACGCGGCCGATGCCGTGACCGCAGAAGTCGCGGACGACCGACATGCGGTTGGCCTCGACCACCTGCTGGATGGCGTAGCCGATGTCGCCGAAGGTGGCTCCCGGTTTGATCACGGCGAGGCCGGCCGCGAGAGAGTCATAGGTGACGTCGATCAGTTTGCGGGCGCGGGCGTTGATATTCCCGACGGCATACATGCGGCTGGAGTCGCCGTGCCAGCCGTCGACCAGCACCGTGTGGTCGATATTGACGATGTCGCCGTCCTTGAGAACCTTGTCGCCGGGGATGCCGTGGCAGACGACGTGGTTGATCGAGGTGCAGACGGTCTTTTCGTAGCCCTTGTAGCCGAGGCAGGCGGGCAGGGCGCCGTGGTCGAGGGTGAACTCGCGGATGCGGTCGTCGATCTCGCCGGTGGTGACGCCCGGGACCACATAGGGGGTGATCATGTCGAGCGCCTCGGCCACCAGACGGCCGGCCTTGCGCATGCCCTCGAAAGCCTCGGCGTCGTGGACGCGGATTTCGTGGGTGCGGACGAAGGCGTCGCTGTCCAGTTCGGGGGTCTCGTACATCAGGCGGGGCTTTCGGGGTCTCGGTCGGCGCGTTCAGATGGCGATCATAGCACACAAGCTCAAGGCGTTACGATGACCGCGCGTCCCTGACCGTATAGCGTAGACCCATGACCAAACCGTCTCCCACCGCCGCCGTGCTGATCATCGGCGATGAAGTCCTGTCCGGGCGAACGCAGGACACCAACCTGAACACCATCGCGCGGTTCCTGTCGGCGCTGGGGATAGACCTGCTGGAGGCGCGGACGGTGGGGGATCGGAAGGGGCAGATCGTGGAGGCGCTGAATGCGCTGCGGGGCGCCCATGACTACGTTTTCACCACCGGCGGCATCGGGCCGACACACGACGACATCACGGCGGACGCGGTCGCCTCGGCGTTAGGCGTAGGCCTGCCGGAGCATCCGGAGGCGCTGGCGATCCTCGAGCGGCGCTATGGCGACGAACTGAACGCGCCGCGGCGGCGGATGGCGCGGATACCGGAGAGCGGTTCGCTGATCGCCAATCCGGTGACCGATGCGCCCGGGTTCCAGATCGGCAACGTCTTCGTAATGGCGGGGGTGCCGAAGATCATGACAGCCATGCTGGAGGACGTGGCTCCGCGCCTGAGGAAAGGCGCGGTGGTGCAGGCGCGGACGGTGCGGGTAACCGGCGTCGGCGAGGGCAATATCGCGGACATTCTGACCGCGGCGGCGCGGGCGCAGAGGGATATCAGCTTCGGCAGCTATCCATTCGGCGCGGGAACGGCGGGCGAGATCGGGACCAATCTGGTGGTGCGCGGGCGGGACGCCGAGGCGGTCGACGCCGCGGTGGTGGCGCTGCTGGCCGAGCTGGAGATGGCGGGGATCGATGCGGCTGTGGTCTAGGCGCCCGCGCGGCCGCTGAAGGCGTCGGCGACGGCCTGATAGGCCGGATTGGCGCGGCCATGGGCGTCGAGCAGGAGGGGGCTGTCGTCGTCGCCCTTGCGGTTCGGATCGCGGAGCAACCAGCTGTCGGTGTCGCGCAGGCCCCAGGTGGTGAAGGCGTAGCGCTGGCGCTCCGGCAGGGCCATGAAGGCCTCGGCCAATTCGCCGACGCGGGCGACCTGCTGCGCCCGCTTGCCGGCCATGGAGCGCAGGTCCGGCATGCGGCCGTCGCGCTTCATCGGGAAGTCGAGCTCCGAGACGTGGATCGGCAGCCCCAGCGAGGCGGCGTCGCGCATGAAGGCGGTGATCTGGCCAGCGGGGATTTCGATGTCGAGGTGCGACTGGGTGCCGATGCCGCCGACAGGCGCGCCGAGCTTGAGCAGGCGCTCGACCAGCCGGAGGAAGGTCGCGCCCTTGGCCGGGATGTTCTCGAGATTGTACTCGTTGAGGAACAGGACGGCGTCGGGATCGGCGGCCTTCGCCTGCTGGAAGGCACGAACCATGTAGCCGTCGAGACCCAAGGCGCGGCTCCAGTGACAGTCGCGCAGGCCGTTTCCGTCTTCCGCCACCGGCTCGTTGACGACGTCCCAGCCGGCCATCCGGCCCCGATAGCGGCTGACCGCCGTGGTGATGTAGCGATCGAACTCGGCGGCGAAGCGGTCGCGCGGGAGATCGTCGTTGAAGAATTCGGCGCCCTGGGCATACCAGATCAGGGTGTGGCCGTGGACGCGCAGGCCGTTGTCGCGGGCGAAGGCGACGACCCGGTCCGACGGCCCGAAATCATAGGTGAAGCCGGGACCGAGGGTGCGCTCCATCTTCTGCTCCCACTCGGGGGTCAGCTGGGAACAGTGGCGGAGGATCTGTTCGACCCATTCAGGCTGGTCGAGCTGCCAGGTCATGCCGGTGGCGCCGAAGGGGCAGGGGGCGATCGACTTCAGCGGCGCGGGGATCGGGCCGGGCGTCTGGGCCACGGCGGCCGAACGTTCGGTGCAGGCGGCGATCGCGAACGGGGCGGCGAGAACGGCCCGGCGGTTCAGGGCGAACCGGTCAGCCGGCACGACGCCTCAGACCCAGTTCGTCGAAGGCGGCGGTTTCGCGCTTGCCGGCGGCGATCAGCCGGTTGAGGCGCGTCGTTTCAGCGACGTGCTCGAACTTCTTGAGTTCCTCGAAGGCGCCGGTGAGGGCGTCGCGGGCGCCATCCTCTTCCGCGCTGATCTCGACGACGTCGGCCTGGGCGGCGGATTTGCGCAGCTTCCAGCCGTTCAGATAGGCCTGCAGCAGGAGACCGGCCTCGGCATCCTCGCGGGCGCGTTCCTGCTCGATCTCGACCTCGGCCTCGAGCACGGCGATACGCATTTCGGCGGAGGCGCGGCGGGCGGTGATCTCGGCGAGGCGCTTCTGCAGCGTCTCGACCTCGTAGTTGGAGATGCGGATCAGGGATTGGGCCCAGGCGGTCATCGTGCGTCTCCGGTCACTGGACCATTCCTTGATTCAGAATGGTTTCCAGACGGTCAAAGGAATCGGCCAGTCGCGTCACGTCATGGTGATCCTGCCCGAGGAAGGCCTCGAGCGCGGGATTGAGGGCGATGGCGCGGTCGACGATCGGGTCCGCGCCTGTGCGGTAGGCCCCGATCTTGATCAACTCTTCCATGTTGGCGTAGGCCGACAGGCACTGGCGGGCGCGGCGGTTCAGCTCCCGCTCCGGCGGCGTCTGGCAGCCCGGAAGCGTGCGGCTGACGGACTTGAGCACGTCGATGGCGGGGAAGCGGCCGCGCTCGGCGATCTTGCGGTCCATGACGATGTGGCCATCGAGGATGCCTCGTACAGCGTCGGCGATGGGCTCGTCATGATCTCCGCCGTCCACCAGCACGGTGAACAGGGCGGTGATCGGCCCGGCGGTCGTGCCGTCGGAGCGGACGGGACCGGGGCCAGCGCGCTCCAGCAGCTTGGGCAGTTCGGTGAAGACTGTGGGCGTGTAGCCCTTGGTGGTGGGCGGCTCGCCCGCAGCGAGGCCGATCTCGCGCTGGGCCATGGCGAAACGGGTGACGGAGTCCATCAGGCACAGGACTTCAAGGTCCTGATCGCGCAGGAATTCCGCGATGGCCATGGTCATATAGGCGGCCTGCCGGCGTTTCAGTGCCGGCTCGTCGGAGGTGGCGACGACGACGATGGCGCGGCGCAGGCCTTCCTCGCCGAGCGTCTCCTCGATGAACTCGCGGACCTCCCGGCCCCGTTCGCCGATCAGGCCGACGACGACGACATCGCAGGTGGCCTGACGCGCCAGCATGGAGAGGAGCACCGACTTGCCGACGCCGGAGCCGGCGAAGATGCCGAGACGCTGGCCACGGCAGGTGGTGGTGAAAACGTCCATGGCGCGGACGCCGAGGTCGAGCCGCTCTCCGACCCGGCCGCGCGAATGGGCCGGCGGCGGGGGCGCGCGCAGGGGGTAGGCGGCGGGGCCGAGGGGCAAGGGCCCTTTGCCGTCGATGGGCGTCCCGAAGGCGTCGATGATGCGGCCCAGCCACGCGGTGGTGGGACGCACGGCGGCGGCGGTGTCAATGATGCGGATGTCGGCGCCGGGGGCCACGCCCTCGACCGGCCCGAATGGCATCAGCAGGGCCTTGGCGTCGCGGAAGCCGACGACCTCGGCGGGCAGGGGTGACAGGTGGCGGCGCTCGATCTCGGCCCGGGCGCCGACCGCCAGGCGCGAGAGGCCGCCCTTGGACTCGATCAGCAGACCGTTCACGCCCGCGACCTTGCCGGTCACGACCAGCGGGTCGATCGCTTCGACGGCGGCGGCGAGATTGCGCAAACGAGGGCCCCTGAACAGGCCTTAACGGATGCGGGATCGTGGTTAACCAGCCGTGAAGATCGGGCCGTCTATCCCCGCTTGAGCGCGGGTTTCACGCCGTAGGTGGCCCAGCGCCATAGCCATTCCGCCGGCCCGTACGCGTAACGGCCGAGCCACCAGCGGCTGAACACGATCTGCACGGCGAACACGACCAGCGCGAAGGCGAGACTGAGCGTCGGACCCATCCACGGCAGCAGTCCGAAACCGAAGCCGTACAGGAAGACGAAGAAGAAGGCGCTCTGGGTCAGGTAGTTGGTCAGGGCCATCTGGCCGACGGAGCCGAGGCCGGAGAGGAACCGGCGAACCCGCGGAAGCTGGCAGAGGATGATGATCAGGGCGCCGTAGCCGAGGGCGAGGATAACCTCGGCCACCGGGTTCAGGCCGCGGAAGATCGGCTGGGCCCAGACCATGGGCTTCAGTTCGAGGGACTTCATGATCGGGCGGAGCAGCGTCAGCATCAGCCCGAGCGGGATGAAGGTGGCGGCGACAATGGAGAAGCCTGTCAGATACCGCTGCGGCGCCTGCAGCCAGCCCTGCCGGAAAATCCAGCTGCCGATCATGAAGCGGCCGAGGATCCAGCCGAGATAGCTGAACGCGATCGGCTGGCCGTAGAATTCAAAGAAGGTCCCGCGGAACATCGCGACGACGAAGGCCGGATAGTCATGGCCCATGACGAACGGCCAGCGGCTGGCCGCTCCGGCATCGAAAATGGCGAGGAAGGGCGGGGGAACGTCGGGGTAGGCGAGCTGATAGTAGAGCATCAGCAGGCCGGGCAGGACGCCGGCCAGAAACACGCCGACAGCGAGCAGGAGCTTGCCGGGCCATTTTCGGGTCAGGAGCAGGAGGAAGCCCATGGCGGCGTAGGCGTTGAGGATGTCGCCCATCCAGAGCAGCAGCACATGGGCGAGGCCGACGATCAGCAGGACCGTCAGGCGCCGGAGGTAGATACGCGTTCCGTTGCCGCCCCTCTGGCCGATCCGCTCCATCATGATGGCGAAGCCGAAGCCGAACAGCATCGAGAACAGGGCCTGCGCCTTGCCGCCCATCAGGAGGTGCGAGGCGAACCCGACGATCTTCTCCAGCGTCGGCAGTTCCGTCAGGCCGTGGATTTTGTCGGCGGGAACGAGGAAGTCGCCCATGCCGAGGACGTTCATCCACAACACCCCGAACAGGGCGAAGCCACGGATGATGTCGACCTCGCCGATCCGGTCGGCCTGGGCGGTGGGCAGTGTAGCGTCTGTCATGTGAGCGTCCCCCGGCAACCAAGCTAGGCCGTGGGAATCTGCGGGTCCAGCCTTGCGGCGCGAGTATTCGCCCTATCTTGTAGGCAGCCAGACCGGCATTTCCGGAGACCTTCCCATGTCCGACGCCGCCTATGACCCGAGCCGCCACGCCAAGTCGGGGCGGGGAAAGGTCTACGCTTCCATCCTCGACACCATCGGCGATACGCCTCTGGTGGGCCTGCCGCGGCTGTCGGCGGAGTACCAGCCGAAGGCGACGGTGCTGGCCAAGCTGGAATTCTTCAATCCGATCGCCTCGGTGAAGGACCGCATCGGCGTTGCCATGATCGACGCGCTGGAGCAGGCGGGGCGGATCGGGCCGGAGGCGGTGCTGATCGAGCCGACCAGCGGCAATACGGGGATCGCGCTGGCGTTCGTCGCCGCGGCCAAGGGTTATCGGCTGATCCTCGTCATGCCGGAGAGCATGTCGATGGAGCGACGCAAGATGCTGGCGCTGCTGGGCGCGGAACTGGTCCTGACGCCGGCCGAGAAGGGGATGAAGGGCGCTATCGCCATGGCCCAGGAACTGCTGGACCGGACGCCGGGCGCGGTCAGCCCCTCTCAGTTCGAAAACCCGGCCAATCCGGCCATCCACCGGGTCACCACCGCCGAGGAGATCTGGAACGACACGGCGGGCGCGGTCGACATCGTGATCTCCGGCGTCGGTACGGGCGGGACAATCACGGGCGTCGGCCAGGTGCTGAAGGCCCGCAAGCCGTCGGTGCGGATGATCGCGGTCGAGCCGACGGCCTCGCCGGTGCTGTCCGGCGGCGAGCCGGGGCCGCACAAGATCCAAGGTATCGGCGCGGGGTTCATCCCCTCGATCGTGGACCGCTCGGTCATCGACGGCGTGGAACAGGTATCGAACGAGGACGCCTTCGACATGGCCCGCAGGGCTGCGCGGGTGGAGGGCATTCCGGTCGGCATCAGTTCGGGCGCGGCGCTGGTCGCGGCCTTCCGCCAGGCTGAGCTGCCGGAGAATGCCGGCAAGACGATCGTGGCCATCATTCCCAGCTTCGCGGAGCGCTATCTGTCGACGGCGCTGTTCGAAGGGCTGTAGCGCGATCGGGCGGGATCACCGTCACAGGCGGTTAACCGACGCGCCTTAGCGTCGCTGACGACATGTCCGAAACCGCTCCCATGCCAGAGGAGGCCGCGCCGCAAGGCGGCTTCCGCGCGCGCCACGCGCTGCTGAAGCGGCTGGCCGACGTTGTGTCGCTGCCGACGAGCCGGATCAACGCCTTCGAACGCTCCGTGACCGGCGATCTGCTGGTCGAAATGCTGCGGCTGGCGTCGCACGAGGACCGCAAACGGGTCGCGGCGCGCCTGGCGCCCCTGGCCGAGTTGCCGAACGTGCTGGCGCGGATGCTGCTGCGGGACGAGCCGGACATCGCCGCCCTGCTGATCGAGCAGTGCGCGTCGCTGTCGGACGCCGATCTGGTCGCCTGCGCCCGGGACGCCGCGCTGGAGCATCGGTTCCTGATGGCCAGCCGGCGTGGACTGTCGGAGGTGGTCACCGAAGCCCTGTTGAGCTTCGGCGAGACCCAGGTGATCGAGGCGGTGCTGCGGAACTCGACGGCCCGGCTGAGCCAGGTCGCGGTCGAGGGCGTGGTCAGCCTGAGCCGGACCGAGCGCAGCCTTTGCCCGCATATCCTCAAGCGCCCCGAACTTAGGCCGTCTGGCGCCTATGTGATGTTCTGGTGGTGCGAGCCGGACGACCGGCGGACCATTCTGCAGCGGTTCGCCGTCTCGCGCGAAGTCATGCAGGAGGTCGTCGAGGACGTCTTCGCCATGGCCGCCGAGGAAAACTGGCAGGATCCGGTGTCGCGAAAGGCGCTGCAGTTCATCGAGCGGCGGCAAAGGAACCGGGCGGCGATCGAGAAGAGCCCGTACGACAGTCTTGAACAGGCGGTGGAAGCGGCGTCTCAGAACGGCCTGACCCGCGAGGTGGCGACGGAGATCGCCTATCTGGCCGGCGTAAAGCCGATAACCGGCGCGAAGATACTGGGAGACCCCGGCGGCGAACCCCTGGCTATTCTCTGCAAGGCGACGGGGCTGGCCAAGTCGGACCTCGCCGGTCTGTGGCGTTCGATGCGCCGGCCCGAAGTTACCGAGGACGGGTCGCCCGATCCGACGTGGGAGCGGGTTCAGGTCACCTATGACATGCTGGCGGTGGACCGGGTGCAGACGGTGCTGCGTTACTGGAATTGGTCGCTGTCGTCCGCTTTGACGCCCGCTCTATTAAGGGCGATCCGGGACGGCGAGGAAGACGGCGTGGACGACTATTCGACGCCGGAACGGGCCGCGATGCTGGCGCTGGCGGAAAACTTCGGCCGCTGATCTGAACCTAAGTAGAGCGCCGCTAGTCTGATAAGCGTTAGCTATAGCGTGCACGAATACGCTATTGCGTGAATCGGCGTTCGTCTCTATTGACCGCCGCACAGGCTGGCGATGAACGTTCAGCCGACACCATCAGATCACAAGGTGAGGCTGCGCATGGAAGACAACTCGCAACTGCTCGAGATGACCGCTGACATCGTGTCGGCCTATGTCGGCAACAACAGTGTTCAGGCCGCCGAAGTGCCGGGCCTGATCTCGAGCATCCATGCGGCGCTGTCGCAGGTGTCGACCGGAGCGGTCGAGCCGGAGCCCGAGCCCAAGGAACCGGCGGTTCCGGTCCGCAAGTCGATCACGCCGGACTACCTGATCTGCCTGGAAGACGGCCGCAAGTTCAAGTCGCTGAAGCGTCACCTGCGCACCAAATACAACATGAGCCCCGAGGAATACCGGGCCAAGTGGGGCCTCGCGAAGGACTATCCGATGGTTGCGCCGAACTACGCCAAGGCGCGTTCGGATCTGGCCAAGCAGATGGGTCTCGGCCAGGGCGGCCGGAAGCCGGCCCGCGCCGGTCGCGCCAAGAAGTAACAACTGGTCTGAAGACTGGACGAAACGCCCGCCCCGGTCACGGGGCGGGCGTTTTGCTTTGCGGTACCGGTTTCAGGCGGCCTGGGCGCCGCGCCGCATACGCCAGAAGCGCAGCGTCCTGAGCGCCGCTTCGCGGGTGAGCTCGGCGTACATGCGGGCGTAGGAGTGGGCCTTGGCCATGGCGTCGCCGTCGTCGTTCAGCAGGACCACGGCATAGGTCAGGAACAGGGCGCGATCGAGATCGGCGGCCTTGCAGACCACGGCGAGGGCGTCGAGTTCGCGCCGTTCGACGATCTGGCGGGCGGTGTGGAAGTCGATGTCCGCCAGCTGGGCCAGGGCGATCAGGAAGGACGTGCGTCCGCCGCCTCCGTCGCCGGAGCGCAGGAAGCGCGCCAGCATCTGGGGCGTGAGCTGACCGGCGGCGCGGAGCTCTTCCACATAGGCCGAGCATTCGGTGTAGTCCGCCGGCAGGGCGCCGTCGTCAGTGGCGATGCGGGCGCGGCCGGCGGCCAGGGCGCTTTCGAGCAGGCCCGGGTCCATGCTGGCGTTCTGTTCGAGTATCCGGGTTCGCAGTCGGGCCTCGACGACGAAATACATGTCGTTCAGCAGGTCGGCGGGCAGGGAGGCGCGGGAGACCGTGGCCTCGTGCAGGGCCGGATTGACCTTGGCGCGCTCGACGGCGGCTTCCGAGGCCTTCCGCGAGAGACGGGCGCCGTCGTTGCGCAGAAGCGTGCCGAGGGTCTCGTCGTCGCCACGTTCGACGATGACGTCGGAGACCGCTTCGGACACCGATGGGCGGGCCGAGACGGCCCGGAGGTGGTCCTGACCATGCCGACGCACCACGCCGAGCAGGTCTTCGTCTGTCAGCACAGGGGATGCGGCCAGAACGGCGCCGGCGACGGCCGCCTCGTCATTAGCCAGACGCCGGATCAGGTTGTGCGGGGCGTCCAGGGCGTTGGCGAAACGGGCGGACAGTTCCGCCCGGACGGCCGTTTCCATGTCGGCAGCCAGCTTGACCAGAACGGCGTCGTAGAGCGCGTCTTCGGTGGCGGTGCGCGGCGAGCCGCCGAAGAAGTGGTCGGTCAGTTCACGCAGCAGGGTGCGGCGCTTCTCGCTGGAATCCACTTCGGCGAGGGCGATCAGGTCGGGCAGGCGGGACAGGGCGGAAGCCTCGCTCACTGGTGGTCCCCGTCGGACGAGGCGGGCACGGGCCGCATGGAGCCGTTGCGGTCCCGGATCAGGGTCGGACCGGGATCGGGGGCGGCGAGATCCTGGGTCGCGGGCGTCTCGGCCATGGTGACCACGAGGGCGTCGACATAGGTCGGCTCTGGCATGGCGACGGCGTCCGGCTCGCGGCCGTTCTGGCGGTGAACGGAGTAGTAGCGGGCTCCGTCGCGGGGGGCGGCCTCGCCAGAGGCGGCGACCTCCATGACGCGGCGGGGTTGGGGCTCGGTTTCGGGCCGGGCGGGCGCTTCGGCGCGCGGGGCGGCCTGCGGCGCGGCTTGCGGCTGCGGCGGGGGCGTCTGCTGCATCCGGAAGATCGGGGCGTCGCGGCGCGGGGCCATCGGATCGGATGGCGCGAGTTCCGGAGCAGATGCCATCGGCTCCGTCGCGGGATAGATGGCCTCTGCAGGCGCGGGCTGGCCTCGTCCGCCTTGGTCGGGGAGATAGTCCGGACGCTGGACGGGTCGAGCCGCAGGCGGGGGCGCGGAAACGACGGCGGGAGCGGGCGCGCGGGGCAGAGCCGGGCGTGGCGCAACGGGAGCGGGGCCCGGGGCCGGGGGTGGGGCGGCCTCGGGCTCGACGGACCGGGGCTGGAGCCAGGCGTTGGCGGGGGTCAGGGTCCGACGCGCCGGAGCGGCGGCGGGACGGCCGGGATCGGGCGCAGCAGCGGCCGCGAAGCCGCCGTGCGGAATGACGGTGTTGGGGCGGCGAAGGCCGGAGCGGCCGCTAACGGGCTGACCTGTCTCAGGGCCGGCGGGGGCGGTCACCTCGCCGCGGCCTTGCCACGACAGATAGCGAAGCCCCTGCGCCTGTCCGGGGGAGGGAGCCGCCTGGGCCGATGCGGCGCCGGCGAGCGCCAGCACGCCTGTGGCGGCGAGGGCGGCGGAAAGGACTGTCGAGGCGCGGCGCAAGGGCTGGCTCCGGGCACGGGGACTGGAGCCCAACGGTAGCCGTCCGGGACTTAACCCGCCGCTAACGGGCGAGGGCGTTCAGGCGAGCCGGCGGCGGACCGCGCCCTCAACGGCGCCCACGGCGGCGTTCAGCGCCAGACCCATGATCATCAAACAGGCGAGGGCGGCGAGCATGTCGGCGGTGCGCAGGCGGTTGCCGGCCTCCAGCAGGCGCCATGCGAGGCCCTGTGTCGCCCCGGAGCCGGAGACGAACTCGGCCACCACGGCGCCGATGACGGACAGGCCGGCGGCGACCCTGAGGCCTTCGAGAATGAAGGGCAGGGCGGCCGGCAGGCGCAGGCGGATCAGGCGCTGCAGAGCCGAGGCGCCGTAAAGATCGAACAGGCGTTCGAGGTCGGGATCAGCGGACTTGAGGCCCGTCAGCACGCCCGAGAACAGGGGGAAGAAGGCTACGGCGGCGGCGAGAGCGACGACGGCGCGGTCGGCGTGGTCGAGCCCGGCCCAGATCAGCACCAGAGGCGCGATGGCGACCACGGGCGTGACCTGCAGCGCCACGGCGAGAGGCCGCACCGCGCGCTCGCTGGTCTGGTTCAACGACACGGCGAGGGCGAGCCCGCCGCCGATGACGAAGGCGACGACCAGCGCCTGAAACGCCATCCAGAAGGTGGCGGCGGCGGAGGAGAGCAGCAGCGGGGCGCGCTGGATGAGGGATACGGCCACGTCGCTGGGTGGGGGCAGGAGGTAGACCGGCAGTTGCAGGGCGCGGCAGGCGATCTCCCATGCGGCCAGCAGGAGGGCGGTCAGGATGAGGGAGGGCAGCAGGCGGGTCATGCGGCGACGCCTTCTGGCCCGGCGCCGCTCGGGGCGGCCATCGACCGCGCCAGTTCGTCAGCCAGTCGCTCGACGGCCTCGCGGAAGCTCCGGTCCGAACGCCAGCCGTCGGGGCGAGGCAGTGCGCCGGGCGACGGGAGGTCAGCTGTCACGCGGCCGCTCGCGGCGTCGAGCACCACCGTCCGTTCCGCAAGATAGACGGCCTCTTCCACGTCATGCGTGACGAAGACGATGGCGGGACGAGGGGTACGAGAGGCCCAGAGCGCGTGCAGGTCCTCGATCAGCCGCCGACGAGTGACGCTGTCGAGGGCGGCGAAGGGCTCATCGAGAAGGAGGAGATCCGGTTCGGTGACGAGCGCCCGGGCCAGCGAGGCGCGCATGGCCATGCCGCCGGAGAGCTGGCGGGGGCGGGCGGCGAGACGGTCGCCGAGACCCACGGCGGCGAGGGCCTCGGCGGCGCGGCGGCGGGCGTCGTCGCGAGGCACGCCCGCGAGTTCGAGCGGCAGGGCGACATTGGACTGGATATTCGCCCACGGCATCAAGGTCGCGTTCTGGAAGACGAAGCCGGTGCGGCCACGGCCGTCGCCGCGAAAGACCGAGCCGTCCGACGTAGCCTCTAGGCCGGCGAGAAGACGCAGGATGGTGGACTTGCCGGCCCCCGAGGCGCCGACGACGGCGACGATCTCTCCGGGCGCGACGGTAAGGTCGACGGGGCCGATCGGCGGACGGCCCGGATAGCGAACCACGACCTGCCGCAGCGCCGCCGCGCAGGTCGAAGTGGTGTCAGCCACGGCCGGGCAGGTACTGGGTCGTGAAGGCCTGACGCCAGTCGAGACTGGTCGGGTAGACACCGGCCTGAGAGGTCACCTCGAAGAAGGCGCGCCACCGCTCGGCCGTCATGGCGCCGAGGCCGTAGAGAGCGGCGTCGCCGCCATCGACGATGCCGTTCGCCTTCAACTTCGCCCGGGCCTGATCAAGGATATCCTGGGTCATGTCCGGATTGTCCCGGCGGATCAGGGCGTCGGCGGCCTTGCCGTCGCCCTGGATGTAGTCGCGCCAGCCCTCGGCCGAGGCGGCGATGAAGCTGCGCAGGGCGCGGGCGTTGTCGCGGGCGAAGGCTGTCGGGGCCAGGACCATGGTGGCGTAGGAGGGGTAGCCCTCCTCGGCGAGGAGGAAGACCTTGGGTGTGAAGCCCGCCTCCTTCTCGATCGTATAGGGCTCGCTGGTCAGATAGCCCTGCTGCACGGCCCGCTCGTCGGCGAGGAAGGGGGCGAGGTTGAAGGTGTATTTGCGGACCTGATCGTCGGTGAAGCCGTATTTGGACTTCAGCCAGACCCAGAAGGCGTTGATCGAGGCGTCGGCCAGCAGGATGGGGCGGCCGCGCAGATCGGCGATGGAGTTCAGCGCCGGGTCGGGGTGGGCGATCAGAACCTGCGGATCCTTCTGGAAGAAGGCGGCGACGGCCTTCACCGGAGCGCCCTCGGCAACGAGGTTCATCGGGATGAAGCTGTTCGAACCCATGCCGAGCTCGACCGCGCCGGACGCCAGTAGCTGGGGCACGTTGACCGCGGGGCCGCCCTGAATGATCTGGACGTTGAGGCCGCGCTTCTCGTAGGCGCCGGACGCCAACGCCTGGTAGAAGCCGCCGTGCTCAGCCTGGGCGCGCCAGTCGGTGGCGAAGCGGAGCCGGACGCGGCCATCATCGTCGACGGGCGCCTCGGACCGGTCGCAGCCGGCGAGGGCGGTGGTCGCGGCCAAGGCACCGGCGCCTGCGATCAGGGCGCGGCGGTCAGGCGACGATGGGCGATTCCCGCGACGGTTCATGGGCTTGGTTTACGGCCCGTGCGGAGGGAAGGGAAGGGCGCGTCCGCGGGGCTGCTTTCCCGAACCGGACGCCGGAATTGAGCGAGGGGACGAAGATCCCCGGCGAACCGGTTTTCCTCGTCCCCTCGCCAAGTCCGGGTTGGACTTGGCCATTGAGGTTCAGGGCCCTGGCTTCGGCATCAGCGAGGCGAACCCCGGTGATGGTCAGCTGTATCCTGTCGCGCTCCTGGTCTCCGGCGTTCCACGAGGTCGAGCCCCGCGCCGTCCATCGATCCTGATCCGGTTCCCTCCGGTCTTCTGGGGCCGAAGCCTTCGAAGGGTCCTTTGGGCCTTGATCCTGCCCCCCGCTCGTTAAGGTCCGAAAACCCCCCGGTAGCATCAGGTCAGAGAGCCGGGCCGGTCCGCTTTGAGCCCCGGGTCTCCCCGGATTTCCGCGCCGCCGTGTCCCTCGGCCTGTTGACGTTCGCGCCAAATCCGGTAGACGGCAAGCGCCCGAATTCGGCCGGCTGTGCGGAACCGCCCCAGCCCGGTGGACAACCCTGTGCATATCTGTGGGCGGACAGAATTGGCTTAGCCGTATCAGCGGCTTGCGTTGTCCACAGAAACGGGCGGAACAGCGAGCATTTCGTCGATCCAGCGGCGGATGAAGGCTTGGGCCGGGCCGGCGGAGGCGACGACGAAGTGCTGGAAGCCGTGCGGAGCGAGCGGCACGTCGAGCAGCATTGTGTCGGCATGGGCGGACCATCGGTCGGCCATGAGCAGGCTGTCGTCGCGAAGAGGGTCGGCTTCGCCCATGACAAACAAGGCGGGCGGCATGCCGGTGAGGTCGCCATGAAGCGGCGAGACGTCCGGCTGGCGGCGAGCCGCCTCGTCGCGACCCGGAGTCAGTTTGCCGAGGTCGCGAACGAGGTTTGGGCCGTCGAACAGCAAGGTGGCGGCGTCTGCGGCGTGAACCGAAGGCGTGCCCGCCAGATCGAAAACGCCCTGTACGAAGATCGGGAGCGGTAGGTCGGCGGCGCCGTCGTCCCTCAGCCGTTGCAGGGCGAGTGCGGCCAGGTGCGCCCCGGCGGACTCGCCAATGACGAAGACGTGGTCGACGTTGAACCGGGCGCGGCCTTCGCCGACCGCCCAGCGCAGGGCGGCGACGCAGTCGGCCAGGGCGTCGGGCATCCAGACGCCGCGGGTCTCGTCGAGCAGACGGTAGTCGACGGAGGCGACTGCGAGGGCCGCCTCAGCGAGATGCCCGGTCAAGCGGTCATTGAGGGCGGCGCTGCCGAACACCCAGCCGCCGCCATGGAGGTCGACGACCAAGGCTCGCGGCTGAGCTGCAGGCAGCAGCAGGCGCAGGGGGAGCGGGCCCGCCGGTCCGGCGACGGTTTCGAGGGCCACGGTCACACCTCGGCGTTTCAACGCCGCCGCCGTGAAACGGCCGGCGGTGACGCTGGCGATGCCGTTGAGCTTCATGCCGAGAGCCAGGCGCCAGCCGCCCATTTTCAGGCGCGGAGCCCGGGCCATGGCGGCGTTGACTCGCCGCGCCGCGGCCATTTGTGCGGGCGTGAGCGGGAGACGATGAACCGTCAGGGACATGGCGTCATCCTAGCGGTCGAAAGCCTGTGCGCCATGCGGCAGGTCAGCCCGCCAGCGCCTCGCGTTTGGCTTCGAGTTCCATCCATTCCTCTTCCGCTGCGGCCAGAAGGGTGCGGGCGCGGTCGGCGTTGGCGGTGGCGCGGTCGAAGGCCTTGCGGTCGCGGCTGTAGAGGTCCGGGTCGGCGAGGGTCGCCTCGTGACGGGCGATGTCGGCGGGGAGGGTTTCCAGGAGCCCTTCCAGTTCCTTGAGACGATGGGCGTCCTTGAAGGAGAGTTTGCCGGGTTTCTTCGAAGCGGCCGGCGCGACGGAAGCGGGAGCAGGCTGCGCCTCGGCGCGACGGGCGGCCTCCTTGTCCTGCGGGCGGGGATTGGCGCCGGGCTGGAGGAAGCCGGGGTTCTGGCGGATGAAGTCGGTCCAGCCGCCGGGCGTTTCGACGATGTCTCCGCGGCCGTTCATGGCGACGGTCGAAGTGGCGAGGCGGTCGACGAAGTCGCGGTCGTGGCTGACGAGGATCAGGGTGCCGTCGTACTGCTCGAGCAGTTCCTCGAGCTTGTCGAGGGTGTCCATGTCGAGGTCGTTGGTCGGCTCGTCGAGGACCAGCATGTTGGCGGGCTTGGCCAGGGCGCGGGCGAGAAGCAGGCGGTTGCGCTCGCCGCCGGAGAGGGTGGAGATCGGCTGGCGAAGCTGACCTTCCTGGAAAAGGAAGTCCTTGGCGTAGGCGGCCACGTGTTTCGAGACACCGCGCACGAGGATGGAGTCGCCGCCACCGGGGGTGAGGGCGTCCCACAGGGTCATGTCGCTGCGCAGGCCCTCGCGCGACTGGTCGAGATAGACCGGGTCGAGATTGGCGCCGAGCCGCACCGTGCCGCCGTCGGGCTGGAGTTCGCCGAGGAGGATCTTCACCAGGGTGGTCTTGCCGGCGCCGTTGGGGCCGACGATGGCGAGCCGGTCGCCGCGGATGACGCGGGTGGTGAAGGGCTTGATGACGGTGCGCTCGCCAAACGCCTTGGTCACGCCCTTCAGATCGGCGACGAGCTTGCCCGACGCCGCGCCGGAATCGACGCCGAGGTTCAGTTCGCGAGGCAGGTCGCGGACGCGTTCGGCCCGGTCGGCGCGCATGGCCTGGAGGGCGCGCGCGCGGCCCTCATTGCGGGTGCGCTGGGCGGTGATCGAGCGGTAGAAGGTGTAGGTCTCGCTCTCGATCCGCTTGGTCAGGCGGCGCAGGGATTCCGCCTCCTCCTCCATCACCTTGGCGGCCCATTCGTCGAAGGCGGCGAAGCCCTTGTTGAGAGTGCGCACGCGGCGGTTTTCGAGCCAGTGCACGGCTTGGGTGGTGCGGTTCAGGAAGGCGCGGTCGTGGCTGACCACCAGCACGGCGAAGCGAGCGCTGAGCAGCTCGTTCTCCAGCAGCTCGATGGCGAGGATGTCGAGGTGGTTGGTCGGCTCGTCGAGGAGGAGCAGGTCGGGCTCCTCGGCGAAAGCGCGGGCGAGGGCGGCGCGGCGGATCTCGCCCCCCGACAGGTTCAGGGCCGGTTTGGAGGGGTCGAGGCCGAAGGTGGTCAGCCACGCCTCGGCGGTCCACGGCTGGGCGTCGCCGGAGATCGCGTAGTCGAGCAGGGTTTCGCCGGTGATGACCGGCTCCTGCGGAACATAGGCGAAGCGGGTGCCGGCCTGTACCGACCGGTCACCGGCGTCGGCCTCGATCAGACCCATGACGAGCTTCATCAGGGTAGACTTGCCGGCGCCGTTGCGACCGACGAGTGCGGCGCGCGTACGCGGCTCGATAGCGAGATCGACGCCGTCGAACAGAGGGCGCGGTCCGTCCTGAAGCCGGACGTCCTTGAGCGCGACGAGGGGAGGTCTTCCGGGGGACTTGGCGGCCATGAGGCGGGGGCTATAGACCGCGCGGCGGCGGTCCGCCACCCGGTCTCAGGCCAGTTCGCCGGGTGTGCGCCCCTTCTTCTTCCGCCGAAAGCGCTCGGGCAGGACGGACCGGCCCTCGAGGACGCTCGCGACGCCGGTGAGGGTCGCCGCCAACAACAGCCAGAGGCTGAGGCCGACGAAGGTGCGGACGGCGAGGTCGGGAAAGGGCAGGAAGGCGGAGACGAGGAGCCCCCCGATCCAGCCGGCCAGCATGATCGACCGGCGAGGCACGACAAACGAACCAATGCGGCCCCAGGCCATCGCCCGGTCGCCCAGCGAAAGCGCTGTGACCACACCGCAGGCCGCGCCCATGCCCCAGCCGGAGGCGGCGCTGCCGACCACGGCGAGGGCTGCGATGACAACGACCGCGAGCTGTGTGGCGCCGGCGCGGCGGCGGCGGGAGATGTCCCATTGGGCGAACTCGTCGGCGATGGCTTCGGCCCCGACCTGCAGGGCCGCGGCTGCACCGACGAAGGCGACCAGAAGCGCGGTGCCCGCCTGTCCAGCCACAGCGCCGCCCTGCAGAAGCAGATAGCCGGCGATGGGAGCGAGGCCGGCGTATCGGCCCCAGTCCTTGTTGACGCCGTAGGGGGGTGGAACGTGGCTGCTGGTGATGCGGGCCCATGTCCAGACGACGAACGACAGTGGCAGCAGAAGCAGCGCCACCCACCAGGCCGGCGGGACTGCGCCCGCGATGACCAGCAGGGCCAGGGCCGCAGGCGCCCATCCGAAACGCTGCCACAGGGGGCGATGCCAAGGCGAGGCCGCGCGCCACGCCAGCCGCGGACGGGTGATGCCGTGGAGATATCCCACGCCGAGTGCGAAGAGGGCCGACCCGATCACGGTCCAGAAGGCGAAGAAGGTCAGCGGGGAAGGTGGGCCGAAGTCGCCCGTCGCGTTCAGCATCAGCGCGGCGAGGCCCGGGCCGATCATCAGGGTCCACAGGAAGATCGGTCCAAGGCCGGGCCTCTCCAGCCACGCCCGCCAATGCGCCTCGGACGCGGGGTTCATCCGCGCCATCATGTCCGGGTGCTCGTACTGGAAGCGCTGGAGCATGTCGTTCACGCGGCCGGCGAACTTGGGCGTCAGGCGCTGACGGATGCGATCGATCCGTGTCGGTTCGGACGTCAGGGCCTTCCAGACATCGTGGTCAGGATGGGAGCTGCGCTCGAGGCGGCGCAGGGTGAGGCCGGCCTCGCGCCGGCGCAGCACAGGCTCTGCGTGGCGGAGATCGACACCGACGCGGGTGGAGTCCCAGCCGAAGAATTGGATCGCGGGTTCGACCATATCGTCGACCACGGGACCGCCGAAGCTGATGACGTGCGCGAGCCATTGCTCGGTCCGGGCGTGGGTGGTCAGCGAGTCCATGGCCGGTGAGCGGAAGACGCGGATCATGGCCGCAAGGGCCTCGTGCCGGTCGCCGTCCAGGTTGGCGATCAGTTTGGTCAGGGCGTCACAGAGGCCTTGATGAGCCTCGGCCAAGTCGCGCTCGCGGGCCAGTTCGGCGCGGATGTCGTCGGGCAGTTCGGCTTCGGCCGCGGCCTGTTGCTCGGGAGTGGCGCGCGCCCATCGGTCCTCGGGCGGCGGGGCCCAGCCGCGTGAGGCGTGGTTTGCCGCCGCCGGCCGCCAGTTTGCGACCTCGTCCGGCCAGTCGTCATCGTCATCGAAGGCTTCGTCGTCCTCGCCCCCAGGACGGGTCTCTGGCACGGCCCATTTGTTCCGGGCCATGTTCGACGCCTGATCGTAGGCGGCCCGCAAGGCCTGAAACCCCTCCGGATCGTCCTCGGGGTGAACCTCTTTCAGCCGGCGGGCGTAGGCGCGGCGGACCTCATCCGTGTCGTTGGTCGGAGAAATGCCGAGCGTGGTCCAGATGGATCGGCTCACAGCCAGGTCTCGCCCTCGAAGCGGTCAAGAACCTGCGTGAGCTGGGCGCGGGCGTGTTCGATGTCGCGCGGGTCCTGCCGGTCGAGGACGATCTCGAATTCGCGGATCTGATCGGCGATGAAGGCGCGCTGGTCGCCGAGCGATTCCTCGTAGCAGCGGTTGGCGCGGGCCATGGCGGCCTTGTTGGCGTCGGCGTCGCGGGGGTGCTGCTTGAGGGCCGCGAGCGCGAGGCGTCGCTTCTCGAAATCGGCGTCGGCCATGACGGCCTCGTCGGCGACGACGAGTTCCCGCTTCTCGCCGGTCTTGGGAATGTGGACGTCGACTTCAAGCAGGCCGTTGATGTCGTAGCTGAAGCGAATTTCGATGTGGACGCTGCCGGCGGGGCCGGGCGGGATCGGCACCTCGATCTTTCCGAGAAGGATGTTGTCGGCGACGTTGCGCGACTCGCCCTGGTAGATCGGAATGTCGACGATCCGCTGGTTGGCCGAGGCGTTCTGATAGTACTGGACCCGGCTGGCCGGAATGACGGTGTTGCGTTCGATGATCGGGGAGAAGGCGATGCCGATCGATCGACCCGCCGCGTCCGTCTCGCTGGCGCCGACCCCTAGGCTGTAGGGGCAGACGTCGGTCATGACGACTTCCTTCAGCGCGACGTCGCGCGCCTTCAGGCCGGCCTGGACCGCCGCGCCGACGGCGACGGCTTCGTCGGGATTAACGGCGTTGGCCGGGAAGCGGCCGAACATCCGGGTGATGGCGCGGCGCACGATAGGCATCCGGGTCGAGCCGCCGACGAGGATAATCTCGGACAGGTCTTCGGCGCGGAGGTTTGCGTCGCGCAGGGAGCGGAGCACCGGATCGCGAAGGCGGGTCAGGAGCCCCTGACAGAGAACTTCGAAGTCTTCGGTGGTGACCTGCCGCTCGAGGGCCTTGTCCTTCCAGATCACGGACATGGTCGCAGACGGGTGCTCGCTGAGGGTGCGGCGGGCGCGCTCGGCGGCAGCGCGGATGCGCTCGCGCAGGAGGGGATCGGAGCGATCCTTGTCGGAGACGTCCTTGCCGGCGGTGCGGCGGAATTCCTCGGAGAGCACGTCGTTGAAGTCCTCGCCGCCCAGACGGTTGTCGCCGGTGGAGGAGCGGACCTCGATGATGCCCTCGAAGATCTCCAGCACCGAGACGTCGAAGGTGCCGCCGCCCAGGTCGAAGACGAGGAACCGACTGGCGTCGCCGAGCTCATGAATGCCGTAGGCGAGGGCGGCGGCGGTCGGCTCGTTCAGAAGCCGCTCGACCTTCAGGCCCGCCAGTTCGCCGGCGCGGCGCGTGGCCTTGCGCTGCTTGTCGTTGAAATAGGCCGGCACGGTGATCACGGCTTCGGTCACCGGCTCTCCGAGAAAGGCCTCGGCATCGGCCTTGAGGCGGGCGAGGACGAGGGCGGAGAGCTCCTCGGCCGTGAAGCTGCGCTTGCCCAGCTTCGTGATCCGGCTGGACCCCATGTAGCGTTTGAAGGCGGTGGCGGTGAGCTCGGGGTGGGTGGACTGCCGTTCGCGCGCGGCGAGGCCGACCATCAGCTCGCCCGAGCTTTCGTCAAAGCTGACAGCCGACGGCGTCAGGACGTGGCCGAGGCTGTTCGGGATCAGCTCGGCCTTGCCGTCGCGAAAAATGCCGACCGCGCTGTTGGTCGTGCCCAGATCGATGCCGATGATCACGCGTATCCCCCGAACGCCACTCGAATTATTCCCTAGCTTGACGGCGGGCGCGGTGGAAGTGCGCGCGACACGCTCAATCAATGAGCGTATGAGGCCGCCGATGGAACGACCCTTCTGGCAAACCAAGCGCCTCGAACAGATGACGCGCGAGGAGTGGGAAAGCCTGTGCGACGGTTGCGGCCTGTGCTGCCTGGTCCGGTTCGAGGACGAGGACACGGGCGAGGTGGTGCCAACGCGGGTGCATTGCCGCCTGTTCGATCCGGTGCGCTGCACCTGTTCGGACTATGCCAATCGCCGGGAGCATGTGCCGGACTGCATCAAGCTGACGCCGTGGAACATCGAGGCGCTGGAGTGGATGCCTAAGTCGTGCGCCTACCGGCGAATCCATGAGGGGCGGTCATTGGCGGCATGGCATCCGCTGGTTTCTGGCGACACAGAGAGCGTGCATGAGGCCGGGGTGTCGGTGCGGGGGCAGACGGTGTCGGAACTGGCGCTGAAGGATCCCGAGGACGCGCTGGATTTCGAAGCGCCCGAATGGACCGGCGAGCGAGGCGCGTAACAGCGCTAACCGAAACTTCGTTGTTGGCTGAGAGGGTGGCGGGATGGGCGCCCACCAACCGCCAGCTTCGCGCAACGCGCCGCAGGGTCTGAACCTCGACAGTCCCTTCGAGCGGCTGACTGCGCTTGCCTGCGCGATGTTCGACACACCCCACGCGATGGTCGGGCTGATAGAGCGGGACCGCACCCTCTTCAGGGCCAATGTAGGCATCGACCAAACCGAGATGCGGCGCGACCTGAGCGTAACGCAACTGATGGTCGCCATGGGTCCGGACGCCGTCTGGGTCGTCGAGGATTCGCGTGAGGATGACCGGGTTCGGGACCATCCGATGGTGGTGGGTGAGCCTGGGCTGCGGTTCTTCGCCGGGGCGACGGTGAGCGACGCCAGTGGCAAGGCAGTCGGCGCGATCGGTGTCATGGATGTTGAGCCGCGCGCCGGCACGACTGAGGCGGAAATCGCCAATCTGAGAATTCTGGCCCGTATGGCGGGTGACATCGTCGATCAGGCGGAACTGGCGCATCGCCAGTCCGAACAGCTGAAGCTGCTGCGCCTCACGGAGGATCTCGCGGGTGTTGGACAATGGCGGCTGGACGCAGAGACGCTGAGGTCCACCTGGTCGGATCAGGTTTACCGCATCTACGGCGTGACGCGGGATACGTTTGACCCGTGCCTCTCCGACTCCCTGTCGTTCTACCATCTGGACGACCGGGAGATGATCCGCAGCGGCGTGCTGCGCGGACTGGAGACCGGAGAGGGATTTCGGGTCCGGGCGCGGCTGATACGCGCTGACGGCGAGGAGCGACTGGTCGAGGCGCAGGCGGACACCGAGCGACATCCGGACGGGCGGGTGGCGACGATGTTCGGCGTGTTCCAGGACGTGACCGATCAGGAGCAGGCGATCCAGAAGGTCACGGACAGCGAGCGGCGCTACCGTCTGCTGGCGTCGCGGGTGACGGACATCATCATCACCTACGGCGTGGACGGGTTGGTGACCTATGTGTCGCCCTCGGTCGAGGCCGTGAGCGGCTACAAGCCGGAGGAACTGGTCGGGAAGCCGGTGACGGACCTGATCCACCCGGATGACATTCCGGCGCTGACGGAAAGCTTCCGCGAGTTCGTCAAATCGCCGCCGGAGTGGTCACAGCGCGGGGTCACGTACCGGGGGCTTCCGCGAGACGGGGAAACCCGATGGTTCGAGGCGAGGACCTCGATCATCAGGGATGAGACCGGGCGGGCCATCGAATTCCAGGATCTCGTCCGCGACGTCACCGACACCAAACGGCTGGAGCAGGAGCTGACCGAGGCCCGGGACAGAGCCGAGGCGGCGGCGCAGACCAAGTCGGAGTTTCTGGCCAATATGAGCCACGAACTGCGGACGCCGCTGACGAGTGTCATCGGATTCTCGGGCCTGTTGCAGCAGAGCGCGGCGTTGCCGGATGCGGAGCGCCGCTATGCCGACCGCATCGCGACCGCCAGCGAGGCGCTGCTGGGGGTGATCAATGACATCCTCGACTACTCCAAACTGGAAGCGGACGCCGTGTCGCTCGAGCCGCGCCCCTTCGATCCCGCGGCCATGGTCAGGGCCGCAGCGGCGATGGTCGAGGGACAGTGCGAGACGCGTGGCCTGGCGCTGACGGTTTCGATCAGTCCTGACATGCCGGTCCTGCTGACGGGGGATGAGGGCCGCATACGGCAGGTGGTGCTGAACTTCCTCGCCAATGCGGCCAAGTTCACGGCCAAGGGCGACATACGTCTGGAGGCCGGCTGGGCGAAGGGCCGGTTGCGGGTGGCGGTCAGCGACACCGGCATCGGGGTCTCGACCGACAAGATCGAAGCGCTTTTCGAACGGTTCAGCCAGGCCGACACATCGACCACGCGGGTCTATGGAGGGACCGGACTGGGGCTGTCGATCTCCCGTCGACTGGTCGAGAAGATGGACGGCACGATCGGCGCGGAGAGCCGGCCCGGCGAGGGCTCGACCTTCTGGTTCGAGGTTCCGCTGAGCATCGCCAAGGCCGCTGACGCCAACACTCCGGCTTCCGAGAGCCCATCACCTCGTGGTCTGCGCATCCTGATGGCTGACGACGCTTCGGCCAACCGGGAACTGGTCACGGCGATCCTGAGCGGAATGGGCGTCGCGCTGGAAACGGTCACCAACGGCGCGCAGGCCGTGGAGGCGGCGCGGGGCGGCGCCTACGACCTGATCCTGATGGACGTGCATATGCCTGTGATGGACGGCCTTGACGCCACGCGGGCGATCCGGAGCCTCGGAGGCGCCGTCGGCAGAACTCCGATCATCGCCCTGACGGCGAACGTGCAGCCGGAACAGGCGGAGCGGTGCCGTCAGGCGGGAATGGACGCTCACGTCGGAAAGCCGGTGCAGGTCGCCGAACTGCTGCAGGTGATCGCCGACCAGCTGGCCGGGCGCGCCGGAGACCTGAATGGGCCGAGATCCGTGCGGGCGTGACGCTGTGCTTACAATTCGGGAATCTATAGTCGGATAGTGGAGAAAGATTCCAGCGATTCCAGTGGCTTGACGAATTCTCGACGCGACTTTCCATCCGGATAGCGCTGCCGATGTATGATGTGGCCAGCTCGGAAATCCAAGTGAAGGCCCCGCCAAAGCGGTCGACATCCCTGATCCGGACGTGACCTGACCGGCGCGGCGCGCCCTCCCAATCCGGAGATCATCATGTTGAACTGGCGGCGACCCTTCGGGGGGCGACGGAGCGTTGTCGCGCCCGAAATCAAGGACAGCCGGGCCGGACCGCTGATCGCGCTGACCAGCGCCGGTCGCCCCCGCTGGACGCCGAGGGACTATGCAAGCCTGGCGGTGGAAGGCTTCGCTCGTAACGCGGTGGCCTATCGCTGCGTCCGGATGGTGGCCGAGGCGGCGGCGTCGACTCCGCTGGCCGTGTTCGTGGACGGCGCGAGGCAAGAAGACCACCCACTGGCGAAGCTGCTGGCGCAGCCGAACCCGGAGCAGTCAGGGACCGAATGGCTGGAGACGCTGTACGGGGGACTGCAGACGGCGGGAAACGCCTACGCCGAGGCCGTGGGCGACGAGACGCCGGCGGAGCTTTGGACGCTTCGGCCCGATCGGGTGAAGGTGACGCCGGGCCGGACGGGATGGGTCGAGGCCTACGAATATTCGGTCGACGGGCGGTCGATCCGGATCGGGCGGCAGGCCGACGGCTGGATGCCCGTCATGCACCTGAAGCTGTTTCATCCGACGGACGACCACTACGGCTTTTCGCCGCTGGAAGCGGCAGCCACCGCGATCGACGTACACAACGCCTCGGGCGCCTGGAACAAGGCGCTGCTGGACAACGCAGCCCGGCCGAGTGGAGCGCTAGTTTACGGCTCCAGAGACGGCGAGCGGCTGACGGGCGAGCAGTTCGAGGCCCTGCGCTCGCAGATCAACGAGAGCCACGCCGGGACGATGAACGCCGGGCGTCCGATGATCCTGGAAGGCGGGCTGGACTGGAAGCCGATGAGCTGGACGCCGGCGGACATGGACTTCATCGCCGGCAAGCACGCGGCGGCGCGGGAGATCGCTCTGGCGTTCGGGGTGGCACCGCAGCTGCTGGGCATCCCGGGAGACGCGACCTATTCCAACTACCGCGAGGCCAACGCCGCCTTCTGGCGAGGGACGGTCGCGCCGCTGGTGCGCAAGACGGCAGCGGCTCTCACAGGATGGCTGGGGGGCCGGTTCGGCGGCGCGAGGATCGAAGCCGATCTGGACGGCGTGCCGGGGCTGCAGCCGGAGAGAGACGCCCTGTGGGCCCGGCTCGAGGCGGCCAGCTTCCTGACAGACGATGAACGGCGGCGAATGGCGGGAGTCGGCGCGTGATGGACATGCGGAAGATACCCGTGGCGGTCATCGCGGCGCTGGCGGTGCAGACGGCAGGGGCACTGGTGTGGGCGGGGGGCGCGGCGGCGCGGATCGCGACTCTGGAGGACCGGGTCGGGGAGCATCGGCAGGTCGCTGAACGGCTGGCGCGGCTGGAGGAGCAGAGCAAGGCCACGCGCGCCGCGGTCGAGCGGATCGAAACGCGTCTGGAGCGGGCGGAATGAGCGCCCCGGCGGCGGCTCACGCGCCTTGGATGACTGTCGCGCCGGAGGGCCTGCGGATCGAGGGTTACGCCTCCCTCTGGGGCGTGGCCGATCTGAACGGGGACGTCGTCGCAAGGGGTGCGTTCGGCGCGAGCCTGGCGGCGACGGGCGGGGGCGGCGTACGGATGCTCCACCAGCATGAAAGCCGGTCTCCGGTCGGCGTATGGGACGAGATGGTCGAGGACGAGCGGGGGCTGCGCGTACGCGGGCGGATCATGGACTGGTCGGCCGAGGCGCGGTTCGCCCAGGCTTTGTCTAGAGCCGGCGCGCTCGACGGGCTGTCGATCGGCTTCCGCAGTCAAAGGGCGCGCCGGGACGGACGACTGAGAGTCCTCGTCGAGGTCGACTTGTGGGAGGTGTCGCTCGTGACGTTTCCGATGTTGCCGGCAGCCAGGTTCGGCCTTCAGACGCCGACTTCGCCGCCTTACGCCTTTAGGGGCTCTGGCGGGCCGGAAGGCGGCTGATCTCGCTCTGCGGCACGACGCGGGCGACCTGCACATTGCAGGTCCTGAGGATCGCCGCGTGACTGCGGAGGTCCAGATGGGCCGGATCGCCGAGACAGATATCTGAGCCGGCCAGGCCGACGGCGCGCACCACCACCTCCGCACGGTCGGGCGTACTCAGGCAGGCCGCTTCGCCAGTCAGCAGAAGAGCCTCCCCGCTGCGCACCCTGACGTAGGCGCCGTCCGACGGCTGCAGCTTGATGAGGCGCGCTTCGGCGGGCGTGAAGCAGCGGCGGGCCGTTCCTTGTCCGTCGGCGGCGCCGTCGGTCGCCATGGGCGCGCAGCCGGTGACGATCAGAACCGTGGCGAGTGTTCCAACCAGACGCATAACGGAGTTCCTTTCAGCAAAGCCCCTGTGAACAGACAGGAGCGCCGATGGTTCGGCCGAGTCCAGCACCGATTTCGCCGCCACCGCAGACCGCGGAGCGACTGAGCGGCCGGGCTCCTGACCAAGCGGCATTTCCAAGGGGCGTCCGCGCCTCGATCCCAACCGCATCCCGCGGTTTCTGAAAACCGGAGACACCATGAAAGAGACCAAGACGGCCTCGGGCACCCCCGAGGCGCGCGCCGCCATGCATGAAATGATGGCGGCGTTCGAGGCGTTCAAAGGGGCGAACGACGCCCGGCTGGACGAAATCGAGCGCAAGGCCTCGGCCGATACGCTGCTGGAGGAGAAGGTCGCCCGTATCGATCAGGCTGTCAGCAGCGCCCAGGCGCGGCTGGACCGCGTGGTGAGCGAAGGGCGGCGGCCCAGCATCGGAGGCGAGGCTGCCGGTCTTTCAGTCGGCTTGCGCTCGCTCTCGCGGTCGCATGGCGAGGAGACGAAGTCCGCTTTCGACGGCTACCTCAAGACGGGCCAGTCATTCGGCCTCGAGCTCAAGGCGGGACTTTCGACTGCCTCGAACTCGGCCGGCTATGTGGTGCCGGAGCAGACCGAACGCGCCATCGAGCGCCGGCTGATGGCCGGCTCGCCCATGCGCGAGATCGCCAGCGTCCGTACCGTGGGAGCCGGCGTGTTCAGAAAGCCGGTCTCAACCGCGGGCCTGGCGGCCGGCTGGGTCGCCGAGACGGCGGCGCGGCCGGAAACGGATCCGGCGACCCTGGCCTTGCTGGAGTTCCCGTCGGCCGATCTCTACGCCAGCCCGGCGGCCACGCAGAGCCTGCTGGACGACGCCCTGATCGACCTGGACGAGTGGCTGGCCTCGGAAGTCGAGGACGCCTTCGCCGCGCAGGAAACCAGCGCGTTCGTGAACGGCGACGGCGTCAACAAGCCCAAGGGCTTCCTGAGCTACGAGATCGTCGCCGAGGCGAGCCACGACTGGGGGAAGATCGGCTACGTCGCGTCAGGCGCGGCCGGGGCGTTCTCGGGAACCAGTCCGACAGACCGGCTGATCGACCTCGTCTACGCTCCCAAGGCGCGATACCGCCGAATGGCCGCTTCGTCATGAACCGCAGGACCGTTTCGGCGGTGCGCAAATTCAAGGACAGCGACGGCGCCTACATCTGGCAGCCGGCGCAGCGGCCGGGGGAAACCGCCAGCCTGCTCGGCTATGCGGTGACCGAGATCGAGACCATGCCGGACGTGGCGGCCAATACGGCGGCGATCGCCTTCGGCGACTTCCAGCGGGGCTATCTGATCGTTGATCGCGCGGGCGTGCGGGTGCTGCGGGATCCGTATTCCGCCAAGCCCTATGTGCTGTTCTACACCACCAAGCGCGTCGGCGGCGGGGTGCAGAATTTCGACGCCATCAAGGTGATGAAGTTCGCCGTGAGCTGATCCCGGCTGAGAGAGGGGGACAGGCGGC
Source organism: Brevundimonas alba (assembly GCF_011927945.1). GTDB lineage: Bacteria > Pseudomonadota > Alphaproteobacteria > Caulobacterales > Caulobacteraceae > Brevundimonas > Brevundimonas alba. The sequence goes on from NZ_JAATJM010000001.1 coordinate 1,840,265, forward strand.
GAGTACGCCGCCGCCTGTCTCGCGCCCCGACCAGATCGGCTTTGGCCGAACAGGAGACAGGCGGGCTGGAACGCTCGTCTCCCCCACCGCCACCAGAATTGCGAGGTTCCGATGACCGCACCCGTCTCGCTGGCGGAAGCGAAGCTGTTTCTGCGCGTCGAGCACGACGCGGAGGACGCACTGATACAAGCCCTGATCGATGCGGCCCGAGCTCGGGTCGAGGGCGATGTGGGCCTGTCGCTCACTTCCATCTCGCCCGCTCCGTTGCGGCTGGGAATCCTGTTGCTCGCCCTGCGCGCCTACGAGCGTGACGACCGGGAAATGTCGATCCAGCCTGTCGAGGCCTGGATTGCACCTTATCGCATGGTGCGGCTGTGAGACTCCTCGCCGGGCTGTTCGAGGGCGTGGAGAGCGAAACGCCCTACGGCGGACGGGCAGTCAGCTGGAACGCCCTCGGATCCGTCTGGCTGAAGCCCGGGCCCCGGCACCGGCGCGAAAAAAGCGAGCCGGGGGGCGCCCGAACCAGCGAGACGATGGCGGCGGAAGCGCGCGCAGACCCGCGCCTGACCGAGGATCGAGTGCTCAGGTTCGGCGGAGCCGACTGGCGCATCCGGTCGGCCGAAACCGTGGGCGGCATCGCCATTCTGACCCTGGAGCGAACGACATGAGCCACGAACTGGCCCTGCAAAAGGCCCTGATCGCGCATCTGGCCGGCGATGCCGGTGTGTGCGCCGTGCTTGGAGAGCCCCCGCGCATCTGGGATGCAGCGCCGGCCAGACCGGAGTTCCCCCACCTGCTGATCGGCCGGTCGGAAAGCCGTCCGGTCGGGGCCGACGGCGGCGGGGTGGAGCATGCGCTGACCCTGACCGCCGTCTCCCGATTTCGCGGCAGCGAGGAAGCGAAGGCGGTGCTGGCGGTGCTGCGATCGAGACTGACAGACGCGTCTCTGGCGGCGGACGGCGTGCGGACGGTGAGCCTGAGGCTGACCTTCGCGGACGTCTATTCCGCAGCCGATGGATTGAGAACATTCGCGGTGCTGCGTGTGCGCGCCGTCACCGAGGAGGACTGACGATGACGGCGCAGCGCGGCAAGGATATCCTGCTGAAGATCGAGGGGGCTCCCGGCGTATTCACGACCGTGGCGGGCCTGAGGGCGCGGACGCTGTCGCTGAACGCGCGGACCGTCGACGCCACGGACGGAGACAGCGCAGGCCGGTGGCGCGAACTGCTGAACGGCGCCGGCGTGAAGTCGGCGGCCGTGGCCGGGCAGGGTATTTTTCGGGATGCGGCGTCGGATGCGCTGATCCGGGAGGCCTTCTTCGACCAGACCGCCCGGATGTGGCGGCTGATCGTTCCGGATTTCGGCACGCTCGAAGGGCCGTTTCTGATCGCCGCGCTGGAATACGCCGGCGAGCATGAGGGGGAGGCGACGTTCGCCATCAGTCTGGCGAGCGCGGGCGAAGTCACCTTCGGCGCCGCCTGATGGCGACCAACGGGATGCGAGGCGAAGTCCTCATGAGCCTCGCCGGAGCCGAGCGGCGCCTGTGCCTGACGCTCGGCGCGCTGGCGGAAATAGAGACAGCGCTGGGCTGCGACGGTCTCGCTTCTTTGGCGGAACGAATGCGGTCCTTGTCCGCGGTGGATCTGACCGTGGTTCTGGCCGCGCTGCTGAGAGGCGGCGGTGAAGAGGTCCTCGCGTCGGGTCTGGCCCAGGCGCCGGTCGATGCGCGCGAGGCGGCGGAGGCGGTGGCCAGGGCCTTCGCGGCGGCGGCATGAAAACGCCTTGGGGCGAGATGCTGCGGATCGCCGCCAGGCTGGGGGTCGCGCCGGGGGACTTCTGGCGCCTGTCGCTGACCGAATGGCGGATGCTGACGGAAAACCCGCCTTCGGCCTTGCCGATGTCGCGGGACCAATTCGAGCAAATGGCGGAGGCGTGGCCCGATGACTGACGAGCCCGGAGACGAAGGCATTGCGTCCATGGCGCGCCGAACGGCCGAGGCGGCGGCGGCGCTGGACGGGCTGAAGGAACCGGCCGAGAGGGCGGCGGCCTCGATCGAGAACGCGTTCGACCGCGCGGGCAGCGGTCTGGCCCGATCCCTGGCGCGAGCGGCCGCGGATGGCGAACTGTCACTCACCGAATTGGTGCGCGCAGTGCTGGCGGCGGTGAACGCGGCAGCCGGCGGGCGTGGCGGCGGGCTGTCCGGCGCGATCGCTCAAGCGGTCGGATCGATCTTCTCGGGGTCCAGGGCCGACGGCGGGCCTGTCGCCGCAGGAGGCGCGTATCTGGTCGGGGAGCGGGGACCGGAGCTGTTTCGCCCGGCCGGTGCAGGCGCGATCGAGCCCGCCAGCGGGTCCAACATAACAGTCAACGTGCAGGTCGAGGGCGGGCCAGAAGCCCTGCTGAGGTCCGAAGCGCAGATCGCCCAGGCGCTCGCACGGGCGGTCTCTCTGGGCGCGCGCCGCCTCTAGGCTTCCGCGCTGCGGAACAATCCAAGGAGACATCGAGATGGCCTTTCACGAGGTGAGGCTGCCCGCGCGTCTGGCGTTTGGATCAACCGGCGGCGTCGAACGCCGAACGGAAATCGTGACGCTCGGCTCAGGCTTCGAGCGACGGTCCACGCCCTGGGCTCATGGCCGTCGGCGCTATCTGATCGGGGCGAACCTGAAGTCGCTGGACGACATGGCGACCCTGACCGCCTTCTTCGAAGCCCGGCTTGGACGGCTGTATGGCTTTCGCTTCCGGGATTTCGCCGACTTCAAATCGTGTCCGCCGAGCGGGACGATATCGTCTGTCGACCAAGGCATCGGCGCCGGCGACGGCGCGCGCACCGTATTCGATCTGACGAAGCGGTACGACGATGACCAAGCGGCGTGCGAACGCCGGATACACAAACCGGTCGAGGGCACGGTCGCGATCGCGGTGGATGGAGTTGAACTCGACGCGGCGGTTTTCGCCGTCGACCTCACGACAGGAACCGTCACGCTCGCGACACCCCCGGCCAACGGCGCCGTCGTTACGGCGGGCTACGAGTTCGACGTCCCGGTCCGGTTCGACGCGGATCGGATCGATGTGACGCTGGAAAGCTTCGCTGCGGGACGGATGGCCGCCGTGCCCCTCATCGAAGTGAGGGTCTGAGCATGCGCCAGATACCCGCCGAGCTGGCCGCCCGCATCGAGAGCGGGGCGTCGACCCTGTGCCATGCCTGGCTGCTGAAAAGAGCCGATGGCCTCCAGCTGGGCTTCACCGACCATGATCGGGACCTGGAGCTCGGAGGCATTACCTGCAGGGCCGCCAGCGGGTGGACAACGGGCGCAGCTGAAAGCGCGATCGGCCTGACGGGCGGATCGGCGGCAGCGGCGGGCGTTCTCGACGACATCGCCATCTGCGAAGCGGATATCTCAGCCGGCCTGTATGACGGCGCGCAGGTCGCGTTGTGGCGGGTCGATTGGCGCCGGCCGGACCTGAAGGTGCGGCTTTGGGTGGCGCGGCTCGCCCGGATCCGTCGGGAGGGCGAGGGGTTCACTGCCGACCTCGAGGGCCCGATGGCGGCGCTGGAGCGGGTGACAGGGCGCACCTATGGCCGCGACTGCGACGCGCAACTGGGCGACGCACGATGTCGGGTGGAACTCGACGGCTTCCCCGGCGCGGTTTGCGACAAACGCTGGGCCACCTGCGTCGGTACATTCAGCAACGGCGTCAACTTCCAGGGCTTTCCGGACATTCCCGGCGACGACTTCCTGACGGCTGCGCCGGTGCAGGGCGGTCGCAACGATGGTCGGAGCCGGCGATGAGCGCGGCGGCCGCGATTGCGGCTCGAGGTTGGCTGGGCACGCCCTATCGTCATCAAGCCAGCCTGAGAGGAGAGGGCGCGGACTGTCTCGGGCTGGTGCGAGGGGTGTGGCGGGAGCTGCTCGGAGCAGAGCCGGAAGTCGTGCCGGCTTACCGCCCGGACTGGGCGGAGGTCGGCGGCGAGGAAACCCTGCTGCGCGTGGCGCGGCGCTGGCTGACGGAAATACCTCTCGCATCCGCCAGGGCCGGTGACGTGCTGCTGTTTCGAATGGCTCCGGGCTGTCCGGCGAAGCACTGCGCGATCCTGAGCGAGGGCGCCCTGGCCGGCGGGGCCGAGCCGCGCATGATCCACGCCTACTGGGGTCGGGCGGTGGTCGAGAGCTGGATGGGCGTCTGGTGGCGGAGCCGGCTGGTGGCCGCGTTCGCCTGGCCTTCCCAAGGAACCGACAGGGAGATCGGCTGATGGCGCAGGTGGTTCTGGGCGGGATCGGGGCCTCGATCGGAGGCGGGTTCGGAGGCGCCCTCGGCGCTGCGCTCGGTGGAATGCTGGATCAGGCGCTGGTCGCCGGACTGGAGCCGGCGCGCCAGAAGGGCCCGCGGCTCAGCGCTCTTGCCCTGCAGGGAACGGCTGAAGGCGCGCCGATGGCCTGCGTCTTCGGCCGCGCGCGGGTGGTCGGACAGATCATCTGGGCGGCCCGGTTCCTTGAAGGCCGCAAGACATCGTCGGCCGGCAAGGGCGGGCCGCGCACGGTGGAGTACGACTACTCACTGAGCTTCGCTGTGGCCCTGTGCGAGGGCGCGGTGGATGGCATCGGCCGCGTCTGGGCGGACGGTCAGCCGATGGACCTGACAGGTGTAACGATGCGGCTGCATCGTGGGGCTGACAACCAGACCCCGGATTCTCTGATAGAGGCCATCGAGACCGGCGCGCCCGCGTATCGCGGTACGGCATACGTTGTGTTCGAGGACCTGCCGTTGGGCCCTTACGGCAATCGGCCGCCGCAGCTTGCATTCGAGGTGTTCCGACGGGCCCGCGGGTCGGAGCCGCGACTTGAGGACCGGCTCGAGGGCGTCTGTCTGATACCCGGTGCGGGCGAGTTCGTTCTGGCGACCGAGGCGGTCGTGAGGCGTGAAGGTCTGACGAGGACGGCGCCCGAGAACGTCCATGCCGGAAGTGGGGGGACAGATCTCGCGGTGTCCCTTGATCAGCTTCAGGCGCAGGCCCCCAATCTGAAACGGGTCAGCCTCGTGATCGGCTGGTTCGGCAACGATCTGAGGGCGGATCACTGCGTGGTCAGGCCGGGCGTGGAGCGTCTCGATAAACCGACCGAGCCGATGGTTTGGTCTGTGGCGGGTCTGATGCGGGGCGAGGCCCACCTGATTTCGCAGAGCGGCGGCGCACCGGCCTATGGCGGAACGCCGTCAGACGACGCCGTGCGACAGGCCGTCGCGGAACTGAAGGCACGCGGGCTGGAAGTGACCCTTTATCCCTTCGTCTTCATGGATGTGCCGGCCGGCAATGGCCTTCCCGATCCCGACGGCGCGGCCGAGCAGCCTGCCTATCCCTGGCGCGGGCGCATTCGGGGCGAGGACGGAGTCGGGGCGACGGCCGAGGTCGCGGCTCTCTTCGGCGACGAGGCCGGCTGGGGACTGCGCCGCCTCGCCCTGCACTACGCGCAACTGGCTGCGGAAACGGGCGCGGAAGGGCTGTTGTTCGGCTCGGAGATGCGGGGGCTGACCTGGACGCGTGATGCCGACGGCGGTTTTCCAGCCGTGGAGGCCTTCCGTGCACTGGCAAACGAATGCCGCGCCGTCGTCGGAGCTGACGTCAAGCTGTCGTATGCGGCGGACTGGTCGGAGTATTCCGGATGGCGCGAAGAAGCGGACGTGATCTTCCATCTCGATCCGCTGTGGGCTGATCCCGAGGTCGATTACGTGGGTGTCGACTGGTATCCGCCCTTGGCAGACTGGCGAGACGGCGACGGCGGCGTGGACGGGGAGGTCTTCTCCGGTCCGGACGATCCGGCGGCTCTGGCCGCGCAGGTCGCGGGCGGTGAGGGCTTCGACTGGTTCTATGCCTCGCCGGCCGACAGGGCTGCGCAACAGCGCACGCCCGTCGTCGATACCGCTCACGAAGAGAATTGGGTCTTTCGGTCGAAGGATCTGAAGGGCTGGTGGTCCAACGCACACCACGACCGGGCCGATGGCGTTCGCGCGGTTGAGCCGACTGCATGGGTTCCGGGTATGAAGCCGGTCCGTCTGACGGAGTTCGCTGTCCCGCCGTGGATCGGGGCGGCAACGCGCCGCACCTGTTTCAGGACGCCAAGAGTTCGGAGGGCGGGCTGCCTCCATTCTCCACCGGCGGCCGGGATGATCAGATGCAGCGCCGCGCGATCGAGGCCGTGCTGGGTCATTTTGCCGATCCGGACAACAACCCAGTGTCGTCGGTCTATGGCGGACCGATGCTTGAGGCCGCCGACCTCTGGTGCTGGGACGCGCGTCCCTGGCCGCACTTTCCGGGGCGATCGGATGTCTGGGCCGACGCCCCGGCTTGGCGCACCGGTCACTGGCTGAACGGCCGGCTCGGGGGCGACACGCGCGATCTGATCTCCGAAATCCTGAGGCGTGGCGGGCTTTCCGCGGGTGAGGTCGAGGTGGGTGCGTCCTCCGGAGAGGTGCAGGGCTACGTCATCGACCGGCCGATGCGGACGCGCGACGCACTCGAGCCCCTCCTGGCCGCTCTCGGCATGGTCGCGGCGGAGCGGGACGGCCGGGTGGCAATCGTTGGGGACGAGCCCGCGACGCTGGAGCTCTCCGCGGAAGCCTTGGCGCTTCCCGCCAACGGTGGAAGCGTGCGGGCGGATCGGACGCTCGAAGCCGCGCCGTCCGCAGCGAGAGTCAGGTTCATCGACGGCTCCCGGGACTACCAGACCGGTTCGGTCGTGCTCAGGACTGCGAGCGAAGGTGGCGGGCTGGACATCGACCTTCCCGCCGTATGTTCGCGCGCTCTGGCTCTGACCGCCGCGGCGAGACGGCTGGAGCAGGGCTCGGATCGCCTGACGCTGGCGCTTGGGCCGCTGGAGTCTCTGACAGTTGAGCCGGGCGATGTGGTGACGGTCGAGGCGGACGAGCGAAATTGGCGCGTTGGCCGGCGCGACAGGGACGAGACGCCTTCGGCCCTTCTCGAACCCACGTCTGGCGTCAGCATGGGCGAAGACGACGGCATCCCGTCGCCGGGAGAGCCATCGGGGCTGATCGGAGAGCCGTTCTTCCGCATGATAGATCCGCCGCCGCTGGCGGGCGTGGAGGAGGACCGCCGACCGATCGCCGTTGTCTCCGGCGACCCATGGCGACCGATGCGGGTGTTCGCTGGAGCGGACTCGTCGAGCCTGACGACGCGAGGGGACGTCGGCGAGCCGGCCACGGTCGGTATCCTGGCTTCGGCATTGGGCTTCGGCGTCTGCAATCGTTGGGACGAAGCCAACGTGCTGGACGTTCGTGTCGAAGGCCGGGCGCCGGAAAGCCTGTCTGTCCATTCGGTGCTGGCCGGCGGCAACGCCCTTGCCGTCGAGACGGCGTCGGGCTGGGAGATCATCCAGTTCCGTGCTGCGCAATTGATCGGGGACGGTATCTGGCGACTGTCGGGCCTGCTGCGCGGTCAACAGGGCACCGATGTGGAAGCCATGGAGGGCGCCGAAACTGGCACCATCGTTGTCTTCCTGGATCAGAGCACGGTGCGTGTGGCTTCGCCGTCGTCGGAACGCGGGCTGTCAATGGTCTGGCGAGCCGGTCCGGTCGGCGCGCCCGCCGGTGGAGCGGGTGTCAGCGATACGGCTTTCACGCCGGGAGGCCGGAATGACCGACCGTGGAGTCCCGCTCATTTGCGAAGCGCACTTCGAGTCGACGGCGGATTCGATCTCGGATGGGTCGCCCGCAACCGGATTGACGGGGATCGGTGGGACGGGGAGCCGGCGATGTCCGACTCCTTGCGCTTTCAGGTCAGAATTCTCGACGCCGGAGACCCGGTTCGCGTCTTCGAAGTCGACGCTCAGGCCGCGGTCTATTCCGCGGTGGATGTGGCCGCAGACTTCGAGGGCGATCTGGCCGGCGCCGAGGCAGCGGTGGCGCAGTGGGGCGAAGGCTACGGCTGGGGCACGGAGGCGCGCGTCCGGCTGGTCTGATCGTCGACGGGGACGCTTTTCGCCTGAGCGCCTTTGCGGTCTGATGCGAATGCCCTAACTGACAGGTCTGGTTTGACGCAGCAGGAGCGAACTCGAACGTGGCGGGCGATCCCTACAAGGAACTGGGCGTTTCAAGGGGCGCGAGCGCGGACGAGATCAAGAAGGCGTTCCGCAAGCTCGCCAAGGAGCTCCATCCCGACAAGAACCCCGGCAACCGCGAGGCGGACGAACGCTTCAAGCGTGTGACCGCGGCATTCGACCTGCTTGGCGACGCGGAGAAGCGCGCCCGGTTCGACCGTGGCGAGATCGATGCCGACGGGCGGGAGCAATTCGCCGGCTTCAGCGGCAGGACAAGAGGCGGTTCAGGCGCCAACCCGTTCGGCCAGGGCGGCGCCCAGCGCGGCGGATTCGAGAACATCGACCTGGACGATATTTTTGGCGGAATGTTCGGTGGCGGAGCGCGCGCGGGCGGTGGCGCTCGGGGCGGATTTCCCTCACGGGGTCAGGACGTCAAGGCGACGCTGGAGATCAGCCTTGAGGACTCCATCTCGGGCGCAACCCGGCGTATCCAGTTTTCGGACGGCCGCACGCTCGACGTGACCATTCCCAAGGGCGCAGCCGACGGCCAGACCATCCGGCTGCGAGGGCAGGGTGCGCCCGGTGCGTCGGGGCGCAGCGAAGCCGGTGACGCCCTGATCACGCTCAAGATCGCACCGCATCCTGTCTTCCAGCGCGACGGCGCGGACCTCACGATGGACCTGCCAGTGCCCCTGCCGGATGCCGTTCTCGGCGGCAAGGTTCCGGTGCGGACGCCGGAAGGTACGGTCAACATGACCATCCCGCCCGGATCGAACTCCGGCAAGGTGCTGCGACTGAAGGGCAGGGGCGCGTTCGTCGCCGGCAAGCGCGGCGATCTGCTGGCCAAGCTGATGGTCATGCTCCCGGACAGCGAGGACGAAGGCCTGACGAAGCTGGCCGAGGCCATGCGTGACAGGGGGGCTTACCGCCCCTGGCGCGACTGATGCCCGGCAAGCCGAACGCCAAACCCGCGCGGCCGTGGTTCTCCTCCGGCCCGACAGCGAAGCGGCCTGGCTGGTCCAGTCAGAGCCTTCCGCACGAGCTGCTCGGCCGCGGAATCCGCGCGCCGGAAGTCGTGGAGCGGTTTTCGCACGCCCTTCGGCGGACCCGTGATCTCCTGCAGATCCCCGCCGACTGGAAGCTTGTCTATGTGCCGGGATCGGATACAGGCGCCGTCGAAGCGGTGATGTGGTCGATGCTGGGCGAGCGCCCCGTTCAGGTACTGGCGTTCGAGAATTTCGGGCAGGTCTGGGCGACCGATCTCCGCGATCACCTCGACCTTCAGCCGGATGTGCTCACCGCGCCCTGGGGCCAGTTCCCGGATGTGGCCGGGATCGACCCCGCCAAGGATCTCGTTCTGCCATGGAACGGCACCACGTCGGGTGTGAAGGCGCCGGACGGCGACTGGATCGCCGCTGATCGCGAGGGGCTGGTGATTTGCGACGCCACCTCGGCGGCGTTCGCCATGCCGCTGCCCTGGGATCGGCTGGACGTGGTGACGTTCAGTTTCCAGAAGGCCTTGGGCGGGGAAGCGGGGCTGGGCGTCGCCGCCCTGTCGCCTCGTGCAATCGAACGGCTGGACCGATACACGCCGCCTCGCCCTATCCCGAAAGTTCTCCGTCTGCGCAATGGCGAGGGGTTCGACCAAGCGCTGGCCTCCGGATCGATGATCAACACCTTCTCGGTCTGGACCATCGAGGACTGGATCGACGGTGTGGAGTGGGGCTTGGCGATCGGAGGACTGCCGGCGCTCATCGCCCGCACCGACGCCAACGCCGCCGTTCTCGACGCCTGGGTCCAGCGGACGGACTGGATCGACTATCTTGCCGAGAACCCCGACATCCGGTCGACGACCTCGGTATGCCTGAAGTTCGTCGATCCGCGAGTCAGCGCCATGGATGAGACCGCCCGCCGGGATCTGGTGCTGCGGATGAAGGGTCTGGTGGAGGCGGAAGGGGCGGCCTTCGACGTCGAGAGCCATCGGAACGCCCCGCCCGGCCTGCGCATCTGGTGCGGGTGCACAGTCGACGCGGCCGACATCGAGGCTCTCACGCCGTGGCTCGACTGGGCGTTCGAAACAGCCTTGGCCGATTAATGCGCCGGTCAGGACGACACCGGACGATTCCCCCGCTATAGGCTGCGCCCGCATCCCAAAGTCGGTAGCGGAGAAACGTCTTGGCGAACGTCGCGGTGGTCGGCGCCCAGTGGGGTGACGAGGGCAAGGGCAAGATCGTCGACTGGCTGTCGAACCGCGCCGACGTGGTCGTACGCTTCCAGGGCGGGCACAACGCCGGGCACACGCTGGTCGTCGACGGCAAGGTCTACAAGCTGGCGCTGCTGCCCAGCGGGGTGGTGCAGGGCAAGCCTTCGATCATCGGCAATGGCGTGGTCGTCGATCCCTGGCATCTGGTCGGCGAAATCGAGAAGATTGTCGCGCAGGGCGTCGCCATCAGCCCGGACGTGCTGATCGTCGCCGACAACGCCTGCCTGATCCTGCCCATCCATCCCGCTCTCGACGTCGCGCGCGAGGCGGCGGCCAGCGCGCCCGGCGCCCGCATCGGCACCACAGGACGCGGCATCGGTCCCGCCTATGAAGACAAGGTCGGCCGCCGGGCGATCCGGGTCTGCGATCTCGCCAGCGCCGAGGACCTGAAGGTCAAGATCGACCGGCTACGGGCCCACCATGACCCGCTCCGCGCTGGGCTGGGCCTTGAGCCGATCGATCCGGAGGGGCTGCTACAGCAGTTGCTCGATATCGCCCCGAAGATCCTGCCCTACGTCCAGCCGGCGTGGCGGGTGCTGGATCAGGCGCGGCGCGCCGGCAAGCGTGTCCTGTTCGAAGGCGCGCAGGGTGCCTTCCTGGACGTGGACCACGGCACCTATCCCTATGTAACGAGCTCGAACACCGTCGCCGGTCAGGCCGCGGCCGGCGCGGGCATCGGCCCCCGCGGCGTCGGCTATGTGCTCGGCATCGTGAAGGCCTACACCACGCGCGTCGGCGAGGGGCCGTTCGCCTGCGAACTGAACGACGAGGTTGGCCAGCATCTGGCGACCGTCGGCCGCGAGGTTGGCGTCAACACCGGCAGGGCCCGCCGCTGCGGCTGGTTCGATGCGGTGCTGGTCCGGCAATCGGTGGCGATCAACGGGATCGACGGCATCGCCTTGACCAAGCTGGATGTCCTCGACGGACTGAAGACGCTGAAAATCTGCACCGGCTATCGGATCGGCGGCGAGGTGCTCGACTACCTGCCCTCGAGCCTCAAGGATCAGGCGGCTGCCCAGCCCGTGTTCGAGGAACTGGAGGGTTGGAGCGAGAGCACCGCGTCCGCCCGCAGCTTCCGCGATCTGAACGCCAATGCGATCAAATACGTCCGGCGGATCGAGGAACTGATCGGCGCCCCGGTGGCCCTGCTGTCGACCAGCCCCGAGCGGGACGACACCATCCTGATGCACGATCCCTTTCAGGGCTGAGCGCCCTAGCCGAAACGTCAGCGTTCAACGGGTCTTAACCCAACCCCATTAAGGATGACGGTCTGTCTGGAGGGCCTGCGTCTTGTTTGCTGTCGATCCTCGCGTTCTGGCGAAGGTGGCGCCGATCCTGAGGCGTGTTCTGGTCGTCGACCCGAACCCTCATGCCGCACGCCTGCTGACCGAGATCATCAAGGGGATGGGGGCGGGTGAGATCGTCGTCGAGCAGAGCCAGCAGCGGGCGCTACAGGCCGCGGCAGACCTCGAACCGGGGATCATCTTCACCGAACGCAACGGCGATAACCTCGAAGGCGAGGCGCTGGCTCGCGCCTTGCGCCGATCAAGCCTTCCCTGCCGTCGGGCGCCGATCATCATGGTCACCGCCGACGCGACCGCCAGCACCATCATCGGCGCCCGCGACAGCGGCGTGCACGAATTCCTCCGCAAGCCCTTCACGAGCGCCGACCTGCTCAAACGGGTGGAGAACGTCGCGCTGAAGCCTCGCGACTGGGTCGAGGCCGTGGGCTATGTCGGCCCGGACCGTCGCCGCTTCAACTCGGGTGAGTTCTCGGGCGACCGGAAGCGCAAGGCCGATCGGCCGGCGACCGGCGCGGCGGCGATGGCGGCGGCCAAGGATCAGGCGATGCGGATTCTCGCGGCCGCTCTGGATCAGTTCGACAGCGATCCGATGCAGGCCGTCAGGGCCATTCGGGAACAGGCGGCGACGCTGAAGTCGTTGGCGATGAAGGCGTCGGACTCGCGTCTTGCAGTCGCCGTGGGCGCGCTGGAGGTCACGCTGGCATCGGGCCCGCCTAGCAAGGCCACCCTTGCTGCGCCTATCGGATCGCTGCTGGCCATGGCGCCGCCGGAGCCGATGAAGAAGGCAGGCTGAGGCCGGCCCAGCCGGGCCTCAGCGCCTCGCCGAACATCAGGCGTCTACCAGGTTCCGCTCTTCGGCCGCGGCGCGCATCGCCTTCTGCAGCTTCTCAAACGCCCGCACCTCGATCTGGCGCACGCGCTCGCGCGAGACGCCGTACTGACCCGCGAGCTCTTCCAGGGTGACCGGGTCATCCTTCAGGCGGCGCTCTGTCAGGATGTGCTTCTCACGGTCGGTCAGCTCCTGCATCGCTTCCTCGAGCAGGCCCCTGCGGATCGACTTTTCCTCGTCCTCGGCGAGCTGGGTTTCCTGCGACACCGCGGTGTCGTCGGCCAGCCAGTCCTGCCATTCGCTTTCGCCATCCGCGCGCAGCGGCGCGTTCAGCGAGGCGTCGCCGCCGAGGCGGCGGTTCATGTTGGTGACCTCTTCCTCGGACACGCCCAGCTTGGTGGCGATGGCCGAGAGGTGCTCCGGATGCAGGTCGCCCTCTTCGAAGGCCGAGATCTGGCTCTTGGCCTTGCGCAGGTTGAAGAACAGCTTCTTCTGGGCCGCGGTCGTGCCCATCTTCACGAGCGACCAGCTGCGCAGGATGTATTCCTGGATCGAGGCGCGGATCCACCACATGGCGTAGGTCGCCAGACGGAAACCCTTGTCCGGGTCGAATTTCTTGACGGCCTGCATCAGGCCGACGTTGCCCTCCGAGATCACCTCGCCGATCGGCAGGCCGTAGCCGCGATAACCCATGGCGATCTTGGCCACGAGGCGCAGGTGAGACGTCACGAGGCGATGCGCGGCCTCGGGGTCCTGGTGCTCGGTCCAGCGCTTGGCGAGCATGAACTCTTCGTCCTTCGCCAGCATCGGGAATTTGCGGATTTCAGTCAGGTATCGCGACAGTCCCTGTTCAGGCGACATCACCGCGAGCGATCTAGCTACAGCCATTTGGTCCCTCCGACCGTGAGAACGAGCGGGCTCTGCGGAGACGGCCACCGGATGTGCGCCATCGCCTCGCCCCTCAACCGATGAGATAGGGTCGGGTTTCCGCTTTTGTCAGAGGCGGATCGTCACACAGAAGCGTGACCGTTGCCCCGGCGCCACTGCACCGAATGAGTGGTGGTATAGCGCAGAGTGCGTCCTTAATCAAGACTTACTTGGCCGAGGCCGCCCGGATTCGCAGCCGCGCCAAGTCCCAGGCGGTCGTGTCGCCGTTGTGCTTCTCCGGGTGCAAGGCCTGCAGGTCGCGGATGTCGCCGGCCGAACCAGCCCTTGCGGGAACCCCTTCCACAATCGCGAACGCCGTCAGCGCCGCCCAGTCCTGCGCGGCGGGATTGGCTGCCGCCGGCGCGTCCAGTCTGTGGGCTGACCAGCGGATTGCGTCGACGATCTGCCGCCGGAAGCGCGGATCGGCCCAGGTCGACGGCGTGTGGCCGAGGTTGGTGTAGAATAGCCGGCCCCCTCCCATTTCTCGCACCCAGGTTATCGGCACGGGATAGGGCCGGCGAATGGGCCCTGCCGACATGTCCAGCGTCTGAAGCACACGAACCCGATCGGGCTCGAAGGCCGTGTATTGGTAAATCTCCTCGGCGAAGTCGGTCCCGTCGGGCCACATCGAGGCGAGCGGATGGGAACGCTCGAGGTTCGTCAGGCGAATGGGCGTGCCCTGCGTCCACGGGTGGCCGTCGAAGCGTCCGCCTATGAACGCGGTGTACGCTTCCTGCCCGCCCTCGAAATCCAGCGCCGTATCGGCTGCGCTGTGGATGCCCACGAAACCGCCCCGGCCGCTCTCGATCCAGTCGACGATGGCGCTCCAGGTCTGGCGGTCGATCGGCAGGGAGCCGGTGGTGCCGAAAACCAGAACGTCGATATCGTTCAGGCGAGCGGCTGTCAGCTCGCGGGCATCCTGCGTCAGCTCGACGGCGAAGGCGCCGCTGTCGCGGGCCATTTCCTGCATGGCGATCTCTGATGGCGCCAAACCATCGGTCGGCCGGCGGGCGGTGTCGTGCACAAACCCCACCGACTGCGACAGATACAGAACCCGCACGGGCGCTCCTTCGGCAGTGGGCATCGAGCTGCATGCCGCGAGACCCAGCGCGAGAAACAACCCGGCCAGGAGACGAACCATCATAGTCCGAGGATCTGGCGATACGTCGGATGCACGACGTCGGCGTGTTCCGGGTGCTTCTGGAAGTAACCGGAGAAGAACGGGCAGACAGGCAGGATGACCAGGCCGCGCTCCCGTGCGTCTGCGATCACATGCTTCGCAAGTCGGCTGGCGATCCCCCGACCCTCCAGCGCCTCCGGCACCAGCGTCTCCGTGATCATCAGGTTCTCGCCGGACAGGTTGTAGATCACCACGGCCGTCCGTCCCTCGACGTCCAGCTCGTATCGGTGAGCGTCTGCGTTGTCGCGAATCTCGGGGTCACTCATCGCGGGCTTTCCCTTCCCGTTGGGCCGATCACAGGTCTGCAAGCAACCGCTCCAATTCCGTCATGTCGCGGGGAGGGGCTGTTTCAAAGCGTAGCTGGTCGCCGGTCACCGGGTGGACGAACCCCAAAACAGCTGCGTGCAGCGCCTGACGCTTCAAGCCAGCATCCGCAATGGCGGCCTTGACTCCAGCGGCCGGGCTGCCCGAGCCATAAACCGCATCACCGAGGATCGGCGCGCCCTTCGAGGCGAGGTGGACACGGATCTGATGTGTCCGACCGGTCTGAAGGGTGCAGGAGACCCGGGCGGCCATCGAGGCGCCGCCAGCCTTGGCGGGCTCGCCAAAGCGCCGTTCGACCACATAGTCAGTGATGGCATTGCGGCCGCCACTGTTCAGCACCGCCATCTTCTTGCGATCCGAGGACGAGCGCCCGATCAGCGTCTCGATACGGCCCTTCGCAGGGCTCGGCGCGCCGCGGGTCAGGGCGATATAGGTTCGCTCGATGTCGTGGGTCGCGAACAGGGCCGAGAGGCCCGCATGCGCCCGGTCCGACTTGGCCGCCACCATGACGCCCGAGGTGTCCTTGTCCAGCCGGTGCACGATGCCCGGCCGCGCGACACCGCCGATCCCGGACAGCGAGGCGCCGCAGTGGGCCAGCAGCGCGTTGACCAGCGTGCCGGTCTCCGACCCCGGCGCTGGGTGGGCCGCCATGCCGGCGGGCTTGTCGACCACAATCAGATCGGCGTCCTCGAACAGCACCGTCAGCGGAATGGCCTCGGGCGCCGGCGTCGCGGAGACCACCGGCGGCAGTGTGATTGTATACAGTCCCTCGCGGGCCTTGGCCGAGCCGCCGGAAACGGGCTCGCCATCGCGGGTCACCGCGCCTTCGGCGAGCAGCGCCTGCAGCCGGGCGCGCGACAGGGTGGGGAAGATCTCGGCAAGCGCCTTGTCGAGCCGCACCCCGCCGCTCTCAAGATGCGCCTCCAGAGCTGTGCCGTCCTCATCGTCGATCAGGGGTTCGTCGGACACCAAGCGCTCCGCCGCCGGCCGGGCGGTCCCCGATCTAGCACGCCCCGCCCGCGCCCCGGCAAGTCGCCAGCTTGGCTGTTCTGCGGAATTCCGTCATGGTGAACGCGGGTATCTGGGGAGGCATCCAATGAAATATCTGATCATCGCCGCCGCCGCTGGTGGCGCCGCCCTGGCTCTGGGCAGCTGCGCGACCATGAGCGAGGAGCAGTGCATGGCCGGCGACTGGTCCGGCCAAGGCTATGTCGACGGCCAATCCGGCTACACCATGAGCCGACTGGATGAGCATGCAGAGGCCTGCGCCAAACACGGCATCGCGCCGGATGCGACGGCCTATGCGGCGGGGCGACGGCAGGGGCTCGTCTACTACTGCACGCCCGCGAAGGGCTTCGAAGTCGGCCGCACCGGCTCCGGCTACGGCGGCGTCTGCCCTTCGGAACTCGAAGCGGACTTCATGCCAGCCTACCGCGACGGTCAAATCGTCCACGAGGTCGAGGCGGCGCTGGCAGCCGCCCGCAGCCGTGTCGACGGGCTCGGGGCCCGGCTCCAGGAACTGGACGAAAAGATCGTCGCCAAACAGGCCGAGGCCCGCGCGGACGGTCTGACGGACGAGCAGCGCGAGCAGATCCGGAACCGCATCGCCGAGATCCGGCGCGAACGGGCGGACACCGAGCGCGAATGGCGGCGGGGGCAGGACGAGATCGACGACGCGGAGCGCGACGTCCGCGACGTCCGCTGGCGTTTCCGGGATCAGTACGGCAGCTGGTGAGGGCCTAGGCGGCCTTCTTCTCCAGCTTCTTCTCCCACTGGCCCAGTGAGGCCAGCCCGTTCATGCGGGCGCGGTGGTGGAAGGCGGCCTGACAGGCGACCGCATTCTCGGCCTTGCCCGACCAGGCGCGCTGCGGCGACGCCTGAAGCGCGCGGCCGTACGAGAAGGTCATCTTCCACGGGAAGCCGCCGATCCGGTTCATGGCGTCGAGGTGAGCCGTGGCCTGCTCGTCGGTCTGGCCGCCCGAAAGATACGCGATGCCGGGCACCGACGACGGGACCGTCGCCTTCAGCGCGGCGATCGTCCGCTCCGCCACTTCCTTGACCGAGGCTTGGCGGACGCTGCCCTTGCCGGAGATGACCATGTTCGGCTTCAGCACGATGCCTTCCAGCGCCACGCGCTGTTCGTAGAGCTCGTTGAACACCGTCTGCAGCACCTGACGGGTGACTTCGTCGCAGCGGGCGATGTCGTGAGAGCCGTCCATCAGCACTTCAGGCTCGACGATCGGCACGATCTGCTCCTGCTGGCAGATGCGGGCGTAGCGGGCGAGGGCGTGGGCGTTGGACTTGACGCAGCCCCAGGTCGGAATGCCGTCGGCGATGTCGATCACCGCGCGCCATTTGGCGAAGCGGGCGCCGCGTTCGTAGTGGGCGCGCAGCCGCTTGGACAGGCCGTCCAGACCCTTGGTCACCGTCTCGCCGGGGAAGCCGGCCATCTTGGTCGCGCCCTTGTCGACCTTGATGCCGGGGATCGAACCGGCGGCCTTGATGATCTCGACCAGCGGCGTGCCGTCGGCGGCGTCCTGGTACAGGGTCTCCTCGAACAGGATCACGCCCGAGATGTGCTCGCGCATCGTCTGCTCCGCGCGGAACAGGCATTCGCGATAGTCGCGGCGGTTCTCTTCGGTGTTCTCGACTCCGATGGCGTCGAAGCGCTTCTTGATCGTGCCCGTGGACTCGTCGGCCGCCAGAATGCCCTTGCCGGGCGTTACCATCGCCTGGGCCACTGCGTTGAGCGCCGCCAAATCCATCGGTTCCTCCTGAGCTTTGTGTTGGGGGTGATCTAGCCCCGTCAACGCCCAAAGTCACGCATTGTTACAGCGGCTTCGCGGGAGTTTGGCGCAAGGCTCAGGCCCGGAGAGCCTCGACTCCCGGCAGCGGCTTGCCCTCCATCCATTCGAGGAAGGCGCCGCCGGCGGTCGACACGAAGGTCATGTCCTCGGCCACGCCCGCGTGATGCAGGGCCGCGACCGTATCGCCGCCGCCGGCCACCGCGACCAGTGCGCCGGCCTTGGCCAACTGCGCCGCCGCCTGCGCGGCCTTCACGGTGGCGGCGTCGAAGGGCGGGACCTCGAACACGCCCAGCGGGCCGTTCCAGATCAGCGTCCGCGACAGCGCCATCGCCTTGATCAGCTTCTCGACCGTCAACGGTCCGGCATCGAGGATCTTCTCGTCCCCGCCGATCTCCTCGCGCGCCAGCACGGTATGCGTGTCGACCCCCGGTTTGACGTCCTTCGCCACCACCACATCGATCGGCAGCAGGATTTCGCAGCCCTTCGCCTCGGCCTCGGCGAGGATGTCCCGCGCCGTGTCGGCCATGTCCTTCTCGGCCAGAGAGCCGCCGATATCGACGCCTTGGGCGAACAGAAAGGTGTTGGCCATGCCGCCGCCGATGGCGAGGCGGTCCAGCTTGCCGACGAGGTTCTTCAGCAGGTCCAGCTTGGTCGAGACCTTGGCACCGCCGACGATGCCGATCACCGGCTTCTGCGGATTGCCCAGCGCGGCGTCTAGCGCATCCAGTTCGCGCCGCATCGACTCCCCGGCATAGGCGGGCAGCAGTCGCGCCAGCCCCTCCGTCGAAGCGTGGGCCCGGTGCGCGGCCGAGAAGGCGTCGTTGACGTACAGGTCGCCCAGCTCCGCCATCTGCGCGGCGAAGGCGGGATCGTTCTTCTCCTCGCCGGCGTGAAAGCGAACGTTCTCCAGCAGCACCACGCCGCCGGCCTCGAGGTCGGCCAACGCTGCCTTGGCCTCGTCGCCCACGCAGTCGTCGGCGAACCGCACCGGCGCGCCCAGCAGCTTCTCCAGATCGTCCACCACGGGCTTCAGGCTCATCGAGGGAACGCGCTGTCCCTGGGGCCGGTCGAAGTGGGCCAGCAGCGCGACCCTGGCCCCGGCGTCCCGAAGCTTCTGGATCGTCGGCAGGGCTACCCGAAGCCGCGTGTCCTCGGTGACCTTCCCCGCCTCCATCGGCACGTTGAAGTCCACCCGCACGAGCGCGGTCTTGCCAGCGAGAGAGGGGGCGTCGTCTAGGGTGCGGAAGGTCATGGAAAAATCTCTAGGAGCAAGGCGACCGTGAAGACGCCGAACAGGGTCAGCACCGGCAAAAACATGCCTGCGAATGATTTCGCGCCGAAGGTCCGCCCAACCAACGTCAGTACAACAACAAGCAGCGCGAGCAGGGCGAGGATGGCCAGAGAAGCGCCTATGCCGCGACTGCCGGCGTAGGTCGTGATCAGCCAAGCGGTAGCCTTGGCCCCACCGGCTCCCAAAGGAACGCTGAGAGCAACGGCGCCGGCGATCAGCCTGATGTCCGAATTGAACGCGTCGACGGGGGACAGCCTAGCTTGGTCTTCAAGCTTTCGAGCCCACTTCGGAGCCATCTCAGATGAACTTGCTCATTACCAGAGCCGTATCGGCCATCCGCGTCGCAAAGCCCCACTCGTTGTCGTACCAGCTCAGCACCCGGGCCAGCTTGCCGTCGACGACCTGGGTCTGGGGCAGGGCGGCGGTTGAAGAGGCCGACACGTGGTTCAGGTCGCTCGAGACCAGCGGGTCGGTGGTGGTGAACAGCACGCCCTTCATCGGCCCGTCGGCGGCGGCCTGAAGCGCGGCGTTGATCTCCTCGACCGTGACCTCACGGCCGGCCACGACCTTCAGATCGACCACCGAGACGTTCGGCGTCGGCACGCGGATCGAGGAGCCGTCCAGCTTGCCCTTGAGTTCCGGCAGCACCAGCCCCAGCGCCTTGGCGGCGCCTGTCGAGGTCGGGATCATGCTCAGGCCTGCCGCGCGGGCGCGGTACAGATCCTTGTGCATCGTATCCAGCGTCGGCTGGTCGCCGGTGTAGCTGTGGATCGTGGTCATGTAGCCGCGCTCGATGCCGAACAGGTCGTTCAGCACCTTGGCCACCGGAGCGAGGGCGTTGGTCGTGCACGAGCCGTTCGAGACCACGATGTCGTCGGCGGTCAGGGTCTCGTGGTTGACCTTGTAGACGATGGTCTTGTCGGCGTTGTCGGCGGGGGCCGAGACCAGCACGCGCTTGGCCCCCGCGGTCAGGTGCGCCGACGCCTTGTCCTTGGACGTGAACAGGCCCGTGCATTCGAAGGCGATGTCGACGTTCAGTTCCTTGTGCGGCAGCTTCGACGGATCGCGCTCGGCCGTGACCTTGATCCTGCCCATGCCGACGTCGATCCAGTCCTCGCCGGTCGTCACCGTGGCCGGAAACCGGCCGTGTACGCTGTCGTAGCGAAGCAGGTGGGCGTTGGTCTCGACCGGCCCCAGATCGTTGATCGCCACCACCTCGATGTCGCTACGGCCATGCTCGACGATCGAGCGCAGGACGAGGCGGCCGATGCGGCCGAAACCATTGATGGCGACGCGAACGGTCATGAGGGCGGTCTCCTGAAGCGTGGTGTTATCGTTGGCGCTTCAATGGAACCGGCGGCGCGGGGTTTCAACCCCGTGCCTGTAACAAGGCGTGATGAACTGTAACGCTTAGTCGGTCCGGCGCGCGCGAGGGCCCGGACCGCCGAACCCGACCTGATCCATGGTCACGACTCGCCCGGCCCCATCCCGTGAAAACTGCACGCGTCGTCCCGGATCGCCCACGACGGTGAACAAGTCCCCATCCAGCCGCGCAAGAGCAACCGGCGGGCGGCGGCCGCGGACGACGTTCAGCCGGTCGCCGGCGACTGAAATGGTCTGCTCCCCATAGGTGCCGGCGTAGGGCGTCAGGTCGCCCGCCGGGGCGGTAGAGTTCATCGCCTGCAGGGCCCATGCGGCGTCGGTGCGGCCGCTGTCGGCGGTCACGATCGCTTCCAGCGCCAGCTTATGAGCCCGCGTCAGGGCCTGATCCCACGGCACGGCCACGTCCGGGATGACACCCGTCCCTTCCCAGTTGCCGCCCGTATTCGGGTTTTTCGGCGAGCCCTGCGAGATGAAGATCGCGAAGCCGCCGCCGACAGGCACCATGCCGCCCGGGTTCGCCGCCCCGCCGCTCGCCTCGCCGACGATCGTGGCGCGCCGCGCACCCTGCAATGTGTAGGGGAAGGCTTCGCCGGCCGACCCGGTCCGGCCGCTGATCAGCACATAGACCGGCACGTCCAGCCGCGGTGTCGGATAGAAGACTTGCGGCGCCTCGCTCTGCGTCCCCTCCCGACTATGGAAGACATTGTAGATCGGGGCGTTCGCCGGAGTGAAGGCGCTGGTCAGATAGCCGACCATCGACGGCGCGCCGCCGCCGTTGTCGCGCAGATCGAAGATGACCGCATCGGCGTCGGCGACGAAGTCCAAGGCTGCGTCGGCAGCGCGCCGGGCCGGATCGGCCGGGTTGCCGAAGTCGATGTTAGAGAACTGCCGCAGATCGATATAGCCGACGTTGCCGGGCAGTATCTCGACCTTCCGGAACCCGAAGTGGCCGCGCGCCTCCATCGGATTGGCCCCGCGCCGCTCGGGCCCACCCGCGCCGGGAGGCGGCGGAGAGCCCGGAGCCCGGCGGACCCGCTGTGGCCCACCGCCGGGGCCGCCCGCGGCGGGTGCGTTGGGATCCCAGGCGACGTTGAAATGGGCGTCGAGCGGCCGCAGCCGCCGGCTCAGCGCCGCAGCCAGATCGCGTGGATCGGTCAGGGCGTCGAAGGCCCCGGCCGCGCTCTCGGCCTCCAGTCCGTCGGCGATCCGGTCTCCGGCCGCCGGGTCGAAATACAGCTCGCGGATGCGGCCCGCGACCGCGCCGACCGTCTCTCGAGGCACCGGCACGTCGGCCTGCGACTGAGCCTCGCTGCGCGGTCGGTTGTCCTGCGCCTCCGCAGGCAGGGTCATCAATGCGGCCAGAGCCGTGGCCAGTATGAGGATACGCATCAGCGGGTCTCCACAACGGTTGAAGCCAAAGGCAGATCGAGGCGAGCGGTCAGCCCGCCCTCAGTTCGCCGGATCAGGACGACGTCTCCGCCGTGAGCGCGGGCGGCTTGCCGGGCGACGGTGAGCCCCAGGCCCGCGCCGCCTGTTTCCCGACTGCGCGAGCGTTCCGCCCGGTGGAAGGGCTCGAACACCGCTTCAAGCTCGCTCTCGTCGAGGCCCGGACCGTCGTCCTCGACCTCGACGATGGCCCGGCCGTCGCGCGCGAAAGCCTTCACCCGCGCAGCTCCGCCGTATTTGACGGCGTTTTCGATCAGATTGCCCAAGGCGCGCCGCAGTCCCGCCGCGTCGCCTTCGACCGGCAGCGCCCCGCCGCCGTCGAAACGCACCGCCGCCCCCGTTTCCGCGAACCCGCCAGCGCAGTCAGCGGCAAGCGCATCGAGATCCAAGGGTTCGCGCCGGTCAGGCGTCGTCTCGCCGCGTACGAAGGCCATGGCCTGGGCGATCAGCGCGTCCATCTCCTCGATGTCAGACGCCATCCGGTCCCGCACGGTCTCCGACGCCTGCTCGGCCCGGAAGCGCAGCCGGGTCAGCGGCGTGCGCAGGTCGTGGGCGATGGCCGCGATGGTCTGGGTGCGCTGGCGCATGTGGTTGCGGAGTGACGCCTGCATATCATTGAAGGCGTGGATGGCGGTTCGCACCTCGCTGGGGCCGGACGGCGCCAGCGGCTCGGCGTCGGGATTGGCTCCCAGCCGCTCGGCCGCTTCGGCGAATACCCGGATTGGGCGCGTCAGACGCCGCGCCAGCCACCACACGAGCGGCGCCAGCAGCAGCATCGAAATGCCCAGGGCCAGCAGCACCCGCTGCTGCCATGGAGAGAGCAGGCCATGCGGAGGCTCTACCGTCGCCCACCGCCCGTCCGCCTGCCGCACCGAGGCGGAGAAGGGCGCGAAAGTCAGTCGGTCGGTCAGGATCGTGAACTCGCGCGTGGTCGAGTTCAGGACGATGGCGCTGTCGTCCCCCCGGGGTGCGAAATGCCGCATGTGCATCTCGGCCCTGCGATGGGCCTCATCCGGATTCAGTTTGGTCACGACGCGGACTTCATTGGAGCCGCCTGACCGTCCCTCCCGGGCATCGGGACGTACGAAGACGAAGCTGGCTGCTCCCGATTCCTCGTGAGGTGGAGGGCTGGGCCGCGGCCCCCGCCGCCGGTCCACCGACACGCGGACCATCCCCTGCTCGACCCCAAGACGGTTCGCCAGGCCCGCTGAAATGGCGAGAGCCATTGGATCGACGCGGTCCACGCCATCTGGCGACACCGGATCATCGGTGATCCGCCGCTTGAGCTCCCTGCCGTCGGATGTGCGGGCGGGGTCCCCCTTCAGTGCATCCGCCGCCGCCTCGATGCTGAAGCCGGCAGGGCGTGGTTCCGGCGCCAGCACGACCACGCCGAACGCCACCGCCTGCGACATCACCACGGCGAACGCCGCCAGCGCCGCCACCTGGACCAGGACGGGCAGGGAGGAGGGACGCTTCATGAGCCGCCCCTCGCCGCGCCGTTCTGGCGGTCCACCCGCACGTCGAACATATAGCCCTCGCCGCGCAGGGTCTGGATCAGCTCCAGCCCCGATCCGTCGTCCAGCTTCTTCCTCAGGCGGCTGATCTGCACGTCCATGGCGCGGTCGAAGACATCGCTGTCCGCCCCCCGAGCCCGCTCCAACAACTGGTCGCGGGTCATGATCCGGCCCGGCCGCTCGGCGAAGGCGCGCAGTAGGGCGAACTCCCCCGCGGACAGGCTGACGATCCGGCCGTCCGGTCTCACCAGTTCCCGCCGCATCAGGTCCAGCCGCCAGCCCGCAAACGCAAGGCACGGCCCATCCGCCTCGGCCGCATCCCGCGGTCGCCTCAGCACCGCCCGCACTCGCGCCAGCAGTTCGCGCGGATTGCACGGCTTGGCCAGATAGTCGTCGGCGCCCAGCTCCAGTCCGATGATCCGGTCCGTGTCCTCGCCCATGGCCGACAGCATGACGATCGGCGGGCCCTTGCCTGCCATCCGCCGACAGACCGACAGTCCGTCCTCGCCCGGCATCATCAGATCCAGCACGATCAGGTCCGGCGCGCGGGCGGCGATGGCGCGGTCCATCTCGGCCGCCGTCGCCGCCCCCTCTGCGGCGTAGCCGTGCTGGGACAGGTATTCGGTCAGCACCTCGCGGATGCCGGGGTCGTCGTCGACAACGAGGATGCGCGGGGCGGCTTCGGCTTGCATGCGGCCATTGTGGCGAACGACGGTCGCCTCGTCATTTCACCGCTGAAACAATTCCCGCCGCCTCTGAAACACGGGCGAAAGGCCATCGTGGTCGAACAGGGGAATATCCAACGGGAGCCGACCGCTCATGCTGACCCTAATCGCTCTGTCCGCCGTCCTCATCCAGGAGCCGCCCACCCCGCCGGCGCCGCCCGAAATCCACACCCGGGTGATGGTCATGGGCTCCGATGGCCCCGGCACGCTCGACAAGGACGGCGACGGCCAGGTCTCGCGCGAAGAGTTCGCCGCGCCGATGAACGATCATTTCGCCCGGATGGACCAGAACGGCGACGGTCGTCTCTCGACGGAGGAACTTTCCGGCGGCCACGGCCCCGATGGCGACGGCGACGTCGTGTTCTTCCGCGGCGGACCCGACGGGGCGCCCGGCGTTCACCGCTTCGAGATGCGACGTCCCGGCGGCGAAGGCGGCCGCGAGGAGCGTGAGATCGTCATTCACGGACCCGACGGACGCGGCATGCCGATGATGATCCACGGCGGTCACGGCGGCCCCGGCGAAGAGTCCCGCGTCGAAACTCGCCGGATGGGCGGTCCCGGCGGGCACGACGACATGGACAAGGACGGCGACGGCAAGGTCAGCGAGGCCGAGTTCGTCGGCCCACTGCGCGACGCTTTCGCCCGCATGGACGCCGACCACTCCGGCTTCATCGAGGAGGGTGAACACGGCGGCGGAGATGGCGAGGTGCGGGTCTTCACCCACCATATCGAGACGCGCGACGAGCATTGAAGCCGTCCTGCGCTTTCGTGATTTGAAGACCGGAGGTCCGCCGCTCTAACGTGGCGCCGATGAACCTCCGCCGCCTCCTTCTCGAACTGACCGGGTCAGCCGCGATGAGCCTTGTGCTTGTCGCGGCGCCGGCGTCGGCGCGTGATCCTGCGACAGAACCCGCTGCGGCCGCGGCTCCCCGCGCGCGGATGCCCTCCGAGCGGGCGCGGATGAACCAGCGCGTCTTCGACCGCGTCTGGAACGAGGTCCGCACCCAGTATTACGACCCGGGACTGCACGGCGTGGACTGGAACGCCGCCCGGCGCACCTATCGACCGCAGGCGCTCGCCGCCGCGGATGACCGCGCCCTCTACCGCGTGCTCGGCGAGATGCTGGACCTGCTGGACGACGAACACGCGGGCGCCTCGGCCCCGGCCGTGTCCCGCCGGATCGACACCGTCCGGCAGGCGCGTCCCGCGATCGGCGTCACCCTCCGCGCCGATCCCGGCAAGCCGGGGCTGTACGTAGTCGAGATGGTCCGCGAAGGGTCGCCGGCCGAGGCGGCGGGCGTCGCCGCCGGCTGGCGGTTGGATACCACCGCGCCGGGGGTCTGGTACCCCGAACTGGATGTGCTCGACGGCCAGACCGTCACCCTCGCCCTCGCCGATCCGCAGGGCGTGCCCCACACCGTCTCAATCACGCCCCGGGTCATGGAGCCGCGCTCGCCGTTCGCCGTCGACCTGTCCCGGCCCGGGGTGGCGGTGCTGCGCATCGACGCCTTCGACCCCGGTCTCGGCGACTGGATGGGCCGGCAGCTCGCGGCTCTTCCGTCCGAGACCGACGTCATTCTGGACCTGCGCGGCAATCCCGGCGGTCGTCTGGTCGAGGCGGATGCGGTCCTGAGCTGCTTCCTTCCGCGCCACCGCGCCTGGGCGACCCGGACGACACGGTCCGGCCGGGCGATCGTGCTGACGACCGCCGGAGGCTGCGGCGATCTGGAGGGGCCCGCGCCGAACGACGTGGCCGTTCTCGTCGACGCCAACAGCCGCAGCGCCGCCGAGCTGACGCCCGCCGCCCTGCAGGAAGCCCGCCGCGCCGTGGTGGTCGGCGAACAGACCGCCGGCGCCGTGCTGATTTCGCAGGACACACGCCTGCCGGATGGCGGTCGCCTCAGCCTCAGCCGCTCGGACTTTGTCACCGCGGGCGGGGTCCGGCTGGAGAAGCGCGGCGTCACTCCGGACCTGACCGCCCCCGTCGCGGAGCGCGAGGCGCACGGTCAGGATCCGGCGCTCGATCTCGCCATCGCCGCCCTGTCGGGCACGGGCGCCCAGCAGGTCCGCGCGGCCGAGCCCGCGCCGCTCTAGCCGGCGCCGCACTAGCCTTGGACTGGCCGGACCTTCGACGCCGCCTCGCGGGCGCGCTCCCGCGCCTGTTCGACCGTGTCGCCCCGCGCCGTCGCCACGCCCATCCGCCGGCGCTCGTAGCTCTCCGGCTTGCCGAACAGCCGCAGGTCGGCCGTCGGGACTGACAAGGCCTCGTCCACCCCCTCGAAGGCGATACCGGGCGCGTCCATGCCGCCATAGATCACCGCGCTCGCGCCTATGTCGCGTTGGCTGACGTCCACCGGCAGGCCCAGGATTGCCCGGGCGTGCAGGGCGAACTCGCTCATCGTCTGGGTCGCCAGGGTCACCAGACCCGTGTCGTGCGGCCGCGGAGACACCTCCGAGAACCAGACCTCGTCGCCCCTGACGAACAGCTCCACCCCGAATACGCCGAGCCCGCCCAGCGCGTCGGTTACCTTGCGCGCGATATCCTGCGCCGCCGCCAGCGCCGCCGGGCTCATCGCCTGCGGCTGCCAGCTCTCGACATAGTCGCCCTGCACCTGCCGATGGCCGATGGGCGCGCAGAAGTCGGTCCGAACGGCCCCCTCACGCATCGACCGCACGGTCAGCAGGGTGATCTCGAAATCGAAGTCGATCCGCTCCTCGACGATGACCCTCGCCGTCTGGACCCGGCCGCTCGACTGGGCATGGGCCCAGGCGTTGGCGGCGTCCTCGAGTGCGTCGATCATCGACTGGCCCTTGCCCGATGACGACATCACCGGCTTGACGAACACCGGCAGGCCGATGCGGTGCGCCGCCTCGGCCAGTTCAGCCGCGCTGCCGACAAAGGCGTAGGGGGAGGTCGGCAGGCCGAGTTCCTCCGCCGCCAGCCGCCGGATGCCTTCGCGGTTCATGGTCAGGTGCACGGCGCGGCCGGTCGGAATGACCCGCGCCACGCCCGCCGCCTCGATCGCCGCCAGGGCCTCTGTGGCGATGGCCTCGATCTCCGGCACGATGATGTGCGGCGCCTCGGCCATGATGATGCCGTTCAGCACCTGCGGGTCGGTCATCGGGATGACGTGACTGCGATGCGCCACCTGCATGGCCGGCGCGTTCGGATAGCGGTCCACCGCGATCACCTCGGCGCCCAGCCGCTGCAGCTCGATGGCCACCTCCTTGCCCAGCTCGCCGGCGCCCAGCAGCATGACGCGGGTGGAGTTGGCGGATAGCGGCGTGCCGATACGCATGGGTCAGTCTCCGGTCCGGGCGGGTTCGATCAGGTCCCAGGCGTTGCCGTACAGGTCCTCGAACACCACCACCTTGCCATAGCTTTCGTGCCGCGGCTCCTCGCGGAACCGCACGCCCGCGGCCAGCCAGGCGGCATGATCGCGCATCAGGTCGTGGGTCTCGAGGAACAGCCAGACGCGCCCGCCCGCCTGATCGCCAACCCGCGCCCGCTGCTCCTCCGTTGTCGCCTTGGCCAGCAGGAGTGAGGTCTCGCCGCCTTTGGGCGTGACCCGCACCCAGCGCTTTCCGCCGCCCATGTCGGTGTCTTCGCTGAGCGCGAACCCCAGCGTGCCGACATAGAAGGCGACCGCCTCGTCATAGTCGCGGACCAGCAGGCTGACCGCGCCGAGACGCGCCATCGTCAGAGCCGCGCCTTGACCGCCGCGACCACCGCCTCGGTGGTGATGCCGAACTTCTCGTACAGCACTTCCGCCGGAGCCGAGGCTCCGAACCCGGTCATGCCGACGAAGGCGCCGTCCTCGCCGATGAACCGTTCCCAGCCCTGCTGGATCGCGGCCTCGACGGCGACGCGCACGGTGCCGCGGCCCAGCACCGACGCCTGATAGGCCGCGTCCTGCTGGAAGAAGAGTTCGAAGCAGGGGACCGACACCACCCGCGTCGGCGTGCCTTCGGCTTCCAGTTTCTCCGCGGCGGCGAGCGCCAGCGGCACCTCGGTGCCGGTCGCGAACAGGGTGGCCTTCGCCTCGCCGTTCGCCGCCTTCAGCTCATAGGCCCCGCGCGCCGAGAGGTTCTCCGGTGCCGCGACCATCCGCACCGCCGCCGTCTTCTGCCGCGACAGGGCCAGCGCCGACGGCGTCGACCTGTGTTCCAGCGCCAGACGCCAGCACTCCATCGCCTCGACCGTGTCCGCCGGGCGGAACACCATCAGGTTCGGAATCGCCCGCAGCGCCGCCAGATGTTCGACCGGCTGGTGCGTCGGTCCGTCTTCACCGAGGCCGATGCTGTCGTGGGTCAGCACGTGGATGACGCGGATGCCCATCAGACCCGCCAGACGGATCGACGGGCGGCTGTAGTCCGAGAACACCATGAAGGTGCCGCCGTAGGGGATGACCCCGCCGTGCAGGGCCATGCCGTTCATCGCCGCGGCCATGCCGTGCTCGCGAATGCCCCAGTTGACGTAGCGGCCCTCATAGGTCGGCGCGTCGAAGATCGGCGTGCCCTTGACGAAGGTGTTGTTGGAGCCGGTCAGGTCGGCCGAGCCGCCGATCAGTTCCGGCACGGCGGCGAACAGCTCGTCCAGGGCGGCCCCGGACGACTGGCGCGTGGCCTGCGCCGGCTTCGTCTCGACCAGTTCGGCGATCTTGGCGTCCAGCGCCGTGAAGGCTCCCTCGGGCAGATCGCCCTTCATGGCCCGGGTGAAGTCCGCCGCCTGCGCCGACGCCGCCAGTCGGGCTTCCCACGCCTTGCGATCGCGCGCCCCGCGCTTGCCGACCTTGCGCCAGGCGCTTTCAACGTTCTGCGGCAGTTCGAACGGATCATGGGCCCACGACAGGCCCAGCCGCGTGGCGGCCACCTCGGCCGCGCCCAGAGCCGCGCCGTGGGTCTTGTGGCTGCCTTCCATGGTCGCGGCGCCACGGCCGATCTTGGTGCGGCAGGCGATCAGCGTCGGCTTGTCCTGACGCGTCGCCCACTTCAGCGCCGCCTTGATCTGCCCCATGTCATGGCCGTCGATGGCCTTGACCGCCCAGCCCGCCGACTTGAAGCGCGCCTTCTGATCTGTGGCGTCCGACAGGCCGACCTTGCCGTCGATGGTGATCTCGTTGTCGTCCCACAGCACGGTCAGCTTGTTCAGCCGGTAGCGGCCGGCGAGGGTGATCGCCTCCTGCGACACGCCCTCCATCAGGCAGCCGTCGCCGGCGATGACCCAGGTCCGGTGGTCGACCAGATCGTCGCCGAATCGCGCTGCCAGATGCCGCTCTGCCATGGCGAAACCGACCGAGTTGGCGAGACCTTGTCCCAGCGGTCCCGTGGTCGTCTCGACGCCGGGCATATGGCCGAACTCGGGGTGCCCTGCCGTCTTCGAGCCCCACTGACGGAAGTTCGACAGCTCGTCTTTCGTCGCGGCCTTGTAGCCGGTCAGGTGCAGCAAGGCGTAGATCAGCATCGAGCCGTGGCCCGCCGACAGGATGAAACGGTCCCGGTCGGCCCAGTCCGGGCGGCTGGCGTCGAACTTCAGGAATTTCGAGAACAGCACCGTCGCCACGTCGGCCATGCCCATCGGCATGCCGGGGTGGCCGCTCTTCGCCTTCTCGACTCCGTCCATGGCCAGAACGCGAATGGCGTCCGCCATCTGCTTCGGCGTGGCTTTTTCGGATACGGCTTTGGCGTCGGTCACGGGCGGGACCTTTCGTCGGAAGGCGGAAAAAGGGAGGCGCGCCGCTTTACCCCGGCGCGCCAGCGGGTTCTATACGGATTCTGGAGGAAGTGACCTGCATGGACGCTGCATCGGCCGCCAAGGACCGGGTTGATCGCGCGCTGGCGCTGCTCGAACGCCGCCTGCTCGACCTGAAAAGCCGCGCCGCGGGCGCGGGCCGCGCGCCCGACGACGACCTGTTCGCGCCACAACCCTCCAGCGAGACCGACCGGGCCCGCATCCACGAACTTGAATCCGCCGGACGCGACGCCGCCGAGGTGCTGGCTCGCGCCGCCGACGCCATTCGCGACAGCCTCGCCGAGCGGGAGGCCCGCTGATGGCCACCGTGACCGTCGAGATCAACGGCCGCCCCTACGCCGTCGGCTGCGCCGATGGACAGGAAGAGCGCGTCCGCATTCTCGCCAAACAGTTCGACGGCCACGTGCGTCAGGTGGCGGGCGAGGTCGGCCATGTCGGTGACATCCGCCTGTTCCTGATGGCGGGCCTGCTGCTCGCCGACGAACTGCATGAAGCCCGCCTGGCGGTGCCGGGCTCCGAACCCGCCGCCGCCTCAGCCGGCGACGGGGTGGCCGAGGCGCTCAACGCCGTCGCCGCGCGTCTGGAAAAGATCGCCCAAGGCCTGTGACAGACCGCCGCTCCGGTGGAGATTGACTCCCGGTCTTCGTTGTCTGATATTTCTGTAATGACAGAAATAACAAAACTGCCAGTCTCGATCGAACGCTTCGTCCTTCATTGGGGCGAGATGGGGGGCTTCTGGGGCGTGAACCGCTCCGTCGCACAGATCCACGCCTTCCTGATGACGGCCGACAGGCCAGTGACGGCCGAGAACGTCGCCGTCGCGCTGGAAATGGCGCGGTCGAACGTATCGACCTCCCTGAAGGAACTGCAGAGCTGGAATCTGATCCGGCGCGTTCCGATCCGGGGGGATCGGCGCGATCATTTCGAGGCCGAGACGGACGTCTGGGAAGTCGCCTCCCGGATCGCGGCCGGGCGAAAGGCCAAGGAGATCGATCCCGCTCTTGAAACCCTCCGGGTCTGCGTCGCTGAGGCCGAAACCGATCCCACAGTCCATCCCGTCGCTCTCAAGCGGCTGAAAGAGATGCTCGAATTCACCGAGACCCTCGACCGCTGGTACGGGCAGATCACCACCGTAGCGCGGCCGAAACTGATGGCGCTGCTCAAGCTCGGAGCGCGCATCGCGGCGCTCATTCCAGGTGGCAAATAGGCGGAGGAGGGGACAATGGGGGCGAGGCCCGCAATCCGGGAAGATCGACCGATCGCGCAGGCGGACGGCGACCTGCTTGATCTGCGCTTCCGGGCTCTGCTTGCCGAGCCGGAGTGGAAGACCCTGCCACTGGCTGTTCGGCGCCGCTTCACCAAGCGCATGAAGAGCGGCGACACCGTGGTTTATCGAGGCCATGTGATCGAGATCGAAACCCGTCCGCTGGGACGCCTTCTGGCGTTCGCCGCGCGGATGATCGGCGGGCCGCTACCGCTGGTCTTCGCGCCCGGCGCCGCGGTCGTCACCGTAACCGAGGATGCCATCGGGCGCGGTCAGGTCTGGACGCGGATGTACGTTCGCCGCGCCGGCTTCCCCCAGGTCATCCATAGCGCCAAGCGGTTCGCCGGTCCGACGGGTCTGGAAGAACACATCGGCGGCGGCGTCGGCATGGCTCTGACCGTCGCGGCCGAGGACCGGGCGCTGGTGTTCCGCAGCGCCTTCTACTTCGCCACCTTGGCCGGAGTGCGGTTGCGCCTGCCACAGTGGCTCGAGCCCGGCGCCCTGACGATCGTCCATCGCGACCTCGGCCATGGCCGGTTTGCCTTCACACTGGCTCTCGACCATCCCCTGTTCGGCCGGCTGATCGGGCAGAATGCGACATTCCGGGACGCGCCGGCCGAGGAGGCGCGGGATGTCTGACCTGCTCTGGATTCTACTGACGCTGCAGATCGCCATGGGGGCGTTCGACACGTTGTTCCATCACGAACTGACCGAGCGGCTGGCCTGGAAGCCCTCGCAGAAATCGGAACTGCGCCTCCACGGGGTTCGAAACCTGATCTACGCGGTGCTTTTCCTGCTGATCGGCTGGACTGAACCGAAGGGTTGGCTGGCGGCCGCGATCCTCTGCCTGCTGGCCATCGAAGTGGCGATCACACTGACTGATTTCGTGGAAGAAGACCGGACACGCCGGCTGCCCGCTTCCGAGCGGATCACCCACACCCTGCTGGCGCTAAACTACGGCGCCATACTGACCCTGCTTGCGCCGCTGCTTCTGCACTGGTCAGGCGAGCCCACGGGGTTCGTGGCCGTCTCGCATGGCCTTTGGAGCGCCATGGCCTCGACCGCCGCTGTCGGCGTCGGCATCTTCGGATTGCGCGACCTCGCAGCCGCGGACCGTTCCGACCGCCTGATACCGCCGAGCGCCGCCGTTATGGGCCGGGAACTGCCGGGCCGCCGCCGCATCCTGATCACGGGTGCGACCGGCTTCATCGGCCGGCGGCTGACCTCGGCCCTGACGGAAGCGGGGCACGAGGTCGTGGCGCTCATGCGTGATCCGGCGACCGCCAATCTCCCGGCTCCGATCATGATCGTCACCGCCCTCGACCAGATCTCCGGCGACACTCGGATCGACGCGGTCATCAACCTCGCAGGCGAACCGATCAGCGACGGCCTTTGGACGCTCGCCAAGCGCCGCCGCATTCTTCGCTCCCGGCTCCGCACCACCCGCGAGGTGCGCCGGCTCATCGCGCGGCTCCAGAGGCGGCCGGAGGTCCTCGTAAGCGGCTCGGCGATTGGTTGGTATGGCCTGCATGCGGATGCGCCTCTGGACGAAACGGGCTCGTACATCCCCTGTTTCAGCCACCGTCTCTGCCACGCCTGGGAGCAGGCAGCTCTCCGGACGGAGACCTTGGGCGTACGGGTCGTCACCGTGCGCATCGGTCTGGTGCTTGGGTCGGCGGGCGGCATGCTGTCACGCCTGTTGACGCCATTCGAGTTTGGGCTCGGCGGCCCGATGGGGTCGGGCAGACAGTGGATGTCATGGATATCTCTCGACGACTGCGTGCGCCTTATCCTGCATGCCGTGGCCGATCGCCGGCTCAACGGACCCATGAACGCGACAGCCCCCTGCCCGGTGACCAGTGCAGAATTTTCCCGCGCTCTGGGCAGCGCATTGCGCCGGCCCGCCCTCTTGGCTGCGCCTGCCGCACCCCTGCGGTTCGCGTTCGGAGCCTTCGCGGACGAACTGCTTCTGGGTGGACAGCGGGTGCTGCCCGCAAAGGCGCTGGCGACCGGTTTCCGGTTTCGTCACCCGGACGTCGAGACGGCCTTTCACGAGATTGTCGGAGCCCCGCCGGCGCCCGCCACTGGCGCGGCGAGACGCGAGCGACTATCTTGCTCGACGGCGGGTCCTGCTGCGGCCCTCGTCGAAGGCAACATTTCCTCGCGACCTTAATTCACTCGAAGGGATCTGTCCCTGTTTGGGCTCGAGGGCCCGGGCACACGGAGCCCACCTGGCTACCCAGGTCGAGAGGATTTAAACGTCCTTCACGGTTCTTGCGGCGCCGCCACCCACTCTTTGCGCGCTAGCGCTCGCCGCGCGGCGGCTCGCTGCTTGAGCGCGTTCCATGATCGACAAACACGAACTCCGGGCGGCGATGCGGGCCACGCGCAAGCGGCTGGCCGGACTCGATCCCGAGGCGTCGCTGCGGGCGGCGGAGCACGCCGGTGACCTGCCGCCGGGAGAGGTCGTCGCGGTCTATCGCGCCATCGGCTCGGAGATCGGTGCGGACGCCCTGTCGATGGCGCTGACCTGTCAGGGTCGCTCGCTCTGCCTCCCCGTCGTGATCGAACGGGACGCTCCGATGATCTTCCGCCGCTGGTCGCCGGGCGAGCCGCTGGAACTCGACGTCGCCGGCGTGCCCGCGCCCCTGCCGCTCGCCGAAACCGTAACGCCCGACCTGATCATGACCCCCCTGCTGGCCTTCGACGCAGCGGGTGGACGGCTGGGGCAGGGGGGCGGCTACTACGACCGGACCTTCGCCGCCCTGTCGGACGCCCTCCGCGTCGGCTTCGCCTATGCCGGGCAGGAAGTCGAAAATCTGCCCGTCGAACTGCACGACATCCGCCTGCATGGCGTTCTGACCGAGAGGGGCTATAGAGCCGTCCCATGAGGCAGAGCGTATGAGACTCGCGTTTTTCGGCGATGTGGTGGGCAAATCCGGCCGCGACGGGCTCAGCGATCACCTGCCCGCGCTCAAGCGCGACCTGAAGCTCGACTTCGTGGTGGTCAACGCCGAGAACGCCGCCGGCGGCTTCGGCATCACCGAGAACACCGCACGCGAGCTGTTCATGGCCGGCGCCGACTGCCTGACCCTCGGCAATCACAGCTGGGACCAGCGCGAGGCCCTGACCTACATCGTGCGCGAGCCGCGCCTGATCCGCCCCCTGAACTACCCGCGCCTGATGGACGCGCCGGGCGCGGGGGCCAACCTGTTCGAGACGCATTCCGGCAAGACCGTGCTGGTCATGAACGCCCTTGGCCGCATCCATATGGACGCGGTCGACGACCCGTTCGGAGCGGTCGAGAAGGAACTCGCCGCCTGTCCGCTGGGCATGGCCGCCGACGCCATCATCGTCGACATGCATTGCGAGGCCACGTCCGAGAAGATGGCCATGGGCCATTTCTGCGACGGCCGCGCCAGCCTCGTTGTCGGCACCCACACCCACGTCCCGACCGCCGACTGCCAGATCCTGCCGGGCGGCACGGCCTACCAGACCGACGCCGGCGGCTGCTGCGACTACGACAGCGTCATCGGCAACGAGAAGGAAGAGCCCCTGCGGCGCTTCACCACCCGTCTGTCCGGTGGTCGCTACACCCCGGCCCACGGGCCCGCGACCATCTGCGGCGTCTATGTCGAGACGGACGACCGCACGGGTCTGGCTACCCGGGTGGAGCCGATCCGGGTCGGCGGACGGCTGAGCCAGGCGGTGCCGGTAACCGCCTAGGCGGGCACCACCCGCGCATCCCCGCTCGCCACCGCCAGCGTCGCCCGCGTGGTCAGCGTCCCGTCCTTCTCCGAGACCTTGTCCAGCACCTTGAACTCGGTCTGCCAGCGCTCCGGCGTCACGTCGCAGACGACATAGCCGCGCTGGGCGTTGTTGAACTTGAGGAACGGATTGTCCGCCAGGAAGCGCCGCCCCTCGGCCCGCTGATCCTGCCCGTCGCCGGACGAACTGATCGAGGTGGTGACGAACTCCGCCGCAACGGGCGCGCCTTCGGGATTGCGGCTGTCGAGGTAAAGCTCGCCCGCATAGTTCTGATGTTCGTCACCCGTCAGCACGATGGTGTTGCCGATCCGGCGATCCTTCAGACGCCGCAGCAGCCGCTGCCGGGGGATGCTGTAACCGGCCCAGGTGTCGAGGTTGTAGCCCGGCTCCGGGCCTTCCTTGCGGTCCAGATCCATCACCATGATCTGCTGCGCCAGCACCTTCCAGTGCGCCTGCGACTGGTCGAGCGCGCGATAGAGCCATGCCTCCTGCGCCTCGCCCAGCACCTGCGCGGCGGGATCGGCCACGCCCGCGCATGTCGTGGCCCAGGCGTCGTCACACGGCTGATCCGACCGATA
This sequence comes from Brevundimonas alba, assembly GCF_011927945.1. Taxonomy (GTDB): domain Bacteria; phylum Pseudomonadota; class Alphaproteobacteria; order Caulobacterales; family Caulobacteraceae; genus Brevundimonas; species Brevundimonas alba. The sequence continues at coordinate 1,875,668 of NZ_JAATJM010000001.1, forward strand.
GGACCGGGTATCGAGCAGGTTCAGATCCAGAAGATCGCCCCAGGCCGCATTCCGGTACAGCTGCATCTCCGCGCCTCGCGGAAACGCCGACCGGCGCAGCGGCATATGCTCGTAAAAGGCCTGCGCCGCCGCCTGCCGCCGCAACAGGAAGACCTCGGGCGGCACATCATCCGGGTCCTGATCCGACACCCAGTTGTTCTGGATCTCGTGATCGTCCCACGTCACGAACCAGGCCGCCGCGGCGTGGCTGGACTGCAGGTCGGTATCCAGCTTGTACTGCGCATAGCGGCGCCGGTAGTCGTCCAGCGAATAGACCTCGCCGCCGATGTGCTGGCGCGGATTCTCGATGGTCCCGCCCGACCCCGTATAGGTCCGGCTCCCGCGCCCTTCGTAGATGTAGTCGCCGTAGCAGTAGATAAAGTCGAAATCCTCGGCCGCCGCCTTGCGGTGCGCGGTGTAGAATCCCTGCTCATAAGCCTGACAGCCCAACACGCCGAACCGCGCCTGCGTCACCCGGGCGCCACGCGCCGGAGCCGTCTTGGCCCGGCCGGACGGCGTGCGCTCCGCGCCGGCGGTGAAGCGGTAGAAATACTCGCGGCCGGGTTCCAGACCCTCGACCTCGACATGGACGGCATGGCCGAGTTCCGGCCGGGCTATGGCCTCGCCCCGCTGCGCCACATTGGAGAAGCCGCGGTCCGTCGCCACCTCCCATTTCACCGGCACGGGCGCGGACGGCATCCCGTGGCCGATCTCTAGCGGACGCGGGGCCAGCCGGGTCCAGATTACGAAGCCGTCCGGCGCCGGATCGCCGGCGGCGATGCCCAGCTGGAACGGATATTCCGCGAACACCGGATCGGCCAGCGCCCGACGGCCCGAGCCCAGCACCACGCCCCCGGCGCCGAGCGCCAGCATCAGCCCGCGACGGGATACGGAATCGGGCAGGCGCATGTCGGAATCTCCTTCTGAAGGACGAGCCTGACTAGCCCGGAAATATGACGGTCGTCACTCGTCGGGCGTCGCCGCCGGCCGCAAAGCCTGGAGTTCGGCGATTTCCCGGCGACGGGCGGCGATCACCTTCTCGGCCGCGCGCCGCACCTCGGGATCGTCCGTGCGCTCGAGCAGAAGCGCGGTGGCCGAAATCGTGCGGCGGTGGTCCTCGATGGTCGCCTCGATCCAGGCCGTGTCGCCGCTCGTGGCGGGCGCGGCCTGCGCCGGCCGGGCGGCTTCTATCTCGGCGGTCGTTTTCGTCGCCGCCGCCTGACGGGCGGCCGCCGCATCGCGCAGGGCGCTGTCGACCGGATCTTCCCCGTCGCACCCCGTCAGAGCCAGACCGGCCGCGGTCAGGATCAGCAGCCGCTTCACCCTTGCACGCCTTCGATCCAGTTCGGCAGCCAGCTCTCGTGCATCTCGCGCAGGTGGTCGAGCGGCAGGCGGAACAGGTCGCCGTCCGGTCCGCCGGAGCAGAAGTCCCGGCCCCTGGCCCGGCCGACCACGCTGGCGTGGATGCCGGCGGCCTGTGCCGCCGCGATGATGTCCGTCGCCTCGGGCACGGCCACCAGATAGCGCGCCTGATCTTCCCCGAAGAGCAGGATGTGCGCGTGCGTCGCCGAGGTCGCGTCCAGCTCCACGCCGACGTCCGAGGCCAACGCCAGGTCCGCCGCCGCGCCGATCAGCCCGCCGTCGGACAGGTCGTGCACCACGGTCAGTTCGCCGCCTTCGATCAGGCCGCGAACGAAGTCGCCTGTCTTGCGCTCCAGCGCCAGATCGACCGGCGGCGGCGCACCCTCTTCGCGGCCCAGCACCTCGCGCAGATAGATCGAGGAGCCCAGCTCCCCGACCGTCTCGCCGATCAGCACCAGCACATCGCCCTCGGCCATGCCGCCGAAGCCGGTCACGACATCGTAGTTGGGCAGCAGGCCGACCGCGCCCACGGTCGGAGTCGGCGGAATGGCCGCGCCATTGGTCTCGTTATACAGGCTGACATTGCCGCTCACGACGGGGAAGTCCAGCACCCGGCAGGCCTCGGCCATGCCGTCGATGGCGCGGACGATCTGGCCCATGATCTCGGGCCGCTGCGGATTGCCGAAATTCAGATTGTCGGTGATGGCGATCGGGCGGCTGCCCACCGCCGTCAGGTTGCGCCAGGCCTCGGCGACGGCCTGTTTCCCGCCCTCGTAGGGGTCGGCCAGCACATAGCGCGGCGTGACGTCCGAGGTCATGGCCAGACCCTTGTCCGTACCATGCACCCGGACCACGCCCGCATCTGCGCCCGTCGAGGAGTCCTGCAGGGTGTCGGCCATGACGTGCCGGTCGTACTGCTCCCAGATCCAGCGCTTGGACGCCATGTCGGGGCATGTCAGCACCTTGATCACTGCATCGACCCAGCTGTCCGGCGCCGGGACCTCCTTCGGGTCGAGGCGCGGCCGCAGCTCGGGCTGGACCCACGGCCGGTCGTACAGGGGCGCGTCGTCGAACAGCGGCGCCAGCGGCACGTCGCAGACCGTTTCGCCGTGATGCTTCAGCACCAGATGGCCGGTGTCGGTCGTGATGCCGACGACGGCGGCGTCCAGACCCCATTTTTCGAAGATGCGGTAGCCGTCCTGCTCGCGGCCGGGCTTGAGCACCGCCAGCATCCGCTCCTGGCTTTCCGACAGCATCATCTCATAGGCGGTCATGTCCTCTTCGCGCTGGGGCACCATGTCCATGTTCAGCTCGATGCCGACGCCGCCCTTGCCGGCCATCTCGACCGACGACGACGTCAGGCCCGCCGCGCCCATGTCCTGGATCGCGGCGACCGCGCCTGACGCCATCAGCTCCAGCGTCGCCTCGATCAGCAGTTTCTCGGCGAACGGATCGCCGACCTGCACGGTCGGGCGCTTCTCGTCCGAATCCTCGTCGAACTCGGCCGAGGCCATGGTCGCGCCATGGATGCCGTCGCGGCCGGTCTTGGATCCGAAATAGACCACCGACAGGCCCGGCGCCGGGGCGGCCGAGTAGAACAGGCTGTCCGCCTTGGCCACGCCCACGCACATGGCGTTGACCAGGATGTTGCCGTTGTAGCCGGCGTGGAAATTGGTCTCGCCGCCCACGGTCGGCACGCCGACGCAGTTGCCGTAGCCGCCGATGCCGGACACCACGCCCTTGACCAGCCGCCTGGTCTTCTCGTGTGACGGATCGCCGAAGCGCAGGGCGTTCAGCAGGGCCACGGGCCGCGCGCCCATGGTGAAGACGTCGCGCATGATGCCGCCGACGCCCGTCGCCGCGCCCTGATAGGGCTCGATGAAGCTGGGGTGGTTATGCGACTCCATCTTGAAGATGCAGGCGTCGCCGTCGTCGATGTCGATCACGCCGGCGTTCTCGCCCGGCCCGCAGATCACCCGCGGCCCCTTGGTCGGGAATTTGCCGAGGTGAATCTTCGACGACTTGTAGGAGCAGTGCTCCGACCACATCACCGAGAACACGCCCAGCTCGACGTTGTTCGGCTCGCGCCCCAGCCGGTCGAGGACGACCTGATACTCATTGGGGGCCAAGCCGTATTCGGCGGCCAGTTCGGCCATGGTCTTTTCGGGAGCGCTCATGGCCCGGCCTTCTAGCCGCAAGTGGCGAGTCTGTCAGCCGTCGGCGGCGGAACATCGTCGCCGGCCCGCCATTGAGTCAGGCGAAGCCAAAGGAGGCCGCCATGACGGACCAGCCTGTCGACCCCGCCGCAACGCCCGAAGACCCCGACGCGCCCGAGATCGCCGCCGACGATGTGGGCGCCAGCGCCGCCGCCGAACGCGCCTCCAAACAGGCCGCCAACGACGACATGGCCGCGGAGAACGACTGATGGCCCGCACCGGCAGCGAGACCACGCCGACCCCGGCGGATCACCAGCAGATGGATCGCTCCAACGATCCGGAAATCACCCGCGAAATGGACGAGGCCGCGCCGGAGCAGGCCTTGGCCAGCCGTCGGCAACGCTTCGCCGGGTCCGCCACGGGCGTCGGCAGCGTCGGCTTCGACGAGAAAGGCGCCTTCGACGTCGGCGATCCCGACGCCGATCCGGAGGAGAACCCCGAGGCCGGCTAGGCCGCTTCGGGACGCTCCACCCCCGGCCGCAGCCGGAAGGTCAGGATCACGGCCCCGACGAGAACCGCCACCGCCGCGGCCAGCGCGACATAGGCCAGCGGCGTGTTCCGTTCCTGCTCGGCCACGAACGCGCCGAGCAGACCCCAGGCCACGGGCAGGGCGTAGGCCAGCATCCGCAGCCTCACCGTCACGCCCAGCGCCACCAGGGCGACGACGCCGATGGCCAGCATGGCCCAGACGGTCGGACTGACCGACGTCGGCAGGTCGCCATTGCCAGTCAGAATCGTCAGCAGATTCACCGGCGCCGCCACCGTCAGCCAGCCGGCCAGCAGGGCCAGCGGCCAGACCACCATCCAGCGGTCCCGCTCTGTCCGGCCCAGCGCCCGTACCGCGCCGCTGTTGGCGAGGAGCGGAACCAGCAGCACCAGAAGCGACGCGAAGATCAGCACGACCGTCGCCCACTCCCAGTCGAACGCGGCCGCCACGACCCACCAGCCGATGCCGAGGAAGGCCGCGACCGAGGGCCAGCCGAGCCGGTGGATCAGCAGGCTCTCGCCGGTCTGCTTCAGCACCTGCCGGACGGCGTAGATGAGTATGCCGAGATAGATCACGCCCCAGATCGAGAAGGCGTATCCCGCCACCCGAAGGGTCGCATCGCTGTCGGCCGAGAACTCCGCCGGCGTCTGGCCCCAGCCCATCAGCACCTGTGTCTGGCCGACCACCACGGCGAAGATGGCGCTGGCGAGCACGATCAGACGCCGGGTCATCTGGGCGGAGGTGGGGCGGACGATCGAGGACATGGCGTCTCCTGCGGCGGCACGGTGTGTGGAGACTACGCACCGGAACCCGCGTCGGTTCACCCGTCGGAACCTCGACCGTCGCGCGCGGGTTCCTTTGGCAAAGGAGACCACCATGGCCGACGAAACCGACCGCCCCGACGAAACGCCCGTGTTCGAGACTGATTTCGTCCAGGCCGACCGGGCCCGCGAGCAGGGTCTCGGCCTCGGCGAGCGCGAGCTGAACGCCCAGCGTGACCCCGGCGGCGTCCGCACCGCCGACGAGGATCCCACGATGGAGGACGGCGCCTCGCTGAACTCGGATGACGACGATGCGCTGGACCAGTCGATCGGCGTCCAGGGCTCGGCCGACGGCGAGCTTCGCCGCGCCGACGACGTCTAGCGCCTGACCCGGGCCGGATTGCCCACGGCGGTCGCGCCCGCAGGCACGTCACGGGTGACGACGGCCCCGGCGCCGATCACGGCGTCGTCACCGATGGTCACGCCCGGCAGGATCAGCGCCCCTCCGCCGATCCACACATTGGTCCCGATCACGATCGGCCGCCCGAACTCGATGCCGGCGGCGCGCTCGGCGAAGTCACGCGGGCGGTCGGCGGTTAGAATCTGCACCCCGGGCCCGATCTGCGTCCCGTCTCCGATCTCGACCTCGCAGACATCCAGAACGATGCAGTTGAAGTTGAGGAAGACGTTGCGGCCCAGCCGGATGTTGTAGCCGTAGTCGCAGTGGAAGGGCGGGCCTATCACCGCGCCTTCTCCAACCTCGCCCAGCCGCTGGCGCAGCAGGTCGCGCCGTTCAGCCGGCGTCGAGCCGAGGGCGGCGTTGTAGCGCGCCATCCACTGCTGCGCCGTGCTCTGGTCGGCCTGAAGCTCCGGGTCGCCGGGATCGTACGGCAGGCCAGAAATCATCTTCTGGCGTTCGCTCATGAACATGGTGGTCCCCCGCTACGCATCCGTGCCGACTTCGGCCGCAGCGATGGCCGCGGTCAAGCCCGGCGTGTCAGGCGGCGGCGAAGACGCTGCGGAACAGGGTCGCGCCGTCGGCCGAGCCGAGCTCTTCCTCGAACGCCCTGTCGGGGTGGGGCATCATGCCCAGCACATTGCCTTGCGCGTTCTGGATGCCGGCGATGTCCGCGACCGAGCCGTTCGGATTGTCGACATAGCGGAACACGACCTGCCCCTCGCCCTCGAGCCGGGCCAGCGTCTCGGCGTCGGCGAAGTAATTCCCGTCGCCATTGCCCTGGGTCATGATCACTTCGCGCTGGCCCTGATAGCCTGCGGTGAAGCGGGTCTGGCCGTTGGCGACGGTCAGGCTGATCGGCTTGCAGACGTATTTCAGCCCGGCGTTCTTCAGCAGCGCGCCCGGCAGCATCCCGGCCTCGCACAGGATCTGGAAGCCGTTGCAGATGCCGACCACGGCCACGCCGTCGTCCGCGGCCTTCTTCACCGCCTGCATCACCGGGGACTGCACCGCCATCGCGCCGCAGCGCAGATAGTCGCCGTAGGAGAACCCACCGGGCAGCACGATCAGGTCCAGCCCCGACGGCAGCTCCGTCTCCTGGTGCCATACCATTTGGACGGTCTCGCCCGTCGAGCGTTCGATCGCGACCTTGCAGTCGCGGTCGCAGTTTGACCCCGGGAAGACGATGACGGCTGCGCTCATGGGCGCGCCTCTAGCACCGTTCGGAGGCGATGTCAGGGCGCCCGTCAGCCTTGGCCGGTGTTCTCGTACGTCGCCGTGATCGTCGCCTTCGCCAGCGTGTGGAAATGCAGGTTGAAGCCGAACACCGCGCCCGAGTTGTCCGGCGTCACGTCCAGCTTTTCCGTGTCCACGGCGAAGACGGTGAAGATGTAGCGGTGTGGCCCATGCCCCGGCGGCGGGGCGGCGCCGCCGAAGCCCGGCGAGCCATAGTCCGTGCGACCCTCGACGGCTCCGGACGGGACGGGCCCTCCGGTGGACAGCTCCGTCACATCCGCCGGAATATTGGCCACGGTCCAGTGCCAGAAGCCCGAGCCCGTCGGCGCGTCCGGGTCGTAGCAGGTCACGGCGTAGCTCTTCGTCCCCTCGGGCGCGCCGGACCATTTCAGATGCGGCGAGGTGTTCCCCTTCGCCTGCACCTGCGCGTCGGGCAGCACGCCGCCGTCGGTGATGTCGTTGGAGCTGAGGGTGAAGGTCATGGGCGCCTCGTCAATGATCGTCGAACGACCCTAACGCACGAGCGGCCTCAATGTCCCTGCTGCTGCGCCGCCGTCGTGAAGGCGCTGTCGTCCATCAGCCCGCCCGCCAGAGCCGCCGCGAAGATCACGCAGGACACCATGATGAACAGGGCGATGGCCAGTTTCAGTCCGCGCTTCACGCGACCTCGATGCGGTAGCTTTCGATGACGGTGTTGGCGAGCAGGGTCTCGCACATCTTCTTCGCTTCGGCTGCGGGATCGGCCGCGCCGTCCAGATCGAACTCGACCAGCTTGCCCACGCGAGCGTTGGCCACGCCGCCCCAGCCAAGGCCGTGCAACGCGCCTTCGACGGCCTTGCCCTGAACGTCCAGCACGCCCGGCTTCAGGAACACGTGAACCTTCACCTTGGCCATCAGTGCAGCCCCCCCTGAATCACGGTCGGCATGTCCTTCATGATGCCGAGGCGGCGGGCCACCTCGGTGTAGCTCTCGATGACATTGCCCAGATCGCGGCGGAAGCGGTCCTTGTCCAGCTTCTCGCCCGTGGCGCTGTCCCACAGCCGGCACGAATCGGGACTGATCTCGTCGGCGAGGATCACGCGGCTGAAGTCGTTCTCCCAGATGCGGCCGAACTCGATCTTGAAGTCCACCAGGGTGATGCCGACGGCGCCGAACATGCCCGACAGATAGTCGTTCACGCGAACGGTCATGGCGAGGATGTCGTCCAGCTCCTGGGTCGAGGCCCAGTTGAAGGCCGTGATGTGCTCCTCGGTGACCATAGGGTCGTTGAGCTCGTCCTTCTTGAGGTAGAATTCGATGATCGAGCGGGGCAGGGGCGTGCCCTCGTCGATGCCCAGCCGCTGGCTCATCGAACCGGCGACGATGTTGCGGCAGACGACCTCGAGCGGAATGATCTCGACCTCGCGGATCAGCTGCTCGCGCAGGTTCAGCCGCTTGATGAAGTGGTTGGTCACGCCGATGCCGTTGAGGCGCGCCATGACGAACTCGCTGATGCGGTTGTTGATGACACCCTTGCCCTCGAGCTGCGCCTTCTTCTCGCCGTTGAAAGCGGTGGCGTCGTCCTTGAAATACTGGATCAGGGTGCCGGGCTCGGGGCCTTCGTAGAGGATCTTGGCCTTGCCCTCGTAGAGCTTCTTGCGCTTGACGTTCATCATCACGGGTCCGGGCGGGGCCTCGCCGGAAACGAAAATCGCGCGGCCAGCACGGTGGTCTGGGCGGCGCGATCCTGAATCGGGCGGGCGGGAGAATTGGTCGGCCACCCCTTACCGGAAGCCGGGCTGCGACACAAACAGCGGCGCGCGCAGGACCCCCTCCGGTTTCCGTTGCGTTCGCCCCCCGGGGAGCTATAGACCTGCTCGACCGCGGCCACCTCACGAGCCGCCTGACGGAGCCTGCAGACGCCCATGACGACCTTCGACGATCGGGAAAGGGGCTTCGAGTCCAAGTTCGCCCTCGATCAGGAACAGGAATTCAAGGCGATCGCCCGGCGCAACAAGCTGCTGGGGCTGTGGGCCGCCGAGAAGATGGGTCTGTCGCCGGAAACGGCCGACCAGTACGCCGGCGCGGTCGTCCGGGCGGACTTCGAGCAGCCGGGCGAGGAAGACGTCTACCGCAAGATCGCCCAGGACCTCGAAGGCGCCGGCCTGACCGTCTCGGAAGGCGAAATCCGCCGCAAGATGGACGAGCTGTCCTCGGTCGCCCGCGAGCAGATTCGCAACGGCGAATAGCCGCCGGCCCGCCCGCTAGCCGGGCGACAGCACCGTATCCAGTCCATGGATCACGCCGTTGGAGCCGACCATGTCGGCCTCGATGACGCGCGCCACGCCCCCCGCCGCATCGGTCAGCCCGATGGATCCGTCCGGATTGGTCTTCGCCGTCAGCGTGCCGCCCTGCATCGTCGTCAGCGCCAGCGACCCGCCGGCGGCCTGAATCCGCTGCGCCAGCGCGGCCGCATCCAGTCGGCCGGGGACGATGTGATAGGTCAGCAACCGCCGCAGCTCCGCCTTGCCTTCGGGCTTGGTCAGGGCGTCGCGCCGCTCGGCGGGCACCTTTTCGAAAGCGGCGTTGGTCGGGGCGAATACGGTGAAGGGGCCGCCTCCGCCAAGGGTCGCGGCCACCTCGGCTGTCTGCAGGGCGCTGACCAGGGTGGTGAAGTCCGGACCGCGCTGGGCGACGAGCAACACCGTGTCGGTCGTGGCGGGCGCAGGCGCGGGAGCCGCCGACGGCGCGGCGGCTTGCTTCGGCACCTCACGGTTGTCGCAGCCCGGCAGGATGGCGGCGCACGCCAGCACGGCAAGCAAGGTACCGGTCGTTCTCATCGCAGGGCCTCCTGACGCCGCCGCTATGACGGCTTCACAGACTGATATGGCTCAGCCGTCGAAAGGATGCGCCCGGGCGGCGATTTCCCCAAACCCGCGCGTCACGCGATCCACGGCGACAGCACTGACCACGCGAGCGCCTTGTCCGCGAACCGCCGTGCGTGCGCCGGACTGGACGAGGGCAAGTCGATCAGGGTGAGGCTTTCGCCGACGTCCCTGAGGACCGCCCGTCCCAGCCGCGCGGCTGTGCCTCCGTTGAAGGCGACCACTCGCAGATCCGGCAGGGCCTCGACCAGCCCCCGCAGGTCCGCCGCCTCCGGCAGCCGGATCGCCGCGTCGAGGCTGCCCGGCCTTTCCGCGCTGGCGATGACGTCCCACAGCCCCACGCGCGCCGCCGTCAGCGCGGCCAGCCGGTCCTCGTAGGGCAGGGCGGCCAGTTCGCGCCTGATGACCCCTCCGATCAACCGCCAGAAGGCGTTCTGCGGATGCCCGTAATACTGCCCCGCCCTCAGCGAGGTGTCGCCGGGAAGACTTCCGAGGATCAGCAGCCGCGTCCGCTCATCGACGACCGGATCGAAGGCGCGCTTGCGGTTCAGAGCGTCCGCATCCGGACCGTGAAACGCACCCGTTCTCCCGTTGCCGGCCGGCCGTCCTCCCAACGGAATTTGTAGCCCCGCGAGGCGCATTCAGCGGCATAGCGAAGCTCCCGCGAAGTGTCGGGCTCGAACTCGCAACGCGTGGGACCGCCGATGCTGTTCACTTCACAGCTCACCGGGACCGCGAAATCTCGCCCGCGGGGAAGATCCCTCAGGCATCGGCTGATCCCGCGGGACGGCTGGTCGAAAGTCCTGACGATCGTCCTGCCTTCCGGATTGGCGGCCGAATCCTGGCCCAGCATGGCGGCGAGCAGGGCGAACATGCTGATCATCATGCGGTCAGTTTCCGAACACCCGCGCGAACACGGTGTCCACGTGCTTGGTGTGATAGCCGATGTCGAACAGCGCCTCGAGCTGCGCCTCCGGCAGCGTCACCCGCTCGTCGGCCTTCAGGAAGTCGAGGAACCGGCCTTCGCCGCGCCAGACCTTCATGGCGTTCTCCTGCACCGCGGCATAGGCGCTCTCGCGCGACACGCCCGCCTGGGTCAGCGCCAGCATGACCCGCTGGGAGTGAACCAGCCCGCCCAGCAGGTTCAGGTTCTTCTCCATATTGGCCGGATAGATGTTCAGCCGCTCGACCACGTTCGCCAGCCGGTGCAGGGCGAAGTCGAGATGGATCGTCGCGTCCGGTCCGATGCCGCGCTCGACCGATGAATGGCTGATATCCCGCTCGTGCCAGAGGGCGACGTTCTCCATCGCCGGCGTCACCGCCGAACGCACCAGCCGAGCCAGACCGGTCAGGTTCTCGGTCAGGATCGGGTTGCGCTTGTGCGGCATGGCCGACGAGCCCTTCTGGCCCTTGTCGAAGAACTCTTCGGCCTCCAGCACCTCGGTGCGCTGCAGGTGGCGGATCTCGACGGCGAGCCGTTCGACCGACGAGGCGACGACGCCCAGCGCCGCGAAGAAGGCGGCGTGCCGGTCGCGCGGGATGACCTGGGTCGAGACCGGCTCGACCTGCAGGCCCATCTTGTCCGCCACATAGGCCTCGACCGCCGGATCGACGTTGGCGAATGTGCCGACCGCGCCCGAGATGGCGCAGGTGGCGATCTCTTCCTTGGCCGTCAGCAGGCGGCGCCTGGCCCGCTGGAATTCGGCATGATAGCCGACCAGCTTCAGGCCGAAGGTCACCGGCTCGGCGTGGATGCCGTGGCTGCGCCCCACGCACGGCGTGAATTTGTGCTCCTTCGCCCGGGTTTCCAGCGCGGCCAGAACGCGGTCCGTACCCTCGATCAGCAGGTCCGCCGAACGTGCCAGCTGCACCGCGAAACAGGTATCCAGCACGTCCGAGGAGGTCATGCCCTGGTGCAGGAACCGCGCCTCGTCGCCGACGATCTCGGCCACGTGCGTCAGGAAGGCGATGACGTCGTGCTTGGTGGTGCGTTCGATCTCGTCGATGCGGTCGGCGTCGAACGCCGCATCCTTGCCCTTGGCCCAGATCGCATCGGCGGCGTCGGCGGGGATCACGCCCAGCTCGGCCATCTTGGTGGCGGCGTGCGCCTCGATCTCGAACCAGATCCGGTATTTGGTCTCCTGCGACCAGATATCGACGGCGGCGGGGCGGGAATAGCGGATGATCATGGGCGCGGGGTGTCGGTCCCGGGCCGCCGCGAGTCAAGCGCAGCTTGTGGCGGGCCACGGTGAACTCGCCCACCGGGGCATGGCGGATCGTGCCGGCTCGCTCTAATCCTTCCGCTCGATGGAGGGACACATGGAACTGATCATCGGGCCGCGCCTGTATTCGACGTGGTCGCTGCGGCCGTGGCTGGTGCTGAAGCGCTGCAAGGCGGACTTCACCGTCCGCGAGATCGACATCTACTCCCCCGCCGGTCAGGCGGAGCTGGAGCGCATATCACCCTCCCGCCTCGTGCCCCTGCTCAACGTCGATGGCGAGACCGTCTGGGACTCGATGGCCATCTCGGTCTGGTGCGCCGAACGCTATCCTGAGGCCAAGCTGTGGCCCTCGGACGCCCACGCCCGCTGGCTGGCGCGGTCCGCCGCCTGCGAGATGCACGGCGGCTTCATGGCGCTTCGCACCGCCTGCAGCATGGGTCCGGACCACACCATGGTCGGCCCCGATCGTTCGCCGCCGCCGAAAGGCGAGGCCGTCGATCGCGATATCCGCCGCATCGTCGAACTCTGGAAGCAGATGCGCGGCCGCTTTGGCGCGGGGGGTCCCTACCTGTTCGGGGAATGGTCTGTGCCCGACGCCTTCTTCACGCCCGTGGCCACCCGATTCCGTCACTTCCAGGTCGATCTGGCCGCCCAGGGCGACGACGGGACCGCCGCCGCCTACCGCGATGCCCTCTTGGCTCAGCCTGACTTTCTGGAGTGGTCGGCGGAAGCGTTGCGTTAACCGCGCGCCCGAACCCGGCCTTAAGACAACGGCGGTATCTCTGGACCTCCAGATGCGCAGAAGCGTTCAGGGTCAGCCATGTCGATGCCCGCCGAACAGCCCCAAGCCCGCCGCCCCAGCCTGATGGTCTACGGGCTGATGATCGTCATCGCCTGCTGCCTGCCGGCCCTGCTTCTCGCAGGGATCTAGGGCTAGCCCTCGGTCGCCGGAGCCGACGCCACTTCCACAGGCTGGGAGGAAGGCGGCGGCGGCACATAGTCCAGCGCCAGCGGCACCAGCGTCGCCCCCGACGCCACTGCATCCAGCGTGTTCAGCGGGCGGCCGTTCAGACGCTGGTAGATCCAGTAGGCCGCGACGACCTTTTCGACATACTCCCGCGCCTGCGGCACATCGATGGTCTCGATCAGCAGCAGCGGATCGGCGTCCTGGCCCAGCTTGCGCACGGCAGCGACCATCGGACCCGGACCTGCGTTGTAAGACGCCGAAACCCTCAGCAGGTCGCCGTTGATCGCCGGCATCGCCAGCACCTTGTTGACATAGGCCTGACCCAGACGGGCGTTCACCGCGGGATCGAACAGCCGGTCGGGCTCGGACACGAACCCGCGGTCGTTGGCCAGTTCGGCAGCCGTGGTCGGCATCACCTGCATCAGGCCATAGGCGCCGACCGGCGACCGGGCGCGGGCGTTGAAGTCGGTTTCCTTGCGGGCGATGGCGTAGACCAGCGAGCGTTCGATGGTGAAGCCGCCGTCGGGCGCGATCTCGGGCTGCGGATAGCGGCCTGCGTCGATGCGTCGGCCGTCGTCGCTGACGCCCATCACGCGCGGACCGAGCGCGCGTCCGAGCGCGGCCCACAGCTGGCGCCCACGATCCGTCAGGGCCGAGCGCAGGCCGGTGCGCAGTTCGTCGCGGGCGTCCGTGCCCCGGCCGACCTCATAGTAGGCCACCGTCCGCCGGGCCCGGTCGTCCGAGCGGATGAAGGCGTTCAGCTCGTCGGCGTCCACATCGGCCGGTTCGTCCGGCTGGTAGGAGGCGCGGTGCAGGGGCGCGGCCTGATACGGCGTCGGCCCGACGTTCTCGATGGCGGGTTCCTCGCCCAGCTGACGCAGCGCGATCTGTCCATAGAAGGTCGCCGGCCAGGCTCCGGCGCGGCGGAGCAGGGGCTGCACGCGATCCTGCTGACCCGAGCGGCCCGCCGACCGGGCGGCCCAGAAGGCGGCGCCCGAACGGACCCAGCCATCCTCGGTCGGATCATTCAGCACGCGTTCGAAGGCGGTGGTCGACTTGCCGAACTCGCCCAGCCGGTACTGCGCCAACCCGACCACCCACCAGTCGCCGATCTGCTCGCCCAGCGTCACCGCGCCGGTCAGATCGTCGTGGTTCAGGGCGATGCGCGCCGCCTTGGTCGGATCGTCCGCCGAGGCCCCGCCGCCGGCCGCAACGACGCTGGACCACGTCCGGCCGCTGACACTCGAGGGCCGCTTCGGCTCAGGCGCGCCGTCGGGACGGCGGCGCAGGGCCAGATTGTAGGCGCGCGGGGCGCACGGCAGGTCGGAATACTCCTCCAGCCACGCCGCCAGCTCTTCATAGGTGGCCGAATAGTCGGCGTGAAACAGCCGTTCGAACTCGACCTGTCCAAGAAGCACACGATCGTTGGCCTGCCGGGCCGAGGCGCGGGCGGCCTCCAGGTCTCCGCGGCGCAGGGCGTCGAAGGCGGTGGTGTAGCTCAGGCGATCCGCGGCGCTCAGGGCCGAAACGCCCCGCCGGTTCTCATCCTCGGCGTGCGAGGGCAGGGCGGCCCCCAGAGCGAGGGCGAACGCCAATGCAATCGTCGGCGCGGAAAACGCGCGGCGGATATCAAGCGGCACTGAGGCGGCCCCCCTTAGAGCGCGATCTGGATCGTCTCGACTCGATCCACCCGACGCTGTTCGTTCGGTCGTCAGGCCAGAAAGGCGCCACAGCCCCGGCCCGTGTCAAGGAATGACCCCATTTTGCGGCGGTTTTGCGTCGTCCGGGTTAACGAGCTTCGCCGTTCTCGAGCCGCGCCGCCAGCGCCAACATGTCCGCCCACGCCTGCCGTTTGGCCATCGGCTGACGCAGCAGGAAGGCCGGATGCAGCGTCGGCAGGGCCGGGGCGGAGACGTTTCCCTCGGCGAGCCGCCACTCGCGCCATTGGCCCCGCAGCTTCAGAATCCCTTCATCCACCCCCAGCACGGCCTTTGCCGAGGCCCCGCCGACAAGCAGCACCGCCCGGGGCTTCAGCAGCGCGAAAGCCCGCTCAACGAACGGCGCACAGACGGCCTGTTCCGCCGGGGTCGGGGTCCGGTTGCCCGGCGGGCGCCAGAACACCGTGTTGGTGATGAACACACGGCCCTCCAGCCCGGCCTCCTTCAGCATCCGGTCCAGCAGCTGGCCCGCCTTGCCGACGAACGGCTGACCGCGCTCGTCCTCCTCCGCGCCGGGGCCTTCGCCGATGACCAGCACCTCGGCCTCGGGATTGCCCCGCGCGAACACCGCCTGCCGTGCACCCAACCCCCGCAGCGGACAGCCTTCGAACATCGCGATGGCCTGCCCGAGCTCTTCCAGCGTGCCCGCGCCCGCCGCCAGACGCCGCGCCTCCGACAGGGCGTCCGCCGTGTCGACGACAGGCGTCACGGCCGCCGTCGCCTTGGCCACGGCCTTCACGGCGGGCGGCGGCTCCACATGCGTCCGGTCCACCGGCGCGTCGCCGTAACAGGCGTCGACCCCCGCATCGCGCCAGAAGGCGAGCAGGCTCTCGGTCGCGGCGATGTCGGGGCTGTGCAGCGTCATGGGCGGATCGGCACAGGGATAGTCCTTGACCGCCCCGGCGTCACCTTCCGATAAGGCATGACCCACAAGACCCTGACGATGACGAGGATTTCAGCCATGGCCGAGGACGCTATCGAAGGCGGCGGGACGAACGCCTGGCAGGAAGCCGTGATCGACAAGCTCCCGCCTGCCGAGGCGCTGGCCGGCGTCGAGCGCGAGGTCATGGAGTACGATGTCGTCATCGTCGGCGGCGGCCCCGCCGGCCTCGCCTCCGCCATCCGCCTCAAGCAGCGGGCGGAAAAGGACGGCAAGGAGATCTCCGTCGCCGTGCTCGAGAAGAGCGCCGAGATCGGCGGCCACATCCTGTCCGGGGCAGTGATCGATCCCCGCGCCCTGACCGAACTCTTCCCCGACTGGAAGGAACGCGGCGCGCCGCTGGAAACGCCGGTCACCCGCGACCGCTTCCTCGTCCTCGGCCCGCAGGGCGAGGCCTCGCTGCCGATGTTCCTGCTGCCGCCGATGATGCACAACGACGGCTGCTACATCGCCTCGCTGGGCAACCTGTGCCGCTGGCTCGGCGAACAGGCCGAGGCGCTGGGCGTCGAGGTCTATCCCGGCATGGCCGCCAGCCACGTCGTCTGGGACGAGCCCATGGGCCGGGTGAAGGGCGTCGTCGCCGGCGTCTTCGGCATCGACCGGGAAGGCAAGCCGACCGGCGAGTTCCAGCCCGGCATCGAACTGCACGGCAAATACGTCTTCATCGCCGAGGGCGTGCGCGGCTCGCTGGCCAAGACCATCATGGCCCGCCACAACCTGTGCGACACGGCCGAGCCCCAGAAGTTCGGCATCGGCATCAAGGAGCTGTGGCAGGTCCCGGCGGAGCAGCACCAGCCGGGTCTAGCCCAGCACACCACCGGCTGGCCGCTGGACGAGAACACCGGCGGCGGCAGCTTCATGTATCATTTCGGGGACCGCTACGTCGCCGTCGGCTACGTGGTGCACCTGAACTACAAGAACCCGTTCCTGTCGCCGTTCGACGAGTTCCAGCGCTTCAAGCACCACCCCTCCATCGCCGAACATCTCGTGGGTGGGACGCGCATCTCCTACGGCGCCCGCGCCATCACCGAGGGCGGCTTCCAGTCGGTGCCGAAGCTGTCGTTCCCCGGCGGGGCGCTGATCGGCTGCTCGGCCGGCTTCGTGAACGTGCCGCGCATCAAGGGCAGCCACAACGCCATGAAGACCGGCATGCTCGCCGCTGACTGCGCCTATGAGGCCATCTCGGCCGGTCGCGCCGGTGACCAGCTGGTCGAATACCAGACCGCCTACGAGAACAGCTGGGTCTATCAGGAGCTCAAGCGCGTCCGGAACGCCAAACCCCTGCTGACCCGGTTCGGCACCTCGCTGGGCGGGGCGCTAGGCCTTTTCGACATGTGGTTCCAGACCGTGTTCGGGGGCTTCTCGCTGTTCGGCACGCTGAAGCACAAGAAGACCGACGCCGCCTCGACTGAACCCGCGTCGAAGCACAGGCCGATCGTCTATCCGAAGCCGGACGGAAAGCTGTCCTTCGACAAGCTGTCCTCGGTCTTCGTCTCCAACACCAACCACGCCGAGGACCAGCCGGCCCATCTGAAGCTGCTTGATCCGTCCGTGCCGATCCGGGTCAACCTGCCGAAATACGGCGAGCCCGCGCGTCTCTACTGCCCGGCCGGCGTCTACGAGGTCGTCTATGGCGACGAGGCGGCCAAGACCGATCCCCGCTTCGTCATCAACGCCCAGAACTGCGTCCACTGCAAAACCTGCGACATCAAGGATCCGTCGCAGAACATCGTCTGGACCACGCCCGAGGGCGGCGGCGGCCCCAACTATCCGAACATGTGACGGCCAATGTGACGGGGGCGTAAGCGAGAGGCCTTGCCGCCGCCGCATAATCCGGGAAGGGTCCGGGCCATGCGCGTCACATCCCTTCGCCTGCTTCTGACCGGTTGCGCCCTGCTGGCCTTGGCCGCACCCGCCATGGCGCAGGAGCCGCCCGCCGCGTCCCCTCCGCCGTCGGCCCAGCCCGCGCCGGACGGAGCTCCGGCGGTGGTGGTCGAGCCCGACCGGACGCCGGCCGAAGCGCCGCCTGCCCCCGCCATTCCCGCGGTCTGGGCCCCGGCGCCGTTCACAGCTGACGGCGAGTCCGCCTACGGCCTCTACCTTTCGGGTCGGGTGGCCAGTCTCCGCGGTGACCGCGACGTTGGCGCCGAGCTTCTGGCCCAAAGCCAGGCCCTGACCCCGGAACAGCCGCAGCTGGGCGGGGAGGCCTTCCTCGCCAGCCTGTTCTCCGGCGACATCGACGAGGTCGTGCGGCTCACGCCCTCTGTCTCGGAGACACCCCTGTTCGCCGGAGCGGGTCGTTTGGCCACGGTGACCCGCGCGCTGCGTGACGGAGACGGCGCAGCGGCGCTGGCTCTGATGCAGGCCGGACCCTTCCCGGACCCCTACGGCCCGGTTTCGCGCTATCTGCTGCCATCGATCGCTGCGGCGGGAGGCGACTGGACCACGGCGCTTCAACCGGTCCAGGCGCCGGTGACCGAGACGGCCGGCTTGGTCCTGCGCAATCAGCGCGCCCGCCTGCTCGAAAGCCGCCGCCGTTTCGCCGAGGCCGACGCCGAGTTCCAGGCCCTGCTGGCGGTGCCTGACGGCGCGCGCCTGTTCCGCGTCGACTACGGCGGCTTCCTCGAACGGCAGGGCCGTCGCGACGAGGCGCTGGCCGTCTATACCGCGGCGCTGGCCGGTGCAGATCCCGATCCGCGCGCCTTGGCGGCGGGCCGCCGAATGCGCAACGGCGGCCGCCCGGCCGCGCCGGCCACGCTGCGTCAGCTGGCCTCCGACGCCTTCGCCTTCGCTGCGATGGAGACGTCGCAGGTCGATGTGCACGAACTCTCGGCCATCTATCTGCGCCTCGCCGAGGCCCTGAACCCCGAGGACACCATCACCCTCCGGCTGGCCGAAAGCCTGAACGAGGCGCATCAGACCGCCGCCGCGCGGACCGCCTTCGCCCGTGTGGGTCGCACCAATCCCATCATCTACGCCAGCGCGCAGCTCGGGCTCGGCGTCAGCCTCGCGGACGAAGATCGTCCCGACGAAGCGCTCGAAGCCTTCCTCCGCGCCGACGCCGCCGCGCCCGATCAGGTCGTGGTGTCGCGCCTGCTGGCCAACCAGTATTTCAATCTGGGGCGTTACGAGGAGGCCCTCGCCGTCCTCAACCGGCCGACCGTGAACACGGCCGACCAGTCGGTCGAGATCCGCTTCGACCGGGGCCGCGCGCTCGAACAACTCGGCCGCACCGAGGAGGCCGAGGCCGAACTCTGGACCGCCCTGCAGATGGCCCCCGACAATCCGGTAATCCTGAACCACCTCGGCTATCTGTGGGTCGACAGCGGCCGCCGCGTCGAACAGGGCGCCGAGATGATCGCCCGCGCCTTCGCCGCCGATCCTCGCAATCCCAGTGTCCAGGATTCGCTCGGCTGGGCCCAGTACCGCCGCGGCCAATACGAGACGGCCGTGGAAACCCTGGAGCAGGCTGTCGCCAAGGAACCGGCAAACGCGGAAATCAACGACCACCTCGGCGACGCCTATTGGCAGGTCGGGCGCCTTCGCGAGGCGGGCTGGCAGTGGAACCGGGTTCTGACCCTCGAGCCAGAACCGCAACGCCGCGCGGAGGTCGAGCAGAAACTCGCCTCGGGCCTGTCGACCTCGCCCACGACCGGCAGCCAGCCCTGACGCATGGCGACGCGATCGGCCCTCGCCCCGGCCAAGGTCAATCTGTTCCTCCATGTCGGCCCGGTGGACGCCGCCGGCTATCATCCGCTCGCCAGCCTCGTCGCCTTCGCCGACGTCGGCGACCGGATCAGCGTTGAGCCCGCCGACCGTCTGTCGCTCACCGTGACCGGCCCCTTCGCGGCCGGTCTGGAGGACGAGGGTGACAACCTGATCCTCCGCGCCCTTCGCGGCCTCGGGCAGGCCGCGGGCATCGGCGAACCGCCTCTGGCCGTCACCCTCGACAAACGCCTGCCCATCGCGGCCGGGCTCGGCGGCGGCTCCTCGGATGCGGGCGCGGCGCTAAAGCTGGCCCGCGACGCCCTCGAACTTGATCTGACCGATGACGGGCTCGCGGAGATCGCCGCGACCATCGGCGCCGACGGACCCATGTGCTTGCACGCCCGCGCCGCCTGGGCCGAGGGCAGGGGAGACCGCCTCGCGTTCGAGCCGCGCCTGCCGTCGCTTCCGGCGGTTCTGATCAATCCCGGCGTGCCCTCGCCGACGGGCGAGGTCTACCGCGCTTATGACGCCGGGCCGCCCGCCGCCGCCGACCAGCCGTCACCGCCCACGGACTGGAGCGCCGCCGCCGTCGTCGAATGGCTGGTGGAGCAGCGCAACGACCTTGAGGCGCCGGCTGTCGCCCGCTCGCCCGCCATCGGCGAGGCCATAGCCGCCGCTGAGGCTATGGGCGGAGTCCGCCTGGTCCGCATGTCCGGCTCCGGGGCGACGGTGTTCGCCCTTTTCGAGAGCGGGGATCAGGCCATCGCCGCCGCCGCTGAACATCGAGCGGCCCACCCCCGCTGGTGGATCACGCCGGCGAATCTGGCTTAGCTGCCGCCCGCGCCCAAGCTTTATGGCCGCATATCGTTGGTATTGTGCAGTTCACCCCGGAATGGCCTTGAGATGACCTCGCGGACCGGGATGTTTCGCCTTCAACCGACGCCAATATGAAAACCTGAAGTTCGTCCCAACGTGTCTGGGTCGCACTTCATCATCATGACCGCGCCTCCCGGCGTTCTGCGGTCTCTTGAGAACGAAAAGGGATACTGATGCTTCGTATCAAACTGCTCACCGCCGCCGCCGCGACGGCTCTGCTGACCGCTTCGGCCGCCATGGCCCAGACCGCTCCGGCCGCCGAGGCCGCCCCGGCCGCCCAGGCTCCCGCCGTCGCTGGCACCGTCATCGACGTGCTGAAGGAGCGGGGACAGTTCACGACCCTCCTGCGCGCCCTCGACCAGGCCCAGCTGACCGAGACCCTCGCCACGCGTCCGGCCATCACCCTGTTCGCGCCGACGGACGAGGCCTTCGCCGCCCTGTCCGAAGCTGAGCGCACCCGCCTGCTGGACCCGGCGAACGCCCAGGAGCTGCGCAACCTGATGCTCTATCATGTGGTCGTCACCGAGCTGACCACCGACCAGATCAAGGGCGCGCGCGGCCCGATCCCGACCGGTGGCGGCGTTGAAGTCACCATCGACGGCACCGGCGAGACCATCGACGTGGGCGGCGCCAAGGTCGTCCAGGCCGAGATCGACGCCTCGAACGGCGGCATCTTCGTCATCGACAAGGTGCTGACGCCAAGCGCGGCTCCGGCCGAAACGGCTCCGGCGGCCGCCGGCGCCTGATCGCGCTGCAGCGCTGAAAGACAGAGGCGGCGGACCCCGGTCCGCCGCCTTTTTCATGCGCGCCGGGCTTTAACGGTCGGCCAACCGCTGTTGTGTACGCTGCGGGCATGGAAACGCTGACGCCCGCCCAAATCGTCGCCTTCGAGGCCGTGCTGGCCCGGGTGTCGCCCGACGACCGGGCCCGTCTCCACGCGCTGAAGGACGCCGCCGCCGACGCGGCCGCCGCCTCCGCTCCTCACTGGGATTTCGACCAGCCGGGCCATCGCGCCGAGGAAGCCCTGAAGGCCGCCTTCGGTCCCGCCCTGACCGACGACCACCGCCGCGCCCTCGTGGCCATCTGGGCGCTGGAGATGCCGGCGCGCGTTCCCGCCGCCGACCTGCCGCAGGCGTCGCTCGAACTCTATCCGGAATGGATCGGCCGCCTCGCCGACTTCCTGACCGCCGCCGCCGATCCCTACGACCGCGACTTCTGGGCCAAGGACGTGCGCATCTCGCTGGTCCTCAGTGTCCCCGGCGCCCGGACCCAGATGATCGACCTGTCCTCCCCCATGGGCCCCGGGCAGGTTCTACGCCATGCCCGCGAGGGCTGGGGCTGGTCCGTCATCCCGGCCTACGCCGCCGCCCAGGCCTGGAAGCCGTGGCTGGAGGTCCATACCGAGAGCCGCGAGCTGTCCGACTTCAACGAGGCCGGCTGGGACCGCGCCTGGGCCACCGCCGCGGAAATCCTCAAGCGCCGGCCCGAGATGGCCGGAATGCTCGGCTCGTCGTGGTTCTACGATCCGCCGCTGGAAACCATCAGCCCGCGACTGGCCTATCTGCGGACCAATCCGCTGAAGCACGGCGCCTTCATGGTCCATCAGGGCCCGGGCGAGATCCACACCCAGCGCGCCGCGACCAGTTCCCCGACCCGCGCCGCCATGATCGAGAAGGGCGAATACACCGCCCGCTCATGGATCGTCGCCTGGCCTCGCGCCGCCCTGATCCGCTGGGCGGATGGGCGCAGGGCGTCGATGATGAGCGAAGCGGCCTAGCCCCGCGCGACGGTCCAAGCGGCGGCCACCGGCTGTATCTCCAGCCCCGCCGCCCTGGCCAGTCGCAGCACCCGGTCCAGATCATCCGGCGTGCAACCATAGTCCGTCGGCCGGTCCGACACGTCGTGCCCATAGGCCGTCAGCCAGCCGCGGCGCTCCGCCGTCTCGGCCATCAGACCTTCGAGGTCGTATCCGGGCAGCCGCCGGCTCTCCAGCCCGACACTCTTGATCAGCGCCCGGTCCTCGCGACCGGCATTCACCCCGTCGCGCACGCCGCGGCCCAGCGCGAACCGCTCCCGAACCATCCGCTTGGCCCCGACCGTCGCGTCGCCGAACGGCCAGGCGAAAGTCGTCATCCGGTACCCGTCCAGCCGCTCCGCCACCCAGGCCGCATTGGCGTCGAGGCTCAGCCGCAGCGCCTCCCGGTCCATCCGCAGGGCGCTGGTGTGCCCGAAGGTGTGGCAGCCGACCTCGTGCCCGGCCGCGTGCAGCGCCTGCAGGTGCTCCACCCGGAACTGGTCGCGGTCCATGTTCACGCCGCCGCACAGGCCGCCGCAGACATAGTAGGTCGCCGCAACCCCATGCTCGGCCAGCACCGGCCCGGCCTCGGTCCAGGCGCTCGCCGGAATGTCGTCGAAGCTCAGCGAGAACACGCCCCGCGCCGGCGCGATCTGCACCGCCTCCACGTCGAGATAGCGCGCGGCCCGCCGACGCATCTGGTCGATCTGCTTCATCGAGCCATCTTGCAGGGGCTCCGCTTAACGTTCCCTTCGCGAGCCTTGCGACCGCTTCTGACGCATCGGCCTGCCATGATCCGTGGGTTGAAGGTCTTGAGGGAGGCGATTTGTCCGAAGTGGCCGAAGTGGCCCACGAAATTCGCGGCCACTTTGCCCGCGTCGCCGGCGTTGCCTTGATAGGGCAGGGGCGCCCGTCTAGGGTCCGCGCCTCTCATTTTGCGACTGCGAACAGCCCTTGTGACCACCGAACCGCTCGCCTTCCAAGACCTCATCCTGACGCTTCACAAATACTGGGGCGATCAGAGTTGCGCGATCCTCCAGCCCTATGACATCGAGGTCGGCGCCGGCACCCTGCACCCGGCCACGGTCCTGCGCGCGCTGGGCCCGCGCCCGTGGAAGGCCGCCTATGTCCAGCCCAGCCGCCGCCCCGGCGACGGCCGCTACGGTGAAAATCCCAATAGATTACAACACTATTACCAGTATCAAGTGATCCTGAAGCCGAACCCGGACAACCTGCAGCAGCTGTATCTGGGGTCGCTGGCGGCGATCGGGATCGATCCGAAACTGCACGACATCCGCTTCGTCGAGGACGACTGGGAGAACCCGACGGTCGGCGCTTGGGGGCTCGGCTGGGAGGTCTGGTGCGACGGCATGGAGGTGACGCAGTTCACCTATTTCCAGGGCGTCGGCGGCATCGAGGTCGACGTCGTTTCGGGCGAGCTGACCTACGGGCTGGAGCGGCTGGCCATGTACGTTCAGGGCGTCGACAACGTCTATGATCTGAAGTTCACCAAGGAAGGCCTGACGTATCGCGAGGTCTTCCTGGAGAACGAGCGCCAGCAGTCGGAAGCCAATTTCCACGGCTACGACGTCGACGGTCTCAAGCGCCGGTTCGAGGACATGGTCGCCGAGGTCTCGCGCTTCCTCGCCATGAAGGGTCCGCAAGGCCAGGCGCTGGTCCTGCCCGCCTACGACCAGGTGCTGAAGGCCTCGCACCTGTTCAACCTGATGGACGCCCGCGGCGCCATCGCCGTCGCCGAACGCCAGAGCTACATCGGCCGGATCAGGGACCTGTGTAAGGCGTGCGCGGTGGCCTACGTCGAACAAGAGCGGGCAGACGCGTGAACACGGACGGTCGCCACAGCGCCCCCTTCCCCTCGAGGGGGAAGGGCCGGGGATGGGGTGGGGGCACGCTGCGTCAGGATTTGGCGCATGAGGCGTCGTCGCCTGCTCGATCGGGCCCATCGATGCTCCCCGGCGACCAACCTGCCTCCACCCCTCCCAACCCTCCCCCTCGAGGGGAGGGCTTTGACCGGTTTGCCGGTCCTGATCGCATCAAACCCGGCGGCGTCCAGCGTAGCCGCCGTCTCCGCGCGACGCCGACCTTCACCGAGGAAAAGCTCTGGAAGAGTCTCCGCACGCTTGCCATCCGTTTCCGCCGGCAAGCGCCCATCGGCCCCTGTGTTGTTGACTTCGCGTGTCACCGCGCCCGGCTGGTGATCGAGGTCGACGGCGGGGTGCACAGCCTTCCGGAGGTCGCCGTCCGCGACCTTGGTCGGGACGAATGGCTGGCCGCGCAAGGCTATCGTGTCCTGCGTTTCACCACGAGGCAGGTCGAGGACGATATCGAGTCCGTTCTGGCGAGTATCCGCGCCGCTTCTCCCCTTTCCCTCGACGACGAAATCTGATGCCCCAGCTTCTCCTCGAACTGTTCTCGGAAGAGATCCCCGCCCGCATGCAGCAGGGCGCCGCGCGCGACCTGGAGCGCATGGCCGCCGACCGGCTCAAGGCCGCCGGCCTGACGTATGACGCCCTGACGACCTGGGCCGGTCCGCGCCGTCTGACCCTCATGGTCGACGGCCTGCCCGCCGCCACTCCGGACCGCGAGGAGGAGCTCAAGGGCCCCCGCGCCAATGCTCCGGAACAGGCGCTGGAAGGCTTCCTGCGCAAGACCGGCCTGACCCGGGACCAGCTGGTCGAGCGCGACGGCGTCCTGTTCGCCGTGATCAGCCAGAAGGGCCAGCCCACCGCCGGCCTGATCCCCGACATGGTCGACCAGATCGTCCGCGCCTTCCCCTGGCCCAAGTCGATGCGCTGGGGCTCGGGCACGCTGCGCTGGGTGCGGCCGCTGAAGCGAATCCTCGCCCTGTTCGACGGTCAGGTGGTCCAGTTCGACATCGACGGCATCAAGGCCGAGGACGTCACCGAGGGTCACCGCTTCCTCGGCGCGGGCCAGCCGTTCACGGTCAGGGACTTCGCCGACTACCGCCACAAGCTGGGGCGTGAGCACGTCCTGCTCGACGTCGCCGACCGCAAGCTGCGCATCCTCGAGGCCGCCCGCGCGGCCTGCCACGACCACGGCCTCGCCCTCGTCGACGACGACGGCCTGCTGGACGAGGTCGCCGGCCTCGCCGAATGGCCGACCCCCATCCTCGGCGACATGGACCCGCAGTTCCTCGACCTGCCGCCCGAGGTGGTCCGCCTGTCGATGAAGGTGCACCAGAAATATTTCGCCGTCCGCGATCCGGCGACGCAGGGGCTCGCCCCCCATTTCGTCGTCGTCGCCAACGTCGAGGCCTCCGACGGGGGCGCGGCGCTGGCCGCCGGCAACAGCCGCGTCCTCTCCGCTCGCCTGAACGACGCCCGCTTCTTCTGGGACGAAGACCTCAAGACCGGCTTCGACGCCTGGAACGACAAGCTGTCCGGCGTCACCTTCCACGCCAAACTCGGCACCCTCGCCGAACGCGTCGACCGCATCGCCGCCCTCGCCCGCGAGATCGCCCCCTTGGTCGGAGCCGACCCCGATCAGGCAGAGACTGCCGCCCGCCTTGCCAAGGCCGACCTTGCCTCGGGCATGGTCGGGGAATTCCCCGAGCTGCAGGGCGTCATGGGCGGCTACTACGCCCGCGCCTTCGGCCAGCCCGACGCCATCGCCGACGCCGTCCGCGACCACTACAAGCCTCAGGGCCCCGCGGACTCCGTCCCGACCGCGCCCCTGACCGTCGCCGTCTCGCTGGCCGATAAACTCGACACCCTCGTCGGCTTCTTCGCCATCGACGAGAAGCCGACCGGCTCCAAGGACCCGTTCGCTCTGCGGCGGGCTGCCTTGGGCGTCATCCGGCTGGTGCTTGAGAACAACCTCCGAGCGCCGTTGAAGCCGGTTCTCAAACAAGAGGGCGCATTCCTCTACGACCGCCTCGGCTTCAAGCTCCGCGAAGACGGCTTCGCGAACGAGACTGACCTCCTGAGGGACGACGGACAGCCTCAACGGCGCAGTTCGCGCCGTATCGAAACGGTTGCGCTCGACCTCCTCGCCTTTTTCGCCGACCGTCTGAAGGTCCTCCTCCGCGACCAGGGCAAGCGCCACGATCTCGTCGACGCCGTCTTCGCCCTCGGCGACGACGACCTCGTCCGCATCGTCCGCCGGGTGGAGGCGCTCGACGCCTTCCTCGCCACCGACGACGGCGCGAACCTGCTGGCCGGCTACAAGCGCGCCTCCAACATCCTCCGCGCCGAAGAGAAGAAGGGGCCGCTGCCCGAGGGCATGGTCCGCACCGGCCTGCCGGACCAGCCGGAACAGGAGACCGCCCTGGCCTTCGCCGCAGCCGCCGCCGCGACCGCGGTCGATCAGGCGCTGGAGACGGAGGACTTCGCCGCCGCGATGCGGGCGCTCGCCGCCCTGCGCGCGCCGGTCGACGCCTTCTTCGACAAGGTGCTGGTCAACTCCGACGTGCCGGAGGAGCGGGACAACCGCCTGAAACTGCTCGGTCAGGTCCGCGCGGTGATGGGCCGCGTCGCGGACTTCGGCCAGATCAGCGGCTAGGGCAGACGCTCACCCCCTTGTCATCCCGGACGCCGCAGGCGATCCGGGACGGCCCAGCGAACTCACGAAGCCGCCCGGAAATCGCACTGCGATTATCCGGGCGAAAGGTCGATGTCGCTCTGTCCCTGAACCGTCTCCCGGATAGCCGCTGACGCGCCTTCCGCGAGGTCCAATGGCCGCTCCGCCGTCCCGGCTCTCCGCTTCGCTACGGCCGGGATGACAAGGCTTCTCAGCCCCGCAGCACCTTGCGCAGCTGCGGATGCAGCTCCGCGTTCGACGCCAGGATCTGCCCGCCCGTCATCGGATTTCCGTCCTCGTCGATGGTCGTGACGATGCCGCCCGCCTCGGTGACGAACAGGATGCCCGCCGCCACGTCCCACGGCTGCAGATTGCGTTCGTAATAGGCGTCGTACCGCCCCGCGGCGACCCAGGCGAAGTCCAGCGCGGCCGAGCCCAGACGACGGATGCCCGCCACCCGCTGGCCGATGGCGTGGATGTCCTTGATGGCCTGCG
Organism: Brevundimonas alba; assembly: GCF_011927945.1. Classification (GTDB taxonomy): domain Bacteria; phylum Pseudomonadota; class Alphaproteobacteria; order Caulobacterales; family Caulobacteraceae; genus Brevundimonas; species Brevundimonas alba. The sequence continues at coordinate 1,902,371 of NZ_JAATJM010000001.1, forward strand.
CGTGACCCGTCTTGCCGATGAAGGGCAGGCCGGTGGCGATCAGGCTCTCCGACAGGTCCTTGCGCCCCGCGACGCGAATGCGCTGGTCGTTCAGGTAGCAGCCCTTGCCCTTTTCAGCCCAGAACAGCTCGTTCATGACGGGGTTGTAGGTCACGCCCGCGACGATCTCGGAATGGCCGTCCGGCGCCGTCCGCTGCAGCCCCACCGTGATGGCGAAGTGCGGCATGGCGTGCATGAAGTTGGTGGTGCCGTCGATCGGGTCGACGATCCAGGTGTGCGACTTGTCCGTGCCCTCGATCAGGCCGCGTTCCTCGCCGAGGAAACCGTAGCCCGGCCGCGACTTCATCAGCAGTTCGTAGAGCGTGTCCTCGGCCTTGATGTCCGCGGCCGTGACGAAGTCGCCCGGCCCCTTGCGCGACACCTGCAGCTGGGCGACCTCGCCGAAGTCGCGCAGCATCGGCCGGGCGGTCTTGCGGACCGCATCCATCATCACTTGCAGCAGGGCGGAGGCGAGGGCCATGGGGGAATCTCCTGGTCCGACATGCCCTCCAAGGCTCGCGGCCCGGGCATGCGGAGAAGTTCAAACGCTCAGGCCCCCGACGGGAGCCCGAAAAAACTCAGTCCGCGCGGCGGACGTATTCGCCGGTCGTGGTGTCGACGATGATCTTCTCGCCCGCCGACATATAGGGCGGGATCATGATGCGGACGCCGTTGTTGGCGATGGCGGGCTTGTAGGACGACGAGGCGGTCTGGCCCTTCACGGTCGGCTCGGTCTCGACCACTTCCAGCGTCACCTGATCCGGCAGCGACAGGCCGATCGGACGGTCCTCGTGGCTCTCGATGACGACCTTCATGCCTTCCTGCAGGTAGGGGATGCGCTCGTCGCCGACCCAGTCCTTCTGCAGTTCGATCTGCTCGTAGTTCTCGTCGTTCATGAACACCAGGGTGTCGCCGCCGTCGTACAGGTACGAATAGTCGCGCTGTTCCAGCGTGACGCGCTCGACCTTGTCTTCCGACCGGAAGCGTTCGTTCAGCTTGTTGCCGGTCTCGAGGTTCTTGGCCTCGACGTTGGCGAAGGCGCCGCCCTTGCCCGGTTTGACGTGGCTGGCCTTGGTGACGACCCACAGGCCGCCGTTCACTTGCAGGACCATGCCGGGCTTGATGGTGTTGCCGTTGATCTTCATCGGTGTCTCGGAAGGTTGGGGCGCAGCCCTGACGGCGCGCGCGACGGCGCTCCCTAGAGGAAGCCGCGTCTCCCGGCAAGGCGAAGCCGCGCCGACGGCCGCTCAGTGCACCGTCGGATGGCCGTCGGCCTTCTTCTGCATGATGTTGGCCATATGCACCCCGCCGCCGACCGGAGAGGCCAGTTTGCCGGCCCGGGCGTCGATCTTGCGGGCCTCATGGGCGAAGGCCGCGGCCATGCCCGCCGACGACATCGCCGCTCCGATCTGCAGCGCGCGTCCGGCCGGCCGCATGGCGATCCAGACGGCGTTCAGGGCCTGCGCCGCCGCCCACAGTCCCATGGCCAGATGCCGCTCGCGGCTGGCCGGGGCGTTCCATACCCGCACCGCCGACAGGGTGGTCACGGAAAACACCGCCGGCAGGATCAGGCTCAGCGGCCCGCGCGGCCGCTCCGAGATCGGCGCATCGTCTTCGGCCAGATGTACCGGCCGGGCCCGCACCGTCCGGCTCGCGAACAGCGTCGCCGCCAGCGCGAACCCGACCGTCACGGCGACGCCCAGCACCACATGGCCCGGATGCCGGCCCTCCGCGTTCAGGAACTCGGTCGCCGCGTCCCGCGCGTCGTCCAGGGCGTCGTCGATGCTCATGGTCCCGTCCCTCCAGTCTCGGGACCGGAATGGGCCGGAAGGGAAGGGGTTCCGCCAGCGCCTTGTCATGCACGGCCGGCCCGGCCATCGTCACAAGGGGGAGGGCTCCATGCTCCACATCGCCGCGGCCGTGTTAGCACTGACCGATCCGTCAGGACCGATCGTGGACGCGCGCATCGCCGATATCATCGCGGATCCCGAGCGCTACGGTGGCCAGACCCTGAGCATCCGCGGCCAGATCGACGCCTGCTACGGCTTCACCTGTTCGATCTGTCCGGAGGAAATGACGCCCGCGACGGCGAACGACGAGCAGTGCCTGCGCATCTCCTTCGACAGCTATATGAGCGAAGAAGATACGAAGGGGCCCCGGGACGCCCTTTGGACGCCCTCGGCGCGGAGCCTCGTCGAAGAAACCTTCCGCTTCTCGGTGGTTACGGCCGAGGGAGTGTTCAATCCGGAGTGCCTGACCGGGCGGCCTTGGCCACCCGAAGCGCCTGCCTCGAACGCCGACGAAGTCGTGGAGATCGTCTGCGTAGACAGGGCAGTCACTTGGGGCGGCGTAGTTGTCAGGGCGGTGCACCGCCGCATCCCGTCCAACGACGGTCTGGTATTCGACGTGGATTTCGGGGTGTTGACGTCGGCTCCGGCGGAGATCGCCGTGCAGGTCGAAACGGCCTACCGGGACTATCTGGTTTCGCTTGACGATGGGCCGGAAGACCGGCCGCTGGCCGTCTTCGTGCCGCAGTCCCCCGACTTCAGGCCGGCGGGAGAAGAGGCGCGCCTCTGCATCTGCCTCAAAGAGGAGTGCGGGGGTGATTGGCCTGTTCGCGACATCAGCCTCCGGGCTCGCACTCCCAACGACCCCTACGTTTGCTATTCCGCGCTGCGCATCGCCGGAGTGTGGCGCGTCTACCCGGACTAACGGCTAGTTCCCCGTCGCGCTGCGATCCGGGGCGATCTCGGTCATGGCCGACTGCAGGTAGTTCTGCTCGCCCAGCTGTTCGATCAGCTTGTGCTGCGCCTCGAGGAAGTCGATGTGCTCCTCGGTGTCGGCGAGGATCTCGGTCAGGATCTGGCGGCTGATGAAGTCTGAAGCCGCCTCGCACTGGGCGATGCCGGCCAGCAGGGTGTCGCGCCCACCCAGCTCCAGCGACAGGTCGGCGCCGAAGCATTCGACCACGCTCTCGCCGATCTTCAGCTTGTGCAGGTCCTGCAGGTTCGGCAGGCCATCGAGGAACAGCACGCGCTTGATCAGCTTGTCGGCGTGTTTCATCTCGCCGATCGACTCGTCGTAGATGATCTGGCCGAGGTGCTTGAGGCCCCAGCTCTCGAACATCCGGGCGTGCAGGAAGTACTGGTTGACCGCCGTCAGCTCGTTGGTCAGCACCGCGTTCAGGGTGCGGATGATCGCGGGGTCGCCCTTCATGGCATCGTCCTCAGGTCGGGCGGCGATCCGTCCGGATTCGCCGCGTGGAGACGCGGTTCATAACACGTGCGAACGCTGCGTGTTCACTTGCGAACACTTATCACAACATTGAAAATGCGAGTAAATCTCGCCCGCAACAGGCCCGCGGCTACTCGGCGGCCATGGCGAAGGCCTGGCGGCTTTCCTGGATCATTTCGCGCATCTCGCAGACGCATTTGGCGCATTGCGCGGCGCACTGGTGGCGCACGAAGACGTCGCGGGGACGGGTCGCGCCGGCCTCGATGGCGGCGGCGACATCTCGCTTGCGAAGACCGTTGCAGTTGCAGACGTACACGAGGCGAACCCGGCGATTGCGAATGGTTCTCCATAGCAGGCCAAATGCGGCGAATGCAAGTCGTTCGCATCAGCCGCCGTCAGGTTTCGGTGGTTGTCGCGAGGCGGGAACTCTGATGACATCGTGCTTCAGGTTGTGGAGGGGCGTCATGGCGGGTCGTCGGGTCGGAATTCGGATCGCTCTGGTCCTGCTGGCCCTCGCCTGGCCCGCCGCTGCGCTGGCCCAGACCGCGCCCTCCCTCGAACCCGTCGGCTCGCCGGAAGAACTGCAGCAGATCCTCGAGGCGGCCGAGCCGGACTGCGACATCACGCCGGAACTCTGCCCGGCCGCGCAGGACCCCTCTGCCGACCAGACGGCCGTGGAGGAGGTCGTCGTCACCGGTGTCCGGGTCGCTGCGCCCAGCATCACCAACAACCAGTCCGTCGGCGTGGACGAAGGCGATGTCGTCAAGGCGCGAGGTTCGACCCTAGTCATCCTGCGTCGCGGCAGGCTGTTCACGGTCGACACCGCCGGCGGCCGTCTGCGCCTCGTCGACACCATCGAAGCGTATCCGCCCGGAGCCGACGCCGCCTACGACTGGTACGACGAGATGCTCGTCTCCGGCGACCGGGTCGTCGTCATCGGCTACAGCTACGGACGCGGCGGGACTGAGATCAACCGCTTCCTGATGGACGCGGCCGGGCGCCTGACGTTCGAGGACAGCCACCACCTCCGGTCCAGCGACTACTACTCGTCGCGCAACTACGCCTCGAGGCTCGTGGGCGGCGAATTGGTCGTCTACACGCCGGTCGACACCGGCCCGACGGCCGATCCGCTCGAGCTTACACCGACCCTCAGCCGCTGGCGCTCCGACGCCGACGACGACGCGACGGGCATCCGCCTGCTGCGGGCCGAGGACATCTACCGGGCGCCGGGTCTTGGGGAGCGACCCGACGTCTGGGCCGACACCATCCACACCGTCATCCGCTGCGACCTGTCGGTGAAAGACCTGAACTGCACCGCCACCGGCATCCTCGGCCCCGAGTCCCGGAACTTCTACGTCGCCCCGACCGCCGTCTACGTCTGGATGGGCGAGAGCCGCTGGAACCTGCCCAAGGGCGAGGAGCCGGACGCCTGGCTTTACCGCGTGCCGCTGGACGGCGGACGGCCGCAGGCGGCGGCGACGCGCGGCATGCCGATCGACCAGTTCTCCTTCCGCGAAGACCCCGAGGACGCCCTGATCAACGTCATGGTCGTCTCGGACAGCGAAGGCGACGGCATGTGGGGCTCCGAGAGCGCCCGGGGCGACGCCGCCCTGCTGCGGCTGCCCTTCGCCCGCTTCGGCGACGGCGAGTCCGGGCCGGTGGCCGACGACTATCGCATCCTGCCGGCCATGGCCGCCGGATGGGGCGCCCAGAACCGCTTCGTCGGCGGCCACCTGCTGTACGCGGACGTGCTGCGCAAGGAGTACAGCAAGGACAACGACGCCGCCCCGGACGAGGAGGGCCGTCTCACGGTGGTGCCGCTCGACGGCGGTCCGCTGGTCCGCTTCATGGTGCCCGGGCAGATCGGCCGCATCGAGCAGATGGGTCCCGACGCCCTGGCCGTGTCCAGCGGGGAGGACGTCTTCTTCACCTCCATCGACCTGCAGACCCCGCGCCCGACCATCTCGGACCAGTTCGTCATGGTCGGCTCCGAAGAGACCGAGAGCCGCAGCCACGCCTTCTACTACCGGCCCGATCCCTCCAGCCCCGACGGCGCGCGTGGCGTGCTCGGCCTGCCCGTGACCAAGCCGCTGCCGCCGGAGCGCGCCGCGGTCGCCGGTCAGTACGGACAGCTGGAGACCATTGCCTATCTCCGGCGCGACGGCGGCGGGCGGCTGCGCGACCTCGGCGGGCTGGAGGCCAGCCCGGTTCAGGAACGGATCGACGACGGCTGTGTCGCCTCCTGCATCGACTGGTACGGCGACGCGCGCCCGATCTTCCTCGGCGATCGCATCTTCGCCCTGCTCGGCTATGAGATCGTGGAGGGCCGGGAGCAGGGCGGACGCATCCGCGAACTGCGCCGCATCGACGTGACCCCGCCGCCGCCGCCCGGCCCGCGTCCCTATTATACGGATTGACGGAGCGTCCCCGCCGCCGCACTTCCCCGGCATGGCCAGAGAACCCGTCGTCCCGCCGCGCCCGCCCTGCCGGCTGTATCTGATCACCCCGCCGGCGATCGCGGACCTGAACGCCTTCGCGCGCGTGCTGGACGAGGCGCTGGCCGCCAGCGACGTCGCCGCCCTGCAGATCCGGCTCAAGCCCGCCGACGACGCCGCCATTCTCGCGGCCGTCGCGGCGCTGGCCCCCGTCGCCCGGGCACGCGGGGTGGCGGTGCTGCTCAACGACCGTCCCGACCTCGCCGCCCGCTCGGGCTGCGACGGGGTGCATATCGGCCAGTCCGACGCCTCGCTCGCCGAGGCCCGCCGCGCCCTGGGCCCCGACGCCATGATCGGCGTGACCTGTCACGACAGCCGGGAGCTGGCCATGGACGCCGCCGAGGCCGGGGCCGACTATGTCGCCTTCGGGGCCTTCTTCCCGACCACGACCAAGGAAACGGCGCACCGACCCGATCCGGAAGTCCTGACCATCTGGCAGGAGACGGTCGAAGTTCCCTGCGTCGCCATCGGCGGGATTACGCCCGAAAACGCCGGCGATCTGGCCCGGGCCGGCGCGGACTTCGTCGCCGTCAGCGCCGCGGTCTGGGGCCATCCGGAAGGCGCCGCCGCCGCGGTTCGCGCCTTCAACCAAGCGCTGGCCGCAAACGCCTGACCTTCAGGGGATATTAGGAAGCAGCGGGCTAAGGAAACCGCAAGACAAGGCTCCTCCCCCGGACTCCGCATGCTCATGAGCCGCGCGCTCGACCCGTCAGAACCGGTTGTGGCCCCCAAGGCCGCCGCCAAGGCGCGCGCCGATGCGCCCGTCGCGGTCAACAGCGCCGTCGCCTTCTTCCGCGAGCCGCTTGCGCCCATCTTCACCGCCATGGCCGTGATGGTGCTGGTGGTGCTGTGCATCCAGTTCGCCCGCACCGCCGGCCTCGTCGCCGCCCTGTGGGGCGCGGGCGGTCTGGCCGTCGCGGTCTGGCTCCGCAATGCGCGCGGGCCGTCCTACGACCTCTGTTTCGCGGGTCTTCTGGCCACCGGCATCGTCGCCGGCGAGCTGCTGGCCGGCAATTCCTACGCCCTCAGCGCCCTGTTCACCGTCATCAACATGGTGGAGATCGTGACCGCCGTGCTGCTGGCGCGGCGGTTCGCCCCGACGCTCAATCTGGCGACGGTCGACGGCGCCTGCCGCTTCCTGCTCAACGCCGCCGTCATCGCGCCCATTCCCGCCGCCCTCGCGGCGGCCGGCGCCCTGTACTGGCTCGAGGGCGCGGACCCCCTCTACAGCTTCCAGACCTGGTGGTTCGGCCATGCGCTGGGCATCGCCGTGATCGGCGCCTTCGGCCTGTCGCTGACCCGCCGTCACGTGATCATGCTGCGCAATCCGGTCCGCGCGGCCGAGGCGGCGGTGCTGCTGGCCCTTCTGGTGGCCGTCTGCGTCGGCGTCTTCTTCCAGTCCAAGGTCCAGATCGGCTTCGTCGTCGTGCCGATCCTGATCCTGTTCGCGGCCCGCTTCCGCGTGCTCGGCGTATCCACCGCTCTCGTCCTCGTCGCCATCACCGCCGTCGGCGGCGCCATGATGGGCCGCGGTCCGTTCATTTCCGCCGGCCCCGGCCTCGCCGATCAGGCCCTGCTGGCCCAGCTGATGGTGCTGCTCGGCTGCATGCCCATCCTGCTGGTCGCTTCGCTGCTTGAGGAGCGCGACCGCCTGTCCGACCGCGCCAAGGCCGGCCAAACCCGCGCCGAACGCGCCTCCGAGGCCAAGTCCCGCCTGCTCGCCAACGTCGCCCACGAGATCAAGAGCCCGGTCGGCGGCGTCATCGGCATCGGCGAACTGTGGAAGGCCGGCCAGCTGGGCGAGATCACCCCGACCCAGGCCGAAATGGCCGAAATGCTGGTCAAGACCGCCCGTCAGGTCGAGGCCCTCGCCCATGACCTGCTCGATGTGGCCCGTGCCGAGTCCGGCGCGGTCAAGGTCGAGCTGCGCCCCACCGACGTGCCCGGTGTCCTCGAGGACGTCCGCCGCGCTACCGCCCTGCGCCCCGAGGCGAAGGACGTGCGCCTGCATGTGATCAGCGAGGGCGACGGCTTGATCGCCCTGGCCGACTCCCAGCGCCTGACCCAGGTCATCGCCAACCTCGCCTCCAACGCCGTCAAATACGGCGGCGAGGGCGGGCAGGTGATCTTCCGCGCCAGCAAGATCTACGACGGCGTCCGCATCGAGGTCATCGACCGCGGCCCCGGCCTCTCGCCCGAGAAACAGGCCCAGCTGTTCGAGCCGTTCAACCGTCTCGGCCTCGAACGCTCGACGGTCGAGGGCCACGGCATCGGTCTGGCCCTCGCCAAGCGGCTGGTCGAGCTGCAGGGCGGGACGATCGGCGTGACCTCGACGCCCGGCGAAGGCGCGGCCTTCTGGGTCGAACTCCCCGCCGCCTGACTGCCGTCAAGCTTTGCGGCGATCCGCCGCGCGGCCGATGGCCCGGTGGACCTTTCGCCCGCCTCGCCGCATTGTCGCGACGTCATCTCACTGGGGACGTCCCGCCGTGGAATTCGACGCCCTGCTGCTGTCGCGACTGCAGTTCGCCTTCACCATCGCCTTCCACATCCTGTTCCCCGCCTTCACCATCGGGCTGGCGGCCTTCCTCGCCGTGCTCGAGGGCCTCTGGCTCTGGACGAAACGCGACGCCTTCAAGGTGCTCTACCTGTTCTGGGTCAAGATCTTCGCCCTCAGCTTCGGCATGGGCGTCGTCTCCGGCGTGGTGCTCAGCTATCAGTTCGGCACCAACTGGTCCGAGTTTATCCGCCTGACCGGCGGCGTCATCGGACCCCTGCTGGCCTATGAGGTCCTGACCGCCTTCTTCCTTGAGGCCTCCTTCCTCGGCGTCATGCTGTTCGGCTGGAAGAAGGTCGGTCCGCGCCTGCATTTCCTCGCCACGGTTCTGGTTGCCGTCGGCACCACCATCTCCGCCTTCTGGATCCTGTCGGCCAACAGTTGGATGCAGACGCCGCAGGGCTTCCAGATCATGGCCGACGGCCGGTTCGAGGCCACCGACTACATGGCCGTCATCTTTAACCCGAGCTTCCCCTCGCGGCTGGTGCACATGCTGCTCGCCGCCTTCCTGACCACCGGTCTCGTCGTCGGCGGCGCGTCCGCCTTCCGGGTGCTGAAGGAGCGCGAAGGCCCGCCTGTCACCGGCTGGACCGAGAGCCGCATCTCCCTTGTCATGGCCGTCGGCCTGATCGCCGTCCTCGCGCCGCTGCAGCTGCTCGCCGGCCACTGGTCGGGCGAGGTGGCGCACGAGCATCAGCCGTCCAAGCTTGCGGCCATCGAGGGCTATTGGGACAGCCAGGCCGATCCGCCCCTGCACGTCTTCGGCATCCCCGACCGCGACGCCCAGAAGAACCATTTCCAGATCTCGATCCCGCACGCCGGCGCTCTCGTCCAGAACATCGACCGCGACGAGGTGGTCAAGGGACTGAAGGCCTTCCCGCGCGAGGATCAGCCGCCGCCCTTCATCCCCTTCTTCGGCTTCCGCATCATGGTCGGCCTGGGCCTGCTGATGATCCTGCTCGGCGGGGTCGGCGCCGTGCTGATCTGGCGCCGGAAGCTGTTCGCCAGCCGCTGGTTCCTGCGCTTCTGCGTAGCCATGGGGCCGGCCGGTTTCATCGCCGTCCTGGCCGGCTGGATGGTCACCGAGGTCGGCCGCCAGCCTTGGGTCGTCTACGGCGTCCTGCGCACCCGCGACGCCATCTCGCCGGTCACCACGGGGCAGGTGGCGACCAGCCTCATCGCCTACATGATCGTCTACGCCATCGTCTTCACCGCCGGCGCGGTCTTCATCCTTCGGCTGATGGCCGAGGGTCCCGTCGCGGCCCTGACCGAGCCCGCGCCGCGTCAGGACCGAGCGCCCGGGAGTTCGATGGCCAAGGCGCCGGAAGACACGTCACCCGACGATGACGGGCGCGGGGAGGGCCGCTGATGCTCGATCTGCCTCTGATCTGGGCCGGGCTGATCGCCGTTGCGGTCCTGCTCTACGTCATGCTCGACGGCTTCGACCTCGGCATCGGCATCCTCTTCCCCTTCGCCAGATCGAAGGAAGAGCGGGACGTGATGATGAACACCATCGCCCCCGTCTGGGACGGCAACGAGACCTGGCTGGTGCTGGGCGGCGGCGGCCTGTTGGCCGCCTTCCCCCTGGCCTATTCGGTGCTGATGCCGGCCCTCTACCTGCCGGTCCTGCTGATGCTCGGCGGCCTGATCCTGCGCGGCGTGGCCTTCGAGTTCCGCTTCCGCGCCCGCAACCGCGGCCGCAAATTCTGGACCCAGATGTTCGCCGGCGGCTCGATCCTGACGGCGGTCGCCCAGGGCCTGATCCTCGGCGGCTTCATCCAGGGCGTGACCGTCGCCGGCAACCGGTTCGCGGGCGGGCCGCTCGATTGGCTGACGCCCTACACCCTGCTGGTCGCCGCCGGTATCGTCGCCGGTTACGCCCTGCTCGGCGGGTCATGGCTGATGATGAAGACCAGCGACAACCTGCATGGCGACGCGAAGCGCTGGACCCTCATCAGCGCCGCCGCCGTCACCCTGCTGCTCGCCGCCGTCAGCATCGCCACCCTGTTCATCCACCGCCGCATCGCCACGCGCTGGGGCTTCGATCTCAGCGAGGGTTTCGCCGTCGACTGGAGCACCTTGGCGCCGCTTCTGCTCATCCCCGCTCTCGGCCTCGCCGGCCTTCTGCTGGTCGTCGGCATGGCGCGCCGGGGTTCGCACCGCTGGCCCTTCTTCGGCTCGCTGCTGGTCTTCCTGTCCGGCTATCTCGGTCTGGCCGCCAGCTTCATGCCGACCATCGTGCCCTATGACATCGGCTTCCGGCAGGCGGCCGCGCCCGACAATGCGCTCGGCCTGATGCTGGTCGGCACGTCGGTCATCCTGCCCCTGATCCTCGCCTATACGGCCTGGGTCTATTGGGTCTTCCGCGGCAAGATGACGGAGGAGACCGGCTATCATCATTGAGCCCGTCCCCCCGCCCGAGCCGGGCGCCGAAGCCGGGCCGCTGTGGAAGCGGCTCGCATGGTTCGCGGGGCTCGCGCTCGCCGCCTCCGCCGTCACCGCGGTCGTCGCCTATGTGCTCAGGGCCTTGCCGTTCGCGGGCTGAGGCGCGACAGTCCGCCCATGATCATCGGAGTCTCCGCCGCCGCCCTGCTGCTCGCCGCCCAAGGCCAGACAGCGCCCTCCAGCGCCAGCCAGACGCCGCCGCCCGCCCAGCCCGGCGCTGACTTCACCAGCAGCCTCAACAGCGGCCCGCCGCGTCCGGCGACCTATCTCGCGCCCGAGCCGGCGCCAGAGCCCACGCCTGCGCCTCCGCCCGCGAGCGCGCCGGTCAGCCACACGCCCGGACCTGTTCCGGTCCGGCCCACCGCGCCCACCGCGCCCGCCGCCTCGCCGCCGCCGACGACCACGGCCCGTCCGGCCACGACCCCGGCGCCCGTCCAGCCGCGCCCGTCGCCTGTCAGCCCACCGGCCGCCACGACCACTCCGCCCGTCACCGCCGCACCCGCCCCGGTGCGGCCCGCCACGCCACCGCCGACCCGTTCCACAGCGACCCCGCCGGCCGCCAGTTCGCCGGTCCCCGCGCCTGCGCCCGTCCGGACCACCCCTGCGCCCACGCCTGTAGCGACCCCGCCCGCGCCGGTCGCCGAGCCGCCCCCGCCGCCGTCCGTTCGCGCCGTCACCGTGCTGGACGGCTCCGCCCGCGCCGCCCTGCCGTTTACGGTCGAGCTGCCGTCCGGGTTCGAGATTGTCACCGGCCGGCCGGGCCCGGACTTCAGGATCTATACGATCCGCCGCGGCGACCAGTCCTTCGCCATGATCTACGCCGGGCCTGCCTCGCAGTTTCCGATCTACAGCGGCGAGATGGTCGAGGCCGGCGGCCGCGCCTCCGTGGTGTCCACGGAGGACGGCGTCCGTCACGCCCGCGAGCACCTGTTCCAGCGCGAGAACGGCACCCCCCGCGAAATCCACGTCTGGACCATGAGCCTCGACGGCGTCGACCGCACCCTTGCCGAGCGCATCGCCCAGTCGGTCGACGCCCGCTGAGCCCTCCCGGAAACCTATTTGATTTGGGCGCGTAGTCTCCAAGCGCTGCCATGGCGCGAGGGGGCGTCGCACCTTGGATCAGTCCGGCAAGCTTGACGGGATGGCGGCCGCGATCGCCGCCAAAGACTGGTCCCTCACGCCCCTCGGCCCGATTGAGAGCTGGCCTCCGGCGCTGAAGACTACCGTCTCCCTGATCCTCGCATCCGGCTTCCCGCAGGCGATCGTCTGGGGCGAGGGTCTGACGACGATCTACAACGATGCCTTCGCCCCGATCCTCGGCGACAAGGCGGATCCGCTCGGCAAGGCCTTCAACGAGATCTGGTCCGAGGCTTGGCCGTCGCTTCAGCCCATCGCCGAGGCGGCCTTCGAAGGCCAGTCCACTTATGTCGAGGACTTTCCGCTGGAGATCGAGCGCGGCGAGGGGCCGGAGCACGCCTTTTTCACCTTCAGCTACAGCCCCATCCGGGACGAGAACGGTCTCGTCGTGGGTATGCTGGACACGGTGACCGAAACCACCGCCGCCGTCGTGGCGCGCGAAAAGCTCGGCTTCCTCGACGCGCTCGGCCGGGCTCTGGCCGGGATCGAGGACCCGGACGTCATTCTGGCGGTGACCACCAGGCTCGTCGCCGCGCGGCTCGGTCTGTCCAACTGCGCCTATGCCGACATGGACGAGGACGAGGACGGCTTCACAATCCGCGGCGACTGGGCCGCTCCCGGCTCGCCCAGCATCGTCGGCCATTACAGCCTCGCCGACTTCGGCCTGCTGGCGGTGCAGGAGCTGTCCGCCGCCCGTCCGCTGATCGTGAACGACAATCTGAAGGAACTGGCCCCCGAAGAGGCCGCGACCTTCCAGAACATCGGCATCGCCGCCACCATCTGCATGCCGTTGGTCAAGAACGGCCGCCTGACCGCGCTGATGGCCATCCACGACCGCAAGCCCCACCGATGGTCCGCCTTCGAGCTCGACCTGATCGGCGAGGTGACCGAGCGCTCATGGGCGCACATCGAGCGGGTCCGCGCCGCCGCCGACCTGCGGGCCTCGATGCGCGAGCTCGACGAGCTCAACCGCACGCTGGAGAAGAAGGTCGAACAGGCCGTGGCGGAACGGGTCACGGCCGAGGAGGCGCTGCGCCACACCCAGCGTCTGGAGGCAATCGGCCAGCTGACCGGCGGCGTCGCCCACGACTTCAACAACCTGCTCACCATCATCCGCGGCTCGGCGGACCTGCTGGCGCGCGACAACGTTCCGGAAGCCCGGCGCGAACGCTACATCACCGCCATCCGCGAGACTGCCGACCGCGCCGCGAAACTGACCAGCCAGCTTCTCAGCTTCTCGCGCCGGCAGGCCCTGACGCCGAGGGTCTTCGACGTCGGCGCCCGCGCCCGGGTCATCGGCGAGATGATGCGCTCGACGCTCGGCGAGCAGCTCTCCGTCGACGTCGCAAGTGTCGCGACCGGCCTGTTCACCAACGCCGATCCAGTCGAGTTCGAAACCAGCCTGCTGAACCTCGGCGTCAACGCCCGGGACGCCATGGCCGGCGCCGGCGTGCTCTCGCTGGCGGTCGAGCCGGTCTCGTCGATCCCCTCTATCCGGGGCCAGCCGGCCCGTTCGGGCGACTACATCGCCCTGCGCGTCAGCGACACGGGGCCGGGCATCGCCGTGGCCGATCACGCCCGCATCTTCGAACCCTTCTACACCACCAAGCCGGTGGGCGAGGGGACGGGGCTCGGGCTGAGCCAGGTCTTCGGCTTCGCCAACCAGTCCGGCGGCGACATCGCCATCGAGAGCGAGGAAGGTCGCGGCGCAGCCTTCACCCTCTATCTGCCGCGCACCCCGGCGCCGCCGGTTACGGACGAGGCCGGCGAAGAGGCCGGCCCGGCCGGCAAGGCGCAGGGCCGCATCCTCGTGGTCGAGGACAACGCCGACGTCGGCGCATTCGCCATCAACCTGCTCGAGGACCTCGGCTATCAGCCCGTCCTGACGTCCAGCGGCGAGGCCGCGCTTGACCTGCTCGGAACGGACGACGCCTTCGACCTCGTGTTCAGCGACGTTCTGATGCCGGGCATGGATGGCGTGGCCCTCGGCGCGGCCATTCGCCAACGTTGGCCCGGCAAGGCGGTGCTCCTGACCAGCGGCTACAGCCACGCCCTCGCGACGGACGCGGAGCACGGCTTCGACGTCCTGCGAAAACCCTACGCGATCGAGGAGCTGTCCCTCGCCATCCGCCGCCTTCTGGGCTGACGGCGCCTCAGGCCGGGCTCAGGTCTCCGACCAAACCGCCAGCTCGTTGCCCGTCGGGTCGCGGAAGTGGAACCGCCGTCCGCCGGGGAAGTCGAAGATCGGCTTCACCACCGTCCCGCCCGCCGCCTCGACCTTGGCCAGCATGGCCTCCAGATCGCTCGCGAACAGGATCGGCAGCGGCGTCCGCACCCCGTCCGACTGCGCATCGAACCCGCCGTCCATTCCCTCGTCGAAGCCCGCATATTCCGGCCCGTAGTCGACGAACTTCCAGCCGAACGCCTCGCCGTAGAAGGCCTTGTTCGCCGGCAGATCGCCGCCGGGCAGTTCGATGTAGTCCAGCTTTCCGTCTTCACGCATGGGATGCTCTCCGTCAGTCGCCACCGACCTCCCGGCGCTTGCCACGCCCGCTCCCGCTGCGCAATCCACGGCTCAGAGCACCTCGCGCCGGCTCAGGTGCGCCAAGGCGCCGGCCATCACCGCGGCCCCCAGACCCAGCCCCAGCCCGAGGGCGGTATTCACCCGCCACGCCTCGGTCGCCAGCATGTTCACCGGCATCTGCCACGGGAAGAAGACGCCCTGTTTCGCCGACGTCGCCACCACCGAAAAGAAGGTCCCGCCGATGCCGATCGCCAGCGCCGGCACGAAGCTGGCGAACCGCAGGGCGACCAACAACTGGATCGCGATCATCAGCAGGGCGGCGGCGTAGATCTTGGCGAACGTCGCGGCGTAGTGGCCCAGCTCGAACGCGCCGGTCGGCGTCAGCTGCGGCTTGATCGCCGTTGCCAGCATCACCGCGCCCCAGGTCATGGCCATCACCGCCGCGCTCATCAGCGCCACCAGCGCCAGCACGCAGACCGCCTTGGCCGCGTACAGCCGCCAGCGGGGAAGGGGCAGGGCCCGCAGATGGTCCCATGACTTCGGCCCATGCTCCATGTGCGCCACCAGCGCCGTCAGCGCCGTCACGCTCATCGGCAGCATGAAGAAGGCCCAGATGCCCGACGCATTGATCATCCACATGTCCCACGGCATCGGCCGCGTTCCGCGCAGCACCATGAAGAAGGCGAAGACCGCGATCAGCGCCGGCGCGGCGGCCGCCAGCACGGCCGCCAGCGACCGGTTCAGCTTGCGCGCCTCGACGAACAGCGGCGCGAGGAAGGGGGAGGCGGTCATCAGGCGAACTCCGGCTGGGCTTTGACGGCGGCGGTGGGCGCGGGCGGCGAAACCTCGCGGTAGATGCCCTCTAGCGAGCGCGACCGCGCCCCGATGGCGAACACGGCGATATCGGCCTCGATCAGCGCCCGGTTCAGCGAGGCGGAAGCCGTCCGCGCATCCTCCCCCGGCTTCAGCCGCGCCGTCAGCCCGTCCTCCGTCGGCAGGACGTCGAATCCGCGCGCCCGCGCCAGCGCCGTGGCCCGCGCCGCGTCGTCCGTCTGCAGTGCGATCTCCGGCGCCAGATCGGCCTTCAGCCGGCTCAGCTCGCCCTCCAGCACCAGCTTGCCGTGGCTCAGGATCCCCACGTGCGTCGCCGTCTGCTCGATCTCGCCCAGCAGGTGGCTGGACAGCAGCACCGTCGCCCCCGTCCGCTCCGGCAGGGCTCGCAAGAACCGGCGCATGTCGGCGATCCCGTCCGGGTCCAGCCCGTTGGTCGGCTCGTCCAGCACCAGCACCGGCGGCGCACCCAGCATGGCCCGGGCCAGCCCCAGCCTCTGCCGCATCCCCAGCGAATAGTCCGACACCCGCCGCCTTCCGTGCTCGGTCATCTCGACCACCTCCAGCACCCGGTCGATCTCCCGCGCCGGCAGGCCCAGCAGGCTGCGCGTCAGGTCCAGATTCTCCCGCCCGGACAGATTGCCGTAGAAGCCGTGCGCCTCCAGCAGCGCCCCGACCATCCGCGCCGCCCCGATCCGGTCCCTTCCGATGTCGACGCCGCACACCAGCGCCGACCCCCCGCTCGGCCGGATCAGCCCCAGCAGCATCTTCAGCGTCGTCGTCTTGCCCGCGCCGTTGCGCCCGAGGAAGCCGTACACCGCCTTGTCCGGAACCGTCATCGACACGGCGTCGACGGCCAGATGGCGTTTGAAGCGGCGCGTCAGGTCGTGGGTCTCGATGGCGGCGGGCATGGTCGCGCTCTCGTTTCGTTTAACTCTTGCATAAAGCTGCGGCCCGGCTATCTTTAAGTCAAGATTAAAGATCAGACAGCTTCGGACCCGCCTGATGAGCCAGCCAGACCTCACCCGTTTCCGCCGCATGTGCGCCCAGTTCCGCTGGCTCGCCGTCTTCATGGTCGTCACCATCGGCGCGGCCATGGTGCTGACTTGGGTCGGCGCGCCGCTGTTCTACTGGCTGCGCGACGCCCGGCCGCCCTTCACCGGCCGGACGCTCGGCTATCTGATCTGGTTCTCGCCGGTCGTCTTCTACCTGTTCGCCGTCTGGTCGATCGGCTCGGCCATGGGCCAGCTGTCGAAAGGGCGGCTGATCCAGCCCACCCTGTCCACCGCCCTGCGCCGCGTCGGCCTGTCGCTCGGCCTCGGCGGCGTCATGAGCGTCTTCGTGGTCTCCAACCTCGTCCGCCTCGTCGACCACGGCCGCGGGGCCTTCCTGCATTTCGACGTGGCCGGCATGACCCTCGGCATGATCGGCGGGGCCCTGTTCCTGCTCGGCCAGGTGGTCGAGCAGGCCGGCAAGGTCCAGGCCGAGCTGGACGAGATGATCTGATGCCGATCCGCGTCACTCTCGACCAGCTGATCGTCAAGAAGGGCCTCAAGGCCCGCGAGCTCGCCGCCGAGGTCGGCCTCTCGGAAACCCAGCTGTCCCTGTTCCGCTCCGGCAAGGTCAAGGGCATCCGCTTCCGCACCCTCGCCAAGCTCTGCGCCGCCCTCGACTGCAAGCCGAAGGATCTGCTGGACTACGACTTCGATCCCGCCGACCTGCTGGCGGCGGAGGAGGATTGAGAAAGGCGGCGCGCGGGTCCCCCGTCACGCCGCCTCTCACGGCCGGTTTCCCGCCCATCGCCTTCGGTCAGTTCGCCGTGTAGCGGTACTCGGTGATCTCGCAAACGTTGATGCGATACCGGTTCAGCACGTCGCCATCGACGAACCGCGCCCGGAAATCATAGACGCAGGCGCCGGTGCCGTCGTCGATGTTGATCCGGATCGAACGTCCGCTGGGCAGGACCTCGGAGCCCAGGATGTCCTCTTCCCAATTGTCCTGACCCGAGTTGGACGCGTAGAAATGGGTCATGGTGACCCCCGTCTGATTGATGATCAGGACCCGGCGATCCTGTCCGTCCCTCGACTGGAATCCCATGGATCCCAGGGTCGCCGCGGTCATCAGGGCAGCCACCATGGTCCGCCGCGCAAGCACGTTAAGCATCACAGTCTCCCTTGAATACGGACCGCCTTCTGGTCGGTCCGGCGATGAACTCAGTTGATCTGGATTGAGCCTGTCCGACCCGCAGCCACGCGAATGCGACCGCGCGCGTCGCCGACTCCGAGCGTCCCGGCCGCCACGTCCCAGCAGCCCGCTGACACCGTGAAGCTGTAGGAACCGCCCGGCGGGATCGCCATCCCCGACGGCAGCCGGTTGAGGCCATAGGTCGAGGCGTCGCAGCTGGAGATCAGCACGGCATGGAGCTGGTCGCTGGTGGCGTTGAGCACCCGGATCGTCCCCTGCGGCTCGCCCGGCCGGATCAGGGGGCCGCCCGTGACCATGTCGGCGCAGCCCGCGAGGGCGACTGTCAGGCCCAGCGCCCAAAGAAACCGAAAGGAGGATCTCATCGTCTGGTCTCCCGCAGGGCCCGCCGGCGCGCCGATCTCCATGATCGCCGAAGCCCGCGGGACGCCCCGTGTGAGACCACAATCCTCCCGCCGCCGGGCAGGCGTCATCATCAATACAGATGAGACGCTCCGCGCCCGCGCACGGCGTCGGTCGTGATGCTCCGTCTCAGTTCGGCGCAAGCGCCACGCCGGCCAGCAAGGCCACCACCTCGGCCTGCCGCGTGGACCCCGTCTTCTCAAGGACGCGGCGCACCTGGGACCGGATCGTGGTGACGGCCACGCCGCCATGGGCGGCGATCTCCTCGACGGTTCGTCCGGTGGCCAGCGCCTGCGCGACCCGCGCCTCAGACGGGGTGAAGTCGAACAGCGACCGCATCACCTCGATCGGCGGGGCGCGGCCTGCGGCGACCGGCGTGGCCAGCAGCAGGGCATAGCTCCGTCCGAAGATGTCGTTCGCCGACCGTCTCACGGGGATGAGGTGCAGCACCATCTGCGGCTTGCCGAGGTCGTCGCGCAGCGGAAACGAGCAGGTCGCCGCCTCGTGAGATGTCGACAGGCCGGCTATGGCCGCTGCGAGCATGGTGTTGGCCGCCTTGTCGCCGAGCACCAGACGGTTGTTCGCTCCGAACTTCACGCTTTCGGGCAGGGCCTGCATCAGGGCGTTGGCCTCGATCACAAGCCCGGTCTCATCCAGCAGCAGGGCGGGCAGGTTCAACGCCGTCAACGCCTCGCTCGCTCCTTGGGCGCGCTGCAGGCCGAGACGCGAGGTGACCAGCGCGCTCCTCGCGAGGTGGGGGCGCAGTTCATTCAGCCGCCGGACATGCTCCGGCTCGACCGGCCCTCGGTCGAAATCGCGTTCGATGCTGAAGACGATGCTGTCGCCCGTCGGTATCTGCAGGCCGGTGCCTGCCGACCACCCGAGGCCCCGCGGCCGGAAGAAGTCGCGGTAGATCGGGTCTGTGCGCAGCTGGTCTTCCGTCCAGAAGTCCTGCTCGACGAAGAAGGACGGCTGGCTCTGCCCCATCAGGCATACCCGCCGGCTGCAGCGCTCGAACCAGCCGTCGTTGACGTATTCGTCGAACACGCCGCGAATGTTTTCCGACGCGGTCCAGTAGAGCGCCTTTCGCGCCGAAAAAAGCAGTCCGCCGCGCGCTTCCGTCAGCAGGGCGAGGTCGTCCAGAACCGCAGGCCACAGCTCGGGCACGACGGAACATTCGTAAATGCGGTCGATGAACTCGGTCTGCATTCGTCCGCCGGATGGCTGTGTGTTGGCGCGAGCTTCGCGGCACATCTAGCGCCTTTTTGACCCGCCTCATATCGCCGACCCACGCGCCCGTCCGGCTGGTCGGGGCCGCTGGCGCAGATTATCAGACCGACCACCCCTGCCGCCCCGCCCAGGCCTGAGCCAGCGGGGGCCATGCCGCCGCCGGCCGGCCTTCGATCAACCGTATCCCGAACCCGTGCCCGCCCTCTTGGAACAGGTGCGCCTCGGCCGCCACGCCCGCCGCCCTCAGCGCCGTCAGCAGCTGCAGGCTGTTCTCCACCGGCACCGCCACATCGTCCATCGCGTGCAGCAGGAATGTCGGCGGCGCTCCGCGCCAGTCCATCCGCTCCAGCGAATAGCGCACGATCGCCTCTTCCGTCGGCGCCTGGCCCAGCAGCTCGCGCCGCGAACCGGCATGGACGAACGGATCGGCCATAGTCGCCACGGGATAGAGCAGGATCGACAGGTCCGGCCGGAACGAGGCGCCGTCCGCCGCGTCCACCGTCGCATAGGTCGCATCCCTCCGCGCCGTCAGCATCCCGGCCAGATGCCCGCCCGCCGAGGCGCCCAGCACGGCCACCCGCCCGGGATCCAGCCCGTCCGCCGCCGCCCGCGCTCGCACCAGCCTCAACGCCCGCTGCGCGTCCTGCAGCGGCGCATCCGCCCCCGCGGCCCAGCCGTCGCCGGGCAACCGGTAGCGCAGCACGAAACAGGTCACGCCCGCCGCCGCGAACACCCGCGCGCAGTCCAGCCCCTCCTTGTCCACCACCGCCCATTTGTAGCCCCCGCCCGGGATCAGCAGCAGCGACGCCCCATTTGCCCGCGCCGGCCGCAGGACGGTCAGCAGCGGCTCGGTCGTGTATTGCGCGAACCGGTCGTGGAACGCCGGGTCGCTCGACCGCTCCACCACCCTCGGCGTCACGGCGGCCCGCTCCCCACCCGGCGCCGCGCCCGGCCACAGCCGGATCGTCTCGACCGGATCGGCCGGCGCACGTGTTTGCGACACCGGTGTCATGGCGGCCGCGGCCAGGCCCAGGGCGGTGCGTCGGTTCAGGGTCATGGGAGGCCTCCTGACGGGAGGGTAGGGCGTGCAGCCGAGGCGGGGCAAGCTCTGGGCTTCCCTTCTCCCCTTGCGGGAGAAGGTGCCCCGGAGGGGCGGATGAGGGGTGAGACACCTATCTCACCGGTCAGCCGCTTCCGTCGGGTGCCGGAGAGGCTGACACAGCCCCCTCATCCGGGCCTCCGGCCCACCTTCTCCCTCAAGGGGAGAAGGACGCCCATGACGCTGTGCTTGCAATCCGGGTTTCTATAGTCGGATCGCGCCGACAAACCTTAGCGAGTTCAGCCACATCGGCTTTTCTCAACCCGATCTTCTGCGCACGCTATCCGGCGGCCGTATAATACGCGCGTTCGTTTCCGCCGTCGGTCTTTGACAATCCATCCCGCCCGCGCCGTCAAAGGTGCAGCCGCCACACACCCACTGAATTCGCTCAGCATTGCGGGCAAACCGCACGCTCCGCACGCTTCGCACTGAGCGGACTCTTCGGACGCTACGGCCTCTACGGACGCTGTTTTTTCAGTTTATACCCGGGTAAAACCGCCCTCAGGCCAGTTCGACCGCCATCGCCACGGCTTCGCCGCCGCCGATGCACAGGCTGGCCACGCCCTTCTTGCCGCCGCGCGCCTGCAGCGCCGCCAGCAGGGTGGACAGGACCCGGGCGCCCGAAGCGCCGATCGGGTGGCCCAGCGCCGTCGCCCCGCCGTTCACGTTCAGCTTCGAGTGTTCGATGCCCAACTCCTGCATGGCGATCATCGGCACCACGGCGAAGGCCTCGTTGATCTCCCACAGGTCGACGTCCGAGACGTCCCAGCCGGCCTTCTTCAGCGCCTTCTGCATCGCCGGCACCGGGGCCGTCGTGAACAGGCCCGGCTC
The DNA here is from genome assembly GCF_011927945.1 of Brevundimonas alba. Classification (GTDB taxonomy): domain Bacteria; phylum Pseudomonadota; class Alphaproteobacteria; order Caulobacterales; family Caulobacteraceae; genus Brevundimonas; species Brevundimonas alba. Next base: position 1,923,394 of record NZ_JAATJM010000001.1, read on the forward strand.
CTGCGCATGGGCCGAATGGCTGACGATGCGCGCCACGATCGGCAGACCCAGCGCCCTGGCTACGCTCTCGCGCGTCATGACGACCGCCGCGGCGCCGTCCGAGATCGAGGCTGACGAGGCGGCGGTGATCGTCCCGTCCTTCGCGAAGGCCGGCTTCAGGCCCGGGATCTTCTCCGGCATGGCCTTGCCGGGCTGTTCGTCCTCGACGACCGTCTCCGTGCCCTTGCGGGTGGTCACCTCGACCGGCGTGATCTCGGCCTTGAAGGCGCCCGAGGCGATGGCGTGGCGCGCCCGCGTCAGGCTCTCGACGGCATAGGCGTCCTGCGCCTCGCGCGTGAACTGATAGGTCCCGGCCGTGTCCTCGGCGAACGAGCCCATCGGCTTGCCGGGCGCATACGCGTCTTCCAGCCCGTCCATCATCATCGAGTCGACGATGACGTCATGGCCGATCCGGGCGCCCGACCGGTGCTTGTTCATCAGATACGGCGCGCCGCTCATGCTCTCCATGCCGCCCGCCACGATCACGTCGGCCGTGCCGGCGGTCAGGGCGTCCGAGGCCATCATCATGGCCTGCAAGCCCGAGCCGCACATCTTGTTGACCGTCGTCGCCTCGACGTGGCGGCCCAGACCGGCGCCGATCGCCGCCTGACGCGCCGGGGCCTGGCCCAGCCCGGCAGGCAGCACGCAGCCCATGTAGATCTGCTCGACCTTCTCCGGATCGACCCCGGCCCGCTCGACCGCCGCCTTGACCGCCGCCGCGCCCAGTTCGGTGGCTTTCACGCCGGCCAGCGCGCCCTGGAAGCCGCCCATAGGCGTGCGGGCGAAGGAGCAGATGACGATGGGGTCGGACATGGCGGAAACCTTGGGAGGGGGTCTTGGAAATCGGTGGGCTAGATCGGCTGTTTGCGGGCGCGGTGCAAGCGTCCGGCTACTGGGGCGTCATCGGGCCGCGGCGCACCTCGCCGCCGCCCCAGCTGCGCGAGGCGGCGACGAAGCCGAACTCCGGCAGCCGGTCGCGGTGCGCGTGGGCGGGCGTCCGCATCAGGGCCCGGGCCAGCTTGTTCAGCGGGCCCAGCGGAGTCTCCGCCTCGACCCGCTCCAGCCACGCCGCCAGCTTCGGCCAGCGCGTGGGATCGACATTGACCTGCACCGCCCCCGCATTGACGAAGGCCGGCGCCACGCTGAGATCGGCCATCGACAGGTCGCCGAACAGGAAGCCGCTCTCCGGCGTCACGCCCTCGAGGTAGTCGAGGATGACCGGCAGCTCGACGTCGCGGGCGTGCTCGACCTTGGCCTGGTCGATCTCGCTGCCGAAGAAGCGGGGCTTCACCGCGATCTCGAAGAACAGACGCCAGCCCAGCACGTCGAACAGCCGCGTGTCGGCGAACTCCTCCAGCCAGCGCGCCTTCGCCCGCTCGACGGGATCGGCCGGCCACAGCGACGGACCGGGGCGCGTCTCCTCGATGTACTGGACGATGACGCTGGAGTCGCACAGCGTCACCTCGCCCTCGACCCACACCGGTATCCGCCGCAGTGGGCTGATCCGGCCGAAATCGTCATTGCCCATCAGGCCGACGATCGGGTCCAGCTGCACCTCCACCCCTTTCAGGGCGCAGGCGGCCAGCACCTTCCGGACGTAGGGCGAGACCGGATTGCCGACGATGGTGACCGGCTCCACGACTCAGGCCGCCTCTTCGTCCATGCGCGGCATCATCTCGCCGACCGTCGGACGGTTCTCGGCGAGGTTCAGCTGGATGTCCCGCGGCTTGACGATCTCGTTGCAGTGCCCGCAGGCGATGCGCGGCGCCAGGTCGTGACCGCAGGCCCTGTGCACCATCGCCACCCCGGCGTCGGCGTCGCCATAGACGTGCTTGGCGCCCCAGCCGTGCAGGGTGACCAGCACGCCGTACAGGTCCTTGCCCTTGGCCGTCAGGACATATTCGTTGCGCGGGGGCCGCTCGGAGTAGAGCCGCGGCTCCAGCACCCCGTGCTGCACCAGCGACTTCAGCCGCGCCGCCAGCACGTTGCGGGCGACGCCCAGCCGTTCCTGCCACTGCTCGAACCGGCTGACCCCGTTGAAGGCGTCGCGAATGACCAGCAGCGTCCACGGGTCGCCGATCACCTCGAGCGTCGCGGCGATCGAACAGCTCTGGCGAGAATAGTCTGCGGTGCGTCCCATGCGGCGAAAGTGACCCCGCGTCAGCCTTTTGGCAAGAGGGTTGCCAATCTAAACGGACTAGGTCAGTCTTGTTTGGCTACGGACACGCCGCGGCGTTTCCGGATCCCTCGACCTTGGGCGGGAGGCTTCGGCCTTCCGCCCGTCCTTTGCCCGCGATACTCCGGACCCATGACCCAGCAGACCCTCGCCGAGGCCCTGACCCTGACAGACGACGGTGCCGGCAGCCTGACCGCCCGTCTCGACGGCGGCTTCTCCAACGCCCCGCAGTCGGCCCCGCAGGAACGCGGCGCCCCGTTCGGCGGTCTGATGGCCGCGCTCGCCGCGGGCGCCATGCGGCAGGGGCTGGGCATCGAAACGCCGCTGCAGAGCCTGACCATCCAGTACCTCGCCGCCGCCCGCTTCGAGGAAGCGGCCTTCCGCCCCGTCCTGAACCGCGGCGGGCGCAACGTGGTCTATGCCTCCGTCACCGGCGGCCAGCCGGATCGCCCCGCCATCCAGGCCCTCGGCACATATGGCCGCGACGTCGCCGGCCCGGTGCTGACGCCTCTCGCCATCGCTGGCGGACGGCCCGACGACCTCGAACCCACGCCGCTCGACACCGGCTTCGGCCCCTGGTTCACCCGCCACATCGACCACCGCTTCGTCGCCGGCCCAAAGCTGTTCGGCGAGAACGCCGGCCGCACCCCCGAACTGGGCTGCTGGATGCGCACCGTCGACAGGGCCCCGCTGGACGAGGCCCGGCTCCTCTTCCTGCTCGACGGCCTCTATCCCACCTATTTCACGGCCTTCCCCGCCCCGCCGATCATCTCCGCCAGCATCGACCTCCGCGCCGACCTGCTGACCGAGATCACCCCCGAGACCTCGCCCGAGGGCTGGGCCTATTTCCATTTCACAAGCCGGGATGTGGGCGGCGGCTGGGCGGTCGAGGACGGCGTGGCCCATACCCCGGACGGCCGGCCCATCGCCCTGGTCCGCCAGCGCCGGAAACTGATGCCGACCCGCGGCGTCTAGCCCAGCGGATCGCCGCGCAGCGCTATCAGGGGGATGACGATCTCTTCCTCATCGTCCAGATGCCGGGTCAGCTCCGGCGCCACGCGGTCCAGAACCTCCGCCAGCCGCGCCGCCCGGTCCGCCGCATCCCCTGCGCCGCTCGCCACCGCCTGATGCATCGCCCGGCCCGTGTCGACCATGGCCTCGATATGGTGGTGGATGGCGTCGTGGTCCCGATCCAGCAGGTCGATGCCGGCCGCGATCCGCGGCTCCAGCTGCTGAAGTGCCGGGAAATAGTGGCCGCTCTCGATCCGGTGGTGCCCGTCCAGATGCTGCAGGAAGTCCTGCAGCGCCGGGATCAGCGCTCCATGAAGCGCCCGCACATCGATCTGCCCGCCGCGCCAGGCGCCGACCATCCCCGCCATCTGCGCCTGATGCGCCCGGAAGCCGCCGTGCATGTGCAGCCAGCGCCGCGCCGTCGGATGCAGCCCACCGAGGCTCCACCGCTCACGCGGAAAGGCCTCATGCAGGTAGCGATACTCAGGCGGCAACCCGGCGCGCGACGCGAGCGCCAGCGGATCGTCCGCCTCAGCCAACGGCCGCGGTCGTCTTGATGAAGCCGCCGCCCAGCAGCCGGTCGGGATCGGCGGGGTCGTAGAGGGCGCAGGCCTGTCCCGGCGCCACGCCTTCCTCGCCCGTGTCGAACGTCACCGTCACGGCTCCGTCCGCCAGCGACAGCCGGGCAGGCGAGGGCGGACGCGTCGAGCGCACCCGCGCCAGCACCGGCGCACCGGCTTCGGCCGCCGCCTCGATCGAGGCTTCGTCCCCCAGCCAGTTGGTCTCGTCCAGCGTCAGCGCCGCGGTCAGCAGCGCCTCGCGCGGCCCCACGATCACGTGCCGCCGGGCCGGATCCAGCTTCGTCACGAACAGCGGCTCGCCGACAGCGACGTTCAGCCCCCGCCGCTGGCCGATGGTGTAGTCGGTGATGCCCGAGTGCTTGCCCAGCACCCGGCCGTCCATGTGCACGATCTCGCCGGCCTCGCGGCCCTGAGGGCGCAGCTTGTCGATCAGTGTCCGGTAGTCGCCATTGGGCACGAAGCAGATGTCCTGGCTGTCCGGCTTGGCGGCGATGCGCAGGCCCAGTTCGGCCGCCACGCCGCGCACCTGCGGCTTCTCCAGATCGGCCAGCGGGAAGCGCAGATAGTCGAGCTGCTGCGCCGTGGTGGCGAACAGGAAGTAGGACTGGTCGCGCGAGTGATCGACCGCCTTGCGCATCTGCGCCCGCCCGCCCGCCACCGACCGGCGCACATAGTGCCCCGTGGCCATGGCTTCGGCCCCTAAGTCGCGAGCGACGTCTAGCAGATCGCGGAATTTGACCGTTTGGTTGCAGCGGATGCAGGGCACCGGCGTCTGGCCCGCCAGATAGCTGTCGGCGAACTGGTCAATGACCGCGTCCCGGAACCGGCTTTCGTAGTCCAGCACATAGTGCGGGATGCCCAGCATATCGGCTGCGAGGCGGGCGTCGTGAATGTCCTGACCGGCGCAGCAGGCGCCCTTCTTCTTCAGCGCCGCGCCGTGGTCGTAGAGCTGGAGCGTCACGCCCACGACGTCATAGCCCGCCTTGTGCAGCAGGGCGGCCACCACAGTGGAGTCCACGCCCCCGGACATGGCCGCCACCACGCGCGACCCGACCGGCAGCCCGACAGCCGCGCGCGCAGCCTCGACCGCCGCGTCCATATCGGCGCGGGCAATGGTCGGGACGGGGCAGATGTCCTCGGCGAGCGTCATGGCGCGCTATCTAGTGTGAAAGGCGTTCGATTTCGAGGCCGCCCGCGATTCAGCCGAAAACGACAACGGCCGCCCCCGTTTCCGGAAGCGGCCGTCGTATCGTCGGGGAGTGTCTTTAGCTGCCGCGTCCGTAGTGCTGGATGCGGGTGGTGCGCAGGCCCTGCATGCCCCACTTGTCGATCGCCTTCTGCCAGGCGAGGAATTCCTCGGCCGTCAGCCGGTAACGCGCCAGCGCGTCATCCAGGCTGATCAGTCCGCCGCGCACCGCAGCCACGACCTCGGCCTTGCGGCGGATCACCCAGCGGTCCGTATTGGCCGGCGGAAGATCGTGCAGGGTCAGGGGCGTGCCCGTCGGGCCGACCACGTACTGTTCGCCTTGATTGTTAAGGCGTCGCTCTTGCAACATGGGCTTATGCCTCATTGACCACCATCACTATGGTTCGAACCGTAGCGGTCGGCGGCTAAGGGCCGTTTAAGCGTCGTGGTGAAGGAAAAGCTAAAATGCTCCCCCTTCGCCGGCTCCCTGTTCAATGAAGATTTCATTGAGGTTTACGCCCCCTTACCCCGAGATCAGCGTTTGATGCTGATGAGTTCAGCGAGCATTTCGTCTGCGGTGGTGATGATCTTGGACGAGGCGGAATAGGCCCGCTGGGTCGTGATCAGGCCCGTGAACTCGGCGGAGAGATCGACGGTCGAGGCTTCCAGCTGCGAAGACCCGATCGTGCCCGCGCCCCCAGTGCCGGCGGCTTTCAGGTTGTAGGTGCCCGACCCCTGGCTAACGCGGAAGGCGTTGCCGGTGGACTCCAGCAGGGCGTCCGGGCTCGGGAAGGTGGCTAGGGCGATCTGGGCGATGCGGCGGGTCACGCCGTTGTCGAAGATGGCGGTGACGAAGCCGGTGTCGTCGATCTTGACCTCCGACAGGTTGCCGAAGGCGGTGCCGTTGGTCAGCACGGCCTGAACGACCGAGGCGCTGTCGTACTGGGTCAGACCGCCGGCGGCTGCGGTCAGGTCGAAGGCCAGCACCTGGTCGTCGATGCCGAGGCCGGTGGCCCATTTGACAGCGCCGGCAGCCGGAGCCGTAGCGTCCGAGGCTGCAAAGTTAAGAGTGGCGGCCGACGGGTCCGGGAACAGGGCGGCGGCGCCGAGGGCTTCCATGGCGTCCACGTCCAGACGGCCGTCCTGCGTGAAGGCTACAAGGCCGGTCTTGAGCTGGCCGTTCGCCAGCCCCGCGCCCGTGGTCACGTCCGACGCGGGGATGGCGCGGATCTCGGCGTACCATTGGTTCGGCACGGTGCTCTTTAGGAACGACAGGGCGATGGTGCGCTGGCCGCCCTTGGAGTCCGAAACGGGGATGGTGAGTTCGAAATCGGGCTTCACGCCGGCGCCCGTTTCGGGATCCCACATCGCCATCGAGTTGGTCGTGGGGCTGTAGGCGTTCGCCCCAGGCGGCGTCGCCGTGGCGTCGCTCGCCTCGGACGAGATGGCCTGGCTGGACTTGATGTTGGCGTTCAGTTGCACGCGGGTGGTCGGCTCGGCGGTGCCGCCGACGGAGCCGACGTTGATGGTGCGCAGGCGGTTCAGGTCCGACGGGTCGCTGGCGATGTTGCCGTCGGCGTCGACGGGCCAGCCCTGCAGATAAAGGCCGGCGGTGTTCTTCAGATAGCCCAGATTGTCGACGCGGAAGGCGCCGGCCCGGGTGAACAGGCGGGCGTCGGTGACCTGGACGTTCTCGGCCTTCTCGGTGACGACGAAGAAGCCCTGCCCGGCGATGCCGAGGTCGGTGTTCGAGGTGGTCCGCTGCAGCTGGCCGGCCTGGCTGGTATAGTGGCGGGCGCTGGAGAGCACGCCGCCGGCCGAGTAGCCGGCGCCCTGCACCTGGCTGTTGATCACGGTCTGGAACTCGGCGGCCGAGCGCTTGTAGCCGACCGTATTCACGTTCGCGATGTTCTGGGAGATCGCCGCGAGGGCGGCGGAGTTGGCGGTCAGGCCGGACACGCCGGCCAGTAGTGCGCTGTTGATGCTCATGGCGCGGGGCTCCTTACGAGAACAGTTTCATGGGATTGAGCGACGAGGCGATCGAGGCCAGCAGGCTCTCGTCCTCTTCGTCGGCGGGAGGGGGCGTTGCGGCGGTGCGGGCTTCCTCCAGCGCGATCACGCTGGACAGCGGCAGGATGGAGTTGCCGACGGTCAGATAGGCCTCGCCGTCGTACATCTCGACGCCGGTGATGCGGCCCTTGGTCAGGACCTGGGCGTCGATGGCGCCGCCGGCGGCGTTCTTGGCCGTGATCCGGAGGGAATAGACCTGGCCCTCCTGTCCGTCGTTCCCGCTGGTGGCCTCGCCATCCCAGGCGAACTCGTGCACGCCGGTGGTCTTGTTCGGCGCATCGCCCGACCACACCACATTGCCGGAACCGTCCAGCACCTCCAGCTTCACGGAGGCGGCGTTGGAGGCGATCTCGTAGTTCCACTCGGCCTCGCCATCCGTGAACTTGGTCGCCGACCAGGCCGCGGTGGCTTCCTTGCCGATGTAGTTGGCCGCGCCGGCCAGACCGCCGCCGCCCTGGGCCGAGACGAGGCTCTTCAGCAGGTCGTTGGTCAGCAGTTGCTGCTCGACACCGGCCATCTGGGTCAGCTGTGCGGTGAACTGGTTGGAATCGACCGGCGACAGGGGGTCCTGATTCTTCAACTGCGAGGTCAGAAGGGTCAGGAAGGTCTCAAAATTCGAGGCCAGCATCCCCGTGCCGGCGTTAATCCGGCTTGTCGCATTGTTGGTGGTGGTGACGGCGTCGACCATCGTCAGACCTTCATGTCCACGCCCGAAGGCGAGAGGGAGAGCGCCAGCCATTTCGGCGGCTGCGCCATGTCGATTTCGTTGTTCAGGCGCGATGCCGAGGCGAAGGCTCGTGCCTGTTGGTGGCGCGTGTCCTGCCCCCGGTCGAAGGCGCTGGAGCCGCTGTCGCGGTCGACAAATTCGAACGCGTCATCGGCCATCTGGAAGCCGGCGGCCTCGAGTTGGCGGCGCAGTTCATCGGCCCGTCCGCGCAGGTCCGTCGCGGCGGCCGGATTGTCGAACGCTAGACGAGCGGCCAGGCGGCCCTCCGAGTCGATGTCCAGCTTGACGTCCACACGGCCCAGTTCGGCCGGGCGAAGGGCGATCTCGAACCGGGTCGATCGCCCTTCCAGCTTGCGCAGTATCTGCGCGGCGATCTGCGCCGTCGCATCGATAGTGGCGCGGGAGAGGGTCGAAAGGCTGTGCTCGCGCACGGGAGCCGCGGGCGCGTCCGCCTGGGCCGCGGCGCCGTCGCTCACGGGAGAGGTTTCGGCGGGCGCAGCGTCCGTCTCTCCGGCCGGAGCCGGAGCAGGGGACGGCCCAACGGGCGGCGCCGAGGGTTTTTCACCTTCGGCGGTCGGAGCGGATCGACCTGTCGGAGCCTCTGCCGCGCCCTTCAGCTCGGCGGTCGCCGCCTCAGCGGGCTTCGCTGTTTCATCCAGCGGTTTCGCGGTCCGCTCCGCCAGCGCCCGTAGCGGCGCCGGCGGAGGGACAGGAGCTTCAGCCGCGTGACTGCTCGTCCGTGCGGCGGCCTCGGCGGCCGGCGTGTCGGCGACGGGTTCAAGCGCCGCTTCGGCCGGCAGAACCTGCGGCTCTGTCGGTTTCCCGGAGGGCTGCGCCGGAAGGACGAGGGCATCCTCGCCCTTGCCGGGCGGGGTTCCGGGTAGGACCTGTGGGCCAGGACCCTTGCCCGCCGTCGTGCCGGGGAGAACCTGGGGCTCCAAGCCTTTGGGCGTATCGGCGCCGGGCAGAACCTGCGGTTCCAGACCCTTGATGTCGGGTGCGCCCGGGAGGACCTGAGGCTCGGTCCCCTTGGCGTTGATAATGGCGGGCAGGACCGAAGGCTCTGCATCGGTGGTGTCCGCGACACCGGGAAGGACCAGAGGATCGGTCGCGGCGTCAACAGACGGCTTCGCGCCATCGATCGTCAGGGTCGTATCGTCTCCGCCCGCGAAGGTGTCGCGGTCGATGCCCGTGCGAGCCTCGACCCCCGCCCTCGTCCGGAGTGCATTGCGCGGAGCGCCTTCGTTCGACAGCTCGACCGCCAGCAGGTTTCCGAAGCCGGATGCGCCAGGCCCCGACGACCCACGAGGAGTCGCCTTGTGGACAGGCGCCAGTATGGAAAGCACGGCTTGCGCGGACATGGTCCCGAGGGGGTGTCGCCGGAGCGAAGGTGGCTTGGGCGCTTGCTGCGCCGAACATTCGGAACCCACGGCGCAAGTCGCGGGCCAGTTCACCAATCACGAACAACCATCGGAAAACACGAGAAACTTCGCCGAGCTCGCGGAGGCCGCGGCAGTGAAGAAGCGGTCGAATCTTGCCGCGTGCCGACGTTTCTTGCCCGGCGCCAGCGCTCGGCGCCTTCGGCCCGGCGGTTGGCCCGCCGCTTGCGCTCCTTGCCGCTCATGACACAGGCGCGAATTACGATCTCGCGAGAATTCAGTGACTTGGCCGGATCGCTTGCGGGCGAAGCCGGGCAAAAAGGGCGCGTCGGCTGGCAGGCCTTGCCGGGCGCCAGTGTAATGGAGGCCGCTGCATGTCCCTGAACGCGATCATGAACACGGCGACCAGCGGCCTTGCCGCGGCCCAGACCCAGTTGCGTGTGGTCTCGGACAACGTCTCCAACGTCAACACGCCCGGCTACGTCCGCAAGATCGCCGACCAGGTCACCCTGACCAGTCAGGGGATGGGCGCGGGCGTCGAGGTGGCGCGCATCCGTCTGGCGACCGACCGCTTCCTTCAAGCGGCCAGCCTGAACGCCGGCGCGGAGGCGGCGCGTCAGGGCGTTCGTTATGAACTGTACGACCGCATTCAGTCGCTGTTCGGCGATCCCGGTGGTGACAGCGGCTTCTTCTCGCAGGTCGACGGCATGTTCTCGGCCTTCGCGGCCAGCGCCGAAGACCCGACCTCGTCGCCGCGTCGGCAAGACGCCCTGTTCCGCACCCAGGCCCTGTTCGACGAGGCCGGACGGATCGGCGAACAGATTCAGGCGGTCCGCGAGGATGCGGACGGCCGCATCCAGAGCGCCGTCGAGAAGGCCAACAACCTGCTGCAGCAGATTGAGGGGCTGAACCTCGAGATCGCCCGGGCGACGGTGGTCAGCGGTGACGCGTCGGGTGCGGAGACGGCGCAGTCGGCCCTGATCGGTCAACTGGCGGAGCTGATGGATATCCGCGTGTCGGTGCGGCCGGTCGGCGGCGTCTCCATTCGAACGGGCGCCGGAACCCTGCTGGCCGGGGAGGGGGCGGCGACGCTCAGCTATACCCGGGCAGGAACGGTCACCAGCGAGACGGCCTTCAACGAGATCTGGGTCACCGAGCCCGGGGGGCAGAAGCGCTCGCTGCTCGACAGCGTGGTGTCCGGCGAGATCAAGGGGCTGGTCGAGCTTCGCGACGTCGAGGCTCCCGCGACGGCCGAGCGTCTGGCGGAACTGGTCTCGCATGTCGCGGACGAACTGAACCGGGCCCACAACGCCAACAGCTCGGTGCCGGCCCCTACCAGCCTGACCGGCCGCAACGTCGGCCAGACTTTCGAGAGCGCGATCGCCGGCTTCACGGGCGGGACGACGGTGGCGATCACCAACGCCGCCGGCGTCGTGCAGAGCCGGGCCGATATCGTCTTCAGCGGCGCGACGATGACCGTGAACGGCGTGGCGGCCACCCCGACCACCTTCCTGAGCGTGCTGAACGCCCAGCTCGGCGGCGCAGCGACCGCCAGCTTCGTTGACGGCAAGCTGACCATCGCGGCGAGCGGCGGGAACGGCGTGGCCGTGGCCGACGATCCGAACAGCCCCTCGGCCAAGGCCGGGCGCGGCTTCTCGCACTACTTCGGCCTCAACGACCTCATCTCGACCGACCGCCCGGCCTTCTACGAGACCGGGATGACGGCGGCGTCGCAGCATGGGTTCACGGCGGGCGAGGCGCTCAGCTTCCGCTTCACGGGCGCGACCGGCTCGAAGCTCCGCGACATTCAGGTGACGGTGCCCCCGGGCGGAACCGTTGGCGATCTGGTCACGGCGCTGAACGATCCGGCCACCGGCGTCGGCCGCTTTGGCTCGTTCGCCTTGGCCGCCGACGGCTCCCTGAAGTTCACCGGCAACGGCAGCCCGCCGCCGACGATGAGCGTCCTCGAGGACACGACCATCCAGGTTCCGTCTGGGGTTTCGGTCACCGAACTGTTCGGCATCGGCGGCGTGCGTGCCTCGCGGGCGGACGGCTTCTCGCTGCGGACCGATATCCGGCAGAGCCCTGCGAAGCTTGCGCTGGCCCAGCTCAACCTGACCGCCGCGGTCGGCACGTCGGCGCTGAGCACAGGCGACGGACGAGGGGCCCTTCTGCTCGCCGACGCCGGCGAACGGGCGACCACCTTCTCCGCAGCTGGCGACTCCTCGGGCGGAGTGATTTCCGTCTCGCGCTACGCCTCCGAACTGTCCGGCGAGATCGGCGGGAAGGCGGCGGCGGCCAAGAACCGCAACGACACGGCCGCCGCGCTCGCAACCGAGGCCTCGTCCCGCCAGACCGCCTTCGAGGGCGTCAATCTGGACGAGGAACTGGTGCTGATGACCACCTATCAGCAGGCCTTCAACGCCTCGGCCCGGATGATCCAGGCGGCCAAGGACATGTACGACACGCTTCTGGGGATGATTTGATGACCCGCGTCGCGACTTTCGGAAACTACCAGTCCGCCCTGCTCGACCTGATGAAGGCGCAGACGCGGGCGGCGGACGCACAGGAGCGGGTCTCGACCCAGAAGAACGCCACCGATCTGACGGGCTTTGGCCGACAATCCGAGACCCTGACCGCGCTCAAGGGCGCACAGAGCCGGATCCAGGGCTTCATCGACACATCGAAGGCGGTGTCGGCTCGCCTGACGACGCAGGACCTGGCCATGAACCAGATCGGCGACGGCATCGCGGGTCTGCGGCAGGCGGTGGGAAGCGCCCTCTCCACGGATTCGGCCGGCTCGCTGATGCTGGAACTGGAGGGCCATTTCCAGGAAATCCGCGGCGGTCTGACGATGCGGCATCAAGGCGGCTATCTGTTCGCCGGAGCCTCGACGACGACGAGTCCAATGACAGTGGCCAGCCTTGGTGAGTTGGCGGCGGCGCCGGACGTGCCGTCGGTTTTCCAGAACGACACGCTAAAAACCGCCAGCCGGGTGGCCGAGGGAACGACCCTCGAGACCGGCTTCCTCGCCGACGAATTAGGCGGAGAAGTGCTGGAAATCCTGCGCGACATCCAGACCTTCCATGCCGGGGCCAACGGGCCGCTGACCGGCAAGATGACCGAGGCGCAGAAAACCTTCCTGACGACCCAGCTCGGTCGGCTGGAGCAGGCGGCGACCGCCGTGATCGACAAGATCGCCAAGACGGGCTCGATGGCCAATCAGGTCGAGAGCATCACCAAGAGCCACGAAGCCCAACTCGGGTCTCTCGACGAACTGGTGTCAGATCGCACCGACGCCGACATGGCCGTGGCCATCACCGATCTGCAGCTGTCGCAGGTCGCGATCCAGGCCTCGGCGCAGGTGATTTCGCAGCTGCGGCAGGTGTCGCTGCTCAACTATCTGACCTGACGCGACAAAACGCCTCTGCAGCTACGCTGGACGCACCGTTCCGGGCGGAACATAGTGCGAACACATGGCGCAGATCGATCTCCGGCGAAAGCTATCCATCCTCGCGGACGCGGCGAAATACGACGCCAGCTGCGCCTCATCCGGCACATCGAAGCGGGACTCGCTGGGCGGCAAGGGCGTGGGTTCCACCGAAGGCATGGGCATCTGCCATGCATACACGCCCGATGGCCGCTGCGTTTCGCTGCTCAAGATACTGCTGACCAATTTCTGCATCTACGACTGCGCCTATTGCATCAACCGGGCGAGCTCAAACGTGCCGCGGGCGCGGTTCTCGGTCGACGAGGTCGTCGAGCTGACGCTGAATTTCTACAAGCGGAACTACATAGAGGGCCTGTTCCTCTCGTCGGGCATCATCCGCTCGGGCGATTACACGATGGAGCAACTGGTGCTGGTGGCGAAGAAGCTGCGCACTGAGCACGACTTCCGCGGCTACATCCATCTCAAGCTGATCCCGGAAGCCGACCCGAAGCTGGTCGAGGAGGCGGGCCTCTACGCTGATCGGCTGTCCGCCAACATCGAACTTCCTCGAGACGAGGCGCTGAAGCGACTGGCTCCGCAGAAGGACGTCGGCGTCATCAAGAAGGCCATGGGCCAGGTGCGGCTGGCGGTCGAGGCCGCGAAGCCGGAGAAGCGCGACCGCATCAAACCGCCGAAGTTTGCGCCCGCCGGCCAGTCGACCCAGCTGATCGTCGGGGCGGACGGGGCGCCGGATACCGAGATCATGGATCGCAGCGCCTCGCTCTACGGCGGCTACGGCTTGCGGCGCGTCTATTATTCGGCGTTCAGCCCGATCCCGGATTCGTCCAGCGCCCTGCCGCTCGCCAAGCCGCCGCTGATGCGCGAGCACCGGCTGTACCAAGCCGACTGGCTGATGCGTTTCTACGGGTTCTCCGCGCCCGAGATCGGCGAAGCGGCGACGGATGGGATGCTGGACCTCGCCATCGATCCCAAGCTGGCGTGGGCGCTGAACCGGCGGGAGCAGTTCCCGGTCGATGTGAACACCGCGCCGCGAGAGATGCTGCTGCGCGTGCCGGGATTGGGCGTGAAATCGGTCGACCGGATCGTGTCGGTCCGGCGCTGGCGGACGCTGCGGCTGGAGGACATCGCCCGCCTGTGCCGCGGCATCGACAAGGTCCGCCCCTTCATCACGACCCTGGACTGGACCCCGGGCGGGCTGACCGACGCCGCCGATCTGCGCGCCCGCATCGCGCCCGATCCGGCGCCGGTGCAGATGAGCCTGTTCTGATGCACGTCGGGGCGCTGGCCGGGGAAACGGATTTCGAAGGCTGGCGGCAGTCGGCGCGTGCGTTCCGGCTGGCCGGCGTGCCACCGGAACGGGCGGCATTTCGGGTCGGGGCCGGCGGCGACGGGCTGTTCGACGAGAGCCTGCCGCCGCCGTCCCCGGATGCGGCGCCGTTCACAGTCCCCAAGGCCTTCGTGGATCTGGCGCAGGAGGTGATCCTGCACCGGTCGGAGGACCGGTTCGATCTGATGTACCGCCTGCTGTGGCGGCTGGAGGCCGAGCCTGATCTGATGAAGATCGTCACCGACGCGGATGTCGCCGACGCTTTGGAGAGAACGAAGAACGTCAGCCGTGCCAGCCACAAGATGAAGGCCTTCGTCCGCTTCCGGCAGATCGAGGAAGACACCGGCGAGCGATGGATTGCCTGGTTCGAGCCCGCGCACCGGGTGGTGGAGAAGACCGCACCTTTCTTCGCGCGAAGGTTCTCGACCATGCACTGGTCGATCCTCACCCCGGACGGCTCGGCGTTCTGGGACGCGGAGACGCTGACGTTCGGGCCGCCGGCAACGCGCGACATGGCGCCGACCGAGGATGAGATCGAGGAGTTCTGGAAGACCTACTACGCCTCGACCTTCAACCCGGCGCGGTTAAAGACGAAGACGATGCAGGGGGAGATGCCGCGCCGCTACTGGAAGAACCTGCCCGAGGCGTCGCTGATCCCGGAACTGGTGGCGCAGTCGACGGTTCGGACGGAGGCCATGGTCGCCGCGCCCGCTCCAGAACCCAACGCCCGTCTGGCCAAGACCCTCTCGCGAATGAACCGCGACCAGTCGTTCGAGAAAGGCTTCGTCCCCTCGACGCTGCAGGAACTGGATCAGGCGGTGCAGGCCTGCCGCCGTTGCCCGCTGTGGCGCGACGCCACGCAGGGGGTCTGCGGCGAAGGTCCGAAGAAGGCGCGGCTGATGATCGTCGGCGAGCAGCCGGGCGACCAGGAAGACCTCGCCGGGCATCCCTTTGTCGGCCCCGCGGGCAAGGTGCTGGACGTCGCGCTGGACGAGGCGGGCATCGACCGCGACGACGTTTTCGTCACCAATGCGGTCAAGCATTTCAAACACGAGCCGCGCGGAAAGCGGCGCATCCACAAGACTCCGGCGGTGAGCGAGGTCAGCGCCTGCCGCTGGTGGCTGGACGCCGAGCGCCGTCTGGTGAAACCGAAACTGATCGTGACGCTGGGCGCGACGGCGGCGCTGGGCGTGCTCGGGCGGAAGGTGGCGGTGACTCAGGAGCGCGGTCACGGCATCGATCTGGCCGATGGCGCGAAGGCGCTGCTAACCGTCCACCCGTCCTATCTGCTTCGTATACCCGAAGCCGCGGCCAAGGCGGCGGAGCGTGAACGCTTCACGCTCGACCTGAAGCGAGCCAAGACGCTGCTCTGACAATACATTTTCAGCGTGGCTGAACGATTACGCCCGGGCGGCGTTCTTCCGCTCTGCCCCAGCTTTGCCGTGGTCGGACCGTAGGCAAATCGAACGGCGCAATCTAGGTAGGGGCATGGCCGCAGCGGACTTCGAGATCGACGAGGGCGGGGGGACGTTGACCCTGCGCCTGACGGGCGACTGGACCGCGACCAGCCTTGGCCGGATTTCGCGCCGGCTGGACGACGACCTGCATCAGCGCTGCGTCGACGCCGTCGATCTGAAGGATCTCGGCCGCTTCGACACGGCGGGAGCGCTCGCCATCGTTCAGGCCAGCAACTGCGTTCTGCCAGCCTCGGCCTGGAGTCAGCGCCCCGAAGCGGGGCGGACCTACGCCATGGTCGAGCGGCTGGAGCGCGAGAGCGCCGGTCCGCCGCGCCGGTCGCCCGGATGGGTGCGGGGCTTCGCCAAGGTCGGCCGTGGCGTTCAGGACATCGTCGCCGAGGCTACGCTGTCGATGGCTTTCCTCGGGCGACTGATCACCGCCTCGGGCACGGCGATGAAGCATCCCGGCCGCATCCGCTGGGCGGCGTGGTTCAGCCAGGGTGAGCGCTCGGGTCTCGACGCCATGCCGATTGTGGCTGTCACCAACTTCTTCATCGGCGCGGTCATCGCCTTCCTCGGCGCCAACCTGCTGACCCAGTTCGGCGCCGGCGTCTTCACGGTTCAGCTGGTGGCCGTCGCCACCTTGCGGGAACTGGCGGTGCTGATCACCGCCATCCTGTTGGCCGGGCGTTCGGCCTCGTCCTTCGCCGCCGAGATCGGTTCGATGCGAATGAACCAGGAGGTCGACGCCATGCAGGTCATGGGAGTCAATCCGTTCCAGGCGCTGGTCATCCCGCGGCTGACCGCGATGATCGTGATGATGCCGCTGCTGACCTTCATCGGTATTCTGGCGGGGCTGTTCGGCGGTCTGCTGGTGACCTGGAGCCAGCTCAGCTACGGGCCTGCCTTCTTCGTTCAGCGGATCAGCGAAGATCCGATGATGGGAACGCATCTGATGGTGGGTATGACCAAGGCGCCGGTCTTCGCGGTCGTTATCGCCGCCATCGGGTGCCGGCAGGGCATGGCCGTCGCCGGCGATGTGGAGAGTCTTGGCCGACGGGTGACCGCGGCCGTGGTGCAGGCCATCTTCGCCATCATTCTGCTGGACGCCATCTTCGCGCTGATCTTCCTGGAGCTGAACCTGTGAGCGCCGTCGAAGCACAGGCCAAGCCGGCTCCAGAACCCGAACGCCTGATCGAGGTGCGCGGACTGCTGAGCCAGTTCGGCGAGCGGACGATCCACGAGGACCTCGACCTCGATGTCGAGCGGGGCGAGGTGCTGGGCGTGGTGGGCGGCTCGGGTACGGGCAAGACGGTGCTGCTGAATACGATCATCGGACTGAAGGAGCCGGAGGGCGGCACGGTGAAGGTGCTCGGCCACGACCGCGCCGACCTGAGCAAGGAGCAGGAGGCGGACTTCGAGCGCCGCACCGGCATCCTGTTCCAGCAGGGCGCGCTGTTCTCGTCTCTGAGCGTGATCGACAACGTCGCTTCGCCGCTCGTCGAGCATACGCGGCTGTCGAAGGACGTGATTCGGGAGCTGGCCGAGATGAAGATCGCCATGGTCGGGCTGAAGCCCGAGGCGCATCATCTCAAGCCGGCCGAGCTGTCGGGCGGGATGCGCAAGCGGGTCGGACTGGCCCGGGCGCTGGCGCTGGATCCGGAACTGCTGTTCTTGGACGAGCCGACGGCGGGCCTGGATCCGATCGGCGCCGCGGCGTTCGACGACCTGATCCGCCAGCTGTCCGATGATCTCGGGCTGACGGTCTTCATGATCACCCACGACCTCGACAGCCTCTATGCCATCACCGACAAGGTGGCGGTGCTGGCGGACAAGCACGTCGTGGCCAAGGCTCCGGTGCAGGAACTGGAAAAATCGGACCATCCGTGGATCCGGGAATACTTCCTCGGCCCGCGCGGTCGCGCCGGCAAGAAGGCCGCCTGAGGAGAGCGGAGAGATGGAAAGAGACGCCCACTATGCCGCCGTCGGCATCGCCACCGTCGCCCTTCTGGCGGCGCTGGCCGTGTTCGCCATCTGGCTGGCCCGGCTGCAATTCAACAGCGACTACGACGTCTATGACATCGTCTTCTACGGTCCGGTTCGCGGTCTGTCAGAGGGTGGCGAGGTGCATTTCAACGGCATCCGCGTCGGCGAGGTCACGGACCTGAACCTCGATCCGAACAAGGGCGATCAGGTGATCGCGCGCATCCGTATCGACGGCACCACGCCGGTTCGCGTCACGTCGCGCGCCCAGCTGGAGCCGCAGGGCATCACCGGCCTCAACTACATCCAGATCACCGCGGGCAATCCGAACAGCGCGATCCTGAAGACCCAGTATCCCGACAACGTCGTGCCGGTGATCCAGAGCCAGCCGTCGCCGATCGCGGAGCTGCTGTCGGGGTCCGGGACGGTGCTGGCGCAGACGGTGGATGCGCTGAACCGGATCAACCGGGTGCTGTCGGACGACAATGTGCGGTCCTTCTCGACCAGCCTGAAGAACATCGAATCCCTGTCGACCGAGCTTGAGGCGCGGAAGGGAATGTTCGAGCAACTGGAGCAGGCCCTGACCCGCGCCAACGCGGCCATCGAGGAGTACCGCCTGCTGGGCGCCGACGCACGGCGGATCGTAGACACCGACGGCCGCGAGGCCATCGCCAACATCAACAAGGCGGCGCAGCAGGCGGAGCAGGCGGCGGCCTCGGCCAACCGCACGATCGGCGGCCTCGAGCGGCCGGTCGGCGACTTCGCCACGACGACGCTGCCGCAACTCCAGCAGACCATCCAGTCGCTCGACGAGGCGACGCGGTCGCTGCAGGGCCTCATCGACGAGGTCCGCAGCAGTCCGCGCGACTTCATCGGCCGTCCCGCCTCCAATGAGATCGAGGTCCAGCCATGACCCTTCGCGCCATTACCCGCCTCGCCGCCGCCGGAGCGCTCGCCGCCCTCGTCGGCGCCTGCGCCCTGCTGTCCTCGCCCGATCCGGTGCAGCTGTACCGGTTCGGTTCGGACGCCAGCACGTCGCCGACGAGCCCGATGGCGCAGTCGCCGATGCCGGTGCTGATGCGGCCCGTGAACTTCCCGGAGGCGTCCAAGGGCGATCGCATCCTCGGCGTGACAGGCCTTGAGGCGGCCTACATCAAGGGAGCCCGCTGGGTATCGCCCGCTGAAGATCTGTACGGCCAAAGCCTGCAGGCGGCGTTCGCGAGCCAGGCGACGCGGGTGCGGATCATCGGCCTGCGCGAGGCGTCGACCGCCGTGCGGACGCTGGACATCGACATTCAGGCCTTCGAGGCGCGTTACGCCGCCCCGGGAGCCGTGCCGGAGGTGCTGGTCACCGCGCGGGCGCGGATTCTGCGCTATCCCGAGCGGACGGTGGTGACGGAGAAGGCCTTCACGGTCCGGCAGCCAGCGGCCGAGAACCGGATCGGCGCGATCGTCGAGGCCTTTGATATGGCCAGCCGCGACCTGAATACGCAGATCGTCAGCTGGACCGAGGCGAACGTCGGCTGATCAGAGCGGCGCGCGCAGGGCGGACAGGCGGCCCTCGATCTCGCCGCGGCGGGCGCGGGACGCGGTCAGTTCGGCGAGCGTGCGGTCAATGCGGGCCAGCAGGGCGTCGCGCAGGCTTATCAGCCGCTCGCGATCGGGGCGCACCTTCTTCGGGCGTTTGCCGGCGAGACCGAGGGCTTCGCTCCAGCCCTGTCGCCATTCCACGAAGCCGTCGCCGCAGGCTTTGAGCGCCTCCGCAGCGCGGGCGTCTGCGTTCTGGGCACCGCGGATCAGGGGCAAGGCGCCGAGGGCGGCGGCGCGGCAGGCGTCGAGTGTCGCCTTGCGCTCTTCCAGAGGATGCGGCGGGGCGTCGTCGGCGGCGACGTGGCCGGAGAGGCGGCGGGCGGCGGCGAGGAGGTGGGCGTCGATCTCGACCATGGCGTCGCGTAGTTCGGACCAGAGGCCGTCCAGAGCCCCGGAGCGGCGGGCGGCGTCCTCGATCCGGCCGGTCAGATCGTTGGCGACATCGGAGACGGCGGCCGCAGCGTGGCGGAAGCTTTCGCGGAAGGCCTTGAGCCGGCCGTTGCGGCTGTCGAACAGGCCGGCGAGGCCGCGGCGGGGTTCGAGCGCCGACGGATCGAGCCGGGCAAGGGCGGCGCGGGCGTTGGCGAGACGTTCGGCGGCCGCGGCCAGATCGCCGGTGCGGGCGGCGGCGAGCGCCTGTTCCAGTTTGGCGACGGCGGCGGCCCGGGCGGGCTCGGCGAAGGCGTCGGTCGTGGCGTCATCCGAGGCGGAGTGGATCGCCTCGACGCGGGCGGCGTCGGGCGTCGGGGCGTGGCCCTGCCAGCGGTAGGCTCCGTCGGCCATCACTCAGACTCCGGCTCCGGCACCCTGCCGGCGCGAGACTATGGCTACGACTTGGGCGCGGTGGCAACGGCGACGCTTGAGCCGATTGCTGCTTCGGGCGGCGGATGATACCCGGCTGGAGCCCTCCGGCCCGGGAGATCGACACTGGACGCTCAGTTGCACCGAAGGATGGTCCTGGCCGGGCTGGGGTATGCCGGACTGGCCGGATGCGCCTCGGGGCCCGCCGCTCTGACGACATCGACACGGCCGCGTTTTCAGCCCCAGCCCTTCGCGCGGCTGCTGACCGATCCGGGGCGGCTGAGCCGGATCACGGTGTGCCTGAGGCCTTTCCGGGCGCAGGGGCCGCGGATCGAGGTGGAGCGGGTCGGCGACAAGCGGGTGGTTCACAACTATGGCCATGGCGGCTCGGGCTGGTCGCTCTCGTGGGGATCGGCCGTCGCGGCGCGCGATCTGGCGCTGGAAGGTGGTCAGCGGCAGGTGGCCGTCATCGGCTGCGGCGCGCTGGGCCTGACCGCGGCGCTGCAGATCCTGAGGGCGGGGGCGCAGGTCACGATCTATGCGACCGAACGGACGCCCTATACGCGGTCCGCGCGGGCGACCGGCGTGTGGTCGCCCCAGTCGCGGCTGTCGCTGGAGGGCGGCACGGATGCCGGCTTCCCGGCGCGCTGGGAGGCGATGGCGCGGGCGTCCTGGGCGGCGCATCACAGCTTCATCGGGCTGGACGGCGATCCGGTCCGCTTCATCGACACCTACGAGCTGGAGGATGGGTCGGGGGGCGGCGGGGCGGTTGGACCGGCGCCCGTCGACACGTCGGTCCGGTTCCAGCATCTCCGGGGCCAGCTGACCGATATCGGCCCGGACGGCCGCGACCTTACCGCGGATGAGCATCCGTTCCCGGTCGCGAGCGCCCTAGTCTATCCGAACATGACCTTCAACGTCGCCGAATATGCGCGGCAGATCACGGAGGCCTTCCTGATGGAGGGCGGGCGGATCGCGCAGCGGACGTTTCACGCGCCGTCGGAGCTGGCGGAGCTGGCCGAGCCGGTGGTGGTCAACTGCACCGGATATGGCGCGCGGGCGCTGTTCGGGGACGAGAGCGTGATTCCGGTGCGGGGCCAGATCGGCTGGCTGACGCCGCAGCCGGAACTCACCTACGGGCTGAACTACCGGTCGATCAGCATGGTGCCGCGCCACGACGGGATCGTGATCCAGGCCAATGGCTCGGGCGAGCGGGTCGGTTATGGCATCGACGACGAGACGCCGAACCGGGCCGAGACCGAAGAGGCCCTCGCGGTGCTGGCGACGCTGTACCGCGAACGTTAGCCGACGCCGGGGGCGACGGTGTAGGTGGCCTCGGTCTTGGAGGCGACTTCCTCGAGGGTGACGCCGTCGGCCAGTTCGATCAGTTCGAGGCCCGCGCCGTCCGGCTTGACGTCGAAGACGCACAGGTCGGTGATGACGCGGCTGACCACGCCCGTGCCGGTCAGGGGCAGGGTGCAGGCCTTCAGCACCTTGGACTGGCCGTGCTTGTTGGCGTGATCCATGACCACCACCACGCGCTTGACGCCGGCGACGAGATCCATGGCGCCGCCCATGCCCTTCACCAGCTTGCCCGGGATCATCCAGTTTGCGATGTCGCCGTTCTCCGCCACTTCCATGGCGCCGAGGATGGACAGGTTGATGTGGCCGCCGCGGATCATCGCGAAGCTGTCCGAGGAGCTGAAATAGGAGCTCTCGGGAATCTGGGTGATCGTTTGCTTGCCGGCGTTGATCAGGTCGGCGTCGACGTCTTCGTCATAAGGGAAGGGGCCCATGCCGAGCATGCCGTTCTCGGACTGGAGGGTGACCTCCATGCCTTCGGGGATGTAGTTGGCGACGAGCGTCGGGATGCCGATGCCGAGGTTCACATAGAAGCCGTCCTGCAGCTCCTTCGCGGCGCGTTCGGCCAGTTGTTCGCGGGTGCGGGGCATGGGATCAGCCTTGTTGCGGGGCTTCGGCGGCGGCGGCAGGCGCCGCGGACCGGGTCGACTTGCGGAGGTCGCGGGCGGCGTCGGACAGGTCGTCGCTCAGCGAGCAGGTGTTGAGCATGATCAGGATCAGCAGGATGACGATCCAGACGAGCTTGTCGTTGATCTTCTTCAGCAGGTCGTAATGGGCCTGGTCATTCATCACGCGGTCTCCCGCTGACGGATCGTGCGCTGTTCGATGCGCTTCTCGGGCACGGTCAGGACGATGCGGTCGACGTAGATGCCGGGGGTGTGGATGTGGTCCGGGTCGATCGAGCCCGTGGGGACGATCTCCTCCACCTCGACGACGCAGGCCTTGCCGGCCGTCGCCATCATCGGATTGAAGTTGCGGGCCGTCTTGCGGAAGACGAGGTTGCCGCGCTCGTCGGCCTTCCAGGCCTTGACGATGGACAGGTCGGCGACGAGGCCGGTTTCCATGACGTACTGGCGGCCGTCGAACTCGCGGACTTCCTTGCCCTCGGCGACGAGGGTGCCGACGCCAGTGGCGGTGAAGAAGGCGGGGATGCCGGCGCCGCCCGCGCGGATGCGCTCGGCCAGGGTGCCCTGCGGGTTGAACTCGAGTTGGAGCTCGCCGGCCAGATACTGGCGTTCGAACTCCTTGTTCTCGCCGACGTAGGACGAGATCATCTTGGCGATCTGGCGCGTCTCCAGCAGTTGGCCGAGGCCGAAGCCGTCGACGCCGGCGTTGTTGGAGATGACCGTCAGACCCTTGGCGCCGCTGTCGCGCAGGGCCGCGATCAGGTGCTCGGGGATGCCGCAAAGGCCGAAGCCGCCGGACATGACGGTCATGCCGTCGAACGTCAGGCCCTCCAGCGCGGATTTCGCGTCGGGGAAGATCTTCCGCATCGCTTCCTCTTATTTTTCACCGCCTGATGAATATCGACGGCCTTTCGCCGTCCGTAACGCGGGCAGGGGCGGGGAGCAAGGGCGGCGGGGCGCCGTGGCGATGGCAGTCGAACGGGGCTGAGGGTGGTTTTACCCGGGTACAAACTAAAAAAAGGGGTCCGAAGAGTCCGGAGAGTCGGTTTTGCTCTTGGGGACGCCTGTGGCGGCGAGAGCGGATTTCGATTGTCAAAGACCGGTGGCGGAAACGAGCGGGAGCATTATACGGCCACTGGATAGCGTGCTCAGAAGATCAGCTCGAGAAAAGGCGATGTGGCTGAAGTCGCACGGGTTTGTCGCCGCTATCCGACTACAGATCCGCGGATTGCAAGCACAGCGTCGTGGCGATTTCGTCTCCCCCTGTCGCGGGCGATGGGGAGGAGACGAGAGTGGCACGTTAACCTTTTTCTTCGCGTGAGGCGGGCGTGCGATGGTCAGGGGGCGGGGATAGCGTAAAAGGCGAGGCTTGGGTGACTGGCGTTCGGGGGACGAGTTGCGGGCTGGCGTCAACACATTGACGGTGACCTTCGTGGTCGGGGTGCTGGCCGGACTGCTGCTGACGCCGGACGGGCGGCACTGGCTGCGCAATCCGACGGTGATGCTGGGCGACCGGGCGAATGCCTCGGCCCCGGCCGAGCGGCTGCCAGCCGCCCCCGCACCGGTCGTGGCGGTCGCCGCACCCGCCATGCCGGCCGTTACGCCGCTGTCGGCGCGGCTTACGCACGGGCCGCTGCGGATTGGCGTGTTCGGTGACTCGATGGCGGACGGCCTTTACGCCGGCCTGTACCGCGACCTGCGCGACCAGCCGAAGGTGACGGTGACGCGGTTTTCAGAGGTGTCGACGGGCCTGTCGCGATACGACTACGTCGACATCCAGGCCAAGACCGAGCGGCAGATCAACGAGACGCCGGTCGATGTGGCGGTGATCCTGTTCGGCACCAATGACGCCCAGGGCATCAGCCTGGATGGCGTGATCCACGACTTCGGCACCGAGGGCTGGAAGGCCGCCTATGCGACGCGGATCGACAATCTGGTGGCGATGCTGCGTAGCCGCGACGTTGCGGTCTACTGGGTCGGACTGCCGCGCATGAAGAGCGAGCGGTTCGACGGCCGGATGGCGCTGATCAACGGCGTCGTCGAGGCCCGGATGAAGGCGCTGGGCGTGCCGTATCTGGAGACCACGGGCCTGACCTCGAACGACGAGGGGCGCTACGAGGCCTATCTGCCGAACCCCAGCGGGCGGAAGGTGCTGATGCGGGCCAACGACGGGATCCACATGTCGATGGCCGGCTATCTGCGCATGAGCGGACCGGTGGCCGAGCGGCTGAAGCGGGACGCCGGGCTGTCAGTTCCTTCTACCGCTCATCCCCGCGAAGGCGGGGATCCAGTCCTGTCCAGCGAAGCGCCGGGGCTTGAGGACAATGGGCGTGGGGACTCCAGGGCACGACCGGTCACCCAAAGAACTGGGTCCCCGCCTTCGCGGGGATGAGCGGTTGAGAAGGGGGCGCTTCAATCCGGGTCTGGCGGGAGCCGTGCTGGCCACGCTTCTGATCGCCGCGCCGGCCGCCGCCCAGACGGCCTATGAGGCCATGGCGCCGCTGGAGCCGGGGACGGGGGTGTGCCCGAGCGGCCTGTGCCAGCCCGAGGGGCTGCAGACGTTCTTCACAGGGCTGGCGATGACGGAGGCGGGGCGTCGAACCCGACCGGTGCATGTGCTGCAGATCGGGGACAGCCACACGGCCGGAGACCGGATCACCGGCAAGCTGAGGGTGGAGCTGCAACAGCGGTTCGGCCGCGCGGGCCGGGGCGTGCTGCCCCCCGGCGTGCCCTATGACGGTTACGCGCCCTTTCATGTCGCCGTGGGCTCCGCGGGCTGGGTGACCGAAATAGCGCCGCTGCAGCCGCCTGCTGGGACGGCCTCGCCGCGTGTCGGGCTCAGCGGGGCTCGGTCGACCGGCGCCGGCGATGCGGTGATGGGCTTTGAGCTGGAGCCCGGGTCGGAAGCCACGGGGGTCGGCGTCTGCGGCCGGGCGAGGGGGCCGGGCCCCGGTCTCGCGATCGAGTTCAGGGGCACGATCCAGGCGCTCGACTTCAACGGCGGGGGACCGGAGGCCGAGGTCTGCCGGTCGATGGCGTTCGGGGGTGCGACGAACGACGTGCGGCTGCGGCCGCTCGGCGATGGCGTGGTGATCGATTCCGTGAGGCTGGACGGGGCGGGGCCGGGCGTCGTGCTTTCGAACCTGGGGCGGGTGGGCGCCACCCTGCGCGATCTGGCGGCGCGGGACGAGGGGACCGTCTCGGCCGAGCTGGAGGCGTGGCGACCGGACCTGATCGTGCTGGCGTTCGGCACCAACGAGGGGTTCGACGACGCCTTCGAGCCCGCCGCCTACGAGGCGCTGCTGCGGGGGCAGGTGGCGCGGCTGAGGACACTGGCGCCCGGCGTGTCCATCATGATCCTGGGCGCTCCGGACGGGCAGCGCAGTGGGGTCGCGGGAGGGTGCAGCGCGGATGGCGTGCGGGCGCCGCCGCCTTCGCTGGCGTTGGTCCGCGACGTGCAGGGACGGGTCGCCGCCGACATGGGTGTGGCGTTCTGGGACTGGCATGGGCGGATGGGCGGCGACTGTTCGGCGGACCGGCTGGCGTTGAGGGCGGAGCCCTATATGCGGGGCGACCGGGTGCATTTCAGCAGCGCCGGGTCGGACTGGATCGGCGGCGTGCTGGCCGGCGATCTGCTGGGCGCCTACGACGCGTGGAAGGCGACCGGTAACACGGGTTCTGGGGGCGCGGAGTAGATGCTGTTCCCCACGCTGGCGTTCGGCGTCTTCTTCCTGATCGTCTATTTCACCGCCTGGTCGCTGGATCGCGAGAACGGCAAGCGGAAGCTGTTCCTGCTGCTGGCCAGCTGGTTCTTCTATGCGCAGTGGGACTGGCGGTTCGTCGGCCTGCTGATCGGATCGGCAATCCTGAACTGGGGCGTGGCGGCGCTGATCGCGCGCGACCGCGAGCGGCGGGGCGTCGGCCCGGGTGAAAAAGGCGGCAACGGCTGGCTGGTGGCGCTGGGCGCGACGGCCAATCTGCTGATCCTCGGCTTCTTCAAATACTACGGCTTCTTCGTTCAGGAGGCGGGGGAGCTGCTGGCGCGGTTCGGATGGGAGCGGGACCTGCCGCTGCTGCAGATCGTGCTGCCGGTCGGGATTTCCTTCTTCACCTTCCAGGGCGTCAGCTACGTCGTCGACGTGCATCGCGGGAAGACGCCGCCGGCGAAGAGCCTGCTCGACGTCATGCTGCTGATGAGCTTCTTCCCGCATCTGGTGGCGGGGCCGATCGTGCGGGCGTCGGACCTGCTGCCGCAGTTCGACCGGACGCCGCGGCTGACCCGCGAGATGGCCACCCACGGCCTGCTGCTGATCGTGTGGGGCCTGTTCAAGAAGACGGTGATCGCGTCGGAGCTGTCGACGCATCTGGTCGATCCGGTGTTCTTCGATCCGACCGCGTTCGGGGCGCTGGACATCGCGGCGGCGGTCTATGGCTATGCGGTCCAGATATACTGCGACTTCTCGGCCTATTCGGACATGGCGATCGGGCTGGCGGCGCTGCTGGGCTATTCCTTCCCGAGGAATTTCGACCAGCCGTACCGGGCGGCGTCGATGCAGAGCTTCTGGCGGCGCTGGCACATCAGCCTGTCGAGCTGGCTCAGGGATTATCTCTACGTGCCGCTGGGGGGCGGCCGACGGGGGCTGTTGGCCAGCTGCATCAACGTCTTCATCACCATGGTTCTTGGGGGGCTATGGCACGGGGCGGCGCTGACCTTCCTGGCGTGGGGCGCGCTGCACGGGGGCGTGCAGGTGATCGAGCGGCTGGGACGGGCGGTGTTCAGGCGGCCGGAGGGGGCCGAGGAACGACGGTCCGTGCTGCTGACGGTGGTGGGGGTGCTGGTGACCTTCCACATCGTCTGTCTCGGCTGGATCCTGTTCCGGGCCGAGAGCTTCGATCTGGCGCTGCAGGTGCTGGAAGGGCTGGGGCGCGCGGGACCGGCGGTGATGCTGACGCCGCTGCTGCTGGCGCTGATCGTCGGCGGGCTGGCGATGCACTGGCTGCCGCCGCGGGCCATCGAGGGGATGGCCGAGCGGCTGAAGGGGGCGCCGTCGATCACGCTGGGCCTGCTGATCGGGGCGGCCATACTGCTGGTCGAGGCGGTGCGGCCCGAGGGCGTGGCGCCCTTCATCTATTTCCAGTTCTAGGGCGTTGGAGGGAGGCATGACGAACTATCGCGACGAGCCGCCGATCCCGCTGGAGCCGTTCCCGACGGTGCGCGGCGACTCGCCGTTCCCGCCGCTGGCCGAGAGCGTGGCGCCGCCGGCGGCCGCCGAGCCCGACCCGCCGAGCGACTGGATCGAGCGGGCCGACGCCCACGACCTGCCGACGCGGGAGAATGCGCTGGTGGCGCTGGGGCGGTTCGCCTTCCCGCCGGCGCCGCCGCTGGACGAGGAGGGCGTGGCGGCGCGCGACCGGCGCTGGACCAGCCGGACGGTGATGGTGGCGGCGGTCTTCCTGCTGGTGTTCAACGCGGTGTCGCCGCTGAACTGGTCGCGGCAGCAGCCGCCAGGCTGGGTCCCGGAGACGGTGCGTCAGCTTTCGGAAGTGTGGGTGGCGCGGCTGGCGGTGTTCGGCGTGGACATGCCGCGGCAGGGCGTGCGCGAGGGCTGGGATGCGGCGCGGCGGGCGCGGTTCGTCGGGCAGACGCAGGATTCCGGAACGGCGGCGGACGGCTCGACAGCGGCGGCGGAACCGTGAAAGCTGCGCCCTAGCCGGCGCACGCGCAGGGCTGTGGGGACGGGGGCGTTTCGATGAGAATGAACCGGCGCGCGGCGCTGGCCGGAGGGGCTGCGGCGATCATGGCGGCGGGCGCAGCGCAGGCGCAGACGCCAGCGCGCATCCGCAAGGGCGCGGGCTCGCTGACGGTGACCAGCGACGACGTCGTCGCGTTCGGCGAGGCGGTGCGGACGATGAAGCGGCGCAACGACGCCCTGTCGTGGACGCGCCAGACGCAGATCCATCACCGCAGTTCGCAGCACAACAACGGCCTGTTCTTGCCGTGGCACCGGCAGCAGCTAGTGCATATGGAACGGATCGTTGCGCGGCTGACGGGGCACGACAGCTTCGCCATGCCGTACTGGGACTGGCAGGAGCATCGGTTCCTGCCGGACTGGGTCGCGGGACGGGATGCGCCGCTGTACGAGCGGGAGCGGGCGCGGGGGGTGGAGACGCTGGACTTCGCGGCGGCGCGCTGGGCGGAGTCGCCCTATTCGGCCAAGTTGGCGTCGGACGATTTCCCGACCTTCTTCGGCAAGCTGCCGGAGGGGGCGGGGATGGTCGAGGGCTACGGCCACAACCACGTCCATCAGCTGATCGGCGGGGCGATGAAGCACCCACGGACCTCGGCGCAGGACCCGATGTTCTGGCTGCACCACAGCAATGTCGACCGGGTCTGGGCGACCTGGCATCGCAACCGGGGCGGAGAGGGGCTGTATCCGGCGGATTGGACGGGGCTGACGGTGACCGGCTTTGTCGATGCGGACGGGCGCGAGGTCAGACAATTGCCGGTGGGCGGGACGCTGGAGACGCGGCCGCTGGGGTATGACTACGACCGGCTGTATCCTTTCCCGGTGTTCAATGTGCCGGAGGCCGGGCCGCCCGGGGCGACGCGGCGGGTTCCGGTCGGTGGACAGAGCTGGACGGTGCGGGCCGACGCCGCGCCGGGGAGCGGCCGGATGCGGCTGGACCTGCCGGACCAGGCGGTGGCGCGGATGCGGGAGGCCGACGACACGCTGATGATCGTGGGCGAGGGGGCGGTGGCCTATGCCCGGGAGGCGGGGCTGGAGGACCGGTCGCTGGAGATCCGGCTGACGACGGGAGGGCGGGAGCGGCCGCTGGGCTCGTCTCCGACCTTCGTGCACCTGCCGGAGCCGGGCGAGCATCAGCATCATCGCGGGCCCTATGTGCTGCCGTTCCGGTTCGGGGAGGAGGTGCTGAACCTGCTGGCCTCGGGCGACGGGCCGGCGGCGGTGACGGTGTTCGCGGAGGACTTGGATCCGGCGGCGGGGCGGGCGGATGCGCGGGCCGAGTGGATCGAACTGAAGCTGACGCTGACGGAGACGCGCTGGGCATGACCCGTTTGAGACTCGTCCTGATGCTGCTCCTCGCTGCGCTGGCCGCGGCGCCCCTGGCGAGCTGTTCGATCTTCCAGCAGCAGGAGCCGTCCTACATCCCGCCGCCACCGCCGCCACCGCCGCCCCCTCCGCCGCCACCGCCTCCGCCGCCGCCCCCTCCGCCGATCGTCACCGCGCCGCCTCCGGCGCAGGCCGACATGTGGCCGGCGGGGCTCGTGCCGATGTGCTTCCAGAGCCCGGCGGAAGAGGACGGCTGGGCGCGAGCCAAGGTGCTGGATGCGGCCGCGGCTTGGGAGGCCGTGGCCAGGGTGGACTTCGACATCCGCGCCGACTGCGCCGACAGCCCGACGATGGGGCCGAACCGGCGCATCCCGATCCGCATCGTCCACGACCCGGAGCTGTTCGCCTCGGCCAGCCATCTGGGCGTCAATCTGGTGCGCGGCGGGACCGTGACGCTGAACGCCGAATATCTGGTCACCAACCGCATCTGCGGGCGCCGCGGCAGCGTGGGCGGGGAGAGCTGTTTCTACGCCGACGCCCTGCACGAACTGGGGCATGCGCTCGGTTTCAGCCACGACCACGTCAGCCCGCGCGCGCCGGACTGCGTGGCGCGGATGGAGACGCCGGAGCCGGAGGACGCGGAGGAGACCTATTACGACGCGGCCTCGATCATGAACTACTGCAACGCCGAGCGGTGGAAGGGCCAGTTGAGCCCGGCGGACATCTGCTCGATCCGTGCGGCCTATGGCGACCGGGAGGGGCGGATGCCGACGCGGGCGAGCTGCTATGCGATGACCGGCGCGGCGCCGCGGCGGCCTTGACCCGCGCGGACGGGCGACCCTAGCCTGCCCCGCCCGCTGGACGGACCGGCGGCACTGGGGAGTGAACATGCGTCATCGTCTTCTCGGCCGGGCCCTGCCCGCCTTCGTGCTGATCGCCGCGCTCGCCGGGCCCGCGCTGGCTCAGGACGGGCTGACCTATCAGCAGCCACCGGCGCCGATCGCGGACATTCTGGACGCGAAGCCGACGCCGACGCCGAGCCTGAGCCCCGATCACGCGACCCTCGCGCTGTTCGACCGGTCCAACCTGCCGCCGATCGCGGAGCTGGCGGAACCGATGCTGCGGCTGGGCGGATACCGGATCAATCCGAGGAACAACGGCCAGTCGAATAGCCGGGTGACCTGGCTGACGGGGCTGGATCTGCAGCAGGCCATTCCAGGCGGCGCGACCGCGAGGATCGTTCTGCCCGCCAACGCCCGCTTCCTGTCACCGTCGTGGTCGCCGGACTCGCGCTCGATCGCCCTGCTGATGGATGCGCCGACCGGGCTGGAGCTGTGGGTCGTCGACGTGTCGCGCGGCATGGCGCGGAAGTTGACGGACGCGCGGGTCAACGCGGCCGGGGGCGGGGCGTTCGACTGGCTGCCCGACAGCTCGGGCCTGATCGTACGCATGACGCCCGAGGGCCGGGGCCCGGCTCCTGACGTAAGCCGCGCGCCGAGCGGCCCGACGATCGAGGAAAGCATGGGCCGGGCGGCTCCGGCGCGGACCTATCAGGACCTGCTGTCCAGTCCGGGCGACGAGGCGCTGTTCGACTACTATTTCACTTCGCAGCTGACGCTGGTTCCGCTGAACGGCGCGCCGAGGACGCTGGGAGAGCCGGCGATCTATCTGGGCTCGAGCGTGTCGCCGGACGGCCGCTATGTGCTGCAGACGATGGCCAGGCGGCCGTTCAGCTATGTCGTGCCGGCCTCGCTTTTCCCGGCCACGGTGAGGGTGACGGACCTGCAGGGGCGTGAGGTGCACCGGATCGCCGACCTGCCGCTGCGCGACAATATCCCGACGCCCTTCGACGCCGTGGCGCCGGGACCGCGCTCGGTGCAGTGGCGGGCCGACGCCCCCTCGACGCTGGTGTGGACCGAGGCGCAGGACGGAGGCGATCCGCGCACGCCGGCGGAGGTGCGCGACCGGGTCCTGATGCTGGCCGCGCCGTTCAGCGGGCAACCGACGACCCTGGTCGATCTGAAGGAGCGCTATGGCGGCCTGACGTGGGGCGATGCGGATACGGCGCTGGTCTACAGCCGCTGGTTCAACACCCGCCATGAGACGCGGATCGTCGTCGATCCGTCGAACCCCGGAGCGGGGCGGGTGCTGCTGGAGCGGAATTATCAGGATCGCTACAACGATCCGGGCTTCCCCCTGACCGAGCCGAATGCGGCCGGCTTCCCGGTGGCGCGGTTTGCGTCGGATGGACGGGTACTGATGACCGGCGCGGGGGCGACGCGGGAGGGGGAGTATCCGTTCCTCGCGGCCATGGATCTCAACAGTGGTCAGACCGAGCGCCTGTGGACTTCGGCCAACGGCGACTACGAGAGCGTGGTCGGCATTCTGGACGACGCGGGCCGGCGGCTGGTGACGCGGCGCGAGACCCGCAACGATCCGCCGAACCTGTATCTGCGCAATCTGGACGACGGCCAGTCTGACGCTCTGACGGCCTTCCCCGATCCGGCGCCGCAGCTGGCCGGCGTGTCTAAACAGCTGATCAGCTACACCCGCGCCGACGGGGTGCAACTGTCCGGCACGCTGTATCTGCCGGCGGGCTACGACAAGGATCGCGACGGTCCGCTGCCGCTGGTGATGTGGGCCTATCCGGCCGAGTTCACCGACGCGGCGGTGGCGGGGCAGGTCGTCGATACGGCCAACCGGTTCACCCGGCCGGGCGGCATCAGTCATCTGTTCCTGCTGACCCAGGGCTATGCGGTGCTGGACGATCCCTCGTTCCCGATCATCGGCAAGGACGGGGCCGAGCCGAACGACACCTATATCGAGCAACTGACGGCGGACGCGCAGGCGGCGGTCGATGCGGTCGTCGGGATGGGCGTGGCGGACCGCGACCGGATCGCGGTCGGCGGGCACAGCTACGGCGCCTTCATGACCGCCAACCTGCTGGCCCATACCGACCTGTTCCGCGCCGGTATCGCGCGCTCTGGCGCTTACAACCGCACCCTGACGCCGTTCGGCTTCCAGTCCGAGCAGCGGACCTACTGGGAGGCGCCGGAGACCTATGACGCCATGTCGCCTTTCGCCTATGCGGACAAGGTCAACGAGCCGATCCTGCTGATCCACGGCGAGGCGGACGACAATTCGGGCACCTTCCCGATCCAGTCGGAGCGGTTCTATGCGGCGTTGAAGGGGCACGGCGCTACGGTGCGCTACGTGGTCCTGCCGCTGGAGGCGCACGGCTATCGCGCGCGGGAGTCGGTGGGCCACACGCTGTGGGAGATGACCCGATGGCTGGATACCTATGTGAAGAACGCCCCGCCGCGGTAGGAGCGAGGCTCCCGGCTGCAGAGGCGACAAAGAAAAAGGGCCCGGGGGGTGAACCCCCGGGCCCTTCGTCACGCTGGAGGGCGGATCAGCCCTTTTTCGCGTCCGCGGCGCTGCCGACGCCGCCGTCGGAGACGTCTCCGACGATGGGATTTGCGGCCTGGGTCTTCTGCTCACCCGAGGCCTCGGTTCGAGGGCGGCTCTGTCGCCAGGTGTCGAAGTCGGATGAGAATTTCTGGCGGCGTTCGTCGCGCCAGGACTTGTAGTCCTGATCGAAGGCCGAGAGCTGCTGTTCGCGCCAGTGCAGGTAGTCGGGCTCGAACTCGTGGTGCTCATGCGTCTGGCCGCCCATGCCGCGGCCGGAGCCTTCCCAGATCTGCGAGCCGGGGGCGTAGGCGTGCTGGCCCTGCTGGCCGGCGTGCTGTTGGCCGCCGCTGTAGTTCTGGGCGCCGTAGTTCTGGCCGCCAACATTCTGGCCTTGCGACCCGCCGCCGTAGCCCGGCTGAGAGCCCGACTGCTGGTAACCGGAGGGGCCATACGGACCGGAGGGACCGCTCTGTGGTGACCAGCCGCCGGACGAGCCCTGACCATACTGGCTCTGGCTCGACTGTCCCTGCCCATACTGGCCTTGGCCGTACTGGCCCTGCGCGGACGAGCCCTGCTGGCCGTAATAGCTCTGAGCCGACGGGTTGGGCTGGTTCTGGCCGTGGCCCCAACCGCCCTGGCCCTGCCGGCCCTGCTGGTCATTGCCTTGGTGGCGGAAGGCCTCGGCGGTGCGGCCGCCGTCGCCATTGCCCCAGGTCCAGCTGCGATCCTCGGTGGCGCGCTGTCCGTCGCCGCCCTGCGAGCGCCAGTTGTCGTGATCGGGCCGACCGCTCTGGTCCTGATGACGGAAGGGATTCTGCATCGTCCTGCACTCCGTTGGTGAGACTTTCCAAACGGGGCGTGGCAAGGGGATGTTCCGGGGAACGGCCGCGCTCACGAAGGTGTCAGCGCCGGTCGCGGCGGTGCAACATTCCTGTTGCGCAAGCGTAACTTATCGGGCCACGCTCGTGGTTCGTTGCAGCGGGAGCGGCATGGCCTTCGACGAGATGTCAGGAGACGCGACCGCCTATGGGGCGGACGTCCGGGAGAGCTATCGGGGGCTGGCGCGCTGGCTCGCCGATGCGCCCGACGGCCTGCTGCAATCCCGTTCGCGCCAAGCCGAGCTGTTCTTCCGGCGGATGGGGATCACCTTCGCCGTCTATGGCGATGCGGAATCGAGCGAGCGGCTGATCCCCTTCGACGTGGTGCCGCGGATCATCGGCGCCGCGGAATGGGCGGGGCTGGAGGCCGGGCTGGTCCAGCGGGTCAATGCGATCAACCTGTTCCTGGCCGATGTCTACGGACGGCAGGAATGCCTGAAGGCGGGCGTGGTGCCGGCCGAACTGATCCTGACCAACCCGCACTATGTGCCCGAGATGCAGGGCCGCCGGCCGCCGCGCGGCGTCTGGGTGCAGATCGCCGGCGTCGATCTGGTGCGCACGGGCGAGGATGGCTTCTACGTGCTGGAGGACAATTGCCGCACGCCCTCGGGGGTCTCCTACATGCTGGAGAACCGCGAGATGATGATGCGGTTGTTCCCGGACCTGTTCGCCGACTATCCGGTGCGGCCGGTCGAGACCTATGCGGACATGCTGCTGGCCAGCTTGCGAGCCTGCGCGCCGGAGGCGGCGGGGGCCGATCCGACGATCGTGGTGCTGACGCCCGGGCCGTTCAACTCGGCCTATTACGAACACAGCTTCCTGGCCGACAAGCTGGGGGTCGATCTGGTCGAAGGACGCGACCTGTTCGTCGACGACGGCAAGGTGTTCATGCGCACGACGCAGGGCCGCCAGCAGGTCGACGTGGTCTATCGCCGGATCGACGACGATTTCCTCGATCCCCTGACCTTCCGGCCGGACTCGGCGCTGGGAGTGCCCGGGCTGATGGCGGCCTATCAGGAAGGGTCGGTGACGCTGGCCAACGCCGTCGGGACGGGCGTGGCCGACGACAAGGCGGTCTATACCTACATGCCGGAGATCATTCGCTTCTTCACCGGCGAGGAGCCGATCCTGAAGAATGTGCCGACGTGGCGGTGCCGCGAGCCCGAGGCGCTGAAGCACGTGCTGGCCAATCTGCAGGATCTGGTGGTCAAGGAGGTCGGCGGGTCCGGCGGCTATGGCATGCTGGTCGGGCCGGCGGCGTCGAAGGCCGAGGTCGAGGCCTTCCGCAAACGGCTGATCAACGATCCCGACGACTTCATCGCCCAGCCGACGCTGGAGCTGTCCACCGCGCCGACGCTGGACAAGGGCGAGCTGGCGCCGCGCCACGTCGACCTGCGGCCATTCGTGCTTTCGAGCCCCGAGGGGGTGAAGGTGGCGCCGGGCGGGCTGACGCGGGTAGCGCTGAAGCCGGGCTCGCTGGTGGTCAACTCCAGTCAGGGCGGCGGGACCAAGGACACCTGGGTGCTGGACGTCTGATGCTCTCAAGAACCGCAGACAGCCTGTACTGGACCGGCCGCTATATCGAGCGGGCGGATTTTCTGGCGCGCATCCTGGAGGCCACGATCCGGTTGGCGGCGATTCCGACGCGCGGCGACGGAGACGCGAGCACCGTCTGGGCCAGCGCCCTGGCCAGCGCGGGCGCACCGAAAGCGCTGGGACGGTCGCCGACGGAGAAGTCGGTGCGCGAATACCTGGCCTTCTCGCCCGAGAATTCGTCGTCGATCACCGCCAGCATCACCCGGGCGCGGACGAACGCCCGGTCGGTGCGCACCGCCCTGACGGTCGAGCTGTGGGAGGCGATCAACGGGGCGTGGAACGGGCTGGCCGAGCAGGGACAGCCGACGCGGCGCGACGACTTCACGCGGTTTCTGGAGTGGGTGAAGGGCGTGACCCTGGCGGTCGAGGGCGCGACCTCGCGGACCATGCTGAGGAACGACGGCTACTATTTCCTGCGGTTGGGGGCGGCCATTGAGCGGGCCGACAACACGGCGCGGCTGCTGGACGTGAAGTATCATCTGCTGCTGCCCGAGGGTGAGCGGGTCGGCGGACAGCTTGACTATTTCCAGTGGACCACGCTGCTGCGCGAAGTGTCGGCGCTGACGGCCTATCGCTGGGTCTATCGGGACAGCGTCAAGCCGTGGCTGGTGGCGGACCTGCTGGTGCTGAACCGTCAGATGCCGCGCTCGCTGGCCAGCTGTCAGGCCTCGATCGTGCGCTATTTGGAGCGGCTGGCCGGCGACTACGGGCGGCGGGGTCCGGCACAGAGGCTGGCGGCGGACCGGATGCGGTCGTTCGACAATTCGCGCATCGAGGCCATCTTCCAGTCCGGCCTGCACGAATATATCCAGGCCTTCCTCGCCGAGAACGGGCGGCTGGGTCAGGCCATCCACGACCAGTACCTGAGTTAGGGCGTCCGTGCGCATCCAGATCGACTACGCCACGACCTACGCCTACGACCGGGCGGCCCGGTTCATCATCCAGACGCTGAGGCTGACCCCGCGCTCCAGCGAGGCGCAGCAGGTGCGCCACTGGCAGGTGGAGACGGACATCGATTCCAGGCTGCACCGGTCGGAGGACGCCTTCGGCAATGTGGTGCACACCCTCTACACCGAACAGCCGACGCAGAGCCTGACCGTCCGGGTTTCGGGCGAGGTGATCACCAGCGACACGGCGGGGGTTGTGCCGCCGGATCAGGAGACGCTGTCGCCGCTGGTCTTCCTGCGGGACACCCATCTGACGAAGCGGGACCGGCTGATCTCGGTGTTCGCATCCGAGTTTTCGGCCCATCCGCCGCTGGACCGCCTGCACCGGCTGATGGCGGCGATCCACGGCTCGGTGGCGTTCGAGGTGGGGGTGACGACGCCGACGCACACGGCGGCGGAGGTGCTGGCCCTGGGCCGGGGGGTCTGTCAGGACCACGCCCACGTCTTCATCGCCTGCGCCCGGCAGATGGGGGTGCCGGCGCGCTATGTGTCGGGGCATCTGCTGCGGCGGGATACGGCGGATCAGGAGGCGGCGCACGCCTGGGCCGAGGCGTGGCTGGAGGATCTGGGCTGGGTCGGGTTCGATCCGGCCAACGGCGTCTGCCCGACCGACCGCTATGTGCGGATCGCGACGGGGCTGGACTATCTGGGCGCGGCGCCGGTGCGGGGCGCCAGCTACGGCGGCGGGGGCGAGCGGCTGGCGGTCCGGCTGTCCGTGCGTGATGCCGACATGCAACAGAGCCAGCAACAGGCGTAGTCGCGGGATCGACGGGGCAGGGAATCTGTTACCGTTCCCTGATGACGGACGTTGGTCGGATGCGGCGCACCTCATGACCTACTGTGTGGGGATGCTGGTCGAGGACGGGTTGGCGATGATCGCCGACACCCGGACCAATGCCGGCGTCGACAATATCTCGTCCTATCGCAAGCTGCATGTCATCGATCAGCCGGGCGACCGGGTGCTGGGCGTCTGTACGGCGGGCAATCTGTCGGTGACCCAGACGGCGATGGCCATGGTCCGCGAGGGCGTGCACCTGAAGGTCGGCGAACCGCCCGAGACGCTGGAGACGGCGCCGAGCCTGTACCGCTGCGCCCAGTTGCTGGGCCATGCGCTCCGCAGCGTCCGGCAGTCGATTGCGCCGGCGCTGGAGGCGGACAGCCTGAACACCTCGGCCTCGATGCTGCTGGGCGGTCAGATCGCCGGCGGGGAGATGGGGCTGTATCTGATCTACAGCCAGGGCAATTTCATCGAGTGCGGGCGGGACACGCCCTATCTCCAGATCGGCGAGCTGAAATACGGCAAGCCGATCCTCGAGAGCGGACTGGCCTATGACACCCCGCTGGCGGAGGCGGTGAAGCTGGGGCTGATCTCGTTTTCGACGACGATGCGGTCGAACGTGTCGGTCGGCGCGCCGTTCGACATGCTGACCCTGCGCCGCGGCTTCCTGAGCGGGGACGTGCGGCGGATCGAGGAAGACGACGCCTATTTCAACGACCTGCACGACCAGTGGACGCGGGCCCAGTCGGCGGCGCGGCGGGCCATGCCCGAGCCCCCGTGGATGATGGGCGGACCGAGGCTGGCGGTCAGCCGCTAAGACCGGCGGTTGCGGCGCGGCGTCATCGGGATACGGTGACGCATGATCCGATCGAAGATGCACCGCCGCTCCGCCCTCGCCCTGATGGGCGGTTCCGTTCTCGCCGGGATGTCCGGTCTGCCCGCCGCCGCGCAGTCAGAGGCGGCCCAGCCGGAGGACTGGGCTGCGCTCGGCGCCGATGTGAAGGCCGAGTTCAGATGGGCCTGGGACCACTACGTCGACAGGGCGTGGGGCAAGGATGAGATCAATCCGGTGTCGGGGACGGCGCAGTCCTTCTTCATCGAGGGGCATGATCTGGGCCTGTCGCTGGTCGAGGCGCTGGACACGCTGTGGATCATGGAGCTGGACGCAGAGTTCCAGCAGGGAGTCGACTGGGTGAAGTCGAACCTGCACTTCGACATCGACGGCTATTCGCAAGTTTTCGAGACCAACATCCGGCTGGTGGGCGGCCTGCTGTCGGCGCATCTGGCGTGCGGCGATCCGGTGTTGCTGGCCAAGGCTAAGGATCTGGCCGACCGGCTGCTGAAGGCGTTCGAGGCGTCGCCGCACGGGCTGCCGTACCGGTATGTGAACCTGAAGACCGGAGCGGTGCGCGACCCGGAGACCAACCTCGCCGAGATCGGCACCTATGCGACCGAGTTCGGAGTGCTGGGCCAGCTGACGGGCGACGAGCGCTACTATGCGGCAGCCAAGCGGGCGATGAAGCACGCGCTGGATATGCGGTCGGACATCGGCCTGATGGCGGCGAACATCCATGCCGAGACTGGGCAGTTCACCAGCCGCAACGCGTCAATCGATGTCTACGCCGACAGCTTCTACGAATACCTATGGGACAGCTGGGAGCTGTTCGGCGACGAGGACATGAAGCGCTGGGCGCAGGAGTGCCTGGCGGCGATGGTCGCGCATCAGGGCCGGCGCTACGCCGGGCGGCTGTGGTTCCCGATGGTGGATTACGAAACCGGGGCGGTGACGGGGACCTCGCAGACGGTGCTGGGCGGGTATCTGGCGGGGCTGCTGGGGCAGGCGGGCTTCAAGGCGGAGGGGGATGACTTCCTCGCGACCTACACCGCCATGCAGGAGCGCTACACTATCGTTCCGGAGTCGATCGACGTCACGACGGCGACGCCGCGCGGGAAGCGCACCGGCCTGCGGCCGGAGTTCGCCGACGCGTGCCTGAACCTGTGGCAGCATGACCGCGACGACCGCTACCGGGCGCTGACGGCGATCCACTGGCGCAACATGAAGGCCACCTCGAAGGCGACCTATGGCTACACCTCGCTGGCCGACATCACGACGCGGCCGATGGCGCAGGGCGACAACTGCCCCGGCTACTGGTGGTCGGAGCAGATGAAATACTACTTCCTGATGTTCGCCGAGCCGAAGCGGGTGGACCTGAACCGGCTGGTCCTGAGCACGGAGGCGAATGTGCTCAGGGGGTTTGTGCGCACTTAACGGTCAGTCGGCCGTGCTCATCGAATACGGCCGCGCCTCGGGCCCCGCGCCCCACGCCGTGTTCGGCTCCGCTCCCATCACGAACCGCAACTCCCCGCCGGCCATGATCTCGTCGTGGCCGATCCAGGTGCGGGCGAGGGGGCGGCCGTTCAGGGTGACGGACTGGATGTAGGGGTGGTCGTCCGACAGGCCCTCGGTCGCGATGGTGAAGCGGCGGCCGTTGGCGAGGTTGAGGACGGTGCGGTCGGTGAAGGGGCGGCCGATGACGTATTGGCCCGAGCCGGGCGTCACCGGATAGAAGCCCATGGCGCTGAACATCAGCCATGCCGACATCTGGCCGACGTCGTCGTTGCCGGCGAGGCCATCGGGGCGGGAGTGGTACTGGCTGTCCATGATCTGCTTCAGCCGCGCCTGCGTCCGCCATGGGGCGCCGGCGAAGACATAGGCGTAGGCCGAGTGGTGACTGGGCTCGTTGCCGTGGATGTACTGGCCGATCAGACCGGCGATGTCCTCGGCGTGCGAGTAGTCGAGGCCCGAGTTGTCGAAGTCGAACATGGCGTCGAGCTTGGCCACCGTGGCCGCGTCGCCACCCATGGCTCCGACCAGCGCGGCCATGTCCTGGGGCACGAACCACGAATACTGCCAGGCGTTGCCCTCGGTGTAGTCCGATCCGTAGTTGATGGCGGTCGGGTCGAACGGCTCGCGGAAAGAGCCGTCGGCGAGGCGGGCGCGAACGAAGCCGGTCTGCGGGTCGAAGGTGTTGCGCCAGAAGCCGGCGCGGCGGTCGAACCCGGCGGCGACATCCGCCTTCCCCAGCCGCTCGGCCATGCGGGCGATGGTCCAGTCGTCATAGGCGTATTCGACGGTCTTGGACGCGGCCTCGGGCTCGCGATCGATGGGCACATAGCCGAGGTCCATATAGTCGCCGAGGCCGCCGTAGGGGCGGTAGCTGGCGCTGGCGATCATGGCGTTCAGGGCGGCCTCGCCGTCGACGCCGGGCAGGCCCTTCAGATACGCATCGGCGATCACCGGGACGGCGTGATAGCCGATCATGGTCCAGGTCTCCTGACCCGCGAACGACCAGACGGGCAGGATGCCGTAGGGGCTGACCCGCTGGGCCGCGATCAGCGAGTTGACCATGTCGGCGTTGCGGAAGGGCGGCTGGACCAGGGTCAGCAGCGGGTGTTCGGCGCGGAAGGTGTCCCACAGGCTGAAGGTCGAGTGGACGGTGAAGTCGGCCTGATGCACGCCGTTGTCGGGCCCGCGCCAGCGGCCGTCGGCGTCGCTGTGCACCGAGGGGGCGATCAGGGTGTGGTAGAGGGCCGTGTAGATGCTGGTGCGCATCTCCGGCGCGGCCTCGATCTGGACGACGTTCAGGGCCTCCTCCCACTGGGCGCGGGTGTTGGCGCGAAGGCCGTCGAAGTCGAAGGCCCCGCCTTCGGATTCGAGATTGGCGAGAGCGCCGGCCTCGTCGACCGAGGAGATGGCGACCTGGACCAGCAGCGGCGCGTCGATTTCGCCGAAGTCGAAGGCGGCCTCGAGCTGGCGGCCCTCGACCTGCTGACGGTCGTCGGGGGTGCGCCCGGGCTGGCGGAAGCCGCGGTAGGGGACGTTCTCCTCGCGATCGCGCAGCTGATAGCCGGTGACCGGTTTCGAGAAGCGAATGGCGAAATAGAACTGGCGGCCGGGGGCCCAGCCGCGGGTCTCCCGGAAGCCGGTGACCGTGCCGTCGGCATGCACCCGGATGCGCGACCACAGGACCTTGCCCGGGTAGTCGTAGATCGAGGGGCGGAAGTCGATCAGCACGCGCGCCGGCCGGCCTTCCGGGAAGGCGTAGCGATGCAGGCCGACGCGGACGCCGGTGGTCAGTTCGGCCCGCACGCCGGAGTCGGTCAGGTTGACGGCGTAGTAGCCGGGCTCGGCGACCTCGGAGGCCTTGTCGTAGCGCGAGCGGTAGCCTGAGCCGGGCTGGTCCGCGGCGCCGGCGTCCCATTGCAGCTCCCCCGACTGAGGCACGACCAGAAGGTCCCCGAGGTCGGAATGGCCGGTGCCGGAGAAATGGGTGTGGGAGAAGCCGAGGATGGTCGGATCGTCGTAGCGGTAGCCCGAGGCCCAGTCGTAGCCTTCGCGCAGCAGCTTGTAGTCGGTGTCGGGGCTGAGCTGGACCATGCCGAACGGGGCGACCGCGCCGGGGAAGGTGTGGCCTTTGCCGGCGGTGCCGATGAAGGGATCGACCGCGTCATAGGGGGAGGGGACATCCTGCGCCCCCGCCGCGCCCGCCAGCCCGACCGCCAGAACCGCCGCCATGATCGCCATCCGCATCAGCCCGTCCCTCCGTCGACGAGGGTGAGCCTAGCAGTCCGGCGGACCGACGCCAGTCGAAGCGGCGTCAGAACCAGCCGTTCTCGCGATAGGCCGGCAGGCCGGCCAGCTGACCGTCCGGATCCAGCGCGATCATCCAGTCGCCGATGAAGGCCAGATGGCTGTCCAGCCGCGCCTCGAGGGCGAGGAGAAGAGGCGCGTCATCTTCGGCGCCCGGCAGAACCAGCGGCTCGTCGGCGATTTTGAACGCCTCCGCGTCGGGCAGGACGAGGGGCTGGTCGTCGACGAGGGCCGGAAGGACCAAGCCGCCGTCGTGCACGAGGGTTGGCAGGACCTGGGCGCTGAACGCCTTGCCGACCGGCTCAAACGGCGCCGGTCCGGCATAGGTCAGGGTCATGGTCGTGTTGTTGGCGAAGCGCAGGACCTCGACCGAGGTGACGAAGGTCGAGCCGTCGCGGCCGGCGACGCTGTCGACGATCCGCCAGCCGGCGCCTTCGGCGGTGATGGTGTAGTTGGCGGCGACGCCGCGCAGCTGGACCTCGTCAGTCCCGAGACCGCCGTTGATGGTGTCATTGCCGCCCTTGCCGCTGAAGATGTCATTCAGGGCGCCGCCGGTCAGGACGTTGTTCATCGTATTGCCGTTGCCGACGAACTTGCCCGGGCCGGTATAGATCAGGTTCTCGACGTTGTTTCCGAGGGTGTAGGTGCCGACGCGGGCCTGAATGGTGTCGACGCCCTCGCCCGCGGACTCCACCACGGTATCGAAGGCGTCGAGAATGTAGAGATCGTCGCCCATGCCACCCTGGAGCTGGTTGGCCGCTCCGCCGGAGCCGCCCATCAGGATGTCGTTGCCGCCCAGACCGAGGAGGACGTCGGTGCCGTTGCCGCCCTGGATGACGTTGTCCCCGGCAGTGCCGAAGATGGTGTCGTTGAAGTTCGAACCGATGGCGTTTTCGATCGAGGTGAAGGTGTCGATGGCGCCGTCGCCGTCGGCGGTCGCCTTCTGCAGGTCCAGGCGGATGGTCGCCCCGGCAGCCGCGAGTGTGTAGTCGACGGTGTCGAGGCCGCCGCCGCCGTTCATCGTATCGGCCCCGCCGCGGCCCCGCAGGACATCGTCGCCCGCGCCGCCGGACATGACATTGGCCGCCGCATTGCCCGTGCCGGCGAAGTTGCCGACGCCGCCGAAGATCAGGTTCTCGACGTTGTTGGCCAGCACATAGGTGTTGATCCGGGCGTCGACCGTGTCCGTGCCGTCGCCGACGAACTCGGTGACCGTATCGGCCGCCTCCAGCACATAGGTGTCGTCGCCGGCGCCGCCCTGAAGGGCGTTCAGCG
The DNA here is from genome assembly GCF_011927945.1 of Brevundimonas alba. Lineage (GTDB taxonomy): Bacteria > Pseudomonadota > Alphaproteobacteria > Caulobacterales > Caulobacteraceae > Brevundimonas > Brevundimonas alba. Next base: position 1,965,769 of record NZ_JAATJM010000001.1, read on the forward strand.
CACCCGCGCCCCCCCACAGGACGTCGTTCCCGCCGAGACCGAGGAGGGTGTCGGTGCCGAGCCCGCCGCGCAGGACGTTGACGCCGCCATCACCGATCAGGGTGTCGTTGAAGGCGGAGCCGGTCAGGTTCTCGATGCTCGTAAAGGTGTCGGTCCCGCCGTCGCCGTCGTTGGTCGACTTGTTGGCGTTGAGCTGGGCGTTTACGCCCGCGGCCGCAGTGGAATAGTCGGCCGTGTCGATCCCGCCGTCACCGTTCAGCACATCCACGCCTGCGCCGCCCGCGAGGACATCATTGCCGCCGGCGCCGTTCAGGGTGTCGTTTCCGAGATTGGTGCGGATCACATTGGCTTCGGCATTGCCGGTGATCGTGTCGTTGCCGCCGCCGGTGATGACGTTCTCGAAGGTGGTGTAGATCTCTCCATAGTTGGTCGCGCCGCTGACCATGTCGATCACGTAGTCCCCGTCCCAGGTCCGGGTGTCCAGCGTGTCGATGCCCGAGCCGCCGTCCAGCACCTCGTTGACCGAGTCCGTCAGGCCAGCGATGATCAGGTCGTCGCCGCCTTCGCCGTAGTAGTGGCCCTCGCCGCCGGAATAGAGGATGTCGTCACCGCCCTCGCCGTGGACATCCTCCTCGGTTCCGTCGCCGCCGTGGATGGTGTCGGCGCCCTCGCCCCCATAGATGGAATCGATCCCGTCTCCGCCGTCGATCAGGTCGTCGCCCCCGCCGCCATCGATGACGTCGTCTCCGATCCCGCCGTTCAGGATGTTCGCGCCGGACGTGCCCAGCAGGTAGTCGCCGTTGCTGTCCTGACCCTGGATGGTCACGGTCACCGTCGCCGTTCCGCCTCCGGCAAGGGTGTAGGTGAAGGTGTCGGCATAGGTCTGGTTGGACGCCCCGGACGCCGGGCCGGGCAGGAAGAGGAAGACGCCGTTGGGGTTGTAGTTGAACGTCCCGTTGGCGTTCAGCTTCAGCAGGGCGCCGGAGGGCAGGGCGATCTGGATTCCGACCGCGGCGCCCGATCCGTTCACGGCGGAGACGCTGAGCGCCGGGCCGTCAGGATCGGTGTCGAGCCCCGAGCCATTGTTGAGGAAGACACTGCCGCTGAGGATTGCGCTCTCGTTTACCGAGACCGCGTCATTGACCGCGATCGGCGCGTCGGGGACGTTGGCGATGACGGCTGTCGCGGGGCTGGTGCCGGATTCGGACCCGCCGTTCAGATCGACGTAGCTGATCACCACCCGCATGATCCCGCCCACGTCGGCGTCTCCGAGGGTGTAGGTCGCCTGGTCGAGACCGACATTGACGAAGCCGGAGCCGGTGTCCCGCTGCCACTGATAATGGAGGACGCCGAGGCCATCTACATCGGCCATGGTCGAGACGGCCGTCAGAACCTGGTCTTCGGTCGCCGTGCCGGTGATCGAGGCTCCACCGGTGTGGGGGTCGTTGACGTTGGCGATAGTCGACGTCGCGGCGCTGGTGACGGCCTCGGACGTGCCCTGCTGGTCGACATAGCTGACGACCACACGGACCACGCCCCCGACGTCGGCATCCCCGAGGGTGTAGGTCGGCTGGTCCGCGCCGGCGTTGACGAAGCCGGACCCGACGTTTCGCTGCCACTGGTAGTGGAGCGTGCCCAGGCCGTCCGGATCGAACAGAGAACCGGTGTCGGCGGTCAGCACCTGGTTCTCCGTGCGCGTGCCGGTGATCGAGGGCGCGCCGGAGGGCGAGTCATTGACGTTCGAGATCGACGCGCTGGACGGACTGGTGGCGCTCTCGGAGAAGCCCTGCTGGTCCGTGTAGCTCACGACAACCCGGACCACGCCGCCGACGTCGGCGTCGCCGAGGGTGTAGGTCGACTGGTCCGCGCCGACGTTGGAGAAGCCCAGTCCCACGTTGCGCTGCCACTGGTAGTGCAGGGTCCCGAGGCCGTCGACGTCGGCCAGCGTCGAGACGGCGGTCAGGAGCTGGTCCTCGGTCGGCGTCCCGGTGATCGACGCCCCGCCGGTATGGGGGTCGTTGACGGCCGAGATCGAGGCGGTGCCGGAGCTGGAGGCGGACTCCGCCGTGCCATGGCCGTCGGTGTAGCTGATGATGACGCGAACCACTCCGCCCACGTCCCCGTCGCCGAGCGTGTAGGTCGACTGGTCCGCGCCGACGTTGACGAAGCCGAGGCCGACGTTGTGCTGCCACTGATAGTGCAGGGTTCCGAGGCCGTCCGGGTCGGCCATGGTCGAGACCGCGGTCAGAACCTGGTTCTCGGTCGGTGTGCCCGTGATCGAGGCGCCGCCTGAGTGCGGATCATTGACGTTGGAGATCGGAATGGTGGCGGCGCTGGTGGCGGACTCGGCCGTGCCCTGCTGATCGACGTAGCTGATGACAACGCGGACCGTCCCGCCGACATCCGCGTCGCCGAGGACGTAGGTGGCCTGGTCGAGACCGACATTGACGAAGCCGGCTCCGGCGTTCCGCTGCCACTGGTAGTGAAGCGTGCCGAGACCGTCGACGTCGGCGAGCGTGGAGACCGCCGTGAGCGTCTGGTTCTCGACACGGACGCCCGAGACCGAGGCGCCGCCGGTGTGGGGATCGTTGATGTTGGAGATCGAGGCGGTTGACGCGCTGGTGGCGGACTCCGGCGCGCCGTTGCCGTCGGTGTAGCTGACGATCACACGCACGATGCCGCCGACGTCTCCGTCGCCCAGCGTGTAGGTCGCCTGGTCCGCACCGACGTTGACGAAGCCCGAGCCGACGTTGTGCTGCCACTGGTAGTGGAGGGTCCCAAGGCCGTCGGCGTCGGCCATGGTGGAAACGGCCGTCAGGACCTGGTCCTCGGTGGCGGAGCCGGAGATGGCGACGCCGCCGGTATGGGGCGCGCTCGAGGGACCGGAGCCGGCGGCCGCCCCGAGGAGGATCTGCGCCTCCCGGCCGGCCGCGCGGTGGTCGGCGTTTCGGTCAGTCCGGATTGAACGCATGGTCGGGTCCTTCGCGGGGAGCGGGGACCAGGCAGCCACCGCAGTACCACCGCGCACATCGCGGCTCGGAACGCACGGCTACGGATACCTATCGATGTTACATAAGCACCACCCCGACCGGGGGTCCACTCCCCGCGGAGGGAAGGCAAGACGGGCGGTGCGGCCTTCGACCGCCGGCGATTGCGTCAGGAAGAACGGACGATGGTGGGTGATGTAGGGTTCGAACCTACGACCCGCTGATTAAGAGTCAGCTGCTCTACCAACTGAGCTAATCACCCGGACCATTCGTCGGGCAGGGCCTCGCAAGGTCCGTGCCGTCCCGCGCTGTTCCGGTCTGGGACCGGCCCCGGCGAGAGGGGGCGTTCCTAATGGCATTGCCTCTCGCGTGCAAGGGGATTTGCCGCTCCGTTCCGGTTTGTCGCAGGAGGGGCTAGGCTGTGCGGAATCAGCCGCCGGGGCGGCGAGGGGGAGACGATCATGGCCTTCTGGAACCGCCGCCGCTCGATCGATGCGATGACGGCCCCGCACAGCGGGCCGGCGCTCAAGAAGACGCTGGGCTGGCCTCACCTGATGGCGTTGGGGGTGGGGGCCATCGTCGGCACCGGCATCCTGACGCTGATCGGCGTCGGAGCGGGGCTGGCGGGACCGGCGGTGATGGTCAGCTTCGCCATGGCCGGGCTGGTCTGCGCCTGCGCGGCCCTGGCCTATGCCGAGCTGTCGACGATGATGCCGACGGCGGGCAGCGCCTACACCTATTCCTACGCGGTGCTCGGCGAGCTGATCGCCTGGATCGTGGGCTGGAGCCTGATCCTCGAATACTCGCTGGTGGTGTCGGCCGTGGCGGTCGGCTGGGCCGGCTATGCAACGCCCTTCCTGCACGGCATCGGCATCGACCTGCCGCTGGCCCTGACAGCGGGGCCGCACGCGGGCGGGATCATCAACCTGCCGGCGGTCTTCATCATCGGCGTGGTGACGGGTCTGCTGCTGCTCGGCACGCGCGAGAGCGCGACGGTCAATGTGGTACTGGTGCTGATCAAGATCGCGGCGCTGGCGGTGTTCGTCTTCATCGCCCTGCCGATGTTCGACGCCTCCCACTTCCAGCCCTTCATGCCCAACGGCTTCGGGTCGCCGCAGCTGCCGTTCATGGAGCAGATCACCGGCCATCCGGCGGTGGCGCAGACCGGGGTGATGGCGGCGGCGGCGATCATTTTCTTCGCCTTCTATGGCTTCGACGCTATCTCGACGGCGGCCGAGGAGACCAAGAAGCCCGAGCGCGATCTGGCTATCGGCATCGTGGGCTCCATGCTCGTCTGCACGGCCCTGTATCTGCTGGTGGCGGCGGCGGCGATCGGCGCGCGGCCGGTGTCGGAGTTCGCCTCCAGCACCGAACCGCTGTCGCTGATCCTGAGGGAGCTGGGCTCGCCGTGGGCGGCGCAGGTGGTGGCTGGAGCGGCGGTGATCGCCCTGCCGACCGTGCTGCTGGCCTTCCTGTTCGGCCAGAGCCGCATCTTCCTCGGCATGGCGCGTGACGGCCTGCTGCCGCGGCGGCTGGCCCATGTCTCGGTGCGGGGCGTGCCGGCGGTGGTGACGGTCTTCACCGCCGTGGTGGTGGCGGTTCTCGCCGGGCTGCTGCCGCTGGACGAGCTGGCCTCGCTGGCCAATGCCGGGACGCTGTGCGCCTTCGCCGCCGTCGGCGTTTGCCTGATGGTGCTGCGGGTGCGCGATCCGGGCCGCAAACGGATGTTCAGGGCGCCGCTGTGGTGGCTGGTAGGGACGATCACCATCGTCGGCTGTCTGCTGTTCTTCTTCAGCCTGAGGCCCTTCACCCAGACCGCCTTCTTCATCTGGAACGGCATCGGTCTGGTCATCTACCTGGCCTGGTCGGCGTGGAACTCGCGTCTGGCCAAGGGCGAGGAGGCCGAGGGCTGATGGCCCGCCGGGATCTGTCCGGGGCGGTCGACTTCGCCGTGCTGGAGCGGATGACCGGCGTGGACGACGCGGTCAGCGAGGAGGTGCTGGGCCTGTTCGCCCAGCAGGCGGCCCTGTGGTCGCCGATGCTGGACGTGCGCGAGGACGGATGGCGGGACGGGGTGCATACGATCCGCGGGGCCGCGGCCGGGATCGGAGCCGGGGCGCTGGCCGAGGCCTGCGCGGCGGCCGAGGCGGCGGAAAAGGCGGATGCGCCGCCGCTGCTGGACCGGGTGCGGGACGCGCTGGACCTGGCGCTGGCCGACGTGGCGGCCTGGCGGCACGAGCTGATGCTGAAATCCCTGCGCTGACGCCGGAGCCCCTTGGCACTGTTTTCGGAATTCGGCGTGCCAACAGTGCCACGGGCTCTGTTTTCACAGAGAAAACGGGGGACGCTTGGCTCAGGCGTGCCAAACGGAGTTCACGGCCCCGAGGGGTTCGCGCCGACGATGTCAAAGACCATCGCAGCAGATGGCGGGGCGCGGTCGGCGCCGCAAGATGTGATGAGGAATATATTCCTTATGACCGCCTAGGTTCGCGTGCGGTCGAACGTCTCGAACTCGTGGGCGATACAGCGGTCGATGAGCAGGCGCCACACCGGCTCGGCGATGGCGGGCGAGAGGCCGGCGGGGCCGGCGGCGGCGAGCACCTTGCTCACCACGTCCTCGATGCGGGCGTCGTCATGGACGACCGAGCGGTCCGGCTTGATGCGGGCGGCGGCGTCCATATAGCGCTGGCGTTCGGCCAGCAGGGTGACGAGGGCGCGGTCGAGGGCGTCGACCCCCTGACGGACCTCGGCCATCGACTGGCAGGCCTCGGGCGCGACGCGGGCGTCGATGGCGACCGTGACCGGCGCGTCATTCAGGTCAGCCGACAAAGGCGCGCTCCAGCACATAGTCGCCGGGCTCGGCGTTCGAGCCCTCTTTCAGGCCAAAGGTCTCCAGCAGTTCGCCGGCTTCCTTGATCATGGCCATGGAGCCGCACAGCATCACCCGGTCGGTCTCGGGGGAGAAGCCGGCGGGGAGGCCGAGATCGGCGAAGACCTCTCCCGAGCGGATGCGGTCGGTGATGCGGCCCGGCGTTTCGAAGGCTTCGCGGGTGACCGTCGGATAATAGGTCAGCTGTGCCCGCGCCTCGTCGCCGATCAGGGGATCATCGTGGATTTCGGAGGTGAAGAAGTCCCGATAGCTGAGGTCGGCGACGTTGCGCACGGTGTGGCAGACGATGACCTGACCGAAACGGCTGTAGGTGTCGGGGTCGCGGGCGACGCTGAGCCAGGGCGCCAGGCCGGTGCCGGTGCCGATCAGCCAGAGGCGTTCGCCGCCAGTCAGGGCGTCCAGCACCAGGGTGCCGGTGGGCTTCTTGCCCATCAGGACCGTGTCGCCGGGCTGGATCTTCTGCAGGCGGGAGGTGAGGGGGCCGTCCGGCACCTTGATCGACAGGAATTCCAGCGCCTCGTCCCAGCTGGGGCTGGCGATGGAATAGGCGCGGAGGACCGGCTTACCGCCGTCTTCGCCGGGCAGGCCGATCATCACGAACTCGCCCGAGCGGAAGCGGAAATCCTCGGGCCGGCGGATGCGGAAGCTGAACAACTGGTCGGTCCAGTGATGGACCCACAGCACTTCCAGCTCGTGGAAGGGCGAGGCTTTGGCGGGCGGAGCGGTGACGGCGACGTCGGTCATTCGGGGCTTATTAGGGGGCGGAAGCCGGAGGGGGAAGGGATGGGGTGTCGCGCGGGCCCAACAAGGGGATGACGGCGGCGGAATTCGCCTTTAGCGTCCCCTTCATGCGCAACATTCTCCTCGCCTCCACCCTGTTCCTTGCGGCCCAAACGCCGTTCTCCGCCGCAATGGCGCAAACGCCGGACCCGGCGGTCCTGACACCTGAGCGGGTGTTCGCCAATCCGTCCCTGTCCGGTCCGGTGGCCAAGGGCGTCAGCCTGTCGCCGGACGGCGAACTGGTCGCCTTCCTGCGCTCGCGCGAGGACGACGCGGACGTGCAGGACCTGTGGGCCGCGCCGACGGGCGAGGGCGAGCCGTTCAAGCTGATCGACGCGCGGGCGCTGGTCCCCGACGCGGGCGAACTGTCCGAGGCCGAGAAGGCCCGGCGCGAGCGGATGCGGATCAGCGCGCGCGGCGTGGTCGAATATTCGTGGGATGAGCAGGGCCGCTACATCCTGGCGCCGCTGGAAGGCGACGTCTTTCTGGCCGAGCGCGCGGGCGGGGCGGTGCGCCGCCTGACCGAGACCGAGGCGGACGAGATCGACGCCAAGGTGTCGCCGGAAGGCAATTTCGTCTCATGGGTGCGGGATCAGGATCTGGTCGTCTATGACCTCGCCAACGGCCGCGAGACGGAAGTGACGACAGACGGCGACGGCCTGATCAGCTGGGCCACGGCCGAGTTCATCGCCCAGGAAGAGATGGACCGCGACACCGGCTACTGGTGGAGCCCCGACGAGCGCTACATCGCCCTGCAGCGGACCGATGAATCGACGGTCGACATCGTGCCGCGGCTGGACATCACCGGCGGCGGCGCGACGGTGGTCGAGCAGCGCTATCCGCGCGCCGGCCGGCCCAACGCGGTGGTCGAGCTGTATGTGCATGACCGCCAGAGCGGCCGCCGCACCAAGGTCGATCTGGGCGAGAACACCGACATCTATCTGGCGCGGGTGAACTGGTCGGCGGACGGGCGGACGCTCTATGTCCAACGCCAGTCGCGGGATCAGAAGACGCTGGACCTGCTGAGCGTCGATCCGGCGACGGGCGCGTCGAAGGTGATCGTGACCCAGCGCTCCGACGCCTGGGTGCCGCTGAGCAACGACTTCAAGGCGCTGGAGAACGGCGACTTCATCTGGTCGTCGGAAGAGTCCGGCTGGAAGCACCTGTATCTCTACGCCCGTGACGGGCGCCGCCTGCGCGCGATCACGAGCGGGCGTTATCCCGTCAAGTCGTTGAACGGGGTCAACCAGCAGACAGGCGATGTCTTCTTCACTGCCTCGATGCGCGACGGGCGCGAGGCGCCGACTGAGCAGCAGCTGTTCCGCACCAGCCTGCGACGGACCATGCGGCCGGTCGCCGTGACGCCGGAAGGCGGATGGTGGAGCGCCTCGGTCAACCGGACCGGCACCGCCTTCGTCGGCAACTACACCGATCTGGATACGCCGCCGCAGTCTGGCCTGTACCGCGCCGACGGGACCTTCATCCGCTGGATCGAGGAGAACCGGCTGGACCAGAACCACCCCTATTATCCGTACCTGTCGCGGCGCGGCCAGGTGACGTTCGGTTCGATGCAGAGCCATGGCGAGACGCTGGTCTGGCAGATGACCACGCCTCCGGGCTTCGATCCGACGAAAACCTATCCGGTGGTCATGCAGGTCTATGGCGGCCCGTCCGGGGGCGGGGTCAAACAGGGCTGGCAGCCGGCCAGCAATCAACTGTTGACTGAGGCGGGCTACATCGTCTTCCGCCTCGACAACCGCGGCGAGGGCGACCGCTCGGCGGCGTTCAAGCAGGCGCTCTATCTGAAGATGGGACAACCTGAGATCGAGGATCAGGTTTTGGCCGCCGACTATCTGAGATCATTGCCTTTTGTGGACGATGACCGCATCGCCATGATGGGCTGGTCCTATGGCGGATTCATGAGCCTGAGGGCCATCACCGAGCCCCGAATGGGCCTCGCCGCCGCCGCCGTGGGCGCGCCGCCGACCCGCTGGGACCTGTACGACACCCACTACACCGAGCGGTTCATGTCGACGCCGGAACTGAACCCGGAAGGCTACGCCGCCTCGGACGCCATTCCGCGCCTGCCGAACATGACCGGGCGGATGCTGCTGATGCACGGCATGGCCGACGACAACGTCATCCTCGAGAATTCCACGCGGGTGATCGATGCGATGGAAGCCGCCTCGCACCCCTTCGAACTGATGCTCTATCCCGGCCAGCGCCACGGCGTGCGGGGCAATGAAAGGCAGCTGCACCAATGGCGGACGTATCTCGACTTCTTCGACCGGACCATCGGTTCGCGGTCGCCCGCCGCACAGGACTGATCGCGGGGGCGGCGGCGGTTCTGTGGGGGTGCGCGGGCGACCACACAGCGCCATCCCACCCCGTGCCGCGGATGCCGGGCGCGGCTTATTACGTCGATGCCGGAAACCGGTCCTATATGGCCGCCGGTCTGGAGCAGGCGATCCGCTTTGATCAGGGCCGAACTGACTCGTCCAACAGTGTGATCCGGGTTGCTGCCGACGTCAGTCAGCAAGCTCTCCGCGCCCGCGGCGAGCTCCAGGGGCTGCCGATCCTGCTGAAGGACAACATCGAGACCACGGACATGCCGACCACGGCCGGCTCCTTGGCGCTGATGGACAACGCGCCCGGTCGCGACGCGCCCCTGGTCGCCCGCCTTCGCGGCGCCGGAGCTGTCATCCTCGGCAAGGCCAACCTGTCCGAATGGGCCAACATCCGCTCTTCGAATTCGATCAGCGGCTGGAGCGCGGTCGGCGGGCAGGCGCGCAATCCCTATGATCCGGAGCGAACGCCGTGCGGGTCGTCGGCGGGGAGCGCGGTGTCGGTGGCCATTGGGCTGGCGCCGGCGGCCATCGGGACGGAGACGGACGGCTCGATCACCTGCCCTGCCTCGGTCAACGGCGTGGTCGGGTTCAAGCCGACGGTGGGGCTGGTGTCGCGAACCCACATCGTGCCGATCAGCCATTCGCAGGACACCGCCGGGCCGATCACGACCACTGTGGAGGACGCGGCCATCGTGCTGTCGGTCATCGCCGGCTCTGACCCGCTGGACCCGGCGACGGCCGAAGCGGATGCGCGCAAGGTCGACTATCGCGCGGCGCTGGACGCCGACAGCCTGCGGGGCGCCCGGATCGGGGTCATGCGCTATGCGGTGGCGAACTATTCGGCGGAGACGCAGGCGGCGTTCGAGCGGTCGCTGCAGGCGATGCGCGACGCGGGGGCGGAACTGGTCGAGATCACCGAAGGGCCGAACCAGCAGGGGCTGGGCGCCATGGAATTGACGGTGCTGATGACCGAGCTGAAGGCGGATCTGAACACCTATCTGGCCTCGACCGACCCGGCGCAGGTGAAGACCCGGACGCTGGCGGACCTGATCGCCTTCAACGAGGCGGAGCCCCGCGAGACGGTTCTGTTCGGCCAGGAGCTGTTCCTCGCGGCCGAGCAGACGAAGGGTCTGGACGATCCGGCCTATCTGGAGGCGCGGGCCAGTTCGCTTCGGATGGCGGGCGCGGAGGGCATCGACCGGATGATGCGCGAGAACAATGTCGTGGCGCTGACGGCGCCGACGACGTCCCGGGCCTGGACCAACGATCCGAATGACGAGGATCGGGCGCAGGGATCGGTATCGCGGATGCCCGCCATCGCCGGCTATCCGCACCTGACCGTGCCGATGGGTTTCGATCGCGGGATGCCGGTGGGCATCAGCTTCATCGGCGGCAAATGGGATGACGCGAAGGTGCTGTCGCTGGGCTATGCCTTCGAACAGCGGACGCACGCGCGACGGGCGCCGGACGCGGTGCAATAGATCAGGTCCGCCACGGCGGAAGGGGAGACGAAATGAACGGGCTCAAGGGACTCTTGGTCGGCGTCGCTCTGCTGGCGCTTGGTGGCTGCGCCACGCCGAACGAGGACGGCTCCTGGACGATGCACGGCTCCGCCGGCGAGTCGGTCTTCGCGCCGCCGAGTGTCGCGGCCATCGTTGATGGCCGTGTCGCCGGCCGGGACGCCCTGGACGGCTCGATCGCGGTGATGCTTAGCGCGGACAACCTCGAAGCGGGGTCCTTGAACGCGATCATCGCCGGTCACCCCGCTATTCTCAGCGACGAGGAAATCGTGATCCCCGCGGGCCCGCTGAATGGCCTCCCCATCCTGCTGAAAGACAATATCGAGACGCGGGACATGCCGACGACGGCGGGGTCGCTGGCGCTGGCGGACAATGCGCCGGGGCGGGACGCGCCGCTGGCGGCGCGGCTGCGCGAGGCGGGGGCGGTGATCCTCGGCAAGACCAATCTGTCGGAGTGGGCCAATATCCGATCGTCGAACTCGACCAGCGGCTGGAGCGCCGTGGGCGGGCTGACGCGCAATCCGCACGCGCTGGACCGCAACGCCTGCGGCTCGTCCTCGGGCAGCGGGGCGGCGGTGGCGGCGGGGCTGGCTCCGGCGGCCATCGGCACCGAGACGGACGGCTCGATCACCTGCCCGGCGGCTATCAACGGCATCGTCGGTTTCAAGCCGACCGTGGGGCTGGTGTCGCGGACCCACATCGTGCCGATCAGCCATTCGCAGGACACCGCCGGGCCGATGACGCGGACGGTGGAGGACGCGGCCATCGTGCTGTCGGTCATCGCCGGCTCTGACCCGCTGGACCCGGCGACGGCCGAAGCGGATGCGCACAAGGTCGACTATCGCGCGGCGCTGAACGCCGGGTCGCTGCGCGGCGCGCGGATCGGCGTGATGCGGTTCGCGGGCGGCTATACGGCGGACACCCTGGCGGTGTTCGAGCAGAACCTGCAGGTGCTGCGGGACGCAGGCGCCGTGCTGGTTGACCTGACCGAGGCTCCGTCAGACGAGGGGGCCATGGGCTCGGCCGAGCTGACCGTGCTGCTGTACGAGCTGAAGCACGACCTGAACGCCTATCTGGCCTCGACGCGGCCGGATCAGGTGCGAACGCGGACGCTGGCCGAGGTGATCGCGTTCAACGAGGCGGAGCCGCGGGAGCTGTCGCTGTTCGGACAGGAGCTGTTCCTGCAGGCGCAGGCCAAAGGCGGGCTGGACGAGCGGGAGTATGTGGAGGCGCGGGCCACCTCGCTGCGACTTGCCGGGGCCGAGGGCATCGACAAGCTGATGCGGGAGCACAGGCTGGTCGCCCTTGTCGGGCCGACGACCGGCCCCGCCTGGACCACCGACGTCGTCAACGGCGATCACTACGGCGGCGCCGTGTCGACCATGCCCGCCATCGCCGGCTATCCGCACCTGACCGTACCGATGGGCTTCGTCGACGGGCTGCCGGTCGGGATCAGCTTCATCGCGGGCAAGTGGGACGACGCGAAGGTGCTGTCGCTGGGCTATGCCTTCGAGCAGCTTACGCATGCGATCCGGCCGCCGACGTTCGTGCGAACGGTGGACGAGACCGACAGCCTCGCGCCGCTGCTCGCGCCCGTGGCCCGCTGACGCCGGGAACCTGCGGAGGCGGTCAAGCCTTTGGGGCGGATGAGCTTTGCCGCCAACGCCGTCGGGTCCGCCGCCGCCCTGTGTTCGATCACCAGTTTCGCGCCGCAGATGGTCAAGATCTGGAAGACCAAGGACGCGTCGTCCGTCTCGCTGAAGACCTATTCGCTGACGGTGACCTGTTTCGTGCTGTGGACGGCCTATGGCGTCATGACCGAGGCCTGGCCGATCACCATCGCCAACGCCTGCGCCCTGGTCATGTCGGGCGGGGTGCTGGCGATGAAGTGGAAATTCCGCGACGGCTGAGGGTCAGATGCGGTCGCGGATCGCCTCGATGATCCGCTCGCACGCCTGTTCCGGCGTCAGGGCGGCGGCGTCGATGCGGATGTCCGGGTTCCCGGGCCGCTCGTAGGGGCTGTCGATGCCGGTGAAATTGGTCAGGTCGCCGGCGCGGGCCTTGCGGTAGAGGCCCTTGACGTCGCGGGCCTCGACCACCTCCAGCGGGGCGTCGACGAAGATCTCGACGAACTCGCCCGGAGCCATCCGTTCGCGCGCCATGCGGCGCTCGGCGGCGAAGGGCGAGATGGCGGAGACCAGCACGATCAGGCCGGCGTCGGCCATCAGCCGGGCGACCTCGGTGATGCGGCGGATGTTCTCGACCCGGTCGGCGTCGGTGAAACCGAGGTCCTGATTGAGACCGTGGCGGACGTTGTCGCCGTCCAGCATGAAGGTGTGCCGGCCGTCGGCGAACAGCCGCTTGTCGACGAGGTTGGCGATGGTCGACTTGCCGGCGCCGGACAGACCGGTGAACCACAGCACCAGCGGCTTCTGGCGCTTCAGCGCGGCGCGTTCGGCGCGGCCGACGTCGAGCGCCTGCCACTGGACGTTGGCTGAGCGGCGCAGGGCGAAGTTGATCAGGCCGGCGCCGACGGTCTCATTGGTCTGGCGGTCGATCAGGATCAGGCCGCCGAGGTCGCGGCTGACCGAATAGGGCTCGAACACAAGAGGCGCGTCGAGGTGCAGGTGGCAGACGCCGATGTCGTTAAGCTCAAGCGTGCGGGCGGCGAGCGGCTCCAGCGTCTCGACATTGACCTTGTGGCGGATGTCGGTGACCTGGCCCGTGACGGTGGCCGAGCCCAGTTTCACCACATAGGCGCGGCCGGGCAGCAGGGGCGCGTCGGCCATCCAGACGACGTGGGCCTCGAACTGGTCGGCGGCCTCGGGCGGGGCATCGGCGGCGGCAAGCAAGTCGCCGCGGGAGACATCGAGGTGATCGGTCAGGGTCAGGGTGACCGACTGGCCCGGGCCGGCCTCGGTCAGATCGCCGCCCATGGCGACGATGCGATCGACCGTGGCGTCGCGACCGGAGGGCAGGACCCTGAGGGCGTCGCCGGGCCGCACGATGCCGCTGATGATCCGGCCGGCATAGCCGCGGAAGTCGGCGTCGGGCCGATTGACCCACTGCACCGGCATGCGGAACGGGCCGGGTTCGGCCTCGGCCAGATCGGTGGTCTCGAGCCACTCCAGCAGGGTTGGGCCGTCGTACCAGGGCTGGTTGGCGGAACGAGCGACGACATTGTCGCCCTCGAGGCCGGAGACCGGGATGGCTGTGACTTCGGTCAGGCCCAGCTCGGCGGCGAGGGCGCGGTAGTCGGTTGCGATCTCGTCGAACAGGTCCTGCGACCAGCCGACCAGATCCATTTTGTTGACCGCCAGCAGCACGCGCCGGACGCCCAGCAGGCTGACCAGATATGAATGCCGGCGGGTCTGGGGCAGAAGCCCCTTGCGGGCGTCGACCAGAACGATAGCGATATCGGCCGTCGAGGCCGCGGTGACCATATTGCGCGTGTACTGCGGGTGGCCCGGCGTGTCGGCGAGGATGAAGCGGCGGCCGGCCGTCTCGAAATGGCGGTAGGCGACGTCGATGGTGATGCCCTGTTCGCGCTCGGCGTCGAGGCCGTCGAACAGGCGCGAGAAGTCGGGCTCGCCGGACGCGGTGCGGATGGCGGCCAGCTGGTCGTCGGGCACGGCGCCGGCGTCGTGCAGAAGGCGACCGATCAGGGTCGACTTGCCGTCGTCGACGGAGCCGCAGGTGATCAGGCGGACGAGGTCGCGGGCCATCAGAAATAGCCCTCCCGCTTCTTGATCTCCATAGAGGCGGAGGGGTCGCGATCGATGGTCCGGCCCTGCCGCTCGGAGGCGCGGGAGGCGGCCATCTCGGCGATGACGGCGGGCAGGTCGGCGGCGTCGCTGTCGATGGCGCCGGTCAGCGGATAGCAGCCCAGGGTGCGGAAGCGCACGCGCCGCCTCTGCACCGTCTCGCCGGGGTGCGGGGCCATGCGGTCGTCGTCGAGCATGATCAGGGCCCCCTCCCGCTCGACCACCGGACGTTCGGCGGCGAAATAGAGGGAGACGACCTCGATCTCCTCACGCCGGACGTAGCGCCAGACATCCATCTCGGTCCAGTTGGACAGGGGGAAGACGCGGACCGACTCGCCCTTGTGAACGCGGGCGTTGTAGAGCCGCCAGAGCTCCGGCCGCTGGGCCTTGGGGTCCCAGACGTGGGTCCGGGTGCGGAAGGAGAAGATGCGTTCCTTGGCGCGGCTCTTCTCCTCGTCGCGCCGGGCGCCGCCGAAGGCCGCGTCGAAGCCGTAGTGGTCCAGCGCCTGCTTGAGGCCCTGGGTCTTCCAAAGGTCGGTATGGACGGTGGCGCCGTGATCGAAGGGGTTGATGCCCTGCGCCTCGGCCTCCGGATTGCGCCAGACCAGCAGATCCATGCCGGCCTCGGCCGCCGCGCGGTTGCGGAAGTCGTACATCTCGCGAAATTTCCAGGTCGTATCGACGTGCAGCAGCGGGAAGGGCGGCGGGGCCGGGAAGAAGGCCTTGCGCGCCAGATGCAGCATGACCGCCGAATCCTTGCCAGCCGAGAACAGCATGACAGGGCGGGCGCACTGGGCCGCGACCTCACGCATGATCTGGATGGATTCCGCCTCCAACTGGTCGAGATAGCGGTCGTCGGGCAAGGGCAAGGCGGTGGTCCGGCTGGGAAGTGCGCGACCCTGACCGAGCGGGGCCGTGGGATCAAGCGGTCAGGCGACAGGAACGACGGCGGTGGTTTCGATCTCGACCCGGGCGGCGTCCTCGATCAGGCCCTTCACCTCGACCACGGCCATCGCCGGGTAGTGGGCCCCGATCCGCTCGCGCCAGACCGCGCCGATCTCCCGCAGGGCGGCCAGGTATTCGGCCTTGTCGACCACGTACCAGGTCATGCGGACCATGTGTTCGGGGCCCGCGCCGGCTTCGGCGAGGACGGCGAGGGTGTTGTCGAGGGTCTGCCGGAACTGGGCGGCGAAGCCGGTGGGGAAGCGGCCCTGTACGTCCCAGCCGATCTGGCCGGCGACGAAGACCATCCGGCCGCTCGCCTCGACGCCATTGGAATAGCCCCTGGGTCGGGGCCAGCCTTCGGGCAGCAGGACGCGGTTCATGCCGGGGTCTCCACGAAGGGCTGGATGCGGGCGCGCAGGGCGTCGGGCCACGGCTCAGGCTTCAGGGAGGCGCCGACGTAGACGATGGTCTGGGTCGCCTCGAAACGGAGCTGATCTCCGGCGCTGATGCGATGGCGCAGGCCGCAGGAGGCGCCGCCCAGACGAGTGACGGTCAGGGCGAAGGTCAGGTCGTCCTCGAGCCGCGACGGGGCGATGAAGCGGGCCTCGACGGCGGCGGTCGGGACGCTGACGTGGCGCTCGAGGTGGAGTTCGCGGAAGGAGGCGCCCAAGGGCCCGGCGAACCAGTCCTCGACGACGCCATTCAGCATCTCGAAATAGCGCGGGAAGAAGACGATGCCGGCGGCGTCGCAGTCGGCGAAGCGCACGCGGCGGGCGGTGGTGAAGGTCTGGCCGGTCATGCGTCGGCCTTCAATCTGAAACGCTGCAGCTTGCCCGTCTGGGTCTTGGGCAGGGCGTCCACGAAGTCGAGCGCGCGGGGGTATTTGTAGGGGGCGATGACGGATTTGACGTGGGTCTGCAGGCCGGAGCGGAGGTCATCGGAGGCCTCGTGGCCGGGGTTGAGGACGATGAAGGCCTTGACGATCTGACCGCGTTCCTCGTCCGGGGCGCCGATGACGGCGGCCTCGGCGACCGCGGGATGGCGCAGCAGGGCGTCCTCCACCTCGGGCGCGCCGATGTTGTAGCCGGAGGAGATGATCATGTCGTCGGCGCGGGCGACGAACCAGAAATAGCCGTCCTCATCGAGCCGATAGACGTCGCCGGTCAGGTTCCAGCCGTTCTGGACGTAGGCGGACTGGCGCGGATCGTCGAGATAGCGGCAGCCGGTGGGGCCGCGGACGGCGAGGCGGCCGGTCTCGCCCGGCGGCAGCGGGTGGCCCTCGGCGTCCATGATGCGGGCCTCGTATCCAGGGACCGCCCTGCCGGTGGAGCCGGGGCGAATGTCGTCGCCGCTTGCCGAGATAAAGATGTGGATCATCTCGGTCGAGCCGATGCCGTCGATGATGCGCACGCCGGTGGCCTCATGCCATGCGTCGGAGGTTGCCGCGGGCAGGGCCTCGCCGGCGGAGACGCAGGTGCGCAGCGACGACAGATCGTGCTGGTCCGCCAGCTTGAGCAGGGTGCGGTAGCCGGTCGGGGCGGTGAAGATGGCGGTGGCGCGGCAGCGCTCGATGGTTTCCGCAAGGGCGTCAAAGCCGGGGCAGGGCACGAAGGCGGTGGCGGCGCCGGCGGCGGCCGGGAAGACCACGAGACCTCCGAGCCCGAAGGTGAAGGCGATCGGCGGGGTGCCGACGACGACATCTCCAGGCGTGAGGTCGAGCGTGTGCCGGGCGAAGGTGTCGGCCATGGCGAGGACGTCGCGATGGAAATGGACGCAGCCCTTGGGCTTGCCAGTGGTGCCGGAGGTGAAGGCGATCAGGGCCGGGTCATCGGCCGCGGCAGCGACGGCATCGAAGCGTGTGCCGGCCGGCAAGGACTGGGCGGCGCGCTGCAGTTCGGCCGAGGTCATGACATGGGTGAGGCAGGCCGTTCCGGCGCGTGCTTCGGTCACGGCGTCGGCGAGCGTCTCATAGACGAGGGCGTGGCTGATCCGGGCCTTGTCGATCACCGTCGTCAGTTCGGAGGCGCGGAGCATGGGCATGGTGGCCACGACCACGCCGCCGGCCTTGAGGATGGCGAACCACGCGAGGACGGTCCACGAACTGTTCGGGCCGTGCAGCAGGACGCGATTGCCGGGGACCAGACCCATCTGCTCGACCAGCACCTTGGCCATCCGGTCGGAGATCAGGTCTACCCGGCTCCACGAGAACTCGTGGTCGTGATCGATCAGGGCGCGACCGTCCGGCCCGGCGGCGGCAATGGCGCGGCGGAGCAGCTCGGCGCCGGCGTTGAGCCGCTCCGGATAGACCAGTTCAGGCAGGCCGAAAATGAACTCCGGCTGCTGGTCCTTCGGCGGCAGGTGGTCGAGGACGAAGCGGTCGAGGTGGGCCGTCTCAGCCATGGGCGCCGCCCGCCATGGCCGCCAGCGCCTGCCGGGCGATGACGATCTTCTGCACCTCGGAGGCGCCCTCGTAGATGCGCAGGGCGCGAATCTCGCGATAGAGCCGCTCCACCGGATGGCCCGCCGTGACGCCGAGGCCGCCGAATATCTGCACGGCCGCGTCGATGACCTGCTGCGCCTCGTCCGTGGCGTAGAGCTTGGCCATGGCCGCCTCGCGGGTCACGCGCGGCGCGCCCTGATCCTTCAGCCAGGCGGCGCGGTAGATCAGCAGGGCCGAGGCGTCGATCTTTAGCGCCATGTCCGCCAGCGAGGCCTGCACCAGCTGGAGGTCGCTCATCGGGGCGCCGAACAGGGTGCGCGACGTCGCGCGGGCGGCGGCCTCGTCGAAGGCGCGGCGGGAGAAGCCGAGGGCGGCCGCGGCGACGGTGGAGCGGAACACGTCCAGCGTGGCCATGGCGATGCGGAAGCCCTCGCCCGGCGCGCCGAGGATGCGGTCGGCGTCGATGCGGCACTGATTGAACCGGATCGTGGCCAGCGGGTGGGCGGCCATCAGGGGGATGCGCTCGACGATCTCGCAACCGGGCGTGTCGGCGTCCACCACGAAGGCGCCGAGGCCCTTGGCGCCGCCCTCGCCGGTGCGGGCGAAGACGACATAGCGGTCGGCCAGGCCGCCGTTGGAGATGAAGGTCTTGGTCCCGTCCAGCACCCAGTGGTCGCCTTCGCGGCGGGCGGTGGTGGACAGGGCGGCGACGTCGGAGCCGGCCTCGGGTTCGGACAGGGCGAAGGCGGCGATGGTCTCGCCGGAGGCGACGCCGGGCAGCCAGCGGGCCTTCTGGTCGTCGGTCGCGAACAGGCTGATCGGGCCGGAGCCAAGACCCTGCATGGCGAAGACGAAGTCGGCGAGACCGGAGCGGCGGGCGAGCGTCTCGCGGGTGAGGCAGAGGGTGCGGACGTCAAGCCTGCCGTTCGCGTCGGGCACGGCCTTCCGGAGCCATCCGCCCTCGGCCAGAGACCTGAGGATGGCGCGGCAGTCGCCGTCGAGGTCGTGGTCGCCGTGCAGTTCCAGCGCATCGGTGTTCGCCGAGGCCCACGCCTCCAGATCGGCGGCGAAGGCGCGGTGGCGGTCCTCGAAGAAGGGCCAGTCGAGGAAGGTGCGGTCGCCCATGCTCAGTCCCCCTCGAACACCGGCTCGCGTTTCGCCGCGAAGGCTTCGTAGGCGCGGCGGAAGTCGTTGGTCTGCATGCAGATGGCCTGGGCCTGGGCCTCGGCCTCGATGGCGGCGTCGAGGCTCATGTCCCATTCGACGTTGAGCTGGTTCTTGGTGACGCCGTGGGCGAAGGTTGGTCCCCTGGCCAGCGAGACGGCCAGATCACGGGCGGCTTCCAACAGGGCGTCGGGCTCGACCAGGCGGTTGTGGAAGCCCCAGCGCTCGCCTTCGTCGGCGGTCATGACCCGGCCGGTGAACAGCAGTTCGGACGCCCGGCCCTGACCGATCTGGCGAGGCAGGATGGCGCAGGCGCCCATGTCGCAGCCGGCCAGACCGACCCGGGTGAACAGGAAGGCCGTCTTCGTCCGCGCAGTGGCGATCCGCAGGTCCGAGGCCATGGCCATGATGGCGCCCGCGCCGACGCAGACTCCGTCCAGCGCGGCGATGATCGGCTGCGGACAGCCGCGCATGCCCTTGACCAGATCGCCGGTCATGCGGGTGAAGTCGAGCAGGGCAGGCATGGCCATTTCGGTCAGTGGACCGATGATCTCGTGCACGTCACCGCCGGATGAGAAGTTCCCGCCCGCGCCGGTGACGATCACCACCTTGCAGTCGCGCGCGTGGACCAGGGCGCGGAACAGGTCGCGCATCTCGGCGTAGGACTCGAAGGTGAGCGGGTTCTTCCGCTCCGGCCGGTTGAGGGTCAGCACGGCCACGCCGTCGTCATCGACGGACCAGAGGAAATGTTCGGCCTTGTATTCGCGCGCCTTCATGGGTGGGCATCCTCGTGAACAGCGGCCCGGAGCGAGCGTTTGGTCTGCTCGAGCAGGGCGGTCAGGTCTTCGGCCTCGACCCCGGTCAGGCCGCCGAGAAGGGTCTCGATCCAGTGCTCGTGCGCCCGGGCCATGGCGGCGAAACGGGTGCGTCCGGCGGCGGTCAGGCGGACGCGCTGCACCCGGCGGTCGGCGCCGGGAAGGTGTTCGATCAGGCCATCGGCCTTGAGCCGTTGGGACAGGCCAGTGACGTTGCCGTTGGAGACCATCAGCATGCGGGAAACCTCGCCCATGGTCAGGCCGGCCTCGCCCGCGCGGTCGAGCGCCGACAGCATGTCGAACCGGGGGAGGGTCGAGCCGAACTCGTCGCGCAGCCGCTGGGAGATGGTCTGTTCGATGGTGGTGGCGCAGGTCAGCAGCCGCAGCCACAGGCGGAGGGAGCGCTTGCCGTCGGGCGCGCCGCCGAGTCTGTCCGGCAGGGGAGCGGCGGCGGTCACAGCTCGCCTCCCGCCACGGGCAGGGCCGCGCCGTTGATCCCGGAGGCGCCGTCGCCGCACAGCCAGACGATGGTCTGGGCCACTTCGTCGGGGGTGATCAGCCGGCCTTGAGGATTGGAGGCGGCGAGGGCGGTGCGCGCCTCGTCTTCGCTACGGCCGGTCTTGCCGACGATGGCGTCGACGGAGCGGGCGACGAGATCGGTGTCGGTGAAGCCGGGGCAGACGGCGTTGACGGTGACGCCCTTCGAGGCGACCTCCATGGCCAGCGCTCGCGTCAGGCCGACGAGGCCGTGCTTGGCTGCGACATAGGCCGAGACGTAGGCATAGCCCTTCACTCCCGCGGTCGAGGCGACGTTGACGATGCGGCCCCAGCGGCGGGTCAGCATGCCGGGCAGGACCAGCCGTGCGGCCTCGGCGGGCGCCTCAAGGTTCAGGGCCAGCATGGCGCGGAGGTTGTCGGCGCTGGTCTTGAGGAAGGGCGCGGAGGTGGCGGCGCCGGCGTTGTTTACGAGGATGTCGATCGGCCCGAACCGGTCGCGTCCGGCCTCAATGGCCGCGGCGAGGGCGTCGGGGTCCGTGACGTCGGCGGGGGCGGCGAAGGCGAGGTCGCCGATGCGGTCCGCGCTCTCGTTCAGTCGCCCGATGTGGCGGCCGATGAGGGTGACCTGACAGCCGGCCTCGGCCAGCCGCTCGGCGGTCGCGCGGCCGATGCCCGAGCCTGCGCCGGTGACCACGGCATGATGTCCGGAGAGGCTCATACGGGGCCGGCCTGCTGCTGTTTTTCGAGGTTGCGGGCCAGTTGGGCGAAGCCTTGGCGGTACTGCACCGGCGGCTGGACGCCGCGCCAGCCGAGCTCCGCGGCAGCCCTCAGGCTCCAGTTCGGATCGGCCAGATGGGGCCGGGCGAGGGCGCACAGGTCGGCGCGGCCGGCCGCGAGGATGCTGTTGACGTGATCGGTCTCGTAGATGTTGCCGACGGCCATGGTGGCGACGCCCGCCTCATTGCGGATGCGGTCGCTCAGGGGCGTCTGGAACATGCGGCCGTAGACGGGTCGCGCCTGTTCCGAGGTCTGGCCCGCCGAGACGTCGATCAGGTCGCAGCCGGCGTCGGCGAAGGCGCGGGCGATGGCGACGGACTCCTCCGGCGTGATGCCTTCGTCGACCCAGTCGGTGGCGGACAGGCGGACGGACATCGGCTTGTCGTCCGGCCATACGGCCCTCATGGCGGCGAAGACCTCGAGCGGGAAACGAAGGCGGTTGCCCAGCGAGCCGCCGTATTCGTCGGTGCGCTGATTGGAGAGCGGGGTCAGGAAGGACGACAGCAGATAGCCGTGGGCGCAGTGCAGTTCGACCATGTCGAACCCTGCCTCGTCCGCCCAGCCCACGGCGCGCACGAAGTCGTCGCGGACGCGGTCCATGTCTGCGCGGGTCATCGCCCGCGGAACTTGATCGCCGTCGGACCAGGGGATGGAGGAGGGGGCGATCAGCCCCCAGCCGTCCTGAATCAATGGTTGATCGGCGCGCGGGCCCCACGGCCGTTCGACCGAGCCCTTGCGCCCTGCATGGGCGAGCTGGAGCGCGATGCGCGAGCCTTGAGCATGGACGAAGTCGACGATGCGGGTCCAGGCGTCGCGGTGCTCCGGCCGATACATGCCGGCGCAGCCGGGGGTGATCCGGGCGTCGGCGGAGACGTCGGTCATTTCGGTGAAGACGAGGCCCGCCCCGCCCAGCGCCCGGCCGCCGAGGTGCACGAGGTGGAAGTCGCCGACCGTGCCATCCTCGGCCGAATACATACACATGGGCGAGACGACGACGCGGTTCGGCACCGTCAGGCCGCGCAGGCGCAGCGGCGCGAACATGGGCGGCGGCGGTGCGGAGGAGGGCGGAGCGCCGGCGGCCTCGGCGAACCAGCGCTCGACCCCGGTCAGGAAGTCGCGGTCGCGAAGGCGCAGGTTCTCGTGGCTGACGCGCTGGCTGCGGGTCAGCAGGCTGTAGGCGAACTGCATCGGATCGAGGCCGACATAGCGGTCGACCGTCTCGAACCACTCGGTCGAGTTGCGGGCCGCGCTCTGCAGCTTCAGCACCTCGACCCGGCGCTCGGCCTCATAGGCGGCGAGGGCGGCGTCGAGGTCACCGCCTTCGGTCAGGGCGCGGGCCAGGTGGATGGCGTCCTCGAAGGCCAGCTTCGTCCCCGAACCTATGGAGAAGTGGGCGGTGTGGGCTGCGTCGCCCATCAGCACGACCTTGCCGTCACGCCAGTTCGAACAGGCCACCCGCGGGAAGTTCAGCCAGGCCGAGCCGCGCAGGTGGCGGGCGTTGCTGATCAGGGCATGGCCGCCCAGCCACTCGGCGAACAGGCCCTCGGCCGCGCGGCAGGTCTGGTCCTGATCCATGGCGTCGAAGCCAAGGCCGCGCCAGGTCGCCTCCGAACATTCGACGATGAAGGTCGAGGCGCCCGGCTCGAACTGGTAGGCGTGGGCCCAGATCCAGCCGTGCGGCGTCTCGACGAAGGCGAAGGTGAAGGCTTTGAACGACTGGTTCGTGCCCAGCCAGATGTATTTGTTGGTCCGCACGTCGATGTCGACGCCGAACGTCTCCGGGTTCTCGTTGCGGACCCGGCTGTTGAGGCCATCGGCGGCCACGATCGTGTCGGCGTCAAGCGCCCGGATGTCGGCGACCTCGCTCTCGAACCGCAGGCCGACGCCGAGGGAACGGGCCCGATCCTGCAGGATGTTCAGCAGACGCTTCCGACCGATCCCCGCGAAGCCGTGGCCGCCGGAGCGAATGGTCTGGCCATGGATGTGGACGTCGATGTCGTCCCAGTGGACGAAGGCCGCCTCGATGATCGCTGCGGTCTCGGGATCGTTGGCCTTGAGGTTGGCGAGCGTCTGGTCCGAGAAGACCACCCCCCAGCCGAAGGTGTCGTCGGGCCGGTTACGCTCATGCACCACGACGTCGAGCGATGGATCGCGCAGTTTCAGAGAGATGGCGAGGTAAAGGCCGCCGGGACCGGCGCCCACGATGGCGATGCTTCTGACGGCGGATCGCGTCGACATATTTGAAGCTTGAAATATTTTTTGGCCCGAGTCGAGGCCCGGGATCAGACCTCGGCGTGGCGGTCTACGTGGCTCAGCTCGTGGAGCATGTGACTGCGCATGTCTCTGGGCGTGAGGCCGTATGCGCTCTTGAATGCCCGGTTGAACCCCGAGAGGTCGGCGAAGCCGCTGGCGAACGCAATGTCGGCAATGGAGCGATGCGCCTCTGCGATGTCTTTCAGGCAGCGACGCGCTTCGGTCAGCCGGCGCCGAACCAGCGACTGGCGGAAGCTCATGCTCGAATGTTCGAACAACCGGTGCAGATAGCGTTCCGACACGCCGGCTTTCACGGCGACTGCCCGTGGTGTCAGGCCGGGATCGCGATAGTGTTTGTCGATCTGTCGCAGCATGGTCTCGAGACGGGCCGAGCGCAGCGTCGCGGGCCCGGTCTCAAGGGTGTCGATCGCCGTGCCGAAACTGAGCGCGATCAGGTCGTGGAAACCGCCCTCGAGCCAGGCGCGGGCCCGCTCGTCCTGGGTGGGAGAGAGGCGCAGCACCATCTCCGTGTAGTCATTCAGCAATACGCCGGCGGGACTGGTTGCGGACAAGGTGCGCGCGGTCATGTTTTCGAATTCGTCTATCCGCCGCCCCAGCGCACTCCGTGGCATGACGATGCACTGAAGAGAGCCGGCGGCCGCCATCGCCCCGCTCATCGGCGACGCGGAATCGAGCAGGATGAAATCGCCACGTTCCAGAGCGGCGTTCCGGCCGTTCTGAGAAAATCGTCGCCCCCCCGACCGCTCACGCATCAGCGCGACGACATCCATCGGAGACCGGCTGATCTCCTGCGAGCCGCGTATGACGTCGTACTGGCTGGTGGCGGTATCCATGAAGACGGTTTCGCCGACGAGCAGAGCCGTGTGCGTGCCGGTGAACGCCTCTTCGTTGCGGAAGATGGGCGCGGAATACATGTACGGCTGGCAGACTTCCTCGCGCCAGAAGGCCTTGCGGTCCACCTCCGGGAGCGCGTTCGTATCGATCCGCACGCCCATGACGCCGTCATCCCCGATGCGCGGCAAGAAATGACGACTTCAACCGCAGTCGTCAACTGACGAATACATCAACCAAGAGAAATGAAGGTTTCCCGGTTAAAGTAAACATGATCGGCTTCATTAAGTGGCGCGATGTGCGCGCTGCGCCCATTCCATGCGGTCAGCGCCAAGACGGTGCACACGACGCCTCCTAAGCCTCGTCGCAGGTCTGCCGCTCTGTGGCGGCCTTGTGGACGGATCAATCTGCCGGCTGCGCCAGGCGTGGACGGGCGAGGACGCGGAATATGGCTGTCACCACAACATACGGTCTGGCCCACCTTGGAGAAGGCGCCGCAGGAACCATGGACGCGGAGGCGGATGTCTTCGGCCTTGCCAGCGGCGGATACGGCTTCGCCGGCACGGATGCCGGCACCACTTCAGGCAACACAGGCTTGGCGCCATTCAGTCTGGTGACCGGCGTTGACCCTTCCGCGGCCGAGCTGACCAACGGGAACATCGTCATCGCCGGCGAAGACGCCAGCAGCATCCTGTTCCGCATTGTGGGGCCGAACGGCGCGACCGTGCTGAATACGGTGAGCGGGATCGACGCCAACACCTCGAACGCGGACGTCGCCGCATTGACGGGCGGCGGCCTCGTCATCGTCTGCGAGGATCATTTTGGGGCAACGGACAGCGACATCGACATCCGCATCTTCGACAATGCCGGCGGCGTGATCGCCAACTTCGTGGCCGACGGCACGACCGCCGATGACCGCAACGCCAAGGTCGCAGCCCTGGATAACGGCACGTTCGCCGTGGCCTGGACCCGCACGATCGGCGCGGAAACCGAGATCTGGTTCGCCGTCTACAGCGCCACCGGCGCCGTTATCGCGGCGCCCCAGCTGCAGGACACGGTCGGAACGATCAACCGCAACGTCAGCATCTGCGCGACGTCGACGGGTTTCGCCATGGCCTATGAAGACAACGGCTGGAACGGCGATGTCGACATCACCCTGAGCCGCCGGGGCTTCACCGGGACCTTTATCGGCAACACCGAGATCGCAGGCAACGCCACCGCCGACGAAGGGCCGCAGATCGCCCGATTCGGCAACGGCATGCTGGCGGTGTCGTATGGAGACAATGCCGCGGCCGGGAATACCGACGTCGTGGTCAAGCTCGTCGACCCTGCGACCGGGCAGGTCATCGCAAGCCAAGCGGCCCGTGGTATTCCGCTGCTCGGCAATGATGTCGTCAACAACGCCCTGACTGGCTACGGCTATTCCACCATCGTTAGTCTGGAAACCAATCTGACGACGGGTCAGGTTTACTACGATCGCCTTCAAGTGCGGCGTTCTTCTGCGGGTGACGGCGCGGACGACGTCATCGTCGGTGACGACCTCGTCGACCTCATGAGTGGGGGAGAAGGCGCGGATCAGCTGTCGGGTATGGGCGGGGCCGATGTGCTCTCGGGCGGAGGCGGGAACGACCAGCTGGACGGTGGCGCGGACATCGACATCATGAATGGGGGTCTCGGCGACGACGTCTTCACCGCCAACAATACGGCGGATCAGGCGGTCGAATTGGCGAACGAGGGCGTCGACACGGTCGTCTCATCGACGAGCTATACGCTCGGGGCCAACGTCGAGAACCTCTTCCTCGTTGGTGCAGGCAACTGGGCGGGCGTCGGCAACGACCTCGTCAATCAGATCCACGGCAACAGCGACGCCAACTTCCTCGACGGCGGCGGCGCCGCCGATGTGATGACCGGCGGCCTTGGGAACGACACCTATATCTTCGACAACGCCGGCGATCTCGCCGTCGAACTGGCGAACGAAGGTCTGAATGACGGCATCTCGAGCGGCGTCATCGACCTGGTTCTACAGGATGGCGACAACATCGAACGGATCGAACTGACCGGACTCGCGAATTTGAACGCCACCGGCAGTTCGACCGACAACGGCGTGAAGGGCAATGCCGGCAACAATGTTCTGAATGGCGGCGCAGGCGCCGATTTCATCGAGGGCCAGGGTGGTGCGGATACGCTGATCGGCGGCGAGGGTGGCGACGTCATGCTCGGCGGCGCAGGAGACGACACCTACTTCGTTGATTCGAAACAGGACTCTTTCCACGAATTCGACAATGAAGGCGTGGATCACGTCTTTTCGACGGTGACGCTGAGCCTGTTCTCGGCCGTTGAAAACGCAACCCTTCAAGGCGGCTCCAACGTCGACGTTTTCGGGAATAATCTCGTCAACGTGATCACTGGCAATGCCGGGAATAACTACGTCGACGGCGCAGGCAGCAACGACACGCTGTTCGGGGGCGACGGCGACGACACCTTGGTTGGCGGAACGGGCGCTGACACCCTGACCGGTGGCCTCGGTAACGACGTCTTCGTCGTCGACAGCGCGGGCGACGTGGTCGTCGAGCTCGAAGGGCAGGGGGTCGATCGGGTGGAGAGCTCGGTTCACTACAGCCTGTTCGGCGATGTCGTTGAGGACCTGACCCTGCTGGGGTCGGCGCACATCGACGGCACGGGAAACTCGCTTGGCAACCGGATCACCGGGAACAGCGGGAACAACACGCTCGCGGGTTACGACGGGAACGACATCCTGACGGGCGGAACCGGCGGCGACCTGATGTATGGCGGCTGGGGCGACGATGTCTTCTATGTCGACGACATCGGCGACTCGGCGGTGGAGTTTGACGGCCAAGGGACCGACCTGGTCTATTCCTCGATCAGCTTCAGTCTTGTGGGCCAGCATCTCGAAAACGCCACCATGATCGCTGGGAACAGCGGCGATCTGACCGGAAACCAGCTCAACAACCGTCTCGCAGGCAGCGCCGGGTCGAATATTCTGAGCGGAGCCGGCGGGAACGACATCCTTGTCGGCGGCGCTGGGGTCGATACCCTTGACGGCGGCGCTGAAACCGATCTGGCCGACTACTCCACGGCCGGATCCGGCGTCACCGCAAACCTCGAAGCCGGTGTGACCAGTAATGATGGCGACGGCTTCACCGATACCCTGATCTCGATCGAGAACCTGACCGGCTCGGCCTTCGGAGATGTTCTGACAGGCTCAGGCGCTGCTAACACGCTGATCGGCGGCACCGGCGTCGATGTGCTGAACGGCGGCGGCGGGATCGATACCGTGAGCTATGCCGACGCCTTGAGCGGCGTGGCCGCCCAGCTGAACGCCAACAAGGCGACGAACGACGGGCAGGGTGGCACGGACACCTTCTTGAGTATCGAGAATCTGACTGGATCGAACTTCAATGACACCCTGATCGGCGACAGCGGCGTCAATGTGCTGCGGGGCGGGACGGGGACTGACACCCTGCTGGGTCTCGGCGGCGCGGACGTTCTGTGGGGCGGCGCCGGGGCGCTGAATGCTCTGCAGGGCGGCGCGGGCGACGACATCTACGTGCTGGAAGCCGCCGACAGCGTGACCGAGTTCGTCGGCGACGGCATCGACACCGTCGACGCCCGCATTCTCACCTATGTCCTGGCCAACAACGTCGAGAATCTGCTGTTCGGCGGGAACGGCGACTTCAACGGCACCGGCAATGCGCTGGGCAACACCATCACCGGGGGAGCGGGATCGGATAACCTGCGCGGTCGTGGCGGTGTGGATGTGCTGATCGGCGGGCTGGGAACGGATACGGTCGATTATACGCTCGCCGCCGCCGGGGTGACCGCCCGGCTGGACCTGCAAAAGGCCACCAACGACGGGGACGGCGCGACCGATACCTTCACCTCGATCGAAAACCTGACCGGTTCGAACTTCAACGACCTTCTGATCGGCGACGGCAACTCCAATATCCTGATGGGCGGCGTCGGCTCGGACACTCTGCTGGGCGGCGGCGGCGCCGACCTGCTGATGGGTGGCTCGGGCGGCGCGAACAACCAGCTGCAGGGCGGGCAGGGCGACGACTGGTACGTCCTCGACGCCTTCGACACCTGTGTCGAGTTGGCGGGTGAGGGGCTGGACACCATCGAGGCGCGGGTCGGCACCTATACGCTCGGGGCCAATATCGAGAACCTGCTCTACACCGGCCCCGGCAAGTTCGTGGGCAACGGCAACACCATGGACAACGTCCTGACCGGCGGCGCGCTGGACGACATCATGCGCGGCAAGGGCGGCAATGACACCGTCTTTGGCGGCGCCGGCAAGGATGAGGTGCAACTGCGCGGCGTCGCGGCCGAATACACCGTTGCCGTCGAAGGCAACGGCTACCGGATTGTCGACACCGTCGCCGGCCGCGATGGATCAACCTTCGTCGATAGCGTCGAGGTCCTGCGCTTCGTCAACAACACGACCGTGACCCTGAGCTACCCCCCGCCGGCTGAGAAGATTCTGGCCCCCCAGATCCTGCCGACGCTGTTGGACGACGACGCCTTCGTCCTGCCGCACGTGACGGACGATCAGCCGCTGGTCCTGCCGGGTTCGGAGACGCTCAAGTTCCACGGTGATCCGCTGGTCCTGCCGCAGATCGAGGCGCCGCTGTTCGTCAATCTCGAGTTCCATCTGCCGCCCTCCAGCGACTGGATGATCACACTCGGACATGACGGAGGCATTCTCGGCGACCCGATCTGACGGGAGACCAGGGACAAAAAAAGGGGGCCGCGCTGTCACGCGGCCCCCTTTCCGTTTTCGGAGAGGTCAGAAGCGGTAGCGGGCGCCGATGAAATACTGGCGGCCGGTGTGGTGATACACGGAGGTGCTTTCGCGATCCGCGCCATCGCCGACGAACTGATGGTTCTCCTCGTCGGTCAGGTTCAGCGCCTCGAAGGTCACCTCGACCTGGTCGGTCAGCTGATACGAGGCGGAGGCGTCGATGTTCAGCGTCTCCTTCTTGCCCTCGACCTGGTTGCCGTTCCGGCCCGGGACGTTCTGGATGTAGCCGTCACGCGACGCCGCCGAGACCCGCGCCGAGAACTTGTCGTCCTCGTAGTAGAGGGTGGCGTTCCACGACTGCGGCGACAGATTGATCAGGTCGTCGGTCTGGAAGGCCGTGCACAGGGCATTGGCGCAGTAGTCGATCTCGGATTCGACGTGGGTGTAGTTCAGCTGAACCCCGGTGTTGCCGAGCGGACCCGGCAGGAAGCGGAAGGGCTGCTGGTAGCTGACCTCGAACCCCTTAAGCGGGCCGCCTTCGGTGTTCACCGCGGCGGTCAGCTGGAAGATCGTGGTTGGCGAGCAGGCGCCGCTGCAGAAGCCCGGCGCAAAGGCGGACGGGTTCAGTGCGGTCAGGGCGGTGTAGGGCAGGTCCTGACGCAGGATCTGAATGTAGGTGTCGATGTCCTTGTAGAAGTAGGCGAAGGACAGCAGGCTTTCCTCGGCGAAATACCATTCCACGCTGAGGTCGTAGGTATTGGCCCGGAACGGCTCCAGCTTCACATTGCCGATCGAGGCCGTGAAGTTCGGACCTGACGCCGCCAGCGACGTCGTCGGAACCAGATAGTTGGTGCCTGCCAGGGTGTTGCCGATCTGCGGCCGGGCCATGACCTTGGCCGCGCCGAAGCGGATCAGCAGGTCCTCGACCGGCTCGAAGGTCAGGTTCAGCGAGGGCAGGGTGTCGGTGTACTCGTTCTCGCCCTGGACAAGTGTGCCGCCGCCGGTCGAGCTGTAGCCTTCGGCTTCGAGCCACGTCGTCACCTGGCGGACGCCGACGTTGCCGCGGACCGGCATGCTGAACAGGTCCAGATTGAAGTCGGCCTGGAGATAGAAGGCCAGATCTTCTTCGTGGATGCTCCGGTTGCCGCCCCGCGCGTTGCCGTTGGTGATGCTGGTCAGGCGGAAGTCGCCGCCCGGCACGCCGGTGTCGCAGTTGCAGTAGATGTCGAACAGATCGGCGATCGCGTTCAGGTCGGGGCGCAGCCACGAGCTGTC
Source organism: Brevundimonas alba (assembly GCF_011927945.1). Classification (GTDB taxonomy): domain Bacteria; phylum Pseudomonadota; class Alphaproteobacteria; order Caulobacterales; family Caulobacteraceae; genus Brevundimonas; species Brevundimonas alba. Next base: position 1,995,839 of record NZ_JAATJM010000001.1, read on the forward strand.
CGTGCCGCCGGGGATCAGGTTCGTGCCAAAGCCGGTCAGCAGGTTCGAGATGTCCGCCACGGTCACGCCGGGCGGCAGCGCCGGCACCACCGTCTCGTCCGTGCGGCGGAAGTCGAAGGAGGTCGAGTCGTAGCTCTTCCAGTTGACCCCGGTCTTCACCGTCAACCACTCCTGGGCGTCATACTCGAGGTCGGCCTGCGCCGAATCGAAGACGGTATCGACGCCGTTCGGGCGCAGGCGGATTTCCGAGCGGGGAACCGCTGCGGTCGAGGGGCGCCACTGCCAGTTGGCCGGATCGGTGACGTCGAAGCCGTAGTTGATGACCGGCGCGTCCGGATTTCCCCGGAAGTCCCACGAATAGCCCTGGGTGTTGGACCGGTCGAGGGTGACCGTGGTCTGGATCGGGTTGTCGAAATTCGATTCCGCCCGACCGAAATAGTAGCTGCCGCGCAGGCGATCGCTGAAGTCGTGCTGGGCCGTCAGGCTGACCTGCAGGAACTCGGTGGACAGCACGTCGAAGCGGCTTTCCGAGCGGACATCGACGTTGTCGAACAGGCCGTAGACCAGCATGTTGTTTTCGACGACGGCGTCACGGACGCCGATCTGGGTCTGGCCGCCGGCGGCCGCGTTGCGGCTGAACGACAGGGCTTCGAGGAAGTCTTCCTGGCGTGTGGCGTCGAGCTTGGAATACAGAACGTCGAGCGAGAATAGGGTCGTGTCGGCGGGACGCCACTGGAAAGCGCCCGTGACGCCAAGACGCTCCTGCGTGTGGCTCAACCGGCCATAGCGCGGCAGGCGGGGAATGAAGACGTTGGGATCATTGGCGAGGGCGAAGGCGGCATTGTTGGACGCCGTATTGGTCGGCCGGAGCACGCCGGTGGCGCAGTTGGTCGCGCTGGCGCCGTTGCCAGACGAGGGATTGCGCTGGATGCCGGCCGTCGTGGGATCGACGTCATAGTCGAAGGGGCTGCAGAAGCCGCCGCTGTTGCCGCTGCCCGGCGCGGCGGCCGGGGCCCAGCGGACCGAACTGAAACCTTCTTCCAGCGAGTCGCGCTCGCTGTAGGCCACGGACACCAGGGCCCCGAACTCGTCGTTCTGACCGAAGGTGTTGCTGAGCAGCAGAGCGGTGCGCGGGCTCCAGGTTTCCGACAGGTCGTTGTAGCCCCCCTGCACGGAGAGGGCGGCGGTGGCGCCGCGATAGTCGAACGGGCGCGAGGCCTGCAGGTCGACGGTCGCGCCCAGCGAGCCTTCCTCGGTTTCGGCGGCGGCCGTCTTGCGGACGGTGATGCTCTGGAAGAGTTCGGAGGCGAAGACGTTGAAGTCGAAGCCGCGGCCGCGGTTGGCGCCGCCGGAAGAGTCCGTGCCGCCGGCCGTGGCTTGGGCTTCCATGCCGTTGATACGGGTGCGGGTGAAGTCAGCCCCCAGTCCGCGAACAGTGATCGAGCGGCCCTCGCCGGCGTCGCGGTCGATGGCGACGCCCGGCACGCGCTGGATCGACTCGGCCAGGTTGAGGTCGGGGAAGTCGGCGATGTCCTCGGCGACAATGACGTCGACGACATTGGTCTCGCGCCGCTTGGCGTCGAGGCTGGCGCTGAGGCTGGCGCGGAACCCGGTGACGATGATTTCGTCGACCTGGGTCGGGCCCTCCTGCGGATCCTGGGGCGCGGTCTGGGCCGCGGCGGCCCCCACTCCGAGTGAAAGGGCGACCGCCAGGCCCGAGGCTCCGGCGAACAGGGTGCGACGCAGGGCGCGCGGCCCCGACTGAATGGCTTGCATCATATGCCTCCTCCCAATGGGCATACAGGACGCCGGAGTGACCCCGGTCTATCGATTTTTGCGGGCGGGTCCTTGCTGGCCTTCCCGTTTGACACCGGTGTCATCTTCGCGCGAGATGCGCCCTGACACCGGTAGCAATTGAGAGCGTAACCCGATGATCCGCGTTTTCGCAAGGCCGCTTCGACACAAAGCCGCCACAAGCGCTGCGGTAACGGCGCTATGCGTGTCGCTGTGGGCACACCCCGTGGCGGCGCGCGGCCAGACGCTCGCCTTCCCGGGGGCTGAAGGCGCGGGGCGTTACGCGGAAGGCGGGCGGGGAGGGGCCGTCTGGCGGGTCACGAACCTGAACGACGCCGGGTCCGGAAGCCTGAGGGCGGCGGTGGAGGCCGAGGGCCCACGCACCGTCGTCTTCGACATTGGCGGGACGATCCGGCTCGCCACGCCCCTGACCGTCCGGCGGGGGCGGATCACCATCGCCGGGCAGACCGCGCCCGGCGGCGGGATCACCCTGCGCGACCATCCACTGGTCATTGCCGCGGACGACGTCGTCATCCGCCACATCCGCTCGCGGCTCGGAGACGAGAGCGGAGTCGAGGCGGATGCGATCTCGATAGAGCGCGGACGGCGCATCATCCTGGACCATGTCTCCGCCTCATGGTCGGTGGACGAGACCCTGTCGGTGGGCAGCCGGTACGATCCGCCGGAGCGCGGAATCTACGATGTGACGGTGCAGTGGTCGGTGATCGCGGAGGCCCTGAACGCCTCGGGCCACGCGAAGGGCGATCACGGCTACGGGTCGCTGGTCCGGGGTGGTCACGGCGCGCGCATGACCTTCCATCACAATCTGTGGGCGGCGCACCGGGCGCGGATGCCGCGACCGGGCAACTACAATCCGCCTGCCGCGGATCCGGTCGGCCCGCTCTTCGAGTTCCGCTCCAACGTCTTCTACGACTGGGGCGGTTCGCATGCCGGCTACAATGCGGACACGGAGAGCCTGTCGACCTATGCCTTCGACGGTAACGCCTACCTGCCCGGACCGGACTCCGGGGGCCTGTGGGCGTTCGAGGAATCGAACCCGCTGGCCCGGGCGTGGTTCGCGGACAACGCCATGGACGGCGTCGTCCCCGGAGATCCGTGGAGCCTCGTTCGGGAGAGTGATCGACCGGGCTATCGGCTGCCGGCGCGACCCGAATGGGCCGAGGCAGCCGGTCACTCGCCGGAGGAGGTCGTGAACCGGGTACTGGATCAGGCCGGTGCGAGTCCTCGCGACTCCGCAGACGAGCGGATCGTCTCAGGCGTTCGCGGACGCAGCGGCCGCATTATCGACAGTCAGGCGCAGGTCGGCGGCTGGCCCGAACTCGAGGCCGGGCGTCCGTGGGAAGATAGCGACGGCGACGGCCTCCCTGACAACTGGGAGCGGGCCAAGTCCCTCGACCCGTCGAATCCGGCGGACGGCGCCGCCGATCCCGACGGCGATGGTTTCACGAATCTCGAAGACTGGCTGAACGCGTTGGCAGGGCGGTGACCCGCTCGTCCTCGCGGCGGCGGGCGATGTCGATCCACTGATCGGCAAGCTTGAGCAGACCTTCGCGGCGGGCGAGGTCCCGCTCGCTGACGGCCTCAGCGATGAGCTCTTTCACTTTGGGGGGCAACCGGCGGGGTAGGGGCGGGGAATCATAAGTTGGCTTCACGACATTGGGACCTGTCGAACCGCCCCCCGTCGCCATGGTTCCGTACGGCACAGCCGGATGGGCTGGCTAGCGGGCGAGCCAGCCTCCGTCGACGGGAAGGATCGTGCCGTGGACGTAGGCGGCGGCGTCCGAAGCCAGAAACACCGCCGCGCCTTTCAGGTCCGCCGGATCGCCCCAACGGCCGGCGGGTATGCGGGCGAGGATATCGCGGTTCCGCGTCTCGTCAGCCCGCAGGGCCTCCGTGTTGTTGGTGGCGAAATAGCCGGGCGCGATGCCGTTGACGTTGATCCCCTTGCCCGCCCATTCGCAGGCCAGCAGGCGGGTCAGCCCGGCCAGACCGCTTTTCGACGCGGTATAGGAGGGCACACGAATGCCGCCCTGGAAGCTCAGCATTGAGCAGATGTTGATGATCCTGCCGCCGCGGTTGGCGCCGACCCATGTCCGCGCCACCGCCTGCGAGAGGAAGAAGGCGGTCTTCAGATTGGTATCAATGACCGCGTCCCAGTCTTCCTCGGTGAAATCGAGGCTGTCGGCGCGGCGGATGATGCCGGCGTTGTTGACCAGAATGTCGATCGCTCCGACGGCCTCAACCGCCCGGGCCACCACATCGGCGATGGGGGCGGTCGAAGACAGGTCGGCGGGAATGGCGTGCAGCGCCCGACCGGCCGCGGCCACGAGTTCGGCCGTCTCCGTCGGGGCCGAACGGCCGACCGCGACGATATCCGCACCCGCCTCGGCGAGGCCGACGGCGATGGCCTGACCGAGTCCGGTGTTGGCGCCAGTGACGAGGGCCTTGCGGCCGCTGAGGTCGAAGGGGCTCATTTCAGCTGGCAGATGTCGAGGACGTTCATGTCGGTGTAATCGAGGTTCTCGCCGCCCATCGCCCAGATGAAGGTGTAGTTTGACGTGCCCGAGCCCATGTGGATCGACCACGGGGGCGACACCACCGCCTCGCTATCGGCGACCACGATATGCCGCTGCGCGCCCGGCTCCCCCATGAAGTGATAGACCCGGTCGTTGTCGGACAGGCCGAAGTAGAAATAGACCTCGGACCGGCGATCGTGCAGGTGCGGCGGCATGGTGTTCCAGACGCTGCCGGTCTTCAGGATCGTCAGGCCCAGCAGCAGTTGGCACGACTGGCAGGTCGCCGGGACGATGTACTGGTAGATGGTCCGCTCATTCGACGTCTCCAGCGCGCCCCGCTCGAGCGGCACGGCCTGGCTGAGCGAGATATGCTTCGTCTCGTAGCGGGCGTGGGCCGGGGTCGACGCCAGATAGAAGCGCGTGTCGCCGACGAAGGTGACCGCCTTCGACCCCATGGCGATGTAGAGGCCGTCGTTGGCGGCCAGCGTATAGGCCTGACCGTCGACGGTGACCGTGCCAGTTGTTCCGCCGACGTTGACGACGCCCAGCTCGCGCCGCTCGAGGAACGGGTGGCCCGCGGCCGAGGCCGGCTCGGTCTGGTCGGGCAGTTTTACGGTGGCTCCGCCGGGCTGCACGCCGCCGATCACGAACCGCTCGTAGTGGGTGTAGTGCAGCCTGATCTCGCCCGCGGCGAACAGGCCGTCGATCAGATAGCGGTCGCGCAGCTGGTCGTTGGTGACGCCGTCCATCATGTCCGGATGGGTCGCGTGATAGGTCTTGCAGTACATGGAGATCACCTTGTCCGGGTCGAAGCGCGTCGTCTAGGTAACCGGTGTCATGACGCGGAGCAAGGCGCGGCGGGCGAGGGCGTTATGTCGGTTTGGGGGTGCTCCAGAGCACCTCGTCGCTTCCGGGCAGTTCTGATTTGGGCGCGAAACAGTTTCGTTCAAGAATGGCGCGCGGACTTTTTATCCGCAGACTGCGGCACCCTCAGCGGAAGAGGGGGATCAAATGCGTTTCTTGCTGTCGACCTACGGGTCGCGAGGCGACACCGAACCCTTGGCCGCACTCGCGTTGGCGCTGAAGGCGGAGGGCGCGGACGCCGTCGTATGCGCCCCGGCGGATCAGGAGTTCGTGGATCTTCTCGCCCGGGCTGGAGTGGAGTTCGCGCCCGCCTTCATGCCGGTTCGCCAGTGGATCGACGAGGCCCGCAAGGCGCCTCGGCCGCTGCCGGAGCTGGCCGCGATCATGATACCGGCGCAGTACGAGGCGATTTCCGCCGCCGCCGCCGGATGCGACGCGATCGTGGCTACGGGACTGTTTCCGTCCACTGCCGCCGCGTGGTGCGTGGCCGACAGGCTGGGCCTCCACTACGCACAGGTCGCCTTCTGTCCGCTGACCCTGCCGTCGCATCATCACAGCCCGTTTCCGCGACCCGGCTATCCCCTGCCGCCCGAAATCACCGATGCGAGGCAGTTGTGGGCGCTGAACGCGGAGCACATGGACGCCCTGTTCGGCGAGGCGACCAATGCGCAGCGCGTCGCGGTGGGATTGTCGCCGGTCGAGAATGTCCGGGACCATGTCCTCACCCGCCGGTCCCTGCTCGCCGCCGACCCGGTGCTGTGGCCTTGGGAGCCGACCGATATGAGCGACCCCGTCCAGACCGGCGCATGGATCCTTCCGGACCATCGGCCACTGCCGGCGAATCTGAGGGCCTTCCTGAACGCGGGCACGCCGCCGGTCTATGTCGGCTTCGGCAGCATCGCCCTGCCGACCACCCGGGCGGCGGCGCAGACCGCGATCGAAGCGGTCAGAGCCAAGGGCTATCGGGTCGTCCTCGCCAGCGGCTGGGCCGACAGCGCGCCGATCGAGTCCCGCGATGACTGCTTCGTCGTGGGGGAGGTCAACCAGCAGGCCCTGTTCAGTCGCGTGGCTGCCGCGGTGCACCACGGCGGGGCCGGCACCACGACGGCGGCCGCGCGCGCTGGGGCCACCCAAGTCATCGTGCCCCAGATCGTGGACCAGCCCTTCTGGGCCAAGCGGGTCGCCGGGCTTGGCGTGGGGGTGGCGCACGAGGGTGCGGTTCCGACGCCGGAGTCGCTGTCCGCGGCGCTCGACGCCGCCCTGTCGCCCGAAATGCAGGCGCGAGCGACGGCCGTGTCGGTCCGGATGTCCGATCAGGGGGCGATGGTGGCGGCGAAGCGGCTGATCGAGGCGGTCTCCACTCGCGGCTCGCCGGCTTGAGGGTTACCGGGTCGGCGCCGCCGTCGAGTCGCGCACCACGAGCGAGGGATCGACCTCGGGCTGGACCAGCGTGGCGGGGTCCAGTCCGCGCAGGCCGGCGGTCAGCTTCTCGGCGGCCATCCGGCCCATGTCGCGGATCGGCAGGCGGACGGTGGTCAGGTTCGGCCAGACGCGCGAGGCCATCGGCAGGTCGTCGAAGCCCACGATGGAGAGGTCGCGCGGCACATCGAGGCCGGCGTCTCGAGCCGCCTTCATGACCCCGATCGCCATCTCGTCGTTGCCGGCGAAGATGGCGGTCGGCGGCTCCGGCATGGCGAGCAGGCTGTTGGCCGCCTCGACGCCGGATTCGAAGGTATAGGCGCCCTGCCGGACATAGGCGTCCTCGAGCTTCAGACCGTGCTCGGCGAGCCCGTCACGGAAACCCGCGCCCCGCTCGTGCGAGGACCGGAAACTGTCGGGGCCGGAGATGAAGGCGATGCGCCGGTGGCCCAACTCGGCGAGGTGCCGGGCGGCCTGGGCCGCGCCGCGGCTGTCGTGGGTCACAACCATGCAGGCGGGCTCGTCCAGCGACACCGAAGCGATGCGGACATAGGGACAGTCGGCGTCCCTGAGGATTGCGATGACGCGGTCGTCCTCGGAAACCGAGGGCGGCATCACGACCCCGAACAGCTTCTGGCGCACGACGAAGCCGCGCACCTCCTCGAGGAAGGTGTCCGAGGCCCGGTTGCAAGGGTGGACCACCAGTTCGAGGCCGGAGCCGCGCACCCCGTCCAGCACCCCCTGCTGCATGTTGACGACGTAGTTCGGGCTGGGGTTGTCGTAGATCATCCCGACCAGGAACGATCGGCGGAAGGCGAGCCCCCGCGCCTGCGGATCGGGGGTGAAGCCGTGCTCCGCGATGACGGCCTGGACGCGCTTGCGGGTCTCTTCCTTGACGAAGGGCGAATTGTTGATGACCCGCGAGACGGTCTTCTTCGACACCTCGGCGAGGCGAGCGATGTCGTTGATGGTCGCGGGCTTGCCGCCCGTCCGTTTGGTCTCGTTCACGCGCGGTCTCTCTGATCGAACGCTGTCCTTAGACGGAAGCGCGCCCTCTGTCAGCGCCGCTCAGGTGCCGCGCCGCTGGGCCGGACGGTCCAGCACCTCGTCGCGCAGGGGCGTCATGAAGCGCAGGTCCCAGTCGTCCGGATTGAACGGCTTGCGGGTCGCCTCGACGATCGCCGGATAGCCGCCGACCTCCCGTTCGTTGTCGATGATCTCGCCCCGGCCCTCGGCCACCTCGGCGATCAGCAAGACATCGCGCATGTCGCGGTCCCAGGGGCGGGCGCCGGCCTGCGACAGGACGGAGACCTGCACCTGCTCCGCCGGAATGGGCGTCAGGCCGTCCCACCAGACGGGCGGACGGCGGGTCTCGATGATCCGCGCCGGGGCGGTGGTGTAGCGGCCGAACATCCGCAGAGGCTCGCCGACCTGATCAACGGCGATATTGTCGCGGCCGTAGAATTCCACGTCGCCCGCGCCGCCGATCATCATGAAGGCGAGGCGGTCGGTCGGCGTGGAGGGGCCGGCGCGCAGGACGTTGCCGACGACGGTCATCTTGCCGACCTCGTAGGGATGGTTCAGCCACTCCTCCGGCGCGAGGTTGTAGTGAATGGCGCGCGGACCGGGATCGTAGATCAGGTTGTTGGCGATGACGCCGTGCACCCCGCCCTTGAACAGGGGGCTGCGCTCGTAGTTGTGGGCGTACAGGTTGCCGACGATCAGCAGTCCGGTGACGTTGTCGTGGATCAGCGAACCCTTGGAGTGCTCGCCCTTCGAATGGCTGGCGTAGGCGAGGCTCTCGGCGACAATGTTGTTGGAGAAGGTGATGTCGTGGCTGGTCCCGGCGCGCCATTCTTCCGGGGTGGAGCCGGTGAAGCGGGGGCCGGACGCCGACAGATTCTCGTCAGTGCCCCATTCGAGGCTGCAGTGGTCGACAATGACGTTGTACGCCGTCTGGGTGGAGATGCTGTCCTCGTCCCAGCCGCTCATCCACTCCTGACCGGCCGAGCCGGGACGGATGCGGATGTGCTGCACGATCACGTCGTGGCCGCCGATGTCCATGCCGCCCCGGATCAGGGTGATGCCGGGCGAGGGGGCGGTCTGGCCCGCGATGGTGATGAAGGGGTTGGCGATCTTCAGCGTCTTGCGGTTCAGGTCGATGACTCCGCCCACCTCGAACACCACGATCCGGGGACCATCGGCTTCGATGGCCGCGCGCAGGGAGCCGGGTCCCTCGCTGTTCAGATTTGTGACGCGGATGATCTCGCCGCCGCGCCCGCCGATGGTTCTCGCCGCCCAGCCTTGGGCTCCCGGGAAGGCCGGCAGACCAGCTTCTGCCGCGGCGGGGGCGGGCGTCTGCGCCACTCCGACCATGGGAAAGGCGAGGGGGAGCGCGAGGGCGGCGGCGACGGCCGCGATGCGGGCGAGGGTCATGTTTCCATCCTGTCACAGGGTCGCCTGTGGCCGCGACCTTCATCATGGGCGCCGCCACTGGAGCGCCGCCGGATTCAAATTGACACCGGTTTCCTTCCTGCGCAATGTCTGGCGTAACAGGGAGGCGGCGTGAGCCACGCACACGACAATTCAAGCGGTTCGCCGATCGCGCGCGCCTTCGTGGACGCCCGCCGCGCCGGGCGTGCGGTTGCGTCCTACCCGGGTGTTCAGCCGGGCTCAATGGACGCCGCCTATGCGATTCAGGACGAGGCCATCGCCGCATGGCCGGACGACGTCGCCGGCTGGAAACTTGGCCGGATCAACGCGCCGCACGACGCCCGCTTCGGCGCAGGACGGTTGGCGGGACCGATCTTCTCGAAGGCTGTCTGGACCGCCGGCGCTGCGCCGACGCCCTTCCGTGTCATCGATGGCGGCTTCGCGGCCGTGGAAGCCGAATATCTTCTCGAGCTCGGAGAGACCGCGCCCGACCGCGATGGCTGGACGGCGGACAGCGTGGCCCCGCTGGTCGCGCGCGTGTTCACCGGCGTCGAGATCGCGGGCAGCCCGTTTGCCGGCATCAACGATCACGGGCCGGCGGTGACCGCCTCGGACTTCGGCAACAACGCCGGCCTGATCCTCGGGGCGGAGATCGCCGACTGGCGGGATCGGCTCGCTGGACTGACCTGCTCCATGAGCATCGACGGGGCGGTCGTCGGCCGGGGCGGGGCCGCGTCGATCCCCGGTGGCCCGCTCGATTCCCTCGCCTTCCTGCTCAATCTGCTGCACCGTCGCGGACGGCGGCTGGAGGCGGGGCAGCTCATCTCGACCGGCGCGGCGACAGGCGTGCACGACATCCTCGCCGGCCAGTCGGCGGTTGCGGACTTCGGTCCCGACGGACGCATCGAATGCGTCGCCGTTTCCGCAGGGAGAGAGCCGTCGTGAGCCTTACGCGCAGAACGCTCGGGCTCGCCGGATTCGCGGGCCTCGCCGGTCTCTCGGCCTGCGCGCCGCGGCAGGCGGCGAATGGACAGACCGTGTTCAACGCCGTTGACGTCCACCCCGCGGATTATCCGACCGTCACGGCCGTCAAATGGATGGGCGAAGAGCTCGGCCGCCTGACCGATGGTCGGCTGGGCGTGCGCCAGTTTCCGGCGGGCCAGCTCGGCACCGAGGACGATTCCATTGGCCTGACCCGTTTTCAGGCCGTCGATATTTGCCGTGTCGCCGTGGCCGCCCTGAACAACGCCTTCCCCGAGACCCGTCTGCTGGCGCTGCCCTATGTGTTCCGTTCGGTTGGGCACGTGCGTGCCGTGGTCGACGGCGAGATCGGCACCGAACTGCTCAACGTCTTCGAGCACCGGGGCCTTGTCGGACTGGCCTATTACGACGCCGCGCCGCGCTGCTTCTACAATGTGCGCCACCCGGTCATCGAGCCGGGGCATCTGCGCGGGCTGAAGATGCGGGCTCCGCAGTCCGACATCTTCCTCGACTCAATCCGGGCCATGGGCGCCAATCCGACGCCGCTGACCTTTGGCGCCGTGTTCTCGTCGCTGCAGACTCATCTGATCGACGGGGCCGAGAACAACTGGCCCAGCTATCAGTCGAGCCGCCAGTTCGAGGTCGCCCGCCACTGGAGCCAGACGGAGCACTCCTTCTCGCCGGACGCCCTGCTGATGTCGAAGGCCAGTCTGGAGCGGTTGAGCAAGGCGGATCAGGACCTCGTTCGCGACGTCGCCCGCCGCTCGGTGCCCCTGATGCGCGTGGAGTGGGACCAGCGCGAGGCCAAGGCCCGCGAGACGGTGCTCGCCTCCGGGGTGCAGGTGTCCGAAGTCGACAAGGCCGCCTTTGCCGCCACCGTCCGTCCGGTGCTGGACAAATATCTTGCCGAGCCGCGCCTGCGCGCGCTCCACAAACGTATCGCAGCGGTCGCCTGAACGACCGCGCAAACCTCGGCGCTCAGGGAGGGCCCGAATGTCTGAACCCCGACGCGGACCCGTCCGCGCCCTCGACGCCCTGGCGGGTCTCGTCATGGGACTGGCCGGCGCGGCGCTCGTGGGCATGGCGCTGGTGCAGGCCTGGCAGGTCTTCGCCCGCTATGTGCTGAACGACAGCCCCGGCTGGACCGAGCCGCTGGCCCTGTTGCTGATGAGTTTCGCCGTGATGTTCGGCGCGGCCGTGGCTGTGCGGCGCGAGACCCATTTTGCCTTCCAGACCTTCCGTGACGCGGCGCCCGAGCGAGGCCGCTGGCTGCTCAAGTCGCTCTCGCGGCTGATCGCTGCCGCGTCGGGGGCAGGCCTGATGGTGCTGGGCGGGACGCTGGTGGTCGACGAATGGCCGGTCGCCATGGCGGGGGCGCCCCTGCCGTCGGGTCTGAAGTTCGCCGGCCTGTGCGTCGGCGGCGCGCTGATCCTGCTGTTCGCCGTCGAGCGGCTGCTGACCGGAGACTATCTCGCGCCGGAAGCGGTCGCCGGGGCGGAGGACTGAGCATGGAATACGTCATCCTCTTCGGCCTGCTTGCCATCCTTCTGGCCATCGGCGTTCCTGTCGCCTTCTCCCTGCTGGCGGCGACGCTGGCGACCGTCCTCTACCTGGCCCTGCCGCCGATCGTGGTGTTCCAGCAGATGGGGTCAGACATCACCTCGGTCGCCCTGCTGGCCATTCCGCTGTTCATCTTCACCGGCGAACTGATGATGAAGGGCGGCCTGTCGGACCGGATGATCGCCCTCGCGTCCTCAATGGTCGGTCACGTCCGGGGCGGTCTGGGACAGGTCACCGTCGTCGGCTCGACCCTGTTCGGCGGCGTGTCGGGCAGCGCAATCGCCGACGTCTCGGCCATCGGCGGCACCATGATCCCGCAGATGCAGAAGCGGGGCTATGAGGCGGATTACGCGGTCAACGTCACCATCTCAGCGGCGCTGGTGGCCCTGCTGGTGCCCCCGTCGCACAACATGATCCTGTATTCCGCCGCGGCCGGAGGCGGGGTGTCGATCTCCGACCTGTTCGCTGCGGGCATTCTGCCGGCCCTGATGCTGGCGGCCGCCCTGATGGTCACCGCCTATGTCGTGGCCCGCAGGCGAGGCTATGCCGCGGAGCCCTTCCCCGGTTTCGGCGCGGTGGCGACCCGGCTGGTCGCGGCCATACCGGGCCTGCTGCTGGTCGGCATCATCTTCGGCGGCATCCGCGCCGGGGTCTTCACCGCCGTGGAGAGCGCCTCGATCGCCGTGGTCTACGCCACCGTCGTCACCGGCCTGATCTATCGCCACATGACCTGGACCGCGTTCAAGGCAGCCTGTGTGGGAGCGGCGCGGACCTCGGGCATGGTGCTGTTCATCATCGGCTGCGCCGGCGCCTTCGGCTGGCTGATGGCCTATCTGCAGGTTCCGACCATGATGGTCAGCCTGCTGCAGGCCCTGACCGACAATCCCATCCTGATCCTGCTGCTGATCAACGTCATCCTGCTGATCCTCGGCACCTTCATGGACATGGCGCCGCTGATCATCATCTGCACCCCGATCTTCCTGCCGGTGGCCAAGGCCTTTGGCGTCGATCCGGTCCAGTTCGGCGTCATCCTGCTGCTCAACTGCGGCATCGGACTGATCACCCCGCCGGTCGGCTCGGTCCTGTTCGTGGGCAGCGCCATCGCCGGCATACCCATGACGCGGGCTCTGAAAAGCATCTGGCCGTTCTGGCTGGCTTGCGCGGCGGTCCTGATGCTGGTCACTTTCATCCCGGCGCTTTCGCTGTGGCTGCCCTCGCTGATGAAATGACCGACCTGCTGGCGTTACGCCGCGCCGAAGACTGCCGCTGGGACTGTGTCGCGCTCGGCGAGGTGATGCTGCGCCTGGACCCGGGCGAGGGCCGCATCCGCACCGCCCGCAGCTTCCAGGTCTGGGAGGGCGGGGGCGAATACAACGTCGCTCGCGGTCTGCGGAAGACGTTCGGCCTGCGGACCTCTGTGGTGACCGCCCTGCCGCGCAACGAGCCGGGGGCCCTGTGCGAGGACCTGATCCTGCAGGGCGGCGTCGACACTTCGCACATCCTCTGGCGCGAGGCGGACGGCGTCGGCCGCAATACCCGCATGGGCCTGAACTTCACCGAGCGGGGCTTCGGCGTCCGCGCGGCCCTCGGCGTCTCGGACCGCGCCAATTCCGCGGCCTCGCAGATGCACCCCGCGGAGGTGGACTGGGACGCCCTGTTCGGCGGCGAGGGTGTCCGCTGGCTGCACACCGGCGGCATCTTCGCGGCCCTGTCGGAAAGCACGGCGGAGACGACTCTGGCCGCCATCCGCGCAGCGAAGCAGCATGGGGTGGTCGTCAGCTATGACCTAAACTACCGGGCCAGCCTGTGGTCCAGCCATCCCGATCCGGATGCCGCCCGGCGGGTCAATCGAGAGATCGCGGGGCTGGTCGATGTGCTCGTCGGCGACGAATACGCCTGGGCGTCCTGCCTCGGCGTTCAGTCCGACGACGCCCGCGCCGACTCCTGCGACAGCGCGCCGTTCGACCGGCTAGTCCAGCGCGTCGCTCCGGACTTCCCGAACGTGAAGGTGTTCGCCGCCACCCTGCGCGATCCGCTGTCCGCCTCGGTCAACCGCTGGGGCGCCGTGCTGTGGGCGGGCGGGCTCCGTTACGAAGCGCCGGTGAAGGAGATCGCCGTCCTCGACCGTGTCGGCGGCGGCGACGGTTTCGTCTCCGGGATGGCATGGGCGTTCCTGACGGGCAGGGGACCGCAGGCGGCCGTCGAGCTGGGCGCGGCGCACGGTGCGCTCGCCATGACGACGCCGGGCGACAACGCCATGACGTCGCTCTCAGAGGTCGAGGCTGTCGCGGCCGGCGGTGGAGCCGCAGCGATCCGCTAAGCGCAGCTCGCCTCTGGGACGGCCGCGTTTCACGCCGGCTGCAGAATGTTTTGGAAACCCCGGAGAGCCCATCATGGGTGCGCGGCGCCCACCCCGGATCGCCGACGGCTGGCGGCGCCCGGAACCCTGTAGATGACATCCTTGCGAGGCGATCGGCGAAAACGGGCTCTTGCGATCGCCGCCTTGCTGCTGATCCTTGCGGTGCTGATCCTCACCGGGTTCGAACTGCTCAAGGAGTTCGGCAGCAGCCGCGCCGTTCGGGCGGAAGTCGACCGCTCCTACCAGACCCGGCTGCAGATCCAGGGCGTGTTCTCGCTGCTTCAGGACGCCGAGACGGGCCAGCGCGGCTATGTCATCACAGGCGACGACCGGTTTCTCCAACCCTACGACGAGGCGCTTCGCGACCTCGACCGGCAGATGGATCGTCTGGGGGAGATGTTCAGCGATCAGCCGGAGCAACAGCGGGATTTCCGTGAGCTCAAGTCTCTCGCCGCGCGCAAGTTGACGCTGATGGAGTCCGGAATCGTCGCCCGGCGGGATGTCAGCGCCGAGGCAGCCATGTCGGTCGTGGCCAGCGGACAGGGCAAGATAGTCATGGACGATGTCCGTGTCGTCGTGGCGAGGATGATCCGGGCGGAAGCGGCGCAACTGGACCGTCACTCCGCCGCGGCGGAAGCGCGCACGCGTCAGACGGAAATGCTGGCTGCAGCGGTCTTCGCCGCCCTGTTGATCGCGGTTCTGACTTCCGCGTTCCTGGCCTGGCGTTATGTGCACAGCCGGCGGGCCATGCTGGCCGATATTCGCGCCGTCGCGGCCCGGCAGCAGGCCATTTTCGACGGCGCCATCGACGCCATTATCACCCTGAATCCCAGTGGCACCATCGAGACCTTCAACAAGGCCGCCGAACGCATGTTCGGCTATCGCGCCGGTCAGTTGGAGCGCCGCGATGTCTCGCTGCTGGTCGATGTCGCGCCGGACGGCGTAGGACCGTTCCTGTCCCGTCTGACCGCCTCGCAGGGCCTGCTCGAGAACGGGCTGGTCCGTCAGGTCGATGCGCGGCGGAGCGACGGGACCACCTTCCCGGTCGACGTCGCCCTGGGGCCGATGGAGCTGGAGAGCGGCACCCATGTGGTCGCGGTGGTCCGTGACATCTCCGAACGCCGCCGGGTCGAGCAGATGAAGGAGGAGTTCGTCTCCACCGTCAGCCACGAACTGCGCACCCCCCTGACTTCGATCGCCGGATCGCTCGGCCTGCTGACGGGCGGCGCCGCGGGCCCGCTGCCAGAGAAGGCCGGCCGGCTGATCCAGATCGCCCACGCCAACAGCCAGCGGCTCGTGCGGCTGATCAATGACATCCTCGACATCGAGAAGATCGAGGCCGGCAAGATGAGGCTGGACATGTCCGCCCTCGACCTGCGCGACATCGCGCGGCGCTCGATCGAGGGGGTGCAGGGCTTTGCTGACGGAATGGGCGTCAGGCTCGATCTCGCCGAAGGTCCGCCGACACCGGTTCGAGGCGACGCCGACCGCCTGATTCAGGTGGTGACCAACCTGTTGTCCAACGCCGCCAAATTTTCGCCCGAGGGTAGTGAGGTGCGGGTCACCGTCGATCCGGAAACCCGCATCGCGAGGCTCAGCGTCTGCGACCAGGGGCCGGGTATCCCGGACGCCTTCCGTTCGCGCATCTTCTCCAAATTCGCCCAAGCCGACGGCTCGGACACGCGGGCCCGCGGCGGCACGGGCCTGGGGCTGGTGATCGCACGTGAGATCGCCGAGCGGCACGGCGGCCGGCTCTGGTTTGAATCGGCGGAGGGGGAAGGGGCCACCTTCCATCTCGATCTTCCACTGGCGGTCGAGCCGGCGGTCCGCGCGGCCGGCGAAGAGCCCCGCCTGCTGATCGTCGAGGACGACGCCGACGCGGCGCAGATTCTCAGCGAAATGCTGCAACACGACGGCTTCACGACCGACATTGTCGGGACGGGTCGGGAGGCTCTGGCCGCCGCGCGAACAGGAACCTACGCGGCCCTCCTAGTCGATCTGCAGTTGCCGGACGCCGGCGGCATTGCCCTGATCCGGGCCTTGCGGTCGAACCCGGAGACCCGGGATATTCCGGTCGTCGTAGTCTCCGCCGACACGGCCAGGGGCAAGGCGCGCGGGCGCTCGCTTGAGGTCGTCGACTGGATGGAGAAGCCGTTCGACCAGTCCCGGCTGCGGGCGGCGGTCGCCGCCATCGACCAGCGCCGCTCCGACCGCCGGGCGCACATCCTGCACGTCGACGACGACCGCGACATCCTCGAGGTCACGGCCGCCGCCCTGTCCGGCATGGCCGACATCACCCCGGCCGCCAGTCTCGCCGAGGCGCGCGCCGTGCTGGGCCGGATGACGCCCGATCTGGTCATTCTGGATCTGGGTCTGCCCGACGGTTCCGGACTGGAGCTTCTGGCTGACATGGGGGACGAGGAGGGCCGCACGGTCCCCGTCATCGTCTATTCGGCCCAGGAGATGGACTCGGCGCTCGGCGACCGGGTCGAGGCCGTGCTGACCAAGTCACGCGCCTCGCTGACGGTGCTGACCCGCACCGTCCGGCGTTTGACAGACGACAGGAGACCCTGACCGATGCTCAAGATACTGCATGTCGATGACGAACCCGACATCCGCGAGGTCGCGGCCCTGTCGCTGGAGATGGACCCGGAGGTGGAGGTGCGGTCCGCCGCCTCGGGCGATGAGGCGCTGGAGATTCTCGGTGGGGGGTTGAGGCCCGATGTGATCCTGCTGGACGTGATGATGCCGCGACTGGACGGTCCGGGCACGCTGGCGCAGCTCCGTGAGCTGACCGGCCTTGAGGCGACACCGGTGATCTTCATGACCGCCCGGGCGCAGGCGCACGAGCATGGCCGCTTTATTGATCTTGGAGCCATCGGGGTGATCGTGAAGCCGTTCGATCCCATGACCCTGGCGCGGCAGGTCCGTGACCTGCTGGCGCAGGAGCGGCCGTGACCGATCCGCTGGCGCCGCTGAAGGCGCGGTTCCGCCTCCGTGCCGCCGAAGACCTGGAACGGCTTGAGCGCCTGTGGACCGAGGAGCCTGATTCGGCCGACATCCGTCGCACGGTCCACGATCTGGCCGGCTCGGCCGGCATCTTCGGCCATCCGGCCCTCGGAGAGGCGGCGTTGGCGATCGACGACCGCTACGCGTCGGGAGGCCATCCGGAACAGCCGCAGATGGACCTGCTCCTGCAGCGGCTCCGGGAGGCCGCCGGCTAGTCGCGGACCAGATCGTTCAGATACGGGCGGATCGCGAGGATCGCCTGGGTGCGGTTGTTGACCGCCAGCTTTCGGAAGATGGCCGAGACGTGCTGTTTCACCGTGCCCTCGGTGATGTCCATCTCCGCCGCGATCTGCTTGTTCAGCCGTCCGTCGGCCATGGCCACGAGCACCCGAAGCTGGGTCGCCGATAGGCTGGCCAGCTGGTCGCGGAAGCTTGCCTCCGCGGGCGCCTCCTCCGCCGGCTCGGAGAAAGGCGCTTCGCCGCGCAGGATGTCGCCGACGGCGTTGACCAGTTCGCTGACCGGCGCGGATTTGCTGAGATAGGCCGCGACCCCGAATGTGCGCGCCATGGCGATCGAGTGGGCGTCCGCGCGGGCGGAGACGATGGCGATGGGCTTGCCGGGCAGGATCTGCTGCAGCTGCAACAGCGCGCTGAAGCCGGTCGCGTCGGGCAGCATCAGGTCCAGCATGACCAGTGCGATCCGCGCTGCGTTGGCCCGGGCGTAGGTCTCGGCGTCCGCCGCCGACGTCACCCGCCCCACGTCCATGTGCGGGTAGGCCGCGCGGATGGAGAGCTCGAACGCCTCCCCGACCAGCGGGTGGTCGTCCACGATCATGACGATCCAGCGCATCTAAAGGCTCCAGCCGCGTCGGTGCACGGCGTTTGCCCCCTCTGGGGCGGCACTGTTGGCGGCGCTAGTTAACAAAGTATTTACAGCAACCCGTGATCGCGTACCGTTGGTGTCTCATTCCGATACACTTGGAGATATGACTTCGAATACTTGGGTTCAAACCTATAACTTTGGTTCGATTTGGGCGTTATTGGCGGACCGCAACGTGGACTGGCTGATCGGCCGGGAGCATTTGCCCCTCACCGAAACGCAGCCAATCACCCCGGAGCCACCCATGAACAAGTTCCTCGCCGCCGCCGCCGCCGTCGCCCTCACCGCCATCGCCGCCCCGGCCATGGCCCAGTCGACCGCCTCCACTACGGGGACGGGTTCGATCACCGTCATCCGCCCGCTGACCATCACCAAGAACGCTGACCTCAAGTTCGGCACCGTCGTTCGCCCCTCGACCGGCGCGGGCACCGTCGCCGTCAGCGCCGCCGGCGCCCGGACCGTGGCGGGCGGCGTCGTCGGCCTCGCCTCGGGCGACACGCCGCAAGCCGCCCAGTTCACCGTCGACGGTGAAGGCGGCCAGTCGATCTCCGTCACCATCCCGGCCACCTTCACCATGGCCAACGGCACCGACAACCTGACCGTCACGACCACCAACAACCTGGTCGGCGCCGCCGGCTCGCAGACC
Source organism: Brevundimonas alba (assembly GCF_011927945.1). GTDB lineage: Bacteria > Pseudomonadota > Alphaproteobacteria > Caulobacterales > Caulobacteraceae > Brevundimonas > Brevundimonas alba. The sequence continues at coordinate 2,014,321 of NZ_JAATJM010000001.1, forward strand.
CTCAGCAATGCGCTGGGCTCGGCCGGTTCGATGTCCTTCCGCGTCGGCGGCACCGTGCCGGTGGCCTCGACCACCGCGACGGGCGCCTACACCGGCACCTTCACCGTCTCGGCCGCCTACAACTAGGCCGCCTGCATCTGCCCGGGCCGCCTGACAGGGCGGCCCGGTTAACCCGTCTGGAGGCGAACGGCGCTAGCCTCGCCTCCAGTACCGCGTTCAGGACCGATCATGTTCAAAGCCGCCGCCGTCGCACTCGCCGCCCTCGTCATGACGCTGGCTGGACCGGCCGCGGCCCAGGTCGGCGCCGATCTGAACATCTCGCCGCGCCGGGTGACCTTCGACGGCTCCGAGCGGTCCGCCTCGGTCTATGTCTTCAATCAGGGCGACGCCCCGGCGACTTATACCGTCGAACTCGTAGACCGGCTGATGCAGTCGGACGGCCAGATCGTCGCCGTCTCTGATGCGCCCGACGCACCCCAGCCGCGCTCCGCCGCGGCCTACATCCAGCATACGCCCCGGCGGGTGACGCTCCAGCCGCGCGAGAGCCAGGTCATCCGTCTGCGGCTCCGCCCGCCGGCGACCGGCGAGGCCGGTGAGTATCGCACCCACCTGACCGTCACGGCCCTGCCGCCCGAGGACAGCGGCTTCACCGCCGCCCAGGCCGCGACCGCCGGCGCGGACGAGGTCTCGCTGCAGATCGTCGCCCTGTTCAGCGTCAGCATCCCCCTGATCGTGCGCGAGGGCGAAGTCGATGTGCGCGCTGATGTGGGCGCTCCGGTACGGCTCCCTGCGGCCGATGGGGCCCCCAACGGCGGCGTGCAGCTGGACCTGGTCCGGCTCGGCGCCAACTCGGTCTATGGCGACGTCGAGATCTACGCTGGGCAGGGCGCGCGCGAACGCCTTGTCGGGGCCCTGCGTGGCGTGGCCGTCTATCCCGAGATCGAGCGCCGCTCGGTCGCCGTGCCCTTCGCCGAGCCGGTCGGCGCCGACGAGCCGATCCGGGTCGTCTACAAGGACGACGATACCCGGCCGGGCGCCACTCTCGCGACGGCTGCCGTCCCGGCCCCATGAGCCGGGCCCGCCTTCTGGCCGCAGCCGGCGTCGGCCTGTCGGTGCTGGGCGCGCCGTCGGTCGCGCCGGCGCAGGACGTCGTGGCCAGTCTGGTTCAGGCCGCCGACCCACAGCCGTTCAGCCCGGACGACCTTCTGTTCATGGAGGTTACGGCGGACGGCTATCAGCTGGCCGAGACGATGAATGTCTACAGCTCGCGGAGCGGCGTGTTCGTGCCGCTGGGCGAGTTCGCCCGCGTGCTCGACTTCGCCGTCGGCGTCTTTCCGGCCGAGAGTCGCGCCGAGGGCTGGGTGGGCTCGCGCGACCGGGAACTGCAGGTCGATCTGCGCCGCCGTCAGGCCACCGTCGGGGGCCGCACGATCAGCTTCGAGGCGGGGCAGGCCGCGATCTACGACGGTGACGTCTACCTCCGGCTGGACCTGATCGAGCTGCTGCTGCCGGTCCGGCTGCGCGCCGACGTCAGCGCCCAGACCCTGGCCGTCGCGCCGACGGAGCCCCTGCCGTTCCAGCAGCGACTGGCGCGGGAACAGCGGGCGGCGGGGCTCGGCGGCGCGCCCGCGAACGTCCGGGTGCTCGAGGCGCCGGCGCCCTATACCCTGTTCACGGCGCCAAGCTTCGACGTCAATCTGGGCGGGCAGATCGCGCGGGACGGCTCGAACCAGACGCAGGGCTATGACGTCCGCATGGCCGGCGATCTGCTCTACACCGGCTTCCAGGGCTTCGTCGGCTCCGATCAGGACGGCGCGCCGAACGATGTCCGGGTGCTGTTTGAGCGCAAGGATCCCGACGGACGCGCCCTCGGCCCGCTCGGCGGTACGCGCGCCGGGGCCGGCGATGTCTTCACGCCGTCGATGTCGCTGGGCGCGGGCAGCTTCGGCGGACGGGGCGTCTACTACACCTCCGCGCCGCTCGAGGCGCTGGACCTGTCGACGCCGCTGGACCTGCGCGGCGAACTGCCCCTCGGCGAGGATGTCGAGCTGTACGTCAACGAGGTGCTGCAGGCGACGCAGGCCTCGGCGACCGCGGGCCGCTATGAGTTCCTCGATGTGCCGCTGACCTATGGGCTGAACACCATCCGGCTGGTCTTCTACGGGCCGCAAGGTGAGACCCGCGAGGAGGTTCGCCGCGTCAATTTCGGGGCAGGGCAGGCGGCCAGAGGGCAGCTGGTGTTCCGCTTCGGCGCCGTCGAGCAGAACATCCCGGTCTTCGATGTGGGCGAGCGGATCGCCGACGCCTCCACCGGCGAGGCGCGGGTGGCGGCCCTGTTCGACTACGGCCTCAGCTCGACCGTGACGATAAGCGGCGGCTTCGCCCGCTACACACCGCAGGGTCGAGAGGCCCGCTCGATCGGAACCGCGGGCCTGCGCGCGTCGCTCGGCGGTCTGGCGGCCCAGCTGGATCTTGCGGCCGACAGTGAGGGCGGCTCCGGCGCGACCCTCGGCCTGGCGGCGCGGCCGTTCGGGGTGTCACTGGTCGGCCGTCACTCCGAATATCGCGGCGGCTTCGTCGACGAGACTCGCCAGCCGGGATTCGGAGCGGCGGCCCTGATGCGCAGCAGCGACCTGCGGGCCGACGCCCAGTGGGAAGTCGCGCCTTGGCTGACCCTGCCCCTGTCGCTCGACATGCGCCGGCTGGAGCGTGAGGACGGGACCGATCTGTTCACCGCCGAGATGCGCACCTCGGCCCCGGTAAACCGCTACTACCTCTCCACGGCTCTGGCCTATGAGAACGAGAAGACCCTCCTCGAGCGGCGGGATCGGCTCGTCGGCAGCTTCGATGTGGCGACCTTGGTCGCGGCGCGCGCCCAGTTGCGCGGCGGGGTGAGCTATGAGCTGTCGCCCGACGCAGGCCTCGACACCGCCTACGCCAATCTCGACTACCAGATCAGCGAGCGTCGCGCCGTCCGGCTCGGCGTCGTCCGTACGCTCGGCGCCCAGAAGACCACCACCCTTCAGGCGTCGGGCCATTACCGCGCCGATCGCTTCGACATCGCCCTGACGGCGGCCTGGGAGGCGGATCGCGGCGACTGGCAGGTCGGGGTTCAGCTCGGCTTCGGCCTCGCCTTCGATCCATACAGCCGGCGCTACGGGTTCACCCGTCCGGGCGTGTCGAGCGGGGGTCTGGTGGCGGTCAACGCCTTCGTCGACGCCAATGGCGACGGACGTCGTCAGGCGGACGAGGCCCCGGTTTCCAACGTCGTGCTTGAGACCCCCGCCGGCGGCGCGGTCACCGGAATCGACGGCCGCGTGCTGGCGACGGGCCTCGGCGACGGCGGCCGCGCCCGGATGCGCGTCAATATCGAAGGACTGGACGACCCCTTCCTCGTCGGCTCGGCGGATGTCGTGCAGACGGTGCCGCGGCCCGGCCGCGTGACCACCATCGACTATCCCCTGCAGGTCACGGGCGAGGTCGAGATCACCGCCCGCCTGCGCCGCGACGGCGCCGCCCGCACCCTCGCCGCCCTCGAACTGAGGCTCATCCCCGACAAAGGCGATCCGATCGCGGTGCGCACCGACCATGCCGGCGTCGCCTTCGTCGATGGAGTGCGTCCCGGCCGCTATCGCATCGAGCTCGACCCCGATCAGGCCCGCGATCTGGGGCTGGAACTCACCGCCGCGCCGGAACTCGTCATGCCGCCCTCTGGCGGCTTCGTGCGTGGGGGCGATATCTTCGTCGCCGTCAAAGCCCCGGAGGCTGCCCAATGACCCGCATCCTGATCGCCGCTGCGGCCCTGTTGCTGGGTCTGCTCGCCGCCGGCCCGACATCGGCCCAGATCAGCGTCACCCGGACGCCCGCGACCTCGCCGGTCATCGGGCGCGTGGTCCGGGGCAGCGCCGCGACAACCTTCTCTGTCAGCACCGCCGGTGTGGTGACGCGCACATCCGGCAATGCGATCCGGCTCAGCACCACGTCGGTGACGCCGCCCACCGTGACGATCAGCTGCGGCACGGGCTCGGCCTGCAACAACAACGACGTGCGGGTCACCATCACCGCGACCGGAGCGTCCGACGACGGCAGCATCAGCCGGTTCCGCGTCGGAAGCCTGACCGGCGCCACCTATCGGACGTTGGCGCCGGCGGAGGGAGCCAGCCTCGTATTCGACCTGCGTCCGCTGGGCATGAACCGTTCGGCGTCGTTCGTCCTCGGCATGGACGTGTTGCTGGCGGCGGCGTCCGACAGCGGCACCGACACATTCACCTACACCGTCACGGTCGCCTTCCGATGAGCCGCACCCTGTTCTTCGCCGCCATACTGCTCGCCGTCGCCGCTCCGGCGCTCGCGCAGGAGAGTGTGCCGCACCCCGTCGCCAGCGGTTCGATCACCATCGAGCGGCCCCTGACCGTCGCCTCCGTCCAGCCCATGAGCTTCAGCCCGGTGAGCAGCCGCGCCGAGGCCGCGGTGACGGCCAAGGCGGGCGAGGCCGTGATCCGGATTACCGGCGATCCCGGCCGCGTCTATCGCGTGACCCTCCCGGACAGCATCCTCGCCCAGCCGGGCGGCCTGACCGTCGACAGCTTCACCATCGTCAGCGACAATTCCGGCGACATCACCTCGAGCCTGACTGCACGGATGGACTCGACCGGCCGGGACCGCCTCCGCATCAGCGGCCTTCTCCGCGACGCGTCCGGCCTGAGCCTCAGCGACGTCACCGCCGCCGTGCCGGTCGGTGTGGACTACGAATGATCCCCGGCCGGTTGATGGCGCTGCGGCCAGAATGTCGTATGTGCTGTCCGGGTCTGCGCTGATGCGCGCAAGCCCCGGGAGGGCGCCTTGTCTAACCGGGTTCTGATCGTCGAAGACGACGCCATGCTACGCGAGGCGATGGACCTCATCCTGACCCAGGCGGGATATCAGGTGCTGACCGCCGCCACCGGCGCGGGCGTCACCGCCCTCGCCACGCGGTTCGAGCCGCATCTGGTCCTGCTGGATGTAAGCCTGCCCGACACCAGCGGCGTCGAGGTGCTGCGCAACCTGCGTCGCTGGAACGTACGGGTTCCGGTCGTCATGGTCACCGCCAACCGCACGCCGGAAATCGTCCGCGACGTCATGGCCTCGGGCGGCAATGGCTACCTCCTCAAGCCCTTCGAGCCCAAGGACCTGATCGACCGCGTCCGCCGCGCCCTCTCTCCGTCGTCACCTCGCACTGGCGGGTGAGACGGGTCTGAGCCCTCGAGCGGGCGAGGTTCGTCACTCGAACGCCAGTCGCACCGGGTGGCGCGACCCTTCGTGCCCTGTCACGCCGCTCGAATGGATGAGCGAGGCGATTGCGTGATCGAGCGGGTCGGGTAATGTCCGCGCGCTCCCGCAAAAAAGGACCGTCTCATATGCGTCTTCGCGCCGTCTCGCTCGCCGCCCTCATCGCCGTAATCGCCCCCGCCACGCCGGGTCTGGCGCAGACCGCCGCCGCCCCGACCGCCGTGACCGCCGCGCAGGCCGCCGAGCTTCGCGCCGCGCCCGTGGCCGAGCTGGTCTCCGAGGTGAACATCCCGTGGAAGCGGTTCACGCTCGACAACGGCCTGACCGTGATCGTGCACGAGGATCGCAAGGCCCCGGTCGTCGCCCTGTCTGTGTGGTACAACGTCGGCTCCAAGGACGAGCCCGCCGGTTCGACCGGTTTCGCCCACCTGTTCGAACACCTGATGTTCGGGGGGTCTGAGAACGCGCCGGGCAGCTATCTCGGCCGTATGCGGAACCTGGGGCCGTCGAACCTGAACGGCACGACCTGGTTCGACCGCACCAACTATTTCGAGACCGTTCCGACCCCGGCGCTGGAGCAGGCCCTGTTCCTTGAAAGCGACCGCATGGGCTATCTGCTCGGCGAGGTCGGCCAGGACGTGCTCGATCTGCAGCGCGGCGTGGTCCAGAACGAGAAGCGTCAAGGCGACAACCAGCCTTACGGCCTGTTCGAATACGCCCAGCTGGAAGCGCTCTTCCCGGAAGGCCACCCGTATCGTCACTCGACCATCGGCTCGATGGCCGATCTTGACGCAGCCAGCCTCGAGACGGTGCGCAACTGGTTCCGCGAGAACTATGGTCCGAACAACGCCATCGTGGTCCTGTCCGGCGACATCGACGAGGCCACCGCCCGGCCGCTGATGCAGAAATATTTCGGCCGCATTGCCCGCGGCCCGGTGAACACCCCGGCCGAGGCGGATGTGCCGACCCTCGCCGCCCCGATCGTGGCCACCATGCATGACCGGGTGGCCAATACCCGCCTGACCCGCAGCTGGGCCGTGCCGGGCCTGCTGAGCGACGACGCCGTGCCGCTGTCGGTCGCCGCCTCCGTGCTGGGCGGCCTCGCCTCCTCGCGCCTGGACAACCAGTTGGTCCGCGATGAACAGACGGCTGTCGGGGTTTCGTCCTCCCTGTCGGATTTCCACCGCATCGGCATCTTCGACATCTCGGTCGATGTGAAACCCGGTCAGGACGCCGCCGAGGTGGGCCGTCGCCTTGACGCGATCGTCGCCGACTTCATCGCCCATGGTCCGACCGAGGAAGAGGTCGCCCGCGTCGCCACCCGCTATGTCTCCGGCCGGATCCAGAGCCTGGAACAGGTCAACGGCAAGGCGAACGTCCTCGCCGAAGGCCAGCTGTATGCGGGCGATCCGGACCACTACAAGAAAGAGCTGGCTGAATACGCCTCGGTCACTCCGGCCGAGGTGACTGCCGCCATGCAGCGCTGGCTTACCCGTCCCGTGTTCGACATGACCATCGCTCCGGGCGAGCGTGAAGCCTATGCGGAAGCCGCTCCGTCGGGCGCGACCCCGGCGCCCGCTGCCGAAATCCAGCGTGTCGCCCGCGATCCGATGCCCACCATCGGCCAGGTCCCTGACCTGCAGTTCCCGGACGTCGAACGCGTGACCCTGTCGAACGGAGTGAAGGTCGTCTACGCCCAGGTCGACACCGTTCCGGTGACACGCGTGGCCGTGGAGTTCGACGCCGGCTACGCCGCGGACCGCGCCAACCGCCTGGGCGCCCAGGCCATGATGCTGGACCTTCTGGACGAAGGCACGACCAGCCGTGACGCCAACCAGCTGGCCCAGGAAGAAGAACGTCTCGGGGCTTCGATCAACCTCGGCGCGACCATGGACCGGACCTCGGCCGACCTCTCGACCGTGACCGCCAATCTGACGCCGTCGCTGACGCTGCTGGCGGATGTAGTTCGCAACCCGGCTTTCGCCCCGGCGCAGATCGAGCGCATCCGCGCCCAGCGCCTGTCCGGCCTCGCCAGCGAGCGCACCAACCCGGGCGCCATCGCGGCCCGCGCCCTGCCGCCGCTGCTGTACGGCGAGAACAACCCGTACGGTCGGTCCTTCACCGGTTCGGGCGACGACGCCACGCTGACCGCGCTGACCCGCGCCGATCTGGTCGCCGAGCACGACGCCTGGGTGCGCCCGGACAACGCGACCATCTTTGTGGTGTCCGATCTGCCGCTGTCGCAGGTGACGCCGCAGCTGGAAGCCGCCTTCGGCGACTGGCGTGCGCCCCCGACGCCGAAGGGAACCAAGACCTTCGCCGCCGCCATCCCGGCGACGACCAGCCGCATCGTTCTGATCGACCGGCCCCAATCCCCGCAATCGCTGATCTACGGCGGGGCGGTCCTGCCGGTCTCGGGCACCGATGACCTGCTGGCCCTGAATGCTGCGAATGTGACCCTCGGCTCGGACTTCCTGTCGCGCATCAATGCGGATCTGCGCGAGACCAAGGGCTGGTCCTATGGCGTGCGCGGCGGGGTCAACGCCCTGGAGCACCGCGTCCCCTACATCGTCAACGCGCCGGTTCAGGCCAACCGCACCGGTGAATCCGTCGCCGCCCTGATCGCCCAGTACGACCGCTTCCTGACCGCCGACGGGGTCACGCCGCAGGAGCTGGAACGGACCATCAACGGCAACACCCGCTCACTCGCGGGCGGCTTCGAGACATCGGCGCAGATTCTCGGCGCCCTGCGGTCCAACGCCCTCTACGGCCGCCCCGACGACTATCAGGCCACGCTGGCCAGCCGCACCCGCGCGCTGACCGCCGCCCAGATGGACGAAGCGGCCCGGCAGGCCATCCATCCGAACCAGTTCGTCTGGGTCGTCGTCGGCGACGCCTCGGTGGTCCGCCCGCAACTGGAGGCTCTCGGCCTGCCGCTCGAGGTGCGCCCCGCCCAGTAGTCGCGCCGGGATAAAGACAGCCGCGAGCCGCTGAGGCGGGCGGCTGTCCCTCCATCGATCCCCATGCCGGCGGACCTTCCCGGCGGCGCGGATCTTCTGCCGATGCCGCGCCCTCAGTCCGGTGCGCTCGACCCGGCATCCTCGCTGGCGCGCAGAAGTTCGCGGTCCGTTGTGAGCAGGCGCCGGTACTCGCGTGGTGTCATGCCGTAGCGCTGGCGGAAGGCGCGACTGAGGTGGGGGGCGTCGCTGAAACCAAGCCGATGGGCGATGCCCCCGATCGGTTCAGCCCGATCGATGTCAGCCAATGCGACGCGCGCCCGGCCCAGCCGCTCTGTCATGATATAGGCCTGAACGCCGCCATCGGACTGGAAGGCAGCGAACAGCCTTCCCCGCGATACGTCGAGGGCGCGGCACAAATCCGATACGGCGATCCCCCCGCTGCCAAGACGTTTTTCGATTTCCTCGGCGGCCCGCCGCCGCAGCGCCTTCTCCGCCCCAACGGGGGAGGGGCTGCTTGTCCGCGCCTCCGCCAGCGCGAGGGCGAGGAGATCGAGAAATGCCCGTCCCAACCGATCCGCATGCGCCAGATCAAGTCGGTGCAGGGCCTCCCGAACATAGGCCGCGTGCGCGAAAAGCATCGTCGCCGGCTCTCCCGATACCACCAGGCCGTGCAGGTCGTGCAGGGGGGCAAGAACCTCAGTAGCCACCGCACGGGGGATCACCAGACTGTAGGTGCGGCTCGCCGTCGAGACGTGCAGCGACGGTCTCGCGAGGTCGTGGATGTGGAAGGTGCCCGAGGTTTCACGGAAGGCCCGCCCGTCCATGTCGCCGTGCGCGGCGCCTTCGATCATCATGCTGAGAATGAGGGGATCGAAGTCAGACACCCGGATGTCCTGGATCCGCCGTTCCCAGCGCATGCCGGTGATCTCGCAGTAGACGAACACGACCGGGCCGAGCTGGGCCGACTCCCAGCGGGTGTCGAACGGCTCGTACGGCTCGGTGCGGAAGACCGGTTCGGTGCGGGGCCAGTCGCGCAGATACCACGCCTGATAGCGCTCTGAGACCGGCAGGTCCGACGTCGAATAGTAAAGGATGGGAATCGGCTCGCGCTCAGACGCGACGGAATCACTGGGGTCGGCCTGCTTCACGCGTACTCACTCGCCGGCGGTGTGCCGGTGCGCCAGTGTAACCGTAAGGCGAACGCCGATACAACAATGAGTCACGATCATTCAAGCAAGACGGTGAACGAGCCCCTAATGCCAACGGTATGGAGAGCGGCCGCGCTATAGACGGCTGCCTGCACGGACTATCGGGGGATTTGTCCATGTTCGCCTTTGCATTCGAGGAGCGCGGCGTCGCGTTCGCCTTCGGCCCGGACGGGTCGGGGCGCCGGTGGAGGCCGTGCGCGGCTGCACTGCGGTTGGCAGGTCCGGCGTCGTGCAGGGTCTAGCCAGGTCAAGCGTGGCTTTTGTTGGCGTGAGCAGTCCCGACGCGTACCTCGGCGCCTGGCCGTCGCATGGAACGCGGCCTGCGTTCCTGATGGACTACGACCACCAGATCCTTTGGGCCAATGACAACTTCCGCGCGCTGGATCGTCGTTCGGTGCTGCGCGTCCACGACGGCGCGCTGGCCTTCAGCGACCGGAACCGCCAGTCCGATTTCGGAGCCTTCGTCGGGCAACTGGGCGACGTGGCTTCAGCCTGGATTCTCGACAAGGCGGAGGGGGCCTTCCTGCTGCTGCGATGCGCCCGGCTCGTGCCGGAGGGTCATGCACCCGCCGTCGCTTGCGTCGTCTACGACAGCCAGGATCGAGCAGGCGCCGTGTGGGGCGATTTCGGCCCGCGATTCGGTCTAACCGCGGCCGAGGCGGTGCTCGCTCGCCGGCTTGCCGACGGCGAATTGCTGGCAGACCTGGCGTCCAGTCTGTCGATCACCCAGGAGACCGCCAAGACTCACCTGCGCCGTATCTACGCCAAGCTTGGCGTGGGCAGCCGGGAAGAGTTCTACGCCCACCTGCTCCCCTTCAGGATCAGCTGAAGCCCGTCGAACGCCCACTACCGACCGAGTCAGTAACCGGTGCATCAGGCGCTGGCGTGAACAGTCGTGAATGTCGGATTAGTGGTTAATGGGCCGAAGTCGCCAATCACGCGAACAAACGGCTCTGTACGTTACCGTTCATTGGAGAGGGTTAACTGGTCAGAGTTCCTGACGGGCCCGATGCGAAATCGCGCATTTGGGGAAACTGCCTCAAATGATTGGCAATTCGGCGGCCATACCCAAAAACGGGGATGCTTAACAAAACATGACCGCTCAATAGTGCTGCAATAAGGGGGGCCGGGTTCAGAAAACCCGAGCCATGTCATGTGGAGAGTCCGGGGACGACTTTGTCCCTGCAAGTGCACGCGCCCGCTGGGCGTCACCAATACAGCATCGCCTAAAACGCCGGCCTGATCCGGCGTGCGGACTCCTGCGTCCGTGAGTCCGCCTATCGACCCTCGCCTGGCGCCCGGAACCCCGGATCGTTCGGCGCCACGCCAACCAACCGATTTCGCGGACCCAAGAGGCCCGCAGACCCGAAGGAAGCTGACCATGCCCGCCAACAATGACGTTTTCGACCTCACCGAAGATCAGACCATCAGCGGCAATCTGTTCGCCAACAACGGCGCCGGCGCCGACACGGGCGCGGGTCCCCTGATCGTGTCTACCTTCAATCAGCAGCCCCTTGTTGGCGGCGTCGTGGTCATCGAGTTTCCCGGCGACCAGGGCGTCATCACCGTTTATGAAAACGGCGATTTCACATTCGTTCCCGGTTCGTACTGGGATGCGCTTGCCGAGGGCGGTGTGGGCTCGCTCGGCGGTTCCTACCAGATGCGAGATGACAACAACGTCTTCTCGGTCGCCGACTTCACACTCAACTTCACCGGCACGAACGACGCGCCGGTAAACGGCGGCGATGTGACCATCGACCTCAACGAGGACGCGGTCAGCTCCGGGCAGGTCCCGCCCGCCAGCGACGTCGACGGGATGACCTTCACCTACGAACTGGTCGGTACCGCTCCCGGCCTGTCCATGGATGCGACCGGCGCCTGGGAGTTCGACGCCAGCGACTATGACTATCTCAAGGCTGGCGAAGAGAAGGTCATCATGATCGACTACCTGGCCCGCGACGATGCTGGCGAGGCCTCCGACCAGCAGACGTTCACCATCACCATCACCGGCACGAACGACGGCCCGGTTGCCGCTGTGGCGACCAACAGCGTCACCGAGGACGCGACGGTTACTGGTTCGGTGTCCGCGACGGACGCCGACGATGGCGTCGCCAGCTACGAGCTGACCGACGAAGCCCCCGCCGGCCTCACCTTCAACCCGAACGGCAGCTACAGCTTCGACGCCGCGTCGTATGACAGTCTGGAAGCGGGCGAGACCGAGACGG
>NZ_JAATJM010000001.1:2026078-2132302 GCF_011927945.1 Brevundimonas alba
GGAATCCGACCCGCAGACCCTGACCATCACCATCACCGGCACGAACGACGGCCCGGTTGCGGCAGTGGCGACCAACAGCGTCACCGAGGACGCGACGATTACTGGTTCAGTGTCCGCGACGGACGCCGACGATGGCGTCGCCAGCTACGAGCTGACCAACGAAGCCCCCGCCGGCCTCACCTTCAACCCGAACGGCAGCTACAGCTTCGACGCCGCGTCGTACGACTACCTGGCGGCGGGCGCGACCGAGACCGTGACCGTCAGCTTCATCGCCATCGATGGCGAGGGCGCGGAATCCGCCCCGCAGACCCTGACCATCACCGTCACCGGCACCAACGACCTTCCCGTCGTGACCGCCGCCACCGGCGCCACGACCGAAGGCCATGCGGTCTCGGGCACGCTCCCCGTGGCCACCGACGCCGACGCGGGTTCCTCGATCGTGAGCTACCAGCTGACCGCAGCCGCTCCGGCCGGCTTCGTGCTCAACCCGAACGGCGCCTGGACCTTCACGGGTCAGGGCTATGACAGCCTGGCGGCAGGCCAGACCGCCAACCTGGTGGTCAACTACACCGCCACGGACGACAAGGGCGGCGTTTCCGCGCCGCAGACGCTGACCCTGACGATTACAGGGATCGCCGGCACCAGCGGTAACGACACCATCATCGGCACCGCCGGAAATGACACGCTCGAAGGCGGCGCGGGCGCCGACAACATCTACGGCCGCGACGGCGACGACATCTTCATCGGCAACGTCGACGGCGTGGGCGACGCCTATCGCGGCGAAGGCGGCTCCGACACGGTCGACTACAGCGGCGCGACCGGCGCGATGAACATCAACCTGACCAATGCGGCCTCGGGTGGCGGCGTCGGAACCGACCAGCTCTACAGCATCGAGAACGCGATCGGCTCACGGTTCAACGACACCATCGCCGGTAGCGCCGTGAACAACGTCATCACCGGCGGACTCGGCGACGACACCATCAACGGCGGCGCCGGAACCGACACGGTCGTCGTCAATGCCGACGCTGCGAACGGCATCGCCGTCCAGGGCGCTTCGCGCATCACGGTCACCACCGCCGACGGCGTCGACGTCCTGCGCGGCGTCGAAGCGATCCGCTTCAACAACGCCACGATCCAGGTCAATGGAACCACCGGCAACGCCTTCGCCTACGGCGTCGACGACGCCGCCTCGGCGACCGAAAACGGTTCGGTGACCGGCTCGGTTCGCACGAACGACATCGAGATCGAAGGCGAGGCGATGACCATCACCTCGGCTCGCGCGGGCGCCGAGAACGCCGGTGGCGCGATGACGACCCTGTCGGGGCCGACGGTGATCATGGGGGCTCACGGCACCCTGACCATCTCCGCGGACGGCTCGTACGTCTACGCGGCCACCGACAACTCGCTGGCCGGAGGCGAAGTCGTCACCGACGTCTTCACCTACAACGTGAACGACATCGCGGGCGAAGGTTCGCTGGCGGCCATCACCTTCACCGTGACGGGGGCGAACGACGCGCCGGTCGCCACCAACGGCTCCAGCTCCGTCAACGAAGACGCCACGGCGGGCGGTACGGTCGCCGCGACGGATGTCGACGGCGACAGCATGACCTACGTCCTCGTCAACGAAGGGCCGGCTGGTCTGACCTTCAACCCGGACGGCACCTACACCTTCGACGCCTCGGCGTTCGACTCGCTGAACGCGGGCGAGACCGAGACGGTCACGTTCCAGTTCCAGGCTCGGGACGAGAACGGCACGCTGTCCAACGTCGCCACGCAGACCATCACCATCAACGGCGTCAACGACGCCCCGGTGGCCACCGACGCCACGGACGAGGTGGATGAGGACCTGACGGTTTCGGGCCAACTCATCGCTTCGGACGAAGACGGCTCGGTCGCCAGCTTCCAGGTCGTCGGCGAGGCGCCTGAAGGCTTCACGCTCGGCACGAATGGTTCCTACAGCTTCGATGCCGACAGCTACGACTACGTGGCCGACGGCGAGACTGAAGAGGTGGTGGTCACCTACACCGTGACCGACGATCAGGGCCAGGTTTCGGATCCGCGCACCCTGACCATCACCATCACGGGCTCCAACGACGCTCCGGTGATCAGTGTCGCGAACGGCTCGGTCGACGAAGACCAGGTCGTCACCGGCTCCGTCACCGCCACGGACGTCGACGGCGACGCCTCGGCGGTCACCTATGCGGTGGTTGGCGAGACGCCGGCCGGCCTGACCTTCAACCCCGACGGCACTTACAGCTTCGACGCCTCGGCGTTCGACACCCTGAACGCCGGCGACAGCGACACGGTCAGCTTCGACGTGCAGGGCACCGATGAAGACGGCGGTCTCAGCGAAATCGAGACGATCACCATCACCATCAACGGCGTCAACGACGCTCCGGTGGCCACCAACGCAACGGACGAGGTGGACGAGGACCTGTCCATCACGGGAACGCTGACCGCCTCCGACGAAGACGGCTCGGTCGCCAGCTTCCAGGTCGTGGGCGAGGCGCCTGAAGGCTTCACCCTCGGGACGGACGGCGCCTACAGCTTCGATGCAGACAGCTACGACTATGTGGCTGAGGGCCAGACCGAAGACGTGGTGATCACCTACACGGTGACCGACGATCAGGGCCAGGTCTCGGATCCGCGCACCCTGACCATCACCATCACGGGCTCGAACGACGCCCCGGTGATCAGTGTCGCGAACGGCTCGGTCAACGAAGACCAGGTCGTCACCGGCTCCGTCACCGCCACGGACGTCGACGGCGAGGCCTCGGAGGTCACCTATGAAGTGGTTGGCGAGACCCCGGCCGGTCTGACCTTCAACCCCGACGGCACCTACAGCTTCGACGCCTCGGCCTATGACTCTCTCAACGCCGGCGACACCGACACGGTCAGCTTCGACGTTCAGGGCACTGACGAGGACGGCGGCCTGAGCGAAGTCGAGACGATCACCATCACCATCAATGGCGTGAATGACCTCCCGGTCGCCACTGACGCCACTGACGAAGTGGACGAGGATCTCGCCATCTCGGGTCAGCTCGTCGCTTCGGACGAAGACGGCTCGGTCGCCAGCTTCCAGATCGTGGGCGAGGCGCCTGAAGGCTTCACGCTCGACGAGGACGGCGCCTACACCTTCGACGCCGACAGCTACGACTACGTGGCCGACGGCGAGACTGAAGAGGTGGTTGTCACCTACACCGTCACGGACGACCAGGGCCTGACCTCAGACGAGCGTACCCTGACCATCACCATCACGGGCTCCAACGACGCCCCGGTGATCAGTGTCGCGAACGGCTCGGTCGACGAAGACCAGATCGTCACCGGCTCCGTCACCGCCACGGACGTCGACGGCGACGCCTTGGAGGTCACCTATGAGGTGGTTGGCGAGACGCCGGCCGGCCTGACCTTCAACCCCGACGGCACCTACAGCTTCGACGCCTCGGCGTTCGACACCCTGAACGCCGGCGACAGCGACACGGTCACTTTCAACGTGCAGGGCACCGACGAAGACGGCGGCCTGAGCGAAATCGAGACGATCACCATCACCATCAACGGCGTTAACGACGCTCCGGTGGCCACCAACGCAACGGACGAGGTGGACGAGGATCTGTCCATCACGGGAACGCTGACCGCCTCCGACGAAGACGGCTCGATCGCCAGCTTCCACACCGTGGGCGAGACGCCTGAAGGCTTCGAGCTGGACGAGGACGGCTCCTACACCTTCGACGCGGCCTCCTATGACTACCTCGCCGAGGGTGAGACCGAAGACGTGGTGGTTTCCTACTTCGTCACCGACGACTCGGGCCAGAACTCCGCGACGCGGACCCTCACCATCACGATTACGGGCTCGAACGACGCCCCGGTGGGCGACAACGCCACGGCCCAGGTCACCGAAGGCGGAACGATCACTGGTTCCGTCAGCGCCAGCGACATCGACGGCGACGTCGACGTCGACGGCTACGCCCTGACCAGCATGCTTACGGGTCTGGATTTCAACCCGGACGGCACCTGGGAGTTCGACGCTTCGGGCTACGACCTGAATGTCGGCGAAACGCAGAACGTGAGCTTCACCTTCACGGCGACCGACGATGAAGGCGCTGTCAGCGAAGAGCGGACCGTCACCATCACGATCAGCGGGGCCTCCAATCAGGTCGTGCTGGCCGATGGTGGAGACACCTTCGTCGGCAACAACCGCGACGAGACCGTCACGGGCGGCAATGGCGACGACCAGATTCTGGCCGGCGGCGGCGTCAACGTTGTCAACGCCGGCGCCGGGGATGACTCGATCATCACCGGTTCGGGCGCCGACACGATCTCGGGCGGTCAGGGCGATGACTCGATCATCTCCGGCTCGGGCGCCGACAGGATCGACGCCGGGGCCGGGAACGACACCGTCAACGCCGGCTCGGGCGACGACACGGTCATCAGCGATGCGGGCAACGACATCCTCGTTGGCGGCAGCGGGATCGACACCCTGTCGTTCCACAACTCGACCGCGGGCGTCGCCGTGAACCTCAGCCTGGCAGGCCGCCAGACGACCGTTGACGGGGCCGACCAGTACATCGGCTTCGAGAACATCGTCGGCACCGCCTTCAACGACACCCTCACGGGTGACGACCAGAACAACCGTCTGGAAGGCGGCGACGGCGCCGACACGCTCAACGGCGGCGTGGGCGTGGACACCATGATCGGCGGCGCGGGCAATGACACCTACTTCGTCGACCATGTCTCCGACGTCGTCCTCGAGCTGGCCGGAGGCGGCACGGACCGGGTCTTCACGACCCTGGCGAACGTCACCATCGGCGCGAACATCGAAGGCCTGTACGGCCAGAGCGCCGCAGGGCATCGCTTCACCGGCGACGCCGGAGCCAACACGCTCGTGGGCTTCACCGGAGATGACGTCCTGATCGGGGGCGACGGCTCCGACTACCTGATCGGCGGCGCCGGCAACGACACGCTCTACGGCGGTTCGGGCGCGCTCAACACGATGCAGGGCGGGACCGGCAACGACACCTACTATGTCGACGCCAACGACACCTACCTCGAGTTCGGCAGCGAAGGCACCGACCTGGCCATCGTCTCGCTGAACACCCACACGCTCCGGGCCAACGTCGAGAACATGACGTTCAACGGCACGGGCGCCTTCACGGGAACCGGCAACGCCCTCGACAACGTCATCACGGGCGGGGCCGGCAACGACATCCTCCGGGGCGCGGCGGGCAACGACACCCTGATCGGCGGCGCCGGTACCGACATCGCCCGCTACTCGGGGGCGGCGGCTGGCTACTCGGTGACCCAGGAAGGCAGCGGCTGGCGGGTGATCGACACCAACCTCGCCGATGGTGACGACGGTTCCGACCTGCTGCAGGGGATCGAGACGCTGATGTTCGGCAACGGCTCGACGCGGGCGCTGACCGCGCCTGCGCCACTGGCGCCGCTGCCTTCCGCCAAGCACATCGGCGACGCCGCTGTTCTGCCGGGGCTGATGGACGACGCCTTCCTCATGCATGCGACGAGCGACGAACCGCTGGTGCTGCCGTCGGGTGGCGCCGGGTTTGGGGGCGAATTCGACGCGCTGGTCCTTCCGGTCAGCAACGACTTCGTCCTGACGACCGATCTCTTCACGTCACTGCATCTCGACAACGGGTTGCTGGACGCCGGGCAACCGACGTTCGACGCTCGCGACGACTTCTGGACGATCTAAAGGGGCTCTGGGCCGTCCCGGATTCGTCCGGGGCGGCCGCTCCTCTTCATCCCGGATGCGGGCGGCGGATCCGGCAGGACGGCGCCTATGTCCGGCGTCGCCGGGACCGGCCCGGTAGAAATGCTCACAGCCCCAGGCATGGCTCCGGACGCCGTGCTCCCGTGGAGGCTTCCCGATGAATCTCTTCGCTATCTTTATTCTGGTCGCCAGCGCCCTTGTCGCGGGGGCGCCATTCGCGGTGTCCTTGTACAGCGGTCAACGCGGTCACAAGAAAGACCGCCGGAACGCGCGGCGACGCCGGGCGCAGGAAAGAAAAGACTGGAGTCACGGGCGCTGATCCCTGGCGCGCAGGCTCCCCGGACGACGTCCGGACCAGTCCTGAAGCCGGACGTGGCTAACCACGGTGTCCGCCGTCGCTAAATACTATCGGACGGAAGCTTGCCGAGCCGCCGGAACGGAATGGACCGCGTGGTCATTACGGGGCTGACCGAGGTGCCCCATGCTTGTTCTGTCTATTACCGCCGCCCTCCTGCTGGACCCCACCCCCAAGCAGAAGGCCTTGCTTCAGGAACCGCAACCGGCGGCGCAGGCTGTGCGGCAGGAAGCGTCCGGCCGGACCCTCGCCAGTGTCGCCGTCACTCTGGAATGCACGGCCAGGGCCAATGGTCTGGTTGAGAACTGCAAGGTCCTGGGAGAGACACATCCGGGACTGGGTTTCGGCGACGCCGCGCTTGCCTTGATGCGGGACGCCCGTGTCGAGCCGGGATCCGACGACATCCAGTTCGCCCGCACGATCCAGTTCCTGCCCTGAGCGGCTCCAGATAGTCTCTCTCGTCAGGGAACGCGCCCTCGCGACCTGACGGCCCGAACATCCGTCATGAAGGCTCCCCCGGAACGCAGCGGAAGCTCGACTGTTCTCAGTTCGTGAATACCGATGCCGTCCACCGCTACGTCGACACACTGGCAAGGCTTCTTGAGCTCGCCGGGGTCGGGATCATTCTCATCGGTGTCGTGTTCGCGACAGCGTGGTTCATACAGCAGGGCCTGAGGAAGCGGGACTGGCGTGTCGCCTACGACAACTACCGCTCCAACCTGGGGCGCGGGATTCTGCTCGGACTGGAGTTGCTCGTCGGCGCGGACATCATCTCCACCATCACGGCGCCGCTGACATTCGAAAGCGTCGGCCTGCTCGCCGCCATCGTGGGGATCCGGACATTCCTCAGTTTCTCACTGGAGACCGAGATCGAGGGATGCTGGCCATGGGACCGGACGAGGAAGGACTCTGTCCGCAGTCGTGGCGGTCAGTCTCGCGCGTCCCAATAAGGGGTCTTGCCGGTAATGACGGGGGAACAGATGCGCCCGATCCCTATTGAGCCGGGACGTCTTGGCCGGTGGCGGAGAGGGTGTCCGCTGTATCGGGTTCTCATGCTGTCTCTGCACGTCTACTAACGCACTGTTTTGACAATGATTGCTTGACGGCGAGTCCATATCGGTCCCCAGTCATCCTAGGATTTCGACACCCTAAGTAGGGACTGGAGTAGGGACTGGAATGGCTCGGCAGCTACATCGATTGGCGCCTCGGGCGGCACTCACCACCTCTGTCCCTGGACGCTACGCCGACGGCGGAGGGCTCTACCTCGTGGTGTCACCTAGTGGCAGTCGCAAGTGGGTCTTCCGGTTCCGCTGGAAGGGGCGACTTTCTGACATGGGCTTGGGATCGGCCACAGTCGTCCCCCTCAGCCGCGCGCGCGAACGTGCCGCCGAGGCCCGGCTCAGTATCGCCGAAGGGGTCAACCCGCTCGTCGCGAAGAGGGCCGGAAGATCTATTCCGACATTCGGTGTGTTCGCCGACGACCTGGTTGAGGCGGTGAAGAGCCAATGGCGCAATGCCAAGCATCAGAAGCAGTTTCAAAGTACTCTCGAACGTCACGCCGCTGATCTGAGGCCGATGAGGCTGGACGACATTGAGACGACCCACGTTCTGGACGCTCTGAAGCCGATCTGGACGTCCAATCCGGAAACTGCATCGCGGGTGAGGGGGCGGATCGAACGCGTTCTCGATGCCGCGAAAGCAAAAGGCTATCGGTCAGGCGAAAATCCAGCCCGCTGGAAAGGGCATCTCGATCAGCTCCTGCCAAAGCGATCCCAACTCACGCGAGGCCATCATGCGGCGCTCCCGTTCTCGGATGTGCCGTCGTTCATTCAGGATCTTCGGAGCCGCGACGGAATGGCTGCGCTCGCGCTGGAGTTCACGATTCTGACGGCGGCGAGGTCGGGCGAGGTTAGGGGAGCGACCTGGGCAGAAATCGATCTGACGAAGGCGGTATGGACGGTGCCCGCGAACCGAATGAAGGCCGGCAGGGAGCACCGGGTTCCCCTAAGCAAACGGGCTGCTGAAATTCTTGGCCAGGTCGAGGCGCTGGCGGGCGACGATTCTGAAGCGTTCGTGTTCCCAGGCCCCAAGGGATCCCGAACGTCCCTTTCGGATGCCGCGTTCAGCGCCCTGCTAAAGCGGATGGGGAAAGACGGCGTGCTTACGCCACATGGCTTCCGCTCCAGCTTCCGGGATTGGGCAGGCGAGACAACCACCTTCCCGCGTGACGTGGCCGAGATGTGCCTGGCCCACGCGGTTGGTGACATGACTGAGCGCGCGTATCGCCGCGGCGACGCGCTTTCAAAGCGCCGCGAACTTATCGACGCGTGGTGCCGCTATTGCGACCCGGGCGCCTCGGAGCTGGTCGGCGATAGGGACACCGGTGAATGACGCGCAAGCGCATCCTGTCGCTAGAGGAAGAGCTCGCCCAGATCGACCGTGAGATTGAACGGCTCGAGACGAAGGCCCGCCCTTTACTTGCCAAGCTGGATCCCATTCAGGCCGCGCTTCTCGAGCTGCGGAAAAGCAGACAGGCCAAGGAAGCCGGGAGTGCAGGAGGGCGGGCGAAGCGAAAGCCGAAGTACGACTATGAGCGCGTGTTCAAGACCTATGACGAATGGGGAGGACGCGGCGCCTTAACCGAGACGGCAAAGCTGCACGGAATTCCGATCCGAACTCTATCTTATGCTCTTGACAGGCGATCCAAGGCCTAGAATCGACGTCACGACATGGCAATGGAGCGGATAGGGGCTCTAATTTCCATGTCGTGACAACAGGCTCTCACTGCTCGGGCTGATCGCCCGAGCCGTTTTTGGAGAGCTATTCATGTCACCCACATCGCTACGCCTGGAGCGGCTACCGGCTGTCGTCGCTCGGACCGGGATGAGCCGTTCCTGGATCTATAAAGAGGTCGCGGCTGGCCGCTTCCCGAAGCCGGTCAAGGTCGGCGGCGCGTCCGGCTGGAGCGCCGCAGCTATCGATCATTGGATTGAAAGTCTGACCAGCGACCCCGCCGCTCGCTCGGGGGCTTGCTGATCATGGCGAACGCAATCCCCGCGCTGCCGAAATTCTTCACCGTCCGGGACGTCGCGGACATCCTGACTGTATCCGACAAAACGGTGAGACGGCTGATCGCCAGTGGCGATCTCCCTCACCACAAAGTCGGCCGTCAGGTCAGGATTTCCCAGCGGGACTTCCGCGATTTCGTCTCGCTCCGACGCGGTTTCTGATGTCGAGCCAAGTCCCTGATTGTCCACGTGGTTTTGGTGGTCGTTGACTACACCCGCACTCAACCGACCCCCGATCCGATCCGTGCTTAGTCAAAAATGGCCACTCCCGGCCACCCAAGACCACCCTGTCCCAAGGAGGACAAAATGAGCCAACTAGAAATCCCGTTTCCGGAACTTTCCACTCCGGCGACCCTAGCAGAGGCTTACGCCTTCTACCACGACGCCAATAGCGACCACCCTCATAGGAGCGGCATCCGTTCCGCGTTCAAGGCGATGTCCAGAGCGATTGGTCTTCCCCTCGACCAGATCCCCGCCGACGTTGTGCGCCTGCGCGCGCTGTTGGCCACGGCCTCGCCGGCTCGGGCGGGCGTAAAGCCCATGTCCTGGAAGTCGATGAAGTGCCTCGCTCTTCGGGCGCTTCGGGAAGCCGGCGTCGAGTTGGCGTCCGGTCGCGATACCTCTGAAATGAGCCCGGCCTGGAGAGCGCTCATCGACCGCGCCGAAACGCGGGTCGGCATTGGGCTGGGCCGGTTCGCCAAGTTCCTGACCCGCATTGGCGTAGAGCCCGACGCTATCACCGCTGACGCGTTTGCCGCCTGGCGGGGCGAACTGCTGGACACCAGTCTCCGCGCCAATCCTGAGACCTCCTACAGGCAGATGGTCAGGCTTTGGAAAGCGTGCGAACACAAGGTGCCCGGCTGGCCCCAAGTGCCGATGGAGTCACCGGAGGACCCTCGCCGGTTCTCACTTGCTTGGGACGCGTTCCCGAAGACCCTGCGGGTGGAAGTGGATGCGTTCCTGTTTTCGCGTCTCCATCCTGATCCCCTCAGCCCGGACCCGGCGCCCAAGGTGCGGCCCGCTACCAGCAAAACCCGCGAGAAGAACCTTCGCGCCTTCGCCACTGCGCTTGTCCTGAGCGGAGAAGTACCGATCGACGAGGTCAGGCAGCTCGCGGTCCTGACCCAGCCGGTGAACATCCGAATGGCCCTCGGGTACCTGCGCAACGAGCGCTTCGGCAAGGAGGTGCGGCCGCAGCTTCTCAACCATGCCGAGCTGATGAAAACGATCGCTAGGCATTGGGAGAAAGATCTGCCCAAGGCGGAGCAGATCGGCCTTCTGATCAAGTCGCTGAAAGGGGCGCTCGGACAGGCCAGCGGCATGACCGACAAGAACCGGGCGCGCCTGGTCCCGTTTGACGATCAGGACAATGTAAAGCGTCTGCTCGAACTGCCGCAGCGCACCTTGAAGCGTGCTGCGGACGCCCCCCGGAGCCATCTCACCGCGGTCAGGGTCATGTATGCCACCCAGGTAGCGCTGCTGATGGCTGTGCCCCTGCGAGCGAAGAACCTCACTGGTCTCAAGCTGGGCGAGAACCTGATCGAGAGCGGCAAAGGGAAGACGCGACAGGTGCGTCTGTTCCTCTCGCGGGAGGAGACCAAGACGCACAGCGACTTCACGGCGGTTCTGCCCGCCCGGGTGGTAACACTCCTCGACGCTTGGCAGGAAGACTGGCGGCCCCTGGTGTCCAATCAAGCCAGTCCCTACCTCTTCCCCAATGCCTCCGGGCTCCTGCGAAGCCAAGGATCGCTGTCTTCGAAAATCTGCCGCTTCGTGGAGCGCGAGACAGGCCTGAAGATGCACCTGCACCTCTTCCGCCATCTTGCGGCGAAGCTTTACCTGCGGTTCGATCCCGGTGGTCTGGAAACGGTGCGCCAACTGCTTGGCCACAAGAGCATCAAGACGACCTTGAAGGCCTATGCCGACTTCCAGACAGAACCCGCCTTCATCCGGCTCGAAGAGGCACTACTCGACCTCTACGCAGCTCCTCGTCCCAAGCGGAAGACGAGCCGATGAGGCCGGCTCGCATGCCCCGCTTATGGGGGTTTTCCGAATGGCCTATCGACGATCAGGCGGCCTGGACCCGCGCGGCGGAAACCGATCCGCTCGCGCGGGAGGGGCAGGGGGCGTCGTCTCACTGGCGCGCCACGACCCGGCTGTTCGTACAGCTCGGCTACGGAAACTGGCTGGGCTGGCTGGACGCGCGCCATCCGGATTGTCTGAGGCAAGCTCCGGCTGAGCGAGCGACGACCGAGTTGGTCCGAGAATATCTGATTGAACTTACCGAGGCTGGGCTCGCCAACTACACCCGGGTCGGTCGGCTACAGGCCCTAGGTGATGCCCTCCGCACGATGTGCCCCGAGACCCCGACTGCCTTCATAGGGAAACTCGCAGGGCGGCTGTCCGTCGAGGCTCGGCCGTTGAGGGACCTCAACGGCCGCCTCAGGCCGGCCCGCGAGATTCTCGAGCTGGGCTACCAGCTGATGCAATCGGCTGACGTCGATCACCTGCCCGGCGTACGCAGACCAATCGCTTTCAGGGATGGCCTGCTGATTGCCCTTTGGGCCTGCCGCATGCTGCGTGTGTCCAATATTTCGGCCATTACCATTGGCCGGCAACTTGTTCTGACGGCCGATCGGCACCGGCTCGAATTCGCCGCCGGGGAGATGAAGCAGCGCCGGCCATGGGGATGCAGTTGGCCCGAGCGACTGGAGGAGGCGCTCGGGCAGTATCTTGAGGAGCATCGCCCGCTGCTCTTGGCGAAGGGTGACGATTCTTCTGCTAGACTTTGGTTGTCGCAGTTCGGGACTCCGATGCGCGCCACGTCCGTCGCCCAGATCATCAAGCTGCGCACTCTCGCTGCCTTTGGCCAGTCCATCAGTTCGCACCTCATGCGCCACATTGCCGCGACTGAGCTAGCGGAGGCCTATCCGGACTCCTCGATCGACATAGCCGCGGTCTTGGGGCATGCGACGACGGACACGGCAGACAAGCACTACATCCTTGGGCGCGGGGCGGCGGCCGTCCGGGAATACAACGCCTTTCTGGACGACCTCTAACCGCTAGCGCCCCGTGGACGATCGCGCGGTTGGCGGCAGTCCAAGTCGCCCGCGATGTGATCCACTATGTAGCGCCGGCCGGCGAGCAGGACGCCTATGTAGCGCGCGCTTGCAGCGATCGATGTCGAAGGCTCCAACGACGCTGCAGTATAGAACTGCATGGCCTTGGCGTCGCTTCAGCGCCCGGCCGACCTCGGTGATATGTTCGGAGACCTCCGCGTGTCAGTTGGCACTAGGGGTTCTGTGAGCCTAACCAGCACCCGTCTCCAGTTTTAATCCTGATCAGACATCCGAGTTTGCCGCCAGCCTGCCTCTGTCGTGCGGGCGGCGGTCAGTCCTGAGCGGGTAAAAGGCTGTCATAGACGGCACTGACGAAGCCATCTTCTTCGCCTTCCAGGGCGTAAGTGGCAGCAGGGCGATCTCCGATGATCTCACCCTTCGTTCTCCCAGCGTCGATTCCGGCCTGCACCTTGTCACGAACAGTGACGAGCATTGCACGATACGCTTGTAATTCGGCGCGGTTGGCCGTTGGCCCGTGTGCAGGGATGATCTGAGTTTCCCCGTCTGACATCACCAGTCCCGTGTCTACGGAAGCGATAAGACCCTGGATCCCGCCACCGCTGCTCCGGTCAATGAACGGGTAGAGGCCATTGAAAAAGACATCGCCCATGTGAAGCACGTTGGCCCCTTCCAGATAGACGAGGGTGTCACCGTCCGTGTGGGCCATTGGCGTGTGACGGAGCTGAATCGTCTCCCCACCGAAATGCAGGGTAAGGGCGTGGTCGAAAACGATCGATGGCAGCGCAATTTCCGGGGAGGCGGGGATAGTCCGGTCATAGGCGGCCATGAACTGGTCCGTTCCAAGCCGCATACGGACATTTCGATGGGCGACAATTACGGCCCCGTGATCGGCCAGCCCAGCGTTTCCCCCTGAATGATCCAGGTGCCAATGGGTGTTGATGACGTAGCGCACTGGGCCGGGAGAGAGGGACCGGGATGCTGCGAATATCTCTTCCAGGTCGCGCGGACGCTCGTCGTCGACCAGTAGGACGCCGGACGCTTCTGGGACAATCAGGACGTTGCCATCACGCCCGGTTAACAACCAAGCGGTCGGCGCCAGCTGTTGCAGGTTTTCAGCGTTGTGTGCAGAGGCTGCTGGATCACTGAATGACAGGGCGAGTGCAGCCGCGATAATTGCGTAAGGCATGGAACCTCGAGAACTAACAATGGGGGAGTCGCTTATTGGAACGCGCACTCTATCTCGGCGAAAAGCCGCCTTCCGTCGGCGGTCAGGGCTGCGCGGCGCACACGACCATCGTTCAGGTCGCCCAGAAGCGCCACCAACCCGTAGCCTGACTTGCGCGTCCCGCGGTAACCAGTGGTCGTCAGAAGGCCGACGCTCCTAGAGATCGTCGCCTGGCTTTCCCGAGTTCGAGCACATAGATCCTTTAGCCGAAGGCCCTCTTCCGAGGCGATCGTCAGAAAGACCGCTAACTGCGTGAGCGTCATCGCGGGCGCGCTCGCTCTGGCGATCTGAATAGCCGCAGCCATGTCCATTGATCGCAGCCTGAAGTCGCCCGGAACCGCACCGGGGTAGTCTTGCGGGGTGACTGCGAAGTTCGGCATGAAAGTCCGGGCTACCGTCCGAGTTCGCTGATCGAAACCCCGCGGCTAGCTGAAGGGTGCCCGTCCGGCGAGCATTTCGCCGCGCCAAAACCTACGTTGGTCGTAAGCCGTGGGTGCCCGACGCTGCCTGCGTGTGCTTGAGCGATTTTTCCGGCGCCGGGCCGGGGATCAGGTTATCTCGACGTATCTGCTCCGCCGAGGAGGTTAGAGATGCGGGTAATAGTCGCCGACGACGAACCGCTCGCGGTAGGGAAGATGCAGTCGTCCTTGGCATGTATTCCTTCTGTTGAAGTTGTGGGGTGTGCGCGCAACGGCGTCGAGGCGTTGTCCATGATCCGGAGTCTGAAGCCCGACCTGGTTATTTTGGACATCGAGATGCCTGGCCGGAACGGCCTCTCGGTGATCGAGAACCTGCGCTCAGGTGAAGCGATCCCAGAGGTAATATTCTCGACGGCCTTCGCTCACTATGCAGTGAAGGCGTTTGAGGTGAACGCCGTCGATTATCTTACCAAGCCGATCGCGTTCGACCGCCTTCGCGACGCAGTGCGCAACGCGGAGGAACGGCTTGCGGCGCGGACAGCCAACCAACGGTTTTCGGAACTACAAGCCTTGATCGCTTCGCTACAAGCTGAGGCCGGCAATGACGGACAGGCCTACGAGCAGGAGCTCTGGATTCGGAGGAAAGAAGGTCTCGAGCGGTTGCCTGTTAGCAGCATCGATCTGATCGAGGCTCAAGGTGACTACGTCAATCTTCACATTGGCGATGAGATGCATCTCATCCGGGACACAGTCAGTTCACTATGTCACCGGCTCAACCCTGTTGTTTTTGTTCGCAGCCATCGCTCTTTCTTAGTGAACATCACTCGGGTGCGCGGCATTCGCCGAAAGGCGGGGGGGCGAATGGAGCTGACCCTGGACACTGGCCGCTTGGTGGCTGTTGGGCCCAGCTACGCCGAAAGCACGCTTAAGGCAGTCAACGCCAAGCGCTGGCGTTAGCGCCGAAGTCGCTATTCGCCGCGACGAAAAGCCCAGCCGAATAGCCAAGCCGGCATCCGGCAGCGACGAACCGTTGTCGCAATGAACCATGCTTCTACAAGATGCGGCGTCGCTGCTCTGTTTGCCTGCTCGTGGCAGCCCGCACTAGTGCGTAAGCATTCAGGTTTGTATTTACATATCGTGAGCTCAAAAGGCCACACGCAGCGTCGCATGTTATTCACGTGAATATTTCGATTGCGCGTTTGTGGCAGAACATAGTCTCAAGCGGTCGACGGCATGCTGTGCTGTTTATCAGTAGCCGATTGTCTCAACCAGTTTTCCACCCCCGGCCTTCGGCGGGAGGTGACGGCTCTAGGAGGGGTTTCTATGAATATGCGTCAGTCCATCAGGCAGCGGCTTCTGGTCGGCACGATTATCAGCGGATCGGTTCTTGCCATTGCGGGCGCTGCTTCCGCACAGACTGCCGCAGTGGCCGGCACTGCGCCGCAAGCGCCGCTCGACCAGGAGGCCGCACAGATCGAAGAGGTCATTGTGACTGGCTCGCGTATTCGCCGCGACCCGACAAATGCACCGACTCCCTTGATCCAGGTCAATCGCGAACAGCTCCTGACCACTGGCCAGACCTCGGTGATCAACTATCTCGCGACCTTGCCGGTGCTCTCGAACTCGACGATCCCTTCCGATACGACCGGCAACCTCAACACGGGCGGATTGTCGCTGCCCAACCTGCGGGCTCTAGGGTCCAATCGGACTCTGACCCTTGTCGATGGTCGCCGTCACGTCGGAGCGGCGCAAGGCAGTCTCGCTGTCGACATCGATGCAATTCCGCGGCTGCTGATCGAGAACATCGAGATCATCACCGGAGGTGCCTCGTCGGTCTATGGGGCGGATGCGGTGTCCGGCGTGCTGAACTTCCTGCTGCGCAAGGATTTCGATGGCCTGGAGGTCGATGCCAACTGGGGGATGGTCAACCAGGACGGCCAAGCAAACCGACGGGTTTCGGTCCTCGGTGGCGTCAACCTGCTGGATGACCGCCTGAACATCTATGCCCACGGTGAGTATGACCGGACAGACGGTGTGAACGTCGCAGACATAGACTGGCTCATGGAGGGGCGTGTCTTCGGCGCCGCCGGAACGGCGGTCGACGCTGATCCGACGTCAGCGAGGAACGACGGCGAGATCGATGTT
Organism: Brevundimonas alba; assembly: GCF_011927945.1. GTDB lineage: Bacteria > Pseudomonadota > Alphaproteobacteria > Caulobacterales > Caulobacteraceae > Brevundimonas > Brevundimonas alba. Next base: position 2,042,096 of record NZ_JAATJM010000001.1, read on the forward strand.
GTCCCCTTCAGTCATGTCCGACGACTCGACCGGATGCCCTGGGGTCAGACCACGCTCGCGAACGCCCAGCGTCCCAGTGCACTCAACGATCCCGACGTGCCTTTGACCAACTGCACCACTGTCACCAGCGCTAACTGCTATAGTGTCGACCCCACGCGAACCTTCGTTTACGACGGCCCCACGGCACGCTTGGCCAACTTCGGGGAACGTATCGGCAATGTCGGCGCCAATCGCGGCCATAACATCGGCGGCGACGGCATCCCTGTGCATCAGTTTGCGGGCTTGTCGCGGACACCGGCCACTGAGTCCCAGCGCTTTCAGGTTGGCGCAAATTTCGCGGTCTCCGACACCGTTAAGCTGACGGCGGAATACAAGACGATCACGGAGGACAATTTCCTCGCCTCGCAGCCGACCTTCTTTGACGCGTTTCTGAACAACGATTCGCGAGGAGCGGGTGAAGTTAACCAGCTGCGTTCGCAGACGCAGTTCGATCTCCGGCTGGACAACGCGTTCCTGCCGGCGAACGTTCTGGCTGCGATCAACGCCAACATGGTTACGAACTACAACAACCCCACGGCGACGACGCCCGGAACACCGCAAACTCCGGTGTCCCGGCAGTGGGCGCGGCACGCCGCGTTTGGTCCGGACCGCACCCAGACCAATCAGCGTGAGATTGAGCGATTTGTGATCGCGCTGGAGGGATCGATGAGCCGATTGGGCTTCGTCGACAACGTCAACTGGGATCTGTCCTACGTCTATGGCGAGGCCCGTAACGTGAACGTCGAGCGTGGCGTGGATTCGCAGCGGTGGGCGTTGGCAGCGGATGCGGTGCGCGACAACGCCGGTGTTCTGGGAACGCCCGGTGCGATCGTGTGCCGATCGCGCTTGATTGCGGCGAGCAATCCCGGCCGTACGGCCGCAGACGGTACGGGAGGTCTCCGGGACGACTTCCGGATCGGGCGCGCAGGCACAGTTGGGGACGACCTTCGTGACACCGTCGAGGGGCAACGCGCCCTCAGCCAGTGCACTCCGCTCAACATCTTCGGTGCAGGCAACCAAAGCCAGGCGGCCCTGGACTACATCGACGCAGCGATTACAGTCTCTCACACGAACGAGCAGGAGCAGCTCCTAGGTGCTGTGTCCGGACAGTTGTGGGACTTCTGGGGCGCCGGTGAGATCGGGATCGCCCTCGGGGCGGAACATCGCCGGGAGTACGCACAAGGTATTGGACGCAGCGCCACGACTGGCGACCGCTGGCTCCTGCTCAATACTGGCGCCGACTTCGCGGGTGCTGAGTACCAATCGGACGAGATTTTCGGTGAGCTGTCATTGCCGCTGTTCCGCGACAGCTGGCTTGGGGATTACGCCGAACTGAGCGGCTCGTATCGCTTCGCTGACTACACGACAGTCGGCAAGACGGAAGTTTATGGCGTCAACCTGGTCTATCGTCCGATTGCAGACATCGCTTTCAAGACCAGCTTCAACAGCTCAATCCGCGTTCCTGACCTGTCAGAAAACTTCGCGCCGCTTACGCAGACCTTCTTCAACATGCCCGTCGACCCCTGCGCTACGACCAATATCAACGCGCCCTTCTCGGCCAACTATACGGCTGAGAAGCGCTCGAATCGGATTGCGAACTGTACCGCCTTGGCGGCGGCGCAAGGACGAAGCTTCGACTTCGCGGGAGCAACGGCCACGAACACCGATGACTTCAACCCCAACTATGGATCTGGTGTCGGCGGTGTCGCCGGGGGCAATCCGTTCCTCAAGCCGGAGCAGTCGGACTCGTTCACTTTCTCGACCGTGCTGGAGCCGCGTTTCATCCCCAACCTCACGCTTGTGCTCGACTATTATGAGATCGAGATCACCGATGCGATCGCCTCGATCACTGCACAGCAGGCAGCAAACAACTGCGTGGACGGGTCCTCGCTGAACTCCGCAGCTTGCGCGACAATCTTCCGCCGTGATCCGACACCGGGCCGAGAGTTCTATATCGGCGCGCCCGCCGGTGACCCATTCGGCGGCTTCATTCAAGGCTCCGTCAACTTCGCAGCGTTCACGACCCGCGGGCTCGACTTTACTGCTCGATATTCCCTCGATCTGGAGGAGACCACAGGCCATGATTGGGGTCGCCTGAACTATTCCATCGGCGGCCTGTGGCTGCTTGAGCAGGAGTTCTTCACCAACTCGGCGGATCCCACAGACGGCACTGAGTTCGCGAGTACCGCCGTAATCGGTGGCGGCCTGCCGAGGGTTCGCTTTAGTTCTTCGCTTACCTGGACCCCCACGGACACGCTGAACCTCAACTGGACCGCTGACTGGCAGAGCGCCCAAGACATCGTCAGTCCGCGTGATTTCATCAACGACGTGGACGCAAGGCCGGCTGATTCGTTAAACACTGGCAACTTCACGCGTCACGATTTCACTGTGAAGTGGCAGGCGCGAGACGACGTGTCGGTGCGGGTTGGGGTCGTCAACGCCTTCGATGCTGAACAAAGCCGATATCTGGCCGGTGCGCTGTACAGCAACTTCGACCCCTATGGCCGACGCTTCTTCATCGGACTGAACTATCGGCCCAACTAAGAGAGCGGGTGGCGTGCGGGAGGGCGGTTTCATACGGAACCGCCCTCACCGGTGCTTTTTATCAGGCCCGCGCCGCCGGTGCAGGGCTCCAGACAAGGCGCCCAAATGAAGTACCGAGCTACGATATCCGTGGAGTTCGAAGCGTTCGACCATTCAGAGTTGAGACAGTGCACGCGGAGTATTGCTGAGGACGTGAAGACGCTTGAAGGGCGATTTGATGCCGTTCACTTGACTGTCAAGGAACGACGTCCCCGCCAAATGCCACGTGCAACGGCGCCGCAGCAAACTTGGGCGAGCAGGGGAGGGTGTTAACCCCAGCACGTCCAGCCTGCATTGGGCTGTGGACCCGGAGTTAGCAGTATTCATTGCCTGGAAAGGCCGGAATGATGCCGAGCATGTTCGACAGCGACGCCGTTGAAGACCCCGCGAACGATCCCCGAACCCTCGATCGCGATGTCATACTCTTCGCCGCCGGCGTCTGGGCCGCAGAATTGCTGCAGTGGTTCCTGCGTTCACTCTCCAACGAAACGCTCGGTGGACCGAAGGAGATACTCGAAAAGGTCCTCTACAACACTGTGGCCTTCGGCCTTACCGCCGGCATATGGGGAATTCTCAGATCCCGCGGCCCATTCAGCGGATGGCGGTTCATCCGGGTTTCTTCGCCGCTGATCCTGCTGGCCTCGGCGCTCAACACCGTTTTGGCGTGGGCGATCTATTATATGTACACGCCGGTTGCTGAACCGCTGTTTCCGCTAACGTTTGAATGGATCCGGCTGGCTCCGCAGCCGCTGTCTTACCTTTGGGTGTTTCTTACCTGGGCATGTCTGGTCGCCACGCTTGTGGGATCCGCCGAGATGCGGACGCGCGAACGTGCGCTAGCCGAGAGCGAGTACCAAGTGCAGCAAGCCCGGCTTCACGCGCTCCGCTATCAGATTCACCCGCATCTGGTTTTCAACAGCCTCAACGCAATTCTCGCTCTGATGGGCAAGGGCGACCAGGTGTCGGCCCGGCGTGCGCTTGAGCTCCTTTCTGACTACCTGCGCAACGCGCTGGCATCGTCGTCAGCGAGTCTGGTTACTCTCGATCGCGAATTCGGAATGCAGAAGCTCTATCTCGACATCGAGGCCATTCGTTTTGCGGATCGGCTGCGCATTGTGTTCTCGGTCGATCCCGACGCGCGAGCGGCCCTCGTCCCCAGCATCATTCTCCAGCCTTTGGTCGAAAACGCAGTCAAGCATGGCCTTGCCCTGTCGATAGAGGGCGCGACGATCGAGATCGGGGCCCGTCGCATGGGAGATCGTTTGTCACTCTGGGTTCAGGACGACGGCATGTCGGCGAGCGATCGCATCCCCGAAGGATTTGGAATTGGGCTCGGCAATGTTCGATCACGTCTGCAAACGCATTATGGTGACGATGCATCCCTGACCGCAGGCCCGTCAGGAGGGGGCTGGCGCTCTGAAATCGTCATGCCGTTCGAGGTTGAAGTCTCAGCGGCAAACGACTAGGCGCGTATCGCCGCGGCCGTCCCTGAAGCATGTGCGGCCGACGACCCAATACGTTTCAGCTGGGCGTTGAAAGTGTAGCCTTGACCCCAAATGTTGCGGATGGGGAGATCTTGGCCGCTGTTCCTGCGGAACTTTCGGCGCAGACGACTCACCGAGACCCGCAGATTGTTCGCCTCTGTGCTGTCCATGTTCATAGCGAGGACGCCAGCCGGATTGGTCAAACTGTCGATCAACTGAATGTCGCCGCGGGATAGTCCGCAAACCGCGCCCGCGGGCGACCTTAGTAGACGGCTGACGACATTCAGGACCCAAGGTTCGCCGGCCTCGCTGCCGTTGTCATTGGCCAGTAAGCCCGTCGACCGTTGAGCGCCGCGACGTAGTAACCGCTTTGCCCGCGCCAAGACCTCTCGAGGATCGACGGGATGCTGGAGGAAGTCATCGGCGCCCAACTCAAGGGCGACGATACGGTCCACCACGTCTCCCTCTTCCAGCAGTACGATCAAGTAGGGCGACGCCTGTCGGCCGATCTTCTGGATGAGCAGCGAAAGACCGGAATCCAGAACCTTGGCCGTCAGGATCAGAACATCGGGCTCTGGTGATCGGGTATCATCCACTGCTCCGCCCGTTGGATGCCAATCGTTGACGACCGCGCCTCGGCCCTCCAGAGCCAGCCGAAGCGCTGCGTCATTGCTGTTGGATCTGAGCGAAGAGAGTCCGATCGAAATCGACCGCTCATCCAACGTGGGGACTTGGAGAAGGCTGCTGTACATCGGCATTGACCCTTGGGTCCGAGCTGATCACGGACTGAGTTGCGTTGGTAAGCAAGCTAGCCGTGCGGCAAGAAACCGGTCGCAGTCAGGAGGCGGTTTCGCGAACTGCTCGCCTGTTCGTCGCATCTCGATCGCGATTGGGCGGGTCGCTTCGGTGTGTCGGTCGCGCGCCAGTTCGCCAAAGAAGCATCGTCGACCGGGTCTTTCCAGGAGATGAGCGCGAAAGTGATTTGCTGGACACCCTGTGGTTCGTGCTGCGCCGTAGAACAGCACAGCCGCGACGAACGTCAGAGATTTGTGGTGAATGCGTGAAATGGCGCGCTCGAACGCAGGGTGAGGACCGAGGATGGGAGGACCAATCAGTTAACGCCGGGGGTATCCATGCGAACCACGTCCATTCGAAAGCTGCTGTTCTCCACCACGATGCTCGGCGGCGCCGCTGTGCTTGCGTTCGCAGCGCCAGCGGTGGCGCAGACCGCCCCTCCTTCGCAGGACGCGCAGCTGGACGAAGTCATCGTCACCGGCTCCCGCATACCGCAGCGTAATCTGGTCACGACGAGCCCGGTCACACAGGTCACCGGTGAAGACATCGATGTCGCAGGCGTGACCAGAGTTGAAGACCTGGTCAACCAACTGCCGCAGGCGTTTGCCGCACAGAACTCGACCGTTTCAAACGGCGCTTCAGGTACGGCGACGGTCGCTCTTCGCAACCTTGGTTCGTCACGTACGCTGGTTCTGATTGACGGGCGTCGGATGGGCTACGGCTCTCCGCTCGATGACGCTGCGGATCTGAACCAGATTCCGGAGCAATTGGTCGAGCGCGTCGAGGTCCTGACCGGCGGCGCCTCCGCGGTCTACGGTTCGGACGCCCTCGCGGGGGTCGTGAACTTCATCATGAAGAAGAACTTCGAAGGCCTGCAGCTGGATGCCCAGTATGGCTTCTACCAGCACGACAATAACTATGACGGGCCTGGTAACCTGCGCGCCGAGATTGAACGTCGAGGGACGACAAATCCGAGCCAGTTTGTTCTTCCCGCGGACGACGTCTCGGATGGTGAAAGCCGGTCCATCAACCTGATCATGGGCGTTGCCCTGCCTGACGGCAAAGGCGACCTGACCGCTTACGCCGGATACCGGAACAACAATCCGGTTCTGCAACGGGACCGGGACTACTCGGCCTGTACGATCGATGAGCCGGCCGACGCCACGCCCGAGACATTTTCTTGCGGCGGCTCCGGAACCTCCTTCCCTGGGCGTTTCACAGATTTTGGTGGAAACAATAACGGCAACGACGGACCGGATGAGATTCCCGGCACCGCCGATGACGTTCCCGATACGAATCCGCTGCCGTCCTTTAACTTCACGTTGGGGCAGGGACGGTCGTTCACCAATTTCAACTCTAGCATTAACAACTACAACTTCGGACCGCTAAACTATTATCAACGGCCTGATGAGCGTTATACGTTCGGTGCGTTCGGCAGATACGAGATCAATGATCGTGCGGAGGTGTTCGCGCAGCTGATGTTCTCGGACTATAGTTCGGTCGCGCAGATCGCGCCGTCAGGTAACTTCTTCAACACGCCGACGATCAACTGTGACAACCCGCTGCTTTCCCCAGCTCAAGCGGCCGCGATCGGATGCGGCGCTGCGGCGCTGGCCGCCTCGACCACTATCAATCCGGACACCGGTCAACCCTATCTGGCGGACCCCAATTTCGTTCCGCTCAATATCGGGCGGCGCAACGTCGAGGGCGGAGGCCGGCAGGACAACCTGAACTACACCTCGTATCGCGGGGTCGTCGGCGTCCGTGGCGAAATCGCTCCAGGTTGGAAATACGATGTCGCCGCGCAGTATTCGCGAGTCATCCTGAGCCGCGTGTTTTCTAACGATTTTTCGGTCACGCGCCTCGGCAGAGCGCTCGACGTTGTGAACGTCGGCGGTACGCCGACTTGCCGTTCAGTCGTCAACGGTACTGATCCGAGCTGTGTGCCGTACGATGTATTCACCGCGAATGGTGTGACCCAGGCGGCGCTCGATTACCTACAGATTCCCCTCATCCAGACGGGGGAAACGACCCAGCAGGTTGTGACCGCCGCAGTCACGGGCGACACTGGCTGGTCGATGCCGGCGGCGTCCCGCTCGGTACAGGTAGCGTTTGGAGCCGAGTACCGCAGAGACTCCCTGTCTACTGTAACAGACGCTGCGTTCCAATCTGGAGACGGTGCAGGCCAAGGCGGGCCGACCATCGGACTGGAGGGCGAAACCGACGTGGCGGAAGTCTTCGGGGAGTTTCAGATCCCGATCGCGGACGACCAGCCTTGGGCCTATTCGGCTTCCATTGATGGCGCCTATCGGCGGTCTGAGTACGAAGACTTCGGGACCAACACCTACAAGCTCGGCGCCGACTACGCTCCGGTCGAGGATATCCGCTTCCGGGCCAGCTATTCGCGGGCCGTGCGGGCACCCAACGCACTGGAGCTGTTCACAGCGCCTGGTTTTGGGCTCTTCAGCGCCGACCGGGACCCGTGCGATGCGACGACGGGAACCGTCGTGGCCTCCTGCATCGGGAACAATCCTTGGCAGGTCACCACAGCCCAATCCCAAGGCGGTGGGCTGCACAGCGGAGCGGGCCAATACAACCGCCGAGGGGCGGGTACGACGGATCTGGTTCCGGAAGAAAGTGAGACAATCACGTACGGTGTCGTCTGGTCGCCTTCATTCCTGAGCGGTTTCGATCTCTCGCTCGACTATTTCGACATCGTCGTCGAGAACGCGATCCAGGCCTTCAACCCACAGAACACGCTCGACGATTGCTATCTCCAAGGAATTGCGACGGCCTGCTCGCGCATCGAGCGGAACACTTCGAATGGTTCCCTTTGGAATGGCGATGGTGTGGTCGACGATCCGAATACGAACATCGGCAGCTTTGGGACGGCGGGGATCGACGTTAACGCCAGCTACCGCTTCGACCTTGCAGACATCGGTCTGGGAGCACACGGAAGCGCGGCGCTGAACTTCGTCGGCACTTACCTGTCGGAACTGGTGACGGACAACGGCGGCATCGCACCCAACTCAGCGTACGACTGTGTCGGTTACTACGGCAACCAGTGCGGCACGCCCAATTCGGAATGGCGGCACCGAGCCCGTCTGACTTGGTCAACGCCTTGGGACATGGACTTGTCTGGGACCTGGCGCCACTACGGCGAAGTCGAGCTCGCAGTGCTGGAGGCTGACGGCACTCTGGATAATGGCGGCGCCCGCATCGACCGCTACTTCGACGCTGAAAACTACCTCGACCTCGCGGCGACGTGGCAGGTTCGAGAGACAGTGACGGTTCGGGCGGGGGTGAATAATATTCTCGATAACGATCCGCCGCTTTCCTACAGTGTTGGTAACACCGGCAACGGCAACACCTTCCCCCAGACCTACGACGCGATGGGGCGCTACGTCTTCTTCGGCATCACTGCCAACTTCTGACGCCCGGCGAGTTGAACAGTGAACCGCCGCCGGCTTTGCGCCGGCGGCGGTTTTGTTGTGCCGGCAGCGGTGTGGCGTGAGGGTAGGCACGGCCGTTGTCGGCGCGGCTCGGCTCGTGCCCGTTTCACCGCTCGCTATGGGCCGCCTCAGCGGAACCTACCGCTCGGTTTCGCCGATCCTCTGCCCCATGAACTGGGTAGGCGACACAGGCCCCGGGCAGGGTAGATCAGGACGCCAGTCGTGCTTTTGAGAGCGACGCAGCGGGCGAAGGCAGTCGCCTGTCCTCAAGGTCGCCATGGGACCAGCGCCAACTTGCGGCAGGACAATGTCTTGCATGCTCTGTCTTGTTTGGTTCGCCATCGGTCCCGGCTGCTGTGCGCTGGCCATGCCGCCGTATCAGTCCTGCCGAGCCTGCCGTCTCTGTGGCGCTGTGCGCTCGCCTTTGCCGACTACCCCTCATGAACACGCAGCAGACCGGCGCATATCAGAGCGATGATGAAGACAGACACCACGACGATGAAACCAAGCTTTGGCTCCAGTACGTTCGTGTCTGGCATGGTGCTATTTCCGCGGTTGTGAATGCCCCCTGGCCCCGAGTGAGTGCTGCTCTGACCGTTTCCGCCAACGTCACCGGATGGAAGAGTCTCGGCCTGGAGGCGGACGCTCCGGAGGGACGCACGCACCTCCAGCCAGAACGCGAGTGAAATCGCCGCAAGAGCGATCAGCGCAGCAGCGGTCAGGCTATTTGTCGGGGCGATGCAGTCATGGCTGTACGGCCGATACATATCGGGGCCGGATAGAAGGCGATCGAACAGGCTCAGCAGGGAGTCAGGTGGCCAAACGGCGGAGGACACCCGTTCGGGGGCAGTAACCGCTCTGCCGCACGAGGCTGAATGCATCAGAGGAATTCGCAAGCGACGGCGCCTGGCAGGTTGAGCTGAAGGCTAATCAGCTACCAAAGGCCGCGAGCCGTCGCTGGCGTCATGCGGCGAACAGAGGCGCGATGCGATCAAGCGCTATCCGGTGGCGACGAGAAGCGCGTGCTCTCGCCATCCTTGCCGGAGTGGCCACCGCGCCGCCGCTGTCGCATCCCATTTTAAGAGGCTATCCCACTTGACCACGCTCACCATGACTTCGCCCACGACGGGCGGAGCGCTTCCCGCTGGCGTCACCCCGGTCGGCGGCATCGTCCTCGACCTCATCGGCCTGAACGGAGTGAGGGTGCTGGTTCAGCTCTCGGCAGACCAGCTGTTCGCTGGGACCTTCTCGCCTGACACGCCGGGTGGAAACCCAGGGACGATTGGAGTCTTGGGCGGGCTCAGTCCGCAAGTACTGGCGCAGCTTGGCGGCGGGCTGAGCCAGATGGCCGTCCGGATGTCGATCTTCGACGCGGACGCCTCGGTCGGCGACATTGATCACAACGAGAACTTCCTGACGATAAACGGAATCCAGATCGGCAATCTGTCGTTGCCGGCGACGGAATCGACTTCAGAGTCGGGCGAACTGATGGGTGCCGCGGTCGGCTTCCAAAACGCGTTGCTGAGCACCGGCTGGTTCCACGTGACCGACCCCGCCGTTCTCTTCGAGATCTTCGGGTCGCTCGTCGCCAGAAACGGCGTGAGCTTTGGACTGCATGACCTCGACCCCTACGACAACGGCTATGATTTCTCACAAGGGCTGGACGGCTCTCATTTCGAGATCACGATTCCCAATACCGCTCCGGATGCGACCGATGACGTCTACTCGGTTTCACGCAACACCCCGCTCGTCGTTAGTGCGGCCTCCGGCCTGCTGGCCAATGACACCGATCCCGAAGGAGCCAATCTGACGGCGACGCTAGTGAGTGGACCGTTGCATGGTACGGTCACGATCAACTCTGACGGCTCCTTCACCTATGTTCCGGCCACAGGCTACGCCGGACCGGACAGCTTTAGCTACCGCGCCAGCGACGGCGCTCTGGGCGACGTCGCGGCGGTAAACCTTTTCGTCAATCCGAACGTCGCCCCAGTAGCCGGCGCGGACCGCTACACGGTCGATCGCAACGGAGAGCTGGTCGTTTCGCCTCGCCATGGCGTTCTGGCCAATGACTCTGATCCGGATAGTTCGAGCGGCGGAGTTCTGACGGCGCGAACCCTGTCCGAACCGCAAAATGGTACGCTGACCTTCAATGCGGACGGGTCCTTCGTCTATGTGCCCAACCCCGGCTTCTACGGGACGGACAGCTTTGCCTACGCGGCTAGCGACGGAGACGCCGAGACGCCGAACTTCGTGACCCTGACGGTCGTGAACAACAATGCGGCGCCCGTGGCCGCGGACGACGCCTATCGTCTGGACAAGGACGGCATCCTGACTGTGGAGCGTGCGAACGGTGTGCTCGCCAACGACGCCGACGCCGACGGCGACGTCCTGACCGTCGAAGTGACCACCGGTCCGGCCAACGGAACCCTGACGTTGAATGCCGACGGTTCGTTTACCTACATCCCGAACCCGGGTTTCCATGGGTCCGACAACTTCAGCTATCGCACCAGTGACGGTGACGACACTGACATCGCGACGGTTACGCTCACGGTCGACAACGTCAACGGCGCTCCCTCACCGGCGGACGACGCCTACGAGGTGGACGAGGGCGGTCGCTTGTTCATCGACGCCGCGAACGGCGTTCTGGCGAACGACACCGATCCGGACGGTTCGGCGATGACGGCTCAGATCCGCACGCAGCCATCGTCGGGGGTTGTGACCCTCAATGCGGACGGCTCGTTCGCCTATACGCCGAACCCGGGCTTCACGGGGACGGACAGCTTCACTTATTTCGCCAACGACGGCAGCGACACAGGATATGCCACCGTCATGCTCACCGTGAACGCCGTCAATGAGGCGCCGGTCGGCGCCTCTGACACCTACGCTATGGAGCAGAACCGCAGCCTCACGGTGGACGCCGCACACGGCGTCCTGGCGAATGACAGCGACCCCGACGGCGATCCTCTGTCGGTCGCATTGCTAACGGGCCCGCAGCATGGCCAATTCGTTCTGAACGCGGACGGGTCGTTCAACTATGTTCCTGACGCAAACTATGTCGGCTCCGACAGCTTCACCTATTCGCTGCGCGACGGCTCAACTTCGACACCGGTCACGGTCACCCTGACCGTGAATCCAAGGTCCGGCCGGCTGATCACGCTGGACGACAACGCCAACCGCGCAACTTACGCAAGGCAAGGCGAAGCGGTCATCGTTCACGCGCGGGGCGGCGCGGACTCCATCACGGGCAGCCGGTTCGACGATGAGCTGCTGTTAGGCGAAGGCGCAGACGAAGGCATCGGCGGCAACGGAAACGACATCATCCGCGGTGGCGCGGGAGACGACAAACTGTTCGGTCAGGCTGGCAACGACCGGCTGGAGGGTGGTGATGGCGACGATCTAATGCATGGCGGCGACGGCCCCGACATCATGGTCGGGGGCGTGGGCGACGACATCTACTACGTCCACTCGACCGAGGATCAGGTGATCGAAGCCGCGGGCGAGGGTAGTTTTGACAACGTCCGCTCGACGGTCTCCTGGACATTGGGGGATCACTTTGAAGAGCTCATGCTCGAGGGTTCCGCCGACATCGACGGAAGCGGCAATGCGTTGGATAATGCGGTGCTCGGCAACAGCGGCGCCAACGTACTTTATGGCCTCGATGGAAATGACACCCTGGGAGGTTATGGCGGCGACGACATCCAGTACGGCGGCGCCGGCAACGATCGCCTCGTCGGTCGCGATGGAAACGACGTCCTGCATGGCGGCACAGGTGATGATCAGTATTTCGTCGACACCGCTGATGTGATCGTTGAGCTCGGCGGAGAGGGTGTCGACACAGTGTTTTCGGTCGGCGACTATGTTCTCGGTGCGAACCTGGAGGTGCTGCGGCTTGACGGCGCCGCGGACCTGCGCGGAGAAGGCAATAATCTCAACAACTACATCGCCGGCACCGATGGCGACAATTTCCTCATTGGCCATGGAGGGGACGACCAGGTTTTCGGCGGTCGGGGGGACGATACCCTGGTCGGCGATGGAGAAGCGGTCGGGAACGGGAACGACCGCCTCGAAGGGGGCGACGGCGCGGATACCATTTTCGGGGGCGGAGGCGACGATGTGCTTTCTGGGGGGGGCGGGGACGACTTCCTGTTCGGTGAAGCCGGGATGGACCGTCTCGACGGCGGCTCGGGCAACGACGTCTTCGTCTTCGACCTGAACTCCCTTTCCATCCCAGATCAGCGACCTGACACTGTCATCGGTTTCCACGGCGCCGGAACGTCAGGCATCGGTGAGCAGGACAGTCTGCACTTCTCCGGCGGTTTCAGCAGCAGCGCGACGCTGATGTTCGACCATTACGGCTCAAACCAGGGCCAGCAGTACTATCGCCTGGTCGACCCTGAACATCCGGGCCAGGAGCAGTTGATCCTCGTCCAGATGGCCGGCGGTTCGACCAACCTGCTCTCGTCGGACGACTATCTCTTCTCCTAACAAGAAGCGGAGGGGCCGGCGTGTCCGTGCCGGCCCCTTTGTAGAGGGAGCTCTAGGGAAGGGGTCCAGCGCGAAGAGGCTGCGTGCTGAACGGCGTATCTGAGACGACGAACCGCACGGCTTTGCGACTGGGGACGTTCCCGATGGGGCGAAAGACAACCTTAAGCCAACAGAATGCTCGCCCGTAACGATCTCAGCTTCGTGTCGCCAACGACCGCGCCGGTACCCAGCCGCCGCCAGGTTCGCGAGATTCGGGCCGCGGTCTGGCCTCAATGGATTTCAAATGTCTCCCCTTCGATCGATTTCGTTAAGCACGCTCACCGCCCTCTGCGCGGCCGTGTCAGTCGCCGGCACGGCCTCCGCCGCGGACAATGAGCCGCGTGAAGTACGGGTCGCTATTGAACGGTTGGACCTCACATCCCCCCAAGATGTCGCTGTGCTTAATGCGCGTCTTCTCAGCGCAGCTCGCAGCGTGTGCCGGCGGTCGGAGCATCGATCCGAGAGCGTCGTGAATCAAAGAACTTGCGTTGCAGACGCGATGCGCCGGGCTTCGGAACAAATCCAGGCGGCGCAAACCCATGTGCAGGCAGATGCTGCCCGAGCCGCGGTGTCGCTCCCCCGTTGACACCGGCTCCGTCGCTGTCCGCTCGACGAGTGGTTCATCGCTGCACTTAGCCGCCGGCCGGGGCCCAACCCGGTCGGCGGCGCATCAGTCTGTGGCGACGGCCTGGCATCTGCTGTGTCTGCGTTTAGTCAGCCATGAAATTTAAGTCTGCTGCCTAGCGAGAAACAGAAGCGGCAATATAAAAAAGCCGCGCAGCGGAATCAACAAGCGCGGATAATCTGCGAATGCAGTTTAATGTGAGCTTATATAACCTCGCGATGCGTTAGGTTGTTGAGGTTAAGGGCTGCTCTCATATTTATTACTCAGAACTGTGTCGGGAGAAGCCCGCACGCATCCGAATTAAGGGAACTGGTTATGGTGGCCATCGCGTATCAGGCTAGAAATTTGCCTTCGATTTCCGTTTATTCCGCTAAAGCGGCCACGCGCCGTGACCTGAGTCAGCAGGCGAGCCGTGTTGTCCTGATGTCGGCGATCGGTCTGGCGGCAGTCGCCGGTGGGGGCCTGATGGCGCCGGGCCAAGCGCTGGCGGACTGTTTGCTCGTGGCCAACGCGGTTCAGTGCGGAACGACGAGCACCATCAATACGAGCTATCCCGTCGGTTCCCCGAGTGCCCGCGCCTATCAGTTCCTCTCGGGACCGCCCCTGAGCGGCACGGTTTCGAACGGGGCCGTAGCCGGCGGCCACGGCTTGGCCTTCACCAACTTGGGCGACGGCGGCGTCTCCGTCGTCAACAATGGCATGATTACCGTCGACGCGGGCAACACGCCGACCGAAGGTGGCACGGCGGCCCTGTCAATGACCGCAAACGGCGGCGTGCTGACCTATACGGGCGGGGCCGTCACTAACTACGGAACCGGCAACGGCCTCGACGCAACCCAGAACGGTGCGGATGACAACATCGAAATCAGTCTGACCGCAGCGGTTCGCGGCTCGACCGGAATCCTGGCCGTCAACAATGGAGCTGGCAACGTCTCGATCACCGCGGGTGCTCCGGTCACCGGGATGATTGGCTCCGGTATCTTCGCAGAAAGCCGCGGTGGCGGGATCTCCATCGCGGCGGGCGACGTCAGTGGCCAGACGGGCGCCGGGATTCTCGCGCAGCTGCTGAGCGCCCCAGCGTCGACCAACGGTGTCAGCATCATTGCCGACAGCGTGCTCGGCAGGACCGGAATCACAGCCTCGAACAGCGGGCTCGGCGTTCTCTCCGTGACAACGACTGGCGATGTAACCGGGAGCATCGGCTCGGGCCTGGACCTCGCTAGCGCCGGCGCTATCGACGTGAACATCGGCGGCTCCGTCACCGGCGGCCAGCAAGGCATTCTGGTGCAGGGGGCGAGCGATATCCGGGTCACGGGCACCGGGTTCACGAGCCTGTCCGGGAACGCGGTCCAGATCGTCAACAATGGTGCGGGCGCTGTAGATTTCGAGGCGACGGGTCCGATCACGGCGATCGATGGCGACGGGATCAATGTTCGCGACACGGCGATCGGGGGGGACATCAGCATCATCACGGGCGACGTCGCCGCATTGAGTGCGGGCTATGACGGCATCGATGTTTACTCCACGTCTCTGACCGCTGACATCGAGGTCGTTGTCGCGGGCGACGTAAGCGCCGGCCGAATTGGCGTTTTCGCCCGCATCGGGGACGGGGCGGGGGACATCAACCTGAGAACCGGGGGATCGGTGACGGGGACTGGTGGAATCTACGCGACCACCAATGGCGCCGGTTCGATCTCTGTTACTGCGGCCGGCCCTGTCACTGCGAGCATCGATAACGGGATTTTCGCGAACAGCAATGGCGGTGCGATCACCATCATCGCGGGCGATGCCAGCGGCGGAAACGGATATGACGGGATCTATGCAAAGCAGCAGAACCTCGCTGGAGCAGGCGATGTGCTCATCGTTGCGGGAAGCGCCTCGGGTGAAAATGGAATAGTGGCGATCAACAACGGCTCGGGAGATGTGTCGGTTACTGCGGGCGGCCCTGTGACCGGGTATGGCGAGGATGGCGTTCAGGTGTCGGGTTTAGACGCGATTTCGGTCAACACCGACGCCGTCGTGACCGGCGTCAACTCCGGCCTGACAGTCAACCGGGAATTCGGAGGAACGGGCGATATTTCCGTGTCGGGCGCCGGGTTCACCGCGCTCGCCGGGAACGCCGTTGATATCTACAACCAGGGCGCCGGTGCGGTCGACTTCGTGAGCACGGGTCCGATCACGGCCACGAACGGCTACGGGCTGGTGGTCAACGACACAGCCATCGGCGGGGATATCCGCATCACCACGGGCTCCGTGACCGCCGAAACCGCCGGCTATAGCGGCATCTACGTTCAGTCGAACTCAACAACGGCTGATATCGAGGTGACCACCAATGGCGACGTCCGCGCCTCGAACTACGGGATCGACGTTTCCACCGCAGTCGGGTCTTCCGGCAACATCGACGTTACCGCCAACGCGTCGGTGAGCGCCGCCGGGGGCATCTTCGCCGTGGCTCAGGGCGCGGGCTCCGTCAATGTGACCACGGTAGGCGCTGTGACGGCCGGCACCGAATTCGGCATTCATGCCGCTGCCGAACAGGGCGGAAATGTCACCGTCGACGCCGGCTCTGTCACCACGGAGGGCGAGGCAGGAATTTCAGCCTACGCTGCCGGCGGCGACGGAGTGATCGACGTGACAGCCGGGACGATCTCCGGCGACAACGGAATCACGGCGTTCAATGAGGGGACGGGTGCGACGGTCATTCGGACTAGCGGCACCATTAGGGGTACGGCCGACGCCGGCATAGGTGTGCTCGCCTATGGCTCAGTCAGCGTTGCGGTCGCCGACACAGTCACGGGCCAGGATGCCGGCTTGGAAATCGATCTCTTGGGCGGTGGTAGCGGCGACATTTCGGTGACAGGAGCGGGCGGTTTCGTTGCCTTGGACGGCTACGGGATCGACATCGAGAACAATGGGTCGGGCGAAGTCAATGTCGATATTTCCGGCGCGATTGTCGCGACAAACGGGAACGGCATCTATGTCGTCAACGACACGGCCGACAGCAGCGACCTGAGCATCACCACCGGCGATGTATCGGCCATTTCTGACGGTTATTACGGGATCGAAGCATTCTCACTCTCGGCGACGGGGAATGTTTCGGTTACGTCCAATGGGGACATCGCAGCCGGCGAAGGTGGGATCTCTGCCTTCATGAGTTCGGGCGGGACCGGTGACGTTTCGGTCACGGCCTTCGGATCCGTTAGCGGCGACTTGGGTATCTTTGCGGGGAACTTCGGGTCTGGCGACACATCTGTCGCCGCCACCGGCACGATCAGCGCGACGACGGGCGAGGGCATTCTTGCGCGGTCTCAAGGGGGCGGCGACATCACGATTACCGCAGGCTCGGTGGTCTCGACCGAGGGGATTGGGGTATTCGCCTGGCAGGAAGACGTCGCGGGCGCTGGCGACATCGACATCACGACAACTGGCGCGTTGTCGGGTGGGCAGCACGGAATCGTTGCGGTGAACGCGGGCACCGGTGCGGTTCACATCAACACGACGGGCGCGGTCACGGGCGCCGCCGATGCCGGCATCGCTGTAGGCGCCGCGGGCGCCGCCAGCATCGAAATCGGCGGTCCGGTCACTGGCCGGACGAATGGCGTGGTCGTGGAAGGCGCAGGCGATATCTCCCTAACCGGCGCAGGTAGCATAACCTCCCGGGGGGGCGCCGGAGTCGAGATACAAGGCGATGGTGCGGGCACGGTTACCTACGATGTTGCCGGGCGGGTCAGGGCGACGGGCGGGAACGGTGTGCAAGTCACAGACACAGCGGTCGGCGGGGACATCACCGTCACCACGGGCGCGGTGGAGGCCATGAGTAATGGCTATTACGGCATCCTGATCGGTTCCAGTTCGACGGCGGCCGACGTTCGCGTGATCGCTAACGGGCCGATTGTGGCGGCTGAGGGCGGGATCCGGGTAAGTCTGGAAGACGCCTCAGCGACGGGCAACATCAGCGTTACAGCCCACGGACCGATCACAGGCGACTATGGCGTCTTTGCCGAAAACAGGGCTTCGGGTTCGACCGCGGTCACCGCCACCGGGCCGATTACCGCGGGGGCCATCGGTATCCTCGCCCGCTCTAATGGCGATGACGTGACGGTGACGGCTGGTGATGTCGCCTCGGGCGGTGACTTCGGCATCGTCGCCGAGCTCGGCAGCAACGGTGCGGGCGACGTCCGCGTGACCGCACACAACGTTTCGGGCGCAACGGCAATCTCGGCGATAAACGACGGCGTAGGCTTGGTCTCGGTTGATCTGAATGGATCCGTTGTGGCGGACGGGGAGTTCGGCATCGTCGCCCGGTCCGGCGGCGGCGATGTGTCCGTGAATGCCAGCGATGTAGCCGGGTCCGCGGAAGTCGGCATTGCCGCAGTTCAGGCAGAGAGCTCAGGCGCGGGCGACATCTTCGTTGCCGCAGGCAGTGTGACGGGCGGGGTCGGCATCGTAACGTCGAATGCCGGCACGGGCGAAACCCGGATAACGACCACCGGAGCCGTGGTGGGGTCTGTTCTAGGTATACACTCGGTTGCTAGCGCCGACGCTGGCAACATCACGCTCGATGTCGCCAACGTATCCGGCGCGGTTGCAGGGGTCGCTGTCGATAACGTTGGCGTGGGCGTTACAGACCTGACGGTTCGCGGCCTCGTCCAGGGCGGCGACTTGGCGGTCGCTATCTACTCCGATGCAGACCAGCAGGTCCGGATCAGCAACGAAGGCGTGATACGTAGCAGTGCCGGACTTTCGTCAGATCGGGCGATCGAAGCGGCAGGGGGGGGCATCGACTTCACCAACACTGGCGTGCTCGTCGGGGACATT
This sequence comes from Brevundimonas alba, assembly GCF_011927945.1. Taxonomy (GTDB): domain Bacteria; phylum Pseudomonadota; class Alphaproteobacteria; order Caulobacterales; family Caulobacteraceae; genus Brevundimonas; species Brevundimonas alba. The sequence goes on from NZ_JAATJM010000001.1 coordinate 2,060,416, forward strand.
GTGTTTCAGGGAGACTCCAGCCTCTTTGAGAATCGGGGAAGCTGGAGCACCGGGGGCGGCGACAGCACCTTCGCGGGTCTGGATGACGATCTCATCAATGCAGCGACTGGCTCCATCCTGGCCGGCAGCTCAGCCGAAATGCAGGACATCACCTTCTGGCGCGGGCTGGAGACGTTCCGGAACGAAGGACGCGTGACGTTGGGCGACAACGGAGCCGGCGATGTCATCATGACCTCGGCAAACGCTGTCTTCGCCGCAGGCTCGCAGCTGCAAGTCGACATCGGCGGGCAGGGCGGCGCTGACCTGTTCCTGACGACCGGAACGCTCATGTTGAACCCCGGCGCGCGTCTCGATGTGAACTTCGTTCAGCCGCTGGCCTTGGGTGGGCGCTATGTCGTCGCTCGCGCAGACGGCGGTCTGACGGGGACATTCGATTTCGAGGACCGGTATCTCAGCGCCTTCGTAGGGATGCGGGATGGCTATACGGCCACAACGGCATACATTGATGTCGCCCAGCTGCGGGCCCTCATCGAGGCTGGTCTGACGCCGAATCAGCGGGAAACCGCCGCTGGCGCCGATAGCCTGGCGCAGACCAATCCGTTGAAAGCAGCCCTTCTACTGCTCCCGGATGATGCGGCGGCACGGGACGCGTTCGACCAGCTGTCAGGCGAGATACACCCGGCGACCCGCGGTGCCATGGCAGATGACAGCCGTCTGTTCCGCAACGCAGTACTGGGGCGGTTGGCCGCTGACAGGGCTGAAGGCGCTTGGGCCCAGGCGCTGCTCGACGACCGCAGGGTCGACGGCGACGGGAACGCAGCCGAGACTAAACGCGATACTCGCGGTCTGATGTTTGGAGCCGACCGGGCCCTCAACACAAGTGTGACAGTTGGTCTGGCGGGCGGCTGGTTCGACACTGACGTGGACGTTTCTGGCCGGGCAAGTTCTGCAGAGAACCACAGCCTTCAGGCACTGGGCTACCTCGGTGCCCAGGTTGACCGTTGGCACATCCGGGCGGGGATAGGCTTCGCGAGCAGCTCGCTTGAGACGCAGCGGCAGGTTTCCGTCCCGGGCTTCAACGCCTCGCCGGTCGCAGCCTACAAGGGATCGGCGGAACAGGCCTTCCTCGAGGCAGGCTACCGCCTGCCAATGGGCGGCGGCTATGTTGAGCCCTTCATCGGCGTAACCGCTATCGCTTCGGAGACCGAGGCCTTTACCGAAACTGGCGGAGCTCAAGGGTCAATCATTGCTGAGGCGGTGACGGACAATCTGGTGGCGACCACCCTCGGCGCCCGGTTTGATACGGGCATGGATGGCCCGTTCTCGCTCCGCGGCATGGCCGGGTATAGGGGGATGGACGGAGATCTCGCCCCCGTAGGTCGCCACGCTTTCGCTGGTGGTGAGAGCTTCACGGTGCTGGGCACGGCGAACTCCGACATCGCTGCGATAGCCAACCTCGAGGCGAGGTGGAGTGTGACAAGCACCGCCACCGTCAGCGCCTCATGGGAAGGTGTCTTTGGAAACAAGGGCGAGGACCATGCGATTACAGGTCGTCTGAAAATCGCCTTCTGACACTGAAGAGGTCGGGACGACCAGTGCGGTCGCCCCGACCTTTCCGCCTTGCGTCCGGGCATCCAGACGACGCAGGTACGCCTCAGAACAGGGCCTCCGCGAGCGACTCTGGAGCGCGGGTGGAACGCTCATCAAGCCCTCGCCAGGCACAAGCAAGAGTTCCGACGGCCGCTTTCAGCTCCGGCTCCGGCAGGCAGTAGGGCAGCCGGACGAACCTTTCAAACGCGCCGCCCATGCCGAAGCGTGTCCCGGGCGAAATGATGACGCCAAGCTTCTGGGCCTCTACCACCAGTGCGCTGCAGGCCGGACGGGGCAGCGAGACCCAGAGTGAAAGTCCCCCGCGCGGCCGCGCGGCGCGCCACTCCGGAAGGACCCGCGAGAGCTCAGCTGACAGCGCGGCCTCACGCGCGGCCAAGAGCCGCCGTCTAGCAATGACCGGGTTCTGATCCCCCGAGAGCAGGTGAGCCGCGGCCAGTTGCTCGACGACGGCCGCCCCAAGATCCAGGGACGCTCGTGCTCTTACGACGGCATCCGTCACGCTCGCGTCAGCGCGTATCCACCCAATCCGCAATCCGCCCCACCAAGTTTTGCTCATCGATCCGAGCCGAACAACATGCGCGCCCGGAGCGGCTGGCGGCGGGGGCGGTTGATCGAACCACAGTTCGCGTTGGGTATCGTCCATGACAAGGATGCCGCCCACTCGGGCCACCGCTTCGGCGACCGCGTTTTCCTCATCTGCGCCCATCACATGGCCAGTCGGGTTTTGATGAGCGCCCACGAGATAGACCAGCCGGGGTCGGGCGCTATCTATGGTCCCGACCAAGCCATCAATATCCCAACCTGAGGGCGTCATGGCCACAGGAACGGGACGGAGGCCCGCGCGGACGATGGCGTCTAAGGCGTGCGGATAAGTCGGATGATCAATGACCACCGCGTCGCCCGACCGGCCGAACGTACGCAACAAGATCGCCCAGCCACTCTGCGCTCCGGAGGTGACGACTATCTGGTCCGGGCGGGTCGGCAAACCGGCAGCGGCGATACTGGCGGCGACGGCACGTCGGAGTGGCAAGAGTCCGGTTGGATCGTACCCATGTCCCGGAAGATGGGGCGGGAGTGACTCCAGTGCCCGGGCGTAGGCCCCATGCACATGTTCGCCCGCAGGCATGACGGCCGTCGCCATATTGACCACCTCAGGGCCAGGCGCGACATGAAACAGGCCTTCTAGCCTGTCTGTCCGGCTGAACGGTAGCGACGTGTAGCTCCCCGAACCGATGCGGCTGGCCACGAACCCATCAGCTCGCAGGCGGTCCAAAGCGGCGCTGACGGTTATGCGGCTGACACCGAGCCCCTCCGCCATGCGGCGCTCGCCAGGCAGACGGGCGTTAAGCGGCAGGCGTCCGTCGAGAATGAGACCCTTGAGCGAGTCCGCCAGTCGGCGATAGGCGACGTCGCTTGATCCGGATCGTCGCCAATCGCCCAAGTGACGCGACAGGCTGTTCAGGTTGACCACGAGGTTTGACATAAGGCCACCGTCACAAAAGTGGCTATGGAATTCAAGTCCAAATGCTTTCAACTTCTTCGCATGTTCATCCGTCGCTTCTGCCAACTCCAACTGGGCCTGCTTCTCTACGGAGCGTCCCTCGCCATGATGGTGCGGGCGGATCTTGGTCTGAATCCGTGGAGCGTCCTGCACGAAGGCCTCTCCGAGCGCACCGGGATCAGTCTTGGCATGACGGTCAATATCGTTGGAGCACTGGTGCTGCTGGTCTGGATACCCCTGCGCCAGAAGCCGGGTATCGGAACTGTCTGTAATGTCTTGGTCATCGGAGCAGCGGCTGACGCGGCGTTGTCCGTCCTCCCGCCCGTCACTGGCCTGCCGCTGCGGATCGCCTTGCTCCTGAGTGCAATCCTGCTGAACGCGGCGGCGACTGGTGCTTATATCGGCGCCGGACTGGGGCCGGGTCCGCGAGATGGCCTGACAACCGGAGGCGTTCGCCTGACTGGCTGGGACATCCGCTGGATGCGAGGCCTCATTGAAGGCCTGGTACTCTTGCACGGCTGGATGCTTGGCGGGACTATCGGAGCCGGCACTTTGATCTACGCCTTGGCCAACGGTCCGCTGCTCCAGTTCTTTATCCCCTTGTTTGAAGTCCGGCAGACCGTTCGCGTCCGCTCAGGGGTAGTCCCCGCGGCTGCGGCTAACGATTGCTGAGCGCCTAGACCAAGCATCTGCTGGTCGCGCAGCACATGAGCCGGTTCACTGGCGGCAGCGACGCTTTGGCTCCGGGGCATGCCCTCTTCGCCTGCCTTGGCCGCAACCTGCCGAATTTGCGCGACAGGGCGCCCAACGGACTATGGCCACCCACAAGCCGCGGCCGCGGAGCCGCCAGCATGAGCAAAGTCGATGTCGCTGACGAACCTTCTCGTACCCACCTGCAAACAGATGCTGCTCGGCCTGTCGGGCCTTCTCGTCAGTGCACAGGGCCAACGAAGGAAGGCGGAGGCAGAGGGACTTCTCGCCAGCCGCCTCGCGCCGGACATGTTTCCTCTTGCCGCGCAGGTGCGTTTCGCCTGCATCCAGGCGCAGGAGATGATTTATCGGCTTCAGGACAAACCCTTGCCAGAGGGTCTGGGCGAACTTGCTCGCGAGGCTGAGGGCGCAGGTGTGCGACCCGGCTCAATCTCTGACGCGCAGGGGCGGATCGATGAGACCATTCTCCTGCTGGAGGGTCTGATTGATGGCAGGATGGACCCGGCCGCCGACAGGCTGCTGCAGCTCAAGCTGCCCCACGGTGTGACGTTCGAACTTACCGGCGAGCAGTACGCCCGCGATTGGCTGCTTCCGCAGTTCTATTTCCATGTCGTCACCGCGTACGCGATTTTACGAAGCCAAGGCGTGGTGCTGGGAAAGGCCGAATACGTGCCGCACATGTTCGCCTATGCCCGGCGAGACAGCCTCCACTAAGATGAGTGGTCAGACCGGCTGCCCCGCGGAGTTCCGGCAGGGCTTTGCAAAAAGGGTCGGCCGGTCGTCTTAGCGGGCCGACCCTTTCCTCTGAGATGATCGGTGGTCAGTACTGGACGCGCAGCGTAGCGCCAAAAGTCCGGGGCTGTCCTAGGAAGGCGTCGTAAGTCTGAGTGTCGGCTGCGGGGTTGTAGTAGGTGCCGTCAGGTTGGACGGTTGAGGCGAAGGCATTGCCCTGCAGGAACCCGTTGTAGATGACCTGGACGTATTCCTCGTCAGTCAGGTTCTGCGCCCAAAACTCGAGGGTCCAGCGCTCGTCCTCCGTTCCGATCACGATCCGGCCATTCATTGTGGCGAAGGCGTCCTGAACCTTGAAGGGCAGCAGGTCCGATCCTGTGTTGTAGGCGCCGGTGTATTTGGCGGCAAGGCTGAACCCGCCGCGCAGGCCGTCGCCAAGGGACCGGTTGAAGTTGATCGAGGCCGTGCCTGACCACTCCGGCGAGAAGGATGCACGCGATCCCGGCAGCAGCGAGAGCTGTGGGTAGTTGGCAGGGTTGGCGAGGTCAGCCGCCGTGAACTGGCCATAGCGCGCATCGATGTAGGTCAAACCACCTTGCAGGCTCAGACCTTCTACCGGCGTGAACCACATGAAGTCGGCGTCCACGCCCTTCGACGTCAGTTCAGGGATCGATTCCACAACGAATGAGGTGCCGAGGAAGGTATTTAGCTGGAAGTCCTCGAATGTCTGATCGAAGTAGGTAGCGTTCAGCAGTACCGTACGGTTGAACAGCGTCGACTTGAAACCGAATTCATAGCTGTCGACGACCTCGGACGGGAACAGCAGCGAGGCGTTCGGGGTGATGCCCGTCTGCACCCGGTCCAGGTTGTAACCGAAGCTCTTGTAACCTCGAGCACCCGAGGCATAGACCATCAGTTCGGGGCTGAAGCGGTACGCGACCTTCAGCGTGCCGCTGAGCTCGCCGTCGTCGAAAGACTCTGCAACATGGCGATTGTTGTAGGCCGCGTTGGTCCACGGCAGGCAGAAGCGGGCCAGAAGCGTTGGGGCTGATGCGCCGAGGACGGCGGCAATTGCACCAGCGTTCGCCAACGCAGCGCTGCAGGTCGCGCCATTTCCGTTGGTGTTCCGCTGCGTAACGTCAACGCTCTTGTCGTCGATTGTGTAACGCAGGCCCAGCGTGACATCGAACCGGTCCGTGACGTGCCAGGTGTTGTTCGTGAACGCCGCGATGGACGTCGACTTCTGCTGATAGTCATCTTCGAACGTCTGACCAATCGTGAAGCTAGGTCCAGTGGCGGCAGTGGGCCCGGCGGGCGCCATGCCGCCCGTCGCAAGACAACCGCCGAAGCCGGCCGCCGTCTGGCCCGGACGCGTATAGCAGCCGATCGTCGCCGGACTGACGGGCAGTGCGGGATTAGCGGCGTTCAGCGAGGACGACAGCAGAAGAGACAGCAGGGGCGAATAGTCCGCCCCGAGGTAGAAGGCATCGCCTCGGTCGATGTCCTCGCGCGTTGCGAACGCTCCAACCAGCCAGTCCAGAGTGTCGGTCTTCCCGGCCAGGCGGAATTCTTGAGTAAGGTTGTCGACATCGTAGCCAAAATTGCCGTCATTGATCCGGTAGGCGATGTCCGCGCCGGTGTAGTCCGAGTCCTGACCATTAGACGACGTCCAACGCCGTGCGGAGGTGATGGACGTGAGCTGAGCGCCCCCTAGCAGGGAAGGAAGGTCGACGTTCATCTCGACAGACACGCCCTTGTCCTCAACCTCCTGGTCGCTTGCGCGGTTGGCGAAAGCTTGGCGCGAGTAGGGCAGTTGTCCGAACCCGGCGGCCGGCGGTCGCTGGCCCATCCCGGCCGAGAGAGCGTCGATAAAGGGGTAGGTCGGGCCGGTGCGAACCTGAACACCCGTGCAGCAGTGCTCATCCCGTCGGGAGTAGTCGGCTATGACGCGAACCGACGTACTGTCGCTGGGGAGCCAGAGCAGCTGGCCGCGGACGGTGCCGAAGTCCTGATTGCTGTCGTCCGTTTCGGCTCGCGGCCCGTCGCCGGTGTCGACGCTGTAGAAGCCGTTCCGAAGGCGCCGCCCGGCATAGAGGCGAAATGCCAGGCTGTCGCTGAGCGGCCCTGTGACCGAACCACCAACGCCCATTGCGCCGTAGTTGCCCCCGGTCAGTTCTCCGTTGAAGCCGGGCGTGAAAGAGGGGGCCTCGGTGATGATGTTGATCACGCCGGCCGATGTGTTCTTGCCGAACAGCGTGCCCTGTGGACCCTTCAGAACCTCAATTCGGGACAGCTCTCCTAGATCGCCAAAGCCGACCGAGTTGCGGGACCTGTAGACGCCGTCAATGACCACGCCCACCGAGCTTTCGAGCCCGGGGTTATCCCCCACCGTACCGACCCCGCGAATGCGGGCCGTGGTAGCCGCCTCTGAAGAGTTCGAGGTGACCACCAAGCCCGGCGTGATGATCTGCAGATCCTTGATGTCTCGAACGCCGGCGCTGTTAAGGGCCTCGGCAGACAGGCTGGTCACCACGATGGGCACATCCTGCAAGTTCTGTTCGCGCTTCTGGGCGGTGACGACGATGTCGTCGATGGTCGTCGGTGTTTGCTGGTCCTGGGCGGCGGCGACGCCGGCCAGACCGAACGCGCAAGCGCCGACTGCGGCGCTCGAAACGGTCGTGCGAAGAAGGTGAGCAAGTCTCATGGTGTCCCCCGAATGAGCCAGCTCCGTCAGCGACAGAGGCGTGGCGTTTCCTCATCCATGACCGCTCTCTCTTGATCCGGAGGCGGTCTGGATTGCAGGGTATTTTCGCGGGTCGGACGACTCTTCAGCGCGGCCCGATAGCGGTTCGTCCGAAAACGAACTGTCTGGCGTAACACGGCGACACTCTGCCGCATTCGCGAGCTAACGTGTCGGTACCTTTCCCTCGGGGGAACCTCCCGTCGAGGCGCGCGAAAGGGCTTGTTGTAGCAGGACGCGGACCAAGGTTCACGTGCGGCGTGCTGCGGACGAAAGTGCGTATTAACGCGATGAAGTTTACCTGAACCGGACGATTATGTGCACGGCGCTTCGGCCGTCCGTGGGGGATCAATGCGGCCAGCAAGGGAGAAGGAGGGGCCCGTCGCGCGCGTTGATCATCGCCCGCGGTCGCGGGCCACGGAACTGGCGGAGGTTCTTGAAACCCGCGTCGCCGCCACCGCCGCTCCCCCGGCCGGCGTGGTCGAAAAGTTCGCTGTCGTTCTGCCTTACGACGGACTTTTCGGATTCCGCGTAGGGCGTCGCCTCTCGCTTTTCGATGCTCAACGCACCCTGTTCGCAACTGCGGGGCATGAGTACGTCGACAGCCATCCTGCGGAGGGGGTTGGACACGCCTGCATGATCGTGAGACCGGCCGAGCAGCTTCTCGACGATTTTTTTGGCGGCATCACGCCTGGTGCGCACGCTGCATTCCGGGACTTGGGGAGACCCGCCACTGGCGGTCTGCGCCTTCAGGTCCAGCGGCTGCGGCGGGTCAACGCGGATGGGGAGTCCGGGCTAGAGAAGGACGAGTGTGTGGCCGCGACGCTGCGCGCGGCTCTGTGCGAGTCGCCCGTTGTAAAGGAGCCTGCACCAAGGGTGATCGATCGGGCAAGGCAGGTGCTGCACGCATTCGGATTCGAACGCCTGACTCTAAGTCGTATCGCTCACGAGGTCGGAGTGTCTCCGACCTATCTCACTCAAGCTTTCACGCGCGCAGAAGGTCAGCCTTTGTACCGCTACCAACTGGGCCTGCGGCTGAACCGCGCCCTTGTGGATCTGCCGCACTGTAATGACTTGAGCGAGCTGGCGTTGGACCTTGGCTTCTCCAGCCATTCGCACTTCACAACAGCCTTCAAAGCAAGTTTCGGACTGAGCCCATCGGCGTACCGCTCCGGCTGGCGGCGCGCCGACCATTAGATTCCGGAAGCGAGCGTACGATCCTCCTCTTAAATCTGGCCGTCGTTCCGAGGAGGAAATCATGAGTGTCTGTTCAACACTAATCGGCGGTTCCGCTGTCCTGGCTATGGCCGTCGGCGGGCCCGTGAGCGCAATTCAATCGCCTGACCTCGATCGTCATGCGGTCGCGGCGACTGATATCGCCTTCCAAGCAGCAGTAAAACGACGCGATCTGGCTACTATGGACCGCATTCTGCACGAAGATTTCGTTCTGGCATTGGGCGATGGACAGACACTGACCAAGGCGCAGCTTCTCGCGAGAGAGCACTTTGTCACCTACGAGCAACAGGACGAGGACTCCGGCACTCAGACGGTTCGGGTCTATGGGGACACCGCCATCGTGACGGCGCGTCTATGGCTCAAGGGCGTTGGCCCGAACGGCACCTTTGATCGAAGGCTGTGGTTCAGTGACACTTACATCCGGACGGCCTCGGGCTGGCGCTACGCATTTGCGCAGGCTTCTTTGCCGCTACCTCCGGCTCGTGAAGAACAGGACTGAGCCCAACGATCTGCGGAGCAAGAACGCTCATCTTTAGAACGCCACCCAGTCGAGTTGCATAAACGGCGACATGTTGTGTGAGCACCATTGATCGCAACCCATGGCTAGCTCAATGGCTGAGATAAGAAGCGGATTCCGCGACACGCGTTCAAGAGTGGGACATGACTCTCTTTGTGGGTCTTTCGGCCTTTCCGATCACGCCAATGACGCCGGCCGGCGAAGTCATCGCCCCTGATCTGCGCAGGCTGGTCGAGCGGCTCGAAGCCGGCGGCGCCGACTCCGTCGGCCTGCTCGGCAGTACAGGGACCTACATGTTCCTGAGCCGTGACGAACGGCGGCGCGCTGTGGCGACGGCGGTCGGCGCCGTGACTTCGACCCCGGTCATCGCCGGCGTGGGCGCCATGCGAACCGACGAAGCCCAGACCTTCGCCCGTGACGCGGCGGGGGAGGGGGCGGCGGGCCTGCTACTGGCGCCTGTCAGCTACACGCCTCTCACGGAGGAGGAGGTGTTTCAGCACTTCCTCGCGGTAGCTTCGGCCACCGATTTGCCACTCTGCATCTACAGCAATCCAGGGACTACCAACTTCACCTTCCGGTCAAGTTTCGTCGCCCGTCTTGCGGCGATCCCGACGATCGCCGCGATCAAACTACCGCTGCCCGCGTCCAGGGACGTCGCCGCGGATCTGGCGGACTTCCGCCGCGCGGCTCCAGGACTCTCGATCGGCTATAGTGGCGACTGGGGCTGTAAAGACGCTATGCTGGCAGGGGCCGACTGCTGGTACAGTGTGGCGGGTGGGCTTTTCCCCCAGCAAGCCGCCGACTTGACGGCTGCAGCCATGCGCGGCGATCACGAAGAGGCGGAGCGGTGTGACGCCGTCTTCGCCGAGCTTTGGAAGCTGTTTCGCAAAGTCGGAAGCCTCAGGTTGATGTACGCGGCCGCGAACATGCTGGAACTCACGGACGCGCAACTGCCGAAACCTCTGCTCGGGCTTGAGCAAGGTCTTCGGGAACGGCTCGTATCAGCGCTGCCCGTCTGAGGCCGGATTGTCATGCGACGAATGCTGTTTGAGGCGCGATGAATATCGGGCGTCGGCACTAAACTGGCCAGAGTGTTCTCAGCCTTCTGGATAGCTCGATGCGCCCCATGGTTCCTGTTGCGGCGTTTGCCGTGGCGCTTTCGTTCTTTGGCCAAGCCTTCGCGCAGAATCCGGCTGCTCCAGCCAGCAGCGGCAGTACGGCGAGTTCGGGCTTCTCGCCAGATACAATCACAGTAGCTTTGATGTCCGGAGGAGCGGTGGACGCCGCCACCACGCTCGGCGGCAACTGCGTTGGCATGGTCGCCAACGCAGCCAACTACGCGTTCACCTATACCGCAGGCTCCGCGCCGCTGTTCATGAAGGTTCGGTCGCAAGGCGATACGACCTTGATCGTTCACAACCCGAACGGGGCGTGGGGCTGCAGTGATGACTACAACGGCGTGAACCCTGCTTTGCGGTGGGATCAGCCGGTCAGCGGCACATATCACGTCTGGGTCGGATCTATCGGCGGCGGCGCGCAGGCAACCCTGTCGATCACCGAACGAGAGTAACTGCCGTCGTCGCGGTCTGCGGGCGGCTGGCACGCAGGTCACGCGTGGCGGATCGGTCGGGCCTCCTGTCGCGGCGCTGATGCAGCCCACGGGAGGTTCAGCCAGTTCGTTTTCCATCGTCTCATTCAAGCTAAGTCATAATGATCGAGCCCCCCGAAACACCGCAGCACGTCGTTAAGGGGCACCGTTCGACCCTGCCTTGGTTCGACATGGCTATGGCGGTGGGTGTCATGGCGATGTCGTTTGGGTCCCTCTTTGTCTCGCTGCATACCGGCCACACGATGGAACGGCTGGTGCAGCAGAACGAGCGGCTGGTTTATGCGCAATCGACGCCCATCCTGCAGTTCTCTACCGGCAACAACGACGACGGCCAGCCTGTCCTTCAAGGCCGCCTGACAAACGTCGGATCCGGCGCGGCGAGGGTCGTCTGGATCCGCTTCACCAACGGAAGCTTCTCGTTTGTGAACTGGCAGGAGGTGATCCGGCGGTTGAACGGCGGAAAGGACGCAAAGCTGGTTCTTACTGCACCTATCGCCCGCACGATCTTGTCGGCAGGGGAAGAAAGAACCGTCTTCCAATGGGCGCGGCCGACCGACGCTAACGAGGCGAGGGTCTGGGAGGCGCTGAACCGGGAGCGATGGAATACAGTAAGCGCCGCCTGCTTCTGCTCCCTGTTTGACGAATGCTGGACATCAAAACTCGGTGGGGACACACCGGTTAGGGTAGAGAGCTGCGAGGTTCCCCGGCCTCTGGGCGGCTCTCACGCGTCACACTGAGAGTTGCTTGGCGCGGAGTACTTGAGTGATCCCCGCTGGGCTGCTGGCCCTGTGAAGTCTCGGTCGTGCTCGGCGAGCCTTCGCAACCGTTCCCGTTCTTGCACTCGGAGTGCCCATGCGCCTTGCGTTTCTTGCCTTCGGATGCCTCCTCGCAACCGCCTCTGCCGCATCCGCGCAATCCTCGGCTTCCTCTACCGGGGTGTCCGAGTTTGAATCGGCTGCCTGGATGGCCGACCTGGAGCAGGTGCGAGAGGAAATGGCCTCGCATTACGCCAATCTGCAATGGCTCGCGACCGAGCGGGAAGTTCAACCGGATGCAATCTTCGCCGTCGGGCGTCAGCGGTTAGAAGGCGCGCGGAGCGAAGCGGAAGCCCGCGCGGTCTTCGAGCAGCTTGAGCGCAGTGTGGGCGATCGGCACGTCAAGATCGTTTGGCCGCGGATTGGGGTGGTCATGCCCGCGCCGGTCGCATCTGCGACCGCGGCTGCGGCACCCCCGTGCGTGACGCTTGGATATGGCGAGCCGGCTCCGGATAGCAGGGCCACGGCAAGCGGTATGCCGGGCTATCGCGCACTTTCCGGGGCGAGCGGCTTTTCTGCAGGCCTCATCGAAGTGGGCGATCGGACCGTGGGCGTGGTCCGCATCCCGCAATTCACACCACAACTTCATCCTGCGGCCTGCGCCGCCGCATTGGTTGAGCTGAGACCCGGCGGCGAACCGTGCGACGACGCGTGTATGGATCAATTGCGAACCTTGGCCGTCGACCGAGTTACGGAGGATTTCTCCGATCGGCTGCGAGCGCTCAGGACTGCGGGAGCCTCCACTCTGCTGATCGACCTCGCCGGGAATGGAGGCGGGACCGAATGGGTGGAGGTGTTGGCGCGCACCGTGACGCCAGTCTCACTGCGCTCCGCCCGTCTCGGCTTCGTGCGTCATCCGCACTGGATCGAGGCCTTGGCAGACAGCGAACAACGACTGCGCGAGGCAGCCGTCGGCCAGCCGCCCGAAGACCGTGCGCGGCTGGAGCGCTATGCGGCGGCCTATGCGGCGGCGCGGGTACAGGCCGAGCAACCGTGCGATCCAGCCGAGTTGTTCGCAGGGCGAGCGCCCGACTGCGAATGGCTCGGGGGTGGAGATATCTACATGACAGGCCCGGAAGCGGCTTATGATCCGGAGATTGTCGGCAAGCCATGGGCCTCTGACGTGTTTGAACCGCTGTCATATGCTTTTGAACCGGGGGTATGGACCGGCCCGCTGGTTGTCGTCGTTGACAACGGGACCGCTTCGGCGGCCGAGGAGTTTGCGGCCCTGCTCCAAGACAATGACGCCGCTATCGTCGTCGGTGCGCCCACTGCTGGAGCCGGATGCGGCTACACACGCGGGGGTCTTGACGTGGTTCTGCGCCATAGCGGCGCAACGCTTCGATTGCCGGACTGCGCTCGCTATCGGGCCGATGGGAGCAATGAAGTTTCGGGGATCGATCCGGATGTACTCATCGGGTTCCGTGCCAATGACGGACCGACGCGGCGCGGGAGGCGGCTTGCTGCCGGTCTGCAGCGAGCTATCGAGCAGGCGGAGCGACAGGCGTCGGCGCACCAAGAGGACCGCTCAGGAGGAAAATAGGGGCTCCCCTTCTAAACTTTCAGTCGTCTTCCCGGCATTTGCGTCAATCCGCCGGCCATTATGTAGGGAGCCCGTGCTGACCTCCAGTCCACGATCGGAAGCCGATTGAGCGACTTCACCATCGAAGCTGTTACGTCGGTCAACCGGCGGGGAAGAGGCCTGCTTTCCTTCGCAAGCAGCCGCATGCAGGGTCGGCTTTCCGAGAACCGCGCCCAGGCGCAAAAGAGCATGGGTGATGTCCACTTCTGACTCAAAGCGGATCTCTAGCGTTTCTGCTAACCTCAGGCATCTCTGCCTAGGAAGGTTGTTCGAACGGACGCCGTTCCGGATCAACCCTCTTGGTGCTTGGCTCCACACGCGCGAATGGTGATTTGCCAGACCAAGTGCCCGGGGCCGGGGAGCCGTGGCTGACCTCGACACGGATTGATTGGTCGTTTTCACATCTCCACTCATTGTGTTGCGCCGTCCCGCATTGCAGGCTCACGCTGCCGGCTTCATGAGACGTTGGCTGCTGTGGGGAAAACGTGAGTAAATCGGGACGTCGCGGGGAGTCGAGCGCTCAGTTCAACGCTGCGCTGGCCATCGTGCGCGGCACAAACGGCGGGATAATCAATGGACTCGCCAAGCTACGGCTCGAGGCGCCAGCAGATCTGCTCCGTGAGACAGCTGGAGCGTTCGCGCAGCATCCAGCGTACCGCACCGTCACCCTCAAAGCCCCGTTTCCGAAGCTAGCGAGCGAGCTGCCCGGCAAGGGCTTCCGCTATATGGGCTCGTTTCGGCGGGAACTTGCTTGGTTCACCGGGCTCCTAAACCTCCACAGCAGCAAGCTCAGTTCTTTTGTCGCACTTCGTGATCAGTTCGATCATGCGTATCTGATTGGCGACTACACGTCGGCAGAAGGTCTGCTTGACCGGATTGACAGCGAGCTTGGCTTTTCCTGCTGGTCGACCCAGCGGCGGATGGAACTCGCTACGCAAACATCTGGGGCTGCCGCTCGGGCCAGACTTCTAAACGATGCATTTGAAAGCGGCGGACCCTCCGTTGCTCTATATCTAATGACGTGGTTCGGATACCGCGCGACCGGTACAGTCTCGAAACGAGAGTTCGACCTTCATGTGAGGGAGTCCGCCCCGCTAAGAACAGGGCTTCACTTCATGCTGCATGCCGACAGCGGGCTTTATCCTGAGCTTAAGGCCACTGATGTCCGAGCGATGATCGCTTGGTCAGACGTCTTGCCCCTCATCGATCGGTATCAGTTCCTGCTAGTTTCAATGCAGATGCTCGCTGCAAATGATGACGTTGATGAACTAGATCGGCAAGCGGCTCTCACCAACTTAAGCATTCTTGAGGCGTCAATCGGTGACCCGGACCTCTCTAGGCTGCTATGTGCCCTAGGGGGCGACTTTTCCGCGCCGCGTACTGATCCGGTATTGATTGCAATGCTCGATAATTACTCGACGGGCAAATACGGAGCCGTGCTAGCACAGTTCATCAGTGACAGTCATAACGCGACCGTGGAGCGGCTGAACATAGCTTTGCGCTCTCACATACTAAGCACGGCTCCGGAGCTCCCCTCCATCGCGCTCGGTCTCGACTCCAAGACGATCCTCGGTCGCATCGCAACCGATCTGCATGAGGTCCTTTGCTTCAGCGACGGGGCCACGGACGCCCGACTTCGATTGACTAAACTGTGCCTGACGCACGCCACCTCCGCTTGGGCCGCGGCTCTGACCCTTATCCTTGATCGTCAGCGGCACGACGAAAGAGTGAAGCCGCCGACCCGGGCGCAGAGGGTGAACGCGCTGAGGTGCAGTTCCGAGCACCCCATTCTCGCCTTTTCTCGGACGGACAGAGCCCAAACGGAAAAGTACCTAGAGGGCTTCGCTTCAGCCGGAACGCCGAGCGTGACAGCGAGCGCCCTTCTGTTCGTCGCAGGCGGATCCGCTCGACTCCCCAGCTTGCCGAAACATCGCATCGAACACCTCAACGCCCTCCGTTACATGCGTTCTGGAGAGCCCGCTCCTGGGGCCCGAAGCCTGAAGGCGCTGGTCGAGTCGGCGCCACCAAGCGTTCTGCGGAACGAAGCTGAGCTTTTGCTCGTCGAGTCTCGCTTGGCCAGCGGCGACGTGGCGGGGGCATGTGAACTAGCGGCCGACCTGTTTGTCGAACGGCGCTACTTCGGGTTGGTCCTGCCTGTCGGCGCGCTGATTGCGGCTATCATGGTCGGCCACAACCGACCGATGTCGAAGTCCGACACTCGAGGCCGCATCAGCGTGGCCATCGTCTTCGACATCTACTCACGGTTTGTGTCCGCCGACAGGGACGCGGAGAGAGCCGACTCGTTCAATGATGTTCTGAAGCGCTTCGGGGCACGGAGGGCGAGTGAACTTTCGAACGTAGTGCCTGCCGAGCAGCGAAGCCAACTAATTTACTTCCTCCGATTTGTCTGCATACCCCAAGTCATGGACCAGTCCCTAGTCCTAGACGGTACAAGGGTGGTCGACGACGAGCGCCTGGCGGTGCTTCAGAACCTCACGGACCTTGCGGCAGAAGAGACCCCCCAGATCCTCGACGCGTTCAAGGACGAGATACGGGAAATCCGCACTCGGCAGGTGGTGAAAGATACCACTCTAAAATTAGATCAGAGCAAGATCTACGTGAACATCGAGGGCATTAGACGCGCGACGGATGTGCTGCTGAGGGAGACCTGGACGCGATACCGGTTCATGGTCGAGAACGGCAGCGACGTTGAGTATGAAGAAGTAGATCGGTTCGTTGTCTCAGCTCAGGAAGACTCTGATGTCTTTGTTCTGACGCTCAACACCCCGTACACAGAAAGAGCGGCTGTATTTAAAAGGATAGTTTCTGAGATTCGAGATCAGTTTACGTCTAGTAAAGAATTTGGACTAAATAGCAACCTCAGCGCAAACATTCGGCATGGTTACGTCCTTCGAGAGCTGCGCGCGCCTCTCGTGGCCAGAACCCTCGTCACAAACCGCATCTCTGCCGAAAAGGGTTATCAGACAAACAACTATTGGTCTGAGAAGCTTGATGACGACACTGGAATTCGTGATGGCAAGCTTCAGGCGCTGTTGAGCGATTTCTCGGCAAAGATAGACGAGCGGATAGACTATCTGAACCGGAGTTTGCTGAGAATCAGATCTGAAGCGAGCCCTGAGGGCCTGTTCAACTATACCCTATCAGACAAGGCCCTGCGGGCGCTAGATGAGCTGTGGGGCGCGCTGGAGACGTATGAGGAATTCATCGGAGAAGTGATCGAAGCGATGTGGCAAGCGACCGAGCATAACCTGAAGAATGTTCGGAGCCGCTTGAGCGGCGCCGTGCTACAAGAATTTATCGATGCAATCGATGAACTCGACGGGTGCTTGGACGGCGCGGGTTTCAAGGAAGATCTGCCGGCGATCGGTGACGCCCTAGCAATGGCGCGCAGTGACGTGCGGGCTGCCGTTGACCGGGTGTCTAGTTGGTTCACCCTATCGGCAGCACATGACTACGCAGACTTTGATCTAGAGATTGCCGTAGAGGCCGGTCTGGCGAGCGTCCGAGCGTACTACGCTGACTTGGAAATCGAGTCATCCTACGTCGGGCCGCCTGACGGAATGCTGCTCATGGGATGGAGCCTACCCGCCGTGGCGCGCCTGCTCTTCCAACTCCTAGACAACGCGGCCCAGCACGGCGGTCGAGGACGCGACTGCCTGACGATCGCGGTCACCGCCGAGAAGAACGCGGACTCGCTCCTCATCCGGGTGCTTAATGACCTGCCTGAGGACCTCCTCCGGGAAGACCTGGCGACTACGGTTGCATCTATCAACGCGGATTATGGGCAGGCCAAAGCGATGGACTTGATCGGCGAAGAGGGCGGGTCTGGCTACTCGAAGGTTTGGAAATTGCTTCGTGCCGACCTCAAGCGAGAGCATGATATAAACGTATCGCTCGTCGACGATGGGTTCCAAGTTGAAATTCTGATGAATCTGGGAGGACTCGAATGTCGGCCGTCCTGATTGTTGAAGATGACGAAGACAAGGCAGAGCGACTTTCCGAATATATGATTTCGAAGTATATTGTTGCCGATCTCAAGCTTGCGCGGTCACTGCAGTCCGGGCTGAGACTCGCATTGGCGGGAACTTTTGACCTCATGCTACTAGACATGACTATGACAAATTATGACCGCTCATTGAGCGAGGACGGCGGACGGCCTCACCACTTTGCTGGCAGGGAAATCCTCCGTCGGTTACAGCGTGAAGAAGTCCATGTTCCCGCTATCGTAGTGACGCAGTTAGGCCGCTTCGGTGAAGAGGCGGAGCAAGTTACGCTTTCGGAGCTCAAAGAAGAGCTAAACGAGCGCTTCGAAGACTATCTGGGAACGGTCCATTATCAGTCTAATGTTGACGACTGGAAAGATCAGTTGGACGAGCTCATTGGGCAACGACTCTCGGCGAGAGGCTCTTGATGCGCGTGCTAATCGTAGAAGATGACGTGCCGAAGTATGGCAAGATCCGCGCCTGCCTTGTTGAAGCGGGGCTCGACGAGAACGAGATCGATCTTGTCGTCACCGCGCAGGAAGCCGTTAGCGCTCTGGAGGCGAGGCGCTATGACCTGCTCCTTCTGGACGTGAATCTGCCTCTCAAACCCGGTGATGAGAAGCCAAAAAGAGGAGGAGGTCTCGCGGTACTTCGCGAGCTGCACCGAGGCGAGGCGGCTAATACACCCCAGTATATCGTGGGCGTCACAGCCTACGAGGACGTCGTCAAGGAGTTCGGCGCGGAGTTCAGCGATCATCTCTGGTCGCTCGTCCATTTCACCGAAGGCAACAATCATTGGGCTGCTCAGCTTGCCTCGAAGGTCGCCTACATCAGGGCGTCCCTGGCAAGCCGCCGGTTCTCCGATGGGACTACCTACGGAACTGACGTCGCTATTCTTACTGCCGTCGAAGCTGTTGAGTTCGCTGCCGTTGGCGACTTGCCAGCAGGCTGGCAGCCTCTGCGCGCCACCAATGACGAGACGCGATATCTCAGCGGCTCGTTGCACCTTGGCGGGCGCGATGCCTCGCTAATCGCGGCGAACGCGCCTCGAATGGGCATGGCAGCGACCGCAATTTTGGCAGCAAAGCTCATCCAGCAGTTCCGGCCCAGACTGCTGCTGATGGTAGGTATGTGCGCCGGCAGAGCCGATGAGGTGAATGCTGGCGACATAATCATCGCGGACCCGACGTGGGACTGGGGCAGCGGCAAAATCAAGTCGGTGGACGACGCGCCATTCTTTGAGCCCGCCCCTCATCAACTCGATCTAGACGCCGATATTGCAGAGATCTGCCGAGGGCTTGCTAACAATCGCGACCTCCTGAATGGCATCCGGAAAGATGCGAAGGGTGTGCGCCCCCCCTTTGAGTTGAACGCCCATGTTGGCCCGATGGTTAGCGGCGCTGCCGTCGTGGCTCACAAGCCGACTTTTGACGAGCTTCAGCGGCAACATCGGGGTTTGATTGGACTGGATATGGAAGCTTACGCTGTCGCGTCAGCAGCCTTGGGGGCCGGCAGGCCGCGGCCACACGCCGTCATCGTTAAAGGCGTCTGCGACTACGCGGACAAAGATAAGGCGGGAGACTTTCAGCAGTACGCTGCGTCGGTCAGCGCGGCATTTGCGATGCGAGTGGCGGATCAAGTCTTGGAAAGGCTGTAGCTACCCTGCTCTGAGGGAATGGGTTGGCAGCGCGCCTTCAGTCTGCCCATGGTCAACGTCGGCTTATCGGCCGATAGTCAATGTCCGCTTGTGGCGCGGTCCAGACCCGGCACGCGGCGAAACCGGAGCGCTGGCCGGATGACTGAAGCGAGAAAAGGCAGTGGGTGGCAAGGCCGAGGTCTGGCAGCCCGCTAACGCGAAGGGGTCAATGCAGGGCGTTCGGCGCTTCGGACCGGCTGGCGATGCCTGCGCGCCATTCGCCCGGAGAAACGCCGGCCCAGTCTCTGAACGCCCTGTAGAAGGACGTCGTGTCCTGGTAGCCGAGCAGGTAGGTGACCTCGTCGATCTGGAGGGCTGAGTCGCCGAGGAGCTGCTGGCTGAGTTCGCGGCGGGCGTCGGAGAGGAGGGCGCGGAAGGTCGTAGCTTCGGCTGTGATGCGCCTCTGCAGGGTGCGCTCGCTCATGGCCAGCTCGCGCGCCACATAAGCGATCTCGGGGCGGCCGCTGGCGAGGGAGCGCTTGAGGACGGCCTTGACGCGTTCGGTGATGTCGTCGCTGTCCTGAATCTCGGCAAACGCCGCCGCGAGCCCCGGGGTGACGAGGTCGAGGAACTCGGGGCTGTGGCCCGGGAACGGGGCGGCGAGGTCGTCGAGGTCGAAGGTCATGGCGTTGCGGGCGGACCCGAAGAGGATCGGGGCGCCGTAGTGGTCTTCGAGTTCGGGGGCGGCGGGACCCGCCCGGCGATATTCGACGCGGGCCGGGGTGATGCGCCGGCCGGAGCCGCGGCGTCCGAGCTCCAGCAGGAAGATGAAACTGAGGTCGACCGAGACCGCCGGCTCCGGCTCCGTGGCAAAGGGCCAGTCCTTCGCGATCGTCCAGCGTCCCGCGCTCTCTTCGGCGCGGAAGACCTCGCAGGCGCCCATCCGCTTGAAGCGCTCGATGCGCCCTATGCCGTCACGGAAGTCCGCGGCGTAAAGGGCGGCGATGAATGCCGGCTGATGGCCCGAGAGATCGGCAGCCCGAAGGAGCCGCGGCGCCAAGGCGGCATCGTCAGCGAGTGTCTCGACGGCCTTCCAGACCGCGAACAACTGGGCCGTGGAGAAGGCCGCCGAAGCGTCGAGGTGCAGGGTGGATGCGAGGCCCGCGGCGCGCAGGATTTTGGCCGGCTCCAGCCCCGCGTCGCGCAGGGCTCGCCACAGCGTGGGCGGGAACCGTCCCTTGTCGACCATGGGCGTCGCCATGTGCGGAACTCCTTGTGAGTGATCGCGCCGTTCCCGGCCACCCGTGCGAGGATGGCCGGGAACGCGCCTCTTCGCTAGCGCAGGTCCACCCGGGCCTGCGACGGAGCGTAGGTCTCGAGCGCGGCGCGGGCGGCGGCCCAAGCGCGGTCGTCGCCGTCAAGGGCCGAGCGGAGGTACGCCCACGTCATGCGCAGGACGATCTCCAGACGTTCGGGGTCCTCATCGTCGGTCTCCCGGGCGTCGTAGCCGGAGATGCCGCCCAGCCCGTGCTTGCCGCCGAGCACCGTCATCAGCGCCTCGGCGCCCGGGCTGCAGTGGTAGGGATCTTCGTGCCAGGACGGCCCCCGGACGGTCAGGTGGGCCGAGGCGTCGTCGCTGCCGACGACGACCAGGCTGCGGGTCGTCATGTGCGAGAAGTCGGGGTTGAAGAAGCTGTAGTTGGTCGCGGCCATCTCGCTCAGGCTGTCGCCGCCGTTGCCCGGGGCGGTGAGGATCAGGCCAGCCTTGATGCGGGGCTCGAGCATGTTGACGTCCTGCGCGGTCGGGTCCTTGGGATCCGTCAGCCTCGCGCCTAGCAGCATGCCGGCGGTCTGCCCGCCCATGGAGTGGCCGACGACCGCAACCTTGTCCCGATCTAGGCGACCGATGAAGGCCGGGGCAGCGGCCTCGATCTCGTCTAGGCAGTCCAGAATCGTGCTCATGTCCTCGACCCGCGAACGCCAGAACAGCGGCCCGCCGGCTGAGTCGGCCGGAAGGCCCGCGACCCTCGAGTTCAGGTGGGTCGGCTGGATCACGACAAAACCGCGCTCGGCGTAGAAGTTCACCAGCGAGCCGTAGCCATCCTTGGACGGGATGTAGTTCGAGGGGCCGTGGCCGTGCGACAGCAGAACGACCGGGAGCCGGTCGCCCGAGGCGGGCCCAGTAATGCGGAGCTCCAGCGGAAGCCCGCGCTGCGGCGCTGCCAAAGTGATCGGACTGTAGGAAACGGTCAGGCCGGGTTCGGCGACCGGGATGTGGCGGGCGTCCTTGATGAGGTTGTTCATGGCGGTCTGCTCCTTGCTCACCGCGCGGCGAAGGCGCCGGCGTCGAAGAGAAAGGTAGATCCACGACAAAATCCTTCATTGGCGGACTGCGCCAATTCACTGACGGAATACGCCAAAGGACTGCTGCGTGTTTCTCCGCCAGATGCTGTGGCGTTGAAGCGCGTGCGCGGCCCAGTGACAAGTCGGCTTCTGGCGCAGGCCTGACGGAACTGGAGTAAGATCAGGGGGCAGGGAGGTCATCTCTTGGGAGGTTGGCCATGCGCCAGTCTGACCTGTTCATCATCCCTCGGCGACCTTGGAACGCTGGTCGTCTAATCGGGCCAAAAGCACCCCTGAAGCCCAAGCACATCTGGGCGATCCGACAACAGCTCAAGGTCGCCAAGCGCATACGCGACCTTGCAATGTTCAACTGCGCGCTCGATGCAAAACTCAGAGCGTGTGACCTGGTGAAGCTGCGCGTGAGCGATGTTGCTCCCGGCGGATCTTTGAGGCTGCGATCCACCGTCATCCAGCAGAAGACCGGCCGACCGGTTCCCTTCGAGATCACAGAGCCGGCGCGCGAGGCGATTGCGGCTTGGCTCCAGATGCGCGGTCATCGCGACGACGACTGGTTGTTCCCCAGCCGAAGTCGTGCCGGTGCTCACATTGGCACGCGGCAGTACGCGCGGCTCGTGGATCAGTGGATCCGGTTGATCGATCTCGAAGCGGCGGCCTACGGAACCCACAGTCTCAGACGGACGAAGGTCTCACTTGTCTACAAGAAGACTGGCAACCTGCGGGCCTGTCAGTTGCTGCTGGGCCATCGGAAACTCGAAAGTACGGTTCGCTATCTCGGGATCGAAGTGGACGACGCCTTGGAGCTCTCCGAACAAATCGATCTATGACCTTTCGCCGGGCCCGCTCAGCGGACCCGGCGCTCGTCCGTTATGGGTGGAAAGCGGATGTTGGGCAGGCTGACGGACAAAGGTCCGATTCCCGGCGGCGGCTCATTGGGCGCTCCTTACTAGCCGGCGGTCATGACCATCCTGACCAGTTCCGAGAGGCTGCCAGCCTGCATTTTGGTCATGGCGTTGGCACGGTAGACCTCGACCGTGCGGGGGCTGATGCCGAGATCGAAGGCGATGACCTTGTTGGCGTGGCCCTTTACCAGCCCGTCCACGACGTCGCGCTCGCGTGGCGACAGAGATTCCAGCCGGGAGGCGAACGCGCGGCGCTCCGCGTCCACCGACGAGGCCTTGGTCGCCAGGTCCAGAACACGTCGGATGGAGCCGAGAAGAACCTCGTCGTCGAACGGCTTTTCGATGAAGTCGACGACGCCCGCGCGCATGGCCTCGATGGCGAGCGGCACATCGGCGTGGCCGGTGATCACGATGACCGGCTCGAGCGATCCGCTTTCCCGCAGGCGGCGGGCGAGTTCGAGGCCGGTCATGTCCGGCATGCGCACGTCGGTGACGATGCAGCCGGCCGGACGATCGCTATCGGCGAGGAAGGCGAGCGCGGACTCATAGGTGCGCGCCGTCAAGTCGGCGGTCTCCAGCAGGAAGGAGACGGAGTCCCGAACGGCCGCATCGTCGTCGATGACGTGGATGATGGGGTCAGTCGTCACCGGGAACCTCCTTCTCGAGATGGGCGCGCTGGAGCGTAAAGTGGAAGACCGTGCCGCGTACCGGGTTCGGCTCGAACCAGATGCGGCCGCCGTGGGTCTCGATGATGGTGCGCGAAATCGACAGCCCCACCCCCATACCCGTCCGCTTGCTGGTCACGAAGGGCTGAAACAACTGGCCGGCCAGATCCGCGTCGACGCCCGCGCCGGTATCGGAGACGGAGACCCGCAGCAGATCGCTGTCGACCGGGGCGGCGGCGATGACGAGTTCGCGCTTCGGCGACCCCTCCATGGCGTCCATCCCGTTGCGGATCAGGTTGAGAAGCACCTGCTGGATCTGAACCTTGTCAGCGAGCACGCGGTCGGCGGCCGGATCGATCTCGAACCGGACGCGCACGCCATGTTCCCGGGCGCCCACGAGGGCCAGGGCGCTGGCTTCCTCGATCAGCTTCGGCAGGTCCTCGAGCCGGCGTTCGGTCTCGCCCCGGGAGACGAACTCGCGCAGCCGGCGGATGATGACCCCCGCCCGAAGGGCTTGATCTGCGGCCTGATCGAGGGCGGTGGCGATCCGGTCCTCGCCGAGGCCCCTGGAATCCAGCAGCCTCTTCGAGCCCTTCAGATAGTTGGAAATGGCGGTGAGCGGCTGGTTCAACTCGTGCGCCAGCGCGGAGGCCATTTCGCCGAGGGCGGTCAGGCGCGAGACGCGCACAAGGTCGCTCTGCAGTTCCTGCATGCGCGCCTCGGCCAGCTGCCGTTCCGTAAGGTCCCGCACGAAGCCGGTGAAGAAGCGCCCTTCGGCCGTGCGCATTTCGCCCACCGCAAGCTCCATCGGGAAGGTCGAGCCGTCGCGCCGCTGGCCAACGACGACGCGCCCGAGGCCAATGATCCGGCGCTCGCCTGTGCGGTAGTAGCGCTGCAGATAGCCGTCGTGCGCCTCGCGGTGGGGCGAGGGCATCAGGACGCTGACGTTCTGGCCGATCACCTCGTCGACGGACCAACCGAACAGCCGTTCGGCTGTGGGGCTGAAGGCGCGGATTAGACCGGCGTCGTCGATGAGGATCATGGCGTCGGGAATGGTGTTCAGGATGAGCCGCAGGTGGGTCTCGCGCGCGGACAGCTCCCGGTGCGCGCGCTGAAACCATTCGCCCCCGACGGTGACGGCGCCCGCCACCCCGACGAACAGCGCGGCCTCGATCCATAGGGCTTGGCTCCAAGGCGAGAAAAGCAGCCCCGCCGCGAGTCCGAGCAACGCCGCCGCAGCGCCAGGGAGCCATCCGCCCATCGCGGCCCCGACCACCACCGCCGGCACGAAGACGAGGAAGGCGCCATGATCGCCGATGCGCTCGCCCAGAGCGACCCGAAGACCGGCCCCCGCCGCCGCGACCACGACCGCTGCGGCGATGGCCATCCACGGCGAGACTGGACGGACAAGGGCGGAGGGCGCGGTTTCCGGGGACTGCAAGGCTCGCATGAATGCTCCTTTGGCCCGGCTACGCGAGAACCGCGCCTCCGGGATTCCCCTTAGGGCGAAGACCCAAATACCGCCGCCGGGCGACGGCTTCTACACCGGTTGCATCTTCAAGACGCCGCCGCAGCGGCCCGGAGCGATCTCCGGATCAGCAGGAGCCAAGGCCATGACCGCCCCCCTCGTCGATCTCTCCGTTCACCACCGGCCCAGCGGCCTGTCCGATCAGGTGGCGTTCGGCTTCACCAAGCTGCTGCGCTTCTGCGCCGACACCTTCTTCGCCAAGCGTTACGGGCACCGGGCCGTGGTGCTCGAGACCGTCGCCGCAGTGCCCGGCATGGTCGGTGCCACCATCAATCACCTGAGCTGCCTACGCCGGATGTGCGACGACAAGGGTTGGATCAAGACCCTGATGGACGAAGCCGAAAACGAGCGCATGCACCTGATGACCTTCATCGAGATTTCGAAGCCGACGCTGTTCGAGCGCTTCGTCATCGTTTCGGTGCAGTGGGTCTTCTACCTGTTCTTCTTCGGCCTCTACCTCGTGTCCTCTAAGACGGCCCACCGGGTGGTCGGCTATTTCGAGGAGGAGGCGGTGATCAGCTATACCCACTATCTCGCCGAGATCGACGAGGGCCGCAGCCCCAACGTGCCCGCCCCCGAGATCGCCAAGCGCTACTGGGGCCTGCCCGACGACGCGACGCTGCGGGACGTGGTGCTGGTGGTCCGGGCCGACGAGGCGCACCACCGCGACGTCAACCACGGCTACGCCAACGAGCTGGGCGGACTGCCGATCCAGGCCGTCGCTCCCTGCCCTCCGCATGCGGCGTTGGAGCCGACTTGGAAGGCAGCGGCCTGACTTCTCCCTATCCAGCCACATCCAAGCCTCCCGTGACACCGCTCGCGGGAGGTTTGCGTAGTGCGGCGTCAAAGCACATCCGCTTTTGGCGCGAACCTAGTTGCCAACGAGCTGGCGAGGCCGGACGTCCGCAATGGGTCGAGAGCCGACAGTCGCCAATGGGTGGAAGGGGGCCGTCGCTTGGCAGATAGACGATCATCCGTCGATAACGCGCACCCAGCCGCGGACCCCTCCACGTCCCCTGCACACCGCGTCAACAGAGTCAGAGAACGAAGCTGACCCGTCTTCACACAGCGCGAGCCATGATGCGGACATACAGTTTTTCATGAACTTCGCCCGCGGACCTTCGACTGCTGTGGCTCTGTCCCAAGCGACTTCACACTCTTGCAGGGCCTGGGTGGCGGCACGTTGATCGGCAATCTCCAGCATCCGGACGTCGCGGCGATTTTCAGCGTTCTGACAACCGGCCGCAGCAAGCAATGCGAGAGTGCTGATGGTGACTAATTTGCGTCTCATGAACCGCCTCCCTGCTCTCCGTACCATGATCGCGGTCCGCCAAGCTTGCCGAGTGCCCGAGCGGCAACGTCCGCAATGGGTCGGAAGCTGACAGTCGCCCACGGGTGAGAAGGAGCCTTGCGCTTTCACGATCCAGTCCGTGAAAGCAGCTTTCAACTGCCCTCGCGCGTCCAGACTGTGCAGCGAGCGATCCAGTGTTCGAGCTCTGCGACAAGTGCCGCGTAGGATCTTGTATGGAACGAATGAACGACCACAGCATCCAGGAAGCTCAGCGGTTGTTCCTTCATGCGACGGCCCCGTTCCGACCTGGGCCAGGGCGCGTAGGCGACCCGAAGAAAGAATGATCCCTCAGGATCAAACTCGGGTTCGAACGTCACGTCGATGTTGAACCGCGTGCCTACGTTGGTCGCATTGTAGATCGTGGACCCGCCAATCGTCGCGAGGTCGCCTTCCATACTCGACCGGAGGCTATTCCACTCGATGCGCCAGCCGGATGGAATCCGTAGCGCCGGCAACTCGCCAAAGGCAGGCGAGGTGGGATAGGCGTCTTCGAAGCGGAAGGTCATCCCCGACAGTAGCCCGCCGGAACAGGTCCGCAACGGGTCGGGAGCAGACGTTCAGACTATCTCGCGCCAATGTTCGGTACCCCTGCAACAGCCGATGTGCAGTTCTGGCGCCTCGCAGTCGGCGGCCTGCGACTCATCCAAAAGGCGAGCTAGGCATCGTCCGCGGTTTCCCAGTCTTCGCCGACGACAAGCCTCATACCGGGAACTGGGCGGCCATCGAACTGGACTGGTACGTCGTCGAGTCAAATACGAAATTTGCCAGCGCCTAGCCGGGGCCGCCTGATCGTGGAATAACGACCCGTCGCGCTTCGGCTTGAACACCGACCGCGATCGCGCATGCCGTGAACACAGGAGCCCCGCTTTGTCGGGCGGCTCCCGGAATACAATACCTCTCGTAGGGAATACGGGAGGCGCGTTCCCTGTGTGCGCGTGTTCAACCGTCCCGGCTCCGGCCGCGGCGAACACGGGGACGAACGTGCAACGACACCTGATATTGGCCGGAGCCTTAGCGCTCGGCCTCGCGGCCTGCGATGAGCGCGCCTCGACTGCTGATGCCGCGGCGGACGTGGCTGCCGACGCTCTCGAAGCAGCCGCACACTCTGATCCAGAAACAACTGCGGAGCATCTGGCGGCGGTTACAGCGGAGGCTGAGCGGATCGAGCGCGAATACGTCACGCGGGAGGATGCTGAAAACCGACGCAAGCTCAATCTGATCGGGGCAGGTGCGCCGCCTGATAGCGAGGCCGCCTACGTCCCGGATCCGCCGAACGACTGGTTCGCCATGAACCCCGAACACATATTCTGCGAGTCGCTGACTGCCCAGACCGGCGACAGGAATCCAGATCAGTTCATAGGCAAGCTATTGGCCAACGGCGGCTCAATCATGCGCCTAGATCTCGGTGATGGGTCAATACAGGTGATAGACCAGAACGATCCTCGACCGTTCTCAACTATCGTGTTCGTGCGGGGTTTGGAGAACTGCCGTGCCAACCTCCGTCGGGCGCAGGAAGAGACGGCGCGTTGAAATCCTAAAAACGGCGCGTGTTCACGTTCTTTATTACGGAAGGGACCAGATCGCTGCCTGCGAGTGATCGGGCCTAGCCCAACTAGCGAAACTCAGCTGAAAGTTGGGACAGAAGTAGGTACCGTGAAGCGCACACTCTGTAAGCTACTGAATCGCATGTTCAATTTACAGGCCGTGGCGGAGAGGGTGGGATTCGAACCCACGGTACCCGTAAAGGCACGCCGCATTTCGAGTGCGGTACATTCGACCACTCTGCCACCTCTCCGCGGGGCCGTCGTACGCTTGGTCGAGCGAGCGGCTTCTCTAATGGCGCCAAGGCCGCGCCGCAACCCCTTGCGAACGCGTGTCCGCGCTTCCTTCGAGGCGGCTTTGCGAGGGGCTGATGTTCAGCGCTGGGCGGGGAGGGGCAGGCCGAGCGCGTCGGCCGCCGACAGGTCGCCGTCGATCGTGCGGAACAGCTCGGCCGGACGGCCACCGGTGGCGGCGGACAAACGGCCGGTCGGCTCCACCAAGCCTGTCCGCTCCACGCCCCGGCGGAAATTCTGCTTGTGCAGCGACAGGCCGGCGACCGCCTCGGCCGCGGCCTGCAGCTCGGACAGGGTGAAGGTCGGCGGCATCAGGTCGAACAGCACCGGCCGGTATTTCAGCTTGCTGCGCAGCCGTCCCAGTCCGGTGGCCAGGATGCGGCGGTGGTCCGAGGCCATGATCCGGCCGGGTGTCCCCGGCGGAGCCGCTTGATCCCGATCCCGCGAGGCCTCGGCGACGAGGCCGGCCTCGTAGAGCAACTCGTAGCGCTCCAGCACCCGGCCCTCGTTCCAGCGATGCGGCGGCGTGGGTGCGAACAGGGTGTCGACGCGCGCCTGCCGCTTCGGGTCGCTCCCGGCCCAGACTGTCAGGCCCTCCAGCAGGGGTCGGAGGCAGGCGGCGGCGCCGTCGCGGCGGTCCTCCCACGGAAAGATGTCCAGCACCGGCGTCCAGCGGGCGCCGGCCAGCGGAGCGTCGGCGGCGTCGGCGGTCAGGGCCAGATAGCCGACCGAGACCTCGCGGCGCCGTTCCGGCCCCGGCGTGGCGCGCGGGCTGGCCCTGCCCAGATCGCCAAAGGTGTAGAGCTGTTCGACGAACCCGAGGCGGAAACCCGTCTGCGCCGTCACGAAGGCGCGCAGGGCCAGTTCGAAGGTGCGATCTCGGGCCGGGTCGAACGGCCCGAACGGCAGGGCCAGGGCGCCGTCATCCCCCGGCGTGGTCAGGACGCAGGCCTTGCGGTCGCGAAGCGCGATGACCACCGCCGACAGGCCGATGCGAACGCCCTGTTCCGCCGCGCCCGCCATCCCTATTCCGTGTGCCAAGCGTCGGGGGCGGGGACGAGGCCCACGGCCTCCGCCAGTACGCGGTAGCGCTCCAGATAGCGCTGCTGGGCCACCGGGGCGGGCAGGGGGTCGATGACCAGATCGTAGCCCGCAGGGGGCTTGCCGAAGAAGCCAAGCGCCTCCGTCCGCGTGAAGCCCGCCAGCTGTGTCGCCTCAAAGAAGGCGCAGGCCTTGTCCGCCTCCTTGATCAGCTTCTTGATGGCGACCGGGCTCTTGGCCGGCAGGCCGAAGCGGATGTGGATGGCGTGCTCGAGCCGGGCCTCGAAATCCTTGTAGCTGACGCCCAGCGCCGCCTTGAACGGGGAGATCATGTCGCCGATGACGTACTCGGACGCGTCGTGAAGCAGGGCCGCAAGCCGCCATTTCGGCTCCAGTCCCGGCTGGATGTGGGCCGCGATCTCCTCGACCACACAACTGTGCTGGGCCACCGAAAACGCATGCTCGCCGATGGTCTGGCCGTTCCAGCGGGCCACGCGGGCGAGGCCGTGGGCGATGTCCTCGACCTCGATATCGAACGGCGACGGATCGAGCAGATCCAGCCGGCGGCCGGACAGCATCCGCTGCCATGCGCGCGGAGCATTCTTCGACGACGGAGAGCGGGGCGTGACGGCCAAGGCGGTATCCTGCGGTGGGCACGTCAGGTGACGCATCCCGCCGCCGCGAT
Organism: Brevundimonas alba; assembly: GCF_011927945.1. GTDB lineage: Bacteria > Pseudomonadota > Alphaproteobacteria > Caulobacterales > Caulobacteraceae > Brevundimonas > Brevundimonas alba. The sequence goes on from NZ_JAATJM010000001.1 coordinate 2,089,478, forward strand.
CAAGCCTGAGGCGGCTTATTCGCCGACGTTCAGGGCGACCAGATCCTTGGCGTCCTCGAACACGCTGCCGCGGTTGCGGTCGCGAGAACGCACGGTGGCGACCACGATCGGGCCGCCGGCCGGACCGCGCGCCTCGTAGCCGACCAGACGCCATCCGGCCTCGGACGGACGGTTGTCGGTCAGGATCCAGTTGGCGCGGGTGGCGCCACCGCTGGCGCTGGTGCGGATTTCCGCGGCGTCCTGATTGGCCTGGACGCTGACGTTGTCTTCCCCCGCCGCCCCCTCGACATTGACGCGGTCGCCGCTGTCGCTCGCGTCGATGCGGAAGCCGCCGATACGGACGCTGGCGTCATCGCCCTTCGACTCGATGTGCAGGCCGGGCATGCGGACGGTGGCGTCGTCGCCCTCGGTCTTGATATCGACGCCGGGAGCCTGGACAGACGTCCGCTCTCCGGCCGGCTGACCTTCGCCGGCGGCAGCGGCCGTCGCGTCGGCCTCGGCGGAAGCCTTCAGCTGCGCCACGGCCTGCGGCAGGGCCGCGCCGAGACGATCCTCGAACGCCTTGAGCACATCCGCCGGGCTGCCACCGTTCAGCTTCACGAGGTGAAGGCTGACCTCGGCCCCGCGCGGACCGGCATAGGTGCAGACCGTGCCTTCGGACGTGGCTGAGCCCTTGCGGGTCAGGGACCCCATGCTCTGCGGGCACTGCAGGGTTTCGACGACCTTCAGCGCTCCCTTGGCCTCCGGATCTTCCGTATGGGTCGATGAGATACGGACGGAATCGCCGTCGCACGCCGCGGTCAGACCAGCGAGGCAAAGGGCGGGGATCAGAAGGCGACGCATGGGCATGGTATCGGTCCTTGTCGCCTTCATCCTGCGCGCCGCGCCTCGGGAATCCAGTGAAATCGCGGTAATCGGCATGACGAAACCTGTCCGCTTGTGTGTTCAGGCGCCGGGACGGGAGCCTTCGCGGCGGTTCAGAAAGGCCAGCCGCTCGAACAGATGCACGTCCTGCTCGTTCTTCAGCAAGGCGCCGTGCAGCGGCGGGATCAGCTTGTTTGGAGACTTCTCGCGCAGGGTCTCGGGATCGATGTCCTCGACCAGTAGCAGTTTGAGCCAGTCCAGAAGTTCGGAGGTCGAAGGCTTCTTCTTCAGTCCGGGCGTGTCGCGGATTTCGTAGAAGGTCTTCAGCGCTTCCGAGACCAGCCGCGGCTTGATGCCCGGGAAGTGGACCTCGACGATCGCCCGCATCGTCCCGTCGTCCGGGAAACGGATGTAGTGGAAGAAGCAGCGGCGCAGGAAGGCGTCCGGCAGCTCCTTCTCGTTGTTCGAGGTGATGATGACTACGGGCCGAACCTCCGCCCGGATGGTCTCGCCCGTCTCCTGGACGAAGAACTCCATACGATCGAGTTCCTGCAGCAGGTCGTTGGGGAATTCGATGTCGGCCTTGTCGATCTCGTCGATCAGCAGCACGGGCCGGGCAGGGGAGGTGAAGGCCTCCCACAGCTTGCCGGGCTTCAGATAGTTGCGCACGTCGTGCACGCGCTCCTCGCCCAGCTGGCTGTCGCGCAGCCGCGAAACGGCGTCGTATTCGTACAGGCCGTTGTGGGCCTTGGTGGTCGACTTGACGTGCCAGGTGATCAGCGGCGCGTTCAGGGCGCGAGCGATCTCATAGGCCAGCACGGTCTTGCCGGTGCCCGGCTCGCCCTTGATCAGCAGCGGCCGCTCAAGCGCTACGGCCGCATTGACCGCGATCTTCAGGTCGTCGGTGGCGATGTAGTTCGAGGTGCCCTCGAACCGGTCGCTCTGGCGGGTCATGAAACGCTCCGATGATGACCGTCGAGGGTTAGCGAAGGGCGTCGGGGTTAACAACGATCATGTGACGGCCGGCGCCGTCAGGCGCCCGGAAACTATGCCCCCGCGCTCCCGCCAAGGCAGACATTTTCTGCCGGGTTCTCCGTGAGCGCTTTCCAAAAACTCAGCAAAATCAGGCGCTGAACGCCGCATGAGTGCGGTCTGATCCTTGCGAGGGCGTGCGCGAACCAGAACCGGTTCCACGGCCAGAAGGCCGTTCCTCAACCGACCAGAATGGAAGGACACGCCGATGACTATGTCGGTCAACACCAACGTGGGCGCCCAGATTGCGCTCCAGAACCTGAACGCGACCAACGCCCAGCTGGCGACGACGCAGAACCGGATCAACACCGGCAAGTCTGTTTCGACCGCCAAGGACAACGGGGCCATCTGGGCTATCGCCCAGGGCCAACGAGCCGACATCGGGGCGCTGAACGCGGTGAAACAGTCGCTCGATCGCGGTGTCGCCGCTGTCGACGTGGCGCTGGCGGCGGGCGAGACGGTCTCCGACCTCTTGCTCCAGATGAAGGAGAAGGCTCTGGCGGCGACGGATGCGTCGCTGAAGACGTCGGCCCGTGCGGCCCTGAACGAGGACTTCAAGTCCCTGCGTGACCAGATCGCGTCAGTCACCGGCAACGCCGATTTCAACGGGGTCAACCTGCTGAAGACCGGCGCCACGGGATTCGCGGCCCTGGCCAATGTGCAGGGAACGTCCAGCCTTACGGTTGGCGCGGAGGTCCTGGCTCTGGGCGGTGCGAACGTTTCGGTGGCGACGACCCAGTCGATCGACACCCTGACCAAGGCGACGGCCTCGCTTACGGCCGTTTCCAACTCCATCGACAAGGTTTCGGCCTCGCTCGCGCGGCTGGGCACCAAGTCGAAGGCGCTCTCGACCCACATCACGTTCGTCGGCAAGCTGTCGGACGCGCTGGAAGCGGGGGTGGGCAACCTGGTCGACGCCGATCTGGCGAAGGAAAGCGCCAAGCTTCAGGCTCTGCAGACGAAGCAGCAGCTCGGGGTTCAAGCGCTGGGCATCGCCAACCAGACTCCCCAACTGGTCCTGTCGCTGTTCCGCGGCTGATTGTTATCCGGTTCTCGCAGGCGTCGGAGGGTCACCCCTCCGGCGCCTCGTGCGTTCAGCCACCGAACAGTCCGGTGATCCACGCCCAGGCCTGCGGCGCCAGGCCATTGGCCCACTCCCACACCGGCAGGAGGTAGGGCGACACCCATTGCCAGGCCAGCCAGATCACGAGACCGGCCACGCAGATCAGGCCGAACGCCGCCCAGGCCAGGACGACCGCCAGCCCGTCCCGCTGCATCAGGCCGAAGCCGAACATGGAGATGATCAGGGCCGGGATCAGATTCCCGCCCCAGATCGGCAGAATCAGAATGAAGGCGAGGATGAAGGTCGCGATGCCGATCAGCACCTCGGACAGTTCGCTCGTCATCACGGTCAGGCGCGGCTTCGACAGTCGCTCCACCTTCTTCAGACGGGGGAGCACGGTCTCGAGGCCGTTCCGGTAAGCCTCGCGGTCGATCGAGCGCTTCAGGGCCCATCCCGGCAGCCAGACCTCGTCCCGGCGGATGATGAGCTGCAGCCCCATCAGCAGCAGCGGCGCGCCGAGAATCGTGGTCGTCCCCGGAATGATGCCGATAGCGATGTTCATCAGGCCGAAGAACAGCATCAGCGCGCCGAATCCGCGCTCGCCGAAAGCGTTCACCAGTTCGCCGAGATAGAGCTTCGGCTCACTGCCGGCCCCGATGTCTTCGAGCACCTGCGAAAAGGGCCGCGAGTCGCTCTGGTAGTCGTAGTCGGGCATGGGCGGCTGCAGGGACTCGCGCGACGGGGTTCTCCGATCTAGGCGGGACCGCGACCGCGCGCCACTTAACAAACATCCATGCGTCCCCGGGCGTGTCACTGCCCGGTCGCCACCCCGCCGCTAGTTCTTGACGTGCTCCGGCTTGCCCTTGCGTTTGGTGTGGGCGAACTCCTCGAGCTGTTTCTCGCTCATCGACTCGGCCATCGATTTCGAGGCCCCTTTCAGCTTGGACTTGGGCGTGTCTCCGCGCTTGGCGGACAGGGCGGCCCCGGCGGCCTTCTGCTGGGCGGCGGATTTGGCGGGCATGGCGGCGTCTCCTTTGCCGGAGAGCAACCGCGCAGCTGAAGCCCGGTTCCGTACAGGCCGCGGGAGGTCAGCTCCCGAGCAGTTCCCGCCCGATCAGGAAGCGTCGGATCTCGTTCGTCCCCGCACCGATGTCGTACAGTTTCGCGTCCCGGACCAGCCGCTCGACCGGCCACTCCTTCGTGTACCCGGCGCCGCCCAGCGCCTGTACCGCCTCCAGCGAAACCTTCACGGCGTTCTCCGACGCGAGCAGGATCGCGCCCGCCGCATCGTAGCGGGTCGTCTTGCCCTGATCGCAGGCGCGGGCGACGGCGTAGACGTAGGCGCGGGCCGAGTTGAGGGCCACGTACATGTCCGCGACCTTGGCCTGCATCAGCTGGAAGCTGCCGATGGCCTTGCCGAACTGCTTGCGCTCGCGGACGTAGGGCAGGACCACGTCCAGCGCCGCCTGCATGATGCCCAGCGGCCCGGCTGACAGCACGGCCCGCTCATAGTCCAGGCCGCTCATCAGCACCCCCGCGCCGCCGCCGACGGGGCCCATGATGTTCTCTTCCGGGACCTCGCAGTCCTCGAACACCAGTTCGGCTGTGTCCGATCCGCGCATGCCCATCTTGTCCAGCTTCTTCGAGACGCTGAACCCCTTCATGCCGCGCTCGATCAGGAAGGCCGTGACGCCGCCGTTGCCCTCGCCGGTGCGGGCGTAGACGACGAGCGTGTCAGCCGAGGGGGCGTTGGTGATCCAGAATTTGGTCCCGTTCAGAACGTACCGGTCGCCCTGTTTCACCGCTTGCGTGCGCATCGACATGACGTCGGAGCCGGAGCCGGCCTCGGACATGGCCAACGAACCCACATGCTCGCCCGAAATCAGCTTCGGCAGGTATTTCTGCTTCTGCTCGGCAGTGCCCCAGCGGCGGATCTGGTTGACGCACAGGTTGGAGTGGGCGCCGTAGCTCAGGCCGATCGAGGCCGACGCGCGCGACACCTCCTCCATCGCCACCACGTGTTCGAGATAGCCGAGGCCGAGGCCGCTGTACTCTTCCTCGACCGTGATGCCGTGCAGCCCCAGTTCGCCCATTTCGGGCCAGAGCTCGCGGCGGAACTGGTTCTTCTCGTCGATCTCTGCGGCCAGCGGCGCCAGACGGTCGGTGGCCCAGCGGGCCGTGGTTTCGCGGATCATGTCGGCGTTTTCGCCGAGGCCGAATTCCATCGATTGGGGGGCGTTGGGAATGCTCATGCGCGGGGCGTAGCACCGCGCCGCGCGACAGGCAAAGTCAGTCCCGGCGGCCCCAGCGTACGTACAGGTTCCACGACGACACGCCGACGCAGATCACGCCGATCAGGGCCAGCACCCAGCCGATGACGGTGTAGTCGTTTAGCGAGGACTCATCGAGCATCGCCTTGCGGAACGCCGCCGCCGCCGCTGCGCAGGCGGTCAGGCCCGTGACGCCCATGATCAGGAAGGCGCCGGTCACGCCCCAGTCGAACTGGCGGGGTGCCGCGGGCTCGACCTCGTGCCGCAGCACCGACGCCGTCGGCTCCTCCTCGAACAGTACGGTCTCGTCGGGCGCAGGCGCGGTTTCGACGCGCTGCTCAGGCTCCCAGATCGGGCGCGGCGCGTCGGCGAAGTCCGCTTCCGTCGCCGGCGTCAGCACCAGGGACGCATCCATCGGCGGGAAGGGCGAAACCCCCGGCTCCGGCGGAACCAGCGGAACGACAGGCGAGGGGGCGGCGACGGCGGGGAAGGGGTCCAGCGACTCCACCTCGGCGGGATCGGGTTCCGGCGTCGGATCGGCGACAGTTTCCGGGGTGGCGAGTTCAGCCGTCGGCTCAGGAGCCGGCTGCGGCGGGACTTCGCTCAGGACCGGGAACCCGGGCAAGGGGCCGACGATCACCGCCGCATAGGGCGCGTAGCGTTGCAGGTGGACTGTCGTGACGGGCGATTCGGCCTCGAACGGCGTGGGCTCGAAGGCGGGCGCCTCCGGATCCGGTTCGGCGGCCTCGTCGATCGCACCCGCAGGAGTATCAGAGGGCTCGCCGAGAAGCGCCGCCACGGCGGCCGCCCGGGCATCCGCGGGCGGATTGGAACTGATGGGCTCGCCGGCTTCGGCGTCTGTCGCGGCCGCGATCCGCGGCGGCGGCAGGGGCGCGGCCAGCAGGTCGGCCAGATGCATCGGGCTGGCCGGATCGGCAACGAACAGGGCGCGCTCGGCGGCCCGACGACGCAGTCGGGCGTCCGGCGGCGTCTCCTCGGGCCAGCCGATCAGGGCGTCAGCGGCCTCGCCGGCATGGCCCTCGTTGAGACGCTGCAGCACATCCGACGCCAGGAAGCGCTCCACGCCCACCGAGATCGCGAAGCTGGCCAAGGCGTCGAACTGGTGCTGGTTCAGCGGCGCCGAAACGCCTTCGTTGAGCGCCTTCACGACCGGCAGCAGGTCATACTGCAGCAGCAGTTCGGCATCCTGCTCGCTCACGGTCAGTCCCTCCCGGGCAGACAGCGTGTGGCCGTAGCCGATCACCCAGCCGCCGTCCTCGTCCCGCACGGCGCGCGGCCGGAAGCCCTCGAAGCTCTTGATGAGCACGATCCCCTCGCGGGAGATCTTCAGACGTGAGGTGGTCGCGTCGGACACCGGATTGACCCAAATCGAGACGGAATTGCTCGCTCAATCGGAGAACCAGCAAAGCCCGCGCCGGTCCCGCGTCCGGATTAGGTCAGGACGATCGTGGCCAGACCGAGGAAGATCAGGAAGCCGAAGAAGTCCGTGGTCGCCGTTACGAATACCGCCGAGGACACGGCGGGGTCGAACTTCAGCTTCGAAAGGGTCAGGGGCGTCAGCACGCCCACGGTCGCCGCGACCAGCAGATTCAGCACCATGGCCGCCGCGATCACCAATCCGATCCGCCAATCCTCGTCCCTGAACCAAAGCGCTGTGGCGATGCCGATCAGCGGCGCGAGCACCATCCCGTTGGCCAGTCCCACAGCCAGTTCGCGCCAGAAGGTGCGGGGCGCGTTCGAGCTGTTCAGTTCGCGGGTGGCGAGGGCGCGCACGGTCACTGTCAGCGCCTGCGTTCCGGCGTTACCGCCGATGGCCGAAACGATCGGCATCAGGATGGCGAGGGCCACGATCTCCTGAATGGTCGCTTCGAACCAGCCGATGACGCTGGCTCCCAGCACGGCGGTGGCCAGGTTGATGGCCAGCCACGGCACCCGGCCGCGCACGATCTCGGCCACGTTCGAGCCGCGATCCTCGTCGGAAACGCCGGCGAGACGGAGGATGTCCTCCCGGTTCTCCTCCTGAAGCACGTTGACGATGTCGTCGACGGTGATCTGGCCCACGAGCCGGCCGGCGGCGTCGGTAACCGGGGCCGAAATCAGGTGGTATTTCTCGAAGATGTAGGCGACCTCTTCCTGGTCCTGATCGACGGTGATCTCGTTCACCGGGTCCATGATCTCCGTGAGGGGCGTCACCCGCGGGGCGCGCAGCAGCCGGCTGATGGCCACGCCGCCGACCGGCTTGTTCAGCGGATCGACGACATAGATGTCGAAGAACAGCTCGGGCAGTTCCTCGCCCTGCTTGCGGATGTGGTCGATGGTGTCGCCGACGTTCCAGAACTGGGGCGCGGCCATCACCTCGCGCTGCATCAGGCGCCCGGCGGAGTCTTCCTCGTAGCCAAGCGAGCTCTCGATGGCGGCGCGGTCGACCTCGGGCATGGCCGCGAGGACCTTCTCGCGCTGGTCGTCCTCGAGGTCCTCGACCACCGCGGCGGCGTCGTCGGAATCCAGTTCCTGCAGCGCCTCGGCGAGGGTCAGGTGCGGGACGCGCTCCAGCACCTCCTCGCGGATGCCGTCGTCGAGCTCGGGCAGGGTGTCGGCCAGCAGGTCCGGCGGGAGCCACAGCACCACCACGGCGCGGTGCTCGGACGTCAGGAAGCCCATCAGGTCGGCGACGTCGGCCGGGTGCAGGTCTTCCAGCAGCGAGCGAAGCTTCAGCCCGTCGCCGGCGTCGGAGGCGTCGACGACCTTTTCGACGAACGACGCCGTGAGGACGTAGTCCTCATCCAGCGCCACATGTTCGATTTCGTCGTCCTGAACAGGAGGCAGGGGGGCGGTTGCGGTGTTGCTCACGCTCGGCCTCCCTGTTTTCAGATCAGCGTTCCGCCGATGTTTCGCCCTGTCAATTCTGATGGTGCGGTCGAGAAGACTCGAACTTCCACTCCGGTTAGGGAACAGCGACCTCAACGCTGCGCGTCTACCAATTCCGCCACGACCGCTCGCATCGGAGGGGGGCTGATAGCGGAGAGATGGCGCTATGCCAAGGGCATTCAGGCGGCGCCGGCCATGAAGTCGTAGACGTCCGCCGCGCGGGTCACGGTGATGGCGATACGGTCCTCGCGGATCTCGATCTCGCCGCGGGCAACGGGGTGGTTGTTGGCGAGGATCCAGACCTCGTCGTTTTCCGAGGCGTCGAGCGGAATCACCGCCCCGCGGCCCATCCGCAGCAGCTGGCTCATCGGCAGAACAGAGCGTCCCAGGACGACCGAAATCTCTACGTCTACGGCTTCGATCTGTGACACGGGGTACTCTGACGCTGACTGGGACTTGGCAGGCGGATGTTGCATGGCGCTCCCGATCCCCACATTGAGGGCGACATGCTTTCCCAGTCATTAAGCACGGCCGTATCGAAGCTGATCCGCGAGGACCGCGCTCCGGTGGAATGGGCGGTTTCGACCGGGCTCGTAGACTACCCCGCGGCCGTCGAGGCGATGGAGGCGCGGGCGGCGGCGATCGCGGCCGGCGAGGCGCCAGAGCTGGTCTGGCTGCTGGAACATCCGCCGCTCTATACGGCGGGGGTGTCGTCGAAGGACGACGACCTGCTGGACGCCGGTCGGTTCCCCGTCCACCGGACGGGCCGCGGCGGCCAGTTCACCTATCACGGGCCGGGCCAGCGCGTGGCCTATGTGATGCTGGACCTGAACCGGCGCGGCAAGGACGTGCGGGCCTTCGTTCGCGGGCTGGAGCAGTGGATCATCGGCGCCCTGGACGAGTTCGGCGTGCCCGCCGACGTGCGCGAGGGCCGGGTCGGGGTCTGGGTCGAGAGAAAAGGGCCGGGCTGGAGCCGCGAGGACAAGATCGCCGCCATCGGCGTCAAGGTCCGCAAATGGGTCAGCTTCCACGGCATCAGCCTGAACGTGGAGCCCGACCTGTCCCATTTCGGCGGCATCGTGCCGTGCGGCATCCATGAGCACGGGGTGACCAGCCTGGTCGATCTGGGCGTGCCGGCGACGATGGACGAGGCCGACGAGGCGCTGCGGACCAGCTTCCGGCGGGTGTTCGGCGCGTTGGCGGCGGGGCAGGCGCCGGTGTGAATGGGGCTCCCTCTCCCGGCGGGAGAGGGATTGAGCCTCCGGGAGCGAAGCGATCGGGTAAGGCGAAAGGGTGAGGGGCTTATGCTTGGGCAAGGCCCCTCACCAGTAGCCTCTCTCCAGTAGCCCCTCACCCTTTCGCGCAGCCAATCGCCCTGCGGGCGCTTGGGCGCTCAAGCCCTCTCCCGCCGGGAGAGGGACCGAGTTCGCTAGCTCAGCACCACGATAGCAACGCGGCGGTTCTGGGCGCGGCCTTCGGGGGTTTCGTTGGGGGCGACGGGGGCTTCTTCGCCGTAGGAGATGGTCGCCATGCGGTTCAGGGCGATGCCGTCGCGGCTGAGGAAGCGGCGGACCGCCTCGGCCCGGGCCTCGCCGAGCTTCTCATTGTATTCCGCGTCACCGACCGCGTCCGTATGGCCCTGGATTTCCAGATAGACGTTGCGGTTCTCGGCCTTGAGGCGCTGGACCAGTTCGCCGAGCCGCTGTTCGGCCTCGGGGGAGAGGGTGTGCTCGTCCGTCGGGAACTTCATCGAGTCGTCGGAGAGGACGACCTCGTAGAGGAATTTGCCTTCCGCGAGCTTGTGGGCGGCGTTGGCGCGGTTCAGGGCGTCGCCGGCCGTGCCCGCGACCTCGGTGACCCGGGTGTCGACCACGGCGAGGTTGTCGCGCACGAAGCGATGGCTGGCGCAGCCGCTGGCGGCGAAGCCGAGGGCGATCACCGCGCCGGTCAGGGCCGCGGTCCTGAGAGTGGATCTGTTCAAGATAAAGTCTCCTTTGAATCCCCGAAGGCTCAGCTAGCTAAGCGGTCACGGCGGAGTGATGACGCGTAAAAGGCCAGAAAATGTCAGCTTGGCCGTAAGCAAAGGCCGTGAGTTCAGACGCCGCCACGTTCCTGACGCGAGCGGGTGATCTGCAATACGGCGGCGATTACCTGCCGCTGCATTCGGAAGGCGCATGGCTATACGGAACGCGGATCGAAGAGTGCTGAAATCCGGCGTGCGGCGGAAGTGGCTGGCCGCGGGCAGCGGCAGCATCGGCCTGCACCTTGCGCTGGCGGCGGCAGTCCTGCTGGCGCGGCCCGCCGGAGCGCCGCTGATCCCGCCGCAGCCGATCGCCGATCCGATCGAGGTGGTCCTGTTCCGTCCGCCTCCGCCGCCGCCCCCTCCGCCCGCCGTGCCTGAACCGCGCACGGGGGCCCCGGCCAAGGGCGGCGCCTCTGCCCCGCCGACGCCCGCGCCGCCCGAGCCCGAGCCGCCGCGCGCATCCCGACCTGCACCGCCGCGGCCCGCGCCGCGCGCCGCGCGGGTGGTCGCCCCGCCGCCCCCGCGGGTCGAGCCGCTGGCGGCCGCCGTCGAGGCGTCCGCGCCTGTCTTCGCCACCGTGGGAGAGGCCCAACTGGCGGCGGCGACCACGGCCGGCTCGGGCGCGGGGCAGGGCGCCGGATCGGGGCAGGGGACGGGTCAGGGGCCCGGAAACGGACCGGGCGCCGGCGGCGAGGGCGAGGGCTGCGACATGGTCCGCCGTCTTCAGGCGGCGCTTCGGGCCGATCCGGAGGTTCGCGCCGCCGTTGCGCAGGCGCACCGCACCATCGCGCCGGGCCGCGCCCTGCTGGTCTGGGACGGCGACTGGATCCAGACGCCCGGGCAGGCCGGCAAGGGTCTGGCGGGGGTGCGTCAGGCCATCGCCCTGGAGGTGGCCTTCGCCCCCGAGGCCTGCCGCCGCCAGCCGATGCGGGGACTGGTCCTGATCACCTTCGCCGGCGGACCCCGCGTGGCGTTCGGCAAGGGGAACTGGCGCTGGACGGAGATGCTGGGGCGCTGAGGCGCGGCTTCTAACCCGCGCCGGACGCCGGTAGGGATGTTCGACCGGCAGGGAGGACGCGGGCCATGGGCGAACTGAGCATCTGGACCTATGACTGGGTTCCCGAAGGCCCCCGCGGGTTCGTGCGCGATCTCAGGCTGAGATGGGCCTGCGAGGAGGCGGGCCTCGACTATGCCGTGCATACGGTGCCGTTCGACGGCCGGGAGACCAACCATCTGGCGGATCAGCCGTTCGGCCAAATCCCGTTCCTGAAGGATCACGGGGTGGAGCTGTTCGAGAGCGGCGCCGGCCTGCTGCATCTCGCGCGGAAAAGCGAGACGCTGATGCCGCGCGATCCCGTGGGAGAGGCCGAAACGCTGCAATGGACGATCGCGGCGCTAAACTCGGTCGAGATGGTCACGGTGCCGTGGTGGTTCCTGAAGCTGTGCGGGGATGCGGACAACGGCCTGACCCCATGGATGGTGTCGCGGCTCCATCATCTGGAACGCGTGCTGGGCGAGCAGGAATGGCTGGCCGCGGGCCGGTTCACCGTCGCCGACCTGCTGATGGCGGACGTGCTGCGCGTGTCGGATGTTCGCGCGTTCGGAGACCGACCGCGCACCGAGGCCTATGTGGCCCGGGTGACCGGCCGTCCGGCCTTCAGCAAGGCGCGCGCAGACCAGATGGCGCATTTCGAAGCGGGCGACCGGAAGCGGGCGGGCGCAGGCGCGAACTGACGCTCCGGCGGAGGGGGCGAACAGCCAAATACGGCCGGCAAGACTGCTAGCTATCCGCCGACTGTCTCCATACTTTTTCGAGCCAGGTTGTTGATATGGCTCGATATGACCTCCGGGCCAGCGTCACGAACGCGCCGCAGGAGAGGGCCGCCTGATAATGGGCGGATGAGCAAGAAGACACGTACAGATCAGGCGGCGACACCTCGGACACCGGCGGCCTGGCCGGACGACAAGCCTTACAGGCAGAGCCCTTCGGGGATGTCGCCCAATGCCTATCGAGAGGCGGTGGCGCGGTATCTGGCGGGCGAGCCAATCCTCGACCTGTCGGTGGAGTATCGGGTGTCGGTAAGTAGCCTCTACCGGCACGCGCGCATCAACGGCATGCGCAAGCGCGACGTTGGCGCGCCCACGCGTCGCAAGGGGCCGTCGGCCGTGACAGTGCAGGCGCTGGAAGGAGGCGGGGTCGCCCTGACCTGCGGATCGCTGGGTTTTCGGCTTGACCGGGACGCGCCCGAAAGGACAGTCGACGTGCTGCTTGCCCAGATCGACACGCTTTGCGGGGCCGACAACATACCGGCCGCCTCGGTGCGTCTGCGGTTTGTGGAGCAACTGCGGCGGGTGCTGATGGGGTGGCGAGGCGGGAGGCCGCCATCGTCGGGCGAGGACGAGGTGGAGGAGGACGCCACCCCCGCGGCGCCTCCTCTCGAACTCCGCGAGGCGCAGAAGGCGCCGGACGGCCCATGGTCCACCTGGCTGTTCCTCGGCGGGCGCGGCGCCGGGAAAACGCTGGCCGGCGCCAGCTGGCTCGCCGACCAGGCCGAGGCTCTCGGCCCCGGCGGCCGTCTCGCCCTGATCGGCCCGACCCTGCACGATGTGCGCGAGGTCATGATCGAGGGCGTCAGCGGCCTCCGCTCGCTGCCCCGCTGGACCCGCGCCACCCGGCCCAAATTCCAGTCCTCCCGCCGCCGCCTGATCTTCGCCAACGGCTGCCAGGCCTACGCCTTCTCCGCCGAAGACCCCGACAGCCTGCGGGGGCCGCAGTTCAGCGCGGCGTGGGCGGACGAGTTCTGCGCCTGGCGGGGGAGTGGGCCTCGCGGAGCGGCGGAGACGCTGGCGCTGCTGCGGATGGGATTGCGCCTGCCGCTTCACCCCTCCACCGCTTCGCGGTCCCCCTCCCCATTGCATGGGGAGGAGACGGCGGCCGTTTCCGTCTCCTCCCTGCTCCGCGGGGAGGGGGACCCCGAAGGGGTGGAGGGGTCCTCGACCCACCCCCGCCTTGTCATCACCACCACCCCACGCCCGACCCGCGCCCTCGTCCGCCTCAAGGCCGAGGCCGCCTGCGTCTCCACTCACGCCGCGACATCCGACAACGCCGACCACCTCTCCCCCGGCTTCCTCAACAACCTGAACGCCCTCTACGGTGGCACCCGCCGCGCGGCCCAGGAGCTCGAAGGCCAGATCGTCGAACTGGACGGCGCGCTGTTCACGGCGGAGATGATGGCCAGGGCCAGACAGCCGCTTCCTTCCGCCGACGAACCGCGTCCTTCTCCCCTCGAGGGAGAAGGTGGCCCGGAGGGCCGGATGAGGGGGCTGCCAGCCTCATGCTCATCGGCCGACATTCAGCCGACCGACACAGCCCCCTCATCCGAGCGGCTGCGCCGCCCACCTTCTCCCTCGAGGGGAGAAGGAAACGCCGGCCGAACCTCCCCAAAATACGAAAAAGTCGTCGTCGCCATCGACCCCACCGCCTCCACCGGCGGCGCCGCCTGCGGCCTGATCGCCGCCGCCAGCTACCGCCGCGCGGACGGCACCCGCTGCGCCGTCATCCTCGCCGACCGCACCATCGCCGGCCTCGGCCCCGACGCCTGGGCCCGCCGCGCCGTCGCCCTCGCTGAGGAGTTCGACGCCTCCGCCATCGTCGCCGAGGTCAACCAGGGCGGCGACATGGTCCGCGCCGTGCTCAAGACCGCCGGCGCCACCCTGAAGATCCGTGAGGTCCACGCCACCCGCGGCAAATACATCCGCGCCGAACCCGTCGCCGCCCTCTACGAACAGGGCCGGATCCACCACGCCGGCGCCTTCGACGCGCTGGAGGGAGAGCTGATGGCCTTCGGCGGCGAGATGGAAGCCGCCGGCACGCTGGACCGGGCGGACGCGCTGGTGTGGGCGATCACCGACCTGCTGATCGACGCGAAGGACGGGGAAAGGGGGCCGAGGGTGCGGTGGTTGTGAGGGGGCTCGTGACGCAAAGCCGCCCTAGCGCAGTCTACCCGAACTCCACCAGCACATCGTCCGCCGCCACCGGGTCGCCGGCCTTGGCGGACACCGCCTTCACCACGCCGTCCCGCTCGGCCTTGAGGATGTTCTGCATCTTCATGGCTTCGATGATGGCGACGGTTTCGCCGGTCTTGACCTCCTGGCCGACGACGACCGGGATGGCGACGACGAGGCCGGGCATGGGGGACTGGATCAGCTTCGACGTGTCGGCGGCGACCTTTTCCGGCAGGCGGGCGTAGAGGTCGGCCGTGCGCGGGGTGAGGACGCGGACGCGGACCTTCGCCGCGCGGTGGCGGATCTGGAAGCCGTCGGCGACGCGGGCGACCTCCGCGGTGAAGGGCTCGCCGTCCAGCTCGGCGCGGAACTGGGCCAGGCCCGGACGCCACTGGATGTCGGTCAGCCGGGCGAAGCCGCCGCCGGTGAAGGCCAGCAGCAGGGCCTCGTCCTCGTCATAGGACAGGTCGACGCCATGCGGCTTGCCGTCGATCAGGACGATCCAGTCGGTCCGGTCGGACGGGTCGCCGGACTGTTCGGCGGCGATCTCGTTCATGGCCACGGCGGCGGCGATCAGGATGTGGACCTGACGCGCGTCGGGCTGGAGGCCGTGGAAGCCGTCGGGGAATTCGTCCTTGATGTAGCTGGTCGAGATCTGGCCCGAGCGGAAGCGGGGCTGGTCCATGACGGCGGCGAGGAAGGGGACGTTGTGGCCGACGCCGTTCAGGTGGGTGTCCTCCAGCGCACGGGCCATGCCGTCGATGGCGGCGTCGCGGGTTTCGCCCCACGAGCACAGCTTGGCGATCATCGGGTCGTAGAACATGGAGATCTCGTCGCCCTCGCGGACGCCGGAGTCGTTGCGGACGGTGTAGTCGCCCCCCGGACCTGAATGCTCGCCTTCCTCGGGCTGTTCGTAGCGGACGAGGCGGCCGATGGAGGGGAGGAAGCCGCGGTAGGGGTCTTCGGCGTAGATGCGGCTCTCGATGGCCCAGCCGTTGATGGCGAGGTCGCGCTGTTTGAAGGCGAGGGTCTCGCCCCAGGCGGAGCGGATCATCTGTTCGATCAGATCGACGCCGGTGATCAGTTCGGTGACCGGATGCTCGACCTGAAGCCGGGTGTTCATCTCGAGGAAGTAGAAGGACTTGTCCTGCCCCGCGACGAATTCGACGGTGCCGGCGCTGTCGTAGTTCACGGCCTGTGCGAGGGCGACGGCCTGGGCGCCCATGGCGGCGCGGGTCGCTTCGTCGAGGAGGGGGGAGGGCGCCTCCTCAATGACCTTCTGGTTGCGGCGCTGGATCGAGCACTCCCGCTCAAACAGGTGGACGACGTTGCCGTGCTTGTCGCCGAGCACCTGGATCTCGATGTGGCGCGGGTCGATGATGAATTTCTCGAGGAAGACGCGGTCGTCGCCGAAGGCGTTGAGCGCCTCAGCCTTCACGGCGGCGAAGCCCTCGGCCATGTCGGCGTCGGAGTGGGCCACGCGGATGCCCTTGCCGCCGCCGCCGGCCGAGGCCTTGATCATGATCGGATAGCCGATCTGGTTGGCGATGCGGACGGCTTCCTCGGTCGTCTCGATCAGGCCCATGTGGCCGGGAACGGTGGAGACGCCGGCCTCGGCGGCCAGTTTCTTGGAGCTGATCTTGTCGCCCATGGCGTCGATCGCCTCGGGGTTCGGGCCGATGAAGGCGATGCCCTCGTCGCGCAGGCGGCGGGCGAAGCCGGCGTTCTCGCTGAGGAAGCCGAAGCCGGGGTGGACCGCCTCGGCGCCGGTCTGGCGCACGGCCTCGACGATCTTGTCGGCCAGCAGATAGGACTGGGCCGCGGGCGCCGGACCGATCAGGACGGCCTCGTCGGCCATCTCGACCGCGAGGGAGCCGGCGTCGGCCTCGGAATAGATCTGCACGGTGTGGATGCCCATGCGGCGGCAGGTCTTGATGATGCGGACGGCGATCTCGCCGCGGTTGGCGATCAGGATCTTCGAGAACATGCGTATCGGGGCTCTAAAGCGAACGTGATCGCCGGAACGGGACGCCGGCGGCTGGCCGCCCCGATTAGGCCGCGATCCCGGGCGAGTAAACCGGAGGGGGCGTTCATCCGAACGGGGTACGGGCTTGGCAAGCGCGGCTTCAATGGGCTTTAACGCTGCCCGTTCCCTGTTCCCACGGCCCCGGAGCCCGACTTGATGTCCCGTATCCTCCCCGTCGCCGCGACCGCGGCCCTGACACTGGCGCTGGCCGCCGGCTCCGTCGCCGCGCAGGACTTCCGCGCGCTGGCCCGTCAGGACCTGCAATCCGCCCACGACCAGCTGGCCGCCAACCATCCCGCGCCGGTGGTGCCGGGGCAGGCGAGCGAAACCTTCCGCGCCTGGCTCGACCGCGGGCTGCAGGACGCCATGTCCAAGGTCGGCCAGGCCGACAGCGGCTCCAGCCACGCCTATCTGCTGCGCTACTACGCGGCTGGCTTCCGCGATTCGAACATCGTGATCCGGCCCAGCTACGAGACGCCGGCCGACCGCTTCGCCGCCAGCAACTGGGCCGGCCTGGCCACGGGCTGGCGCAACGGCGAATATGTCGTGACCTATGTGCAGCCCGGCGTGCGGGGCCTGCCGCCGGTCGGCGCGGTCGTCACCGAGTGCAACACCACCCCGATCGAGCAGTTCGCCCGCGCCAAGCTGGACCTGTGGGAAGGCGACCTGAACACCGAGGCGGGCCGGATCAACACCGCGCCCTACTTGCTGTGGAACCGCAACAATCCGTTCGCCTCGGGCGTGCCGTCGACCTGCAAATTCCGAGTCGGTCGCCGCGAGCGCGACTACGAGATGCGTCCGCAACTGGCCACGGCGACGCCGGCCAACCTCGAGGCGGCCTATCGCGCCACCCTGTACACGCCGGGCCCGAACCCGCTGTCGATCGAGACGGTCAATGGCCGGCCGTGGATCAACGTCCATTCGTTCGCCGACACCGCCGGCTGGGATGCGTTCAACGCCCAGCTGGAAGGCCAGCTGGCCGCGGTCCGCGGGCCGCAGGGCTTCGTGCTGGACCTGCGCGGAGGCTCGGGCGCCTCGAACCTCGGCTCGACGGCGCGCGGCTATGGCGTGCTGAACCGCCTGTGGACCTCGGAATTCACCCAGAGCCGCCAGCCCGCCGGCGGCGACTTCACCTACCGCGCCACCCCGGGGAACCGTCAGTGGTACGCCGAGGTGATCGGCCGGATGCAGCAGGACGCCCGCTTCGTCTATGAGGCGCCGCAGGTCATCGAACAGACCCAGGCGATCCTCGCCGCCTTCGACACGGCCCTGGCCGCCGGACAGACGAGCTTCAACCAGCCTCAGGCCGCCACGGCCGCCGATCCCGCCGCCGCCAATCCGGTGCAGGGCCCGGTGGTGGTGCTGGTCGACGCCGGCTGCTCGGGAGGCTGCCTCGATACGCTGGACCTGCTGAGCCGCCTGCCGAACGTCCGCATCGCCGGCACGACCACGGCGCCGGACTCGATCTTCATCGAGCAGACCGTCACCCGCCTGCCGTCGACCTATGCGGACCTGAGCTATGGTCACAAGGCGTGGACCTCGCGTCAGCGCGGCAACAACCAGCCGTTCATCCCGGGTCAGGGCCTGACCTACACGGGCAGCGCGGTGGACGAGACCGCGGTGCGCACCTGGGTCGGGTCGCTGTTCGGCGGCTGATCAAGGCAGACACGACCGGGGCTTCAGGGCCGGGCGGGGGTGGAACCCTCGCCCGGCCCTTCCTATTTCGGAGCCATGACAGACATTGCCCCGACCCTCCGTTCCGCCTCCGGCCTCGACCTGACGCCGCCCAACGACGCCGAGCGCGCCCGGCTGGAGGCCGATCTGTCGTCCGAGGAAAAACGGGTGCTGCTGGCCCACGGCACGGAGGCGCCGTTCTGCGGCACGCTGCTGGGCGAGAAGCGGGCCGGGGTGTTCTGCTGCCGGGAATGCGGCCTGCCGCTGTTCCGGGCCGGCACCAAGTTCGAGAGCGGCACGGGCTGGCCCAGCTTCACCGAGCCCGTCGATCCCTCGCACATCCGGGCGGTGACCGACCGGTCCTATGGCATGACCCGGGTCGAGACCCGCTGCGCCCGCTGCGACAGCCATCAGGGCCATGTCTTCCCGGACGGACCGCCGCCGACCGGCATGCGCTACTGCATCAACTCGGTCGCCCTGAGCTTCGTGCCCGAGGGCGAGCCGCTGCCCGATCCTCTGGGGCGGGGTGACGGAGACGCCTGACCTTGGCCGCAATTGAGGCTAGGGTGGGGTTTCCGCAGGAGACGAGGCCATGCTGATCACCGCGCTGCTGATGACCGGAGTGCTCGCGGGCGCGTCCGCGACGGCCCCTCTCGGAGACGATCCGGACACGGTGGTGAGCACCGCTCCGGCCACGGCGGTGATTCTGGACGGCGCGACCGCCCCGGTGGCCCCCGAGGTGGGAAGCGCCGGTCTGGCCGCCCAGTCGGCCGATCCGCACGGGCTGAGCACGGACGATCAGATCGCGCGCTGGCTGGCGGCGCGGACCCCGGGGACCGCCGCCGACGAATCGCCCGTCTGGCGCGACGACCGCAAGCCGCATGGCGAGGTCAGCGTCGGCGTGGGCACCGGCGGCTATCGCGACTATGCGGCGGCTGTGTCCCTGCCGATCGGCGAGAACGGTCGCCTTGATCTGAGCGTGCGCCAGACCGAGAACGGCTATCCGTATGGCTACGGGTCTCCGTACGGCTACGAGGGCTATGGCCGCGATCCCTATTTCAACGACGGCGGCTACGCCTTCCCCGGCGCGCCCAAGGCCGGGCAGGCGGCGGAATACGAAGCCCGCGTGCGCCGCCCCGACGGCCCGCCCGGCGCCTGGCGCGAACCCCGGCCCGAGCAGCCGGCGACGCAATAAGAAAAAGGCCCGATCCGCGAGGATCGGGCCTTTTGCTTTTGAGTGGTGCCGCCGGGGGGAATCGAACCCACGACCTCAGCCTTACCAAGGATGCGCTCTACCACTGAGCTACGGCGGCGGCGATCAATCCCGTTTCGGTTCGCATAGGATCCGAACCGACGGATTGATCAGTTCTTAGTGGAGTGAAATCTGAGCCTCGCCGCCGGGGCGGCTCGACCGATTTCGCTCGCGAGGAAGCGGCCCTATAGCCAACCGGGGACAAGGGGGGAAGCCCCGATTTGTGCGGCTTGCGAAAAAGGTCCGCACCGGCTCTGATCGGCTCATGGACGAGTCGAAGTTTCCAGCGCCCCTGCCTGACCTTCCGCCCAGCCTGCCCGATCCGCTGGCGCCGCCGAAGACCCCCGCGACGGCCCGGGCCCAGCGCCTCGCCACGGCCCTGAGGGCCAATCTGAAGCGGCGCAAGGCCGCGGCGCGGGCGCCGAAGCCCGTAAGGCCGAGCAACTGAATGTCATCGGCCGTACCGACCGGACGGCCTTTCGTTCCCCCCATGGTCCGGGCTAGATAGCCGGCCCCCGGCGCCCCCTGCGTCGGCCTGTAGAGACGACATGGACAGCATCGCCATCCAAGGCGGCGCCCGGCTGAACGGAACGATTCCGGTCAGCGGCGCCAAGAACTCCGCCCTCAAGCTGATGGCCGCCTCGATCCTGACCGATCAGCCGCTGCGCCTGACCAACATGCCGCGCCTCGCGGACACCAAATTCCTCGGCCGGCTGCTGCGCGAGCTGGGCGTCGAGGTCACCGAGAACGGCGACGGCGGAGAGCAGGAGACGCTGTTCCACGCCGCCCGCATCGAATCGAGTTTCGCCCCCTATGACCTGGTCAGGCAGATGCGGGCCTCGTTCAACGTGCTGGGTCCGCTGCTGGCGCGCACCGGCGAGGCCAAGGTGTCGCTGCCCGGCGGCTGCACCATCGGCGCGCGGCCGGTCGATCTGCACCTGCAGGCCCTGACCGCCATGGGCGTCGAGATCGAACTGGACGAGGGCTATGTCATCGCCCGCGCCCCGAACGGTCTGAAGGGCGCCGAGATCGAGTTTCCGTTCGTCTCGGTCGGGGCGACCGAGCATGCCCTGCTGGCGGCGGTGCTGGCTGACGGGGTGACGGTGCTGAAGAAGGCCGCGCGCGAGCCGGAGATCGGCGATTTGGCCCGCTGCCTGGTGGCCATGGGCGCCAGGGTGGACGGCATCGACACGGACGAGCTGGTCATCACCGGCGTCGGCTCGCTGGGCGGGACGACCTGGTCGGTGATTCCCGACCGGATCGAGATGGGCTCCTATGCCGTGGCGGCGGCCATGGCGGGCGGCGAGGTGCGGCTGACCAAGGGCCGCGCCGAGCTGATCCAGGCGCTGAGCGACAAGATGGTCGAGGCGGGGGTCGAGGTGACGCCGACCGACGACGGCGTGATCGTCAAGCGCGATCCGGCGCGGCGGCTGAAGGCGGTCAATGTCGCCACGGAAGTCTATCCGGGCTTCGCCACCGATCTGCAGGCGCAGTTCATGGCCCTGATGACGACGGCGGACGGCGACAGCGTCATCCACGAGAACATCTTCGAGAATCGCTTCATGCACGCGCCGGAGCTGGCGCGGCTGGGGGCGGACATCTCGGTCCACGCCGGCGAGGCGGTGGTGAAGGGCGTCGAAGTCCTGCACGGGGCGCAGGTGATGGCCACGGACCTGCGGGCCTCGGTCAGCCTGGTCATCGCCGGTCTGGTCGCCGAGGGCGAAACGACGGTCGGACGCGTGTATCATCTGGACCGCGGGTTCGAGCGTCTGGAAGAGAAGCTCGGGGCCTGCGGCGCGCAAATCCGCCGGATCAAGGGCGAGGACCATGAGCACTGAGGCCTCCACGGCCGGGGACGAGGCAGTAAAGCCGGGCGTGGCGGCCGAGCCCCTGCGCCTGCTGGCCGAGGACGCCGACGACCTGCACATCATCTCGGCGGCGCTGCAGGATGCGATCATGCGGCCGGTGGACATCGTCTGGGAGCCGGCCGCGCGGCGGGTGACCCTGGCGCTGAGCCGGTTCTGCTGGGAGTGCGGCGGCACGCGCGTGATGTCGGCGATGCAGTTCGGCGACGTGATCTCGGTCAAGAGCCGGCGTCTGCCGCGCGGGCCGGAGCATGCACTGGAACTGCTGGCGCTCGATTTCGAGCCGGGCGAGGCGCCGGGCGGCCGGGTGACGCTGATGTTCGCAGGCGGCGGCGATCTGCGCATCGACGTGGAATGCCTCGACGCGGTGCTGACGGACCTGTCCGAGCGCTGGCCGGCCCGGGTGGCGCCGACCCATCTGGCCGAAGGGCCGGAGCCGGCGTGAGCGAGCATCGCCTGGCGTCGGTCGAACTGGACCCGGCCACCCTTCCGCCCGCCACTGCCGAGATCGAGCACGAGCGGCGGGTGGCCATCTTCGATCTGGTCGAGAAGAACAGCTTCGAGCCGGCGGGCGCGTCGGGCGGGCCCTACAGGCTGAAGATGTCGACGCAGGACGGACGGCTGGTGTTCGACGTGAGCGGCCCGGACTTCTCGAAGGCGCACGGCCTGTCGATGTCGCCGCTGACCAAGGTCATCAAGGACTATATCGATATCTGCGACAGCTATTTCGAAGTGCTGCGCGGAACCGACGTCGGCAAGATCGAGGCGATCGACATGGGGCGGCGCGGTCTTCACAACGAGGGCGCCGAGCTGCTGAAGGCCCGGCTGGACGGCAAGATCGCCATCGACCACGAGACGGCGCGGCGTCTGTTCACCCTGGTGACGGCGCTTTACCGGCGGGGCTGAGGCGAGGACCCAGGGATTAGGGATTAGGGATTATCAGGCGGCGCCTGGGTTCATCGATCATCTCCCCACTACCAATCCCTAGTCCCTAATCCCTCGACGCCCCTGCGGCGGCGGCTCGACTATCGACGCGTTTTAAGGCATATGCCCGCACCTTCGACGCGCGCTCCGCCCGGCGCGCGTGGTTTACTCGTATCCACCGGGCGTGAGAGGCCGCATGGCTAAGGAAGAACTGCTCGAGTTTCCCGGCACCGTCAGCGAACTGCTGCCGAACGCCACGTTCCGCGTGACGCTCGAGAATGACCACGAAATCATCGCCCACACCGCAGGCAAGATGCGCAAGAACCGCATCCGCGTGCTGGCCGGCGACAAGGTTCTGGTCGAGATGACGCCCTACGACCTGACCAAGGGCCGCATCACCTACCGCTTCAAGTAAGGACGGGCTCGAATGAGCCGTCCTGAACTTGTGCTGGCTTCGGCCAGCCCGCGCCGCGTGGAACTGCTGGCGCTGGTCGGGATCGTCCCCGACCGCATCGAACCCGCCGACATCGACGAGACCCCGCTGAAGGACGAGACGCCGCCGCGTCTCGCCGCGCGGCTGGCGCTGGGCAAGGCGCAGGCCGTGGCGGCCCGCGCGCCGGATGCCGTCGTGCTGGCCGCCGATACGGTGGTGGCCGTCGGCCGGCGCTTTCTGGAGAAGGCGGCCGACGAGGCCGAGGCGGTGCGGTTCCTGAAACTGCTGTCGGGGCGCAATCACCGGGTCTTCACCGGGGTCGCCGTGGCGGCCGGCGGCGCGATCCGGCACCGGGTCGTCGAGGCGCGGGTTTCGTTCAAGGTGCTGTCCGACGCCGAGATCGCCGCCTACGTCCGCTCGGGCGAATGGAAGGGCAAGGCCGGGGGCTATGGCATCCAGGGCCGGGCCGGGGCCTTCGTGACCCGCATCGTCGGCAGCTATCCCGCCATTGTCGGCCTGCCGCTGTTCGAGACCGTGAACCTGCTGGCCGGGGCCGGCTGGCGCGCGGAGTGAGCGGCGTCGAGGTCTTTCTGGACGAGACGCCCGGCGAGGTCCGGGGCGTGGTGGTTCGGGACGGCCGGTTCGACCGCCTTCTTATAGACAGGGACAGCGACACGCCGGGCCACAGGCTGGGGGCGCGGTCCGTCGGCCGGATCGTGTCGATAGATGCGGGGATGAAGGGCGCCTTCGTCGATCTGGGCGCGCCCGAGCCGTTCGGCTTCCTGCCGCTGCGCAAGGGCGACGCGGTCGCTGTCGGGCGGAAGGTCGGGGTCGAGGTCTCGGCCGAGCCACGCGAGCGCAAGGGGCCGACGCTGCGCCTGATCGGGGCGGGGGAGGGGGAGCCGCGGCTGCTAAGTCCGGCGCCCTCGATGGCGGAGCGGCTGGCGCGGCTGGCGCCGGGGGTGGAGATTCGGACCGGGGCGGGGGCTCTGCGGGCGTCGATGGAGGCCGGGGAAGAGGCGCTGGCGCCGGGCGGACTGTTCGCCGGGCTGGGGGTGACGCTGGCCGTGGAGCGGACGCGGGCTCTGGTGGCGGTGGACATCGATCACGCGGCGGCTCCGGGCCGGGACGGGCGGCGCGACAAGGGCCGGGCCAATCGGGACGGGCTGATGCAGGCGGCGCGCATGATCCGGCTGAAGGGCTGGGGCGGGCTGGTGGCGGTCGACCTGGTCGGGACGGGGCACGACGGCGCGGCCATGCTGGCGGCGGCGAAGGCGGCGTTCGGCGAGGATCCGGAGATTTCGTATGGGCCGGTGAACCGGTTCGGCGTGCTGATGCTGTCGCTGCCGTGGCGGACGACGCCCGTCGAGGAGCGGCTGCTGGGTCCGGCTGGGCGGCCGACGGTGGAGGCGCGGGCCATCGAGGCGGTGCGACGGCTCGGGCTGGCGCTGGCGGAGAACACGGCCGCGCCCTATCTGACGGTGCGCTGCCCGCCCGCGGTGGCCGCCGTGGCGGAGCCGCTGGCGGCGCGGCTGGGGCCGAGGGCGCGCGTGAAGGCCGATCCGGCGCTGACCGGCGGCCCTGAAATCGATGAAGGCTGAGGCCATGGCCACCTGTCCCAACTGCCGGCGTCAACCGGCCGACCCGAAATACAAGCCGTTCTGCTCGAAACGCTGCGCGGATGTGGATTTGCAGCGTTGGTTCACGGGCGGCTATGTCATTCCCGGCCCGCTCGACGAGACGCCGCCGGACGACGACGGCGAAGGCTGACAAGACCGCTGGACACCAGAAATCGGCTCGCCTATAGACGCCGCTCTCGCGAATGGACGCCTTCGCCTGGGTAGCTCAGTTGGTAGAGCAGCGGATTGAAAATCCGCGTGTCGGTGGTTCGAATCCGCCCCCAGGCACCATCGTTTCTAGCGACGCCGGAAATCGGTGTCACCCATCATGAAATTGTCGCTTTCGGCCGGAATCCTCGGCTTTGAACGCGCTTGCTCTCCCGCAGGGGGAAAAGCGCCGTTGCGCACTTGACGCTCTGATAACCGTTCGCCAAAGGAGCTTGACCGCTTTTCTTGGCAGGCGGTCGGCGGAGGCGGGAACATCCCTTCCCGAGGCCGTCCACACCGCCCCGGAAGCCCACAGGCAACCGGAAGCGTCAGGAGGCGTTCCGCAGATCGGGGTTCAACAAAACCCCGCGACGCAGACGAGATTTTCATGGAGTGGCGGTCGTCGTCTGCGGCCGTTTCTCAGGGTTCCACGAGTCAGACCAAAAAAGCAGGAACTGGCGAACTATGCTCGATATCAAGAAGACCAACATCCTCCTGGCCATGGCCGGCGCCGCCGTGCTGATGGCCGGTACGCCGGTCCTCGCGCAGGATACTGCCGCCCCGGCCGCCACCACGGCCGCCACGGCTCCCGCCGCGACCGACGCGGCCGCGGCTCCGGCTGCGACCACGACCGAAGCGGCCCCGGCGGCCGGTGAAGAAGCTGCCGCTGAAGGCGGCGGCAACAAGCTGACCCCCGCCAAGATGTTCATGGAAGCGGACATCGTCGTTAAGGTCGTCATGATCGGCCTGCTGCTCGCCTCGGTGTTCACCTGGGTGATCCTGCTGATCAAACTGTTCGAGTTCGGCGCGCTGAACCGCAGCACCGACCGGTTCCTGGAAGCCTTCCGTCAGACCCGCACGATCGCCGACATGCGCCGCGTGGCCACGTCGGAAGAGTTCGAAGGCAACCCGCTGGCCGACATGGCCGCCGCGGCCACCGACGAAGTCGAGCTGTCGCGTCAGGCGGGCCTCTCGGTCACCGGCGATCACCGCGACTCGGCGCTGATGCGCGCCCAGGCCGCCGTGTCCGCTGTTCAGTCCGGTCTGGCCAAGCGCCTGTCGGGCGGCCAGCAGTTCATGGCCTCGGTCGGTTCGACCGGTCCGTTCATCGGTCTGTTCGGCACAGTTTACGGCGTCATGAACTCGTTCATCGGCATCGCGAACACCAACACGACCAACCTGGCCTCGGTCGCCCCGGGTATCTCGGAAGCGCTGCTCGCCACCGGCATCGGTCTGTTCGCCGCTATCCCGGCGGTTATCTTCTACAACTACTTCAACACCCGCATCGCGGCCTACGGCACCCGTTCGGACGGCTTCAACGCCGAACTGATGAACGCCGTGTCGCGTAACCTCGACAAGGGGGCGTAACCCGGATGGCCGCCAAACTCTCAGGCGGCGGCGGCGGTAAGTACGCCATCGAGCAGAACAGCGAGATCAACGTCACGCCGTTCGTGGACATCATGCTTGTCCTGCTCATCATCTTCATGGTGGCGGCCCCGCTCGCCACCGTGTCGGTGGTGGTTAAGTTGCCGGTCGCGGTCGCCAAGCCGCAAGAGAACCCGCCGAAGCCGTTCTTTGTCTCGATCCAGGCCGACTCCAGGGTCTACATCGGCGACAACGAGATCCAGGAAGGTCCCGATGGCGTCGGGACCGCCCTGCTCGGTCTGATCGGCAACAAGACGCCGTCGGACGAACGGATCTTCATCCGGTCGGATCAGACGACCCGCTACGGCGACTTCATGCAGGTCATGAATTCGCTCCAGGACAGTGGTTTCTACAGCGTCGCCCTGGTCGGCGAAGAGCAGACGACGAAGTAGGAGCGGTGAGAGCATGACTGAAGTCGAATATCATCGCAGTCTCTACGATCCGCCGAAGGCGAAGGGCATTTTCGGGGTCCCCCCGCATGTGTTCATCATCAGCATCGTGATCGTCTGCCTGTTCTTCGGACTGCTGGCGTTCTATTTCATCAACGCCCAGTTCAAGCTTCGCGAGGTCCACTATTCGGACGACGCCGTCGACGTCGAGATCATCGAGCCGATCCCGCCGCCGCCGCCGCCGCCCCCGCCTCCGCCGCCGCCGCCGGAAACGGCGCCGCCGCCGAAGCTGCAGGTCCGCGTTCCCGCGCCTCTTCCGGTGAACATCCCGGTGCCGCCGCTTCCGGTGCCGCCGACGCCGAAGGAAGACCGGATCGCCTCGACGATCCCGCCGGGCCGTATCGACGGACCGGTGACCGTTCCCCTGCCGCCGCCGCCGCCGAAGCCGTCGGTGATCACCAACCCGAGCTGGGCGCGTCAACCGCCCATCGACTTCCCGGAACGCGCCCAGTCGCGCGGTATCGAGAGCGGCACGGTGGTCCTGAACTGCCTCGTCAACCAGAACGGCAGTGTCTCCGACTGCAACGTCGTGTCGGAAGATCCTGGTGGCGCTGGTTTCGGAGCGGCCGCGCTGGCCGGCGCACGACGGGCCCGGCTCTCGCCGCGGACGGTCGACGGCGCCGCGGTGAACGCCCGGGTGACCTTCACCACCCGGTTCCGTCTCCCGAGCGACTAAGCTTCGGAAACTCTATTGCGACGACGCCCCGGTCTCACGACCGGGGCGTTTTCGTTGGAGCGTAGCCGCAGTTCAGGCGTTGTGCGGCGAGCCTCAAAGGAGACTGCCATGAACCGCCGCCTGACCTTCGCCATCGCCGCCGTCGCCGCCCTGTCCGCCAGCGGCTGCGCCTATAACGAGACGCTGGGCCGAAACCAGTTCCTGATCGTCGACGACAGCGCCCTGACGCAGCAGTCGGAGGCCGCCTGGGCCGAGGCGCTGCGCACCCAGCGCACTTCGACCGACGCCGCCGCCAATGCGCGGATCCGCCGGGTGGGCGCGCGGATCGTCGAGGCCGCAGGTCTGGGCGACCGCACCTGGGACTACGCCCTGTTCGTGGACCAGACCCCCAACGCCTTCGTCCTCCCGTCCGGCAAGATCGGCGTGACCACCGGCCTGCTGAGCCTCGTCCGCAATGACGACCAGCTGGCGACCGTGCTGGGCCACGAGGTCGGGCACGTCGTCGCCCGCCACGCCGCCGAGCGCTATTCGACCTCGGCCGCGACCAGCGTGGTGCTGGGCGGGGTCCAGAGCGCCGCCGGCGACTACGGCAAGGCGGCCGGGGCGATCGGCGGGCTGGGCGCCCAGCTGGGCGTGCTGCTGCCGTTCTCGCGCAATCATGAGCTCGAGGCGGACCGGCTGGGCGTCGACTATCTGCAGCGCGCCGGATACCGGCCGTCGGAGGCCGTCGCCCTTTGGCGGCTGATGGCGGAGCAGCGGCAGGGCTCGACGCCCGAGTTCGCCTCGACCCACCCGTCGGACGCCAGCCGGATCGCGGCGCTGGAGCAGTATATCGCGTCGAAGGGATGGAGCTGAGGCGAGAGGCAGCAGGCAGCAGGCAGCAGGCAACAGGCAGCAGGAAGAGGCTGCCTGCTCCCTGCCTTCTTCTTTCAAATCGACCTTGATCGGCGTCGGCGACACGGCTAGATACGCCGCTCGCGCGGATACGTGCAGCCTTAGCTCAGCTGGTTAGAGCGCCGGTTTGTGGAGCCGGAGGTCCTCAGTTCAATCCTGAGAGGCTGTACCATCGCCCGATCCCACGGAGGCGATACGGGATGACCGACATCCGCCCCGCCTGGGATCCCCTCCAGTACAGCCGGTTCGAACGCGAGCGCGACCGCGCGGCGCATGACCTGCTGGCGCGCCTGCCCGAACAGCTTGAGGCGGCGGAGATCTGGGACCTCGGATGCGGAGCGGGACAGCATGCCGTGGCGCTGAGGCGGCGGTGGCCCGAGGCCAAGGTGCATGGGCTGGATTCAAGCGAGGAGATGCTGACCGCAGCGCGTCAGAGCGAGGCCGACGTCGAGTGGCGGCTGGGGGACATCGCGGACTGGAGGCCCGAGCGACCGGTGGACCTGATCTTCGCCAACGCCTCGCTGCACTGGCTGTCGGATCACGAAGCGCTGTTCAGGCGTCTGACGGCGACCTTGGCGCCCGGCGGCGTGATCGCCGTGCAGATGCCGATGGCCTGGGAGACGCGGCACCATGCGTTGATGCGGGAGATCGCGGAGCAAGGGTCGTGGGCCGGGGCGTTGGCGGGGGTGGAGACGGTCGCGCCGCTGCTGGAGCCGGAGCAGTATTACGCCGTGCTGGCGGAGGCGTGCGAGGCGGTCGACGTCTGGTCGACGTCGTATCTGCAGGCGCTGACCGGGCCGGATGCGGTGCTGGAATGGATGAAGGGCACGGCGCTGCGGCCGTATCTGGCGGTGCTGACCGATCCGGTCATGCAGGCGGCTTTTCTCGACGCGCTCGGCGGCCGGCTTTCGGCGGCTTTTCCGCAGAGGGACGACGGGGTGACGCTGCTGCCGTTTCCGCGGCTGTTTCTGGTGGCGCGGAAGCGCTGACCGGTTTGCGGCGGCGCAGGCCTGTCACCGGACCGTCCAGGGTGGCCAGCGCCTCGCGGGTGGCGCGGTAGCCGGCCTCGACGCCGACGTCGAACCCCTTCCAGTCGCGGATGTCGATGCCGTCGGGCGTCGGCTGGATCAGCAGGTCGGTGGCGGCGCGGGCGTTGTCCAGATCGGCGTCCGTGGTGAGGGTGGCCGAGCGCATCAGGATCGAGACGATGGGCGGGCCGCGACGCCAAGCCCCGGTGGCGATCAGCCGCCAGATCGACGGCGGGCGCTCGATCATGGCCGGGTCGACGCCGCGCGCCTCGGACATGTCCACGCCGATCACGGGACCGGCGTTCATGCCGCGCATCACTTCGGCGGGCAGGTTCTTGAGCACGGCACCGTCGACCAGCACCTGCCCGTCGATGACCACCGGCGGCAGGATGCCGGGAATGGCGATGGAGGCGCGCATGGCGCGGCGCATCAGGCCGCGGCGATGCACCTCGATCTTGCCGCTGGTGAGGTTGGTCGAGACGGCGAAGAAGGGCCGGTGCAGGTCGGCCAGATCGATCTCGCCATAGGCCTCGAGCAGCAGGCGATCCACCTTCTTGGCGCGGGTCAGGGCCAGCATGGGGAAGGCGAGGTCGGAGAGGGGATCGCTCTGCACGAAGGCCTTGCGGATCCGCGCCTCCAGCTCCTCCTGCGACCAGTTCAAGGCGGGTCCGGCGGCGATCACCGCGCCCATGGAGGCGCCGCCCACGAAGTCGACGGGGACGCCGGCCTCCTTCAGCGCCTTGAGGGCGCCGATGTGGGCATAGGCGCGGGCGCCGCCGCCTGACATGACCACGCCCACGGCCGTGCCGGTGACGACGCGGGCCATCCGCTCGGCGTCGGCCTGATCGCCCTCGACGGCCTGGAACCAGCGACCGGGGGAGACGGCGTCGATCCAGACGGCGGTGTTGGCGGGCCGAACCATGCGCGGGTCGCGCAGAAGGATCAGATCGGTGCGGCGCTGGGCGTCGAGCACGCCGGCGTGGGGCAGCGGCCGGTTCGGCGGGGCCAGCAGACCGGCGCCGACGACGAAGACGCGGTCGACCTGCCGGGCGCAGAGGGCGGCCCACGCCGGCTCGTCCATCTCGGCGACGTAGAGGACGAAGTCGTGGGCGTCCTCGACCCGGCTGAACCATTCGGACGCGGACGACAGGGCCGAGTGGTCGATGACCTGGCAGGTGAAGCCGTCGGCCTCGATGGCGGCGGCGATCCGCTCGACGAAGGCGCGGATCGGGCGGGGACGGGCGGAGATGAAGCCGAAGACGCTGGGCTCGCCGCCGCCGGAGCGCCGGTCGCGGGCGCGCTGGATCATCAGGCGGGACAGTTCGACCATCAGGTCGGGTTCGGTGCGGGCGGCCTCGAAGAAGGCGTCGCGGGGCAGGGCCAACACCTCGGAATCGCGCAGGGCGACGACGTCGGCGGTGTGCTCGGTGCCGGCCAGCATGGCCATTTCGCCGGCGGGCTCTCCGGGCCGGATGACGCCGACGAACTGGGGCGGGCGGTCCCCGTCGGCGTCGCGGCGGAAGACGCCGAGGCGGCCGGAGCGGAGCAGGTAGAGGGTGTCGGCCGTGTCGCCCTCGGCGAACAGGGTCTCGCCGCCGGTCAGGGCGAACCAGCTGGCCTGGGTGTTCCGGCCGCCTTCGAAGATGCGTTGCAGGGCGTCTTGCAGTCGGTCGGAGCGGGCGGCGGCCATCAGGACAGGCTAGCGGGAGTCGGCACAGAGAAGCGAGGCAGCAGGCAGCAGGCAGCGGGCAGCAGGAAGAAGAGGCGGGCCGGGACCGTACGAACCATCCGCTCTTTTGGGTCCGGCGACTGCTGCCTGCTGCCTGTTGCCTGCGGCCTCACCATGCCCCCATCTCGCGCAGCTGCTTCGCAAGATGTTCCGGCACCTCGCCGGCGTCGAGCGAAGAGAAATCTGGCGGGGCGTCCTTCGCCTCCAGATACCGCCAGCCCTGGAAGGGACGGCGGGCCTGGGGCGCGGTGCGGATGACCTCGGGCGAGAGCTGGATGTGGCACATCGAGGCCTTGCCCTCGCCCTTCGTCGCGATGTCGAGGATGGGCATGCGGCAGACGACCGAGCCCTTCATGACCCAGAACAGGGAGCCGCCGTCCTCAAGCTCCGTGGCGCGCTTGGGCGTCATGCGGGTGTGGACCGTCAGCCATTCGCCCTTGGCCGCGCGGCGCTCCAGCGTCTCGACCCTGGCGACGCCGACGCACAGCTTGATCATGTGGAGCGACATGGAGAGATCAGGGCTTGCCGCCGAAGTCGACGAGCGCCTGCCCCTTCTCGATCAGTTCCTTGCTGCAGCGGGGGGCGAAGGCCTCGAAATCCTCCGCCTCCACCTTGGCCAGATAGGCGGTCAGCTGGGCCAGCCAGTCGACGTCGGGAGAGCGGCCTTCCAGACGTCCCAGATAGTACATCAGACCGCCGGACATGCCCGCCATCTGAACGCTGGCGCTTTCGTCGCCGCCTTCCTCCATCGCCACACCGGCCATGACGGCGACCAGGGCCATGCACTGCAGATCGGCGCGATCGGCCGGGGCGAGGTTCAGCTCCTGCGCCACGGCGGGCGCGGCCGAGAGCAGCACCGCCGCCGAGATGAGCGCTGTCAGAGATTTCATGCCTGATCCTTTGTCGGCTGTATGCGGACGACGGCGAGCACGGCGCCGTCGGTGACCTGATCGCCGACCGCGGCGGACACGGTCTCGACGACGCCGTCGAACGGGGCGACGAGGGCGTGCTCCATCTTCATCGCCTCGAGGACGACGACGGGCTGGCCCTTCGTCACCGTATCGCCGGCCTTGGCGGGCGTGGCGACGATCTTGCCGGGCATGGGCGCGCGGAGGGAGCCGTCGGAGGCGGGGCTGGATGCCGCGCCCCGGGGAGTGGTCGCAGAGACTCTGAACGGCGTTCCGTTCTCGAAGTAGACGGTGACTCCGCGCTCTGGCTCGAAATGTCCGTACCGGGCCGATATGGCGTCATCTATCTCGATAACGGTCGGAACCCCATCCACGAACACGGTCTGCCGCAGCGAAGGAGTAGCGTTCAGGCGCAGACCAGCCGCCTCGCTCCATTCTTCCCAAGGTGTGAATGGATCGAAACCGGCCGCCCCGTCTTCGTACCGAACGACCCGTGCAGCCTCCTGAACACCTCGTGTGCTGAGGCTGGCCTCGCGCAACGTCGCCTCTTCCGCGGCGATAAAGCCGGTATCCACGTCGCCGGCGACAAAGCGCGGGTGCTGCAGGCAACGAACCAAAAAGCCGGCGTTGGTTCGAACCGGCCAGACCTCGACTTGAGCGCACGCGTTAGCCAAGCCTGTGGCGGCCTCTTCGCGAGCGGCGGCGTGGACGATCAGCTTGGCGATCATCGGGTCGTAGAACTGGCTGACCTCGCCGCCCTCGCGTACGCCCGTATCGACCCGGACCTGTCCGGCTCCTAAACGACGGCGGGCGTCCCCCGGCATGACGAAATGCTTGAGCCTGCCGATGCTGGGCAGGAAACCGTTGGCGGGGTCCTCGGCATACAGCCGCGCCTCCATGGCCCAGCCGTTGAGGGGGATGTCGTCCTGCTTCAGCGGGATCGGCTCGCCGGCGGCGACGCGGAACTGCCATTCGACGAGGTCGACGCCGGTGATGGCCTCTGTGACCGGGTGCTCGACCTGCAGCCGGGTGTTCATCTCCATGAACCAGATCCGGTCGGCCTTGAGCCCGTCGGAGGCGTCGGCGATGAATTCGATGGTGCCGGCGCCCTCGTAGTTCACGGCTTTCGCGGCGCGAACGGCGGCGTCGGTGACGGCCTTGCGGGTGGCGGCGTCCATGCCGGGGGCAGGGGCCTCCTCGATCACCTTCTGGTGGCGGCGCTGGAGCGAGCAGTCGCGCTCGTGCAGGTGGACCACGGTTCCGTGCTGATCGCCGAAGACCTGCACCTCGATGTGGCGGGGGCGGGTGATGTAGCTCTCGATCAGGACGCGCGGGTCGCCGAAGGAGGACTGGCCCTCGCGCCGGGCGGAGGCGAGTCCGTCGGCGAAGTCTTCGGCGCGGTCGACCTTCTTCATGCCCTTGCCGCCGCCGCCGGCGACCGCCTTGATCAGGACCGGGTAGCCGATGCGGGCGGCCTCGGCGGTCAGGGTTTCGTCGGACTGGTCCTCTCCCTGATAGCCGGGGGTGACGGGCACGCCGGCCTCGATCATCAGCTTCTTGGCCGCGTCCTTGAGGCCCATGGCGCGGATGGAGGCGGGCTTGGGGCCGATCCAGACGATGCCGGCGGCGGCGACGGCCTCGGCGAAGTCGGCGTTCTCGGACAGGAAGCCGTAGCCGGGGTGGATGGACTCGGCGCCGGTGGCTTTCGCCGCGGCGAGCACCTTGGCCGCGTCGAGATAGGAATCGCGCGCCGGGGCCGGGCCGATCAGCACGGCTTCGTCGGCCTCGCGCACGTGCAGGGCGTCTGCGTCGGCCTCGGAATAAACGGCGATGGTGCGCAGGCCCATGCGGCGGGCGGTGCGGAACACGCGGCAGGCGATCTCGCCGCGATTGGCGACCAGGACGGATTTGAACATGGCCCCGTTCCTAGCGGGAGTTTTCGGCGCCGCCTACTCCGCCCAGCCCGGCTCGCGCTTTTCGAGGTAGGCGCGGACGCCTTCCTGGCCTTCGGGGGAGACGCGGGCGTGGGCGATGCGGCGGGCGGTGTCTTCCATCAGGCCGTGGTCGAGGCGGTGGCCGGCGACGTGGTGGACGAGGCGTTTGGCGTCACCGACCGCGCCGGGTGCGCAGGCCTTCATGCTGTCGGCGAAGGCGGTGACGAAGCCGTCGATCTCGTCGGCGGAGGCGAGGACGTGGCCGACGAGGCCGAAGCGCATCGCGGCGTCGGCGTCGAAGGCGTCGGCCGTCATGAACAGCGCGCGGGCGGTGCGGGCGCCGACGGCCTCGACCACATAGGGGGCGATGGTCGCGGGGATGAGGCCCAGCTTGACCTCCGAGAAGGCGAATTTCGCGCCCTTCACCGCCACGGCCATGTCGCAGGCGGCGACGATGCCGGCCCCGCCGCCCATGGCCGCGCCCTCGACGATGGCCACGGTCAGGGCCGGGACGTCGTGCAGCGCCTTGAGCATCTTCGCCAGACCCATGGCGTCGTCGCGGTTGTCGCTCTCGGACCAGCCGGCGGCGTCGCGCATCCAGCCCAGGTCCGCGCCGGCGCTGAAGGTGCCGCCCGCGCCGCGCACGAAGACGATGCGGACATGGTCGGCGCCCTGCAGGGTCTCGAAGGCTTCGTAGAGGGCGGCGATGGTGGCGGCGTCGAAGGCGTTGCGCTTCGCCGGGCGGTTGATGGTGATGAAGACGACGCCGTCGGGGGTGGAGCGGATCTGGACCAGATCATCGTTGGCGTCGGGCGCGGCGCCGGCCAGCAGCGGATGGGCGATGGCGTTGATCTCGGCCGCCTCGGCGGGGGTGACGTCGAGGGCGTTGAGGTCGGCGGGGGTGGGATCGGCCATGGTGGTCTCCTGCGGTCTCGCCGGTATAACGCGTGGCGGGCCGAACGGAACATGGAGCGACGACATGGCGACCAGCACGACGGACCGGGTCCGGCGGATGAGCGTGGCGGGCGTCCATGTCCACTACGTCGCCAAGGCCGAGCGCAAGGGACGTACGCGGGCCGAGGTGGACGAGGTGATCCGCTGGCTGACGGGCTATTCGCAGGATCAGCTGGAGGCGCTGCTGGCGGCCGGTACCGATTTCGAGACCTTCTTCGCCGAGGCTCCGGCGATGAACCCGAACCGGTCCCTGATCAAGGGCCTGATCTGCGGCTACCGCGTCGAGGAGATCGAGGACCCGTTCATGCGCGAGGTCCGCTACATGGACAAGCTGGTGGACGAGGTGGCGAACGGGAAGAAGATGGAGAAAATCCTCCGCCAGCCGTGACCGCAGGAGCCCCTAGCCGCCAGGGGCGGCCGAGCGGACTTCATCTAGGGCGACGCGCCAATCCGGAGTGGTCGCCAACGTCTCCAGGTCGAATGACGCGCCACAGACGCGGTCCGACAGATCCTTCATCGGTCCTTCGGACCCGACCGGCTGGTCGGGGAGGAAGCTGGTCCCGGCGAACTCGACGCCTTCCGTGTTGTAGGCCCGACCCGGCGAGAGCTGATAGACGCGGCGGCCGCAGTCGATCCACGCCCGCATCACCTGGACCGGGACGGCGTCGTCCGGCGTGATGATCACGACCGTTCCGCCCACCAGCCCCGGCAGGTCCGAGCGTTCCCAGCTGGCGGCATCGAGATACAGGCGGTTGCCGCCAAACGGGCCGGCGTAGGCCAGCGGCCCCTCGGACAGCCGCGGCGCCTCTACCGGAACCTGAACGACCTGCGGGGCGGCGGTCAGCGCGAGAGCAAGAGCGTACACAGTCAGCATCGCAGCCCCGATCACATCCTGAAGACGCCGAAGGTCGTTTCAGGGATGGGCGCGTTGAGGCTCGCCGAGATCGCAAGCCCCAGCACGTCACGCGTCTGGACAGGGTCGATGACGCCGTCGTCCCAGAGGCGGGCGGTGGCGTAGTAGGGGTTGCCTTCGTCCTCGTATTTCTGGCGGACGGGGGCCTTGAAGGCCTCGGCCTCCTCCGAGGTCCAGGTGTCGGCGTCGCGGTGGACGGTGGCGAGGACGGCGGCGGCCTGTTCGCCGCCCATGACGCTGATCCGGCTGTTGGGCCAGGTGAAGAGGAAGCGAGGGGAGTAGGCGCGGCCGCACATGCCGTAGTTGCCGGCGCCGAAGCTGCCCCCGATCAGGACGGTGAATTTGGGCACCTCCGCCGAGGCGACGGCGGTGACCAGCTTGGCGCCGTTCTTGGCGATGCCCTCGGCCTCGTATTTGCCGCCGACCATGAAGCCCGAGATGTTCTGCAGGAAGACCAGCGGAATCTTCCGCTTGCAGGCCAGTTCGATGAAGTGGGCGCCCTTGAGCGCACTCTCGGAGAACAGCACGCCGTTGTTGGCGAGGATGGCGACCGGATAGCCCCAGATGCGGGCGAAGCCGCAGACCAGGGTCGTGCCGTACAGGGCCTTGAACTCGTCGAACTCGGAGCCGTCGACAAGGCGGGCGATGACCTCGCGCACGTCGTAGGGCGCGCGGACGTCGTCGGGGATCAGGCCGTACAGCTCTTCGGCGTCGAAGGCGGGGGCGCGCGGTTCGCGGACGTCGAGGTCGACGCGCTTCACCGTGTTCAGGCTGTCGACGATGGTGCGGACGATCTCGAGCGCGTGCTCATCGTTCTCCGCGACATAGTCGACCACGCCCGAGCGGCGGCCGTGGGTCTCGGCCCCGCCCAGCTCCTCGGCCGAGATGACCTCGCCGGTGGCGGCCTTCACCAGCGGCGGGCCGGCGAGGAAGATGGTGCCCTGTTCGCGCACGATCACCGTCTCGTCCGACATGGCCGGGACATAGGCGCCGCCGGCGGTGCAGGAGCCCATGACGCAGGCGATCTGCGGGATCGACTTCGCCGACATCCGGGCCTGGTTGAAGAAGATCCGGCCGAAGTGATCGCGGTCGGGGAAGACCTCGGCCTGGTGCGGCAGGTTGGCTCCGCCGGAATCGACCAGATAGACGCAGGGCAGGTTGTTCTGCTCGGCGATCTCCTGCGCCCGCAGATGCTTCTTCACCGTCATCGGGAAATAGGCGCCGCCCTTCACCGTCGGATCGTTGGCGACGATCATGACCTCCCGGCCCGAGACTCGGCCGACGCCGCAGATCATTCCCGCGCCGGGCGCCTCGTCGTCATACATGCCGTTGGCGGCCAGCTGTCCGACCTCGAGGAAGGGCGAGCCGGGGTCGAGCAGGCGTTCGACGCGGTCGCGGGGCAGCAGCTTGCCGCGGGAGACGTGGCGTTCGCGGGACTTCTCGGGGCCGCCGAGCGCGGCTTTGGAGACGCGGGCGTAGAGCTCGTCGCGGAGGGCGCGGTTGTGCGCGTCGAGGGCCTTGAAGGCGGCGCTGTTCGGATCGATGGCGGACGTCAGCTTGGGCATGGGTGTGGTTTAGGGTGGTTCTGAAAGACGCTCCATACCTTTCGTCATCCTCCGGCGCTCCGAAGGAGTGACCGGGGGACCCAGCGGCGCCGCGACGGCGGCGAACACCGGTGTTCCCGGCAGGGTCGCGCTCTCGCGCGCCGCTGGGTCCCCCGGTCTGCGCCGCGAAGGCGCGGCTTGCCGGAGGATGACGAAAGAAAAGGAGGGCTTATGCAGGGCCCAAACATCCGAGGTTGACCCGCCGCCGCCCGCGTGGCCTCTGCCGCCTCCCATGACCGCCCTCAGCCCCCAGACCCGCGCCACCCTGAAAGACCTGCTGCACCTCGCGTGGCCGGTGGTGCTGGCGCGCATCGGCATCATGACCATGGGGCTGACCGACGTGATCGTGGTCGGCAACTGGTCCAGCCGGGAACTGGC
Organism: Brevundimonas alba; assembly: GCF_011927945.1. Classification (GTDB taxonomy): domain Bacteria; phylum Pseudomonadota; class Alphaproteobacteria; order Caulobacterales; family Caulobacteraceae; genus Brevundimonas; species Brevundimonas alba. The sequence continues at coordinate 2,126,516 of NZ_JAATJM010000001.1, forward strand.
GTTCAGCTCGCTGGCGCTGGCGCCGACGGCCATCGTGGTGACCACCGCGGTCGGGCTGATGATGGGGGTGCAGGTCATGACCGCGCGCTTCCTGGGCGAAGGCCGACGGCATGAGGTCGGGGCGGTGCTGCGGCGGGGCGTGAGCTATTCGCTGAAGCTCGGGATCAGCGCCATGATCGGCATGATCCTGATCGGGCCGTGGGCGCTGCGGCACATGGGGCTGGCCGACGGGCTGGGCGAGGGCGCGTCGCCGGTGCTGGTGGTCTTCGCCCTGTCGATGCCCGGCTATCTGGTCAGCGTGGCGGCGCAGTTCTTCCTCGAGGCCATGCACCGGCCGCGCGCCGGCATGTGGGCGATGTGGGTGGCGAACGGCATCAATCTGGCGCTGAACCTGCTGCTGGTGCCCGATATTCTGGGGATCGGGCTGGACGGGGCGGTGGCCTCCGCCTGGGCGACGGTGTTCGCAAGGACCTCGCTGGCGGTGTTCCTGATCGTCTACATCGTGCGCCTGCCCGAGGCTCGGGAGATCGGCGTGTTCCGGCGGCCGGTCAGGGATCACGCCGCCGAACGCGAGCAGCGCAAGATCGGCTATGGCGCGGGATCGAGCTATTTCATCGAGGTGGGGGCCTTCGCCGCCATGACCTTTATCGCGGGCCAGTTGGGCGCCATCGAGACCGCGGCCTGGACGATCGTGCTGAACGTCTCGGCCATCGTCTTCATGGTCCCGATGGGGCTGTCGGCGGCGACGGCGGTGCTGGTGGGCCGGGCCTATGGGGCCGGAGACGGGCGCGGCGTGCTGAGGGCGGGGTTGGTCGGCATCGGCGTGGTCAGCGCCCTGACGCTGCTGGTCGCGCTGGTGCTGTGGCCGACGGCGCCGCTGGTCGCGAGCGCCTACAACCGCGACCCGGCCCTGCTGGCGGTGGTCATACCGGCGCTGGTGCTGGCGACGCTGTTCTTCGTGGCGGACGGGATTCAGGTGGTGTCGGCCTCTGCCAACCGGGCGGCGGGCGACGTCTGGTGGCCGACCATCATGCATTTCGGCGCCTACACCCTGGTGATGATGCCGCTGGGCTGGTGGCTGGCGCACGAGGTCGGTGTGGATGGCCTCGTCTGGGCGGTGATCATCGCCAGCCTGGTGTCATCAGTGCTGCTGACGGGGCGGTTCGTCAGGGTGGCGCGGCGGTTGCCGATCAGCGCTGGGTGAACCTGAGCGTATTGCCGTCCGGATCGTCGACGTAGAATTCGCGCGTGCCCCAGCTCTGGTCGAGCGGCCCCTCGTGGACCGGAGAGTCCGGCGAGGCGGGCGTCTTCAGTCCCCGGGACAGGAAGGTCTCGAACAGGGCGTCGATCCCGGTCACCTCGACCACGACGGCCTGACCGAAGACCCCGTCGCCGCTGTGGCTCGACAGGTGCAGCACGTCGCCCGCGCGGATCAGCCAGGCGAATCCCGGATCGGTCTTATCCGACCATTCGCGCCGCACCTCGAAATCGAGCACTTCGGTGTAGAAGGCGATCGACCGCGCGATGGCGCTGCATTTGACGGTGGGGATGATCGCCATGCCGCCAATCTACGCCCGAGGCATGCAATCGCACAGCCTGTGGTGACGTTGGCGGCGTCGCCCTCTATATCCGTCGCCTCCCCCAGACTCCCCGGACGACCATGGCCCGCATCCTGATCACCTCGGCCCTGCCGTACATCAACGGCATCAAGCATCTGGGGAATCTGGCCGGATCGATGCTGCCGGCGGATGTCTTTGCGCGGTTCAAGCGGGCGCAGGGGCATGAGGTGCTCTACATCTGCGCCACCGACGAGCATGGCACCCCGGCGGAGCTGGCCGCCGCCGCCGCCGGTCAGGACGTGCGGACCTATTGCGACGAGCAGCACGAGATCCAGAAGGCGGCGGGCGAGGCGTTCGGCCTGAGCTACGATTGGTTCGGCCGATCCTCGAACGAGCCGAACCGCCGCCTCACCCAGCATTTCGCCAAGGTGCTGGAAGAGCAGGGGCTGATCGAAGAGCGGGTCGACCGGATGATCTATTCCGTCGACGACGCGCGCTTCCTGCCCGATCGTTATGTCGAGGGGACCTGCCCGCACTGCGCCCATGTCGGCGCGCGGGGCGACCAGTGCGACAACTGCGGGCGGCTGCTGGACCCGACCGACCTGATCGACCCGTATTCGTCGGTGTCCGGCTCGCGGAACCTCGAGGTGCGCGATACGCGCCACCTGTATCTGCTGCAGACGAAGCTGGAGGGCCGCATCCGCGACTGGATCGGCACCAAGACCGACTGGCAGACGCTGGCGCGGTCCATCGCGCTGAAGCATCTCGACGAGGGGCTGATCGACCGGGGCATCACCCGCGACCTGAAATGGGGCGTGCCAGTGGTGGGGCCCGACGGCGGGCCGCGGCCGGGCATGGAGGGCAAGGTCTTCTACGTCTGGTTCGACGCGCCCATCGAATACATCGGCGCGACCGAGGAGTGGGCGAACGCGACCCGCCGGACGTGGCGCGACTGGTGGCGGACCGACGAGGGCGCGGACGACGTCCGCTACGTCCAGTTTATGGGCAAGGACAACGTCGCCTTCCACACCGTCAGCTTCCCGGCGACCATCCTGGGTTCGGGCGAGCCGTGGAAGACGGTCGACACGCTGAAGGCCTTCAACTGGCTGAACTGGTACGGCGGGAAATTCTCGACCAGCCAGAAGCGCGGCGTCTTCATGGATCAGGCGCTGGAGCTGCTGCCCGCCGACTACTGGCGCTGGCACCTGACCGCCTATGGGCCCGAGGGGGCGGACGCGGCCTTCACCTGGGAGCAGTTCCAGTCGACGACCAACAAGGACCTGGCCGATGTGCTGGGCAATTTCGTCAACCGCATCGTCAAATTCGCCGAGAGCAAATTCGACGGCGTGGTGCCTGACGCGGGCGAGCCGGGGCCGCTGGAGCTCAAGCTGGAGGCCGATCTGCGCGCCGGAATCTCTGAGGCCACGGCGCAGTTCGAGGCCATGGAGTTCCGCAAGGCGGCGCAGGCGCTGCGGGCGGTCTGGGTGCTGGGCAACGAATATCTTCAGGAGGCGGCGCCCTGGACCGCCTTCAAGACCGATGTCGAACGGTCGGCGGTGGGCGTGCGCACCGGCCTGAACCTCGTCGCCCTGTTTGCCCGGCTGGCGGCGCCGGTGATGCCATTCTCGGCGGAGAAGATCGGCGCGGCGGTCGGGGCGACCGACCTGTCGTGGCCTTCGGCGGACGAGGCGCTGCTCGACGTCCTGCCGCGCGGCCAGACGGTGGCGGCGGCCGGGGTGCTGTTCACCAAGATCGAGGACGCCCAGGTGGCGGAGTGGTCGGAGCGGTTCGGCGGGGCGGAGGCCTGACGTTCGACGCGTATAATGAAAAGGCCCGGAGCGATCCGGGCCTTTTTGCTTATGGGGTCGGAACCGCGGCGGGCCGGACCGGGGCCGGCCCGGCTGGCTCCCCATGCGCCGGCGCGGCGCTCTTCTCCTCGCCCCGCGTGCCCTTCAGGTGTTTGGCGGCCTCCTTCGGGCTGATGTCGAGGAAGGCCGGGGCGGAGGCGTTGAATTCCTCCATCCGGTCGGTGCGCACGATCACCGAGCGCGCGCCGTCCCAGATCATGTGCAGGGCGACGTAGAGGACGACGATCAGGCCGAGGTAGCCGATCCAGCGGAAGCGGTGCAGCAGCTTGGCGATATAGGTGGCAGCCACCCCCATCAGGGCGATCGACAGCACCAGGCCGAACACCATGATGACCGGGTGGTCGTGCGCCGCGCCGGCCACGGCCAGCACATTGTCGAGCGACATGGTGATGTCGGCGATCATGATCTGGATCAGGGCGGCGCCGAACGATTTGCGCTTGAGGCCCAGCTCCTCGGGCGACGGACCCTTGCCGTGTTCGATGCTGAGGGCGAGTTGGAGCTCGCGCTCCGCCTCGGCCTGGTCGTGGGTGCGTTGCTCCTGCAGTTCGCGCCACATCTTCCAGCACACCCAGAGCAGCAGCAGGCCGCCGGCCAGCAGCAGACCGATGATGGCCAGAAGGCTGGCCGTGATCAGGGCGAAGCCGATCCGCATCACCACGGCGGCGATCAGGCCGATGAGGATGGCCTTCTTGCGCTGCTCCTGCGGCAGGGCGGCGGCGGCAAGGCCCACGGCCACGGCGTTATCGCCGGCGAGGACCAGATCCATCATCACCACCTGACCGAGGGCGGTCATGGCGGCGGGCGTGAACAGTTCGGCTGAGCTCAGGAATTCCATGCGCGGGCTCTAGGGCAGGGGAGTGCGGTTCGGCAAGCGGGGGACCGGAGTTCAGGTTCCAGCCTGTTTGCGCGCCGCCTCATAGAGGGCGACGGCCGCGGCGTTGGAGACGTTCAGGCTCTCGAAGCCGCCGGGCATGGGGATTTTGGCCATGACATCGCAATGCTCGGCCACCAGCCGGCGGACCCCGTCGCCTTCCGAACCCACGACCAGCACGGTCGGCCGGGCGTCCAGCGCCTGATCCAGCGTCTGCTCCGCCGCGCCATCCAGACCCACGGCGCGCCAGCCGAGGTCGGCCAGCCGCTCCAGCGCCCGGCTGAGATTGGTGACCCGGGCGCAGGGAAGGCGCTCCGTCGCGCCGGCGGACGCCTTGGCCAGCGCCCCGGCGAGGGCGGGGGAGTGGCGGTCCTGCACCACGATTCCCTTGGCGCCGAAGGCCAGGGCCGAGCGGAAGATGGCGCCGACGTTCTGCGGATCGGTCAGCTGGTCCAGCATGACGATGACGCCGGAAGCCGGATCGGCGATGTCGTCCAGCGCCACGCCCTCGAGCGGCTGCACCTTGAACGCCAGCCCCTGATGCACGGCCCCGGCAGGCAGCATGCGGGCGAGGGCGACGGCGTCGATGATCTCGACCTTGTGACCGTGCGGGGCCAGCCGGTCCTTCTCGATCTCGGCGGCGCGGTCGGCCGTGGCCAGCAGCCGACCCATGCCCTTGCGGGCCGGATTGGCGAGGGCGGCCAGCACCGGATGGCGGCCCCAGACGAAATTGTCGGCGTCAGCCTTGCCGCCGCGCGGCGGGCGAGGCGCGGAATCAGCGCTGCGGGCGGGCGGATTGGGGTTCCAGCCGCCGCGGTCGGGCCCGCCGGCAGCGGACGCCCTCGGACCTTTGCCGGAGGCGTCGGAACGCCCGCCGGCCTTGCTTCCGAAGGCCGGCTTTTTGCCCGATTTCCGGTCGTTGCGTTCTGGATTTCTCGACACTATAAGACGCCCTCCGATTTGGAGCCCTGAGGGCTTTCGGGTCAGGCGCCCCCTCTATCGCAGGCGACGCAAGACAACGAGAGCTTTCGTCGACGCGCTCTCCGAAAGGGGAACGAAGAGACGGTCCGACGGTTCGAAAACAGCGCGCTGGGGGAATGTCCCGAGCGGCAAAGGGGGGGGACTGTAAATCCCCTGCGTAAGCTTCGCAGGTTCGAGTCCTGCTTCCCCCACCACGCGCTTTTCGAGACGCCGGTCCGGACGCCACATCGGGTCGGCGGTCGACGGTCCCTGCTTCCCCCGGGAAGGACGGGCCCGAGGCCGTCTCCGTGCGGGTATAGTACAATGGTAGTACAGCAGCCTTCCAAGCTGAATATGTCGGTTCGATTCCGTCTACCCGCTCCAGAATTCTATAGCTGAACAACGCCCCCTTCCGGGCCACAGGAGTTTTGGCCATGGCCAAGGAAAAGTTCGAACGTAACAAGCCGCACTGCAACATCGGCACGATCGGTCACGTTGACCACGGCAAGACGACGCTGACGGCGGCGAT
>NZ_JAATJM010000002.1 GCF_011927945.1 Brevundimonas alba
CTGATCACCCCGATCGCGATGGAAGAGAAGCTCCGCTTCGCCATCCGCGAAGGCGGCCGCACCGTCGGCGCCGGCGTGGTCTCCAAGATCACGGAATAGTCGGCCTCAAGCCGCGAGCCTCCGCGAGGCGAGCATAGGCCAACAAGACAGAGCGGCCCCCGGAGCGATCCGGGGGCCGTTTTGCTATGCGAGCACGGCCTGCACGGCCCGCGCCGCGGCCGCGCCGGTGCGGAAGGCGCCGCCGCAGGTCTGGATGAGGCCGCCCGCGAGGGCTTCGCCGGCGAAGAAGATGCGGTCGCCGACGGGGCGGGCGAGGGCTTCGCGGGCGGCGTAGCGGCCGGGGCTGGCGGCGGCGTAGGCACCCCGCGTCCACGGGTTGGAGGCCCAGGGGGTGAGGCCGCCCTTGACGACAGCGGAGGCGGCGCTGGAGCCGAACATCTCGACCAGGCCCTGGGTGGCGAAGTCGACGGCGGCGGCCTCGCCGGCGGCGGACAGCTCCCAGCCCAGATCGCCCCCCACGAAGCCCACCATCAGGTCCGAGGCGAAGGGGAAGCTGAGAAAATACAGGTCGCGACGTCCGCGCCGGGCCAGCAGGACATCGGTGAAGGGCTCCAGCCCGAATCGCTGGTCGCGGATCTGCAGCGGGATCTTGGCCAGCATGCCCATGGGTATGTCGGCCACGGCCTCCTGCGTCGCCGCGGGCAGGTCGGGGGTGAAGCGGATGGCGCCCGAGGCCAGCACCCCTGTGGAGGCGGTGACGATGACGGCGCGGGGGCGGATCGATCCCGCATCGGTCTCCACCACCGCGCCCGGGCCGTCCCAGCGGATGTGGCGGACCGGGGTGTTCAGCCGCACCGCGAGGCCCCGGCCGCGATGGGCGACGATGGAGCCGTAGCCCTGGGCGCAGAGGAAATTGGGCGCGAGGTCGTCGGCGTTGGCGTAGTCGAAGGTCGACAGCTCATCGAGGTCGACCGCCATGTCGAGCGCGCCGAGATAGTCGCCCGCCGCCTCGTTCACGGGCGAGGCGACATCGACGACCGTGGATGCCGCCACATCGGCCGGAGCCGCCATGATCGCCTCACTCATCGCCTCCTCGGCTTCGTTGACGAGATGGGCGGGGGTCGGCTCGGGGCCCAGCCAGACCCGCTCCAGATCGTATTCGTGGGCCTGAAGGGTGAAGCCCTCGGCCCGGGCGTAGGCGGTGTAGGGATTGTCGTCGGCCTTGTGCAGCCAGGCGCAGCCGACGTCGAAGGGCGAGCCGAAGGTGGCGGTGTCGGTGAAGGCGCGCCCGCCGATCCGGTCCATGGCTTCGAGGACGAGGACGGACAGACCTGCCGCCTGCGCGGTCAGGGCGGCGGCGATGCCGGCCGAGCCCGCGCCGACGATGACGACATCGGGTTCGGACGGACGCCTTAGCGCGCCGAGCGTCGCGACGCCGGCCAGTCCCGCCAGGGCGGCCCTTCGGGTCAGCATCATCGGCGCATCCTCCCGGTCGCGACTGTGCCACGGCCGCGCTTGCGGCGACAGGGTGGGGCTCGGGTTCGCCCGATGGGGGACGAAGGCGGTTAATCCGCAACCGCGAAGCGCGGGCGCTTGCATGCAACCCCGCGCCGGTCCCTACGTTCGGATCACGGACGTTAGGGATTCAGTAACCATGCGGCGCGCGCTTCGGACCGGACTGTTCATCGGCACCCTGATCGGGATGTCGGCCTGCGCGGCGCTGGGCCCCAATGACGGCTCCACGACCGGCCCGTACGGCGGCGTAGAGGCCGGGCGCACGCGCTGATCGCGAAAGGCATGGCGGCGGGGGCAATTCCCCCGTATCATCGGACCTGCGGACGCCGGATGTCGCGCCGCGCTGGTCCCGCCACCTCTGGATGTTAGCCTTCGCCATCGCCGTCGTACTGCTGCTCGTGGTGCTGAACGGCCTGTTCGCCATGACCGAACTCGCGGTCGTGTCCTCCCGCAAATCCAAGCTTCAGAGCCGGGCCGAACGCGGTGACCGCGGCGCCCGGGCGGCGCTGCATCTCGCCGAGGATCCGACCCATTTCCTGTCGGCCGTGCAGGTCGGCATCACCCTGATCGGCATCGCCGCGGGCGCCTATGGTCAGGCCTCGATCGCGGGCGAGCTGACCCGCATTCTGGGCGACGCCTTCCCGGCCCTGGGCCACTGGAACCAGATCATCTCGACCGGGCTGGTCATCGTCTTCATCACCTATGTGTCGGTGATCGTCGGCGAGCTGGTGCCCAAGCGGCTGGCGCTGATCTTCCCGGAATCGATCGCCTCCAAGATGGCGGCCCCGATCTCGACGGTGGCGATCGTGCTCAAGCCCTTCGTCGTGGTCCTGACAGCCTCGACCTCGGGCATTCTCAAGATCATGGGCGTCAAGGACCGCGACGGCTCCGACGTCACCCAGGAAGAAGTCGAGACCATGATCGCCGAGGGCACGGCGTCGGGTTTGATCGAGCCGGAAGAGCAGGAGATGATCGAGGAAATCCTGCGTCTCGGCGACCGGCCCATCCGGGTGGCCATGACGCCGCGCCACGAAGTGTTCTGGATCGCGCTCGACGACACGGAGGAACAACTGCGGGAGGAAATCCGCAACTGCCCCTATTCGCGCATCGTGGTGGCGCGCGAGAACGACGTCGATAATCCGCTGGGCGTGGTCCACAAGAAGGACCTGCTGGACAGCCTGCTGGACACCGGCGAACTGAACGTCGAACGGCACGTCCAGACCCCCGCCTTCATTCCCCAGTCGACTTCGGTGCTGAAGGCGCTGGAGATACTGAAGGCGTCGAAGGTGCACATGGCCTTCCTCGTCGACGAATTCGGCGCCTTCGAAGGGGTGTTCACAGCCACCGACCTGCTGGAGATGATCGCCGGCGACTTCGACGAGGGTCACGACGAGGAAGAGGCCTATATCCGCCAGCGCGAGGACGGCAGCTGGATGGTCGACGGCCAGGCCGACATCGAGGAACTGGCGGATACGCTGGGCGAGGACTTCGGCGAGGCCGAGGGATTCCACACCGTCGCCGGTCTGGTCCTGCACCAGCTGTCGCGGGTGCCTGACGAGGGCGAAATCCTGCAGCTGGGCCGTTTCGAGGTCGAGGTCATCGACATGGACGACCGCCGCATCGACAAGCTGCTGTTCCGCCAGGTGGTCAAGCCGGAAGACGAGGCCAGCGCGGTCGCCGCACACCACGACGATTGACGGTTCCGCCCTTGAAAACCCCGGCGGCGTCGGGCATACGCCCCGGTCTGGCGATCACATCCGCTCCTCGGAGCGTGCTGTCGTTTGCTCCAGGAGTTTAGCTCAGCTGGTAGAGCACCGGTCTCCAAAACCGGGGGTCGTGGGTTCGAGTCCCCCAACTCCTGCCATTTCCCCTGTCGCCGCCGGATGGGAGCCCCTATCTGGGGGCGGCAGGTATAATTCTTAGACGGATCCATGATGGCCAAGGCCAAGACCCCCGGGCGCCGCCCGCAGACCGCCCAGCCCGCGATCGCCGGGGCCGCCGTCGCGGCTGACGCGCCGAAGAAGCCGCGGGTCACGATCCCCCAGTTCCTCAGCCAGGTTCAGGCCGAGGGCCGCAAGATCGTCTGGCCGAGCCGCAAGGAAACCTGGATCACCTCGGTCATGGTCTTCATCATGGTCGTGATCGCCGCCGTGTTCTTCTTCGTGGTGGACACCGGCCTGGCCCTCGCCTCGCGCTTCATCCTGGCCATCGGCCAGTAAGAGACCCGCCCATGACCGACGCCGCTCCCGCCAAGCCCGCCGCCAATCCGCGCCACAAGTGGTACATCGTCCACGCCTATTCGAACTTCGAGAAGAAGGTCGCGCAGCACCTGACCGATCAGGCGCGCCAGCAGGGCCTCGAGGACTGTTTCTCGGAAATCCTGGTGCCGACCGAGGACGTCGTCGAGATCCGTCGCGGCCGCAAGGTCAACTCCGAGCGCAAATTCTTCCCCGGCTATGTGCTGGTGAAGATGGAGATGACCGACGACGCCTACCACCTGGTCAAGAACACCCCGAAGGTGACGGGCTTCCTCGGCGCCGCCGGCGGCACCAAGCCGCTGCCGGTCTCGGAGCGTGAGGTCCAGAACATCATCGGCGCCGTGGAAGAGGGCGTCGAGCGTCCGAAGCCCACGATCCGCTTCGACATCGGCGAGACCGTCAAGGTCATCGACGGCCCGTTCGCCAGCTTCGACGGTCAGGTCGAGAGCGTCGACGAGGACTCGGCGCGCCTGCGGGTCGCGGTGTCGATCTTCGGCCGCCCCACGCCGGTGGATCTGGAATACAGCCAGGTGGAGAAGGTCGCGGGCTAGGCCAGGCGTCCTCGAGTGTTTCGCGGCGGCGGCCTTCGGGCCGCCGTTTGCTTTTCGGGCCCTTATCCGCTACACGCGCGCCTCGCTCTGAGGAGCGGTGCGGGTTCGCCCGCATAAATCCGTGGGAGGCAGCCATGCCACGACCACGGCTCACCGGTCGCGATTAAGTTCGGGGCCACTGTAAGGAGAGACCAATGGCCAAGAAGATTCTCGGCTACATCAAGCTGCAGGTGCCGGCCGGCAACGCCACGCCGTCACCCCCGATCGGCCCGGCCCTGGGTCAGCGCGGCGTCAACATCATGGGCTTCGTCAAGGAGTTCAACGCGCGGACCGAGAAGGAAGTGAAGGGCACGCCTCTGCCGACGGTGATCACCGTCTATCAGGACAAGAGCTTCACCTTCGTCACCAAGACCCCGCCGGCGACCCACTACATCAAGCAGGCCGCGGGCATCACCTCGGGCTCGAAGATGACGGGCCGCGAAGTGGCCGGCAAGATCAAGCGCAGCCAGCTGCGTGAGATCGCCGAAAAGAAGATGAAGGATCTGAACGCCAACGACCTGGATGCGGCGACCAAGATCATCGAAGGCTCGGCTCGCGCCATGGGCCTCAACGTCGTGGAGGGCTAAGCACATGGCCAAGCAAACCAAGCGCTTCAAGGCTCGCACCGGCGACACCCTGGTCAACATGCCGTTCGCCGACGCCATCGCGGCGGTGAAGTCCAACGCCTCGGCCAAGTTCGACGAGTCGATCGAGATCGCCGTCAACCTGGGCGTCGATCCCCGTCACGCAGACCAGCAGGTCCGCGGCGTCGTCAACCTGCCGTCGGGCACGGGCCGTGACGTTCGCGTCGCCGTCTTCGCCAAGGACGCCAAGGCCGACGAAGCCCGCGCGGCCGGCGCCGAATACGTCGGCGCCGAGGATCTGTACGAGCAGATCAACGGCGGCATGATGGACTTCGATCGCGTCATCGCCTCGCCCGACATGATGGCCCTCGTCGGCCGTCTGGGTAAGGTGCTGGGCCCGCGCGGCCTGATGCCGAACCCGAAGGTCGGCACTGTGACGCCGAACGTCGCGCAGGCCGTCAAGGACGCCAAGGGCGGCGCCGTCGAGTTCCGCGTCGAGAAGGCGGGCATCGTCCACGCCGGCATCGGCAAGGCCTCGTTCGACCAGGCCGCCCTGGAAGCCAACGTGAAGGCCTTCGTCGACGCTCTGACGCGCGCCAAGCCGTCGGGCGCCAAGGGCACCTACGTCAAGAAGATCAGCCTGTCGTCGACGATGGGCCCGGGCTTCAAGATCGACCCGGCTTCGCTGGGCGCCTGATCCCGTCTTCCAGACACGAATGAGCGGCGGCGGAGAGCGATCTCCGCCGCCGTTTTCGTTTGCGCGCGTCCGTTTCCGGGGCGAGGGTGGGCCATCGAGGGGAAGGGCCATGCGAATATTCGCCATCATCGCCGCCGTGCTGACGGTTTCCGCCGCGCCGGTCATGGCGCAGGACGCGCCGGACGCGCCGGATCCGGCCCGTGCGGCCCAGCTCGCCCGCGCCGATCGCTATCTGGCGCTTTCGCAGGGCAGCGGCCTGACCAAGATCGTCCGGCAGCAGATTGAAGAGGGGTACGGGGAAGGCTCGATCCCCGATGACCAGCGCGTCTGGCTGACCGACAACATGGCCGCGGTCTATGAGGACGTGATGGAGCTGGTGATCGCAGAGGTCCGCGACGACGTCGCCGACCAGTTCACGGCCGCCGAGCTGGACGCCCTGATCGCCTTCTACGAGACGCCGCTCGGCCGCTCCATCATCAACAAGGAGGCCGAGCTGAGCATGGATATCCAGCAGGCGATGATGCCTCACCTGATGACGCGGATGGCGTCGGTGGGCGAGAAATTCTGCCTGCGGTTCGACTGTTCGGCGATGGGCGACGCGGCGCAGAAGGATTCGCGCTGAGCCAGACCGGCGAACCGTCCGCCTTCTGACGGGTTGACGCACCCGCGTGGACGCGGGACTGACCGGTCACGGATTCTGCGGGAGATTCGCCGATGCTGGGCTGGTTTCAGGCGCTGCTGCCCAAGGAAGACAACTTCTTCCGGCTGTTCGACGCCCATGCGGCGACCCTGATCAAGGGCGCGGAGGCGCTGCGCAAGATGCTCGAGGGCGGCGACGAGGTGCCGCGCTGGTGTCAGCGGATCGTCGATCACGAGCATGAGGCCGACGCGGTGGCGCGCGAGGTGCTGTTCGCGGTGCGGCGCAGCTTCATCACCCCGTTCGACCGCTCGGACATCCGCGGCCTGACCAACTCGCTCGACGACTCTATCGACCAGATGCAGAAGACGGCCAAGGTCATCACCCTGTACGAGATGCGCGACTTCGCCCCGCACATGCGCCAGCTGGGCGATATCGCGGTGGAGGCGGCGGCGCTGACGGTCGAGGCCGTGGGCCTGCTGCCGGAGATGCGGAAAAACCGCGCGCGGCTGAACGAGCTGACCGAGCAGATCGCGCGGCTGGAGAGCGACAGCGACGCCCTCTACGACGAGGGCATGAAGGCGCTGTATCAGGCGCACAAGGGCGGCGACGCCATGGCCTTCATGATCGGCGGCGAGATCTACGACCACCTTGAGAAGGTCGTCGACCGGTTCGAGGACGTGGCCAACCGCATCAGCGGCATCCTGGTCGAGCACCTGTAGGAGCGCGCCCCATGGACGGCGCCCTGCTGATCCTGATCTTCCTGATCGCCGTCGCCCTGCTGTTCGATTTTCTGAACGGGCTGCATGACGCCGCCAATTCGATCGCCACCATCGTGGCGACGCGGGTGCTGCCGCCGGTCTATGCGGTCGGCTGGGCGGCCTTCTTCAACTTCATCGCCTTTCTGTTCTTCGGCCTGCACGTCGCCAACACCATCGGCAAGGGGATCATCGATCCGGCGATCATCTCGGATCAGGTGATCTTCGGCGCCCTGATGGGGGCGATCAGCTGGAACGTCATCACCTGGCTGGCGGGGATACCGTCCTCGAGCTCGCATGCCCTGATCGGGGGCCTGCTGGGGGCCGGCGTGGCCAAGGCGGGGACCGGGGCGATCGTTGTCGCCGGGGTGACCAAGACGGTCAGCGCCATCTTCCTGTCGCCGGCCGTGGGCTTCGGCCTCGCGCTGGTGCTGGTGCTGATCGTGTCCTGGGCCTTCGTGAAGGTGAACCCGGCGACGGCGGACCGGGCGTTCCGACGGATGCAATTCATCTCGGCCTCGGCCTATTCGCTCGGGCATGGCGGCAATGATGCGCAGAAGACGATGGGCATCATCGCCGTGCTGCTGTTCTCGCGCGGGATGACCGGCGGCGAGTTCCACGTGCCGTTCTGGGTGGTGATCAGCTGTCAGGCGGCCATCGCCATGGGCACGCTGTTCGGCGGCTGGCGCATCGTCCACACCATGGGCTCGCGGATCACGCGGCTGAGCCCGCAGCAGGGCTTCTGCGCCGAGACGGGCGGGGCGATCACCCTGTTCCTGGCGACCGGACTGGGCGTTCCCGTTTCGACGACCCACACCATCACCGGAGCCATCGTCGGCGTCGGCGCGGCCCGGCGGGCCTCGGCCGTGCGCTGGGGCGTGGCGCGCAGCATCGTCACGGCCTGGTTCATCACCATGCCCGCGGCGGCGGCCATCGGGGCGCTGTTCTACTGGATCGGCGGAGCCTTCCTGACCTGATGGCCAAGGACCCCACCCGCACCGAACAGGCTGAGCGGCGTCAGGTCGCGGCCCTGCCTTGGCGGCACGGAGCCGGTGGTGTGGAGATCCTGCTGGTGACCTCGCGGGAGACGCGCCGCTGGGTCACGCCCAAGGGCGGGCGGATGTCGGGCAAGACGGACGCGGAAGCGGCGGCGCAGGAGGCGCTGGAGGAGGCGGGAATCGAGGGCGTGGTCAGCGACAAGCCGATCGGGACATTCCGCTATCTCAAGGTGCTGAAGCGCCGGGCGTCGCGCTGGTGCGTGGTGTCGTTGTACGGGCTGGAGGTCACCGCCGAGCACGGGGACTGGCAGGAGCGGGACGAGCGCGAGCGGGTCTGGGTGTCGCGCGAGGAGGCGGCCAGCCGAGTGGACGAGCCGGATCTCAAGGCGCTGATCGCGTCGTTCGATCCCTGAAGATCAGGCCCGTCTCGCGGCGGCCATGAAGCAGCCGCGGCGGGCGGTGTGCAGGTGGATGCATTCCACGGCGGGATCGGCGAACCATAGGTCCAGACGCGCCGCCAGATCGCGGCCCTCGACCACGTCAGCGTCGGTCATCATCCAGTCTGCGTCATAGGCCCGGACGGACAGCAGGCGTCGGCCCAGCATATCCGGGATGTCGCCCGGCTGGAGCGCCGCTTCCACCGCCGCTTCACGGACAAAGATCGGGCCTTCCGCACGATAGGGGCTCCCGGCCGCATCGCGGTGCCGGTGGTTGAGCAGGATCAGGCGCTCGCCCGGCTCGGCGTCGGCCAGGCTGATGCGGCAGGGGGCGGCGTGCGGCGCGTCGGCGATCATCCCGCGCGCGCCCAAGGCGGCGAGCGCCGCGTCCTCCAGATCGAACAACGGCTGGAAGGGCGAAAGCGGCAGGCCGTGGATGCGGAAGGTCATGCGAAGTCTCCTTGCCGGCCGGTGTGACAGGCGGGCCGTTGGTGGTCTGGCGGCTTTCGGCCGTTGCGCCGGGAGGCTCGCGTCCCCACAACGGAGGCATGAACGCACCCTTCAAGACCCCCGCCGATCCCGCCGAAGCTCCGCTCTGGGACCTCACCGACCTCTATGCCTCGCCGAAGGACCCGAGGGTCGAGGCTGACCTGGACAGGGCGCGCGCGCTGGTGAGCGAGCTGAACGGGCTGCACGGCAGGCTGGTGGAGGCGCGAGGGGACGCGACCGTGCTGGGCGAGCGGCTGGACCGGGTCGTGACGCTGTACGAACAGGCGTCGGACCTGCTGGGTGCGCTGGGCGCCTACGCCTTCCTCGCCGCCTCGACCGATCGCAACGACGCCGCGGCGCAGGGCTTCGAGGGCACGGTTCGCGAGAGGATCACCGCCATCGCCACACCGACCGTCTGGGTCACTCTGGAGATCAATCAGCTTGGGGAGGCGGAAATCGAGGCGGCTCTGTCCGCATCGCCCGCCGCCGCGCAGTGGCGGCCGTGGCTGCGGCGGGTCCGGTCGATGAAGCCGCATGAACTTAGCCAGGAGCTGGAGACCTTCCTGGCCGAGAGGGGACCGATCAGCGCCCAGTGGCCGCGTCTGTTCGACGAGACCCTGGCGGCGATGAAGGTCAAGGCCGGCAAGGACGAGCTGACCCTGTCCGAAGCGCTGAACCGGCTGTCGGACCCCAAGGGAGCGCGGCGCAAGGCGGCGGCCGAGGGGCTGAACGAGGCGCTGGGCGCGCGGTCGCAGACCATGGCGCTGGTGCTGAACACCGTGGCGGCGGACAAGGCGCTGGAGGACAAATGGCGCGGCTTCAAACGGCCCGCCGACAGCCGCCACCTGGCCAATGAGGTTGATGGCGAGGCGGTCGACGCCATGGCGGAGGCGGTGGCGGCGGCCTATCCGCGCCTGTCGCACCGCTACTACGCCCTGAAAGCGCGGGCCTTGGGCAAGGCGAAGCTGGATCAGTGGGACCGCAATGCGCCGCTCGAGACCAGCGCGCCGCGTGGCTACGACTGGGCGCAGGGCCGGGAGCTCGTGCTGGAGAGCTTCTCCGATCTCGGGGGCGAGTTCGCGGACCGGGCTCGGGGCTTCTTCGAGCGGCCATGGATCGACGGCCGGGCGCGGCCGGGGAAACAGTCGGGGGCCTATGCCCACCCGGTGACCTCGGACCGTCACCCCTATGTGTTCCTGAACTGGATGGGCGAGCGGCGCGATGTGCTGACGCTGGCGCACGAGCTGGGCCATGGCGTGCACCAGACGCTCGCGGCGGGGCAGGGGAGCCTGCTGGCCGACACGCCGCTGACGCTGGCGGAGACGGCCTCGATCTTCGCCGAAGGGCTGACGTTCGACCGGCTGCTGAAGACGGCGCCCAAGGCCGAGCAGCGGGGGCTGCTGGCCGGCCGGATCGAGGACGGGCTGAACACGGTCGTGCGCCAGATCGCCTTCCATCGGTTCGAGACCCGCTTCCACGACGAGCGGGCGGCGGGCGAACTGCCGGTCGAGCGGATCGGCGAGCTGTGGCTGGAGGAGATGGGCGGTTCGCTGGGCCCGGCGGTGACGCTGAACGCCGGCTACGAACACTGGTGGAGCTATGTCAGCCACTTCGTCCACTCGCCGTTTTACGTCTACGCCTACGCCTTCGGCGACCTGCTGGTGGCGGCGTTGATGGAGACGCGGGCGAAGGACCCGGGGGGCTTCACCCCGCTGTATCGCGAGCTGCTCGCGGGCGGCGGGTCGAAGGGCTACGTCGAGGCCTTGGCGCCGTTCGGGCTGAACCCGCGCGATCCGGCCTTCTGGACCATCGGCACGAAGCGGCTGGAAGGGCTTATCGACCAGTTCGAGGCGCTGGTCTGAGTTGACGGGGCGGCGAGGTCGGGCGACCGTCCGGGCATGCGCTTCCTGATCCTGGCGGCTGTCGCCGCCCTTGCCGGTCCGTCCTTCTCCCAAGCCCAGACTCCGGCGCAGACGCCAACGCCCGCTACGCGCGCCATGGCGGCGGGCTACAAGGCGCTGATGGTGTGCGGGGCGCTGAAGAACGCCGAAGATGCGGGCGGATCAAGGACGGTCGAAAGCGTCGAGGCCAACGAACTGGTCGGCATCTATCCCGAGCTCGATGCACTGGTGCGCGAGATGCCGGTGGAGGTCGGGGAGCGGACCGTGTCGGTCGCCTGGGATCCCGCCATGGCGCCCCGGGTCGCCGTGTGGAGCCCGGATCGGGGCTGCGCGATCATGCCGGTCGGCTGGTCGGGGCAGGCGGAGACCGTTGCGTCGCCCCGTCCGCCAGCCAATCGGGATATTCCCCTCGCCGAGCCGCCGAGCATCGACTCGCCGTTGCAGGACGCCATCGAGAGAGCTTTCGGCGGCGGGTACGGCGAGCGCGCCAACACGACGGCGATCGTGGTCCTGAAGGACGACCGGCTCATTGGCGAGTGGTACGCCCAAGGCTTCGGAGTCGACACGCCCCAGCGGACCTGGTCGGTGGCCAAGAGTTTGGCGGGAACGGTTATCGGCGCGGCGGTCCAACGGGGCGAGGTGGACGTCAACGCCCCGGCCGCTATCGCCGACTGGAGCCGTCCGGGCGATCCGCGCGCAGCCATCACCCTCGGTCAGCTGATGCGGATGTCGTCCGGCCTGACCAGCGACTTCGCCGGCAACCGCACCGACGCGATCTATTTCGGCGGCGTCGGCGTGGACGAGCAGGTCACGACCTGGCCGCTGGTCGCCGCGCCGGGGTCGCGGTTCCGTTACGCCAATAACGACATCCTGCTGGCGATCCTGAGCGTCGCGCCGACCTTCGCGGAACACCCGCCGGCCGAGCTGTTCCACTGGCTGGGCATGTATGACACCTGGGCCGAGACGGACTGGCGCGGGAACTATGTGCTGTCCAGCCAGGTGTGGTCGACGGCGCGGGACCTCGCCCGGTTCGGGCAGCTGTATCTGCATGACGGCGTGGTGGACGGTGAGCGCGTCCTGCCCGAGGGCTGGCGCGACTATGTCTCACGCGCGTCGGGCCCCCAGCCGAACGGCGAGCAGGGCTATGGCGCGACCTTCTGGCTGTTCGACAAGTCCGAGGGCATTCCCGCCGACGCCATCTCGGCCAACGGCAACCGGGGCCAGTATGTGATCATCGTGCCCAGCCGGAACATCGTCATCGTGCGGCGCGGCGAGGACCCGGCCAACGCGCGGTTCGACCATATCGCCTTCACCCGCGACGTGCTGGCGGCGCTCGATTAAGCCGCCGGTGCGAATTGTCGCCGCCCGCTTGAGCGCGCGGCGCGCGCCGCTATAAGAGCGCCCAACGCCTCATCCAGATTCCGGACCCGATCATGGCCGACCCGCACCACGCCTCCGACGCCCACGACGACTACGTGCGCGGCTCGCAGCACATCGATGAACAGGCCTCGACGTTCGAGCTGTTCATCAATCTGGCCAAGTGGGGCTCGCTGTTCATCGCCTGCATCCTGACCTTCCTGGTGCTGTGGTTCCAGCCGGGCGGCAGCTTCATCGCCGGCGCCATCGCGGCCTTCGTGCTGCTGGTCGCGGGCGTGTTGTTCCTGCGGTCGGGCAAGAAGGCCCACTGACCCCAGCATCCGCCCTGCGGAAACCGGCCCAGTCTTTTTGACGCGCCGTCCCCGATCAGCCTAACGTTCCTGCGTCGAGAGATGACGGAGGGATTCGCTTGGTTGTCGCCATCGCCGTGACCCGCGAACGCCGTGATGGCGAGACGCGCTGCGCCGCCACTCCGGAAACGGTGAAGAAGCTGATCGCCCTCGGCGCGACCGTGACGGTCGAGGCCGGCACGGGGAGCGGCTCGTCCATTCCCGACGCGGACTATGCGGCCGCCGGGGCGGTGGTGAAGCCGGACATCCGGACCGTGCTGGCGGGGGCGGACATCCTGCTGAAGGTGCGTGGGCCGACGGCGCAGGAGACCAGCGCCCTGAAGCCCGGGGCGGTCGTCGTCGCCATGCTGGACGCCTACCGTGACAAGGAAACGGTGACGGCGTTGGCGGGGGCCGGCGTTACCGCCTTCGCCATGGAGTTCGTGCCGCGGATCACCCGGGCGCAGGTCATGGACGCCCTGTCCTCGCAGGCCAACCTCGCCGGCTACCGGGCCGTGATCGAGGCGGCCTACGCCTTCGGCAAGGGCTTCCCGATGATGATGACGGCGGCGGGCACGGTCGCCCCGGCCAAGGTCTTCGTCATGGGCGCGGGCGTCGCCGGGCTGCAGGCCGTCGCCACGGCGCGGCGGCTGGGCGCGGTGGTCACCGCCACCGACGTCCGGCCCGCTTCCAAGGAACAGGTCGAGAGCCTCGGGGCCAAATTCGTGGCCGTGGAGGATGAGGAGTTCAAGGCCGCCGAGACCGCCGCCGGCTACGCCAAGCCGATGTCGGCCGAGTATCAGGCCAAGCAGGCCGAGCTGACGGCCTCGCACATCGTCAAGCAGGACATTGTCATCACCACCGCCCTGATCCCCGGCCGCGCAGCGCCGCGGCTGGTCACGGCAGCGCATGTGGCCTCGATGAAGCCGGGAAGCGTGCTGATCGACCTGGCCATCGACAACGGCGGCAACGTCGAGGGGGCGAAGGCCGGCGAGGTCGTGACCACGGCCAATGGCGCGCAGATCGTCGGCTGGACCAATATGGCGGGCCGGATCGCGGCGGACGCGTCCGCGCTGTACGCGCGAAACCTGAGCGCCTTCATCGGCCTGATGGTCAAGGACGGGGCGCTGACGGTCGATCTGGAGGACGAGATCCTCAAGGCGGCGGCGGTGACCCACGGGGGGGCTGTAGTGCATGAAGGAGTGAAGGGCTGATGGAACACGTCGATCCCACCATCTTCCGACTGGCCATCTTCGTGCTGGCGATCTTCGTCGGCTACTATGTCGTCTGGTCGGTGACGCCGGCGCTGCACACGCCGCTGATGGCGGTGACCAACGCCATTTCCTCGGTGATCGTAGTCGGCGGGCTGATCGCGGCGGCGGCCCTGTCCGCGAACAGCGGCGCCGACGGCTGGATCGCCAAGGGCGCGGGCGTGGCGGCGGTGACCCTCGCCAGCGTCAACATATTCGGCGGCTTCATGGTCACGCGGCGGATGCTGGCCATGTACCGCAAGAAGGAACGACCCAAGTGATCCCCGCGCCCGACCTGTATTTCCTGTTCGCCTTTCCGGTCGTCCTGATCCTCGTGATCGGCTTTCTGGTGCTGGGCGGCAGGCTGGAAGGCGAGAAGCGGCAGCGCGTCGAGCGCGTGATCGCGGCGATCATCTATCCGCTCATCGCCCTGTTCTGGCTGTGGAAGGCCTATGACTACGGCGCGCGGGAGCAGTGGGCGCTGGGCGTGGCCATGCTGGGCGTCGGCCTGATCTTCGTCATGAACGGCATCCGCTCCGTGCATCAGGGCCGTCTGGCGCCGAGGAAGCGGGCGCGGTGACCTTCGATCTCCAGCAGTTCGCGATCGGCGTGGCGTGGGTGGTTTCCGTCGTCGGGCTCGGGCTGTGGGTGTGGAGCTGGTTTTTGGAGAAGGACGCCGTGCGGCGCATCCGCCTCCTGGACTGCGGGCTGGTGCTGATCTCGTCCGCCGTCTTGCTGCGCATCGTGGCGCAGGAAAAGTCGATGAGCATTCTGGACTGGGCGATGGCCTTCCTGGCTCCGCTGTTCATCGCCGCGGCCCTGTGGCGGCTGGCGCGGACCGCCTGTCCGCCGCCGGGGAAGTGAATGCGATGATGAGGGGGATCTGACCATATGAACGCATCGATCGCGGCCCTGGCCTATCTGGTGGCGGGCGTCCTGTTCATCCTCAGCCTGCGCGGGCTGTCGAGCCCGGAGACCAGCCGGCGGGGCAATACGCTGGGCATGGTCGGCATGGCGCTGGCGGTCGGTGTGACGCTGGCGACGCTGTGGTCAAGCGGCACGCTGGATCCGCTGACGCTGGCGCTGATCGCCGGCGGCGTGGTGGTCGGCGGCGGGGCCGGAGCCCTGATCGCGGCGCGGGTCCAGATGACCCAGATGCCGCAACTGGTGGCGGCCTTCCACTCGCTGGTGGGTATGGCGGCCTGTCTGGTGGCGGTGGGGGCGGTCTATGCGCCCGACAGCTTCGGCATCGCGACGGCGGCAGGCGGCATCAAGGTCATCTCCATCATAGAGCTGAGCCTCGGGGTGGCCATCGGGGCGGTGACCTTCACCGGCTCGGTGATCGCCTTCGCCAAGCTGAACGGAAACATGAGCGGGGCGCCGATCCTGCTGCCGGCGCGGCACCTGATCAACATCGCCCTGGCGCTGGGTCTGGTGCTGCTGATCGGGGTGATGATCGGATCGGGCGGCACGGCGGTGTGGGCCTTCTGGGGCGTATTCCTGATCGCCCTGATCCTCGGGGCGACCCTGATCATCCCTATCGGGGGAGCCGACATGCCGGTGGTGGTGTCGATGCTCAACTCCTACTCGGGGTGGGCGGCCGCGGCGCTCGGCTTCACGCTGGAGAACATCGCCCTGATCATCACCGGAGCGCTGGTCGGCAGCTCGGGGGCTATCCTGAGCTACATCATGTGCAAGGGCATGAACCGCAGCTTCGTCTCGGTCATCCTCGGCGGCTTCGGGGGCGGCGACGCGGCGGCCGGTGCGGCCGGCGCGGTCGAGACCCGCCCGGTCAAACAGGGCTCGGCCGAGGACGCGGCCTTCATCATGAAGAACGCCTCGAAGGTCATCATCGTCCCCGGCTACGGCATGGCGGTGGCACAGGCCCAGCATGCGTTGCGCGAGATGGCCGACAAGCTGAAGGAGGAGGGGGTCGAGGTGAAATACGCCATCCACCCCGTCGCCGGCCGCATGCCGGGTCACATGAACGTCCTGCTGGCCGAGGCCAATGTTCCCTATGACGAGGTGTTCGAGCTGGAGGACATCAACTCGGAGTTCTCAAGCTGCGACGTGGCCTTCGTCATCGGCGCCAACGACGTCACCAATCCCGCCGCCAAGACCGATCCGCAGAGCCCGATCTATGGCATGCCGGTGCTGGACGTGGAGAAGGCCGGGACGGTGCTGTTCATCAAGCGCGGCATGGGCTCGGGCTATGCCGGGGTCGAGAACGAGCTGTTCTTCCGCGACAACACCATGATGCTGTTCGCCGACGCCAAGAAGATGGTCGAGGGGATCGTGAAGGGGCTGTGAGCCTTCAGGAGAGCTAGACATGGCCGCCGAGCCCAAGACGAAGCCCACCGACGTTCCCGTCGCGGACTTCATCGCCGCCGTCGATAATCCCAAGCGCCGCGCGGACGCCGAGGCGGTGCGGGCCATGCTGACCGAGGTTACCGGCGAACAGCCAGTCATGTGGGGGCCGTCGATCGTCGGCTACGGCAGCTACAAGGGTCCGACGGGCGACTGGCCGATCATCGGCTTCTCGCCGCGCAAGGCGCAGCTGGTGCTCTACATCATGCGCGGCTTTGGCGATTTCGGAGACCAGTTGGCGCGGCTCGGTAAGCACAAGACCGGCGGCGGCTGCCTCTACATCAACAGGCTGGACGACGTCGATCTGGGCGTGCTGCGCGAGATGGCGGCGTCGTCGGTGGCGTGGATGCGGGAAAAATACCCCGCCTGAGCCTCAGCCCTTGCCGTAGGCGTCGAAGAACGGCTGGAGCTGCGCCTCGTACGTCTTCCAGGCCTCTTTCGAGGAGGCGTACATCGGCTTGCGGACCTGGGCGAAGCTGGCGGTGGTGACGGCGCGCTCGGTCTTGTGGAAGTCGCGGACGCCGTCTTCCCACTCGAGCCCCACGTGCTCGATGATGCGGCGCATCCAGGTATCCGGGTCGTCCACCAGCGCCTCGTAGGGCACGGTAAGAAGACTGTCGCCCAGCACGGCCGACCAGTGGGCGTGCAGCCGGTCCTCGCCCTTGAAATAGGCGGCGATGTCGGTGAGCGAGCGGGTCCAGTCGACGCCCTTGGCGAAGCGGGTGCGGTAGCAGGACCAGGCGATGCCGGCCGGCGCGCGGCGCAGCCAGATCAGCTTCGCCTTCGGCAGCACCTGATGGATCAGGCCGAGGTAGCGCGTCTGGTTCAGGGTCTTGTCCACGACCCGCCCCGTCTTGCCGAAGCGCTCGTCGACGAGGTGCAGATAGGCCTTGCCCATGCGGGTGGGCAGGGCGTCGGCGTCGGGACGCTCGAACGAGGCGCGGATTTCGTCGGGCGTATAACCCTTGATGGCCATTGATGCGGGGCGAAACAGATTGGCCTCCGCGCCGTCCACGACCTGCGAATGGCTGACCAGAATCTGCTCCACCAGGGTAGTGCCCGAGCGGGGCAGACCCAGGACGAAGATCGGCCGGTCGCTGTCGACTGAACTCTTCGGCAGGCTATCCATGAAGGCGCGGTCGTAGCCCTTGACCACGGCGTCCACGAAGGCGTCGGCCTGGGCGGCGTTGAAGGTGCTGTCGATCTTCTGCAGGCGCGCCGCCTCGTCGAAACAGGCGAAGGCGCGGTCGTTCTGGCCGGCGTCGTCCAGCGCCTTGCCGAGCGCATAGAGCATCACGACCCGGTTCTGCCGATGGGCTTCCGAGGTTCCGATCCGCTCCAGCATGGCCTCCATCTGCGCGATGTAGGGGTCGCCGGGCGCGAACTTCTTGATGTCCGCCAGGACGTGCCAGGCGTTCTCGGCCCCCAGCTGAACGCTGGGCAGGGCGATGATCCGGCGCAGGTTGGCGATGGCGGCGTCATGGTCGCCGAGCTGGACCTGGCAGGTGGCGAGGAAATGCAGGGCGGTGGGGTCGTTAGGCCGTTCACGCGCCAGCGCAGCGCCTTCGCGCAGGGCCTCCTGGGTGCGGCCGCTCTGGATCAGCAACTGGGCGTAGGCGAGCCGGGCCTCGGCCGTGGGCGTGGCGGCGACGTGTTTGCGCGCCGCGGCCAGCGCCAGGGTGATTTCGCCGATGGTGGCGGCGAGCCGCGACACCGACGCCCAGCGCGCGCCGAGCGGCGGATTGGCCTGCATCGCCTTGGCCAGCAGATATGCGGCGTCGTCGCGCTCGCGAGCCTGGAATGCGGCCAGCGCACCGTTGACCAGCTGCGCTCCATCGACCGTCTGCGTCGCCATGCTCATTCATCCTCCCGAGGCAGGAGGAGGGCTAGCCGTCCGGGCGGCGGCCCGCAAGTCCGGAGCCGCAGCGCCGGGTCAGGCCGCCATGCGGAAGTCTTCAGCCGGGTCGAAGGCGGGACGGGCCTCGTCCCACAGGGCGTCCTCGTCGGCGTAGCGGGCCGAGGCGCGGGCGTCGATGACGTCGATCACCTGTTCTTCGAGCCGGTCCCAGATGACGGCCAGATCGCCGCAGCCGTCCGCCTCGCACGGGACGATCAGGTAACGGGAAGCTGCGACGGCGGATTGGGGGGCGAAAGCGCGGGCCATGAGAGAACTCCTGAAGCGGTGTGTCTGTCGATGGTGCGACTATGGGGCAGCGTTGCGTCAAAATCGGACGTATGCTCTTCTGGCGGTATGAGACACGACAAGGCGGCCATGGTTATCGACCTGGCGCGGCGGATGGCCGCCAGCGCTGAGGGGCTGACGCTGGACGACATCTCGCGCGAGCAGGAAGTCGGCCGCCGGACCGCGGAACGCCTGCGGGACGCCGTGATCATGCTGTTCCCGCAGACCGAGGAAGTGTCGGACCCGCCGAACAAGCGGTGGCGTATCCGTGGCGGGCTCTCGGCTTTCGAACAGGCGCCGACGACGGAGGAACTGGTCGAACTGACCAAGGCCGCGCAGGGACTGCGCGCCACCGGCGAACCCGGGCGGGCGTCAGCACTGGAGGGGCTGGAGCGCAAGCTGAAGTCCGCCATGCGGTCGACGACGCTGAACCGGCTGGCGCCCGATCTGGA
Source organism: Brevundimonas alba (assembly GCF_011927945.1). GTDB lineage: Bacteria > Pseudomonadota > Alphaproteobacteria > Caulobacterales > Caulobacteraceae > Brevundimonas > Brevundimonas alba. The sequence continues at coordinate 18,822 of NZ_JAATJM010000002.1, forward strand.
AGCGCTGGTGCGGGCCGAGACCATCGCCGTGCAGGCGGGGCCGCGGCCCTCGGCGGACGAGGCGGTGCTGACGGAGATCCGTCAGGCGATCCTGGCGGGGCGGCCGCTGGGCTTCATCTACAGCCGGCCCGGCGCGGAGGCCCGGCGGCGCAGCGTGGCGCCGTGCGGGGTCATGTTCGGACGCGCCAACTATCTGGTCGCCGCCGACCGCGAGAGCGGCCGCATCCAGACCTTCCGCCTCGATCGCATGAGCGGCGTCCGGGGCGAGGACGGGATGGCGTCACCGCCCGCCGACTTCGACCTGCAGGCCTTCGCCAGCCAGTCCTTCGGCATCTATCAAGACGAGATCGAGGACGTGGTGCTGGAGGTCTCGCCGGACGGCGCGGCCGAGGCCCGGGCGTGGCGCTGGCACCCCACCCAGACTGTCGAGGACCGGCCGGACGGCGGCGTCGTAGTCCGGTTCCGCGCCTCCGGCATGCGGGAGCTGGCCTGGCACCTGTTCACCTGGGGCGAGCAGGTGACGATCGTTCACCCCGCGCGATTGAGGGCGGTCATGGCCGGCGAGCTGGAGGCGGCCCGGCGGGCGCTCGAACGAACTTCCGTCCAGAAAAAGCAGTGAAACTTCCTCAGGATCGCCGGAACTGCGACTTCGCCGCAGCGTTAGGTCGAATTCCGCAGGAACCGTGGCCGGGGGGCGACGCATGAGATCTGGAGAGGCCTTGGGCGCGCCACCTGTTGTCGAAGACCGGTATCGACTGCTGGTCGACGCCATCACAGACTACGCCATCTACATGCTCGACACAGACGGACGCGTCACCAGCTGGAACGCCGGGGCGCAGCGGTTCAAGGGCTACGAGCCCTCGGAGATCCTCGGCGAGCATTTCTCCCGCTTCTACACCGACCGCGACCGCGAAGTCGGAACGCCGGCGCGCGCGTTGCGGGTCGCCGCCGAGGAGGGCCGCTTCGAGCAGGAGGGCTGGCGCGTCCGCAAGGACGGCACGGAGTTCTGGGCCCATGTCATCATCGATCCTGTGCGGTCGCCGACGGGCGAACTGGTCGGCTACGCCAAGATCACGCGCGACCTGACCGAGCGGAAGCTGGCCGAGGAGAGCCTGCGCCGCAGTCAGGAGCAGTTCCGCCTGCTGGTCGAGGGCGTCACCGACTATGCGATCTACATGCTCGACCCGTCGGGCAAGGTGAGCAGCTGGAACCCCGGCGCCGCCCGGATCAAGGGCTATATGCCGGACGAGATCGTCGGCGAGCATTTCTCGCGGTTCTACACGGACGAGGACCGGGCGACGGGGGAGCCGGCGAAGGCGCTGGAGACTGCCGCGCGGGTGGGCCGGTTCGAAAAGGAAGCCTGGCGGGTGCGCAAGGACGGCAGCCGCTTCATGGCCCATGTCGTCATCGACGCCATCCGGGACAGCGACGGCGAGGTTATCGGCTTCGCGAAAGTGACGCGCGACGTCACCGAGCGGATGGAGTCACAGCGCGCGCTGGAGGAAGCCCGCGAGGCCCTGTTCCAGTCGCAGAAGATGGAGGCGGTCGGCCAACTGACCGGCGGCATCGCCCACGATTTCAACAATCTGCTGATGGCGGTGCTGGGCAGTCTGGAACTGGTCAGGAAGCGGGTGCCTTACGATCCGCGCATCACGCCGCTGATCGACAACGCCATGCAGGGAGCGCAGCGCGGCGCCGTGCTGACCCAGCGGATGCTGGCCTTCGCGCGCAAGCAGGAACTGAAGATGGAGGTGGTCGATGTGCCGTCTCTGGTCCGAGGCCTGATGAATTTCCTCGACCGGACCATTGGCCCCAGCATCGAGGTCAATATGCGCTTCCCCGGCAATCTGCTCCGGGCGCACACTGACCCCTACCAACTCGAGGCGGCGCTGATGAACCTGGCCGTCAACGCGCGCGACGCCATGCCCCGCGGCGGCTCGATCACGATCAGCGCCAGGCCGGAACGCGTCAAGACACACCCGACGCTCGCGCCCGGTGACTATATCCAGCTGGTCGTCGCCGACACGGGGGACGGGATGGACGAAGCCACCCTCGCTCGCGCCACCGAGCCGTTCTTCACCACCAAGGGCGTCGGCAAGGGGACGGGACTGGGCCTGTCCATGGTGCATGGCCTGGCCGCGCAGTCGGGCGGCTGGCTAACCATGAAGAGCCGGCCGGGCGTCGGGACCCAGGTCGAACTGTGGCTGCCGGTCATCGCCGGTGCTGCGTCCCACGTCCCGACGGGCGAGTGCGACCGGCCCGCCGAAACCGGTCGCCGCCTGCGGATCCTCGCCGTCGACGACGACAGCCTTGTCCTCACCAATACAGCCGCCATGCTGGACGATCTTGGCCACGAGGTGATCGTCGCCTCGTCCGGCAAGGAGGGTCTGGAAGCGCTGCGCAGCCGGCCGGACATCGATCTGGTCATCAGCGACGAGGTCATGCCGAACATGACCGGGTCGCAGTTCGCCCAAGCCATCCGCCGCGACCATCCGGAGCTGCCGGTGATCATCACCTCCGGCTATGCGGACGTCGCGCCCGAGGAGACAAACCCCGACATACCCCGGCTGGCCAAGCCGTTCGGACAGGGCGATCTGGCCGAGTACGTCCGGGACGCCACGGAACCGACCGTCCCCGCCTGACGGGTCTACGGGCGGGCGGCGTCGTCGAACGGATAGGGGCTGATCGACTTGGCCCAATCATCCACCTTGAGCGGGCGATCGACCGGCGGTGCAGCGCGCTCGGCGCAGGGGTGACGATGGCACAGGCGGCAGGCGGGCCCGATGGGCGTAACCTCGGGCGCTGACAGATCGAGGCCGCGCGCGTGGATCAGACGGTGGGCGTGCTTGAGTTCGCAGCCGAGGCCGATGGCGAGATCATGCCCTTCGGTGAAGGCGTCGTGCCCCTGACGGTCGACGGTGCGGGCGAGGGTGAACCACCGCTGGCCGTCGGGCGTCTCGATGATCTGGGTGACGATGCGACCGGGCGTGCGAAAGGCGCTGTGCAGCCGCCAGCGCGGGCAGGCCCCGCCGAAACGCGAGAACGGGAAGGCGCCCGAGGCGAACCGCTTGGAGATGTTGCCGGCCTGATCGACCCGCATCAGGAAGAAGGGCACGCCGCGGGCCGTGGGCCGCGACAGCGTGGTGAGCCGGTGCGACGCCTGCTCGAACGAGACGCCGAACCGGGCCTGCAGCCGGGCGAGGTCGTAGCCGCCGGCCTCCGCCGTCTGGTGGAAGGCGGCGTAGGGCATCAGGACGGCGGCCGCGAGCGTGTTGGTCAGGGACACCTTCAGCAGGCGGCGGGTCGGCTCGTCGGGCGGTGAGGCGGCCTCGGTCAGGGCGGTCAGCTCGGCGTCGTGCTCGGCCAGGGCCAGCTGGAAGGCGACGGCGAAGGCGCGGGACGAGGGGCCCAGCGTCTCGGACAGCAGCAGCCGGCGGCGGTGGGGATCGTAGCGGCGCGTCCACTCGACCATCACGTCGGCGGGCAGGGTGCGGACGGCGAGGCTGTGCCGGGACTGCAGCCATCTCCGGGATCGCGTCTCGAACGATTCGCCCGGCGTCTCGTCATCCAGCGCGGCGGCGAGGGTTTCGCCCAGCGCGTCGAGCTCGGGGAAGTGGTTGCGGCGGGACTGAACGTATTCGCGGACCCAGTCGGCGGGCGTCTCGTCGCCCGCCCCGCCAGTGACATCGGCCTCGGCGCGGTCACGGGCGCGGCGGTCGGAGAAGGCGCGATAGAGGCGCAGCAGGGCGTCGGCGGCGGCGGGCTGGTCCTCGGCCATCTGCACGATCTCGTGCCGCGGCACGGCCAGACCCTGGAACAGCGGGTCGGAGAAGGCCTCCGCCAGCTGGGACTCGGTCGCGGGGCCGCCGGACTGGCCCAGCGTGCGAAGATCGACGTCGTAGGTCTCGGCCAGCCGGAGCAGGAGCTGGGCCGAAACCGGCCGCTGGTTTCGCTCTATGTGGTTGAGATAGCTGGGCGAAACGCCGAGATCGGCGGCCATCGCCGTCTGCGTCAGGGCGAGGTCGCGCCGAAGCCGTTTGAGGCGGCCGCCTAGGAACAGCTTCCGGTCAGCGTTCGTGTCCATGACTGGATGATGTCACAGAATGACTTAACAGCAAGTGTCATAGTGTGACCAAACGACCGAAATCACGCGGGTATAGGTGTGTTGTTCGTGACCGTCGCGTGTTGTCCTCTGCGAGCCCCGGACCCAGTCCTGAACCCGCAGAGACCGCCATGACGACCTTCGCAGACCTCGTTCCTTCGCCTTTGGGCCGTTTCGACGGCCTCGAGCGCCCGTATTCGCCCGAGGATGTGCTGCGCCTTCGCGGATCCCTGCCGATCACCCACACAGTGGCCGAGCGGGGCGCCAACCGGCTGTGGCAACTGCTGCACGACGAGCCGTTCGTGAATGCGCTGGGGGCGGTCACCGGCAATCAGGCGATGCAGATGGTCCGGGCCGGGCTGAAGGCCATCTATCTGTCGGGCTGGCAGGTGGCGGCCGACGCCAACACAGCGGGGGCCATGTATCCGGACCAGTCGCTGTATCCGGCCAATGCCGCGCCCGAACTGTGCCGCCGCATCAACCGGACGCTGCAGCGCGCCGACCAGATCGAGCATGCCGAGGGCGGGGCGAAGCGGGACTGGTTCGCGCCGATCGTCGCCGATGCCGAGGCCGGTTTCGGCGGCCCGCTGAACAGCTTCGAGATCATGAAGGCCTTCATCGAGGCCGGGGCCGCCGGGGTGCATTTCGAGGACCAGCTGGCGTCCGAGAAGAAGTGCGGCCATCTCGGCGGCAAGGTGCTGATCCCGACGCAGGCGCACGAGCGCAATCTGATCGCAGCCCGGCTGGCGGCCGATGTCATGGGCGTCTCGACCCTGACGGTGGCGCGCACCGATGCAGAGAGCGCCCAGCTGATCACCTCCGACGTCGACAAGCGCGATCACCCCTTCATCGACCGGGACCAGCGTACGCCGGAGGGCTTCTTCCGCCTCAAGGCCGGCACGGGTCTGGACCACTGCATCGCCCGCGGACTGGCCTATGCGAAATACGCCGACGTCCTGTGGTGGGAGACCTCGCACCCCGATCTGAACGACGCCCGCCGCTTCGCCGAGGCAATCCAGCGCGAGCACCCCGGCAAGCTGATGGCCTACAACTGTTCGCCCTCGTTCAACTGGAAATCGAAGCTGGATGACGAGACGATCGCGAAGTTCCAGCGCGAACTCGGGGCCATGGGCTACAAATTCCAGTTCGTGACCCTGGCCGGCTTCCACAGCCTGAACAACGCCATGTTCGAGCTCGCGGACGGCTACCGCGACCGCGGCATGGCGGCTTACTCCGAGCTGCAGCAGCGCGAGTTCGCCAACGAGGCCGCCGGCTATACGGCGACCCGCCACCAGCGCGAGGTCGGCACCGGCTATTTCGATCAGGTCGCCACGGTCATTTCGAGCGGGCGCTCGTCGACCACGGCGATGAAGGAATCCACCGAGGCCGCGCAGTTCGTCGCGGCGGAATGAGAAGGAGAGACCCCATGGAACCCATGTCCCGACCGCAGGCGATCATCGACTTCTGCCTGGAGCCGCTGAACCTCGACACTCAGACCGAGGCGGAGCGCGAGGTGCGCCGCCGGCTGGAGCACGTCATCAAGACGTTCCAGCTGAAGGCCGCACGGCCGGTCGCCGTCGATTTCTCGTCCATGCCCTCGCAGGTCATTAACGAAGCCGCTCACGGCTACGAATAGGCGGCTCGGATCAGGCGGCGATCGACTTGGCCATCGCCTTCGGCAAGGCCACGACGAGGTTCAGCAGTTCAGCCGCGTCGAACGGCTTGGCCAGATGCAGGTCGGCGCCCGCCGCTTCCGCGGCCGCAACGTGCTCGGGCAGGGCGTTGGCGGTCAGCATGACCACCGGCGTCCGCTCCAGCCCCATTGCGGCCTCGTGCAGGCGGATTTCCCGGGTCGCCGTCAGCCCGTCCATAACCGGCATCTGCATGTCCATCAGGACGAGGTCGTAGTCCGCGTCGCGCATGGCCTGCAGGGCCTGGGCGCCGTCCTCGACCGAGGTCAGGGCCACATCGGCCTGGGCCAGGATCATCTCGACCACGCGGCGGTTCACCGGGTGGTCGTCGGCCAGAAGGACGCGGACGGTGGCGCCGTCGCCCGCCGTCTGCTCGGCCACGCCCGCCGCAACGGCTGAGGGCGCCTCCAGCGCCTTGAACGGCACAGTCAGAATGAAGGCCGAGCCGCCGCCCGGCTCGCTTTCGCAATCCAGTTCCCCGCCCATCATCTCTGCCAGCTGGCGCGAGATGGCGAGGCCGAGGCCGGAGCCGCCGAATTTGCGGGTGATGGCGCCGTCCGCCTGTTCGAAGCGGCTGAACAGCCGCTCGCGGGTCTGGCAGTCGAAGCCGATGCCGGTGTCCTCGACCGAGAAGCGCAGCGTCGGCTTTCCGTTCTGGTCCGGCCCCGGAGCCGCGGTCAGAGACACGAAGCCCTCGGTGGTGAACTTCACCGCGTTGGAGACGAGGTTGGTCAGGATCTGCTTGAGGCGCACCACGTCGCCGGCGATCCAGCAATCGGCCTCAGGCGCGATCTCGACGAAGAACTGGAGGCCCTTCTCCCTGGCCGAAGCCTCGTAGAGCTGGGCGGCATCGCGGACAGCGCGGCCAAGGTCATACGCCTCCTCCGACAGCTCCAGCCGTCCGGACTCGACGCGCGCCAGATCGAGGATGTCGCTGAGCAGGACCTGCAGCGTGCGCCCGGAGGACTGGATCAGTTCCAGCATCTCGGTCTGCGTCGGGGACAGGCCGGTGTTGGCGAGCGCTTGGGCCACGCCGATCACGCCGTTCAGCGGCGTGCGGATCTCATGGCTCATATTGGCGAGGAACTGGCTCTTGGCGGCGTTGGCGGCCTGGGCTGCGTCGCGGGCCTCTGCGAGAGCGCGGGCGTCGTTCTTCAGGTCGGTGATGTCGGTGCAGACCGTGACGATGCCGCCCGCGGCCGTGCGGCGGTCAGCCACCCGCAGCCAGCGGTCCCCGGCGATCCGCTGCTCCATCATGGTGGACAGGGCGCGGCGGGACGCCATCCGCTCCTTGATCCATTCCTTCTCCCGGCCCTTGGCCTCGGCGTAGAGGCCCTCGTCCAGACCGATCTGGATGATCTCGCGGAAGGTCATGCCAGCCTGCAGGTTGGACGACAGCTCCGGGTTCACCTCGTCGTAGCGGTTGTTCCAGAGCACCAGGCGGTCGTCGGCGTCGTAGAAGGCCATGCCGTCAGGCATGGCGTCGATGGCCTCGCGGATCTGCTTCAGGGCGCTGGAGCGCGAGAAATAGCCCATCCAGGCCACGGCTCCGGCGACGGCGACGATGCCCATGACCATAAGGGCGAGCACCGCCAGCATGGTCGAGGCGGACAGGGTAGGCCCGGACACGCCCGCCGCGACGATCTCCGGCGAAACCGACATGGCGCTCATGGCGGTGAAATGCAGGATGATGATCGAGAGGGCGGCGCACAGGCAGGTCGCCGCAAAACGGGCTCCGCTCTTTCCGTAGACCACCGCGCCCGTGAGCAGGGCCATGGCAAGCCCGCCCGCGACGGCCGCTCCGGCGAGGACCGGATCCCAGCCAATCACACGGCCGGGCAGCTGAAGCGCGGCGATGCCGACGAAATGCATGGCGGCCACGCCCGACAGGCCCACGAGTCCCCCGAGGCCGCGATAGAGGCGTCCCTCCTTCACCATGACCAGCATGGAGCCCAGCGCCACGCCGGTCACGCCGAGGGCGAGCGACACCAGCGTCAGGACCACGCCGTAGCGGACCTCGCCGCCAGCGTCGTAACCCTGCATCGCCACGAAATGGGTGGAGAAGGCCGCCACGCCGCCGACCATCGCGCCCAGAAGCGCGACTTCACGCCGGCGGGCGCGCTGTAGCGAGCGGGCCTCGACCAGCAGCCGGAAGGCTGTGCCGAGTCCGAAAATGCACAGGATCGCGGCCGCCAGCGTCCAGCGCAGGTCGTGCTCGATCGTCAGGCAATAGAGGATTCGGTCCAAGTCGCCCCCTTCTCAGGGGCGCGTTATCGGACAAAGGGATGAAGAAACCGTGGGTCCGGGAGCCGACTTAGGCCGAGGCCTGGGTCATCTGAACCGCGAACTCTTGGCCAAGGACAGAGGTGGGATTGACCTGGGCCTGATCGCGGCGGACCTCGAAATGCAGGTGCGGGCCGGTCGAATGTCCTGTCGTTCCGACCAGACCGATCCGCTCCTCGGCGGCCACACGATCGCCCTTGGCGACGTCGACGCGGCTGAGGTGGGCGTAGAGGGTGCTCATGCCGTTCGGGTGACGCACTTCGATGAAGCGTCCGTAGCCGGCGGCGTCATAGCCCGTGCGCAGAACCTCGCCCTCGCAGGCCGCGAAGACGGCGGTGCCGGTCGGGGCCGCCATGTCGACGCCCTTGTGTTGGCGCGCACGGGCTTCGCTGGCGAGCCGGCGCAGTCCGAAGGCCGAGTTGATGGCGTAGCCGCGCAGGGGGGCGACGAAGGCGATCAGCCGCGTGATGGGGCCGACGGACTGGGCCACGGCAGTCACCGGCGGGGCTTCCGGAACCTCGAGTTCGGCGGCGACCGGCGTGTTGTAGTAGGGCTCCGGCAGGGGCGAAGCGGCCATGGCGAGCACGGCGACCGCGGCGAGCGCGGCGGCCTGGCCGGAGTGAAGAAGAAACGACCGGGCGGTCGGCAACAGGCGTCGCATGGGCGGCGTCAGCTCCGTCTTTTCGGCTCTTTTGAGCGATGGAGGCGCCGGCGGGCCGCGAGATGGCGACACTCTCGGCCGGCGACCGGGAGAGCTGTCTTTCTACGGGCCGCGGCGGGCGACTTTGGGGCCGAAAAGGTTCCACCGGGGTGACAGGTGGTCGCAGCGGAGCCGTAAACTCCTGAACGATTTCAACGAATGTGCTCCCCACGAAAAAGGCGCGCCGCCCGAAGACGACGCGCCTGATCCGTTAAATGCGGTCGGGCTACTGCAGCGGAATGCTGAAGCTGATCGCGCCGACGTGGCTGTTGGCGGCGTCGCCGAAGCGGCCGCGATAACCGAACGACAGGGTGCCGGGGCCGACATCGGCCTCGACGCCAGCAGAAGCGATCATCGAGCCGCCGAACGGATCCTCGATGTCGCGCTCAAGGATCTGCGCCGGGTTGCCGGCGATGCCGACCCGGACCGCGTCGCTGCTATCGGCGAAGGTGTCGCGATAGCCGCCCTCGACCCAGAAGCTCATGCCCTCGCCGCCGCCTTCGGCCCGCAGCGAGATTTCGCCGCTGGCCGACTGCACGGTCCGGTCCTCGTACTGGTACTGGGCGGCGATGCCCTGTTCGAAATAGCCGTTCACATCGGTCGAGACGAAGCTGACCGCGGCCCGCGGCGACAGGGCGATGCCGCCCATGTCGAACCAGGTACCGGCCTGCAGGCGCGCGCCGACGCTGCCGCCGTCGGTGTCGCCGCTATGGACGATCGGAGCCAGCGAGGTGCGACGCTTGATGTCGTCGTACTGGTCAATCGAGCCGCCCGCCGTGGCGTTGACGAAGACGCCGCCCGAACGCCAGCCGGCGTAGATGTCGAAGGCATAGGTCTCGACGTCGAAGTCCATCGCCCCGGCCTCGACCTCGGCGGTGCGGAAGGTGCCGGCCATGCCGAAGCGCATGCTGTCGGACATGACGTGCTCGAGGCCGACACGTCCACCCCAGCCCGTCGCATCGGCCGCGGCCACGACGCCGCGCGCATCGGTTTCGACGCTGTCATAGAGGGCGCCGAAGGTCAGGTGGGTGCCGGGCTCCCACGCAGCGCGCGAGGACAGCCCTTCGCTGGCGATGTCGAGGAGGTCTTCGCGCTGACGGAAGCCGGTCTCGGCCTGAACCGTCGATTGGGCGCCAAGGTCGCCGTAGTAGAGGTAGTCGTCGGCCAGCGCCGCGATCAGCCGGTGACCGGCCGCCGTCGGGTGGACGCCGTCCCAGTACAGATAGCTGTCCGGGTTGGCGCAGACCGTCATGGCGACCTGGTTGAAGCAGGAGTCATGGGCGTTGGTCAGGCCGAAGATGCCCGGGTTGCCCGCCAGGGTGTCGCTGATCTTGTACAGGTCCATCAGGATGATGTTGCTGTTGGGATTGGCGGCGGCGACGGTGAACAGACCAGCCGACAGGGCCGAGTTGAAGGTCGTGCCGGCGAAGTCGGCGAGGGGGCCGAGCGCGGCGCCCGCCCCTTGGTTGAACTGGGGCGTGATGCCGAGACGGGGCAGGTTGGTGACCAGGACGGTGCCGGCGCCGGCGCCGGCCACCGAATTGACGATGAAGTTGATGTCGGCGGCCGCGGCCAGCGCAGTCGGCTGGACGAAGGCCTGCGGATTGGTCACGGCCTGCTGGGCCGGCGGCAGGACCGCGAAGGCCGTGAGGCGCTGGAACAGGTTGTTGGCGCCGCCGAGGACGCTGACCAGGTCATTGGCGCCGAAGGTGCCGCCCGCGCCCGTATAGGCCAGCAGCTGGTTGCGCATGCCCGGAGGGTTGGCGGCGTTGTCCGTGCGGGCGCCGCCGAAGGCGTAGTTGACGCTGCCCGTCACCGGCGCGCCGGCGGTGAAGCGGCCTGCGTTGAAGCCCAGCAGTTCGGTGAACACCGGGCCGTTTGAGAATCGACCCTGGTAGTAGGGCGGGGAGGCAGGCTGGGTGTTGCCCGTGACGGCATACAGGTTGCCGTTGTCGCTCAGGCTGTCGCCGAAGACGACGAGGCGGGTGTAGGTTTGCGCGCTGGCGGCCGAGGCGAAAGCGCCCACGGCGGCGACGGCGAGCGCGGCGGCGGCCGCGTTGCGCAGGAAACGAGACATCGAAAAATCCTCCCTCGGCCGTCACTTGCGACCGTTGCGGGCACTCTGCGCCCGATTCCGCGCCGCGCAAGATGCCGCCGGGGAAGCTTTCACTGCAGCATGCGGAAACGCAGCGTTCCGGCAACACTCTTCAGGGCCTTGAGCGCGGCTGGATCGTAGTCGCGGTCGACGTCGGTGATGACATAGCCGGTGCGTTCGTCGGTCTTCAGGTGCTGGCCCAGGATGTTCAGCCCGGCCGCCGCCAAGGCGCGGTTCAGCTCGGCCAGAACGCCGGGCTGGTTGCGGTGGATGTGCAGGATGCGGTGGGCTCCGGAAACCTCGGCCAGTTGCACGTTCGGCAGGTTGACGCAGAAGGTGGTGTCGCCCCGGTTCAGATAGGCGAGCAGCCGCTCGGCGGCGAACTCGGCAATGGCCTCCTGCGCCTCTTCGGTGGAGCCCCCGATGTGCGGGGTCAGGATGACGTTCTTCAGGCCGCGCAGGGGGCTGTCGAACGGGTCCGCGTTGGTCGCGGGCTCGTCGGGGAAGACGTCGATGGCCGCGCCGCCGATCCGGCCCGAGCCGAGCGCCTGCGCCAGCGCCCCGACATCGACCACATGGCCACGCGACAGGTTCAGCAGGAGAGCGCCCGGCTTCATCCGCGACAGCTCGGCGGCGCCGATCAGGGCGGTGTTCTCGGTGCGACCGTCGACGTGCAGGCTGACCGCGTCGCTCTCTGCGAGAAGGGCCTCAAGCGAGTGCATCCGCTTGGCATTGCCGAGCGCCAGCCGCTCCGTCAGGTCGTGGAAGATGACCCGCATGCCCAGCGCCTCGGCCAGAACCGACAGCTGGGAGCCGATGGCTCCGTAGCCGACGATGCCCAGCGTCTTGCCACGCAACTCGCGCGACCCGGTGGCGGACTTGTTCCACTCGCCGCGGTGCATGGCGGTGGACTTGTCGGCGACGTCGCGGAGCAGGGCGATGGTCAGGCCCACGGCGAGCTCCACCACGGAGCGGGTGTTGGAATAGGGGGCGTTGAAGACGGCCACGCCGCGCCCGGCGGCTGCGTCGAGGTCGATCTGGTTGGTGCCGATGCAGAAGGCGGCGACGGCCATCAGCTTGTCGGCGGCGTCGAGGACGCGGGCGCTGACCTGCGTCTTGGAGCGGACGCCGAGGACGTGGACGCCCCGGATGCGGTCGATCAGGGCGTCCTCGCCCAGGGCGCCCTTCACCGTCTCGACCTGATAGCCGGCGGCTTCGAGGCGTTCGACGGCGGCGGGGTGGACGGCCTCCAGCAGCAGCATCCGCATCCGGCTGCGCGGATAGGACCAGCGGCCTGACAGGCCTTCGAGGTGCAGCAGTTCATCGATGGAGCGGACCTCGGCGTCGGCGGCGGCGACGGCGCGCTCGCGGCGGACGATCTCGGTGAAGGCGTAGAAGCGGTCGGCGGCGCCGGCCTGCTTCACCTCCGCGTCGGTCCAGCCGTCACCGATCATGACCACGGGGCCGGGGAGGGCGAGGGCCTTCAGCGCCTCGGCCTTGCCGAAGGGGGCCAGCAGGGGGCTGTCGGCGACGCCGGTGACCCGGCCCCCGGCGTCGTAGATCAGGTCGTTGGCGATGACGCGGTCGGGGGGCACGCCGAGGTTCTCGGCGACGCCGGCGATGACCTCGCGAAAGCCGCCGGAGACGATGACGATCTGGCCGCCTCGCTCGTGGAAGAAGCCCATGTTGCGGATTACGGATTCTGTGACCCTCAGAACGGCCTCCGCGGCCAGCGCCTGAATGTGGGACCGGGTCAGGGGCAGGAGGGCGAGGCGGCGCTTCAGGGCCTCGGCGAAGGGAAATTCGCCGGACATGGCGAGGTCGGTCAGCCGCTCGATTTCCACGCGGGTGGAGGGGGCGTCGGGGCTTTCCTCGAGAGCCAGTTCGGCCAGCAACTCGAGGGTTTCGAAGTCGACGAGGGTCGAGTCGAAGTCGAAGACATAGGTCGCGTCAGCCATGGCGCGACCTTGGCTCACCCTCGCAGGTGCAGCAACGTCGGACCGACTGTTCGCAAGAAAACAGGGTCCAAAGAGTCCGAAGAGTCGGTTTTGCTCCCCGGCGGCCTCGTCACACGAAACCGCGAGACACAGGCTAGCAGACGGCTACGTCAATATCGGTCGCAGGTCAGAACCGGCCGAGGCTGCGCAGCTTGCTGTCAGGCCGACGGGCGTCGAGGGCGGCGGCGCCCACCGCGGCCGCGATGGTGGCAAGGGCGAGGATGGCGCCGCCTTCCTTTGCGTGCTCGCGGGCATAGGAGCCGGCCTCGGTGGCGTAATGGCGGGCCCGCTTCCCGTGCTTCTTCAACGCCTTGCGCGACGAGTGTCGGGTGTCGTGGAGGAAGCGACGCGAGCGATGGCCGGCCTCGTCGCCGAACTCGGCGGCGCGTTCGCCGGCCTCCGTCAGGCCGTGACGGACCGTCTCGCTGAGGTCCTCGAACCGGCTGCGGAGGCCGTCGGTGTCGATCCAGCCGCGCGGATTGAAGCGGCCGCGCAGGTTGTCGAGCCGGGTCGGGCCGGTGCGCTGGTTCAGCAGCAGGGTGGCGAGGCCGACACCCGCGAGGATGGCGACGACGCCGGCGGCGATGCCGGGGTGTTTGCGGACTTCGGCGAGGGCGGAGAACTGTCGAACCATGGGGTAGTGGACCTCTTCGTCGAGACCGTCCTCGGTCGGGTCGTAGAGCCCGTCCTCGTCCGGCAGCCAGGCGGAACGCCTGTCCCGCATGAGGCTAGGAGCGAACCGCGCGAAAAGAGGTTCCGCCAGTCCCGGCAGGGCCGAGTAGAAGCTGGCGATCAGCCGTCCGCCGCCGCCCACGGTGATTTCCCGGATCGGATGCTCGGCGCAGTACAGGATGGTGTCCGCCACCACATGGGTCGCATAGACCGGTTGCGGATTGTGCATGGCCTGACCCGTCAGATTGCGGGCATGCCGGTTGTAGGGCGTGTCGATGGCGCTGGGCTTGACCAGGCTGACGGTGATCGGCGCGCCGTCGCGCATCAGCTCCATGCGGAAGGCATTGGTGAAGCCCTTCACCGCATGTTTGGACGCCGAATAGACGCCCTGTACCGGGATCGGCGCGTCGGACAAGATCGAGCCGACGTTGATGATCGCTCCGCCGCCCGGCCGCTCGCGCAGGTGTTCGGATGCGACGATGGAGCCGTTCACCACGCCCCAGTAGTTGGTCTCGAACAGCCGCCGCTGGTCCTCCAGTGTGGTCTCGCGGATCTCGCCGAAGATCGAGATGCCGGCGTTGTTCACCCAGGTGTCGAAGCCGCCAAACAGCCGCACGCATTTCTGCGCCGCCTCGGTCAGGGCGTCGTGGTCCGCCACGTCGGCGACGGCCCAGGCCGCCCGCGCGCCGGTGGCCTGAAGCTCTTCGGTCAGGGCCTTCAGATCGTTCTCGCCGCGCGCGATCAGGAAGACGCAGGCCCCGGCCCGGGCGGCGCGCCGCGCCACCGCCAGGCCGATGCCCGAGGTCGCGCCGGTGACCACGATGGCCTGCTGCTTCAGGGGCTTGAGCGTCGCTTTGGTCATGAAACCGCCGGCTGGATGGGGTCTGGAAGAGTCATCAGGAACGGGGGCCTGACCCCGCCGGTTCCTGCTGTAGCACGCTGCCCTTACCATCTGCGATACGGGCGCCTATCTTGCGGCGCTTCCGCACAATCACCTTTCGAGGACCGCCGTGACCGATCACGCGCCCGCCGCTCCCCACGCGCCTCTGGCCGACAATCTGGCCGCCGCCTTCCAGATCGAGGGCTGGCCGGTGCGCGGCCGTCTGGTCCGGCTGGGCGACGCCATCGACTCCATCCTGTCGGCCCATGCCTACCCGGAGCCGGTCGCCGCCCTGCTGGGCGAGGCCTGCGCCCTGGCGGCGCTGATCGGCTCCAGCCTCAAGTTCGAGGGCCGGCTGATCGTGCAGGCGCAGGGCGACGGGCCTGTCCGCTACGTCGTCGCCGACTACGACACCCAGGGTCATATGCGCGGCTACTGCCGGTTCGACGAAGCCGAGGTGGCCGAGGCCTCTCAAGGCTTCGCGCGTCCCGGCGCGAAGACCCTGCTGGGCGACGGCGTGTTCGTCATGACGCTGGACCGCGGGCCGGACTTCGAGCGCACCCAGGGCATCACGCCGATCGAGGGCGAGAGCCTGTCGCTGGCCGCCGAACACTATTTCCAGCAGTCGGAGCAGATCCCGACCAAGGTGCGTCTGGCCGTCGGCGCCGTCACGACCGACGCCGGCACGGTGTGGCGCGCGGGCGGGGCGCTGATCCAGCTGATCGCCGGCGACGAGGCGCGCGGCGAGACGACGGAGACCTGGGACCGCTCGCGGGCTCTGTTCCAGACGCTGGGCGACGATGAACTGGTCGACCCCACCATCTCGCCCGAAACCCTGCTGTTCCGCCTGTTCCACGAGGACGGCGTTCGGCTGGAGGATGCGCGGGCGTTGCAGGCGGTGTGCCGCTGTTCGAAGGACCGCATCGGCGCGGTGCTCGCCTCGTTCAGCGCGGAAGAGCGCTCGGAGATGGTCGAGGACGACGGAAAGATCCGGGTGACGTGCGAATACTGCGCCAGCGTCTATGAGCTGGAGCCGGAAGAGATCGTGGCCGGCTGACGTCGGTAGCGAAGGGCCGCAGTTTGAGGATGCGGCGTCGTGGTGGTGAAAGCACGCCGAGCGCTGACGGCAATAGACTTCGCTCGCAAATCCGTGTTCGGAGCGCCGTTGCCGGGTCGGATTCTACTGGATTAAGGTTCTCCATCTGAGGTGGAGTGACCCATGCCGACCTATACCGGAACGAACGCAGCCGAGACGCTGACCGGCTCCAGCGGCGACGATTTCATCGATGGCCGGGGCGGCGCCGACACTCTGTTCGGCCTCGAGGGCGCGGACAATTTCTTCTACCGCACCGGGCGGGGCTTCATATCCAGCGGGGACGGCGACGGCGCTGACGTAATCGACGGCGGCGCCGATATCGACCGGTTCGAGGTCCAGGGCGACGAGCTCGAGGAGCGCTGGGGCAGCAACAGCTACACCAACGTTGCGTTCTATGGTCTGACGGCCGGGGCGGGCGGCGACGTCTCGTTCACTACCACTCAGGTGTCCGGCTTCTATGGCGAGCCCGGCGGCTCGACCGACACGCGGGTGGTGACCCTGCGAAACGTGGAGACGATCACCTTCAACTTCACCCACAACCCGCCTTCGCCGCCGTTCAGCCCGACCGGCAGCTTCGGCTGGAGCTATTCGACAAACGACGTGCTGACGATCGGCGACCTGACCGGGACCGGAATGACGGGCCGGATCGACTTCGACGGTGGGCATGGCGACGACCAGCTGATGGCGGGCGCGGCGACGAACCAGATACTGGCGCGCGGCGGCGTCGGCGCCGACCGGCTGACCACGGGCTCCGGGAACGATCTGATCTACGGCGAGGACGGCAACGACATCATTATCGGCGGCGCGGGCGCGAACGCGATTTCGGGCGGCGCCGGGCAGGATACGGTGGACTATTCCGGCGTCGGCCAGGGCGTCACCGTCAACCTGAACTCCGGTGTGGCCAGCAGCAACGGCTATGGGGCGCAGGACACGCTGACGGAGGTCGAGAACCTGATCGGCTCATCTCTCAACGATGTGCTGATCGGCAACGCATCTGCAAACCGACTGACCGGCGGGGCCGGCAGCGACTATCTGATCGGACTGGGCGGCGACGACATTCTGGACGGCGGCGCCGGGGCCCTCAACTCCCTTCAGGGCGGACTGGGCGACGACAGCTATACCGTGTGGAATACCGGGGACACGCTGACAGAGTTCGCGGGCGAGGGAACGGACGAGGTCCGCACGAACCTCATCGCCTATACGCTGAGGGATAATTTCGAGAACCTGATCTTCAACGGCGCGGGCGCCTTCACCGGGCGCGGCAACGCGTCGGCGAACCGTATCTATGGCGGCGCGCTGGTCGACAGCCTCTACGGCGAAGCCGGCGACGACGTTCTGACGGGCTACGGCGGCTCCGACATCCTGTATGGCGGCGCCGGTAACGACATTCTGGACGGCGGCGCGTTCAGTGGCGACACGGCCAGCTATCAGTTCGCGGCGTCCGGTGTCTTCGTCACGCTCGATCAGGCGACGCCCCAGGCCACGAACGACGGCGACGGCGGGGTGGACACCCTGATCGACATCGAGAACCTGACCGGCTCGAACTTCAACGACGTGCTGATCGGCAACGGTCTGGCGAATGTGCTTGTCGGCGGCACGGGCAGCGACACCCTGATCGGTCTGGCGGGCAATGACGTCATGTCGGGCGGCGTCGGGGCGGCGAACGAGTTGCAGGGCGGATTTGGGGACGACCGTTATCTGGTCTCGGCGGTCGGCGACACCCTGATCGAGTTCGCGGGCCAGGGCGCCGACACCGTCGAGGTGACGCTGCAGTCCTACACGCTCAAGGACCATTTCGAGGGCCTGAAGTTCATCGGAGTCGGAGCGTTCACCGGCTTCGGCAACAGCGGCGACAACGGCGTGATCGGCGGGGCGGGCGGCGACACTCTCTCGGGCCTCGATGGCAATGACGTCCTCGGGGGCGAAGGTGGCGACGACACCCTGTGGGGCGGCGCCGGAATGGACCGCCTGATCGGAGGATCCGGCGCGGACACCCTGAACGGCGGCGACGGCAACGATACGCTGGAAGGCGAGGGCGACTCGGATCTGATGCGGGGCGGCCTCGGCAACGACATCCTTGACGGGGGCGGCGGCGAAGGGATCGACATCGCCGACTTCAGCGACGGAACGACCGGCCTGACCCTGCGGGTGACCGGGGCCAACAACGACGGTCGGGGTGGCACTGACACCCTGTCGAACATGGAAGGGCTGATCGGCACAGCCTTCAACGACACGCTGATCGGAGGCGGAGAAAATAGCGTCCTGTCCGGCGGACTGGGGTCTGACCTGCTGCTCGGCTTCGGCGGCGCCGACGTCCTCGACGGAGGGACGGGGCTCGCCAACCAGATGCAGGGAGGAACAGGCAACGACCGCTACATTGTCCGGGTCGCGGGCGACACCTTGATCGAGGCCGCGGGCGAGGGGGAGGACACCGTCGAGACCACGCTGACGACCTATACGCTGCGGGCTAATTTCGAGCGGCTGAGCTTCATCGGTGCGGGCGCGTTCACCGGGACCGGCAACGCCCTGGACAATGTCATGATCGGCGGCTCGGGCGCGGATGTCCTGACCGGTCTCGGCGGCAACGACAACCTCAGCGGCGGCCAGGGTTCGGACGTCGCGGTCGTGTCGGGCGTGGCGGCGGACTATTCCGTGGTCTTCTCGGGCGGAGGCTTCATCGTCACCGACAGCGTCGCCGGGCGCGACGGCGTCGACATCCTGTTCGACATCGAGCGCATCCGGTTCAGCGACGGGACCTATATGGACCTGACGCCGCCCGCGCCGTCGCCCGCCGCCGCCCTGCTGGAGCAGACGCTCGCCGTGCTGGACGCGCCCGCGGGTCTGGCGACGCGCACGGACGATATCGCCCTGACGCTGCCGCACGCCTCGAGCGACTGGGACGCCTGGTAGGGTTCAGCCGCCGAGATCGAGGGAATAGCCGGCCGAGCGCACCGTACGGATCGGGTTGACCGTGTTCTCGAGGTTTAGCGCCTTGCGCAGGCGGCCGACGTGGACGTCCACGGTGCGGGCCTCGACATAGACGTCGGAGCCCCAGACGGCGTCGAGTAGCTGTTCGCGGCTGAAGACCCGGCCGGGGTGCTGCATCAGGTGATCGAGCAGGCGGAATTCGGTGGGGCCGAGGTGGATTTCCTGCCCGGCGCGACGAACGCGGTGGGCGACGCGGTCGATGACGATGTCGCCGTGGTTCAGGCGGTCGTCGGCCAGCCCCGGACGGATGCGGCGCAGCACGGCGCGGATGCGGGCGTTCAGCTCGACCATCGAGAACGGCTTGGTCATGTAGTCGTCGGCGCCGGTGTCGAGGCCGCGCACGCGGTCGGTCTCCTCGGCGCGGGCGGTCAGCATGATGACCGGCAGGTTGCGCGTTTCGGCCTTGCCACGGATGCGCCGGCAGACCTCGATGCCCGACAGCTTGGGCAGCATCCAGTCGAGCAGGACCAGATCGGGCATCCGCTCCTCGATCTGCAGCATGCCTTCCTCGCCGTCGGAGGCGACGACGACGCGGTAGCCTTCCTTTTCGAGGTTGTACTGGACGAGGGTCGCCAGGGCGTCCTCGTCTTCCATCACCAGAACATAGGGTTGCACGGCGTCTCTCCGGAGATCAGGCGGTCGTCGGCGGTTCGGGGGTGGTCTCGGCGACGTCGGGGTTCCAGCGCGGGCGTTCGCCGATGAACTCCTGGCCGGTGACCTCGTAATAGATGGTCTCGGCGATGTTGGTGGCGTGGTCGCCGATGCGCTCGAGGTTCTTGGCCATGAACAGCAGGTGGGTGCAGGCGCTGATCGTGCGCGGATCGCCCATCATGTAGGTCAGCAGTTCGCGGAACAGGCTGTTGTAGTGCTCGTCGACCTCGTCGTCGGTGTTCCAGACGGCGATAGCGCGGTCGACCTCGCTGGCGGCGTAGGCATCGAGCACGTCGCGCAAACGCATCGACACCAGCTTGCCCATCCGTTCGATCGAGCGGGTCAGGGGCTGCATCGGCTCGCCCTCCGCGAGCACCAGACCGCGCTTGGCGATGTTCTTGCCGAGGTCGCCGGTGCGTTCCAGATCGGTGGCCAGCTTCATCGCCGACAGGGTGCGGCGCAGGTCGGTGGCGACGGGCTGGCGCAGGGCGATCAGGCGGATGGCCTTCTTCTCGATCTCGCGGTGCAGGGCGTCCAGCTTGTGGTCGCGCTCGATGACGGCGCGGCCCAGCGCCACATCGCGGCGGGCGACGGATTCGATCGCGTCGGCGACCTGGGCCTCGGCCAGACCACCCATGCGGGCGACCTCGGCGGTCAGCTGGTCCAGTTCGTCGCCATAGGCTTTGACGATGTGCTCGGTCATGGGCGGGTCCTAGCCGAAGCGGCCGGTGATGTAGTCGAGCGTGCGCCGCTCGCGGGGATTGGTGAAGATGTCCTCGGTGTCGCCCATCTCGATCAGCCGGCCGAGGTGGAAGAAGGCCGTGCGCTGGCTGACCCGCGCCGCCTGGGCCATGGAGTGGGTGACGATGACGATGCAGTAGCGCTCGCGCAGCTCGTCGATCAGCTCCTCGATCTTGGCCGTGGCGATGGGATCCAGGGCGGAGCAGGGCTCGTCCATCAGGATGACTTCGGGCTCGACGGCGATGGCGCGGGCGATGACCAGCCGCTGCTGCTGGCCGCCGGACAGGCCGGTGCCGGCCGAGTGCAGGCGGTCGGCGACCTCGTCCCACAGGCCGGCGCGCTTCAGCGAAGCCTCGACGATGCCGTCCAGCTCGGCCTTGCCGTCGGCGAGGCCGTGGATGCGGGGGCCGTAGGCGACGTTCTCGTAGATGGTCTTGGGGAAGGGATTGGGCTTCTGGAACACCATGCCGACGCGGGCGCGCAGCAGGACCGGGTCGACGGAGCGGGCGTTGACGTCCTGGCCGTCGATCTCGATCCGGCCGGCGACGCGAGCGCCGGCGATGGTGTCGTTCATGCGGTTCATGGTCCGCAGGAAGGTCGACTTGCCGCAGCCCGACGGACCGATAAGGGCCGTGACGGTCTTGTCGGCGATGTCCATCGAGACGTCGAACAGCGCCTGTTTGGCGCCATAGAAGACGGACACGTCGCGGGCCGCGATCTTGATGGGCGCGTTCGGGTCGGCGCTGTGCAGCACCGGCGGGGGCGCGATCACCGGCGTTTCCGGGGGCGTTCCCCCATGTGTGCCGTCGGGTGCACGGAAGAGACTGAACTTCATTGACTTACCACCGGCGTTCGAAGCGGCGCCGCAGAAGGACGGCGGCGGCGTTCATGACGACCATGAAGGCGAGGAGGACGATGATCGCCGCGGCGGTGCGTTCGTGGAACGCGCGCTCCGAGGCGTTTTCCCAGATGTAGACCAGCGAGGGCAGGGCGCCGGTCGGTTCGGTGATGCCGTGCGGCACGCCCGGCACAAAGCTGACCATGCCGATCAGCAGCAGGGGCGCGGTCTCCCCCAGGGCGTGGGCCATGGAGATAATGGCGCCGGTCATGACGCCGGGCATGGCCAGCGGCAGGGTGTGCTGGAACACGGTCTGGGTCTTCGAGGCGCCCATGGCCAGGGCGGCCTCGCGGATCGACGGCGGCACGGCCTTGAGCGACGAGCGGGTGGCGATGATGATGGTCGGCAGGGCCATCAGGGCCAGCACCAGACCCCCGACCAGTGGACTGGCGCGTGGCAGGTGCATCCAGTTGATGAACAACGCCAGTCCCAGCAGGCCGTAGATGATCGACGGCACGGCGGCGAGGTTGTTGATGTTGACCTCGATCAGGTTGGTCAGCCGGCCGCGGGGCGCGAACTCTTCCAGATAGAGGGCCGCGCCGACGCCGAGCGGAATGGCGATGACGGCGGTCACCAGCAGCATCAGGGCCGAGCCGATCACCGCGCCCAGAACGCCGGCCAGTTCGGGCTCGGTCGAGTCGCCGCGCGTGAACAGGGCGGTGTTGAAGTGGCTTTTCACCCGGCCCTCGGCCTGCAGGCCTTCCAGCCAGGCGATCTGCTGGTCCGAGAGGCGGCGCTGTTCCGCAGGGGTGTCGAGCGAGATCTCGCCCTTGAAGTAGAGGTCGGCGTCGTCGGACAGGGGCGCGGAGATGGGCACGGTCCGGCCGATCAGGTCCGGCTGGGCCTTGACCTGGTCGGCGGCGATGAACTTCAGTTCGGATGAGAAGAGGCCGCGCATGGCGGTGGCCTTCGAGCCCGCTTCGTCATCGGCGATGCCCAGGCGCGCCAGCTGCTGCTCGGCCACCAGCAGCTCGAAATTGGTCCCCTGAGGATAGCTCCGGTCGATACGGGCCGGGTCCATGTAGACGGGGACGGTGACCGTATGGGCGTAGAAGGCGGTATGGCCCTGTTCAACGATGCGCCCGAGCAGCAGCAACAGGAAGGCCACCGCCACGCCGATGGCCAGCAGGCCATAGAGGCGGAAGCGCGTCTCGCGGGCGCGGCGGCGCTTAAGCCCAGCGCGCATGCGGTCGGCGCGCGTGGCGCCGTTCGCGGGCGAGGCGACGGTCGGGGACAGGGCCGCGTCAGTCATACTGCTGCCGGTAGGTGTGCACGATCCGCTGGGCGATGACGTTGAGCGCCAGGGTGATCAGGAACAGGGTCAGGCCAAGGGCGAAGGCGGCGAGGGTCTTGGGGCTGTCGAACTCCTGATCGCCGGTCAGCAGGGTGACGATTTGGACGGTCACCGTCGTGACGGTGTCGAGCGGATTGAAGGTCAGGCGCGCGGCGAGGCCGGCGGCCATGGTGACGATCATGGTCTCGCCGATGGCCCGCGACATGGCCAGCAGCATGGCGCCAGCCACGCCCGGCAGAGCCGCCGGCAGCAGCACGCGAGTGACGGTTTCGGACTTGGTCGCGCCCATGGCGTAGGAGCCGTCGCGCAGGCTCTGCGGCACGGCGTTGATGATGTCGTCGGACAGGGAGCTGACGAAGGGGATCAGCATGATCCCCATGACCCCGCCCGCGACCAGCGCCATCTGGTTCTGGACCAGCATCAGATACTGGCCGAGCCCGTCCAGCGGTCCACCGGCCAGCTGGGCGCCGATGCCGTTGAAGAACTCGCGGAAGGCCGGGCCCACCGTCAGGGCGGCGAAGAAGCCGTAGACGACCGTCGGCACCCCGGCGAGGATCTCCAGCACCGGCTTGACCGTCGCGCGGAAGATCGGCCCGGCGTACTCCGACAGATAGATGGCGGCGAAAAGGCCGACGGGCGCGGCGACGGCCATGGCGATGAGCATGATCAGGAAGGTGCCGGCGAACAGGGGCAGGGCCCCGAAGGCGCCGCTGGAGCCGACCTGGTCCGCGCGGATCGCGGTCTGCGGGCTCCACTGGGTCCCGAACAGGAACTCCGTGATCGGCACCGAGGCGAAGAAGCGCAGGGAGTCGAACACCAGTGAGGCGATGATGCCGATGGTCGTCAGAATGGCGATGGCCGAACAGACGAAGAGGGCGCCGACGATCCAGCCCTCCACGCGGTTGCGGGCCCGCAGATCGGGTCCGATGCGGCTGAAGGCGAACAGCGCGCCGGCCACCGCCGCGAGCGCGGCGCCCGCTCCGGTCGCCAGCGCGCCGAGCGAGGGAAGGAAGATCGCCGCCCCGACCAGCACCGCCAGCGCCGGAACAAGGCTCCAGATCAGGGCATAGGCCGCGTGCTGATTGGGCCGCGAGTGCGCCCTCTGGCCCTGCTGACGCCGACGCGCCAGCGCCCGGCCGCCCAGCCAGGAGGCGAGCGCCGCGACGATCAGGATCGGCAGGAAAAGCCAGGTCATGCGGGTCCGGAATCGGGAATCAGGACGCCCCGGTCCCCCGGTCGTCCGTGGCCGGAAACTGCCCGCGAATGGTCAGCGGATTAAGACGGCAGCGTGACAGTTCTGTTACGGCGTTCGGCCGCCGTGAATGCCTCTCAGGAGGCCTTCGGAGCCGCTACGGGGAAGTAGGCGGTGAACACGGAACCCTGTCCCGGCGCGCTTTCCACGGTCAGTCCGCCCCGGTGCCGGTTGACGATGTGCTTGACGATGGCGAGCCCCAGGCCGGTGCCCGCGCGCTCACCGCTCTTCTGCCCCTCGACCCGGTAGAAGCGCTCGGTCAGCCGGGGCAGGTGTTCGCGCGCCATGCCGGGGCCGTGGTCGCGCACCGTGACGGCGGCGTAGAGCATGCCGGTCTCGCGGTCCGGCGTCACCAGCGGCAGCCGTGTCGCGCCTTCGCCCCGGTTGCCGCCAGACCAGGGGGCCGAGGCCTGGTCCAGCGTCACCTCGGGCTGGATGACGACCTCGACCGCGTCGCCGGCGGCGGAATACTTGATGGCATTGTCGACGAGGTTCTGGACCACCTGGACGATCTCGTCGCGGTCCCCGTGCACCGGAGCGCTGGCGCCGCGATCCTGCAGCACGACCCGCACCTGCCGGTCGTCCGAGAGCACGCTGACGGCGTCGATCACGTCCGAGGCGGCCCGCGCGAGATCGACCCGGCCCGACGGTGGAATATGCTCGTTCAGCTCGATGCGGCTGAGGGACAGGAGATCGGCCACCAACCGCCCCATCCGGTCGGCCTGCGTCGCCATGATGTCGAGAAACTTGTCGCGCGCCTTGGGGTCATCGCGGGCGTGGCCCCGCAGCGTCTCGATGAAGCCCGAGAGCGAGGCCAGCGGCGTGCGCAGCTCGTGGCTGGCGTTGGCGAGGAAGTCGACGCGCATCAGCTCCATGCGGCGCACATCCGTTTCGTCGCGCAGCACCACCAGCGCCATCGCATGTCCGTCGTTCGGCGCGAGGGGCCGCGTCATGACCCGCCAGTGCCGTGTCTGGGCGCCGACTCCGGCATAGGCGGCCGTCCTCTCCACGCCGCCGAACAGCGCTTCGTCGACCGCCTCCAGCACCACCGGATCGCGCAGGGCCGAGACCAGAAGGGTGCCCTCACGCGGTATGCGAAGCAGGTCGCGGGCGGCGGCATTGGCCAGCACCACCCGCCGCGCCGCCAGATCGTCGGCCTCGCCGCCGGACACCACCATGACCGGATCGGCCAAGGTCTCGAACAGTTCGTCGAGCAAGGTCTGATCCGCCAAGAGAGGTGCGGCATCCGCGTCGCCGACCGTGGCCGCGGCGGTCGAGCCCGGCGCCGGGGCGCGTTGGGAGGGCCGGTTCAGCGCCCAGGCGGTCAGGGCCACTACCGCAGCTCCGGCCAGCAGCGGGCCGGCGATGTCGCGGTGCAGCGCCGCGAGGCCAAGCAGCACCACCACGGCCACGCCGGCCGTGGCCCCAGCCGTCCACAGGCGGGAGCCGGGGGGCGGCGCGACGGGCGAGGGCGTGATTTCGTATGGCATCCAGTCTTCCGGCCGGCTGCCCGACTCTGTCCACGGAACATGACACGGAATTCATGACAAGGGCACGGCAGTCGGGCGCTGGGCTGTTGTCAAACGTCCTTTACAGACCTACGACTGTCGCCAGTGACCGGAGTCCGGGGGAGGGCATATGACAGCGGCATTGACACTCGACGGGGTGAGCAAGCGATACGGCGACTTCCAGGCCGTTCGCGACCTCAGCTTCGAGGTCGAGAAGGGCACGATCTGCGGCTTCCTCGGCCCCAACGGCGCGGGCAAGACCTCGACCATCCGCATGATCCTGGGCCTGCAGCCGGCGACGGCGGGGCGGATCACCATCCTGGGCGCCGACGACGGCCGCAAGGTGCGGGACCGCATCGGCTTCCTCCCCGAGGAACGCGGCCTCTACAAGAAGATGACGCCGGTCGACGCCATCGCCTTCTTCGGCGCCCTGAAGGGCCTGCCGACCGGCGAGGGCCGTCGCCGCGCCCGCGAGATGCTGGATGCGCAGGGCCTCGGCGCCTCGAAGCGCAAGAAGATGAAGGAGCTGTCCAAGGGCATGTCCCAGAAGGTGCAGCTGATCGCGTCGGTGGTGCACCGGCCCGAGTTCGTGATCCTCGACGAGCCCTTCTCCGGCCTTGATCCGGTCAACCAGCAGGGGCTGGAAGCCATGATCCGCGGTCTGGCCGCCGACGGCGCGACCGTGCTGTTCTCGACCCATGTGATGCAGCATGCCGAGCGGCTGTGCGACAAGGTCGTGCTGCTGGCGCGCGGCAACAAGGCGTTCGAGGGCACCGTCGCCGAGGCGCGGGCCACCACGCCGCGCTTCCTCGAGCTCGAGGGCGCCATCGCGCCCGATCAGGCAGCGGGCCTGCCCGGCGTCAGCGGCGTCGAGGTGGTCTCGGAAGCCGACGGCGTTCGCGTGCTGAAGGCCGGACTGGTCTCCGGCGGGCGGGGTCAGGACGCGCTGAAGGCCGCCTTCCTGAACGGTCTGGACGTGCGCCGCTTCGAACTGCGCGAGCCCAGTCTGCACGACGCCTTCATCGGCCTGACCGGCGACAACCCCGATCAGGATCAATCCGTCAAAGCCGCGGAGGCCGCCCGATGAAACGCACCCTGCTGATCGCGCGGCGCGAGTTCGCCGCCTACGCCAAGACCGTCGGCTTCTGGCTGTCGCTGCTGGCGTTTCCGATCTTCGGCGTCCTCGGCGGCGCCATTCCGATCCTCATGAAATCCAGCGAGCCTGTGCGCGAGGTCGTCGTGGTGGAGGAGGGGCCGCAAGCCGCCGGCTTGGCCGCGGCAGTTCAGACTGCGCTGAAGGAGGATCAGGCCAGACGTGACAAGCAGCGTCAGGAGGCCGAGGCCAATATCCAGGCCGCGGCGGGCGGAACTTCCGGCGGCAATGCGGCCAAGGGCGCGCTGAGCGGCCTCGACGGGCCGAAGATCGCCATCGTGGCGGCGCCGGCGGACCTGTCCGCCGCCGCACCCGGGGCCGCCCGCGAGGCGGTTGCGCGCCACTATCTCGGCGACGAGGTGGACAAGGCCGACCGGCTCGACGCGGTGGTGCTGCTGAACCGGGCCGATGGCAAACCCACCGCGCGGGTGTGGAGCCGCCGGGCGACCGACAGCTCCGTCCAGCGGTTCGTGAGGACGGCCCTGAAGGAAGAATACCGTCGTGAGGTGTTCGAAAAGGCCGGCATCGACGCGACGGTTGTGTCGTCCACGGCCGCTTTCGATCCCGACGTGACGACCCTGTCGCCGAAATCGGCCAGCGGCGGCGAGGTTTCGTTCCGCGACCAGCTGCCGATGATCATCGGCCTGGCGTCGGGCTTCATCCTGTGGTCGCTGATCATCACCGGCGCCTCGATCCTGCTGAACAGCGTGATGGAGGAGAAGTCGAACAAGATCCTAGAGGTGCTGCTGTCGTCGGCGTCGGCGACGGAAATCCTGACCGGCAAGGTGCTCGGCGTGGCCCTGCTGACCATGACGGTGCTGCTGGTCTGGGGCGGGATCGGCGCCGCGGGCCTGATCGCCGGCCTGCCGCAGTATGCGCCGATGATCGGGGAGGTGCTGCTGAGCAGCGGCCTGCTGTTCTATTTCGCGGCCTATGCGGTCGGCGGATATCTGATGTACGCGGTCCTGTTCGCCGCCATCGGGGCCTTCTGCGAGACGCCGCGGGACGCCCAGACGCTGATGGGGCCGATCATGATGATCCTGGTCGTGCCCTTGCTGGTCATGCAGATGGCCATCCGCACGCCGGACGCGCCTGTGGTTCAGATCATGTCTTGGATCCCGTTCTTCACGCCGTTCCTGATGAGCGCCCGCGCCCCGTCCGAACCGCCGATGATCGAGATCGTCGGCACCATGGCGGGCATGTTCGCCTTCGCCCTGCTGATGGTCTGGGTCGCGGGCCGGGCCTTCCGGGCCGGCGCCCTGTCGGACGTGAAGCTCAGCTGGAAGGCATTCGGCGCGGCGATCGGGCGGGGAAGGTAGGAAATGAAGGTCGAGGCCGGAGAGTATGAAACCCTCCGGCGTTGGGCGGCGGAGATGTTCGAACTCACGTTCGAGCCACTGCCCAACCTCAAACCTGAAGACCACCCGATCTCGGTTCTCGACGCCACGGCCGCCGGCGCGCCGGCGCGGGCGCGCCAAGGTCTCGCGATGATGATCGGGGATGAGGTGGAGATGACGGCGGCTTTTTCTCCGGAGGAGGTCGCCCGCCTAGACTCGCACTTGCGCGCGTTGGCGCTGCCAACGCTGTCAGAGATGCGCCTTCGTGTCATGAAGGCCGTGAGGCGCATCGCAGCGCGGGGCGCCATTCGATCCGACGACGAATACTTTCTGATCCGGAACGCCGTCGAAGCGCTCGGCGACAAATCGAATGCGCAAGAGTTCTGGCGACTGCTCGGGGACTACGAACTGCGCAGCTCCACGTCGTAGAAAAAGGCCGCTCCGGTTTCCCGGGGCGGCCTTTTGATCTTCGGTTCGTAACGTCGGCTTATCCGCGGGCGGGACCAGCGCCGGGCACGCGGGGCTTCGGCGGCGGCAGCAGGCCTTCGCGCTGGGCGCGCTTGCGGGCCAGCTTGCGGGCGCGGCGCACGGCCTCGGCCTTCTGGCGGGCGCGCTTCTCCGAGGGCTTCTCGTAGTGCACGTGGCGCTTCATCTCGCGGAAGCTGCCTTCGCGCTGCATCTTCTTCTTGAGGGCCTTCAGCGCTTGATCGACGTTATTATCGCGAACGAAAATCTGTACCAGGTTGAACTCTCCTTTGGCCGCCCGCCGCGTCCTGTGAGGGAGACGGGCAGACAAATAAAAATCTTCCTCGGCGAACCGGGTCCGCGAGTGAAGGCGGGCTGATACACGAGCGGCCCCCCGCTGTCCAGATCGTCGCGGCAAGATGTGAAGGGTCGAAACGCCCGCCCGACGGGCTTATGCTGGCGCCATGACCGATGCGCCACACCTGTCGAACGACCCGTCTCAAGGAGACTGGGCCGACCGCATGGAACAGGCGGTGCTGGACGCCGCCATCCAGCGCGCGCCGGCTCTGGGCTGGAACAGCCGGATGGTGCGGGCCGCGTGCGAGGCGAACGGGCAGTCGCCCGGCGACGAGGAACTGCTGTTCCCCAATGGCGCGCGCGATCTGGCCGCCCTGCTGTCCCGCCGTCACGACGACCGGGCGCTGGCCGCATTGGCCGAGGTCGATCCGAAGTCGCTGAAGATGCGGGAGCGAATCGCCCGCGCCGTCTCGGCCCGGATGGAGGCGGGGGCGGCCGATCTGGAGGCTGCGCGCCGCTGCGCCGCCTTCCTGACCCTGCCGACCAACGCCGACCTGGGGCTGAAGCTGGCCTGGGAGACGGCGGACCAGCTGTGGAATTGGGCCGGGGACACGGCCACTGACTGGAACCACTATTCCAAGCGGGCGATCCTGTCGGGCATCCTGATCCCGGCCCTGACCATGCGCTGGTTCGACGGCCGCGACGCCGCCGAAGCCTTCGTCGCCCGCCGCATCGACAACGTCATGGCCTTCGAAAAATGGAAGGCCGGCAAGGACTTCGACGCCCCGCTGCGCAAGGCAGCGGATGTGCTGAGCCGGATGCGGTACGGGGCGAAGACGGACCCGGCCTAGAGCGGCTTCACCCGGTTCACATGGCCCATCTTGCGGCCGGGGCGAGCCTCCGCCTTGCCGTAGAGGTGGAGGCGCATGTCGGGCTTGGCGGACAGGGTCTTCCACTGTTCGACCTCGTCGCCGAGGAGGTTGGTCATCTCGACGCGGGCGTGAGCGTTCGTAGGGCCCAGCGGCCAGCCGGCGATGGCGCGGATGTGCTGTTCGAACTGGTCGCAGACGCAGCCGTCCTGGGTCCAGTGGCCGGTGTTGTGGACGCGCGGCGCGATCTCGTTGACCAGCAGCTTGCCGCCGCCGAGGTCGAACAGCTCGACCCCGAGCACGCCGACGTAGTCGAGGCCGTCGAGGATGGCCTTGGCGATAGCCTTGGCCCGCTTTTCCGTCTTCGCGTCGACGGTTGCGGGAGCGACTGTGGTCTTGAGCACGCCGCCCTTGTGGGTGTTTTCGCCCAGCGGATAGACGGCCAGCGTGCCGTCCCGGCCGCGAGCGGCGATCACTGACAGTTCGCGCGTGAAGTCTGCGCGGGCTTCCAGAATGGCGGGCCGCTCGCCGATGGCGTGCCAGGCGTCGGCGGCCATCTTCGCCGAGCGCGCCCAGATCTGGCCCTTGCCGTCGTAGCCTTCGCGCCGCGTCTTCAGCAGGGCGGGCGTTCCCAGCCGCTCGAGCCCGGCCAGCAGGTCGTCGAGGCTGTCGACCGGGACGAAGTCCACGGTGGTCGCGCCGACGCCATTGAGGAAGGTCTTCTCGTCGACCCGGTCCTGCGCGACGGCCAGCGCCTTGGGTCCGGGGGCGACGAGGGCGCCGCCTTCAGCCAGCCGTTCGACCGAGGCGGCGGGGACGTTCTCGAACTCGAAGGTCACGGCCGCGCTGGTCTGGCCCAGCACGCCCAGCGCCGTCGGATTGTCATAGGCGGCGACGATCTGGCCTTGGGAGACACGACCGGCGGGGCTGTTTTCCTCCGGATCGAGGATGACGACATTGAAGCCGAGCCGCGAGGCGGCCTGGCTGAGCATCCGCCCCAGCTGGCCGCCGCCGAGAATGCCGAGGGTCGATCCGGGGGGGAGGGGCGCCACTCAGTCCTCGACCGTCTCGTGGACCGCCTCGGTCTGGGCTTCGCGGAAGGCGTTCAGCCGCCCGGCCAGCACCTCGTCCGAGAGGGCCAGGATCTGTGCCGCGAGGATGCCGGCGTTCTTGGCCCCCGGCTCGCCGATCGCGAGCGTGGCGACCGGAACGCCGCCGGGCATCTGGGCGATGGAGAGCAGGCTGTCCATGCCCTTGAGCGCCTTCGACTCGACGGGCACGCCAAGCACCGGCAGCTCGGTCATCGAGGCGGCCATCCCCGGCAGGTGGGCGGCGCCGCCCGCGCCGGCGATGATCACCTTGTAGCCCGCGGACCTAGCCCCCGTAGCGAAATCGAACAGGCGTTTGGGGGTGCGGTGGGCGCTGACGACCTTGGCCTCCCAAGCGACGCCGAGCCGATCCAGCGCGTCGGCGGCGTGCTTCATCGTCGGCCAGTCGGAACGGCTGCCCATGATGATCGCAACGGGCGGTGTCTGAGTCGCCATGCAGAACACTTTCGCGGGAAAGCGGCGCGATACAGGACTCGCGTTGCGCCCGCAACCGACGGCGTTAGGCTGAACGCAGGTCTGCACACAGTGAGTCGCGGACCGGGGAGCCCTATTCGCCTGTGACCGACGCGGCCGTCATCGACCCCATCGCCGAGATCGAACGGCTCCGCGCCGAGGTCGAAGCGCTGCGCCGCCGCGCCGAAGTGGCTGAGGCGGCTGCGGACCACGACGTGCTGACGCCGTCGCTCAACCGGCGCGGCTTCGTCGCGGCGATGAAGAGCGCCATGGCCTTTTGCCAGCGCCACGACGTGCCGGCGGTGCTGCTCTACCTCGACCTCGACGGCTTCAAGGGCGTGAACGACAGCCTCGGCCACGCCGCCGGCGACGCGGCCCTGGTCTATGTCGCCGAGATGATGCGGGCCAATCTGCGCGAATCCGACGCCGTCGGACGACTGGGCGGCGACGAGTTCGGCCTGCTGATGCTGAACGCCGGTCTGGAGGAGGGCCGCGAGAAGGCGCGCAAGCTGGCCGCCGCCCTCGAGGATGCGCCGTTTGAGTGGGAGGGGCGCTCGGCCGGGCTGGGCGGCTCGTTCGGCGTCCGCGCCTTCGCCGCCCACACGGATCCAGAAGTCTGGCTGGCCGAGGCCGACGCGGCCATGTGGATCAGGAAGAAGGCCCGCTGAGTCTCAGGCGATGATGTCCGGAAGGACGATAGCCTCGAGCTTCACGATCTCGTCCCGCAGCGTCAGCTTCTTCCGCTTCAGGCGCGCGATCATCAACTGATCCGGCAGCGGCATGTGCATCAGGGCGTCGATGGAGGCGTCGAGGTCGGAGTGCTCCTGACGCAGTTCCTTGAGCCGGGCGTGCAGCGCCAGCTCTTCCTCGCTCAGAAACGGATCGTCGTCGTTCATTCGTCAGGGCCCCGGACGCGGCTGTATAACCCGCGTCGGCCTAGGCCGGAAGCCGTTCGGCGAGCTGAACCAGCCCCGGGCGCGGCGTCATCGCCGACCACTGGCGGGCCACGGTGACGAGCGCGTCCTGAACGGGCCTTGGCGTCAACCCGGCGGGCGGCGACAGGGCCTCCAGCGCCATAAGCAGACGCCGCTCCGCCTCGAGTTCGACCGCCTTCACCTGCGCCCGGACGGCCTCGCGGTCGGCGTCCTCCAGATCGGGATTGCGGCCCTTGAGCGTGCGCCGAACCGCCCGGAGCGGGGCGATGGCCGCATCCTGCCAGGCGCGGGCGATGTCACAGGCCGCCTCGATGGCGTCCTCGTCCGGGGCGCGTCCCGTGCGCGCGGTCCACGCCGCCCACAGCAGCAGGGGCACGTTCTGGCCGGCGGCGTCCTGCAGGTGCAGGCAGGCCTCGCTCACGCCCTCGAACGCATAGGCGCGGACGGCCCAGTCCCACAGGCCGATGTCGGAGCTCATTCGGCCGTCACGCCCTTCAGCCCGGCCCAGCGACGCACCCCGGACCATTCGAGGCCGAACAGGTCGAGCGCCCGGCCCACCGACTGGTCGATCATCGCCTCGATGGACTCGGGACGCGCATAGAGGGCGGGCAGGGGCGGGGCGATGATGGCGCCCATCTCGGTCAGGGCGGTCATGGTGCGCAGGTGGCCCAGATGCAGCGGCGTCTCGCGCACCATCAGCACCAGCGTCCGTCGTTCCTTGAGCACGACGTCGGCCGCGCGGGTCAGCAGGGTGGAGGTCACGCCGGTGGCGATCTCGCTCATCGTGCGGACGGAGCAGGGGGCGACGATCATTCCCATGGTCCGGAAGGAGCCGGAGGCGATCGAGGCGCCGACGTCGGCGAGCCGGTGGACGACATCGGCGCGGCCGGTCAGGTCGTCGGGGGAAAGATCGGTCTCCTGTGACAAGGTCAGCAGGGCCGCGCGCGTGACGACCAGATGGCTTTCGACCCCGAGCTCGCGCAGGGCATCGAGCGTGCGCACCCCGTAAGCCACGCCAGACGCTCCGGAAATTCCGACGACGAGGCGGCGGGGCGAGGTACGTACGGCTCCGTTCACATCATCGGCCATATTGGGGTCCAGGGTTCGCGGGTCCGGACGGCCGGCAGCCTCACCGGAAAGTGATTCCACAGCCGGTCGAGCCGGGCGCTCAATCTAGTGGTCCCTTAGACATGGAGGCGCAAGCCATGACCATCGAAGCTCGTATCCGCGAACTGGGAAACCGTCACCGCAGCCTGGATGAGACGATCCGGCAGGAGATGATCCACCCGGCCTCGGACTCGCTTCGCGTAAGGGAGCTGAAGCAGCAGAAGCTGCGGCTCAAGGAAGAGATCACCAGTCTGGAGGCCCGAGCGCATTAGCGACGGCCTCCCGCACAAAGAACGACGGCCCCGGATCGCTCCGGGGCCGTTTTCATTTCAGTCCTTCTTGCCGAAGACCGACTCGGCGGTCGGTTCGGCCCCGCGGCGTTCGCGGGCTTCGGGCACGAACTCCGGCTCGGCCTCGGCGGCTTCCGGCGCGTCGACCGGCTGCAGGGTGGCGCCGCCCTTCTTCGCGTCGTCCTTGGCCTTCTTGTCGGCGGCCTTTCTGACCAGCTCGTCGAGAGCCAACTGGCCGACGAGGCCCAGGGTCACCGGGTCGACCGGCTTGATGTTGGCGCTGTTCCAGTGGGTGCGGTTGCGGACGCTCTCAATGGTCGATTTCGTCGTGCCCAGCAGTTTGGCGATCTGGGCGTCGGTCACTTCCGGGTGGTTACGCACGAACCAGGCGATGGCGTCCGGGCGGTCCTGACGGCGCGAGACCGGCGTGTATTTCGGCGCGGGCTTGTGGCTCTTGAGCAGTTCGGCGTGGCGGCTGACCACGGCCTGCATGCGGTAGTTCTCGTCGTTCTGGGCCTTGTCCAGCTCTTCGCGGGTCAGCTGGCCGTTGACCAGCGGATCAGCGCCGCGGATGTCGCGGGCCACGTCGCCGTCGGCGATGCCGCGGACTTCCAGCGGATGCAGGCCGCAGAAGTCGGCGATCTGCTCGAAGGTGAGGGAGGTGTTGTCGACCAGCCAGACCGCGGTGGCCTTGGGCATCAGGATGTCGGTCATGAGCGTCTTTGCTTCTGTTTTTGACCCACTTGCCCGGGTCGGGGGCGGGTTCCGGATACGACGGCGCCCGACCTTTCGGCCGGGCGCGGAGATGACCGATATAGTCGTATTCGACGCAAAAGAAAACGAAAGCCGACAACCTCATACAGCCAAGGTTCATCCGGAAGCTGAACAGTGCCCTCACAGACGCGTTGTGCGTCCATGAACACCATCGGGAGGACCCCATGCTGATCGAAACCCTTGCGGCCATGGCCGTGCTCTCCGGCGCTGGACAAGAGGCCGCCCCCTACGCCGGCGGCGGACAGGAGCGGATCGCGCCCCGCGGCGACTATCGCCAGAGCTGCAGCGGCGAATACGTGAACAGGGGCCGGCTCTATGCCGACTGCCAGGACCGGCGCGGCAATGTGCGCGGCACGTCGATCGAGCTGAACCGTTGCTCCGACTACGAGATCCGCAACGACAACGGTCTGCTGGTCTGCGGACCGGTGCGCGGGACCTATGAGGATCGCGGCGGCGGCGGGCGTCCGGACAACGACGGCGGCTGGGGCGGTGGACGCAACTCGGTCACCGTCTTCCGTGACTCGGATTTCCGCGGCGCGAGCATGCAGTTCCGGGAGGCCATTCCCAACCTGCAGAACAGCGGCCTGAACGACGCGATCAGCTCGATGCAGTTTCGCGGCGAGTGGGAGGTCTGCACCGACGCCTATTTCCGCGGCCAGTGCCGGACCTTCCGGGACGACATCCGGAACCTCCAGCAGTGGGGCCTGAACGACCGCATCTCCTCGCTGCGCCCCGCGGGCCGGGGCGGCCGCCGCTAAGGTCAGGCCGTCAGCACGATCTTGCCGACATGGCCGCCCGCCTCGAGCCTGAGGTGGGCGGCCGACGCCTGATCGAGGGGGAAAGTCGCCTCGAGGGGCGGACGGACCTGTCCCGACGCAACCCACGGCCAGACCGTCGCTTCGACGGCCGAGATCAGCCGCGCCTTCTCGTCGGCCGGCCGGGCGCGCAGGGTCGAGCCGGTCAGCACGATCCGCTTCATCATCAGCCGGGCCAGATCGACCTGGGCCAGCGAGCCGGACAGGGTGGCAATGACCACCCAGCGGCCGAAGGGTTTCAGGACGGACTGATTGAGGGCCGCATAGTCGGCGCCGACCATGTCCAGAACGACGTCGACGCCTCCGAAGACGCTGATCGCCGCCTCCAGATCGTCGGAGCCGGAATCGAGGCTCAGGTCCGCGCCGAGTTTTCGTGCGGCTTCCGCTTTTTCCGCGCCGCGCGAGGTGGCGACGACGCGGGCGCCGGCCGCCTTGGCCATCTGGATGGCGGTGACGCCGATGCCGCTGGTGGCCCCGTGAATCAGCAGGGTCTCGCCGGCCCTGAGGGCGCCGGACTCGAAGACGTTGGCGAAGACGGTGCAGACGGTTTCCGGAAGGGCGGCGGCCTGAATGAAGTCGACACCGTCCGGTATTGGCAGGGCATGGCGGGCGTCGACCACGGCCTGGTCCGCGTAGCCGCCGCCGCCGAGCAGGGCGCACACGCGGTCGCCAGTGCGCCAGCGATCGACGCCCTCGCCGACCTGATCGACTTCGCCGGCCACTTCGAGTCCGAGAATGTCGGATGCGCCGGGCGGCGGCGGATACCGGCCCTGTCGCTGCAGCAGGTCGGGACGGTTCACGCCGGCGGCGCGGACGCGGATGCGAATCTGTCCCGGACCGGCGACAGGATAGGGCCGCTCGACCAGCGTCAGCGCCTCCGCAGGACCCGCTCCGCCCGTGATTTCGACAGCCCGCATCGGCGCCTCGTTCTTGCAATCGTTCGTGTCCGGGCGTTCAGATAGTCGCTTGCCCGTGGATTGGCCAAGAAGGAGGCGGTGATGTTCGAGGACCTGGAGCCCCGTCCGGCGCGGGGAGCGCCCCTGATCGCCCTGACGCGCGAGGATCTGGACGGCTATTCGGTCGAGGACCTCAAGCAGCGCATCGCCGGGCTGGAGGCGGAGATCGCGCGGTCGCAGGCGGCGATCGAGGGCAAGTCGTCGCAACGCAATGCGGCCGACGCCATGTTCAACTTTCGCTCCTGAAACGCTCCTGAATCAGTCTGTTGGCATGGCCGTTGCACAGGGCGTAGTGACCGCGCGAAACCGTGCCGGTCGTGATACGGATGCGTCCACCCTATGAGTCTGACCGAGTTCATGCCCAGCGACGCTCTCATTCCTGCCGGACGCAGCCGCGCGGCCGTCGTCGACGACTTCGCCCGCTCGGAGCTGTTCGACCGCACCTTCCGCGAGGGTATGGAGCTGGTCGAGGAGACCGCCGCCTATCTGGATGGCGACGGACGGCGTGAATCCAAGCTGCTGTCGCGGGCCACGGCCCTGGCCTACGCCGGCGAGAGCATGAAGCTGACGACGCGGCTGATGCAGATCGCCTCATGGCTGCTGGTGCAGCGGGCGGTGCGCGAGGGGGATATGACGGCGACCGCGGCGTGCGAACCCCGCTACCGCCTCGCCGAGCGCAAGATCGAGACCGAGCCCACCCACCCGGAACTGCCGATCGCCCTGATCGAATATGTGGTGCGGACCGAGAAGCTGTACGACCGCGTGCTGCACCTCGACCGGCGGATGTATCTGGACGCGCCCGAGGAAGAGGCGGTCAACCCGGTGCAGAGCCAGCTGGACCGGCTGGCGGCGGCCTTCAGGCAGTAGAGCCCTACGGCCCGACGTCGTTGGCGACGTTGCGGCCGTCGTCGACCGGCTTGGGCAGGCTGACGGCGATGCCGAGGGCCTCGGCCAGCTTGTCGTCGCGGCCGTAGACATCCTCGCGGAAGGCGACGCGGCCCTGACCGTCAACGAAGGCCGTCCAGTAGAGCAGGCGGACGGTGATCTCTCGGCCGGTCTGGATACGCTTGGTCTCGCGGGTGTCCTGCGCCTCGTCGAACTCACCCAGCAGCGTGGGGTCGGGCGACAGCAGCAGGCGGGCGAAGTCGACGGCGTTCTGAACACGCACACAGCCGTGGCTGCGCTGGCGCATGGACAGGTTGAAGGCCGCCTTGGACGGGGTGTCGTGCAGGAAGATGGCGTAGCTGTCGCGCAGCTCGAACTTCACATAGCCGAGCGCCGCGGTCGGCCCGGCGCGCTGGATGACCTGGCCGTTCGAGACGTACATGTTCTGGCTGGCCAGATAGCCGGGGCCCTTTGGCAGGATCTCGTTGCGGGCGATCGAGGCCGGGACATACCACGGCGGGTTGGCGACCACCGAGGCGAACTGCTTCTCGAGGCTGGGCGTCTGGTTGGCGGGCGCGCCACAGACGACGCGGTTGGAGTGAACGGGTTTGCCGTCCTTCCAGTAGACCATGATGGCGGCGGCGGTGTTGACCTCGATCCGCTCGGGGGCGAGGTCGCGCTTGAGCCAGCGGCGGCGTTCGAGATTGAGGGCGATCTGGCGCGCGCGCTCCTCGGCCGAGGCCGAGAGCGAGCGCTGCGTGCCCGCGCCGATGCGGCCGTCGGCGCCGAGGCCGTGACGGACCTGGAAGCCCTTCATCGCCTCGACCAGTTCGGGGCCGTAGAAGCTGCCCATCGAAGCCAGACGTGTGCCATCGGCGGCCGACAGGTCGCCTTCCGCCACGAGACGCTGGATCAGGACCGGAATGCGCGGATCGCTGGTTCCCGGTTCGATGTTCGCGCCGACCCGGAACGCCGGCCAGCCACGGCCGTCGCGGATCATCCGGCGATAGCGCACATAGCCCGCCGAGAGGTTGGAATAGCCGATATCGGTCGGGGCGAGACCCTCGAACCAGTCGATCAGCCGGTTCTGGGCCAGGGCGTCGTTGAGGCCGACGGGCAGGTCGACGCGGTTCTTCTGCATCTCCCACAGGTCTTCGACGGTCTCGGGGCGGACGCGGCCTTCCGACAGGACCCGAGCATAGCCGAGGGCGGCGGCGGTGGTGCGCATCTCGGCCGAAGCGGCCTGGGCGGCGAGGGCGTCGAAGTCGAAGAAGTCGGATTGGGCCAGACCGTGGCGCTCAGCGCGGCCGGCGGCGCCCTGCAGGGCGCGGACCCGGTCGGCGGTCCAGACGGGGCGCCAGCCGTTCAGCTCGTAGAAGGCGCGCACGTCGGGCTGAACCGTGGCCGGCAAGCGGGCCAGCTGGTCGTTGAAGCTGTCGTAGAAGGCGATCGACGCCGGATCGCGGGTCTGCGCCCGCGCGGCGACCCCGCTCGCCGACGCGATGGCAGCCGCCGCCGCGCCCAGACCCAGTTGCCGTCGATTCATAACTGCTGCTCTTCGCCCGATTTACGCAGGACCTGCGTTCACGCCCGATGGTCCAACGCCGCCATGTTATCGGCGTTCCCGGCAAACAGAAAGGCGCCGGTCCGTGGACCGACGCCTTCGTGAAAGTCTTGGCTGCTGGTGTGGCCGCAAAGCCAGACCGCTACTTCTTGATGAAGCCGCCGAACTTGTTGTTGAAGCGCGAAACGCGGCCGCCGCGGTCCATCAGCTGCTGGTTGCCGCCGGTCCAGGCCGGGTGCGTCAGCGGGTCGATGTCGAGGTTCAGGACGGCGCCTTCCTTCTGGTAGGTGGAGCGCGTCTGATAGGTCGTACCATCGGTCATCGTCACGGTGATGAAGTGGTAGTCGGGGTGCGTATCGGCCTTCATGGGTCGTTGTCCGGTCTCTGCGCGATGACGATGCCGACCGTCGGTGCGCGAAAATGAGAAAACCCGCCAGAGAGGGGCGGGAATGAGCGGCGGCGTTTACACCGGGGGCCGTTCCGGGGCAAGAGGCGCGCGCCATGACAGACACGACCGCCCCCGCTCCCGACGCCGCCGACCTTCGCGGACGGCCCGGCGCCGGCGCGCAACTGGCTGAGCAGATGAGCGACGCGGGTCAGAGGCGGCCCAAGCGGCGCGACGTCCGCCCACTGGGACGGCTGCTGCCCTACGCCATGCGCCACAAGGGCCATGCGGCCATGGCCGGGGTCTGGCTGGTCCTGTCCACCGCCGCCTCCCTGACGCTGACGGTGACCGCCCGGGGCGCCATCGACCACGGGTTCGAGGGCGGCGGAGCCCGGCTGAACTGGTGGTTCATGCTGCTGGGCGTCAACGCCCTGTTCCTCGGCATCGCGACGGCGGTCCGCTATTTCTTCGTCACCAAGACCGGCGAGCGGGTCGTGGCCGACGTTCGCAAGGGGCTGTTCGAGCGGATCCTGACGTTGGACCCGGCCTTCTATGCGCAGATGCGGACCGGGGAGGTGCTGTCCCGCCTGACCACGGACATCGCCCTGGTCGAGACGCTGCTGACGACCTCGGTCTCCTATGCCCTGCGCAACGCCCTGACGTTGATCGGCGGGACGGCCCTGCTGTTCGTGGTCAGCCCCAAGCTGACGGGGCTGGTGCTGCTGGTCGTGCCGCTGCTGCTGGGGCCGCTGTTCCTGTTCGGGCGCAAGGTCCGACGACTGACGGTGGCCTCGCAGGACCGGTTCGCCAACGCCGTCGGCTTCGCCGGCGAGAGCGTCGACGCCATCGAGACGGTGCAGGCCTTTGGCCGGGAGCGTAGCGCCATCGCCCGGTTCGGCGAGGCGGTCGAGGCGGCGTTCGTGGTCTCGCTGGTCCGGATGCGGGCGCGGGCGCTGATGACCGCCATGATCATCGTGGTGATGTTCGGCGGCGTGACCCTGGTGCTGTGGCTGGGCGCGCAGGATGTGATCGCCGGGCGGATGACGCCGGGGGCGCTGCTGCAGTTCGTGCTGCTGTCGGTGTTCGCGGCGGGGGCCGTCGGCGCGCTGGGCGAGAGCTGGGGGGACGTACAGAAGGCCGCCGGCGCCATGGAGCGGATCGACGAGCTGATGCGCAGCACGCCGTCCATCGCCCCGCCGGCGCAGCCGCGCGACCTGCCGCAGCCGCCGGTCGGCGAGGTGTCGATGTCGGCGGTGCGGTTCAGCTATCCCGGACGGCCCGATCTGCCGGCGCTGAAGGGCTTCTCCCTGACCGTGCGGCCGGGCGAGACGGTGGCGCTGGTCGGTCCCTCGGGGGCAGGCAAGAGCACGGTCTTCCGCCTGCTGCTGCGCTTCTACGATCCGCAGTCCGGAGTGGTGTCTGTGGACGGGATCGACGTGCGCGAGGCCGATCCGGTCGATGTGCGCAACCGTTTCGCCTGGGTGTCGCAGGAGGCGCCGCTGTTCTCGGGTTCCGCCAGCGAAAACATCCGCTTCGGCCGGGAAACGGCGACGCTGGACGAGGTCCGGACGGCGGCGGAAGAGGCGCAGGCCCTGACGTTTGTCGAGGCGCTGCCCGAGGGTTTCGACACGCCTCTGGGCGAGCGGGGCAAGAGCCTGTCCGGCGGCCAGCGCCAGCGGATGGCGATCGCCCGGGCGCTGGTCCGCGACGCTCCCATCCTGCTGCTGGACGAGGCGACCTCGGCGCTCGACGCCGAGAGCGAGCGGCTGGTTCAGGTGGCGCTGGAGCAGGCCATGGAGACCCGCACCACCATTGTCATCGCCCACCGTCTGGCCACCGTCCTGCGGGCCGACCGGATCGTGGTGATGGACGATGGCCAGGTGGTGGAGGAGGGGACCCACACGGCCCTGATGGCGCGCGGCGGTCTGTATGCCCGGCTGGCGGAGCTGCAGTTCCGGGCCGACTGACACTGTCGCCCAAAAAGCGCGAAATCCTGTCATCCCGACACTTTCGGGCAGCCGAACCTGGGCGGAGCGACGCTTGGGGACGATGTCAAAGACCAATCCCCCGCAGTGTAGGGGCGTCAGGATCGGACGTGGACGTGCAACGCGCGGCTGTGCGGGGCCGTCGTCGAGCAGGCGCCGGACGCGGGATTGCCGGCGGGCACGTGATCCCCTCCTGACGCGCCGATCATCGGCTTTCCGCCAGACCGTCGCTGCTTGAGGGCACGGTCGCACGGGATGGCAGGGTTTGGCGCCGTCTGGCCGGGATGACCGGGTCCTGGAATCCACCCGCCTCCGGCTCGAAGGTGAAAGCCCGCTCCCGGCCCAATGCCCAACTTCGGTGAATTCCAAGAACGGTTTGATGAGGTCCGTTCGCCGGGTCGGACATCCCCGGTCCTCACGCGGTCCGTGCCTCAGATCAGCACCTTCGCTTGAGGCGGTTGTGTCCATTATGTGTGGGACTGCACACGCATAACGCTAACCGAAACTTTGCAAAACGTGTCGCACATTCGAGGCTGTAAGTCTTCGAGTGCGAAAAAACATGTCCTTCTCAACAACCCCGGCCGAGAGCGCCATGGACCGGGTGGTCCATCTGGCCTGCAGCCTGACGGGAACTGAGATGGGGTTCGTCTCGATCCTGGGTGACGAGGCGCTGTCGTTCAGGTCCGTGGTCGGATTCGATGCGGCCCACGTTCCCGCCGACATCAGTGTCACCCGGCTGCTCGTCGATACGGGCGCCGACGGGATCCTCGATATTCCCAATCCGCGTGCCGACACCCGCTTTCTCGCTCATCCACTCGTGGTCGGCCCGGTGGGGCTGAAGTCCTATTTAGGGGTCACGATCGCAACGCCGGAAGGCGTGCCGGTGGGCTCCTTGGCGGTCATGGCCAGTACTGAGCGGGCGACCCCTTATAGCGCCAACCAGATCGGTTCAATTCGACGCCTGGCGCGGATGGCCGGGGACATTTACGACCAGACGACCGCACGACGAGCACAACGTGAGCAGCTCGAAAAATTGACCTTGGCAGAAGAGATGGGCGGCGTGGGCCATTGGCGTCTGGAGCCGGCTCTTGGAAACGTGTCCTGGTCTGACGAAGCGTTCCGGATCCATGGGATGACGCCCCGAGAAGGCGTCCTGTCCATGTCCGACGTCATCCATCTCTATCACCCCGACGATCAGCAGGTCGTGGCCAAGCTGATCGAGAACGGCACCGTAGGGGGAGCCACCTACAGGCTTCGGATCATTCGCCCCGACGGGCAGCTGCGGTTGACGCAGTCCAGCGCCCGCTGCGAGCTGGATGATGACGGGAAGATCGCCGCGATATTCGGGGTGATCCAGGACATCACTGATCGCGAGATGGAGCATGCCGCCCTCCAGGCAAGCGAGGAAAACTACCGATTGCTTGCAGACAATCTGGGAGACGTGGTCGCGCGCCTGCGCCCCAGCGGGCGGATCACTTACATCTCACCGGCCGCGAATCGTCTGCTCGGGGTCGCTCCGGAAGACCTCGTGGGCCGCAGCGCGGAGGCGATGGTTCATCCGGATGACTGGCCCGCATTTCGGGCGCTCCTGGCCAATCACGCGATGGGTGACGACGGTCATCGTGTGCAGCACCGCGTCGTCACCAAGGACGGGCGCGCGGTCTGGGTGGAGACGGACTGCCAATTCATCAGGGCACGGGACGATGGTCGGTCCGAGATCATACTGACCGCCCGCGACATCAGTGACCGCAAACGTCTTGAGGAGGAATCCAGCGCGGCCCGGCTACAGGCAGAGGCTGCTGGCCGCGCCAAGTCGGAATTCCTCGCGAATATGAGTCACGAACTTCGCACCCCGCTGACAAGCGTCGTCGGCTTCTCGGGTGTGCTGCTCCGAAGCCCGGCCCTGACCGAGGCGGACCGGCGCTACGCCGAACGCATTGCGACCGCCAGTGAGGTCTTGCTCGCCGTAATCAACGACATCCTCGACTATTCGAAGCTTGAGGCCGAAGCGGTCGAACTCGACTTGACAGTGTTCGATCCCCGCCAGCTTCCGGAGAGCGCGGCATCCATTGTCGAGACCCAGTGCGAAGCGCGCGGCGTCGCCATGGTTCTGGACATCGCGCCCGATCTTCCCCGACTGCTCATTGGAGACGGCGCGAAGATTCGGCAGGTGATCCTGAACTTCCTCTCGAACGCGGTGAAATTCACTCACGCTGGGGAGATCCGGCTGGTCGTCGGGGGCGTTCCTTCCGAAGCGGGCTGGAAGCTTCGTGTCGAGGTACAGGACACAGGTGTCGGGATACCCCCTGACAAACTTGATCAACTCTTCACGCGCTTCACTCAGGCAGATGCATCGACGACGCGTGTCTATGGCGGCACCGGGCTCGGGCTGGCGATATCGCGGCGGTTGGTCGAGCTCTCGGGTGGAGAGATCGGCGCATTCAATCGGGTCGGCGGCGGCTCATGTTTCTGGTTCGAGCTACCGCTGCAGGTGGCCGCGGACCGGGACCGGATATCCGAACAGCCTGCGGCGGTCATACCGGCTTCTTGTCGGGTCCTGTTCGCAGACGACGCCGCGCCGAACAGGGAGCTGGTTTCGGTGATCCTGCGCTCTCTGGGGCTGGAGGTGGAGGTGGTAGCGGACGGAGCACAGGCTCTCGAGGCCGTTTCCGGAGGGGGCTATGACCTGGTCCTGATGGACGTGCACATGCCGGTCATGGACGGCCTGGAGGCCACTCGCGCCATCCGTCGTCTGGAAGGCAGGCTCGGCCAGATACCCGTGATCGCCCTGACAGCGAACAGTCAGCCCGAGCAGGTGCGCGACTGCCGGGAGGCGGGGATGGACGCCCACGTAGGCAAACCGATTCAGGTGCCGGAACTGTTGCGGGCGATGACTACGTGCTTCGAGGGCGCTCTGGCGCGGGGCTGCAGGGCTGCGATCCCTGACGAGGCGGCCCTGTAATATTCCGGCGCACTCCATGGAAAAGCGCGCCTGACCGAGGGTCGGCGAGCCGGTTGCCGGATAAGTCCGGCCACTTCCGGGCGATAGTTCAGGCGGTCAGGGCCGGATCCAGGAACTTCAGGTTCTCCTCCCGCACCTTCGCCGCCGGTTCGTCATACAGGAACGGCAGGAAGGCGAAGCGTTCGCCGCGGGTGACGGGCGTCGCTTCGTGCAGGATCGAGCAGGAGAAGACGCAGGCGCCGCCGGGGGGCGGGCGGTAGGTGCGGTCGCCGAACTCGGGGAAGCGGAGGTCGCCGCCGTCGTAGTCGGCGTTGAGGTTGATCGAGACCGCGAAACGCCGGTGGGCGGTGCCCTTGGTGGTGTTGTCGCGGTGGGGGCGGAAGAAGCCGCCGGTCTCGGCGTCGTATCGGGCCACCAGATAGCGTTCGATCCGCGTCGGCCGGAAGTTGAAGGCCTTGCCGATCTGCGGGAGCAGGCGCCGGGTCAGGCGGGCCACGACCTGTTTCTGGAGGATGTCGTCCTCGACGATGACGTCCGAGCGCCGCTTGTGCTGGTCGTTCATCATCAGGGTGGTGACGCCGTCGACCTCGCGCATGAAGCCGGACGGCTCTCCGCCGATCTCGCGGTAGAGGGCGATCAGCTGTTCGCAGAAGGCGGGCTCGAAGATGCGGGGCGTGACCAGCACGGGCGCCATGGCGGCGAAACCGCCGTGCCGGGCCGGCGGCGGCAGGGCGGGTAGGCGCTCGACGAGGGCTGCGGCCTGATCGGGCCCGACGGCGGCCATAACGTGCAGGGCGGGATCGATCAGGAACCAGCGCTCGGCGTCGCGGGCGCCGTAGAGGTCCGCCACCGAGCCGTCGGTGTCGAACAGGAAGCGCAGGCCGGGGAGGGCGTCCTGCCGGGCCTTGCGACCCTTGTCCTTGCCGACAATGACCACGAAGGCGCTGGCGTGAACGTCGTTGAAGGCGTGACGGCGGCGCTCGAGCGCCTCGACGGCGGCATCGACCCTGGCACCCGCCTTCACAAAGGCGAGCAGCAGATAGCGGCCCGCCGCCGTATCGAAGACGTAGCGGGGATTGTTGACCCCCTCGGTCGCGAAGGTCGGAGCGGGATCACCGTAGAGCAGCGCCATGCGGGCACGATGCCCGGCAAGACGCCGTCATATCAAGCCTCTTCGCCTATCCGGCGGCCATCACGCCACAAATGACGCGATCTCCGGCCCCGCCGATGGGCTGGCTGGTGTGGTCGTCCATGTTGGCGTGGATGACGAGGGCTGAGCCGTCGGCGTCCCACAGCCACTGGCCGGGACCGCTGGAGGCGATGCGCGCTTCCGTGGTGAAGATCTCGGCGCGGACGCGGCCCTGGGCGTCGGCATAGACGTTCGGCAGGTCGCCGTCGTCGGGGCCCTGGGCATTGAGCAGGCCGTGCGGGGCCTTGGGTTCGCCGTGGTTGATGTGACCGCCGGCCGAGGTGAAGGGGGCGGCGCACTGGCCGGTGGCGTGGATGTGGGCGCCGTGCCAGCCGGGGGTCAGGCCGTCAGCCTCGAT
Organism: Brevundimonas alba; assembly: GCF_011927945.1. Taxonomy (GTDB): domain Bacteria; phylum Pseudomonadota; class Alphaproteobacteria; order Caulobacterales; family Caulobacteraceae; genus Brevundimonas; species Brevundimonas alba. The sequence goes on from NZ_JAATJM010000002.1 coordinate 63,558, forward strand.
GCGGATCAGGAGGCCGGTGGGGCCTTGCGTCAGGATGGCCCGGCCGACGTTGGCGCCCGCCGCGTTCCTCAGCGTCGCCTCGCCGAAATCGCCCACGGAAGCCCGCTCCGGACGGTCCGAGTAGTCGTTCTCGGTGACGCTGACGCAGGCCCCGAGCGTGGCCATCAGGGGCAGGGCGGCGAGGCGGGCGAGGCGGGAGGCGCGCATGGTTCAAAATCCCTGTGTGGAAGGGGCGCGGAACGGCGGCTTCGCTTTGCCACCACAGCCCCCGGATGCTAGAAAACCCGTTAGCGGATCACGTTCCGATTCCGGCCATTCAAAGCCCGATTTCCTTGACCGACGACAGCTATACCAACGCCCTGCCCCCGTCATCGGGCGCAGGCGGCGATATCTCCACCATCACGATCGAGGACGAGCTGCGCCGCTCGTATCTCGACTACGCCATGAGCGTCATCGTCTCGCGCGCCCTGCCGGACGCGAGGGACGGGCTGAAGCCGGTGCACCGCCGCATCCTGTATTCGATGCACGACCTGAAGATGACGCCGGACCGCGCCTATTCGAAATGCGCGCGCGTCGTCGGCGACGTGCTGGGCCGCTTCCACCCGCACGGCGACGCCTCGGTCTATATGGCGCTGGTGCGCATGGCCCAGCCGTTCTCGATGGGACTGATGCTCGTCGACGGCCAGGGCAATTTCGGCTCGGTCGACGGCGATATGCCGGCTTCGATGCGATACACCGAGGCCCGGATGGCCCCGGCCGCCTCGGCCCTGCTGACCGACATCGACAAGGACACCGTCGATTTCCAGCCGAACTACGACGAGAAGGAGCTGGAGCCGGTCGTCCTGCCGGCCCGGATTCCGAACCTGCTGGTCAATGGCGCGGGCGGCATCGCCGTCGGCATGGCCACCAACATCCCGCCGCATAACCTCGGCGAAATCGTCGACGCCTGCGTCGCGCTGCTGGACGATCCAAACATCGCCGACGATTCGCTGCTGGATATCGTCCCGGGGCCGGACTTCCCGACCGGCGGCGAGATCATGGGCCGTTCGGCGCCGCGCAACGCCCTGCGCGAGGGCCGTGGCTCGGTCATCGTGCGCGGCAAGGCCAGCATCGAGACGATCCGCAAGGACCGCGAGGCCATCGTCGTCACCGAGCTGCCGTTCCAGGTCAACAAACAGACCCTGATCGAGCGCATCGTCGAAATGGTCCGCGAGAAGCGGATCGAGGGCATCTCCGACGTCCGCGACGAATCCGACCGTGACGGCATGCGGATGGTGATCGAGCTGAAGCGCGACGCGTCCGGCGACGTGGTGCTGAACCAGCTGTGGCGCTTCACCGCCATGCAGAGCTCGTTCGGCGTCAACATGCTGGCGCTGAACCACGGCCGGCCCGAGCAGATGGGCTTGCGCCAGCTGCTGGAAGCCTTCCTCGAGTTCCGCGAAGAGGTCGTGGTCCGGCGCATCAAGTTCGAACTGGCCAAGGCACGCGACCGCGGCCACGTGCTGGTCGGTCTGGCCGTCGCCGTGGCCAATATCGACGAGGTCATCCACATCATCCGCTCCTCGGCCGATCCGACCGAGGCGCGCGAGCGGCTGCAGGGCAAGAGCTGGCCGGTGGGCGACATGATCGCCCTGATCGAACTGATCGCCGACCCGCGCTCCATGCTGGTCGACGGCGACAAGCTGAACCTGACGGACGAGCAGGCGCGCGCCATTCTGGCGCTGACGCTGAGCCGTCTGACCGGTCTGGGCCGCGACGACATCTTCGGCGAGGCCCGCAGTCTGGCCGACACCATTCAGGGCCACCTGACCCTGCTGTCGGACCGGGCCAACATCCTGGCCGTGATCCGCGAGGATCTGCTGGAGGTGAAGAAGGAGTTCGCCGTGCCGCGGCGGACCATGATCGGCGACGGCGACTTCGAACTGGAAGACGAAGACCTGATCCCGCGCGAGGACATGGTCGTCACCGTGACCCACGGCGGCTACGTCAAGCGGGTGGCGCTGAACGCCTACCGGACCCAGCATCGCGGCGGCAAGGGCCGCTCGGGCGTGGCGATGAAGGAGGACGACGCCGTCGTCGGCGTCTTCTCGGCCTCGACCCACACGCCGGTGCTGTTCTTCGCCACCAACGGCAAGGCCTACAAGCTGAAGACCTGGCGGCTGCCGCTGGGCAACCCGCAGTCGCGCGGCAAGGCGTTCGTGAACCTGCTGCCGATCGAGCCGGGCGACAGCATCATGAACGTGCTTCCGCTGCCGGAGGACGAGGCGGACTGGGCTGACTATGACATCATGTTCGCCACGAAGTCGGGCGACGTGCGCCGCAACAAGCTGAGCGACTTCGCCACCGTCAACCGGGCCGGCAAGATCGCCATGAAGCTGGAAGACGGCGACCGGATGGTCGGCGTGGCCCTGTGCACCGCCGAGGCCGACGTCATGCTGACGACGGCCCTGGGCCGGGCGATCCGCTTCAAGGCCGACGACGTGCGGGTGTTCAAGGGCCGGGATTCCACTGGTGTGCGCGGCGTGCGTCTGCAGGCCGGCGACGAGGTCATCTCGATGGCCGTGCTGGGCCGGGTCGATGCGACGCCGGAAGAGCGGGCCGCCTACGTCAAATACGCCAACGCCATGCGCCGCGCTGCGGGCGACGAGGACGACACGCCGGTGGAGGCCGACGACGAGGCGGTGGCGGAAGCCGCCCTGTCCGTCGAGCGGATCGCCGAACTGGGCGCTGCGGAGCAGTTTATCCTGACCGTCACTGAGACGGGCTTCGGCAAGCGGTCGTCGGCCTATGAATATCGCCGCACCGGTCGCGGCGGGCAGGGGCTGACGGCGCACGGGCTGGGCGGTCGCGCGGGAACGCGTCTGGCGGCGTCCTTCCCCGTCGAGGAGGGCGACGACCTGTTGCTGGTCACCTCGGGCGGGCAGATGATCCGGACGCCAATGAAGCAGGTCCGCATCGTCGGCCGCTCCAGCCAGGGCGTGACCATCTTCCGCACCGCGGAGGGCGAGCGGGTCGTGTCGGTCGAGCGCCTGCCGGATTCCGGCGGCGACGATGACCTCGAGACGGGTGTGGAAGGCGCGGTCGAGGGTGGCGAGGCCGACGGGAACGAGGGCGGCGGCGAGAGCTGACCGACCGTTCGGGGGCTTGATGGCGGACGCCGGAGACATCCTGATCGATGGCGTCCCCGCCAAGGCGGCGGACCTGACCCATGTGGCGCTGGTCAACTACGGCGCATACACCTCCTTCCGGGTGGAAAAGGGCCGCGTGCGGGGGCTCGATCTGCATATCGAGAGGCTGGAAGCCTCGGCGCTGGAGCTGTTCGGCGAGACGGTGGGCGAGCCGCGGCTGCGGGCGTTCATGCGGGCGGCGGTGGGCGACCGGCGCGACTGCTGGCTGCGGGTTAGCCTGTTCTCGCCGGAGATGTCGCCCAGACAGCCCGCGTGGACGGGCCGGCCGAAGGTGATGACAGCGACCTTTCCGCCGCCGCCGCCGCTGGCGGACAGTCTGAGGCTCCAGACGCAGGTCTATGCGCGCGAGGCGGCGCATCTGAAGCATGTGGCGACCTTCGGACTGATCCGGGCGAGGCGCGCGGCGCGGGCCGCCGGCTTCGACGATGCCCTGTTCGTGGATGCGGAGGGACGGGTGTCGGAGGGCAGCTTGTGGAACATCGGCTTTATCCGGGGCCGTGAGGTGCTGTGGCCGCAGGCGCCGATGCTGGCGGGCGTGGCGCAGGCGCTGGTGCAGCGCGGGCTCGAAGGGGTTGGCCTGACCGGCGTGACGGCTCCGCTGACGCTGGCTGACCTGTCGTCGTTCGACGCGGCCTTCATCTGCAACAGCGCGACGCCCGCCTGTCCGGTGGCCTCGATCGACGGGCTTTCATTGGGGCCGGCGCCGCTGGAGGCGCTGAACGCGGCATGGGCTTCACAGCCCTGTCAGCCGATCTAGGCCGTCCGTTTCGCACCTGCTAAACCGGACCAAAGGGCGGGGAGACCATCGATGCGCATCGGCCTGTACCCAGGCACATTCGATCCCGTCACCAACGGGCATATGGACATCATCGGACGCGCGGTGAAGCTGGTCGACCGGCTGGTCATCGGCGTGGCGCGCAACGACGACAAGGGCCCGCTGTTCTCGACGGACGAGCGCGTGGTGATGGTCCGCGCCGAGGTGGCGCACCTCGGCGACAAGGTCGAGGTGCGGCCGTTCGACAGCCTGCTGATGCATTTCGCCGAGTCGCTGGACGCCAGCATCATCGTGCGGGGCCTGCGCGCCGTCGCGGACTTCGAATACGAGTTCCAGATGACGGCGATGAACCAGCGCCTCAATGCCGACATCGAGACGGTCTTCCTGATGGCCGACCCGCGGCACCAGGCGATCGCCTCGCGGCTGGTCAAGGAGATCGCCCGTCTGGACGGCGCGATCGACAGTTTCGTCAGCCCCAACGTCGCCGCGGCGGTCCGGGCCAAGGTTCAGGGATAGTCAGAGCTTGAAGATCGTCACCGCCGCCGCGCTTTCGCTTTCGTTGCTGGCCGCCGCGCCGGCGATTTCCCAGACCGCTGCAGGCGACTGGCGCACCGTTGCGCCCGAGAATCTGCTGGTCATCGACACCGTTCACGGCCGCATACTGGTCGAGATGGATCCGCGAGTGGCCCCACAGGCGGTGAACCGCATCCGCACCCTGGCGGATCAGGGCTTCTACGACGGGCTGAAGTTTCACCGGGTGATCCCGGACTTCATGGCTCAGACCGGCGATCCGCAGGGCACGGGGCAGGGCGGCAGCGAACTGCCCGATCTGGCCGGAGAGTTCGAGTTCCGGCGCGGCAGAGACGCCGGCTTCGTTCCGGTCGCGCCGACGGCGCAGGGACAGGCGGGTCTGGTCGGCTCCGTGCCCGTGGTCACCCAGCCGGACGCCCAGATGATGGTGACGGCCGACTTCAAGGCGCGGGCGCAGGGGCTGTTCTGCCCCGGAGTCGCCGGCATGGCGCGGGCCAGCTCGCCCGACAGCGCCAACAGCCAGTTCTTCCTGATGACCGGGCCGAAGGACGAACTGAACGGCAAATATACGCCGTTCGGGCGGGTAGTCGCGGGCATGGATGTGGTCCGGGCGATCAAGGCCGGCTCCGAGGCCGAGAACGGCGCGGTCGCCGATCCCGACGTGATGACCCGCACCCGCACCGCCGCCTCGATGCCGCAGGGTGAACGCCCCGCCGTGCGTGTCGCGACCGGCGCCTCGCTGCAGGCCGAGATCGAGCGGGTCCGGACCCGCCGTGGGGCCGCCTTCGATATCTGCGATGTACAGCCGCCCGCCGAGGTCGTCGGGGGCTGACCAAGACCGTCTGATCCTGGGGAGGATGCGATGACTTCCAAGACCGTGCTGGCCGCCGCCATCGCCGCGATGCTGCTGGCGGCGCCTGTTCTGGCGCAGGACGCCGGCGGGACGCCGCCTCCACCCCCGCCCCCGACGCCAGAGACGACCATCGCCGCGACGGAATGGCGGGCGGTCCCGGCCGAGAACCTGCTGGTGATCGACACGACCAAAGGCCGTATCCTGCTGGAGCTGATGCCGGAGGTCGCGCCGCTGCACGTCGAGCGGATCAAGCTGCTGGCCCGACGCGGATTCTACGACAACATCCCGTGGCACCGGGTGATCGACACCTTCATGGCCCAGACGGGCGATCCGCTGGGCAATGGCGAGGGCCAGAGCCCGTTCCCGGACCTGAAGGCCGAGTTCACCTTCCGCCGCGACGCGGCCATGCCGTTCGCCGCCGCCGCCGAACCGGCGGGCGCGCGTGTCGGCTACCTGCACTCCCTGCCGATCCAGACCCAGCCCGACGCAGTGTTCGCCACGAGCGGCGACGGCAAGGTGCACGGCTGGGGCCTGTACTGCCCCGGCGTGGCCGGCATGGCCCGCGACGAGGGCAATGACACCGCCAACAGCCAGTTCTTCATCATGCGGCAGGCCTATCCCGCGCTCGACAAGCGCTACACCATCTGGGGCATGACGGTCGGCGGACTGGATGTGGTGCGCGCGCTGCAGGTCGGAGACGGCGAGAACGGCATGATGGCCTCGGCCCAGCCGGACCGGATGACGCGGGTGCGGGTCGCGGCGGACATTCCCGAGGCCGAGCGGCCGGCAGTCGAGGTGCTGGCCCCCGGCACGCCCCGTTTCCGGGCCCTGATCGAGGAAGCCCGGACGGCGCGGGGCGCGGACTTCTCGGCCTGCGACGTGACCCTGCCGGTGCAGGTCACCAACTAGGGTCAGCGGCGGCGACGGCGACGGCGCGGACGGCGATCCTCGCGCATCTTCTGCAGCAGCAGACCCTCGCGCAGGCCGCGGTCGGCGACCCTGACCCGCTCCGACGGCCATGCGCGCTGGACCGCCTCCATGATGGCAGCGCCGGCGAGGACCAGATCGGCGCGGTCGGGGCCGATGCAGGATTCGGCGGCGCGTCCGTCCGGCCCCAGTTGCATCAGCCGATCAGCGGCCTTCTCGCAGTCGCCACGGGTCATCCACAGTCCATCGACCAGATTGCGCTGATAGCGGCGCAGGCTGAGGTGGATGCCGGCGAGGCTGGTGATGGCGCCCGAAGTGCCGACCAGATGAGCCCGGCCCGCGGCGAAAACCTCGCGCAGGGCGGGATCGATCGGTGATTTCGACAGGGCCTCGCCCATGTCGACAACCATCGCCTCGTACCAGGCGTCGAGCGTTTCCGGTGTTGCGCCGACCGGTTCGGGGTGACGCTCGGCGAGGGTGACGACGCCGATCGGGGCCGACATCCAGCCCTCCAGCACGAAGGCGCCGTCGGTGCGTTTCAGCCAGCTGAGCTCGGTGGAGCCGCCGCCGACATCGACGACCAGCACGGCCTCGGCCTTGTCGTCGAACAGGTTCAGACAGCCTTCGACCGCCAGCTTGGCCTCTTCGATCGGATCGATGATCCGCAGACGCAGCCCGGTGCCCTGCCGCACCCGTTCGATGAAGGCGGGGCCGTTCTCCGCCTGTCGGCAGGCCTGGGTCGCGACCGCCATGAGCCGGACGGACTCGACGCCCTTTCTGGCGACCCGCTCGCCGCACAGGACGAGCGCCTCATAGGCCCGCTCCATGGCCGCGTCATCGAGCCTGCCGGTCCGAGACAGGCCTTCGCCGAGGCGGACGATGCGGCTGAAGGAATCGACCACGCGGAAGCCGTCCCGCGCCGGTCGGGCGATCAGCAGGCGGCAGTTGTTGGTCCCCAGATCGAGCGCCCCGTAGAGGGGCGGCTCCCGACCTGATGCGCCGGTGCCGTCGGAGGCGCCGCCACGGGCGCGCTGGCCGCCGGACCCGGATCGCTGGGACCGCGAGGCGCCGCGGGGCGCGTCGTCGGTCTCCGGCATGGGCCGAACTTTCACGGTGGGCGGTCCGAAGCGGCGCCCGTCCCGAGCAACCTAGACCGGCCTTGTCTCCGCCGCCAAGGACCGTGACGCGAAAATGAACGGCGTGGTCGGGATGCGGCTCAGGTTGCGGAGCGCATTCTGCCCCTCATGACCGATCAGATCGTCGCCAAATTCGGCCTTGGGCAGATCGTCCGTCACCGCGAAGCGGCGTTCCGCGGCGTGGTGATCGACGTCGACCCCGTGTTCTCCGGCAACCGGGCGGACACGGGCTCTGTCTCGCCCGATCAGCCGTTCTATCAGGTGCTGGCGCTGGGCGCCGAGGGCGGCTTCGTCGCCTATGCGCCCGAGGATGCGCTGGAGCATGACCCGGAGCTGTCGGCGGTGACCCGCGAGGCGGAGAGCCGCTGGTTCAATGTGGACTCCCGCGGCCGTTACGCCCCCAAGGCGCACGCCATTCACTGACGCGCTGGCGTGGCCCGCGCCGGAGTTCTAGATTGGCGTCAAAGGGCCGCCAGAGCCCGAAGGTAGCAGGAGCGCGTCCATGTCCGATTTCGAGCACGTCTTCGAAACGCCGCCCGAGGGCGCGGCCGCCGACTGGACCATTCCCCAGAACTGGGGCGCCTATACCGAGGTCGAGCATTCGACCTGGGACACCCTCTACGCCCGCCAGATGAAGATCCTGCCCGGCCGGGCCGCCGATGTCTTCCTGAAGGGGCTGACGGCGCTGGACCTGAACACCGGCGGCATCCCCGATTTCGAGACGATGAACCCGAAGCTGCAGGCGCTGACGGGCTGGACCGTGGTCTGCGTGCCGGGTCTGGTGCCGGACGAGGTCTTCTTCGACCATCTGGCCAACCGCCGCTTCCCGTCGGGTCAGTTCATCCGCAAGCCGGACCAGCTGGACTACCTGCAGGAGCCGGACATCTTCCACGACGTATTCGGCCATGTGCCGATGCTGACCGACCCGGATTTCGCCGCCTATATGGAGGCCTATGGCAAGGGCGGGCAGCGGGCGGCGTCGCTGGGCATGCTGCAGAATCTGGCGCGGCTGTACTGGTACACGGTCGAGTTCGGCCTGATGCAGGACGCGGGCGGACTGCGCATCTATGGCGCCGGGATCGTGTCGTCGGCGACGGAGAGCGTGTTCGCGTTGGAAGACCCTTCGCCGAACCGGCTGGGCTTCGATCTCGAGCGGGTGATGCGGACGCTGTACCGGATCGACGACTTCCAGCAGGTCTATTTCGTGATCGACAGCATCGACCAGCTGAAGCGCGAGACGCTGAAGGATTTCGGCCCGATCTATGACCGGCTGAAGGGGGCGGAGGACATCGCCATCGAGGCCGTCCTGCCGGCGGACCCCGTGTTGACGCGGGGAACGCAGGCCTATGCCGTGGGGGGCGGACGCTTCGCCGCCTGAACCGCGGCGGGTTCAGTCGTCGTGTGCGATCAGGCTATGATGCCTGGTGTCGCGCATGAAGAGATAGACCAGCAGCGACACGCCGATCATGCCGGTCACGTACCAGAAGAAGACGCTCTCGATGCCCTCGCCCTTGAGCCAGAGGGCCACGTATTCCGCCGTACCGCCGAAGGCCGCATTGGCGATGGCGTATGGCAGGGCGACGCCGAGCGCGCGGATATGGGCGGGGAACAGCTCGGCCTTCACCACGGCGTTGATCGAGGTGTAGCCGCTGACGATCACCAGCGCGGACAGGGCCAGCAGGAAGGCTATGAACGGGCTGTCGACCCGGGCCAGCGCGGTCATGATCGGCACGGTCAGCAGGACGCCGAGCACCCCGAAGGCGATCATCACCGGCTTGCGCCCGATACGGTCGGACAGGGCGCCCACGGCGGGCTGAAGGCACATGAAGATGAACAGGGCGGCGGCGCTGATCTCGGTCGCCGTGGTCTTGGAGAAGCCGGTCGTGTTGACGAGGAATTTCTGCAGGTAGGTCGTGTAGGCGTAGAAGGCGAGCGTGCCGCCGGCGGTCAGGCCCATGACCAGCAGCGCCTCCTTCGGATGTTTGACGAACAGCAGCAGGGCGCTGGATTTGGGCGTCGCATCGGCATCGGAGGCGACGAAGGCCTTGGTCTCGTCGAGGCGGCGCCGGAGCCAGAAGACGATCACCGCCAGCGCCGCGCCGACGAAGAAGGGAATGCGCCAGCCCCACGACGCGAGATCGGCCTCGCTGAGGGTGTTCTGCAGCAGGATCAGCAGCATCAGGGCCAGAAGCTGGCCCGAGATCAGCGTCACATACTGGAAGCTGGACCAGAACCCGCGGTGGTTCTTCGTGGCCATCTCGGACAGGTAGGTGGCGGATGACCCGTATTCGCCGCCGACGCTGAGGCCCTGCAGCATGCGGGCAAACAGCAGCAGAGCCGGGGCGGCGATGCCGATGGCCGCATAGCCGGGGGTGCAGGCGATGATCAGGCTGCCGGTGCACATCAGGGTGACGGAGAGGGTCAGGCCGGCCTTGCGCCCCTTGCGGTCGGAATAAACACCCATGATCCAGGCCCCGACGGGCCGCATCAGGAACCCCACGGCGAAGACGGCGGCGGTGCTGAGCAGCTGGGCGGTCGAGTCGCCCTTGGGGAAGAAGACGGGGGCGAAGTACAGGGTGAAGGCGGCGTAGGCGTACCAGTCGAACCACTCGACCAGATTGCCGGCCGATCCGCCGAGGATGTTGCGCAGGCGGCGGGCCGGCGACATGGCGGCGTCAGTCATCGCAGATCCCCCTCAGAGCGTGGCATCATCCAGTTGTTTGCCCATCCTGACCAGCGGCACGGGCGCGCCGCCGCGGTCGTCCTCGAACCGTTCGATCTCGCGGTAACCGGCCGAGAGGTACAAGGGTTCGCCGCCCAGGGTCGCGACCAGTTCGACGCGGTCGTAGCCGGCCGCGCTGGCGGCCTGCTCGCACAGGGACAGGATCAGGCGGCCGACGCCCTGCCGCAGGAACTCCGGGGCGGTGTACATGGCGCGGACGCGGGCGGCGTCGACGCCGGGCGTCAGGGGCGCGGGAATACGGCCCGGCGTATGGTCGCCGCCGTAGGTGGTGATCCGGCCGCTCCAGCCGCCGCAGCCGGCGAGGACGTCGCCGCTCTCGACGATGAAATAGGTGCGGTCGGCGATGATCTGGCTGTCGAGGCCCATCAGCTTGCGGCTGGCGGCGATCTGGTCGGGCGTGAGGAAGTCGGCCAGCGGGCCGGAAATGGCGCGGTCCATCAGGGCGACGAGCGCCGGGATGTCGGCCTCGGTGGCGACGCGGTGGGTCAGGCTCGCCATAGCTGCAGCGTCCCCACCAGGTGCACGGCGGCGTAGAGGGCGACGATGGCCGAGCTGATCCAGGCGAAGGCGCCGACAGTCGCGCCTGTGGCGTAGAGCGCCGGGACGTAGCCCACCGCACGAAGCAGGTAGATGGCGGTGATCGCCGCGAGGCCCAGCTTCAGCAGCGGCAGGCGTGGGATCAGGCCGGCGCCGGAAAAGGCCCAGGCGGCCCAAGCGGCGAGCACGACGGCGATGCCAAGGGTGATCAGCGCCGCCTTGGGCGATCCCTGCTCGGCCAGCCGAACCATGCGGGGTCCGGCGCCGAAGAAGGCGTACCAGCGAGGGCCGCCGACGATAATGGTCAGATGCGCCGCCGAGGCCCCCGCGCTGAGCAAGCCGCCCGCCACGAGCCACGGATTGGTCACTGCCGCGCGTCCCGCTGAAACGGATAGAAGCCGGAGCCGAGTTCGAGGATCGAGGTCAGTTCGTCCAGCGCGCCGCGGCTTTCGTCGAGCAGGGCGGGATCAGCGAGGTCGGCGGGGCTGAGGGTGTCGCGGTACCAGGTCGCCCCCCAGATCGACAGGCGGGCGTGGAGCTCGTCCGTCATGCGCATGGCGGGGTTGGTCGCCGCCAACTCGGCCTCGGTCAGGGCGACGCGCAGGCGCAGGCAGGCGGGGCCGCCGCCATTGCGCATCGACTGGCGCACATCGACGTATTCGACGCGGCCGATGGGACCATTGGAAGCGGCCAGCGCTTCCGCCACGGCGTGACTGCGGGCGTTGTCGCGGGTCTCGGTCGGGCAGATGAGGGTCAGGCGATCCTCGCCCGGAATCCGCACCAGCATGGAGTTGAAGATGTAGCTGGAGATGGCGTCCGCCAGCGGCAGGTCGGCGGCGGGGACCTCGACGAAGACCGGCTCGAACCGGCCGTCGGCGGCGCGGCGGATGGCGTCGAGCGTGCGGCCCGTGTGCTCGAAGGCGAGCTCGTGGAAGAACAGGGTGTCCAGCGCGCCCACGCAGACGACGTCGTTGTGGAAGGTCCCGCCGGCGATCGCCGCGGCGGACTGCCGGGCGAGGACCACTCCGGACGCGCCGTGGCGGCGGGCGATAGCCTCGGAGGCCTCTCGCGTCTGGCGGGCGGGATAGCGGCCTTCCCAATGCTCCCAGGCCTCGCGGCCCCATACCAGCAGGTTGACGCCGGGCTCGCCGTGGTCGGCGCACAGCCGGACGTGATTGGCCGCGCCCTCGTCCGCGAGGTGGGCGACGGAGGGCAGGGCCTCGTGCACCGCGAACCGCTCCAGGTCGGGGAAGAGGGCGTCCAGCGAGCGCTTCGTCTGCTCATGCTCCAGCGAGCGGTGCAGATTGGTGATCAGATTGGCCGGCGTGAGATGCACCCGGCCGTCCGCGGCGTCTGCGCTGGGCGTCACCGTGGCGGCGTTGGCGGCCCACATGGGGGAGGCGGAGCAGGCAGCGGCAGCGAATGAGGGGGCAGTCTTCCATGCCGCCTCCAGAACGGCGGCGTCGGAGCCGGTGAAGCCGAGGCTGCGCAGGAACGGGATGTTCGGCCGCTCGTGCGGCGGCAGGACGAACTGGGGCAGGCCGAGGTCGGCGAGCCGCTTCATCTTGTCGAGCCCTTGCAGCACGGCCGCGCGCGGGTTGGACGCCTCGCCGGCGTTGAGGCTGGAGGCGAGGTTGCCGGGCGACAGGCCGGCATAGGAGTGGGTCGGGCCGATCAGGCCGTCGGCGTTGGCTTCGACCGCGGTCGAGCTCATGCCTGCAGACCCTTGATCTCGCTTTCGATATTCTTCACCGCCGCCGCCTCGAAACTGGCCACCGGATAGGCGCAGTAGTCGGCGGCGTAGTAGGCGGACGGCCGGTGGTTGCCACTGGCGCCGAGACCGCCGAACGGCATGTCGCCGGCGGCGCCGGTGGTCGGGCGGTTGAAGTTCACGACGCCCGCGCGGATGCGGCGGATGAAGCTCTGCCAGTTGGCCGGGTCGTCGCTGACGAGACCGGCGGACAGGCCGTAGCGGGTGGCGTTGGCCTCGGCCACGGCGGCGTCGAACGACGACACGCGGGTCACCGACAGGAAGGGGGCGAACATCTCCTCGTCCGGCACGGCGACGCCGGTGACGTCGATGATGGCGGGCTTGACGAAGGCGCCGGGCAGGTTGCCGACAGGACCCGAGGCGCGGATGACCTTGGCGCCCATGTCGATGCGGTCCTGCAGCGCCTTCAACGCTCCCTCGGCCGCCTTCTGCGAGATCAGCGGGCCGGCATAGGGCTCCGGCGTGGAATTCCAGGGCGCGAAGATCAGGCGATCAACCATTGACTCGACCGCCTCGACGATGGCGTCGCCCTGCGGCCCCTCCGGCACGATCAACCGGCGGGCGCAGGAGCAGCGCTGGCCGGTGGTGATGAAGGCGGACTGGACCACGATGCCCGCCACCGCCTCGGCGTCGGCGGCGTCCCAGACGACCAGCGGATTGTTGCCGCCCAGCTCGAGGGCGAGGATGACGTGCGGATTGTCCGCGAATTTGCGCCGGAAATGCGCGCCCGCCGCGCCGGAGCCGGTGAACATCAGGGCGTCGATGCCGCTGTCGAGCAGGGCCGCGCCGGTGTCGCGCCCACCTTGGACCACATTGACGACGCCCATAGGCAGGTCGGCCGCCTCGAAGGCCTCGGCCATCAACTGACCCGTCAGGGGCGTCTCCTCCGACGGCTTGAAGACGACGGTGTCGCCCGCCAGCAGGGCGGGGACGATGTGGCCGTTGGGCAGGTGGCCGGGGAAGTTGAACGGGCCCAGCACCGCCGCGACCCCGTGCGGCCGGTGGCGCAGGACGGCCTGTCCGAAGGCGGTGTCGGCCATCCGCTCGCCCGTGCGCTCATCATAGGCGCGGATCGAGATGTCGACCTTGCCCTGCATGGCGGTGAGTTCGGTCGCCGTTTCCCACAGCGCCTTGCCGGTCTCGCGGCTGATGGCCTCGGCCATCTGCGGCGCGCGTTCCTTGAGCACCGCCTGATACTGTTTCAGGGCGTCGATCCGCTCCTGCCGCGGCCGGTCGGCCCAGTCGGGGAAGGCGGCGCGGGCGCGATCAACGGCGGCCTGCACCTCGGCGAGGGAGGCTGCGGCACCTTCCCAGACGGTGTCGCCAGTGGCGGGATCGATGGACTGGAACTGGGTCATGGGGTTCAGATAGTCGCTCACGACTTGACCCGCACCGTGTCGCCGGCGCGCACCTTGAGGGCGTCGGCGGTTTCGCGGTTCAGGGTGACGGCATCCCCCTCGACGGCGGCGCGCTGACGCACGGCGCGGAAGGCGGAGACGCTGTCGGTGGAGATCAGCGCCGGCAGTTCGGCCTCGACCTCGTCGGCGATGCGGGCGGTCAGGCGGCGGGCGTCGCGCACGGTGCGGATGTGGTCGCGGTCGCAGCAGACCGTCGGGCCCGCGTCGAAGATGTCGACCAGACCGTTGGGACGGAAGCCCTCGCTCTCCAGCAGGGCCATGGCCGGCACGCCCTGTGGATGGACCTTGCCGATCACGGCGCGCGCCGCCTCGGGCAGCAGTTCGACATAGATCGGATGGCGCGGCGACAGGTCGAGGATGAACTGCTTGTCGGTGGAGCCGGTCATGCGGTCGGCGTCGTCGAACTCCATCGGGAAGAATTTGTGAGCCACGTGATCCCAGAAGGGGCAGGCGCCGTCCGGGGTGAAGACCCCGCGCAACTCGGCCAGCACCCGTTCGGCGAACAACTCGGGCTGGGCGCCGATCAGCATGTAGCGCGACTGGCTGAGCAGCCGTCCCGCGCCGCCCTTGCGCCGGTCGGCCTTCAGGAACAGCGAGCCCACCTCGGTCCAGCCGGTGCATTCATTGACCAGCACCAGCGTCTGGTGATCCAGCTTCACGCCCAGCGAGGGCGACGACTGGGTGTTGTTGACCAGCCGGAACGAGAAGAACGGCCGGTCCAGCCCAACGGCCGCCTTGACCGAGCCGACGCCATCCACGTCGCCGGTGTCCGACTCCTCCAGCATCAGGGTGTACCAGCACTCCTCCGGCTTGAGTTTGCCGGAGAAGCTGTCGCGGCCGACCTCAAGCCGTTCCGACAACTGGTCAGGATCCTCTGGCAGGCTGGTGAAGCCGGGACCACTGAGGATGGCGAGCTCCAGGAGGTGGTCGAGGTCGGAGGGGCCGGCGGGGCGGACGACGAGCATGGTTACATCGTCTCCAGACGCAGGGACTTGAGTTTGAGGGCGTCGATCTCACCCGAGGCGATCTTGCACAGGATCAGCGCCGAGAGCTGGGCGCGTTCGACGAAGCTGGCGGGCCAGGCGAACTCCTGATCCGAATGAATGTCGCCCCCGAGGACACCGAGCGTGTCGATGTTGGGCAGACCGGCAGCGTGCAGATTGTTGCCCTCGCAGACGCCGCCGGACGGCTTCCAGGCGAGGGTCTGGCCCAGTAGGGCGCCGGTCTCGCGAACGGCCTCGAACAGCGCCGACTGGGACGCGTCCATCGGCTTGGGCGCGCGGGTCATGCCGCCGTGCAGGTCGAGGGTGAGGCCGGGGAAGGGCGGTTCCGATGCGATCTGGCGCACCGTCGCCTCGATCCAGTCCGATGCCGCCCTGTCGGGAACACGGACATTGAACCGAACCACGGCGTTGTCGGCCACGACGTTCAGAGGACCGCCGCCCGCGATCTTCGCCACATTGATGGTGACGCCCTCGCGTTGGCCGTTCAGTGCGTGCAGGCGGGCGGCGATAATGGCGGCGCCGGCGACGGCGTTGGCCCCATCGTCGAAGGCGCGGCCCGCGTGGGCGGCCTTGCCTGTGACGATCAGGTGGTAGTTGCCGCTGCCCTTGCGGGCGCCGGCCAGCGTGCCGTCGGTCAGGGCAGGCTCGTAGGTCATGCCGACATGGCCGCGGGCCCCCAGTTCAGCCAGCAAGGGGGCTGAGGCCGGCGACCCGATCTCCTCGTCCGGCGACAGCAGCACCGTCCAGCCTACGCCGGCCTTGTCGGGATGGATTTCGAACGCCTCGAGCGCCGCCAGAAGGACGCTGATCCCGCCCTTCATGTCGGCGATGCCGGGGCCATTCAGAGCGCCGTCCGGGCGCGTCACGACAGTCTGGAAGGCGCTGTCGATGGGGAAGACGGTGTCGTAGTGGCCGGTCAGGACCACCTGCACCGGCGCGTCGGGCCGCATCGTGATTTGCAGGGCGTCGGCATGGGCCTCGGTGCGCACCGCGCCGTCGTCGCCGACATTGACCGATCCGCCTGTCGGCACTCGCCTGACCTCAGCCGCCAGCGAGCCCGCAGCGCTCTCAAGCCGATCCAGCACCCGGTCCAGACCGGCCGCGTTGCGACTGCCAGAGTTGAGGTTCGCCCAGTCGACCGCCCGGCTGACAATGGCCGCCTCTCGCGCCGCGACATGGTCGAGCACGGCCTGGTCGTGAGGGAGAATCCGCATGCGCCCGGACCCTAGCGGGGCGGGCGGCAAAGGTGAAGGCGAGCACGGAATGTGCGTTGCACAGGCCCCGGGGCCTTATAGGGTGCCCGGGCCACTAAAGGGAGGAACTGGCATGACTGACATGGTGAGGGGAATGAACCCAACCGCTGCGATCACCAACGCGGCGGAAGCGAAGGCCGCGGCGCGCGCCAGCGCAATCGCGATTTTCATCGGCGTCATCTGGGGGATCATTGGTCTGGTCTGGATGATGGGGCCGGGCGCTGCGGCGGTGGAAGCCGCGATGGCTGAAGCCACGGCGGCGTCGCCGGGTGCAGCCGGCATGGCCGGCATGGCGACGAGCATGGCTGTCGGTTTCGGCGGCTTCCTGATTGTGGTTCAGCTGATCCTGGGCCTGGTCCAGTGGTTCAAGCCCAACATCGTCATCCCGATCCTGTTCACCGTTCTGGTCGTCTACGGCCTCGGCACGGGCGTCTGGGGCATGATGATGGCTGACCAGATGAATATCGAAGCCGCCAGCCCCCCGTGGCAGGTCTATGGCGGCCTCGTTGTTCTCGTGGTGGAGCTGATCCTGCACATCGCCGGCATCCGCGGAGCCAGCGCGATGAACAAATTCCGCGACGCCCAGGCGTACTGATTACCGGTTCGGGCGCCGGTCCTCGCGACCGGCGCCCGGCTGCCGTGACTGGCGGCGCCAGCGGATCGACAGGCTGGCCTCGCCTTGTCCGCCGAATTTCGAGCTGACGGTCAGGTTGCGGCGCACCTGCCATTCGACATTCACGGCCGCGCCGTTCTCGCCGCCGCCGATGATCTCCAGATAGACATCGTCCGTGATGTAGCGCCCGCCGGCGACGGTCAGGCTGGACGCCTCGCCGCCGAACGACAGCCGATCCAGGCCGGCGAGCTCGCGCAGATTCCCGATCACATCGAATCCGCCGCCACCGGCCAGGGCGCCGACGCTGGCCGCGAGCTGCGCCGCCTCAAAGGCCGACAGCTGCGAGGCCGATCGCCCGAACAGCACCTGCGACAGGATCTCGTCCTGAGGCAGGGCCGGTGTCGAGGTCAGGGCGATCTCCGGCCGCGCGGCCGTGCCCGTGACCCGGATGGTGGCCGTCAGGGCCGGATCGTCCCGCGTCGCCGTCAGGTTCAGACGGATCTGGTCGGGGCGGGTCGAGAGGGTCACCGTGCCCCGATCGTCGAAGACGAACCGCTTGCCGGCAAAGTCATAATCGCCGCGCACCACGCGGGCCGTGCCGCTGAGCGTCGGCTGGTTGATGGTGCCTGTGACGCGGGCGTTGACGCTCATTTCGACGTTCAGGCCGCGGCCAACCACGCGAACGTCGCCGCCGGGCGAGCGGATGGCGATGTCGACGCCGATCTGGAGGCCTCGGGGACGGTTCTGCTGCGCCTCCGGGATGTCGCCGCCCGGCTTGTTGATCTCGATCACATCCATGCGGACGATGCCGTTCGAACCCGGAGGATTGGCCTCGATCCGCGCCTCGTCGATGTCGATCCGGCCGGTCAGCTGGATCTTGCCGTCGGCGGCGCGCACCACGCTGAGGGGGCCGGAGGCCCGCGCTTCGGCGAGGTCGTTGTCGATGATCCGGAAGCGGCTGAGGGCCAGTTCGACGCTGGAGCCGGAGCCTTCGCGCAGTCCGATGCGGCCATCGCCCGAGACCGTGCCTCCGGACCCGTCAGTGGCCGAGAAGCTCTCGACCAGGGCCGTGGTGTCGTCGAAGCGGCTGGCCAGGGTCACGTCGGCGAGGCGCAGGCCCGTGGCGTTGTCGCGGAAGCCGCCCTGGCGCAGGTCCAGTCGGCCGTTGATCCGGGGGGCCGCGATCGTGCCGGCGAGCGTGGCGCGGGCGTTAATCTGGCCGGAGAGCGAGCGTTCCCCGCCGAGGAACAGGTCCCAGACAGGCTGCACCTGACCCTGGATGTCGATTTCGCCGGACATGGGCCGGGTCCGCACGACCGCGAGGCGCAGCGGGGCGGCCGAGGCCTCGACGGGCAGGGTGACGTCGGCGCTGGCCTGCACCGCGCCCTCGTCGACGACCCGCGCCTGCACCCGCAGGGTGCTGTCGACCAGCACGGCGTTCAGCGTTCCGTCGATGGCGAGATTGCTCGGCGCATCGATGCTGCGGACATCTTCCAGCGCGAGGTTGGCGGAGCCCGAGAGATCGGCGCCCGAGCCTCGCAAAGACAGGCGGCCGGTGGCCCGGCCCCGCAGATCGGGGGCGAGCGAACCCAGTTCGACGCTGGTCAGGTTGGCCTCGATCACGGCGGCGCGGGAATCCTGTCGCAGTTCGCCCGTCAGCACGCCGCCGCCGACCCCGAGGTCGACCCGCACCACACGCCCGTCGCCGGCAAAGGCGACCACGGCGGGATTGCGGGTGGCGAAGGCGACGTCGCGCACGCGGCCGGATCCTTCGAGCACCACGGTCTGGGATGCGGGCTGGCGCGAATAGACGCCCGTGCCGTCGAAGCTGACCGGGGTCGAGCCGCCTACGTCGGCCTTGAGCGTGAAAGGCAGGCGGTCCAGCGTCCCGCGGCCGTTGAGGTCGAGACTGCGGATGATCCAGTTCGACCCCGCCAGCCTTACGTTGCGGCCGGTCACGTCGAGAATGGCGGTCTCCGATCCCGCGCCCTCGGTCAGCCGGATACGGCCGTCGGCCGTGCCCGAGGCGAGGAAGGCGCCCGGGCGGGCGGTGAAGGTCAGGTCGGCGCTGGACGGGAAGCGGTTCGACAGGGCGATGGCCCCGCGAGCCGTCACGCCCCCGGCATCGAGATCGACGTCGGTCAGGCGGATGCGATCGCCGCCGAGATAGAAGTTTCCGCTGCCGCGGGCCGGGCCGTAGTTCGAACCGGCGACGACCGAGATCCGGCCATCGGACGCATCCGCGCCGCGGCGGAAGCTCAGGTCCATGGTCGCGTCGGTCAGGACGAGGGCGCCCGCGCTGACCCGGCCGAAGGCGGCGCGCAGATCGGCGCTCGGCCGGGCCAGGGTGCCGCCGACGGTGCCGCTGCCGGTCATGGCGCCGTCGATCTCGACGGGGCCAACGCCGAAGGGTCCGCGAGCATTCCAGTTCATGGCCATCCGCAGCCGGCCGTCGCCCTCGACGAAACCACGAGCGGCGGCATTGCCGTGGGCGCCGCTCAGCCGGGCCGAGTCGATCGTCACCCGGCCGTCGCTTAGGGCTCCAACGAGCTGAAGCCGCGGCGTCTGACCCAGCAGGCGGTCCAACTCCGCGATACCCAGCGCAAGGCCCCGGCCTCGTCCATCGAAGGTGACCCGCCAGGGCGCGCCGGTGCGCGCCATAGAGGCGGCTATGCTTCCCCCGAAGGCGCCCTTGGCTCCCTTGCGAAGCCGCGACGCGTCCGTGACCTCCGCCCGGCCCCGGAAGCCGAGGCCCCCCAGCAGATTGCGTCCGCCCGTGCCGGTGACCTTCAGCGCCTGCCCGGTGGCCTCCAGCCGTTCAAGCAGGAGGGAGCCGTCGACGAGGCGAGCGGCTTCGAACTGCACTCGCGGCCGCGGTCCCAGCAGGCCGCCGATCATGCCGGCCGTCGAGCCGCCCGCCGTGCTGACGTCGCCGTCGATGTCGAACCGGCCCTTGGCCGCCCGGATGTTGACCGGGCCCCGAATGCGCTGGGCGCGGTAACTTGAAAGCTCGGCGTTGCGCACATCGACCGATCCGTCGAGGCTCCACGCCTCGGCGTCGCCACGGAACAGGGCCGACCATGCGGCGCCATTGCCCGCGGGTCGTCCGGTCAACCGGGTCAGCGACGGCGTCGAGACGCTTATGCGCACGCCCTGCGGCGCGCTGCGGTCGCTCATGCGGATCAGGCCGCTGGCGTTGGAGTTCAGATTGTCGGCGATCAGCCGCCAGCCGACGCCCTGCAGCCCGTCGTCGTTGCGGTCCGGCGCCGTGGCCAGGGCGAACCGGGCGGTTCGGCCGATGCGCCGCGCGAACGGATCGAGCAGGTCAGAGCCCGAAAAGTCGATGTAGCCGGAAATCCGCGTCTGTTTGGGCCCGTATCGCCCCTTGATCGTCAGCGGCGTGAAGTCGCCGGTGCGCACGACGGCGTCGATCACCTCGCCATTCACCAGGGCGGTGGCGAGGAAGGGTTCGTCAGGCGAATAGCCCAGCGCCCCGGCGATGGGTCCGCCGCGCGCCTCCTGCGCCCGCAGGTTCAGCCGGATGTCGGCGATGTCGTCGCCCATGGCGGCGGTCAGCCGCAGGAAGTCGCCCGGCCGGCTGTTGCTGTCGGCGTTGACGGTCACCTGCTTCAGCCCGGTACGGGGGACGAGGGCCTCGCCTGCAAGTTTCCAGCGGCCGTATTCCTTGCTGAAGCCCTCGAGCAGTTCGACGTCCGCGGCGAACCGGTCGATATCAATGGACAGGGGCTGCGGGCCCGGTGGCTCGGTCGACGGCTCGACGAGCGGGCGACGGATCAGGCGGATGACCTGCGCCTCGACATTGGTGGCGTGGAAGCGGCGGGTGATCAGCGGCCACCAGTCCCAGTCCACGCGGACCTTGCGGGCCTCCAGCCACATCCCGTCGGCGTCGGTGACCGTCACCCGGTCGATGGTGAAGTCGTCGAACAGGTCCCCGTGGACGCCCTCGACATTGATGCGTCCATACCGCCCGAGCTTTTTGCCGGCGACGAAGCTGGTGACGAGGTCGCGGCCCGGTCCGGACAGCAGGTACATCCGCCCGCCGACCAGACCAACGATCAGCAAGGCAGCCAGAAGGGCCGCGCCCAAGCCGCCGAAGAAGGCCAGCGCCTGCAGACGGGTGCGCTTCTTCCGCGCCTTCACGGCGGGCGTTTCAGGCGCGTCCGGAGGCGGCGGGGCGTCGGTCAAAACGCCTGTCCGATGCTGACATAGACCTGGAAATCGGCGTCGCCGTCGCGTTTGTCGAGCGGGAAGGCGATGTCGGCGCGGATCGGACCAAACGGCAGTTTGTAACGGACGCCGAAGCCGGCGCCGTAGCGCATGTTGCTGAAGTCCGGCGCCTCGTCGAAGCCGACCGAACCGGCGTCGACGAACGCCACGCCCTGGAAGTTGCGGAAGACGTCCCGCCTCACTTCCGCCGACACCTCGAACAGGCTGAGGCCGCCGCGCGGCGTGTTGTCGGGCAGGCGAGGGGCCACGCCCTGGTATTCGTAGCCCCGGACCGAACCGCCGCCGCCGGAATAGAACAGCCGGTCAGAGGGAATGGTCAGCTCTTCGCCGCCGATGATCGAGCCCAGCCTGATGCGGCCGGCCAGCACCGTTTTCGCATTGTCCTGGATCGGCAGATAGGCGGTGGCCTGCGCCTCGGTGCGGAGGAAGACGACGGTGTCCTCGCCCGACACGGCGGTGGGCTGGGCGTTGACGGTCAGCCGCCACCCCGTCGTGGGATCCAGCGGGTCGTTGGAGTTGTCCAGATATGCGCTGCCCCGGCCCGTCAGGATGACCAGATCCCGGTCGAAATTGATCGGCAGCTGGGTGACCGGGTCGAAACGGTTCTCGTCGTATTTGCCCGCATCGAGCCCGACCCCGTAGCTGAAGTAGGATGTCTTGCCGATGCGCTGCTGCAGATCTGCGGCGGCGGCGAAGGCGGTCCGGCGGTAGGCGTCGGTGTCTTCGTTCAGGATGGCCGCCGACAGCCTCAGCGTCTGCCCGGGTCTGCGCCAGTGCGGCAGGCGCAGATCGACGCCCAGCCGGCTGTCGACATCCGCGGCACGGGCCTGCCAGACGAGGGTGTCGGCGCGACCGAAGCGATTGTGCCAGGTCCAGATCAGGTCGACGCCGGACCCCTCGGCCGTCGAGAAGGTCGCGCCGGCCTCGAGAATGCGCCGGGGCCGGTCGGTGAGGGTGACGACGACCGGGCGGTTGCCGTCGGCGTTGGTCTGGTCGGCGGGGGCAAGAGCGACGCCCACGCCGTCATAGACGCCGGTTTCCAGCAGACGGCGTTCCAGTTCCGCCACGTCTTCGGGGTCGTAAACCTCGCCTTCGGACCACGGGGCGAGGCCCGCGACCCAGTTCGGATTCGTCGGGCCGCGCGTCTCCAGCCGGACCCCATTCAGATGCACGAGAGGCCCGGCGATGATGTTGTAGGTCGGTTCGACCGTCAGAGCGGCGTGATCGACGACAACCCGGCGTGGATCGGCACGGGCGTCCGCGTGACCGCGGCGGGTCAGGCCGGCGACCAGCCGCCCTTCCGCCGCGATGACCTCGACCGCCCGGCCCGGATCGCCGGCCTTGAGGCCGATGTCGCTGCGGACCTCTTCCTGCAGGTCCGGCGCGGGGGGCGGCTCGACCCAGTTGACGATCGGTTCGGTCAGAAGGAAGCGCGGCCCCGGCGTCACATCGACGATCGCGACTGGCGTTTCCTCGCCCTCGACGACATCCTCGAGGACCGGCTGATAGTAGCCTTCCGAGCGCAGCAGGGCCTCGGCGGCCTCCAAGGCCCCACGGGCGCGCCGCCTGGCTTCGAAGCGGTTGGAAGGCGGTGCGTCGACCTCGCCGATGGCGCGTTCGATCTGGGCCCTGAGTTCGGCGTCCATCTCGCCCCGCACCTGGGCGCGCGGATCCGCGGCGGCCGCCGAAGCCACGAGCGTGAGACCGGCCACGCTCGAAAGAAACAGGGCGGGCCTCGACGTCAAACTCGAACCTTCGTCAGCGGGCGGGCGCCCTGTGATTGGCGGGCGGCGGGCGGGGTCGCATCCGCCGGCGGCGCAAATGGGGCGCCGCCCTGCTGGTCATGTCAGTAGAACAGGGTTTCGCTGTCGGGCTGCACCGATTGTTCCGAGGTGCGCTTCTCGGGGGGGAGGCTGTCAGTGGGGGGCGCATCGGTCGCGCTCGGAGCCGCGACGGGCGCCTGAACGGTTTCCGCGGACGGGGCGACGGGCTCTTCCATCGGCATATCCTGCACTTCGGGCTCTGCGGGGCGCGGGTCGTCGCAGGCGGTCAGCGCAACCGCGCCAGCCATGGCGACAAGGGCGAAAAGGCGTTTCATCTCAGAGCTCCCCGGATCGGCGTTCCAACGCGCAACGGCATCGCCTGTTCCATAGCCAGAATCAGGCCCGTGGTCACCAAGTGCGGCAACCAATCCTTTTCCAATTCGCGCGAAGGTGGAGAACTGGAGGGCCTTCAATGACGGCGACCGCCTACGCCATGGTTTCGCAGGTGCGATTCCGTGAACTCACGACACGCATCGCGCTCGCCGCCTTTATCGGAGCCACGGCCTGGCTCGTGACCCCGACGGTGTGGCCCGCGGTGTGGTTCGCCGCCGTTCTGATCACCCAGGCGGTGGACTGGGTGGTCTTCGCCCGCTTCCGCCGCAACCCGGAGTGGGAGCCGGATCGCCTCTATGTGGCGCTGTCGTGCCTGACCACCGTGCTCGGCGTGGTCGTCTACGCCGGGATCACAGCCTACATGTGGTTCAGGGGCGGCGACGTAGGCCGGATCTTCGCCATGGTGCAGTGCGCGGGCGGTCTGCTGCACGTCAGCCTGCACATGCATCACGTGCGCCCGATCCTGATCTCTGCAGTTGCATCCCACGCTACATATTTTCTCGGTCTGCCGATCATCGGCGCGGTCGCCACCGGCAATTGGCACGAGCTGCTGATCGCCATCGGCTGCGTCCTCTATATGAGTCACCTGGTGGTGGCGGTGCGGCAGAGTTCGTCCACGACCTCGGCGCTCCAGTCCGCTCGCGACGCCGAGCAGTACGCCCGCCAGAAGGCGGAGGTCGCCAGCGCCGCCAAGTCCGACTTCCTCGCCGTCGTCAGCCACGAGATCCGAACGCCGATGAATGCGGTGATCTCGGCCGCCAACCTGCTGAGGCGCACCCGCCTCGACACCGAGCAGCGCGAGCATGTCTCCATGCTGATCGACGCCGGCGACGTGCTGATGGGCCTGCTGAACGACGTGCTCGATTTCTCGAAGATCGAGGCCGGCAAGATGGAGCTCGAGAGCGCCGAGATGGTGGTGCGCGAGCGTCTTGCGATGCTGAACCGCCTGTGGGAACCGCGCGCCTTGGCCAACGGCGTGCGCCTCGTGCTGCGCGTTTCGCAGGGTGTGCCTGAGACGGTCCGGACCGACCCGCTTCGCTTCCAGCAGATACTGTTCAACCTTCTCTCCAACGCCGTGAAATTCACCTCCCACGGCGAGATCGTCGTGGCGGTCAGTTGGGACGGCGCGCGGCTGTCCGTTGCCGTTTCCGACACCGGTTGCGGCATTCCCGCGGACCGCATCGCGCAGGTGTTCAACAGCTTTGAGCAGGCGGACGTCGGCACCACCCGCCGTCACGGCGGCACCGGGCTGGGGCTGTCGATCAGCCGGAAGCTGGCCGAGATCATGGGGGGCGAGCTGTCGGTCGCCAGCCGCGAGGGCGAGGGGTCGACCTTTACCCTGTCCCTGCCGATGGAGGCCGTCGAGGCTGCCGCCGTGCGTCCGGAAAGACTGACCGAAACCGCGGGCTCGCTGAGCGGCCGGTCGATTCTCGCCGCCGACGATCACGAAGTGAACCGGCGCATCCTGACCCTGCTGCTGGAGCCGCACGGCTGCCGGCTGACGCTGGTCGAGAACGGGGCCGAGGCGTTGGCGGCCGCCGCCGGCGAGCGGTTCGACGCCATCCTCATGGACATGCAGATGCCGGTGATGGACGGGCTCGAGGCCACGAGGCGCCTGCGGGAGGGTGGCCTGAACAGTGGCACGCCGGTCGTGGCCCTGACCGCCAACGCCCTGGATACGCACCGCGCGGCGTGGGATGCGGCGGGGGTGCACGCCTTCCTGACCAAGCCTATCGATCCGGTCATGCTGGCCCGCACCCTGGCCGAAGCCTGCGTCGCCGAACGCCGCGAAATGGCGGAGAGCGCGGTCGCCTGACTGGCCTCAGCCCCAGCGGGCCGCGGCTTCCTCGAGAGAGAGCGTCGCCGGCTGCTGTTCCGGTGTAACCGCCTCACCATCGAAGCGCGGCGCCGGCGCGGGCTGGAGCACGCCTCGGTCGACGAAGGTCCTTCGCGCGACGTTGTGCGGATGCCGCGCCGCCTCGGCCATCGTCAGCACCGGCGTGACGCAGGCGTCCGTGCCTTCGAAATGCGCCGCCCAGTCGTCCCGGTCTCGCGTGGCGAATACGGCGGCGAAACGGGCGTGAAGGCCCCGCCAGCCAGCGAGGTCGAACTGCGGCGCGTCGGCGGCGGCTATGCGCAGCCCCTCCAGCAGGGCGGCGTAGAACTGAGGCTCCAGCGCGCCCACCGCCACGAACCGGCCATCGGCGCAGGCATAGCAGCGGTAGAAGGGCGCGCCGCCGTCCAGCAGATTGCCGCCCCGTGTCTCGCTCCACAGGCCCCGTGCGGACAGCGCGTGGAACAGGCTGGTCAGCAGGGCCGATCCGTCCGTCATGGCCGCGTCCACGACCCGGCCTCGACCCGTCGACTTTGCGTCCAGCAGGGCCGCCAGCACGCCCGTGACCAGCAGCATGGCGCCGCCGCCGTAGTCGCCAAGGATATTGAGCGGCGGGCGCGGGGGGCGGTCCGGCTCACCCATCATGGACAGGGCACCCGACAGGGCGATGTAGTTGAGATCGTGGCCGACCTGCCGCGCCATCGGTCCGGACTGTCCCCAGCCGGTGATACGCCCGAACACGAGGCGGGGATTGAG
Organism: Brevundimonas alba; assembly: GCF_011927945.1. Taxonomy (GTDB): domain Bacteria; phylum Pseudomonadota; class Alphaproteobacteria; order Caulobacterales; family Caulobacteraceae; genus Brevundimonas; species Brevundimonas alba. The sequence goes on from NZ_JAATJM010000002.1 coordinate 89,301, forward strand.
ATCGGCGCAGACGTCCGGGCCCAGCCCCAGTCGCTCCATGACGCCCGGCCTGAAGCCCTCGATCAGGGCGTCGGCCCCCGCGACCAGGCCATGGACCCGGACAAGATCGGCCGGGTTCTTCAGATCGACTTCGACCGCGGCGCGGCCCCGGTGCAGCACCGCTCCGCCGACCTCGGTGAACACCGGCGCGCCGGCCGCGGCGCTGCGCGTCAGGCGCAGCACCTCGGCCCCCAGATCGGCCAGCACCATCCCCGCGAATGTCACCGGCCCAAGACCGTCGAACTCGAGGATGCGCAGGCCGGCCAGAGGTTTCATGGCCTTTTCCTAGCCGTGACCGCCGCAAGCGTCGAGGCGACGCTTGACCCCGGCCCCGCTTTGCAACAGAAGGCGCGTCGCGGTGCGCAAGCGCGGGCCGCGTCGGTGTGCGTCCTTAGCTCAGTTGGTTAGAGCATCTGACTTTTAATCAGAGGGTCCTCGGTTCGAGCCCGAGAGGACGTACCACCTCCTTTTGCAGGAACTGACGACAGGCAGGCCCCGTTGTCGGGAGACAGCGAAGGAGTTCCGCCATGCCGCACCAGAACGTCGAATCCTCCAAGGCCACGGCCCAGAACGCCGCCACCGATCCGGTCGGACCGGGCGACCAGATGCAGGCGGGCGGCGAGAACCGGCGTCCCGAGCCGAACAGCTATGCCGCCCCCGACGTCGCCGATTCCACCCTGGCGCCTCCGGCGGCGGGCGAGGTGGCGGACTTCATGGACGAGGGCGATGCGCTGGGCGCGGACGACGTGCAGCTGGGAAGCACCAACCGCAACCGGCCGCGAAACAGCGATGCCGATACGGGGCAGGGTCCCCGCACGCGCGAGGCGAACAGGAACCGTGTGCAGACGGGCTCGGCTGACGGCAGCTAGTTTGGCTTGGGGCGGCGGGCGCGGCACTTCTTGCAGACCAGTGTGCCCGGCCGCGAACGGCTGTACCTGAAGGTGTGGTCACAGCGCGCGCGCCGCAGCCAGGTCTTGAGCATCTCGATCATGGTCTGGCGGCGTCCCGATGTCCGGACAGGCTAGCCAAGGCCGACTGCACAATCTCGGCATTGTGAGCACTTCCGATGCGGCATCTGGCATGGTTCAAGGGCGCATGCGCGCGTTCGGTCCCCTCTTGGTCGCCACCCTCATGCTGTCCGGCTGCGGCGGAGCCATGAGCGACTTCGGCGCCGGCGTGGGCGCGGCTGCTACCGCACCGCTCGATGACCTGAACCTGCGCCGCCAGCAGATCCCGACGGTCCTGTTGCAGGCCGAGGCCAACCCCTACGACCTGCGCAATCTGAATCAGTGCACCACGATCGGAGCGGAGGTCGCCCGACTGAACGAGGCGCTGGGGCCGGATACGGACGAGCCGCCGGCGCCGGATGGCTCGACGCTGGGGGAGCGCGCCGGCGACGCCGCTTCGAAGGCCGCGCTGGACGCCATCCGTGACGCCACGACGGACTTCATTCCCGGCCGCAGCTGGATTCGCAGACTTACCGGCGCCGAGCAGCACAGCCGGCATGTGCAGGCCGCAATTCAGGCCGGCCGGATGCGACGGGCGTTTCTCAAGGGCATAGGCATGAACCGGAACTGCGCCCCGCCGGCCGCGCCCGCCTGGTTCCGGCCGCGGGGCGGCAGCCGCCGCTAGCCGTTCGACACGTGCCGGGCGTGGAAGTCACGCCGGAAAGCCTCGAACCGACCCTCCGCGATCGCCGTGCGCATTGCCGCCGTGAGGGCCTGGAAGAAGGCGATGTTGTGCCAGCTCAACAGGATCTTGCCGAGGATCTCGTCCGCCCGGATCAGGTGGTGCAGATAGGCCCTGGAGTAGTCGGTGGAGGCGGGGCAGGGCACTTCAGGCGCCAGCGGGTCCTGATCCTCGGCGAAGCGGGCGTTCTTGAGATTAATCGGGCCGTCCCAGGTCCAGGCCTGACCATGTCGGCCAGCGCGGGTGGGCAGGACGCAGTCGAACATGTCGACTCCTCGCCACACCGCTTCGACGAGATCGACCGGCTTGCCCACGCCCATCAGATAGCGGGGCCGGTCTGCGGGCAGCATCTGAGGGGCGTAGTCGAGCACCTCGCACATCGCCTGATGGCCCTCGCCGACCGCAAGGCCACCGATCGCGTAGCCGTCGAAGCCGATCTCCTGCAGCCGGTCAGACGATTCCCGACGCAGGTTCTCGAACGTCGAGCCCTGCTGGATGCCGAACAGCGCCTGTGTGTCCCGCGTCCCGAAGGCGTCCTTCGACCGCTTGGCCCAGCGCGCCGACAGCTCCATGCCGGAGCGGGCGCGGGGCTCCTCCGCCGGCCATGCTACGCACTCGTCCAGCTGCATCGAGATGTCTGCGCCGATCCGGTCGGCCTGGATCTCAATGGAACGCTCGGGCGACAGGACGTGCTTCGAACCGTCGATATGGCTGGAGAAGGTGACGGCCTCCTCCTTGACCTTTGAAATGCCAGCCAGCGACATGACCTGAAAGCCGCCGCTGTCGGTCAGGATCGGCTTGTCCCAGCCCATGAATTTGTGGAGGCCGCCCAGCCGCTCCATCCGCTCCGGGCCGGGCCGCAGCATCAAATGGTAGGTGTTGCCCAGCAGGATATCGGCGCCGGTCTGCTTCACCTGATCGACCGTAAGCGCCTTGACCGTGGCGGCGGTGCCGACGGGCATGAAGGCGGGCGTGCGGATGTCGCCACGAGGCGTCTTCAGCACCCCGGTGCGGGCGCGGCCGTCGGTGGCGGAGATGTCGAAGGGGAAGGTCATGGGGCCGCGCGGAATAGCAGGCTGCCGTCCCCGTAGGAATAGAAGCGGTAACCGTCCGCCACCGCATGGGCATAGGCCGCCTTCATCGTTTCCAGTCCGGCGAAGGCGCTGACCAGCATGAACAGCGTTGACTTCGGCAGGTGGAAATTGGTCATCAGCACGTCGGCGGCTCGAAAGCGGTAGCCGGGCGTGATGAAGATGGCGGTATCGCCGTGGAACCGCCGGACCTCGCCGGCTTCCGTCGTGGCGCTCTCCAGCAGGCGCAGCGAGGTGGTGCCCACGCAGATGATGCGCCCGCCTGCCGCCCGCGCGGCGTTGAGAGCGGCGGCGGTGTCGGCGGACACCTCGCCCCATTCGCTGTGCATTCGATGGTCGGCTGTGTCGTCGGCCTTGACCGGAAGGAAGGTGCCGGCGCCGACGTGCAGTGTCACGGCGTGGGTCGAAACGCCGCGTGCGCGCAGAGCCTCCAGCAGGGCCGGGGTGAAATGCAGGCCGGCCGTCGGGGCCGCGACGGAGCCGTCATGCTCCGCGAAGACGGTCTGATAGTCCGACCGGTCGCGGTCGTCCTCGGCCCGTTTGGCGGCGATATAGGGCGGCAGGGGCATGACGCCGACGTCCCGGATCGCCTCGTCGAGCATCGGTCCCGACAGGTCGAAACGCAGGGTGACCAAGCCGTCCTCGCCCTTGGCCTCCACCGTCGCGTCGAGGCGGCCCAGCAGACAGGCGCCGTCGCTCCCCGCGCCGAAGCGGATGCGGTCGCCGGCCTTGATGCGCTTGCCGGGCTTCATGAACGCCGACCAGACGTCCGGGGCGTCGCGGTGATGCAGCGTCGCCTCGACCTCGACAGTGAGGGTCTCGCCCTCCGCTCCGGTCCGCTCGCGCACGCCGGACAGCCGGGCGGGGATCACCCGGGTGTCGTTGAAGACCAGGGCGTCGCCGGGCTGAAGGAAGTCCGGCAGGTCGCGGATGATCCGGTCCTCAAGACTGCCGTCCCGCACGACCAGCAGCCGCGCGGAATCCCGCGGCTCCGCGGGACGCAGCGCGATCCGGTCTTCCGGCAGGTCGAAGTCGAAATCCGCGGTCTTCATGAGGCGGCGCAAAGCGCACGGTCGGGCAGGGTGGTCAAGTCGGCCCGCCTGAACTTCCGGCCGGCCGGTGAGTTGAAGGCCGATGAGCCGTTCCGACCTGCTGCCCTCCGCCCTCATCGGCGCCGTCGCCAGCGCCCGGTCCATGACGCCCATGGCGGCGCTGGCGGGTGCGCATCTGGCCGGCCGCCAAACTCCGGGGCGGCTGCGCCGGCTCGGCCATCCGCTCGTCACCGCGGGGGCGCTCGCGATGGGGGTGGGCGAGCTGTTCGGGGACAAGATGAAGTCGGCGCCCGACCGCACCGTCTTCCTCGGTCTGCTGGCCCGCATCATGAGCGCAGGCATTGCAGGCTCCGCTCTTGCCCCAAGGGGCCGCGAGAGGGCGGGCGCGGCGCTGGCGGCCGCGACCGCCGTGCCGCTGGCCTATGCCACATTGGCCGGTCGCAAGCAGGCCATGCGCCGGGTCGGGCAGACGAAGAGCGGCCTGATAGAGGATGCCTTGGTCGTAAGCGCAGGAATGGCCGTCGTGGCCTGGGCCCTGAACCGGCGCGGGTGAGCGCGGCGCGTTGACCGGCGGCGCGGGAAGCTGCAAACCGCGCTCATGCTGCAGAACATCGAAACCCTCGCGCGCGACGCCAAGTCGTGGCCGTTCGAACAGGCCCGAAATCTTCTCGCCCATGTGCTGAAGAAGCGGCTGTCGGATGTAGAATTGGTCGCGGCCAAGCTGCTGATCGATGCCGGCAAGGCGGATGAGGCGCTGGCGACGTTCGAGGCGCTGCAGCGGCCGGTGATCCTCGAAACCGGCTATGGCCCGTCCGGCCTGCCGCACATGGGCACCTTCGGCGAGGTTGCGCGCACGACCATGGTGCGCAACGCCTTCCGCGCCCTGACCGGCGACCACTGGCCGACGCGCCTGATCGCCTTCAGCGACGACATGGACGGCCTGCGCAAGGTCCCCGAAGGCATCCCGAACCCGGAGATGCTGCGCGAGGACCTGCACAAGCCGCTGACGGTGGTCCGCGATCCGTTCGGCACCCACGACAGCTTCGGCGCCCACAACAACGCCCGCCTGCGCGCCTTCCTCGACGGCTTCGGCTTCGAATACGAGTTCTTCTCCTCGACCGAATGCTACCGCTCGGGCCGGTTCGACGAGGTGCTGCTGCGGATGCTGGAGCGGTTCGACGCCGTTCAGGCCATCATGCTGCCGACGCTGGGCGAGGAGCGCCGCGCCACCTATTCGCCCTTCCTGCCGGTCAGCCCGGTCACCGGCCATGTGCTGCAGGTTCCGACGCTGGAGCGGAACGTGGAAAAGGGGACCATCGTCTTTGACGACCCGGCCGGCGGCCGCACGGAGATTCCAGTCACCGGCGGCCATGTGAAGCTGCAATGGAAGCCCGACTGGGCCATGCGCTGGACGGCGCTGGACGTCGACTACGAGATGTCGGGCAAGGACCTGATCGAGAGCGTGCGCGAGAGCGGCAAGATCTGTCGCGCGCTGGGGGGGGTGCCGCCGGAGGGGTTCAATTTCGAACTCTTCCTCGACATCGAGGGAAAGAAGATCTCCAAGTCCAAGGGCAATGGCCTGACCATGGACGAGTGGCTGCGCTACGGCACGCCGGAGAGCCTGAGCTGGTACATGTTCCAGTCTCCGAAGTCGGCCAAGTCGCTGCACTTCAACGTCATTCCGCGCGCCATCGACGACTACCTGGCGTTCATCGAGAGCTACAAGACCCAGGAGCCGGCCAAGCGGATCGACAACGCCGTCTGGTCGATCCACGCCGGATCGCCGCCGGAGCACACTTCGCCGGTGTCATTTGCCCTGCTGCTTAATCTCGTCGGCGTGGCCAACGCCTCGTCCAAGGCGCAGCTCTGGGCCTATTTCGCCAAATACCTGCCCGAGGCTACGCCCGAGAACGAGCCGCTGCTCGATCAGTTGATGGACCGGGCGCTGAATTACTACGAAGATTTCGTCAAACCGACGAAGGCCTACCGCCTGCCCGACGACAAGGAGAAGGCGGCGCTGCTCGATCTCGCGGGGCGTCTGAAGGCCTTGCCGGGGGACACGACAGACGGCGAACTGATCCAGGCCGAGGTCTATGCGGTGGGCAAGGAACATGCGTTCGAGCCGCTGCGGGGCTGGTTCGGCGCGCTCTACGAAGTGCTGCTGGGTGCGTCCCAAGGCCCGCGCTTCGGATCCTTCGCCGCCATCTACGGCCTGCCGCAGACGATCCAGCTCATCGAGGGCGGCGCGAACGGCGAACTCGCCCAAGCGTGACGGGAGACCGGCGTTCGTCCGGTAACGTACATGAACTGAACATAACGGCTCGCCTCCGGGAGCCTTCATGTTGAGCCATGCATTGTGACTGCCATCGACCAACTCGATGACAGGAGATGAGCCATGTCGAAGAACAAGATCACCGTCGCTCTGGCCTCGGCCGCCATTCTGGCCTCGCTGGCCCCCGCTGCCCTCCCGACCGCCGCCATGGCGCAGTCCAACGGCGTCACCAGCTGTGACGCTCCGGGCGGCCGTCAACGCGCCGGCGCCCTTATCGGCGCTGTCGTGGGCGGTCTCGCCGGCAGCCAGGTCTCGCGCAACGAACGCACCCTCGGGGCCGTGGTCGGCGCGGGCGCCGGCGCCGCTGCCGGTTCCTACATCGGCTGCAACCAGCAGCGCGCCCGGTCCGCTTCGCAGTCGAACGCCGGCGGTTACCGCGCCACCTCGAACCTGCGCATCCGCTCGGGTCCCGGCACCAGCTACCGTCAGGTCGGCAGCCTGTCGGCCGGCCAGCCCTTCTCGGTCGTGGCCTCGCAAGGCGAGTGGGTCCAGATCGCCGGCGGCGGCTGGGTCAACGCCCACTACGTCAGCTCGTACTAGGACGACACACTCAACGACGAGGCCGCTCCGAAAGGGGCGGCCTTTTCTTTTGCGCCATCGCCGCCGGCGGATCGGTCTACTGGCTGACCCAGAGAATGCGGCCCATCCAGACGATCTCCTTGCGCGGCACCACACGGGCTTCGTAGGCCGGATTGATCGAGGACAGCGTCACCGTCCGGGCCGTCAGCCCCGACACCTCCTTGGCCAACGTCTCGCCGCCGGTCGTCCGGACGACGACCCGGTCGCCCTTGCGCACATCCGAGGCCTCGCGGTCGACAATGATGCGGTCGCCCTCGCGATAGACCGGCGCCATGGAATCACCGGTGACGCGCAGGCTCAGCAATGTGTCCTTCGGCCGTGGAAGCTCGGTCTGATCCCAGTCGCCGACCGGCAGGCCCGCATCGTCGAAGAAACCGTCCTGTCCCGCCTGCGCCATGCCCAGCATCGGCACCGTAACGGGCCGCTCCGGCGCGTCCTTCGCCAGGCTGGCGAATTCCGCCAGTGAGAGGCCGGTGGCGTGCAGAATCCGCGTCAGGCTCTCGGTCGAGGGCCAACGCGGCCGCGGGGGATCGCCCGGTCCGAACCGCTTCGATGGATTGAAGCTGGTGGCGTCCAGCCCGGCGCGCCTGGCCAGGGCCGATGCGCTGATGCCTTCGCGCCGTGCGAGGCCGTCGATCGCCTTCCAGAGCTGATTGTGGGAGAGGGGCATCGTGTCCGCGGGCCCGAATGACTGATTCGTCCCACCCTACAGCAGCGGCCTAGGAATTTCTACCTAGCGGATGACGGAGGGGGCGCGGGCCGCCGCCCGCTCTGCTCGCCAGGCGTGAGCGACGCCGAGCGCGAGCGCCAGAAGGACGCCGTAGTTGGACAGGTTGATGACGGCGTAGAAGGCCATGATCGGCGGCCGAAGGTCCACGAGCGTCAGCACATGGGTCATGACGATCAGCGACTGCAGCGCGGCGGCCCAGACCGGCCACGAACGCCGGCTCTTCCATGCAAGGGCCGCATAGGCGGCGAGCAGCCCTGCGTCGACGATCATCAGACCCCACTGGGGCCCGTACAGCGCCGTGTCGTTCTGGATCAGCAGCGAGGCGAGAGAGCCGATCGCATAGACGCTGCCGCCGATCCGTTCAGTCTCGTCGCCCCTGAGCAGGGCGAAGGCGACGATGATCACGCCTATGGCCGCGGCGACCTGGGAATAGAGGGTGTCGAACACAGGTTGGCCCCCTCTTGGCTTTCGCGGCTTGAGCGCTATCCGGCGCCCATGGTCGCCGCTCGGCGCTCCTGCCACGCCCAGAAGGTCCCGACGGCCATGGCGACCAGCAAACCATAGTTGGCCAGATTGTTCACGGTGGCGAAGGCGTCCGAGGGCGGCCGTAGATTGGCCGCAACGAGCAGATGGCCGGCGACTATGAGGCCCTGGAACGCTGAGGCCCAAACCAGCCAGGCCCGGCGGCTGTGCCAGACCAGACCCACCAGGACGACCAGCAGAAGTATGTCCAGGGCCATCACGCCCCAACGGGGCACGCTCAGGCTGCCGCCGTCGCGGATCATCAGTGTGGCGAGGATGATCAGGGCATAGGAACCCGCTGTGATCCGTTCCGGCTCGTCCCCTTTGAAGAAGGCGAAGGCCACGACGAGGACCGCGACCGCTGCAAAGATCTGAGAGTAGATCGTCTCAAGCACAGAATCGCCCCCACGCGGCTAAGCATGGGGGCGACAATGCCTGAAGTCGGGCGGCGCGGGAATGACCGGCCGCCGACATTACCTCGAATTAAACCGCGCGGAGACGGTGCTCGCCGGTGGTCTTCGGACGGTCGCCCTGACCCTTGTCCTGACCGAATTCGGCGTAGGTGCCCCAGCCCATGCGGCGGTGGTCCTTGGCGAGTTCCTCGTGGCACGCCACGACGGCCGAACGCGCGGCGCCGAGGGCGGCGATCGCTTCCATGGCCTTGGCCTGCGCGTCGGCGCCCATCACGGGCGAGACGTTGAGCGCGGTGCGCGAGCCGATCATCGACTGCACCAGCGTCGTGGCGCGAGCGATGGCCTCATCAACGGATTGCTCCGTCGCGTACAGATCGCCGGCGACGCTGGCGATGACTTGAGCCTTATCCATGAGAAGCCTCCAAACTGAACAGGTAAACGAGGCCTTAACATAGCTCCCCGGATTCCGGTAGGGATTTGTTCACCATGGAGTGAACTGTGTCGCCTTCCGGACACACTCCGCCGCCGATGGGCGGGGTATCTCCGGGCTTGTCGACAGGCCCGACCGCGAGCGTTTCCAGCCCGAGGCTGCGGGCCAAGGCGGCGAGTGTGTTGTGGGTCTGCACAAGATGCCCGCGGGCTTCCGCCAAGGCTCCGATCGCGGCGGCTGCGCCAATGAAGGCGCGCTGGCCCGTAACCGCAGACAGATAGGCGTCGGCTCGAGCGGCGGGCAGGGCCGCAGTCAGCGCGGCCGCTTCGCTCATGGCGCGATCGATAGCCGACTCGGCGGCGTAGAGACGGACGGCCAGCGCCTCGCCGATGACTTGTCTGGACATGGTGTTCCTCCGGTTGAGGACTCACCAGCTATCGGACGAAAACTCCGATAACAACGTTCTACAACTAGAGATCGTAACCCGACACCAAGAAGTGCGCCGTGAGTGAGGCGACGGGCTGCGTCTCGTCGTCCTGCCACGCCTCGGCCAGCACATGGGCGACACGCCGCCCCGCCTTGCTGATGCGGGCGCGGGCGTGGACGTCCACGGGCCTGCCAGTGCGGAGGTAGGCCACAGTGACGTTGATCGGGCGGGGCAGGCGAATGCGTGGATAGGACAGGGCGACCTGCGCCACGGCTGTGAGTTCCAGCAGGGCGGCCGTGGCGCCGCCGTGCAGGGCCGGCAGCATCGGATTGCCGATCAGCCGGTCGGCGAACGGCATGCTCACGGTGAGGACCTCGGCATCCTGCTGCGACGTCAGTCCGAGGAAGCGGGCATAGGGGAGGCGATCCAGCAGGTCGCTCATTTGGACGCCTCCCGCTTGTCGCGGCTGCTGAGCACATAGGTGGCCTGCGCCGCCGCCACCGGGTTATCCGGCCCGTCCTCGAACGCCCACGCCCGCACGAAAGCGATGGAGTGGGTCAGGCGGTAGCAGCGGGCCTCGGCGATCAGCGCCCGGCGCGGCTCGGCGGCGCGCATATAGTCGACGCGCAGGTCGAGGGTGGCGATGGGTTCGAACTGATCCAGGGCGATCCAGACCGCCAGTCCGCCGACGTGATCGAGCAGGGCGGTGACCAGCCCGCCAGCGAGCACGCCGGTGTCGGGATCGCCGACCAGATCCTCGCGCCACGGGACGCGAATGCGCACCCGATCTCCCTCCAGCCCCTCATAGGCGAAGCCCAGCGCGTGGGTGTGCGCCGCGCCGGAGGCCAGCTGAGGCAGCAGCGAAACGAGGGTCGATGACGTCATGCCCTGCTATCGCTCCGCCGCGGCCATGGACGCAAGCGCGTCTCGCGCGTTCCACCTTCCGCTGCGAGGGCCCATATCCGACTCATGATCCGTTTCGAGGACCTGCTCAGGCCGACGCTGGCCGGCCTGTACTGCCCGCCGGGCGACTTCTACGTCGACCCGGTGCAGCCGGTCGACCGGGCGGTGATCACCCACGGCCACTCGGATCACGCCCGGTCCGGCCACGGCGCCGTGCTGGCCACACCCCAGACCCTCGCGATCATGGCCGAGCGCTATGGCGAGGACTTCGCAGTCCGACAGCAGCCCGTGGCCTATGGCGAGACGGCCTCGCACAACGGCGTCGAGGTGACCCTGGTCCCGGCGGGGCATGTGCTCGGCTCGGCCCAGGCGGCGATCCGGTGGAAGGGCGTCACCATGGTCGTCTCGGGAGACTACAAGCGGCGGCGCGACCCGACCTGCTCCCGGTTCGAGCCCGTGCCCTGCGATGTCTTCATTTCGGAGGCGACGTTCGGATTGCCGGTGTTCACCCACCCGCCGGATGCGGAGGAGATCGGCCGTCTCGTCCACTCCCTGCGCCAGTTCCCGGAGCGGGCGCATCTGGTGGGCGCCTATGCGCTGGGCAAGGCGCAGCGGGTGATCCGTCTCCTGCGCGAGGCTGGCTGGGAGCGGCCGATCTATGTTCACGGAGCGCTCGAGCGGCTGAACCGACTCTACGAGCGGGAGGGAGTCGATCTCGGTCCGCTGTCGCCCGCCACGGGCCTGAAGCCGAATGCGCTTGGCGGGGAGGTGGTGATCGCGCCTCCGTCCGCCACCCAGGACCGCTGGGCCCGGCGCTTCGCCGATCCGGTTCTCGCTTTCGCATCAGGCTGGATGGGTGTGCGCGCCCGAGCGCGGCAGAGGGGCGTGGAATTGCCGTTGGTGCTGTCGGATCACGCCGACTGGCCCGAACTGATCACCACCTTCACCGAGCTTCGCCCGGAAGAGGTCTGGATCACCCACGGCCGCGAGGAAGGGCTGTTGCGCTGGTGCGAGCTAAACGGTCAGAAGGCGCGGGCGCTGCGGCTTGTCGGCTATGATGACGAGGACGAGGAGGCTGCGGAACCCGGCGAGGCCGCCTAGGCGGCGGAGCGCGAGCCGCGGACCTTGGCCGGCGCCGCGGTCGTGGCGGCGATCTGGTCCAGCGCGGCGTTCATGGCCATGCGCAGACGTTCGGGCTTGATCGGCTTCTCGACCACCGCAGCCATGCCGGAGGCGAGGTACTTCTTCGCGTCTTCGGGATCGGCGTTGGCGGTCAGGGCGACGATCGGGATGGCGCTGACGGGGCCCGTCAGGGCGCGGATGGCCTGCGTGGCCTGGACGCCGTCCATGCGGGGCATCTTGATGTCCATCAGCACAAGATCGAACTGGCGCTCCTGCACGGCCGCCAGCGCTTCCACGCCATCCTCGGCGGTTTCGGAGGTGCAGCCGAACATCTCGCAGAGGGCCTGCGCCACGACGCGGTTGGTGGCGTTGTCATCCACGATCAAAACGTGCGGCGTCGCCGTCATTTCGTGGTTCGACAGGGATTGAACGTTCGACGCCGGCGCGGCCTCGACGCTGGTGCGTTCGACATCCAGATCGAAGGCGAAGGTGGCGCCACGGCCCGGGTTGTTCTCGGCCCAGATGCGGCCGCCCATGCGGTCGATAATCTGGCGGCAGATCGACAGGCCAAGGCCCGCGCCGTCTTGGCCGGAGCCGTGAACGAACGGCTCGAAGATCTGGTCGACCCGATCGCCGTCCACGCCCGGACCGTCGTCGCGGATGCGGGCTTCGAGCATGATGCGGTCGCCGGCGGCGACAGCCTTCAGACTGGCCTCGACGACGCCGTTCCGGGCGAATTTCAGGGCGTTGCCGATCAGGTTGTTGAACACCTGTTTCAGCCGCACGCCGTCGATGACCGCGGCCAGCTCGGTGTCGCCCTCGTAGCCGATCATCAGGGCTACGTTGTCCTGAGAGGCCCGCGGCGCCCACATGGCTTGGATGTCGTCCATCAGGCTGCGCAGGGCGGTCGGCTCTGCGTTCAGTTCCAGTTCGCCCGCCTCGGCTCGCGACAGGTCGAGTGCATCTTGCAGGATGCGGAGCAGGGTCTCGGAGGATTCCACGATCGTGGTGACGTGAGCGTGCGCCTGGGCGTTCAGGGGCTGGCGGCGCAGCAGCTCGGCCACCGCCAGCACACCGTTCATCGGCGTGCGCAGCTCGTGGCTCATGATGGCGAGGAACTGGCTCTTGGCCCGGGCCGACATCAGCGCTTGTGTGCGGGTGTCGCTGAGCTCCCGCGCCTGGGCGGCCAACTCGGCGTTCTGGCGGCGCTGGCTGTCGTTGACGGCCTGCAACAGGGACACCGCGGTGCCGACGCCATGGTAGAGGCCGCTGCGGGTGACGATGAAGCCGCGCATCAGGGCGGATGGTCCGCTCTTGCGCAGAGCGTCGCAGAAGGTGTCGATGGCCACGCCCGCTTCGACGACCGCGGGCTCCGGATCCATGAGCAGGGTCACCGGGCGTTGGGCATACAGGGCGTGGCCGAACGGGCCGGCGATCTTCAGCAGGAAGGTGTTGCGCTCGATCAGGCCGACGGGGCGGCGGCCGTCCACGACGGCGATGACCAAGGTGTCAGGTTCTCTCTCGAAGCGGGCAAACACCTCGCTTCCCAGCGTCTGGGGCGTGACCGCCTCGGCGCGCTCGGTGAGAACTTCAATGGTCGGCATACGCACCGCTACTCCACTGCGACCCTCGCACATTGGCGGGAACCGTTTGCGGAAGCGTTAAGGGCGAGGCGCCGCTTTCGCGCCCTTTTTGCGCAGGCTCCCGCGCTGGTGTAGAAGGCGCGCCCCGCCTCCGGGCGGCCCTATCACCCCTTTTCATGCGCGCGGCCGACCGGCCGACCGCAGGTTTGTCATGCCCGATTCACTGCAAAATCCTGCAAACTCAGCGCTTGTCCTGTTCTCGGGCGGGCAGGACAGCGCCACCTGCCTGGCATGGGCGCTGACGCGTTTCGGGCGGGTCGAGACGGTGGGCTTCGACTACGGGCAGCGCCACGCGGTCGAGATGGAGGCGCGGCTGGCGGTGCGTGAGGGCATGGCCGGCGTCATGCCCGGCGTCGCCGACCGGTTGGGCCCGGACCACATCGTCGACCTGACCGGGTATGGCCGGATCGCGGAGAGCGCGCTGACGGCTGATCGCGCGATCGAGATGGACGCGCGGGGCCTGCCGACAACGTTCGTGCCGGGCCGCAACCTTGTCTTCCTGACCTGCGCAGCGGCCTTGGCCGACCGGCGGGGAGTGGAAGTTCTGGTCGGCGGAATGTGCGAGACCGACTATTCCGGCTATCCCGACTGCCGGCGCGACACCATTGACGCCATGGAAGTGGTGCTGAGCCTCGGGCTGGACAAGCCCGTCGTCATCGAGACGCCGCTGATGGCCCTGACCAAGGCGAACACCTGGGCGCTGGCGCATGAACTGGGCGGCCAGCCGCTGACGGACCTGATCGTCGAGGCGTCGCACACCTGCTACCGCGGCGACCGTGAGCACCGTCAGGCCTGGGGCTATGGCTGCGGCGACTGCCCGGCGTGCGAGCTGCGGGCTGTCGGCCATGCCGAATGGGCAGCGCGGCCATGACCTATTCTGCGAAGGAAGTGTTCCTGACGGTGCAGGGCGAGGGCGGACAGGCGGGGCGCCCGGCCGTCTTCCTGCGCTTCGCCGGCTGCAATCTGTGGAATGGGCTGGAGCGCGACCGCGCCACCGCCGTCTGCACCTTCTGCGATACGGATTTCGTCGGCGTCGACGGTGACGGCGGCGGCAAGTTCGTGACGGCGGACGCCCTGGCCGATCATGTCGCCGCGATGTGGCGGGGGCGGGCAGGGGACCCGAAACTGGTCATCTGCACCGGCGGCGAACCCCTGCTGCAGCTGGACGCGGCCCTGATCGAGGCCCTGCATGCGCGAGGCTTCGAGATCGCGATCGAATCCAACGGTACGCTGGCGGCGCCCGACGGGATCGACTGGATCTGCATCAGTCCCAAGGCGGACGCCCCGGTACTCCAGACCGCCGGGCAGGAACTGAAGCTGGTCTTTCCCCAGGACAAGGCCATGCCCGACCGGTTCGAACACCTCGCCTTCGAGCGCTTCTGGCTCCAGCCCATGGACGGGCCGGATCAGGCGGCGAATACGGCGGCGGCCATCGACTATTGCCTGACCCACCCCAAATGGCGGCTCAGCGTACAGACCCACAAATACATCGGCGTAAGATGAGCGTTTTCGAGATCACCAAGGCGGCCACCTTCGACGCTGCCCATCACTTCCCGAACGAACCCGACGGCAGCCCGTACCGGCGCATGCACGGCCACTCCTTCTCGGTCGAGGCGACGGTGCGCGGCGAGGCGCTGGACGGCCACGGCTGGGTCGCGGATCTGGGCGCCCTGGACCGGGCCCTGAAGACGGCGGCCGAGGAACTGGATCACGGCCTGCTCAACGACAAGCCGGGACTGGAGCTGCCGACGCTGGAGCATCTGTGTCTGTGGTTCGCGGACCGGCTGAAACCCGAATGGCCGGGCCTGTGCCGTATCGCGGTGGCTCGCCCGACGATCCACGAGCGCTGCGTGCTTACGCTGTAGCCGGCGACCCGTTCGTGGCCATTTCGGTCAGGAATCCGCGATCAGTTCGACCATTGGAAAACCCGCTCTAGCAGTCGCGGCCCTGCCGTTGCCGCTGTTCGCAGCGGCGTTGCTCGCGCTCGTATTCGCGCTGCTCGCGTTCGCGCTTGGCCCGGGTCTCCTCGTCGGAGGTGGTCACGGCGTCGACGCCCGCGCCCACGACCGCGCCGGTAGCCTTGACCGTGCCGCCGACGACAGCGCCTGCCGTCCCCACGACGGCCCCGACCAGACAGCCCTGCAGCATCAGGGCGCCGCCGAGAACGGCGGCCAGGGCGGCGGTGCGCTTGAACGTGGTCATCATCGAATCTCTCCCGACGCCGCATCGTGACGGAGCAATGGTGAACGCCGCCTGACCGGCCGTGCGGCCGGACAGGAGTGGTGGGCGGCGAGGGGTTCGAACCCCCGACCCCCTCGGTGTAAACGAGGTGCTCTGACCAGCTGAGCTAGCCGCCCGTCCTTCTGCCCTGATGCTCGCCGCGCGTGGCGGCCAGCGTCCAGAGGGCGACCGTGTCCTAGAACCGGAAGCTGGCCCGCAGGAACAGCATGTAGCGGACATAGTCGTCGATCATTTCGGCGTCCGCGCTGACCGACAGCATGCCCAGTTCGTTGCCGACGTTCAGACGGAAGCCGATGATCGGACCGCCGCCCTCGATGGTGTCGGGCGTCAGGGTGAAGTCGCCGCCGCCCGAGCGGAAGCGGGCGATGGTTTCGCCCGGATCGACCGAGATGTTCTGGCGCCAGCCGAGCCGGATTTCCGGACGCAGCCAGTCGTTCTGGCCCATCTTCATGCCGAGGTTGATCGCGGCCGTGGCCGAGAACATGTGGCCCTCGCGGTCGTCGATCTCTAGATCGAAGCCGTCGCCGCCGCCTTCTTCAAGGTGGCCGTCCTCGTTCAGGCCGAAGTATTCGACGTAGGCCTCGGGCCGGACGGTGAACCGGCCGAAGTTGCGCTCGTAGGAGACGCCGCCGGCCGCCGTCAGGGTGAAGCCGTTCCAGTCGGACTCGTTCGACAGGTTCAGGCCGGCGCCGACGAAGCGGCGCTCGGACGTGAAGGAGGCGTAACCGGCCGCGGCTCGGGCCCAGGTCGTCCAGTACTGGCCCTGGGCGCGCCAGTAGAGGCCGAGCTCCAGCAGGCTGGCGGACAGGACCTCTTCGGCCTCGGACTCCGGATCCTCGAGATCCGAAGACGTGAAGGCGGCCGAGATGCCGACATTGCCGAGACCCGTGCCACGCTCGATGCCGCCGGCGACGCCGAAGCCCTCGGAGCGGAAGCCGTAGGTGTCGGTCTTGTCCTTGTCGGCGTAGAAATTGATCTCCTGGACCCAGGCGCTGGTCTCGCCCGGCGCCGCCGCGGCGTTGCGGCCGGTGAGGGCGCGGGTGACGGCGTCGACGCCTGACGCGAGCGACAGCAGCGGACCGCCGGAGTGATCGGGCAGCAGTTGCTCGTACAGGTTCAGGAAGTCGTCGCGGTTGGTCTGTCGCAGGAAGGCGTTGCGGATGTCCTCGGCGTCGGCGGCGCCGATGGCGCCGTAGAAGGAGTCGAACAGCTGGGCCTCGACCGGGATCAGGTCGGCTTCTTCGGCCGTCCGGCGACGAACGTCGGCGAACACCTGTCCGGCCGGCACATCGGCCCCAACCTGCACCACGTACAGATAGGGAGAATTCGCCTCGATCGAGCTCAGGTCGATGGCGCCGTAGTTCAGGGTGCCGGCGTCGATGAGGGTGAACCGGTCGGGGGCGTCCAGCAGCGAGGTGAAGCGGACACCGAGACCGGCGCCGTCGGCCAGGGTGGCCGTGCCCGAGACGTTGAAGGCGCCCGAGCTGTTGTTGACCGGGTCGACGGTAATAATCAGGTCGCCCTGCGCCCCGACGTTGAGGCTGGTGAGGTTTACGGCGGTGGTCTGCCGTCCCTCCAGCGTGCCGTTGGAGACGTTGATGTCGAGGGCGCCGTCGGCGTCAGAGAGGGCGCCGCGCACGATCGCGCCGCCCGAGATCAGCAGGGTGTCAGCGCCGGCGCCGAAGGAGATGTCGCCGAGGACGAAGCCGTTGCGAATGTCCAGGGTGTCGGCGCCGCTGCCCAGATTGACCCCGCCGACAAGGTTCGGCTCGTTGTTGTCGGGCACGCCGTCGCCGTCCGTGTCGGGGTTCGAGGTCGTCGGCGTGGCCGCGACGCCCTGTTGGATCAGGGTGAAGCCGGTGGTGTTGGCGCTGACATCGATGGCGGTGGCGACACCGGTGATCGGATCGTTGTCGGCGTTGGCGTTCACCGTCGCCTGGATCGAACGGGTGTTGGTGACAGAGGTCAGCGTTCCGCTGAGGTCCCGGATGCCGAAGGTGTCAGCCGTCCCGCCGCCGGTGCTGGCCAGGATCGTGCCGCTGTTGACGAAGCTGTTGACCGTCGCGCCGGCGTCGATCTGGATCGCCGTGGTCGTCGTCGCCTGGTCGCTGTTCGAACCGGCCGTGATGGCGCTGGTGTTCACGATGCTCGGGGCTGTCGTGCCGTCGCCGATGCGGATGGCCGTCGAGTCTGCATCGAACGACAGGGCGACGATGGTGCCCTCGTTGCGGATACCGCCGCTGAGATCGACCGTCTGTCCGGCATTGCCGCCGATGACGAGCCCGTTGGCCGCAACGCCGTCATAGACGCCTTGGGCCGTGACGTTGCCGCGGTTGATGAAGCCGTAGGCGTTCAGGCCCGTGCCCACATTACCAAGGGTGATGGACTGGGTCGCCGAGCCGATTTCAATGGCCGGCGCCGATCCGTAGACGTTGACCGCCGCCGTGGTTTCGATGGTGTCCGTGATGCCGTCCCCGTCGCGGTCCGTATCCGTGCGGTTGGGCGTTCCGTCGCCGTCGTCGTCCTCGTCGCCGTTCTTGACGCCGTCGGCGTCATCGTCGCCCTCGATGCCTAGGCCTGAGTAGCTGGGGCCACGGTCGAGCACGAGGCCGCCGGCGATGTTGCCCTGAATGCTGACGCCCGGTCCGCCCTGAAGCAGATCGTCGGGGTCGAGTTCATCGAGGAACAGGATGCCTTCGTCGTTCTGGCTCGTTTCCACGAAGCCTTCAGGCCGGTCGGCCGGACGGGTAGTGTAGCGGTAGCCGGTGGCTGCGATATTGGAATGGATCACCATCGCGCCGCCGACGTCGCCCTCGACGGACAGGGCGGCCGAGCCGGCGCCACGGGCCGTGATGCTCCCGCCCGTCTGCACGTCGCCGCTGATGTCACCCAGCACCCGGACGCCATAGCTGTTGTCACCCGTGACGGTGACGGCGCCGAACATATCGAAATTACCGGTGAGCGGAGCCTCCAGCAGAATGCCGTAGGAGCTGTTGCCGTCGACGCCGATCTGGGCGCCGCTGCCGACGTTGATGTTGCCGACCAAGGGCGCCACGCCGGTCAGGCGGACGCCGTAGTGGTCCGAACCGTGAGCGAACGGGCCGTCGTCGTCGCCGTCGTTGTCCGTGTCGGTGTCCGTCTCGGTGTTGATGTCATCCAGCAGCGCGATCGTTCCGAGGATGCTGATGTTGGCGGTGTTGCCGCCTTCGATCAGGACGCCGGTCGAGCCCGCCGCGCCGTTATCGATGGTGATTCCGCCGCCTTCCATGGTGAAGTTGTGGCTGGAGTTCACCGTCACGGCGGCGCCGCTGTTCACCGTAATCGACCCCGTCGAGGTCATCCGGATGCTGTCAGGGCCGCTGCCCGTCGCATTGGCCGTCGTGATCGGCGTTGTGCGGGCCGTCGATATGACGACCTCGGCCATGGCGCCGGAAGCCGCCATCAGGGGAGCGATCGCCACCGCGGTCGCAAGCATAATACGCATTCGGAGAAACCCCAGTGGACGACACGCACAGAGACGCCGGCGATCCTCTAACAGGGACCACGCCAGCCTGCCTCAAGTTTCTCGAATTTGAGGCGAATGCAAGGCCGAACGCGTCCCTCCGCCGATGATGGCAAGCGCGGCTATTGCCAAGTTTGAAAGCAGAGTGATATCACTTTCATATCGACTCTGGAGGGACTGATGACCACGACCCATTCGAAATCCACCGAGCGCCCGGCGGCGACCCCCAACGGCCTGCTTATGCTGCTGCTCGGCCTTCTGCTTATCGTCGGGGGACCGGTGACGGTGGCGCAGGATCCCGACAACGCCATTCTCGTTGTTGCGGGCATCGTCACGGCGGTGATCGGTCTGCTGCTGGTCTGCGGCCTGTATTCGCTGCAGCCCAACGAGGGCATGGCGATTATGCTGTTCGGCGACTACCGCGGCACCGACCGCAAGACCGGTCTGCGCTGGGTTCTGCCCTGGTACACCCGCAAGAAGATCAGCCTGCGCGTCCGCAATCTGACCAGCGACAAGCTGAAGGTGAACGACAAGCGCGGCAGCCCGATCGAGATCGCGGCCAATGTGGTCTGGCGCGTACAGGATTCGGCGCAGGCCCTGTTCGATGTCGACGACTATCAGGCTTTCGTGAACATCCAGGTCGACACGGCCCTGCGCGACATCGCCTCGCACTACGCCTACGACCACGGGGACGAAACCGACGTGCCGGAACTGACCCTGCGCGCCGACGCCGAGGACGTGGCGGGCCGCCTGCGCGACGAACTGGTCGGCCGGGTCAGCGTCGCCGGGGTGGCCGTGGACGAGGCCCGTCTGGCGCACCTGGCGTATGCGCCGGAGATCGCCGGCGCGATGCTGAAGCGTCAGCAGGCGGAGGCGGTCCTGTCGGCGCGCAGGCTGATCGTGCGCGGCGCCGTCGGCATGGTCGAGAACGCTCTGGCCGATCTCAACGAGCGCGGCGTCGTGGAACTGGACGAGGACCGGAAGGCGGCCATGGTCTCGAACCTGCTGGTCGTGCTGTGCGCCGACCGCGAGGCGCAGCCGGTCGTCAACACCGGGACGCTGTACGGCTGACATGGCGCGCTCCAGGAAGCCGTTCCTGATGCGCGCCTCGTCCGGGGTGATGGCGGCGGTCGAGCGATTGGCCGCCGCCGAACTGCGCTCGGTCAATGCCCAGGTGGAGATCCTGCTGCGCGAGGCGCTCGCCCGGCGCGGGGTGACGCCGCAGGAAGACCCTCCGCCGGCTGACGAACCCAAGGATGAAGCTTGAGCTTCGCCGTCGCGAGCGCTACGGCGCGCGGATGGTGAAGTCGCATATGTCCAAGGTCCGCAAGGCCCGCCGCATCCAGAAGCGGGTCAAGCGCGTTGGCCCTCTCGGGATCAGCGCAGCGGAGAAGGAACTGATGAACCTGGCGGGTCTCGAGGTTCAGGAGGGCGAACTGCGCCTCATCCCGGGCTGGGACGAGGAAGTTTCCGAGACTCTCCGTGCCACCAAGGCGGCGGGCGAGGATGGTCGGCCCCGGCTGGTCGACACCACCATGCTCTATGCGCCGCGTTCGGGCGGGGTGAAGCGCTACCTGCTGTCCAAGAAATCCTGGCTGGAGGCCAACCGGCCGGGCGTGGCCCATTCGCTGGTCGTGCCGGGTCAGCACCACAAGGCGGGCGACGACGGCATCGTCCAGCTGCACGCGACCAAGCTTCCGTTCGGCGACGGCTACCGCTGGCCCACCTCCGTGAGACGCTGGGGCGCGTGGGTCGCCTCGCTGAACCCGTCGGTGATCGAGGCTGGCGATCCCTATACGCCGGGGCAGGGGGCCCTCGAGGCCGGGCAGCGGGCCGGCTGCCCGGTGGTCGGCTTCTGCCACTCCGATCCCGCCGGCCTCGCCGCGCTGCACTTCGGCGAATGGGCCAAGAAGCCGGTCGAGAAGCGCTGGGCCCGGCTGTTCGGCCAGTTCGACCGCGTCGTCTCGCCCAGCCGCTACATCGCCCGCCGGCTGGAAGAGGCCGGGATCAAGGACATCGTCATCCAGCCGCTGGGCGTCGAGGTGGATACGTTCCGCCCGGACCGCCGAGATCGCGACTGGCTGCTGAAGAAGCTGGGTCTGCCCGCCTCGGCCCGCCTGCTGTGCTTCGCCGGCCGTCCGGCGCGCGAGAAGAACATCGATGTGCTGATCGAGGCGGTGCAGCGGCTCGGCGAGCCGTATCACCTGGTGCTGGTCGGCGCCGGGGCCGGCCTGCCGGCCGAGGACCGCGTCATCTCGCTGCCCTATGAGGCCAATCCCAAGGCTGTCGCCCGGATCATCGCCTCCTGCGATGCCTTCGTGCACGCCAACGACAAGGAGCCGTTCGGCCTGATCGTGCTGGAGGCCATGGCCTGTGGCCGCCCGGTGGTCGGGGTCAACGCCGGCGGGGTCAAAGAGACGGTCGACGACAGCGTCGGCCAGTTGGCGAAGAGCGCCGATCCCGTCCACTACGCGGCGGCCGTCGAGGCGCTGTTCGCCCGCGACATCGAGGCCATCGGGGCCGCCGCCCGGGTCAAGGCCGTCGAGCGGTTCTCGTGGGGCCGGGTGTTCGAGGACCTGTGCATGACCTACGCCGACGTCAGCGGCGAACGCGCCTTTGTCGAGCCGCGGGGCGAGTGGGCCGAACACTGACCTCGACAGACGCCGCGCGCCCGGTCAGTCTGGCCGGAAACGGGGACCGTCCATGAAACGCCTTCTGCTCGCCGCCGCGATCACCCTCCTGAGCGCCACTTCGGCGCTGGCCCAGACGGTCATCATCGTCCGCCATGCCGAAAAGGCCGACGCCAGCGCCGATCCGGTGCTGTCCGAAGCCGGGCAGGCGAGGGCGCGGGCGCTGTCCGCCGAACTGGCCGACGACCATCCCAGCATCATCCTGACCAGCCCGCTACAGCGCACCCGACTGACGGCCGCGCCGACGGCGGAGGCCAATTCCGTGATCTCCGAGGCCATCGCGCTGGACGGCGGCGTTCAGGCGCACCTCGCGGCCATTCTGGCGAGGGTCGAGGCGGCGCCGGACGACGCGGTCATCCTCATCGTCGGCCACAGCAACACCGTGCCGCTGATCGCCCGCGCGCTCGGCTACACCGACGCGCCGGATATGCCGGACTGCGAATACGACCGGCTGATCACCCTGCATCTGCTGGGCGAGGGCCGCGCCCACGCTATCCCCGGCCGCTACGGCGCATCGACGACCTGCTGAGGCCGAACCGCGGCTAGGGGTCGACCTTGCCGATCTGCGGACCGTTGACCTCGAAAATACGGTCCCCGGCGATCACATAGATCGGCATCCGGTTCTGCAGCGACAGGAAGACGTGCGTCTCGACGGGGCCTTGCGACACGATCTGCGAGACGGCGAGAGCGACGGGCTGGCCCTGGTCGTCCGTCGGCTGGCGCGGCATGTTCAGGCAGCCGTTGCTCAGCATGTCCCGCCGCAGCACCGTCGAGCCATCAGCGCTGATCCGGAAGCGGTAGTGGCCGCCCATCGGTATGATGTCCGCGTCGGTGGTCGCGGTCAGAAGCCAGACAAGCCACCCATCGCTGTCCGAATCATCCAGCACGACTGTGTTGAAGCTCTGCGAACAGCGGAGCCGGCCAATGTTGGCGATGGCGGTCTGGCGGGCGAGGAAGCTGGCCTTCTCCTGCGCCGAAAGGGCGCCGTCGGCCACCACCTCGACCGGGCCGGCCCGGCCCTCGCGCACCAGCACATCGAAGGCGGATTTCAGAGACCCCTGGTCCTGCCTGACGAAACGCACCCGCTGGGTTTCGCCCTCATCGACGACGATCCAGCCTGAGGTTCCCGGCGGCGGCGGGGCGCCGGCGAGATGGGCCAGCAAGGCGTCGGTCGCGACCCAGGCGGCCACATCCTGCTGGTAGATTGCCTGCCCCATGGCGCCGACCTTCTCCAGCGACCATTCCTCGATCGGAACCGGATCGGGCGCGGACTGGGCGAGGGCGGGTGCCGTGGCGAGGCCCAGCAGGGCGAAGGCCAGGGCGAGACTGCGGCGCATGGATGGACTCCCTTGTTACGGGAGCCATCCTGACATCACACGTCCAGCTCATCCACCACGAAGCGGGCGTTGTCCTGGATGAAGCGGTAGCGTTCCTCGGCCTTCTTGCCCATCAGCCGCTCGACGAGGTCTTCGATCTCGTCTTCCGAAGCTGGCACCGTAACCCTCGCGAGGGTGCGCTTCTTCGGGTCCATGGTTGTCTCCTTGAGCTGGGAGGCCATCATCTCGCCGAGACCCTTGAACCGCCCAATCTCGACCTTCTTGCCCTTGAACACCGTGGCCAGAAGCTCGTCGCGGTGGGCGTCGTCGCGGGCATACTCCGACAGCGGGCCCGCCGAAATCCGGTAGAGCGGCGGCAGGGCCATGAACAACCGCCCCTGACGGATCGTCTCGGGCATCGCGCGATAGAAGAAGGTGATCAGCAACGCCGCGATATGGGCTCCGTCCACGTCGGCGTCGGTCATGATGACAATGCGCTCGTAGCGCAGGTCTTCGATGTTGAACCGGCTGCCCGGCTGGACGCCCAGCGCCAGCGCAAGGTCCGACAGTTCGACGTTCGCCCGCAGCTTGTCCGCCGTGGCCGAGGCCACGTTCAGGATCTTGCCGCGCAGGGGCAGGATGGCCTGGGTCGTGCGGTCGCGCGCCTGTTTGGCCGAACCGCCGGCCGAGTCGCCCTCGACGATAAACAGTTCGGTGCCCTCGGCGGACTGGCGCGAGCAGTCCGACAACTTGCCCGGCAGGCGGAGCTTCCGCGTGGCGGCCGCGCGCTGGACTTCCTTGTCCTTGCGCCGCTTCAGACGGTCCTCGGCGCGTTCGATGACGAAGCCCAAAAGGGTGTTGGCCTGTTTGGGGCTCTCGGTCAGCCAGTGATCCAGCGGATCGCGCATCAGCTGTTCGACCAGCCGCGCGCCCTCTGGCGAAGACAGGCGGTCCTTGGTCTGGCCCTGGAACTCCGGGTTGCGGATGAAGACCGAGATCATGGCCCCGGCGTTGGCGATGACGTCCTCGGCGGTGATCAGCCCGGCGCGCTTCTCATTGGTCAGCTCACCATAGGCCTTGAGGCCCTTGACCAGCGCGGCGCGGAAGCCCGCCTCGTGGGTGCCGCCGTCGGGGGTCGAAACCGTGTTGCAATAGGAGCTGACGAAGCCGTCCGCCTCCCCGAAGCCGATCGGCGACCAGCTCACCGCCCATTCGACCGCGCCGGCCTCACCCTTGCGCTCGACGCGTCCGGCGAAGGCGGGGGTGACCGTTTCCAGCTCGCCGATCCGCTCGGTCAACGCGTCCGCGAGGCCGCCGGGGAAGTGCAGGGTGGCGCTGGTCGGGGTGGCGTCGGTGATGCGCTCCTGGGCGCAGGTCCATTTGATCTCGACGCCGCGGAACAGATAGGCCTTGGAGCGCGCCATGCGGAACAGCCGCGCGGGCTTGAAGGCCGCGCCGACGCCGAAGATTTCCTCGTCCGGGTGGAAGCGGATCAGGGTGCCGCGCTTCTTCGACGGCTGGACCTGCTGGATCGGCCCCAGCACATGGCCCTTGGAGAAGGACTGCTTCCACTCGAAGCCGTCCCGCCACACCGTGACGTCCAGCCGGTCAGACAGGGCGTTGACGACGGACACGCCGACGCCGTGCAGACCGCCGGAGGTCTCATAGGCCTTGCCCGAGAATTTCCCGCCCGAGTGCAGCACGGTCATGACGACTTCGAGCGCCGACTTGCCCGGGTGTTTCGGGTGCGGGTCGACGGGGATGCCGCGACCGTCGTCGAAGACCGACAGGAAGCCGTCGGCGTCCAGATCCACGCGGATTTGCTTCGCATGGCGGGCCACGGCCTCGTCCATGGCGTTGTCGAGGACTTCCGCGAACAGGTGGTGCAGCGCTCGCTCGTCCGTGCCGCCGATATACATGCCGGGGCGTTTGCGGACGGGCTCCAGCCCCTCCAGCACCTCGATCGAGGAGGCGGAGTAGCCGGTCGCCGCCGCCAGCGGGGCGGAGGAGGGGACGTCAGCCGGCCTGGCCACCGGCGCAGGCGCCGGTTCGGGCGTGAGTGCAGGTCGGGGCGCGGCGGCCTGTGGCGTCAGCGCCGGATCGGCTGTCGGTATCGCGGCAGGCGTCGCTGCCGGGCCTTGCGGCTCGGGGATGTCATCGAACAGGGAAGGCGCGGCGTTGGGACCCATACCGATACTGTGCTGCGATTCGGGGACCGGTCTGGTAGGCCCGGCCGCGCTTCTCCACAAGCGGAACGGCGGCGGTGCTTGGCGCCGGCAGGATGGCGCGCGTCAGCACGGCGAGGAACAGCACCCACGGCAGGCCCTGGTGCGCCAGCAGGATCGACTCCGACAGGCTCAGCACGAAGAAGGCGCCCAGAAAGCCCAGCGCCCACCAGCCCTCGCGCATGCCCTGGCCCATGGACCGCAGCACCGTGACCGCGGCGGTGGCCGCCATCAGCACCCCGACCAGCACCGCGCCGGGCCAACCCAGCTGCACCAGCAGGTCGATCCAGCCGTTGTGCGCGCTGGGCACGATCCAGCCGGTCTCCTTGCGGACCCAGTCGGCGGGCACGGACTCCCCGATCCGTCCCCAGAAGGCGCCGTAGCCGTAGCCGGTCCACGGCCGATCGGCGACCTTGCGCATCAGACTGTCCCAGATCTCGGTGCGGCCGGTCAGCGAGGGATCCTTGCCCAGCGCCTCGAGCACCGCGACCGAATGGGTGTCCCAGAGCCACAGTCCGCCCCCGGCCACGACCACGGCGACCCAGATGGCGACGACGCTGAACGCGGCGCCGCCACGCTTGAGCGACCAGAAGCCTCCGATCATCGAGAGGCCGACCATCAGGCACAGCAGCGATGTCTTCGACTGGGTGGCCAGCACCAGCCCGCTCGCCAGCACAAGGGCGATGGCGGGCAACAGCCGGCGCGGGTCCGGCGAGGCGAGGCAGGCGGCGGAGGCCGTAGCGCCGATCACCATCACCGCCCCCATCTGGTTCTTCTCGTACCAGAGCCCGCGCCAGAGGCCGGCATTGTCGTACTGGTGCACGCCGATGGAGGGGAAGGCGAAGACCATGATCAGGCTGCCGACGGCCATCAGCAGCGCCGCGTGCATCAGCAGGCGCGGCAGATGCGGCCCTCTGAATACCGCGCCCAGATAGAGGGCGAAGACCCCGCTGATGGCGAGGGCGATGACCCGCCGGCTGGTGGTGGCGAAGTCGATCGACCAATAGCGCGACGCGAAGGCCAGTCCGACCAGCATCACCAACGCGATCGCCGCGGGCCAGGCGCGCCAGAGCCGGTCGATGCGGAACAGGGCCATGCCGAAGATCGCCGCATAGGCCGGCAGCCACACCAGACGCAGCACCGGCGTCTCTTCCTGCAGCGGGGCGAACACCGGCCCGATCAGGGCGCCGGTCATCATGGCGATGATGACGACGCAGATCGCCCGCTCCCAGAGACTGGGAGCGGTTTCGATCAGCACCGCGTCTGGACGGGATTCGCGCACCCGTGCAGGGTCGGCCAACGGGCTTAACGAAGGGTTGGAGCGAATGGCCGGCAGTCTGCTGCGCGAAAAGGGAGGGCAGCCCGCGAAGGTCGGCTTCATCGAGCTGTTCTTCGACCTCGTCTTCGTCTTCGCTGTCACCCAGATTTCGCACACCCTGCTCGAGCACCTGACGTGGATGGGCGCGCTGCAGGGCGCGATCATGCTGTGCGCCCTGTGGTGGGCGTGGATCGACACCAGCTGGATCACCAACTGGCTGGACCCAGAACACCCGCACGTCCGGCTGCTGCTGTTCGCCCTGATGGCGGCTGGTCTGGTCATGTCGACCTCCCTGCCCGAGGCCTTCGGCGAGAAGGGACTGGTGTTCGCCTGCGCCTTCGCGGCGCTTCAGGTCGGCCGGGGGCTCTTCACCCTTCGGGCCGTGCGGCACGACAAATCGATGCACGCGAACTTCCGTCGGATCACGGTCTGGGCCGCGGCCGGGGGCCTGCTCTGGATCGTGGGCGGAGTGCTTCAGGACGGGGCTCGGCTCGCCGTCTGGCTGGTGGCGGTCGCGCTCGAGTTCGCCGGGCCCGCCTGCTATTTCTGGGTGCCCGGACTGGGCCGCTCGCACACCAGCGAGTGGGAGGTGCAGGGCGAGCATCTCGCCGAGCGCGTCGGCCTGTTCGTCATCATCTGTCTGGGCGAGTCGGTGCTGGTGATGGGCGCGACCTTCGCCGGCCTGAACTGGACCGCGCCCGTAGTCGGCGCCTTCGCCGCGGCCTTCATCGGCACACTGGCCATGTGGTGGATCTATTTCGCCCGGGCGCATCAGGCGGCGTCGGACGCCATCGAGCAGTCCGACGATTCCGGCCGCGTCGCCCGCCGCGCCTACACCTATGCGCCGATCCTCGTGGTGGCCGGGGTCATCGGCACGGCGGTCGGGGACGAGCTGTCGCTCAGCCACCCGGGCGGCCCCATCGAGTTTCCCGCAGCCATGGCCCTGATCGGCGGCCCCATGCTGTTTCTGATCGGGGCGCTGACGTTCAAGCTGGCGAGCTTCGGCGTCTGGTCGCCGTCGCGGCTGGCCGGAGTGGCGGCTCTGGCGGCGCTCATCTTCGCCGTGCCGTGGCTGACGCCGGCGGGGCTGGCCGCGTCGGCGACGGCGGTGCTGGTCGGGGTGGCGGCGTGGGAGAGTCTGGCCCGGCGACCGACCCCCCACAAAGCAGCCCCGAAGAAGAAACGGCCAAGCTAACCTGCGAAAACTACTCGGCTTTTCAACGCAAGGTCGGGAACATCAGGCCATGGCCGCCGCTTTACCGGACACCAAGGAGGTATCCATGAAAGCGCTCAATCTTCTCACTCTCATCCTGCTGATCGTCGGCGGCATCAACTGGGGCCTGGTCGGCGCCTTCGAGTTCGATCTGGTGGCGGCGATCTTCGGCGACGGCTCGGCCCTGTCGCGTCTGATCTATGTCCTCGTCGGCCTGTCGGCCCTGTTGCAGATCATGCCGCTGATGAAGGCCTTCCGCATCGGCGAACCCCATGCCGAGGCCAATCACCGCGCCACCTCGGTGCGAATGTAAGACCGGCGGCGGCGGGCTTTCGGGCCCGCCGCGCCTCCGCTCAGACCCGCGCCAGTTCGGCGGCGTGGGCGCGGATCCGTTCCAGCGTAGAGGCGTCGCTGTCGAACACCCCGTACCATCCCTGCGGCTCATGTGGCGGATCGCCGAGGAAGGCGTCGTCGCCGATACGGAAGCGGGCATCCGGATGCGCCGCCCGGCCTTCTCCGTTCCAGGCCCAGAAGTTCGATCCCGCCAGTGGCCCGCCTTCGCGCGCGCTCGCCAGCACAGCGCCGTGCACCATGGTGTAGAAGGCGTCCCGCATCGTCGTCGGCACGTCCCCGCCATAGCGGTCGCCGTCGCGGGGATAGCCGAACTCCTCGACCACCAGCGGCTTGCCGAGACGCCGCGCCAGTTCGACGTGGCGGGCCACATAGTCCGCCGACTGCTCCATCGCCCGCGCGTGGGTGCCGGCCATGTCGGTCCGGTTCAGCCAGCCCCAGTTGCCAGGCCAGACGTGGGCGGTCGTGTAGTCGATCTCGTCGAACGCCTGTGAGGAGACGACCAGGGCCTCGCGCTCCAGCGAGCCCTTCAATCCCTCGCCGCCGGTCGAAATCAGCTGGTGCGGCGCCAGCGAGCGGATCAGTTTCGCGGTTGAGCCGATCCAGCCGTGGAAGTCCGCCAGCGTCCGGTCGCCGACCGCGTCGCTGCCGCCGGGACGGGGTTCGTTGGCCAGTTGCCATCCCATGATCGCCGGGTCGTCGGCATAGGCCACGCCGGTCACGCTGTTCACCCGCCCGATGATGCGCCGGACATGGTCGTGATACAGGGCGATGGCCGCCTCGCTGCCGTAGAAGCCCGCGACGAAGTCCGGAAATTCCGGCCACGGATGGGCCGGGTCGTTCATGTCGATGTAGCGGCCGCCGTTGGTCCACAGCAGGTAAGTCGCCATCCCGCCTGACCACTCCCAGAAATTGGTCAGGTAGAGCACCGACTTCATGCCGCGCCGCCCGATCTCGGCAACCGCATGGTCGAGGCCGGTGAGCAGCCGCTCGTCATATGCGCCGGTCTCGTCGCGGAAGGCGGGGCGGACGGAGTTCTTCAGCGGCGACTGCTCGGCCGAGGCGGCGATGCGCAGATTGGTCACGCCAAGGCCGGCGAGCCGGTCCAGCTCCCGTCCCAGCCGCGGTTGCCCGCCGATCCATGCCGCGTACCAGAGGTTGGCGCCCACGAACCGGTAGGGCCGCCCGTCGAGGGTCAACGCCATGCCTTCACGTCGCGCAAAGCCGGCGGGCGGCGCGGGGCGAGCGGTGGCGGCGCCGCCGATGGCGAAGGCGGCGGCTGAAGCGGCGAGGGCGGCGCGGCGGGTGATCATGGCGGGGCCTCCGGGCGCCTCAGAAGCCTTCCAGCACCTGATCTATTCGGCGGATGTCCTCCGGCCGGTCCTTGCGGCTGAGTTTCAGAGCCTCGCCGTCGCGGCGGACGGTGGTGCATCGAAGCTCCCGCAGATTGCGCTCGATCTCCGCCCGCCGCTCCGCGTCATACGGCTCCTCGCCCATCCAGTGCTCGCACATCTCGCCCCGCTCGACGAACCGGGCGACTGCGTCGTCGCTGTAGGAGGCAGTCGCGCAGCCCGCGAGGATGGCGCCCGAGACGGCGAGAACCAGCATACGCATCAGGTCTTCTCCAAGAGGTCTCAACGGGATGTCTGATCCCGCCGAAGTCAGGAATAACGCCATCGTCCGAACGGAGCAGCCTACCCAACCGCGGGGTTCTGGCCAATCAGTCGGGAGCAGGCGCCAACGACATGGCCTGGCCGAAGGTCAGCTCGGTAGGGAATGGCTCAAAGGCCATCGGGACGGTCAGCAGAGGAAAGGAATGCCCACATACGCTGACCGCACGCTCGCGCCGTGTTTCCTCCGCGAAGCCCATTTCATATGCCGGACCCACGAACAGCAGATACCAACCCGCCACCATCATCGGGAAGCGACCGCTACTGTTTTCGCTGTAGAGCAGAATCTCGGTCGGCGGCTCCCCCTTGAAGGTCTTGAGGGGTTGAACGACGTACTCGACGCCACTGAACTCGCCGGGTTCGGTCGTCGACCAGTCCATCCGCCCCGAGGTCACACGGCCGATGAACACGAAATCAGACGCCGCAAACTCTTCCCCGACGGTCGGATAGCGTTCGCAGGCGGCGCGAACCTCTGACGAGACGCCGATCACGCTGACGATCGTGGCGAACGCCAGGACAACGGCCGCCCACCGCATCACGTCTTCTCCACAAACGTATCGATAACCTTCTTCTCACCCGCCTTGTCGAAGGCGACCAGCAGCTTGTTGCCCTCGATGCCGGTGACGTGGCCGTAGCCGAATTTCTGGTGGAAGACCCGCTCGCCCTTGGACCAGCCGGAGCCCGCCTTGGGGTCGGCGGTGGCCACCAGGCGGCCGTCGCCCTCGATCAGGGCGTGGCGGGCAGGACGGTCGGTGGGCGACCGGCCTGCGGTGAACGACTGCGCCCGTTTCCAGCCGGGGGAGGAATAGCCGGAGCCGAAGGTCGGCATCTCGTCCCAGCGGCTCTTGGCCTCCTTCATGCCGGGCGTGACGCCGTAGTAGCCGGTGTCGCTCTCGGCCTCGACGTGGTCGATGGGCAGTTCGTCGACGAACCGGCTCGGCAGTTGCGAGGTCCAGCGGCCATAGACCAGCCGGTTGGCGGCGAATGAGATGCGCGCGTCCTGCTTGGCCCGGGTGACGCCGACGTAGGCCAGCCGGCGCTCCTCCTCGAGCCCCTTCTCGCCCTTCTCGTCGATGCTGCGCTGGCTGGGGAAGACGCCTTCCTCCCAGCCCGGCAGGAAGACTAGCGGGAACTCCAGCCCCTTGGCGCCGTGCAGGGTCATGATCTGTACGGAGTCCGCCGCGTCGCCGCGGTCGAGGTCCATAACGAGCGAGACGTGCTCCAGATAGGCGGTCAGGCTGTCGAAGGCCTGCATCGACTGGGTCAGCTCTTTCAGGTTGTCGAGCCGGGTCTGGCCGGTCGCCCGGTCGGCCTTCTGCATGTCGGTGTAGCCGCTCTCCTCGAGCACCGTCTCGGTCAGCTCCCAGTGGGTCGAGGTCTGGGCGAACTGACGCCAGCGATCGATGTCGCGCACGAAGTTGGACAGGGCCGTCCGCGTCCGCGCCTGCAGCTCGTCGGAACCCAGCAGGTCGCGGACCGCCGCCATGGCCGACACGCCCGACAGCCGGGCGATCTGCAGCACCTTCTGCACGCTGGTGTCGCCGATGCCGCGCTTGGGCACATTGACGATCCGCTCGAAGGCGAGGTCGTCGTCCTCCGACAGGATCAGCCGCAGATAGGCGTGGGCGTCCCGGATCTCGGCCCGCTCAAAGAAGCGGGGCCCGCCGATGACGGTGTAGGGCACCGCCAGCAGCACGAACCGCTCCTCGAAGGCGCGCATCTGGAACGAGGCGCGGACCAGCACCGCCATGTCCTTGTAGCCGACGCCCTGGCGCCGGGCGGTCTCGATCTCGTCGGCGATCAGCCGGGCCTCGGCCTCACCGTCCCAGACCCCGCGCACCCGGACCTTGTCGCCGGTCTGGTCCTCGGTCCACAGCGTCTTGCCGAGGCGGCCCTTGTTCGAGGCGATCAGGCCGGAGGCGGCGCCGAGGATGTGCTGCGTCGAACGGTAATTGCGCTCCAGCCGGACCACCTTGGCGCCCGGGAAGTCGCGCTCGAAGCGCAGGATGTTGTCCACCTCCGCGCCGCGCCAGCCATAGATGGACTGATCGTCGTCGCCGACGCAGCAGACGTTGCCGGTCGAGGAGGTCAGCAACCGCAGCCACAGATACTGGGCGACGTTGGTGTCCTGATATTCGTCGACCAGGATGTATCGGAACCGCCGCCGGTATTCCTCAGCGATATCCGCGTGCTTCGACAGGATGGTCAGATTGTGCAGCAGCAGGTCGCCGAAGTCGCATGCGTTCAGGGAAACCAGCCGCGCCTGATAGGCGGCGTAGAGCGACTGTCCCTTGCCGTTGGCGAAATCCTCGGTCGAGGGGAGTTTCTCGGGCGTCCAGCCGCGGTTCTTCCAGTGGTCGATCAGCCCGCTCAGCGAGCGGGGCGTCCACCGCTTGGTGTCCAGATTGGCCGCCTCGAGCAGCTGTTTGCAGACCCGCTCCTGGTCGTCGGTGTCAAGGATGGTGAAGGTCGACTTCAGCCCGACGAGCTCGGCATACCGCCGCAGGATCTGCGCCGCCACCGAGTGGAAGGTGCCCAGCCAGCGCAGCCCCTCGGCCGACGGGCCGATCAGATGGGTGATCCGCTCCCGCATCTCCCGCGCGGCCTTGTTGGTGAAGGTGACCGCCAGCAGTTCCCAGGGTCGCGCCCGCCCGGTCGCCAGGATGTGCGCTAGCCGCGTCGTCAGCACCCGCGTCTTGCCCGTGCCCGCGCCCGCCAGCACCAGCACAGGCCCGTCCACCGTCTCCACGGCCTCGCGCTGTTCGGGGTTCAGCCCCGCCAGATAGTCGGCCGGCGCCGAGGGCTCGACGCCTCCGGGGCCGCGCGAGCGGGCGAGATCGGAGATACGCGGGGAGGGGGCGTCAGGCAGACTCATCGGGAGAACATAAGGGGCACGGAGGCCGATGTCAGCGCCCGCGTCGCCGGACGCTCCGGGAACCGTCAAGCCTGACCGTCGTTCCGGTGGCTGACAGAGGGTCACAGGGAAGGGATACCGATGGCTGACAACATCAACAACACGACCGGCGGCGGCGGGAGCAACGCCGGTCTGGCCTTCATCGTCGGCGGCATCGTCGTCGTTCTGGCCGTGATCGCTTATTTCGTCTTCGCCCGCGGCGGCGCGCCGGAAACGAAGAAGGTCGATGTCGACGTCAACCTGCCCGAGGTCTCGGCCCCGGCGGTTCCCGGCACCGGAGGCTGATCGATGACCGATCCCAACATGCCTCCGCCCCGCGACGACCGCCCCGAGGTCGTGCATCACACCACGATCAACAATCCGCCCGCCGAGCGCGGCGGCGGCTCAGGCTGGATCGGCTTCCTGGTTGGCGGCCTGCTGGTGGTGCTGGTCATCATCGGCATCGTGGTCTTCTCGAACGGCGGCCTGAGCCGCGCCACGGACACCAAGGTCGACGTCGATGTCGATCTGCCGTCGCCGAGCCTGCCGGACGCGCCAAAAATGCCTGACTTGCCGGATCTGCCGGAGGTCGAGCCCCCGACCGTGCCGTCGCCGTCGCCCGCCCCGGCCAACTAGACCCGTCGCGTCGCGGCCGTCAGCGCAGCTGATAGGTGACGGTCGCGACCACGCGGACCCGCTTGTTCAGCGAGGTCGATTCGTCGTCGATGTCCTCGCGGGCGAGGATTTCGAAAGATCCCTGCGTCGCCTGCCGGATCGGGCCCAGCGGTGCGCCCGAGTCCTTGGCGAACTGCTCTGCGCCGGACCGGGCCGAGGCGGTCGCCGCCGCGATCATCGACGGCCGGACATCGTTCAGCTTGGTGAAGACGTAGTTGGGCGCGGCGAAGTCGAGCTGGACGCCCTGGCGCACCAGATCGTTCAGCGAACGCTCGGTCGTCGCCACCCTCTGCACGTCGGTGGTCCGCACCACGACGCTCTGGGTCAGGATGTAGCGAACGACGTTCTCGCCCGAGCTGTATTCCCGCGCCCGCGTGTCGACGACCTGCAGCCGGCCGATGGTCACCGCGGCCTCTGGATAGCCCTGACGCGTCAGGAAGGCCCGGACGAGACCGAGGTCGCGGTCGATCTGCGCCTGGGCGGTCGGCAGGTCGTCATTGGCCGCCTTGAAGCTCAAGGTCAGGACGGCGAGGTCGGCGACCACATCGCGCTCGGCGACGCCGCGCACCGTCACCTGCCGGTTGCCGACCTGCGCATTGACCACGCCAGACCCGATGAACGCCCCCGCCCCGATCAACCCCGCGGCGATCAGGCCTCCATAGACGGCGGCGGGCAGAAGCGATTTGTCGAACACGGGCGTGGTCCTTGCTGGAAGCTTGACCATGCGCCAACCATTTCGGCTGTCAATCGCCCGAACGGGGTTCCGCGAAAGATCGGTCGCCGCCGGTCCAGGCCAGCGCCAGAAGCCTGCAGGCCGAGGCCAGAGGGGTCCGTCCGCGCCGCTCGTCGATCCGCTTCATCAGGCCTGCGAAGGTCAGGCCCAGATCCGCGGCGATCGTGTCCAGCACGGTCCAGAATGCGGGCTCCAGCGCCACGGAGGTGGCATGGCCGGACAGGGAGACGGAGCGTTTCCTCAGCATGCGCCGAACCTAGCTGAGCGGCCCCTCCGCGGCGAGCGGTCGCTGCTTCCTGATCGCCGTTCACCTGAAGCGCCGGACGCGCTATGTTAAGTCGTCCCTGCGCAGGATCGCCGCATGACCGCCGTCGCCGACTTCCCCGACCACGACCGCTTTCGTCCGCAACGGCTCGAGCCGCTGACGGCCTTCCGCGCCTTCCGCAGACTGGTGCGCAACAAGGAAGACACCGCCCAGGTCTTCGAGATCATGCGCGCCCTCTCGGGCCGGTCGATCGCGCGCGGCTACAATCGCATGCTCCGGACCATGGAAGGCGGCCGGCAGGCCTTCCTGCGCGAGGAACTGGCTCACAAGCTCGACGATCCCGTCTGGCTGTCGCGGTTCGGCCCCGGCACCGTCGGCGCGTCCTATCGGGACTTCCGCGAGGCGCGCGGCTTCACCGCCGAGGGTCTGGCCGACGAGGCGCGCAAGGTCGCGCCGCTGGTCGACGCCCAGCACCCTGTCATCTGGTACTCGCGCCGCCTGCGCGACGTGCACGACATCTGGCATGTGCTGACGGGCTATGAGACCGACGCGCTGGGCGAGGCCTGCGTTGTGGCCTTCTCCTACGCCCAGACCCGCAACCTCGGCTTCGCCTTCATCGGCTGGGGCGCCGCGCGGGAAATCCAGCGCGAGGACCGCACCATCCCGGCCCGCCACGCCGTGTTTGAGGCCTGGCGCAACGGCCGCGCCGCCCGCTGGCTACCGGGCCTCGACTATGAGGCTCTGTTCGCCGAGCCTCTGGACGGCGCCCGCGCCCGGCTGAACCTCCGCCCGGCGACCGTCTACGCCGGCATCCCTGCCGCAGCTCGCGCCGCACTCAAACTCAGGGCCTGACGCGGTTTCCGGACGTCATAAGCGCAGCTTGTGCGGCCGGGACAAATCCTCGGCTTGCGCCTGATCGCCGCCTCATCCACTTGGCGGACATGACCGCTCCCTCCGAGTCCCTCGCGCCGCCGCCGTCGGGCCTGTCCCGCGCCACCCTGCTGGCGATCGGCGGCGTGGCCCTGTGCGCGACAATCTGGGGCACGACCTGGTTCGCGATCACGCTTCAGCTCGGGCAGGTGGACCCGCTGGCCTCCATCGTCTGGCGGTTCGGTCTGGCGGCCATCCTGATCTTCGCCGGCTGTCTGATCACGCGCCGGTCGGTCAAACTGACCCTGAACCAGCATCTGGCCGCGGCGGGGCAGGGCGTGTTCGCCTTCTCCATCAGCTACAGCTTCACCTACGCCGCCGAGGGCCGGATCGCGTCGGCCATCGTGGCCGTCATCTTCGCGTCGCTGGCCCTGCTGAACCTGATCCTGTTCAAGGTCGCCGCCCGGCAGAAGGCCGCCTGGCTGTCGTGGGGCGGCGCCGCGCTCGGCGTTGTCGGGGTGGCGGTCCTGTCCGGCTCGGAAATCCTCGGCGCGGGTCTCGACGAGGCCAGCGCCACCGGCGTCGGCTTTGCGCTGACGGCCGTCGCGGCCTCCGCCTTCGGCAACTATTTCGCCTGGCGCGGCCAGAACGCCGGTTCGGCGGTGATCCCCTCGACGGCCTGGGCCATGGCCTATGGCACGGGATTGCTGGCGCTCTACGGGCTTGTGACGGGCGTCGAATGGTCGATCGAGCCGAGCGTCCGCTACATCGGCTCGCTGCTCTATCTGTCCGTGTTCGGCTCGGTGATTGCCTTCGTGGTCTATTTCACCATCGCCCGCACGCGGGGATACGCGCTGGCCAGCTACATCTCGGCCCTGACGCCGCCGATCGCCATGCTGGTGTCGATCCTGTTCGAGGGCGCGCATTTCGGCTGGCCAGCGCTGGTTGGCCTCGTCCTCGTGCTGGCCGGACAGGTCCTGCTGATCCGCGCGCCGAAGATCTCGGCGGCCTAGCCGAACCAGCCGCGCTTTTTCTTCGGCGGTTGCGAGGTGTCTTTCTGAACGGCGGCCGCCTCCGCCTCGGCCTTGCGACGCTTGCGCTCGGCGGCGACCCGGATGGCCACCAGCACCGGGATCAGTCCGTGCCGGTTTTGCGGAACACCGCCCATGTCAGTCCTCCAGCTTGGCGCCGTCGAGCAGCTGGTCCGCGCGGTCGCGCTCCTTCTCCGTCTTCGTCCGGACGGCCTTGGGCACGCCGTGCGCCGCGCGATTGGCGGCCGCGGTCGATTTCTTCTCCGCCTTGGCCCTGTCCTTCCGGACCCGGTTCAGGTTCACGACCTCGCCCATGACGCCTCCGTTATGCAACCCGAGCTGAGCCGCGGACGTATTCCCGCCGACCCAAGCCTCAGGAGCGTACCATGGTAGACCTCTCCCTCCTTCGTGAAAGCCTAGAAGTTGTCGGCTCCGACGGCGAGCACGTGGGCCGCGTCGACCATGTCCACGGCGACCAGATCGAACTGGCCAAGCTGGACCTCGGCGCCGGCTTCAAACACCACATGATCCCGGTCAGCTGGGTCGACCACGTCGACGCCCACGTTCATCTGAACATCACCAAGGATGAGGCCAAGGCGCGCTGGACGGAGAAACATTGATCGGCGCGAGGTCGAGCAATTCTGGAGGACGCTGACTAGTCGCCGAGCCCGCGCCATTCGAGCCCACCCGGCAGATCGAAGTCCGCGTAGTCCACCTGCAGCACGCGACGACGCCGGGGCGTGACGGCCCTGTCCGAGGCATGGAGGATCGGCGTGCTGTACGCCCAGACGTCTCCGGCCTCGGCCAGACAGACCTGCTGCGGCCTTCGCGCCGCGCTCGCACCCGCATCGGTCGCTGCAACCCGCCCCAGCCGATGCGAGCCCATGGCGATCCTCAGCGGCGCGTTATCATTCTGCACGTCATCGAGATGCACCCGAAGCGTGACCATGCGCTCCAGCACCTCAAACGGGGGCGCGACATGGAGAATTCCGTCCTTGCTGGACCATGGGCCGAAACCCTCCGCCTCGACCTGTTGCCTCACGGGGATCGTGCGGTCCTGATGCCAGGCCACGATCCAGTTTGCCTCTTTCGTCTTGTCGAAAACGACCGCCCGAACCGGCCGCGCGCCCGACGACGTCAGGTCTGCTGCGATCTGTCCCACCCGACCGGAAGCGGACAACAGGCTGGTCAGCGACGGGTCCCCGACAACACGTCCACCCGGACGCCCGGCGGTCTGCGCGTTCGCAAACGCTCGCAGCGCTTCGAGGGGTTCAGAGCCGAGCACGCCCCTGAACAGCAGCGCCCCGTCCCGTCCGAACCCCTCCCGGTCGATCACCCCGGCGAGATCATCTTCTCGGGCCGCACCCATTCGTCGAACTCCTCGTTCGTCAGATAGCCGCCGCCCACGGCTTCCTCGCGCAGGGTGGTGCCGTTCTTGTGCGCGGTCTTGGCGATCTTGGCGCAGGCGTCGTAGCCCAGCTTGCCGTTCAGGGCCGTCACCAGCATCAGGCTGTTCTCCAGCCCGCGTTTGATGTTGTCCTCGCGCGGCTCGATGCCGACAACGCAGTTGTCGGTGAACGACACCGCAGCGTCGGCCATCAGCCGGACCGACTGCAGGAAGTTGTAGGCCATCACCGGATTGAAGACGTTGAGCTCGAAATGCCCCTGCGAGCCGGCGAAGGTCAGGGCGGCGTGATTGCCGAACACCTGCACGCACACCTGCGTCAGCGCCTCGGACTGGGTCGGATTGACCTTGCCCGGCATGATCGACGAGCCGGGCTCGTTCTCCGGCAGGGCCAGTTCGCCCAGGCCAGAGCGCGGGCCTGAGCCGAGGAAGCGGATATCGTTGGCGATCTTGAACAGCGACGCCGCGACCGTGTTGATCGCCCCGTGGCTGAACACCATGGCGTCATGGGCCGCCAGCGCCTCGAACTTGTTCGGGGCGGTGGTGAAGGGCAGGCCGGTGATGGCCGAGATCTGCTCTGCCACCTTTTCGGCGAACCCGACCGGCGCGTTCAGCCCGGTGCCGACGGCGGTGCCGCCCTGCGCCAGTTCCATCAGTTTCGGGAGGGTCTGTTCGATCCGCTCGATGCCGTTGGCGACCTGCTGGGCATAGCCGCCGAACTCCTGTCCCAGCGTCAG
Organism: Brevundimonas alba; assembly: GCF_011927945.1. GTDB lineage: Bacteria > Pseudomonadota > Alphaproteobacteria > Caulobacterales > Caulobacteraceae > Brevundimonas > Brevundimonas alba. The sequence goes on from NZ_JAATJM010000002.1 coordinate 127,408, forward strand.
CGGGGTGGCGTCCTGGGTGTGCGTGCGTCCGATCTTGATGATGCCCTGCCAGGCGTCCGACTTGGCCTTCAGCGCCGCATGCAGATGCTTCAGCGCCGGGATCAACGTCTTCACCACCTGCTCGGCGCAGGCGACGTGCATGGCCGTCGGATAGGTGTCGTTCGACGACTGGCTCATGTTGACGTGGTCGTTGGGGTGGACCGGCGCCTTGGAGCCCATTTCGCCGCCCAGCATCTCGATGGCGCGGTTCGAGATCACCTCATTGGCGTTCATGTTCGACTGGGTGCCCGAGCCGGTCTGCCAGACCACCAGCGGGAAGTGGGCGTTGAGCTTGCCTTCGATGACTTCATTCGCGGCGGCGACGATGGTCTCGCCGATCTTCGGGTCCAGCTTGCCCAGCGCCATATTGGTCTCGGCCGCGGCGCGCTTGACGATGCCCAGCGCCCGCACGATCGGCAGGGGCTGCTTCTCCTCGCCAATCTTGAAATTGCCGAGCGAGCGCTGCGCCTGCGCACCCCAGTAGCGGTCCGAGGCGACCTCGATGGGGCCGAAGGTGTCGGTTTCGGTGCGGTTCGTCATGGCGCGGCAGGCTCTTCAGGCGTGGCGGGAGGATGCGCGGCGGTGTAGCACGGGGAGGCGAGGGGACAAGGACGGGAGACGACGATGAACTGGTTGGTGGCCGTGGTTTCCGCCGCGACGATACAGACTCCCGCAGCGTCGGTTGGCCAGACGGTCGGCCCGCCCATGCCGCCCATCATGGCGACCATCCATACCGACCGGGGGGACATCCAGCTCGCCCTCGATGTCGAGGCGGCGCCGGTCACCGTTTGCAACTTCGTGAGGTACGCCCAGGCCGGCCGCTACCGCGGCGGCCGCTTCTTCCGCACCGTGGTGGCCGAGACCAATGACAACCCCAATCCGATCGACGTCATCCAGGCCGAGACCGACGCCGGCAGCGACGACGCCGGCTTTGGGCCGATCCCGCTGGAACGGACCCGGGACACCGGGCTGCGTCACGCGGCGGGAACGATTTCAATGGCGCGGGATGGGCCCGACACGGCGACGTCCAGCTTCTTCATCGTGACCCGGGATACCCCGGCGCTCGACTTCGGCGGCGGCCGCAATCCGGACGGGCAGGGCTTTGCCGCGTTCGGCGTCGTCACCGGCGGCCTGGATCTGGTTCGCGGCATCCAGGCTCAGCCCGCACAAGACGAACAGCTTACCGAGCCGGTGGCCATTTCCGACATCGAGGTCGGACCCGCCGCTGCCTGTCTTGTCGATTGGCGGGCCAAGGGCTCGTGACGGCCGGCTGGATCGGAACGGGCAAGGTCCGCGCCCGCGAGGCCGGGGGCGCGGTCGAGATCACCATCGACGGCCTCACGACCCAGGCCAAATACTACAAGCCGCTGGTCTACGAATTCATGCGCAAGGAGTGGGCGTCACGGCCGTCCTGGGGCGACTATGTCGTCGAGATCCGTATGGAGCACGTCGGCGATCCGCCGCACATCGACCTCGACAATCTCGCCAAGGCGCTGCTCGACGCCATCAAGGGCTACCTCTTCCACGACGACGCCCAGGTCGCCCGCCTGCTGGTCGAACGCCATGAGGGCGAGCGCGAGCGGATTACCATCCGGGCGTATCCGCGGACGAAATAGTCATCGCTCGAACCTCAGCGTCGGCAGCCGAAGCTGCATTTCGGAGCCTACGAACAGCTGCGGGTCGGAGGTCAGTGTGATCCCCGCCTCCTGCTCCTTGCGCGCGACGCAGGCCCGGGCCCCGGCCGCCAGCGACAGGAAGTCCGTCGCCGTCGGAAGAGCCTCCACGACGCAGCCGTCGAACCATGGGTACGCCTCATCCGCTCCGCAGCCGAACGAGGTCCGCTCACGGCTCGCGGCGGTCAGGACCATCCGGTTCGGAGCCGCCAGGGCGTTGATGAAGATGCCCGAATAGCAGGCCGAGACGATCACCACAGTCGGCCGGGTTCCGCACCACTGCCGCACAAGATTGGCCATGTCGGACGGCTCGAGCTTCGCGTCAGGGCCAAAGATCATGCCCTCGGGCGATCCATGCGAGGTGAAATACAGCAGACAGCCGCGCGTGGCTCGCCGTGTGACATCGCTGACGCCGTCCAGCACCTCCGTCACCGTGGTCGCGCCGGTGACGTCGGGGCGCATGGAATAGTCGACAAACGTCTCGCGCGGCAGGCCGGCCGCCAGGAAACCCCGGGTCACGTCCCGGCGGGCGTTGTCGAAGGCCCGGATCGGCCGACCATCCCCATCGCGCCAGTCCGCCGCGATGACCGCCGCGGCCCAGCCGTCGAAGCGGCCGGCGTTCTGGGGGGCAGGGCTTTCGCCGCACGCCGGACCGGCCAGCAGGGCCGCGAGCATCAGCAGAAGCAAACCCGGTCGCATGCGCCCCCTCCTCCCTCGATCCCGGAGTGACGTTAGCGCAAGCCATGCAGTGGGGAAGGGGTCTTACTTCTTCCGGAACTGGTCCAGCGAGACGACCTTCGGTCCCTCGTCGCCCGTGGAAGCCGGCGCGGCGGCCGTTTCGGCCTCAGGCGCCTCCTCGACGGCTTCCTCGATCAGCGGCATCTCGAACTGCAGCAGGAACTGCACCGAGGGGTCGTAGAACCGGGTGACGGCCGTATAGGGCATCGACAGCACCTTGGGCATGCCGCCGAACTTCAGCATCACCGAGAACCGGTCGGCCTCGACCTTCAGGTCCCAGTACTGGTGCTGCAGCACCACCGTCATCTCGTCGGGATATTTGGCCAGCACGTCGGGCGGGACGCTGACGCCGGGCGCCCGGGTCTTGAAGGTGATGTAGAAATGGTGCGCCCCCGGGATGCCTTCCGGCATGGCCGCGCGGTCCAGCGCCGAGCGGATGACGCCGCGCAGGGCGTCCTGCGCCAGCTGCTCGTAATGCATCTCGTCGACTGGCGGGGTCTCGTCGGCCATCGGGTCCCTCGGCGTTGCAGTCGAGGGTTTAGACGCGCGGCGGCGCGGGCGGAAGATGGCGAGACGGTAAACTGGAAAGGAAAGTGCCGGGATTCTGTTGCCAGGCTCCCGACAGGCCCCGCCCTGGGATCTGAACCCCAAGGACTTAAGTGTTCGAAATCACCCGAACCGCTTACGCGGCGAGAGCGACTTCTCCAGCGAAGTTATCGTTCGCAGTTAGTTAAAGGCCCGATACGGTGGGCCAGGACGGGCGAAAGCAGTCCTCTTTACACGTCCGTCGATGCTAGTCGGCCCCGCACCGCCCGCCGATACACGGGAGGAAATGGTGGAGCCGCCGGGAATCGCACCCGGGTCCGGTCCGCTTATTACAGGCGCGTTTATCGCCATAGTCCGGGCGAACCCGGACAGGACCAATATAGGCCTTTCGGGCCTCTCTTCCAAGGGCGGATCGGGGTAGGTCGGGCGACTGGTGAACAAAGCGCCGCCGTCCGGCTTTCCCATACGAAAGACACACTTTAGAGCCTTCACTGTGGAACACCGGAACGTGCAGCCATGGTCGGTTTCGAGGTCGCTGGCGCTTCTCGCCGCGATCTTCGCCATCGTCATGGGCGCGACCCTGCCGTCGGCGGTGGCGGCCTCGCCGGCGACCGGTCACGCGATCCAGCTCTGCTCCGGCGATCGGATCATGGTCGTCGAGGACGCGTCCGGCCGGCCCCTCCGTCAGGATCCCGCGCCGTCCGACAGCGTGAAATGCGCCGCCTGCCTCGCCGCGGCCTTCGTCGCGGTCACGCCTCCGCCGCCGGTGCAGGGGCCCGCCTCGGTCCCGTCTCCGGCTCGGAAGGCCCAGACGGCGCCGGCTCCGTCCAGGCCGACCATCCCAGTCAAGCTCGCGCCCCGACCGCCTTCGACCGCCCCGCCTGTCGCCTGAGGACTCCTCGCGGACCGCGTCCGCAAGCTTTCCCTCTTCAGGACAGATCCATGAAATTCATGCTCACAGCGGCGCCCGGCGCCCTGCTGGTCGCCGTCATGGCGCCCGCCGTCCACGCCCAAGCATTCCGGAGCGTGTAAGCGCCATGACCGACACGTCTTCCAGCGGCCTTTCAGGCGCCTATCGAGCTGTCTGGCGCTGGCATTTCTATGCCGGCCTCTTCGTGCTGCCAGTGATGATGCTGATGGCCCTCACCGGCGGGCTTTATCTGTTCAAGGCCGAGATCGAGGGCGCCGTATACGGCCGCCTCGCCCACGTCGTTCCCCGCGCGGAGCGGGTCTCGCCCGATCGCTGGGTCGGGGCCGCGGAAGCCAGGGCCCGCGGGGAGGCCGCCTCGGTCTTCGTGCCGGCCCCGCCGGACCAGGCGGTGCAGGTGACCGTGCGAACCGGGCAGGGCGACCGCACCGTCTTCGTCGATCCCCACGATGGCCGCGTCCGCGGTTCGATCAAGGGCGAGGGGATCATGGGCACGGTGAAGCGGCTGCACAGCCTCACCCTGCTGGGCCGGCCGTTCAACATTCTGGTGGAAATCGTCGCCGGCTGGGCGGTCATCCTCGTCGCCACCGGCGTCTTCCTGTGGTGGCCGCGCAAGCGTGATGTCGCCGTCACCGTCCCACGCGCTGGCGATCCGAAGCGCCGCCCGTTCTGGCGCGACGTGCACGCGGTGACCGGCCTCTACGCCGGAGCGGTCATCGCCTTCCTCGCCGTGACGGGCATGCCGTGGTCGGCGGTCTGGGGCGACCAGATTCTCAACGTCATGCGCGAGAGCGGTCTGGGCCGACCTCCGGCGCCGGCCGCGAGCTCCTGGTCGCACGCCGGGCCTCACGAGGAACCGGGCGGGACGGGGTGGACCATGGAGCATGCGGTGCTCCACGCCCCCGGCTACGGTGAGGCGCGTCTGGCCACGGTCGTCGCAGCGGTCGAGGCCGCTGGCCTGCCCAAGCCCTGGACCATCACCATCCCCGCCGACCGGACCCTCGCCTGGACTGCCGCCCGCGCGACCGAGCGCGCCGGAGAAGCCCGCATCCTCTACGTCGATGGCCGCACCGGAGAGGTCCGGGCCGACGTCCGCTGGGAGCAGTTCGGCGCGGGTGCCAAGGTCTTCGAGTGGGGCATCGCGGTGCATCAGGGCCAGCAGTACGGCTGGGCGAACCGCATCGTCATGCTGCTGGGCTGTATCGCCGTCTGGGTGCTCGCCATCAGCGGCATGGTGATGTGGTGGAAGCGCCGCCCGCGCCGTGTTGGTCTGGGCGCGCCGCCGGCGCCGCCCGGCCCGCGTGCAAGGGCCGCCGTGCTCGGCATCGTCCTGCCTCTGGCCATCCTCTACCCGCTGACCGGCCTGTCCCTGCTCGCCGCCATCGCCCTGGACCGCCTCGGAGCGGCTGTGTTCCGCCGACGCGGGGCGGCGGGCTGAGGCCGCTCCAGGTGGCGCCGGCGCGTTGCCATGGGCGCGCGCCCTGATAGGCTCCCGTGAGGGGAGGGCCGGATGACGGACAAGCGAGACACTACGCGCCTGCGGCTGCTGCTCTTCTACGGCTTGCTGTCGCTCGCCGCCGTCGCCGCGGGCTGCGCGATCTGCGCCATGGCGGACGTGCCGACCGGCTCGTGGCTGCGCAATCTCGTGGCCTGGGCGGTGGGTTTCGCCCTCGCCGGAGCACTTGCGGCGCTGGCAGGCAGGCGCACATCCGCCGTCTTTCTTGTCGTGGCCCTTTTGGTCGTTCTGGCCAGCCTGTTCGGCCCGCCGCAGCAGGGCGTGCATCGCTGGCTGGACGTCGGTCCGCTGCACATCAACGTCGCCTTCATCGTCCTGCCGATGGCGGTCGTCGCCCTGTCGTGGAGAGTCGGCCGCCTGTGGGTCTGGGCGCCGGCCCTCGGCGTGCAGGCCCTGCTCGCCGTCCAGCCCGACGCCTCTCAGGCTGCCGCCTTCGGTATTGCCCTGGCGATCGTCGCAGTCCGGTCCGCATCGCCGGTCTGGGTTCGCATTGGCGTGCCAGTCACCAGCCTGGCTCTGGCGGTCATCGCCTGGCTCCGGCCTGACCCGCTCGAGGCTGTGCCGGAGGTCGAGGAGATCGTCGCCCTCGGCTTCAGCGTGTCGCCGCTGCTCGCGATCGCCGGAGTGATCCTGACCATCGCCGCCGTGCTCGCTCCCACCGTCGCCGCCCGCCGGACGCCGGATGCGGCGAGCGCTGGTCTCGCCCTGTCCGGCTATATGTTCGCTACGGCCGCGACGACGGTCTCCGGCGCCTTCCCGATGCCGCTGCTGGGCATTGGCATGAGCCCGATCGTCGGCTTCTGGCTCGGAGTCGGCCTGCTGGCCGCGATGGTCAGCCGGACAGCCGCGTCCAGTCCGGCGTCTGGTTCCTGAACCAGGTCAGCTGCCGCTTGGCGTAGTTGCGGGTCGCCTGACGCGTGGCCTCCACCGCCGCCTCCAGCGAGGTCTCGCCCGCCAGATGCGCCGCGAACTCGCGCACCCCGACCGCCTTCATCGCCGGCAGGTTCGGATCAAGCCCGCGCGCGGCCAGCGCCCGCACCTCGTCCAGCGCCCCGGCCTCGATCATCCGCGCCACCCGGAGGTCGCAGTTCGCGTACAGGGCGCTGCGCGCCGGCTCGATCACCACCCCGGCCCATGAACCCGGCGCCAGCAGCGGCGTGGTGTCGGCCGTCCAGTCGCTCAGCACCCGTCCCGTGTGTTCCGCCACGGCCCAGGCCCGCGTCAGCCGCTGCCGGTCGCCCGCCTCGATCCGCGCCTCGGCCGCCGGATCGACGGCGGCCAGCCGGGCCCGGAAAGGCGCTTCGGCTAGCTGATCGAAGAGCGCGCCTGCCGCCTCCCGAACTTCCAGCGGTACATCCGGAATATCCGCCAACCCCTTGGTCAGGGCCGTGAAATACAGGCCCGTCCCACCGACCAGCAGCGCCGGTCGCCCCTCCGCCGCCAAGCTCTCCAGCTCCGGCATCACCGCCCGGCTCCAGCGCCCGACAGACCAGGCCTCCGCCGCGTCGGCCACGCCATAGAGCCTGTGCTCCGCCCGCGCCTCCTCCTCGATCGAGGGCCGGGCACTGAGCACCCGCAGGTCGGCGTACAGCTGCTGGCTATCGGCGTTGACGATCACAGCGCCCGTCCGCTCCGCCGTCTCCAGCGCCAGCCGCGACTTGCCCGAGGCCGTGGGCCCCGCGATCAGCGTCACGGGCCGGGTGATCTCGAGTACGGTCAAGGGCGGTCCCGGATTTTCGTCCAGACAGGAAGGGGTGTTCGGCGATAGAACGCGGGCCCCGACCCGGCAACCCATCAGGACCCGCCTTGCCCGACCGTTCCGCCGTCCTCGCCGCCCTTGATGCCGTTTTCGACCCGAAGAGCGGGCAGGGGCTGGCCGCCGCCGGACTGGTGCAGGGGCTGGTCGTCTCGGAAGACCGCGCCGGCTTCGTGCTCGAGGTCGCGGCCGGCGATACGGCCCGCTACGCCCCCGTCCGGGACGCCGCCGAGGCCGCGCTGAAAGCCATCCCGGGGATCGCTCGCGTCTCCGTCGTCCTCACGGCCGAAACTGCGCCGGCGGCCAAGCCCGCCCGCACCGCCTCCCTCTCGCCCCAGGCCGTCGACCAGACCCGTCCGAAGGCGCCTGTCCCCACCGACCGCCCGGCCCACGTGCGCCGCGTGCTCGCCATCGCCAGCGGCAAGGGCGGGGTCGGCAAGTCCACGGTCTCGGTGAACCTGGCCGCCGCCCTCGCGGCTCGCGGCCTGTCGGTCGGGATCCTCGACGCGGACGTCTACGGCCCTTCGCTCCCGACCATGACCGGGGTCTCCGGCAAGCCCGAATACCGGGACGGCATGATGCAGCCGCACCTCGCCCATGGCCTGAAGCTGATGTCCGTCGGTCTGCTGACGGCGGCCAGCGACGCCATGGTCTGGCGCGGGCCGATGGCCTCGCAGGCCATCACCCAGATGCTGACCCAGACCCGCTGGGGCACGGAGGACCAGCCCCTGGACATCCTCGTCGTCGACCTGCCGCCCGGGACCGGCGACGTGCAGCTGACCCTGATCCAGAAGACGCCGCTGGACGGCGCCGTCATCGTCTCCACGCCGCAGGAGGTCGCTCTCGCCGACGCCCGCCGCGCCCACGCCCTGTTCCAGAAGGTCGGCGTTCCTACGCTCGGTCTGGTCGAGAACATGTCGGGCGATGTTTTCGGTCGCGGCGGCGGGGCGGCGGAGGCTGAACGTCTCGGCGTCCCCTTCCTCGGCGACCTGCCGCTGGTCGCCGCGTTGCGTCATGCGGGGGATGCAGGCGCTCCTCTGGTCGCCTCCAATCCCGACGGCGATATCGCGCGTCGGTTCGCGGTGGTGGCGGCCCGCATGGCGGACGTACTCGGCATCTAGCTCACAGCTTGCCGAACGCAACGCCCTTCCAGCCCCAGCCGCCCTCGGCCGCGGCCTTGTGCAGCGGCCCTTTGATCTCGCTGGTGTTGAACCGGTAGCTGTAGATCTCGCCCCACGACCCGTCCTCGCGAAAGGCGTGGACGCTCTCGTAGCTCATCTCCCAGCTCTGGCCGCGAAAGCCGGAAGCTGCGACGCTCATGTCGGGCACGCCGGCCCGCCACTCCACCGACCACTCCTGATCCGCCGAGCGCACCACGCCGCGCGCCTCGTCGATCTTCATCAGCACCTTGAAGACGCGCTGGATGCCAGCCTTGGCGAAGATCTCGTACCAGTCCGCCTCGACGATCCGCCATTCGGCGACCAGATCGACGCCCTCCGGCTTGCCATCCCGGATCACGAACGGCGCCGTGTCCCGGTTCAGTCCCAGAAGTCGTTTGCGAAGCGCCGCCGCGGACTCGCGAGGCACGCCGGGCGGGGCCGCGCGCGTGCCGGTCAGCCAGCTGAACATCCCCATGTCAGGTCCCCCGACCCCGCCCGCTCCGCCGGGCGCACCGACCATGGCACGAAGCCGGCCGCCACGTCCTTCCCGGATTATCGAAAAACCTGCCGCGCACGGGTTTCCAATCGCAACTCCAATCGCCACCTTGCCGGTTCCAGTAATCGCGAGCGCCCCATGTCCGTCGACGCCCTGTTCCGCCCGTTCGAGGTCAAGTCCCTGAAGATGCCGAACCGCATCGTCATGGCTCCGATGACCCGCTCCTTCTCTCCCGGCGGCATTCCGACCAGCGACGTTGCCGGCTACTACCGGCGCCGCGCCGAAGGCGGCGTCGGGCTGATCGTCACCGAGGGGACGGTGGTCGAGCGTCCCGCCGCCCGCAACGACGCCGCCGTGCCGGTCTTCCACGGCGAGGCCCTGCCTGAATGGAAAAAGGTTGTGGAGGAGGTCCACGCCGCCGGCGGTCTGATCGCGCCCCAGCTCTGGCACGTCGGCTCGGCCCGCGGGCAGGGCGCCGACTGGGCTCCCCTGGGCAAGGTCGACAGCCCGTCCGGCATGACCACGCCCGGCAACCGCAAGCTTGAGCCGATGACCGACGAGGACATCGCCGACACCATCGCCGCCTTCGGCCGCTCGGCCCGCGCCACGCGCGAGCTCGGCTTCGACGCCGTCGAGATCCACGGCGCCCACGGCTATCTGATCGACCAGTTCTTCTGGTCCGGTCTCAACGACCGCGCCGACAAATGGGGCGGCGGGACCATCGCCGACCGCGCCCGCTTCGGCGCCGAGGTGGTCAGGGCGGTGCGCGAGGGCGTCGGTCCGGACATGGCCGTGATCCTGCGCCTGTCGCAGTGGAAGTCGCACGACTTCGGCGCGAAGAACGCCCATGATCCGGCCGAGCTGGAGGCTTGGCTCGCCCCGCTGGCCGAAGCCGGCGTCGACGTCTTCCACTGCTCCCAGCGCCGCTTCTGGGAGCCGGAGTTCGAGGGCTCGGACCTCAATTTCGCCGGCTGGACGAAGAAGGTCAGCGGCCTGCCGACCATCACGGTCGGCTCGGTCGGTCTGGACGGCGAGTTCATCGCGGCCTTCGGCGGCGCCGGCTCCAAGCCCGCCTCGCTGGACGGCCTGATCGCCCGGCTGGAGCGGGACGAGTTCGACCTCGTCGCCGTCGGCCGCGCCCTGCTCGCGGACCCGCACTGGGTCGAGAAGATCCGCGACGGCCGTCTCGACGAGCTGAAGGACTTCGAACGCAGCGCGATGGCCACGCTGAGCTAGGCCTGGGCGGGCTCCACCACCACCGCGGTGCCATAGGCCAGCACTTCGGTGATCCCCGGCATGATCTCGTTGGCGTCGTAGCGCATGGCCAGGATGGCGTTGGCGCCCATGTCGCGCGCGTGGGCGATCAGCTCGTCATAGGCCTCCTGCCGCGCGGCTTCGGCCAGTTTGACGTAGGCGCCGACCCGCCCGCCGAGGATGGACTGCACGCCGCCGACCATGTCGCTGATGGCGTTGCGTGATCTCACGGTGATGCCCCGCACCACGCCCAGGGTGCGGACGACCCGATGGCCGGGAATGTCGTTGGTGGTGACGATCAGCATGGCGGCGGCTCCCTATCGGCGCTCCAGCACCCGGAAGACGAACGGATGATCGTCCTTTTCTCCGGCCGGAAACGTCTCTGACGATACCTCTTTCCATGCCGTTTCGTCGAACGGCGGGAAGACCGCGTCGCCCTCGGGCTCCGCCTCGACCTCGGTCAGATACAGCCGCTTCGCCCGCGACAGCGCGGTCTCGAACAGCGCCGTCCCGCCGATGACGCAGACCTCGTCGACCCCGTCCTCCTCGGCCGTCTCGCGCGCGATCTCGATCGCCTCGTCCAGGGTGGTGCAGACCAGCGCGCCCTTGGCTTCAAACGACTCGTCCTTCGACAGCACGATGTTCAGCCGGCCCGGCAGGGGCTTCAGCGGCAGGCTCTCCCACGTTCGCCGCCCCATGATGCACGGCTTGCCCATGGTCACCGCCTTGAACCGCTGCAGGTCCGAGCGCAGCCGCCACGGCAGGTCGCCCTCCCGGCCGATCACGCCGTTCCGGGCCCGCGCGACGACAAGGGCAAGGTGGGGGAGGGGCATCGCCTAACCTGCCGGGTCGAAATGGATTTCGACGTCGCCGCGCTCGCCAGCCCGCGGCTCGATGATCAGCAGTGAGGCCGGGGCCCAGCCCTCGGCTTGCTCCAGCCGGGTCCACAGCGCCGGGCCGGACTCATTGACCCGCAGTTCCCGCACCGGTCCGGTCCAGTCCGACCCCTCGGCGCCGACCGCCTCCCGCGCTGCCGCCACCAAGGCCCCGTCGTCGCCGATCCAGCCGCCGGCCATCAGGCCGCACTCCTGCCCGTTGCGGAATGACTGCGCGTAGTCGGCATCGGCGAGGTCCGGCAGCATGCCGGCTCCCGTCTGCTGTCCAGAGAGGCACTGTTCGAGCGTCGTGCGCACCACGGTCGTCAGCCCGGGAGCCTGCTGCGGCGCCGTGGCGAGGGCCAGCGCGGCGAAAAGCGAGGCGATCATGACGTCTTCTCCAGCCAGTGCAGCCATTTCCGCTGCATGGCCGCCTCGATGTCCACCCCCGCGCCCTGACAATAGATCAGCAGCATCCCCAGCACGTCCGCCGCCTCGTCGCCCAGCTTGTCCGCATCCGCCGCTCCGCGCGCCCGCCCGCTCATCCGCAGGTGCTCGGCCGTCAGCTCTCCCAGCTCCTCCTGCACCTTCAGCAGCGCCCAGTCTCCCGACCGTTCAATGCCATGCTCGGCCGCATAGATGTCGGAGATGCGCAGGACGTCGGCCTGCAGGGTCTTCAAATGCATGGCGTCAGACCGCCACCGGCGCCTTGATGTGGGGCCAGGGCGCGTAGCCGTCGAGCACGAAATCCTCGACCCGGTAGGCGAACAGGTCGTCCTTCGGGGTGATCGTCATGGTCGGCAGGGGCAGGGGTTCACGGCTCAGCTGCAGCGCCGCCTGCTCGACGTGGTTCAGGTACAGATGGGCGTCGCCGAAGGTGTGCACGAACTCGCCGGGCTCGAGGCCCACCACCTGCGCCACCATCATGGTCAGCAGCGCATAGGAGGCGATGTTGAACGGCACGCCCAGAAACACGTCGGCAGACCGCTGGTACAGCTGGCAGCTCAGCTTGCCGTCGGCGACGAAGAACTGGAACAGGCAGTGGCAGGGCGGCAGGGCCATGTCGTCGACATCCGCCGGGTTCCACGCCGACACGATGTGCCGCCGTCCGTTCGGATTGGTCTTCAGCCCGGCGATCAGCTTCTCGATCTGGTCAATGACACGGCCGTCGGGCGCGGCCCAGGACCGCCACTGCTTGCCGTAGACCGGGCCCAGCTCGCCCTCGGCATTGGCCCATTCGTCCCAGATGCTGACGCCGTTTTCCTTCAGCCAGCCGATGTTGGTCTCGCCGCGCAGGAACCACAGCAGTTCGACGATGATCGACCGCAGATGCAGCTTCTTGGTCGTCAGGACCGGGAAGCCCTTGGACAGATCGAACCGCATCTGCCGCCCGAACACGCCGCGCGTGCCCGTGCCCGTCCGGTCGTCCCGCACCGCCCCGTTGTCGAGGATGTCGCGCAGCAGGTTGAGGTACTGCCACTCCGGATGATCGGCCGCGACGGCTCCCGTGCGGGCGTGGACATCGGACAGGAGGACCTGGGCGTTCATAGGCCGAGTGTGCCCCCGATTCGCGTCCCATGGTCAGAGGCGCGAATCGGTTGCCCACAGCGAACGTCGCTCTGTCCTCAGGCCAGTTTGCGCCCGACCAGCAGCGACCCCAGCCGGCTCGAGGCCCCGTCATAGAACCCCGCCTCCTTCGGCGCGGACTTCGGGTTGTTCCAGGTGCCGAAGATCATGTCGATCAGCGGCAGGTCGCAGTAGTTGGAACGATGCACGCCCCGCTCGTGGTGCGCCGCATGCATCTCCGGCCGGGCGATGATCCACCCGAGCCAGCGCGGCGTGCGCAGATTGGCGTGGGTGAACATGCCCATGAAGCTGTTCAGCAATACGATCGGGATGACCGCCTCGACCGAGATGCCGACAATCCAGACCAGGGCCAGGCTGCCCTGCAGCGTCCAGGCGACCATGTCGAGCGGGTGGAACCAGAAGGCGCCCCAGACATCGACCCGCTCGGCGCTGTGGTGGGTCTGGTGCAGGTGCCGCCACAGGAAGTCCACGCCGTGAAGCGACCGGTGCCACAGGTACATGGTCAGCTGGAACATGACGAAGCCGACGCCGAGCTGCAGCCACAGGGGCTGGGCGGTCAGATCCAGCAGCCGATGTCCGGCAAGGAAGACATCCCAGACCAGCGGCGCGAACAGGGCGATGGTCATGTAGAGCATGAAGGCCGCCACGCCTTTCAATCTCCACCAGGCGGTCGCCGGGTATCGGCGCGGCCTCCAGAAGGTATCCAGCAGAATAAAGCCGACGAACATCGCCAGGATGGAAACGGTTACAACATTGATCATCTTTAACCTCGCGAGGGCTGATCCGGGGAGGCCGAAGTGATAGAAGGCGCCGCCGTGCGATATCAGTCGTCACATGGTCCAGTACCGCTGCGGGGCGTGTAACCCGTGTGTTTCCAACATCTTCCGGGTCGCTGACGCTGCTTTCGCCGCGCCGGCATGTGGCCGAAATGAGGAAAACCGCACTCATGGTGCAGACAATGACCCGTGAACGGCCCGCCCAGCGCGTCTCGCGAGGCGAGCAGACCCGCGACCGCGTCCTCGACGTGGCCGAGGCCTCCGTTCTGGCCAAGGGTTTCGCCGCCACCTCGATCGACGAGATCCTGTTCGAGGCCTGCATCACCAAGAGCGGCGTCTTCTACCACTTCCGGGACAAGAACGATCTGGCCCTGGCCCTGATCGAGCGTTTCCGCGATCGCGATCTGGACATCTTCGAACAGATGTTCCGCCGGGCCGAGGAACTGACCGACGACCCGCTGCAGGTCTATCTCGTCGGGCTCAAGCTGCTGGCCGAGACCATGGCGGACGTGCAGGCCGAACGGCCCGGCTGCCTCGTGGCCACCTTCGTCTATCAGGACCAGCAGTTTGATCACCGGGTTCGGACCCTGCTGGTCGAGATGACGGAAACCTGGCGCGGCCAGTTCCTGGCCCGGGTCGAGGCGATCGCGGTCGTCTATCCGCCGAAGGTCGCCATCGAGCTGCAGGACCTGGCCGACATGCTGATGGCCATCGTCGACGGCGGAATTCTCATCGCCAAGGCGCTGGGCCAGCCGCGGCTTCTGGAAAGCCAGGTGCTGACCTACCGCACCTTCGTCCGCACGGTGTTTCTTGGAACCTGAGAGCCGCTACTCCGTCGTGCGCTCCCGCCGGGCTTTCGCCGCCTCTGCACGCGCCTTGACGCTCCGGTCGCGCTTCACGACCTGCCCCGAGCCGGCAAGCCCCAGCCCGAGCGGCTTGCGCCTCTTTACGCCGGGCCTGATCAGCCCGTAACGCCTCCGCGAATAGGCCCGCGCGCATTCCATGCAGTGGCGATAGGTCCGCGCGGCATAGGAGGCGTGCCAGTTGCGCCCCTCCTGAAGGACCACTTCGCACTCACGGCAACGGTGCACAGGATCAGCCCCTGAACCCGTCGGCTTCGAGGAAGGCGGCTTCCTCCGCCGTCGTCTCCCGGCCCAGCGCGCGGTTCCTGTGCGGGAATCGGCCGAAGCGGTCTATGACCGAGTGGTGGTGCTCGGCCCAGCGGTCGTCTGCGGGCCGCTCCATCCCTTGGAACAGCTTCACCTGCCGGTCCTGCAGGACCCGATCCTCGGCATGCTGAAGCGGCAGGTAGAAGAACCGCCGCAGGTCATTCTCGACCGCCTGATCGAAGCCGGCGTCCAGCGCCCTCAGTGCGAACATCCGCGCCAGCGAATCGGTCGCGAAGGCATGGCCCGAGCCGCGGAAGACGTTGCGCGGAAACTGGTCTAGCAGGATCAGCAGCGCCAGCGCCCCCTCCGGCGTCTCGGCCCAGCCGTCGAACTCCCGCCGCGCCGCCGCGAAATGCGCTTCCTCGAACCGCCGGCGAAACCCAGCGTCGAACGCCTCATCCTTCGCAAACCACATCTTCGGCCCCGCTTCTTTCCAGAAGGCGACCACGTCGGAAGGCGCTATGTCTGTGCTCATGACCGATAAACTAGCCGCCCCGCTCCCCGTCTTCCATGACCGTGACTGCGATCTGTCGATCATTCGCGGCAAGCGGGTGGCCGTGATCGGCTACGGCAGCCAGGGCCGCACCCATGCCCTCAACCTCCGGGACTCCGGCGTGGCCGACATCGTGGTGGGTCTGAAGACGGCCTCTGCGACACGTGCCAGGGCCGAAGCAGACGGCTTTCCCGTCCTCACCGCGGGCGAGGCCGCCGCCGGCGCGGACGTGGTCGCCGTCATGGTTTCGGACGAGGCCCATCGCGACCTGTGGCGCGACGAGCTCGAGCCGAATATCCGGCCCGGCGCGGCCCTGATCTTCGCCCACGGCCTGTCGGTTCGTTTCGGCCTGGTGCAGCCGCGCGCCGATCTGGACGTCATCCTCGCCTCGCCCAAGGGCATCGGGCCGCGCATCCGCGACCTCTATGTCGAGGGGGAGGGGGTCTTCGCCCTGTTCGGCGTGCATCAGGACGCCAGCGGCGCGGCTCATGCGCTCGGCCTCTCCTATGCCGCCGCCCTCGGCTGTGGCCGCAAGGGCATCCTCGAAACCACCTTCGCCGCCGAATGCGAGAGCGACCTGTTCGGCGAGCAGGTGGTGCTCTGCGGCGGGGTGGGCCAGCTGATCGACGCCGCTTTCACCAAACTGGTCGAGGCCGGCTATCCGCCCGAGGTGGCTTGGTTCGAGTGCTTCTACGAGGTCAAGCTGGTCACCGATCTGATGTTCTCGATGGGCATCGCCGGCGCCTTCGGACGCATCTCCAACACGGCGGAGTACGGCGCCTATCTGACCGGTCCGCGCGTCATCGGCGAGGCCTCGAAGGCCGCGATGGACGAGGTGCTGGCGGAGGTCCGCTCCGGCGCCTTCGTCAGACAGCTGATGGCCGACTACGACGCCGGCTCTCCCGACCTGCTGGCCCGCCGCGCGGCGCTGGGACAGCGCCCCATAGAGGCGGTCGGCGAGCATCTGACCGCCGTGGCGGCGAAGGCGGGCGACTGATCGGCTCTGGCGAGCGTCGCCTTCATCTGCCAAGGCGATGAGTGACTGGATGACGGGTCGGGAGCGACGTGCGCGGCAAGGTACTCAGGGCGAATCCGGAAACGGGTTCGGGCATGATCTCGGGCGATGACGGCGAGCGCTATCCGTTCGGCCCGGGCGCCTCCAGAAACCCGCCCGGCGCGGGCGATCTCGTCGACTTCGAGCTCCGGGAGGGGCGGGCCACCGACATCCTCGTTCTGCAGACCGGATCGGCCGTGGCCGCGGAGGCGGCGGCGGCCCGCCCGCAGCCGGCGTCCCAATACCCGCAGCCCGGCGTCTGGGCCCTGTTCAGGCGCGCTGTCACCGTCCGCTATGCCGACGCGCGCGGCCGTGCCTCACGCAAGGAATACTGGTCGTTCATCCTCATCTCGTGGATCCTGGTGCTTGCGCCGATCGGCCTCGGGCGGGCGGCCGATTTCGCCGTGAGCCGGTCCTTTGACGCGCCGGGCCTGCCCAGCGACATCGGCCTGGTGATCGGGGGCGTGATCTTCCTCGGCCTGTTCTTGCCGTCGGTATGCGTGCTTATCCGGCGATTCCACGATACCGGCCGGTCGGGTTGGGCGGCGCTGTTCGGCCTGCTGCCCTATGTCGGAGCCGTGGTCGTCGTCCTCATCAGCCTGTTGCCGTCGGACGCTAGGGTGAACCGCTACGGCCGCATCACCTTCTACGATGTCTGAGATTTGCGGGCGGCGCCGGGGCCGTCGCGCGGCGCCCGGGAAGCGCCAGATCAAATGGTCGGAGTGGCAGGATTCGAACCTGCGACCCCTGCGTCCCGAACGCAGTGCTCTACCAGACTGAGCCACACTCCGACTTGAGGAGCGGGCTTATAGCGACGGGGTTCGGGGCCCGCAAGCGAGGAAACGCCACGCCGCGAAATAGTCTGGAATCCGCGTCTTGCATCCCCCGCGGCCTTGTCGTATCTCGCACGCCTTCCGGCGCTTCGGCCCCGGTTCGCCGGACCTGCTGGGGAATGGTGTAATGGTAACACTCCGGTTTTTGGTACCGTCATTCTAGGTTCGAGTCCTAGTTCCCCAGCCATCCGTCGTCGCTCGCGACATTGCCCCGGTAGGGCTCACAGGCGACTCCGTCGCCATCACCATCCATCTTCAAGCGATATGACGGTTCCCACGCGGCGATGTTCTCGTGGTCGTTGGCACGCGCCGCGTTGCAGCCGGCGTAGTGCTGATCAGTGAATCGCTTGCCGCTTTTCGGGGCCGCTGTTTCCATTTGCGAGACTTCTGCCGAGACTTCCACTGGCCTCGGCGACAAGGCGTAGGTCGTTGCGCCGAACAGAGCGACGAAGATCGCCGCCGGGAGCGCCAGGTCTCTCCAGCGTACCCAAGTTGAACCGGGCGAATATCCAGATGCCATTACGGAAATCTGACGGATCGCCGTTAGCGCACCGTCACGCGAAAAGGTAAACCGTCAGCGGCCTTAGTGCGCCTGCAGCGATTCCAGCGGCAGGCGGATGCGGACGCCGACACCGGCCTCCGGGGCGGTCTCGATGCTCATCGAACCGCCGAGATGCTCGACCAGGCCCCTGACGAGCGCCAGGCCCTCGCCCGGCTCCAGCGTCTCCGCCCCGACACCAGAATCACGCACCACCAGGCTGACGCCGCCAACAGCGCGCGAAAACGCCACGGCGATCGAGCCGCGGCGGTCATCCGGGAAGGCGTGACGGCAGGCGTTGGAGATGAGTTCGTGGGTGATGATGGCCAAAGGGAGCAGGTGGCTGTCCGGCAGCAGGGCCGACTGGCCGCGCACGTCCAGCCGCACCGGCCGGCCTTCGCAGGCCCGGGTCCAAAAGACCGCGACGTCGTCGAGATAGCCGGCGAAGTCCAGCGGACCCTGAACCGTCATCCGCCGGCTGATCAATTCCATGGCGGCGGTGACGTCGCTCAGCCAGGTCAGGTGACGCACGCTTTCAGGGTCCGTGACGCTGCGAAGGCGGATGCCGACAAGCGTCTGAAGAAGCTGATAGCCGCCCAGCAGCCGACGCTGCAGTTCGACGATCCCGTCCCCGGCGACCGTGGCCATCATACCCCCAACACTGAAAACCCCGGATTTTTCTACTCCACGCAGAACCAAATAGCCAACGAGGCGTTCTTCCGTCCGCTAGCGGACACAGTAGTGGTAAACGCGTGTGGTTAGTGCCGGGGGAACTATAGTGTCCGAGCCGCCCGACCTTCGGGTCATCATCGTTGAGGATCAGGCTCTGCTTGCCATGGAGCTGGAGCTGGTGCTCGGGGAATCGGGCTGCGACGTCGTCGGCTGCGCCATGGATCAGACCAGCGCCTTCGCCATAGCCGCCCGCGAGCGTCCTGATCTGGCGATGGTGGACGTCAACCTGCTCGACGGGATGACCGGTCCCCGAATCGCCCAGCGGCTCGTCAGCGAGTTCGGGACGGCGGTGGTTTTCCTCACCGCCAATCCCGAACAGATTCCCGAGGGATTTGCTGGCGCCCTCGGCGCGGTGTCCAAGCCCTTCGACGAGCAAACCATTCGCGCCGTCGTCGACTTCGCCCGCCGGTTCATCCACCACCGCACCGTCGGGGAGCCGCCCCGGCGCTTTCGCCTCGCGCCTTGGCTGACCACCCCGCCCGGGGACATCGCGCCGCACTGAGAGGCGGGTGCGGCGCGGTTCGCCTCAGTCGATCTTCAGCCGCATGAACAACATGCCGCCGTCGGGATCCCCGCCATAGGCGGGCTCCAGATCGCCCGGAACGCGGTTCAGGCTGTACAGGGCGCCGACGCCGAACCGGACGTGCTCCGACAGGCGCCAGTCATGGATCGCGCCGATGGAGGCCTTGGAGACCGTATACAGGTCGCCGTGGCCGCCGCCCGGGCCAGCCAGCAACTCATCCGTGTCGATCCGCTCGGCCCGCGCAAACACTGTCCACCGATCGTTGGGGCTGACCGCCGTCTCCAGCAGCCAGGCGTCCTTTGATTCGTCGTGGTCGTTGGTCTTGCGACCCCAGGCGAGGGTCGACGACCACCATCCCTGATCGCCGAGCCGGCGCGTGTGGATGGCGCTGGCGGACCATTTCCTTTCGTCCTCGTCGGGCTCGAGTTGTTCGGGCGCTTTGACATCCGCGTACGAGACCTGCAGCGACCACTCCGGGGCCGGGTTCCATGATGCCCGGACGGACCAGCTGTCCAGCTCCGGCGCTTCGATGTCGTAGCGGTCCTCGTCGGGCTCCCGGCCCCGAAACGATGAGGCCTCGACCTTGAAGCCGTCGTGCGCCCACCCCAAGGTCGCGACGCCGAACACGATGTGCGTCGAGTCCAGCCAGTGATGGGTGATCGGGGCCTCCGGGCTGTCCATTGCGCTCATGCGGTGCATGAAGGCCGGCGGCCCGAAGGCGGGCTCCCCGGGCAGGCCGACGTAGGCGAAGACGCTGTCCTTCTCGGACAATCGCCGCGCGTAGCTGGCGGACAGCTCCATCACCAGCTCGTGCGGATGCTGGCGATCAACCAGCGGCGTCATCCCGTCCGCCGTCTCGCCGGCGGCGAGCAGCAGGGGGTATCCCTCCCTGCCCATGAGCGGATCCGGGCTGACCATGGCGCGAAGGTTGAGCGTGGAGCCGTCAGCGAAATCGCGCCGGGCCGCGCCCATGATCATGCCGCTGACGAAGGTTGTCTCATCTCCGCGCGGTCCGTTCTGCCAGTCATGGGTGAGGTTCAGCTGGACGTGACCCATGAAGGACCAGTCGCCGCGACGGCCGTGCACGCCGCCATGTTCCGACAGGTCCGGCTGCCAACTGGTGCCGGACGCGTCGCGGCTCATCGGCCAGTTTCCGAGCGGGCTGGTCATGGGGTGCGCGTCTCCATCCATCGACATGGCGTGCCCCTGGTGCGGATCGTCGGGGGTCGGTTGAACGGCAGAGTCCGCGGGCATGTGGTGGCCCGCGTGGGGATCAACCGCCAGCGCGGCCGGAACCTGCGCCGTGGCCGGTACGGGCTCGGCGGCATGGTGCGAATGGTCTTGTGCGGATGCAGGCGAGGCGAGCGCCAGCAGGGACGCGCCGGCGACGGGCGCAAGGGAACGGGCAGCCATGAAGGCCTCCTGAGCAAGCTTGATGTGGCGCGGGTGATCGGCCGCGCGGGCTGTCTTCAGAGGAGGATCGGGCGGGGAGGGTGCGGCTCGGGCGCGGGCTGCTCGCCCACCGGCATCGCCGCGGGCAGTGGGAGCTTCGTGGGGCGCGGCGAGACTACCCGGACAGGCTCGGGCGAGCGTAGCTGCGGAGCGGCGACACAGCCGACGCAGCAGTCCATGGCCTTCATCATTTTGCCCGAGGCGGGCGAAGGCGTCTCCGCCGCGCCGCGATGCGACCTCTCCTGATGACAGGGCGGGGCAGATGTAGCGGCGCCGCCTGCGCTGGCCGGGAGGGCGCCGGTCATCAGCACCGCGAGGGCGCCGAGCAGCATCATCAGGGCCTGTAGGGCGCGCATGCCGCTCAACTAGGCGCTGGCGTTCGTCGCTTCAAGCGAGGCCGCCGCTGAGGTCGAGCCCGGGCGCACCCGGCGGCCCGCCATCGGGCGCGAGATCGAACTGCATCAGCGTCACGTCCAGCCAGCGGTCAAACTTCCAGCCGACCTGCCGGTAAACACCCGCATCGCGGAAGCCGAGCGACCGGTGCAGGGCGATGGATGCGGCGCTGGTGTCGCTGTCGCTGATCGCGCCGATGATGTGCCTCAGCCCCATGGCCCGGACCCGCTCCATCAGCGCCTCCAACAGGGCGCGGCCGACGCCCTGACCGCGAGCCGCCTCTTCCACATAGATCGAGCCCTCGACGCCATAGCGATACGCGGGGCGGGGCCTGAACGGCGAGGCGTAGGCGTATCCAGCAAAAGCGCCGTCCACCTCTGCGATCAGCCATGGCAGGTTGTGCCGCTTCACCGCGGCGAACCGGTGCGCCATCTCTTCGGGCGACGGCGGGTCCAGTTCAAAGGTCGCCGTGCCGTTCAGCACCTCCCGGCCGTACAGGTTTGCGATCCGGGGCAGGTCTTCGATGGCCGCATCGCGGATCGTGCACGTCATTCGATCAACTCCCGCTTGCCGCATCGTCAGTAACCATCACTGGATTCGTCGCAGACCCGTGATAGCTTGGCTGCCGCAACCGGGGGAGACCTGCCATGAAACCATCCATCGTCGCGGTGCTCGCCGCCGCTTCGCTGTCCACGCTGGCGCCCGAGGCGGCGCTGGCACAGGCCAAGCAGAACAAGTCAGTCTCGGCGACTGTCGACATCCAAGTGTGTAACGAGAGCGGCCGCAACGGCACCGTGGCCATCTCTTATGTCGAGGTGGGCACCAGCCGGTTCATCAACCGCGGCTGGTACGAAGTGGCGAACGGGACCTGCGAAAGCATCGTCAGCACCGACAATTCGAACTTCTACATGTATGGCGACACGCTCGACGGCTCGGGCCGGACGTGGTCGGGCAATCACGCGCTCTGCGTTCAGTATCCGGGGCCCTATACCTTCTGGTCGGATGGCAGCGACACCTGCCCCAGCGGTTACGAGACCCGCGATTTCGTCGTCATGCACGCCGACGAAACCGGGACCTACACCTGGACGCTGCAGCCCTGACATGGGCCGGTTGGGAGCGGTCAGGCCGGCTCCTCCCAGCCCTTGTCGATCGCCCACACCGCGAAGGCGTAGTCGTGGGCGACCTCCTTCAGATAGTCGAAGCGGCCCGAGGCGCCGCCGTGCCCGGCCTCCATGTTGATCTTTAGCAGCACCGGCTTGCCCGAGGTCGTCGCCGGCCGCAGCTTCGCCACCCACTTCTCCGGCTCCCAATAGGTCACCCGCGGGTCTGACAGGCCTCCGGTCGCCAGCACGGCCGGATAGGCCTTCGCCTCCACCTGATCGTAGGGGCTGTAGCTCATCATATAGTCGTAAGCCTCGACGTCCTCGATCGGATTGCCCCATTCGGGCCATTCCGGCGGGGTCAGCGGCAGGCTGGTGTCGCTCATGGTGTTGATGACGTCGACGAACGGCACCTGGCCGATGATCCCGGCCCACAGGTCCGGCCGCATGTTATTGACCGCGCCCATCAGCATCCCGCCGGCCGACCCGCCCTGGGCCACGATGTTCCCCGCCTTGGCGCAGTTGCGCGCAATCAGGTGCTCCGCCGCCGCGATGAAGTCGGTGAAGGTGTTCTTCTTGGTCATCCGCCGGGCGTTCAGGAACCAGTTCCAGCCCTTGTCCGAACCGCCGCGGATATGGGCGATGGCATAGATCCAGCCGCGGTCGACCAGCGACAGCCGGTTGGTGGAGAAGCTCGCCGGCATCGGAATGCCGTAGGATCCATAGCCGTACAGCAACAGCGGCGCCGAGCCGTCCACCGGCGTCGACTTCCGCCGCAGCAGGGTCACCGGCACCATCTCGCCATCCGCCGCCGGCGCATCCAGCCGCTCGACGACATAGTCAGCCGGATCATGCCCCGACGGCACCTCCTGCACCTTGCGCAGGGTCCGCTCGCGGGTCTTCAGGTCGTAGTCGTACGTCGAGGTCGGGGTGGACGGCGAGTTGTAGCCATAGCGCATCACGGTGGTGTCGAACTCCGACGCCCCGCCCAGCGACAGGGAATAGGCCGGCTCGTCGACCGCGATCTCGTGTTCGGCGCCCGACCGATCACGGATGATGATGCGGGTGTTGGCGTCGGCGCGTTCCTGGCGGCCGATGTAGTCCTTCACCAGCGCCACGCCCTCGATGTAGCGGCCCGGCGCGTGCGGGACGAGGTCCTTCCAGTTCGCCTTGCCGCCGGCGTTGGTCGGGGCCTCGACGATCTTGAAGTCGCTGGAGTCGTCGGCGTTCGTGCGGATCACCCACCGGTCACCCCAGTGGTCGGCGTCATACAGCCGCGCCACCTGACGAGGTTCCAGCACCACCGGCGTCGCGGTCGGCGTCGCGGCCGGGATCACCCGGGCCTCCGACGTCTCCTGATTGGCGATGGAGATGACCACGAAGGCATCGTCGGACGTGCGCCCGACGCTGATGAACATCCCGTCGTCGGCCTCCTCGTAGACGAGGGTCGTCTCGCCGCCGCGGGCGGGGCGGCGGAAGATCTTGTCGGGCCGGCCATTGTCGTCGCGGTTGGTCCAGAACACCCACTGGCTGTCGGGCGAGAAGGTGAAATTGCCTGTCGCCGAGCCGACCGGATCGGGCAGGACCTGGCCGGTGGCTAGGTCCTTGACGAAGATCTGGTGCACCTCCGACCCCTGCGCGTCCTCGGCGTAGGCGAACAGGGCATGGTCGGGGCTGTGCTCGGCGGCGCTGACCTCGGAATAGGCCTTGCCGGCGGCGAGGGCGTTGGCGTCCAGAAGCAGTTGGGGCTGCTCGTCGGCGTGATGGCGGGACACGATGGTCAGTTCGCCGACGGTATAGGGCAGGGGCCGCGGCCTCCGCATGAACCGCGGATGCTGATCGCCCGTCTTGAACTCGGTGTAGTACTCCCAACCGCCATCGGCGGACGGGACGGAGCTGTCATCCTCCTTGATCCGCCCCTTCATCTCCTCGAACATCTGCGCCTGCAGCGGCAGGGTCGAGGCCATCATCGCCTCGCGATAGGCGTTCTCGGCCGTCAGATGCTCCTTCACCTCCGCCTTGATCAGCGTCGGATCGCGCAGCACCGCCTGCCAATTGTCGTCCTTCATCCACTGGTAGTCGTCGACCCTGACGCGGCCCAGCTGTTCGATCCGCACCGGGATCTTCTTCGCGACGGGCGGGACGGGCGGGGTCTGAGGCATCGAGGCTCCGGTGGTGCTGGCCCGGGCGGGCAGGGCGGTCGCCGCCAGCGCGGCGGAAGCGGTGGCGAGCAGGTCGCGGCGGTTCATGATCTGGCCCCCAAGGCGGATTTCGGGGCCGACCTTGTGCGACCGGCGCCGCCGCCGTCAAATGAACAAAACGACCCCGGCGTCATATCACCCATGTTCGATCTGCAGACCCCGCCCGCACCGACACAAGAGCCGCCGGCGCCGGCCGTGACCACGCCCGCATGGGACCTCACCCTCGGCTTGATCTCCGCCACGGTGCAACTGGACCAGCGCAACGGCGAGGGCGCAGCCACCCGCCGCGTCGGAACCGGCTTCCTGATCGACGCGCCGCGGCCCGACGGCACGCCCCGAACCGTGCTGGTCACCGCCCATCACGTCCTGAACGGCATGCCCGCGCCGGACGCCCGCATCGGCTGGCGCTTCGAGACGCCCGGCGGCGGCTGGAAGTTCACGCCCGAGCCCCTGCGCATCCGCGACGAGGACGGCGACCCCGTCTGGACCCGTCACCCCGACCGCGACATCGCCGTGATGGAGGTCTCTGCCCCGCCGGAGTTCGCCCGCGCCGCCATCCCGCTCGGCTGGCTGGCGGACGCCAATGCGCTGGACGCCTGGCAGGTCGGGCCGGGCGACGAGCTGATGACCCTCGGCTATCCGCTCGGCTATTCGTCGAACACGGCGGGCTTCCCGATCCTGCGCGTCGGCCGCATCGCCTCCTGGCCGCTGACGCCGATCACAGCCTTTCCCGTCTTCCTGCTCGACTTCCCGGTCTTCCCCGGCAACTCGGGCGGCCCGGTGTTCTGGACTCCTTCGGCCCGCAAGGCGCCCGGCTCGTTCCAGCCCGAGCACCCCTTCATCGCCGGCGTGCTGGTCTCCGAGGTGCGCCCGGGCGACGAACCGCTCGGTATCGGCATCGTCGCCCACGCGGCCTATGTCCGCGAGGCCATAGCCCTGCTGGATTCCCCCGCCGGTCCCTGATCAGCCGGCCAGCACGTCGACGCTCATCCGCTCCAGCAGCTCGCCGCCCTGACCCACGGCTGCCAGCCGGCTGGAGACATGACCCAGCACATTGGCGGCATAGACCTCGTACAGTGCGATCCGCCCTTCCAGCCACGCCGGATCGCCCTCGCCGGCGTCCAGAATGGCCCGGGCCGCGAGCGCGCCCTTCGCCAGCATCCAGCCGCCGGTCACGTCGCCGACCAGCTTCAGATAGGCGTCCGCACCGGCCAGCACGTCCGCGCCCCGCGCCGGGTTCGCCTTGGCGTCCAGCAGCCACAGGGTGGCGTCCTCCACCGCTTCGACCGCGGCGGCGAACCGCTCGACCGGCTTGCCGGAATACAGCCGCGGCAGCACCGCCAGCGTCGCCTTCATCTCGGCGATCAGTTCGCGCGCCGACTGGCCGCCGTCCTGACCCAGCTTGCGCCCGACCAGATCCATGGCCTGGATGCCGTTGGTGCCCTCGTAGATCGGGGCGATCCGGGCGTCGCGATAATGCTGGGCCGCGCCCGTCTCCTCGATGAACCCCATGCCGCCGTGCACCTGCACGCCCAGAGAGGCCACCTCGACGCCTACATCCGTCGCCCAGGCCTTGGCGATGGGGGTGAACAGGTCCTCGCGGCCCTTCCAGCGCCGCCGTTCCTCCTCGGTGGCGGCGTGCTTCGCCAGATCGGCGGCCACGCCGGTCGACAGGCAGATGGCGCGCGCCGCCGCGATCTTCGCCTTCATCACCGACAGGGTCCGGCGCACATCCGGATGGTCGACGATCGGGGCGTTGGCCTCGCCGGTCCAGACCGACCGCCCCTGCCGCCGCTCGCGCGCGTATTCCAGCGCCTGCTGATAGGCGCGCTCTGCGATGCCCACGCCCTCGACCCCGACCGCCAGCCGCGCCGCGTTCATCATGACGAACATATGGGCCAGGCCCTGATTGGGCTGTCCGACCAGCTCCGCCGTCGCGCCCTCATAGGCCATGACGCAGGTGGGCGAGGCGTGGATGCCCAGCTTGTGCTCGACCCCGACGGGCCGGAAGGCGTTGCGCTCGCCCAGCGTGCCGTCCGCCTTGACCAGATACTTGGACGCCAGAAACAGGCTGATCCCCTTCGGCCCCGGCGGCGCATCGGGCAGGCGGGCCAGAACCATGTGGACGATGTTGTCCGTGGCGTCGTGATCGCCCCAGGTGATGAAGATCTTCTGTCCCGTCAGGGCATAGGTGCCGTCGCCATTCGGAACCGCCGTCGCCGTCAGCGAGCCCAGATCCGACCCCGCCTGCGGCTCCGTCAGCACCATGGCGCCCGTCCATTCGCCGGAGACCAGCTTCGTCAGATACGTCGCCTTCTGCGCCTCTGTGCCGACCGCCTCCAGCGCCTCGATCGCCGCCAGCGACAACATGGGGCACAGGCCGAACGCCATATTGGCGGCGTGCACCGTCTCGAACGCCGCCAGCTCCAGCGCCTTGGGCAGTTGCTGACCGCCGGCGTGGGCGGGGGCGGACAGTCCGGTCCAGCCGCCTTCTGCGAACTGCCGATAGGCGTCGGCGAACCCTGGAGCCGCGGTGACCGCCCCATTGGCGTAGAGCGAGCCCTTCTGGTCGCCGATCCGGTTCAGGGGCGCCAGCACGCCTTCCGAGAACTGACCCGCCGCCTCCAGCACCGCCGCCATGACCTCGGCGTCGTAGTCGGGAAACGCGCCCGTCGCGGCCACGGCGTCGACGCCGGCCACCTCGGTCAGGGTGAAGATCAGGTCGCGGACGGGGGCGCGGTAGGTCATCGGACGGGCTCTCGATATTTCTCCGACGTTCATGCCGCCTTGCCGCCGGGTCAGGCAAGGCGCGGCTTGGCGAACCTTGCGGTCTGCGCCAAGCTGCCGCTTCGATATCGCCGACAGGAGGGCCCGTGGCCGAACCGCGTAACCGTTATTCGACCGTCTCGCTGATCCTGCACTGGCTGATCGCAGCGCTGGTGTTGGCGCAGGTGCTCCTGATTTCCGCCCACGAAGCCACTGACGGGCCCCTGTCCCGTGAGTTCGTCACCATTCACAAGTCGGTTGGGCTCAGCCTCCTGCTGCTGACCCTGTTCCGCATCGGCTGGCGCGTCGCCAACCCCGCCATTCCGCTGCCGGCGGAAACGCCGCGCTGGCAAAAGCTGGCCGCGCGGGCCACCCACGTCGGGTTCTACGTCATGCTGCTGGCCATGCCGCTGCTCGGCTGGGCCGCGTCGTCGGCCGCGGGCCGTGAGATCGTCTGGTTCGGCCTGTTCGACTGGCCGCTGCTGCCCGTCGGCGGCGGTCGCGACGTCGCGCGCGATCTGATGGACCTGCACGAGGACGGCGCCAAGATTCTCTATGTCCTGATCTTCCTGCACGTCGTCGGCGCCCTGAAGCATCACTTCATCGACCGCGACAACGTCCTGCACCGGATGATCCCGCTGATCCCGCGCCGGCCGTGAGGCGGCGGGCGATCCTCCTCGCCGGAGTACTGGCGGCATCCGGTCTGGGCGCGGCCGCGCCGCCGTGGGTCGTGATCCGCGAAGGCTCGACCATCGACATGACCGTGCGGGCCCTCGGTGGATCGCATCGCGGCCGGTTCGACGACTGGCATGGCGACATCGCCTTCGATCCCGCCTCGCCGGGCGCCACGCGCGCGACGGTGGTCGTCCAGGCGGCCTCGCTCAGGATGAACTCCTCGGTCCTGACCAGCCGCGCCGTCGGCCCGGCCATGCTCGACGCGGCCCGCTATCCCGTCATCCGTTTTGAGCTGAGGTCGCTTCAGTCCTTGGGCGGAGACCGCTACACGGCTCGGGCCGATGTGTCGGTGAAGGGCCGGACCCGCCCGGTGACCTTCCCGCTGGACTTGCGAGTCACCGGCGAGCAAGCGCATCTGACCGGCGCGTTCACCCTCGACCGCACCGAATTCGGGATAGGAACCACAGGCGCGTGGAACAGACTGGTCGGCCGCGAGGTGACGGTGCGGGTGGCGCTTCAGGCGCGCCGCGCTCCGGCGTGACCGATGCCGAGGCCGCCGCGGCGCTGTCCGCCGGCCATCTGGTCATCCTGCCGACCGAAACGGTCTATGGCCTCGCCGCCGACGCCGGGAACGCCAAAGCGGTGGCCGCCATCTTCGAGGCCAAGGGTCGCCCGCGCTTCAACCCCTTGATCGCCCATGTCGCCGACCTCGCCGGGGCCGAGGCCATCGCCGTCTTCGACGAGCGCGCCCGGGCTCTCGCGGACGCCTTCTGGCCCGGTCCCCTGACCATCGTCGCGCCGGTGCGGGACCGCGAACGTGTCTGCGACCTCGCCCGCGCGGGCCTCGACAGCGTCGCCGTCCGCGTCCCCGGCCACCCCCGCGCCCGCGCCGTCCTCTCGGCCTTCGGCGGCCCCGTCGTCGCCCCCTCCGCCAACCGCTCCGGCCGCCCCAGCCCGACCACCTTTGAAGACGCTCTGGAAGAGACCGGCTTCGCCGCCTCCGCCGCCATTGACGGCGGCCCTTGCGCTGTCGGCGTCGAAAGTACGGTCGTCTCGGTTCTCGACGGCCGCGTCGCCCTGCTACGCCCGGGCTCTGTCACTCGCGACCAGATCGAAGCCCTAGTCGGCCCACTCGAGCAGGACGGGGAGGGGCATCGCTCGCCCGGCCGCACGGCGCTCCACTACGCCCCCGACGCCCCGGTGCGCATCAATGCCGATCGCGCAGGGGAGGGCGAAATCCTGCTCGGTTTCGGCCCCGGCGTCGGAGACCCGCGCTGGAGCCTCAGCCCGACAGGCGACCTCCGCGAAGCCGCCGCCAACCTCTTCCGCATGCTGCGTGAGGCGGATCGGGAAAAGCCGGTCGGCATCGCAGTGTCGCCCATCCCGGCGCAAGGGCTCGGCGAGGCGATCAATGACCGGCTCAAGCGGGCGGCGGGATTCGTCGGTTAGGCGGTGTCGGTTCGGAAGGAATATATTCCTTTTCCCGGCTTGATGATCGCTTGGCCATCCCCATGTTCTGGCTTCGACCGGTCTTTGAAAATCAGATGCGCAGGCGAAGCGGAATAGCCCGTCTGCAGATCAACATTTCCGATAATCTGGCAGGGTTTTGGCCGGCCAAATTGTCAAGCTGCTGTATTCGCGCGCTTTCGTTGGCCGATTTTGGCAGGGTTGGCGCCCCGAATTGGTAAAGGGCGCTACGGACAGAACCGGGATCAGCCGCGAGAATTCTGCGTCGGATGCCCCTACTGCGCCGTCCAGCCGCCGTCGATCGAGAAGCTGGCCCCGTTG
The DNA here is from genome assembly GCF_011927945.1 of Brevundimonas alba. Classification (GTDB taxonomy): domain Bacteria; phylum Pseudomonadota; class Alphaproteobacteria; order Caulobacterales; family Caulobacteraceae; genus Brevundimonas; species Brevundimonas alba. The sequence goes on from NZ_JAATJM010000002.1 coordinate 156,469, forward strand.
GCGGAGGCGCCGAGGTCCGACACCAGATACAGCATCATCCCCGTCAGCTCGTCGGTGGTGACGAACCGCTTGGTCGGCTGGGAGCCGAGGATGACGTCCTTGAGGACGGCCTCCTTCGACATGCCGCGGGTGCGGGCCTGATCGGCGATCTGCTTCTCGACGATGGGCGTCTCGACGAATCCGGGGCAGAGGGCGTTGCAGGTGATGTTGTCCTGCGCCAGCTCGAGCGCCACCGTCTTGGTGAAGCCGATCACGCCGTGCTTGGCGGCGACATAGGCAGACTTGAACGGGCTGGCGACGAGGCCGTGGGCCGAGGCTACATTGATGATCCGTCCGCGGCCCTGCGCCTTCATGATCGGGATCGCAGCCCGCGTCGCATAGAAGGTCGACGACAGGTTGATGGCGATGATCTGCTCCCACTTGTCGGCCGGGAATTTCTCGACCGCCTCGACGTGCTGGATGCCGGCGTTGTTGATCAGGATGTCGACCCGGCCCAGTTGGTGCTTGCCGAAGGCGACCATGTCCGCGACCTCGTCGCCGCGCCGCATGTCGGCCCCGTGGTAGCGCACCCGCACTCCGCAGCTGGCCTCCAGCTCGGCCCGCGTGCGCTCGATCTCCGACGGATCGCCTAGCCCGTTCAACACTACGTCCCCGCCGCGCGAGGCGATGGCGCGGGCGAAGGCGAGGCCGATGCCGGAGGTCGATCCCGAGATCACCGCGACCTGGCCTTTCAGGTCGCCGATGTCGCGGAAGGGCGCGCTTTCGGCTTCCGAGCCGTCACCGCGTTTGGGCCATTGGAACATAGGTTATTGTCCGTCTTGTCTCTCGGATCAGCCTAGCCGTTCGCGATTGCGAAGGCGACAGGCCTCATGAATTTCCTGTTCTGGTGAATATCCAGTCCACATCCGTCGACCCGGCCTTGTCGAACCGGTAGCCGTCCCGGTCGAAGGCCTTCAGGTCGACCGCCTTTTCGATCCGCTCCTCGACGGCGAACCGGGCCATCGCCCCCCGCGCCCGCTTGGCGAAGAAGGAGATGATGCGGCTCTCGCCGTCCTTCGCCTCACGGAAGTGCGGCGTCACCACCGGCAGCTTCAGCGCCTTGGCGTCGACGGCTCCGAAATATTCCTGGCTCGCCAGGTTCACCAGGGTGCGGTCCGCCATGCCCTCGGCATCGGCGTTCAGCTGCTTCGAAATCCTGTCGCCCCAGAAGTCGTAGAGGCTGTTCCCACGCCGCGTCTTCAGCCGCGTGCCCATCTCCAGCCGGTAGGGCTGAATCCGGTCGAGCGGCCGCAGCAGGCCGTACAGGCCGGACAGGATGCGGATGTGATCCTGGGCGAAAGTCAGTCCCGTCTCGTCCAGCTCGCGCGCCTTCAGCCCTTCATAGACATCGCCGGCGAAGGCGAAGGTCGCCTGAACGCCATCGGTCGAATCCGCGTCGAAGGCCTGGAACCGCTCGCGATTCAGCCGGGCCAGATCGTCCGAGATGCTCATCAGCCGGCGCAGTTCGGCCACCGTGCGGCCCCGCGCCGTCCGCGCCAGCGACGCCGTGTCCTCGCGGAACCGCCGCTTCGTGGCGGGCAGGGCGGGGTCGGCTTCGGTGAAGTCCAGCCGCTTGGCCGGGGACAGGACGATCAGCAAGGCGGGCCTCCGGCGGCGGGAGGGCATCGAATAGGCCGCTTCGGTGACGAATTGAACCGGGCGCGGCGTCGCGGCTTCGCTGTCAGTGGTGCTCGCCGTACAGTGCGGCCAACACGCTAGGCAGCCGCTCCGGCAGGTCCTCCGCGATCAGTCCCGGCCCGAACCCCCGCGCCGCCTCCGCATGAAGCCAGACCGCCGCCCGGGCCGCATCGAAGCTGTCCATCCGCTGCGCCATCAGCCCGCCGATCATGCCCGCCAGCACGTCGCCCGTCCCCGCCGTCGCGAGCCAGGGTGTGCCGTTGTCGTTGACGGCCACCCGCCCGTCCGGCGCCGCGATCACGGTCGCCGGTCCCTTCAGGACCACCACCGCGCCCGCCCGCCGCGCGGCCTCTGCAGCCCCGCCCTCTCGCGCGGTCTCGAGCAAGTCGGGGAACAGCCGTTTGAACTCGCCCTCGTGCGGCGTCAGCACGTCGTCCCGGTCCAGCACCTCGAACAGGCCCTCCGGCCAGCCCTCGAACACCGTCAGCCCGTCCGCGTCCACGACCAGCGCCGCGCCCGTCACCGCCAGCGCCCGGATGTGCGCCCGTGTCGCCTCCGTCAGCCCGGCCGCTGGCCCGATCACCACTGCGTCCATGCCCTCGCACGCCTCGACCAGCGCCTCGGGCGAGCCGAACGGCGTCAGCATGATCGCCTCGACCGCGGACGCGATGACCGCCGCCGCATCGGGCGGACACAGGATGCGGACCACGCCGGCTCCGATCCGCAGCCCCGCCCGGGCCGCCAGCCGCGCCGCGCCCGTCTGCGTCGCCTTGCCGGACACCACGCCCAGCCGCCCTCGCGCATGCTTGTGCGTCTCCGCGCCTGGCCACGGGAAGCTGTCGCGCCAGTCGGGAAGGAGCGTTCCGGTCACCGGCCGCGTTCTCCGTTCACGGATGGCGCCAGTCGCTGAAAAAGGCTTGCCTTATTGTGCAATGCAATGTCCCTTTACCGCCCGAGCGCGAGGCGTATCAGGCCCGCTGGGATCGCCGATGAAAAAGATCGAAGCCGTCATCAAGCCCTTCAAGCTGGATGAAGTGAAGGAAGCGCTCCAGGACGCCGGGGTGCAAGGCATGACCGTGCTGGAAGCCAAGGGATACGGCCGCCAGAAGGGGCATTCCGAGCTCTATCGCGGGGCCGAATACGTCATCGACTTCCTGCCCAAGATCAAGATCGAGGTGGTGGTTCCGGACGACATGGTCGCCTCGGTCATCGAAGCCATCCAGACCGCCGCCCGCACCGGCAAGATCGGCGACGGCAAGATCTTCGTCTCCGACGTTCTGGACGTCATCCGCATCCGCACCGGCGAGACGGGGGCCCAAGCCGTCTGACCGCCAAGACCACCGGCCGCCTCTCGAGGCGGCCGTTTCATTATCCTCCCCAAGAAACGGACCCTCGAGAATGAGCGCCAAGAAAATCCTTTCGGAGATCAAGGAGAAGGACGTTCAGTACGTCGACCTCCGCTTCACCGACACCAAGGGACGCATGCAGCACGTCACCTTCGACATCGATCTGGTCGACGAGGAGTTCCTGGAAGAGGGGACCATGTTCGACGGCTCGTCGATCGCCGGCTGGAAGGCCATCAACGAGTCCGACATGCTGCTCAAGCCCGACCTGAACGGCTACTGGATCGACCCCTTCTACCAGCAGACGACCCTGTTCCTGTTCTGCGACGTGCTGAACCCGGACACCAACGAGCCCTACAACCGCGACAGCCGCTCGATGGCCAAGAAGGCGCTGGCCTACGTCCAGTCCTCCGGCGTGGGCGACACCGTCTTCTTCGGCCCGGAAGCCGAGTTCTTCATCTTCGACGACGTGCGCTGGAGCACCGCTCCGCACGACACCGGCTACACTTACGATTCGATCGAACTGCCGGCCAACACGGGCGCCGAATACTCCGAAGGCAACATGGGCCATCGCCCGACGCACAAGGGCGGCTACTTCCCGGTCAACCCGACCGACAGCGCCCAGGACCTGCGCGGAGAGATGCTGGGCGTGATGCGCGACCTCGGCATGCAGCCCGAGAAGCACCACCACGAAGTCGCCCCGGCGCAGCACGAACTGGGCCTGAAGTTCTCAGATCTGCTGACCATGGCCGACCGGCTGCAGCTTTATAAGTACGTGATCCACAACGTCGCCGCCGCCTACGGCAAGTCGGCCACCTTCATGGCCAAGCCGACCTTCGGCGACAACGGCTCGGGCATGCACGTGCACCAGTCGATCTGGCGCGATGGCAAGCCGCTGTTCGCGGGCGACAAATACGCCGGCCTGTCGGACCTGTGCCTCTGGTACATCGGCGGCATCATCAAGCACGCCAAGGCCATCAACGCCTTCGCCAACTCGACGACCAACTCCTACAAGCGTCTGGTCCCGGGCTACGAAGCGCCGGTGAAGCTGGCCTATTCGTCGCGTAACCGTTCGGCCTCGATCCGCATCCCGTTCGTGTCCTCGCCCAAGGCCAAGCGCATCGAGGCCCGCTTCCCCGATCCGATGGGCAACCCCTATTTGACCTTCGTCGCCCTGCTTATGGCCGGTCTCGACGGGATCGAGAACCGCATCGATCCGGGCGCGCCGGCCGACAAGAATCTCTACGACCTGCCGCCGGAAGAGCGCGGCAACATCCCCGAGGTCTGCGGCTCGCTGAAGGAGGCGCTCGACAGCCTCGACAAGGATCGCGCCTTCCTCAAGAAGGGCGGCGTCATGGATGACGACTTCATCGACAGCTACATCGAGCTGAAGATGGAAGAGGTGATGCGTCTGCAACTGCACCCGCACCCCGTCGAATTCGACATGTATTACAGCTGCTGATCGACCCGTTCCGATCGACAGGGGGCTGACGATCGAAGGGCCGGACGGGCAACCGTCCGGCCCCTTTTTTTCATCCGCGGAGCAGGATCAGCGGTTGGTGGTCTCGACCTCGATGCCGTTCGAGCCGGCGCGGACGGTGGTGCTGTCGCCGTCGCGGCGGCTGTCCCGCTCGATGACGACCGGCGGGGTCGCGACGGGAACCTCGCGCTCAACCACGACAGGCGCGGCGGGGACTTCGCGTTCAACGATGGTGGTGGTCGACGCCGGGGCCGCGGTCTCGGCGGTCGTGTCGGCGTTATTGTCCGCGGGCGTGCAGGCGACGGCGCCCAAGGCGAGGGCGGCGGTGGCGGCGAGGGCCACGGTGGACTTGAGGGTGTTCATGGGTGGCTTCCTTGTGTCGGATATCCGACCCAACGGCCCCGCTACGGCTCCGGTTCCGTTCGGGGCACCTCGGCCCCGTCCGCGCTCCGGCGGCGGAACTCGATCAGCCGCACACACCAGATCGAAATCTCGTAGAGCAGCACCAGCGGAACGGCGAGCATCAGCTGGCTGATCGGGTCGGGCGGCGTCACAACCGCGGCGACGACCACGACCGCGACGATGGCGTAGCGCCGACCCTCGGCCATCACCTTCGAACTGATGATCCCGGCCAGGCCAAGCAGGGTCATGACGATGGGCAGCTGGAAGCACAGTCCGAACGCCAGCAGCAGGGCGGTCACCAGGTTCAGATATTCGGAGATCTTCGGCAGCAGGGCCACCGTGACGCCCGCGCTGGCGACCTGCTGGCCGAGCGAGAACCACATGACGAACGGCAGCATGACGAAATAGACGAGCGCGCCGCCCAGCGCGAAGAGCAGGGGCGCGGCGATGAGGAAGGGCAGGAAGGCGCCCTTTTCGTTGCGATAGAGGCCGGGCGCCACGAACCGGTAGAGCTGATACGCCAGCACGGGGAAGGCCATCACCACGGCGCCGAACCCCGCGATCTTCATCTTGGTGAAAAGCTGTTCCAGCGGGGCGGTGGCGATCAGTTCCACCGTCGACTGCCCACCCGCGGGAATGGGCTTCAGCCACGCCGTCGCCGCGATCAGGTCGAAGGGCGAAGCGCCGTGACCGTTCGGCCCGGCAGCCGCGTGCAGGGCTGAGGCGGCCTGGAATGGGTGGATCAGGATCAGCTGGATTTCGGCCGCGAAATAGAAGCAGACGAGGAAGGCGATCACGAAGGCGACGACGCAGATGACCAGCCGTTTGCGCAGCTCGATCAGGTGATCCATCAGCGGCGCGCGGGACGCCTCGATCTCGGCCTCGTCCTGCTCGATCCGGCTCACAGCTCGATCGCCTTCTTGCGCGAAACCTTCGGCTTGGCGGGCTCGGCGTTCGCGGTTGCTGCTTTCGGTTTGGCGGTCTTCCTGGCGGCCGGAGCTTTCGCGGTCGCTTTGGGAGCCGTCTTGCGCGGCTTCGGCTTCGCCGGCGGCGTCGTCGCTTCCAGCGGCGCCATTACAGGCGCGCTGTCGGGCCATTCGTCAGGCGCGCCGAGCTGCGGGGTGGTTTCGACCGGTTTGTTCAGTTCGGTGCGGATGTCCCGGAACGCCGCGTTGGCGTCGGCGCCGAGGGCGTGCATGCCCTGACCGGTGCGCAGCGCCTCGACCTCCTTGCGCAGATCGTCGAGTTCCGACTGCCGCGCCATTTCATCGAAGCTGGAGCGGAACTCATTGGCCATGCCGCGGGCCTTGGCCACCAGCTTGCCGAGCTTGCGCAACAGCAGCGGCAGACGCTCGGGCCCCACCACCAGCAGGGCCACGATCGCGATAACCAGATATTCGCCGCCCCCGATACCGGGACCCAGGCCACCCATGCGTCAGGTCTCCGACGTCAAATGCGGGCCTACGACTTCAGGTCTTCTTTTTCGGCGTCCGTGCGGGGCAGGGCGCCCGCGCGCTCGTCCCGCGGCTTGTCGTCGTCGGTGTCCTTCAGGCCGTCCTTGAATGCCTTCACGCCCTTGGCCGCGTCGCCCATCAGGCCCGACAGCTTGCCGCGTCCGCCGAACAGCAGCAGCACGATGACGGCGACGATGGCCCAGTGCCAGATGCTCATTGAGCCCAAGACGATCTCTCCTCGTTCAGGCCGATGCGCGGCCCGTCTTCAATACTGTCGCCGCATATAGGCTGTTCGGTGGCGCGACGCCAAGCGAACCTGATACAGCGCGCGCATGAGTCACGTGATCATCCACACCGACGGCGCCTGCAAGGGCAATCCGGGCCCCGGGGGCTGGGGCGCGATCCTGCAGACCGGCGGCGGTCACGAAAAGGAACTGTGGGGCGGCGAGCCGCTGACCACCAACAACCGCATGGAACTGATGGGCGCGATCATGGCGCTGGAGGCCCTGACCCGCCCTTGCCGCGTCGACCTTCACACTGACAGCAAATACGTCATGACCGGCATCACCGAATGGATCCGGGGCTGGAAGGCGCGCGGCTGGAAGACCGCCGACAAGAAGCCGGTCAAGAACGAGGACCTGTGGAAACGCCTCGACGCCGCTCGCGCCGGTCACGAGGTCAAATGGCACTGGGTCAAGGGCCATGCCGGCCACGAACTCAACGAGCGAGCAGACGGTCTGGCGAATCGCGGGATCGAAGACCTGAAGCGCTAGACCGGCCGCACCTTCAGCTTCGGCCCGTCTACCGCCTCGACGATGACGCTTTCGCCGGTCGGCGGCGGCGCACCATCGATCTCGGCCGGCCATTCGGCGCCCGAGACGAAGACCCGGCCACGGCCGTCGACGAAGGCCTGCACGACCTGCGCCCTCTGGCCGATCAGCCGTCCGTCCCGGGCGTTGATGTCGGGGGCGTCAGACGGATTCACACGCTGGATCAGGGTGCGCGACAGGAGGGTCGCCGCCACCGTCAGCACAGCGAACAGCAGCATCTCGCCGAGCAGGCCGAGCGGCAGAGCGAGGGCGGTCACCACCGCCACCACGCCCGCGGACACCGCCGGCCACAGCAGCCATTCGGTCGAGAAGGCGGCCTCGATGGCCAGCAGGATCACGCCCAAGGCCAGCCAGATCCAGTAGGGCTGGGCCGCGTGCAGGTCTGAGAGCGCTTCCATGGTCAGGTTACCGGAACGGAGCCGCCGCCGCGCGGCGGCCGCGGAGGACGGGGCGGAGTGGGGGGCTCGACGCGCGGCGCTGGCGCGGTGCGGACGTCTGTGCGGCTCTGCTGCTGCTCCCTGGCCAGGCCGACCAGTTCGCCCAGACCGGCGATGGTGCCGACCAGGCCAGACATCTCGGCCGGAACGATGACGGTCTTGGCGGTCGGGTTGCGGGCCAGTTCGGCGAAGGCCTCGACGTATTTCTGGGCCACGAAATAGTTGATGGCGTTGACGTCGCCGCGGGCGATGGCCTCCGACACCATGGCGGTCGCCTTGGCCTCGGCCTGGGCTTCACGCTCGCGGGCCTCGGCGTCGCGGAAGGCGGCTTCCCTGCGGCCCTCGGCCTGCAGGATGGCCGACTGCTTGGCCCCCTCTGCGCGGGCGATGGCGGCCTGTTTCTCGCCCTCGGCCTCGGTGATCACGGCGCGGCGCTCGCGCTCGGCCTTCATCTGCCGCGCCATGGCGTTGGTGATGTCGGCCGGCGGCGTCAGGTCCTTGATCTCGATCCGGTTGACCTTGACCCCCCACGGCTCGGTGGCGGCGTCGATGACGGTCAGCAGGCGCGAGTTGATGTTGTCGCGCTGGAACAGCACTTCGTCGAGGTCCATCGAGCCGACCACGGTGCGCAGATTGGTCATGCACAGCTGGGTGATGGCGTAGGGCAGGTTCTCGACCCGGTAGGCGGCGCGGGCGGCGTCCATCACCTGGATGAAGACGATCGCGTCCACCTTCACCATGGCGTTGTCCTTGGTGATGACCTCCTGTTGGGGCACGTCCAGGACCTGCTCCATCATGTTCATGCGGCGGCCGATACGCTCCACGAAGGGCGTCAGCAGGCTGATGCCCGGCGACAGGGTCCGGGTGTATTTGCCGAAGCGTTCAACGGTGAATTCACGGCCTTGCGGGACGATCTTCACGACGCTGAACAACAGGATGAAGGCCAGAACGACCAGCGCGATGGCGAAATAACTCATGATGGGCCTCCCTATTCCCCTCAAGGTTATCACCCGGGGGGCCGCCCGCCAGCGAAACCGGTCAGGGCTTCATGAACTCGCTGTAATGTTCCCTCTGCGTCACGCCCGCATGAAAAAATAGCGTCCGAAGCGTCCAATACGTCCGCTGCGTCCACTGTGTTCGAAGCGTCCACTGCGTCCGCTTGTATGCCCGGACGACGCCGGCCATCCGTGAGTGGACGGAGGGTGAGATCAGATTAGCAGGTCGATGCGTCAGAACGGACGCATGGGCCATGCCGATAATGCGCAAGGTTTCGCCCCAGGCGATCAGGCCCCCGACATCGTTCACAGGGAAGAACCGGGCCTCGAGCGCGTCGTCGCCGGCCACCGGCTCCCCGGAAACCCAGCGCGCCGCATAGTCAATCAGGACATAGTGCCGGCCGGCCTCGGGGAAGAGCCCATCGACAACATCGACTAAGCCGACGATCTCCGCCTCGACCCCCGTCTCCTCGCGCAGTTCGCGCAGAGCCGCATCCACCGCCCGCTCGCCCGGCTCGATCCGGCCGCCGGGCAGGCTCCATTCGCCCATCCGAGGCGGCGTTCCGCGGCGGATCAGCAGCACCTCGTCGCCCCTCAGGCAGACGACGCCGACGGCGGGGACGGGTGCGGGCAGGGGGCTCGGCATCCGCCCACCCTAGCTTCGCCCTTTCGCCGCGCCCACGACTTTGAGACAACAGGCCATGACCCCGCCCTCCGCCGCCGCCATCGCCGCCCTGAAGTCCGCCCTCGGCGACGGCGGCTGGACCGACGATCCGGCCGGTATCGCGCCATGGCTGACGGAGTGGCGGAACCGCTGGAATGGCCACACTCCCCTGATGCTGACGCCCCGCTCGACGGAGCAGGTCGCCGGCGCCGTCCGCATCTGCGCCGAACACCGGGTGTCCATTGTCCCGCAGGGCGGCGACACCGGCCTCGTGGGGGGGCAGATACCCTTCGGCGAGGTGCTGCTCTCGACGCGGAAGCTGCGCGCTGTTCGGGACGTCACACCGCTCGACGACGCCATGACGGTCGAGGCCGGCGTCACCCTCCTTGAGGCCCAGCAGGCTGCCGCGGCCGCCGATCGCCTGTTCCCCCTCAGCCTCGCGGCCGAAGGCAGCGCTACGATCGGGGGCGTCATCTCCACCAACGCCGGCGGCACGGCGGTCATCCGCTACGGCGTGATGCGCGATCTGGTGCTTGGCATCGAGGCCGTCCTGCCCGACGGCGAAGTGTTCCGCGGCCTCAAGCGGCTGCGGAAGGACAACACCGGATACGACCTCAAGCAGTTGTTGATCGGCGCTGAGGGCACGCTCGGCGTCGTCACCGCCGCCACGCTGAAGCTGTTCCCCGTCATGCGCTCCCGCGCGACCGCGATGGTCGGGCTCGAAAGCCCGCGAGCCGCCATCGAGCTGCTGGCCCGCGCCAAGGCAGAGACGGGCGGGGGCGTCGAGGCCTTCGAACTGATGAAGCGGATCGGCATGGCCTTCGTCCTCGCCAACATTCCCGACACACGGGAGCCGCTCGAGTCGGCGCCGCCCTGGTACGTCCTGATCGAGCTGGTCTCCGGCGAGCCGGGCGCCGCCGATACGGCCATGGAGCAACTGCTGTCCCACGCCTTCGAGGCCGGTCTCATCACCGACGCCGCCATCGCCCAGAACGACGCCCAGCGCGCCGCGTTCTGGAAGGTCCGCGAGGAGCAGTCCGCCGCCCAGAAGCCGGAGGGCGGCGGATGGAAGCACGACGTCTCCGTCCCCGTCTCCCGCATCGCGGACTTCCTCGACGACGCCACCGCCGCCGTCGGGCGCTTCCACCCCGGCGCGCGGGTCAGCGCCTTCGGTCATGTCGGCGACGGCAATATCCACTACGACGTGCTCTGCCCCACAGGCGGCGATCACCCCGCCTTCATCGCCCGCTGGGCCGAGGGATCGCAGATCGTCCACGACATCGTCGCACGCTACGACGGCTCCATCTCCGCGGAGCACGGCCTCGGCCGCCTGAAGACCGAGGAGGCGCGCCGCTACAAATCGCCCGCCGAGATACGGAGCATGCAGGCCATCCGCGCCGCGCTCGACCCGCACAGGATCATGAACCCGGCCGTGCTGTTCTAGCCGTCCGGCTTGCCCCCTTCGCCCTTCCGTCCTACCCCTCCGGCTCGATTCAACCCCGCCGGAGCGCCCTCATGACCCTCGCCCTTCTGTTCCCCGGACAAGGCAGCCAGTCGGTCGGCATGGGTGCGACGCTCGCCGACGCCTTCGCCAGCGCCCGCGACGTCTTCGCCGAGGTCGACGAGGCGCTGGGCCAAAACCTGTCTCAGCTGATGCGCGACGGCCCCGAGGACCAGCTGACCCTGACTGAAAACGCTCAGCCGGCCCTGATGGCCGTCTCCGTCGCCGCGGCGCGGGCGCTGAAGGGCGAGTTCGGCGTCGATATTGGCAAGGCCGCCTTCGTCGCCGGCCATTCGCTCGGCGAATACTCCGCCCTGTGCGCCGCCGGCGCGATCAGCCTGTCGGACACGGCCCGCCTGCTGAAGCTGCGCGGTCAGGCCATGCAGCGCGCCGTTCCGGTCGGACGCGGGGCCATGGCCTCGCTGATCGGGCCGAAGACAGATCTGGCGCTCGCCGAGGAAGCCGCCCGCGCCGGCTCCGAAGTCGGCGTCTGCGTCGTCGCCAATGACAACAACGCCGGCAACATCGTCATCTCGGGCGATAAGGCCGCCGTCGACCGCGCCATCGAAAAGGCCAAGGAACTCGGCGCGCGCGCCATTCCGCTGAACGTCTCCGCGCCCTTCCACTGCCCCCTGATGCAACCCGCCGCCGATGAAATGGCCACGGCGCTGGCCTCGGCCACGATTCTCGCTCCGGGGGTTCCTGTGGTCGCCAACGTGACCGCCCGCCCCGAGACCGATCCCGAGGTCATCCGCCGCCTGCTGGTCGAACAGGTCACCGGCCGCGTCCGCTGGCGCGAGTCCATGGAATGGATGGCCGGGGAGGGCGGCGTCACCCGCTTTGTCGAGATCGGCTCGGGCAAGGTCCTGACGGGCATGGCCAAGCGGATCGCGCCCGACGCCGAGAGCCTGTCGCTGAACAGCCCCGAAGAACTCGAAGCCTTCGCGACCAGCCTCTGATCAGGCTCGCGTACCGAGCCAGTCGGCGGCGATCGCCTCGCGCACGTCGCGCACCAGAGCCAGCTCGGTATTGAAGAACTGCACCATGATGACCCCGGCCATTCTGTTGGTCGGGTCCAGCCAGGCGTTGGTGCCCGCCGCGCCGCTCCAGCCGTACTCGCCCGCGTTCGGCTCGCTGGAGTTCACGACCAGGCCGCCGAAGCCGAACCCGCCTTCGGGGCCCCAGTCCGGTCTGATGCCCGCGGGGAGGATGTTGGTGCGGACCAGCCGGGCCGTCTCCGGTTTCATCACCTGCACCCGGCCGGCGCGCCCGTCGGCGAGCAGGGTGGTCATGAAGGCGAGATAGTCGCGCGTCGAGGAAACGAGGCCCGCCCCGCCCGCGAACAGCGTCACCGGCGCCGAATAGGCCTCCGCCGAAGCGCCTGCCGCAGGCCGCCTGCCGGCCCCTGCATAGTCGTAGACCGCCGCCAGCCGTCCGGCGTCCCCCCGCCGCAGCCTCCAGATGGTGTCATCCATCCCGATCGGGTCGAACAGCCGGCGCTGCAGGAAGTCGGGGAACGGCATCCCCGAGGCGCGCTGGACGACGAGGCCCATCACATCCAGCGAGACGCTGTAGTCCCAGTCGGTCCCCGGCTCGAACAACAGCGGAATCTCGCCCAGCCGCCGAACCATCTCGTCGAGATCGCGAACCTTGGGCCCATCGCCGGGCTCGGCCCCCAGCTCGCCCGTGAACGGGAAGACGCCCGCGCGGCGATAGGCCTTCTGCACCGGGCCGTCGCCCATGATGTTGTAGGTCAGGCCGCTGGTGTGGGTCAGCAGATGCCGGATGGTCATGGTCTGCGTCGCCGGGCGCGCCTCCAGACCCTTGGCCGGATCGATCGCCACCGTCAGCCGCTCGAACTCAGGCACGAAATCCGTGACCGGCTGGTCCAGCGTCAGCTTGCCGTCCTCGATCAGCAAGGCCGCAGCCGTGCCCGTGACCGGCTTGGTCATCGAATAGATCCGGAACAGCGTGTCCCGGTTCATGGCCGGCGATGCGCCGTGGTCCTGCGTCCCGGCCTGCAGCCAGGCCTCGGAGTCGTCAGGAAGTTGCAGTCCGACGGTGGCTCCGGGCACGAGACCGTCGGCCACGTACCTGTCCAGAACCGCCTGCGTCTGCGGAAGCCGGGTGGTCTCCGGACTTGGCGGCCGGGCCGCGCAACCCGCGACGCCCAGCAAGCCGGCGCCCAGGAGCAGCGCGCGGCGATCCGTGATGAACCCGTTCGTTCCCGTCAGGCGTTCGGGCATGGCGATCCTCTGGCGGTGCGACGCGGGCTCGGATAGGACCGCATCGAAGACAATGGCGGAGCTACCGATATGTTCAACCTCTCAGGCAAGACGGCGCTGGTCACGGGCGCGACGGGCGGCATCGGCGGCGCTGTCGCCCGCGCCCTTCACGCGCAGGGCGCGGCGGTGGTGCTCTCGGGCACCCGGGAGGCCGTGCTTCAGGATCTGGCGAAAGAGCTGGGCGACCGCGCCTTCGCCGCCGCCGCCAACCTGTCCGACGCCGAATCCGTCGACGGCCTGATCGCCCGCGCCGAAGAGGCCGCCGGCGCCCCGCTGGACATCCTCGTCGCCAATGCCGGCATCACCAAGGACGGCCTGCTGATGCGGATGAAGGACGAGGACTTCTCCGACGTCATCAAGGTCAATCTCGAGAGCTATTTCCGCCTGTCGCGCGCGGCCATGAAGGGGATGATGAGGCGCCGCTCGGGCCGCATCATCGGCGTCACTTCGGTGGTGGGCGTGACGGGCAACCCCGGCCAGACCAACTACGCTGCCTCCAAGGCCGGCATGATCGGGTTTTCCAAGTCGCTGGCGCAGGAGGTCGGCTCGCGCGGCATCACCGTGAACTGCATCGCCCCCGGCTTCATCGCCTCGCCGATGACCGACGTGCTCAACGACCAGCAGCGCGAGACCATCCTCAAGAACATCCCGGCGGGCCGCCTCGGAACCGGCGACGAGATCGCCGCCGCCGCCGTCTATCTCTCCTCCGACGAGGCCGCCTATGTCACGGGGCAGACCCTGCACGTGAACGGCGGCATGGCGATGATCTGATGAAGGTCCTGCGCATCCTCGCCACCATCCTGAGCGGCCCGATGCTGCTGGTCGGGATCATCTGGGTGCTGCAGGGGCTCAACATCCTGCCCGGCAGCTTCATGACCGGTCAGATCATCTGGGCGGTCTATGGAGCGCCGCTGGCTGTGGCGGGCGCGGGGCTTGTCTGGTGGCTCAACCGGGGCGCTCAAACCCGGTAACGGGCTATTTTCCGTCGCCCCGCCTGTGCTAAAGCCGAGGCAACCGGTTCGCCTGAGTCTTCGTTGAAGGCTTGCGCAGCCGTCGCCGTCGTCATACGGCATGGACTGAGACAACAGCCGCTCCGGCGGCCCAACGAGCAGAGACACACATGTCCGACACCCTGGAACGCGTCCGCAAGATCGTCATCGACCACCTGGACGCCGATCCGGAAAAGGTCGTTGAAAAGGCCAGCTTCATCGACGATCTGGGCGCCGACTCGCTCGACAACGTCGAACTGGTCATGGCCTTCGAGGAAGAATTCGACATCGAGATCCCGGACGACGCCGCCGAGCACATCCAGACGGTCGGCGACGCCGTGAAGTTCATCGACGAGAAACTGGCCGGCTGATCGCCGCCAGATCGATACGGCTTTGATGGCCGCCGTGGCGTTCCCCTAGCGGGACCGCCCGGCGGCCATTACTGTTTAAGGTCAAGATTCTGAGTGAAGGAGCGGGCATGCGCCGCGTTGTCGTCACGGGCCTCGGCCTTCTGACTCCCCTTGGCTGGGGCGTCGAGCACAACTGGAAGGGCATCGTCGAGGGCCGGTCCGGAATCGGACCGATCACCTGCTTCGACACCGAAGGCTATGCCTGCACCATCGCAGGCGAGATTCCGTCCGTCGACGGCCGTGGCGGCGGCGCCCCCGGCCAGCACGGGGTCTTCGACCACGAGAAGGTCATGTCGCCCAAGGACCGCAAGCGGGTCGACGACTTCATCGTCTACGCCATCGCCGCCGCGGACGAGGCGCTCGCCGATGCGGGCTGGAAGCCGGAGACCGAGGAGCAGCGCGAGCGCACGGGCGTGATGGTCGGCTCCGGCATCGGCGGCCTCGGCCCCATCGCCGACACCGCCATCATCCTGAAGGAGCAGGGCCCGCGCCGGGTCAGCCCCTTCTTCATCCCTTCGGCCCTGATCAACCTGACCAGCGGCCAGATCTCGATCCGCCACGGGCTCAAGGGTCCGAACCATTCGGTGGTCACCGCCTGCGCCACCGGGGCCCACGCCATCGGCGACGCGGCCCGGATGATCGCCCTGGACGACGCGGACGTCATGGTCGCGGGCGGGGCGGAAAGCTCCATCGTGCCGATCGGCATCGCCGGCTTTCTCGCCTGCAAGGCCCTCTGCACCGCCTATAACGACACGCCCGAAAAGGCCTCGCGGCCATGGGACAAGGACCACTCGGGCTTCGTCATGGGCGAGGGCGCCGGCATCGTGGTGCTGGAAGAGTACGAGCACGCCAGGGCCCGCGGCGCGACCATCTATGCCGAGGTCGTGGGCTATGGCCTCAGCGGCGACGCCTACCACATCACGGCCCCGGCCGAGGACGGCGACGGGGGCTACCGGGCCATGCAAATGGCGGTTAAGCGGGCCGGCATCGAGGTTTCCGACATCGACTACGTCAATGCCCACGGCACCTCGACCATGGCCGACTGGATCGAGGCCGGGGCCATCGAGCGGCTGATGGCGGACCACGCGCCCAACGTGGCCCTGTCCTCGACCAAATCCATGACCGGCCACTTGCTGGGCGCCGCCGGGGCGATCGAGGCGATCTACTGCATCCTCGCGATCCGCGACCAGATCGCGCCGCCGACCATCAACCTGGACGATCCCGAGCGTGAGACGGCGCTGAACATGGTCAAGGACAAGGGGCAGCCGATGAAGATCGACGTCGCCATGTCCAACAGCTTCGGCTTCGGCGGCACCAACGCCAGCGTCATCTTCAAAAAGGTAGGCTGATGTTCGGTCGTTCTCGGGGAGCGGGGGCTCCGAAGTCCGGCCACAGCAGATCCGGGGGACCGACCGCGCTTCTGGCCGCGTCGGCGACCTTCAGCGTCTTCCTGATCGTCGCCATCATCGCCGCCTGGAGCGTCTTCTACGCACCCGGCCCGGCCGCGAGACAGGGCGATTCGACCATCGTGACCCTGCCCAGCGGCGCCGGCGTCAGCGCCATTGCCGCCAATCTGAAGGCGGCGGGGGTCATCCGCTCGACCGATATGTTCAAGGCCGCCGCCACCCTGACCGGCGCCGACCGCAAACTGCGCGCCGGCGAATATGAGGTGCCCGCCAAGGCCTCGTTGCGGTCCGTCCTCGTGCTGCTGGTCGAGGGCAAGGTGGTCCGCCACTACGTCACCCTGCCGGAGGGCTGGTCCTCGGCCCAGGCGGTCGACATCCTCAACAACCAGCCCCTCCTGACCGGCGAAATCACCGACATACCGGAGGAGGGCTCGCTCTGGCCCGACACCTATGAGATCGGCCGCGGCGATACCCGGGCCTCGATCATCGCCCGCATGACCACGGCCCAGACGGACAATCTTGCCCGCCTCTGGTCCGCGCGCTCGCCGCGGACGGTCGCCCGATCGCCTGAAGAGGCCGTCATCCTGGCTTCGATCGTGGAGAAGGAAACCGGGGTCGCATCGGAGCGTCCGCGTGTCGCCGCCGTGTTCTCGAACCGCCTGCGCATCGGCATGCGGCTGGAAAGCGATCCGACCATCGAATACGGCGTCACCAAGGGGCGGCCTCTGCGCCGGGGTCTGCGCCGTTCCGAGATCGACCAACCGAACGCTTGGAACACTTACCAGATCGACGGCCTACCCCCGACGCCGATCGCCAACCCGGGACGCGACGCCATCGCCGCCGTCCTCAATCCGCCGCCGTCGAACGAGCTGTTCTTCGTCGCCGACGGCACGGGCGGTCACGTCTTCGCCAGCAGCTATGAACAGCACCTCGCCAACGTCGCCCGCTGGCGCGAGGTCGAGCGCCGCAAGGCTGGCCTGCCGCCCACGCCGGTCGCGCCCGCGCCCATTGCCGCGCCCGCCGAGCCCACGGCGGCGACGGTTCCACCCGGTGTTGTCGTGCCTCAAGGCGCGCGGGTGATCACCATCCCGCAGACGGCGCCCGCCCAATGAGCTCCATATCGGGCATGACCGGCTTCGGCCGCGCCGAAGGTGCGGAGGGCGGCTGGACCTGGTCGGTGGAGGCCCGCTCGGTCAACGGCCGCAACCTCGAGGTCCGCTTCCGCGGCCCGCCCGGCTTCGACAGCCTGGAACGCGCCGCCAAGACCTCGGCCCAGAAGCTGTTCAATCGCGGTCAGGTCACCCTCGGCGTCCAGGCCAAGCGGGCCGAACCGGGCGCCGCCGCGCTCAAGGTCAACGAAGACATTCTCGCCCGCTACCTGACCCTCGCCAATCAGCTGGCGGAAGAAGGGGCCACTCCGCCCTCGGCCGACGGCCTGCTGGGCCTGCGCGGCGTGCTCGAAGCGCCCGAGGAGGAGGAAGACGCCGACGCCCGCGCCACGGTCGAAACCGCCATGGCCGCCTCCATCGAGGCCGCTCTCGAGGCTCTGAAGGTCTCCCGCGACCGGGAGGGGTCGCAACTCCTGCCGGTCGTCACCGACTTCATCGACCGCATCGAGGCCCTCATCGCCTCCGCAGAGACCGAGGCCGCCGCCCAGACCGACGCCATTCGAGACCGTTTCACCCGCCGCATGAGCGAGCTGGCGCCGGACGCGCCCGGCCTGCAGGACCGGATTTTCCTCGAGGCCGCGGCCCTCGCGACCAAGGCCGACGTCCGCGAGGAACTAGACCGGCTGACGGCCCACGTCGCCTCGGCCCGGACCCTGTTGCAGCAACCCCCCGCCGGCCGGAAACTCGACTTTCTGATGCAGGAATTCATGAGGGAGGCGAACACCCTCTGCTCGAAATCGGCTACGACGGCGCTCACCGGAATCGGCCTCGAGCTGAAAGCCGTCATCGAGCAGCTGCGCGAACAGGTCCAGAATGTCGAATGAACGTACGCCCCGTCGCGGCGTCCTCCTGATCGTCGCCAGTCCCTCCGGGGCCGGGAAAACCAGCCTGTGCCGCCGCCTCATGGCCGACCATGGCGGGCTCGAACTGTCCGTCTCCATGACCACGCGCGGCATCCGTCCCGGCGAGGTCGCCGACCGCGACTATCACTTCGTCGACGACGCCGAGTTCCAGCGGATGATCGACGCCGACGGCTTCCTCGAATGGGCGGACGTCCACGGCAGCCGCTACGGCAGCCCCCGCGCCCCCATCGACCGCGCCCTCGCGGAGGGGCGCGACGTGCTGTTCGACATCGACTGGCAGGGCGCCCGCGACATCGCGGCCAAATGCCCCGACGACGCCGTCCGCGTCTTCATCCTGCCCCCCAGCCTCGAAGAGCTGCGCCGCCGTCTGGTGACCCGTTCGCAGGACGCCGAGGACGTGATCGAGCGCCGCATCGCCAACGCCAAGGGCGAGATCGAGCACTGCGGCGAGTTCGACTACGTCTTCGTCAACGACGACTTCGACCGTTCCTACGCCGAGCTGGCGCACATCTACCACGCCGAGCGGTCCAAGCGGTTCCGCAACGTCTGGGTCGACGCCTACAAGAACGCCCTGCTCAATGAGGCCGTCTGAGATTTCAGCGCCGGGTCTTGAACCCCGCATCTCCGCCCCTATCTCCAACGCACTGTTTCAACAACGAAAGGAGGTGGTCGAATGTCTCATTGTCTCACGCCGCGCGCGGCCCGTCGGATGAGCCCGGCCTCCCCTCTGGCGGGGACTGTCGCCTGAAGACGTAGCCGCACGCCGGCTGACAATGGAAGGGCCGCTCCTCTCGGGGGCGGCCCTTTTTGCTGCGCGCCATCAGGTGCAACCAACCGCGCCGCTCGCAACTTTCCGTGAGTGCTGGCTGGAGGGAAGCGATGTTCGGACGGAAGCGGGGCCAGACCCTCGAACGGCTGGTCTATTGCAGCCGCGCCTGCATCGACACAGCCTCCCTGCAGGCCATTTCCGAAATCCTCGGCGTCTCCCAGCGCAACAATGTCCGCGACGGCCTGACCGGCGCCCTGGCGATCAACGATGGCTGGTTCCTGCAGGTGGTCGAGGGAACTGAAGCGGCGCTCGACGCCCTGCTCCGCCGCCTTGTCGCCGACACGCGCCATACCGATCTGGAAATCCTGTCGCGCCGCACCGTGACAGGGCGTCTTTTCCCCGACTGGTCGATGATCTCGACCCGGATCACGCCGGACGTCACGCCGCAGTTGAAGCGCCTGATCGACGAATGCCGCGCCTCGCCCGAAGCCGCCGTCGACGCCCTGTTGCGCCTCGTGGCGGCGGGGAAGGGTGAGGCGAGCTAGGTCAGCGCCGCAGCCAACCGCAGGAAGCCGGCGCCGTCGATCACCTCCGCGCGGGCGTCCGGCTCGATCCCCGCCGCCTCGCACAGGGCCGCGCCGCCGAGCGTCTTCAGGCTCGAGCGCAGCATTTTGCGCCTCTGGCCGAATGCCGCCGCTGTCACCCGCTCCAGCCGCTTCAGGGTCTCGCGGTCCGGCCGGTCGGCTCTCGGAACCAGATGCACCACCGCGCTCGCCACCTTGGGTGGCGGGGTAAAGGCCGCGGCGGGCAGATGCATGACCAGCCGGGCCTCGCACACCGCCTGGGCGATCACCGCCAGACGGCCATAGGCGTCGTCGCCCGGCGCGGCCACGATGCGCTCGGCCACTTCCTTCTGGAACATCAGGGTAAGGGCGTAGGGCAGCCACGGCCCCGTCAGCCATTTGATCAGCAGGGCGGTGCCGACATTGTAGGGCAGGTTCGACACCAGATGCGCCGGACCCTCCACCAGTTCGGCCTCGCGCACCTTCAGCGCATCGCCCTCGACGATTTCCAGCCGTCCGGAGCCGTCGTCCAGCTCCGCCAGAAGCGGCAAAAATCTCGGGTCCTTCTCGACCAGCACGACCCGACCGGCGTCGCTCTCCAGCAGCGCCCGCGTCAGACCGCCGGGCCCTGGCCCGACCTCGATGACGCTGCGGCCGTCGAACGGCCCCGCCAGACGCACGATCTTCCGCGTCACGTTCAGATCGAGCAGGAAATGCTGGCCGAAGCTCTTCTTCGCCGACAGGCCGTGGGCGTCGAGGCTCTCGCGGAGGGAGGGAAGGTCGGTCACCGGCCTGCCTTAGCGTGCGGCGCGCGCCGCCGCCATCTCTCCCGCCAGCCGGATCGCCGCGATCAGGCTGTCCGCCCGCGCCACGCCCTTGCCGGCGATATCGAACCCGGTCCCATGGTCCGGCGAGGTGCGAACAACCGGCAGGCCCAGCGTCGCGTTTACCCCGCCCCAGAAGTCCAGCGTCTTGACCGGGATCAGCGCCTGGTCGTGATACAGGCACAAGACGGCGTCGTAGCCGGCGCGCGCCTCGTCGTGGAACAGGGTGTCGGCAGGCAGCGGGTCGGTGATTGCGATTCCTTCGCCGCGGAGCGCCGCCGCGGCCGGGATCAGTACCTCGATCTCCTCCAGCCCCAAGGCACCGCTCTCGCCGGCGTGGGGGTTCAGCGCCGCCAGCGCCAGCCGCGGCCGGGCAATGCCGAAGTCGCGCTGCATCGCCTCATGCACGACCCGGGCGGTGCGCATCACCCTCTCGCCGGTGACCAGCTCCGGCACCTCGGCCAGCGGCGAGTGGATGGTCACCAGACAGGCGCGCAGGTCCTTCGCCGTCAGCATCATCACGGGCCCCCGCGTGCTGGCGAACGGCGCATCGGCGGTCAGTTCGGCGATGAACTCCGTGTGTCCGGGAAAGCGGAAGCCGGCGGCATAGAGCGGCGCCTTGGCGATCGGCGCGGTGACGACCCCGCCGACGTCGCCCGCCATCGCCAGATTGACCGCCTGCTCGATCCAGTCCGCCACCGTCCCGGCGTTCGCGGGGTTCGGCTGTCCGGGCTGTGCCGAGACGGGCAGGGGGGTGTCCAGCACCGGTACGGCGCGACCGAACACCCCGGTGGCGTCGGCAGGCGCGGCCAGTGTCTGCACGGGCACACCCTGCGCCCGCATCAGGGCCGCATCGCCGACGACAGCGAAGGCCGGGCCGTCGCCGTCCTTCAGCGCGGACCAGGCGCGGGCGATGATCTCGGGTCCAACGCCCGCCGGCTCGCCCATGGTCAGGGCCAGCGGCGGGCCCGCGGTCACTGCTTGAACTCGATCAGCGCATCTTCACGCAGATCGCGCATGTAGCGGCGCGCCAGCGTGGCGAGGTTGGCGCGGAACAGCTGGCTCTCGACCTGACGCACATCCGGCGCCTCGACGCCGCCGGCGCGGCGACCGCACACGGCCAGCAGGTGCAGGCCCAGTGGGGTGCGAACGGGGGTGCTGATGCTGCCGACCGGGGCCGAACGCGCTACCTGCTGGAACTGCGGGGCGAGGTTCTGCACATCAGCCTCGCCGAGGTCGGCGCCGAGCAGACCCTGCTCGGACGTCGCCCGCTGAAGCATGCTGTCGCAGGTCAGCTGCGGCCGCAGGGCCTCCAGCCGCTGCGTCGCCGCCGCGATCTCGGCTTCGCTCGCGGTTTCCGGTGCCTCGATCATGACCTGCTTCAGCTGGACCAGGCTGGACGCCGATCCGTCACGCTTGTCGCGCATGTAGATGATGTAGACGCCGCCCTCGACCGGAATCGGCCGGGAAAGCTGACCGACGTCCAGTTGGTCCATGGCGGTTTGAAGGGTGGGGTTCACGCTGCCCGCGACCACCCAGCCGGCGTCGCCGCCGCGGGTCGCCGAAGGCGCCGCCGAAAACTGCTGGGCAACGGCCTGGAAGGGCGCGCCCTGGACCATCTGCTGGACCAGCTGGTTGGCGCCGTTCATCGCCGCCTGCTGGCCACCGACCCGCGCGGCCTCGATGTAGATTTCGCCGATCAGATACTGCTTTTTCGAGGCGGCTTCGGACAGTTGCCGAACGGCCGCGTCGACCGCGCCCTTGCTGACCCGGGCCCGGCTCTGGAAGCGGCCGCCGACCAACTGCTGCCAGCCGATCTGCGTACGCAGCTGTTCGCGAAGTGTCTGCGGGCGGATGCCGCCGGCTTCGAGGAAGGACAGATAGGCCTGCGGCGTCGCGCCGGCCTCCTGCGCCATCTGCGCCAGCTCTTGGTCGACTTCCTCATCGGAGACCTTGAGGTCCTCGTAGTTGGCCAGTTCCTGGATCTGCAGACGCTCGTCGATCAGGGCGTTCAGGGCTTCCTGCTGGATCGCCGGGATGTTCTCGGCGGTAGGCTGGACCTGGGTCATGGCGATCAGCAGCAGCATCCGCTGACGCAGGTCGAAGCCGGTGATGACGCTGTCGTTGACGGTGGCGAGGACTCCGTCCGCCATCTGGAACTGCGGCGTGGGTGCGGCGGCCGCAGGCGGCGCCTGCCCAGCGGCCGGGTTCAGCGTGCCGGCCGCCGCCGGTTGCTGCGGCGGTGTCTGGGCCATGGCCGTCCCGGCCACGAGAGCGGCGATCGCCACGCCCGTCAGATAACGCTGAAAACGCATGTCAGTCCTGGTTCCTCAAGCGGCGCCGGTTGGTCCGAGCCGATTCTGGCGACCTGCGCGCAACCGAAATCGCACGCCGGCCGGCGCCCGTCGCCCCGTCAATATCCTGTACCGCCGAAAGTGGCGAGGGTTAGGCGCACATACGGCCCCTCGGAGGGTCCGGACGGTCTGACGCTGGTGTTGTCGCGGCGCCACCCCAGTTCGAAGCGGAAGCAATCGTCGTCGAACAACAGGCCGACTTCCGACTGCACCAGGTAGCCCGGATCGGGCTGTCCGGGCCGCGGCGTGCGCTCCAGATCGGCGATGCCGGAGAAGGCAATGCCCCAGTTGCCATAGACGAACTGTTGTCCCGCCAGCTGCAGGAACTCGTAGTTGCGGTTGTTCGGCCCGGCCAGCGGATTGGATCGGTCGAGGATGTAGCTGACCGTGGCCAGGTTGCGCCGTCCCCAGCGCCCGTCGACCGCAATCTCCGCCCGCCGGACATTGCCGCCCGAATCGATCGTCGCATGGCCCCAGCCGCGGATGCGGTCCGACGGCGAGAAATCACCCTGCACCACCCAGTCCGACGTGTCGGACGCCAGTCCGGACGGGTCGTAGAGCTGCGCCGGCGCGTCCGGCACGGACACGAGGAAGGCCGGTTCCTCGTCGGCGCGCAGGCTGCGCCCGATGAACAGGCTGGCCTGCCGGCCCTCATCCCAGCGCAGCGTGGTGCGCACGCCTGTGGTCAGGCGGAGCCCCCCTTCATAGAGGTCGTAACCGGGGAACCGGTCGACCCGGAACAGCGAGCTCTCGTCCAGCTCCACCGTCTGGCTGTCCTCGATCGGAATGCGCGGGTCCAGATCGGGATCGGTCGAGATCGACAGCTGCGCCATCGGCTCGAGGATCATGTCCGTCGCGCCGAACCGGCGGATCAGCGGATAGCTCACGTCCACGCCCGCGATCGCCCGGCCGCGGCCGAACGCCTCCTCGTCGAGGCCCAGCGCGGGGGGCAGGTCGCCGACGGAGTAGAGATCGGCCCTCAGGTCGACGAAGGGCTCCCAACGGACGCCGATCGGCGAGATCATCGTCTTGCGCCAGTCTGCCTGCGCAGACACGCGGCGGCTGTCGACGCCGGGCAGACCCGGCGTGACGAGCGGGGCGACTACTTCCGGCCGCAGCACAGGACTGCCGACGTAGTCGTCACGATAGAGCGAAACCGCCGACCCGCGCAGCCGCAGGCGACCGCCGAGCACCGGACCGTCGGGCTCCCATCGCGCCTCGATCAGCGGAGCCACGACGGGCAGCGTCCCGTCGTCCTCGAACACGTTCAGCGCGGGCGTGACCGGGTTGAACTGTGCAACCCTCAGGCTCTGCAGGGTGAAGGCGGCGACCGAGACGTAGGACCGGTCGGTCTGGTGCTCGGCGTACAGCTGGCTGATCAGGCGACGCTGATCGCCATAGTAGAGGCCGTTGTCCTGATAGGGATCGCGGACGTCGTAGCGGTCGAACAGCGTCTTGTCCGAGGTCCGCTCCGCTGTGAAGCCCCACCGCCACGGTCCGTCCGGATCGAACCGTCCGTAGCCCAGGAAATAGCTGCGGCTGGTCCGGTCCCCGAATTTGACGTTGCTCTCGGCGTCGCCGTCGCCGTCCAGATCGAAGTCGCCGAAATTGCGCTCGTAGGTGTAGCCGCCGCGCAGCACGACCAGACCGTTCTCGAACCGCCGCCGCCACTGAAGATTGAGCAGCGGCGCTATGCGGCTGTTGATCTGCGGGCTGATCAGCCAGTCCTCGGACGGTGAAATCACCTGCAGGTATGGAATCTCGAGGCTGAACCCGCGGCCTTCGTCATAGCTGGGGATCGGCACCAGGAAGCCCGAGGCCCGCTCCACCGTCGGATCCGGGTGGGCGAAATAGGGCAGGTAGAACACCGGCACCCCGCCAACGCGGAACACGGCGTTGCGGTACAGGACCGCGCGCAAGCTTTCGTCCTGAACCACCTTCTCGGCCTGGATCGAGATGCTGGGTTCCTTGGGGTTCCCCTCGGCGTCGCAGATCGGGCAGGGCGTGAAGAGCGCGTAGTTCAGCTCGTTGACGTTCTCGCTGCGGCGCACGGCCGTCGCCGCCATCAGGTGGGCGCCATTGCGGAACCGCGTCGCGAAATCGACAGCGACGCCCGCCTTCAGGTCCGAATCCAGCTCCAGATGACTGGCGAAGATGACATTGCCCTCGGGATCGACGAACTCGACCCGGTCATCCGCCGTCGCCACGCCCGCGTTCAGGTCATAGGTCAGCTGTCCCGCCCGAAGGGTGGTGTTGCGGAACCGGGCGAGGACCCGCTCGGTCTCCCCTGTCGCCGTCAGTACGTCGCCATCGCGCGATACGGTCCCCGCATCGAGATAGACGGCTTCGGGCGGCAGGCCGTCGGGTCCCGTCTGCGCTCGCGGCGTCGTGGCCGCCGGCGTGTCCTGCGCCAGCGCGGCGCCGCTCCATGACACAAGGGCCACGGCGGCAGCGCCGGCCAGAAGCCGGAGGCGCAGGGCTCCCGTTTCGACGCGGCGGTCACGCGGCATTCAGGCTCACTCGGTGGACGGCGGAGGGATGACGGGCGGGGGCTTCGCTTAGCCGTCTTCGGTATAGAACAGCAAGGTGAAGGCGGCGAGCGCCGTCAGCACCGGCGGCAGCCACGCCGCCAGCCATGGCGGAATGACTTCCGCCGAACCAAAGGCCGACGCGGCCTGATTGACGAAGAAGAAGCCGAAACCCAGCACCACGGCCGCAAAACTCATCCGCGCCAGATCGCCCAGACGCATGAGGCGCAGGGAGAAGGCGGCGGCGAGGATCGACATGGCGGCGAACATCAACGGCGTCGCCAGCAGTTGTTGCAGCCTCAGCCGGTAGGCCGTGCTTGAGAAACCCGCCGCCTCGACGCGCGCGATCTGGCCCGGCAGCGACCAGAAGGGGGTCGATTGGGGCCGCGCAAAGCGTTCGAACGCCTCATCGTCCGCGAGGCTGGAGAGCAGGTCGAGCGTCTCGTAACGCACGGCCCGCTGCCCGATCTGGGCGCCGACGGCGTCCACAAGCCGCCAGCGGCCGGCGCTCAGGGACGCGGAGGCGGCGTCGATCCGTTCGCGGAACGTGCGGTGGCCGTCGCCGTCGTTGGCGTAGATGAAGAAGGTCACGCCCAGCAGACGCGCATTGGTCCGGTCCTGCCGCTCGGCCCGGATGACCATCTGGCGCGTGTCGTCCCCTTCGCGAATCCACACCGCTTCGGCCGCATTCGCCGCGCCCGACAACCGGGTGCGCTCGCGCTGGAACAAGCCGTCCCCCGAGGCCGCCAGCGGTCCGAGCGCGGCCACGGTGACAATGCCGAACAGGAAGGCCGCCCCAGCCGCAGGCAGCACAAACCGCCACGCCGAGAGTCCCGCCGCGCGCATGGCGATCAGTTCGCTGCGCCGGTTCAGACCGACGAACGCCGCCAGGGTGCCGAACAGGAAGACGAACGGCAGCAGTTGGATGATCACCTGGGGCGACTTCAGCAGCATCAGGCCGAGGATGCGCACGCCCGACAGGTCGACGTCCGAGCCGACGCCCCGTGAGATCTCCACGAAGTCGATCAGCATGATCAGAGCCGAGATGACGCCCAGCGCGACCGCCAGAGAACGGGCCTGCTGAACCAGCACATAGCGTTCGATCCGCCCCAGCCGGAACCAGGACGCGCGGAGCCTCGAGGCGCTCATGCGAACCTCGCTTTCAGCCGCTCGACCACGGGCCAGCTGCGGCGACGGCGCGGCTTCAGGGCCCGGAACAGCAGGCGCAGCGCGATCACGGTCGCCGCGATGGGCAGCAGGTACTGGAAGACATTCAGCCAGCCGTTCCACGCGCTGGCCGCCACCACGCCGTAGCCGACGATGCGGATGATCAGAAAGGCCCCGGCGACCCGGGCGATGCGCAGGCTGTAGCCGGTCCGGCTGAACTGGCCCCCGAGAATGGCCGACAGCGCCATCGCCATGGCCAGCAGGGCGTAGAGCGGCGCCGACAGCCGCGAATGCGCCTCCGCCGCCAGTTCCCCCGCCGAACCCACCTTGTCCAGTTCCTGCGGCGACGGGTTGAGCAGCTGCGTCAGATACAGGTCGGACGGCTTGTAGCGGATGGTGTCGGTCACGTCGGAATACTGGCCGAGCGGGACGTCCTGCCGACCGAACGACAGATGCTCCAGCACGCCCCGCTTGGAGTATCGCTGCCACGACCCGTCGATCAGGGTCAGGATCGGCTCGCCGTCGATGCGCGAGAATCGCGCCTCGGCGGCGTCCCAGGTCGTCACCCGGTCGCCCTCGGCCTGGTAGATGAAGATGTTCTTCAGCAGCCCGTTCTGCTCGATCTGCTGCACATAGACCGTCAGGCCCTCGGGCCCCTGCACGAAGCGGCCTTCCTCGACTAGCAGGGCGGCCAGATCGGTGCGCACGGCGAAGGCCTCGGCCCGCGCCTGCCGCTGCGCCCACGGCTGCAGGACCGTCGTGATGATCAGTGTCAGCACCGCCGCGATCGCCGCGATCCGCACCGCGGGTCGAATCGCGGACCAGCGGGTCACGCCGGCGGCGAACACCGCGGTCAGCTCCTGTTCCCTCTGCAGCCGGGTCAGGGCGACCAGCGCGCCGACGAACAGACCGATCGGAACGATCACCGCCAGAAGTTGCGGAACGGCCAGCAGGGTCAGCTTGATCATGACCCAGACGCTCTGCCCCCGCTCCACGATAAGCTCGAGTTGATCGAGGCTCTGGCTCAGGATGCCGATTCCGGCCAGCGCGGCGCACGCTCCGATGACCGGGCGGGCGATCTGGCGGAAAAGATAACCTTGAATCAGCGTCATAAACGGAGGAAATCGCCCGTTGCAGGCGGCGGCTGGAACGCCTCTAATACACATCACCGCGCACCGGCGACAGGCCCGCGCGACCCTTGTAAGCGCGTCCGGGGCCTCCAGTCCCCGGCTGGAGTAGCCCATGAAGATCGAGTTCGTCGCCTCCGCAGCCGCAGCCGAAGTGCTGGCGGTGCTGGTCCACGAAGGCCGCGCCTTCCACGGCATGGGCGCCCAGCTGGATTCGGCCGCTTCCGGCGCCCTGACGCGGGCGATGGGCGCCAGCCGCTTCACAGGCGGCTCGAACAGCACCCTCGTCGTCGCCGCCCCGTCCGGCATCGACGCCGGCACGGTGGTGCTGACGGGCGCGGGCGATCCCGGGAAGTTCGACGATCTGGCCCTCGAGGCCGCGGCCGGCGCCGCCTATCACGCCGTCAAGATGTCCGGCGCGACCTCGCTGACGATCGACGCCCATTCGCTGACCGCGGACCAGGCCGCCCGCGCCGCCTTCGCCGCCCGTCTGGCCAGCTATCGCTTCCTCAAATACCGCACCACGCTGAAGCCCGAGAAGACGCCGTCGATCGAGACGATCAAGGTCGTCGCCGCCGACGTGAAGGCCGCCGAGGCCGCCTACGCCAGCCTTTCGCCCGTCGCCGAGGCCGTCGAGTTCTCGCGCGATCTGGTCAGCGAGCCGGCCAACATCCTCTATCCCGAAGAGTTCGCGAAGCGGGTCAAGGCGCTGGAGAAGCTCGGCCTCGAGGTCGAGATCCTCGGCGAAAAGGAGCTCGAGAAACTCGGCTTCCGCACCCTGCTGGCCGTCGGTCAGGGCAGCGTGCGTGACAGCCAGGTCGCCATCATGAAGTGGAACGGCGGCGCCAAGGGCGACCAGCCGATCGCCTTCGTCGGCAAGGGCGTCTGCTTCGACACCGGCGGCATCTCGATCAAGCCCGCTGACGGCATGGAAGACATGAAGTGGGACATGGGCGGCGCCGCCGCCGTGGCCGGCCTCATGCACGCGCTCGCCGGCCGCAAGGCGAAGGTCAACGCCGTGGGCGTGCTCGGCCTCGTCGAGAACATGCCGGACGGTAACGCCCAGCGCCCGGGCGACGTGGTCATGTCGCTGTCGGGCCAGTCGGTCGAGGTGCTGAACACCGACGCCGAGGGCCGCCTCGTTCTGGCCGACTGCCTCTGGTACACCCAGGAGCGTTTCAAGCCGAAATTCATGCTCGATCTGGCGACCCTGACCGGGGCCATGATCGTCGCCCTCGGCCTCGAATACGCCGGTGTCTTCTCGAACTCGGACGAGCTGGCGAACAACTTCCTCGCCGCCGCGCCCAAGGTCGGCGAGAACGCCTGGCGGATGCCGATCCCGGCCGCCTACGAGCGCCACATCGACAGCCCGATCGCCGATGTGAAGAACACCGGCAACGGCCGCGCCGGCGGTTCGATCACCGCCGCCCTGTTCCTGCAGCGCTTCACCAACGGCACGCCCTGGGCCCACATCGACATCGCCCCGACGGCCTGGGTCAAGGACAGCAAGTCCCCGACCGTGCCGGACGGCGCCGTCGGCTGGGGCGTCCGCACCCTCGACCGTATGGTGGCGGACTCTTACGAGAGCTGACGCGGCTGAAAGGCAGGGCAGGGGTGGCTGACGCCGGACCTGAAATCTGGTTCTACCATCTCGAGCGCTCGACGCTCGACCAGGTGCTGCCCGGTCTGCTGGAAAAGACGCGGGAGCGGGGCTGGCGGGCGCTGGTCCGCGCCGCCGACGAACGCCTGCTCGACGACATCGACGAACGGCTCTGGATCTACCGGGACGACAGCTTCCTCGCCCATGGCCGGGCTTCGGAGCCCGAGGCGGCCCGCCAGCCGATCCTGCTCACCGACGCTTCGGAGAACCCGAACGGCGCTCAGGCGCTGTTCATCGTGGACGACGCACAGCTTGGCGATACGAAAGGGTTCGATCGATGCTTCATCATCTTCGACGGCAGGGACGATACCGCACTGCAGGCGGCCCGGGTTCGCTGGAAGACGCTGAAGGACGCGGGCGCCAACCTCGCCTACTGGAAGCAGTCGCCCGAGGGGCGTTGGGAAAAGGCGGCCTGATCCCCCTCGCGGCGCTGGCGGCCTGCTCGTCGACCCCGGCGTCCGACGCGCCCGCGCCCCGCGCCGTCGAGGAGGCGCAGATGAGCCAGCCCATCGGCACGCGCCCCACCGACCCGACCGCCGATCTTTGCAAAGCCGGAGAGCTGCAGTGGCTGGTCGGCCGGTCGAAGTCCGAAATCCCCGTGCCGGTCGAGATCGTCAACCGGCGGGTGACCTGCACCACCTGCCCCGTGACCGAGGACTATTCCCCGCACCGCCTGAACATCTTCTTCAACGAGCAGACCGAAATCGTCGAACAGGTCCGCTGCGGCTGAAGCCAACCAAGGGAGACGCGTGATGAAGATCCAATGGCTACCCCTCGCCGCCGCCGGCCTGCTGGCCGGAGCCTGCGCCCCGATGGACGGCGACGCCTCCGCGCCCATGCCTCCGGATGATGGCCCGTCCCAGTGCAGGGCCGACCAGTACCAGCGCTTCGTCGGCCGCAACCGCTCGGAACTGCCGGCCCAGCCCGCGGGCGAGACCTGGCGCGTCACCTGCACGACCTGCCCCGTGACCATGGACTACAACCCGACCCGGCTGAACGTCTTCTATGAGCAGTCCACCGGCATCATTCGTGAAGTGAAGTGCGGATGAGGGCCCTGATCCTGGCCGCCGGCGCCCTCGCGCTGGCCTCGTGCGCGCCAGTGTCGGAGACGCCGCCCACGGAGCCGATCCCGCAGCGATGTGACGCCGAGGCGGCGAAGTCGCTGATCGGTTCGCACGTCGGCGCCGTCAGCTTCGCCGCGGACGCCAACGTTCGCGTGGTCTGCACCACCTGCCCGACGACCAAAGACCTCCGGCCCGACCGCCTCAACGTCCGCTTCGACGAGGCCAGCGGCATCATCCGCAGCGTCGACTGCGGATGATTTCCGTCGCCTGAGACGAAGGCCGGGCTAGCGCTTGCGCGCGGGAGCCGCCCGGCCGCCCTGATGCAGGACCAGGCCGTCGACAGCGCCCGAGGCGTCGCGGGTGAAGACCACCTGGGCGTCGACCTCGCGCAGGAAGAAGGTGCCGGCCGACTCCGCCTGCAGCTCCAGCGCATCCTGACCGGTCGCTTGCACCATCAGTTTGCCGTCGAGGACCGAGGCGGTGATGAGGAATGTCGGCGACAGCTCGTAGACGCCTTCGTAGGCCATCAAGGAACCGGCCTCGACGGCGACGGCCTGTCGTTCGCTCTGCAGGGTCACGGTCCCGCCCCGGGCGAGGGTCAGCAGATCGGCGCCGATCTTGGTCGGAGCCGGGCCGTTGAGATTGCCGAGCACGATCACCGTCATGTGCCGGGCCGGGTCGTAGGCCATGTAGGTGTTGAAGCCCTCGATGCCGCCGGAGTGGCTGATCGTCTTGTCGCCATACGCCTCGGCGACGCCCAGACCGAAGGCGTAGTCGTTGCGAACCGGCGTCGTCAGGAGGGTCAGGGACTGCGGTTGCAGCAACCGGCCGCCGAACAGACCCTGTTCCCACTTGAGCAGGTCGTGGGTCGTCGAATAGAGGCCGCCGGCGCCCTGCGGGATGCTCATGTCCAGATAGTCGGCGTGGGCCACGCCGCCGCCGCCGGTGGGCACATAGCCGGACGCCCTGCGGGGCACGACGGCGGTGCGGCTGTCATAGCCGGTGTCGGCCATGCCGAGGGGCTGGAACAGGGTCTCTTCAACGAAGTCGGCGTATGGTCGGCCGCTGACCTTCTCAATGATGGCGGTCAGCAGGACATAGCCGGAGTTGGAGTAGTTCCATTTCTCGCCCGGCTGGAAGTCCAGCGGGTGGTCGCGGAAGCGGGCGATCAGACTGTCGACCGTGGCCGGCTGCGTTCGCGACGCCGCGTAGTCGTCAAAGTCGGTGAAGTTGGGCACGCCGGAGGTGTGGCTCAGCAGGTGACTGACCGTGACGCCGTCCCAGGCCGCCGGCGCGTCCGGCAGCCAGGTCTTCACCGGCGCATCGAGGTCCACCAGCCCGCGCTCCTTCAGGATCATGATGGCGACGGCGGTGAACTGTTTGGTCACCGACCCTAGGCGGAAGACGGTGTCGCCGTCGTTGGGAATGCTCCATTCGCGGTTGGCGAAGCCGTATCCCTGATCGAGCAGAACCTCACCGTCACGCGCGACCAGAACCGATCCCGAGAACTCGCCCGTGGCGACCGATGCGCGGGCGACCTGATCCATGCGGCCCGCGTCCTGCGCCATGGCCGGCGCAGCGCAGAGGGCGACCACGGCCAGCGCGGCGAGGGCGACGCCCGTCCTGCCGGCGTGAGCTCGAGACAGGCCGACGGCTCCACGGCCCCGGCCGCCGGAAAATACAGTCTTTGACACGTTGAAACCCCGTAGGGCGTGACCGTCACGCCATCGATGGAATGAGGCCGTTGTCACGGTCTGCGGATGCACGCCGTCAGATTAGTTTTCTGTAACGAGGCGGATCGGTCGCGCTCGCGCCGGCGATGGCTCAGGCGACCTCCGCCAGCGCTTCCTCGGCCTGCATCCAGGCGGCTTCGGCGGCTTCCAGATCGGCCTGGGTCTTCGCCCGCGCCCGCGTCAGGCCTTCCAGCGCCTTGGGATTATTGACAGCGGCGTTGGCGAGATCGTCGTCGATGCGCGCTACTTCGGCGGTCAGCGCCGCCATCCGCGCCTCGGCCTTCTTCACCGCGTGACGCAATGTCGAGGGCGACGGACCCGACTTCTTGTCGAACTTCTTGGCCGGGGCAGGCGCTGGCGCTGCCTCGACCTTCGCGGCCTCCGCCTTGATCTGCGACGGCTTCACGGCGGCCTGTTTGGCGCGGTCGAGAACGAACTTCGCGTATTCGTCCATGTCGCCCTCGAACGGCTTCACCGTCCCGTCCGCCGCCAGCCACAGCCGGTCGGCGACCAGCTCCATCAGCGAGCGGTCGTGGGTGATCAGGATGACCGCGCCCGAATATTCATTCAGCGCATCCAGCAGCGCCCGGCGGCTGTCGATGTCGAGGTGGTTGGTCGGTTCATCGAGGATCAGGATGTGCGGCGCGTCCATCGCCACCTGGTTCAGCAGCAGGCGCGCCCGCTCGCCGCCCGACAGGCTGGCCACAGTGGTTTCCTGCTTCTCGTAGCCGAGGCCCCACTGCGCCAGCTTGGACCGCCGGCTGCTTTCGCTGGCGTCGGGCATGGCCCGGCGGATGATCTCCAGCGGCGTGTCGGTGGGATCCATCGCCTCGATCTGGTGCTGGTGGAACCAGCCGACCCGCATCTTGCGGTCGCGGTGCAGTTCGCCTTCAGACACGTTCAGGGCGCCGGCGATCATCTTGGCGAAGGTCGACTTGCCGGCGCCGTTGACGCCCAACAGCCCGATCCGGTCGTCCAGATCCATGCGCAGGTTCAGATTGCGCAGGATCGGCTTGCCGGTCTCATAGCCGACATTGGCCCGCTCCAGCCGGATCAGCGGCGGGGCAAGCGGACGGGGCGGGGAGGGCAGGATGAAGGGGGCGACGCGCTCTTCGATGGTGGTCGCCACCGGCTGCATCTTGGCCAGACGCTTCATCCGCGACTGGGCCTGCGCGGCCTTGGACGCCTTGGCCTTGAAGCGATCCACGAATGCCTGCAGGTGCGCCCTCTCGGCGTCCTGCTTGGCCTTGGCCGACAGCTGCAGGCGCGCCTTCTCGGCCCGCGCCTTTTCGAACTGGTCGTAGTTGCCCGTGTAGAGCGTCAGCGTGCGGTTCGCGAGGTGCAGGATGTGGGTGCAGACCTCGTTCAGCATCTCCCGGTCGTGCGAGATGATCAGCGCCGTATTCGGATACTTCTTCAGCCGGGCCTCAAGCCACAGCGCGCCTTCCAGATCGAGGTAGTTGGTCGGTTCGTCGAGCAGAAGCATGTCCGGCTCGGCGAACAGGGCGGCGGCCAGCGCCACCCGCATCCGCCAGCCGCCCGAGAATTCGGACATCGGCCGCAGCTGGTTCTCCTGATCGAAGCCGAGGCCGACGAGGATTTCGGCGGCGCGCGCGGGCGCGGCGTCGGCGTCGATCTCGATCAGCCGGGTCCAGATCTCGCCCATTTCCTCCGGCTCGGCCGTCTCCAGCCGGGTCAGCAGGTCGTGGCGCTCGACGTCGGCCTCGAGGATGGTCTCCAGCACGCTGACCGGAGTGGCGGGGTGCTCCTGGTCCACCGAACCGATGCGCGCGGTCTTGGGCAGGCTGATCTCGTCGCCGCCCGCCGCCAGTTCGCCGAGGATCAGCTTGAACAGCGTCGACTTGCCGATGCCGTTGCGGCCGACCAGCCCGACTTTGGCGCCGGGCGGCAGGCTGACGGAAGCGTCCTCGAGGAATTTGCGGCCCCAGGCGTTGAAGGTCAGGTCGGTGATCTGGAGCATGGTCGGTCGAAGTCTCGGGCCGTCCCTCAAGTAGCGCGGCGCCGCGCGCCAAGCGTTAGGGACACAAAAAAGGGGCGGTTGGAAACCGGGGAGGGCGCCGCTATAAGCCCGCGACCCTCAATCTCCCAACAAGAAGTCACCTCCATGACCGAACGCACCTTCTCGATCATCAAGCCCGACGCCACGCGCCGCAACCTGACCGGCGCGATCAACGCCGTGATCGAGGGCTCCGGCCTGCGCATCGTCGCCCAGCGCCGCGTCAAGCTGACCGACGCCCAGGCGAAGAAATTCTACGAAGTCCACGCCGAACGTCCGTTCTACGGCGAACTGGTCGGCCAGATGACCGCCGAGCCGGTCGTCGTCCAGGTTCTGGAAGGCGAGAACGCCGTCGCCCGCTACCGTGAAGTCATGGGCGCCACCAACCCGGAACAGGCAGCCGAAGGCACCATCCGCAAGCAGTTCGCCCTGTCGATCGGCGAGAACTCGGTCCACGGATCGGACTCCATCGAGAACGCCGGCATCGAGATCGCTCAATTCTTCACCGACGACCAGATCGTCGGTTAAGCGCCACGCGCGCAAGCAGCCCGCGACCGCGTCGCGGGCGTTAGCGCAAAACGACAAGGCCCCGGCGGATTGCTCCGCCGGGGCCTTTTTCATTCGGCTCGCCAGCTGCTTACCAGATGCGGGCGCGGGCTTCCGGCGCGAGGTACTGTTCGTCGCCCGGCTGGACGCCGAACGCCTCGTACCAGGCGTCGATGTTGCGCACCGTGGCGCCGGCCCGGAACATGGCCGGAGCGTGCGGATCGACGGTCACCTGCTGGCGCAGGGCCTCGTCGCGGCTGTTGTTGCGCCACACCTGGGCCCAGCCGAGGAAGACCCGCTGGTCGCCGGTCAGGCCGTTGATCACCGGAGCCGGCTGGCCGTTCAGTGACATGTGGTAGGCGTCGAGCGCCAGCAGCAGGCCGCCCATGTCGGCGATGTTCTCGCCCATGGTCAGGTCGCCGTTGACGTTGACGCCTTCGACCGGGCTCAGCGCCGAATACTGGGCGCCCAGCACCTTGGCCCGCTCCTCGAACTTGGCGGCGTCCTCGGCCGTCCACCAGTCGCGCAGAGCGCCGTCGCCGTCGGTCTTGCGCCCCTGATCGTCGAAGCCGTGGGTGATCTCGTGACCGATCACGGCGCCGATGCCGCCGTAGTTGATCGCGGGGTCCGCGTTCGGATCGAAGAAGGGCGCCTGCAGGATCGCCGCCGGGAAGACGATCTCGTTGCGCACCGGGTTGTAGTACGCGTTCACCGTCTGCGGGGTCATGCCCCACTCCAGCGGGTTCACGGGCTTCGTCAGCTTGTCGACGTTGAAGGCCCATTCGAAGGCCGACGAACGTTCGACGTTGCCGTACAGGTCGCCTGGCTCCAGCCGCAGGCCGTCATACTCGCGCCATTCGTCCGGATAGCCGATCTTCACGCCGAAGCGGCTCATCTTGTAGAGCGCCTGCTGCTTGGTCTCGGGGCTCATCCAGTCGAGATTTTCGATCCGGCGCGTCATGGCGGCGCGCAGGTTGCCGACCAGTTCTTCCATCTGGGCCTTGGACTCGGCGGGGAAGTGGCGCGCCACGAACTCGCGACCCAGCACCTCGCCCAGCGAGCCGTCGACCCGCGCCACGCCACGCTTCCAGCGCGGCTGGTTCTCGGGCTGACCGCCCAGCACCTTGCCGTAGAAGTTGAACTGGTTGTCGACGAAGGCCGAGGACAGATACGGCGAAGCCTGATCGATCACGTGGAAGGCCTGCCACGACTGCAGGGTCTCGACCGGCGTCTCGGCGAACACCTTGGCCATGCCCGGGAAGGCGGTGTTGTTG
The DNA here is from genome assembly GCF_011927945.1 of Brevundimonas alba. GTDB lineage: Bacteria > Pseudomonadota > Alphaproteobacteria > Caulobacterales > Caulobacteraceae > Brevundimonas > Brevundimonas alba. Next base: position 192,000 of record NZ_JAATJM010000002.1, read on the forward strand.
GCCGCGATCAGGGTCGGGACCTGGGCGATGCCCGCCCCCTCGGCCCAGGCCGCCCAGTCGAAGCCGGGCGCTGTGGTCGCCAGATCGGCCACCGTGGTCGGATTGTAGATCTTGTCGATCTGGCGGTTCTGCACCGCGGTCCAGTGCTGTTCGGCCAGCCGGGTTTCGAACGCGACGATGTCGGCCGCGGCCCGTTCGGCGTTCGGCCAGTCCGCCAGTTCCAGCGCCTTGGCGATATAGGCCTGATAGGCGACCTTCTGCGTGGCGAAGCTGTCTTCCAGATAGTAGTCGCGGTCCGGCAGGCCGGTGCCGCCCTGGACGACGTAGGCGCTGGTCTTGCGGGCGTCCTGCAGGTCTTCGAAGATCTGGACGCCGAAGATGCTGGAGCCGAAGCCGCTCTGGGTCCGGCCCATCAGCGCCGCGATCTCCTGGCGGGTGTCGGCGGCCCGGACCTCGGCCAGATCGGCCTGCAGCGGGCTGGCGCCGAGGCGCTCGACCGCCGCCTCGTCCATGAAGCTGTTGTAGAAGGCGCCGATGCGGGCGGCGTCCTCGCTGGACGACGGATTGGCCGCGCTTTCCTCGATCAGGGTCTTCAGGTTCTCCTGGGACCGGTCGTGCAGCACGTGGAACGCGCCGTACGAGGTCCGGTCCGCCGGGATCGGCGTGTTCTTCAGATAGGTGCCGTTGGCGAACTGGTTGAAGTCCGCGCCCGGACGGACCGAGGTGTCCATGCCCTGCATGTCGAAGCCGAACTCGCCGATGGCGGGCTGGCTTGTCGACGGGATTTCAACGATGGGCGGCGTGTTCTGGGCGAGGGCCGCGGTGGCGGCGAGCGACAGGACCGCCGTGGCCGCGCAGGCCATGAGACGAAGCTTGAGCATTGGAAAAGACCCCGATTGAGACTTGGGCGGCAACCTGACTCAAGGCCGGGGCCCTGTCGCGGCGAAACTCGTCAGATTACAAACTTCTCATCTGGCGGCAGAAATCCGTGAGCGCGGCCGGATACAGCCGGTGCTCCGCCGCCAGAACCCGCTGCGCCAGCGAGCCCGGATTGTCGTCCGCCAGCACCGGCACGCGCGCCTGGCCCAACACCGGCCCCTCGTCGACACCCTCGGTCACCAGATGCACCGAACAGCCGGCTTCGGCGTCGCCGGCCGCCAGCGCCCGCGCATGGGTGTCCAGGCCCGGGTATTTCGGCAGCAGGCTGGGGTGGATGTTCAGCATCCGTCCGCGCCAGCGCCCCACCAGCCATGGCGTCAGCAGCCGCATATAGCCGGCCAGCGTCACCACCTCGATCCGGTGCACCGCCAAGGCCTCGTCCACGGCGCGCTCGTGCGCCTCGCGGTTGCCGCCGAACGGCCGGTGATCGACGGCCGCGACCGGCACGCCCTTCTCGCGCGCGACAGTCAGCCCCGTCGCCTCCGGCCTGTTGGACAGCACCAGCGCGATCTCGAACGGGCAGTCGCCCGCCCGCGCCGCGTCGATCAGCGCCGCCATGTTGGATCCGGCCCCGGAGATCAGGACCGCGACCCTGACGCGCTCCGTCATTGCGCGGGGCGGGGAGCCGGGTCGCCGACCGAGACGAACGAGCCCGAGGGGCCGGGGAAGACGACCGGGCTCTCATAGCCGTCTGCCGACACCGCCGAGACGCCGAAGAAGAAGTCGTCGATGACCACGCCCGGCAGCACCATCTCCGCCGCCGATCCGGCCCAGCGGCTGTGCGTCCATTGCGGCGCGGTCGTCGACCGCCACCACACGCGATAGCCCGCCGCGCCCGGAACCGCCTCCCACTTGATCGTGGTGTCGGGCTTTACGGCCCCCTCGATGGTCACGCCCAGCGGGCTGGCCGGCGCATTGGCCAGCCCCGCCATGGTGACGATGTTCAGCCGCGCGACCTGACCCAGATAGGCGGAGTCCACGCCGTCGATGGTGTCGCCATAGCGGCGGCCGTTCTCGGTCCGCAGGTCCTGATGCTGGCGGTCATAGTTCTCGGCGCCTTCGCTGATCCGCACAGCCGGAAAGCCGTGGCGCAGCATCTCGACCTGGTCCCCGCCGCGCCCGTAGCGGTCCGTGCGGTAGATCATCTCGACGTCGAAATTGGTCAGGTAGCGCTCGGCCATCGCATCGACGAACCGCGCCAGATTGCGCGACGAGGAATCGACCTCGCCGCCGTTGTAGCGCCGCCGCTCCTCCTGAGCCTCCGTCTCGACCGTCTTGGTGCCTTCCGAGAAGACGCGGACGCGGGTCATGTCGCGGACGCCGGTCTGGCCCTCGGAGTTGCCGACGATGTCGTTGTTCAGATTGGCCTCGACCCGCCAGCCCTGCGCCTGGGCGTAGTCGGCCAGGATCTTGCCGCCCAGCAGTCCCTGTTCCTCGCCGGACAGGGCGGCATAGACCAGCGTCGCCTCGAACCGGTGCTTCGACAGCACCCGCGCGGCCTCCAGCACCGCCGCCACGCCCGAGGCGTCGTCGTTGGCGCCCGGTGCGTCATCGGTGAAATTCATCACGTCGGTGACGCGCGAGTCGATGTGCCCGGAGATTATGATCACCCGGTTCGGATCGCCCGTGCCGCGCTGGATCGCCACCACGTCGACCACTTCGGTCGGGTTGGGCACGCGCGCCCCCGTGACGCTGTCCGACGGCGTCACCACCGTGAGGCAGCCGCCGCAGTCCCGGCCCATGGCCTCGAACTGCCGCTGAGCCCAGCGTCGCGCCGCCCCGATGCCTCGCGTGTCCGACTGCGTGTCCGACAGGGTGTGGCGCGTCCCGAAGCCGACCAGCGCCTCAATGTCCGCCCGCATCCGCTCCGGCTGCACCTCCCCCGCGACCTGATGCAGCAGGGCGTGTTCGGAAGGCGCGGGGGTCTGGGCCCCGGCGGGACCCGAAACCAGCATCAGCCCGGCCAGGGCGATCGGCAGCACGCGCATATCGCGACCTCTTGAAATGGAAGGCGCGGACCTTGCCGGGGCGTGCTCCGCCGGTCAATCCGCCCACTTGCGCTCGGGGCCCGGCTCCGGAACAGTGCCGGTCTGGAGGTTCCCATGCACACCCTGATCCTCGCCGCCGCCTTCGTCGCCAGCCCCCAGGACCCGGGGCAGATCACCCGCGACATCATCATGGACGTCTGCCTCCCCTATGTCTCCGAAGGCGCGGCGGATCAGGCGGTCATCGTTCGCAACGGCCTCAGCGGGCTGATCGAGGACGGGGAGGGGGAGTTCCGCTCCCGCAACGACGTATTCATCGTGACCCTGACCACCTCCGGCTCAGTCGATGATGGCAATCTCCGCCGCGTCTGCGCGGTTCAGGCCCGCTCTTCAGCCTTCGGTCAGGCCCGGGACGCCATCGCCGCTCCTCTGGTCGAGGTCGGTTTCGCCGCCAGCCCCGACGAGCCGACCGACTGGCCCGTCTGGACTCGCGGCGGCGTCTCCATCTCCGTCCATCAGAACCCTGGCCGCGCGACCATCGTCCGCGCCAGCTACTCCAGCCTCGACGCCGAAGGCCTCTAGTTCGCGGCGAGCTGACCGCAAACGAAGGCGACTTCGCCGGCTTCCAGCAGCGCCTCGAGCACCGGTTCGGCGTTCTCCGGCGCCACGATCAGGATGAACCCAACCCCGCAGTTGAAGGTCCGGCGCAGCTCGTGATCCGAGATGCCCCCGGCCTCGCCCAGCCATTGGAACACCTGCGGCACGGGCAGGGCGTCCCAGTCGAACACGGCGTGCAGCCCGTCGGCGATGCAGCGCGGCGGGTTCTCGATCAGGCCGCCGCCCGTGATGTGCGCCGCGCCCTTGACCAGTCCGGCCTTCATCACCGGCAGCACCGGCTTAACATAGATGCGGGTCGGCTCCATCAGGGCCTGGGCCAGGGTGCGGTCCTTGGCGAAGGGCGCATCGTCGCCCCAGCCCAGCCCCGACTTCTCGACCACCTTGCGGATCAGCGAATAGCCGTTCGAGTGCGGCCCCGATGAGGCCAGACCGATGATCACATCGCTCGCGGCCTGCCGATCCAGATAGGGCAGCGCATGGCCCCGTTCGACCGCGCCCAGCGAGAAGCCGGCCAGATCGTAGTCGCCGCCGGCGTACATCCCCGGCATCTCCGCCGTCTCGCCGCCGACGAGGGCGCAGCCCGCCTGCCGGCAACCCTCGGCGATCCCGGCCACGACCCGCCGGGCCGCGTCGATCTCGAGCTTGCCGGTCGCATAGTAGTCGAGGAACAGCAGCGGCTCGGCGCCCTGCGCCAACAGATCGTTGACGCACATGGCGACCAGATCGATCCCGACTCCGTCGTGCCGCCCCGTCTCGATGGCGATCTTCAGCTTGGTGCCGACGCCGTCGGTGGTGGCCACGATCAGCGGATCCTCGAACCCGGCCGCCTTCAGGTCGAACAGGGCCCCGAAACCGCCGAGCGACGCCTCCGCGCCCGGCCGGCGTGTCGATTTCGCCAGCGGCTTGATGGCGTCGACCAGCATCTCCCCGGCGTCGATATCGACCCCCGCGTCGGCGTAGGTCAGGCCGTTACGCAGGCTCTCGGGGGTGTCGCTCATCGGTCACGGGCCTGAATCAGAGGTCGGATTTGTGCGGCGGCTCTTGCCACAACCGCAGTTGGCGGGGCTATAGCATCCGAATGACGCCGATCACCACCACCGAGGCGCTGCGCGACTTCTGCGCAAAGCTCGCGAACCAGCCCTTCATCACCGTCGACACCGAGTTCATGCGGGAGACGACCTACTGGCCGCGCCTGTGCCTGATCCAGGCCGCGTCGGCGACGGAGGCCGCCATCATCGATCCGATGGCCGACGGGCTCGACCTGTCGCCCTTCCTCGACCTGATGCGCGACGAATCGATTCTCAAGGTCTTCCACGCGGCCCGGCAGGACGTGGAGATTTTCGTCAAACTGGGCGCCATGCCCAAGCCGATGTTCGACACCCAGGTCGCCGCCATGGCCGCCGGCTTCGGCGATCAGGTTTCCTACGAGGCGCTGGTCCGCCAGATGCTGCGGCAGGAAGTCGACAAGGGCAGCCGCTTCACCGACTGGGGTCGCCGCCCCCTGTCGGACGCCCAGCTGGTCTACGCCCTCGGCGACGTCACCCATCTCGCCGCCCTCTACCCCAAGCTGCGCGACCGTTTGCAGAAGGAGGGGCGTCTCGACTGGGTCATGGCCGAGATGAAGGACCTGACGGACCCCGCCCTCTACGACACCGATCCGGAAAAGGCTTGGAAGCGGCTCAAGCCCAAGAAATACTCGGCCAAATACCTCGCCGCCTTCGTCGCCACCGCCGTCTGGCGCGAGCGCGCGGCGCAGGAACGCGACCAGCCCCGCGGCCGCATCCTCAAGGACGAGGCGATCGACGAGATCGCGGCCCAGGGCCCGACCGATCCCGACGCCTTCAACCGTCTGCGCTCGGTGCCGAAAGGCTTCGGCGCCTCGCGTCTCGGCCTCGAACTCTCCGCCGAACTGAAGCGGGTCCTCGAAGACCCAGAGGCGCACGCGCCAAAGCTGGAGCGCCCGGCCCACAACCAGCCCGCGCCGCCGTCTGTCGTGGAACTGCTCAAGGTCCTGCTCAAGGCCAAGAGCGACAACGCCGGCGTGGCCACCAAGCTGATCGCCAACGTCGCCGATCTCGAAAAGATCGCCCTCGACGACGAGGCCGACGTCGACGCCCTCAAGGGCTGGCGCCGCCAGCTGTTCGGCGAGGACGCTCTCAAGCTCAAACGTGGCGAGATCGCCCTCGTCCTCAACGGCCCCCGGGTCGAGGTGGTCGAGATCGAATAGCAAAAGGGCCGCTCCATCGAGCGGCCCTTTCCGTATTCAGTTCACCGTCGCCTTGACGATCTTGCCCGGGTTCCGGGGCGGCTCGCCCTTCGGCAGGGCGTCGACGTTCTCCATGCCTTCGATCACCTCGCCCCAGACGGTGTACTGGCCGTCGAGGAAGGAGGCGTCGTCCAGGCAGATGAAGAACTGGCTGTTGGCGCTGTTCGGATCCGAGGTGCGGGCCATGGAGCAGACGCCGCGGGCGTGACGCTCGCGCGAGAACTCGGCTTTCAGGTTCGGCTTGGACGAGCCCGAGGTGCCGGTGCCGGTCGGATCGCCGCCCTGGGCCATGAAGCCGGCGATGACGCGGTGGAAGACCACGCCGTCGTAGAAGCCTTCGTTGGCCAGCTCGGTGATGCGGGCGACGTGGCCCGGCGCCAGGTCGGGGCGCAGCTTGATGACCACGTCGCGGGCTTCGCCGTCGCCGGTGTCCAGGGTGAAGGTCAGGGTTTCGGCCATCGGGGGCTGCTCCTTGTGAAATGTCGCGGGTCCATAGCCCGCAATCCCGTCGGGGGCTATGTGGATGCGATGAGCGACGAAGAAAAGCCCGCCGAACGCCGCCGCATGGTGCGCCCGCCCTCGGGCGGCACGGCCGCCGGTCGCGGCATGGGCACGAAAATGAAGACGGCGGACACCAAGTCCATGTCCAGCCAGCAGTGGATCAAGCGCCAGCTGTCCGACAAATGGTCGGAGAAGGCGCGCGCCGAGGGCTGGCGCAGCCGCGCGGCCTTCAAGTTGATCGAGATCGACAACCGCTTTCACCTGATCAAGTCCGGCAGCCGGGTCATCGATCTCGGCGCCGCGCCAGGCGGCTGGGTGCAGGTGGCGCTGAAACGGGGCGCCAAGGCGGTGGTCGGCGTGGACCTCTTGCCGATCGAGCCCATCCCCGGCGCCGAGCTGATCCAGGCCGACTTCACCCATGCGGGCGTCGATCAGCAGATGATGGACCTGCTGGGCGGCGCGCCCGACCTCGTCCTGTCCGACATGGCGCACAACACCGTGGGCCACCGACAGACCGACCACCTCAAGATCATCGCCCTGATCGAGATCGCCGCCGACTTCGCCATCCGGACGCTGAAGCCGGGCGGGCATTTCGTGTCCAAGAATTTCCAGGGCGGCGACGCCGGCGGCGTGCTGGCCCGGCTTCGCGAGGAGTTCGAGACGGTCAAATACGTCAAGCCGGAATCCAGCCGGAAGGACAGCGCCGAAGTGTTTCTGGTGGCGATGAACAGGAGATAGGCGCGGATGCTTCCAGCTCTTCTCACCAGCCTTCAGGCGATAATCCTCACATTGGTGCCGGGCAGTGAAATTGAGAGCCGCGTTAGTGGCATGCGGCGCGACGAGCCTCGTGTCGTCGATATGGATGAGGCCTTCTATCCCGGCGGCGCTTACGTGAAGTCCGGGAGAGTCGCGCTGAACGGGCGCTGGTGGGCGGAAGATGGCCGCCTTTGCACCCGCCTCGTATATGCGCAGTCAGAAACGTGGTGCCGCGTGATCGCCAAGGATGAACACGGCCGTCTCTTCGCTGCAGGTTCGGTTGGGGACCTCAACGCCGGGCGCGTCGCGGAAATTCGGTTCGTTCCGATCGAGGATTAGCTCGGGCTCACGCCGAGGCCAGCTCCGCCGCCCGCTTCGCCTTCCGCGCCTCGATTCGGGTCCAGACCCGGTCATGCACGGTGAAGAACACCGTCTGCACCAGCGGCTCGATAATCCCGATGGCCAGCGCCGTCTTCCAGTTCTGGGTGAGGGCGAAGGCCACGGTCACCGCCACGGTGAAATGCATCAGGCCATAGGTGACGGTCTTGGCGGCGATCTGCTTCAGCGAGCGGGGCAGGGCGTGGCTGTGCCCGTGATGCCCCCCGTGGACCCGGCGCTGCTCGTGCGGGTCCATGACCTCCAGACGCGCGGTGAAGGCTTCGGCCGCCTCCTCGACATCCGACAGCCGGCCGCGCTGCTCGATCCGGTGCCAGACGCGGTCGTGGATCGAATAGGCGATGGTCTGGAAGAATGGCTCCACCACGCCCACGGCCAGCGCCATCCGCCAGTCGCGGGTGATGGCGAAGGCCACCAGAATCGCCACCACGAGGTGCATGACCCCATAGCTCGCGATCTTGAGCGCGAGGCGGCGGGCGGTGCTGATCAACAATCCAACCATGTGTCTTTCAGATGTGGGCGCGGCGCCGCATCCCGCAAGGCAATTGTTCTTATCGTCCTCATAGGCGCGGGCGGCCCTTGCGGTTCCCCGCAATCCACCGCTATACGCGGCCCGCAAAACGGAGACTCCTCATGGAGATACGCGAAGGGCTCACCTTCGACGATGTTTTGCTGGAACCCGGCCCGTCAGAGATCATGCCCGCCGATGCGGATGTCTCGACGAAGCTCACCCGCGACATCAGGCTGAACATCCCGCTGACCTCGTCCGCCATGGACACGGTCACTGAAAGCCGCCTCGCCATCGCCATGGCCCAGGCCGGCGGACTGGGCGTCCTCCACCGCAACATGACGGTCGAGGAACAGGCCGACATGGTCCGCGAGGTGAAGCGGTACGAGAGTGGCATGGTCATCAATCCGGTGACCATCCATCCGGAAACCACCCTCGGCGAGGTCCGCGAGATCGTGGCCCGCAAGAAGATCAGCGGCTTCCCGGTGGTCGACCGCGCGACCGGCAAGCTGGTCGGCATCCTGACCAACCGCGACATGCGCTTCGACACCGACCCGAATCGCAAGGCCGCAGAACTGATGACCACCGGCGAGCTGGTCACGGTGCGCGAGGGCGCCGGGCGCGACGAAGCCCGGGCCCTGCTGCGGGACCGCAAGATCGAACGGGTCATCGTTGTTGACGAGGACTATCGCGCCACCGGCCTGATCACGATGAAGGACATCGAGAAGGCCCAGGCTCACCCTCACGCCGCCAAGGACGACCAGGGCCGGCTTCTGGTCGGCGCCGCCTCCACCGTCGGCGACGCGGGCTACGAGCGATCCATGGCTCTGGCCGAAGCGGGCGTGGACGTGGTCGTCATCGACACCGCCCACGGCCACTCGATCCAGGTCTCGCGCGTGGTCGAGCGCATCAAGCGTGAATCGAACCGCATCCAGATCATCGCCGGCAATGTCGCCACCTACGACGCCGCCCGGGCCCTGATCGACGCCGGCGCGGACGCGGTGAAGGTCGGCATCGGCCCTGGCTCGATCTGCACCACCCGCATCGTCGCCGGCGTCGGCGTGCCCCAGCTCACCGCCGTCATGGAGGCCGTCCGCGCCGCCCGCGACAGCGGCGCCCCGGTCATCGCCGACGGCGGGATCAAATATTCGGGTGATCTGGCCAAGGCCATCGCCGCCGGCGCGTCCGCCGCCATGATGGGCTCGATGTTCGCCGGCACCGACGAGAGCCCCGGCGAGGTCTTCCTGTATCAGGGCCGGTCCTACAAGTCGTACCGCGGCATGGGCTCTGTCGGGGCCATGGCCCGTGGCTCGGCCGATCGATACTTCCAGAAGGAAGTCTCGGACCAGATGAAGCTGGTGCCCGAGGGCATTGAGGGCCAGACGCCTTACAAGGGCCCCATCGCCCCCGTGCTGCACCAGATGGTCGGCGGTCTTCGCGCCGCCATGGGCTACGTCGGCGCCGCCACCATCGCCGACTTCCAGGAACGCGCCCGCTTCGTGCGCATCACCGGCGCGGGCCTGCGGGAGAGCCACGTCCACGACGTGATGATCACGCGCGAGGCGCCGAACTACCGGCAGGGCTGAGCAGGGGAGCGCAGGCCATGGATATGACGCCCGAGTTTATCGTTCTGGCCTGCACCCTGATCCTGGCGCTCGTCCAGATCGCGGCGGCCGGCGTGGCTAGGACCGCGGAACTGGGCGGCAAGTGGAACGCCGGGCCCCGTGACGGCGAGGCCCCTCCGCCCGGCAAGATCGCCGGGCGGCTGATGCGCGCCCAGGCCAATCTGTTCGAAACCCTGCCGATCTTCGCCGCCGCCGTGATCATGGCGCATATCGCGGGCAAGGACGGGCAGATGACCGCCCTCGGGGCGCACCTCTACTTCTTCGGGCGGCTCGTCTATGTGCCGCTCTACGCCTTCGGCATTCCCTACATCCGCTCGCTGGTCTGGATCGTCTCCGCCGCCGGGCTGGTCATGGTTCTCGCCGCCCTGTTCGTCTGAAAGCCCGCATTGACCCCAGCCGCCCGCCTCGCCGCCGCCGCCTCCGTCCTCGACAGCATCGCGCAGGGGCGCGCCCCCGCCGAGGTCGTGCTCAAGGCCTGGGGCGCCGCCAACCGCTACGCCGGGTCCAAGGACCGACGCGCCATCGCGGACCGCGTCTACAAGGTGCTCCGCGCCCGCGGACGCCTCGTCTGGGCCATGGGCGGCCGCGAAGACGGCCGGGCGCTGGTCATCGGTTCGCTGGCCCTGATCGACGGCCTGCCTCTGGAAGAGATCGAGGCCCTGCACGCCGGCGAAGGCTATGGCCCGCGCCCGCTTTCCAAACAGGAGCGGTCCCGCATCACGGCGGGGGAGGGCGATCTGCCGGGCTGGGTCTCCGCCGGCCTGCCCGAGTTGGTGGTCGAGGACTTCAAGGCCACCTTCGGCGACCGCTGGAGCGAGGAAGCCCGCGAGCTGATGGCCCCCCGCGCGCCGATCGACCTGCGCGTCAACACGGCAAAGAGCTCGGTGGCCAGCGTCGCCGCCGAATTGACCGCCGCCGGCCTCGCCCCGGAGCCGACGCCGTGGTCCGCCGCCGGCCTCCGCCTCGCGTCCGAGCCGCCGCCCAATGTGCAGGCGCTCGAGGCCTTCAAGGCCGGCCGCATCGAGATCCAGGACGAAGGCAGCCAAATTGTCACCTGGCTGGCGGGCGCCGGTCTGACCTTCACGCCCGGCAGCATCGTCGTCGACTATTGCGCCGGCGGCGGCGGCAAGACGCTGGCCCTGGCGGTTCAGGCGCTCCCGGACGCCGACGCTTCGCAGGTTTCCGCGCCGAAGCCGACCGGATGGTCCCCGACCGGCGCGGACGAGGCCGCCGCTGCACGCGTCGCGCCGCCGGTCTCTGGCATGCGCCTGATCGCCTGCGACGTGGTCCAGAAGCGGCTCGACAACATCCGTCCCCGCCTGCAGCGCGCGGGCGTCGCCGCCGACCTGCGCCTGCTGGGCCAGAATGGCGGCGGGGTCGAGGAATTCAACGGCAAGGCCGACCTCGTCTTCGTCGACGCGCCCTGCAGCGGCTCCGGCACCTGGCGCCGCCGTCCCGAGGACGCCTGGCGGCTCAAGCCGGACGAGGTCGAGCGCCTCCACGTCCTTCAGCTCCGCATCCTCGATCAGGCCGTGCAACTGGTGAAGCCGGGCGGCCGTCTCGCCTATGTCACCTGCTCGATGCTCACCCGCGAGAACGAGGCCACGACCGAGGCCTTCGAGGCCGCCCACCCAGACTTCCAGCCCCTGCCGGTGGCCGACGCCCTGGCCTCGCCCGACCTGACCGACGCCGCCCGCGAACGCCTCGGAAGCGCTGCCGCAGGCCACCGCCTGCGCCTGTCGCCGGCCTCGACCCACACCGACGGCTTCTTCCTTGCCCTCTACGAGCGGCAGGCGTGAGCCCCATCCACCATTCCGCCCCGGAGCTCGCATGACCGCCCCCGCTGATCACCAGAAGGTCCTGATCGTCGACTTCGGCAGCCAGGTGACCCAGCTGATCGCCCGCCGCCTGCGCGAGGCGAACGTCTATTGCGAGATCCACCCGTTCGACAAAGCCGAGACGGTGGTCGATACACTCAAGCCGCAGGCCATCATCCTCTCCGGCGGTCCGGCCAGCGTTCTGGAGCCCGACAGCCCCCGGATCGGCCGCAAGCTGTTCGACCTCGGCCTGCCCATGCTGGCCATCTGCTACGGCCAGCAACTCCTCTGCGATGTGCTCGGCGGCACGGTCGAGGGCGGCCACGCGGGCGAGTTCGGCCGCGCCGAAATCGTCATCGCCGACGAGACGCCCTTCTTCGCCGGCATCGGCGCCGTCGATCACCGCGAAACGGTCTGGATGAGCCACGGCGACCGGGTCGTCGCCATACCCGAGGGCTTCCGCGTCGTCGCGACCTCGGCAGGCGCTCCGTTCGCGGCGATCGCCGACGAGGCGCGGAAAATCTACGCGGTCCAGTTTCACCCCGAGGTCCACCACACCCCGCGCGGCACGGAAATCTACCGCAACTTCCTGTTCGGCATCGCCGGCCTGAAGGGCGACTGGACCATGGCGGCCTATCGCGACGAGAAGATCGCCCAGATTCGCGAGCAGGTCGGCTCGGCCAAGGTCATCTGCGGCCTGTCCGGCGGCGTCGACTCCTCCGTCGCAGCGGTGCTGATCCACGAAGCCATCGGCGATCAGCTGACCTGTGTCTTCGTCGACACAGGCCTGCTGCGCAAGGACGAGGCGCTGCAGGTCACCACCCTGTTTCGGGAGCACTACAACATCCCGCTGGTGCACGTTGATGCGTCGAAGGAATTTCTCGGCGAGCTGGCCGGCGTCAGCGACCCGGAGACCAAGCGCAAGACGATCGGTCGGGTCTTCATCGAGATCTTCGACCGTGAGGCCGCCAAGGTGGAAGGCGCCGCCTTCCTCGCCCAAGGCACCCTCTATCCGGACGTGATCGAGAGCGTCTCGGCTTCGGGCGGACCTTCGGCGGTCATCAAGAGCCACCACAACGTCGGCGGCCTGCCCGACTTCATGAAGCTCAAACTGGTCGAGCCCCTGCGCGAACTGTTCAAGGACGAGGTCCGCGCCCTGGGCCGCGAACTCGGGCTGACGGACGCTTTCGTGGGACGCCACCCGTTCCCCGGACCGGGTCTCGCCATCCGCATCCCCGGCGAGATCACGCCCGACGCCGTCGAAACCCTGCAGCAGGCCGACGCCATCTACCTTGAGGAAATCCGCAAGGCTGGCCTCTACGACCAGATCTGGCAGGCCTTCGCTGTCCTGCTCCCGGTCAAGACCGTCGGCGTCATGGGCGACGCCCGTACGTATGAAAAGGTTCTCGCCCTGCGCGCTGTGACCTCCACCGACGGCATGACGGCGGACTTCTTCGAATTCCCGTGGGACGTTCTGGGCAAGACCGCCACCCGCATCGTCAACGAGGTCCGGGGCGTCAACCGGGTGGTCTATGACGTGACCTCCAAGCCGCCGGGCACGATCGAATGGGAATGATTCAGAGCCTTCTGAATCTTTCCAGAGCGCTTCCGAAAATCGCGCTAAAACACTGACTTATAAGATAAATACTTTCGCAGCCTCTCGGTACCATTCGAGGGGCTGCTTTCGTCTGCGTCGGTCGCTCTGACGGTCCCGCAGCCATTGCCCGGTCGGAATCCGCTCCATACCGTCAGAGGGCCCAGAGCGTCCTGACGGTCTTTTTTCGAACCAAGCTACGGATTTGGCGAAGGAAAATGATCCCGAAAGACCTCGAAAGCGCCTGACGGTCTTTTGGAGTCAAAACGGTATGCTTACAGACGCCGCATTGCGAAATATTCGCCCAAAATCAAAGTCTTATAAAATGACCGACAGGGACGGTCTGTACCTGCTGATCTCGCCCAAGGGCGGCATCGCCTTCAAGTACGACTACCGCTTCAACGGGCGGCGGGAATCCGTGACGCTGGGCGCCTACGGTCCGGCGGGCCTGTCGCTGGCCAAGGCCCGCGAGAAGGTCATCGACGCCAAGCGGATGATCGCCGAAGGCGTCTCGCCCGCTCTGGAGAAGCAGAGGGCCAAACGGCGCCTGCAGCAGGCCCGGAGCTTCGAGCATGTGGCCCAGCGCTGGATGGATCATGCGCCCATGGCGGACAGTACCCGCAACATGCGGCGGTCCATCTTCAACCGGGAAATCCTGCCGCAATGGCGCAACCGGCTGCTGAACGAGATCACGCCCAACGACCTTCGCGCCCACTGCAAGACCATCGTCGAGCGGGGCGCGCCGGCGACGGCCGTCCACGTTCGCGACATCGTCAAACAGATCTACGCCTACGCCATCCTGCACGGCGAGAAGATCGACAATCCGGCCGACGGGGTCGGGCCGGCCTCAATCGCCACCTTCCGGCCGCGTGACCGGTCGCTGTCGCCGACCGAGATCCGGATCGCTCTGAACCTGCTGGGGGAGGTGGCGACCCTGCCAACCATCCGCCTCGGCCTGAAGTTCATCCTGCTGAGCATGGTCCGGAAAAGCGAGCTCCAGGACGGGGTCTGGGACGAGGTGGATTTCGCCAACGCCGTCTGGTCGATCCCCAAGGAGCGGATGAAGCGGTCGCGGCCGCACAACGTCTACCTCTCGACCCAGATGCTCGACATCCTGATCGCGCTGAAGACCTGCGCCGGCAACTCCCGCTACATCCTGCCGTCGCGCTATGACGCCGACGCGCCGATGTCGCGGGCGACCTTCAACCGGGTGACCTCGGCGATCGCCGAACGGGCACGTGAGCGGGACCTGCCGTTGGAGCCCTTCACGGTCCACGACCTGCGGCGGACCGCTTCGACCCTTCTGCACGAGATGGGCTTCAACTCAGACTGGATCGAGAAATGCCTCGCCCACGAGGAGCGATCGTCGCGCGGCGTCTACAACAAGGCCGAGTTCGAGGCCCAGCGTCGGCACATGGCCCAAGAGTGGTCGAACGCGGTGGACGCCTGGGAGGCGGGGCGGGCGTTCACGCCCGTGCTCGTCATCCCGGAAACGGCCGGTCCTCGCTTCGATCCGCGGCTCTGACAGGTCGGGTGATCCGCTTGCGGACGTCGGGCGGCGGCGCCCGGCGGATGGGCTTGGCCCGGCGAAGCGCCAGCCAGGCCTCGACCTCGGCGAGGTCCCAGACGACACAGCGCGGCGTCAGCAGGAACCGGCGAGGAAACTGTCCGCGCTGTTCCATCTCCCAGATGGTGCTGTCGGCTAGCGGCACCATCTGACGGAGCTGCGGCTTCTTGATCGTGCGCCTCAGCGGCGGGTCGGCCTGGGCCATCGAGTCTCTCCACGTTGCTGTGGGGAATCGAACTCGAAAGACTGCGGAAGGCCTAGCCGCAACCTCTCCACCGTAGGCTTACGGCGCACATGGGCGAGGGGGGTTGAACATTTCCATAGTTCGACTAATTCGGAACTATGGAAACCGAAGCCTCGATTCTCGCTCTCGCCGCCCTGGCGCAATCGACCCGGCTGGAGGCGTTTCGCCTTCTCGTGCGTCACGAACCCGATGGTTTGCCGGCCGGTGACATCTCCAACCATCTGGCGATTCCGGCCAACACCCTGTCGTCCCATCTCGGCGTCCTGACCCGCGCGGGGTTGATCAAGTCGGAGCGGCGCAGCCGGTCGATCATCTACCGGGCCGACCTGGACCAGTTCCGTGACCTGGTCCTGTTCCTGCTCAAGGACTGCTGCGGCGGAAGGGCGGACCTGTGTGAGCCCCTGCTGGCTGAACTCGCGCCCTGCTGCCCCTGAGGATCCCGTGGACATCGTCATCTATCACAACCCCGCCTGCGGGACGTCGCGCAACGCGCTTGAGCTCATTCGCCACGTCGGCATCGAGCCGCATGTCGTCGAGTATCTGAAGACGCCCCCGTCGCGCGCCATGGTCGCCTGGCTGGCCGAACGGACCGGCAAGCCGCTGCGCGACCTGTTGCGCGAGAAGGGCACGCCCTTCGCCGAACTGAGCCTCGGCGCCCCGGACCTGACGGACGATCAGTTGCTCGATGCGATCGAGGCCCATCCGGTCCTGCTCAATCGCCCGATCGTCGTCAGTCCTCTGGGCGTCGGCCTGTGCCGACCCTCCGAAGCCGTCCTGGACCTGCTGCCCGCCGATGATCTCAAGCCTTTCGCCAAGGAGGACGGCGAGGTCGTCATCGACGCCGCCGGACAGAGGGTGAAGCGATGATCGACACGCCCGTGACAGACGCTGCGCCGCGTCGCCTGTCCTTTCTCGACCGCTGGCTGACGCTGTGGATCTTCGCGGCCATGGGTCTCGGCGTGGCTCTGGGGACACTGGCGCCGGGCCTGCCCGCCTGGGTCGACAGCCTCTCGGTCGGCACGACCAACATCCCGATCGCCATGGGTCTGATCCTGATGATGTACCCGCCGCTGGCCAAGGTCCGATACGAGGAACTGCCGCGCGTCTTCGCCGACAAGCGGGTGCTGGCCCTATCCCTGTTCCAGAACTGGGTGCTGGGACCGGTGCTGATGTTCGCCCTGGCGGTCATCTTCCTGCGCGATCAGCCGGAGTACATGACCGGGGTGATCCTGATCGGGCTGGCGCGCTGCATCGCCATGGTGCTGGTCTGGAACCAGCTGGCGCGCGGCGACAACCAATATGTCGCCGGTCTCGTCGCCTTCAACTCGATCTTCCAGATCCTGTTCTTCAGCCTCTACGCCTGGATCTTCCTCACCGTCCTGCCGCCCCTGTTCGGCCTGCAGGGCAGCGTGGTGGACATCAGCGTCTGGACCATCGCCGGCGCGGTGCTCGTCTACCTCGGCCTTCCCTTCCTGGCCGGCTTCCTGACCCGTCGCAGCCTGATCGCCCGCCGAGGCACCGACTGGTACGAGCGGCGCTTTCTGCCGCGCATCGGCCCGATCACCCTGATCGCCCTGCTGTTCACCATCGTGGTCATGTTCAGCCTCAAGGGCGGGGAGGTGGTGGCCCTGCCGCTGGACGCTCTGCGCATCGCCATTCCGCTGACGATCTATTTCCTCGTCATGTTCGTGGTCAGCTTCCTCATGGGCAAGCTGATCGAAGCCGACTATCCGCGCACCACGGCCTTGGCCTTCACCGCGGCCTCGAACAATTTCGAACTGGCCATCGCGGTGGCCATCGCGGCCTTCGGCCTGACCTCGCCGGTCGCCTTCGCGGCCGTCATTGGCCCACTGGTCGAGGTGCCGGTGCTGATCCTGCTGGTGTCGGTCGCGCTGTGGATGGGCCGACGCTGGTTTCCGGACACAGCCCCGTCGGGGGACGCCGGCTGATGGTCGTCCTGCAAATCGTGGACGGGGATGACGCCGGGCTGATCGCGGCCCTGGGCGGCGAGGGCCTCCCGGAGCCCGGCGCCGGCCGCTACTTCACCGCCCGCGAACACGGCGCCCTCGCCGGATACGTCGGACTCGAAGGGGAGGGGCGGGATCTGCTGCTGCGCTCCCTGGTCGTGTTCGCCGACCGGAAGGCCCAAGGACTGGGCAGCCGCATCCTGACCGCCGTCGAAGCCGTGGCGAGGGACCTGGGCGGCGAGCGGCTTCACCTGCTCACCACGACGGCCGAGCCCTTCTTCGCCCGGCGCGGCTTCGCCGCGGCCGAGCGGGCGGCCGCGCCCGTCGCGATCCGGCGAACCCGCGAGTTCGCGGACGTCTGCCCGGCGTCGGCCGCCTATCTGACCAAGGACCTGTGACGACCTTCGCCCGCCTGCGCTCGTTGCCGGACCCGGATCATCTGCCCGCCGTGGATGCGGCCTATCTGTCCGCCGGTCCCGCCCGCGGCCTCGGCCCGCACGACCATGCGCCGCGGATTTTGCTCCTGTACGGGTCGCTGCGCGAGCGCTCCTATTCGCGGCTCTGCGTCGAGGAGGCGGCCCGGCTGCTGCAGCGGATGGGATGCGAGACACGCATCTTCGATCCCTCGGACCTGCCCCTGCCGGGCTCGCCGGGCGACGACGCCCACCCGGCGGTGCGCGAGCTACGCGAGCACGCCCTGTGGTCGGAGGGCATGGTCTGGTGCAGTCCGGAACGGCACGGCCAGGTGTCCGGCGTGATGAAGCTGCAGATCGATCACCTGCCGTTGAGCCTGGGCAGTCTGCGCCCGACCCAGGGCCGCACCCTGGCGGTCATGCAGGTCTCGGGCGGGTCCCAGAGCTTTAACGCCGTCAACACCCTGCGCCTTCTCGGACGCTGGATGCGGATGGTCACCATCCCGAACCAGTCGAGCGTGGCCAAGGCCTTCCAGGAGTTCGACGAGGCCGGCCGGATGAAGCCCTCGGCCTATTATGAGCGGATCGTCGACGTGATGGAGGAACTGGTGCGCTTCACCATCCTCGTCCGGCCCCATGCGGTTCAACTCGTGGACCGCTATTCCGAACGCAAGGCGGCCGGAATCCCGTTCGACGTCGCGACGGATCTGGCGGCCATCGCCATCGCCGCTCAGTGAGGGCTCGGTCCCGGACGCCGTCCCGAGCCCTTGAGGGCGGCGCCTCTGCGTTGGCGACCGCGGCGGCCCCGGGGGCTCACGGAGCCGGCTGAACCGTCTTCGGCGCCGAGGTTCGAGCGAAGCCGACCACGAGAACGGCGATGGTCAGCAGTTGCACGGCCACGCCCTCGACGGTGGGATAGAGGCCGAGGATCTCGATGCGCGGGACCCAGGTGAGCGGATGGACGTCGAGCCAGCCCGCCTCCTGCAGCGCCGCTACGCCCTTGCCGACGAGGATGACCGACAGGACGGCCATGAGGATCGAGCTCAACGAGAAGAACCGGCCGATCGGAAGGCGCTTGCTGTAGGCCAGCAGCGCCCAGGCCACGACGGCCAGGATCGCCACCGCGGTGAGGGCGCCGGCCAGCATGCCGACATGGCCGCCCTGGCTCCAGATCGCCGCATAGAACAGGATCGTCTCGAAGACCTCGCGATAGACCACGACAAAGGCAAGCAGGAACAGGAACCAGGCCGAGCGCTTCGAAAGCGCCGCGGAGAGCTTGTCGCGGATATAGGTCTGCCAGGCGTCAGCGTGCGACTTTCCATGCATCCAGATGCCGACCGAGACGAGCACGACGGCCGCCAGAAGCGAGCCGAACCCTTCGGTGAGTTCCCGGCTGGCGCCGCTGATGGAGATGAAGAAGGTCGCGGCCGCCCAGGTGGCGCCGCCGGCGACCAGCGCGGCCACCCATCCGCCGTGGACGTAGCGCAGCACCTCGGGTCGTTCAGCCTTCCGGAGGAAGGCGATCATCGCCACGACGATGAGCAAGGCTTCCAGACCTTCGCGAAGCAGGATGGTGAAGGCGCCGAGGAAGCTGGCGAGATTGTCCGCCTCCTGGGGCGCGAGCGCGCGCTCGGCGGTGTCCAACAGGGCGTTCAGTCGGGCGACGCGGTCCGCGACCTCTTCGGTCGGCGCGCCCTTGCTGATCGAGGCGCGGAGTTCGGTCATGGCCGTCTCGACCCGACGCAGCAACGCGCCGTCCCGGGCGCCGAGCGCCGGTTCCACCGGTTCGAAGCCGTCGAGATAGGCCGAGAGGGCGAGGTCCGTGGCGGTCTTGCGGTCGCCCCGGCGATAGGCGGCTTCGCTTTCCGCCAGACGCGTCCGGGCCAGGCTCAGGGTCGCGCCCTGGGGTCGGGCTGTCGCCTCGGGGTGACGACGCAGATAGGCCGTGACCGCCCGCGCCTTAGTCTCGCCGATGCGCGCAGCCAGGTCCGCCGGCGTGGCCTGGGTGACGGCGGCCAGATCGGGATAGGCGGCGCGGATCGCCGGGTCGCTTTCCCAAAGGCGTTGGCCTTCGGCGGCTTCGGCATCGGTGAAGGCGAAACGGCCCACATAGAAGGCCAGGGCCCAGCGGTCCTCGGCCGGAAGGTGCGCGAAGCTGGCCATCGCCGTGC
Source organism: Brevundimonas alba (assembly GCF_011927945.1). GTDB lineage: Bacteria > Pseudomonadota > Alphaproteobacteria > Caulobacterales > Caulobacteraceae > Brevundimonas > Brevundimonas alba. The sequence goes on from NZ_JAATJM010000002.1 coordinate 211,367, forward strand.
CGTCGAGGCCCTGGTCGATGACCTGATAGAGACCGAACACGCTGCGCTGGCGGGCGCGCTCGACATCGGCGAAGGCGATCGGAGGCGGATCAAGGCCTGCGGCGCCGGCGCCGTCGGCGCGGCCCGTGACGCCGTGGCAGACCGCGCATTGCTCGGCATAGAGCGCCGCGCCGCGGGCCAGTTCGGGCGGGAACGACGGCGCGAGCGGGCTCGGATAGGCCGTCAGCACCGCGGCGGCCAAGGCTTTCGCCTGGTCGCCGACGACGCGCGGGTCGGCCTTATCGCGAATGGCGCCCTGCAGGGCGACGGCGTCCCTCACCAGACCGGCCTTGGCCGGGTTGGCCGGCAGGGCGTCCAGGCGCGTCCGGATCTGGCCGCCGAACTCGACCATCTCGCCGTACTCGGCCGGATTGGTCACCTGGCCGTTCGCCACGGCGCCGGCGTAGTCGACCGCCACATAGTCGAGCAGTCGCCAGGCGACCTGGGCCTCGGAAGCGGACGGCGCCTGGGCGACGGCGGGCGCAGCCAGCCCCAGGGCGAACAGCAGGACGAGCAGACGGAGCAGAGGACGCATGAAAAACCTAGCTGTGAGCGGTTCGCATTAGCAGTCGGCAGGACAGAATGTCGCGGCTAAAGCGACGCCGTGTGATCGTGCAGGGCTTCGATCACCTTGCAGGCGGAGACCTGGCCGCCGGCGCATTCGGCGGTCATTCGCGACAGTTCGCCCTGGAGCGCTTTCAACTGGGCGATCTTTCGCTTCACATCGGCCAGATGGCGTTCGGCGATGGCGTTCGCCTCGGCGCAGGGCCGGTCCGGATGATCGGACAGGTCCAGCAGGGAGCGGATCGAGTCCAGATCGAACCCCAGCTGACGCGCATGCCGGATGAACGAGAGGCGGCGCTCGGCGTCGTCGTCGTACATGCGCCGGTCGTTCGCGGTCCGCGGCGGAACGGCCAGCAGCCCGATCTCCTCATAGAAGCGGATGGTCGGAACCTTGACGCCGGTGGCGGCGGCGAGCTTGCCGATAGGACGCAGGCCGGCCGAAGCGGGAGAGGGCAGGGGCATGGCGTCACCTCGGGTCGAACGGCTGCAGGTCGGAAGGCGACCGGCCGGTCCGGATACTGGACCCTCTAGCCGCTAGAGGATCAAGCCCGCCGCGGCGTTTTTGATCGGTTCGGGCGGGAGCGAAGTTTCCGCTTGATCCTCCAGCGACTGGAGGAGGCATCCTCGGGGTGAAAGGTGGAGCTCGATGACAGAACATCCCTCGTCCCCGCAAGCGGCCGCTTCCAGCTGCGGCTGCGGCGCGGCCGTCAAGTTCGACGGCGCCACCCCGGCGTATCGCCGTATCCTGATGGCGGTGATCGCCATCAACGGCCTGGCCTTTGTGGCCATCGCCGGCGGCGCCGCCTTGCAGGGTTCGGCCTCGCTGGGCGCCAACGCCCTCGACTTCCTGGCCGACGCCGCCACCTACGGCATCAGCCTGGCCGTGATCGGCCGCTCGGTCGCCGTGCGATCCACCGCCGCCCTGGTCAAGGGCGCCAGCCTGGCGGCGCTGGCCCTGTTCATCCTGGGATATGCGATTTGGCGCGCCACGACCGGGGCGGCCCCGGAGGGCTTCGTCATCACCGGACTGGGCGCGCTGGGCTTCTTCGCCAACGCCCTGGCCGCCCTTCTGCTGGTGCGGCATCGCGAGGGCGACGCCAATGTCCGCTCGGTCTGGCTATGTACGCGCAACGACCTGATCCAGAGCCTGGTGGTCGCGGTCACGGGCGTCGCCGTCTGGTTGACCGCGTCCCGCTGGCCCGACCTCATCGCCGGCGCGATCCTGGCGGTCGTCTTCCTGCAGTCGGCCTGGTCGATCCTCAAACAGTCCCGCCAAGAACTGAAGGCCGCGGCGTGACGGCGAGCTTCACCCCCGCGCTCGGCCATGCCGCCCTCAGCGGCTTCTATGACCCCGCCATCGCCGTGCTGACGCGCGAGCGCGTTTGGCGGGCGCGGCTGCTCGACCAGGTCGCGCCGAAGCCGGGCGAGACGATCGTCGACCTCGGATGCGGCACCGGCTCTTTCGCGGTCGGTCTGGCGCGCCGGGCGCCGGGCGCGCGGATCATCGGCCTCGATCCTGACGGCGAGATCCTCAGGCGCGCGGCGGCGAAGGCCGAGGCCGCCGGCCAGAACATCCGTTTCGTCGAGGGGTTTGCGCGCGACGTGGCCGCGCTGGTGGGCGACGGGGTCGCCGACAAGGTCGTGTCCAGCCTGGTCTTCCATCAGCTGCCGATGGAGGAGAAGCGCCTTGGCGTGGCGGCGAGCGGGCGAGCGCTCAAGCCCGGCGGGACGCTCCACATCGCCGACTACGGGCGTCAGTCGGGCGTGATGCGCGCCCTGTTTCGCATCGTCCAGTCGCTGGACGGCTACGAGAACACCCAGCCGAACGCGGACGGCGTCCTGCCTCGCCTGATCGCCGAAGCGGGTTTCTCCGACCTGCGCGAAACTGGCGCGTTGGCCACCTTGACCGGCTCAATCTCCTTCTATCGGGCGGAACGTCCGTATGAGGTCTCCGCGTGAGAGACGGTGCGACGATGGCGCGATTGCAGTCGCGCCGGACCGTGTTATGGGACGCCATGGGATTCTCCTCGGCCAGACACGGTTGGATGGCGGCGCTGCTTGCGTCGTTCCTGGCCCTGTTTGTCCTGGTCTCCGCCGTCGAGGCCGCGACCTGCGCCCCCGAGGCCGTGACGGCCCATGCCGTAGAGATGGTCGCCGACGCCCCCTCGGACGACGGCGATACCGACCGACCCGATCAGCATGCGATCTGCTCTCACGGCCACTGCCACCACGGCGGCGTCGCCGTGCCGCAGACGCCTGACGCGCCGGCCGTGACCCACGCCGGGGGCGATCTCGACGCCCTGCCGCTGGCGGACGGCTTGCCGTCCCGCATGCCCGCCGGACCAGACCGCCCTCCCAGAGGCTGACGGGACTGCGCGCGAACGCGCGCCTTCACGTCAACCATCCGGGAAACAGGACCTATGCCATCCCCTAAACGCCGTCTGCCGCACCCCGCGGCCGGCGGAGCCGCGATCGCCCTCGCGGCGATCCTGGCCATGCTGGCCCCAAGGTCAGCCTTCGCCGAACCCGTCACCCTGGCAGACGCGCTGTCTCGCGCCGCAGGCTCCTCGCCGGCGCTCGCCGCCGCCGAAGCCGACGTGGCCGCCGCCGTCGGTCGCGCCCAACAGGCCGGCTTCCGGCCCAACCCCGAACTCGGCCTCGAGGTCGAGAATTTCGCCGGCACCGGCGGCTTCTCCGGCGTCGATGACGCGGAAAGCACCCTGAGCGTCGGCCAGCGGTTCGAACTCGGTGGCAAGCGGCCCGCACGCGAGCGCGCCGCCCAGGCCGAGGTGGACGCAGCCCGGCTGCGCCTCGCCGTCGCCCGCGCCGATCTGGAGCAGCAGGTGCGTGACGCCTACGCCGAGGCCTATGCGGACGGCCGCCGGGTCGAACTGGCCCGCGACCAGTTCCTGCGCGCCGACAATCTGCAGACCATCGCCACCGAATTGGTGGACGCCGGCCGCGAGCCGCCGTTGCGGGCCCTGCGGGCGCGCACGGCCGCCCTGGAAGCGGTCGGACGGGTCCGGGCCGCCGAGGCCGAATACGCCGAAGCCCAGCGGGCGCTCGCCGCCCTGTGGGGCGGCGGCGAAGACCTGCCCGAACCGACTGCTCCGGAAGCCCCTGCGGCGCCCGGCGCCGTCATCGATCCAGCCAACGCGCTCGACGTGCGTCTCGCCGAGGCGGAGGTGGCGACCTCGATCGCCGTCGTCGATCGGGAACGGACCCTGTCGCGTCCAGATGTAACCGTCAGCGTGGGCGCCCGGCAGTTCCGGGGCACGGATGACACCGCCCTGGTCTTCGGCGCCTCCATGCCGATCGGTCTGTTCGACCGCAACCAGGGCAATATCGCCGCCGCCAACGCCGAGCGGACCGGAGCCGAGGCCCGCCGAAACGCCGCCCTCGCCGGCGCGATCCGGCGGACCCGGGACGCCCAGGCCGCGCTGCGCACGGCCGAGGCACAGTTGGCCTTCCTCGAAACCCAGGCCGAACCCGAAGCCATCGAGGCCGTGCGCATCGCGCGTGAAGGCTTCTCGGCCGGCCGCTTCACCCTGCTGGACGTGCTCGACGCCGAAGAGGCGCTCAACACCGTCCAGGCCGACATGATCACCGCCGAGCTGGAGCGGGCGCAGGCCGTCGCCGCCCTGACGCGCGCCACCGAAACCGAAGGATCCGCCCAATGAAGAGATTGACCAACCAGCAACGTCTGCTGGCCGGAGCGGCCGCGACGGTCATTCTCCTGGGGGGCGGGTTCGCCGTCTGGAGCATGACCCGCGGTCCGGACGCCGCGCCGGAAGCGAGCGCCGAGGCGGAAGAGGAGCACGGCGCCGGCGAGGCCCTGGAGATGGACGCCGCCCGCATCCAAGCGGCCGGCATCGTCGTGGCGCCGGTGGGCAGCGGATCGCTGAGCGCCGAGATCGTCGCCCAGGGCACCGTCGTCGGCACGCCTCAGGGCGAGGCCGTCCTCGCGGCCCGCGCTGACGGCGTGATCACACGAGTCTCGCTCCGCCTCGGCGACAGCGTTCGCGCCGGACAGACCGTCGCGCTCATTGAAAGCCGCGAAGCCTCCTCGATCGCCGCTGAGCGGGCGACTGCCCAGGCCCGGCTGACGGCGGCGCGGCAGGCGCTCGCCCGCGAGCAGCGCCTGTTCGACGCCAAGATCACCGCGCGGCAGGATCTCGAAGCGGCCCAGACCGTCCTGGCCGAGGCCGAGGCGGAATACCGGCGGACGACGTCCGCCGCCGCCGCCGCCCGCGTCTCCGGCGACGGCCGCAGCACGGGCGTGGTCAGCCCGATCAATGGACGGGTGACGGAATCTAACGCGACGCTCGGCGCCTTCGTGACGGCCGGGACCGAACTGTTCCACGTCGCCAACGCCAGTCAGATCGAGGTGCAGGCCTCGGTCTCCGCTGACGACGCCGGCCGGATCGCTCCGGGCGACCGGGCGACCATCACCCTGCCGGAAGGCGAGGTCCAGGCGACGGTGCGCTCGATCACCCCGGGCGTGGACGCGGAAAGCCGCGCCGCCACCGTCCTTCTCAGCGTCTCGGGCGTGGGGGGCTTGCGTCCCGGCCAGGCGATCGCGGTGCGGATCTACACCCGCGACGCCGGGACGACCGAGGGCGTCTCGGTGCCCGAAGAAGCCATTCAGACCGTCGAAGGCCGCGAAGTGGTGTTCGTCAGGACCGCCAACGGCTTCACCGCCGCGCCGGTCATCGTCGGCCAGCGCAGCGCCGGCCGGGCCCAGATCACCTCCGGCCTGACCGCGGGGCAGACCGTCGCCACCCGCAACGCCTTCCTGCTGAAGGCCGCGCTCGGCGCCGGCGAAGTGGAGCACTAGGCCATGATCGCCAACCTCATGGCCCTGTCGGTGCGGGCGCGATGGATGATCATCGCCCTCGTGCTGATGGTTTCGACCTACGGCGCCTGGCAACTGACCCAACTGCCCATCGACGCCGTGCCGGACATCACCAACAACCAGGTTCAGATCAATACCCAGGACGCCTCGCTCTCGCCCGTCGAGATCGAGAAGCGGGTGACCTTCCCGGTCGAGACGGCCATGGCCGGCATTCCCGGCCTGCAGGAAACGCGGTCGCTGTCGCGTAACGGGTTCTCGCAGGTCACGGTGATCTTCGAGGAGAACGTCGACCTCTATTTCGCGCGCCAGCAGGTCAGCGAACGACTGGTCCAGGCCCAGGAAAGCCTGCCCGAGGGCGTTCAGCCCCAGATCGGACCCGTCACCACGGGTCTGGGCGAAGTCTTTATGTACGCCATCGACTACACCAACCCAGGCGGGCGCGGCGCGACCGTGCGCAACGGCCAGCCGGGCTGGCAGTCCGACGGGTCCTTCCTCACGCCCGAGGGCGATCGTCTGACCGACGACATCTCCCGGGCGGCCTATCTCCGGACCGTTCAGGACTGGATCATCGCGCCGCAACTGCGGACGGTGAACGGCGTCGCCGGCGTCGACACCATCGGCGGCTTCGAGAAACAGTATGTCGTCGAGCCCGACCCGACCCGGCTGGCCCAGTACGGCGTCTCGTTTAGCGAGTTGGCCGAGGGTCTGGAGGCCGCCAACCTCTCCGTCGGCGCCAATTTCGTCGAGCGCGGCGGTGAAGCCTATCTGGTGCGGGCCGACGCCCGTATCCGCAGCCTGAGCCAGATCGAGGAAGCCATCGTCGCCACGCGCGGCGGCGTTCCCGTCGCCGTGCGCGACGTCGCCGCCGTTCGCCTCGGCGGCGACCTGCGCACCGGGGGCGCGACGATGAACGGCCACGAGGTCGTCATCGGAACCACGCTGATGCTGATCGGCGAGAACAGCCGCACGGTCGCCCGTTCGGTCGGCGAACAGCTGGAGACGACCGTTCGGTCTCTCCCGCCGGGCATCAAGGTCACGCCCGTTCTCGACCGGTCCAAGCTGGTCAACGCCACCATCTCGACCGTCCAGCGCAACCTGATCGAGGGCGCCATCCTGGTCGCCATCGCCCTGTTCCTGCTGTTGGGCAACGTCCGCGCCGCCCTGATCGCGGTCGCGATCATCCCGATCTCCTTCTTCATGACCGCCATCGGCATGAATTTCATGGGGGTGTCGGGCAATCTGATGAGCCTGGGGGCGCTCGACTTCGGCCTCATCGTCGACGGCTCGGTGATCATCATCGAGAACTGTCTGCGGCGGCTGGCGGAGCGACAACACCACGAGGGCCGGTTGCTGAGCCTGCGCGAGCGGCTCGAGGAAACCACCATCGCCACCCAGGAGATGATCAAGCCGACCGTCTACGGCCAGGCCATCATCCTGCTGGTCTTCGCGCCGCTGCTCACCTTCCAGGGCGTCGAGGGCAAGACCTTCTCGCCCATGGCCATCACCCTGATGCTGGCCCTGGTCGCAGCCTTCATCCTGTCCATCACCTTCATCCCGGCGATGGTCGCCCTGGTGATGCGCAACAAGGTCTCCGAAAAGGACGTCTTCGTCATTCGCTGGATCAAGGCGAAGTACGAACCGGTGCTGCGTCAGGCCGTGGCCCGGCCCTGGCCCTTCGTGGGCGGCGGTCTGGCCCTGTTCGCCGTGGCCGGGGTGATCTTCACCATGCTCGGCCAGGAGTTCATCCCGACCCTGGACGAGCGCAACCTCGCCATGGCCTCCCAACGGGTGCCGTCGACGGCGGTGGAGCAGTCGATCCGCATGCAGCGCGGCGTCGAGCGGGCCATCGTCGCCCTGCCCGAGGTGGAGGTGATGTTCTCCAAGACCGGCACCGCCGAGGTGGCCACCGACCCCATGCCGCCCAACATCTCGGACGGCTTCATCATCCTCAAGCCGCAGGACCAGTGGCCGGAAGGGGTGAACACCAAGGAGGACGTGATCGAGCGGGTCGAGGCCGCGGCCAACGCCCAGGTCGGTCAGGGCTATGAGCTCAGCCAGCCGATCGAGCTGCGGTTCAACGAATTGATCGCCGGCGTACGCGGCGACGTCGCCATCAAGCTCTATGGCGACGATCTCGACAAGTTGACCGCCACGGCCAACCAGATCGCGGCCCAGCTCAACGCCACCCCGGGCGCGGCCGACGTCAAGGTCGAACAGACCGACGGAGCGCCGTCGCTGGACGTCACCTTCGACCGGGCCGCCATCGCGCGCTTCGGCCTGACCGTGGAGGAGGTCGCCGATACGGTGGCCGCCGCCATGGGCGGGCGCGAGGCCGGGCAGCTGTTCGAGGGCGACCGCCGCTTCGACGTGGTGGTGCGCGTACCCAACGCCAGCCGCCACGACCTCGATGCGCTCGGCGCCATCCCGGTGATGCTGCCGGAAGCGGAGGGCCGCACCCGTGCCTCCGTGCCCTTGCGGCAGGTGGCCTCGTTCCGCTTCGCCGAGGGGCTGAACCAGATCAGCCGCGAGAACGGCAAGCGGCGCGTCGTCGTCCAGGCCAACGTCCGCGGTCGCGACGTGGGTTCGTTTGTCAGGGAGGCCATGCCCAAGGTGGAGACGGTCGCCTTGCCGGCTGGCTCCTGGATCGAATGGGGCGGCCAGTTCCAGAACCTCAAGGCGGCTTCGGACCGCCTGTCGCTGGTGGTGCCGATCTGCTTCCTGGCCATCTTCGCGGTGCTCTTCCTCGCCGTGGGGACGTTCGGGCGGGCGGTGGCGGTCTTCCTCACCGTGCCGCTCGGTCTGGCGGGCGGGGTCTTCGCCCTGGCCCTGACCGGCATCTCCTTCTCGGTGTCGGCGGCGGTGGGCTTCATCTGCCTGGCCGGGGTCGCGGTGCTGAACGGCCTGGTCGTCATGTCGTCGATCCGGCAGCGGCTCGATGACGGGATGGAGCTCTCCCGTTCCATCATCGAGGGCTGCATGGAGCGGGTGCGCCCGGTCATCATGACGGGTCTCGTCCCGGCCATCGGCTTCGTGCCCATGGCCCTGGCCCACGGCACCGGCGCCGAGGTGCAGAAACCCCTGGCCATGGTCGTCATCGGCGGCCTGGTCACGGCGACCCTGCTGACGCTGCTGGTCCTGCCGGCCATGAGCCGGCTGGTCCTCGGTCTGACCGAGGGGCGGCGCTCCAGACCCACCGACGCGCCGGCCGCAGAGCCGGTTCCGGCGGAATAGTCCCGGTCCCCGCCGTCGCATCGGCGGCGGGGATTCCCCTTCAGGAGGCGATCATGTCCGACCCCATCAAACTGATGCGCATCTACACCGACGAGGCCGCCTATTTCGGCGACCGAAAGGTCTTCGAAATCGTGGCCGAGCGAGCCCGGTCCGCCGGTCTGGCGGGCGCGACCGTGCTGCAGGCCCTCGTCGGCTTCGGCCACACCCCGCACCTGCATCGCCGTCACGTCCTCGACGACGACCAATCGCTCATCGTGGAGCTGCTCGATCATGAGTCCAAGCTGAGGGGTTTCCTTGAAACCCTCGCCGACCTCGAACACCTCGGTCCGGTCACGCTCGAGGCGGTCGAGGTTCTGCGTTGGCCCAACCCCGCTCCGGCGGACGCCGGCTAGGAGAGCGCCTTTGACGGCTCGCGATCAGACCGACCGTCAGCAGCGTCGCACGCTGTTGACGGTCCTCGCGCTCAACGCCGGACTGGCGGGTGTGCTGGGCGTCGGCGGCGTCACCGCCGATTCCAGCGCCTTGCTCGCCAACGCCGTCGACAATGCGTCGGACGCCGCCGTCTATCTGATCAGCTTCCTGGCGATCGGTCGGGCCGGGTCGTGGAAACGGGGCGCGGCCCGTCTCTCCGGGATCATGCTGCTGATCTTCGCCGCCGGCGTCCTGCTCGACGCCGGGCGCCGGTTCCTCGTCGGAACCGAGCCGATCGGCCCGACCATGATGGGGCTGGCCGTGGTCGCCGCCGTCGTCAACCTCATCTGCCTGCACCTGATCCGTCGCCAGAAGAGCGGCGACGTCAACATGAAGGCGGCCGAAACCTTCAGCTTCAACGACTTCGCCTCGAACGGCGGTATTCTCGTCGCGGGAGGACTGGTGATGTGGCTGGACCAGGCCTGGCCCGACCTCGTCGTCGGGGTGCTGGTCGCCGCCATCGCCGCCAAGGGCGGCGTCGAAATCCTGCGCGACGCTGCTCGCGCCAAATCCGACAAGGAGAGCGGCGCATGACGTCGACACATTCGTCCGAAGAGCAGCCCAAGACGGCGGACCACGGTCCCGGTGATGGCCACGATCACGGCCATGGCGGCATCCTCGGTCCCAACACCGAGGTGATCTTCGCGCTCTCGTCGGGCGTTGCCTTGGGTGTGGGGTTCGCGCTGGAGAAGCTCGCGCCGGGCGTCCCGACCTGGATCCCGCTCGCGCTCTACCTTGTCGCCTACGCGTTCGGCGGCTTCTTCACCGTCCGCGAAGCCGTCCAGAACCTCCTGCAGAAGCGGTTCGAAATCGACACCCTGATGCTCGTCGCCGCCGCAGGCGCGGCGGCGCTCGGCGCCTGGGCCGAGGGCGCGCTCTTGCTGTTTCTGTTCAGCATCGGCCATGCCCTTGAGCACTACGCCATGGGGCGGGCCAAACGGGCGATCGAGGCCTTGGCGGATCTGGCGCCCCGGACCGCCCATGTGCGGCGTGACGGGCAGGTCGTCGAACTGCCGGTCGAGGATTTGCTGGTCGGCGACACCGTTGTGGTGCGTCCGAACGAGCGCCTCCCGGCCGACGGCTTCGTCGTGGTGGGAACGACAAGCATCAATCAGGCGCCGGTGACCGGCGAGAGCATGCCGGTGGACAAGCAGCCGGTCCCGGACGCCGCCGCGGCGCGCGAGCGGCCGGCCCAGGTCGGATCGGCGTCCCTCGTCTTCGCGGGCACCATCAACGGCGCCGGTGCGATCGAGATCGAGACCACCCGCAAATCGAGCGACACCACCCTGGCCAAGGTGGTCCGTATGGTGAGCGAGGCCGAGACCCAGAAATCCCCGACCCAGCGCTTCACGGACAGGTTCGAGCGCATCTTCGTGCCTGTCGTCCTGGGCTTGGCCTTCGTGTTGTTGTTCGCCTGGGTCGTGGTCGATGAGCCGTTCCGCGACAGCTTCTATAGGGCCATGGCCGTCCTGGTCGCCGCGAGCCCTTGCGCGCTCGCCATCGCCACCCCGAGCGCGGTCCTATCGGGCGTCGCCCGTGCGGCGCGCGCGGGCGTTCTGATCAAGGGCGGCGCGCCGTTGGAGAATCTCGGCTCGCTCAACGCCATCGCCTTCGACAAGACCGGCACCCTGACCGAGGGTCGGCCCCGGATCACCGACGTCATGCCGGTGCGCGGGACGACGGAAGCCGACCTCCTCGCAATCGCGGTCGCAGTCGAGCGGCTCAGCGACCACCCGCTCGCGGACGCGATCGCCCGGGACGGCGCCGAACGGCTGGGGGATACCGAGCTCGTGGCCGCGACCGACCTCAAGAGCCTGACCGGCAAGGGGGTGACGGCCCAACTCGGCGGCGAGACGATCTGGATCGGCAAGCCCGAGATGTTCGGGGCCGACGGCGTTGCGGGCCTCGACGACGAGACGACGGCCGTCGTCGCGCAACTGCGCGAGCAGGGGCGGACCCTGATGGTGGTGCGGTGCGGGGCGCGAGACCTCGGCGTCATCGGCCTGCTCGACACGCCCCGGGCTGCGGCCGGGGCCGCGCTCACGGCGCTCCGGGCCTTGGGCGTCCAGCGCATGATCATGATCTCGGGCGACCACCAGAAGGCCGCCCAGGCCGTCGCGGAGCAGGTCGGGCTGACCGAAGCGTGGGGTGATCTCATGCCGGAGGACAAGGTCGACGCCATCAAGAAACTCCGCGCGGACGGCAAGATCGCCATGGTGGGCGACGGCGTGAACGACGCCCCCGCCATGGCCACGGCCACGGTCGGCATCGCCATGGGCGCGGCCGGATCCGATGTCGCGCTCGAGACCGCGGATGTCGCCCTGATGTCCGACGATCTCGCGCAACTGCCGTTCACGGTCGGCCTTAGCCGGCAGACCCGCCGGATCATCCTCCAGAACCTGTACGTCAGCCTCGGCGTCGTCGCCTTCCTGGTGCCGGCGACCATCCTCGGCCTTGGCATCGGCCCCGCCGTCGCGCTCCACGAAGGCTCGACCCTGCTGGTGGTGTTCAACGCCCTTCGGCTGCTCGCCTACCGCGATCCGGCGCGGACGGCCGTCTCAACCGCAAGCCCGGCGGGCCCTGCGGCCTCTCCGGCGCTCTCGAGGACATCGACATGAAACGGATCGGATGGGTCTCCGTCATCGCCGTCTTTCTCGCCCTGTCGGCCTTCGCCTTCGGCATGATCTCGCGGCAGGCCCGCGACGTTCCCGATCGGGGCCCGGCCGTGGACGCCCGTCCGATCGACACCGGGGCGAGCCACGCCGGAGGACCGAGTGACAGCCCCTCGACGGCGGCCTATCGTGAGGCGAGCGCCCAGATGCACGCGGCCATGAGCATCGACTACACGGGTGACCCCGACATCGACTTCCTGCGCGGCATGATCGCTCACCATGAAGGCGCCCTCGCCATGGCGAAGATCGCCGTCGAGCACGGGGAGGCCCGGGACGTCCGCAATCTCGCCGAGGAGATCATTGCCGCGCAGGACGCCGAAATCATCCGGATGAAGGTGATGCTCGCCCGCCACGAGGACGCCCCGGTCCCCGCCGGAAGGCCCTGAGTCAGTGGCGGGCAAGCGCTTCACCGTCCGGAGTCGCGACATTCGCTGGCGCGAAGGCCGCTACGGCAAGCGACGGCGATCGCAGTTGTTGAGCCGCCCGCCGAGACCGCGGCCCGTCCTTGATCTGGTGATCGCGCTCGTCGCCGGTCTGATCGCAGGGGGACTCGTGCTCTGCATGGCCTTCCTGCTGTTTGGCTCCTACGGCTTCCCCCTTCATCTGGGATATGGCGTCATCCTCGCCGGCGTGACCCTCTGCAGCCTGCTGATGGGCCCGCGCGACCGGGGAGGGGTGATGATCACGGCCGGTCTAGCGCTCGTCTGGATCCTGGGAACGGCCAGCCTCTACGTCGTTCGGGACGATATTCATCTCCGCCCCCACGAACACCGCAAGCCGGCGGCGGTGGTCTTCGGTCGGGAGCCGTCCTGAATGCGGGAGCCTGCCGCGGTTGCGCCGTCGCCTCGTCCCGCCAGGATCGCGCGGGGCGGATGGCTGGACGCGCTGCGCTTCATCGTCGGGGCGCTGATCATCCTCTACCATTTCCGCGAGGCCTCGCCGGTCCCGCTGCCGCAGCTGCATCCGGTGTTCGAGCGCGGCTATCTGCTCACCGACTTCTTCATCATCGACTCCGGCTATGTGCTGGCCCGCATCTACGGCGACCGGTTCGCCGCCGGCCAGGCCTCGCTGCGCGCCTATTCGCGCCAGCGGTTGCTGCGGGTCGTCCCGGCCCACCTGGTCGTTAGCCTCATCCTCATCGCGCTCGTCGGCGGCGCCGCCCTGGCGGGGATCGCGCCCAGCAATCCGCGCTGGTTCGACTGGTCGCAGTTGCCTGCGCAGGTGCTGCTGGTCCAGGCCTATGGCGTGCCGGGCGGGCAGGGGTGGAACGCCCCGACCTGGACCCTCTCGGCCCTGATCGGCTGCTATCTCCTGTTGCCCTGGATCTGCCGCGCCCTGTGGCGCTGGCCGCCGGTCGTCGTCGTGATCGGTGCGACGGTCCTGGTCCTCGCCGCCGACGTCGCCGCCTCGCTCTGGCTCGGCGATCCGATCTACCGTCTGCCGATGCGCTACGGCATCCTGCGCGCCCTGCCGCTGTTCCTGCTCGGGGTCGCGGCGGCCTTCTACGGCGCGCGAGTCTACGTCGCGCCCCGCCTGGCCGGAGCGATCGGCGTCGCCGCCGCCGTCACGCTCGTCCTGTTCCAGGCCTTCGGCGCCTTCAGCCTGCTGTCGCTGGGCCTGATGACCGTAATTATCTGGGCCGCCGGCGCCGTGCCGGTGCGCAATCCTTCACGGCTGATCGAGCATCTGGCCCTGATGTCGTTCTCGATGTTCCTCACCAATGAGGTGAGCCGCATCGTCTGGTTCGGCCTGCTCGACGCCCTGGGCCAGGAGGCCTGGTCGTCCGGCGTTCGCTGGGTCCTGTGGACCGTCGGCTTCGTCGGGGCCTTCGTGGCGGCGGCGGTCTTCCGGTATTGCTTCGACCGCCCGGTGCAGGTCTGGCTCAATCCGTCCACCGCCGCGTCGAGTCGCGAGCGGGTCGGCATCGAGGCTGGCCCGGTCACGCCTGCGGCCCGGCCGAAGCTTCATATGACGGGCAGGGGTCTCAGCCCGGCCGAGTACCGCGCGCAGCATGGCGGTCACCCGCATCAGGCTGACTTTTCGCGCGGCGCCGATGGCGGCGACGGCAGGACGGCGGAAGGGAACGAGACGGACTGACCCGACTGGCCGTGAACCGGTCGCCTGACGACCACCGGCGGCCTGTCGGGCGTCAGGCGCCGTTGTGACGGCCGAACACGCGGGTTGAGCCGTCGTTGAGGATCAGGACGGTCGTATAGGGCTCGCGCCCGGCGGCCTCCATGCCGGGCGAGCCCGCCGGCATGCCGGGCGCGCTCAAGGCCCGGGCGGCGGGGCGTTCGCTGAGCAGCCGATCGACGTCGCCGGCCGGCACATGGCCCTCGATGGCGTAGGCGCCGACGACCGCCGTATGGCAGGAGGCCAGCCGGTCCGGAATGCCGTGCTGCGCCCGGATCGGGGCCAGGTCCTCGCGCTCGACGACCTCGACGGTCCAGCCGGCCTGGCGCATGTGCGCGATCCAGCCGCCGCAGCAGCCGCACCAGGGCGTCTTGTAGGCGGTCATGCGCTTGGGCGGCGCGGCGAGGGCCGGGCCGGCCAGCGCGGCCAGTGGCAGGCCGAGCATGAGGCGGCGGCGAGAAGGGCGGATCATCGGCGGCGGCCCCGGATGGCGGCGAGGCGGCCACCCTAGACCGACGACCGGCGCGTCGCGAAACGACCTGGTGTCACAGGGGGCTCGGCTCGAGCGGCGGCTGAAGACCGGCCTCGCCCGACGTGTCGCCCGCGTCTGTCTGTTCCCTTTCTGTTCCGATCTTGCTATGCCGAGGCATGAGCGACGGGCCGGTTCGCAAGATCATCCATGTGGACATGGACGCCTTCTTCGCCTCGGTGGAGCAGCGCGACGACCCGGCCTTGCGTGGGCGCCCGGTGGCGGTGGGGTACGCCGCCCAGCGTGGCGTCGTGGCGGCGGCCAGCTATGAGGCGCGGGTCTTCGGCGTGCGCTCGGCCATGCCCTCGACCACGGCCTTGCGCCAGTGCCCGGACCTCGTCTTCGTCCCGCCCCGGTTCGAGGTCTATCGAGCCGTCTCGAAGCAGATCCAGGCGATCTTCGCCGACTACACCCCTCTGGTGGAGCCATTGTCTCTGGACGAGGCCTATCTCGACGTCACCGACAACCTGCGCGGCCTGCCGACGGCGTCGGAGACCGCCGTCGAGATCCGGGCCCGCATCCTGGAGGAGACCGGGCTGACGGCGTCGGCGGGGATTTCCTACAACAAGTTCCTGGCCAAGCTGGCCTCCGACCAGCGCAAGCCCAACGGCCAGTTCGCGGTGCCGCCCGGGCGGGGCGAGGCCTTCGTCGAGTCCCTGCCGGTGAAACGCTTCCACGGGGTCGGGCCGGTGACGGCCGCCAAGATGAGCCGGCTGGGCATCGAGACCGGCGAGGACCTGCGGCGCCAGTCGCTGGCCTTCCTGCAGCAGCATTTCGGCAAGTCCGGTCCCTGGTACTACGCCATCTCGCGCGGCGAGGATCATCGCGCGGTCAACCCGAACCGCGAGCGCAAGTCGTCCGGATCGGAGACGACCTTCGGCAGCGACCTGACCGATCCCTTGGCGATCGAGGCCGGCGTCATCGCCATGGCGTGCGATGTCTGGGGCTGGTGCGAGACATCAGACGCCTATGGGCGCACGGTGACAGTGAAGGTCAAATGGGCCGACTTCCAGCAGTCCACCCGCAGCCGGTCCTTCCCCGAGCCGGTGACGTCCAGGGCGCGGCTCGAAGAGATCAGCCTCCTGCTGGTTCGTTCCCTCTATCCGCCCGCCAAGGGCATCCGCCTGGTCGGCGTCAGCCTGTCCAACTTCAAGGCACCGGCGCCCTCGGCGTCGGACCAGCTCGCCCTCGCCTGATGCGCGTGCAGGCCGACCTCTTCGGCGAGCCGGTCGCCACCGAATTCGCCGCCCCGGACGGGTTCCGCTACTGGCCTGATCTCCTTTCAGAGGACGAGCAGGCAAGGGTGGTGCGCGCGCTTCAGGCCTTGTCCTTCAAGCCCTACGAGCACCTCGGCTATCTCGGGAACCGTCGCATCGCCGCCTTCGGGCGGCGCTATGATCTGGCGCGCCAGGCGCTGGAGGCGGCCGAGCCCTGGCCGGCGTTTCTGCGGGACCTGCTGGGCCGGTTGACCGACCGGGCCGGTCTGCCGGCGGAGGAGTTCGTCCAGGCGCTCGTCAACGAGTACCAACCCGGCGCGGGGATCGGATGGCACAGGGACCGGCCCGTATATGGCCAGATCCTCGGGGTCTCGCTGCTGTCGCCCTGCACCATGCGCCTCAGACAGAAGCGCGGCGCCGGATGGGCGCGGGCCGGCGCGGCGTTGGCGCCGGGCTCCGCCTATCTGCTGTCGGGCGAGGTGCGGCGGGACTGGGAGCATTCGATCACGCCGATGACCGCGCTGCGCTATTCGATCACGTTTAGGACGCTGGCGTGACGGGGTGCATGCGGCTCTTTCGGCTCGCCCGTTTTACGCCGACAAGCATCAACGGGATGGTGGGATCCGTCCCCAGTGTCCCAGTCCTCCGTGGCGGCTGAAGTGGAGAAGGCATGTTCACCGGAACGCTCACGGGTCGGGATCTGATCGACGCGCTCGACGTCGAGATCGCCAGAACCAATCAGGGTCTGGCAGATGGATTGGCGCCGTTCGATTCCGTCCAGACGCCGGTCGCCTGGCATCGCTTGCTCCAAGGCGCCGAAGAACTGTTCAACCTAGCGACCGAGCCCTTCGACGACGAAACCCTTCATGACCGGCTGGTCGGCATGCCGCTCGGGCTCGCCGTCACCGGCGGACGGGACTGGGTACGCCGCGAAATCAGCGCCCTCTACGATGGCGGCGTCGAGAATCGCGTCCTCGAGGTCTTGGACTTGGCTGCGTCCTTGTCCTCGGCCTGTGTCGCGCACGGCTATCCGCTGGCCCTTGGCACGGTCGCCGAGGCGGCCGGCTACTTCCAGACCCGACGACGGCGCATGGTCGCTTTCCTCTACATCATGCCGAAAGCCTGTCGGGGCGAGACCGTGGCCCGCACCCTTCACGACCTCTATCCGCTGGTGACCCTGATGGAGTTCGCCGGCGGACCGATGACCAACCTCGCCCAGATGGCGATGATGAGCCGTGTGTTTGACGACTATTCGGTCACCAGCGACGGCGTCGGCGTTCTCGCCAATCGCGAGGTTGATCTGCTCGACCAGGGTGGATTCGATTCCGAGCGGGTCTCTCTGCTCGACATGATCGAATTCGGCGCGAAGACCGTCGTGTCGAGCGCAAACGTTCCCGCGCCGCGCCGCCTCCTGTCCAAGGCGGAAGTGCGGATGCAGATCGAATATCTGGAGTCGGCCTTCGCGGAGTTCGATCTGGCCGACACAAGCTTCGGGGAGATTCAGCGCCTCATAGCGCCCCTACTGACCGGCCAGGAGACCTACTTGGTCTCTGTACCCGCTGAAGCCTTTCTACGCGCGCTAGAAGCCCCGGGCGAACTGTCCCCGGAGCGGCGGCGCGCACTCCTGATCTTCGAAGGCGAGACTTATTCCGAGGCGATCAACAGCTACCAGCCATTCGTGCAGATTGATGATCAGTTGGTCTCCAACGTTAATCTGCTCACCCGCTTCCTCAATGACTACAAAACCGTCGCGCTGAGCCCGCAGAAGCGTTTTCAGATACGCTCGGGTTTCATCTTCGAAAAGAAGGTCTGCGAGGTCCTGAAAGCGGCCGGGTTCACGGTCACCGGCATCACCCGCATCGATCGAAGTGAGTTCGACGTAGTGACGACCAAGGCCGGGGTGATCCACAATTTCCAGTGCAAGAACACCTTCATCGACACCCGGCTCGTCGAGAGCGATCCCGCTCGTTACGCCCGGATCAACAGGACCATGACCCGCAGCTACCGTCGGGCGATCCGCAAGGAGATCGGCCGGGAGCAGCTTCTCAAGACCCGCCTCGGCCTCAAGGACATCCGGCACTACGTCGTCAGTCGTTTCCCGGTGCTGGACGACGCACCGGACATCATCCCGTTCTCGAAGCTGGCGGAGACGGTGCAGGCACTCTGACCGCCTTCGCTGGCAAGGCGGTCAGGTCCGGCCCGCGACCGCGTCAAGCGGCGCGAGTCTCGTCCTCCTCCAGTGCGGCCGCGGTCGCGGATACGAAGCCTTCGAAGCGTCTGGGGTCGCCGAGGGCGTCACGCATCTGGACGGTCCAGTCCGGGTTGCGTTTCAGCCACCGGGTCCAGGTTCGATCTGAAATACCGTGATGATCGGCCATGTATCGGCTGATCATCGCCGGCGTCTGGGCAGCCACGAAGGTCGCGTTAAGGCGATGGATTGCACTGAAGAGCTGGTAGCCGTGGGCCAAGGCCCGGACCTGGCCGTTTCGAGCGAAATCGCCGAGCAGCGCGAGCATCGCGCCCGATGGGGTGACGTACTCGGGAGCGTGTTGGTCCCGGATGGCCTCGGCTACCCTGACCGTGTCGTCGACACCCAGTGCGATCAGCGCCTCGTGGATGGCGCGCGTCAGGCGCCGATCCGTGTAGTCGTCGGACTCGGAAGCGTTCACCTGGGCGGCGTATTCCACGTCCAGAACCGCCCGACGGGCGATCTCGTCTGGCAGTCCCGCCGGCGCAAGGATCCGGACGAGCGGACCCCGGTTCCGATCATCCACGACGGCGATCACGCCGGCCTCGGTGAGGACGGCCAGCTCCAGAGCAAAGCGAGGGTGTTCCGCCTCGTCCCTGAACACCGACACTAAGTCGCCAGGGTAGTCGAGCGCCAGGGTCTCGGGGTCGAGTGTGGGAATGGACTGCAGCCCGCCGTGGATGTTCAGGAGCACACCGGAGACCATGGCCTGACGCAGTTTCTGACCTGTTCCGGAACCCGGGCGGATCAAGTCCGTGCGGGTCCGGTGCAATACCTCTGCGGCCATGACGTAGGGCCAGGCATCGCGGAAGAAGTTCGGCGGTATGCCTTCGCCTGGCGGCTCCTCAGCGTCCGGGTCAGGATTCCAGGCCTCCACGAGCGGGCCGTGGCAGGCTGGCGGCAGTGCCGCTTTCAGACGCCGGCGGTAGGCGTCTGGGTCTACGGAGCGGTTACCCGCGAGAAGATTGATCTGGAGGTCATGCCAGTCTTGAAACCCGCCGGCGATCGCGACGGCGGCTTGGCATTTGTTCAACGGGACATGGAAGCTGCTGTCGTCAAACAGCCGCTTCAGATCTTTGGCACGAGCCTTCGCGCCTTCAAGGGTGGAGTACACGCAATCCTTCTCTCTCGGCCAAATCGAAACTGCTGCTCGTCTCTCGCGGCCGGCAAAAGGATGCGGTCGTGAAAGGGGTGGGGTCTGTCTCGTTGAACCAAGGGTCCTTCGCCATGGCAGCGGCCACGCCGACGTTGACGGCGTTGATCAGAGGCTACGCCGACGCCGGAGAAAATCAAGCACGGGCGTTCGGCTCGACGCCGCCTTGGTCGTCAGGGCTAAGGGCTCCGCCCTCGCGCAGGCCAGGGTGAAGCGGCTCCGCCGCCGGATCGGCCGGTCTCCCCGACCTTCCGCGCCAGCGAAGGGCGTCATGATTCTCATCAGAGGCAGGCTTGTGCAGGTCGGGCGATCCCCCTCCGGCCGGTCCGCCCTGGCCCTTGCTACCCCGGTCTCGCCGACGGGCAGGGTTTCAGGCGCGCAGTTCGCGTGCCTGCAACCCATGCCCAAAGGAGGCAGACATGACTGCTCAACCTATCGAAACCGCCGCGACCGAGGCGGTCACCCCCGCGCATGGCGCGGAGCTCATCGTGCCGCTCAACCGGCTCAAGGCCTCGCCGAAGAATGCGAGGAAGACCCCGCACAGCCCGGCGACCATCGAGGCCTTCGCGGCCTCCATCAAGGCCAAGGGGGTGTTGCAGCCGCCCGTGGTCGAGATCGAGAGGGACGGGGAGGGCCTTCCGACCGGGAACTACCTCGTCACCATCGGCGAGGGGCGCCGTCAGGGCCTTCGGCTTCTGGCCAAGCGCAAGACGATCAAGCGGACCCATCCGGTGCGGGTCATCGTGGACGCCGAGAATGACGCCCACGAGATCAGCCTCGATGAGAACATGACCCGCGAGGCCATGCATCCCGCCGATCAGTTCGAGGCCTTCCAGCGGCTGGCCGTTGAGAGGGGCTACGGCGCCGAGGAGATCGGCGCCCGGTTCGGGGTCTCGGCCCATGTCGTGCGCCAGCGGTTGCGGCTCGGGTCGGCGGCGCCGGAGCTGATGGCGGCCTATCGGGAGGGGACGCTGGCGCTGGACCAGTTGATGGCCTTCTGCGTCAGCGCGGATCAGGACCGCCAGCGG
Organism: Brevundimonas alba; assembly: GCF_011927945.1. GTDB lineage: Bacteria > Pseudomonadota > Alphaproteobacteria > Caulobacterales > Caulobacteraceae > Brevundimonas > Brevundimonas alba. The sequence continues at coordinate 231,507 of NZ_JAATJM010000002.1, forward strand.
CAGGTGTTCGAGCAGATCGGACCCCACACCCCGGCCTACGCCATCCGTCGCGCGATGACCGAGGCCAAGGTGCGGGTCGATGACCGACGCGTCCGCTTCGTCGGCGTCGAGGCCTACGCCGAGGCGGGCGGCGGGGTGCTTCGGGATTTGTTCACCGAGGACGGCGGCGGCTGGCTGGAGGACGTGGTCCTGCTGGACCGGCTGGTCGGCGAGAAGCTGGCCGGGCTGGCCGACGAAGCGCGCGAGCGCGAGGGCTGGAAGTGGGCCGAGGCCAGCCTCGACCATCCCGACGTGTCCGCGTTCGGGCGGGTCTATCCGGTGGCGGTCGAACGGTCGGAGACGGACGCCGCCGAGATCGTGGTCCTGTCCGAGGAGTACGACGGCATCGTCTCCGAGGCGGGCGTGGACGGCCTGTCGCCGGAGGCGGATGCGCGGCTGGAGGAGATCGACAAGGCCTTGCAGGCCTTCGGTCCGGACTTCGCCTACGCCGACGATGCCAGGGCGCGGGCCGGGGTGGTGGTGACGCTGGGTCACGACGGCCTCGCCCGGTTCGAGCGCGGACTGGTCCGTGTCGAGGACGTGCCCGCCGATCCGCCGTCGCCGTGGCAAGCGGACGAGGCGGCGGCGGATGAGGGCGCGGACAACCGGCCGCGCTCAGAGGCGGAGGCCTCCGAGGACGAGGCGCCGTCGGCCTTGTCGGATCGTCTGCTGATCGACCTGACGGCTCACAAGACCATGGGGCTGCGCGACGCGGTGCAGGCTGACGTGAATACGGCGCTGGCGACGGTGGTCCACGCGCTCGCCTTGCAGGTCTTCTATCCGGGTTACGGCGTCTGGACGCCGTTGCAGCTTCGGCTGACGACGACCGGACTGGAGCGGCTGGCGCCGGGGGTGGACGACGGCCCCGCCGGGCGCCGGGTCAGCGACCGGTGCGAGGCGTGGGGCGCGCGCCTGCCCGAGCGCCCGGAAGACCTCTGGGGCGTGGTGGCCGCGCTGCCGCCTTCGGAGCAGTTGGACCTGATGGCCTGCTGCGCCGGGGTCGGCCTCTACGCCGTGCGCGATCCGCACGACCGGCGGCCCGGCGCCTTGACGCAGGCCGAGACACTGGCGACGGCGGTCGGGCTCGACATGGCCGGGACGTGGGTTGCGACGGCGGCCAGCTACTTCACTCGCGTGTCCAAGGCGCGGGTGCTGGAGGCGGTGACAGAGGCCGTGAATCCGGAGGAATCGGGCCGGATCGCCGGGTTCAAGAAGGCGGACATGGCCGAGGCAGCCGAGCGGCTGGTGGAAGGGAAGGGGTGGCTGCCCGTTCCGCTGCGAACGGTGTCGGATGCAGCGGAGCCGGAGGATCAGGGCGCGGACGAACCCCGTGACGACGACGCCTATTCGTTCGCCGCAGAATAGCATCCCCGATACGAAAACTCGCCGCGCGCCCTTTGGGGGCGCGCGGCTTTTTTTGAGCGGTCAGCTCACCTCGTCAGCGACGTTGAGCAGCTCGCGCGCGAATTCGAACTCGCTGACGAGATCGCTGGCCTTTTCCTTCGGCCATTCCTGTTCTCGCAATGTCGCATAGAGCAGGTCGGTATCGAGCCGTTTGCCGCTCCGATGCACGGCGACGAGGAAGGCCGCCCAACGCTTGAAATCCGCGGGGTGCGATGACCCTGAAGACTGGTTGGCCGCACCCGAAAACTGCACGAGAAGCCGCGCGATCTCGGGTCCGACTTCCGCCGCGAGCGAGGTGCGGGGCAGGGACGTGACCACCGACAACGAGAGCGCCGCCGCCGCCGGCTGAACAAGCTGTTCGAGGAACTCCTGAAGGGCCGCGTTGTAGACGCCCGTGCTGAGGTTGCCGACATCACGGGGAACGATGTTCACGATCTGGATGCCCTCCGGCTCCAGATGCAGCGCCGCCCCCAGCGCCGGAAGCGAGCCGTCCGCCTCTCTCGAGAAGACGCGGTAGCTGTCGTCGCCGATGTTCGCCTCGCCTTCCGCCGAGCGCGCCCACGGCGCTTTGGCCGCCTGCGTCATGTGATCGACGAGCGCATCGACCTGCGCGCGCGTCCCGCGAACCTCGAGGTCGCGCATAACTTCCATCATCGTCTTCTCTGCCAAGTGTTCGCATATTGTTCTTAGCGCGAAGCAGGCTAGGGTAAAAGCTGTCGCCACGCCGGAACGAGAGATGCCCACAGGTTCGCTGTACGCACGGATGCAGGCCCACGGCACCTTGTCGGAGTCGCCGCGCGACATCGCCAACGCCGTCTATGCGCTGCCGTCGACCCTGCACTGGATGCGCGGACTGGCGATCCTGTGCGAGGCGCAAACCGTCTCGTTCCGAACGGCGCGACCCTTCTACCAAAGGGTCCAGCGCAAGCCGCTTCCTGATCGGCAGCTCAACTCGATCTATGAGCAGCTTCTGCTGTCACTGCATCACATCGCGGCGCTCGACGCCCTCGCGCTCGCACCGAACAAGGCCGACGTGAGCCGCGTCGGCATCGTGGCCTGGTACTACGGCGTCTATGGCGCGGCCTCGGCGATGATCGCTGCGGCCGACGGCTCGTTTCCCGAAACCCACGCCAGCACCGCCAGGCAATGGGACCGACAGTTCGCCGTTTCGGGCCTGGTGATGCCGCCGTTCGCTGACCGCGTCGGGCGCCTGTGCGCGGCAGATGTGGAGGAAGCGCTTCGCGTGCCGCGCAGTCGCGGCAAACACTCGCTGACGTTGCCGCCGGGCTCGGCCGACGAGGCGTGGGGGTGCATCGCCGAATACCTGTCGGGCACGGCGTCGTGGGAACAGTGGAACGTCGAACAGGCGGTCCGGGGATCGTCTGGTTTTCGCGATCTCGGCGTGGAGAATTTTCGCACCAAGGCGGCCCGAGAGCTCCGCGACGAGGCGCTCGGAAAACGCAGCGTCTGCTTCCTTCATCAGGCGTCACGGTATCGCGGCAAGGCCAACTACCGCGACGCGATCTTCCTCGCCTACGGCAAGTCGGTGCCGAAGTCCGTCGACGGGTTCATCGACGACCTGCGCACCGTCCTCAGAGCATTCAGCGGCATGGCGGCGGCCTATTGCGCCACGCGCGTCGGGAAAGACGAATGGGACTGGTTCGTCGCGGACATAACCAGTCGCCGCGCGATTTCGCTGTCGCCCGAGGAGGTGTGGACATGAGCGTCGTCTCGGTCGCCTTTTCGATACGACCGAAAATGACGCAAGCGCACGCGACTGTGCCATCGCGATTCCGACCGGAGATAAGCTGATGCCAGTTGCCCGTCTGTTTGCCCGCGGCGCCGGAGGGCGTCTGGAAGACCTTCAGCATGACATCGATCTGAGCGAATGCGCGGGCGTATGTCCCATGACGGGGGACCACATCGTCGCCTCCAGGGTCGGAGGGTCCGGCACGCTCTGGGAAGTGACGGGGCGCTACTTCAAGGTTCGGGGGCACGACGAGTACGTGGTTCTGATCGTTCAGGAACGCGACGCCCGCCCGGATGAAATCGACCTGTTCTGAGGCAAGGGATGCAGCCTCTCGAACTGCCCGACTTCGACTTCGCCGACGATCCGACGCTCGAGCGTTTCCTGCCCTCCTTCGACGGTCGGTGGAGTCGACAGACGAAGGCGATTTTGAAGGCTCTGGGCGCAAAGCCGCTCGACCTAAACGGAAACTGGGCCGGCACGCCGACCGATTGGTGTTGTCCGGTCTGTCGACGCTACAAGCCCGAGATCGCCCGGCTGACGCCGGCGGGCGTCGTGCTTTGCCAGCTCGACCGACACCACGACCATCTCGGCGACGAGGGCGCGCGCATCCTGTGGCGCGGTCAGCAAAAGCAGCCCGACCGGGCACGCCAGGACGCGCTTCATAGCGCCATCCAAGCCTGTCTGGCGCTGGGCGAGCGGTTCCATCCGACGCTGGTGTGCAGCGACTGCAACGCCGCCGACGGAGCGGCCAAATCGGCCCTGGCGGGGGTGGTGCACCCGGAGTTCAGCTTCGCCCCCTCCGAGATCGCCCGATTCATCCGGATCGCCTCCAACCGGCCCCATGAGGTCGATTCCGACATCGCGCGGGCCGTCTGGCTTGAGGTCGCTGACGACGTACGGGACCGGCTATCCTTTATGGAAATCATGGCCCGACGTGTCGCCGAGGGCCGGCACAGCCGCGAGGGATCTGGTTATACGCCCCACTACAAGGGCACGCTCCTGACCGATGTTCTCAGCGCGGCCGGGCATCCCAGAATGCAGGTCGAGTGGCTCGCCGGCGCGGTCGAGAAACGCTCGATCCAGCGCGATGGCTTTGCGTCGTCGGTGAAAAAGCCGTCGAGGAAAGCCATTACGGTTCCGACGCTGGAGGATCTGGCGCGGTTCACCGCCGGCCAGCATGAACGGGATTTCTGGCATGCGCCGGCCGAGGACTGGCGATGCGCGGCCTGTGACCGATTCCGCTTCGAGATGCTTCGCAAGTCGCCGAAAAGCGGCCTCTGGACTGCCGGCGCCCACCGGCGGCGCGTCTTCCTGGCCGAGGCCGATCCGGACGCCCTTTGGCGCCGGAACGGCTGGTACGAGCACGGCCTGACCTTCGGCGATCATGAGACGGTCTGGATCTGTAAGGACTGCCGTCTGATCATCACGGACGCCAAACAGACCGGCCAGAACCTGACGGACGACTGCCTCAGCGTCGCCGACGTCCGGGACCTGCTGATATCGGTCACGCCGCACGAGCGACCGCAGTACGATCGCCAGGCCGCCGCGCGCCGCGCGAGGGACAATTTCGAAGTCATGGCGGCGATCGAGGACTACGATCATCACCGTCGGCGATGCCTGGACCTGTTCTACGACCGCCGTCGGCTGCTGCGCTCGAACAGCGCGGCGGACATCGATGTCTGGCAGCTGGAGGCCGTGTGGGAAGACCATATTGAGGAAGGCCAGCGCCCTGGTCATCTCGCTTGGCTGATCTCCGAAGGAGGCCGTTTCGCTGAGGCCAACGCGCGGGATCGATGGCCCCGAGACGGCGCGGACGAAGGCTAGGCCAGTTCGTCTGGATTGCTTGGCGCTCGAGCCGTCGTGCCTGCGATCGATCCAGTCCCACCTCGAACGCCGACGCGTGTATTCATGATCGCCCTCGCTGGCAGCAAGTGGTTGCCTAACTTCTGGAGGAGTCGTCATGGCCAAGATTAATTACCGTGACAGGGCGCGAAAGCACGTCGCCGAGGCTCGCGCACGGCTCGCGGAAACCGGGGAGGCCGCCGCCCGTCAGGCCTGTTTGGCGCTGCGCATGGCGATTGAGGCCCTGACCTACCAAAACCTCCAAGCGTACTTGGCGGAAACCCCCAACAGCGTCATGGCGCAGTGGACGCCTAAAAAGGTGATGGACGAGCTCTTGGCCGCAGATCCTCACGCCGATCAGACGGCGACTGTGTTCATTGGGATCGAAACGACGCCTGGCGTGCCGTCCGACGACATGCAGTTTCTGGGGGAGGACAGGCGGTTCACCCAGAAGTGGGGCAACAAGGCGCACAACGCGTTGGGCAGCTTCCTTCACGAACCGACTATCCGCCAAACCGAAACCGGAAAAGCCACCGAGGCAGACGCCCGTCTGAAAGCCGCAGAGATCGCGGACGAACTGGACCGAATTCTCGAGACTTCCCTGTTCGCCGTGAACATGGGCGAGTTCATCTCCTTCGAATGCGTCTGCGGCTTTCACGTCAAGCGCCGCAGCTCGGTGCTGTCACACGACGACCAGGTGATCTGCGGCGGCTGCGGTCGACACTGGATTTATAAGAAACTCGAAGGCGACCCGGCCTACGGATTTGTCCCGGACGGCTATTCCTTTCCTTGTTTGGAATGTGGAGAGACGTGCCAGTTTGAGGCTCACGAACTCGGCGAAGGCAAGGTTGTCACCTGTGCTGGCTGCGGCGCAAAAGCTGAGGTCTTTACTCAGTTCGCGGTTCGGCAAGTCCGGGCCGAGTTGGCTGGGGCGGACGATGCGGGCAAGATCCAGACGTAGTCACCGCTGATGCATTGGTGCTTCAACTAGTGCGTGCCTGACTTTCCTGCTTGATCCCGCCCAGCTTGTCTTTCAGGGAGGAAGCGGTCCGATGCGGTAATCGGGCGCCGGCGGATGGGCGACATGGCGGTTCACGAGATTGAGGAACGGCGGTTCGCCGCCTTGGCGGGCTATACTCGCGATCCCGGACTGGTCAGGGTTGTTCAGGAGTTCGCATGGTTTGAGACTAACGACGGTCGCGTTCTGGGCGTGCTGACCTGGGACCGGTTCGATCGCGATTTCGCCTGGATCGCCTTGGGGCGAGATGAGCGCGCCCAGTTTCGGATGGTAGACGTCGAATCCAGCCTCGCTTCCGCCGACGAGGCTAGGAGAGCTCTTCTTGCCGCCATGGACCGGTGGCAGGCCGGACCCGACGAGGACAAGCATCAGGGGTGGGACGGGGAGGGCGAGGAGCCTTCTGAACCGCCCGCGACAATAGACTTCTTCGCTCCGATCACGCCTGAACAGGATCAACATCCGACGTTCAAGGTACTCGTCAACGACCCCCGCTATTCGCCGGCTCGCGAGTTGATCGCCGCCATGATGCGTCACCACAAGGATGTGGACGGCAATTTCGTCCAGCAGTTCCAGACGGTCGCTTTCGACGCCCGTCTATGGGAGCTCTACCTGTTCGCCGTGTTCACCGAACTGGGCTTCGTCCAGACAGGCGATGGTGTCGCGCCGGATTTCGTCATGGCCAGTCTACGTGGAGCGCTCGGCGTGGAGGCGACAACGGCGAACCCGCCACAGGGCGCGGCCGTCCCGCCCGCTCCCACGGCGGAGACGCTCCAAGACTACCTCGAAAACTATGTGCCGATTAAGCTTGCCCGTACGCTGAAGAAGAAGCTGCGCAAGGCCGAGCCCTACTGGCAGGCGGCCGGGATGGAAGGCGTGCCGTTCGCGATCGCGGTCCAGGATTTCCACGCGCCGGGTGCCATGACGATGATCGTCCCGGCCATGACGGAGTACGCGTTCGGCGTCCGCCACTCGATACGGGACGGCGCCCGGCAGATCGAATGGATCGCCGAGCATCGGCGCGGCGAGATGGTGGAGCAGAGCGGCTTCTTCCGGCTGCCCGAGGGCGAGAACGTTAGCGCCGTAATCGTCAATCCGCAGGGCACTTTGGTGAAGTTCAACAGACTCGGCTTCATCGCCGGCTTCGGGGACCGTCGCGTCAGGATGGTTCGCCAAGGCGTCCGGCGCCATGACGGCGACGCCGACCCTCGGCCGCGTCCGTTCGTCGATCAGGTCCACGCGCCCGGCTACGCCGAAACCTGGGTCGAGGGCATGGTCGTTCTGCATAATCCGCAGGCCAGAATTCCTCTCGATCCCGACCTGCTTCCCGGCGCCACGCACGAGTTTCTTGAGCCGAACGGCCGGATCATGTCTGGCCTGCCCAACGACCCGCCGCCTTACTATTCCCGCACTGCCGTTTTCATCGAAGGCGATGCCGAGGCTGACGCAGATGTGCAGGAAGACTAATCGAGCCTTGCCGGTGCGCTCCTCATCGGGGAGACTCGCTGCGTGAAGAAGAACCTCGATCATCTGCCGCTGCGCAAGCAGTCGGAACTGCGCCACGTCGTCGACGTCATCACGACCGCGTTCGACGAGGCGATCTCGATGCGCCGCGCCGCGCGCCTGAAGAACGGCAAGATCCTCAAGATCGTCCTGTACGGATCGTACGCGCGCGGCGACTGGGTCCACGACCCGGTCGGCCGCTATTTCTCGGACTTCGACCTGCTGGTCGTCGTCGATCATGAAGACCTGACGGACGGCGAGTTCTGGCACGACGCCGAGAACCGGCTGATGCCGCTAGGGCCGGACATCCGCACCCCCGTCAGTCTGATCGTGCACAGCCTTGATGACGTGAACGAGCAGCTGGACCGGGGTCGCTACTTCTTCGCCGACATCGTGCGCGAGGGAATCGTCCTCCACGACACGCCCGGCGCCAAGCTGCACAAGCCCGCAGATTTGAAGGCTGCCGCGGCCTTGGAAGAAGCGGAGCAGCACTTCGAGAAGTGGATGACCAGCGCCACTGGGGCTCAGGCGGGGGCCCGGTTCTACATCGAGAACAATCAGCCCAACTGGGCAGCTTTTCTGCTCCATCAAGCTGCTGAGCACCTCTACCACTGCGTCCTGCTGGTGGTGACGCTGTACAGTGGCAAGGCCCACAACCTCGCCTTCCTCCGCAAGAAGACCGAGGCCATCGATGACCGCCTGGCCGAAGCTTGGCCGCGCGAGACCAAGTTCGAGCGCCGCTGTTTCGAACTGCTACGCGAGGCCTACGTGAAAGCGCGCTATTCGAAGCACTACAAGATCAGCGCCGAGGAATTGGCTTGGCTGACGGAGCGGGTCGAGGTCCTGCGTACTCTGACCACGGCAGTATGCGAGGAGCGGATCGTCCAACTTCGCATTGAGGCCGGGGACGATACGAATGGTTTGACCAATGCCGACGCCTAGCACGGAACAGCGCTTGGCTAAGCTGGAGGAGCGCCAGGACGCGATGGATATGGCGTTCATGGCCATCATGACCAACGACCAAACCGCAGCGGAACAGGAGGGGCGTGATTGCATCGGCTCACTCGCCGAAGCAGCGGTCGGTCCCTTGGACTACGATCTCCGCCAGTCAGAGCGCCAAGGCGACATCAATCCTCGGCTCAGGCGGGTGATTGAACGCGCGAAGTGGCTCTTGGCTGGTAATCCATACGACCCACTCGATTAGCCACGCAATGCGTGGATTTACGCTTTACGACCACGCATTGCGTGGTATCGTCGTGCATGTCTGAACTTCTCGATATGCAGCCGGATGAGCTCCGGACGTTTCGCCAGAACCTGGATCTCACCCAGGCAGAGCTGGCTGAAAAACTAGGCGGGTCGCGCCGGTCCATTGAGGACTGGGAAGCGGGCCGACGCCAGCCTCCCGCCATGCTGCGGCTGGCGCTGGCCGCACTCCGGTTTGACGTGCGGCCCTGGTCGCCGATCACGATTGACCCGCGCTATCCTGATCGGGACAGCGTCGAGAACGCAGTCCGTGACCGCTTGCATGAAGTTGCATCGGATCGAGCGCAGACCAAGTTCGAGAACTGGCTTGGCGACACAGCATCTCTTCCGCTCGCCGAAGCGATCCTGCTGGGTTTCCTCGAGACAGCGACCGATGGTTACAACGACGTCGAATTGAGAGACGGTTGGGATCGATTGCCGAAGTCAGGGTGGCGGACGACGATGGTCGTCAAACCGGCGCTCGGCAACGGTCTGCATCCGAATGTCGCGTTCGAAACCCGACATGACGAGCACGCGCGGCGACTAGCCGTGTTCGTTGACAGCAAAAGGCCGAATGAGAGACTGCCTGGTCGTCTTCGGGTCGAGCAGGCGCTCGTCGATCAGGGCTTCCGCGTCATGACCTTCAGCGGCGAGGAAATCCTCGCCGATCCGGAAGGCTGCATCGATCGGATCACCAGCGTCCTCTACGATCTCGTGGACGAAAACCTGATCGCCGCCGGGATCATCTCGCCGCCACCGCGTAAGCGAGATGAGATCGGATGATGCAGCACGACGTCTTCATCTGCCACGCCAGCGAGGATAAGGACGCGGTCGCGCGACCGCTGGCGGAAGCGCTTCGCGAGTGGCACCTCGACGTCTGGTACGACGAGTTCTCAATGAAGGTCGGCGACAGCCTTCGGGAGACGATCGACCGGGGTTTGGCGAGCTGTCGGTATGGCGTGGTGATCGTCAGTCCCGCCTTCTTCCAGAAGCGATGGACCCAGCGCGAGATGAACGGGCTGGTGGCGAGGGAGATGAGCGAAGGCCGCAAACTCGTCCTGCCGATCTGGCATGATGTCGAGCTGTCGGATGTCGTCGCCTATTCGCCGCCCTTGGCGGACGTCGTCGCCACCCGGTCGTCGGTCGGGATGGACCGCATGTGCGCGGACCTTCTGCGGACGATCCGTCCTGAGGAAAGCCCGCTGATGGTAGCCCGCGACGAACTGATCCGCCTTGGCTGGTCGCCGCCGCCGATTTCGGACGAGTGGTGGCTGGACATGGTCGAGGCCCAGGAACACGCCGTCTCGTCGATGTGGTCTGTGCCATGGCGATTTCCGCTGCCGGAGCGCCTCGGCAGCCAAGGGCGCCGGCGGGGGCTGAACATCGCCTGGACCGCGCTTCAGCTCGACTGGCAGCACCAGGCGGAGCATCGGAAGATTTGCCAGATCACCCATCCCGACGACGTGCTGGCCTACGTTCGCGGCGATCCGGCTTTGACCGAAGCGGCGCACGACTATCCCCAGCACCTAGCAAACTACGCGCCGCAGCTTCTCATCCCTCAGTTCTCGGCCGAGTTCGCCGATGATTTCGACGACCTGCTCCGCGAGTCCCAGGAGCGCTGGTGCACCCAACCGGACCGTCGGTTTCCCGAGGCGATGTGCGATCGGCAACTAGCCCTTCGGCACCCCGAGTTCGGTCGACACTCGGCTGTCGAGGTCGCCGAGAAATGGATGGTGGGCTTGGGCGGCGACCACTCGGCGAGCGCCTACGAAGAGCTGGAGTACATCTTCTGGCTCCTCGCGTCCGACAGTGACTGGCTGCCCGCCGACATCCGGGCGTTCCTCATAAACGGCCTGAAGGACCGTGCGACGTGGGATCGCGATAGGATCATCACGACGAGGGGAGCATTCAGTTCGGCGCTGATGACGGCGCGGCGGACACCGTTGCGCTGGACACGCGCCATCAAGGCGGACCTGGAGGAGATCGTCTCCGGCTCGATCAGGAAGATGGGTCTGACCGCGGCGGCGAGCTCGATCGTCGATCGCTTCATCGAGGAGGACTTCATCGGGGTCTGCGATAGGGTCGAACGAGAGCGCGCTGCGGCGCGCAGGCGTTGAATGGCGGTTGATGAAAAAGATCGACGCCGGTTCTGGAGCCGACCGACGCCCCTGCGTTCGGTCGACGAAGGAGAGCGGGACGCCACGATGCGGCATCTCCGGGATCGAGCTGAGGGGCAATTGGTCGCTCATCAGCTTGCCCTTCAGATGCAGGGGAAGGACCGGTCTCACTACGGCGACGCTGAGGCGGCGCGTCGTTACCTCGATCTGGTCAGGGCGCTTCGCCAGGCCGGGCAGATCACCTTCGCCGAGTATGTGCTGCATGTCGGCAGCCGCATGGAGATGGTCTCCGATCATCGGTGGACCGAGGGCGCTTACAGCGGAGACCTCGGTCCGATCGACGACCTGATGCAGCGGGTCACCCAGGCTCACGGCCTCTCCGATGACCAGTACTGGGCTCGGGAGGACGAGCCCCCGGAGTACCGCGAGCTCTCGGAGGCCTATTCCGCCTGCTTGGATCTCAAGTTGATCGAAGTCATGCGGGAGTTCGGCGAGACTGAACTCGCCGATCTTCGAGAGCAGCACCCGGATCGATACGATGCGTTGCGGGAAGAGGGGCGCCGGTCGGTCTTCGAGAAGGACAATTGCCACACTGCGCTGGCGACTCTCATTGCCCACTACGAGAGCGAGGCCGAAACGGCGGGCGCAGCAGGAGCCTATCTGTCCGGGTGTCTGATGTGGGGCGCGGCGGTGGAAGGGCGCCTGCTCCTCTGGTGTCTCAGGGCGCCGGTTGTCGCCGAAGAGGCGCGACAGTCTCTGCCGGCGAAGGCGCGTCCCCGGAAACCTGACCCCGTCGAGTGGACGCTCGACAATCTTGTCCAGGTCGCTAGAGCGGCCGCATGGATCGGCGTGCTGGAAGACGATGATTTCGTATTCTCCGTCGAGGCCCTGCTTCGAAGCCTCCGCCAGACCCGAAACTTCATCCATCCCGGACGATCCCTTCGGGAGGAGCCGCATCTGCGGCGCGACAAGGCCGCCTTCGACGACGCGCGCGCAGCCTATGCCGCGCTTCTGATGAACGAGGTCGCCCACGCGCCGGCAGCGCCCGATGACCTAACGCGCTGAAGCGCGTCTAGCTTCCACAGCAATTCGAACAAAAGGGGAACAAAAGTCTTGCGACTATGCTGGCATCCCGCGTAACCCAGCGCCGGGTCGGTTGGCTGGATCGGAGCGGACCGTGAGAGAGCAGGGCGCGCGGCGGTTGCCGCGAGAAGACATAGTTTCAGAGGTTGGGCGACGTTTGGTCGTGCGGTGCGATAGTCCGCTCTGTGATCATGCCGTCTTGATGGATCCGCGGCCGGTCTTCGGCGCGCCGCGATACTGGCCGGCCAGCGGGCCATCCTACCGGTTCCGATGCCAGTGCGGGCATCGGATGGCATGCGTGTCCTACACCGACAATGGAGATCAGGCCGAGGAGCCGATTTCGCCGGCCGCGCTCAAGCTCTGGTTTTAGATGCACAGGCCGTTTGGGCCGCCGGCTCCGCCGCGCCTCATTACGATGCAGTCTGCACGCCGGCATGGGCTGCTGTTGCGCATCGCCTGCGAGCCTTGCGGCAGGACCGAGTCGATAGAGGGGACTGCCTTGCCCGTGATCCTGCGGGCTGTCGCCGTGGGCGAGTTGTGGTTCGCTGGGCGCTTCCGGTGTGCGGCGTGCCGGCGGCCGGCGTCCAGGCTTGAACTGATCGAACGGGGGCAGTTGCAGAAGACGTTGGAGCGGTGGGGCCTTGGCGAACCCTTCGTGGCCGAAAAGCTGCGTCGACATTGGCGGCATGATCCCTACGACCGGCGTGACTGGCCCGCGTGGTTCAGGCGTGGGTGACCACCTGTCTCCTGTGCAGCAGGCCAGCCTTGCGCGGCCTCTCAATGGCCTGATCTGACCGAAGTCCGTCCGGCTTCCGCAACCGCTCGCTCGACTTTCTTCCCCGGCCTGACGGCCTTCCTCGCGAGACAAGAAAGTCGCTCTTACGGTCCTTCGCTGTGCTGCGGGGTCTCGCTGCGCTCGCCCTGCGGGCCGCCCGGTCTCCGGTCCACCGATCGCCATCGAGGCCGCGGCAGGCGTGGCCCGAAATCAGCAAGGAGAGACTTCCATGGCCACCATCGGCACCTTCACCCAGCAAGCGGACGGCAGCTACAGCGGTTCGATCAAGACCCTGACCCTCAACGTCAAGACGGCCCAACTGCGGGCCAACGAGAAGACGGACGACAAGGCCCCGGACTTCCGCATCTTCTCCGGCCAGACCGAGTTCGGCGCCGCCTGGAAGAAGACGAGCCAGCAGAACCGCGACTACCTGTCGGTCAAGCTCGACGATCCCAGCTTCCCCGCGCCGATCTACGCCTCGCTGGTCGAGATGGAGGGCGGACACAGTTTGATCTGGTCCCGCTAGGCAGTCGTGGCGGCGCCCCCGGCGCCGCCACACCCGGCTGGTCGTTCAAACGGAGACATCGTTCAAGCTTCCCCCTTGTCGGGGCGGGCCAGGATCAGTCGTTCCGGCGGATGCACCGCGGCGAACCGGTCGAGACCTGAGCGCCAGTCGTCCATCGCTGGTGAGAGCCATAGCGTCATGTCTCGAATGGCCTGGTGATGTTCGGGCAGGTTCCAGTAGAGGATCGGCTCATGGTGAGCGATCCGGTTCCTTAGAAGCCGCACCTTCGTCAGGCGGGTCGTGAAATCCTTGCGAGCCAGAAACCGTCCGTCGCGGGTTCCAATGCGGTGCAAGGTCCGCTTCCAGAGATCATCGTGTTCGCGGCCGAACATCGACGTCCAGAAGCTGAACGTCAGGGCGGCGACGATCCGCCCGTCCTCGATAGGCTTTCGTTCCGCGATGAGCTCGGCGACGGCCGCAGCCACCTGCTGGTTCTGCCGATCGGTAAGCAGACCAGCCTCCGGATGGAACCAGCCAGGCCCATGGGCGTCGGACAGGACGGTGTGAATGCGGTTGCGCAGGGCGACTTCCAACGCCTGTAGCGAGACATAGAGAGCCTCGGAGACCTGGGTGTTCAGGGTATAGAGGTCGACCGCTTTCTGGCGATCGCCGTCGGCCCAGGCGACATAGCGTGCGAAGCGTTCGAGTGAGAGCGCCGCCTCCACCGCGTCGGCGTCGGCGAGCGCTCTTGCAACAGGGTGGGTCATGGATTATCTCTACCGGCGTACACCCCGGGATCGCCTCTGCTGAAAAGCATGCCCCCGGGGTAAATCAATTTCAGCCCCTAATTCTACGACCGTCGCCGACCCACAGGGGTCGAGATGCGACGCTTGGCGGCTTCCCGTTCCTTCCGGGCTTCCGTGAACTCCGGCTCCAGCTTGCGCACCCGTTCGATCAGCCCGTCCAGGTGATAGACGTTGGAGTTCCAGTCGCCGGACGCGGTCTTACGCAATTCACGCCGCACGAGGCCAGCGATCTCGAGTTGACGCATGTTCGTTTGAATCGTCTTGGGCTTGACGCCGATGCGGGTCGCCAGATCGACCTTCGACGGAAACGGCGCACGGCCCGGATCGCGATAGTAGTCCAGCAACTGAACGAGGATGTTGAACTGCATAGCGGTGACCCCCAGCCGACTCTGCGCCTGGATGAGGATGGAGGGGATGCCGGCATACCCGTGGGCAAGCACGGGCTTGCCCCAGATCCGCTCGTGCGACGAGGCGGTCTTGGTCGGCGTCTTGGTCGCAGGAAAGGCGACCACCTTTGGATCAGCGGTTTCGGTCATAGGGAAACTCCTTCGACCTGAAAGCTAGGGCTCGGAACTGCGTGGAACAAGGCGTCCAGCCTGCGGGGGTGGGTCATGGAAACGACCGACCTGACTATACGTGATTACGCTCGTTCGCCTTTGCGCTGATTCCCGTTACGCTGCTTATGTGGCGGTCTCGGGGGCCAGGTGGGGTTCGGCCCTGCCAGACCGGTGGGGTTTTAAAATGACCCACCTGACCGCGTGCTATGGAGGCGACATGGCCAGAGCGCCGCGCGGACAGTCCCTGGAACGCTGGGAGATCGCTCTTATCAAGGCGATGCTAGCGCGCGGAGGCTACAATGACCAAGAGGTCCTGGCCCATTTTACGCGACCGACGCGATCAGTGAACCATCGCGCCATCGCGGAAATCAGGACGGCGACGAAACACCGAACTGTAAGGTCCGCCTCGGCTGACGAACTCGATGAGTTTCTTTCCGCCTGGCCCGAGATCGATCCGGAAACCGGTCTGAGCCTGCGGGGCGACGAACTTCTGATCAAGGCGCGCGAGGCGATGATCGCCGCCGTCCACCTGTTCAACGGGGCTGGCCTGACCTTTCGGACGGAGTTGTTCATCGTCACCACGGTGATCGCGTGGACCTACCTGCTGCACGCCTGGTTTCGGCGAGAGGGGATCGACTATCGCTATCGCGAGGCTGACGGCTCCATTCGCAAAACCAGACAGGGCGAGGATTGTTATTGGGAGTTGGGCTATTGTCTGCGGCATGCTCGTCGTCCCGTGCCGCAGGGCGCGGTCCTCAATCTGGAATTTCTGCTGGAACTCCGCCACGAGATCGAGCATCGCTCCACCAGCAGGATCGACGATCAGGTCAGCGCCAAACTTCAGGCCTGCTGCCTGAACTTCAATGATGCCATCAAGGACTGGTTCGGCCCGCAATACGGGCTGGAACGCCGCCTTCCGATCGCGCTCCAATTCGTCACCTTCAGCTCCGAGCAGCGCACGGCCTTGAAGCGGGCATCGGCTCTTCCGCCGCACATCGCCACGATGATGGATGCCTTCCACTTAGGCCTGGACGATGCTCAGCAAGCCGACCCCGCCTTCGCGTACCGGGTCGCTTTCGTGCCCAAGGTCGGCGGGCGAGCGTCGAACGCGGATCTGGCCGTCGAGTTCGTGAAGGCCGACTCCGCCGAAGGAGAGGCGATCAACCGAGTTCTGCTCAAAGAGGTCAACAGGCGGCGCTACACGCCATCCGAGGTTTGGGAGCTCATGCAAGCCGAGGGCTATCCTCGTTTCAATCGGGCGCGGCACACTGAGCTCTGGCAACAGCTCGACGCGAAGAACGTGGCCAGAGGGTTTGGCCAGCCTGGCGACTATCGGAACACCTGGGTCTGGTTCGACTCGTGGGTGGAGCGGGTCCGGGTCCACTGCCAGGAACAGGCTGATCGCTTCCGGTGACGACCGCCGGCTGGGGCGCCCTTCAGGGCGGTGGGCGAGCGGCCGGCTTCGGTCGCCGAGGGGAGGGCGGGCAGCACCGGAGGCCTACGGGGCGAGGGTGGTGACGGTCTAGGGCAGGATAGGCTTTGCGCCGGCAATGTCTGACAGACCCGCTCTCCGATGGACCGCATCACCCTTCGCCTCCCGCCCGACCTGACCCGCCGGTTCGACGCCGCCGCCGCCGGTCAAGGCGGACGCTCGCGGCTCCTTCGACGGCTCATGGAAAGCGCCGCCCAAGCGTCCCTGCCGACGCGGGAGGAAGGGCCGCCCACGGTCAGGTCGGGCAAGCTGACCCTGCGTCTGGGCGAGACCGACCTGCGTCTCCTGGAGGTCGAGGCGACCGCGGTGGGCCTGTCGCGAACCCAGTGGAGCGTCGCCCTCATCCGTCGCCGTCTGCATGATCGGCCGCAGTTCAGCCGGCCCGAAGCTCTGGCGCTGATCGAGGTGCGCCGCGAGCTCGGGCGCATCGGCGTGAACATCAACCAGATCGCCCGCGCCCTGAACACCGCCGTGATGGACGGCGTCGTGCTGGATCTGGAACTGGCTCAACTCGGCGCTTTCCAGGCAGAGATTTCGGCATGGGTCGACGCGCTCGGCGAGGCCTTCGAGGGCAATCTCGCCTACTGGGCACCGGCGTCGTGACGGACTTCCGGTCATCGCGCGGGTTCGAGGAGGTGCTGCGTCCGCCCGTCGATATCCGTCGCGCCCGGATCACGCCCGCGGTGCTGCGGCCGGCTCGTGGGGGCGGCGGCGATCCGTCCGCCCGGTTCGCGCGAGTGGCGCGGCGAGCGCCCGAGGTGATGGTGAAGATCACCGGCCGGACCCGGGACGGCGCCCATCTGAAAGCGCACCTGAACTACGTCAGCCGCAACGGCGCCCTGGCGCTGGAAGGTCCTGACGGGGAGCGGCTGGAAGGCCGTGGACAGGTACGGGATCTGGCGCGCGACTGGGCCGAGGAGTTCGCGCTCGAGCCGGGGCGCAGACGGGACGCCTCGATCAGCCTGTCAATCGTGCTGAGCATGCCGGCCGGGACCGACGCCGTCCGCCTGCAGGACGCGGCGCGGGCGTTCGCGGCGGAGACGTTCGGCGAACGCTTTCGCTATGTCTTCGCCCTGCATGACGAAGGGCGGCACCCGCATGTTCATCTGACGGTGCGAAGGCTCGGGCAGGACGGCGAGCGGCTGAATCCGCGCAAGGCGGACCTGCAGGCCTGGCGGGAAGGGTTCGCGCGCGCTCTTCGCGACCGGGCCATCGAGGCCGAGGCGACGCCGCGCCGGACGCGGTGCGTCGCCCGCAAGGCCGAACGCCTCCCGGTGCGCAAGATGCGGGAGCGGTTCGCCGCGGGGCAGGGGCCTTTGCCTGCGGTGCTCGCCGTCGCCTATCGGGCGGCGCTAACCACGGACGGAGGCGAAGCGCCGTGGCTGGAGGCGATCCGGACGCGTGAAGTGGGCATCCGGCGCGTCCTGGTGGCCGAGGCCCTGCGTCTGTCGCGATCGGAGCGGCCCGGGGATCGCGCCCTTGCCGCTCTGGTGGAGCGGTTCGTGCGGGAACGGCCGGCGGCGATCACGCGGGATCAGGCGCTGCGACAGAGGGGTGAGACACAGCGCGACCCCGGTCGGACCCGTGAGCGTTAGGTCGGCCTTCATCGGAGCCGTCGACGTCGCGTTTGCGAAGTGTCAGAAATTGTCCTCTATTTCTGACACGGAGGTTGTCATGCAAGTACTCGCCGATCAGATCATGGAGCGTGCCTCGACGCTGCCGGAAGGCGCGCCAATCGCCGCCAAGTCGCTGCTGCACCTGGGCACGCGCGCGGCGGTAGACCAAGCCCTGTCGCGGCTGGTTCGCCGGGGCCGGCTGATGCGCGCCGGTCGCGGCGTCTACGTGCGCCCGCTGGAAGGCCGTTTCGGTCTTCGACCCCCATCCGTCGAGAAGGTGGTGCGCGCCGTGAGCGAGCAGCGCGGCGAGGTCGTCGCTTCCAACGGCGCTGCGGCGGCCAACGCCCTGGGTCTGACCACCCAGGTGCCGATCCGCATGGTCTATCTGACCAATGGGAGAAGCCGCACCTTCAGCGTCGGCAAGCAGACGGTGGAATTCCAGCACGCGCCCGCATGGCAGCTGCTCCTCGCTGATCGTCCGGCCGGCGAGGCGGTTCGCGCCCTGGCCTGGCTCGGGCCGGACAAGGCCGGAATGGCGCTCGAAACCTTGAAGCGAAAGCTGGGACCCTCGGCGTTCGGCGAACTCGTGTCCGTCGGGCCGCGTCTGCCGACCTGGCTGGCGCGCTCGGTCAGTCAGGCGGCGCATCTCTGACGTCTTCCTGCAGCTCTCCACCGGGGACCGGATCGAGGCGGAAAGTCGCTTCTGAAGAACCACCCCAGCCTAACGCTAGCGCTGCCGGTCGCGTCCGTGCACTGGCTCGCGCTCCGTCGGGCGGGGGCGGCCCGCGCGCGCCCAGGCGGCCTCGAGCAGGCGCGTCTGGATCGTGGGGTCGGGGACGAGGCGCGCCACCACGATGGCCGCCCGCGCCAAACGCTCGGCGAGCGCATCCTGCCCCTTCGAGGGTTCGGCGTCTCGCCGGGGCGATGGACGATCGAGGCCGGCGGCCTGCCGGTCGCGCTCGCGCGGTCGATGGCCCTGCACCTCCATCCCCAAGGCCTGGGCCTGAATCCAGACCTCGCGACGGAAGGCCGGATCGCCCGACACCCGAACCTGGTCCCAGCCGCGATGGCGGGCGATCTTGAGCATGTCGATGACGGCGTCGGGGTAAGCCTGGTTGGAGACGAGCGAGCGGCCGCGATCACGGAACATCGGCTCGGCCGCGCGATGATCGCGGAAGAAGCGTTCCGGCCGGCCCCGCAGGTCGCGCTCGACCAGATAGCGGTCCAGCACCGCCTCGGGCACGTCGCCCTTGGCGGTGGAGGGGCGCGACCCGGTCGGGCCTGGCGCGGGACCGAGGCGGTTGGACGGCGGGGCGGTGTCCGGCGTCTTCACGGCTCACGCTCCAGCACGGCCGTATCGACGACCCGGTCCAGCCAGGCGCCGACGGCGTCTTCATCCGCCCCTACCTTAGGCGGCGGCAGACCTTCGGCGGCGAAGGCGCGAGCGATGACGTCGAAATCCATGGGATCCTCCTCCACAACGGGGGGCGAAGTCGGCGCGGCGACCGGAGCCAAGTCAGGCGCGGGCCGCAGTCGGCGCTGGAAGGCGCGCTCCCGGAAATAGGCGATCTTCCGGCCCCGGACCGGGGGCAGGCCGGCCTTGAGAACGATCAGGGCTGGCTGCGGGAGCTGCATCAGCTCCTGGGGCAGCATCAGCGCGCGGCGCTGATCGGACACCGTCGTGCTGCGCCGACCCGGGCTGAGCCCCGTCGGCCGGCTGCGGCTGCGGCCGTCCGTCGTATAGGCGCCGAGCCGATCGCTGAGCTCCTGGGCGATCTTGAGCTCCTTGGGCGCAAAGACGATCTCGACCCCGCAGTTGGTCATGACCTCCTCGGCGACGTCCGGACCATAGATCGCCCTCAGCTGCGCGGGGCTTTGAAGCACCGCCAGCAATCGCAGGCCGTAGCCGGCGACCCAGGCGAAGGCGTGGGCCAGGACCGGCGCCGGCCCGAGACGGGCGAACTCGTCGAGGACGATCAGGGCGGGACGGTCGGCGGGACCGGGCAGGGCGCGGCTGTTCAGATCGACCAACTGCTGGAAGAGCAGGGCGTAGAGTGGCTGGATCCGCAGCATGTTGTCCGGCGTGGCGCCCAGATAGAGGGAGAGGCGGCCGCCGCGCAGGTCGCGCAGGTCGAAATCGGACGCGGCGGTGGCGGCATCGACCCGTGGGTTGAGCCACAGCCCCATCCGGGTGGTGATCGACTGGCGCACCGAGGCGAAGGTGTTTTCGCTGGAGCTGGTGAAGTCTGTGAGCGCGGCCACGACCGGTCCGGGCAGGGGGCGACCCTCCTGTTCCCGGGCCGCGACGATCCGCGGCAGCCGCGCGCGGGCGTCGCCGGCGGTGAGCTGGCGGAAGATCTCGCCGAGGGTGAAGGGGCGTTCGGCGGTGGCCGCGACATAGCCGCCGACGCCGATAAAGCCGGTTCGCGACGCCTCGGCCCAAAAGGGATCGGCGCGTTCGTGGACCGGGAACAGCATCACTGCCATGCGCTGCAGCTCGTCCAGCACCGCGATCGGATCCGCGCGATCGACATGGCCCAGCGGGTTGAAGCGCGCCGTGCGGCCGTCCCGCGCCAGGGGGTCGAACAGATGAACCGTCTGGCCGGCCTCGGCGCGATAGCCCGCCGTGGCGAGGAAATTCTCGCGCTTGATGTCCAGCACGACCACGGAGTCCGGCCAGGCCAGCAGATTGGGGATGACCACGCCGACGCCCTTGCCGGTGCGGGTGGGGGCGTAGAGCATGACGTGTTCGGGACCGTCGGCGATGAGGAAGCCGCCGTCGGCACGCCCCAGGACGATGCCGCGGTGCGCCCGCAGCCCCGCGCGCCGTTGTTCCGACCCCGAGGCCCAGCGCGCGGCGCCGTGCAGGGGCCGGCGCCGCGTGAGCAGGACGGCCGCGACGAGAACCACGCCGACCAGGGCCGAAACCGAGACGCCGACGGTCAGCCAGCGGCGCACCTCGGGATCGTGGCGATAGTACCAGAGCCAGGCCGGGACCCGGGCCGGGTCGATGGCGTCGGAGAACTGGCCCAGACCGACCAGGGCGATGAGGAGGGCGAGGACGGCCAGAAGGCTTAGGGCGGCCAGGCCGCCCAGGGCGACCGCCGCCGCCCTAGCCCCCGGGCTGGCGCTTGCGAACCGGGTCATGCCAGACCTCCGTCACGCGGAAGCGCCCGTCGACCTTCTTCATCTGGACGACGACGTCGACGAGCAGATGCAGCAGGGCGCGGATGTCCTCGCGGGGCAGGTCGCGCCCGCCTTCGGACTCCCGCACCAGCAGGGTAAGTTGCTCGAAGGCGAGGGCGGCGGAATCCGCATGCACCGTGGTGATCGAGCCCGGATGGCCCGAGTTGACGTTGCGCAGATAGAAGAAGGCCGTGCCGTCCCGGAGCTCCTGCAGCAGGATGCGGTCCGGTCGCATGCGCAGGGCGCTTTCCAGAAGCTCTTTCGGCCCGATCCTGGCCAGCCCCTGTCCGTCCTTGGAATAGACCAGATGGACGACGTTGCGGTGCGGCACCACGAACTCGCGGGTGTCCTCGATGGTCAGCAGGCGCTCATGGTCCGGTATGAGTTCGATCAGTCCCTTGGCCAGGGTCGTCTTGCCCGAGCCGGTCGCACCGGAGATCAGGATGTTGCGCCGGGCGGTGACCGCCAGCGTGAGGAAGGCCGGCCAGTCGCCGGCCTGCCGCAGACGGATCAGTTCCGCGTCGACGAGGTCCGTGGCGACCGCCTGGGCGTCGGCGACCTCGTCGAACAGCCCGGCCGCCGCGAACTCCGTCAGGCCGAGCCGGCGCCGCGACGGCTTTCTCAGGGTCAGGGAGAGGCCGCCGTCCGCCGCCACTGGCGGCAGGACGATCTGGCAGCGCACGTCGCCGGGCAGGGTGGTCGAACAGATCGGCTGTTCGGGGCCCACGTCCTGACGGGTGTAGGCCGCGGCCGCCACCGCCAGGGTGCGCAGCCAAGCCTCGGTCAGTTCGGGTGCCTCGGTCCAGCGCCAGGCTCCGTCCGCCTCGACCCCGACCTCGCCGGGCCGGTTGATGACGACCTCGGTCACCGCCGCCGGCTCCAGAAAGGGGCGGAGCGGCGCGAGGTAGTGATCCAGGACCGAAGTGTCATCCATCACCGGGGCCGCAACTGATAGACCCCGGCGAAATCGAGGTCCTGGGCCACGAAGATCGACACCTCGGCGCCCTGGACTTGGCGCAGCGTCGGCGGGATCTCGACCGAACCCTGGAGGGCGACGCTCGCCGCATCGGATGGGACGCGGGCCATTGAGGACGCGCCGTCGTTCCGGCCGGCGGCGGCATAGACGCCGTCGTCGACGATGGAGAGCAGCAGGGCGCCGCCGAACCGGTCCCAGAAATGGGTGTCGACCACGCCGTCGAACCCCGATCGGCCCAGGGCGTCGGCGGCCGGGGAGGCCAGGGCGACGGCGACCCCGGTTGGCGTCACCGCCCGTGTCCAGAGGACGAACAGCCGGCGCCGGCCCTGCTGAAGCCCGCCGCGATACTCGCCCAGAACCCGGGTGCCGCGTTCCATCAGGACCACGGCTCCGTTGTCGGACCAGACGTCGCGCGGCAGGACGCAGGTCACATAGCCCGGCGTGGTGCTGTCCAGGGCCGTCTGCAGGACGCAGGGCACGCTGGTCCCCGCCGTGACCAGAAGGTTGCGGTCGGGCAGGTGGCCGGCGCGCGTCTGGCCCACGGGCGTGAGCTGACGCAGCTGGTCGAGCGACGTCGGTTCGCCTGGAGGCGTCGGCGTCGTCAGGGCCGGCGGTGCGCCCGGCTGGCCGCCGCCCGCCCGGCTATAGGCGAGGACAGGCGCGCGCCGGGCGCTTTCGGCCAGGGCGCGCCGCTGTTCCGCCGGACTGGGGCCGGATCGGGGTGTCGCGCCATCCCGGGGCGCGGTTTCCAGAGGGGGAATGGCCTCTTCGCCGGTCAGGGTCGGCGCGTCGGGATCGACCGCGGCGTCGCTCAGCAAGGGCGGCGCCTCGCGCCGGGCGGGCTCGAACGGTGCCGTCTGCCGGGCGGGCTCATCGCGACCGGCCGGTTCGGCGCCGCCGGCGTCGCCGCGATCCCAACTGGCGATCAGGAAGACGCCGCATCCGACGGCCAGGGCGGCCAGGGTGATGACCTTGCCCTGACGACCGCCGAGCCGTCCGGCGATCGGCGAGACGCCGCGATCGGCCGGAGCGGAGGGCGGGCGAGGCGCGTCGGCCGGCGGCGTGGGATCGGGCGCGCTCATGACCGGCTTCCGAGAGGCGCGCGATCGACGACCGGCGAAGCCGTCCCGGTGCCTAGGCCGACTCCGCGGGCGTCATAGGCCTCGTTGAACAGACACAGGACCGACGGACCCCGCCTCAGCCGCAGACCCCGCGTCACGCCATGGATCACCACGAACTCGCCGCGGACATCGTAGGGGATCAGGCGCTCCGACCCATCCTCGCCGACCTCGAACACGGCCGGCAGGGCCTGGACGCCAGGGAAACGCAGCACGGTGAAGCGGCCGTTGTCGCTGACCTCGCTCGGCTGCAAGGCGGCGTCGCCCTGGGCGGACCAGGCCAGATTGCGGGTCCCCTCGACGACGCCGCGCTCCAGCTCCAATCCGATGAGGCGCTGCTCGATGGCCTCGGCCTGGACGGCCAATGCGCGGGCCGCCTGGGCCTGTTCGTCGGCCGGGTAGCGGAACCGGACCTGATAGGCGATCGCCGTCCGGTCGCCGGCCTCGCGGGCGAGCAGCTCGAAGGCGTAGTGCCGGACCGCGCCGTCGCGCTCTGTGACGACCAGGAGGTTGGTCGCCTGATGACGTTCCCGAGGCTTGAGGAAGAGCACCGAACCCTCGGCGGCCACCTCCCAGGCGACGCTGTCTCCGACGGCGGCATGGCGGATGGTCTCCTCCGGCGAGAAGACGATCTGGGTCGCCGTCCGGAAGGCCCCGGCGATCCGGTAGACGGCCGCCGGATCATAGGTGAGCTCGCGAATCCGCGGATCGAGCGGGGCCTGCGCCGCGACCGGGGTCACGAGGGCGAGGGCGGCGACCAGGGGCAGGAGGGAAAGCGGGCGTCTCATCGGATGACCTCCGGATCGGCGCGGTAGGACGTCACCTGGAAGCCGAGGGGGTTCCTCAGCCGGTCCGGCTCGGACATCGGCGCGCGGGTGTAGGTGAAGGCGATGGTGGCGATCCAGTCGCTCTCCACCGTCTGCTGGGCCTGGCGGACCGTGCGGTGGAAGCGGACGTTGGCGACGCCGTCGTTGATGAAGCCGATGGCGCGGATCGAGATGATGGCCTCGCCGTCGCGGCCGTAGAGGTTCTGCGGGCTTGCGGGATTGGAGCCGCGGAACAGATCGGCCCAACGCCGCTGCTCGGCCGGGGCCGACAGGATGGAGACCAGCCGGAAGGCGTCCTCGGCGGCCGGATCGAGGTAGCCCTCCCGCTGGCGCACATACTGGCCGAGGAAATATTTGCTGACGGCCTCGTCGTAACGGACGGGCCCATCCTCGGCCGAGAGGCCGCGCATGACGTCGACCGCGCCGGTCGCCTGGTCCACCCGGATGACGAAAGGTTCGGTGGACTTCAGCGGGGTCAGCATCGCCACCGCGCCGGTCGCGATCACCGCCAGGCCCGTGGCCAGGGCGGCGGCCGACCAGGCCAGGCGTCGGGACCGGAGCGCTGAGGCCAGACGGTCCTGGTCCCAGCGTCGCGCCTCGGTGAAGTAGCGCTTCAGGTCAGGGGAGGGGACGCCGCTCATGCGCAGCCTCCCGTATCCGAGCTTACGGCCTCGGGGACCGATGGGGGTTCGGTCTGCGGCGCGAGCACCGAACCGTGGGGATTGGCGGGCCGCCGGGCCGAGCCGTCGCAGGTCGGCAACGCCGGATCGCCCCGGTGGGCGCAGGCGCCCAGCAGCATAAGGCCGGCGAACAGGAAGGAGCGATAGGTCATGTCAGGCGCCTCTCGGTCGGATGGTGCCGCCGCCCCTGGGCGGTTGGCGACTGGCTTCTTGCGGACCTTGAGACCGGCCGGAGCCGCTCCCGCCCAGGGCCGCGGCGTTGGCGAAGTCGGCGAGGCCGGCGCTGGCGCCGCCCGCGATTCCGGCGGCGATGGCCGGGGTCTGCAGAAAGAAGATCGCCCCGAGCAGGCACAGGGCGATGAAGATCAGCCCGCCGATCATCGGGTCGGCTCCCTGGATCGCGCCCCACTGGTCGCGCACGAGCGACAGGACCAGCTGGAAGATGACGATGATCAGGGCGAACAGGACGAGATAGTTCACCGCCTGGCTGAGCCAGCCGAAGAAGAAGCGGCGGGTGGCGTCGAACAGGGCGCAGGCGATGAAGATGGGGCCGAGGGTGACGAGCAGCGCCAGAGCCAGTTTGGCCACCAGCACGACGCCGAACCCGAGGGCGGCGGCCAGGGCGCCGACGATGAAGACGGCGGCCGACACCACCCAGGGCCCGGGATTGAAGGCCGAGCCCTCGCGCGAGATGTCCTCGCCCAGCCAGGCCGCATAGGCGAAGAACTGGTCGAAGGCCGCGCCGACGCTCGGCGTGTCCGCGCCGCTGACGGCCCGGGTCAGGGCGTTGGGCAGGCCGGTGAACAGCGGCTCGGTGACGAAGGTCGAATAGGCGGCCGTGGTCGCCAGCAGATACAGAAAGGCCAGCTTCAGCGACCGGACCGCGAAATCCATCACCGGTTCGCTGATCGCGCCCCTCAGGATGGCGACGCCGTAGAGCACGACATAGAGGACCAGGGCGATACGCAGCGGTCCCTCGACCTCGGCGATCACCGACGACAGACGGTCGCCGAGGAAGACGTTGAGCCGTCCGTCGATGAAGTCGTAGCTGGGCTCGAAGACGCGAAAGCTCATCGTCGGGCTCCTCAGAAGGCCCGCTCATAGGCGCGCATCCGCGCCTCGCGCTGCGCGTCGGTCAGACCGCGCCGCGCCGCCTCGCATTCGCCGTCGGCCCGGACGGCGTCGCAGGCCCCCACGACCGCCTCGGCCGCTTCGGGATCGGCGGCGAAGTCTTCAGCGGTCCGGTCGGTCGCCCCGCAGCCGACGAGGCCGAGCGCGACGAGGAGCGCGGACCGTTTCACTGGAACGCTCTTTCGTAGACATCCATGCGGGCTGCCCGGGCGGCCTCGGCCCGTTCCCGGGCGCGCTGCTCCTCGAGGCGAGCCTCGGCCGCCTGGGTCAGGGCGAGACCCTGCAGCCGGACCTGTTCGTTCTGGATCAGCGCCTGTTCGGCCGCGAGGCGGGCTCCAAGGTCCATGACGGCGCGGGCGTTGGGCGCGGTGTCGAGGGCGGAGCGCAGCGTCTCCAGACCCTGCAGGCGGCGATCCGCCGCGCCGCCGACGGCCTCGCCGATGGCGAGATCCCGTGCGGTCCGCGCGCCGGTGCGTTCGAGGCTGTCGCGGTAGTAGGCCTCCGCCGAACCCGGATCGCCCGCCGGCGGCGTGTAGAGCCGGGTGTCGCGGCGGATGGCGTCGGCCCGGTCGGCCAGGTCGCCGAGCGCGGACAGATCGCCGTCGGCCGCCGCCCGCAGCGCGCGCGTATCCGGAAGCGGATTGCGCACCTGCGGTAGGCCGAGTTCGCCGGCCAGGGCGTTGACGTCGGACAGGTCGTTCAGGCTGTCGAAGAGCTGCTGGCCCTGCTCGATCTGGGTCTGCAGCGCCCTCAGCTGGTCCAGGGTGGTGCGGGCCTCCTCGACCATCTGGGCCAGGGCCCGGGGGTCGTGGACGATCTGCTGCGCCTGGACAGCCGGCGCGCCGGCGAGGACGAGGGCGGCGGCCGCCGCGGCGAAGGGGATGCGGGCTCTCACAGGAACCTCCTCTGGTCATGGAAGGGATCGCGCCACAGCGCGTAGTCGTCGCCGACCTCGGCGCGGAGGCGGTCGAGCAGGGCGGTGGTTTCGGTGCGGCCGGACAGGACCGACAGGGCGTCGTCCATGCCGCTCAGATCCAGTTCCACGACCACGCTGGCGTGGCCTTGCTTGACCAGGAAACGGTGCGACTCCGGGGTCAGGACCTCGCGCACCAGTCGGAACTCCTCCTGGGTGAGGCCGAAGCCGTCGATGTAGTCGCGCGCCTGGCCGTGGGCGTTGGGCAGGAAGATCTTGGTCGCGCACTGTTCGAGGATGGCGTGGGCGATCGGGGAGCGCAGGGCGTCGGCCGGAGACTGGGTGCCGAACACCATCAGGGCGTTCTGCTTGCGCCAGGTCTTGAGCCCGTCCCGGGCCAGTTCCGTAAAGGCCGGGTCGCCCAGCACCTTCCAGAATTCGTCGATGTCGAGGACGAGACGACGACCGTCGACCCGTTCGGCGATGCGGTGGAACAGATACAACATCGCTGGCGTGCGGACCTCGTCGTGGTCGAGCACCTGGGTGATGTCGAAGCCGGCGAAGCGGGCCTCCAGGCTGAGGGCGTCCTCGTCATTGTCGAGGACCCAGCCGAGGGGACCGCCCCTTTGCCACCGCTCCAGCCGCGCGCCCACGCCGCCGGCGTCGCCCTGGCCGAGCAGGCTGCGCAGGGCGGCGATGGACCGGCGCTCTACCGGCAGGGCTTCCAGCGCGGCCACGCCCTGATCGATGGCGCGGGCCTGGGGCACGGTCAGGGTTTCGTCCGGGCGGGCGACCAGGGTCCGGACCAAGCGCACGAGGAAGGCGCGGTTGGCGGGACTGGGGGCGAGGGCCTTGAACGGGGCGAAGCCGGTCGGTTCGCCGTTGCGAAGGGCGAGATAGGTCCCGCCGCAGGCGCGGACGAAGATCTCGGCGCCCCGGTCCTTGTCGATGAAGAGCTGCTGGGCGTTGAACCGCTCCAGCTGCGCCAGCATGAAGTTCTGGACCACGGTCTTGCCCGACCCCGAAGGCCCGCAGATGAAGGTGTGGCCGAGATCGCCGACATGGAAGTTGAAGTAGAACGGCGAACCCGCCGTCGTGCGCAGCACCGCGACGGCATCGCCCCAGTGGTTGCCGCGCGCCTTGCCCACCGGATGTGCGTGAAACGGCGCCAGGGCCGCGAAATTGCGCGAGGTGATCGCGGCCGGTCGGGTGCGACGGGCGAAGGCCCCGGGGAATTGGGACCAGAAGGCCGCTTCCAGGCCGAGATCCTCGCGCGCCACGACGAGGCCGGAGTCCGCGAGGATGGCGCGGGCCTTGGACAGGTGGTCCGCTAGCGCGGTTGGCGTGTCGCCGTGGACGAGGATCGAGGCCTGGTGCTCGCCCATGACGAAGCGGTTGCTGACAAGGTCGTCGAGCGCGTCC
Organism: Brevundimonas alba; assembly: GCF_011927945.1. Taxonomy (GTDB): domain Bacteria; phylum Pseudomonadota; class Alphaproteobacteria; order Caulobacterales; family Caulobacteraceae; genus Brevundimonas; species Brevundimonas alba. The sequence goes on from NZ_JAATJM010000002.1 coordinate 259,506, forward strand.
GACAGGCCGGTGATTTGCGAGGCCGCGCGGTCCCGCGCCGAGACCATCTGATTCTGCTTGCGCTCCATCACCGCGCGGGCCGAGGCCTTGGACAGGAAGGCGAAGGACTGGCTGATCACGAAGCCGAAGCGGACGCTCAGCAGTTCGTCCCACAGTCCGGGGCGGGTCGTGGCCGGATATTCCTTTATGGCCAGGACGCCGGCGTAGCGCGCCTCGGCGGCGTCCCGCAGTTCGAGGGTCTCGCGTCCGAAGATGGCGCGCAGGGTGTAGACCGCCGAACCAAGGTGGCCGAACACGATCGGGACCGAAGAGCGGCGCCCGGTGAGGACCAGCCGCATGACCTCCATCGGTTCGGAGAACCACAGGCCCGCACGCTCGTAGAGACCGAGCCGGTGCGGCGCATAGCGGCCGAGATACTGGACCAGGTCGCGCCCGGCCTCCTCGATGCGCTGGATATGGGCGAACTCGACCTCGGCGTCGTTGCGGCGCGCCGCCCTCAGGCGTCTGGCGAGCGCCGCGGCCCGGTCGCCGGCGTCCCGACCCGGATGCAGGACGAGGGTGACGAACAGCTCGTTGATCCAGAGCCGCCGTCCCGCGACACGGTCGTCGTAAAGGGCGCCGAGTTCCCCGGCGAAGACCGAGCGGAAGCCAGCGGCTCGCTCCAGCTCGACCGGGCGTCGCACCACATGGTGCCAGACCGCCAGTCGATCGTCGGCGAGATTGCGCCAGGCCTGGTTGAGCTTGACGTGCCAGTCGTTGAGGTCCCGGGCGTCGGCGGTCTCGAAGCTGGCGCCGTCGACCTGGAACACCATCATCAGGGCGCCGCTGTCGAGCGCCACCACATGATCCGAGACGTGACGGGCGTAGGGCAGGTGCGGCCGGGCGTCGGCCTCGCGCCGCAGTCGCGCCGGAGGAACGCCGCCCTCAGCCACGGGACAGCTCCGCCAGACGATAGCGGCGGACGAGGGGAAGGGGCGTCGCCGAGCTCCCGCCCCAGAGGGCCGCGTTGCGCGACCGGCCCTTGGTGTCGACATAGACGAACAGCAGCCGGAAGGCGTTGTGGTCGGCCCGGCAGATCGCCCGGAACACCAGGTGCAGGGCCGGGGCAACGAGGAGGTAGAGCAGGCTGCCGCCGACGAGGAAGACGACGCCCGACCCGATGACGTTGACACCCATCGCTTCCATGGGCACGCCGAGGATCATCGCCGGCCGCGTGCAGGCCAGGAACAGCGGATCCTCGGTCAGACGTTCGTCAGCCATGGGGTCCTCCCGCCGACAGGCGCGACAGGGCCAGGCCGATGGCCAGGCCCGAACCGAGCCCGGCGAGGATCTGGGCGAACCGCTTGGGCGAGATCAGCTTGAGGCTGAGCATCAGACACAGGGCGAGAAAGGCCGACGCCGACCCGATCCACAGCCAGGGCGCAGCGCCGGTCATCAGGCTCCGCCCGTGATCAGATTGACGATCTCGGCCGCGCCGAAGACCACGACGATGCCGAGCACCACGATCGCCGCCCGGCGCAGGTCGAACAGGCCGAACATCCACAGGATGCCGACGACCACGACCGCCAGTACGGCCAGCAGACGGGCCGTATTGCCGGTGAGCATGTCGACGACGTTCTGGAGCAGGCCTTCGACATTGGCCGACGCGAACGCCGGCTGAACCAGGAGAAGGCTTGCGGTGCAGGCGATGGCGCCGGCGGCGCCGAGCCTGCGAACGGTCGCGGGTGCGGTCATCTCAGAACTCCCTGTCTGGATCGGAGGTGAAGGTGAGGACGACGCTCAGCCGGGCGCGCGCGAAGACGTCCCAGGCCGGCGGCGGGGTTTGAGGTTCGGCGATCGAGGCAGGCGGTCCGTCCGCGCCCGGCTGGATCGGCTTGAGCGGCAGGACGCCCAGGGTCGCGGCGGCGGCTTCGACCCGGGCGACATAGCCGTTGCGGAAGCCGCGTTCGGGATGGCCGGTGTTGTACCGGGACAGCGCCACCCTCAGCGTCGTCTGCCGGTCGACGCCTTCGGCCGGACGATAGCCGGCGCGCAGGACGACGCCGGCGGCCGCGAGGTTGCGGCACGGGTCGAAGGCCGCCTCGACCGACAGGCCGAGCCAACCGAGGTTGTCGCTGTTGATCTGGGCCACCCCCAGGTCGAGGTTCGCGCCGCGCGCCAGCAGGCCGCGGGCCACGCGCGCCGCTTCGGCGGCGTCTCGGGGGCGCCGGGTCGGGCGCGGACCCCGGTTCACCCCGATGGCGATCGGGTTGAACCGGCTTTCCGCATAGGCGATGGCGGCCAGGGTTTCCGGGGCCACCTGCGGCGCGCAGGCCTGGGACAGGCTGAGGATCAGGTTGAGGTCGAGCAAGGCGGGCTCCATCGAGAGGCCCAAGCAAACCCGATCGGCCCGCGGGGCGACGACCCGCGAGCCTCCCGCCGGAGATCTACGGTAGGAAGGTCCGCGGTTCGGCGTGGCGCCGCGGTTGGGCCGCGAGGCGCGCCACGGCCTGGATGCGCGTGCGAACGCCAAGCACGCGGCAGGCGAGCATCAGATGCTCATCGACGGTCCGCCCCGAGATGCCGATCCGCTCGGCGATCCGGGCCGAGCTCAGGCCCTGGGCGGCCAGGGCGAGACATTGGCGCTGCCGGTCCGAGAGCCGGTCGGTCAGTTCGGACGCGGGGAACGGGTTACTGGACGAAAACGCGGACATGGACTCAAGCACAGACGCAACGGCGGGTTTGCGGCAAGCCCGCAGGTTTGCGACCGGGTGTCTACGGCGCCGGAGTCCCGGAAGAGCCCTCGTCTTCCCCGTCGCCGGGCGAAACCAGTCTCCCCAACCGTTGCTGCAACCACGCGTTGGCTGCGGTGTCTCGCCGCACGGACTGCAGGGCCAGGTCCTTCAGCGCCCGGGTGAAGGTGTTGATGATGGTGCGGGCGTCCAGTTCGGCCAGCACGTCACCGACCTCTTCGTCGAACTCCTGCAGCGCCACCATCAGGATGGTCATCAGCTTGTTGTCGACGGTGCGCAGGGCGAACTCGGGCGACCCCAACGCGAGGGCGGCCAGGATGGCGTAGGGGTCGGAGTCCGTGACCTCCGCAAAGCGGTGGATGCGGTCGAGATTCACCCGGCCGCCGCCGGCCTCGAAATGCTCATACGACCGCAAAGCCATGTTCATGCCGTGGGCCACATCGGCCGACTTCATCCGGCGATGGGACCGGATCAGACGCAGCGCGGCGGACAGGGTTTCGCTCTGGGACTGGCGGTCGGCACGGTCCATCACCTCGACTTCGCTCCTGATCACCCGGGCGCTGCGACTCTCGCCCCGCACCCCTACTGGTTGAAAAATGGGGCAACCGAGCATCAAATGAAAGATGGGAAAGAAACGGTGGCGAAAACCTTGCGGTATGACGCAAAGAACCTGCGGCTGGGATGCGAAAACTTGCCGAGATAACTTATATACCGGCGCAATCAGTTTTCGCCCGAGGAGCCCCTTGGGGTCTGGCGAATTGATGGACGAATGTTCGCGTCTCGAATGCCGCCGCCATGAAGGAGCGTGATCCCTATCACATCGCCCTTCGGGCGCTGACGGGCTTCGCCGGGGCCGGCCGGTTTCGCTGGGGTGAACCGCTGGTCGCCACCGCCCTGGCGGCGGAGCTCCGCCTCAGTCCCACGCCCGTGCGCGAGGCCCTGGCGCGTCTCGCCGGCGAGGGCGTCCTCGAGCATCGGCCCGGCCGCGGCTATTTCGCGCCCAGCCCGTCGACGTCGGACATCGCCGAACTGTACGAGCTCCATTGGCGGCTGGCCCATTGGGCCCTGGACGCCTTCGCCGCGCCCGTCGCCTGGGCGGTCGAGGGGCCGTCGACGACCCAACTGAGGCTGGAAAGCCTGTACGGGGCCCTGGTTGCGGCGGCCGGCAACGCGGTCCTGGCGCGCACCCAGCGGCGAACCGCGATCCAGCTTCGACCCATAAGGACGGTAGAGGCGGCGATCGCACCGATCGACATCGACCAGCTCGAACGGCAGGAGGCCCTTCTGTCGACGGGCCGTCTCGCCGACCTGCGCGCCGAGGTGGATGTTTACCATCGCGGGCGTGTCGCAGCGTCGCAGGCAGTGTTCGCAGTCATGCGTCGGTCAGGAGAAAGTATAGATGAAATATAGTTTGAAAATATGACGTCGTACGCGCTGGCTGTTCCTGCGGGCGCTGTGTCCCGCATTAGGAGGCTACGCCATGAAGACCCCGCATACGCCGAGCTTGATCGCGCTCGGTTCCGCCCGGCGCGCGACCCGCGCCGACTCCCCGACCGGCGACATGGAACTGATCCCGGTCCGCCTGTACGAGCCCACCGGCATCCGCGTCGACCTCGTCCGGCTGGGATCGGCAGAGCAGGCCACCCGCGCCGACCACATCACCGGCGATTTCGAGCAGATTCCGGTGCGGCTCTGGGATCAGGGCTGAAGGCTTGGGCGCCGGCTCCGGCCGGCGCCTATTGCCCGCATCCCGACGCCGATGACCCTTTATCTCCGACCGGACGTCCACGCCGTGGCCATCGGCGGCGATCTGGCGCTGCTGGACATCGCCGGCGACGCCTATCTGTGCCTGCCCGGCGCCGCCTCGATCCTGACCGGCGGACGTCGGACGGCGATCGCGCCCGGACCCTTGGCCGACCCCCTGATTGAAGCCGGCCTGCTGGCGACCGAACCGCCGCCGGAGATCGAGGCGCCGCCGCCCGCGCCGACGCGTTCGATCATCCATGGCCCCGCCGCCGGCGGCCCCGGCCCGCGCGCCTTGATCGCCGCCGCCGGCGTCGTCGCCGACATCCGCCGGGCGAGGGCGGGGCAGGGGCTGGCGCCCTATCTGCGCGTCGCCGAGGCGCGGACCGCCCTGTCGCGCGATCCTGAGGCGACGCTGGCGGCGGCGCGTCTGTTCTGGAGCATGGGCCCCTGGCTTCCGCTGGAGGGCGAGTGCCTGCTTCGGTCGGCGATGCTGGTCAGCTTCCTGCGACGGTCGGGGCTGGCGGCCGATTGGGTGTTTGGCGTCAGGCTCTGGCCGTTCAACGCCCATTGCTGGGTCCAGGCGGGCGAGGTCTGTCTCAACGACGATGTCGAACGGCTCTGGGCCTATACCCCGATCTTCCGCCGATGAAGATCCCGGGCCCCGATCAGACGGGCTATCTGGTCATCGACCGGGGGCGCCTCGGCGACGGCGGACGTCCTGCCGTGGACCGGGTGGCGGCCGCCCTCGAACGCGAGGGGTGGCGCCCCTTCGGCCCGATCGACGACATCACCATCCTGCTTGGACCGCGCGCGCGGCTCGCCGTTCGCCAGGTCGGCCGGCGGCATTTCCTGATAGGCGATTGGCGCGGCGGGACCGATCCGTTGTCGACCGTGATCGCGCGCAGCGCCGGCTCCGCCGACCTGGCGCGGGCCGCGGTCAGGGCGGGCTGGGGGCGCTATATCCTGGTCTGGCGCGACGAGGCCGGACGTCTGGCGCTGTTGCGCGATCCCACCGGCGCCCTGGACTGCGTCTGGTGGCGATACGGCGGCGCGGTGCTGGCCGCGCACGAGCCGCCGCGGCTGGCCGACGCCCTGTTGCCGGTCGATCTGGAGATCGACTGGCCGGTCTTGGGCGAGATCGCCGCAGCGCCCGAACTGCTCGGCGATCGGCTGGCCCTGCGCGGCCTGACCGCCGTCAATCCGGGCGCCCTGTGCGTGATCGGCGAGACGGCGGAGGCGACGCCCGCCTGGGCGCCGACGGCGTTCTGCCGGGCGGGGCGGGACTGGGACGACAGCCATGGCGCACTGATCGGCGTGGTGGACGCGACGGTGGCCGCCCTGGCCGCGCCGCACCGCCGGCTGATCGGCGAACTCTCGGGTGGCCTGGATTCGGCCATTGCCGCCAGCAGCCTGAAGGCGACCGGATACGCCGGACGCGCCGGCTTCCTCAACTTTCACGGCGATTGGCGCGAGGGCGACGAACGTCCCTACGCCACGGCTGCGGCCGGTCATCTGGAGCTGGCCCTGACCGCCGTGCGCAAGCCGGTCGAGGCCATCACCTTGGCGCAACTGACCCCGCTCGGCGACAGCGTGCGCCCGGCGCTCCAGGGCGTCGACGTCACCTACGACGCCGAGGTCGCGGGGCGGATGCGCCGAGGCCGGGCCACGGGTCTGCTTACCGGCCAGGGCGGAGACGCCGTCTTCTTCCAGGCGCCCGACCCCGCCGTGGTCATCGACCGCCGCCGCCGAGAAGGGCTCGTCGGCCTGTCGCCGACCTTCATCGCGGCGGTGGCGCGCTGGACCCGACATTCGGCCTGGACGGTGCTCGGCCATGCCCTGAGCCCGAGAGCTCGGGAAACCGGGACGCCCAGCCGGCGCCATCCCTGGCTTGAGGACGCCGACGACCTGCCGCCGGCCAAGGCCCGACAACTGCGGCAGTTCGTGAACGCCCAACTGTTCTGGGGCGACTGCCTGCGCGCCCGGGCGGGGGATCTGCTGCATCCGTTCCTCAGCCAGCCCGTGGCGGAACACTGCCTGGCCATCCCGGCCGACCGGCTGATCACGGGGGTGCGCGATCGCGGCCTGGCCCGGCAGGCCTTCGCCGGGCGCCTGCCGCCCCTGCTCACCGAGCGTCGGAGCAAGGGCGATCTCAGCCATTTCTACGGACAGGTGACGCGCGCCAGCCTGCCCGTGCTGACGCCGCTCCTGCTCGACGGCCTTCAGGCCGCCCACGGCCTGATCGACCGCAAATCGCTCGAGGTCGAACTGACCGAGGCGCGGCTGATCTGGAGCCCGGGCTACAACCGGCTACTGGTCGGGGCTGTTCTGGAGGTCTGGGCTCGAAGCTGGCAGGCCCGCATCGACGACATCCGTCGGGCGCACATAGCGGTCGAGCCAGTCGAGGATGCGCGCGTGCAGGTCCCGTAGGTTGGCGGGACTGACGAACACATGCCCCTCGCCGGCGTAGGTCAGGAAGGCGGCTTCCCGATCGAGGCGATAGAGGGCGCCGAACAGGACGTCGGCCCCGACCGGGTCGAGATCGCCCTCGATCAGGAGGGCGGGCGTCCGGATGCGTTCGGCCAGATAGAGGGGGCTGTTGTCGACATAGGTCTGCGGCCGTCCGACCAGCGAGGCTCCGATCCCGCCCTGACCCGTCTCGGCCCAGCCCGCGAGGGCGTTGATCGGCACCCCGTCGTCCGGCGAGACCAGGAAATGCGGCGGCAGGGCGTAGGTTCGCGAAAGATCGGCGTAGCCCGCGGCGGCGATTACGGCACGAAACCGGTCGCTCTGCGATGTCGCCAGCAGGGCCGCATAGCCGCCGTAGCTATGGCCGATCAGGCCGACCCGGCCGGCATCGACGCGTTCCCCGGCGGCGTCGACGATGGCCTGGATCCGGTCGGCGATGTTCTCCAGGCCCGGCCCCGGCCCCGTTCGCCGAGGCAGGCTCGGGACGAGCACGGCGTAGCCGGCGGCGGCCAGTACCTGCGGATTGATGTGGAGCCGCTCGCCGCCGGGACGCATCCAGGCGGGCGCGGCCGGGTAATCGGTCCCGGGATAGAGGACGACGGCCACGGGCGGTCGCGCGCCGGATGGGGTTCCCGGCGGCATTAGCAACCAGCTGGTCAGCGTCTGGCCGTCCGGCCCGGGGTGGCGGACGGGGACGATCTCGCCCCAGGCGACATTGTCGAAGGCGGTGTTGACCGTCGCCAGCCGCCGCACGGCGTCGGCGGCGTGAAGGCGCAGGCTGACCGACCCGCCGGCGCTGCGCGTCTGGGCGATCAGATAGGTTCGCGTCGGGCTGACCGCGACGAGACTTTCGTCGGCGGCGAGCGGCGAGAGGCAGGTTCGGACCTGCGGGGCGGCGGGCGCGCTCAGACAGCCGCCCGGATCCATCAGGACGCGTTGCCCGCGCTGGACGCCGTCGGGGTTCCAGCCTTGCCGGCTGCCCCCGTCGGCCGCCCGTTCCCGGTCCCACAGACGGCCCGCGACCACCCGGGGCTCGGCCTGCGACGGCAGGGGATGCAGGCCGTCGGGGCGTTCGATCCAGGTGCGCCCGTCGATCTCGATCAGGGTCTCGCGGGGCGTCCGCACCGGCGAGACGGTCGGCGTCGGGCCGCTTCGCAGCCAGACCCTCTCGCCATTGACCGTTCGGACCTGCACGACGGGCCGGGCCGCGCTCCAGCCGCCCCGGGCGATCTGAATCTTGCCGATCTCCTCATCCAACCAGGGACGGTCCGTTCCGAGCGCCACGGCTTCAGCACGGCCGCGCCGGTCCAGGGTCCAGAAGTGGCCGTCGGCCCAGTCGCCGCCGGCGTCGCGCGCGAAGGCGAGCAGCCGACGGGAATCCGGCGACCAGGACAGCAGATGGGAGAGGAAATCCTGGTCGGGCAGGGGCTCTTCCGCGCCGCCGCGATCCAGATCGACCAGCAGCAGCCGGCGGCGGCGGCTGGGCGTGCCGACCGTGACCGGCGTCTCCCCATCCGCCTGCAGGTCTTCGGCGTTGAGCAGCGCCGCGACCGCGCCGCCGTCTGGCGACACCTCCAGGTCGAACAGGTCGCCGCGCGCCAGGACGCGCTCCTCGCCGTCTTGGAGATCGAAGAGGATCAGCCGCGCGGGGCCGGATCGCGTCCGGCTGTCGCGGGCCGCGCCGCTGGGGATGAGCACCGCGGACGGCGCGTGGCCGGCGGCGAAGGTTCGCCACAGCGCGGTCTTGCGCGCTTCGGTCTGTCCGCCGAGCCTGAACACCAGGGGCAGGTCGTCATCCGGACGGGCGATCGCCACCAACTGCGTCTCCGATCGCCAGGCGACCGTCCGCCCGAGGCCGGTGAACTCGGGCGTAAGGGGCAGCCAGCGGACCTGTCCGGTCGCCAGGGTCATGACCCCCAGCCGCCAGGACGTCTCCTGCAGGCGGAAGACCAGCATCCTGTCTCCGCCGGGCGAGAAGGGCCCCGAGAGGTAGCCGCTTGCGTGGCCGGGATCCTCGAGCCGACGCACCGGGGCGCCGGCGGGCGTATGAATCTCCAGCCCGCTGAGCAGATGCGGCGTCATCAGCCCGAAGCGGTAGGTCGCGGCCGAGGACCAGGCCGCCCGTCGCTCGACGACGATCCAGCGCCCGTCCCGGCTGATCCGCACCTGGCCGAGGCTCTCCTGATCCAGCAGGGTCTCGATTGTCACGGACGCCCGCGTTTGACCCAAAGCCGGGCTGGCCGCCGTGAGGAGAACGGCGACCAGCCCGCAGCCGACCGCGAGCCGCATCACCAGGCTCGGGTCAGTTGCAGCGAGACGAAGCGGCCGATGACATTGGTGTTGGCCGCATCGTAACCGATGCCCTCGGGCGCGTTGTAGAAGGGCGGATCGCGGTCGAAGGCGTTCTGGACCGTCAGGGCAACGGTCGATCCCGCCAGCGGACCGGCCTGAGGCGCATAGCGCACCTGCACGTCGGCGGTGACCCACGACCCGATCCGGGCGCCCGCCAGATCGCGATAGCCGTCGACATAGTTGATTGACGAGGACACGCCCCAGTCGCCGCGCGTCCAGCCCATCGAGCTCCGGCCGCGCAGGCCAACCGGATAGTTCGGGCGGTCGCGCAGGGAGACGACCGTCGAGTTCGGCGTGGCCTGGCTGTCGAAGCGGCTAAGGTAGGAGAAGGCCAGGTTCAGGTCGAAGGCATTTGGCCCGAGGTCGAAGGCGTAACCGGCGCTGACGTCGACGCCCTCGACTTGGACGCGGGCGGTGTTGACGTAGCGCGCATCCACGATCGCCCCGTAGGACGTCGCCGGATAGGCGCTGGCGAGGTTGGTGGTCGGCAGGTCGAGTATGGCCTGTACCGCGGCCCGGTCGTCGGCGTTGGTCAGGGGCGCGACGACGCGGATGAACGGCGACAGCGCCGGATCGGTCAGCGCCGTCAGGATATTCTCGAACGTCGGCTGGCCGATGCGGTTGTCGAAGTCGGTCCGGAACCAGTTGACGCCGAGGCGTAGTCCCGCGATCGACGAGGGCCGGTATTCCCCGCCCAGGGTCCAGGTGTCGGCCTGTTCCGACTCCAGGTCCGGATTGCCGCCGTACTGGATGATCGACAGGATCTGCTGGACCCCGCGCGGCAGGAAGGTGGGGCTGGCGCGCGGCGCGTCGTTCAGTTCCCGAAGGGCCGGGGCGCGGTAGGAGGCGCCGTAGTTGGCCCGCAGGGTCAGGTCCGGAACCGGGTCCCATAGCACGCCGATCTTGGGACTGGTGGTCTGGCCGATGTCCTCATAGTCCTCGAACCGGGCGGCCACCGACAGCTCCAGCCGCTCGAAGCCCGGTCGCCGATTGTCGGCGCCGAACAGCGGGATGCGCAACTCGCCGAAGACGGCCGAAACCTTGCGGCTCGACTCCGTGGGCACGCCCGTGGTTGGCGTCACGCTTGAGGTGAAGTTGTCGATGCGGCGCCAGAAGGTCTCCTCGCGAAAAGACAGGCCCGCGGCGAGTTTGATCGGTCCGCCGGGCAGCGAGAGCAGGGTCCCGTCGACCTGAAGGTTGGCCGAGGTCACCGTCATTTCGCTCAGGGTGGCGTTCCGACCTGAACTGATGAAGGCCAGGACGGCGGCCGGGCTGCCGCCGCCGCCGCCGAACGGATTGAAGTGTCCGTCCCGGGCGGCGCTGAAGGGGGTCGCCGGATTGTCAGCGACGGCGCCCAGCGCTTCGCGCAGGAAGGTCGAGTTCACCGTGCCGGTGGTGCGGTTCTCGCCTGTCTCCGAGGCGTAGGCGACATAGGCGTCGAGCCGCCAGTCGGCGAAGAGATCGACCTTGGCTCCGATGGATGCGCCGAAGCTCTCCGCCTCGCCACTGATCACAGGGTTGGGGAGGTCGTTTTCGAAGGAGTAGGCGATGGTGTGGGACGCCGCGCCGGTCGGGGAGACGAAATAGGGGTTGCCCCGGTTCACTGTCAGCAGGCTCGCGAACGGCGCCGATGTCGTCTCGTAGTCGCGACGGCCGTAGCGGGCGTCGGCGCTCAACACCATTCTGTCGCCCAGATCCTGCCGGAGCGCGGCGAAGAGGCTGTGGCGAGTCTGCTGCGGCAGGACGTTCAGGCCCAGGCGCTGGTTGCTCAGATTGGTTCGGCCGGCGAGAAAGTCGCCAGGGTCGAGGTCTGTCCCGTCCTGGCCGGCGGGAATGGCGTAGGCCGAGACATAGCCGCCGCTGACCGGATCAAAGACGACGATATTGCCCGGGCTGCTGTAGTTGAGCCGCCGATCGGACCCGCCGCGCCATCTCAGGTCCGCGTCTCCGGCGAGGCGGCGCTCGGACACCGGCAGGGCGCCGCGATCGTAGTATTCATAGGTGCCCATCAGGCTGCCCGACGACCACCGGCGCCCGAAGGTTTGGCCGAGCTGATACTCCTTGCTGGCGCCGTCGGCCGTCTGGCCGACCCGCACCCGGGTCTCGGCGCCCTCGTAGTCGTCGCGCAGGATGATGTTGACGACGCCGCCGACCGCGTCGGCCCCGTACAGGGCCGATGCGCCATCGAGCAGGACGTCAATCCGTTCGATCGCACTGGTGGGGATGGTGGAGACGTCGGCGAAATCGCCCATCGCGCCCGTGCCGCCCATCCGGCGGCCGTTGACCAGGACCAAGGTGGCGTCGCTGCCCAGACCGCGCAGATTGACGCCTGATGCGAAGCTCCCGTTGGTTGCGCTGCGATCCGCGCCGTTCTGAAGCGCGCCTTCGTTCGCGGTACCTCCGAAATTCTGCGGAAGAGCGGCCAGGGCCTGGGCCACCGTCGCATGGCCGTCGCGATCGATCTGGTCGCGGCTGACGGTGACCACCGGGGAAGGCCCGTCGGCGACGCCCCGGATCAGACTCCCGGTCACGACCACCTCATCAAGGGTGACCGTTTCCGGGTCCAAGTCGGCTTCAGCCCGTGTGCTCGGGTCGTAGAGCACGAACACATTGGGGCGCGTCCGACGATACGAAAGGCCCGAGCCCCTCAGCGCTGCGGCCAGGGCCGCCTCGGCGGTGTAGACGCCGCTCACTCCCGGCGACGCCCGACCAGCAGCGAGCGCGTCTGGGTACAGAATCTGCTGGCCGCTCTGTTGGGCGAAGGCGGTCAGGGCTCGGTCGAGCGGTCCCGCCGCCACGTCGTAGCGCCTTACCGCATCTGCGGTTTGCGCAATCACCGGCGTCGCTGACGCCAGCAGCAGCGCGGACAACGCTGTTGAACCGAAACCCATTCGCATAGTCTTCCCCCTTCTGATTACCCGCACGTTGGCGGGGCGGGGAAGAGACGACGGGAAGGGGAGACCACCCTAAGTCCGCCTACGAATTATTTTCAGGCCGGCGGGCCCGACAGGATCACGGCCCCGTCCGGCCGCCGTTCGGCGGTCACGCCATAGAGGTCCTGCAGGGCGGCGATGAAGCCGTCGGTGTCGCCGGTGTCGAAGACGCCGCTGACCGGGATCTCCGCGATATGGGACGCCCGCAGATCGATTTTGGCGTCGCTGTAGCGGTTGACCTCCGTCACGGCGACACGGATCGGTGTCCCATCGAAGATCAACCGGCCCGTGGTCCAACTCGTCTCGCGCACGACATCGACGGAGGCGACCGCCGGCCGGGGTCCGGTCGTGACCAGTTGCTGTCCCGGATCGAGCGACCAGCCCGGCCCCGCGCCTGTGCTCTCCCGGACCGCGACCCGGCCTTCGACCAGCGTCACCCGAGCGCCGTCGCCGTCCCGGCGCACGTCGAAGCGGGTTCCGATCGCCGTGACGTGGGTGTCGCCCGCCGTAACCACGAAGGGCCGGGCGGAGTCGCCGGTCACGTCGAAGAAGGCCTGGCCCGACAGGAGCGCCACCGATCTTCGATCGTCGCGCAACCGGACCTGAATGCGCGACCCCGTATCCAGAATGACGCGCGACCCGTCGTCGAGACGCACCGTGCGCTGCTCGCCGACGGCCGTCGCATAGTCGAGCGGCCGGCTGACGGCCCAGAGCGATCCGGCCGCGATGACCGCGACGGCGGCCAAGGCGGCCCCGCCGAGCGGCTTCCAGAGCCGCGACACCATAGCGCGCGCCCGGACCGGCGGCGGCGCCTTGCCCAGGGCTTCGGCGGTCAGGGCGCTGATGTCGGGGTCGCCCGCCAAGGTGTTGGTGGCGCTCCAGACGGCCTCGACCCGTTCATAGGCGCGCGCATTGTCCGGATCCCGCCGCCAGGCGCTGAACGCCTTGACGTCGTCCGTGGAGACGCGCTGCTGGCTCAGGCGTGCAAACCAGGAAGCGGCCTCCTGCCGCCGGATGTCGAGGTCGCCATCGACCGTCATCATGCCCTGCCTAATCGTCCAGCCGAGCGACGCAGTGCTCGAGCGCCTTCGACATCCGCCACTCGACGGTTTTGACGCTGAGGCCGCGCGCCGCCGCGATCTCGGGGTACGTCATACCGCCGAAGCGGCTCAAAACGAAGATGTCCCGATAAAGCGGAGGCATGGTGAGGACGATCTGCTTCAGCATCATCTGTTCCGCCTGGGATGCGGACTCGCTCTGATCCTGCCCGAAACCGCCGGAGGACTCGCGCTGGCGCTTGAGGCGGCGGCTCTCGTCGCGGACCAGATTGAGCGCGATCCGCAGCAGAAAGGCCTTGGGGTGCCGGATGTCCGCGCTCGGGTAAGGCGCCGCGCGCAGATAGGTCTCCTGGACGACGTCGGCCGCCTGGTCGGCGCCAACGTGGGCCCTCAGCCGGCCATCGAGCCAGCCGGCATAGCGGCGATAAAGGCCGTTCAGGCCCTCCGCTGCTTCCGGCTTCAACTCCTTGGCGTCGGTCAACGCGATTCTCCGGCCTCCGGGGAAGGACGGGGAATCCGCAGACGAGATCGCACAGGCTCCGGAGCCCGTGCGAGCGCACGGGTTCGGGCCGCTGACAAGCGACAGGCGCGTAAGACGCGCGTCGTTGAGTTTGACTTCGCACAGGGGATTCCAGGCCCCTATCGGCGCGGACGCCGACGCCGAAGCATGAATCAAACGGAATCGAGACGCAAGGCGGAGGGGTCGGGCGTTGGAATCCTCTGCGAACGAGGCCCGCTACTTCAGCGCCCAGCGCCGCCTCCGCCACAGGCGAACCCCGGCTCCGGCTGCGCACCTATCTCACGGCGCCCGACGCCATGGCTGTAGTCGCCGGCGGAGCCCGCTTCAACGGGTGGCGGTCGGTCGCGAACCCGCAAAAAAGCGGCGGACGAGCCGCAAAACATTGACGTTGCCCGGGGGCAAAATCCCCGTGTACGGATGAAGGCGGACAACCAGTGGTGTACGATGGAAGCCGTTGCCGATGATCCGGATCGACAGCCGATCGCTGTCTCCCTGAGCCCGCGCGAACAGGAGTGCCTTCAGTGGGTGTGTCGCGGAAAAAGCTCCGCTGATATCGGCACGATCCTGTCCTTGTCGCCCCGGACGGTGGATTCCTATCTGGAGAAGGTCTGCGCCAAATTGCGGGTCCGCACCCGGATAGAGGCGGTCGCGACCGCCGTCCGCGACGGGTTGATCGAACCGGCGTGAGGAGAAGGGGGCGGGCCAGGAACTTCTGTGAGGAAGCCCGGCGTTTCGCCGCCGATCGCCGCCGACGTTTGCACGTCCCCTGGCTCCTGATCGGCGCCTATCGTTCCCGGAACCCGCCGCTGACGATCCTACACCGCTTATCGCCGGTCTCGCGAGTCGGGCTTGACCAACCGTGGTGACGGAGGAAAACACGCCGATGGCCAAATACGCGCCCCTCGCATCCTTTCTTCGCCGGCAGAAGCGGGCTGAAGTGGATCTGACCTTTCGGGACATCGAACGGATTGTAGGCGGCATCCTGCCCAAGGCCGCGGCCGTGGACGGATGGTGGCGATCGGATCCATCCGGGCCGGTGATGCCCCAACACATTGCGTTCGCCGACGCCGGGTTCGTGGCCGAGCCGCAGACGCGAGCCGAAACCGTGCACTTCGTCCGGCTGGACCCGGCCCGGTCAATATCCGACGCGGAGAAGGCCGAGGATCGGAGCGGGACAAGCTGATGGCCGATCGCTCCGCGTCTCCCGAAGGGGGCCGCCGAAGCGATCGGACCGGGTCGATCAGTTGTGGTCGGCGTGCCCCTGGGGCGCCGGCGTGTCCGACGGCGCCGGCGCGGGCGGCGCGGGTTCGGCCGGGGCGGGCTCGGTCTTCATCTCGTCGCAGCACGTCATGGGGGCGTCCGCGGCCATGTCCTTGCAACATTCGCAGCCTTCAGCCGCCAGGGCC
Organism: Brevundimonas alba; assembly: GCF_011927945.1. GTDB lineage: Bacteria > Pseudomonadota > Alphaproteobacteria > Caulobacterales > Caulobacteraceae > Brevundimonas > Brevundimonas alba. The sequence continues at coordinate 274,719 of NZ_JAATJM010000002.1, forward strand.
GCGCCCGCGCTCAGGGTCAGGATTGCGCCGGCGGCGGCCAGCAGGTTGGAAACTTTCATCGTCGTTCTCCTAGTGAACCATGAAGCTGACGGAGCCGGACATCTTGTGACCGTCCGGGCCTTCGGCGGTCCAGGCGGCAGTGTAGGTGCCCGGCGCGAGGCGGGGAAGAGCCACGCCGACGGTGGCGGCGGCCGGCGCGGCGGGGACAGTGACGTCGACCGGAGTCTGACCCTCGGCGGAGAGGGTGACGGTCTTGAGGACCATGGCGTGGGGGAAGGTGACGCTGAACCGCTCGGGCGACCCCTGGGTCATCGCGCCATTCGCAGGAACGGTCGTGATGCCGGATTGGGGCGCAGCGGCCTGGGCCGGCATAGCGTGACCCGCATGCGGGTCCTGGGCGGCGGCGGCGCCGGCGAACGCGAGGGCGGCGGTGACAACGAGAGTGCGGATCATCATGGGGTGCTCTCCTTCGGTTAGAACCAGGCCTTGAGGCCGACGACGACGCGGGTGTCGTCGGTCTCGCCGCCTCGGGCCTCGATGTAGTCGGCGGTGTCTCCGAACGCGCGGCTCCACTCGATGCCGACATAGGGGGCGAACTCCTTGCGGAATTCGTAGCGCAGTCGCAGGCCCGCCTCGATCGAGGACAGGCCCGAACCGATCTCCAGTTCCGGAATGTCGCTGGCCGAAGCGTCGATTTCGAGGCGCGGCTGAAGGATCAGGCGCTGGGTGATGCGCTGGTCGTATTCGGCCTCGACGCGGGCGGTCAGGTCGCCGTCGGTCGACAGGAAGGCGGCGGCATCGATTTCCCACCAGTGGGGCGCCAGGCCCTGCAGGCCGAGGACCAGATGCGTGGTGTCCTCGCCGTCGGGCCGGAAGTCCTGACGCACGCCGGCCTGAACGTCCCAGAAGGGCGTGACCGCGCGGCTGTAGAGCGCCTGAACTTCAGCCTCCTCGAGCTCGCCGCCGAAGTCGCCTTCGCCCTCGGATTTCCACCAGAAGCGGTTGATGTCGCCGCCCGTCCAGCCCTGGACGTCCCAGAGGTAGGTCTCGCCGTCGTCGCCGAAGCCGGCTTCGAGGCGATCGAGAATGACGGCCGTGGTGCGGACGTCGCCGTTTTCGTGAATCAGGGTTCGGCGAGAGGCGGCCATGGCCTCGGCGCCGAAGACGAGATCGGCGGCGTGGGCAGGGCCGGCCAGGGCGGCGGCCGGGAGCGGGTCCTCCGGAGGACGGCCGGGATTGTCGGCGCTGGTCGCCACATCGGGCGGCCCCATGCTCATGGTCGACATGTCATGCCCGGCGTGAGGGTCGGTCTGCGCGGACGACATGGCCGACATGTCGTGGCCCGCGTGCGGATCAGCCTGGCCGGGCGTCGCCGCCGGCATCTGGTGTCCCGCGTGCGGGTCTACGGGCGCGGGCTGCGCCGGCATCTGGTGGCCTGCATGCGGATCCGCGGCGGGCGGCGTCTGCGCGGGCGGCATGACGTGACCGGCGTGCGGATCCTGCGCCGGTCGGGCCGGCGCCTGTGGCGTGGGCCGCGGTGCTGGCGCGGGGCGCGTCGGCGCCGCGGTCGCCGGCATCGTGTGGCCCGCGTGAGGGTCCTGGGCCTGGGCGCTTAAGGCGCTGACGGCGAGCACCAGCGGGGCGAGGGCGACGGCGAGGCGGTTCATGACGCGGCTCCGTCCATGGGCCGCACCGTCACAACATTGAACATGCCGGCATGCATGTGCATCAGCATGTGGCAGTGGAAGGCCCAGTCGCCGGGCGCGTCGGCGGTCAGATCGAAGGACACCTTGCCGCCGGGCGCGACGTTGACCGTATGCTTGAGGGGCTGGTGACCGGCGGGTCCGCCGGTCACCAGTTCAAAGAAATGACCATGCAGATGGATCGGGTGGGCCATCATGGTGTCGTTGACCAGAGTCACCCGCACCCGCTCGTTGCGCTCGAAGCGGATCGGTTCGACCAGTTCGCTGAACTTTCGGCCGTCGAAGCCCCACATGAACCGCTCCATGTTGCCGGTCAGGTGGATCTCCATCGTCCGAGACGGGGGGCGTGGGTCCTTGTTCGGCTGGAGCGACACCAGGTCGGTGTAGACGAGGACGCGATGATCGACGGTCGCGAGACCGATCGGACGCTCACCCAGACGGTTGGCGGGGTCCATGGCGATCGCATCGACGCCGACGCCCACCGCCATATCGGGCGGAGCGTTCTCGGGATCGCGCATGTTCATGCCCGACATGGAAATCCCGGCCATCTCGCCGGCCGCGGGCGCGTTCTGGGCCGGAGCCGTGTGGTCCATGCCGGCCATCGCGCCATGATCCATACCGGACATGTCGCCCATCGCGCCGTGATCCATTCCGCCCATGCCCATGTCGCGCATGGTGAGGTTCGGGACCTCGCGCAGGGGAGGGACCTCGGCGGTCATGCCCAGGCGCGGCGCCAGGGTCGCCCGGCCCATGCCGGACCGGTCGATGGCTTCGGAGACGATGGTGTAGGCGCGGTCCTCGGTCGGCTGGACGATGACGTCGTAGGTCTCGGCGACCGAAATCTGGAACTCGTCCGTCTCGACCGGGCGCACGTTCTCGCCGTCGGCCTGCACCACGGTCATCGGCAGGCCCGGGATGCGGACGTTGAAGATGGACATGGCCGACGCGTTGATGACGCGCAGCCGCACCCGCTCGCCGGGCTGGAACAGGCCGGTCCAGTTCTCCTGCGGTCCATGGCCGTTGATCAGATAGGTGTAGGTCGACCCGCTGACGTCGAGGATGTCGCGCGGGTCCATCCGCATCTGGCCCCACATGCGCCGCTCCTCCAGGCTCATGCGGTCGCTGCCGTCCATGAGCCCCGCCAGCGTGGTGCGCTGCTGGTTGAAGTAGCCCGGGCTCTTCTTCAGCTTGGCCAGGATTTCGTGCGGATGCATGAAACTCCAGTCCGACAGGACCAGCACATGCTCGCGGTCGTAGGCGACCGGATCGGCGTTCGCCGGGTCGATGACGATCGGACCGTAGTGGCCCATCGCCTCCTGAAGGTTGGAGTGGCTGTGATACCAGAAGGTGCCCGACTGCTTGATCGGAAACTCGTAGACGAAGGTTTCACGCGCCCGGATGCCGGGGAAGCTGATGCCGGGCACGCCGTCCATCTGGAACGGGACGAGCAGGCCGTGCCAGTGGATCGAGGTGTCCTCGTCCAGCGTATTGGTCACCGCCAGCCGGACGTTCTGGCCTTCTCTAAGGCGTAGCAGCGGCGCCGGCAGAATGCCGTTGATGGTCACCGCATGGCCGGTGCGGCCGCCCACGGTGAAGGGCGTGTGTCCGACGGTCAGGTCGATGTTCGGTCCCGTCAGCGTCGGAAGAGCCGCCCGCAGTCCCGCCGATCCTGTTTGCGCCCAGGCGGGGAGCAAACCCTGCAGGCCCAGCAGCCCGCCGCCGGCGGCTGCGCCACGGAGAAGCGTTCGGCGATCGAGGCAGAGCGTGGACATAGGCGAGAAATTCCTTGGTCGGGCTATTCGGCCGTTCGTTCAGATACGCAGCCGGGCGGCGTACCCCTTGCGTCAGGACGCCACAGACGTCGGGTTCGCAGCTTGCGCACCTTCCCATCATGGCGAGGTCAAGCGTCTCCGCCGGAAGCCTGGCCCAGAGCCGCCGTCAAGGTCTTGCGGCCGCGGGCGACGCGGGTCTCGACCGCCTTGGGCGTAATGCCGAGGATCGAGGCGATCTCGGCGTGAGAGCGTCCCTCGAGCGTGGCGAGCAGAAGCGGCCCCTTCAGGGCGTCGGGAAGGTCCCGCAAGGCGCGTTGCAGAGCTTCGGCCCTGCGCTGATCGTCCAGCCGGGTCTCGGGTGAGGGCGCATCGTCGCCCACCGCCGCCGCCTCGGGCGCTTCCAGGCCCATGACGCCGCGCACGACCCGGCGCACCGCGCGCCGCCGACCCCAATCGCGACATTTGTTGAGAGCGATGGAGCGCAGCCAGACGTCGAACGGCCGCGCCGGATCATACCGCCGCAGGGCGAGCCAGGCGGACGCATAGCTTTCCTGAAGCAGGTCATGCGCTTCGGACTCATCGCCGACATAGCGGCGCACGAACCGGTAGAGATCGGCCTTTGTGGCGGCCATCAAGGCGGTGAAGGCGGCCCGGTCTCCGGTCGCCGCACGGGCCTCGATGCTCTGCTCGGCACCCACGCGCGCCGCTTAGCCGGCGTCGTCGTGCAGGGCCTCGACGACGGCGGCGTCGAACACCTCGGCCTGCGCCGGGCTCAGGACGGATCGCATCTCAAACACGTGGGTGATCGTCGCCTTCTGCAGATCGCCCATGGCCGCGTGGAAATGATCGACCGCGGCCTGGACCTGGGGCGTGTCGCCGTCACTGGCGGCGATAGCGGCCGCCAGTTCGCGATTGGCCGCGCGGACTTCCGCTTCGAGCGCCGGCCGCTGAGCGGCGAACCGGGCTTCGACCACGTCGAGCCGTCGATCCTGCTCAGGGCTCAGGTCGAGTTTCTCATGGACGACGCTGTGCAGGCTTGGCGGCTGCCGCTCCCGCATGACCCAGGTCGCGCTCGCCCAGGTCGCCGCGCCGCTGGCCAGCGCGGCCAGGATGGCCGTGATAACGATCGACTTCCAGGCGGCCCTCATCCCCGAACGTCCAGGCCGGAGAGAGGCGACAAGCCCGCCGAGACCGTGAAAATCCGCATCTCGGACGGCTCCGGCCGCGGAGCCATGAGCATCAGCCCTCCGTTCGCAACGCCGATCACCAGCGCGAGTGCAACGGCCGCGACCCGGACCTGACCCATGCGGGCGCGCTCCCTGCGTTCGCCGATCCGCAGCCAGACCGCGTCTTCCATGCCGACCAGCTGGGCGGCGTCGCCCGGAGCGACCGCTGAGATCAGTTCATCCATGTCGTCAGTCATTGCGCACCTGCGTCACGCCCCATCTGCCATACGCGCCAGCCTTCCGATGCCCTCACGAGGGGACGAGCCGTCGCCCGCGTAGATACCAGAGAACGACCAGGACGCGCCCTGTCGTCCGGGGGAAAGATGTGAGCGATAGAGGAGGGCCGACGCCGGTTCCATTCCCCGAGGTCCTCGATCCGCTCACCGGCGTGAGGTTCCCGCGTGTTCGCCCGCCACAATCCACCGGCCTGACGCAGATCGCGTCAGCCCGTTCAGATCACCTGCAACCGGAGTTCGCCATGTCCCGCCCCTCTCTCGCCCTCATTCTCTCGCTCGCCGTCCTTTCGGCGCCGCCTGCCCTGGCGCAAGACCACGCCCATGGGCACGCCCGGGCCGCAGGCTCGGTCGCAACGGAAGCTGCGGACGCGGCGGCGGCCGTCGACGCCTTTCACGTCGCGCTCAAGGCCGGTGACACGGCCGACGCCCTGGCCCTGATGGCGCCGGATGTGATGATCTTCGAGGAGGGCGGTGCAGAGCGGTCGCGCGACGAATATGCGTCCCATCACCTGGGCTCGGACGCCGCCTTCGCCGCCGCCTCTGAAGCGACGGTGACGCGCAGATCGGGTTCGGCGGACGGCGACGTCGCCTGGATCACCAGCGAAGGCCGCACCACGGGCCAATTCAACGGCCGCGCCGTGGACCGCCTGACGACCGAGACCATGGTCCTCAAACGCCACGCCGACGGCTGGCGCATTCACCACATTCACTGGTCGTCGCGCGCGCCTGGCTGACGTTCGGGCCTGAAGACGCCCGCCCTCGCGGGCGGGCGTCCCCGATCAAGCGATCAGCAGCAAGTGCAGGCTTCTGCGCAGGCTGCGATGGCGTCGCAGCAAGCGCATACGGCCTGCGCCACGGCGTCCGGCGCGGCCGCAAAGGCGGCGGAACCGGAAGCCAGCAGCACCAGGGCTGCGATGGTGAGAGTGCGTTTCATGGTTTTGATCTCTGTTTGATTGAATGAGGTCGGTCTTCTTCAACAGGATCAGCGTCGCGGGGGCGGGTCGTCCGCCTCCGCGGTGAAATCGGCATGCCGCGCATCAAGGGATGGATAGAGGACAGATGCATAGACCCGTGCGGGGGTGGGTTCGCCGCCCTGGGGGATAAGGGCCTGGCAGATGGCCAGGCACGCCTTATGGCACGAGATCCGAACGGTCTTCGGCTCGCACGGGACGCCGTCGCCGCTCATCGACATGGACGCCATATCCTGGTCGACCGGAGCTTCGCAGGCGATCGAAGCGGTGGACACGAACAGCACGGCAAACGCCGCGAGCAGCGCGGTCGTCAGTCGGACGAGGTCATGACGCAGGAACGGCATTGTCTGATCATACTTCAACGGTCGGCGGAGCGACGATCTCATTTTGATCATCGCAATCGAGCCTACAGAGACGCCGGGGGCGGCAAGGTTCCCATGACCGCCACGACGCCGATCAGGGCGAGTCCCAGACCCGTTTCGACCAACAGGCTGCGCCGGAGCGCGCTCATGGCGGCGACGGAGGGTTGGCCCGTCTCCAGCGCAGAGCCCAGTGTCGGCGTCAGCCGGAACCGGTTGCTCGCCGCCAGCGCAAGCATCAAACAGAAGAGGACGAGCTTGGCGACCAGAAGCTGGCCGTAGAGGTTGCCTGCGATCGACGCCACGCGCTCGGGACCGATCAGGAACCAGCTGTTCACGAGACCGGTCAGCACCAGGAACAGGACCGCGAGCGTTCCAAGGCCGGCGAAGCCATGCAGGGCGCGATGGATTGCAAGGTCGTCCGGACCGGCTCGGCGCAGAAGCAGAGCCGTCAACGCCGCCAGGGCGCCCAGCCACAAGGCCGCTGCCACCGCGTGAATGATGTTGGTGACAAGATGGATGGGCCCGCCAGGGCCCTCGGTGGCCGCGCCGTGACCCGTCCATGCGAAGCTGGCGGCCACGATCAGACCCAAGGCGGCCGTCACGCTCCAGAGCGCGCGACCGGGTTTCAGGGCGACCAAGGCGACAAGCCCAAGCAAGGCGGCGGCGGCCCGCACGACCATCGCCATGCCCAGGGCCGTGCCGGTGACCATGAAGGACAGGGACGCGGGTTTGACGGCTTCGCTCAGCGACCCCGCCATGACGGCCGTCTGGGCCACCAGGGCGGCGAGCGAGCCGAGCGCGACGATGATCGCGGCGAGGCGCAACGTCGGTCGCGACCATTCGAGGTTCGGCGCGTCGGCGGCCTTGAAGCTGTAGAGAAGGAACAGCGGCGCGCCGAGAAGGACGACGCCGCCGCCGTATTGAAGCCAACGAAGCGCGATGACCGCGACTTCCAGCACGGCGTCAGCGCACCGTGAAGGTGTAGGATCCCGTCATGCGGTGGCCGTCGCTCGACGCGATACGCCAGTCGACACGGTAGGCGCCGGCGGCCAGCGGGCGAGCCAGCGCGCCCGTGAGGGTCCTGCCGTCCTCGGCGACCGAGGTGCGGATCGCGATCTTCTCCCCCGCCGCATTGACGACGTCGAAGCCGGAAAAGGCGGGAACGCTGCGTTCGCTGAAGGTCAGGGTCAGCGTCCGGGTCGCGGCCACGGTGGAGTCGGGCGCCGGGGTGGCGCTGACCAGGCGAGCGTGGGCCGCCGCCGGTCCGGCGGCGAAGGCCACGACCGCCGCGACGGCGATGAAGGGCGCGGGGTTGAAGTAACGCATACTCAGTCTCCAGACGTTTGGCCGGTCCCGGCCTTCTGCTTCTCTACGCGCCACACGACCGCGTCCCTCATGAAGAGGAAGCGGGCGGCGGCTGAGGCCTTCCCCGCACGCCGGGGTCAGCGGCGACGCTTCTCGAGGAGCGCCTGCATCTGGGCAATCTCCTCCTGTTGACCACGCACGATGCCGTCGCACAGGGCGATGATCTCCGGATCGGTCAGGGAGGCTTGCTCGCACATCAACACAGCCCCGGAGTGGTGCGGGATCATCGATCGCAGGAATTCGTCGTCGCCAACGAACGCCTGGGTGCGCATGCCGACGAAGCTGCCGGCGAAGATCACGACGGCGACCGCTCCAATGACCAGGTTCGTTTTGCGCGACGGATACATGGACCGCATGAAGACGAGCATGAGGACCGCCATCGGCGCGACCATCATCAGGGTCATGTAGACGTTGTTCAGGTTGAGATAGAAGTGACCGAGCGTGGCGATCATCGTGTACATGACCAGGTACATGATGACGAAGTCGAGCGCCAACTCCAAGTACAGGCTTCGGTAAGGGCCAAGTCCACGAGCGTTGCCTTGACCGCCGTGGTCCATCTGTTGATGAGACATCGTACGTATCCTCTTCAGAAATCTTAGTTCGTCATCGCCTGCCGCTGCGAATGCCTGGAGACTGCGGTCACCGTCTGAATCAATCCAGCCCGTCACAGCCGGTTCCTCCCTTGGGTGGGTGGGCGGACTGTTGATTGGCTACCCTGGCTAAAGCTTCACCGCCCGCAGTCTCAGCGCATTGCCGATGACGCTGACCGAGGAGAGCGCCATTGCGAGCGCCGCAAGGGCAGGCGAGAGAAGCCAGCCGAAGACGGGATAAAGCAGGCCGGCCGCCACGGGGATGCCAAGGGCGTTGTAGCCGAAGGCGAAAACGAGGTTCTGGCGGATGTTGCCCATCACCGCACGGGACAGATGCCGTGCGCGCACGATGCCTTGCAGATCACCGCCCAGCAGCGTGACGCCGGCGCTCTCGATGGCGACGTCCGAACCCGCCCCCATGGCGACGCCGACATCGGCGGCGGCGAGGGCAGGGGCATCGTTGACGCCATCTCCCGCCATGGCGACGATCCGACCCTGCGAACGAAGCTGTTGAACCACAGACGCCTTGTCCTGCGGCAGAACCTCCGCCTGGACTTCGTCGATGCCGAGGCGACGCGCGACCGCTTCGGCCGTCGTCCGGTTGTCCCCGGTCATCATCACCAGCCGCAGACCGGCCGCTTTCAGCGCGAGGATCGCAGCCGGCGTGGTGGCCTTGATGGGATCGGCGATGCCGATGATCCCGGCCGCCTTTCCGTCGATAGCCACGAATATGGCGGTGGCGCCGTCGTGGCGAAGGGCCTCCGCCTTCGGCTCCAGCGCGGAGACGTCGATCGAAAGCTCGCCGAGAAAACGGGTGTTGCCCAGGGCGACTTGGCGGCCCTCAATCGTCCCGCGGACGCCGCGACCGACCGGGCTGTCGAAGTCCACGGCCTCGCTAAGGGGGATGTCCCGATCCTTGGCTGCCCGGACAATCGCGTCGGCCAACGGATGTTCGCTGCCCCGCTCGAGGCTGGCCGAAAGACGCAGGATGTCGGCTTCGACGAAGCCCAGGGCGGGCAGGATCGCCGTTACCGACGGACGGCCCTCCGTCAGGGTGCCAGTCTTGTCCAGAACGAGGGTGTCGACCTTCTCGAAGCGTTCGAGCGCCTCGGCGTTCTTGATCAGGACGCCGGCGTGGGCGCCACGTCCCACCCCGACCATGATCGAGATCGGCGTCGCCAGCCCCAACGCACAGGGACAGGCGATGATGAGCACCGAAACGGCGGCGACCAGGGCGTAGGACAAACGGGGCTCGGGACCGACCAGGCCCCAGACGACGGCGGCGAGCAGGGCGATCGCGATCACCGTGGGAACGAACCATCCGGAGACCGTATCGGCCAGCCGCTGGATCGGGGCGCGACTGCGCTGGGCCTGGGCCACCATCTGGACGATCTGCGCCAGCAGGGTGTCGGCGCCTACCTTGTCGGCGCGCATGATGAAGGATCCGGTCTTGTTTAGCGCGCCGGCCACGACGCGGTCGCCGACGTCCTTGGTCACCGGCATGGACTCGCCGGTCACCATGGATTCATCGACAGCGACCCGACCCTCCAGGAGCTCGCCATCGACCGGGATCTTCTCTCCGGGCCGTACCCGCAGGCGGTCGCCGACGGTGATCTGGTCAAGCGAGACATCTTCATCGACGCCGTCCTCCCGGATTCGGCGCGCGGTCTTGGGCGTGAGGTCCAGCAGGGCGCGGATCGCGCCCGACGTCTGTTCGCGGGCGCGCAGTTCCAGAATCTGCCCGACGAGGACCAGCACGGTGATGACCGCCGCCGCCTCGAAATACACCGGCGCGCTGCCGTCGGCCTTCAGGAAGGCGGGCGGGAACAGGGTTGGCGCGACGACGGCCACGACGCTGTAAAGCCATGCCACGCCGACCCCCATGGCGATCAGGGTGAACATATTCAGCCGACGGGTGCGCAGCGTTGTCCAGCCGCGCTCGAAGAAGGGCCAGCCGCACCAGAGAACCACGGGGGTGGCCAAAGCGAACTGGATCCAGTTCGACATCTGGCCCGGGATGAACATGTGGAGATTGGCCAGATGTCCGCCCATTTCCAGGGCGAAGACCGGCAGGGTCAGGACCAGACCGACCCAAAAGCGTCTGGTGAAGTCGATCAGCTCGTGGTTGGGCGGGGCTTCCGCCGTGACCGTCTCCGGCTCAAGCGCCATGCCGCAGATCGGGCAGGAGCCTGGGCCTTCCTGCCGGATCTCGGGGTGCATCGGGCAGGTGTAGATGGCGCCGGGAACGGCCGGCTCGGCCTCCACGCGAGGGTTCAGGTAACGCATCGGATCGCCGATGAATTTGGTCCGGCACCCCGCCGAGCAGAAGAAATAGTCCTGACCGTCATGACTGGCTCGGTGAGCGGTGGCCGTCGGATCGACCGACATGCCGCAGACGGGATCCTTGACCGTAGCCGCGCCGTCCGAGGCCTTCGCCGCGCAGCAGGCGTGACCCGAGGCATGATTATGAGGATGCGTGGCCATGTCGCTCTCTCCGGCTGACCGAGGGGCTCACATATACCCATGGGGGGTATATCGCAAGATACCCGTCTGGGGTATAAGCGGGTTCTCAGGAGGACAGGCCGCATGCAAACCGACACGAAACCCAAAGTCCTCAACAGGCTCAGCCGGATCGAAGGTCAGGTGCGGGGCATCTCTCGCATGGTTGAAGATGACCGGTATTGCGTCGACTTGCTGACCCAACTTCAGGCCGTTCGAGCCGCGCTCCATCGCGTGGAGACCGAAGTGCTACGGGATCACCTCGACCACTGCGTCATGGGCGCCATGACCGGCGACGATCCCGAGGATCGCAAGGCCAAGGCCGGCGAGCTGATTGAGCTCTTGGCGCGGGCCGGACGGTAGAGTTGGCGGAACGAATGGGCCCTCCTGGTCGCTAACGTCGGGATCCCAAGGAGCCGTCATGAAACGCATCAGCCTCGTCCTTGCCGCCTGCGCCTTGGCTACGGCCTGTTCCCCGCAAGCCGAAGAGCCCGCCGTAGCCGCGCCTGAGGCCGCCGCAGCGGCGGACGCCCATGGCGGAATGGAGGGCGGCATGGCTGCGCCTGCGCCCGGCGACTCCGTCGCCACCCAAGGCTACAAGGCCTCGATGAACACGATGATGGAGGCGATGCCCGCCTTCACCGGGGACGCGGACATCGACTTCATGAAGCAGATGCGAGGTCACCACGTCGCAGCCGTCTCGATGGCCCGTGTGGAGCTCGCGCAAGGCAAGGACGCCCAAGCGCGGAACCTGGCCCAGGAGGTGATCACGGCGCAGGAGCGCGAAATCACCCTGATTGACGCCTGGCTCGCCCAAAAGGGAGCGTCGGCGGCTCCCGCCGCCTGATCGCGAGATCAGCGCACCGCGTCCGAGGAGCGATGGATTCGCGTAATCCGCCATCTGTCGTCCTCGTGGCGAAAGACCGATCGGCCAGTCCCGCCGTCGTCGAAAATCAGGACGCCGTCGGCCGCAAAGCCAGTGCGGCGTTTGCATTCCGGTCGTCGAGCGCGGCATGACAGGCATCGACGACGCTTGTCGCTATCGCCATACGATCGAGCCGGTATGCTCGACGACGAACGTGCGCATGAGATACAGTGTACGTCCAAGTGATGGTGCAAGGTGGCAAGGCGAATCGAACTCGTTGCATTGCATCTCAGTGCTCAAAAAGCCCGATAGACCGCAAAAGATGACGAATTCACGCAAATGTTATTGCTTAGAATTTTCTGAATGTTTTCAGAATACTTCCCGTCTGTCGGTTGTTCAATCGGTCCGGCGGCCGATAAGCGAGAAAAAACCCCAAGCCGATCAGCGGCTTGGGGTAATTTGTGTAATCGAGTGGGAGTAGGAGGCAGGCCCTCCAGTCCCTGATCAGCCGAACAGGTTTGGCGCGTCGTCCGCAGGCGGAAAGACCCGCTCGACCGACAGGCTTCCGGCTGGGAGGGCCGTCAGAATTTCCGACTCCGGTCGGGTCAGGTCCAGCCACTCCAGCGCGCGGCCCTGTTCCAGCAGCACGATTTGCCGGTCGTGGTAGGGCGCAATGTCGGGCCCGGGCTCGGTCGTCAGCATGGCGAAGGCACCGTCCTTGATGAGGCCGGCGATCCAGAACGACGGCCTCGGAGGCATCGTGAACAGCCATTTCGTCTTGCGCTTCTGGCCGGGCAGGGCGTCGGTGAACTCGTAGAAACCGTCAGCCGGGATCACGCAGCGCAGGCTGTTCGCGAAGGACCGTCCGTCGGATCGGAAGTTGAACACCGGCCGACCCTGCGGCGAACTCCACGCCCATTTCGTCATGGTCAGGGCCACATCGCCTCCCGCTCGGGTGATCACCGGCGCGCTGTCTCCGATGCGGATGTCGTCGCGTGGCTCGATGTTTGGCTTGCCCGCCGGAAACACCAGTTCGATCCCGACGTGCCGGAATTCCTCGAACGGCTGCTCGCTCAGAGGCCGGAAGCGGAAGTCGTTGCACATGGGACGCTCGGGGCTGCGGTCTAGCCGTTCTAGCCGCGCCCGGTCCTCAGCGGAAAGCGCCTCTGTAATTGCCGCTGCAATATTCTAGGTTCAGGGGAATCGCGCCTGCCCGCGCGACGAGGGGATGACACCATGGCCCGCAAGCCCACCGCTCCGGCGACCACGCCGCGCACCCGCGCCCCGCGCACGGTCAAGGCCGCGCCCGGCGTCGCGGTTGAGGCGGCCGCCGCCGTGCCGGCAAGGAAGCCGTTCTGGACCCACCTTTATTTTCAGGTGCTGCTGGCCATCGCCCTCGGCGCCCTAATCGGCCACTTCTGGCCCGCATTCGGCGAGAGCCTGAAGCCGCTCGGCGACGCATTCATCCGGCTGGTGAAGATGATCATCGCTCCGGTGATCTTCCTGACCGTGGCGACCGGCATCGCCCACCTGCGGGACCTCGGCCGCCTCGGCAAGGTGGTCGGCAAAGCGTTCGCCTATTTCCTGACCTTCTCGACCCTGGCCCTGATCATCGGCCTGATCGTCGCTAATGTCGTGCGGCCCGGCGCCGGCATGAATGTCGACCCGGCCACCCTCGATCCCGCGGCTGTCGGCCAATACGTCCAGAAGGCGCACGAGACGGACATCGTCGCCTTCCTGATGAACATCATCCCGGAGACCGTCGTCGGCGCCTTCGTGGGCGGCGAGATCCTGCAGGTGCTGTTCTTCGCCATCCTGTTCGGCATCTCTCTGGCCATCATCGGGGATCGCGCCCAGCCTGTCATGACTGTGCTGGAGAGCGTCTCGGAGGCCTTCTTCAAACTGGTCGCCATCCTGATGAAGGCCGCCCCCATCGGAGCGTTCGGCGCCTTCGCCTTCACCATCGGTCGCTACGGCATAGACTCGGTCATCAATCTCGCGGCCCTTGTGGCGACCTTCTACCTGACCTCCGCCCTGTTCGTGGTCGTGGTGCTGGGCCTCGTCGCCCGGGCCAACGGCTTCTCGATCTTCAAGCTAATCCGCTATCTGAAGGAGGAGCTGCTGCTGGTCCTCGGCACCTCCTCCTCCGAGGCGGCCCTGCCCAGCCTGATCGAGAAGATGGGCCGCGCCGGCTGCGACAAGTCCGTGGTCGGCCTGGTCGTGCCCACCGGCTATTCGTTCAACCTCGACGGCACCAACATCTACATGACGCTGGCGGCGCTGTTCATCGCCCAGGCCTGCGGCGTCGACCTGAGCATCGGCCAGCAGCTTCTGCTGCTCGCCGTCGCCATGCTGAGCTCAAAGGGGGCAGCGGGCGTGACTGGCGCCGGCTTCATCACCTTGGCGGCGACGCTGGCGGTGGTGCCGTCCGTGCCCGTCGCCGGCATGGCCCTGATCCTCGGCGTCGACCGGTTCATGAGCGAGTGCCGGGCCTTGACCAACTTCATCGGCAACGCCGTCGCCACCATCGTCGTGGCGCGCTGGGAGAAGGGGCTGGACCGCGAGGCTCTGGACCGGGCGCTCTCGGGAACGACCGGCCCGGTGACGGTCGGCGCGGTCCAGTCAGACGACGACTAGCCCAGATTAGCCCCGAGCAGCGCGCTCCAGCTCGGCAACGTTCAGCCGCTTCATCTCCATCATGGCGCCGAACACCCGCTTGCGGACGCCCTCGTCGGGATCCGACAGCAGGCGGTTCATCGCATAGGGCACGATCTGCCACGACAAGCCGTAGCGGTCCTTGACCCAGCCGCATTGCTCGGCCTCCGGCACGGCCGACAGGGCGTCGCTCAACCGGTCCACCTCGGCCTGATCCTCGCAGTCGACCTGCAGCGAGATCGCCTCGTTGAAGGTGAAGTGGGGGCCGCCGTTCAGGGCGGAATACCGGCTGCCGGCGAGGGTGAACTCGACCAGCAGGACGTCGCCCTGCTTGCCCGAGGGATAGTCGCCGGGCGAGCGGATCACCGCGTCGACGCGCGAGTCCGGCAGCAGCGAGACATAGAAGTTCACGGCCTCTTCGGCCTGTTTGTCGAACCACAGGCAGGGAATGACCTTCTGACGCGGTGGCAGGGCGGACATGGGCGTTCTCCTTCGTTGATGGAACGACCATATTAAACCGAGCGGTTAAATGCAAGGGTGCACGGATTTGCGAATCCGTCCCGAGCGCGGCAGAGAGCGCCGATGACCCTGATCCTCTACGGCATTCCCAACTGCGACACGGTCAAGAAGGCCCGCGTCTGGCTCAGCGAGCACGGCGTCGCCTTCGACTTCCACGACTACAAGAAGTCCGGCATCGACCGGGCGCGGCTCGAGCAGTGGGTGGCGGAGCACGGCTGGGAGACGGTGCTGAACCGCGCCGGCACGACCTTCCGCGGCCTGCCGGACGCCGACAAGGCGGACCTGAACGCAGCGAAGGCCATCGGGCTGATGCTGGCCCAGCCGTCGATCATCAAGCGGCCGGTGCTCGACCTCGGTGATCGGACGCTGGTTGGCTTCAAGCCGGACCTCTACGCCGCCGCCTTCGCCTGATCAGCGGGTCAGGACGAACCGCGCCGGCTCGCCGGCCTGCGCGTTCGGGCACAGCCAGACGTCGAACTCGCCGGCCTCCACGGTCTGCTTGAGGTCCGCGCCGAGGAACTGCAAATCCGCGAACGTCAGCGGCAGGCTGACCTCCACCGAGCCGCCCGCCGGGACCGTCACGCGCCGGAAGCCCTTCAGCAGGCGCACCGGCTGGGTGATCGAGGCGGCGCGGTCCCGGATATAGAGCTGCACCACCTCCGACGCCTCGCGCGTCCCCGCATTGCTCAGGGTCACACTCCCCGTGATCCCGCCGTTCCACGCCATAGTCGTCGACGACAGCCGGACCTCCGAATACTGCACCGGCGCATAGGTCAGGCCGTGCCCGAACGGGTAGAGCGCCGCGTGCGGCACGCCCCGGAATTTGGCGGTGAACTCCGTGTCGGTCGGCCGCGACGGGCGGCCCGTCGACTTGTGGGCGTAGTAGAAGGGCGACTGGCCCGAACGGTAGGGGAAGCTGACCGGCAGCCGGCCCGTCGGCGCATGGTCGCCGAACAGCACATCGGCCACGGCGTTGCCTGTCTCCGAACCGAGGAACCAGGTCGCCAGGATCGCCGGCGCATCCGCCACCGCGCCTGACAGCTCCATCCCCCGCCCGTTGCGCAGCAACACCACTACCGGCTTGCCCACTGCCGCGACCGCCTCCGCCAGCGCCAGCTGCGCTTCAGGCACGGTGATCTCGGTCCGTGACTTGGACTCCGCCGACATCTCGCCCGACTCGCCGACCGCCAGAAGCACCACGTCCGCCTGCGCCGCCGCCATCACCGCCGCCTCGACGCCGCCCGGGATCGCGGCTTCGACGTCAGACCCCCTCACCACGGTCAGGGAAGAGCCTTCGCCCAGCGACGCCCGAATGCCGTCCTCCAGCGACACCGCCAGCTTTTCGTCCTTGAAGATCGACCACGGTCCGAACAGGTCGGTCCGGTCCGCGCCGAAAGGGCCGATCAGGGCGATGCGCTTGCCGGTCTTCGCCAGCGGCAGGACGCCGCCGTCATTCTTCAGCATCACGATCGACTTGCGCCCGGCCTCGCGCGCCAGCGCCAGATGCTCGCGGCTGCCGGTGACCCGCCGCTCGGTGCGCACATCCGAGCCCCGGTAGGGGTTGTCGAACAGCCCCAGCGCCGCCTTGGTCATCAGCACCCGCCGCACCGCCTCGTCGACGCGTGCTATCGGCACATCGCCCGACTGCACCAGCTCCGGGATATGCTTGATGTAGAGGCCGCTCTTCATCGACATGTCGACGCCGGCCATCAGCGCCAGCCGCGCCGCGTCCCGGCCGTCGGCGGCGTATCCGTGAGCGATCAGCTCCTGCTCCGAGGTGTAGTCCGACACCACGAAGCCGGCGAAGCCCCACTCTCCATGCAGGATGTCCGTCAGCAGCCATCTGTTGCCGCTGGTGGGTACCCCGTTCAGGTCGTTGAAGGCGCTCATGATCGACAGGGCGCCGGCGTCCACCGCGGCCTTGAACGGCGGCAGATAGACCGCGCGCAGTTCCAGCTCGCTCATGTCGGTCGAGTTGTAGTCCATGCCCGCTTCGGCGGCCCCGTAGGCGGCGAAATGCTTGGCCGTGGCCACCAGCGAAGACCAGTGCTTCAGGTCGTCGCCCTGGAAGCCCTTCGTCCGCGCGGCGGCGAACAGATTGCCGAGCAGCACGTCCTCGCCGGCGCCTTCCACGACGCGCCCCCAGCGCTGGTCGCGGCCGATGTCGACCATGGGCGCATAGGTCTGGTGCACGCCCGCGGCGCCGCCCTCGACCGCCGCCGCCCGCGCGGTGCGTTCGGCAAGGTCCAGATCCCAGCTCGCTGCCTCGCCCAGAGGTACGGGGAAGGTCGTCTTCAGGCCGTGGACGATGTCGGCGGCAAACAGCAGGGGGATGCCCAGCCGGCTCTCCTTCACCGCCATCTCCTGCACCAGCCGGGTGGTGGCGGCGCCGACGCCGTTGAACAGGGCCCCTATGTGGCCGGCCTTGATGCCCGTCGCGATGCGCGTCTGGTCGGCGTCCAGCGCGTCGCCGGGGTTCACCCCCTGCGGCCGCCAGCGGAACGGGTCGTTCTCGAGGTTCAGCTGACCCGCCTTCTCCTCGAGGGTCATGCGGGCGATCAGGGCGTTGACCCGCTCAAGGTTGGCCTGCGCCTGCGCCGCCGCGATTCTCGGCGCCATCATCAGCCCGGCCGCCATCGCGCCTCCTGCCAGCAGGGCGCGGCGGGACGGGGAGGGGAGGCAGGCGTGCGTCATGTAACCGGTTCCATGTGGCGGGCGAGGCAGGACTAACGGCGCCGTCCGGCCAAGCCTACCCTCCGCCGATCACAAGGCGTTGCTGTCAGCCCTCGACGTCCACCTCGGGCCGGTCGTGGCCGTCAGCCCGCTCGGTCACCCAGCGGCCGGTCGTATCGGCGTATTCGATCAGGGCGTCCTGGTCGGGCACCTTCTGCTCGCGCGCGGCGGCCACGGCGGCGGCCCGGGCGGAGTCATGATCGGGATAGGTCTCGGACCAGGTGTCGCCCAGCCGGTAGGCCCAGCCTCCGTCGTGTTCGGCGATGCGATAGGTGATCTGGACCATGGGGCAGTCTCCGGAAGGCGGCGAAAGGGCGAACGCGGCGCAGACGTAGCAGTTGCAGACCGCGCGGCGCGGACGGTACGCAGACGAACATAGGTCGCCTTTGGCCGCGTGCAGAAAAAAGATTCACGGGCCCGCATCCGGGCGCGGGCTCGGCGCCGACTACCTTTCGAAGCGCGGCGACGGGCCGGCGCAGGGGAATACGAAGATGGAAGACCTGTTTCGCGACTACTGGTGGCTGATCTTTCCGCTCTGGGGCCTCGGCATGGGCGCTTGGCACAGCATGGCGAACTACCGCCGCAAGACGCGGATGCTGGATATCGTCCGCACCTACGCCGAGAAGGGCGAACAGCCGCCCGAGGCCCTGCTGACGGCCCTGAACCGCGAGGACGACGAATATCGTGACGGGTGCCGGCGCTCGCCCGCCCACTACTGGTCGCTCGTCGCCCTGTTCGGCGTGCTCGGTGTCGGCTTCGGCGTCGGGGCCTGGAGCTATGATTTCCAGGGCGTCGGCTGGCCCTTCTCCATCGTCGCCCTCGTCATGGGGGCCATGACGCTCTGGGCCCTGATCAACGCCCTGTTCATCGCCCGCGCTCCGGGGCGATGACGGGGAAACGGCGGGGGAGGGGAGACGCTGAACGATCCGAACACCGACGCGGCTCTGGTCGTCCGGGCCCGCGCGGGCTCGGACGCCGCCTTCGCGCGCCTGGTCGAGCGGCATCAGGCGGTGGTGCGGGCCTTCGTCCGTCGCGTGCTGGGCGGTGGCTCGGGCGAGGCGGACGATGTGGCGCAGGACGCCTTCCTCGCCGCATGGTCTTCGCTCCGTTCGCTCCGGGATCCGGCGGGCTTCCGCGCTTGGGTGTGCGGCATCGCCTGGCGCAAGGCGCAGGACCGGCTCCGCTCCTCGCAGCGCTCCGCCGCCCGCGACACCCAGTGGCTGCAGACGATCGTCACGCCTGCCGGCATCGATCCTCGCGAAAAGGCGGCGCTCGCGGCGGCCATGGCCGAACTGCCCCCGGACGTGCGCGCCTGCGTGGCCCTCTGTCTGGCCGAGGGGTGGTCGAACGCCGAGGCTGCCGCCGCGCTGGGCTTGCCCCTTGGCACGGTGAAGTCCCATATCGCCCGTGGAAGGGCGCGCCTGCTCAGCGCCCTCGGAGGCCCCGATGACGCCTGACCGCAAGCTTGAAGCCTTCTTCGCGGCCGACCGCCCGTCTTCGCGGGACTATGCCTTCCAGATCGAGGTCGCGCGCAGGATCGCGAAGCGCCGCGCCTGGATGACCGGCCTGGCCCTGATCCCGTGGGCGCTCATCGGCGCGGTGCTGCTGTGGGCGCTGGACACGGCGGCCGGACCCTATGTCGGCGGCCTCGCCGATACGGCCCTGCCCGTGGCGATGGCCCTGACCCTCGCCGTCGCCGGCGCCGGCGCCGCCCTGTGGCTGACCCGCCGCTTCAGCGCAGGCTGACGGCCGCCTTACGAAAGTTTCACCTGCCGGATCGCATCCGTACGGCGCAGCCACCGCCTCTTGTCGTCAGAAGGCCGAAGCATCAGGCTCCGGTCTCGAGAAAGAGGGGATACCCAAATGGATATGACGCCCATCCTGATCGTCCTGATCATCTTCAGCGCCATCACCGCCATCATCTTCGGCCCGAGCTATCTGAAATCCCGCGAGAAGCGCGAAATCCAGGAAACGGTCCGCCACGCCATCGACAAGGGCCAGGCCCTGCCGCCCGAACTGATCGACGCCATGACCCGGGACGTCGCCAGCAAACTGCCCTCCCGCACCCGCGATCTGCGCCGCGGCGTGATCTGGCTGGCCTCGGGTCTCGGCATCGCCGCCTTCAGCGTGCTCAGCGACATGGGCTGGGACAACGGCAATGACTGGCATGAGATCGGCAGCGGCCTGCTGGGGCTCGCGGCCATCCCGGCCACGATCGGCCTCGCCTTCATCGTCCTCAGCTTCTTCAACCCGAACAAGGAATAGGACCGCGGGGACAGGGGGAACCAGCATGACCCAGCCTCTGGTCGATCGACACGACGTCGAGCTCGCCGCCCTCGCGGCGGCGGGCGGACGGCGGGAGTTCGGTGAACTCGTGCGCCGCCACGGCTCGGCGGTCCGCGCCCTCCTTCGGCGGATGGGGGCCCAGCCCTCACTCGCCGACGACGTCGCCCAGGACGCCTTCATCCAGGCGTTCCAGCGGTGCGGGGAGTTCCGGGGCGAAGGCACCTTCGCGGCCTGGGTCAAGCGGATCGCGGCCCGCCTCTACATCAAGCGGGTCGCCAAGGAAGCCCGCTATGTCGCTGAAATCGAGAACGAAGACACCGCGCCCGCGACCGATCATGCGGGTCTGGTCGACCTCGATGAAGCCCTCAAGGCGCTGAGCGAACCCGAACGCCTCTGCGTCTCCCTTTGTCACGGAGCGGGCATGGCGCATCCCGAGATCGCCTCCGCCCTGAATTTGCCACTCGGCACGGTGAAGTCTCATGTCAAACGTGGTCTGGATAAACTCCGCGCGCGGCTCCAGCCGGAACCCGCTCAAACCATGGGGAGGATCCAGCATGTCGGCTGACGAGTTCGATCCCTTCGTGGAGCGCCTGTTCGCGCGCTCGCCCACGATGCCCGACGCCCCGCTGTTCACCGCCCGTGTGGAGCAGCAACTGCAGAAGGGTTCCCGCGTCCGCTTCCTCGCCCTGTCTCTGGCCGGCCTCGTCGGCGGCGTGGTGGCCGTGCGCGAGACGATGCAGGTCGACCTCGATCTCGCCCCCCGTCAGGGCGTGGTCGCCGGGGACGCCCTGGGGCAGGGTATCCAGTCCGCCTCGGTCAGCGTCCAGAGCGGCGTCCAGTCGGTGCTGGACCAGGCCGGCCTCGGCAATCTGGAACTCGGCTCCATGGGCGGCATGCAGCTGTTCTGGATCGCCGCCGGCGCCCTGATCGTCGTCGCCGCGGCCGGAGTTATGAAGCTCTCGCAGGAGATCTGAGGCGGCTTAGTCATCCCCCCGCATTGCGCGCGGGGATGACGGGCCCCTCACGGCCGCCTATCTAGGGCTCCGAACAAGGAGGCCCTCCGATGTCCAGCCAGAAGCAGGAAGTCGTCCGCCGCATCGCCGCCCCGGACATCCGCGCCCGCAAGGGCGCAGAGCCCATCGTCTGCCTGACAGCCTACGACGCGCCGACCGCCGCCCTCCTCGACGACCACTGCGATCTGCTGCTGGTCGGCGACAGCGTCGGCATGGTGGTGCACGGCATGCCCAATACGGTCGGTGTCACCCTCGAGATGATGATCCTGCACGGACAGGCCGTCATGCGCGGCTCGAAGCGGGCCATGGTCGTCATCGACATGCCCTTCGGCTCCTACGAGGGCGGCAAGGAGCAGGCCTACGAGAACTGCGCCCGCGTCATGAAGGAAACGGGCGCCCAGGGGGTGAAGCTGGAAAGCGGTCCTACCGTCGCCGAAACCATCGCCTACCTCGTCCAGCGCGGCATTCCGGTCATGGGGCATGTCGGCCTGCGTCCCCAGGCCGTGCTGACCGACGGAGCCTTCAAGGCCAAGGGCCGCACCGATGAGGAGCGGCTGCGGGTGATGTCCGAGGCCGAGGCCACGGCCGACGCCGGCGCCTTCGCCATCGTCATCGAGGGCGTCGCCGAGGGACTGGCGCGCGACATCACCGAGGCGGTCGACAAACCCACCATCGGCATCGGCGCTTCCGCCGCCTGCGACGGGCAGATCCTCGTCACGCCGGACATGCTCGGCCTGTTCGACTGGACCCCGAAATTCGTCCGCCGCTACGCCGATCTGCGCACCGAGATCGGCCGCGCGGTAGGGGCCTATGCCGACGACGTGAAAGCCCGCCGTTTTCCTGCCGAAGTCGAGACCTACTTCTCGAAAAAGCCGGTTTCGCCGTAACGGCCGCGTTGCGGTGCGTTAAGTGAGCCTCTAGGGTCCGGCCGGTTGGATTTTCTGCGACTTTTGGGGCGACGCTACCGTGGTTGATGTCTTCGATCAGGTCGAGGAGGAGCTTCGCTCCGATCGATACAAGCGGCTCGCCCGCACCTGGCTGCCCGTTGTCGGCGGCGTGCTTCTGGTCGCCCTGATCGCCGCCCTGGCGTGGTGGGGCTGGCAGAAGATGGAAACCTCGAAGGCTGACAAGGCCTCGATCGCCTACCAGCGCGGTCTGGAATCGCTCGAGGCGAACAACCCCGTCGGCGCCGACGCCGCCTTCCGTCAGGCGGCGGAAGAGGGCAATGCCGCCTACAAGGCGCTGGCGCTGCAGCATCGCGCCGGCATCGCCGTTCAGGCCAACCGCATCACCGACGCCGTCGCCCTGTTCGATGAGGCGGCCAAGACCAGCCGCGATCCGCTGATCGCCGATGCCGCCAGCTGGAAGGCCGCCATGCTGCTGGTCGACACGGCCAGCCTCGAGGACATTCAGGCCCGGCTGGAGCCGCTGATCGAGGAAGACCGTCCGTTCCGCGCCTTCGCCCGTTACACCCTCGCCATGGCCCAGCTACAGCACGGCAAGGTCGCCGAGGCCCGTTCGGGTCTGGTGGTCCTCAAGAACAGCCTCGATACGCCGCGGGAACTGACCCAGGGCGCCGACCTGACCATCGCCGCCATCGACTCCGGCGTGGCTCCCAATCTCAAGCAGATCGTCGACGCCATGGCCGCGGCCGAGGCCGCCGCCGCCGCCCGGCCCGCGCAGGTCGGCCAGGGTGCTCCCGCAGCCGCCCCCGCCGCCGCCCCGGTCCGCCCGTGATCCCCGCTTTCAGGACGTCCGCCATGAACCGCGTGCTTAAAGTCGCCCTGCTGTGCGGCCTCGCCGTCACCGTCGCCTCGTGCGGCACGGTGCGGAAGGTTCTGCCTTTCGGTCTCGGAGGCCGCGACGCGCCCCAGGCCACGGCCACCGAAGGCCAGCGCGTCTCGGTGCTGGAGTTCGAACAGCAGCTGGCGCCGTCCGCCGCGCTCTCCGGCCGCGACTTCTTCCTGCCCGGACCCCAGCCGGCCACCTCCTGGAACCAGCCCGGCGGCAACGCCGAGAACGCCGTCGAACACGTCGTGGCGGCCCCTGACTTCGCCATCGCCTGGCGGCGCGACATCGGCGCCGGCTCGGCCAACACCCGTCAGGTCATGGCTCCGGTCGTGGCCGACAACGGCCGGGTGTTCGTGCTCGACGGCGAGGCCACCGTTACGGCCGTCGACGCCGGCAGCGGCGATGTGGCCTGGAAGGTCAGCGTCAAGCCGGACGAGAAAGAGTTCCGCCGCAGCATGTTCAGCCTGCCGGGCCTGGGCGGCGGCAGCTCGACCGGTGGCGGCTTCGGCGGCGGCGTGGCCGTCGGCGGCGGCAAGGTCTTCATCTCCTCGGGCTATCGCACCGTCACCGCGGTCGATCAGGCCACGGGCGCGGTGGTCTGGACGACCCCCGTCGACGTGCCGATCCACGGCGCGCCCACGGTTTCCGGCTCGCGCGTGTATGTCGTCGACGTCGAGAACCAGATGTTCGCCTTCGACGTGAACACCGGCCAGCAGGTCTGGGCCTACCGCGGCATTCCCGAGCCGGCCCGCATCATGCGCGCCTCCAGCCCGGCTGTGACCGGCGAGACCGTCATCGCCCCGTTCTCCTCGGGCGAACTGGTCGCCCTGCGCGCCTCCACCGGCCAGCCCGTCTGGCAGCAGGTCCTGTCGCGCACCAGCCGCACCAGCGCCCTGTCGGAAATCCGCGACATCGCCGGCCGTCCGGTGGTCAGCCGCGGCATCGTCTACGCCATCGGCCACTCCGGCTTGATGTCCGCCATCGACGTGCGCACCGGCCAGCCCAAGTGGCAGCTGCCCATCGCGGGCGTCAACGCCCCGCTGCCGACCGGCGACGTGGTCTATATCGTCTCCAAGGCGGGCGAGCTCACGGTGGTCAACCGCGAGACCGGCCAGGTCTACTGGACGCGCGACCTCAACGAGGGCCGCGTGCGTCAGGAGGGCGGCTTCTTCGGCTTCTTCGACCGCACCGTGCGTCCGGTCTGGTCGGGTCCGCTGCTGGCCTCGAACCGTCTGGTGCTGACCAATTCCGACGGAGAACTGGTCGCCTTCGATCCGAAGACAGGCCTGCAGACCGCCTCGGTGCGTCTGGGCGGACCGGCCTTCATCGCCCCGGCCGCCTACAACGGCGCCCTCTATGTGCTCACCGATCGGGGCCAGTTGATCAGCATCCGCTGACCGAACACCCCATTCTGCGTTAGAAGGCCGACATGGCTCTCAAAGTCGCCATCGTCGGCCGCCCGAACGTGGGCAAGTCGACATTGTTCAATCGCCTCGTCGGCAAGCGCCTCGCGCTGGTCGATGATCGCCCGGGCGTGACCCGCGACCGTCGCTACGCCGACGGCAACATCGGCGACATGGACCTGACGCTGATCGACACCGCCGGCTACGAGGACGTCACCGACGAAAGCCTCGAATCGCGGATGCGCGAACAGACCGAGGCGGCGCTTGAAGACGCGGACCTGATCATGTTCATGATGGACGCCCGCGAGGGTGTCACCGCCCTGGACCGCATCTTCGCCGACAGGCTGCGTCACCAGCACAAGCCCGTCGTACTGCTGGCCAACAAGTCCGAGAGTCGCGAGAGCGGCGGCGGCATCGGCGAGGCCTATGCCCTCGGCTTCGGCGAGCCTGTCGCCATCTCGGCCGAGCACGGCGAGGGCATGGCCGATCTCTACGCCGCCATCGTCGCGGCCAGCGCCGACATCTTCATCGAAGAGGTCGACGAACCCGACAAGCCGATCCGCATCGCCATCATCGGCCGCCCCAATGCGGGCAAGTCGACCCTGATCAACCGCCTGATCGGCGAGGACCGCATGCTGACCGGCCCCGAGGCCGGCATCACCCGCGACTCCATCTCCGTCGACTGGGAGTACGAAGGCCACAACATCCGGCTGGTCGACACCGCCGGCATGCGCCGCAAGGCCCGGGTGCAGGAGAAGCTGGAGAAGCTGTCGGTCGCCGACACCATCCGCGCCATCACCTTCGCCGAGGTGGTTGTGCTGGTCATGGACAAGGACGACGCCTTCGACACCCAGGACCTGCAACTCGCCGATCTCGTCGAGCGCGAGGGCAGGGCGCTGGTCTATGTCGCGGCCAAATGGGACCTTGAGACCGAACCCCAGTCGAAACTGGCCAAGCTCAGCCAGATGGCCGAGGACAAGCTGCCCCAGCTCAAGGGCTCGCCCTTCGTGGCCCTGTCGTCGCACAGCGGCCGCGGCGTGGAGCGGCTGATGCCGGCCGTGCTGCAAGCCCACGCCACCTGGTCGGTCAAGGTCAAGACCAAGGACCTGAACACCTGGCTGGCCCTCGCCACCCAGAGGCATCCGCCGCCCGCCGTCGACGGCAAGCGGATCAAGCCCAAATACATGGCCCAGACCAAGGCCCGGCCCCCGACCTTCGTGCTGATGGCCAGCCGCGCCGAGTCCATGCCCGAGCAGTACAAGCGCTATCTGGTCAACAATCTGCGCGAGTCCTTCGACCTGCCGGGCACGCCGATCCGCCTGATCGTCAAGTCGGGCAGCGAGAATCCCTACGCCCCCGGCGGCTCGAAATCGGGCCCCGAGCGCTACAAGGGCGACGCCAAGACCGCGCCGCGCCGCGTCATCAAGAAGGCCGAGCGCGAGGACCGCCTGTCCAACCTGCCCGGCAAGGCGCTGGAGCAGAAGAAGGCCGGCAAGGGCAAGACCAAGCCGCTGGCGGGCCTCAAGGCCAGCGCCAACAAGAAGGCCGGCTCGTCCGTCGCCGTCCAGAAGGGCGCGCGGGGAGGGGCCAGACAGGTGTCCCGGTCCGGCCGGGTCCGGACAGGCCAGAAGCACGCGCCGAAGAAGTAGGCGGGCGGGACCTCCGGGGGCGGGGCTCCCCGCCTGTGGCCCAAGGTCAGGCGGTCGGCGGCGGCGACCCCACGCCGGCGCTGAGTGCATCCTCCACCGCCGCCAGCAGTCGCCCGGCGGTGATCGGCTTGGCGATATGGCCGTCCGCCCCGGCGTCGCCCGCCGCCGCGACGTGCTCCGGCAAGGTGTTGGCGGTCAGCATCATCATCAGCGTCGGAACCCGGCCTGCCGCCGCTTCCCATTCGCGAATGGCGCGCACCGCGGACAGGCCGTCCAGCACTGGCATTTGCATGTCCATCAGCACCAGGTCGAAGTCGCCGGTCCGGAACGCCTTTACTGCCTCTGCGCCGTCCTCCACGCAGGTCGTGATGGCCCCGGCGCCGGTAAGGATCAGGTCGACAACCTTGCGATTCGTAGCGTGGTCATCCGCCACCAGAACCCTCAGGGCGCCTTCGAACACTTCGGGCAGGTCGGCTTCCACCGGAGCGCTTGCCGGCGTCTCGACACGGACCAGCGGCAGTTCCACCCGGAAGGTCGAGCCCTGACCGGGTTCGCTCGTGCAGTCGATATGCCCACCCATCAACTCGGTCAGTTGCTGACAGATGGCCAGACCGAGACCGGACCCGCCATACCGCCGGGTGATCGAGCCGTCCGCCTGTTCAAAGCGGCGGAAGACACGGGCCCTGTCGGTCGCGTCGAAGCCGACGCCGCTGTCCCTCACGGACAGGCTGAACAGGCTCTCCCGGACGACCTCCGCGCGAACCTCGACGCCCCCCGCATCGGTGAATTTGACCGCGTTGGAGAGAAGATTGGTCAGGATCTGCCGTGTGCGCGTCGGGTCTCCGGCAACCGGCCCGTCCAGGCCGGGGTCGATCGTCAGGTCCAGTCGCAGGCCCTTCTCTTCGGCCTTGAGGCGGGACAGGGCGACCGTGCTCCGGATCGCATCGCCCAGATGGAAGGTGGTATGCTCCAGCGCGATGGCGCCCGACTCGACCCGGGCGAGATCGATGATGTCGGACAGCAGGCGCTCCAGCGTCTGGCCCGACGAGCGGATGATCTCGGCAATCTCGCGCGCCTTGTCGGGCAGGGGCCCGCGGCACAGCAGATCGGCCATGCCCACCACGCCGTTCAGGGGCGTGCGGATCTCGTGACTCATATTGGCGAGGAATTCGCTCTTCGCGTGGTTGGCGGTTTCGGCGGCCGCCTTGGCCGTCAGCAACTCCGCTGCGCCTCGTTCAAGGGCGGCCTCGCGCCGCCTCAGGTCGGTGATGTCGACGGCAATGGAAACGATGCCGCCGTCGGACAGGCGGCGGTCCTCGAAACGGTAGCTGCGGCCGTTGGAAAGTTCCTGCTCATGCGATCCGGTTGCTTCCCGGCGCGCGGCGAGCCGGTCCGCCAGCCATTCCTCCTCCCGGCCAGCGGCTTCGGGATGACGACCGTCCGCCAGATCGGCGCGGAGAAGATCGGCGAAGCTGAGCTCGACCTTCAGGCTGCTCTTGCCGTCATCGTCCGCGCCGCCCGCCGCCACATACTGCCGGTTCCAGATGACCAGGCGGTCGTCGGCGTCATAAAACGCGAGGCCCGCGGGCAGCACCTCCAGCGCTTCCTTGAGATAGCGCAGGTAGGATTCCTTGGCGGCATTGGCTTCCTGCGCCCGCCGGACCGCGAGTTTCAGTCGGGCCTCGCGGCGGTGTTCGGCCGTGACGTCACGCGATGTGGCCAGCAATCGGGCGACCCCGCCGTGCCCATCCCGGACGGGGGATACAACGGTCTGCCACCAGCGCGGTCGGCCTTTTGCCGTCGGGCAATACGCTGTGAACTCGGACGCCTGGCCGCCCCGCGCGTGCTCAAGCGCCGCGGCGATGCGGGGCCTGGCGGCGACCGGCCACAGGTCCTCCCAGCGGCGTCCCTGATTGACGTCGAACCGCTCGATCTCCAGCAGTTCCAAGCCGCGGTCGTTCATGTATTCGACGACGCCGTCCAGATCCAGGATGCGCATGACATCTTGGCTCGCCCGGGCGACGGCGGCGAAATACCCTTCACTGAAATTCAGAAGCAAGAAACTGTCACTCCACCTACCGGAGGACAATCGCGTCAAAATCGCAAAGGCTTGCTAAACGCAGCGATTGGCTGTGCCGTCTAGACCAGCCCCGCCACGCCCGGTCCCAGGCTCCACTCCCTGAAGCTGACCTCCAGCGGCGGCTGCATGTCGCCCCGCGCCAGTTCCACCAGCAGCGGGCCGATGGCCGACGGGTGGATGACGTCCTGCGGATCCTCGCCCGGATAGGCCTGCGCTCGCAGCTGGGTCCGCATCCGGCCCGGATCGACGATGGACACCCGGATCGGCATCGACTCGATCTCGTCGGCCCAGCATTTCATCAGCGCCTCGGCCCCGGCCTTGGTCGCGGCGTAGGCGCCCCAGAACGCCTTGGGCGCGCTGGCCACGCTGGTCGTCACATGGATCACCCGCCCGGCGTCCGACGCCTTCAGCAGCGGCTCCAGCGAGCGGATCAGGCGATAGACCGCGGTGAAATTGGTCTTCTCGACCTTGGCGAAGCCGCGCGGGTCGGCGTGGCTGACCGGCGTCAGCCCCTCGGCGCCCATGGTCGCCGCCGCCTGCACCCAGACGTCCAGCCGCCCGAAACGCTCGAAGATCGCCCCGCCCAGCCGGTCGATAGCCCCGCCGTCCACCAGATCGAACGGGATCAGGGTGGCGTGCCGCCCGGTCGCGGCGAAGATGGCGTCGTCCAGCTCTTCCAGCCCGCCCTGCGTCCGCGCCGTGGCGATGACGTGGGCACCGGCCTTGGCAAGCGCCAACGCGCTCTCGTAGCCGATGCCGCGTGAAGCGCCGACGACGAGGGCGATGCGGTCTTTCAGGGGAAGGTCTGACATGGCGGCCTGATAGCGCGCCGTTTCATCCGCCGAAAGCGAAACCGCCTCAGTAGCCGGGCGCCGGGGTCCACAGGCTGAAGCTGACGCCCTGATCGTCGGAGACCACGACGGACCGGCCCGAGGCGCTGTCCGACGGCACGGCCGCCTTGCCGCCCAGTTCCATCACCCGCTTGCACAGGGCGTCCACGTCGTCGACGCGGAAATACAGGTGGGTGAAGTCCTTGGCCCGCTCGACTTTGGTGAAGCCGAAGGCCGGGTCCGAGCCCTCGACATGGGCATAGGTCGGCTTGGACGCCGCCTCGTCGAAGGTCCAGCCGAACAGGGCGCCATAGAAGGCGCGCGCCTTGTCGACGTCCAAAGTGTCTATCGTGAAGTAGCCAAGCTGGATCATGCGATCCTAAGCGCTCACCAGCAGCGAAAGTTGCCGCGCCGCCACCTCGCGCCCGCCTTCCTCGATCTCCCGATCCAGCAGACGGGTCGGGTATTCGCCGGTGAAATAGTGGTCTGTGAACTGCGGATTGCGCGGATCGCGCGGCCCCGCCTCCATGGCGTCGTACAGGCCGTCGACCGACAGGAAGCCCAGCGAATCGACCTCGAGCTGCGCGCGCATCTCTTCCAGCGTCTTGTTGGCGGCGATCAGCTGGTCACGCTCCGGCATGTCGATGCCGTAGAAGTCCGGCCACAGGATCGGCGGCGAGGCCGAGCGCAGGTGCACTTCCGTGGCCCCAGCGGCGCGGACGGCCCGCACCAGCTTCACCGAGGTCGTGCCGCGCACGATCGAATCGTCGATCAGCACTACCCGCTTGCCCTCGATCACCGACCGGTTCGGGCTGTGCTTCATGCGCACGCCCTTCTGCCGGGCGCCCTGGCTCGGCTGGATGAAGGTCCGGCCCAGATAGTGGCTGCGGATGATCCCCATTTCGTAGGGAATGCCGCTCTCCTGCGCATAGCCCAGAGCCGCCGGCACACCCGAGTCAGGCACCGGCACGACCACATCCGCCTCGACGCCGTGCTCACGGGCGAGACCCCGGCCCATCCGCTTGCGCACGTCATAGACGGACTTGCCGTTCACGACGCTGTCGGGGCGGGAGAAGTAGACGTATTCGAACAGGCAGGGGCGGGCGCCGCGCGTCGGGAACGGCTTCAGCGACTGCAGACCGTCCGCATCGATGACGACCACCTCGCCGTGTTCCACATCGCGCTCGAAGGTCGCGCCGATGGTGTCCAGCGCGCAGGTTTCGGACGCCAGCACCCAGGCGTCGCCGAGCCGGCCCAGCACCAGCGGGCGGATGCCCAGCGGGTCACGGGCGCCGATCATCTTGGACCGGGTCTGGCAGACCAGGGCGTAGCCGCCCTCGATCCGGCCGATGGCGTCGATGAAGCGGTCGACGATCTTGGCCTTCCGGCTGCGGGCGATCAGATGAAGGATGACTTCGGAGTCGGACGTCGACTGGAAGATCGCGCCTTCGCCGACCAGCTGGTTCCGCAGATAGAGGAAGTTGGTCAGGTTGCCGTTGTGGGCGATGGCGATGCCGCCGCTGTCCAGATCGGCGAACATCGGCTGGATGTTGCGCAGGAATGACCCGCCCGAGGTCGAATAGCGGGTGTGGCCGATAGCGGCCGAGCCGGGCATCCGCTCCGACAGGTCCGCCCCGCCGAAGGCCTCGCCGACCAGGCCCTGATGGCGCTCGGTGTAGAAGCGGGCGTCATGGACGCTGGCGATGCCGCAGGCTTCCTGCCCGCGATGCTGCAGGGCGTGCAGGCCCAAGGCGACGATGGCCGAACCAGCGTTGGGCTCCGCGCCCCAGACGCCGCAGACGCCGCATTCGAGGCGCAGCTGGTCGTCATCGGCGTCACGCCAATGTTCGCGGTGAACGACGGGTTCGGCGATGGAATGGCGCATCGTCGGGGCTCCGATGACCGGACTACTACTGGGGGGCGGCGCGCGGGGAGGTAGGCCTGGATTTTGTCGGGGGCAAGGCTTCCTCGTCCGAAAACCCTTTGCTCACGGATGAACTGACCACCGGTGACAGCGCATCCGCGCCCCGTCCGATGCCCGGCAGGATGATCTGGATGGCCCGCGCGGCGCCGGCGGTCAGGGGCCGCAAGGCCGCGTCCGTCAGCCAACGCGGCGTCTTCTCGCCCGGCATCGCCGCCACGACGACCAGATGGATGGCGCCCAGCAGCACCAGCGCGCGTCCGGCCCCGACGAACACGCCGATGAACCGGTCGATGCCGCCCAACTGCGGGTGGGCCTGCGCCCGCTTCGACAGGATCGAGCCGAAGATGCGGACGCCGAAATAGATCAGCAGGAACGAGACCAGCGCCGCAACGATCGTCCCTGCCCAGTCCGGATTGATCAGCCCCCGCCCGATCGGCGCCGTGATGGGCAGGGCCACCAGCGCGATGAACGCCGCCAGCACGAAGCTCAGCAGGGTGATGATCTCGCGCGTGCCGCCCCGCACCCAGCCGGCCGCGGCCGAGGCGAGGATGACCAGAATGGCGATGACGTCGAAACCGGTCATGGGGGCTCGGGAGGAGGACGTTCCGTCCTCAGTAGCGGTTTTGCGAGATTCGTTCGACCGCTTCGGTCAGCCGGTTCACCGAGGTCACCTTCACCCCCTTGTCCTTGACAGTCAGCGGCGGCGACAGGGCTTGGTCGAAGCCCAGCTTCTGCGCCTCCCTTAGCCGCGCCTCGGCCCGACCGACGGCGCGGATCTCGCCCGACAGGCTGATTTCGCCGAATACCACGCAGCCCTGCGGCAGGGGCATGTCGGTCGCCGAACTGACCAGCGCCGCCGCCGCCGCCAGATCGGCCGCCGGCTCGTTGATGCGCAGGCCGCCGGCCACGTTAAGATAGACGTCCTGATCGCCGAAGCCGAAGCCGCATCGCGCCTCCAGCACCGCCAGCACCATGGCCAGCCGCCCGGTGTCCCAACCCACGACCGCCCGGCGCGGCGTCCCGTACGCCGATTTCGACACCAGCGCCTGCACCTCGACCAGCACCGGCCGAGATCCCTCTATGCCTGCGAACACCGCGGCGCCCGGCGCCCGGTCCTTGCCCTCGCCGAGGAACAAGGCGGACGGATTGGCCACTTCGCGCAGCCCCGCGTCGCCCATCTCGAACACGCCGATCTCGTCGGTCGCCCCGAAGCGATTCTTGCCCGCCCGCAGGATGCGGAACGGATAGCCGCGCTCGCCTTCGAAGCTCAGCACCGCGTCGACCATATGCTCGACGACGCGTGGCCCGGCCACCTGTCCGTCCTTGGTCACATGCCCGACCAGCACCACGGCGACGCCTTGCGACTTGGCCAGCCGCACCATCTCGCCGGCGCAGGCCCGCACCTGGGTGACCGAGCCCGGGCCCGCCTCGTGTGCGTCGGACCAGAGGGTCTGGATCGAATCGACGATGACGATGTCGAACTTCTCGCGCTTCAGCGTGCCGAGGATTTCCCGCAGCGCCGTCGCCGAGGCGAGCTCGACCGGCGCCTTCTCCAGCCCCATCCGCTTCGCCCGCGCCCGAATCTGCTCGACCGCCTCCTCACCCGAGATATAGGCCACGCGCCGCCCGGACATCGCCGCCCGTCCCGCCACGTCCAGCAGCAGGGTCGACTTGCCCACGCCCGGATCGCCGCTCAGCAATATGGCCGATCCCGGCACCACGCCGCCGCCGCATACCCGGTCGAACTCCGTCACCCCGGTGACGATGCGCGGCGGCTCGGGCGTGTCGGACTGCAGTGTCTCGAACTGAACCCCGCGCGTGCGGCTGCTCGCCGCCGGTTTCAGCGCGCCGGGCGGGGCCGACCGGCTCTCCTCGACGATCGAATTCCACTGGCCGCACGCGCTGCACTGGCCAGACCACTTGCCGTGGACCGCCCCGCAGGACTGACAAACATAGATTGCACCGTCGCGAGCCATGCTGTTGGCTTACAGGAGTCGGTGCGGGCGGGGCAGGGGGCTCCGGAAACCCTACGACCAATTCTGACGTAGGGCCCGAATGTCCGAGAACACCTTCATGATCCTGTTCGGCGTCACCTGGGTGGCGGCCATGGCGTACGGCCTCAGCGCCTGGCGTCTGCTGGTCCGGGTGCGCAAGCTGAAGGAGACCGGCAAGGCCGCCGACGCCCCGGATCCCTTCACTAATCCGCTGGACGTCTTCGGCTATCTCGGCTGGCTGCTGTCCGGGCGGTACGCCGAGCTGAATGACGAGGTCGCCAGCCGCTGGGCGGCGATCGCGCGGCCGCTGTTCATCGTCGCCGCGCCCCTGATCCTCGCGATGTTCGCCGTCGCCCTGACGCAGTCAGGCGCCCGGTCTCAGCCGACGTAGCGCCGGGGCACGCGCGCGCCCACCGAGGTCAGCAGCTCCCACGCCACGGTCCCGGCCGCGCTCGCCGCCTCGTCCAGCATCCGGTTGGGGCCGAACAGCTCGACCGGATCGCCGACCGCGACGTCCAGCCCCGTCACGTCCACCGCGCAGACGTCCATCGAAATCCGCCCCGTGATCGGCCGCAGCACCCCGCGGACCCCGACCTGCCCGCGCGGGCTGTAGCTGCGCAGCACCCCGTCCGCATATCCCGCCGCCACTGTCGCGATCCGACGCGGCGCATCGGCGACGAAGCCGCGCGAATAGCCCACGCTCTCGCCTGCCGGCACGTCGCGCACCTGCAGCACCTCGGCGGCGAAGGTCGCGACCGGCCGGATGCGCGGATCCGGCCGTCCTTCCGGCCCGCCGCCGTACAGGCAGATGCCGGGCCGGGAAGCGTCGAAGCCGTAGTCCCTGCCCAAGAAGACGCCACCCGAGTTGGCGAACGACCGCACCGTCCCGGGATAGCGCGCCGCCGTCAGGGCAAAGGCCTCCCGCTGCCGCCCGTTCATCGGCTCTGACGGGGCGTCGGCGCAGGCGAGGTGGCTCAGCACGAGATCGAGACCATCGAACGGCTCTGGCGCGTCCTGCGCCCGGAATCCCAGCCGGTTCATGCCGGTGTCGATCTGCAGCCCGCAGCGTCCGCCGCCTGCCGCCTGCCATTCCGCCAGCTGCGCCGGGGTGTTCACCACCGGCCGCAGGTCCGCCTCCCGCATCCGCGCTGCGCGGCCCGTCAGACACCCGTCCAGCACGTAGATCGCAGGCCCCGGCCCCAGCCCCGCGCGCAGGCTCTCGCCCTCCCGGGTCCGGGCCACGAAGAAGGTCCGCGCTCCCTCCCGCATCAGCCGTCCGGCGCAGGCGACCGCGCCCAGTCCATAGGCGTCGGCCTTGACCACCGGATGCACCGGCACGCCGCCCACGGC
The DNA here is from genome assembly GCF_011927945.1 of Brevundimonas alba. GTDB lineage: Bacteria > Pseudomonadota > Alphaproteobacteria > Caulobacterales > Caulobacteraceae > Brevundimonas > Brevundimonas alba. The sequence continues at coordinate 308,535 of NZ_JAATJM010000002.1, forward strand.
TTCCAGCGTGCGGTAGTTGGCGGCGAGCGCCTCGAGGTCAATGGTCAATGAGGCCGGGGACGGAGCGGGCATGGCGCATCTAGAGCCAGCCCGTTGTGCGATGCAACACGCTGCGGGGACGAACGCCTCAGAGCCGCGCGAAGGCCTCGCCGTTCGCATCGAACAAGTGAGCCTGCGCCGCCGGGACGCGCAGCTTCAGCGCCTCGCCGGCCGCGGGCCGCGCATCGCCTGGCAGCAGCACCGTCACCGCCGCCTCGCCCGCCTGCAGATAGGCATAGGTCGCGTGCCCCAGCGTCTCGACGAAGGTCACGGTCGCGGCGACCGCGTCGTCCTTGCCGGTTAAGGTCAGATGCTCCGGCCGCACGCCCAGGGTCACCCGATCGCCCGCATTTGCCCGCGACGCGTCGACCGCGACCTTCACACTCTCGCCAGCTGTAGTGCGCACCGTCGCGCCCTTCGCCGAGGCCGTGACGATCTCCGCCGCTAGCAGGTTCATCTTCGGGCTGCCGATGAACTCGGCGACGAACAGGTTGCGCGGCCGTTCGTACAGTTCCATCGGCCGGCCGACCTGCTCGATCACGCCGCCGTTCAGCACCACGATCCGGTCCGCCAGCGTCATCGCCTCGACCTGGTCATGGGTGACATAGACCATCGTGGTCTTCAGCCGCTCGTGCAGGCTGGCGAACTCATATCGCATCCGCACGCGCAAGGCGGCGTCGAGGTTCGAAAGCGGCTCGTCGAACAGGAAGACCTTCGGCTCGCGCACGATGGCGCGCCCGATGGCGACCCGCTGCCGCTGTCCGCCGGACAGCGCCTTCGGCCTGCGCTCCAGATAGTCGGTGATGTTCAGCGTCTCGGCCGCGGCCCGCACGCGCCGGTCGATCTCGGCCTTGTCCAGCTTTGCAAGTTTCAGTCCGAACGCCATGTTTTCATAGACGTTCATGTGCGGGTAGAGCGCATAGGACTGGAACACCATGGCGATGCCCCGGTCGGACGGCGACAGGTCGTTGACCGCACGTCCGCCGATGGCGATCTCGCCGCCGTCCGCCTCTTCCAGCCCGGCGATGGTCCGCAGCAGGGTCGACTTGCCGCAGCCCGACGGCCCGACGAAGACCACGAACTCCCCGTCCGCGATCTCCAGGTCGATGCCCTTCAGCACCTCGGTCGCGCCGAAGCGTTTGGTCACGCCCGTCAGCCGCACGTCCGCCATGTATTCCCGCCTCAAGCTCGTGATCAAGGCAGTGTAAGCGGTTACGGCGTCTGCGCAATGTTGGTGGCAGCCGTCGCGTCCCTTGTCAGGAAGCGGCAACCGCCGCCGAAATCCGCGATAGCCCGTAACTGATCCCGCAATCTAGGTCGTAGGGGTAAATCTCCGCGAGCACTTGGTTGCGACCCAAGGCGTCAAAATCGCCGTTCATGCCCCGGTCGAGTAAGACGCGGCGCTCTGCGTCCCTCCCCCGTTTGACGGCGTCATAGATAATCGCGAAGTCGCGGCCGCCGAAAACGTTGGCGTTCAGCGTCTTGCTCGTATTGTTGACGAATAGGGAACTGGCGGCAAAGGCATTCGCTGCCGCAGCCTCGCTTGCAAGACCACCGACGGTCCCCAAGGCGTCCGCAACCACGCTCAGGGTGCTGGAGCCGCTGTTGCGCTGAACAGTGACGCCGACGAGGTAGTCCTCGCACCGTTGGTCTGAGACCGCGATCAAGGCTGCGGCGAGTTCAGCGTGCTGCAGACTGCTGTCGACCATAGCCAAGGCCAAGGGCGGCGGATTGATATTCCGCCCCAGCGCAGACGGTCCCAAGGTTTGGCACCCGGCTAGCGAGAGACAGGTTGCGGCCAGTAGAAACGGTGACTTCATGACAGCGGCTCCACAACAAATGGTAGAACCTAACCGTATCAAATAGTCCGTCAATCACTGTTATTTGGCGGCGGATGGGCCCGAGCGGCCGACTAGCCGTTCGGCTTCCTGGTGCCTCTGACCTTGCCGCGCGCATCCTTGGGCGCCCACGGACGGTCGCCGCCCTTGGGCTTGCCCTTCCACGGCCGGTCGCCCGCGGCGGCCGGAGCGGCGTCGGCGTCGGAGCGCGGCGCCCAGGGCGTCTTGCCCTCGGCGGACGGCTTCTTGACCCACGGCTTCTTGCCCGGAGGCGTCGGCGTATCGGGGGTGCGCTTGACCCAGGGTTTCTTGCCCTCGGCCGCCGGAGCGGCGGAGTCCTCACGCTTCACCCAAGGCTTCTTCTCGCCCTGCGGACGGTCCTCGCGCGCCTTCCAGGCCGGCTTGTCGCCATCCTCGCGCTTGACCCAGGGCTTCCTCCCCTCGGCCGGAGCAGCAGAGTCCTCGCGCTTCACCCAAGGCTTCTTCTCGCCTTGCGGACGGTCCTCGCGGGCCTTCCAGGCCGGCTTGTCGCCGTCCTCGCGCTTGGCCCACGGCTTCTTCTCGGGGCGATCGCCGCCCGCGCCGGGCTTCTTGTCCCAGCGGCTGACCGGCTTCTCCGACGGACCCGGCTTCACGGCCGGATCGATCTTCACTCCGTCCTCAAGTCCCTGGGCGATGGCGGCCTCGAACTTGGCCTTCATCTCCTGGGTGATCTCGAACTTGGTCTCGCGCTCGAAGATCTTGATCGAACCGATGTCGCGCTTGGTCACATGCCCCAGACGGCAGATGGTCGGCATCAGCCATTTCGGATCGGCGTTCTTGTCGCGGCCGATGTTGATGCGGAACCACGCCATGTCGCCCCCGCGGGCGAAGTCCGTATAGGGCACGTCCGCCTGGCCCTTGTCGTTCTTGCCGGTGGCCTGCTGGCGCTTCATCCGCTCGTCGTCATAGACCTCTTCCGGCGCCGGCAGCTTCTGTTGGTACAGGCGGATCAGGGCGGCCGCGATCTGCTCGGGCGTGCTCTTCCCCAGCAGCTGCCGGCCCATCGCCAGCATGTCCTCGTCCTCGACCGGAGCAGTCAGAACCGGATCGGCCAGCATCCGCTTGCGGTCGTTCTCGACGATCATCTCGGCGCTCGGCGGCCCCGACCACTCGGCCGTGATCCCGGCCGAACCCAGCATCAGCTCGACCTTGCGGCGGCGCGTATAGCTGACCAGCAGGACCGAGACGCCCTTCTTGCCGGCTCGGCCCGTACGGCCCGACCGGTGCAGCAGGCCGGCCTTGTTCACCGGTATCTCGGCGTGAATGACCAGACCCAGATCGGGCAGGTCCAGACCGCGCGCGGCCACGTCGGTGGCGACGCAGACCCGCGCATGGCCGTCCCGCAGCGCCTGAAGCGCTTCCGACCGCTGGCTCTGCGTCAGTTCGCCGGACAGGCCGACGACCGAGAAGCCGCGCTCGCGCAGGCTCGACGTCAGATGCTTCACCCGCTCGCGCGTGTTGGCGAAGACCAGCGCGCCCGGGGCCTCGAAGTATCGGAGCACATTGACGACAGCCAGTTCGACCTCGTTCGGCGCGACCCGGATGGCCTTGTATTCGATGTCGGCGTGCGATCCCGCGCCCGCGACCGTGTCGATCCGCAGCGCGTCCTTCTGATAGGTCTTGGCCAGTTGCACGATGTCGCGCGCCAGCGTCGCCGAGAACAGCAGGGTTCGGCGCTCGGCCGGGGCCGCGTCGAGGATGAAGGTCAGGTCTTCCTGGAAGCCCATGTCCAGCATCTCGTCGGCTTCATCCAGCACGACGGCCTGCAGCGTCGACAGGTCCAGCGCGCCGCGCTCGACGTGGTCGCGCAAACGGCCGGGCGTGCCGACGACGATGTGGCAGCCGCGGTTCAGCGCCTGCCGCTCGACCTTGGGGTCCATGCCGCCGACGCAGGAGACGATCCGCGCCCCGGTCTGGGCGTACAGCCACTGCAGCTCGTTCGACACCTGCAGCGCCAGCTCACGGGTCGGGGCGATCACCAGCGCCACCGGCGCACCGAACTCCGCGAACTTCTCCGCCTCGCCCAGAAGGGTCGGGGCCAGCGCCAGGCCGAAGGCGACGGTCTTGCCCGAACCGGTCTGCGCCGAGACCAGCAGATCACGTCCAGAGCCATCTTCGTTCAGAGAGGCCTCAAGAACCGCGGACTGAACCGGCGTCGGCTCGGCATAGCCACGGGCGGAAAGCGCGCGGTCGAGCGCGGGATGACTGGCGGGGAAGGGCATGGGGCGGTCCAATAGCACGATTCAGCGCGCGAACGGTCGGCGCGGAGAGCGGCGGACGGCGGCCTGTAGGGGGAGATAACGGCGAAATGGTGGATGCGACAGGGATTGAACCTGTGACCCCCTCGGTGTGAACGAGGTGCTCTCCCGCTGAGCTACGCATCCATCAATCGGGGAGGCGGGGACATAGCTTGCTCGTCCCGTGCTGGCAAGCGTCAGATGCCCGCCGCCTTCACGGCGTCCGGCGTCTCCGCGTCCGGGTCGCCGGGCAGCCAGGCGACGCGTCCGTCGTAGATGTCCTCGTCGAGAATCCGCTCCTCCCGCGCCACCAGCACCGGGACCAGCATCTGGCCCGTCACATTGGTCGCGGTTCGCATCATGTCGATGATCCGGTCGATGGCGACGATGTAGCCGATGCCCTCCAGCGGCAGGCCCGCCGTCGACAGCGTCAGGGTCAGCATGACGATGGAGGTGCCGGGCACACCCGCCGTGCCCAGCGACCCCAGCACCGCCGTCAGCCCGATCAGCACATACTGGGTCAGGCTCAGGTCGATCTGGAAATGCTGGGCGATGAAGATGGCCGCGATGGCCGGATAGATGGCTCCGCAGCCGTCCATCTTGACGTTGGCGCCCAGCGGCACGGCGAAGGCGGCATAGGCCTGCGGCACGCCCAGCCGCTCGACCGTCTGGCGCAGGGTGATCGGCAGGGTGCCGAGCGAGGACGACGTCGCGAACGCCGTCTGCTGCGCCGCGAAGGCCCCGCGGAAGAAGCTGCGCACCTTGAGCCCATGCAGCTTCAGCAGGCCGGAATAGACCACCAGAATGTGGAACAGGCAGGCGGCGTAGATGGCGAAGATGAACTTGCCCAGCGGCAGCAGCGCCTCCCAGCCGTAGCCGCCCACCACCGAGCCGATCAGGCCGAACACCCCGAACGGCGTCAGCTGGATCACCCAGCGTGTAATGCGGAAGATAATGCTCGCCCCCTCATCGACCAGCCGCCGCACGCCTTGCGCCCGGTCGCCCAGCGCCACCAGCGCCGCGCCGACCAGAGCCGAGAAGAATATGATCTGCAGCACCTTGCCCTCGCTGAGGGCGGCGAAGGGATTCGTCGGCACGATGCCGATCAGCACGTCCAGCGGCGTCGGGATTTCCCGCGCCTTCACCTCGCCCAGCGGCAGGTTCTCCAGCCCCAGCCCCGGGTTGATCAGATGGCCGAAGGCGAAGCCGACCAGCACGGCCAGCAGGGAGGTGATGGCGAACCACACCAGCGTCCGCACCCCCAGCCGCACCGCGCCGACGCCTTCGCCCAGTTTGGCGATCGACGATGCGATGGTGAACAGCACCAGCGGCGCCACCACCATCCGGATCAGGTTCAGATAGACGTCGCCGATCGGCTGCAGCCAAACCTCGGCGCGCTCACGCAGGATCAGGCCCGCGACGATGCCGAGGGCGAAACCGGCGGCGGTGCGCTGCCAGAGGGGAATGGCGAAGAAGCGACGGAACATTGGACGGCCGGGGAGGGGAAGGGGCCGCTCAGATGTTGGTTCCCCGCCCGAACCGCAACCGCTTCGGCTGCAATTCCGGCGGGGATGGCCTCACCGGGGCCCGTTCAGCGCCGCGAACACCGCCGCATACTCGCCCCGGTCCGCCGCGCCGCTCAGGAATTTCACCCGCTCGACGAGGATTTCGTCGTGCCCGCCCGCCTCGAACAGGGCGAGGCTCTCCGCCGTGAATTCGGCCAGCGGCATGGAGTTTGGGTTCTCCGCATGGCCCGGCATCAGGTCCGTCGCCACCGCCGGCGGGCCCCATTCGATGACCTCGACACGGGTGTCCTGCAGCTGATGTCGCAGCGACTGGCTCCACGAATGGATCGCCGCCTTGGTCGCCGAATAGGTCGGCGTCGCCGCCAGCGGCACGAAGGCCAGTCCCGACGAGACGGTGACCACGCTGGCCCGCGCCTTCGACTTCAGATGCGGCAGCAGCGCCGCCGTCAGCCGGATCGGCCCCAGCAGATTGATGGCCACCGTCTGTTCGGCGATGTCGAGGTCGATCCCGTCCTCGGCCACCATGATCCCCGCGTTGTTGATGACCACGTTGAGGTCCGGGTGGGCGGCGATGACCCGCGCGGCGAAGGCCTTCACATCGGCGGCGTCCGCCACGTCGAGGGTCTCGAAGGCCATACCGGAGTTGGCGGCCGTGACCGCCTCCAGCGCCTCGCGCCGGCGTCCGGCGATGATGACCTTGGCGCCGCGGGCGTGCAGCGCCTCGGCCATGGCCTTGCCGATGCCCGAGCCGCCGCCGGTGATCAGAATGGTGTCGTTGCGGGTGTCCATGGGTGTTCTCCGTCGATTGGATTTCCGACAGCCGCTGATCTAAACCCTACACTTACGATCAGAAAGTAGGCACCGAAACGTGCTGTAGTTACCCAAGAGAGAGTCATGGCTGACGCTGCCCCTCAGGCTCACCACTCCCCCGCCCATCCGCCGCTCGGCCCCCGGATCGAGGCGCTGGTCAACGAGGTCATCGGCCGCGTCGCCGACAAATGGACCATGATCTTGCTCGAGGTGCTCGAGGAACACGGCGAGCTGCGCTTCACCCGCATCGGCGAACTGGCCGGCGGAATCAGCCAGAAGATGCTGACCCAGACCCTGCGCCAGATGGAGCGCGACGGCCTCGTCATCCGGACCGTCCACCCCGTCATCCCGCCCAAGGTGGAATACCGCCTCACCGACATGGGCCACAGCCTGTCGGAAGCCTTCTGCGGCGTGTGGAGCTGGGCCGAGACTCACCTCGATCGCATCGAGACCGCGCGCTCCGCCTTCGACGCCGCGAAGCAGGCCTGACACCCGCATCGCGGGGTGGGGGCGCTTCCTTTGCAGAATCCGTGGCGCGGGCTAGCGTCGCCGCATGATCGACACGCCCGCACCTCGCTCCGCCTCCTCCGACGCCGCCGCTCCTGCCGATGTCGGGACGCTGCAGTGGTTCGTGTTCGGGCTGTTCTTCATCTTCGGCGGCATCACCAGCCTCAATGATGTCCTGATCCCCAAGCTCAAGGAGCTGTTCGAGCTCAACTATTTCGAGGCCATGCTGATCCAGTCGGCCTTCTTCGCCGCCTATTTCATCGTCTCCCTGCCGGCGGCCCTGCTGATCCGCCGCACCGGCTATCTCAGGGGCGCGGCGCTCGGCCTGCTGGTCATGATGGGCGGCTGCCTGCTGTTCCTGCCCGCCGCCAACACCGGCCAGTTTCCGGCCTTCCTTGCCGCCCTGTTCGTGCTCGCCTCGGGCGTGACCATCGTTCAGGTCGTGGCCAATCCGCTGATCTCGATGCTGGGCGAGGCGAAGTCCGCCTCCAGCCGCCTCACCTTCGCCCAGGCCTTCAACTCGCTGGGCACCACCGTCTTCCCCTACGTCGGCGCCATCGTCATCCTCGGCACGCTGGCGACCGTCGATCCGTCGACCCTGACCGGCCCGGCCCTGACCGCCTACCGGGCACAGGAGACGCAGGTCATCACCTGGGCCTATCTGGCCATCGCCGCCGCCATTTTCGTCGTCGCCGCCGTGGTCTGGATGAACCGCCGCCGCCTGACCGAGGACCACGGCCCCGCCGTCAACGTGGCCCAGGCCTTCGCCCTGCTGAAGCGACCCCGCTTCGCCTTCGGCTCGCTCGGAATCTTCGTCTATGTCGGCGCCGAAGTCGCGGTCGCCAGCATCATGGTCAACTATCTGATGCAGGCCGACACCCTCGGCCTCGCCGCGCGTCAGGCGGGTGAACTGCTCGTCTTCTACTGGGGCGGAGCCATGGTCGGCCGTTTCATCGGCGCCGCCGTCCTGCGCGTGGTCCAGCCGTGGATCGTGCTGGCGACCGTCGCCTCCGGCTCTATCCTGCTGCTGTCGCTGTCGGCCCTGACCGGCGGGACCGTCTCCGGCGTCGCCATCCTCGCGGTCGGCCTGATGAATGCGATCATGTTCCCGACCATCTTCACCCTGGCCTCGGTGGGGCTCGGCAAGCGGGCCGCCGAGGGCTCGGGCATCATCTGCATGGCCATCGTCGGCGGCGCCCTGATCCCGCCCCTGACCGGCGCCGTGGCCGACGCCTCGACGCTCCGGGTGGCCCTGATCGTGCCGATCGTCTGCTACGCCGTCATCGTCGCCTTCGCGACTTACTGCCGCCGCTCGTCCGCCGCCGCGGTCGAGACCCCGGTCGAGCCCTACTGAGCCGCGATCAGCCGCCCGACCGCCGCCTCCAGCTCCGCGAACCGGTCGATCAGCACGTCGCCGCCCAGCTCCGCCGCCGGGATGGGCGTATAGCCGAAGGTCACCACCACGCACGGCACCCCTGCGTTCTTCGCCGCCTGCACGTCCGGGGCCCCGTCGCCCACCATGATGCTCCGGGTCGGATCGCCGCCGGCCATCTGCACGGCCTCGCGCACGTGCGCTCCGTCCGGCTTGCGCGCCGAGACCCGGTCCGGCCCGCAGACCACCGCGAAATGCCGGCCCAGCCCCAGCGCCTCGATCAGCGCCACCGACAGGTCCGTCCGCTTGTTCGTCGCCACGCACAGAATCGCCCCCCGCGCCGCCAGCCGGTCCAGCGTCTCCACCACCCCCTCATAGGGCTGGCTGTGCACGGCGATGTTGGCCAGATAGTCGTCGAGGAATTCCTGCAGCAGGGCAGGGGCCTGCGCGTCCTCCCAGACCGCGCCGGCCTCCTGGAACCCGTGTCGCAGCAGCGCCAGCGCCCCATGCCCGACCAGATGCTGCGCCGCCTCGACGGGCATCTGCGCAATGCCCCGCGCCGCCAGCATCCGGTTCAGCGTCCCGATCAGGTCCGCCGCCGTCTCCACCAGCGTCCCGTCCAGATCGAAGGCGATGGTCCAGCCGTCCAGATCCCGCTCAGCCATCGTCCTCTCCCGCCGGTCGCCCCAATGGGCTAGACCGACCGAACGCCTAACCGCCGGACCGATTCATGACCAGCACCCCGCATCCACGCGCAGCCATCATCCTCGCCGCTGGCCAGGGCACGCGGATGAAGTCGCCCCTGCCCAAGGTGCTGCACCCCGTCGGCGGCCGCGCCATGCTGGACCACGCCATCGACGCCGCCGAGGCCCTCGGCTGCGAGCGGATCGTGGTCGTCGTCGGCGCCCACTCGCCGGAGGTCCGCGACCACGTCGTTAAACGGCTGGGCGAGGACGCCATCGCCGTTCAGGACCCGCCGCTCGGCACCGGCCACGCCGTCCGCGCCGCCGAGGCGGTGCTGGGCGAATTCGTCGGTCAGGTGGTCATCACCTACGGCGACGTGCCCCTGCTGACCGCTGCCGACATCGAGCCGGTCTTCGCCGCCCACGACGGCGTCACCGTCATCGGCTTCGAGGCCGCCGACCCCGGCGCCTACGGCCGCCTCGTCATGGACGGCGACCAGCTCGCCGCCATCACCGAGGCCAAGGAGGCGTCGCCCGAGGTTCTGGCCCTGACCGCCTGCAACTCCGGCGTCATGGCCGCCCCCGTCGGCCTGTTGTTCGACCTGCTGCGCGAGGTCCGCAACGACAACGCCAAGGGCGAATACTACCTGACCGACGTGGTCGAGCTGGCCCGCAAACGCGGCGCCCCGACCCGCGCCGTCTTCGCCCCCGAAGACGCCGTCATGGGCGTCAACGCCCAGTCCGAACTTGCCGTCGCCGAGACCCTGTTCCAGCGGGCGAAGCGGGAGGCCCTGATGGCCGCCGGCGTCACCATGCCCGCCCCCGACACCGTTCATTTCGCCTTCGACACCGAGGTCGGCGGCGGCACGACGATTGAGCCCTATGTCGTCTTCGGCCCCGGCGCGAAGATCGCCTCCGGCGCCCGCATCCGCGCCTTCAGCCATGTGGAGGGCGCCACCGTCGCCGCCGGCGCCGAGGTCGGCCCCTACGCCCGCCTGCGCCCCGGCGCGGATCTCGGCGAGAAGGTCAAGGTCGGCAATTTCGTTGAGGTGAAGAACGTCCGCATGGCCGCGGGCGCCAAGGCCAACCACCTCGCCTACCTCGGCGACGGCGACGTCGGCGCCAGGGCCAACATCGGGGCCGGGACCATCTTCTGTAACTACGACGGCTTCTTCAAACACCGCACCACGGTGGGCGAGGGGGCCTTCGTCGGCTCCAACAGTTCTCTCGTCGCCCCCGTGACCATCGGCGCCGGCGCCATGGTCGGCTCCGGCTCGGTAATCACGAAGGACGTCGACCCCGGGGACCTCGCCCTCGGCCGCGGCGAACAGAGCGCCAAACCCGGCTGGGCCGCCCGGTTTATGGACGCCATGCGGGCGAAGAAGGCGGCGAAGAAATGAGCGCGGACACCCAGAAACGTCTCGCCGGCGAAGCCGCCGCCCTCCGCGTCGAGGCGGGCATGACCGTCGGCCTCGGCACCGGCTCCACCGCGGCCTGGTTCGTGAGGGCCCTGGCCGCCCGCAACCTGACCGGCCTCCGCTGCGTCCCGACCTCCGAGGCCACCGCCGAACTGGCGCGCGAACTCGGCCTGCCGCTCTCCACCCTGGAGGACTCTCCCCGCATCGACCTGACCGTCGACGGCGCCGACGAGGTCGGGCCCGGCCTCGCCCTGATCAAGGGCGGCGGCGCGGCCCTGCTGCGCGAGAAACTGGTCTGGGAAGCCTCGGCCCGCTGCCTCGTCATCGCCGACGCCGCCAAGGTGGTTCAAACCCTCGGCGCCTTCGCCCTGCCCATCGAGGTCGTCGCCTTCGGGCACAAGACCACCGCCAACCGCATCGCCGACGTCCTGATTGACCACGAGATCGCCATGCCGGCCCGGGTCAGGACCGCCGACCGCGGCCTCGTCCGCACCGACGGCGGCAACCTGATCTATGACGCGAAATGCGGCGCGGTCCACGATCCGGCCCGGCTCGCCGACGACCTGAAGCTGATCACCGGCGTGGTCGAGCACGGCCTGTTCCTCGACCTCGCCGACGAGGCGATCATCGGCACCGACGGCGGCGTCGAGCTGCTGACGCCCTGACCGGCCGGCGAACTACTCCGCTTCTTCGTCCTGCAGCGTGTTGTGCGCCCGGTGGATTGAGTCCGCGATCTCCGTCCGTCCGGCCCGCAGGTTCTTGCGGGTCCGCTCGGCGTCGTAGAGGCCGTTCAGATAGGCCTGGTCCCAGGCGGTCAGCCCGTCCGCAGCGTCCGGCGTGTCGAACACGTTCAGGATCGAGGCGTAGCGGCTGGTGTCCGCGTCCGGATCGATCTGCGCCAGGGTGACCATGGCCACATAGTCCGCCAACTGCTGGCCGGACACCCGACCCACCTGATCGATGTCGAGGATCACGACGGTGCGGAAGATGTAGTCGACGATCTGGGTCTGCAGGCGCGAGGCCGCGAACACCTGGACGATGGGGGCCATGTCCAGCGGGTTGTCGCACGAGTTGCGGCACTCGCCGGGAATCCGGGTCGCCCGGCCGCCGGTCTCGGCGTCCGTGGGCATGCTGACCTGCCACCACCGCACCGGGGCGTCGGAGCTGACGAATTCGCCCAGCGCGTCGCCGCCGCGATCCATACCCGAGCCGCCCATGCGGAAGGCCTGCCGCCGCTCTTCCACCAGCTGGCGGGCGAGTGCGTCCGGATCTGCCGAGGCGACGATGATCACGTTCGGCGTGCATCCGGGCTCTCCCGGAATGACCCCGAGGTCCTCGGCGACGGTCGAGACGCGGTCGATGATATATTGCGCGGGTTCGGCCCTCAGATTGGCCACCCCGATGCAGATGCGGTCGTCCCAGCGGGCCAGTCCGCGCCGGTTGTTCGGCTCCGCCACCTCGTTGACGAAGCTGCGGATCATGGTGTCGAGCGGCCGTCCGGTGACCTCGATCTCGCCCAGATCGGCCGGCTCCTCGCCCGGAGGAGTCTGGGGTGCGGTCTGGGGCGCCGGCGGAACCTGCGGGGTCTGCATCGGCGCGGCGGCCAGCAGGGCGGCGAAAGCGATCACAACCATAGGCCACATCCTTGTCAGCCGTTCGCCCGGCAGTATGCGCCCCTCCACAGGGCGGTCAAGCTGGTCGCCCTTGCTCCCCCTGACGCCGGACCCTAAGTCGGTCGCGCGCAACGGAGCCGACGCCTCATGGCCGATTACGACTACGACCTCTTCGTCATCGGCGCCGGCTCGGGCGGCGTCCGCGCCGCCCGCCTGACCGCCCTCGGCGGCAAGCGCGTTGGCATCGCCGAGGAGTTCCGCGTCGGCGGCACCTGCGTCATCCGCGGCTGTGTGCCCAAGAAATTCATGGTCATGGCCTCCGAGGTCAGCCACGCCCTGGAGATCGCCGAGGGCTACGGCTGGTCCTTCGAGGGGACAAAGTTCGCCTGGCCGACCTTCCTCCAGGCCAAGGACGTCGAGATCGCCCGCCTGTCCGGCATCTACGCCGCCAACCTCGGCAAGGCCGGCGTCGACCTGATCCACGGCCGCGCCGTCCTCAAGGACGCCCATACCGTCGAGATCGTCGGCAAGGACCAGACCATCACGGCCGAGAAGATCCTCGTCGCCACCGGCGGCCGGCCCTGGAAGCCCGAAGACGTCCCCGGCATCGAAAACGCCATCACCTCCGAAGAGGCCTTCCACCTGCCGGAGCTGCCGAAACGCATCATGATCGCGGGCGGCGGCTATATCGCCGTGGAGTTCGCCGGCATCTTCGCCGGCCTCGGCGTCGAGACCACCCTGATCTATCGCGGCCCCAACATCCTGCGCGGCTTCGACGACGACGTCCGCGCCCATCTCGCCGGCGAGATCGAGAAGCGCGGCATCAAGGTCATCCTTGGCTGCCAGCACACCTCGCTGGAGAAGACCGACACCGGCATCGTCAACCACCTCGGCAACGGGATGGCCATTGAGACCGACGTGGTCATGTTCGCCACCGGCCGGGTCCCGCACGTCAAAAATCTCGGCCTCGAGGCGGCGGGCGTGGAGCTGAACGAGCAGGGGGCCATCAAGGTCGACCCCTATTCGAAGACCACCGCCGACAACATCTGGGCCATCGGCGACGTCACCGACCGGATGAACCTGACGCCCGTGGCGATCCGCGAGGCCGTCGCTTTCCACGAGACGGTCTACCGCAACAACCCGGTCCATTTCGACTATGAGGCCGTGGCCACCGCCGTGTTCAGCCAGCCGCCCGTCGGCGTCGTCGGCCTCAGCGAGAGCGAGGCCCGCCACACCTGCCCCGGCGCGGTCGATGTCTACGCCACCCGCTTCCGGCCGATGAAATACGCCTTCACCGGATCCGACGAACGCGTGCTGATGAAACTGGTCGTCGACGCCACGAGCCAGCGCGTCGTCGGCGTCCACATCGTCGGCCCCGAGGCGCCCGAGATGATCCAGCTCGCCGCCATCGCCGTGAAGGCCGGCCTGACCAAGGCCCAATGGGACGCCACCTGCGCCGTCCACCCCACGATGGCCGAGGAACTGGTGACCCTCAAAGAGAAGCAGTCCCAGAACACCAACGCAGGGTAGGAGGGCCGTGCGGCACAACGGTTCATTGTCCCCACACGCCGCTCCGCCTATCTTGGCCGCATGAGTACCCGCTGGACCCCTGATAGCTGGAGACAAAAGCCCGTCGTGCAGATGCCGACGGACTATCCGGACATGGCCGCCCTGCATCGTGTCGAGGACGAGCTGCGCGCCATGCCGCCGCTGGTCTTCGCCGGCGAGGCGCGCCACCTGACCGCCAAACTGGCCCAGGTCGAGGCCGGCGAGGCCTTCCTGCTGCAGGGCGGGGATTGCGCCGAGAGCTTCAAGGAATTCTCGACCGACAACATCCGCGACACCTTCCGCCTGATCCTGCAGATGGCCGTGGTCCTGACCTTCGCGGGCCGCAAGCCGGTGGTGAAGGTCGGCCGCATCGCGGGCCAGTTCGCCAAGCCGCGCTCGTCCTCGCTCGAGACCATCGGCGGCGAAACCCTGCCCAGCTACCGCGGCGACATCATCAACGGCATGGCCTTCACGCCGGAAGAGCGCGTGCCGGATCCGCAGCGATTGATGCGCGCCTACAACCAGTCGGCCTCGACCCTGAACCTGCTGCGCGCCTTCGCGGGCGGCGGCTACGCCGACCTCTACAACATCCACCGCTGGACCATGGGCTTCGCGGCCGACAGCGCCTACGGGGCCAAATACCGCGACCTCGCCGACAAGATCACCGAGGCCCTGGCCTTCATGGAGGCGGTCGGCGTCACGCCCGAGAGCCATCCGGACCTCAGCCGCGTTGAAGTCTTCACCTCCCACGAGGCTCTGCTGCTGAACCTCGAGAGCGCCCTGACCCGTCTCGACGGCGCCACCGGTGAATGGTTCGACACCTCGGCCCACATGGTGTGGATCGGCGAACGCACCCGCCAGCTGGACGGCGCCCACGTCGAGTTCGCCCGCGGCATCCGCAATCCAATCGGGTTGAAGTGCGGTCCGACCATGGAGCCGGACGACCTGCTGCCGCTGATCGACGCCCTGAACCCGGACAACACCCCCGGCCGCCTGACCCTGATCGGCCGCTTCGGCGCGGACAAGGTGGGCGACCGCCTGCCGCGCCTGATGAAGGCGGTGAAAGCCGAAGGCCGCCGCGTCGTCTGGTCGATCGACCCGATGCACGGCAACACCCTCAAGGCCGGCAACGGCTACAAGACCCGGCCGTTCGAACGCATCCTGTCCGAGGTGCGCGGCTTCATCGACGTGGCCGAGGCCGAGGGCGTTCACCCCGGCGGCGTCCATCTCGAAATGACCGGCCAGAACGTCACCGAATGTCTCGGCGGCGCCCAGGCCCTGACCGAGGACGACCTGTCGAGCCGCTACCACACCCACTGCGACCCGCGCCTCAACGCCGATCAGGCGCTGGAGCTGGCCTTCCTCGTCGCCGAACGGCTCAAGGCCGGACGGCGCGCCCAGTCCGAGGCAGCCTGAGATGGAGCCCGTCGGCCGCCCCGCCAATGACGAGGCCGGCGGCCGCTGCGCCTATCAGGGTGCACCCGGCGCCTTCAGCCACGAAGCCGTCATCGACCTGCGCCCGTGGGACGAGCCGGTGGCCTACGACAGCTTCGACGCCGCCATCGCCGCCCTGAAGTCGGGCGATGTCGGATGCGCCCTGATCCCGGTCGAGAACACCACCATCGGCCGCGTCGAACCTGCCGCCTCCCTGATCGAGGCCGCGGGCCTGACCGTCGTGTCCGAGGTCTGGCGCCCCATCCGCCTCGCGCTGATGGCCCCGGCCGGCGCCCGGATCGGCGACATCAAGACGGCGGAAAGCCATCCCGCCGCCCTCGGCCAGTGTACCGGCACGCTCGGCGAGCTCGGCATCGAACCGGTCGAGGCTTTCGACACCGCCGGCGCCGCTCGCGCCGTCGCCGACGCCGGCGACCTGACCCGCGCCGCCGTCGCGCCTGCCCGGGCCGCCGAAGTCTATGAGTTGTCGATTTTGCGCAACGACATCCAGGATTCCGAAGACAACCGCACGCGTTTTGTCCTTCTGAGCGTCTCCGGCGCTTGACCTTGCACGATCCGTGCGCCCAATGAGCCTCATGGTCCGTTCGCAAGCCATCGCTGCGACTGCATTTGCCGGCTTCACCGCCGTTGCGGACCTGTATTTCTACGGCTTTCGATACGCCGGCTGAGGCGTCGGGCATCGCGTCCTGACCGCCTCGCCGGCGACCGCTCCGTGACGGAGCGGCGGCTCGCAAAACGCCCAGCCCTCATCGAAACCGAAAGTCCCTCCCGTGCCGCATTCCACGCTCCAGCAAGTCTGGCCCGCCCCCCTCGACGTCTCCCCTGAACAGATGGCGCTCGCCGCCCTGCGGCATGAGATCGACGTTCTCGACGATCAACTCCTCGCCCTGTTCGAACGCCGCCTCGCCATCGCCGCCCGGGTCGGCAAGGCCAAGGACGCGCCCTCCGGCCCACACGTCAAACTGCGTCCCGATCGCGAACAGGCCGTCCTCGACCGCGTCTTGGCCCAGTCCGAACCGGACAACCGCGAGGCCGTCGAATCCCTCTGGCGCCAGATCGTCGGCTGGGGCCTCGCCCGCCAGGGGCGGATGCAGGTGCAGGTCTGGTCGCCCGTCGAGCCGACCCGCGCCTTCGACGGCGCCCGCCTTCGTTTCGGCGCGGCCGCCGACATGCGCGCCGTCCGCGATCCGCAGGCTGCGTTGAAATGGGCGTCCGAGGGGCACGGCGTCGCCGTCCTCGCGGTCAACGCCGGCGATCCCTGGTGGACCGGCCTGCGCCGCGAATGGGCCGGCCTCAGCGTCTTCGACGGCTTCGGCGGTGAGACCCCGACGGCCTTGGCGGTCGGCCGGATCGATCCCGCGGCCCTGCCGAGCGGCCGCCGCGTCCTCGTCACCGCCGGCGGCGACGCGGGCGACGGCTCGGGCATCCGCCGCCGCGGCCTCGACACCCACCACGGCTGGACGCTGTCGCTGACCGACGCCGCGCTTCCCGTGGGCGGCGCGGAAGGCTGCGTCGGCGCGATCGGCTAGGGCGGCGCGGTCAGATCGCCATATTGTCGATCAACCGGGTCTTCCCCAGCCAGGCGGCGGCGATGACCCGGGCCGGCCCGTCGACCACGCCGGACCCGAACTCGCCCAGATCGTCGGCCTTCCGGATCGCTACATAATCAACGTGGGCGTATCCGGCGGTCAGCAGGGCCTCCCGGGCCGCGGCCTCGACCTCATCGATCCGCTCCCCCGCCGAGGCCTTGGCGCCAGCCTCGGCCAGCACCCCGTTCAGCCGCCGCGCCACCTCCAGCTGCTCTGCCGACAGGTAGGCGTTGCGCGACGACAGGGCCAGACCATGCCCGTCCCGCACGGTCGGCGAGCCCACGATCTCAACCGGAATATCCAGATCGCGCACCAGCCGCCGGACCACGATGAGCTGCTGGAAATCCTTCTCGCCGAACACCGCCACATGCGGCTGAACCTGGTTCAGCAGCTTGGCCACGACCAAGGCCACCCCGCCAAACATCTGCGGCCGGAACACGCCCTCCAGCCCCTCCGCCGGCGCGCCGACCGAGATCGTCGTCGTCGCATTCGCCGGATACATCTCGCCGACGGCGGGGGCGTACATCAGCGCGCACCCGGCGCCGGCCAGCAGCTCCGCGTCCTGCGCCTCCTGCCGCGGATAGGAGCCGAGGTCCTCGTGCGCGGCGAACTGGGTCGGATTGACGAAGACGCTGGCCACCACCCGGTCGGCCCGCTGGCCCGCCTCGCGCACAAGGGTCAAGTGACCTTCATGCAACGCTCCCATGGTCGGAACGAAGCCGACGGTGAACCCCTGCCGTTTCCAGCCGCTTACGATCTCGCGCAGCTCCGCGATGGTGCGGGCGACGGGCAGGGCCGAAGTGTCGGGCATGGTGAACGGATTAACCCTTCGCCTTAAGCGTGCTTGTGAACCGTGCTTCAAAGCCCGGCGTGCCAAGGTGCGCTTATGACGCCGAGCCTCATCATCCGTCCAGTGCTGGCCTGTCTGGCCGCCGCCACCCTGTCCGCCTGCGGCATGGTCGAGGCGAACCCGCATCGTTTCGAGAGCATGGCTGACGCCGTCGCGGCCATTCCGCTCGACGGGCAGGGCGAGACCCGCCAGTCCGCCCCCGTCGTCCGCACTGCGTCCGACAGCGGCCTGCGCCCCGCGCTGCGGGTGCAGGTGATGGATCCGCACGCCCTCTGGGACGCCCGCGACGGCATCCTGACAGACGCGGTCGAGCAGCAGGGCCAGCGTCTCGCCGCCGCCGCGGCCCCGGCTGTGGCCGAAGCCGTGGTCCAGAAGGTCTCCAACCGTATCGAAAGCGCCGCCGCGGACGCCGGCCTGCGTCCGGCCCGCGCCGTCCGCCCGGCCGCCTCGCCGCGCGCCGGAGGGCTCGTACAGATCGGCGCCTATTCCAGCGAAGCCGCCGCCCGCGCCGCGTGGACCCGCCTGAAATCAGGCGGCGCCGCCTGGGCGCTCGACGGCCTGTCTCCCGTCTACGAGGGCGTCGAGGTCGGCGGCCGCCGGCTGACCCGCCTCAAGCTACTGACGCCCGCCGCCGGAGCCGCCGCCGTCTGCGCCGCCGCCGGCATCGACGATCCGTGGTGCCACCGCTCCGCCTGATCGGCTACAGGCTGAGACGCCGGCGCCGCACATCCACAGTCAAGGCGCGCGGCTCCGTTGACGTCACGCTCCGGCCCGGCGATTCTGGCGCTCGAAGGCCGCGCGTCGAGTCGGCGGCCGCAGAGGCATCGAAATTCCATGGCTGACCCCACGGTCATCGTCGTCGGCAACGAGAAGGGCGGGGCGGGCAAGTCCACGCTCGCCATCCACATCGTCTGTGGCCTGCTGCACGCCGGCAAGTCGGTGGCCATCATCGATCTGGACCTGCGCCAGCGTTCGATGGCCAAATTCTTCGCCAACCGCGCCGCCTGGACGGCCGGCAACGGTCAGGTCCTCCCCATGCCGGTCGAGCCCGACATGGGCGACGGCAAGGCGCTGGCAAAGGCCGACGAGACCGAGCAGATGGCGCGCTTCGACGCCGCCTTCGCCGAGGCGCGCGCCTCGGCCGACTTCATCCTGATCGACACCCCCGGCGGCGACACCCTGCTGTCGCGGACCGCCCACGGCCTCGCCGACCAGATCGTCACGCCGATGAACGACAGCTTCGTCGATTTCGACCTGCTGGGTCAGGTGGACCCCGTCACCCTCGAACTGCTCAAGCCCTCGATCTACTCCGAGAGCGTCTGGGAGGCGCGCAAGCACCGCGCCATCACCGAGGGGCGCTCGGCGGCCATCGACTGGATCGTGGTCACCAACCGCCTCGCCGTCGCCGCCGCCCGCAACCGCCAGCGGCTCGAGGAGCGGATGGAGAAGCTGGCCCGCCGCGTCGGCTTCCGCATGGGCCCCGGCCTGCGCGATCGCGTCATCTACCGCGAGCTCTTCCCCTTCGGCCTGACCGTCGCCGACCTGTCCAACGACGTCCGCCCCGTGGCCGTCTCGCTGGCCCACGTCGCCGCGCGGCAGGAACTGCGCAATCTGATGCAGGCGCTCGGCCTCGACGGCGGCTCCCTCAACGCTCCGCTGGACGCGGCCGCGTGACGTCTTGAGCCTGATCTGGCTGGCTCTGGCGGCGATCGCCGTCTGGGCGCTGGTCCGGCTGGGCCGACAGACCGAGCGGCGAGGGCAGGGCCACTGGCGCGTCACCGCCACCCTGTTTAGCGCCGTGCTCATCGCCGGTGCGGTTCTGCTCGCCTCGCGAGGGTCCTGGTTCACCGCCGCGGCCCTCGGAGGCGCCGGCCTCTGGCTCACCGTCGCCTCGCGTCAGCGCACGACTCCTCCGCGCACAGAGGCCATGACCGCGGCCGAAGCCCGCTCGCTGCTTGGCGTCGCCGCCTCGGCCACGCCACAGGAAATCAACACGGCCTGGAAGCGGCTCATGGCCCGTGCCCATCCCGATCAGGGCGGCACGGAAGGCCTGGCCTCCCGCCTCAACGCCGCTCGGGACCGCCTGCTGAAAGGCTAGGCCTTTGCCGTCGCCTTCTTGGCGGCCGGCTTTTTCGCCGCAGCCTTCTTGGCCGCCGGCTTCTTGGCGGTCGCCGCCTTTTTCGCCGGCGCCTTCTTGCCCTTGGACGGAGCCGCCGCCGCCCGCGCCGCCAGCAGCGGCAGGGCCGCCTCCAGCGTCAGGTCCTCGGGGGCCGTGCCTTTCGGCAGGGTGGCGTTGATCTTGCCCGACTTCACATAGGGCCCGAACCGGCCCGCCATGACGTGGATCGGATCGCCCGTCTCCGGATGCGCGCCCAGATCCTTCAGCGGGGCCGTGGCGGCTCCGCGTCCGGCGAATTTACCCGCCCGTTTCTCGGCCAGCAGCACGACGGCGCGGTTCAGCCCGACGTCGAACACCTCGTCGATGTCCGCGACATTGGCGTAGGTCCCGGCGTGCTGAACGAACGGCCCGTAGCGCCCAAGCCCGGCGGTGATCGGCTTGCCGTCCTCCGGATGCATGCCGACCTCGCGCGGCAGGGCCAGCAGCCTCAGAGCCTGCTCCAGCTCCAGCGACGCCGGCGACCAGCCCTTGGGCAGGGACGACCGCTTGGGCTTTTCGGCCCCCGGCGGCGTGGTCTCCACATAGGGCCCGAAGCGCCCGATCTTCAGATGCACCGGCTGCCCCGTCTCCGGGTCCAGCCCCAGCTCGCGGTCCGTCCCGGCCTCGGCGTCCGACGCGCCGCTGCCGAAGCCGCGGGTGTATTTGCACTCCGGATAGTTGGAGCAGCCGATGAAGGTCGACTTCATCTTGAAGCTGGCCTTCAGGTGCAGCCGGCCCGTGCCGCAGACCGGGCACAGGCGCGGGTCCGTCCCATCCGCCTTGGGCGGGAACAGGAAGGGCCCGATCGCCTCGTCCAGCTTGTCGATCACGCCCTGCTGGCCGGTGACCTCGTCCGTCGCCGGCTTCAGCTGACCCCAGAAATCCCGCAGCAGCTTCTTCCAGTCCAGATCGCCGGCGGACACCTCGTCCAGCTGGCTCTCGAGATCGGCGGTGAAGTCGTACTGCACCCACTTGCCGAAGAACTGTTCGAGGAAGGCCGTGACCAGCCGCCCGGTGTCCTCGGGAATGAACCGGTTCTTGTCCATCCGCACATAGCCGCGGTCGCGCAGAGTCGTCAGGATCGAGGCGTAGGTCGACGGGCGGCCGATGCCCAGCTCCTCCAGCTTCTTGACCAGGGTGGCCTCGGAGAAGCGCGGCGGGGGCTCGGTGAAATGCTGCTCGGTGCGGATGGCCTCGACCTTGACGGTCGCGCCTTCCTTCAGAGCGGGCAGGCGGGTGGTGTCGTCCTCGTCGTCCTCGCCCGACTTCGGCTTGTCGTCGCGGCCCTCTTCATAGACCGCCATGAAGCCGTCGAAGGCCACGACCTGCCCGGTGGCGCGCAGGGCCGTCTGGCCCGTCGGCTCCTCGATCTCGACCGTGGTGCGGTCCAGCCGCGCCGACTCCATCTGGCTGGCGATGGTCCGCTTCCAGATCAGTTCGTACAACCGCTGCAGGTCGCCCTCGAGCCGCAGGGTTTCGGGCGCCCGGGCCATGCTCGTCGGCCGGATCGCCTCGTGGGCCTCCTGGGCATTCTTGGCCTTGGACTTGTAGTAGCGCGGCTGTTCCGGGACGTAGGCCGGGCCGAAGCGACTGCCGATCACTTCCCGCGCCTGGGCGATTCCCTCCGGGCTGACGTACAGGCCGTCGGTCCGCATATAGGTGATCAGGCCGCCCTGATCGTCGACGCCCTCGTACAGCTTCTGGGCCGCCTGCATCGTCCGCTGCGCCGTGAAGCCCAGCTTGCGCGAGGCCTCCTGCTGCAGGGTCGAGGTCATGAACGGCGGGCTCGGCGCGCGCTTGACCGGCTTTTTCTCGATCGAGCGGATAGAGAATGTCCCGGAGTTGATCGCCTCCCGCGCGGCCGTGGCCATGGATTCCGATACGATATCCAGACGCTGCACCCGCTTGCCGGCGTGCTTGACCAGACGGGTCGTGAAAGGCGGGCTGTCGGCGGTCAGATCGGCCTCGACGGACCAGTATTCCTGCGCCCGGAACGCCTCGATCTCCAGCTCGCGGTCGACCACGATACGCAGGGCCACGGACTGCACCCGGCCCGCCGAACGTGCGCCCGGCAACTTGCGCCAAAGCACGGGCGACAGGGTGAAACCCACCAGATAGTCCAGCGCCCGCCGGGCCAGATAGGCCTCGACCAGCTCCATGTCGAGCTGGCGCGGGGCGGCCATCGCCTCCAGCACCGCGCCCTTGGTGATGGCGTTGAACGTCACCCGCTCGACCGGCGTGTCCTTCAGCGCCTTCTTCTTCGTCAGGATGTCCAGCACGTGCCAGCTGATTGCCTCGCCCTCGCGGTCGGGGTCGGTGGCGAGGATCACGCGGTCGGACTTCTTCGCGGCCTCGGCGATCTCCGACATCCGCTTGGACGCCTTGGGGTCGATCTCCCACGACATGGCGAAATCGTCGTCGGGGAGGACCGATCCGTCCTTCGACGGCAGGTCGCGGACGTGCCCGTAGGACGCCAGGACATGGAAGTCCGGGCCCAGATATTTATTGATGGTCTTGGCCTTTGCGGGGCTCTCGACGACGACGAGGTTCATGCGGGGAGGGGGCCTTAAACGGGCTCTGAAAGGGGGCGGAACGTGGTTGGCGGGAGCGTCGCTGTCAATCGGCGCTGGAATTCGGCGGTCGCGTCAGCTCGAAACCAGACCTCCCGGCAACAGGGTCGCACGCCCGGCGAGGCTCAGTTCCAGCAGGGCCGCAGCCACCGCGCCGATGGGCGCCGACAGGGCGCGAGCCAGTTCGTCCCGCGGGGTCGGCGTCGGGGACAGCAGGGCGGCGACCTTGTCGAGAAACGCTCCGTCGACTTCGTCGGGTGCGCCCTCGAACGGATTTCCCGCGGGCGGCTCGCGCAACGTCCGGAGAGTCGAGAACGCCCGCTCCACATCCTCCAGCCCCTCGCACAGGATCGCCCCCTGCCGCAGCAGCTCGTTCGGTCCACGCGACCGGGGGTCCAGCGGCGAGCCCGGCACGGCGAAGACGTCGCGGCCCTGCTCCCCCGCCAGCCGCGCGGTGATCAGCGAGCCGGAGCGAATCTCCGCCTCGACTACGATGACCCCGCGCGACAGGCCTGAGATGATGCGGTTGCGACGCGGGAAGTCCTTGGCCTGCGCCTTCGCGCCGACCCGGCTCTCCGAAAGGACGCAGCCCTGTTCGGCGATCTGGCGATAGAGGTCGGCGTTCTCGGGCGGATAGATGTCATCGACGCCGCCACCCAGCACGGCGACGGTTCCGGTCGGCAGGGCGCCGGCGTGGGCTGCGCTGTCGATCCCACGGGCCAGCCCCGATACGACCACATGCCCCGCCTCGCCCAGCTGTTGCGACATGCCCCGTGCAATCCGCTGCCCGCCGGCCGAGGCGATCCGGGCGCCGACCACCGCGATGCACGGCCGCGCCATCAAGCCGACGTTCCCGAGCGCCCAAAGCATCGGCGGCGGCGGATCGACGGCGGCCAGCATCTCCGGGTAGTCCGCGTCGCCCAGTACGATCAGTCGGGCGCCGAGCCGCGCGCCGGCCTCGACCTCCGCCTCGATCTCGCCCACGGCCGGCAGGTCATGCCCGTGGCCGCCGCCCCGCCGCAGCAGGTCCGGCAGGGCCTCGACCGCCCGCTCCGCCGAGCCGAACCGGTCCAGCAGCTGTTTGAAGGTGACAGGCCCAACCCTGTCCGTCCGCGCCAGTCGTAACCGGGCCAGCCGCTCCGTCTCCGGCAGCGGCGCCCGGGAGGCGGTCACGCCTTGCCGGCGCCGATACGGGGCTCGGTCCCCTTCAGCAGGCGGGTGATATTCTGATGATGCCGGATCCAGATCAGCACGCCGGTGAAGGCGGCAAGGGCGATGATCGGCGCCGGAGCGGGCAGGCCGAGCATTGCGAGAGGGAGCAGGGCGTAGAGCGGCGCGGCCGCCGACGAAACCAGCGCCGCCAGCGAAGAGATGCGGAACAGGGCGGCGACGATCAGCCAGGTCGCTCCGGCCAGCAGGCCCAGCGGCCAGGCGGCGGCCAGCAACAGCCCGAAGAAGGTCGCCACACCCTTGCCGCCCTTGAAGCCGAGCCAGACGGGGAACAAATGGCCGAGGAAGGCCGCTCCGCCCGCGATCGCGGCGATCGCCGGCACGTCCGGGAACAGGAAGCGCGCCACCAGCAGCGCCGCGGCGCCCTTGCCGGCGTCGAGCAGCAGTGTGGCGATGGCCAGATCCTTGCGGCCCGTGCGCAGCACATTGGTCGCGCCGATGTTGCCGGACCCGATCTGGCGCACGTCCTGACCGGTCACGGCGCGCGTCAGGATCACGCCGAACGGGATGGAGCCCAGCAGGTATCCGCCCGCCGCCGCGAGCGCGAGCGTCCCCAGAGCCGGGCCGACCAGATCCTGCAACTGATTCGCTCCCCTCTAGCGTGCGTCTTGGACGATGCGTCCGCCGACGACGGTGAGCAAGACCTTCCCTTGCAGACGGCGCCCGTCGAAGGGCGAGTTCTTCGACTTGGACTTCAGTGCGTCGGCGTCGATCACCACCGGCGCGCCCGGATCGAACAGGATCAGGTCCGCCGGCGCATCCTTCGCCAGCACGCCGGCGTCGAGCCCCAGCAGCGTCGCCGGTCCGTGCGTCAGGGGACGCAATATGTCCAGCAGGTCCAGTCCGTCCTCGTGGTGCAGCGACAGCGCCGCAGGCAGCAGGGTCTCCAGACCCACGGCGCCCGGTGTCGCCTCGGCGAACGGCCGCCGCTTGTCCTCGGCCGGAGCGGGGGCGTGGGCGCTGGTGATGGCGTCGATCAGCCCGTCGTGCACCGCCTCGATCAGCGCCTGCCGGTCGCGCTCCGGCCGCAGCGGCGGGTCCATACGATAGAATGTGCGGTAGTCGCCGATGTCGATCTCGTTGAAGCACAGGTGGTTGATCGACACCGAGGCGGCGACCTCCAGCCCCTTGGCCCTCGCCCGGGCCAGCGTCTCCAGCGCGCCCTCGGTTGAGATCTGGTCGACGAGGAACCGCGCGCCCGTCTGCTCTACCAGAGCCAGATCGCGCTCCAGCTGGATCCGCTCGGCGATGGCCGGCGCGGACGCCAGCCCCAGCCGCGTCGCCAGTTCGCCCGACGTCGCGACCGCGCCTTCGCTCAGCCACGGATCGGCGGGACGGCAAGAGATCAGGGCGTTGAAGGTCGCGGCATAGCTCATCAGCCGCTGCAGCGTGCGGGTGTTGGCGATCACGGCGTCGACGTCGGTGAAATACAGCGCCCCCGCCTCATCCATCAGGCCGATCTCGGCCATCCGGACTCCGTCCCGGCCCTTGGTCGCCGCGCCGGCCGCCCGGACGTTCACCAGTTCCAGCGCCGCGCCGCGCCGCTGGATGAATTCGATCATGGCCGGATCGTCGATGGCCGGGTCGGTGTCGGGCTGGATAACGATGGTCGTTACGCCGCCCGCGGCCGCCGAAAGCGAGGCCGACTTCAGCGTCTCCTTGGGTTCCGCGCCGGGCTCGCCGGTCTTGACCCGGATGTCGATCAGGCCCGGCGACAGGCACAGGCCGCCGGCGTCCACGACCTCGGCCCCTGCCGGAGCGACCGCCCCCGCGCCGTGGATGACCTCCACGATCCGCCCGTCCTTGATCAGCACCGCGCCCGGCCCGTCGTAGTCGCTGGCCGCATCCAGCAGTCGGGCGTTGAGGATCGCCAGCGAACTCATGCCCCGGCCCCCTCGCGCCGCGCCGATAGCGCCGCCAGCACCGCCATCCGCGCCGCCACGCCCATTTCCACCTGATCCTGGATCAGCGAGACGCTCAGGTCGTCGGCCACGTCGGAATCGATCTCGACCCCGCGGTTCATCGGCCCCGGGTGCATCACCTTCGCGCCGGGTCTCGCCCAGCCCAGCTTCTCGCGATCCAGTCCCCAGAAGCGGAAATACTCGCGGGTCGAGGGCACCAGCGCCCCCTCCATTCGCTCCAGCTGCAGGCGCAGCATCATCACCACATCGACGCCCCGCAGCCCCTCGCGCATGTCGTGGAACACCTCGCAGCCCCAGCGGTCGGCATCGCCCGGGACCAAGGTCGGCGGCCCGATCAGCCGGACCCGTGCGCCCATCATCGACAGCAGGGCAACGTTCGACCGGGCCACGCGGCTGTGGGCGATGTCGCCGCAGATCGCCACCGACAGCCCGCCCACATCGCCGAACGCCCGGCGCAGGCTCAGCAGGTCCAGCAAGGCCTGCGTCGGATGCTCGTGCCGTCCGTCGCCGGCGTTGACCACCGCGCAGCCGACCTTCTGCGACAGCAGGGCCGCCGCGCCCGAGGCCGAGTGGCGCACGACCAGCACGTCCGGCTTCATCGCGTTCAGCGTCGCCGCCGTATCGATCAGTGTCTCGCCCTTGGCCACGGACGAGGTGCGCGGGCTCAGCGCCGTCACGTCGGCACCCAGCCGCTTGGCCGCGATCTCGAACGAGGCGCTGGTCCGGGTCGAATTCTCGAAGAACAGATTCATGACCGTGCGCCCGCGCATCAGGTCCAGGGACTTCGACGATTGGCGGTTGAAGTCGACGAAGGCGTCGGCGAGGTCCAGCAGCGGCGGGACGGTCGCGGCGTTCAGATCGCCTGCGGACAGGAAATGATCGCGGGGAAACGGCGCCAGCCGCTCGTGAATCAGGTCGGTGACGGCGGCGGGCTGGGTCATCGAAGCCCGGCTATAGGGGGTCATCACGCCAAATGGAACAGGGCCAGCAGCACGGGAATGCTGATCGCGCTTCCAACAGTGGTCAGGGCCACGATCCCTGCCATCAGCGGCGCGTCTCCGCCCATCTGCCGCGCGAGGATATAGCTGGCCGCCGCGCCCGGCGACGCGCCGCAGAGCAGGGCGATGGCCTGCGCCGTCTCGTCCCCGCCGTAGAGCACGCACAGCCCCCACATCAGGGGCGGCGTGACGATCAGCTTGACGAACGAGACCGCCCCGATGGTCACCCGGCGCCGCGCCACCTCGGCGAAGCTCAGCCCCGCCCCCGCCACGATCAGGCCCAGAGGCAGGGCCGCGCCGCCCAGCAGCTCCAGCGTCTCCGAAATGCCCGCCAGCCGCGGCACGCCGGCCAGGTTCAGCGCCAGACCGATCAGGCAGGCCAGCAGGATCGGGTTCGACAGGATGGCCTTCGCCAACGACAGGGGCGACATCGCCCTCTGGTCCGCGCCCCAGCGCACCAGCACGATGACGCACAGCACATTGGTCACCGGGATCATGGCCGCGATCACCACCGCCGCCAGCGCCAGCCCGTCGACGCCATAGACCGACTGGATCACCGGCAGGAAGACGAAGCTGTTCCAGCGGATCGCGCCCTGAAACAGGCTGGTGAAGGCCGGTCCGTCGATCTTCATCAGCGGCTTGGTCACCAGCGTCAGCACGGCGATGATCAGCACCGAGGTCACGGCCGCCGCCCCCGCCGCGCCCGCGCCGCCGCCCGAGATGTCGGCGTTCCAGATCGCCGGGATCAGGAAGCCGGGATAGAGGATGTGGATCGACAGCTTCTCGATCGGCCGCCAGGTTGCGTCCGGCAGGAAGTCGGACTTGCGCAGCCCGTAACCGATGGCGATCAGCACGAAGACCGGCAGGACCCCGGCGAGCAGCCCCGCCATCAGCCGCGCAGCCGGTCGAGCGCGCCCTGCAGGATCCAGGCGGCGGCGGTGCGGTCGACGACGTTGGCCCGCCGCTTGCGGTTCAGGTCCAACTCCTCGATCAGGAACCGCTCGACCGCGCTGGTCGACAGCCGCTCGTCCTGAAAGGCCACGGGCACTGCGCGCAGCCGCTGCAGGTTTCGCGCGAAGGCCCGACACGACTGCGCCCTCGGCCCCTCCGACCC
This sequence comes from Brevundimonas alba, assembly GCF_011927945.1. Taxonomy (GTDB): domain Bacteria; phylum Pseudomonadota; class Alphaproteobacteria; order Caulobacterales; family Caulobacteraceae; genus Brevundimonas; species Brevundimonas alba. The sequence goes on from NZ_JAATJM010000002.1 coordinate 336,054, forward strand.
GTCCATGTTCAGCGGCAGGCCGATCACCAGCCCGGACGCCTTGCGCCCGTCCATCAGCTTCAGCACCGCCTCGGCGTCCTGCGTGAATTTCGTCTTGCGGATCAGCACCAGCGGACTGGCGATCATCCGCGTCGCGTCCGACGCGGCCACCCCGATGGTCTTCTCGCCGAGGTCCAGCCCGAGCCAGGGCGTTCCCAGCGGGGTCGAGGCGGCGAGCTCTTCAAGGGTCAGGACGGTCACGGTGTCGCGGTAGGACTGGCGGGACGCCGTGTCAAAGTGCAAAGCTGGCCGCAAATCGACGAGGAGGGTCGTCCGATGAAACCGCTTCTGTTCCTCACCGCCCTGATCGGGCTCGCCGCCTGCGACGCGGGCGTCGAAAGCCGCAAGGAAGCCGTGCCGCCCGCCGAGCAGCCGGCTCCGGCCGCTACAGCCGCCCCGCTGGCCGCCGCCGGCCCCGCCGCCACGCTCCAGCCCGAGACAGACGCCGCCCTGCAGCAGGCCGCCGCCGTCGTCCGGCTCGACCAGCTGACGGGGCAGGGACCGATCACCGCCAAGCTGTTCGGCACGGCCGGCGGCGATCCGGCCATGAACGGCCTCTACACCCATCTGGCCTTCTTCCAGGGCCCGGCCGACGGCTGGCGCGTCTTCCGCCTCGGCGACGTGCTCGACTACCGTATCCTGTCGCAGCGGGCCGGCCGCATTGATCTGGAGCTTGAGGAAAGCCAGCTGGACGAGGCCACGGGCCGGATCGGCAGCCGCACCCGGCGCGTCATCGTCGGCTGGACCATCGCCGCCGACGGCTCCGCTCCGGCCGAGGTGACGGTCACGCCCGCGCAATAGCTCGCGCGTCGCTGAAACTCCCGGCCAGAATCCTTGTGAAACCGGCCCCGGGCGGCTAATCCCGCCCGCTTACGTTCTCGCTATCGGAGGGCCGCATGGCCATCGACGCCGCGACCGTGCGCCGGGTGGCGCACCTCGCCCGTATCAAGACCCCGGAAGACCGGCTGGAGCCGCTCGCCGCCGAGCTGAACGGCATCCTGAACTGGATTGAGCAGCTCAACGAGGTCGACGTCGACGGCGTCGAGCCGATGACCTCCAACGTCCACCAGCCCCTGCGCCTGCGCGACGACGTGGTCACCGACGGCGCCAGGGTCGACGCCGTCCTGTCCAACGCTCCGAAGTCCGCCGACGGCTTCTTTGTCGTCCCCAAGGTGGTCGAATAGTCATGACCGACCTGACCCGACTGACCCTCAAGGCCGCCCTCGACGGCCTCAAGGCCCGCGACTTCTCATCCGAGGAGATCACCAAAGCCTTCGTCGCCAACATCGACGCCGCCAATCCGCGCCTCAACGCCTACGTCGTCCAGACCACGGACAAGGCCCTCGACATGGCCCGCGCCTCTGATGCCCGTCTTGCGAAAGGCGAGGGCGGCGCCCTGGAAGGCGCGCCGCTGGGCATCAAGGACCTGTTCTGCACCGACGGCGTCCAGACCACGGCCGGCTCCAACATGCTGCGCGGCTTCGTCCCGCCTTATGAGTCCACCGTCACGTCCAACCTCTGGGCCGACGGCGCGGTCATGCTCGGCAAGCTGAACATGGACGAGTTCGCCATGGGCTCGTCGAACGAGACCTCGGCCTTCGGTCCCGTCGTGAATCCGTGGAAGTCGAGCGCCTCCAACGCCGACCTGACCCCGGGCGGCAGCTCCGGCGGGTCGGCCTCGGCCGTCGCCGGCGACCTCTGCCTCGCCGCCACCGCCTCCGACACCGGCGGCTCGATCCGCCAGCCCGCCGCCTTCACCGGCACGGTCGGGGTCAAGCCCACCTACGGCCGCGCCAGCCGCTTCGGCATGGTCGCCTTCGCCAGCTCGCTGGATCAGGCCGGCCCCATCGCCAGGACCGTCGAGGACGCCGCCATCCTGCTGCGCTCGATGTGCTCCTTCGACCCCAAGGATTCCACCAGCCTCGACGTCGAGACCCCCGACTGGACCGCCAGCCTCGGCAAGGGCGTCAAGGGCCTGCGTATCGGCGTGCCGAAGGAATACGTCGTCGACGGCATGCCGGCCGAGATTCAGGCGCTGTGGGATCAGGGCGTCGAATGGCTCAAGGCCGCGGGAGCCGAGATCGTCGAGATCAGCCTGCCCCACACCAAATACGCCCTGCCGGCCTATTACATCATCGCCCCGGCCGAGGCCTCGTCCAACCTGGCCCGCTACGACGGCATGCGCTTCGGCCATCGCGCCGAAAAGGCCGCCAGCCTCGCGGACCTCTATGAGACCAGCCGCGCCGAGGGCTTCGGCAAGGAGGTCCAGCGTCGCCTGACCATCGGCGCCTATGTCCTCTCGGCCGGATTCTACGACGCCTACTACGTCCGCGCGCTCAAGGTCCGCCGCCGCATCGCCATGGATTTCGACGCCGTCTGGGACAAGGTCGACGCCATCCTGACGCCGTCGACGCCGTCGGCCGCCTTCGCCCTCGGCGACAAGCAGATCGACCCGTTGCAGATGTATCTGAACGACATCTTCACCGTGACGGCCAACCTCGCCGGCCTGCCCGGCATCTCCGTCCCCGCCGGCCTCGACAAGGGCGGCCTACCGCTCGGCCTGCAGGTGATTGGCAAGGCGCTCGACGAGGCGACGGTGTTCCAGGTCGCGGACGTACTGGAACAATCGGCCGGCTTCACGGCCCGGCCGGAGAAGTGGTGGTGAGCATGACCGACAACACCAAAACCATCCAGGGCCGCACCGGTCCGTGGGAACTCGTCATGGGGCTGGAGATCCACGCCCAGGTGGCCTCGCGCGCCAAGCTGTTCTCCGGCGCCGCCGTCGGCTTCGGCGCGGGTCCGAACGAGCAGGTGTCGCTGGTCGACGCCGGCTTCCCCGGCATGCTGCCCGTGCTGAACAAATTCTGCGTCGAACAGGCTGTCCGCACCGGCCTCGGCCTCAACGCGAAGATAAACAACCGTAGCCAGTTCGACCGAAAGAACTATTTCTATCCCGACCTGCCGACCGGCTATCAGATCAGCCAGCTGTTCTACCCGATCGTCGGTGAGGGCGTCGTCGAGGTCGAGGCCGAGGACGGCTCCTTCTTCAACGTCGGCATCGAGCGGCTGCACCTCGAGCAGGACGCGGGGAAGCTCATCCACGACCTGTCGCCGACCGAATCCTACGTCGACCTGAACCGCGCCGGCACGGCCCTGATGGAAATCGTCTCCCGGCCCGACATCCGCTCGCCGGAAGAGGCGGTCGCCTACGTCAAGAAGATCCGCACCATCCTGATCTATCTCGGCACCTGCGACGGCGACATGGAGAAGGGCAACCTGCGCGCCGACGTCAACGTCTCGGTCTGCCACCCGGGCCAGTACGAGAAGTTCAAGGCCACCGGCGACTTCAGCCACCTCGGCACGCGCTGCGAGATCAAGAACGTCAACTCGTTCCGCTTCATTTCGCAGGCCATCAACTACGAAGCCCGCCGCCAGATCGAGATCCTCGAGGACGGCGGCAAGGTCGATCAGGAGACGCGTCTCTATGATCCAACCGCCGGCGAGACGCGCTCGATGCGCTCCAAGGAAGAGGCGATGGACTATCGCTACTTCCCCGACCCCGACCTGCTGCCGCTCGAGCTGGAGCAGGCCTGGATCGACGGCATCAAGGCGTCGCTGCCCGAGCTGCCCGACGACAAGCGCCGCCGACTGATGGCCGACTACGGCCTGTCGCAATACGACGCCGTCGTCCTGATCTCGGAACAGGCCAAGGCCGACTATTTCGAAGCCGCCGCCCAAGGAAACGGAACAGGGCGCCGCGACGCCAAGCTGGTCGCCAACTGGGTCACCAACGAACTGTCCGCCCGCCTTGCCGCCGACGGCAAGGACTTCTCGGAATGCCCGCTGCCGGCCGCCCATGTGGCGGAGCTGGTGGAGCTGATCGAGAACGGGACCATCTCCTCCAAGATCGCCAAGGAGGTCTTCGACCACGTCTGGAGCGGCGAGGGCTCGCCCTCCGAGGTGGTGGAGAAACACGGCCTCAAACAGGTCACCGACACCGGCGCCATCGAGAAAGCCGTCGATGAGATCATCGCCGCCAACCCCGACAAGGCCGCCGCTGTCGCCGAGAAGCCCCAGGCCATCGGCTGGTTCGTCGGTCAGGTCATGAAGGCCACCGGCGGCAAGGCCAATCCGGCCGCGGTCAACGACATCCTGAAGGCGAAGCTGGGGCTCTAACGCCGCCCCGGCCACTGGCCTCAGCCAGATCCGGGTCGATCACGCTCGTACCGCGCGGACCCATTCAGGGGGCCGAGCCACGGCTCCCTGCGCACGGTCCAGAGCTCATAACCTGGCTCCAGTCCATTAGGCGGCCCATCCAGGGTCCCGAGCTTCACCTCGATCTCCTCCTCCCCCTCCGTCCAGGTGAACAGGGAGGCGCCGCACATGGGGCAGAACCGGTCGCCGCCCGCCCGCACCTCCCAGCAGCGGGTATCGCCTGAAATGCGCACCCGACCCTGCGGCCAGACGGCGTAGTGGGAAAAGGCCGACCCCGTGAATTTGCGGCAGGTCTCGCAATGGCAGAGGCCGACCCGCAGAGGCTCGCCCTCCAGTTCGTAGCGGACCTGCCCGCAGTTGCAGCCACCCGTGCGTGTCATCCGGCTCCGTCCTCCTCCACCTCCGCCGAATAACGAAAAGCCCGCCCGGATCGCTCCGGGCGGGCTTCATTTTGGTCGCGGTAGCCTAGTCCAGCAGCGACAGGATCACGCCGGTCGCGATCGCGGCCAGCACGATGTCGCCGGTGTCAGTCCGGTAATAACCATAGCCGCGCGGCGGGGTGCGATAGCCGTACCGGCGGTAGTCATTGATGTACCAGCTACGGCGGTAGTTGGACGGAATGACCTGTCCACGCGCCCAACGCCGGTATTCCCGGCGTTCTTGGCGCTCCCAGCGGCGATAGTCGCGGCGGTCGTTCCGGTCCGCGCGCCGTTCCCAACGCTCGTAGCGGCCATCGCGGTCGTGATCGCGTCGCCAGTCCTGGGCCGAGGCGGCCATGGGCGCGGCCAAGGTGGCCAGCGACAGGGCGCCGATCATAAGGGGTTTCAACATCTCAACGTCTCCTTCGTCTGGAGCCGCGGTCGCCGTCCATCGGAGCCCGCGACATGAGACCCGACAAGGCGCAAATCCTGCGGCTGTCTGCCTGAACCCACGCTGAACGGCCCGTTTAGGGAAAGCTGGCTCAGCGCCCCGCCGTCGTCGGGGCCTCCACGCCGCCCAGCGATCTGAGCGGAACACTGGGGCGTCAGGCCTTCCGCTTCAGCGGAAGCCAATGGGGCCACTGGCTGCTGCAGATGCTCGCCGACCGGGTGAACACGGTCGAGGGCCTCGGTCAGGATCTCAGCGGGGGCCGGCTCCCGAACCCGCTGACGTCGGTGCGACGCTCCAGCTCAGTCATTCGGCTTGGACCGTGTGGCCATGGCAGTCCACTGAGAAAAGACGGGCGTGTCCCGCGTGGACATGAATGCGATGGCAGCCGGCATGCTTCGCCAACAGACGTGGGATGGTCTCAGTAACCTCCGCAGACGTGCCCAGCGTCACCGTCTCGGTCGGGAACGCCTCGCCGGGGTGCATGACTTTCAAGGTGTATTTGGCTCGCATTCCGCGCACATCCGGACCCCCAGGTGAGGTCTAGCTACGGCAAATGTGCGGGACCGGATTTAAACTAGGTCAGACTGAATGAAAAATCGGACGCGCTCACTCCGCCGCAGGGCGGAGGCGCGTTCCGCGGCGCCGAGACGCCTACGTCGGCGACCGGACACATAGCAAAAACAAAGTTTTAGCTTTGCGTCGGCTACGCTCTCGCTTCGTTGGGAGTGTTCTCTTGAGTCCGGTCGCTTTGGTCCTACGCATCATGTCGGCACTCGCAATGGTAGTCTCCTGCGAGCGCGGTAGTATCGCGCTGAAGGCAGCGCTCATCCTCCCTTGTGTCGTCGTGCTTGGAGCCGGCGCGCTCGACCTGACGCAGGTCCAGGCCACCAAAATCCGACTGCAGGACATTGCCGACAGCGCCGCGCTTGCCTCGGCAAGCGACCTTGGCCTTGCGACAGACGGATCAAACGCAACAGAGCGCGCACGATCATTTGTTCAAACTCACTTGGCAGAGTGGGCGCAACGCCCGGCAATCGAGGAAGCTTACGAGATCGTCGATCTCGCCGGTCAGCGCGCCATCCGGGTCACGCTGTCGGCGAACCGGCCTTCCTTCTTCGCGAACCTTCTCCCGCCCGGTGGTTGGAACTTCAAAGCAGAATCCACGGCCACGACGATGGGCGTGGTGCCCCTGTGTGTTCTCGTCACCGGAACGAGCGGCTCCAAGCTGCTCAACGTTAAGGACACGGGGCGGATGAACGCGCCGGCCTGCATGGTGCACTCCAATCGCGACATCGATGTGGAGGGCGGGAGCATCACCGCCGCTGCGGTTCAGGCCGTTAAGTCCGCACGGGGCTTCATCAGCCCGGCGGCGGGCACGGGCGCCGCGCCGGTAAAAGACCCGTTTGCGGGCCTCGATCTCAACTATTCCAAAAGGCTATCCTGCACGGACGTGGAGAAGGCCAAGCCGCTTCAGGTGACATCCGGTACTTACTACGTGGCCCCGGGGAGGCACTGCGGCGGCATCGATGCGAGCGGAACGGCGCGTATTCTCCTCGACCCCGGCGACCATTTTTTTCTCGGCGGCCACCTCGCTGTGAAAGAGGACGCGCGACTGGAAGGTACGGACGTTGTGCTGTTCTTCGACAAGGAGTCGAAGTTCGAGTTCAAGGATCGCGCGCTCGTCAATCTCGATGGCCGCAAGACCGGCGCGTATGCCGGCTTGGTGATGGGTGGGACACGCGACAATACCGAGGATTTCATCATATCCGCGGACCACGTGGAGAGCCTGCTTGGGGTCATATATGTGCCGGCCGCGAAGCTAATCATCGAAGGCAAGGCGGACATCGCACGGGACAGCGCCTGGACCGTCATCGTGGCCGAGGGGATCCAGCTCAAAGGTTCACCCTCGCTGTTCATCAACGCCAACTATGAAGTTTCAGACGTTCCGGTGCCGGTCGGGGTTGGCTCCCGCACGGGCGGCTCCCGGCTCATCCAGTAGGTCTTTGTGATGCTTGTTCCGTGCCTCGCCGCGCTTTGTCTTCTCACCTTTGCGTCCTTTCTCGGCGTCATGGCCTGGAACCTGGACCAGTGGGCTTGGTGGATCGCCGCGGTAGCGGTTCTCGTTGCTTCAATGGTCCTGCTGGCTTGGCGTCGCCGCCCAAGAGCACTGGTGCCCATTCTGCTTGTCATCGGAGCGGCGATCGGGGCCGTCGGACAGTTGCAAGCCGCCGCTCGCGCCGACCTTCCGCTGGCCGCTTCAGCGTTGACGTGGCTCGGCTTGGCCGGATGCTGGCTTGCGGTAGGCAGTGCGGGCAATCGTTGCGCTGCTGAATCAGTCCGGATCCCGAGTAACAGTCATTACGCCAACCGGGCCGAGGCGGGGCGGTTGAGAGACCTCGCCGGCCGTGCGCGCAATCCGCTCGAAGCAGCGAGGCTACGGGGCAGGGCGCGGAGGCTGGAGCGAAGCTCCGCCGGCAGCTAAGGCGAAGTTCAGGCGCCGGAAGCACTCTGCGGAGGCGAGCCCGAGGTCCGCTTCCCACCCATCGCCGACATTTGGCAGGTCCGATTTACGGCACTCAGTCAAGCTGCGCAGCCGTAGCTGCAGCCGAAGCCGCTAACCGAACAGCTCACCGCTTTCCTCGCCGCCTTCGAGAACCGCTCGCGCGAGCGCACGGGTCACGGGCCGGTGCATGGCGTCGAGGCGCGCGACGATCGCCGCCGCCGCGGCCGCCGAACGGTCGATGCGCCGCAGCAGATAGGGGATCACGTCCTTGGCCGGACGGATGCCGCGCTCGGCGAAGCGGGCTTCCAGCATGGCCGCCAGCACCGCATCGTCGGGCGCCTCGACCGGGACGCTGACGGCCGCGTCCAGACGCGAGCGCAGATCGGGCAGGGCGGCTTCCCAGGCCGACGGCGGCTCGCGGGCGACCAGAAGCAGCGCCCCGCCCGGCGACTGCGCCAGATTGATCAGGTGGAACAGGGTCTCGTCGTCCGCTTCCATGGCGTCGTCCAGCAGCACCGGACGCCCCTCCAGTTCAAGCGGGTCGATCAGCGCCGCCTCGGCCCCGTGCAGGGCCACGGCCCCGACCCGTTCCGTCCAGATCTGCGCCAGCCGGCTCTTGCCGCTCCCGGCGGGCCCGCACACCGCCATCACCCCGCCGATCAGATTGGGCCAGTCCGCCAGCGCCTCGTGCGCCGCGCCGTTGCAGTCCGAGACCACGAAGCCTTCCGCGCCCTCGGGCAGGTCGCGTTGCAGCGGAAGACGCATCTGGTCGGGAGGCGAGGGGCGGGTGGTCATTGCATTCATCATAGCAGATGAACGGCGCGGTTCCGTCCCTGACCGTGGACAAGCCGCCTCATCTGTGGACGCCGGGAACCCTGCCATCCCGACACTCCCGTACCCTGTCATCCCGGCCAACAGCTGCCATTCCGAACACCCGGCTACGGTTCTGCCGTCCGCACTCCCTGCGCCCGGCCGGACGCGACCCTGTCGCGCTGGTCCCATCGGTTCGCCGAGAATCGTCAGCCTGTCCAAGGGCATAGGTTCGCCGTTCCGGGCAACGAGCCGTCTACGACCGAAGCTGACGTGGCCGGCTGCTACTGTACAGGGGTGTTCAGGCGGCGGTCTTTGACATCATGAAATGGGCGGGTTCGCATTTTTTGGGCCCAACCCTGTCATCCCGTGCATCCCGAGCCGGTGAACCTTGACTTTCGAGGGCGATAATGCGCCCTTCCGGCCTCCCGATTTGAGGCCTCCCCGGCCCGTATTCCAAGACGAACCGATCATGCACGCCTACCGCTCCCACACCTGCGGCGCCCTCCGTCTGGCTGACGCCGGATCGAATGTCCGTCTGTCCGGCTGGGTGCATCGCAAGCGCGATCACGGCGGTCTGCTGTTCGTAGACCTGCGCGACCACTACGGCCTGACCCAACTGGTGCTGCATCCGGAGACGCCCGGCTTCGAGGCCGTCGAGCGCCTGCGCGCCGAGAGCGTCATCCGCATCGACGGCGAGGTCGTCGCCCGCGAGGCCTCGGTGGTGAACCCGAACCTGCCGACCGGCGAGATCGAGATCCGCGTCGCCGGCGTCGAGGTGCTGTCCGAGGCCGCCGAACTGCCGCTGCCGGTCTTCGGCGAGCCGGAATACCCCGAGGAAATTCGCCTCAAGCACCGCTATCTCGACCTGCGCCGCGAGACCCTGCACAAGAACATCGTTCTGCGCTCGAAGGTGATCCATTCGATCCGCCGCCGCATGGTCGACCAAGGCTTCCTCGAGTACCAGACCCCGATCCTGACGGCCTCGTCGCCGGAAGGCGCCCGCGACTTCCTCGTCCCGTCGCGCCTGCACCCGGGCAAATTCTACGCCCTCCCGCAGGCGCCGCAGCAGTTCAAGCAGCTTCTGATGGTCTCGGGCTTCGACCGCTATTTCCAGATCGCGCCCTGCTTCCGCGACGAGGACCTGCGCGCCGATCGCTCGCTGGAATTCTACCAGCTCGACGTCGAGATGAGCTTCGTCACCCAGGAAGACGTCTTCGCCGCCATCGAGCCCGTCATGCACGGCGTGTTCGAGGAGTTCGCCGACGGCAAGAAGGTCGATCCCTATCCGTTCGTCCGCATCCCCTACCGGGACTCGATCGCCAAATACGGCACCGACAAACCCGACCTGCGCAACCCGATCGAGATGCAGGACGTATCCGACCACTTCCGCGACGGTGGCTTCGGCCTGTTCAACAAGATCCTAGGCGCCGACGCGAAGAACGCAGTGTGGGGCATCCCCGCGCCCAAGGGCGGCTCGCGCGCCTTCTGCGACCGCATGAACTCCTGGGCCCAGGGCGAGGGCCAGCCGGGCCTCGGCTACATCTTCTGGTCGGACGACAACAACGCCTGGGGCGGTCCCATCGCCAAGAACCTCGGCGAGGACGCCACCGCCGGCCTGATGAAGGCGCTGGGCATGGGGCAGGGCGACGCGGCCTTCTTCGCCGCCGGCGACCCGGCCGTGTTCTCGAAATTCGCCGCCAACGCCCGCATCAAGCTGGGTCAGGACCTGAACCTGATCTCGGACGACGAATTCCGCTTCTGCTGGATCGTCGACTTCCCGATGTTCGAATGGTCCGAGGAAGAGAAGAAGGTCGACTTCTCGCACAACCCCTTCTCCATGCCGCAGGGCGAGCTGGAAGCGCTGGAAACGAAGGACCCGCTCGATATCCTCGCCTACCAGTACGACATCGTCTGCAACGGCTACGAACTGTGCTCGGGCGCGATCCGGAACCACAAGGCCGAGATCATGCTCAAGGCGTTCGAGATCGCCGGCTACGACGCCTCGGTCGTCGAGGACCAGTTCGGCGGCATGCTCAACGCCTTCCGTTACGGCGCGCCCCCGCACGGCGGTCTGGCTCCCGGCATCGACCGCATCGTCATGTTGCTGGCCAACCAGGTCGCCATCCGCGAAGTCATCGCCTTCCCGCTGAACCAGCAGGGGCAGGATCTGCTGATGAGCGCGCCGGCCGAGGCTCAGGAGAAGCAGTACAAGGAACTGCACATCCGCCCCGCCCTGCCGCTGAAGGGCTGAGATGAAGAAGGCCCCGGCAGATGCGCGGGGCCTTCGATCAACGGCTGCTGGCGACCACCAGATTGCGAGTCCGTGGCGGCACGGGCGGAGCCGGCGGCCTCGGCGGCGCGGGCACGACGCGGACGCTGCTGATGCCGCGGCAGACCCGGGCGGTCAGATTGCCGGGCAGGCGGGTGTTGGCGTCGCCGCAGGCCCGTCCGACCTGCTCCTGCGTCAGATTGCGGGCGCGCGACAGGTCTGCGCCGCGAATGTCAGTCCGGTTCATCTCGGCGTCTTCGAAGTCCGCCCCGATGAACGCCCCGCCGGTCAGACGCGCGCCGTTCAAGGTCGTGTTCGAGAAGTCGGAGCCGCGGAAGTCGCCGTTCGACAGGTTCGACATGCTGATTTCCGAACCGGAAAAGTCCGTGCCGCGCGCGCTGACGTTGGCCAGCGTCATGGCGACCATCTCGGCGTTGCTCATGTCCGCGCCGCCGAGAACCGCGCCGTTCATGTTGACGCTGGTCAACTGGGCGCCGGACAGGTCGGCGTTGGAGAACCGCGTGCGCACCAGCGTGGCGCCCGAGGCGTCGACGCCGGACAGGCTGGCGTTGGAGAAGTTCGCGCCGGTGAAGTTCGCACCGACCAGAGTGGCGCCGTCGAGATCGGCCCGGCTGAAGTCGCTGCCCGAGAAGTTGGAGCCCATCAGCTCCGATCCGCGCAGGTCGGCCCCGACCAGAGTGGCGTTGATGAAGCTGGCGCCATGGAAGGCCGCGCCCGTCAGATCGCGTCCGGACAGCTCGCAGCGGTTGCAGGATCCGCCCAGCGACACCATCCGGGCGACGTCGCGGTCCTGGAGGCCGAGTTGCAGACGGATCTCCGCGGCGGCCGGGGTCGTGATCAGGGCCGCCATGGCGGCGCCGGCGGCCAGGCTGGCGGTGGTGAGGCGGCGGATCAGAGGCGAGGCGTTCTGGGTCACACCCTGCTTTTGCCTTCAAAGTCCGCCGAGCCCTACTTAAATCGCGGTAAGGTCAATGGCTTCGCGTCGACCTTAGCAGTGCGGGATACTGAGCCCCGGAGGAAGCTGCGTCGCCTCGTCGCCGCAGGCTTGGTTCAGACGGCTTTGCGTCAGACCAGTGGCGCGCTCCAGCGACGCTCCCGCGAAATTCGCCCCGCTCAGCGTTGCTCCGCTGAAGTTCGCCCCATCCAGATAGGCGCCGACGAAGTTGGCGTTGGTGAGGTTCGCACCGGCGAAACTGGAGCTGGAGAACACGCCGCCGTAGGCGTCGACGTCCCGCAGGTCCGAGTTCGAGAATCGCGTCCGGTTCATCACGCTGAGGCTCAGCGTCGCCTGCCGCAGTCTGGCGCCGCTCAGGTTCAGCCCCCGGGCTTCGAGACCCGAGAAGTCGCCCTGGAACAGGTTGCAGCCCGCGCAACTGGCGCCGCCACGCACGCGGGCGATCTGCCCGGCGTTCTGAGCCGACGCGGGCAGGGCGACCGCGGCTGCGGTCAGGGCGAGGATGGCGACGATGATCGGCTTCATGACGGGCTCCGTGTCTCGCACCCGGAGATGCAAGTCGGGCGCCATAGTGAACCGCAATCGTTGATTATCCCTGCATGGACGGCGCGGCCCCGCAGGTGTCGCAGATCCAGCCTCCACCGCGCTGCTGGAGCGAGAAGTCGCCGCAGGCCGGACAGGCAGTCGCTTCGTTCGCGGCCACGGCCGGCGTGGCTGGGGCCTCGCGCTTCTGTCCGAACGGCAGCACGACCAGATTGTCCGGCGCGGCTCCACGGGCAAAGCCCTTTGAGATGAAGCGGGTGGCCGGGACAGCCTCCAGCTCCTCGCCGTCGCCGCCCCCAAGCCCGTCGGCGTTCAGGCCCTCCGCGTCCGCATTGGCCAGCTCGTGACGGTCCAGATAGGAGACGCCCAGTTCGCGGAAAATGTAGTCGAGTATCGACGTCGCCGACCGAATCGAATCGTTACCCGTGACCCGCCCCGCGGGCTCGAACCGCGTGAAGACGAAGGCGTCGACGAACTCCTCCAGCGGCACGCCGTATTGCAGCCCGATCGAGATCGCGATGGCGAAATTGTTCATCAGCGAGCGGAAGGCGGCGCCTTCCTTGTGCATGTCGATAAAGATTTCGCCGAGCTCGCCGTCGTCGTACTCGCCGGTGTGGATGTAGACCTTGTGCCCGCCCACGGCGGCCTTCTGGATATAGCCCTTGCGGCGATCCGGCAGTTTGCGGCGGGTGCGTTCGCGCTCGACGACCTTCTCCACCACGCGCTCCACGGCGCGGACCTCGGGCTCTCTCTGCCGCTCGCGAGGGGCTTCAGGTTCCCGCAGATCGAGGAACCGTCCCGCCGGCGCCGCCCCTCGAATCAGGCGCACCGCGCGATGCCCGTCCCGCGCAGCGTCGCCTAGACGCCGGACGCCTTGGGCGACCGCAGCGCGCCAGTCCAGCTCGAGGGGAGCCACATCCGGCGCGGGACTGAAGGGCTGGAGCGCTTCTCGCAGTCTGGTTTCGAAGGCGACGAGGTCCGACAGGATGGGTTGCAGGGCCGCCGGCGCCCCGGACCAGTTCGTCAGATCGCCATGACCGAACGCATCTGCCTCGGCCTCCGCGATGGCTTCAGGCGTGAAGCCAAGACGGATCAGCAACCCGCCCTGCTCGTCGCCCTGCATGCCGAGGACATCCCGGATGAAGCCGGCATCCAGCACCGGCGCGCGGAAGACATCATCAAGACATTCGACCTGCGCCAGCGCCATTTCGACGCCTTCGAGTTCGATGTCGGTCAAGCCGCACGCACGAAGGGCGGCGTGATCGATCCCGCGCGCGCCCGCGAGGGTTCGCCTCCCCAGCAGGTGGCGCTCCGCCGCTTCGACATCTCCGCCAGCGGTCGCGATCGCCTTGGCCAGAGACGGCCTCAGGCGTCGGTCGACGGTGCCGTCGCCTGTCTCAAAAACGTCGGCCGCGGTGAGCGGCGTCAGGCCGAGCCGCAACTCGGCCTCAGGGTCGTTCACGAACAGACCGGCGACGGCCCCTTCGGCCGCCACAAGCTCCGCAAGGTCGGCGGCCAGCGCTTCCGCCTCCTCGAAATCGCCCGCGACCGCCAGGTCCGCGAGACCTCCGAGGCCCACGACGAGCCGGGCGCCTGGGAAGGCTTTCGACCACAGCGCAACAAGGGCGGACAGGGCCGCGCCGAACTGGTCGCCGGCCAGGGCATGGATCGCGGGCAGGGACAGCAGGACCCCAGGCGCATTCGCGGCGTCCGCAAGCGCATCCGCCGTCTCGACGTCGAAGGTCAGGATCAGATCGCCGTCCAGCCCTCCTTCGGCGGCGACCTGGGCGACCGGGGCTCCGGAAGCGACCAGATCGCGCTCGCCGATAGCGACCAGCAGCGGGAGGCAGGTTTGGGGAAGAGGCGCCACCTCGGCAGCCTCTCCCGACATAGCTCTCAGGATGTCGACGTCGGCCGCGCCCGAGCGGCGGGCGGCGATGGCCGCGCGGGCAAGGGCGGGGTTCCGCGCCGGGTCGGCGCAGTCGCCGGCGGAGCCTTCGCAGCGACTGACCGCATCGGCGACGGCCTGAAGAGCGGCGGCGGCAGATTCGACCGCGCCGGCGGCAAGCCGGAGAGAACGCCGCCGGGCGGCCTCGGCGCGCAGTTCACGAACGGCCGCGGGATCGGACAAATCCATGGGATCAGCGGCCAAGGCCAGCGGAGTGGCCGGGGTCGCGAGGCCGAGCAAGAGCGTGGCGGCGAACTCGTCAGCGGCGGCCCCTGTCAGGTTCAGGCGTGCAGCGTAACCGGCGACGGCGTCGGACAGAGGATCGTCGAGGCCGAGATCGAAACCGTTCGCCTCCGCCCAGTCCAGCCACGCCTCGGCCTGAACGTCGGGCCAGCAGTCTGGTGCTCGGACAATGACCACCCGATCCGGGCGTTCGATCTCGCGCCGGGGACGGCGGGCGACGGCGGCAGGCAGGGCGAAGCGGAACGGCGGGCGCATGCGACGGTCTCGACGGAGCTGGGACGATGCTAGCGCCTGTCGCCACATCCGCAATAAATCTGGCGTGCCGGCGCGATCTTACCCCCAAGATGTTGAGTGCGCGGCCGGATGGGTTGCGCTGGACGGAGCGCATCGAGGTTTCTATGATTGCGCCGACGTCGCAGCCTCTCGCTGCGACCCGACTGAGTGGATTCCCAACGTGCTAGGCAAGATCTTCGGCTGGACCAGCGGCGCGACCATCGGGACCTTGTTCACGATCGCCAAGCGCGGCGAGCCGGTCGGCACGGACGAGTTCGGCAACCGGTATTACCAGTCCCGCGACACAACGAGCTATGACGGCCGCCGTCGACGCTGGGTGACCTATAACGGCTACGCAGACGCCTCGAAGGTGCCGCCCGACTGGCACGGCTGGTTGCACTACACCTACGACGAGCCGCCGACCGAACATCCGCTGCCGCGCCGCGCCTGGGAAAAGGATCACCTCCCGAACCTGAGCGGCACGCCGATGGCCTGGCGTCCGCAGGGCTCGCTCGCCGCGGAAGGACAGCGACCGGCCGCGACTGGCGACTATGAGGCATGGCGTCCCGAATGAACCGCAAGGGCGCGATTCTCGGAAGCGTGACGGCCTTGGCGTTGCTGGTGTCGGGCGCGGTCGTCGCGTCGGCGCTGAACGACCTGCCGCAGGACGCCCAGCCCGTCCAGAATCCGACGGCTGACCTGAACCGCCAGCCAACGCCGCCGGTGCCTCAGGAGCCGGCGCCCGAAGCCGCTCCTGCGCCCGCCGCACCCATCGCGATCACACCACCGGCTCCAGTCGTGGTCATCGCTGAAGACGGCGCGGATGCAGACGCCGATGCTGACGAGGACGCCGACGCCAAGGCCGAGGAAAAGGCGGCGCCGGTCGCCGCGATCCCTGCGACCCCGGGTCGCCGTCAGCGTCGCCGGGTCGCGATCGTCGAGGCCGTCGACAAGGTTACGGCGGAGACGATGCGGTTCGAGGTCGAGGTCGGCGGTCGGCCGGTCCGGTTCCAGAAGACTCTGATCTTCACCGCACGCGCCTGCGAGGTCTCGGCTCCCGACGAACTGGTCGAGGATTCGATCGCCTATCTGGAAGTCAGCCTGCAGCCGCGCGGAGTCCTGCAAGCGAGCGAGCCGCGCCAGATCTTCCGCGGCTGGATGTTCGCCTCCGCCCCCGCCGTCAGCGGGCTGCAGCACCCGATCTATGACGCCTGGATCGTGGGCTGCAAGGCGTAGAACACCGCTTCGGGCCCGGTCATCGGCTCGAACAGGGCCCGGGTGTTCGGCCGCTGTGACCGCGCCGCCTTGAGCAGCTTCAGATAGGCCGCCTGCGGGGTCTCCACCGCACCAAACTGGCTCAGATGCGCGGTCAGGAACTGGGCGTCGAGCAGACGCCAGCCTCCCTTCTTCAGCCGTGCGACCAGATGCACCAGCGCGACCTTGGACGCGTCGCGCTCGCGGCTGAACATGCTCTCGCCGAAGAAGGCTCCGCCGAGGGTGACGCCGTACAGGCCGCCGACGAGGCGGTCTTCGCGCCAGCACTCGACCGAATGGGCGTGGCCGCGGGCATTGAGCTCGACGTAAAGGCGGCGGATTGGGGCGTTGATCCAGCTGTCCTCGCGGCCGGGAGCCGGAGCCGCGCAGGCGTCGAGCACCGCGTCAAACGCAGTGTCGACCCGGACCTCGAAGGCGTCGCTTCGTACCGTGCGGCGCAGACGGGTCGGGACCCGGAAACCGTCCAAGGGGATGACCCCGCGCTGTTCCGGTTCGACCAGAAAGACGCGGGGATCGTCGCGGGCCTCGCCCATAGGGAAGACGCCGGTGGCGTAGCAGTTCAGCAGTTCGTCGGGGCCGAAACCGCCGAATGGGCCGCTGGCGCTGAAGCCGGGTTCGTCCACCGGGTCTAGGCGTCGCCCTTCTGGCGCTTGGCCCACTGCTCGAGCCAGTGGATGTCGTAGTCGCCGGACAGGATGTCCGGTTCCTGCAGCAGCTTCTGGAACAGGGGGATGGTGGTGTCGATGCCGCCGACGACCATCTCGTTCAGGCTGCGCCTGAGGCGGGCGATGCACTCTTCGCGGTCGCGGCCGTGGACGATCAGCTTGCCGATCAGGCTGTCGTAATACGGCGGGATCGAATAGCCGGCGTAGATGGCGCTATCCAGCCGGACGCCCAGGCCGCCCGGGGCGTGAAAGTCGGTGATCGTGCCCGGCGACGGGGTGAAGGTCTCGGCGTTCTCGGCGTTGATCCGGCACTCGATGGCGTGGCCCTCGAAATGCACGTCGTCCTGGGTGAACGACAGCGGCAGGCCGGCGGCGATGCGGATCTGCTCCCGCACCAGATCGACGCCCGTGATCATCTCCGTCACCGGATGCTCGACCTGCAGGCGGGTGTTCATCTCGATGAAGAAGAACTCCCCGTCTTCCCAGAGGAACTCGATGGTGCCGACGCCGAGATAGCCGATCTTGCCGATGGCCTCGTTGACGGTGCGGCCGATGGCGGCGCGTTCGACGGCGGAGAGGGCGGGCGAGGGAGCCTCTTCCAGCACCTTCTGGTGGCGGCGCTGCAGCGAGCAGTCGCGTTCGCCGAGGTGGACCACGTTGCCGTGGCTGTCGGCGATGACCTGCAGTTCGATGTGGCGCGGCTTCTGGAGGTAGCGTTCCATGTAGACTGCCCCGTTGCCAAACGCCGCAAGGGCCTCGGACTGGGCCGTCTGAACGGCTTCGACGAGATCATCGGCGGTCAGGGCGACCTTCATGCCGCGACCGCCGCCGCCGGCGGCGGCCTTGACGATCAGGGGGAAGCCGATCGACTTCGAGGCCTTGATGGCTGCGTCGACCGTCTCGACTTCGCCTTTCGAGCCGGGGACGACCGGGATGCCGGCGTCCATCACCGTCTGTTTGGCGGTGATCTTGTCGCCCATGATGCGGATGTGCTCGGGCTTGGGCCCGATGAACGTCATGCCGTGCGCTTCGACGATCTCGGCGAAGCGGGCGTTCTCGGACAGGAAGCCGTAGCCGGGGTGAATGGCTTGGGCGCCCGTGATCTCGGCGGCCGCGATGATCGAGGGAATGTTCAGGTAGGACTTCGCGGCCGGGGCGGGGCCGATGCAGACGCTCTCGTCGGCCAGACGGACCCACATGGCGCCACGGTCGGCCTCGGAGTGCACGGCGACGGTGGAGATGCCCATCTCCTTGCAGGCGCGGTGAATCCGCAGGGCGATTTCGCCGCGGTTGGCGATGAGAACCTTGGTGAACATGGCTTACGCCTCGAGCAGGACGAGGGGCTCGCCGAACTCGACCGGCTGGGCGTCGCCGACCAGAACTTCCTTCACGACGCCGTCGCGGGGGGACTGGATCGGGTTCATCGTCTTCATGGCCTCGACGATCAGCAGGGTCTGGCCCTTCTTGACCTTGTCGCCCGGCGCGATGAACGGCGGAGCCTCGGGCGAGGCCTGCAGATAGGCGGTGCCGACCATCGGCGACTTCACCTCTTCGCCGGATTTGGCGACGATGGTGGCGGGATCGGACGGCATGGCGGCCGGGGCGGCGGCAGGCGCTGCGGCGGGGGCGGCCTGCGCAGCCGGGGCCGCGGCGTATTGCATGACCGGAGCGGCGACGATCTCGCGCGCCACGCGGATGCGGAGCTCGCCGCGCTCGACCTCGATCTCGGTCAGGGAGGTGTCGTTGAGGATGTCGGCCAGCTGGCGGACCAGCGTGGTGTCGATCTCGGACTCGTTCTTGAGCTTGGGCGCGGACGTCTTGGAATCGGCCATGGGAGCCTCTTGTTACCTTCTAAACCGAACGGTCGGCGGCGGTGCGGCGTTCCTGCACCAGCCGGAGAGCGGCCTTGACGGCCAGTTCGTAGCTGAACGGGCCGAAGCCCGAAACCACGCCGGCGGCGACCGGCGAAACATAGGAGCGGTGGCGGAAGCGCTCGCGCGCCGCGGGGTTGGACAGATGGCACTCGACGATGGGGATCGTCAGCGTCTTGAGGGCATCGAGGAGGGCGACAGAGGTGTGGCCGTAGCCGGCGGGGTTGATCACCAGTGCGGAGGCTTTCTCGCGGGCCTCATGGATCCAGTCGATCAGTTCGCCCTCGTGATTGGTCTGGCGGAAGACGACCGAGGCGCCATCGGCGGCCCGTTCGCACAGCGCCTGCACGTCGGCCAGCGTCTCGCGGCCGTAGATGTCGGGCTCGCGGACCCCAAGCAGGTTGAGGTTCGGGCCATTCAGGACGTAGAGGACGGAGGTTTCGGGCATTCGCTCGAGGTTATG
Organism: Brevundimonas alba; assembly: GCF_011927945.1. Classification (GTDB taxonomy): domain Bacteria; phylum Pseudomonadota; class Alphaproteobacteria; order Caulobacterales; family Caulobacteraceae; genus Brevundimonas; species Brevundimonas alba. The sequence goes on from NZ_JAATJM010000002.1 coordinate 355,020, forward strand.
ACATCCGGCCGCGCGGATTCGGAGCGGCCTTTTAGCCGAGGCGTGACGGTAATCAAACCGCCCGCCCCAGAAGATTGACGTAACGGCATGCGTATTCAGGTCAATGGCGAGCCGCGGGACGTGGCGGCGGACACGGTTCTGGCGCTGGTCGAGGAACTGGGGCTGGACGTCCGCAAGGTGGCGGTGGAGCGCAATCTGGAGATCGTGCCGCGGTCGCTGCATGGGGCGACGGCCATCACCGACGGGGACCGGATCGAGGTGGTTCAGTTCGTGGGCGGCGGCTGATCCTCGAGGTCGCGGAGGTCGCGGCCGCGGGTCTCGCGGCCGAGGAAGGCGATCAGACTGAGAGCCAGCACGGCGACGCCGCCGACCACGGCGGCGGCGGCGGCCAGCGGGGGCGCGGCGCCGAGGACGCTGAGGCCCTGCGCCATAAGGCCGCCGAGCTTGCTGCAGCCGGCGATCCAGCCGGTGGCGCGGCCGCGGATGCGCAGGGGGTAGTTCTCGGCCGTGTAGGGCAGGATGATCGCGATCACGCCGCTGGAGCCGACGATCAGCAGGGCCAGGGCGATGACGGGGTCGGCGAGGAAGGCGACGCCCATGCCGCGCAGCAGGAGGCCGAACAGGCCCGCGGCGGTGACGCCGAGCATCAGGGCCAGGGCGCCGCGGGTGCTCCAGGCGCTGTAGAGCCAGACCGACAGCAGGATGGTGGGGGCGGCGATGATCGTGGATCTGGCGATCAGGGCCGAGGCGGCCTCGACGCTGCGGCCCTCGGCCACGAGGGCGCTGGGCAGCCAGAGCAGGATGCCGAAGTTGACGAGCCCCCAGGCGAGGGCGGCGAGGGTCAGGGCGATGGTGATGGCGAGGTGGCGGCGGTCCACCGGGGGCAGGTGGGAGTGGCTTTCCTCGACGGCGGCGACGGCGGCGACGGCCTGCACGCGGGCGCCGAAGCGGGCGAGCATGGCGCGGGCTTCCTCGCCGCGGCCGACGTGCTGGAGGAAGCGGGCCGATTCGGGGAGCAGGGGGCTGAGGGCGATCAGGATCAGGCCGGTGGGCAGGTTCAGGAACCACATGATGCGCCAGCCCCAGTCGGGCTGAAGCCAGGCGGAGAGCGAGCTGGCGGCGAAATAGCCGCCGACGGCGCCGACGCCGCCGACCAGGACGAGGGCCCAGCCGCGGTGCTTCGTCGGCATGATCTCGGCCAGCAGGGCGTAGGCGACGGGGAGCATGCCGCCGGCGGCCGCGCCCATCAGGAAGCACATGCCGACGTTCCACCAGAAGTCGGGCATGGCGCCGCAGATCGAGGTGCCGACGAACATGACGGACGACAGCAGGATCGAGGCGCGGCGGCCGTAGATGTCGGCCAGCCAGCCCCAGACGAAGGAGCCGACCACGGTGCCGCTGAGCGCGGCGAAGGGCAGGATGGCCACGGCGGCTTTCGTTAGTCCGTATTCCTCGCGCATGCCGGGGGTGACGAAGCCGAGGCTGGCGGGCTTCATGATGTCGATGATCAGGGCCAGCGCCAGCAGGCCGCACATGGCCCAGTGGGCGCGGGTCAGGGGGGCGTCCTCGGGCGGGGCGAGCACCACGAGGGCGGTCTGGTCGCCCCTGTGGGCGGGCAGGAGGCCGAAGGCGGTGAGGGCGATGCCGCCGACGATCAGGGCCATGCCCCACATCATGCCGGCGTCCATGGCCATGCCGGAGAGGTGGAAGCCCATGTCCCGGCCCATCCAGTACATGGGCAGGTGGAGGCCCACGCCGACGGTCACGACGAGACAGCCGAGCCAGAAGGCCCAGGCATGGCGCCGGTCGCCGAAGATCTTCGAGATGGTCAAGGCGCGTCCCCCGTCCGCCCCCGAGTTGCATTGGGTCGGACGCCGAGCCGTAACGCGGGTCCGTCGCACCGTCGAGGCGCCCGAAACGAAAAGTGCGGGCGAACGGGTGTGGAGGCGGCTTCGCCTCTTCGCCCCGGCGCTCGCAGGGGCTAGAGAGCGGCCATGACCACGCCTCAGGACACCTGGACCGTCGCAGGACGGACCTTCTCGAGCCGGCTGATCGTCGGCACCGGCAAATACGCGGACTATGCGCAGAACGCGGCGGCGGCCGAGGCCGCGGGAGCGGAGATCGTCACCGTGGCTCTGCGCCGGGTGAACCTGAGCGATCCGTCGCAGCCGATGCTGGTCGACCATGTGAAGCCGGACCGGTTCACCTTCCTGCCCAATACGGCCGGCTGTTTCACCGGCGAGGACGCGGTCAGGACGCTGCGGCTGGCGCGGGAAGCGGGCGGCTGGGGCCTGGTCAAGCTGGAGGTGCTGTCGGACACGGCGCACCTGTATCCGGACATGATCGAGACGCTGCGGGCGCTGGACCTGCTGGTCAAGGACGGCTTCGACGTCATGGTCTATTGCACGGACGACGTGACGATGGCGAAGCGGCTGGAGGACGCCGGGGCCGCGGCCATCATGCCAGCGGCGGCGCCGATCGGCTCGGGCCTCGGCATCCAGAACCGGGTCAACATCCGGCTGATCGTCGAACAGGCCAAGGTGCCGGTCCTGGTCGATGCGGGGGTGGGCACCGCCTCGGACGCGACCATCGCCATGGAGCTGGGCTGCGATGCGGTGCTGATGAACACGGCCATCGCGGGGGCGAAGGACCCGATCCTGATGGCGAGCGCCATGAAGCATGCGGTGATCGCGGGCCGGGAGGCCTATCTGGCGGGGCGGATGCCGCGACGGATGTATGCGAGCGCCAGCTCGCCGATGGCCGGGCTGATCTAGGCGGGTTTTATCCGGGTATAATTTGGAAAAACTGCGTCCGAAGTGTCCGTAGAGTGCGTAGAGTCCGTTGAGTGCGCTGCGTTCGCAGAGTGCGAAGCGTGCGTTTGAAGAAGTCGGCGCCTGCTGCGGCGCGGCTGGGGCTGGATTGTCAAAGATCGGCGAGCGGAAGCGAACGCCAGCATTATACGGCAGCGGGATAGCGTGCGCAGAAGATCGGGTTGGGAAAAGCCGATGTCGTTGAAGTCGCGGGGGTTTGGCGGCGCTATCCGACTATAGAAACGCGGATTGTCAACACAGCGTCACGGGCGTCCTTCTCCCCTTGAGGGAGAAGGTGGGCCGGAGGCCCGGATGAGGGGGCTGTGTCCGCGTCCGACGGCCTGGAAGGTTGGCGGCTGGCCGGGATGCATGGGTGTTTCACCCCTCATCCGACCCGCTGCGCGGGCCACCTTCTCCCTCAAGGGGAGAAGGAAGCCGCCTGCGCAAGCGATGCGCGCCCGGGGAACATCCACCCGGGTTGGCGGAATCCCCTGTGGGGGCTAGAGCATCGCTTCCTCCCGACGAGACCGATCATGCACGACATCCGCGCCATCCGTGACAATCCCGCCGCCTTCGTGAGCGGCTGGTCGTCGCGTGGAGTGGAGGATGCGCAGGCGGTCGTCGACCGGGCGCTGGAGCTGGACCGCACGTTGCGGGCCGCGCAGACGGCGGGGCAGGAGGCGCTGGCGAAGCGCAACGCGGCGTCGAAGCTGATCGGCGCGGCCATGGCGAAGAAGGACAGGGCCGAGGCCGACCGGCTGAAGGCCGAGGTCGAGAGCCTGAAGGGCGAGATCGCGGCGCAGGAAGCCGTCGAGGCCGAGGCGGGCAAGGCGCTGCGCGACCTGCTGGCGGCGCAGAAGAACCTCGCTGCAGACGATGTGCCGGAGGGCGAGGACGAAGCGGGGAACGTCGAGGTTTCGCGCTGGGGGACGCCGCGCGAGGGCGGGCCGGCCAAGGATCACGCCGATCTGGGCGAGGCGCTTGGGCTGCTGGACTTCGAGGCGGCGGCGCGGATGAGCGGCGCGCGGTTTGCGGTGCTGAAGGGCGGGCTGGCGCGGCTGGAACGGGCCGTGGGCCAGTTCATGCTGGACGTGCAGACGGTCGAGCACGGCTATCTGGAGGTCAATCCGCCGTATCTGGTCCGCGACGAGGCGATGTTCGGGACGGGGCAGTTGCCGAAGTTCGAAGAGGATCTGTTCCGGGTCGGCGAGCATCTCCTCATCCCCACCGCCGAAGTCTCCCTGACCAACCTCGTCCGGGAGCAGATCCTGCCGGAGGAGCAGATCGCCGAGCCGATGCGGCTCACCGCCCTGACGCCGTGTTTCCGGGCCGAAGCGGGGTCCGCCGGTCGTGACACCCGGGGGTTGATCCGGCAGCATCAGTTCCACAAGGTCGAGCTGGTCTCCATCACCCAGCCCGAGGACAGCGAGGCCGAGCACGAGCGTATGGTGCGCTGCGCCGAGACGGTGCTGGAGCGGCTGGGGCTGCCGTATCGCCGGATGCTGCTGTGCAAGGGCGACATGGGCTTTTCGGCGCGGAAGACCTTCGATCTGGAGGTGTGGCTGCCGTCGCAGGGGACCTATCGCGAGATCAGTTCCTGCTCCAACTGCGGGGACTTCCAGGCCCGGCGGATGGACGCGCGCTTCAAGCGGGCCGGGGAGAAGAAGACCGAGTTCGTGCACACGCTGAACGGCAGCGGGCTTGCGGTTGGTCGCACGCTTGTCGCCATCATGGAGAACTATCAGGAGCCGGACGGCCGCATCGCCGTTCCGGACGCATTGCTGCCCTACATGGGCGGCGTCACCCATGTCGGAGCCCGAGTTCCATGAAGAGCAAAGCTTTCGCCGTCCTGTCCGCCTCCACGCTGATCCTGACCCTGACCGCCTGCGCCTCGACGCCGGCGAGCGGCGGCTTCGATCCGTCCGGCACGAGCTTCACCGGCTGGGTGCGGTTCACCGGCGAGGAGTTCCAGCTGTACGCCGACCACGATCAGGTGCTGCAGCCGTTCTCGCGGCCCTGCGTGTCGGGCGCGGCGTCGCGTGACGAGATGCGTCAGGCGGCGCGGGACCTCGGCGGTCAGGAAGTGATCATCACCGGGCGCACGGCGGCCTGGTCGGCGAGCCTGCCCGGCGCCCGGATCGAGCATGAGGGATCGTCCATCCGCAACGACTGCGGCGGCGCCTTCGTGATCCTGGCCGACGACATCCGGCCCGCGAACTGACACGTCCCAATCCGATCGGAGCCGAATGCGCATTCTCCTGACCAACGACGACGGGATCGAGGCCGAGGGTCTGGAGTGCCTGGAACGGATCGCCCGGACGCTGTCGGACGACATCTGGGTGTGCGCGCCGGCTGTCGAACAGTCCGGCAAGGGGCGGGGGATCACCCTGACCGAGCCGCTGCGGGTCAACCGGATCGGCGAGAAGCGGTTCGCCGTGACCGGGACGCCGACCGACTGCGTGGTGCTGGCGGTCAACGACCTGATGCCGGAGCGGCCCGATCTGGTGCTGTCGGGGGTCAATCGCGGGCATAACGTCGGCGAGGACTGCTCCTATTCCGGGACAGTCGCGGGGGCGCTGCAGGGGATGGCGTTCGGCATCCGCTCCATCGCCCTGAGCCAGTCGCTGGAGCGGTTCCACGATACGGTGACGGCGCACTGGGAGACGGCGGAGGCCTTCGCCCCCGCCATCATCGCGCGGCTGCTGGAGCAGCCGTGGCAGCCCGGCGTGGTGATGAACCTGAACTTCCCGGCCCGCTCGCCCGAGGATGTGGCCGTGGTCGAGGTGACGCGGCAGGGCTTCCGCGACATCGGCGAGATGCATGCGGTGCGGCGGACCGACCTGCGGGGCCGGGACTATTACTGGATGAGCTTCCGCGGGGCGAAACAGGAGCATGCGGCGGGAACCGACCTGCGGGCCATGGACGAGGGCAAGATCTCCGTCACGCCGCTGCACATCGATCTGACGCACATGCCGAGCGTGCACGACCTCAAGGGCGTGCTGGGCGGGGCGCCGCCGAAAGCGGTGGCGGCGGGATGAAGCTCAACGACGATCGGGCGGGGCGGCTGATCCTTGGGCTGCGGCAGCAGGGGGTGACCGATCCCAAGGTGCTGACGGCGATGGAATCGATTGACCGGGCCGTCTTCGTGCACGAGAAATTCCTCGATCAGGCGTGGGAGGATCAGGCCCTGCCGATCGACTGCGCCCAGACGATTTCGCAGCCGTATATCGTCGGGCTGATGACCCAGGCGCTGGACGTGCAGCCGCGCCATCGGGTGCTGGAGATCGGCACGGGGTCCGGATACCAGGCGGCGGTGCTGAGCCGGCTGGCGCGTTACGTCTATTCCGTCGAGCGCTACCGCAGCCTGCTGACCGAGGCCGAGCGGCGGCTGAAGGAACTGAAGATCGACAACGTCATCACCCGACACGGCGACGGCGGGCTGGGCTGGCCGGAGCAGGCGCCGTTCGACCGGATCATGGTCACGGCGGCGTCGCCGGGGGAGCCGACGGAGCTGCTGCACCAGCTGAAGCCGGGCGGGATACTGGTGTGCCCGGTCGGGCGGTCGTCGGTGCAACGGCTGCACCGCTACATCAGCCTGGAAGACGGGTCGTTCCGGCGGGAGAGCCTGGCGGAGGTGCGGTTCGTGCCGCTGGTCGAGGGGACGGCGAAGGAGGGGTGAGGATGCGCAGCCTGACGATGTTCGCAGCGGTCGTGTCGGTAATCGCTGTCGCGGCGCCGGCGTGGGCCAACGAGTTCCTCGACTACTTCGACTACGGTCGTACCGAGTTGTCGGCGAACGGCTATGTGATGGCTCGCCGGGTGATTCAGTACACCCAAGCCGCAGCCGATCCGCGCGTCACGATTACGGGGCACATGGACACGGCCGAGGCCGCCGAGTTCAGCGATGAAATCGCGGGCCGACGTGCTCAGGCGGTGGCGACAGAGCTGGTGAGGCTCGGGATGGATCCCGGAAGGATCCGGATCGTCTCCCGAGCCGACCGCATGCTGGCCCGCCCCACTCCGGCCGGTGTCCGTGAACCGCTCAACCGGCGGGTGATGGTCAGCATCAACTTCGGCGGCTGGCCGGAGACGGCAACGCCTCGTTAACCTTCGCGCCCAACTTTGGCGCGGTTTGCGGGGTCTGGTCCGACGGGGCGGATTCGAGTTGAGGAGCGGGCGCATGATCGGGATCAGGACGGGGCTGAAGGCGCTCGTGGTGCTGGGGGCGATGAGCCTGATGGCGGCCTGCGCCAGCTATCCGGCCGAGCCGCGCTATTCGATCTATGCCGAACCCGCGCCGGCTACGCGCGCGCCGGCCTATCCGACCACGGCCGCCGCGCCGGCGCCGACGGGCGAGGGCGTGCGCGGGCCGACCAATCCGGCCTATGAGGCGCCGCCTCCGTCGACGGCTCCGGTCGACGAGATCGAGGGCGGGGCGCTGGATGCGCCGGTGGGCACGACGCCCCGCTACGATGCGCCGTCGTCGGGGCCCGTGGCCGCCGCGGGGCCCGCCAGCGAAGGCTTCTCCAGCCCGCCGCCGCCGGCGCGGAGCGAAGGGGCGGTGACGCCGGGGGCCTCCTACGAAATCCAGAAGGGCGACACGATTTCCGGCATCGGCCGGCGCTTCCAGACGCCGGTGCAGACGCTGATCGACCTGAACAGTCTGGGGCCGAGGGCGGATGTGTCGCCGGGCCAGAGGATCGTGCTGCCGGCCGACGCGGTCGATATCGGCGGCGATCCCTATGCGACCGGGCCCTCGCCGACGGGTGTCTATGTGCCGGACGCGGGCGTTCCGCCCCCGCCGCCTCCGCCGCCCTCGACCGTCGTGCCGCCCGCGCGTCAGCCGGCCGCGACCGCCGCGCCGGTCGCTGCGCCGCCCGTCTCGACGACCGTGGCGCTGGACTGGCCGGTGCGGGGCGACATCCTGCGGCGGTTCGGACCCGTAGGCATGGGCGAGCGCAACAACGGGGTGAACATCGGCGCGCCGCAGGGGACCGAGGTCCGGGCGGCGGCCGGCGGACGGGTCGGCTATGTCGGCGACGATCTGGCCGGGCAGGGGCTGACGGTGCTGATCGTGCACCGCGACGGCTGGCGCTCGGTCTATGGCCATCTGGGCACGGCGACGGTGCGCGACGGCGACGACGTGCAGGCGGGACAGGCCATCGGCACGGTCGGCACGACCGCCGGCGACGGGCGGCCCTCGATCCATTTCGAGACCTGGCGGATGCGCGGCGACGAGCCGACGGCGATCGACCCGTTGAGCGTGTTGCCACGCTGACGCAGGGGCGCGGCCAAGGCTGAGCGGCGCGTTGCAATGTGCAGCGGCGCACCCTAGGTTCCGCGCCTCATTTTCAAGGGCGCCACGGGGGGCCCGTTGCCAGAGAACGTTCGATGACTCCCACCGACGGCAGCCTGATGGCCATGATCATCAATTTCGCGCCGATCCTGCTGATCGGGGTGCTGGGCTATATGATGCTGATCCGCCCGCAGATGAAGCAGGCCAAGGCGCACCGCGACATGGTCGCCGGGTTGAAGCGCAGCGACACGGTGGTGCTGTCGAACGGCATGATCGGCAAGGTCACCCGCGTCGAGAACGACGAGGCCATGGTCGAGATCGCCCAGGGCGTGAACGTCCGCGTCGTCAAGGCCATGATCACCCAGGTGCGCGACCGCACCGGCGTCGCCGCCAACGATACCAAGCAAGTCACCAAGGCCTGATCTCGGCGCTCTGAAAGGTCGGGGAAGCCCGCATGATCCATCTGTCGCGCTGGAAGGTCATCCTTCTCGCCCTGTCGTTCGTTTTCGGCGTGCTGTTCACCGTGCCGAACCTGCTGACCGCCGAGCAGAAGGCGGCGATGCCCGGCTGGCTGCCGAAGAGCGGCGTCAATCTGGGGCTCGACCTGCAGGGCGGCTCGTATCTGCTGCTTGAAGTCGATGTGCCGGCCATGCGCGCCAAGCGCCTGACCAATCTGGGCGAGGACGCCCGGACGGTGCTGGAGACGGCTCAGATCGACATCTCGAACATGACGCAGGATGCGTCGGGCGTGGTGGTTTCGCTGGCCAATCCGGCGGACATGGACCGGGCGCTGGAGGCGATGCGTCCGCTGGCTACGGGCGGGGGCGCCGGGACGGTGGCCGACCGCACGGTGCTGCGTCAGGGCGAGGACCGCATCCGCTACGCCTTCACCCGTCAGGCGATGGATTCCATGGCGGCCAGCGCGGTGAACCAGTCGATCGAGGTGGTGCGCCGCCGGATCGACAGCCTCGGCACGCGCGAGCCGTCGATCACCCGCCAGGGTGCGGAACGGATCGTGGTGCAGGCTCCGGGCGAGAGCGATCCGGCCCAGCTGGAACGCGTGCTCGGCAAGACGGCGCAGCTGACCTTCCAGCTGGTCGATGTCGAGAACTCGGTCGAGGAGGCCATCGCCGGCTTCCCGCCGCCTGACGCGGAGGTCATCCCGGACGAGAACGGCATCCCCTATCTGGTGAAGAAGCGGGTGCTGGTGTCCGGCGAGAACCTGACGCGGGCGCAGGTCACGGTGGACCAGAACAACCAGACCGCCATCGGCTTCAACTTCGACGGCGCCGGCGCGCGGCGCTTCGGCGAGGCGACCGCCGCCAACATCGGCAAGCCGTTCGCCATCATCCTGGACGGCAAGGTCATCTCGGCCCCGAACATCAAGAGCGCCATTACGGGCGGTTCGGGCATCATTGAAGGCAGCTTCTCGATCGAGGAAGCCACCGAGATGGTCAATCTGCTGAACGGCGGGGCCCTGCCGGCGCCGCTGAAGGTGCAGGAGCGCCGCGTGGTGACGGCCGAGCTGGGCGCCGACGCCGTGGCCGCGGGCGCGCTGTCGACCGCCATCGGCTTCATCATCATCGTGCTGTTCATGCTGGGAGCCTACGGCTTCCTGTTCGGCGGCATCTCGATCATCGGCCTGCTGCTGAACGGCCTGCTGATCATCGCCTCGATGTCGATGACGGGCGCGGCGCTGACGCTGCCCGGCATCGCCGGTCTGGTGCTGACCTTCGCCGTGGCCGTGGACGCCAACGTGCTTATCTATGAGCGGATGCGCGACGAGGCGCGGGCCGGACGGTCGGTGATCGCCTCGCTCGACGCCGGCTTCAACAAGGCCATGGGCACCATCGTCGACGCCAACCTGACGACCCTCGTCGCGGCGCTGATCATGTTCGTGTTCGGGGCCGGACCGGTACGCGGCTTCGCCTGGACGCTGACGATCGGCGTCTTCACCTCGATGCTGTCGGCCGTTCTGGTCGCACAGGTCGCCCTGGCGTGGTGGCTGAAGGTCGCCAAGCCCAAAAAACTGCCGATCGCGGAGTGATGGCGATGCGTGGATGGCCCCTCATCAAATTGCTGCCGGTCAAGACGAACCTGCGCTTCGTGTCGTTCGCCAAATACGCCGCCGTGCTGTCGGCGGTGCTGGTGATCGCGTCCGTGGTCAGCGTCTTCTATCCCGGCCTGAACATGGGCATCGACTTCCGCGGCGGCGCGTCGATGGAACTGACCAAGCCCAACGGGCAGGTACTTGATCTCGGCGCGGTTCGCGGCGCGGTCGGCGAACTGGGCCTCGGCGACGTCGGGGTTCAGGGCATCGACAACGTCAGCAGCGCCATCGTCCGCTTCCAGGTGCCCGAGGGACAGGACCAGACGGTCGTCGTCCAGCGGGTCGAACAGGCGATCAACGGGGCCGTCGGCGAGGTGAAATACTCCGGCGTCAGCGTGGTGGGCTCGAAGGTGTCGGGCGAGCTGTTCGCCTCCGGCCTGATGGCGCTCGGCCTCGCGATCGCGCTGATGTTCGCCTACATCTGGTTCCGCTTCGAACCGCAGTTCGGTCTCGGCGCCGTGGCCGGCCTGCTGCACGACGTGATCCTCGTCTTCGGCCTGATCGTGCTGTTCAAGCTGGAGTTCAGCCTGAACATGGTCGCCGCCATCCTGACCGTCATCGGTTACTCGATGAACGATACGGTCGTGGTGTTCGACCGCCTTCGCGAGAACCTGCGCAAGTACAAGCAGATGCCTCTGAAGGAGGTCATCGATCTGTCGATCAACGAGACGCTGTCGCGGACGATCATCACCGGCTTGACGGCGGTCATGGTCCTGGCGGCGCTTGCGATCTTCGGCGGCGAGGCCCTGTTCGGCTTCTCCATCGCCCTGATGGCCGGCATCATCATCGGCACCTATTCGTCGATCTACGTCGGTGCGCCGATCATCCTGCTGTGGGGCGTCAAGCGCGGCGAGCGCAAGGACGACGACGCCAAGCCCATCAAGCTCGGCATGGCCAGCCGGCCGTAGGACCGGGCTGCCCCGCGGGCGGCCCCTCCACCGCTTCGCGGTCCCCCTCCCCATTGCTGCGCAACGGGGAGGAAAGGGATATGGTCGCGCTTCAACGATTCTCGCGGCAGGTGACGCCGCGCTTCTGTCGAAACGCTCTGGGAGGGGCGATCACATGGGCAAGCTGCTTTCGAACTTCCGCACTACCGTGCTGCTCAGCCTCGTGCTGGCCGGGGTGATGATCTACGCCTTCGGCAGCGTCTCGCCGGGCGGGTTCGATCTGATCTTCTGGCAGGCGGTGCTGCGCTGGACCCACGTTGGAGCCGGCATCCTGTGGATCGGCCTGCTGTGGTATTTCAACTTCGTCCAAATCCGGGTCATGCCGTCGATCCCGGCCGAGCTGAAGCCGGCCATCGGCAAGCATATCGCGCCTGAGGCCCTGTTCTGGTTCCGCTGGTCGGCGCTGGCGACCGTCGTCGCCGGTCTGGGCGTGATGTTCAGCCGCGGCCACGCCTACGCCATGGAGGTGCTGAGCTTCGGCCTCGCCGGTGGCCTGACCGAGGACCAGAAGGGCTACACCCTGATGGGCATCGGCGTGTGGCTGGCGATCGTCATGTTCCTCAACGTCTGGGGCATCATCTGGCCGAACCAGAAGCGCGCGCTGGGCATCGTCGTCGTCGATGACGACGCCAAGGCGAAGGCGGCCCGCGTCGCCATGCTGGCGAGCCGCACCAACATGCTGCTGTCACTGCCGATGCTGACAGCCATGGCGATGTACCAGACCCTGTTCGGCTGAATCGGTCGCTGCGGGTCACGACTCGCGGACGGCGGAATGGCATAAGGAGACGCCGCGTCCGGTCGGGCGCGGCGTTTTCGTGTGCGGCCGCCGATGCGGCCCTGATGAGCGGCGGTCCGTGACTTCTTCCCTCGACGAGCAGGTCCGCGCGGCCGATCCGGACCGGTGGCTGTCCAGCCGGTTCGTGACCGACGCACAGGCGCAGGCGGATCTGATCGCCCTGTACGCCTTCGAGGCCGAACTGTTGGCCATTCCCACGCGGGTGACCCAGCCGCTGCTGGCCGAGATGCGGTACGTCTGGTGGCGCGACCAGATGGAGGGGGTCTTCACGGGCGTGCCGCGCAAGGGGCATCCGGTGCTGGAGGCGCTGACGGACGTGGTCGGGCGGCATGGGCTGGACCGGGCGCCCTTCGAGGCGCTGATCGCGGCGCACATCGGGCGGGTGCATGGCGAGCCGCACGATCTGGACGCCTTCTACGTCGGACCGATGCAGGCGGCTGTGCGGGTGCTCGCGGGGCCGGGGCATGAAGAGGCGGTCGTCGGCGCGGGTCGGCTATGGGGGCTGATCCAGACGGGGCGGACGCAGGAGGCGCGGGCGGCGCGGTCGGAGGCCCGGGCCGGGGTCCGCGGCTTGCCGGTCCGCGGCTTCCCGGCGGTCGCCCATGCCGCCCTGGTCAATCCCGCCGAGCCCGAAGCGCTGAAGCGGCTGCGGCTGGTCTGGGCGTCGGCGACCGGGCGTATCTGAAACCCGCCTTTGCGAAGCGGGGCCACGCGGGCCATATGGGCCCCATGGCGAGACTGGGCGAGCGGACGGGACGGCGGGGCGATTCGGTGGCGAAGGCGGCGCAGGGCGCGCCTCCGGCAGCGCCGCCGCAGGGGCCGCCCACCAGCCGCGCCCTGCTGGATCTCGTTCAACTCGTAGGCCGTTCGAACGCGCCGCAGCTGCATCTGCGGCTGCTGGGCGCCATCGGCATGACGCTGGGCGGCAAGGGACTGGGCGTGCTGGCGCCGCTGGTCCTCGGCGCGGCCGTGAACCGGCTGGCGGAGGGGCAGGGGGCCGGTGTCGGCATCGCCTGGGGCTTCGGCGCCTTCGCCATCGGCTGGGCCTTCGTGCGCCTGCTGTCGGCTATAGCGCCCAACGCCTCGGACGTGGTGTTCGCCCCGGTGCGGTCGGCGGCGCAGCGGACAGCGGCGGCCGAAACCTTCGCCCACGCCCTGAGCCTGTCGCTCGACTTCCACCAGACCAAGCGGTCCGGAGCCCTGTCGCGGACGATGGACCGGGGCTCGCGGGCCGTGGACTTCCTGCTGCGGATTCTCGCCTTCAACCTGATCCCGACCGGGGTGGAGCTGGTGCTGGCGGCCGGGGTGCTGGCGGGGAAATACGACTGGCGGTTCGGGGCCGTGGCGGTGGCCGTAGTGGCGGTCTACGCCGTCTGCACGTTCGCCCTGTCGAATTGGCGCATCGAACACCGGCGCGAGATGAATGCGGCCGACACCCAGGCCGCAGGCGTCTCGGTCGACGCCCTGCTGAACTACGAGACGGTGAAGTCGTTCGGGGCCGAGGCGCGGGCGGCGCGGGCCTATGACATGGCGCTGGGCGACTACACGCGGGCGGCGCTGAAGGCCAACAGCTCGCTGGCGCTGCTGAACATCATCCAGGCCGTGATCATGAACCTCGGACTCGCGGTCATGGCCGTGATGGCCGGGATGGAGGCGGCGGCGGGCCGGATGGGGCCCGGCGACGTGATGGCGGCGGTGCTGATCATGATCTCGCTGTACGCGCCACTGAACATCCTCGGCTTTGCCTATCGGGAAATCCGTCAGTCTTTCATCGACATGGAAGAGATGCTGAAGGTGACGCGTCAGACCCCGCAGGTGGCCGATGCGTCCGACGCCGCACCCCTTGCGCGCCGGGCCGACGCCAAGGGCGCCGCGCTGGCGTTCGAACAGGTGGGCTTCCGCCACGACGCCCGCGCCAACGGGCTGGAGGACGTCAGCTTCGTCGCCGCGCCGGGCACGACCACGGCTCTGGTGGGGCCGTCGGGATCCGGCAAGTCGACCATCGTCAAGCTGGCGTTGCGGCTGCTTGATCCGCAGGAGGGCCGGGTGCTGATCGACGGGTTCGACGCGCGGCAGGTGACGCAGGAATCGCTAAGGGCGGCGGTGGCGCTGGTGCCGCAGGACGTGGCCCTGTTCAACGACACGATCCGGGCGAACATCGGCTTCGCGCGGCCCGACGCGGACGAGGCGGCGATCTGGGCGGCGGCGGATGCGGCGGAGCTGGACGACTTCATTCGCGCCTTGCCCCAAGGCATGGACACCATGGTCGGCGAGCGGGGGCTGAAGCTGTCGGGCGGTGAGCGCCAGAGGGTCGGCATCGCCCGGGCCCTGCTGGCTGATCCCTGCGTCCTGATCCTTGACGAGGCGACCAGCGCGCTGGACAGCCGGACCGAGGCGGCCATCCAGAAGACACTGCGGCGGGCGCGGACAGGGCGCACCACGCTGGTGGTGGCGCACCGGCTGTCGACCATCGCCGACGCGGACCAAATTCTGGTGCTGAAGGCCGGGCGGATCGTCGAGCGCGGGGCGCACCACGAGCTGGTGGCGCGTCAGGGCGGAGAATATGCGGCGCTGTGGCGCAAGCAGACGCGGGGCGCGCGGACCGAACGGCAGCCGGCCTGAGACCTAGTCTGTCTGGCCGAACTTCTTCGAGACCATGGCGCCCAGCTGGCCCGTGACGGCCTGGCGCTGTTCCGTGGCCTCGGGCGGCAGGGTGTTCAGCAGCTGCAGGGACTGGATGTGCACCGACAGGATGCGCCAGTCGAAGGCGGACTCACCGGCGGCGCGGTCGACCATGTCGCACAGGCTGAGGGCGACGGTGCAGATCTCGTCCAGACCAAATGGACTGGCGGCGTCGATGATGTGGTTAGCCGACTGATAGATGCGGCGCAGGGTCTCCGCCTTCTCCTCCGCCGTATCGGGCTGCTGCAGGGCGGCCAGTTCGCCGACGTGTCGGGTGACCTCCTCAAGGCCCCTGCCGCGCAGGCCGGCGATGTTCTCGCGCGCTTGGGTCAGGGCGACGCCCACGGCGATGCCGCCGGCGCTGTCGATCATTTTCGCGAGCCGCGACTTGCGGCGGGCGTGGGTGATTACGGTCACTGGCTGATCCCGGCGGCGGCTGCGGCGGCGGTGGCGGCTTTCTGCGCCTCGAACTCGGCGCGGCGAATGATGTCGGCGCGGCGTTCGTCGCCCGGAGGTTCGCCCTCGCGGAAGCGGCGGTCGGGCCCGAAATATTCGCCGACCTCAAGGAAGGGGCGGTTGTCCTTCGCCACCCAGACGATCCGCTCCAGCAGGCTGGAGGCGCTGAACGGCTTGGTCACGATGTAGTTCGCGCCACAGTTGCGGGCCTTGTTGACCATCGAGCGGCGAATGTGAGCCGCGGTCATGATGACGGGGACGAAGGCGTTGGGCGGCCCCGAGCGGCGCAGCCACTGGACCATTTCGAAGCCGTCCATGCCGGGCATCTCGCAGTCGATGACCAGAAGGTCGATCTCCGCATCGGCAAGGATTTGCATGGCTTCGGGCGCGCTGCGGCACGAATATCGGGTGCGGATGCCGAAGCCGAGCAGGGCGCTGGTGGTGATCTCGGCGGAGAAGGCGGAATCATCGACGACCATGGTGACCGCGCCGGTCAGATTGATGATCGCGGTCTCTCGTAACGCCTCGCCGACTGAAGTCATGACGCCTACCCCCGCCGAGTCGCGAACTGCAACCCAGAATGTGGCGAGCGTTGCCAGACAACCCTCGCCGAAGGGTTAACGAAACCTCATCCGAGCCGGCCGATGGCGTAGAAGCGGTCGGCGCGGGCCTTGCGGATCTGGTCGGGGGAGAGGGTGGACAGGGCCGCCAGTTCCTCGGCCAGGACATCGCCGACATTGGCGATGGCGGCGGCGGGATCGGCATGAGCGCCGCCGACCGGCTCCGGAATGATGCGGTCGATGATCTTGAGCTCGAGCAGGTCCGGACCGGTGATCTTCATGGCCATGGCGGCGTCGCGGGCGCGGGCCCCGTCGCGCCACAGGATGCCGGCGGCGCCCTCGGGCGAGATGACCGAATAGATCGAATGTTCGAGCATCAGCACACGACCGGCGGCGGCGATGGCGATGGCCCCGCCGGAGCCGCCCTCGCCGGTGACCGTGGCGATGGAGGGCACGCCCAGCGTCAGGCAGCGCTCGGTCGAGCGGGCTATGGCCTCGGCCTGGCCGCGCTCCTCGGCCCCGAGGCCTGGATAGGCGCCGGCGGTGTCGACGAAGGTCAGGACCGGCAGGCCGTACTGCTCGGCCATGTCCATCAGGCGGACGGCCTTGCGGTAGCCCTCGGGCCGCGCCATGCCGAAATTGTGGGTCAGGCGGGTCTGGGTGTCGTGGCCCTTCTCATGGCCCATGACGACGACGGGCGAACCACGGAAACGCGCGAGGCCGCCGAGAATGGCCTGGTCGTCGCCGAACTGCCGGTCGCCCTTGAGCTCGACGAAGTCGGTGAACAGACCTTCGACATAGTCGACGAAATGCGGCCGCTGCGGATGGCGGGCGACCTGGGTCTTCATCCACGGGTCGAGGTCGGCGTAGGTCTTCCTGCGCAGCTGCTCGGCCTTCTTGCGCAGGCCGTCGACCTCGGCGTCGAACGAGCCGGAGGTCGAGGAGAGCAGGTTCAGCTCCTCGATCTTCGCCTCCAGATCGGCGATCGGCTTTTCGAACTCGAGGTAGTGCGCAGCCATCAAGGCGACTTCTCAAAGGCGCGCCATGCGGCGCAACGGAAGGCGGCGGAACCTAGTGGGGTCAACGCCGGGGGGCAAGCGGCGGTTCAGTCGTCCCGCGCCAGGGGATGCTTGTCGCGGACGACCTGGGCGAGGCGGTCGGTGGCGACGTGGGTGTAGATCTGGGTGGTGGCGATGTCGGCGTGGCCCAGCAGAGTCTGGACCACGCGCAGGTCGGCGCCGCCCTCGAGCAGGTGGGTGGCGAAGGCGTGGCGCAGGACATGGGGGCTGACGCGGGCCGGGTCGACGGCGGCGTCGATGGCGGCCTGATCGAGCAACTGGGCGAAGCGGCGGGGGGTGAGGTGCCCCTTGGCCGAGGCGGAGGGGAAGAGCCACGGGCTGTCCGCGGCCTTCTCCGGGCGGGCGGCGTCGCGGGCGACGAGCCAGGCTTTGACGGCTTCGCGGGCGGAGGCGTTGAGGGGGGCGAGGCGCTCCTTGCCGCCCTTGCCGCGCACGATCAGGAAGGCCGGGTCGCGGCGCACGGCCTCGACGCGCAGGGCGAGCAGCTCCGAGACCCGGAGGCCGGAGGCGTAGGCCAGTTCGACGAGAGCGACGAGGCGGAGGCCGGCGGCTCCGTCGCGGGCCGAGGCGGCGGCGAGCAGGCGCTCGACCTCGTCGCGGCTGAGGACTTTCGGCAGGCTGCGGCCCTGTTTGGGGGCGTCGAGGCGGCGGGAGGGATCGTCCTGCCGCCAGCCCTCGCCGAGGGCGAAGCGGTAGAACTGGCGCACGGCGGAGCGGCGGCGGGACTGGGTCGCGGGGGACAGCCCGCGCGCTCCGAGGCCGGCGTACCAGCTCTCGACCGCGGTTTCATCGGCCTGCATCAGGCCGCCGGTCAGGGCAGTCTCGGCGTCGGCGAGGTCGCGGCCATAGGCGGACAGGGTATGGGGCGAGGCGTCGCGCTCGACCGCCATCATCTCCAGAAAGGCCTCGATCTGCGGCGTGCTCATGCGCGGGACCGCTTTGCGGCGGCGGCGCCTGGTGTAAAGGGTGGACGGGTCATGACGCCTCGCCTGCCGCCGCCCATTTCGCGCCCGCCACGCCGCCTCTCGAGGGGTCGGTCGTGAGCGAAGCCGTGGCGGAGACGGGACCGATTCCGGTTCATCAGCGCACCATAGCGCTGGTCGGACTGATGGGGGTGGGGAAATCGACGGTCGGGCGGCGGCTGGCGAAGCGGCTGAACCTGCCGTTCGCCGACGGGGACATCGAGATCGAGGCGGCGGCGGCCATGACGGTGTCGGACATCTTCGCGCGGCTGGGCGAGTCGGAGTTTCGGGCGGGCGAGGCGCGGGTGATGAGGCGGCTGCTGGAAGGCCCGCGCATGGTGCTGGCGACCGGCGGCGGGGCGATCCTGAACCCGGACACGCGGGCGCTGCTGAAAGACCGGGCGGTGACGGTGTGGATGCGCGCCGATCTGGAGACCGTGGCGCAGCGGGTGCAACGGCGCGACACGCGTCCGCTGCTGCGCGGGCGCGACCCGCTGACGGCGCTGAAGGCCATGGCCGACGTGCGTTACCCGGTCTATGCGACCGCCGACGTGACGGTGGACGTGGCGGGCGGGGCGCATGCGCAGGCGGTCGAGGGCATATTGAACGCCCTCAAGGCGCATTTCGCGGCCGAGGGTTCGGAGATGAAGGCGTGACGACGGTCGTACCGGTCTCGGGCGGCGACTTCCGGCCCTATGAGGTGGTCGTCGGACGAGGGCTGATGGCGGAGCTGGGAGAGCGCATGGCGCCGCTGGCCCGGGGGCGGACCGTGGTGATCACGGACGAGACCGTCGGGCGGCTGCACGGCGCGGCGGCTCTGGCGTCGCTGAAGGCTGCGGGCGTGCATGGGCGACTGCTGACGGTGCCGCCCGGCGAGGGCTCCAAATCCTTCGCCGAGCTGGAGCGGGTGATCGACCGGATGCTGGCCTTCCAGCTGGACCGCAAGGACGTGGTCGTGGCGCTGGGCGGCGGAGTGGTCGGCGATCTGGCCGGTCTGGCGGCGGCCCTGTTCATGCGGGGCATCGACTTCGTGCAGGTTCCGACGACCCTGCTGGCGCAAGTGGATTCATCGGTGGGCGGGAAGACGGCGATCGACACGCCGCGCGGCAAGAATCTGGTCGGGACCTTCCATCAGCCGCGGCTGGTGGTGGCGGACATCGACGTGCTGGCGACCCTGCCGGAGCGTCAGTTGCGGTCCGGCTGGGCCGAGGTGCTGAAGCATGGGCTGATCTGCGACGCTGACTTCTTCGACTGGCTGTCGGGGGAGGGCGCGGCGGGGGCGGCGGGCGATCCGGGGGCGCTGGAACGGGCGGTCGTCCGCTCGGTCGAGATCAAGAGCGCCATCGTCGGCGAGGACGAGAAGGAAGCGGGGAGGCGCGCCCTGCTGAACCTCGGCCATACGTTCGGCCATGCCATCGAGGCGGAGCTGGGCTTCGACGAGACCAAGCTGACGCATGGCGAGGCCGTGGCGCTGGGCTGCGCGCTGGCCTTCCGGTTCTCGGTCGAGATCGGCGCGTGTCAGCCTGAAGAGGGCGCCAAGGTGAAGGCGGCACTCGACGCAGCGGTGCTGCCTACGCGGTTGACCCAGGTCGGGGCGTTCCGCGCCGCGGCGCTGGTCAAGCGAATGGCGGGGGACAAGAAGGCCGAGGGCGGGCGGCTGACGCTGATCCTCGCCCGACGGATCGGCGAGGCCTTCGTGAGCAAGGATGTCGACGCGGCAGCGGTGACGGCTTTTCTCGAGCGGGAAATCGCCGGCCGATGAAGATCGATCCGGTCGTGCTGGAGAACCGCTGGGTCCGGCTCGAACCCTTCGCGCCGGAGCTGAAGGAAGACGTTCGCGCGGCGATCAGCGTCGACGAGGCGGCCTGGTCGATCATGGTCTCGACCGCTCATGGCCGGAATTTCGACCCGTGGTGGGACGGCTTCATCGATCGGATGGCGACAGGGCGGGACACGCCCTACGCGGTGCGCCGACTGTCCGACGGCCGCATCGTGGGCACGAGCAGTCTGCACGACCTGTTCCCGACGCACCGGCGGGTGGAGCTGGGTTCGACCTTCTACCATCCGGACGCGCGGGGCGGAGTGGTCAATCCGGCCAGCAAGCGGCTGCTGCTGCAGCATGCCTTCGACAGCGGCATCGTGCGCGTCGAGATCATCACCGACGGCATCAACCAGCGCAGTCAGGCCGCCATCGCCAAGCTGGGCGCGGTGCGCGAAGGGGTGCTGCGTCGGCACAAGATCACCCACACCGGCCGGGTGCGGGACACGGTCATGTTCTCGATCACCGACGAGGACTGGGCGGCGGTGCGGGCGCGGCTGGATGCGCGGTTGGCGGACTACGCCTAGTCGACGGCGCGGCAGTCGGTGGGTTCACGGCTGTCGGCGGTCCAGCGAGCCATGACGCCCTCGCCGCGCAGCTCGTACCCCGAGGCGCGATACCACAGCCCGTCGGCGGCGCGTTCGCGGAAGAGGTCCACGGCCTCGCCGTTTGAGTTGCGCACCGTCGCCATCTCGCGCGGATTGTCGAAATCGACCGAGAGGCGCTCGCCGTTGTTGCACAGGTAGACGGTGCGGATGACGCGGTTCAGGGCGCGCTCCTGAAGCTCGGCGCCCGTGCGGCGACGGGCGGTCTGGGCCTCCTGTGCGCGTTGGCGGACCGATTCTCCGTCCGTGGGAGCCTCGGCCGGTTTTTGACCGCAGGCGTTCAGGGCGAAGGCGGCCGCGACGGCGAGGAGCATCAGACGCATGGGACAAGCCTTGCCGTGGAGGACGGGCCCTGAAACGCGCCGTTCAGGCCGCTGTTCCCTTGCGCCGGGCCCGGAAGAAGGTGCGCAACAGCTCGGCGCCTTCCGTGGCGAGCACGCCGCCGGTGGTCTGTGGCCGCCAGTGGCAGGTGGGCTGGTCAAAGAAGCGGGGGCCGTGGGCGACCGCGCCGCCCTTGGGATCATCGGCGCCCCAGACCACACGGCCGATACGGGCATGACTGATGGCCCCGGCGCACATGGCGCAGGGCTCGAGCGTCACGTACAGGGTCAGGCCGGTGAGCCGGTAGTTTCCGAGCTTCGCGGCCGCGGCGCGCAGGGCGACGATCTCGGCGTGGGCGGTGGGATCGTGGGCGCCGATGGGGCCGTTGCGGCCCTCGGCGACCACCTCGCCGGAGGTTTCGTCGACGATGACGCAGCCGACGGGAGTCTCTCCCGCGTCCGCCGCCGCTTGCGCACAGGCCAAGGCCATGTGCATGAACCGCTCATCATGGCCTTCCATCCCCGAGACAACGACAAGAAGCCGCGCCCGCGTCAAGACGGCGACCGCGACGGCCCCCGCAAACCTTACGTCAAACGCGCCGAGGGTGCCGAGGACCGGGGCCCGCCCAAGGGCGGCAAGTCCTTCGGCAAGCCCGCGGGGAAAGCGGGCGGCAAGTCGTTTTCGAAGGACGGCAAGCCCTTCTCCAAGGACGGGAAGGGGGCCGCCAAGGCCGACGAGGGGCCCAAGCGCAGCGAGCGCATCGCCAAGGCCATGGCGCGCGCCGGCATCGCCTCGCGGCGCGAGGTTGAACGGCTGATCGGTCTCGGCAAGGTGGCGGTCAACGGCAAGATCCTCGACACGCCGGCCACGCTGGTGACGCGCGACGACGTCATCACCGTCGATGGCAAGCCGATCGGCTCGGCGCAGGCGACGCGGGTGTGGCGCTATCACAAGCCGGCCGGCCTGCTGACTTCGCACACCGACCCCGCCGGTCGGCCCACCGTGTTCGACGCCCTGCCCAGCGGACTGCCGCGGGTGATCTCGGTCGGACGGCTGGACCTGAACACCGAAGGCCTGCTGCTGCTGACCAATGACGGCGAGCTGAGCCGGGCGCTCGAGCTGCCGCAGACGGAACTGGTGCGCCAGTACCGGGCGCGGGCCCGGGGGCGGGTCAGCCAGTTGCAGCTGGATTCGCTGAAGGGCGGGGTGACGGTCGACGGCGTCCGTTATGGGCCGATCGAGGCGACGCTGGACAAGGCGAAGGGCGGCGAGGACGAGAAGCAGTCCGCCAACCTGTGGATCAGCGTCTCGATCACCGAGGGGAAGAACCGCGAGGTCCGCAAGGTGCTGGAGCACCTCGGCCTGACCGTGAACCGTCTGATCCGCTTGGCCTACGGGCCGTTCCAGCTGGGCACCCTGCCGGTCGGCTCGGTCGAGGAGGTGGGGCCGCGGGTGATCCGCGAACTGCTGGCCGAGCATATCCGGCCGGAGAACCTGCCGACCGGCAATACGGTGGCGACGCCGGCTCCGATCCCGGGACGGCGCGTCTCGACGCCGATCGTGAAGGGCGCCTCGGGCTCGGCCATTTCCGACCCGTCACGCAAGCCGAGCCGGGTGCGCGCGGCGGGCGCCGCCGCGGACGCGGCCGCCGAGCGGGCCGCGCGCCCCCAGAAGAAGAGCGGCTGGGCCAAGGCGGCGCCGAAGTTCGAGCACCCGAAGAAGAATTTCACGCCCCGGGCCCGGCCCGAGACCGGCGAAGGCGGCGGCGATCGTCCGAAGCGCGCCTTCAAGCCGCGTGAGGATCAGTTCATCGACAAGCCCCGCGGCGGCCCGCGCTCCGAAGGCCGGTCCTTCGAAGGCAGGCCGGCGGCGGACGGGGATCGACCCAAACGCCCGTTCAAGCCCCGTGAAGGCGGTCCGGCCCGCGAGGGCTTCAAGCCGCGAGGCGGCGGCACCCGCAGCAACCCTCCGGGCGGCCGGAGCGGTCCGAAGCCGGGCGGCCCGCGCAAGCCCCGCTGAGGTCGCGAACGGTTGACGGCGGCCGCCGAACCGCCTGAACGTGGAGGCGCCGGGGAGGGCCGCCGATGACCATGGACATGCTGGAGGACAAGAGCGGCGAGCGCGACTATGCGCTCGAGCGGCTGATCATGCTGTCAGACGGCGTGTTCGCCATCGCCATCACGCTGCTGGCGCTGGAGCTTCGTCCGCCGGAGGGGTGGGACCATAGCCTGCGCTCGCTGGGCCTGTTGATGTGGCGGCAGGGTCTGGCCTTCCTGCTGAGCTTCGTGGTGATCGCCGGCTTCTGGATCGCGCACCGGAAGATGTTCGGCCGGTTCCGCAGCGCGGACATGGGGCTGACGGTGCTGAACCTGTTCATGCTGTGCGTCATCACCCTGGTGCCGGTGGTCAACAACATGGCCTTCGAGGGCGGGCCGGGCGGGGGCGGCTTCACCCTGTACTGGGCCATCTTCTGCCTGCTGGGCATCGCCAACGCGGGCATCTGGATCTATTCGGCCTTCGTCAAACCATCCCTCTTCCGCTCGCCACCGCCGAAGCAGGCCCGCCGGCTGATCCTGGTTACCATGCTGATCATGCCGGTCTCCATGCCTCTGCTGGGCCTCGTCGTGGCCGGAGCCCAGGTCTGGGTCTTGGCGCCGGTGATCGCGCTCGTCCTCGCCGCGCGGATATTCCGCAGCCGGCTGAAACAATCCATCGAGCCGGAGTGGCGCTCATGACCGATCACACCCACGCCGATCTGGCGCACAAGGGCGATCCGAGCCTCGACCGGCTGCTGTTCTTCTCGGACGGCGTGTTCGCCATCGCCATCACCCTGCTCGCCATCGAGCTGCATGTGCCCCACGGCTGGGACGGCACGGCGGCGACGCTGCTGCGGGAGGGATGGCCGATGCTGGCGGCCTTCGTGCTCAGCTTCGGCGTCGTGGGCATATTCTGGAACACTCACAGGCGGCTGTTCCTCGGCATGGAGCGGTTCACCATGGGGGTGTTCGTGCTGAACCTGGCCGTGCTGGCCGGGATCGCCCTGATGCCCTTCGCCACGGTGCTGATGTATTCGCCGCCGGTCACGCCCGAGACCTTCGCCATCTACCTCGGCCTGGTCAGCGCCATCGGCCTGTTCAACGGCATGACCTATGGCTATGCGGCCTTCGTCGCCGACGTTGTCCGACCGCGCCTGCACCCGATGCGCAGGCTGTCGGTGATGCTGATGCAGACGCTGATGCCGGGCGCCTGCTGCGGCGCGTCGCTGGCTCTGTTCTCCAATACGCCGGTGTGGATCACGGGCGGTCTGGCCCTGATCGCGGTCGGGCTGACGGCCTTCATCATCTGGACCAAGCGCCGCTACGCATGAGGATCGTCGCCGGAAGTCTGAAGGGGCGGGCCATCGTCGCGCCGGAAGGGCAGGGCACGCGCCCGACCTCCGACCGGGCGCGGCAGGCGGTGTTCAATGTGCTGGAGCATGCGTCCTGGGCCGAGGGGCTGCAGGGCGCGCGGGTGATGGACGTCTACGCCGGCTCCGGGGCGCTCGGCTTCGAGGCGATCAGCCGGGGCGCGTCCTTCTGCCTGTTCGTGGAAACCGACGAGGATGCGCGGGGCGCCATCCGCGAGAACGCCGACGCCTATGGTGTGATGGGTCGGACCCGGGTGCATCGGCGCAGCGCAGTCGATCTGGGTGTGCGTCCCGGCTCGGACGGGGAGGCGTTCGATCTGGCCTTCCTCGACCCGCCGTACCGGAAGGGACTGGGCGAGCAGACGCTGGCCCGGCTGCTGGAAGGCAACTGGCTCAGGCCGGGGGCGGTGGTGGTGTTCGAGCGCGGCTCGGATGAGCCGGAGATCGACACGCCCGGATACGAACGGCTGGACGCGCGCGACTATGGCGCCGCGCGCGTCCTGTTTCTCAGAGTTTCACCAGCGGCGCTCTGAGACCCGGTTGTCGAGCTGGCTGCGCATGCGCGCCAGTCCGTCGCGGTTGACCCGGTAGGGGCCGCCGCCGATCGAGGCGATCAGCCCCTTCTTCTTCAGCTTGCGCCAGACCGACAGGTTGCAGTCGGTGAGCAGCAAGCCATCGCGGGTGAAGCAGTCTGCGCGCAGCAGGCTGCCGTTTGGGTCGCGGATCAGCTTGATGCCGCCGCCCTGCGCAAGGGCGTGCAGCGTGCGCTGTTCCGCACGGGAGATGTTCATTTGTGGAATGTCCGAAAGGCGTGAACGATTGCGCCGGCGCGATGGACGCCGGCGGGTTCAGAGGCTCTTCACAGGGTCTTGCCGTGAGGCCTCAGGCCTTGCGGACAATCTCGGACATAGGCTTCCCGAAGGGGTGAAGCCTTGCCTTAGCGCCGTCCGAACAGTTTTTCCAGATCAGCCAGCTTGAGTTCGACGTAGGTCGGGCGGCCGTGGTTGCATTGGCCGGAGTGGGGCGTGGCCTCCATCTGGCGGAGCAGGGCGTTCATCTCGGGGGCGGAGAGGACGCGGCCGGCGCGGACGCTGCCGTGGCAGGCCATGGTCCCGCACACCTCGCCAAGGCGTTCGGAGAGGGCGAGGGCGGCTCCGTGTTCGGCCAGATCGTCGGCGATGTCACGGATCAGGCCATGGACGTCGGTGTCGCCGAGGAGGGCGGGGGTCTCGCGAACCAGCACGGCGCCGGCGCCGAAGGGTTCGACGATCAGGCCGAGCTGGGCCAGTTCGCCGACGCGGGCGGAGACCCGCTCGGCCTCGGCGGGGTCGAGCTCTACGACTTCGGGCGTGAGCAGGGCCTGCCGGGTGACGGAGCCGGCGGCCATCTGGGCCTTCATCCGCTCGTAGACGAGGCGCTCGTGGGCCGCGTGCTGGTCGACGACAACGAGGCCGTCGCGGGTCTGGGCGACGATGTAGGTGCCGTGCAGCTGGGCCCGGGCGGCGCCGAGCGGATAGTCGAGCGGGTCGATGACTTCGGCGCCGCCGGGGACTGGGTGAGGCCCGGCGGCGAAGTCGGGGGCCTCCACACGGGCCGACCGCTCGCTCAGGCCCGGCAGGATCTGGGCGGCAGCGGTCGCGGGACCGGCCCAGCCCTGCCAGCCGCTCCAGCCTTGGGCGGAGGGGGAGGAGGGGCTGTAGGCGGCGCCCCCAACACCGGAGTGGGGGCGGAAACCGGCGAGGGCGTCGGCGGCGACGGTGGTGGATGCGCGGTGGCCGGCGCCGGCGAGCGCATGTCGCAAGGCCCCGACGATCAGGCCGCGCACCAGCGCCGGGTCGCGGAACCGCACCTCGGCCTTGGCCGGATGGACGTTGACGTCGACGTAGAGCGGATCGACCTCGAGGAAGAGGACGGCGGCCGGGTGACGGTCGCGGGCGAGGAAGTCGGCGTAGGCGCCGCGCAGGGCGCCCTGCAGCAGACGGTCCTTCACCGGGCGGCCGTTGACGAACAGATACTGGTGGCCTGCGTTGCCACGGCTGTAGGTCGGCAGGCCCGCGTAGCCGGTAAGGCGGACGCCGTCCCGCTCCTGATCGATCAGCAGGGCATTGGCCTCGAAATCCCGGCCGAGCAGGGCGGCGAGGCGCTTGAGGCGGCCGTGGTCGCCCGGATGCTCCGCAGGCAGGCGCAGGGTGGTGCGGCCGTCGAGGTCGAGGGTGAAGGCGACGGTCTCGTGGGCCATGGCCTGACGCTTGATCTCTTCCGAGATGGCCATGGCCTCCGACCGCTCGGACTTCATGAATTTCAGGCGGGCGGGTGTGGCGTAGAAGAGGTCGCGGACCTCGACGCGGGCGCCGTGGGGACCGGGGAAGCCGGCGGGGGCGACCGGGCGCTGGTCGCCGCCCTCGACCGTGATCTGGTGGGCGTCGCCGCCGTCTTTGGGGCGGCTGGTGATCGTCAGCCGGGCGACCGAGCCGATCGAGGGCAGGGCCTCGCCGCGGAAGCCCAAGGTGTGGATGCGCAGCAGGTCGACGTCGCCGGCGTCATCGGGCTCCAGCTTCGAGGTGGCGTGACGCTCAATGGCGAGGGCCAGCTGGCCGGCGGCCATGCCATGCCCGTCGTCGGCGATCAGGATGCGGCTGAGGCCGCCCCCATCGGCCTGGACCTCGATGCGGGTCGCCCCGGCGTCGAGCGCGTTCTCGACCAGTTCCTTGATGGCGCTGGCCGGGCGTTCAACCACCTCGCCGGCGGCGATGCGGTTGACGGTTTCGGGCGGGAGGCGGCGGATGGGCATGGACGGGAAAGTATGGGCCGATCCGGTGCGGGGGAGAAGCGCCGCTTGGCCTCGCGCTGGGGTTAGGCCAGTATCGGCTGGGGACAGGGGAGATTTCGGATGCGCGGGCTTCTGATGTGCGGCGTGGCGGCGGCCACGATCATGATCGGCCCCTCGGCGGTCGCCGACGCGACGACGGATCGCGCGGTGCTGGACCTGATCGAGCGCCCGCGCAGTTGCGGCCCGGCCGGAGAGGACCCCCAAGGCGCGCCCGTGGCCGAGATGGTCATGGTCGAGGGCTTCGGCACGGGGGGCTTCAAGGTCGATACGGCCAATCCCGAGGCGCAGGCGTGGTTCAATCATGGTGTCCGGCTTCGCTGGGCGTTCGAGCACGGCGAGTCGGTGCGCGCCTTCCGGAAGGCGCGGATGCTCGATCCCGACTGCGGGATGTGCGCCTGGGGCGAGGCCTGGGCGATGGGGCCGAACCTCAACGGCGGAGGCGGCGGGGAGGAGACGCAGCGGGAGGCGCTGAAGGCGGCCCGCGACGCCCGTCGGCTGGCCCGGGGCGCCACGGCCATGCAGCGCCAGATGATCGACGCCCTGGTGCAGCGCTATTCGGGCCGCGAGTCGTCGCGAGCCAACCGCTTCGCCACGGCCATGGACCGGATCGCCCGGCGCAACCCCGCGGACGTGACCGTGGCCGCGATTACTGCGGACGCCTGGATGCTGAAGGCGGACCGCTGGTGGGACGACGAGGGCAAGGCCGCCGATCCGGGCATCGTCCGGGCTATGGAGATCCTTGAGCAGACGCTCGCGGCTGCGCCGGACGATCCCGGCGCCATCCACCTCTATATCCATCTGACGGAATGGTCGGATGATCCACACAAGGCGATCCCGTACGGCGAGCAGCTGGCGGCGCTTGCGCCCGGCGCCAGTCATCTTGTGCATATGCCGTCGCACACCTTCTACCGGGTGGGACGCTACAAGGACGCGATGATGTCCAACGTCGCGGCCGTGGCGCTGGACCGGCGCTATGACGCGCTGGCGAGGCCGCCCGGCGGCGTGCCGGGCATGCCTCTGCACGGGCACAACATCCATTTCGGCATGGGCGGAGCGCTGATGGCCGGCGGGGATGTCGAGGGGCTGAAGCTCGCCGACTGGTTCCTGGAGACCTACCCCGAGATCCCGGTCGAGAACCCCTGGCGGCAGCTGATGGCCAATGACGCCTATGCGATCTACGGCCGGTTCGGCACGCAGGCGCAGGTCGCGGAACTGAAGGAGCCGTCCGAGAGCCGGCCCCTTCTGCGGGCCAGCTGGCGGTATGCGCGGGGAGAGGCGGCGGCGCGGGCGGGAGACGCGGACAAGGTGCGCGCCGAGGCGGCGGCGATCGCGGCCCTGATCCTGACGCCCGGCCTGGCCGGTGATGACGCCAAGGGTCGGCGGGGCTTCATGGAGTTGTCACAGCGGATTCTGGAGGGCCGGGCAGCGATGATCGCCGGGGACGGCGCGGCGGCGGTGGCGGCCTTTACGCGCGCGGCCGAAATCCAGGCCGAGGAGGACGAGGGCGGGGATCCGCCGGTCATCTGGTACCCGACCCGGCGCAGTCTGGCGGCGGCGATGCTGGCTTCAGGCGACGCGGCCGGAGCCAGGGCCAAGGTGCTGGAACTGCTCGAGGACTGGCCGAGCGACCCCTACAGCTATTTCGTGCTGGCTCAGGCCGAGAGCGCACTCGGAAACGCCGCGGCAGCGGCCGAAGCGGAGCGCCGCTCGCGGGTCGAATGGGTCGGCGGCGCGATGAGCCTGAAGCTGGCCTAGCCGGCCTTGGCTTCCCGGATGGCGCGCTCCAGCGCCGCCGGCTGGATGGATTCGCTGGCCTTGCCGTTGACGAAGAAGGTCGGCGTGCCGATCAGGCCGAGGGCCGTGGCGGACGTCTGCATGTCCGCCATGTGGCGGGCGATCTCGGGACCGGACATGGCGGCCTCGGCCTGGCTCATGGAGACGCCGTTGGCCTGAAGGATGGCGTCGACCGCCTCTTCCGAAAGCGACGGCTGGGCCATCAGGGCGCGGAACACCGGCAGGTATTTGCCCTGGCGGTGAGCCGCCTGCGCCGCGCGGGCGGCGTAGTGGGAGACGCCGTTGGCGGGGCCGTCGAGGATGGGCCACTCCTTGAAGACGAAGCGCACGTCCGGATGGGCCTGCATCATGCGCAGCACCTCGGGCGCGGTCGCCTTGCAGCCGGGACAGCGGAAGTCGAAGAACTCGATGACGGTAACCTTTGCATCCGCCGGGCCGAAGGCGGCGTCGCGGCTGTCAACCGCCAGCAGGCCGGGGTTGGCGGTCGCGCGGGCCGTGATCTCGACCGTCTTCTGGCGGTTTTCGACGATCTGCTGCTGCTGCGCCTTCAGGTCGAGAGCGTTGCTGACCTCCTGCAGGACTTCGGGGTTCTGCACCAGGTAGGTCTTCACCCGCGAGCCGAAGTCCGTGCCCGTCGCATAGGGGGCGACCGAGATGATCAGGGCAACGACGGACACCGCGAGCGCCGCCATGCCCGCGCGGTTTCCGGATAGCAGCCTGCTGGCCGTGGAAGGGGCGGGGGCGGTGTCTGGCGTTTCGGTCATTCAGGCTCTCGAAGGCTTCAGCCGGCGGCCGGCACGATGGTGGAGCGGCGGCGTTCGTTGCGGCGGTCGACGTCGTCCACATCGTTCTGGGTGGCGCCGGAGGCGAAGACGATGTCCATGGCGCGGGTCCACTCGGCCGAGCCGGGGTCCAGCATGTCACGGGCGCGCAGGGCGAACTGGGTGGCCTCCCGCTCGGCGCCGATGGCGAAATACATTTCGGCGGAGGCCAGACGGGCCTCGCCCTCCTTGCCCTGGCTGGCGTAGGCTTGGGCCAGCAAACGCCAGGCGATGCTGTCGCCTTCTTCGAGGGCGGTGGCGCGCTTGAGCTGGTCCACGGCGGCGTCGAGCCGGGCCGGGTCGTTCGTCTCGATCAGGGCATGGGCAAGGTTGATCCGCAGCAGGGGCGCGTCTGGCTTGAGCTCGACCGACCGCTCATGGGCGCCGATGGCTTCTTCGGGGCGGCCTTCCTCGAACAGGATCTGGCCCTTCAGCTCCCAGAAGTACGGGTTCTCGGGCTGTTCGGTCAGGAAGACATCGACGGC
The DNA here is from genome assembly GCF_011927945.1 of Brevundimonas alba. Classification (GTDB taxonomy): domain Bacteria; phylum Pseudomonadota; class Alphaproteobacteria; order Caulobacterales; family Caulobacteraceae; genus Brevundimonas; species Brevundimonas alba. The sequence goes on from NZ_JAATJM010000002.1 coordinate 384,799, forward strand.
CGCGAGGGCCTTTTCCGTCTGGCCATCGCGGTACAGGGCGATAGCGCGGGCGTAGCGCGCCGGCAGGGAGGTGTCGCTCTCGGGATAGTCACGCAGGGTTTCGCGGGGGTGATCCATGAAGGCGTGGATCTTGGCCAGGATCAGGGCGTGCTGGGCCATGCGCTCGGGACTGTCGCGATGGTCGTAGTGAGATTGTTCCGACACCAGCCGGCGCAGGTTCTCGATGCGGTCGGAGGACAGCGGGTGGCTGCGGAAATAGGGGAAGCGGCGGGCGTCGGAGAACACCTCCTGGGAGCGAAAATTCTCGAAGAAGGTCACGAGGCCGCGGCCCGATTCGCCGGCGCTCTCGAGCGCGCGGGCGCCGGTGTTGTCCGCCTCGCCTTCCTGATGGCTCATGTAGCGAAGGGCGCTGAGGGTGCCGAAATACTGGCTGTTGCCCAGCAGGACCGCTCCCGCGTCGGGCGCGCCGGCGGCGATGGCGAGGGCGCCGAGGGCCATGGTCATCAGCATAGGCTGCATGCCGGCGTTCTGGACCCCGTCGCGCAGCGTGTGGCGGTTGCGGATATGCCCCGCCTCGTGGGCCATGACGCCCAGAAGTTCATTCGGGCTGGTGGTCCGCAGGATCAGGCCGGTGTTGATGCCCATGATGCGTCCGCGACGGGCGAAGGCGTTCAACTCGTTGTCGTTGATGAGCAGAAGCTCGATCTCCGACGGCTCAAGCCCCATGCCGGTGAACACCGGATCGGCCCATCCGTGGATGATCGTCTCGATCTCGGTGTCGCGGATGGCGCTCTGGGCGGAGGCGGGGGCCGGGGCGGCCAGCATCAGACCAGCCGCCGCAGCGGCCCCGACGAAGCGGGCGGTGTGTCTGGTCAGCCAAGTCATGGCGTGCTCCCGAAGCCGGTGATCGCCCCCGCCCCGATCCTCACTATCTAATCGCGGCCATTCAACGGCGCCACCATCCCCGCTTCGGCTTCTCGGGCGGCGCGACGATCTGGTTCGGGTCCTCGGCGATCAGGGCCGCGACGTCGACTTCAGGCGTCGGAGCCGGTTCGGGCTCGACAGGGGCCGGCGGCGCAGCTTCGACGACCGGCTCGGGCCTGGGCTCGGGCGCAGGTGCGGGCTCGGGCGTCGGCTCCGGTTCGGGCGCCATCGCCTCGACGGTTTCGGCCTCCGGGGCTTCGAGGGCGGGGGCGGCGTCTGCGGCGACCTTGCGGCGGACGCGACGGCGCTTCGGCTCCTCGACGGCGACGGGGGCCGGCGCCTCCAGATCGGCGGCAGGCGCATCGGCGGCCGAGGCCTCCGGCTCCATGCCCTCACTGGCGGCGAAGGCCTCGGCGCCGGCATCGGCATTCAGTTCGCCCGTGGCGCGGTCACGACCGCGTCCGCGGCCCCGACGGCGACGCGAGCGGCCGCTGCGTTCACCGGACTCGCCGCCCTCGGCCTCGACCCGCTCGCGGGGCACCTCGCCTTCAGCGGAGTCCTCGGCCGCGGCGCGCGGCGCGGCGGCTCCGGGGTTGATCGGGTCGAACCAGACGTAGGGGTCCTCGAGCGACGGCGTGCGGCCGCGCACCCAGTTGAAGCCGTCGCGCTCGCCGCCTTCCTCACGGACACGGCGACCGCCGCGGCGACCCCGGCGACGCCGGCGTCCGGCCTCGCTGTCATCGTCGTCCTCGGCGGAGAGGGCGGGGGCGGCCTCACCGGCCGGCGCCTCGCCCTCTTCGCGGCGTCCGCCACGGCGGCGGCGTCCACGGCCACGACCGCGCTCGCCCTCGACGCGTTCGGTGCGCTCGCGGGGCTCGCCGTCTGCGTCCTCGCCAACGGCGTCCTCATCCTCGTCCTCGACGTCGTCGAAGAACTCGTCTTCCTCTTCCTCGTCGTCCGCATAGGCGCTGTCGTCGAAGTCATCGTCGAGGTCGACGAAGGGCTCGGCACCCTCGGGCGGAGTGAAGTCCTCGTTGGTCTCGGTACGCTCGATCGTGTGTTCGCCCTGGGACAGGGTGTCGTCGATCTGGATGATGACGCTGAGGCCGCGCTGGGTCAGCAGGCGCTGCAGGTAGTCGCGCTTGTGGTTGAGGATGTAGAGGGCCACGGCGGTGCAGACGCGCAGGTTGACCGTGCCGGCGCCGTTGCGGCCGGCCTCGATGTCGACGCCGCGCAGGGTCATCAGGGCGGCGCTTTCCGCCGAGCGGATGCGACCGGCGCCCTGGCAGTGCGGGCAGACCTCGGTGGCGCCCTCGATGACGCCGAGACGGCGGCGCTGGCGGCTGATTTCCATCAGGCCGAAGCCGGAGATGCGGCCCATCTGGATGCGGGCGCGGTCCTTGGCCAGCGCATCCTTGAGGGCCTTCTCGACCGACCGGTTGTTCTTCGACTCATCCATGTCGATGAAGTCGATGACGATCAGGCCGGCGAGGTCGCGCAGGCGCAGTTGGCGGGCGGCCTCGACGGCCGCTTCCATATTGGTCTTGAAGGCGGTGGCCTCGACGTTGCGCTCCTTGGTGGCGCGGCCGGAGTTGACGTCGATGGCGACCAGCGCCTCGGTCTGGTTGATCACCAGATAGCCGCCCGACTTCAGCGGCACGGTCGGCTGGTGAATCTGGGTCAGCATCTCCTCGATGCCGTTGGAGGCGAACAGCGGGCGAGCGCCCTGGTACAGGTGCACCTTCTTCGACTGCGAGGGCATCAGCACCCGCATGAAGTCACGCGCTTCCTTGAAGCCCTCGACGCCCTCGACCTGGATGCCGTCGAAATCCTTGTCGAACATGTCGCGCACGGCGCGGCGGACGAGGTTTTCTTCCTCGTAGATCAGCGAGGGGGCGTTGGAGGCGAGGGTCGTCTCGCGGATCGTCTCCCAGAGGCGGAGCAGATATTCGTAGTCGCGCTTGATCTCGGCCTTGGTGCGCTTGGCGCCGGCCGTGCGGATGATCAGGCCCATGCCGTGCGGCACGTCCAGGGCGGCGGCTGCGGCCTTGAGGCGCTTGCGGTCCGAGGCTTGGGTGATCTTGCGGGAGATGCCGCCGCCCTTGCCGGTGTTGGGCATCAGGACGCAGTAGCGGCCGGCCAGCGACAGCCAGGTGGTCAGGGCCGCGCCCTTGCCGCCGCGCTCGTCCTTGACGACCTGCACCAGCATGACCTGCCGGCGCTTGATGACGTCCTGGATCTTGTAGCGGCGCATCAGGCGGCGCTTGAGGCGTTCCTCCTCGGCGAGGCCGCCCTCGTGATCGCCTTCGTCGCTCTCGCGGCCGAGGTCGTCGTGCTCGTCCTCATCCGTGGCCGCTTCGGCCATGATGGCTTCGCGGTCGGCGACGGGGATCTGATAATAGTCCGGGTGGATTTCGTTGAAGGCGAGGAAGCCGTGGCGGTTGCCGCCGTATTCGACGAAGGCCGCCTGCAGGCTGGGCTCTACGCGGGTGACCTTGGCGAGATAGATGTTGCCCCGAAGCTGACGCTTCGAGCGGGATTCAAAGTCGAATTCCTCGATCTGACGGCCCTCGACGATCGCGACGCGGGTTTCCTCCGCGTGGGCGGCGTCGATCAACATGGTCTTTGACATGGAAAGTCTCTCTCTGGCGCGCTCGGCCGTCCCCGCGAGGGGGTGACAAGGCGGCTCGCCGAATGGGATTGCGGGCGGAGGCGTGCGCCATCCCGTCGCCGCGGCAAGGGCCGGAGGCGAGGTCGGTCCGATCGGACCGGAAGGGAGCGCAGGCGGAATGGCCCATGAAGGTTCGTACGGTCCTGGGCCCGGACGCGCCGTCTTTAGGGGCGTCCCGGACCCGTCGTCGAACCGGCGGGCAGGCCCGGCCGGTTCTCGGATCAGTGAAAGTCATGCCGCGAGGAGGGCGCATCCGCCCGAAAATCGGGGGACGCGATCGTTCGCGAGCGCACCAAGCATAGGCATGGCGAATTCGAATTGAAAGCCACGCCGGCCTTAACCCGTTGGCCACCCCGTTGCGGCATGATCCCGGCAAAGCCAGAAGGGTGGGTCTCCGTCGAATGCACGGGCTGTCGCGTATCAGGGTGTCGCAGTGGAGCGTGCGCCAGCGGGTGCTGGCCGCGGCCGGGTTCCTGCTGTTCTGCGTGGCGCTGCTGGCGGCCGGGCGCGGTCTGGCCTCGGGCGCCATGGGCGAGATCATGCGGGTCCGCTTCGGCGGCGACGCCGAGCGCACCCGGGTGGTGGTCGATCTGGACCGGACATCGCGCGGACAGGTGATCCAGCCCGGCGACGACGGCCATGTGGTGATCAGCCTGTCGGGCGTGGCGCCGGCCAGCCGGCTGACCGGGAACGGGCAGGGGCTGGTGCGCGGCTTCCGCGTCGCCGGCGCCGGAACCGCCTCACGCGTCGAGCTGGACCTGGCCACGAGCGCCGAGATCGAGCGGCGGTTCCTGCTGCCGCCCGGCGACGGCATCGCCCACTACCGCTACGTCATCGACCTGAAGGCCACGGGCCGGGCCCCGGCGCGCACCGCCCCGCGCGCCGAGCGCGCCCAGCCGCGGCCGACCGAACGGCCGCTGATCTACATCGACGCCGGTCATGGCGGACGCGATCCGGGGGCCCAGGGCGCCGGCTCGCGGGAGAGCGCCGTGACCCTCGCCGCCGCCCAGGCCCTGAAGCAGGAGCTGGAGCGCGGCGGCCGCTACCGGGTGCGGATGACCCGCGAAAGCGACGCCTATGTCGACCTGTACCGCCGGGTGGCCATCGCGCGGCAGGCGGGCGCCGACCTGTTCATCTCCCTGCACGCCGACGCCGGGGCCGACCCGGCCACGCGCGGCGCATCCGTCTACACCCTGTCGGAACAGGGCGCCGGCCGGGCGGTGCGCGAGTTCACGCGAGGCGAGAACTGGCAGCGCAGCCTGAACCTGCCGGGGCGCGATCCCTCGGTCGACCGCATCCTGCTGGACATGACCCAGCGCGCCACCCAGAACCGCTCGGCCCAGCTGGCCCGGACCCTGCTGGGCGAGCTCGAGGGCGCGGATCATCCGCTGCTGCGCCGCAGCCACCGCGACGCGGGTCTGGCCGTGCTGCTGGCGCCCGACGTGCCGGCCGTGCTGTTGGAGATGGGCTTCATCACCAACCCCGAGGACGAGCGGCTGCTGAACGACAGCCGCGCCCGCCGCCGGCTGATGCGCGCCGTGGCCGAGGGCATCGACCGCTATTTCCGCGAACCGGCGGGCGAGCTGCAGATGGCGTCGGCGGGCGGGGCGGCGAACTAGACCTCCTGTTTCGTGCGCTCAAAGCCCCTCGGCCTCGGGCAGCCACGGCGGGGGCAGGATGCCCTGGTCGATCAGGGAGCGGCGGCCGCGGGCCCATTCGGCGGGGCCGGCGCAGCGGAGGCCGTCGGCGTAGACGAGCCGCCAGGATTCCGCATGCACGGCGTCACGCCAGACCGTTTCACGGCGGTGCATCTCGGCCCGTAGCAGGGCCTCGAACGAGGGCGGCGGCGGGCGCGGCGGGCGGGGGTTGCGGGGCAGGGGCATGGGTGGTCCTTTCATCCAGACGTGCGGAAGCGGCCCCGCGCCGGGCGGCGCGAGGGGCGGGAAGGCGTGCGGAGCGCCGGGCCTGCGCCCGGAATTCGTTTTGGTTTTACCGTTTCGACGCAGTCAGACGCTCCGCGCGGAGAGTGAGCGGAAGCTTGCGTCGGGTGGCGGTGTTATCGCCTTACCGCAGCGCCTCCGGCGGGCGGGTCGGCCTTGCGCAGCCGATCCCCGGACCGGGCGAGTATCCCCCTCGCCCCTGACATCCGACATCCATCAGACCCCGGGCGTTGGCTGGCTTGAACCGCCAGCCGGGAACCGGGTCCCCGCTTCTCCACATCCCGCCGCCAAAGGACGCAAGGCCTTTGCGCCTCCCCTGCGACGGGACCGGAAGAGTGTAACCGCCCTGCGCCCTATGGCGCGTTCGTGACGCTGACAAAGTGATGAAGGGGCGGGAGTTCAGAGGGTTAGCTCTGAAAAGTATGGAGACAGAGGCGGGATAGGTAGCAGAGATTGAGCGGTTTCCGGGCTCTACCGTCGCGGGGGCGGGCGAAGACCCGCCTCCATGGCGAGTTGCAGCAGCTCCGCGAGATTGGTCGCGTTCACCTTCGCCATGATCTGACTGCGATGAAGCTCGATCGTGCGGGGGCTGATGCCGAGCTTCAGCGCGATCATCTTGTTGGTGCCGCCCTCGACCAGCCCGGTCAGCACCTCGCGCTCCCGGGGGCTCAAACGGCCCATCCGGGCGGCGGCTTCATCGCCGGCGGCCGTTTCGGCGAGGGCGCGCGCCTCGGTCGTGATCGACGAGAGCGCGGTTTCGAGGGCGACATCGGTGAGCGGCGGCTGCAGATAATCCGCGGCGCCGTCCTTCATCGCCGCAACGGCGGTGGTCACGTCTCCGTCGTCGGGCCCGATGACGATGGCGTTCAGCGGGATCGAGCGGGCGCGAAGTTCGAGCGGGATGGACGCCGCCTTTCGGTCTGAACGACGCAGATCCACAAGCACGCAACCGGGCGCCAGAAACGGAGCGATATCCAGGAACGCCTCGGCTCCAGGGAAGGCGCGAACCCGCAGTCCCAGCTTGCGCATCATGCGGGAGAGCCGACGCTCTTCAGAAGCGGAAGAGCCAACGAGGTAGACCTGCTTTTCGTCCTGACGGCTCAGGTCTTCGGCGATGCCGCCAATCTTCGTGACCTCGCCCGCCGCGTCGCGGATCGGGAAACTGGTGTCCCGCAGCCATCGAACCTCCCCGTCCCGGGGCCGCACGATCCGGTACTCCGTCAAGGCGACGCCCCCTGCCTGAACCGAGCGCAGGGCGCGCCGGACCCGATCCGCGTCACCCGGATGCACATGGGCGAACCAGTCATCGACGCGGCTGGGGGCCTCGGACCGGGGGTGGCCCCATATACGCTCGTAGGCGGGACTTCTGTATTCGATCAGTCCGGCGCCGGGGTCGACGATCCAAAGCAGGTTGGTGCTGTGTTCGGCGAAGCCGCGGAACCGGGCCTCGCTCTCGCGGGTGTCAGCTTCGGAGCGCTTGCGTTGGCTGACATCCATCGCGGCGCCGATGAAATCCACGGGTCTGCCGTGAACGAAGGTGGTGCGGCCCGAGGTTGCGACCCACCGTTCGACGCCGTCACGGCCTCTGACGCGGTATTCGATCACGTAGCGGCCATCGCCGGAGGGGTCGAGGCAGGCCGCGATCGCGTCCCGGACCCGCGGGCGATCCTCGGGATGGATGCCCGCCTCGAAGACGGAGCGGTCGACGGGCTCGCCTGACCGCAGGCCCCAGAGGGCGCGAAGGCCATCATCCCAGTCCAGAACGTCCGTTTGCGGATTCCAGGAATAGACCGCCAGACCGACAAGCTCTCTGGCGGCCCGCAGGCGCGCCTCGCTCAGCCTCAGGGATTCTATCAGACCGGCCGTCTTGCCGAGTTCGCGAGTGGTGGGTCGGGTATCCGGGCCGGTCCGTGTTGAGAACCCGCCGAAGGCGTTATCCTCAATGTCAGGCGTAATACAGTCGCGGATAGATTTCATTCTTTGCATAACTTGGCGCGGCGTGTCGAGGTCAGCGCTGTCCAAGCTGCGCCTTAGTAGGAGAGTGCAGGAGAACAAAGCTGAGTGAAACAGCGCACGTGCTGTTCTGTTCCCGAGGCGCGACCGGCCCGTGTTCATACCTAGGGACCGACCGGATATCGCCCGACGCCTCGCAACATCTAATCGGTAGCCATCGCGAACCTTCCCCGGAAGTGTTCGCAGGCGCGAGCGAAATGGAGGTCAGTATGAGCGTCGCGGAAATGTTGGACCACCGCAGGCCCCGCGAGGCCCGACGGGCTCCGAGCCCCGAAACACCCGGTCCCGGGTTGTCGGCGTGGGAGAATTTCCTCCGGTCGCCACATACGGCCATCCGCTTGCCGGGACGCCCACCGATGAGGCTGGCGACCGACCGGGTCCGGGCCGCGCCGGCGGTGACGCCGCAGCTTTCCATGATGATCGGCATGACGGCGATCGGCCTCGGCATCTGGGGGTCACTGTTCCCACGGTCGGTCAAGCGGACGTTCGGCATCGCCGCACCGACAGCGGCGGTGTTCGCCGCCTTTGGAGCCCGCGAAATCTGGAGCGGGGTCAAGCTGGCCGAGGACCCGACGCGGACCGGCGTGCTCTGGGCGCGCGTGGGCGGGGATGTGTTCGACATCGCCGTCCTGAGCGCGCTGAGCGCGGGCGGCAATCCGAAGCGCGGCAACGCGCGGGTGGCTCTCGGGGCCGTGTTGGCGATCACCGCCCTGGACGTGCTGACGGCGGTCCGGATGGGCGCGGTCCAACGCAACTGCAAGTGAGGGAGAAGCGGCGATGAAAGCGATTTGCTGGCAAGGCAAGAAGGACATGCGCTGCGAGGAGGTGCCGGATCCCCGGATCGAGCATCCGCGCGACGCCATCATCAAGGTCACCACCACCTGCATCTGCGGGTCTGACCTGCACCTCTACGACGGCCTGATCCCCACCATGTGCGCGGGCGATGTGATGGGGCACGAGCCGATGGGCGAGGTGGTCGAGGTTGGCCCGGAGGCGAAGTCACGCGGCCTGAAGGTCGGCGACCGGGTCGTCATCCCCTTCCAGATGACCTGCGGCGAGTGCGAGCAGTGCCTGAAGGGCAACTTCTCCGTCTGTCAGACCACGAACCGAAACGCCGATCTGGCCCGGACCTTCTTCGGCGACACGACGGCGGGTCTGTTCGGCTATTCCCACATCACCGGCGGCTACGCGGGCGGTCAGGCGGAATATATGCGGGTGCCGTTCGCGGCGACCACGGCGGTCAAACTGCCCAAGGACGGGCCGGACGAGCGCTATATCTTCCTGTCGGACATCCTGCCGACCGGCTGGCAGGCCGCGGCCCAGGCCGACATCACTCCCGAGGATACGGTCGCGGTCTGGGGCTGTGGGCCCGTCGGTCTTTTCGCCATCCATTCGGCCATCGTTCTCGGCGCCAAACGCGTCATCGCTATCGACGACGTCGACGAACGTCTGGAGCGGGCGCGGAGCGTCGGCGCCGAGATTCTCGACCGCCGGACGGTCGATAACGTGCTCGAACACCTGCGCGAGATCACCGGTGGCCACGGTCCGGACAAATGCATCGATGCGGTGGGGATGGAGGCGCATGGCCCGAACAAGATGCTGCACCTTCTCGACAAGGCCCAGACGGCGCTGAAGCTGGAGACGGAGCGTCCCACCACCCTGCGGGAGGCGATCATGGCCTGCAAGGCGGCCGGAACCGTATCGGTCCCGGGCGTGTACGGCGGCGCCTCGAGCATGTTCCCGACGGGGGCCATGATGAACAAGGGGCTCACCCTGCGAACCGGTCAGACGCATGTGCGGCGCTGGACCGACGACCTGCTGCGGCGGATCGAGGAAGGCCAGATCAACTCGACCCTGCCGATCACCCACACCGTTCCGCTGGGGCGGGCGCCGGAGATGTACAAGACGTTCCGCGACAAGCAGGACGGCTGCATCAAGGTCCTGCTGAAGCCCTGATCTCCGATGGCCCGGTCTTCAGCACAGACGCACGGCGCCCAGCGCGGGCTTGGCCGGTTCGAAGGGTTTAGCGATGCGGTGTTCGCGATCGCGCTGACCCTCCTGATTGTCGAGATCAAGGCTCCGGGTTCTCCAGAGGGGCCACAGGGATATGACAGTCTGGTCTCGGCCATGGCCGGGCAGTGGCGCGAGCATCTCGCGCTGCTGCTCTGCTATGGCGTGATCGGCGCCTACTGGCTGCAGCACCACTACACGGGCCGCATCTACGCCAGGAGCGACCACTGGTTCAGCGCGCTCAACCTGCTGTTCCTGCTGGCTATCGTCGTCGTGCCCTATCCGATCCGCGTCTGGTGCTTCCACCTCGGCACGCCCTTCGAGCCGGTCGCATCGGTCACCCTGACGGCGGGGCTGGCCCTCACGGCCTGCACATGGATGGCCAAATGGTTCTACGGCATGCCCGGGCGGCGCATCATGGACGAACGGCTGGCCCCGGGGTTTCTGCGACAGATGACCCGCCGCTACGGTCTGGCCGCCTTGATCCAGATCGCCGCGGTTCCGCTGTCAGTCATCCAGCCGCAAGCGGGGGTGGCCCTTGCGCTATTGTGCGTCGCCTACTTCCTGCTGCCGCAGCCGAAGCCGCGGTACAATCCGGGCGAGGAGCCGGACCCCGGGGAGGTGACGGGCGAATAGGATGAAGCGCGGCGCTGCGCGCGGGTCTCCCTTTTTGACGGCACCTCTCCTATCTCCGTCCGATGCGCCTGCGTGTTGTCGATCTTGAAACCACCGGGGGAGACCGGACCGCCGAGATCATCGAGGTGGGGATCGTCGATGTAACGCCGGACGGGGCCGGGGGATGGCGGGCGTCGCCGCCGGTGTCGAGGCTGTTCCGGCCGCGGGGCGAGATCTCGGTTCACGCGATGGCGGTGCATCATCTGACGCCGGAGGATTTCTGCGAGGACGATCCGCACTGCGACGAATACCGGCTGCGGGAGATGTTCCTGCCGGAGCCGGCGGACGTGATGGTGGCGCATTCGGCGCGGTTCGAGCGGGGGTTCATCGCCGATACGGCGCATGGCGGGCTGCCGTGGATCTGCACGGTGCGGTCGTCCAAGGCGGTGTGGCCGCAGGCGCCGGGGCATTCCAATCAGGTGCTGAGGTACTGGCGGGGGCTGCGGCTGGACCCGGCGCTGGCCAATCCGGCGCACCGGGCGGGGCCGGACGCCTGGGTGACGGCGCACATCCTGATCGACCTGCTGAAGGAGGCGACGGTCGAGCAGATGCTGGAATGGACGCGCGAGCCGCGGCGGCTGGACCGGATTCCGTTCGGCAAGCACAGGGGCCGGCCGTGGGCCGAGCCGCCGGACGACTATCTGCGCTGGATGGCGGGGCAGGGGGACATGGACGCCGATGTCGTGGCCGCGGCGCGACAGGAACTGGACCGTCGCGCCGGGGGTGTGACGGGGGCTCTGGCGGCGGCGCCCGACGCGGGCTAAACCCACTCACCGGGCGCGTCTTGCGGAGTAACAGGTGAAGATTGCCGAACGCTGGTTCGTGATGGCGGGCGTCGTCCTGCTGGGCGCGATCGCGCTGGCCGGGCTGGTGGTGGCCGTCTATGCGGCCTGGCTGTTCCACGACCTGCCGGACGCGTCCGAGCTGGCCGATTATCGGCCGGCGACGGCGACGCGCGTCTATGCCGGCGACGGGACGCTGATCGGGGAATTCTCGGACGAGCGGCGCATCTATGTGTCGTACGAGCAGATTCCCGAGCCGGTGGTGCAGGCCTTCCTGGCCGCCGAGGACCGCAACTTCTTCAGCCATGGCGGGGTCGATGTGTCGGGCCTGGGCCGGGCCATGTTCAAGAACGTCTTCAACGCGGCCACGGGGCGGCGGCTGGAGGGCGGCTCGACGATCACCCAGCAGGTGGCCAAGAACGTCCTGCTGACCAGCGAGACCAGCATCAACCGCAAGGTCAAGGAAGCCATCCTGGCCAACCGGCTGGAAGCGACCCTGACCAAGCCGCAGATCCTCGAACTGTATCTGAACGAGATTTTCCTCGGCTATCGGTCGTTCGGCGTGGCGGCGGCGGCCTACAACTATTTCGGCAAGTCGCTGGACCAGCTGACGCCGGACGAGGCGGCCTTCCTGGCGGCCCTGCCCAAGGGGCCGAACAACTATCATCCGAAGCGGCATCCGGCGGCGGCCAAGGGGCGGCGCGACTGGGTGCTGGGCGAGATGCGCGAGAGCGGCTTCATCACCCAGGCGCAGTTGCAGACGGCGCTGGCCAGGCCGCTGGTGACGCAGGACGCGCCGCGCCGGGCGGCCTATGCGGACGCGGACTTCTTCGTCGAGGAGGCGCGGCGGCAGGCCATTGCGCGCTTCGGCCGGGAGGAGGTCAACCGCGGGGGCTATTATCTGCGCACGACGCTGGACCCGGAGCTGCAGTCGGCGGCGCGGGACGCCCTGATGAAGGGGCTGGAGAACTATGACCGCCGGCATGGCTGGCGCGGGCCGTGGGGGACCACGGACTTCGCCGAGGGCTGGCAGGCGGTGGCGCTGCGCGGGACCAAGCCGCCCGAGCGCCGGGCCTGGCGTCCGGCGGCCGTGGAGAGCGTGGCGGGGAACACTGTGCGGGTGCGGCGGGCCGACGACGGCTCGACCGGAACCCTGCTGGCCGAGGACGCGGCCTGGGCCAATGCGAACCGGCAGCTGAAGCGGGGCGACCTGATCTTCGTCGAGCCGCGCGGCGGACAGTTCGCGCTGAAACAGGTTCCGGCGGTGAACGGCGCGCTGGTGGCGATCGAGCCCACCTCGGGCCGGGTTCTGGCGATGGTGGGGGGCTATTCCTACGCCCTGTCCAGCTTCAACCGGGCGACGCAGGCGGAGCGGCAGCCGGGCTCGGCGTTCAAGCCGTTCGTCTATGCGACGGCGCTGGAGGGCGACTATACGCCGGCCTCAATCGTGCTGGACGCGCCGATCAGCTTCGCCGGCGGGCCGAACGGCACCCGCTGGAGCCCGGAGAACTACAGCCGGGAATACTATGGGCCGACGACGCTGCGCCGGGGGCTGGAGCTGTCGCGCAACGTCATGACGGTGCGGCTGGCCCAGGCCATCGGCATGACCAATGTCGTGGGGCTGGCCAAGAAGATGGGCGTGTCGGACACGCTGCAGCCCAATCTGTCGGTGTCGCTGGGGGCGGGGGAGACGACCCCCTACCGGCTGACGGCCGCCTATGCCGCCTTCGTCAACGGCGGGAGGCGGGTGAACCCCTATCTGATCGAAGTGGTGCAGGACCGGGACGGCGAGACCATCTTCCGCGCCGACGACCGCCGCTGCCGCGAGTGCGGACGGCCGTTCAGCGGGCAGGAGTCGCCCCGGCTGGAGGCGCTCGGCACCCAGGTCATCGATCCGATCACCGCCTATCAGATGAGCTCGATGCTGGAGGGCGTGGTGCAGCGCGGCACGGCGGCCAGCGCCCGGGGCCTCGGCCGCTGGGTCGGGGGCAAGACCGGCACGACCAACGAATACCGCTCGGCCTGGTTCGTCGGCTTCTCGTCGGACATCGTCGTCGGCGTGTTCATCGGCTTCGACGACAACCGGCCGCTGGGCTCGGGCGAAACGGGCGCGACCGGGCCGGTGCCGGTGTTCAACGAGTTCATGCAGGTGGCGCTGCGCAAGCGGCCGGCGCGGCCGTTCGTGCGGCCCAAGAATGCGGTGTTCCGCACCGTCAACGGCATCGAGGAGGCCTTCCGCCCCGGCACCGAACGGCGCCGCGAGGAGGAGGCTCCGCGTCCCCAGGTTCCGACCGGGCCGCAGAACTACAACGACGTGATCCGCCGCGAGCAGGAGGTCGAGGCCGGGCTGCCGCCCGCGACCACCCCGACCCCCCCGCCGACGCCGCCTCCGGCCAAGAAGGAGCCGGCGGAGGACTTGAGTGGGCTGTACTAGGGATTGGGGATTGGGGATTAGGGATTAGGGCGACCGATCGCGGTGAGCATCGGCAGCCCGCTACCCTCAATCCCTAATCCCTCATCCCCAATCCCTTCTTCCCCTGCAGCGCGGACCGCTCTATGTCCGCGCCTCACCTGAATATCGCCGGAGATTGCGATGAGACCGGATGTCGAGGCCATGAAGGCCGACATCGAGCAGAGCATCGCTCTGCTCAGGAGGCGTCTTTGACTGGGATGTCGCCGTACGAAAGCTCGATGAGCTGAACGCCCGGGTCGAGGACCCGACCCTGTGGGACAACCCCGAGGCCGCCCAGGCCGTGTCGCGCGACCGCTCGCGGCTCGAGACCCAGATCAACACCGTCCGCGAGATGGAGACCGGTCTGGAGGAGGGCGTCATGTTCGCCGACATGGCCGACGAGGAGGGCGACGAAGCCACCCTCGACGAGGCTCGCGCCCAGCTGAAGGCCGTCAAGGACCGCGCCGCCCGGGCCGAGCTGGAAGCCCTGCTGTCCGGCGAGGCCGACGCCAACGACGCCTATCTGGAAGTGAACTCCGGCGCCGGCGGCACCGAGTCGAACGACTGGGCCGGCATGCTGCTGCGCATGTACAGCCGCTGGGCCCGCGCCCACGGCTATGAGGTCGAGGTCGAGGCCGAGGAAGGCGGGGAGCAGGCGGGCATCAAGTCGGCCACCATCCTGGTCAAGGGGCCGAACGCCTATGGCTGGCTGAAGTCGGAATCGGGCGTGCACCGGCTGGTGCGCATCAGCCCCTACGACGCAGCCGCGAAGAGACACACCTCATTCGCCTCGATCGGGGTCTCGCCGGTCGTGGACGACACCATCGAGATCGACATCAATCCGGCCGACGTGCGCACCGACACCTACCGGGCCTCGGGCTCGGGCGGTCAGCACATCAACAAGACGGATTCGGCGGTGCGTCTGACGCACATCCCGACCAATACCGTCGTGGCGTGTCAGGCAGGGCGGTCCCAGCACCAGAATCGCGAACAGGCGTGGAAGATGCTGCGGGCGCGTCTGTACGAGTTGGAGCTGCAGAAGCGGGAAGCGGCGGCGCAGGCGCTGGCCGACGCCAAGACCGACATCGGCTGGGGCCACCAGATCCGGTCGTACGTCCTGCAGCCGTACCAGATGGTTAAGGACCTGCGGACCAACGTCGAGACGTCCGACACCCAGGGCGTGCTGGACGGCGATCTGGACGCCTTCATGGGCGCCGCGCTGGCGGCCCGGGTCGGCGAGACGCGCGGGAGCACGGTGGAGTAGGGGCCTGAGCGTCGGCGAGCCTTGGTGACGTCCACGCCGGACGCGGACTCGTCTGAAGTCCGTAGGGGGTGGAAAGCAGACGCGAAACAGGAGAGGCTGTCACAGTCCAGAGGAGTGATGATGTTCCTGATCGCGATGGCGTCGTTCGCACCGATGGCGGCAGCTCAAGCTGAGCCGCAGGCTGCCTACGACCCCGCCTTGGTGGTGAGGATCGAGGTAAGTGGTGACCCGGTTTATACCCGCCCGCACGCCATCAGCATTCGGGCGCAAGAGCCTAGGTTCTCCCGCTCAGCAGCGGAGCAAGATGCTCGTGTGTGGGTCGCAACGCGGGAGTGGGACGGTGGCTCGCAGAACATCACCTCAACCGATTGCCCAGCCGTTCGAACCGTTGCGATTTCAGTGAGTGACTTGCCCCCGGTGCGGATCGCGCCCCGAACCTTGGAAATCATGTCGAGCGACAGCCTCCCGACCCCTCCGACTATCAAGGATGGCTTCGGGACTTCCCTGTCCTTCCATACCCTCACAGAGGACGGCTCAAGAGGTGAGGTCACCATCAGACGCGGCAACGCTTATCAGATTTGGGGCCATGACGCAGTAGCCAGCCTCATCCCCTGCTGGGGGCCCCTCACGCCTTAAGATCGTGCTTGCTCAAAAAATGGTCGGTGCGCGGGTCTCCCAAGGGTCGCAACCGGATCTGCGTTGCACGCCGCAGCAAAGCAAAAGGCCCCGGAGCGATCCGGGGCCTTTTCCTTGTCTTGCCGGAGAGCCTAGGCCCCCGGCTTCATGTCGATGATCTGCGGGCGGTCGTCGCCGTGCGGCGGCGTGGCGCTGGCGGCGGGGGTCGAGGGGCGGGGCGCGGCGGCCGGAGCGGCGGCGGCGGGGGCCTCGCGGCGGCCCTGCAGGACGCGGCCCTGGAAATAGGCGCCGATGTCGATCGACAGCTGTTCGGCGGTGATGTCGCCGTCGACGTAGGCTGTGGCGATCAGCTTGACCTGCTTGCCCGAGACGTTGCCGACGATGCGGCCGCGGACCTCGACATAGTCCGCCGAGACGCCGCCCTCGACGGCGCCCGTCTCGCCGATGATCAGACGGCCGACGCGGACGTCGCCCTTGATGGCGCCGTCGATCTGCAGGTCGCCGCCGCCCGAGATGTTGCCGTCGAACTGCAGGTCCGAGGAGAGGGTCGAGAGGCCGCGGGCGCTGACCGGCGACGCGGGTGCGCGAGCCGCGGGCGCGGCGGCCGGCGACGAACCGCCCGGCATGGGCAGATCCGGCAGCGGCGGGATGGCGGAACCGGTGTCGGCGCGGGTCTGCGGCGAGGACGGGGCGGGGGATTTAGTCTTGTTGAACAAGTTGGTCTCCGGCTCTCATGAAGCGGGCGGGGTTTTGCGGGCGGCCATTCATCCACACCTCATAGTGCAGGTGAACGCCGGTGGAGCGTCCGGTCGTCCCCATGGCGCCGATGCGCTGGCCGAGCGCCACGCGCTGGCCGGGCCTCACGGCCATGGAGTTCAGGTGGGCGTATCGCGTCTTGAAACCGCGTCCGTGATCTATCTCGACGGTGTTGCCATACCCTGAACGGACGCCGACGAAAGACACGATTCCGGGAGCCGGGGCGGCGATGGGCGTGTTCAGGGGGGCGGCGAAGTCCTGACCCTGATGCAGGGCCGGATGCCGGTTGAACGGGTCGAAACGCACGCCGAAGCCCGAGGTGGTGCGGGCGTTCGTCGGCCGGTGGAACGGCATGCCCTCGGCGGCGTCGGCGAGGCCGCGCATGTCGGACAGGTTGTCGGCGGCGTTGCGGATGCGGACGGCGAAGGCTTCGTCGACATCGAGCACGGCGGCGAGGGCGCGCGGATCCTGGGCCTCGACCAGCGGGCCGCCGAGGCCGGCCGTTCCGGCGGGCGCATAGGCGGAGGGGTTGAGGCCGGCGAGGCGGAAGGCCAGCCGCAGCCGCTCGGCGCGGGTCTGGGCGACGGTCTCGGCGCGGGCGATCAGCCGTTCCTGATCCATGCGCACCGCCAGCATGCGCTGGACGGGAGAGTTGTTCGCGGGATCGAGCGACGGCGCGGGCGTCAGGGCGGCCTGGGCGCCGTCGACGCCGCGGAACATGCCCATGACCTGGGTCAGGGCGGCGTGGCGGCGCTCGACCATCTCGGCCATTTCGTCGAGCGAGCCGGTGGTGGCGGTCATGCGCACGACGGCGCTTTCGAGACGGGCCTGCAGGTCGGCGTTGAGGCGTTCGGAGGCGGCGCGGGCGCGGGCGACCGTGCGGTCGGCCTGGCTCTGCATGATCAGGTCGTAGCCGAAGCCGCCGGATGCGACGAGGAACCAGCTGCCGATCAGGACCGCGGCGAGGGCCCCAAGCGCCTGCCGACCCGGGGTCAACGCCCAGGCGCGAACATCGTCGCCGTCGCGAAGATACAGGTACCGGGTCGGAAACCACCGGCCCAGGAGAGACTTTCCGCTATGCGTCTCTTCGGTCATTACGCAACGCCCCCACGCACGAGGCAGGGTTATGCGCCGGGTTCCGCGCCGGGGACAAGACTGTTCACGACTTGTTAACCATCCTGACCGGCATTCACGCGAAGATCGACGGTATTCGCGGCCATACTTCGCCTGACAGGCGTATTGGCGAATCTGTCAGGCCATCGCGATTGCTGGACAGCGACCGGTTCGTCCGATGTCAGAGCGATTCCACGGCGGCCAAGACTTCGTCCGCGTGGCCCTTGACCTTGACCTTCCGCCAGGCGCGCCGGATGACGCCCGAGCCGTCGATCAGGAAGGTGGCGCGCTCGATGCCCATGTAGGTGCGGCCGTACATCGACTTCTCGCTCCAGACGCCGAAGGCCTCGGTGACGTCGCCGGGCTCGTCGGAGGCGAGGACGACACGAAGGTCGTATTTGGTCCTGAACCGGTCGAGCTTCTTCACGGAGTCGCGGGAGACGCCGATGACGGTGGCGCCGGCCGCGGCGAACTGGTCGGCGAGTGCGGAGAAGTCCTGACCCTCGGAGGTGCAGCCGGGGGTGTCGGCCTTGGGGTAGAAATAGAGGACGTACGGCTGGCCAGCCAGGGCGGCGGACGAGACGCGGCCGCCGTCGCTGGTGGCCATGTCAAAGGCGGGGGCGGGTTGGCCTTCGGTGATTTCGGTCATCCCATTCTCCTCTAGACCGGCCGGACCAGCACGATCTTCTTCTTGCCGGCGGCCAGCTTCATCACGCCGTCGGCGTTGATATCGGCCGCTTCGATCAGGCGGGCGCCGTCGGCGATGGCCTGGTCATTGAGGCGCAAACCGCCGCCCTGGGCGAGGCGGCGGGCCTCGCCGTTGGAGGCGGTCAGGCCGGCGCGGGCGGTGACGGCGGCGATCATGGCGCCGATGACCTCCTCGCGCGGGATCTCGACCGTCGGCAGGTCGGCGGAAATCTTGCCCTGTTCGAAGGCGCTTTCGGCGGCGGCGCGCGCAGTGGCGGCGGCCTCGGGGCCGTGGAGCATGGTCGTGGCGGCGTCGGCGAGCGCCTTCTTGGCGTCGTTGATCCCGGCGCCGGGCAGGGCCTCGAGCCGGGCGATCTCGTCCAGCGGCAGGTCGGTGAACAGGCGCAGGAATCTGCCGACGTCGGCGTCGTCGACGTTGCGCCAGAACTGCCAGTAATCGTACGGCGACAGCTGTTCGGCGTTGAGCCAGACCGCGCCCTGGGCCGTCTTGCCCATCTTGCCGCCAGAGGCGGTGGTCAGCAGAGGGGTGGTCAGGCCGAAGGCGGCCTTGTGGTCGACGCGGCGGACCAGGTCGACGCCCGAGACGATGTTGCCCCACTGGTCCGACCCGCCCATCTGCAGGGTGACGTTGCGGGCGCGGTTCAGCTCGAGGAAGTCCACCGACTGCATCAGCATGTAGTTGAACTCGAGGAAGGTCATCGGCTGTTCGCGTTCCAGCCGCAGCTTGACCGAGTCGAAGGCCAGCATCCGGTTGACGGTGAAGTGGGTGCCGAAGTCGCGCAGGAACTGGATGTAGCCGTAGCTGGACAGCCACTGGTCATTGTCGACCATGACCGCGTCGGTGGGCTTATCGCCGAAGGTCAGGAAGCGCTCGAACACGGTGCGGATCGAGGCGATGTTCGACTGGATGGTCTCGTCGGTCAGCTGGGGGCGGGAGGCGTCCTTGCCGGTCGGGTCGCCGACCTTGGTGGTGCCGCCGCCCATGAGGACGACCGGCTTGTGCCCGGCCTGCTGCAGGCGGCGCAGCATCATGATCTGGATCAGACTGCCGACGTGCAGCGACGGCGCGGTGGCGTCGAAGCCGATGTAGGCGGTGATCACGCCCGAGGCGGCGGCTGCGTCGAGCTCGGCCGGGTGGGTGATCTGATGAATGTAGCCGCGGTCCCGGAGCGTGCGCAGGAAGTCGGACTTGAAGGCGGGCTCGGCGGTCATGGGCAGGGGATCAGGCTTGGCTTGGGAGGGAAGGGGCGTGTAGCACGAGGTCATGGAAGCGCGAACAGGCCGGGCTCTGATGGTGAACCTGAAGCCGCACCCCGGCACGCCTTCGCCATGGATCGACGAGCTCGAGGTGGAGTTCGAGCGGGACGGGCTGTTGCTGTGGTTGCGGTTCACGGCGGTGGGTGACCCCTCCGCCATCGTCTGGCCCGGTGAAGCCGGGCAGGGGCGGGCCGACGATCTGTGGCGACACACCTGTTTCGAGGCCTTCACGGCCACAGACGAGGGCTATGTCGAGTTCAATCTGTCACCGTCGGGCCAGTGGGCGTCCTACCGGTTTGACGGTCCCCGGGCTGGCATGAGGATGGCCGATGAGGTCGCAACCGTGCTGGGTATGGACGGGGCTTTCGACCAGATGGCGCTGGAGGCCCGGATCGAGTTGCCGCTTGGGGCAACGCGGTTGGCCCTGTCGGCGGTCATCGAGGACGTCGATGGCGCCATCTCCTATTGGGCGCTGGCCCATCCGTCCGCTAAGCCGGACTTCCATCATCCCGACTCGTTCGTTCTGGACCTGCCATGA
Organism: Brevundimonas alba; assembly: GCF_011927945.1. Lineage (GTDB taxonomy): Bacteria > Pseudomonadota > Alphaproteobacteria > Caulobacterales > Caulobacteraceae > Brevundimonas > Brevundimonas alba. The sequence goes on from NZ_JAATJM010000002.1 coordinate 404,538, forward strand.
AGACCGGCCTCGACCGTCTGTTGTCCGACCCCGAGCTGCGGGCTCCGCTGAAGGGGAGGCGGGTGGCCGTGCTGGGGCATCCGGCGTCGGTGACGGCGGACCTGACGCATTCGCTGGACGCCTTGGCAGCCTGTCCGGATATCCGGCTGACGGCGGCGTTCGGGCCGCAGCACGGCATGCGCGGCGACCTGCAGGACAATATGATGGAGAGCCCGGACTTCACCGATCCGCGGCTCGGCATTCCGGTGTTCAGCCTCTATGGCGAGGTGCGGCGGCCTACGGGGCAGGCGATGGGCACGTTCGACGTGCTGCTGGTCGACATGCAGGACCTCGGCTGCCGGATCTACACCTTCATCACCACGCTGCTCTATGTGCTCGAGGCGGCGGCGGAGCACGGCAAGACGGTCTGGGTGCTGGACCGGCCGAACCCCGCCGGGCGGCCGGTCGAGGGGCTGACGCTGCGGCCGGGCTGGGAGAGCTTCGTCGGGGCGGGGCCGATGCCGATGCGGCACGGCATGACGCTGGGCGAACTGGGGCTTTGGTTCATCGATCGGTTCAAGCTGGATGTGGACTACCGGGTCATCGGCATGGAGGGCTGGGAGCCGGAGGCGGGGCCCGGCTACGGCTGGCCCCTGCTGGAGCGGGAGTGGATCAATCCGAGCCCCAATGCGCCCAATGTGTCGATGGCGCGGGCCTACGCCGGGACGGTGATGCTGGAGGGAACGACGCTGTCGGAGGGTCGCGGGACGACGCGGCCGCTGGAGCTGTTCGGGGCGCCGGACATCGACGCGCGGGCTGTGATCGCCGAGATGCAGGCGTTCGCGCCGGAGTGGCTGGCCGGGTGCACGCTGCGGGACATCTGGTTCGAGCCGACCTTCCACAAGCACGTCGGGACACTGTGCAACGGGGTGCAGATGCATGTCGCGGGGCCGGGCTACGACCATGCGGCGTTCAAGCCGTGGCGGGTGCAGGCGCTGGCGTTCAAGGCGATCCGGCGGCTGTATCCGGACTATGATCTCTGGCGGGACTTCCCGTACGAGTATGAGTTCGGCAAGCTGGCCATCGACGTGATCAACGGGGGGCCGGCGCTGCGGGAATGGGTCGATGCGCCGGGGTCGACGGCGTCCGATCTGGACGCGATCACCGTGCCGGACGAGCAGGCGTGGATCGAAGAGCGGAAGCGGTTTCTGCTGTATTGAATTGAAGAGGGGCCCCGGAGGGCCCCTGTCCAGTTCACGCCGGCTTCTCTTCCAGCCGCTTGTCCAGGTAGAGCCCGACGCGGCGGTCGACGGCGTCGATGTGGTCCTGCCAGAAGTGGCTGGCGCCCTCTTCCAGCTCATAGTCGATGACGATGCCCTTCTGGGTGCGCAGCTTGTTGACGACGCGCTCGACCTCGACCGGCGGGACGACGGTGTCGGCGGTGCCGTGCAGGAACAGGCCCGAGGCGGGGCAAGGCGCGAGGAAGCTGAAGTCGTACATGTTCGACGGCGGCGAGACCGAGATGAAGCCGTCCGTCTCGGGGCGGCGCATCAGCAGCTGCATGCCGATGTAGGCGCCGAACTGGTAGCCGGCGACCCAGGTCTGGGTGGCGCCGGGATTGTTGGACTGGAGCCAGTCGAGGGCGGTGGCCGCGTCGGCCAGTTCGCCAATGCCGCTGTCGAACTCGCCCTGAGACTTGCCGACACCGCGGCTGTTGTAGCGCAGGGTGGCGAAGCCCCGCTTCACGAACAGCTGGTAGAGGGTCACGGTGACCGGGTTGTTCATATGCCCGCCCGCCTTGGGGTGGGGGTGCAGGATCAGGGCGATCGGGGCGTTCGGGCGCTTGCCCGGCGAGTAACGGCCTTCGATACGGCCAGAGGCCCCGGGCAGAATGACTTCAGGCATGGGCGGCGCGAATTCCCGTGTTCAAACATCATTTCGCAGCTGCGTAATACTTGACCGCACCAGTAGGACTTTCTAAGTCCGCCGTGCGTGCTGACGCTTTTGCGAAGGCGCGGGTTCTAGCACAGGACCCTCGAAAAGCGCGCGGTTTTTGCGGGTAGCGCGATGCGACTGTCGACCAAGGGACGATACGCCGTGATGGCGATGGCCGATCTGGCCAAGAACGGCCGCGCCGATGGCGTGCAGCGGGCCGTTTCGCTGGCAGAGATCGCGGCGCGGCAGGAGATTTCGCTGAGCTATCTGGAGCAGTTGTTCGCGCGCTTGAGGAAGAGCGGACTGGTGCAGAGCGTGCGCGGTCCGGGCGGCGGCTACCGGCTGGCCAAGGGCGCGCATGAGACGGTGGTCGCCGAGATCGTGCTGGCCGTGGACGAGCCGATCCGGGCGACCCGCTGCATCGGCCATTCGTCGCCCAAGGGCTGCATGATGGCGGGCGAGCGCTGCATCACCCACAATCTGTGGGAGGACCTCGGCGACGAGATTCACCGCTATCTGGCGGGCGTGTCGCTGGAGGACGTGGTGATGAACCGCACCGGGGCGCGGCGTCGCGATGCTTCGGCGGGCGTGGGGGTGGCGGCGTGAGCGGCGTCTATCTCGACTACAACGCCTCCGGCCTCGTTCGTCCCGAAGTGCAGGACGTGATGGCCAAGGCGCTGGCCGACAACGGCAATCCGTCGGCGGTACATGCGGCCGGCCGCCGGGCGCGGGCGCGGATCGAGACGGCGCGGGCGCAGGTGGCCGATCTGGTGGGGGGCGATCCGACGGCGGTGGTCTTTTCGAGCGGCGGGACGGAATCCAACGCCCAGGCGATCCTGAGCGCGCTGGCGGCGGGCTGCGAGCGGCTGATCGTCGGGGCGACCGAGCATCCGTGCGTAGCCGAGGCGGCGGCGGTGTCGGGCAAACCCGTCGAGGTGCTGCCGGTCGATGCGGACGGCGTGGTCGATCTGGACTGGCTGGCCGGGGCGCTGAGGCGGCCGGGCCGGGCGGTGGTGGCGATCCATCATGCGAACAACGAGAGCGGCGTGATCCAGCCGATCGCCGAGGCGGCGACGCTGGTCCGGGCGGCGGGCGGCTGGCTGCACGTCGACGCCATCCAGTCGGCGGGCAAGATCGCGGTCGACATGCGGACGCTGGACGCGGACACCCTGACGCTGTCGGCGCACAAGCTGGGCGGGCCGCAGGGCGTCGGGGCGCTGGTGTCGAAGGAAGGCGCGCCGATCATCCGCACCCTCCACGGGGCCGGGCAGGAGCGCGGGCTGCGCGCCGGGACCGAGAACGTGCCGGGCATCGCCGGGTTCGGCGTGTCGGCCGACTGCGCGGCGCGGGACCTGCCGTCGTCGCTGGCGCACAAGGCGTGGCGCGATGCGGCGGAAGCCAGGGTGAAGGCCGCGGGCGCGACCATCATCGGCGGCGGCGTCGAGCGGCTGCCCAACACCCTGTTCATGGCGGTCGAGGGCTGGGACAGCCCGCAGCAGCTGATCACCCTGGACCTGATGGGGGTCATGGTTTCGGCCGGCAGCGCCTGTTCGTCGGGCAAGACAAAGCCGTCCAAGGCGATCTCGGCCATGGGGCTGGATCATCTGGCCACGGGCGGTGTCCGTGTGTCGGGCGGCTGGGGAACGGTGGAGGGCGATTGGTCGCGGTTCGCCGAGGCCTGGGTCTCCTCATATGAGAAGCACCGCGCGCGCCATCCGGAACGCGTGAAGGAAGTCGCGTAAGTCATGGCCGCTGTTAAGGAAACCATCGAAGCGGTCGCCGCGCTCGAGAAATACGAGCACGGCTTCACCTCGGATATCGACACCGAATACGCGCCCAAGGGGCTGAGCGCCGACATCGTGCGCTTCATCTCGGAGAAGAAGGGCGAGCCGGAGTGGATGCTGGAGTGGCGCCTCGCTGCCTATGAGCGCTGGCTGGCCATGGAAGAGCCGACCTGGGCGGCGGTGAAGTACGAGCCGGTCGACTATCAGGACCTGTTCTACTACGCGGCGCCGAAGCAGAAGGAGGGGCCCAAGAGCCTCGACGAGGTCGATCCCGAACTGCTGGCCGTCTACGAGAAGCTGGGCATCCCGCTGAAGGAGCAGGCGGTGCTGGCCGGCGTCGAGGGCGCGCCGCGCTATGCGGTGGACGCGGTGTTCGACAGCGTCAGCGTGGTGACCACCTTCAAGGCCGAACTGGCCAAGGTCGGTGTGATTTTCATGCCTATTTCCGAGGCCTTGCGTGAACATCCTGAGCTGGTGCGCAAATACCTAGGCTCGGTAGTGCCGGTCTCGGACAACTATTTCGCGGCCCTGAACAGCGCGGTCTTTTCGGACGGGTCGTTCGTCTACATCCCGCCGGGCGTGCGCTGCCCGATGGAGCTGTCGACCTATTTCCGGATCAATGCGTCGAACACGGGCCAGTTTGAGCGGACCCTGATCATCGCCGACAAGGGCAGCTACGTCTCGTATCTGGAGGGCTGCACGGCCCCGATGCGGGACGAGAACCAGCTGCACGCCGCCGTGGTCGAGATCGTCGCCCTGGACGACGCCGAGGTGAAATATTCGACGGTCCAGAACTGGTATCCGGGCGATCCGGCGACCGGCAAGGGCGGCATCTACAACTTCGTCACCAAGCGCGCCGACTGCCGCGGCGACCGGTCGAAGGTGTCGTGGACGCAGGTCGAGACCGGCTCGGCCATCACCTGGAAATATCCGTCCTGCATCCTCAAGGGCGAGGAGAGTTCGGGCGAATTCTATTCGATCGCCATCACCAACGGGCGCCAGCAGGCCGACACCGGCACCAAGATGATCCACCTCGGCAAGAACAGCCGTAGCCGGATCATCGCCAAGGCCGTGTCGGCCGGGAAGTCGGACTCGACCTATCGCGGACTGGTGTCGGTGCACCCGAAGGCGACGGGCGTGCGCAACTTCACCCAGTGCGACAGCCTGCTGATCGGCAAGGAGTGCGGCTCGCACACCGTGCCTTACATCGAGGCCCGCAACGGCTCGGCCCAGCTGGAGCACGAGGCGACGACGACGCGGCTGTCCGACGACCAGCTGTTCTACGCCCAGCAGCGCGGGCTCTCGCAGGAGGAGGCGGTGGCCCTGCTGGTCAACGGCTTCGTCCGCGACGTGCTGCAGGAATTGCCGATGGAGTTCGCCGTCGAGGCGCAGAAGCTGGTGGCGATCAGTCTGGAAGGGAGCGTTGGATGACGACCGCTCCGAACACCGAGCTGAATCTCAAGATCAACCACCTGTTCTCGACGCCGGTGGTGGTCGGGAAATTCGCTGACGGCGCGGCACTTGCCCGCGAAATTCGCGATGTCGCACGCGAGCGTCAGCGCGCGCATCCGGGCGTCTCGCAGTCCAATGTCGGCGGCTGGCATTCGACCTATGACATGATCGCCTGGGGCGGGCCGGCGGCGAAACGACTGGCGAATCTCGCGATCGCTATGGCGCGGCAGGTGTCGTCGTTCAGCGGAGCCACATCCGACGACTACGTCTGGACGGCGCACATGTGGGCCAACATCTCCGGACCGGGCGCGTCCAACTCCGTGCACGTCCATCCGGGCATGCTGTGGGCTGCGGTTTTCTATGCCGATCTCGGTCAGGACCTGCCCGGCGAGGATGTCGGGGGTCTGCTGCATTTCGAGGATCCGCGGCATCCTCTGCCGAGCATGCGGCACAAGGACTTTCGGCTCACGGACGCCACCGGCGAGCCCTACAATGGAGCCAAGTCGATCAAGTCCGCGGTCGGCGATCTGGTGCTGTTCCCGTCCTGGCTCAAGCATGGCGTCACGCCCTACACCGGCGCCAGCGAGCGGATCAGCATCGCCATGAACCTGGACTGCCAGGCGCCCAGCGCCGCCTCACGGGCTCGGCCGCGGTCGGCCCAGACGGTCGCCGGACCGGAGCGTCTTCAATGACCGCGGTCCAGCTGTTTTCCTTCGATTCCCCGACGAGGCCCTGACGTGCTTTCCATCTCCAATCTTCACGTCTCCGTCGGCGACAAGCCGATCCTCAAGGGGCTGACGCTCGATGTGCCGGCGGGCGAGGTGCACGCCATCATGGGGCCGAATGGGGCCGGCAAGTCGACGCTGGGCTACGCCCTGTCGGGACGGCCGGGCTATGAAGCGACCGACGGCGCCGTGGCGTGGAAGGGCGAGGACCTGCTGGCGCTGGAGCCCGCCGAGCGGGCGGCGAAGGGCGTCTTCCTGTCGTTCCAGTATCCGATCGAGATTCCCGGCGTCCCGGCCCTGACCTTCGTGCGCACGGCGCTGAACGCCCAGAAGCGGGCGCGTGGCGAGGACGAGGTGTCTGCGCCCGCCTTCCTGAAGATGGTCAAGGCGGCCTCGGCGGCGCTGAAGATGGACTTCGACATGCTGAAGCGGCCGCTCAATGTCGGCTTCTCCGGCGGCGAGAAGAAGCGGATGGAGATCCTGCAGATGGCCCTGCTTGAGCCATCGCTGCTGATCCTCGACGAGACGGATTCCGGGCTGGATATCGACGCCCTGCGCATCGTGGCCGACGGGGTCAACGCCCTGCGTTCGCCCGACCGGGCCATGCTGGTGATCACCCACTATCAGCGCCTGCTGGACTACATCAAACCGGACCGGGTGCATGTGTTGGCCGCCGGCCGGATCGTGGCCTCGGGCGGGCCGGAACTGGCGCTGCAGCTGGAGGCGGAAGGGTACGACAAGTATCTGCCGCAAGCCGCTTGATCCCGGCCGCACAGATCGACCTTCGCGACGCATCCAGCTTCCCCTCGCGGCGGGTGGAGGCGTGGAAATACAGCGACCTGCGCCAGGTTCTTCGCGAGGCGCCGCATCCTTCGCCGTCGGCGGCCATCCCGATCACCGGCGGCGGGCCGTTCGAGGCGCTGGGCGGCGAGGCCATGGTGTTCGTCAACGGACGGCCCGTCGGCGTCAGCACCCTGATGGCGTCCGGGACGCAGACGGTGCGGCTGCGCCTCATCTCGAAGGCCGAGGGCACGGGCCATACCGTATCCGCCCGTATCTCGGCGCGGGCCGGGGCCCGGCTGCTGATCCTCGAGACCCATGAGGGCGAGGGCTCGGCCTATGTGGCGCACAACCGGCTGGAGCTGGACGTCGCGCACGACGCCGAGGTGACGCGGATCGTCCTCGCCGACGAGGCGGCGGACGTGGTCTCCATCTCGCAGGCGCGGGTGCGGGTCGCGCCGGGCGGGCGCTATCGCCAGACCATCGTCACGACCGGGGCGAAGCTGCAGCGGCTCGAGACCGAGGTGACGCATCTGGCCCAGGGCGCGGATGTGCGGCTGGACGGGCTGTATCTGCTGTCCGACGCGCGACATGCCGACCTGACCAGCGTGGTCGACCATGCGGCGGCGAACGGCACGACCTCGCAGCTGACCAAGGGGGTGGTGCGCGACACCGCTCGCGGCGTGTTCCAGGGCAAGATCGTGGTCGAGCGCGGGGCCGACGGAACGGATGCGCGGATGGGGCACCACGCGCTGATCCTCGGCGAGCGGGCCGAGGTCGACGCCAAGCCGGAGCTGATCATCTACGCCGACGACGTGCAGTGCGCGCACGGCAATACAGTCGGCAATCTGGACCAGAACGCCCTGTTCTACATGCAGCAGCGGGGCATCCCGGCCGACGAGGCGCGGGCGCTGCTGACCGAGGCGTTTCTGGTGGAGGTGGTCGACCGGATCGAGCCTGAGGGCGCGAGAGAGGTGGTGCGGGAATGGCTGACGGCTCGCCTGTGACCCGCTTCGATCCCTACGCCGCGCGCGCGCAGTTCCCGATCCTGTCGCGGACGGTGAACGGCAAGCCGCTGGTCTATCTGGACTCGGCCGCCTCGGCGCAGAAGCCGCGGGCGGTGATCGACGCCATGGTGCGGACGATGGAGGGCAGCTACGCCAACGTCCATCGCGGCCTGCACACCATGGCCAACGAGACGACCGAAGCGTTCGAGGCCGCGCGCGAGAGCGTGGCGCGGTTTCTCAATGCGCCGGCGGCGACGAACATCGTCTGGACCAAGGGCGGGACCGAGGCGATCAACCTCGTGGCCTCCGGGATCGGCCAGACCCTCCAGCCCGGCGACGAAATCATCGTCTCGGAGATGGAGCATCACTCCAACATCGTGCCGTGGCATCTGCTGCGGGAGCGGCGCGGAGCGGTGATCCGGTGGATCCCGACGCTGGACGACGGTTCGCTGGACATGGCGGCCTATGCGGACCTGCTGGGGCCGAAGACACGGATCGTGTCGGTGACCCACATGTCGAATGTGCTGGGGACGATCAATCCTGTGCGGGCGATCACGGAGATGGCGCACGCCGTGGAGGCGCAGGTGCTGATCGACGGCTGCCAAGGCGCGGTGCACGCCGCGCCGGACGTGCAGGCCATCGGCTGCGACTTCTACGTCTTCACCGGCCACAAGCTGTACGGGCCGTCGGGGATCGGCGCGCTCTACGGCACGGCGGAAGCGTTGGAAGCGCTGCCGCCGTATCAGGGCGGCGGCGAGATGATCGAGACGGTCACCGCGACCGAGATTAGATACGCCAAGCCGCCGCACCGGTTCGAGGCGGGGACGCCGCCGATCGTCGAGGCCATCGGCCTGGGCGCGGCCATCGAATGGCTCAGCCAGTTCGACAAGGCGGCGGTGACGGCCCACGAGAAGGCGCTGTACGACCATGCCCGGGCGCGGCTGAATGGCGTCAACTGGCTGCGGGTCATCGGCGAGGCGGAAGGGAAGGGGGCGATCCTGACCTTCACCGTCGACGGCGCCCACGCCCACGATATCGCCCAGGTCATGGACCGGTACGGCGTTGCGGTGCGGGCCGGGCTGCACTGCGCCGAGCCGCTGGCGAAAAGGTTTGGCCTGACGTCGAGCGCCCGCGCCAGCTTCGCCCTATATAACACCCTCGAGGACGCCGACGCCTTTGCCGACGCCCTGATCAAGGCCCGTGAGTTCTTTGCATGAGCGACCAGACGACACTTGAAGATGACGGCGGACGCGGCGCGGCCGTGGCGGCGGGCGCGATCTCGCAGCCCGAGCTGGACCGGCTGACCGACGACATCATCGCCGCGCTGAAGACGGTGTTCGACCCGGAAATCCCGGTCGACATCTATGAGCTGGGCCTGATCTACAAGGTCGACCTGTCCGATGATTTCGACGCGCGGATCGAGATGACCCTGACGGCGCCGGGCTGCCCGGTGGCCGGCGAGATGCCGATCTGGGTCGAACAGGCGGTGATGAAGGTCGAGGGCATCAAGTCGGCGACGGCGGACCTGACGTTCGACCCGCCTTGGGATCCGTCGAAGATGAGCGACGAGGCCAAGCTGGCCCTGAACATGTTCTGAGGACGCGATGACCGAGCTTCAGACCAGCACCCGCCCCCGCCGGCCCCGTCCCAAGGCCGTGTCCCTGACCGACGCCGCAGCCGACCGCGTGCGGGAGATCATGGCCAATGCGGAGACGCCCGCCGTGGGCATCCGCGTGGGCGTGAAGAACGGCGGCTGCGCCGGCCAGGAATACACCTTCGCCTATGCCGAGAGCATTGGGCCGATGGACGAGGTCGTAGAGGACAAGGGCGTCACCATCCTGATCGACCCCAAGGCAATCCTGTTCCTGATCGGGTCGGAGATCGACTACGAGACGACGAAGCTGGCGTCGAAATTCGTGTTCCGGAACCCGAACCAGACCGACGCCTGCGGCTGCGGCGAGAGCGTCACCATCATCCCCGCCAAGGCGCTGGACGCCGGCTGATGATCAGGCTGGAGGGGGTGACGAAGCGCTTCCGGAGCGCGGCGGGCGAACGCGTGGCGCTGGACGGGATCGATCTGACGGTCGAGGCCGGGCAGGTGTTCGGCGTGGTGGGCCGGTCGGGCGCGGGCAAGTCGACGCTGATCCGGACGATCAACCTGCTGGAACGGCCGGACGCTGGCCGGGTGTTGGTCGACGGGCATGAGATCACGGCGCTGAAGCCGACGGAGCTGCGGGCTGCACGGCGGCGGATCGGGATGATCTTCCAGCATTTCAACCTGCTGAACGCGAAGACGATCGCCGAGAACGTGGCCTTTCCGCTACGGCTGGAAGGCCGGCCGGGCGCTGAGGTCGACCGCCGGGTGGCGGAGCTGCTGGAGCGGCTGGGGCTGACGGAGCATGCGAAGAAGCATCCGGCCCAGCTGTCGGGTGGCCAGAAGCAGCGGGTCGGCATCGCCCGGGCGCTGGCGACGGAGCCCAAGGTGCTGCTGTGCGACGAGGCCACTAGCGCTCTGGACCCCGAGACGACCGAGGACATCCTGACCCTGCTGGACCAGCTGAACCGGGAGCTGGGCCTGACCATCGTGCTGATCACCCACCAGATGGAGGTGGTGCGGCGGGTGTGTGATCGCGTGGCGGTGCTGAAGGACGGCCGGGTGGTGGAGGAGGGGGCGACTGCCGACGTCTTCCTGCATCCGCAACACGCCGCGACGCGGGCCATGCTGGCCGAGGGCGATGAGGCGTTCGACGCGTCCATGGCTCCGGCCGGCGGACGGCTGGCGAAGCTGACGTTCCGCGGCGGCTCGACCTATGAGCCGGAACTGAGCCGCGTCGCGCGCTCGGTGGGCGTGGACTATTCGATCCTGTCGGGCCGCATCAGCCGCATCCGGGGCGAGCCGTACGGCCAGCTCGTCGTGGCCTTCACCGGCGGCGACGCGGAGGCGGCTGTGGCGCAGCTGACCGCCCGGGGCGTTACAGTCGAAAGCGTGGGGGCGGCGTGATGGAAGCCCTGTTCGCCAACATCGACTGGCCCGAGATCGCGCGGGCGACCCGCGACACCCTGCTGATGCTCGCAGGGTCGATGGCGCTGACGGTGCTGTTCGGCGTGCCGCTGGGCGTGCTGCTGTACCTGTCCGGCAGGGGGCGGCTGGCCGCCAATCCGGTGCTCAACGCCGTGCTGTCGCTGATCGTCAACATCCTGAGGTCGGTGCCCTTCATCATCCTGCTGATCGTCATGCTGCCGGTGACGGTGCTCCTGGTCGGGACGTCGCTGGGCGTGGCCGGCGCCATTCCGCCGCTGGTCGTGGGCGCCGCCCCCTTCTATGCGCGGCTGGTCGAGACCGCGCTGCGCGAGGTCGACAAGGGCGTGGTCGAGGCGACCCAGGCCATGGGCGGCTCGACGTTCCAGATCGTGACGCGGGCCTTGCTGCCCGAGGCCATGCCCGGCGTCATCGCCGGCGCGACGGTCACCGCCATCGCCTTGGTCAGCTACACCGCCATGGCGGGCGTGGTCGGGGCCGGCGGTCTCGGCGACCTCGCCATCCGCTTCGGCTATCAGCGCTTCCAGACCGATGTCATGGTGGTCACCGTCGTCCTGCTGCTCCTGCTGGTGCAGGGTCTCCAGATGCTGGGCGACCGTCTCGTCGCCGCCGTTTCCCACCGCTGATCGCTCCCCCGAAAGGCCTCCCATGATCCGCCGCACTCTCCTGACACTCGCCGCCGCCGCCGTGGCTCTCGCCGCCTGCGGGCAGGGAGCTGAAAAGGCCGCAGGGCCGAACGCGCCGCTGATCGTCGGCGCGACCGCCGTGCCGCACGCCGAGATTCTCGAGCACATCAAGCCGATGCTGGCGGCGCAGGGCGTCAACATCGAGATCAAGGTGTTCAACGACTACGTCCAGCCCAACACCCAGCTGGTCGAGAAGCGGCTGGACGTGAACTATTTCCAGACCAAGCCCTATCTGGACGAGTTCAATGCCTCGCGCGGCTCCAGTCTGGTGACGGTGGCGGGCGTGCACGTCGAGCCTCTGGGCGCCTATTCGCGCCGGTTCAAGTCGCTGGCCGAGCTGCCGCAGGGGGCGCAGGTGGCGGTGCCGAACGACGCCTCTTCCATCGGGCGGTCGCTGATCCTGCTGCAGAAGGCCGGGCTGATCCGCCTGAAAGACCCGACCAACCCGCTTCAGAGCCTGCGCGACATCGCCGACAACCCGAAGGGCCTGCGGTTCCGCGAGCTGGAATCGGCGACCCTGCCGCGCGTGCTGGACCAGGTCGACATGGCCGTGATCAACACCAACTATGCGCTCGACGCCGGGCTGAAGCCGAAGACGGACGCCCTGACGCTGGAAGGCGCTGACAGCCCGTATGTGAACTATCTGGTGGCCCGCGCGGACAATCGTGACGATCCGCGGGTGGCGGCGCTGGCCGCGATGTTGCGCAGCCAGGCGGTGAAGGACTTCATCGCGCAAAAGTACGACGGTGCCGTGATCCCGGCGGCCTGACCGATGGCCTATGATCCCGAGTTCGGCGAATGGGTGCGCGAGCATCTGGCCGCGCTGGGTCCGCTGGAGATCAAGCGAATGTTCGGCGCGGGCGCCGTCTACGCCAACGGCACGATCTTCGCCCTGCTGGACGACGGGGTGATCTGGCTGAAGGCGGACGAGGTCAACGCGCCCCTGCTGACCGCGGCCGGAGCGCGGCAGTTCACCTATCCCACGAAGGAGGGGGCGATGACCATGGCCTATTGGTCGTTGCCGGAGCGCGCTCTGGACGACCCGGACGAAGCGGTGGACTGGGCGCGCCAATCGATCGACGCGGCGCTGCGCAAGGCGGCGGCCAAAAAGCCGCGCAAGCCCAAGGTCAAGCCGTAGCGGCCGCGAGCTTCGCCGCCTTCGCTACTTCGTCGGGCGTCGGGACCTGAACCGCGGGGGTGACGGGGCGACATGTCGCCTGGGCGATCAGCTCGGCGGTTTTGCCTTCGACGGCGGCTTCGAGGCGGGCGAGGAACTCGTCCTTGGCTAGCCCGGTGGGGATGGGGTCGAGGAACTCCAGCGTCGCCGTCCCCGGATGTTTCGCGAACGCCTCCTGCGGCCAGAAAAGGCCGAGGTTGGTCGCCAGCGGCACCACGGGCATGTCGAAGTCGCGGTACATGTGCCAGACGCCCGAGCGGTAGCGGAATTTCTCGCCGACCTTGGCCAGATTGCCCTCGGGGTAGATCAGGATCTTGCGGCCGGCGGCGTGGGCGTCGGCGGCGCGGTGTTTCAGCGCCTCGCGCGCTTCGCGGCCGCCGCAGTTGTTGACCACGATCGCCCCGAGCTTGCGCAGCACCGTGCCCAGCAGCGGAAACTTCTCCAGATGGTCCCCGGTGACGAAGGCGAGGTCGTCGAACTGGTCGTAGGTGGCGAAGCCGTCGCCCCAGCTCTGGTGTTTGGAGGCGATGATGAAGGCGCCCTGCGGCAGGCGCTCGCGGCCCCGCGCCTCGATCCGGATGCCGGCGAAGACGCGCATGGCCTGCACCATCCGCTTCACATAGCGGCGGATGATCCAGCTGGTCGCGCCGCGCCCCGGGGTGAGGGCCGCGAAGGCCGCCGCGGAGGCGTAAAGGATCGACAGGAGCCAGTAGGCGACGTTGAAGGCCAAGCTTCTCATCGTACGACTATGGCGCGATTTGGAGCGAGGTCTAGGCGGCGTCGTCGAGCCAGTCGGCGCAGGTGACGCGGTTCCGGCCCGAGCGCTTGGAGGCGTAGAGGGCGGCGTCCGCGCGGCCGAGGAGGCTGACGGCGGTCTCGCCGGAGCGCCGGTGGGCGAAGCCGATGGAGACGGTCACGGCGCCGAGGTCGTCGTTGGTCGAGCGCCGGCGGAGGGAGCGGGAGCCGATCTCACGCCGGATGCCTTCGAGCGCACCCTCGACCTCAGGCAGGCTTTCGCTCGGGAAGATGATGGCGAACTCCTCGCCGCCGTAGCGGGCGGCGACGCGGGGGGGCTTGGCGGACTTGCTGAGCACGCTGGCCACGTAGCGAAGCACCTGATCGCCGGTCTGATGACCCCAGGTATCGTTGAAGCGCTTGAAGTGATCGATATCGAGGACGGCGAGCGACAGACGCCCACCGTCGGCCAGGGCGGCCTGGCAGGCGTTTTCCAGTTGCTCGTCGAACGCCTTGCGGTTGGCCAGGTTGGTCAGGGCGTCCGTCATGGAATCGCGGCGGACCTGTTCGAGGTGCTCGCTCAGGCGGGCGATCTCCCGGGTCGACAATTCGAGCTTCTTCTCGAGAGTTTCGTTGTCGCGCTTGATCTTGCGGGTGGCGCCCGACAGGTCGGCGACGATCGCGCGAAGCTGGGGTGCGCCATCGGCGGCCTCGAGGCTGCCGGCGGCGCCTTCCAGGGTACGGCCGTAGGCGGACTGGGCCTTGTGAGCCTTCGAGATCGCCTCTGTGACGCTGCTCAGTTCACGGTCGAGGACGCGGCCGGCGTCGCGAATCTCTTCAGTCAGTCTTCCGCGGGGCAGGTATTCGGCGGCCAGCATCTCGGCCACCGCCTCGGTGAAGGGTTCGCCGGCGGCCAGCATCCGCTCGATCTCGCGACCGAGGGCCCCGTCCGGATCGCCCAGATACTGCAGCCAGAGTTCGAAATTGAGCGGGGTCGGCCAGACGGACGCGGCCTCCATCGCCTCGACGGCCCGACGCGCCAGCGAATAGGCTTCGGGTCCCCGCAGCGTGGTTTCGACCGCTTCCTTCATCAACGTCCCCGGACGGGTCGCATCAGGAACAGCGACCTCAACGGGCGTCAATCTAGGCCGGGTTTCCGTAACGCCCGGTTAAATCCGGGCGAAAACGCCGCCGCCCTCAGGCTTTTCAGGCCTTGAGGGTGACCGGCCGGCGCAGGAAGGCGGGGATTTCGGACTCGCCGAACGGGCGGCCATTGCTGCGCTGGGCCTCGGGCTCGGCGCGCGAGCCGCGGCGGTCGGACTGGCGCAGGTGGGCTTCCTGGGCCGGGCGGGCTTCCTGGGCCGGGCGGGCTTCCGGGGCAGGCCGGGCGTCAGTCGCGGGCTCCGCGGGCGCGGCCGAAACTTCGGCCGGAGCTTCAACCTGGGCCGTGGCCGAGCGGCCGCCGCGACGGCTGCGGCTGCGGCGGGCAGGGGCCCTGGCCTCGGTTTCCGAAACGGCCGCGATCTCCACGGCGGCGGCGGGCGCCTCAGCGACAGTCTCGACGACTTCATCGGCATCCGCTTCGGGAGCCGAAGCCCGGCGCGAGCGGCCGCCGCGTTCGCGGGCCGGCTCCGCCCGTTCCGTCTTCTCTGGACGGCGGCTGGAGCCGGAGCCGAGATCGGCGCTGTCCAGCACCAGCTCCTCGGGGGCCATCTTGATCAGCTTCAGCACCTTGTCGAGCGAGCGGTCGTCCGCCGGCGTGACAATCATGAACGTCTGGCCGGTCTTGCCCGCGCGCCCGGTGCGGCCGATGCGGTGCACATAGTCGTCGGCGTGGTGCGAGACGTCATAGTTGAAGACGTGGCTGACGTCCGGGATATCCAGACCACGGGCGGCGACGTCGGAGGCGACCAGCAGCTTCAGCTCGCCAGAGCGGAAGGCGGCCAGCGTCTTGGTACGCAGCGACTGGTCGAGGTCGCCATGGATCGGGGCCGCGTCGAAGCCGTGCTGCTTTAGCGACTTGGCGACGACGTCGACCTCGGACTTGCGATTGCAGAAGACGATGCCGTTGCGCACGTCTGAACGGCCGATCAGGGCGCGCAGGGCGGCCCGCTTCATCTTCGAATCGCTGGAGGGGATGCGGACCAGATACTGGGTGATGGTTTCGGCCGTCATCGCCGGGCGCGAGGCCTCGATGCGGGTCGGATCCTTCAGGAACTGGGTGGTCAGCCGGGTGATCTCGGGCGGCATGGTGGCCGAGAAGAACAGCGTCTGGCGCTTGGGCGGGGTCAGTTTGAAGATGCGTTCGATGTCGGGGATGAAGCCCATGTCGAGCATGCGGTCCGCCTCGTCGACGACCATCAGCTCGACGCCGTTCAGCATCATCTTGCCGCGCTCGAACAGGTCGAGGAGACGCCCGGGAGTGGCGATCAGGACGTCGACGCCCTTGTTCAGCGCCGCTACCTGGTCGCCCATGGAGACGCCGCCGATCAGCAGCACCCACGTCAGCTTGGTGCCCTTGGCGTATTTCTCGAATGACATGGCCACCTGGTCGGCCAGCTCGCGGGTCGGGGCGAGCACGAGGGCGCGGGGCATGCGCGCCCGGGCGCGGCCCTTGGACAGGCGTTCGATCAGGGGGAGGGTGAAGGCGGCGGTCTTGCCGGTGCCGGTCTGGGCGATGCCCAGAACGTCGCGGCCGGCGAGAGCCACGGGAATGGCCTGGGCCTGGATCGGGGTCGCGGTCGTATAGCCGGTGTCGACGACGGCTTGCAGGGTCGTGGGCGAGAGGCCCAGCTGGGAGAATTCGGTCATGGGTCCTTTGGACAGGTACTGAAGGACGCCCCGCGCATCGGGCCGTCGTGCGATGTGCGGAACCGCCCTGTCTCTGGGCGAGCGGGCGGCGCGGATTCGCCAGTCCTGTCCCGAACGTGCGCCGCATATAGAAGCCCCCACGCCAGAGTCAACTATTCGCGGAACCGGCGAGAGGGGTTGGCATTCCCTAAACGATTGTTAATAGTCCGCCCCGGGAAGGGCTGATCAGGGGTACCAGTATGCTTCGCACGCTTGCCGTGGCGGCTGTTTCAGCCGCGTGTCTGTTGGCCAGCCCGGGCCAGGCCGGCATCAACTCCGCCTTCGGAAACACGGTGCTGTCGCGCTATCCCGACGGCGGCTGGGTCAAGCATTTCTTCGATCCGGACGGCAGCTATGCGGCGCAGTTCTCGGACGGCCGGCGGCTTTCGGCGCGCTGGCGGGTCGAGGGCGAGCGTATCTGCCTCCGAAACATCCGCCCCAATATGCTGATCCCGCGTTTCTGCACCGCGATGATCGACGCCGATGTCGGCGAGACCTGGCAGTCGCGCGACCCGCTGGGCCGCCGCGTACAGAACGTGCTGGTCGCCGGGCGCAACTGACACCTCGATCGGCTGATCTGTCATTCTGGATGAAAGGACCGCCTGCGGGGCGGAGCGCCATTCCCTGACTGCGAAATCAGAGGGAATGGCGCGAGTGACGGGGCTCGAACCCGCGACCTCCGGCGTGACAGGCCGGCACTCTAACCAACTGAGCTACACCCGCGTTTCCCGGCCGCGAAGCAGTGCGTCGCGGCGAGGGGCGTCGTTTAGGCGGGGCGGCTGCGCACTGTCAAGCGACGAAGGCGACGATCCGGGCAGTTTTTCGCCGGTTTCTCGCGGGCGCTGACAGAGGCTATGCCGGTCCGGATGGTTGCGAACCATTCTCAAGAAAAACCTTTCGCCGCATGGGTTTGAACGGGCGCGGTTCCGGGTCTAGAAAGCGCCGAATCCGCCCCTCCCTCTGTGGCGGACGAGGTCCTTCCGGATGAATGCATTCCTTCTCGAATATCTGCCGATCGTGATCTTTCTCGGGATCGCTGCGGCGCTCGGCGTCGGCTTCATGCTGGCGGCCTGGGTGCTGGCTCCCAAGAACCCCGACTCCGAGAAGCTGTCGGCCTACGAGTGCGGCTTCAACGCCTTCGACGACGCCCGCATGAAGTTCGACGTGCGGTTCTATCTGGTGTCGATCCTGTTCATCATCTTCGACCTCGAGGTCGCCTTCCTGTTCCCGTGGGCGGTGTCGATGTTCGACCTGTCGCAGGCGGGCATGGTGTTCGCCTTCTGGTCGATGATGGTCTTCCTCGGCGTGCTGACCGTCGGCTTCATCTACGAATGGAAGAAGGGCGCCCTCGAATGGGAGTGACCACCGACAACACCTTCCCGCTGATCGGCGCGGGCAACCAAGGCGCGTCGGGAGCCGGAGCGGCGCCGTCGTCGCCGGTCGCCTTCGGCCAGGCCGGCCGGACGCTGGTGCAGGGCTACGACCCGGCGATCCACGACAAATTCTTCGAGCAGGTGAACGCCGAGCTCGGCGAACGCGGCTTCATCACCACCTCGCTGGACGACGTGATCAACTGGGCCCGCACCGGCTCCCTGATGTGGATGACGTTCGGTCTGGCATGCTGCGCCGTGGAGATGATGCAGGCCTCGATGCCGCGTTACGACATGGAGCGGTTCGGCATGGCTCCGCGCGCCAGCCCGCGCCAGTCCGACCTGATGATCGTCGCCGGCACCCTGACCAACAAGATGGCTCCGGCGCTTCGTAAAGTATACGATCAGATGCCCGATCCCCGTTACGTGCTTTCCATGGGTTCGTGCGCCAATGGCGGCGGGTATTATCACTATAGCTACAGTGTAGTGCGTGGTTGCGACCGCGTTGTACCTGTCGATGCTTATGTGCCGGGGTGCCCGCCGACGGCGGAGGCGCTGCTGTACGGGCTGCTGCAGCTGCAGAAGAAGATCCGGCGGACGGGGACGATCGACCGATGAACGCCCTCGCTCGCACCGAAGAGATGGAAACGGCCCTGACGCCCCTGGGCGCCGAGATGGTCGGCGCGCTGGGCGTGCAGGCGCAGGTGGCGTTCGGCGAACTGACGCTGGTGGCGGAGCGCGAGGGGATCGTCGCGGTGCTGACGGCGCTGCGCGACCGGTTCGGCTTCCAGCAGCTGGTCGACTTGTGCGGCGTCGACTACCCGGATCGCGAGGAGCGGTTCGAGGTGGTCTATCACCTGATCTCGTTGACCCGGAACGCGCGCATCCGCGTCAAGGTCACGACGGATGAGCACAAGCCGGTGCCGAGCGTGATTTCCGTCTATCCGAACGCCGACTGGTTCGAGCGCGAGGCGTTCGACATGTACGGCATGCTGTTCTCGGATCACCCGGACCTGCGCCGGCTGCTGACCGACTACGGCTTCCAGGGACATCCGCTGCGCAAGGATTTCCCGATGACCGGCTACGTCGAGGTCCGCTACGACGACGAGCAGAAGCGGGTGGTCTACGAGCCGGTGAAGCTGACGCAGGAATTCCGGCAGTTCGACTTCACCTCGCCGTGGGAAGGCGCTGAGTATCCGGCGCCGGTGCTGCCGGGCGACGAGAAGGTTCAGGGCTGATGGCTGACGCATCCACCATCCCGGCGCCGCTGGGAGCCACCGACGTGTTCGACGACGCGCCGCACGACGGGCGTACCGAGCACGCCCGCGCGCTCGACGACCGAAAATTCACGATCAATTTCGGCCCGCAACATCCGGCCGCGCACGGCGTGCTGCGCCTCGTCCTGGAGCTGGACGGTGAACTCGTCACCCGCGTCGATCCGCACATCGGCCTGCTGCACCGCGGCACCGAAAAGCTGATGGAAGCGCGGACCTACGTTCAGAACATCCCGTATTTCGACCGCCTCGACTACGTGGCGCCGATGAACCAGGAGCACGCCTTCTGCCTGGCCATCGAGCGGCTGCTGGGGCTCGAGGTGCCGTACCGCGGGCAGCTGATCCGGGTGCTGTATTCCGAGATCGGCCGCATCCTGTCGCACCTGCTGAACGTCACCACGCAGGCCATGGACGTCGGCGCCCTGACGCCGCCGCTGTGGGGCTTCGAGGAACGCGAGAAGCTGATGGTGTTCTATGAGCGCGCCTCCGGGTCGCGCCTGCACGCCAACTATTTCCGCCCGGGCGGCGTGCACCAGGACCTGCCGCCGGATCTGGTGGACGACATTGGCCGCTGGTGCGCCGAATTCCCGGCGGCGCTGAAGGACATCGAGAGCCTCGTCACCGAGAACCGCATCTTCAAGCAACGCAACGTCGACATCGGCGTGGTGTCGAAGGAGCAGGCGCTGGCCTGGGGCTTCTCCGGCGTGATGCTGCGCGGCTCGGACATTCCGTGGGACCTGCGCAAGTCGCAGCCCTACGAATGCTATGCCGACCTCGAGTTCGACATCGCCGTCGGCAAGAACGGCGACTGCTGGGACCGCTACCTCTGCCGCATCGAGGAGATGAAGCAGTCGGTCCGGATCATGGAGCAGTGCATCCACAAGCTGCGCAACTGCCCCGGCGAGATCGTGCTGGCCGACAACAACAAATTCGTGCCGCCGCGGCGGGGCGAGATGAAGCGGTCGATGGAATCGCTGATCCACCACTTCAAGCTCTACACCGAAGGCTTCCGCACCCCGGAAGGCGAGGTCTATGCCGCCGTCGAGGCGCCCAAGGGCGAGTTCGGCGTCTATCTGGTCTCGGACGGCACCAACAAGCCGTACCGCTGCAAGATCGCGGCGCCCGGCTTCAAACACCTGCAGGCGATGGACTGGATGAACCGCGGCCACATGCTGGCCGACGTGTCCGCCATCCTCGGCTCCCTCGACATCGTTTTCGGAGAAGTGGACCGATGAGCGTTCGTCGTCTCGCCAAGGAACAGCCCGCCTCGTTCGCCTTCTCCAAGGCGACCCGGGCCAAGGCCGACTGGTGGATCTCCAAATATCCCGCCGACCGCCGCCAGTCGGCGGTGATCCCGATCCTGTGGCTGGTCCAGAAGCAGGAAGGCTGGGTCTCCGAGCCCGCCATCCGCGCCATCGGCGAACTGCTGGGCATGCCCTTCATCCGGGTGCTGGAGGTCGCGACCTTCTACACCATGTTCATGCTCGAGCCGGTTGGGACCAGCGCCCTGATCCAGGTGTGCGGCACGACGCCGTGCATGCTGCGCGGGGCAGGTGACCTGATGAAGGTCTGCAAGAGCAAGATCGGTCCCAAGGACGTGCTCAGCGCCGACGGCCGCTTCACCTGGCAGGAAGTCGAGTGCCTCGGCGCCTGCGCCAATGCGCCGATGGCCCAGATCAACGACTACTATTTCGAAGACCTGACGGCCGACAGCATGGCCCAGATCATCGACGACTTCGCGGCGGGCAAGAAGCCCAAGCCGGGATCGCGCGTCGGCCGCGCCAGCTCGGAGCCGGAAGGCGGGGCCCTGACCCTGACCGATCCGAAACTGTATGACGGCTCGGCGGCCCAGAAGATCAAGAAGCTGCCCAACAGCGATCCGGTGACGGCGTGACCAACCCCGACGTCTCCGAGCAAGAGGCGGTCGCGCGGTATCGCGCGGAGCTGCGCACGGTCGGCCGTAGTCAGCGGCTGGCCGGCTTCGTGCTGGTCGTTCTCGGGGCCATCGCGGTGTGGACGGCCACCTACGCCGGAGCCGCCGCGCCGACGGTGCAGTGGGCCGGCTATGCGGCGCTGGCCATCGGCTGGGCGCTGATGCTGGCGGCCATCTTCCTGCGCACCCGGTATCACCGCCGTCGCCTGCGGGAGGGCCTGTAATGGCTGACGCACCTACGCCCGCCGCCTGGCGGATCATCATGTTCGCCGGACTGGGCGACATAGTTTTCGGTGTCGGAATCGCGGCTGCGGGCCTGATGGGTTTCCTCGGTGAAGAGGGTGAGATCTACGCGATCGTCGGCGGCGTCATGGCTGTCTTCGGCGCTGGCATCATCGTCTGGGCCCGCAACAATCTCAGCAAGGCCGAAAGCCGGCGTGGAGACCTGAACTGACCATGGTCGGAATCCTCGAAGACAAGGATCGCATCTTCACCAACCTCTACGGGCTCCAGGACTGGGGTCTCGAGGGGGCGAAGAGCCGTGGCGCGTGGAACGCGACCCGGGACATGCTCGACCTCGGGCGCGACTGGATCATCAGCAACGTCAAGAACTCGGGCCTGCGCGGACGCGGCGGCGCCGGCTTCTCCACCGGGCTGAAGTGGTCCTTCATGCCCAAGGAGCTGAAGGATCGGCCGCACTATCTGGTGGTCAACGCCGACGAATCGGAACCCGGCACCGCCAAGGACCGCGAGATCATGCGGCACGATCCGCAGCTGCTGATCGAAGGCTGCCTGATCGCCAGCTTCGCGATGCAGGCGCACGCCTGCTACATCTATCTGCGCGGCGAATATGTGCTGGAACGCGAGCGCATGGAGGCCGCGGTCAAGCAGGCCTATGAAGCGAAGCTGATCGGCAAGAACAACGTCCACGGCTGGGACTTCGACGTCTATATTCACCACGGCGCCGGGGCCTATATCTGCGGCGAAGAGACGGCCCTGCTGGAGTCGCTGGAAGGCAAGAAGGGCCAGCCGCGTCTGAAGCCGCCGTTCCCGGCGGGGGCAGGCCTCTACGGCTGCCCGACCACGGTGAACAACGTCGAGTCGATCGCCGTCGTCGGCACCATCTTGCGCCGCGGCGCAGACTGGTTCGCGGGCTTCGGCCGGCCGAACAACACCGGCACCAAGCTGATGACCATCAGCGGCCACGTGAACCGGCCGTGCAATGTCGAAGAAGCGATGTCGATCCCGCTGAAGCAGCTGCTGGAAGAGCACTGCGGCGGCGTGCGCGGCGGCTGGGACAACCTCAAGGCGGTGATCCCGGGCGGTTCGTCCGTGCCGCTGATCACGCGCGAGATGTCCGAGACGGCGCTGATGGATTTCGACAGCCTGCGCGAAATGCGCTCGGGCCTCGGCACAGCGGCGGTGATCGTCATGGACCAGTCGACCGATCTGGTCCGCGCCATCGCCCGCATCAGCTATTTCTACAAGCATGAGAGCTGCGGCCAGTGCACGCCGTGCCGCGAAGGCACCGGCTGGATGTGGCGCGTGCTGGAGCGGATGGCGATCGGCGAGGCCGACCCCTCCGAGATCGACCTGCTGCTGGACGTGGCCGGTCAGGTCGAGGGCCACACCATCTGCGCCCTCGGCGACGCCGCGGCCTGGCCCGTGCAGGGCCTGATCCGGCATTTCCGCCACGAGATCGAGGAGCGGATCGCCTCCTACCGCAGCCGCCGTGCGAACTTCGCCGGCCACGCGATCGCGGCGGAGTAACGATGAACCGGGTGCGCGCCATCCTTGCCGGAGTGCTGATCGGAGCGGGACTTCTGTCCAGCGCCGCCGCGCCTGCATGGGCGGAAGCCGCCGCGCCGGCAGCCGGGGTGTCCCCGCAACAGGACAGCGCGGTTCGCCCGCCGGCTGGCTGGGACAACGCGTGGCTGCTGGACCATTATCGCGAGCGGACGACCGTCTTCTCCGGATACGAGCCTCTGAACGGCGCAGGCGTCGCCTTTGTCGGCGACAGCATCACAGAGGGTGGCGACTGGGCGGCCCTGTTCCCGGGCGTGCCGGTGCGCAACTACGGCATCGGCGGCGACCGGTCCGATGGCGTGCTGGCCCGAGCGGCTCAGGTCGTCGGCGCGCGACCGCAGCGGATCATCCTGATGATCGGCACCAACGATCTGGCGAACGGCTATACGCCGGAGGCCATCGCCGCCGACGTGGGACGCGTTCTGGCGCTGTGGAAGGCGGCTCTGCCGGACACCCAGCTGGTAGTCGAGAGCGTGCTGCCGCGTCAGCCAGAGTTCGACGCCCGCATCCGCGACCTGAACACCCGGCTGATGCAGACCGCCGCCGCGAATGGCGCAGACTGGATCGACATCCACACGGCCTTCCTCACGCAAGGCGACCGGCTCGACCCGGCCGTCACCGCCGACGACCTGCACCTGACGCCGCCGGGCTATGCACGATGGAAGACGATCATCGAGCCCTGCGTTCGCACCGGGGAGTGCGGCGCATGATGCGGTCCGCGGTTCTCCTGACGAGCCTGTCCGTCCTGCTGGCCGCCTGCGGCGAGCGGGCGGAGAAGGCCGAGCCCACGCCATCCGACGTGGTGTCGGCCGCTCCGGCGAAGACGGACGCCGCGCCCGAGGCTCCGGCCGTGCTCGACGCGGCCACGCTGCGCCGGGTCTGTCGCGCCGGTCTGGCCAACATCCACGGCCAGAAAGTCGGCGACATCTCGATCGACGGCCTCGAAGGCGAGATCGTCAACGCCTCGTGGCGCGCGCCGGTCGACGGCGGCCGCCGCCGGGCCCAGTGCCGGGTCGACGGCGACCTGATCACCTGGAAGCCTTCCGAGGCCCAGAACCCCGAACAGAACCGCTGGATGAACCAGTCCGGCGACCCGGTGACGCGCTTCGTCCTTGACGGCGAGGCGATCACCATCAACACGACGCTCCCGGATGGGACGACCGCCACGGAAACCTATTCCGTGGCTGCTGAGCAAGAGGCCCGCTGATGCCCGTCGCCAAGGTCAACGGCGTAGAAACCGAATTCGAGCCCGGCATGACCGTGCTCCAGGTCGCCGAGAAGGCCGGCCATGAGATCCCGCGCTTCTGCTATCACGAGCGGCTGTCGATCGCCGGCAACTGCCGCATGTGCCTGGTCGAGGTGAAGCCCGGACCGCCGAAGCCGCAGGCCTCGTGCGCCCTGCCGGCCGCCGAGGGCCAGGAGATCTTCACCGACACGCCGATGGTGAAGAAGGCCCGCGAAGGGGTGATGGAGTTCCTGCTCATCAACCACCCGCTGGATTGCCCGATCTGTGACCAGGGCGGCGAGTGCGACCTGCAGGACCAGGCCATGGGCTACGGTCGCGACGGCTCGCGCTATGCGGAGAACAAGCGCGCCGTCGAAGAAAAGAACATGGGTCCGACGGTGAAGACCTTCATGACGCGGTGCATCCAGTGCACGCGTTGCGTCCGCTTCATCACCGAGGTCGCCGGCGTGCCGGACATCGGCATGATCTCGCGCGGCGAGGACGCCGAGATCACGACCTATCTCGAGAAGAACATCGACAGCGAGCTGTCGGGCAACGTCAACGACCTGTGCCCCGTCGGCGCTCTGACCCACCGGCCGTGGCAGTACCACTACCGCCCGTGGGAGCTGAAGAAGACCGAGTCCATCGACGTCATGGATGCACTGGGTTCGAACATCCGCGTCGATGCGCGAGGACCCGAGGTCATGCGCGTGCTGCCGCGCGTCAACGAGGGCGTCAACGAGGAGTGGCTGTCGGACATCAGCCGCTATGTCGTCGATGGTCTGCAGCGCCAGCGGCTCGACCGCCCCTACGTCCGCGAGAACGGCAAGCTGCGCGTTGCTTCGTGGGAAGAGGCGCTGGGTGTCGTGGCGGAGCGGATCAAGGCGGCTCCGGCCGACCGGATCGGTGTCGTCGCCGGCGACCTGCAGGACGCGGAATCGATGAAGGCGGCGCTGGACCTGTTCCGCGCCCTGGGCTCGGCCAACACCGACTGCCGTCAGGACGGGGCGGCCGTGGGCGAGGGGCCGCGCGAGGGCTGGCTGTTCAACTCCGGCCTGCAAGGCATTGAAACGGCTGACGCGGTCCTGATCGTGGGCGCCAATCCGCGCACCGAGGCGCCGCTGCTGAACGCCCGCCTGCGCAAGGCGTGGCTGACCGGCCGGACTGAGGTCGGGGTTATCGGCGAGCAGATGAATCTGACGTTCGACCACAGCTGGCTGGGCGCGGGCTCCAAGACGCTGGCCAAGCTGCCGAAGGCGGCGATGGACTTCCTGACCAAGGCCGAGCGGCCGGCGATCATCGTCGGTTCGGGCGCCCTGACCGGCGACAACGGCGCGGCCGTGCTCAACGCCCTGGGCGCGCTGGCCAAGAAGGTCGGGGTCGTGACCGATGGCTGGAACGGCTTCAACGTGCTGCATAGCGCCGCCTCGCGCGTCGCCGGCCTCGACATGGGCTTCGTGCCGGGCGAGGGCGGCCTGACCGCCGCGCGGATGGTGGGCAAGGGCGCGCTGGACGTGCTGTTCCTGCTGGGCGCGGACGAGATCGAACTGGGCGCTTCGGACGCCTTCCGCGTCTATCTGGGCAGCCACGGCGACCGCGGCGCTCACGGCGCGGACGTGATCCTGCCGGGCGCGGCCTACACCGAGAAGCCGGGCATCTACGTCAACACCGAGGGCCGGGTGCAGATGGCGGAACGCGCCGTCTTCCCCAAGGGGCAGGCGAAAGAGGACTGGGCCATCCTGCGGGCCCTGTCGGCTCTGGTCGGCCAGACCCTGCCGTACGACACCCTGGACGCGCTGCGCTCGAAGCTGATGTCGGACCATCCGACCTTCGGCCGCATCGACTATCTGCCGGCGCCCGCCTCGTTCGACGTGACAAGCCTGGGCCGGAAGGGCGACCTCGGCGACGTGGCCTTCCACTCGGCCGTCCGCGACCCGTATCTCAATAACCCGATCGCGCGCGCCAGCGTGACCATGGCCGAGCTGTCCGCCCTGCGGGTGGCCCCGGTCGCGATGGCGGCGGAGTAAGGCTAGATGGATTTCTGGACCACGCCTCTGGGATGGACCCTCGCCACAGCCGGCGGCATCCTGCTCGTCACCGTCGGCATCCTGATCTCGCTCGCCTTCCTGCTGCTGGCGGACCGGAAGATCTGGGCCGGCGTGCAGATGCGCAAAGGCCCGAACGTGGTGGGGCCGTTCGGCCTGCTGCAGTCGTTCGCCGACTTCTTCAAATTCGTGCTGAAGGAAATCGTCGTCCCGGCCGGGGCCGACAAGGTGATCTTCCTGCTGGCGCCGCTGCTGACGTTCGTGCTGGCCTTCATCGCATGGGCGGCGATCCCGTTCGCGCCCGGCTGGGTCATCTCCGACCTGAACGTCGGCATCCTCTACATCTTCGCCATCAGCTCGCTGGGCGTCTACGGCATAATCATGGGGGGCTGGGCTTCGAACTCGAAGTATCCGTTCCTCGGCTCGCTGCGGTCGGCGGCGCAGATGGTGTCCTATGAGGTCTCGATCGGCCTCGTGATCATCAACGTCATCCTGCTGTCCGACACGATGAACCTGACGCAGATCGTCACCCAGCAGGGCGGCTGGATCTGGAACTGGTTCGCATTCGGCGGCGGTCTGGAAACCCTGCCCACCATCGTCGTCATGTTCCCGATGTCGATCATCTTCTTCATCTCGGCGCTGGCCGAGACCAACCGTCCGCCGTTCGACCTGCCCGAGGCCGAGTCCGAGCTCGTGGCCGGCTATCAGGTGGAATACAGCTCGACGCCGTACCTGCTGTTCATGATCGGCGAATACGCCAACATCGTCTTCATGTGCGCCATGATCAGCCTGCTGTTCTTCGGCGGCTGGCACCCGGGCTTCCCGACGGACTTCCTGAACGACTGGCCCGAGTTCCTGGCCAACCTGTTCTACTTCTTCGTCTTCTTCGCCAAGATCATCTTCTGGTTCGCGATGATCGCCATGGTGAAGGCCTTCGTTCCCCGCTACCGCTACGACCAGCTGATGCGACTGGGCTGGAAGATCTTCCTGCCGACCTCGCTGGTCGCCGTGGTCATCGTCTCGGCGTGGCGCGTGTTCGCGGTGGGCGCATGAAGCGGATTCTGACCCTGGCCGTGCTGCTGGCCGCCGTGTCGACGGCCGCCTGCACGATCCCGACCTACGAGCCCGAGCCGGTGTCCGTCTACCAGTGGGAACGGCGCCAGCAGGCCATCGAGCGCGAACAGGCCGAACGCGAGCGCCTGTGCCGCATCACCAAGGATGAAGACCCGCGCAAGGACGAGCTGTGCCGCGGCGTCTCCGGAGACAAACGCTGATGTTCACCCGTCTCGTCCAGGCTGCCAAAGGCGCGATGATGCTGGACGTCATCGGCGCCGTCGGTCTGTCACTGAAATACATGGCGCGGCCCAAGGCCACCGTGAACTATCCGTTCGAGCGCAATCCGCAGTCGCCGCGGTTCCGTGGCGAGCACGCCCTGCGCCGTTATCCGAACGGCGAGGAACGCTGCATCGCCTGCAAGCTGTGCGAGGCCATCTGCCCGGCCCAGGCCATCACCATCGAGGCCGAACCGCGCGCCGACGGCAGCCGGCGCACGACCCGCTACGACATCGATATGGTCAAATGCATCTACTGCGGCCTGTGCCAGGAGGCCTGCCCGGTGGACGCCATCGTCGAGGGCCCGAACCTGGAGTTCACCGTCGAGACCCGGGAAGAGCTGCTCTACGACAAGGAAAAACTGCTTTCGAACGGCGACCGCTGGGAGCGGTTGATCGCGAAGAATCTGGAACTCGACGCGCCTTACCGTTAAGGCGCAACCGCTGAACGGGCAGGACGATTCCGGGAGGGATCGCCGCCCATAACCGAAAGGGGCGAAGGCCTCAGATGTTGCAAGGAATCGCCTTCTATCTGCTGGCGGCGGTGGCCGTGGTGGGCGGCCTCATGGTCGTCACCGCGAAGAACCCCGTGCACAGCGTGCTGTGGCTGATCCTGACCTTCTTCTCGTCGGCGGGTCTGTTCGTGCTGCTGGGCGCGGAGTTCCTGGCGATGCTGCTGGTCGTGGTCTACGTCGGCGCCGTCGCGGTGCTGTTCCTGTTCGTGGTCATGATGCTGGACGTCGACTTCGTGCGGCTGCGCGAAGGCTATGCGCGATACCTGCCGCTGGCCGCCATCGTGGCCGGCGTGCTGCTGGCCGAGATGATCATGATCTCGCTGGTGGTCGTGAACGGCGGCGCGGCGTCCGACGCGGTCGCGCCGGCGACGGCAGTCGACATGACCAACGCCGAGGCGATCGGCCGGGTGCTCTACACCGACTATGTCTACATCTTCCAGGCCGCGGGGATCGTGCTGCTGATCGCCATGATCGGGGCCATCGTCCTGACCCTGCGCCACAAGCCCAACATCAAGCGCCAGAAGGCCCACGACCAGGTGAACCGCGACCGCAAGACGGCGGTCGAGGTCAAGGGCGCGGCCACCGGCGAAGGCGTCACGGCCGAGGATCTGATCTGATGGAAATCACGCTCCAGCATTATCTGGCGGTCGGCGCCATTCTGTTCACCATCGGCGTCTTCGGCATCTTCGTGAACCGCAAGAACGTCATCATCATCCTGATGTCGATCGAGATGATCCTGCTCGCGGTGAACATCAATTTCGTCGCCTTCTCGGCCTACCTCAACGACGTCTCGGGTCAGATCATGGCCATGTTCGTCCTGACCGTCGCCGCGGCCGAGGCCGCCGTCGGCCTGGCCATTCTGGTGACCTTCTTCCGTAATCGCGGCGACATCGCCGTCGACGACGCCTCGGTCATGAAGGGCTGATCGTGAACCTCGAGCTTCTCGTCACTCTCGGCGTTTTCGCCCCCCTGCTGGGCGCGGCCATCGTCGGCCTGTCCGGCCGGCGGCTGGGCGACCTGCTGTCGAAGTCCATCACGACCGGCCTGCTGTTCGTCTCCTGCGCCGTCGCCTGGATCGTTTTCAGCCAGTGGACGTGGGGCCATCTGGAGCCGTTCACGGTCCACATCGCGCCCTTCATTCACGTCGGCGATTTCCAGTCGAACTGGTCGATCCGCATCGACGCCCTGTCGGCGGTGATGCTGGTGGTGGTGACGACGGTGTCGTCGCTGGTCCACCTCTACAGCTGGGGCTACATGGCCGAGGATCCGGACAAGCCGCGGTTCTTCGCCTACCTCTCGCTGTTCACCTTCGCCATGCTGGCGCTGGTCACCGCGGCTGACTTCATGCAGCTGTTCTTCGGCTGGGAAGGGGTGGGGCTGGCGTCCTATCTGCTGATCGGTTTCTGGTACAAGAAGTCCACGGCCTCGGCCGCCGCGATCAAAGCCTTCGTCGTCAACCGGGTCGGCGACTTCGGTTTCGCCCTCGGCATCTTCACCGTCTTCTGGATGTTCGGCACGATCCAGTTCGCCGAGCTGTTCCCGATGATCGCGGCGCGGGAAGGCACTGGCTGGGAGTTCCTGGGCTACACTTGGTCGGCGCTCGACCTGGCCGGTGTGCTGCTGTTCATCGGCGCCATGGGCAAGTCGGCCCAGTTCTTCCTGCACACCTGGCTGCCCGACGCCATGGAAGGCCCCACGCCCGTGTCGGCCCTGATCCACGCCGCGACCATGGTCACGGCCGGCGTCTATATGGTCTGCCTGCTGTCGCCGATCTTCGAATACGCGCCGCTAGCCTCGTCTATCATCGCCCTGACCGGCGCGATCACCGCCCTGTTCGCCGCGACCGTCGGTCTGGCCCAGAACGACATCAAGCGGGTCATCGCCTATTCGACCTGTTCGCAGCTCGGCTACATGTTCTTCGCCGCGGGCGTGGGCGCCTATGAGGCGGCCATGTTCCACCTGTTCACCCACGCCTTCTTCAAGGCCCTGCTGTTCCTCGGCGCGGGTTCGGTGATCCACGGGATGCACCACGAGCAGGACATGCGGAAGATGGGCGGGCTGTGGAAGCTGCTGCCGATCACCTACGCCGTGATGATGATCGGCACGATCGCCATCACCGGTCTGGG
The DNA here is from genome assembly GCF_011927945.1 of Brevundimonas alba. GTDB lineage: Bacteria > Pseudomonadota > Alphaproteobacteria > Caulobacterales > Caulobacteraceae > Brevundimonas > Brevundimonas alba. The sequence goes on from NZ_JAATJM010000002.1 coordinate 434,313, forward strand.
CATCCCCGGCATCGGCGGGTTCGCGGGCTTCTACTCAAAGGACATCGTCATCGAGAGCGCCTGGGCGGCGGCGGCTTCGGGCCATTCGGCCATCGGTCTGTTCGCCTTCCTCGTCGGCATCTTCGCCGCCGGCCTGACCGCCTACTATTCGTGGCGTCTGATCTTCATGACCTTCCACAACAAGCCTGTGTGGAAGGAAGAGGGGGCGCACCACGCCGACGACCACGCCTCGCACGCCCAACTGGAAACACATTCGGAGCCGCTGGCGGACGATGACGCTCATGGGCACGCGCACGATGATCATGCGCATGACGATCACCACCATCACGGCCCGCTGAAGCCGCACGAGAGCCCTTGGGTCATGATCGTGCCGCTGCTCGTGCTGTCGGTCGGCGCCGTCGCCGCCGGCTTCCTGTTCGAGGGCTTCTTCACGGGGCACCACGAGGGTGAGTTCTGGCGTTCGGCCATCTTCAACGGCCCGCACAACCACGTCCTGCACGAGGCCCACGATGTCCCGACCTGGGTCGTGTGGTCGCCGCTGGTGCTGTCCGTGATCGGCACCTTCGCCGCCTTCTGGCTCTATGTCCTGAAGGAAGGCATGGCGCGCCGCATGGCCGAGCGGGGAGGCGTCATCCACGCCTTCCTGTACAACAAGTGGTACTTCGACGAGGTCTACGACTTCATCTTCGTGCGCGGGGCCAAGGCCATCGGCGATCTGTTCTGGAAGATCGGCGACGTGAAGATCATCGACGGGCTCGGCCCGAACGGCGCGGCATGGGCCTCGCTGAAATCCGCGGCTCGACTGGGCAAGCTCCAGTCCGGCTATGTCTACCACTATGCGTTCGTGATGCTGCTCGGCGTGGCCGGTTTCCTCGCCTACGCCATCTATGCGTGGGGAGCCTGATCTTGCCCCAGATCCCCTTCATCCTGAGCGTTGTCACCTTCCTGCCGCTGGTCGGCGCGGGTCTGATCATGCTGGCCCGCCTGATGGGCAAGGGCGACGCCGCCGGCGCGGCGCGCTGGATCGCCCTGATCACAACCCTCGCGACTCTCGCGGTTTCGGCGGTGCTCGTGGCGGGTTTCGACGCCTCGATCGCGACCTATCAGTTCGTCGAGCGCTACGTCTGGTTCGCGGGCGCCGAATATCACATGGGCGTCGACGGCATCTCGATCCTTTTCGTGCTGCTGACCGCCTTCCTGATGCCGATCTGCATCCTGGCCAGCTGGAAGACCATCACCGAACGGGTGGTCGACTACATGATCGCCTTCCTGGTGCTGGAGACGCTGGTCATCGGGGTGTTCACCTCGCTGGACCTGTTCCTGTTCTACATCTTCTTCGAAGGCACCCTGGTGCCGATGTTCATCATCATCGGCGTGTGGGGCGGGGCGAACCGCATCTATGCGGCCTACAAATTCTTCCTCTACACTCTGCTGGGGTCCGTCCTGATGCTGCTGGCCATGCTGTGGATGGCCTCCACGGCCGGCACGACCAGCATCCCCGAGCTGAAAGCCTTCGACTTCCCGGCCTATGCCCAGCCGATGCTCTGGCTGGCGTTCTTCGCGTCCTTCGCGGTCAAGATGCCGATGTGGCCGGTCCACACCTGGCTTCCGGACGCCCACGTGCAGGCGCCCACGGCGGGATCGGTCATCCTGGCCGGCATCCTGCTGAAGCTCGGCGGCTACGGCTTCATCCTGTTCAATCTGCCCATGTTCCCCCTGGCGTCGCAGATGTTCGCGCCGCTGGTGTTCACCCTGTCGGCCATCGCCATCGTCTACACCTCGCTGGTCGCCTTCCGGCAGACGGACATCAAGAAGCTGATCGCCTATTCGTCGGTGGCCCACATGGGCTTTGTCACCATGGGCATCTTCGCCGGCAACGATCAGGGCGTGCAGGGCGCCGTCTTCCAGATGCTGAGCCACGGCCTGATCTCGGGCGCGCTCTTCCTCTGCGTCGGCGTGGTCTACGACCGGATGCACACCCGCGAGATCGCCTTCTACGGCGGCCTGACCAGCCGGATGCCGTGGTTCGCCGCCATCTTCCTGATGTTCACCATGGCCAACGTCGGCCTGCCGGGAACCTCGGGCTTCATCGGCGAGATCCTGACCATGACCGGCATCTACCAGGTGTCGACCTGGACGGCGCTGTTCGCGGCCTCGGGCGTGATCTTCTCGGCGGTCTACGCCCTGACGCTGTACCGCAACGTCATGTTCGGCGAGATCACCAACCCGGCGCTGAAAGCCATCACCGACGTCGACAAGCGCGAGCTGCTGATCTTCGCGCCGCTAATCATCGGCACCCTGTGGCTGGGCGTGCAGCCCGGTCTGGTGCTGGACTACACCGCCGCCTCGGTCGAGGCCCTGACTTCCGCCTATCAACTTGCGATCGGCGGGTGAGACGATGATGCCTGATCTTATCTCCGCCCTTCAGCTCTCGGCTCCGGAAGCCGCTCTCGCGGTCGGTGGCCTTGTGCTGCTGATGATCGGCGCCTTCGCGGGCGAAAAGAGCGCGCGGGTCGTCTCCACGCTGTCGGTCCTGCTGCTGATCGGCGCGACGGCCCTGGCTGTGACCGGTCCGCTGGGCCGGGCCTTCAACGGGGCCTATGTGGCCGATCCGCTGGCGGTCTACGGCAAGGCGCTGATCTTCCTGTCCAGCGCCGTGGCCATCGTGCTCGGCGACGGCTGGATGAAGCGCACCCGCATCGCCCGGTTCGAATACCCGGTGCTGATCGTGCTGGCCTCGGCGGGCATGGGGATGATGGCGTCGTCGGGCGACCTGATTTCGCTCTATGTCGGGATCGAGCTGCACTCGCTGGCTCTCTATGTGTTGGCCGCCTTCCACCGCGACGACCTCAAGGCGTCCGAAGCAGGCCTGAAATATTTCGTGCTCGGCGCCCTGTCGTCCGGCCTGCTGCTGTACGGCGCCAGCCTGATCTACGGCTTCGCCGGCTCGATGCGGTTCGACGAGATCGCCGCCTACGCCTCGACCAATCCGTCGACGGGTCTGGTGTTCGGCCTCGTCTTCCTGATCTGCGGTCTGGCGTTCAAGGTTTCGGCCGCGCCGTTCCACATGTGGACGCCGGACGTCTACGAGGGCGCGCCGACGCCGGTCGTGGCCCTGTTCTCGACCGCGCCCAAGGTGGCGGCCATGGTGCTGATCGCCCGGACGCTGGAAGGCGCTTTCGCCGGCTCGCACGACCAGTGGGCGCAGGTCTTGATCCTGATCTCGCTGATCTCCTTCGCCGTCGGCGCATTCGGAGGTCTGGTGCAGAAGGACCTGCAGCGGCTGCTGGCCTATTCGTCGATCGCCAACATCGGCTACGCTCTGCTGGGCATCGCCGCGGGCAGCACCATCGGCATCCAGTCGATGCTGCTGTTCATGACCCTGTACGTAATCGACCAGTTCGGTTTCTTCGGCATCCTGCTGTCGCTGTCGCGGAATGGCCGCCCGGTGCGGTCGATCGCCGACTTCGCCGGCTTGCGCAAGGAGCGTCCGGTGACGGCCATCGCCCTGACCGTGCTCTGCCTTTCGGTGCTGGGGATGCCGCCGCTGTCAGGGTTCTGGGGCAAGTGGGCCGTGTTCGGCGCCGCTGCCGAGGCGGGCTACTGGATGGCGGGCGCCGCGGGTCTGGTGGCCTCGGTCGTGGCCGGGTTCTACTATCTGCGGATCATCAAGCTGATGTGGTTCGATCCCGCGCCGGACGGCCAGCCGGTCACCGACAAATCGCCGGTCGAGGCGAAGGCCATCGCCTGGGCCTGCGCCGCCTTCTCCTTCCCGCTGGTGATCATCGGGCTGACCTGGCTGCAGCCGCTGACCGTGGCCGCGGCCGCCGGTTTCGGAGCCGGGTAGGGCGTTCATGCCCGCCGCTCCACTCCTGCTGCTCGATCAGATCGACTCCACCAATGCGGAGGCCCGGCGAAGGGCCGAAGCCGGCGAGACCGGCCCACTGTGGATCAGCGCCCGCCGGCAGACGGAGGGGCGCGGGCGTCGTGGACGGGCGTGGGAGAACGGCGACGGCAATCTCGCGGCGACCCTGCTGCTGACGACGCGCAAGCCGCCGGCCGAGGCGGCGCAGGTCACCTTCATAGCCGCCCTGGCGGTGGCTGACCTTCTGGACGGCTACGCCCCGCCGTCGCTGGTCACGATCAAATGGCCCAACGACGTCATGCTGGCCGGCGAGAAGGTCTCCGGCGTGCTGGTCGAGTCGGGCGCCCATCCGGCAGGCGGCCTGTGGCTGGCCATCGGCGTCGGCATCAATCTGGCTGATGCGCCGACGGGCACCGAGCGCCCGGCGACCGCGCTGGCCCGACACCTGCGCGGGGATGTGACCTCGCCCCCATCCATCGAGACCGCGGCGGCCCATCTGGCCAAGGCTTTCGCCGTCTGGCTGGAGCGCTGGCAGTCGCTCGGGTTTGAGCCGATCCTCGACGCATGGCAGGCGCGAACCGCGGGGCTGAACGGACCCGCCGTCGCCCGGCTGGGTCATGAGACGGTCGAGGGGCGGGCCGAGGGCGTGGCTCCTGACGGGGCGCTGAAGCTCAGGCTGGCTGACGGGACGCTGCGGCTGATCTCGGCCGGCGACGTATTCTTCGGGGAGGCGGCCTGATGCTTCTGGCGATCGAACAGGGCAACACCAATACGCTGTTCGCGGTCCACGACGGGGCTGAGTGGTCGGCGCAGTGGCGCACCGCGACCGAGGCCAGCCGCACGGCCGACGAATACGCCGTCTGGCTGAGCCAGTTGCTGACCATGCGGGGGCTGAGCATCGGTCAGCTGGACGGGTGCATCATTTCCAGTGTCGTGCCGCAGTCGATCTTCAACCTGCGCAACCTGTCGCGGCGCTATCTGAACGTCGAGCCGCTGGTCATCGGCGACAATGTCGATCTCGGCATCGCCGTGCGCATCACCAAGCCGAGCGAGGCGGGGGCCGACCGACTGGTCAACGCCATCGGGGCGCATCTGATCTATCCGGGCGACCTGATCATCATCGATAGCGGGACCGCCACCACCTTCGACGTGGTCGCCGCCGACGGCGCCTTCGAGGGCGGCGTGATCGCGCCGGGCATCAATCTCAGCCTGCAGGCGCTGCACGAGGCGGCGGCCATGCTGCCCCGCATCGCCATCCAGAGGCCCGACCGGGTGATCGGCAAGGACACCGTCTCCAACATGCAGTCCGGAGTCTTCTGGGGCTATGTCGCCCTGATCGAGGGCCTGGTCGCGCGCATCAAGGCGGAGTGGGGCAAGCCCATGACCGTCATCGGAACCGGCGGCGTCGCCTCGCTGTTCGAAGGCGCAACAGACTCGATCGACCGGTTTGATCCGGACCTGACTATCCGCGGCCTGCTCGAAATCTGGCGGCGGAATACCCACATCAAGGACATATGAAAAAGCAAACCACTGACGAGCTCGTCTTCCTGCCGCTGGGCGGGTCAGGCGAGATCGGGATGAATCTCAACCTTTACGGCTACGGACCCGAGGCCAACCGCGAATGGATCGTGGTCGACGTCGGCGTGACCTTTGGTGACCTGTCGACGCCCGGCGTGGACGTGATCGTGCCTGATCCCGCCTTCCTCGAGGGCGAGACGATCCGCGGCATCGTTCTGACCCACGCCCACGAGGACCACATCGGCGCCCTCGGCTGGCTGTGGAGCCGCATGAAGGCGCCGCTGTACGCCACGCCGTTCACCGCCTTCCTGATCCGCGAGAAGCTGCGCGAGGCGGGCATTCTGGGTCAGGTCGAGATCAACGAGATACCGCTAGGCGGCACAGTCGACCTCGGCCCGTTCACGGTCGACTTCATCACCATGACCCACTCCATCGCCGAGCCGAACGGCCTGGCGATCCGGACGCCTCTGGGCACGGTGCTGCACACCGGCGACTGGAAGATCGACGACGAGCCGATCGTCGGGCAGGTCACCGACGCCGGCGCCATCAACCGCCTCGGCGACGAGGGCGTGCTGGCCATGGTCTGCGATTCGACAAACGTCTTCGTCGAAGGCGTGGCGGGGTCGGAGGGCGACGTACGCGATCGGCTGAGCGAGCTGATCGGCTCGCTGAAGGGGCGGATCGCCGTCGGCTGTTTCGCCTCCAACGTCGCGCGCATGGACAGCGTCATCCGGGCGGCGGAAGCGGCCGGCCGCCGGGTGTCCCTCGCCGGCCGATCGATGCATCGCATCACCTCGGCGGCCAAGCATGTCGGCATGCTGCAGGACATCCAGCCTTTCCTGTCGGAAGGAGAGGCGCGGGTCTGGCCCGCCGACGAGATCCTCTACCTCTGCACCGGCAGCCAGGGCGAGGTTCGCGCGGCCCTCTCGCGGGTGGCCGAAGGCACTCATCCCTACATTTCGCTGAGCCGCGGCGATCACTGCATCTTCTCGTCGCGCGTCATACCGGGGAACGAGCTGTCGGTCGGCCGCCTCCAGGACAAGCTCTCCGACCGCGGGGTGCGCATCTACACCGAGAAGGATCACCCGGGCATCCACGTGTCCGGACATCCCTGCCGTGAGGAGCTGCGCCAGATGTACGCCTGGGCGCGTCCGCAGATCGCCGTCCCCACGCACGGCATGCGCCGCCATCTCGCCGAGCACGCTAACCTGGCCAAGGACCTCGGCGTGCCTGAGACGGTGACGCCCCGCAATGGCGACATGGTGCGTCTGGCGCCCGGGCCCGCGGCCATCATCGACGAGGTCCCGAGCGGCCGCCTCTACGTCGACGGCGGCCGGCTGGTCACCGAACAGGGCGAGGCCCTGCACGAGCGGCGTCACGCCTCGACCAATGGGGTGCTGATCGTCAGCTTCGCAATGGACAAGCGTGGCAAGATCGTCAGCGACATCGACGTCCGCGCCATCGGCCTGCCCGGCGACGCAGAGTCCCCGCTGGGTGATGCGCTCGACGATCTGGCCGAGCGCGCCGAGGCGGCGGTGATGAAGCTCAAGGGCGAGGCGCTGGAAGACGAGATGGTCATCGAGCAGGCGGTGTCCCGCGCGCTCAAGAAGGCCAGTCAGCAGATCTGGGATCGTCGTCCGATCGTCGAGACCATCATCCTCAGGCTTTGAACCCGTCGCCGGGCTTCCTATAAGGAGCCGATTCCTCCGCCCAAGGACTGCTCCATGCCCGATGCCTCGCCCGAGTTCCGCTACAAGCGCGTCCTGCTGAAGGTGTCGGGCGAGGTGCTGATGGGCGATCAGGCCTACGGCATCGATATGAAGACGGTCGCCGGCGTAGCCCAGGCCGTGGCCGATGTCGCGCGCGAGGGTGTCGAAATCTGCCTCGTCATCGGCGGCGGCAACATCTTCCGCGGTCTGTCCAAGGCGGCCGGTGACATGGATCGCGCCACGGCCGACTACATGGGCATGCTGGCTACGGTCATGAATGCTCTCGCCATGCAGGCCGCGCTGGAGAAGATCGGGGTCCAGACGCGGGTGCAGAGCGCCCTGACCATGAACGCTGTGGCTGAGCCCTATGTGCGTCGCAGGGCGCTGCGCCACCTCGAGAAGGGGCGGGTGGTGATCTTCGCCGCCGGCGTGGGCGCGCCATTCTTCACCACCGACTCGGGCGCCGCGCTGCGCGCCGCCGAAATGGGCTGCGACGCCCTGCTGAAGGGCACCAGCGTCGACGGCGTCTACACGGCCGACCCCAAGAAGGACGCCACGGCGACGCGCTACGACAGCCTGAGCTACCACGACGTGCTGGCGAAGGATCTGAAGGTCATGGACGCTTCGGCCATCGCCCTGATGCGCGATTCCGGCATTCCGATCGTTGTGTTCTCGATCCGCGAGGACGGCTCGCTGCGCAAGACCCTGACCGGCGAGGGGACCTTCACGGTCATCACGTCAAAAGCTAAATCAGCCTGACAAGCCATTCGAGAACGAGAGAAAACCCATGGCCAAGCCTGATCTGAAAACCTACCGCGACCGGATGGACAAGGCGGTCGCCGCCCTGCGGGAAGAGTTCTCCGGCCTGCGCACCGGCCGGGCCAACGCAGGCCTGCTGGAGCCGGTCCAGGTCGAGGCCTACGGCTCGATGTCGCCGCTGCACGCAGTGGCCGCCATCAGCGTGCCGGAGCCGCGTATGATCTCGGTCAGCGTCTGGGACAAGAGCATGGTCACGCCGGTCGAGAAGGCCATCCGCGCCGCCGGTCTCGGCCTCAACCCGATCGTCGACGGCCAGACCCTGCGCATTCCGGTACCGCCGCTGACGGAAGAGCGCCGCAAGGATCTGGCCAAGCTGGCGGGCAAATACGCCGAGCAGCAGAAGATCGCCGTGCGCAACGTCCGCCGCGACGCCAACGACGATCTGAAGAAGGCCGAAAAGGCCTCCGACATCAGCCAGGACGAGCAGAAGAAGATGGAAGCCGAGGTCCAGAAGGACACCGACGCGGCCATCAAGCGCATCGACGAGACCTTGAAGGCCAAGGAAGTTGAGATCATGCAGGTTTGACGGCGGGTTTTGCCGTAGGATACCCGCAGGTCATGCCCGTCGAACCCCTTGAGCACACGCCCGCGTCCGACGGGCCTCGCCACGTCGCCCTGATCATGGACGGCAACGGGCGCTGGGCGCAGGCGCGTGGGCTGCCGAGGGCGCTCGGCCACCGCGAGGGCGTTCAGGCGCTGAAGCGCACCGTGCAGGCGGCGCCGGCGCTGGGCATCAAGTGCCTGACCGTGTTCGGCTTTTCGACCGAGAATTGGCGCAGGCCCGCCGAAGAGGTGTCGGATCTGATGGGGCTGGTCCGCACCTACGTCGCCAGCGACCTCAGGAAACTGGAGCGCGAGGGCGTGCGTGTGCGAATCCTCGGACGCCGGGCGGGCCTGCCTGCCGACATCGCGCAGATCATCGAGCGCACCGAGGCGAGCACCGCCCACAACGACAGATTCCTGCTGCAGGTGGCCTTCAACTACGGTGGCCGGGCCGACATCGTCGACGCTGCGCAGCGCTACGCGGATCGGGTGAGGGCCGGGGAGGCCACGGGTCCGCTCGACGAGGAAACCCTGGGTCTGGGCCTGTCGACCGCGGGCGGACCGCCCGTCGACGTGATCGTGCGCACCTCGGGCGAGCAGCGGCTGTCGAACTTCCTGCTGTGGGAAGCCGCCTACGCCGAGTTCGTCTATCAGAACGTGCTCTGGCCGGACTACGGAGCCGAGGCCTTGGCCGACGTCGTCGAACAGTATCGCAATCGCGACAGGCGCTTCGGGGGACTCACGTCCGCTCCCGCGCTCGCGGCCGGCTGATGGCTATGCGCCCCGGCGAGATCGCCCTCAGGGCCGCGTCGGCCGTGGTGCTGGCTCCGGCGGCTGTTCTCGGCATCTGGGCCGGCGGCCTGTGGTTCCTGGGTTTGATGCTGCTGGCCTGCGCCCTGCTGGCGATCGAGTGGGCGATGATGAGCGCGGCCTCCGCGTGGCGGCTGATGGCCGGCGCCGTCGCCTTCGGCCTCTTCGCAGCGATGATCTCGGCCCATGTCGAGCAGCTGTCCCTCGCACTGGTGATGCTGGTGTTCTGCGCCGCGGCCGCGGGACTGTTCGCCCGAAGCCGGGGACAGGAGGCGCTCGACGCTTCGTACGGCGTTCTCTATCTCGGCTGGCCCGCCGTGCTGCTGATCTGGCTGCGGGACGGGACGGAGCCCAGCGGCCTCGCCTGGACGGTCTCCGCCTTCGTCATCGCCTGGGCGTCGGACATCATGGCCTATATGGTCGGCAGCCTCGTCGGTGGCCGCAAGCTGTGGCCCCGGTTCTCGCCCAACAAGACCTGGTCCGGCTTCATCGGCGGTCTGGCGGCCGGAACCATCGCCGGCGTGCTCTTGGCGACCTTCCTCGACATGGGCATCGGGCCGGTCTGGGGCGGCGTGCTCGGCCTGGCGGCGGCCTTGGCCACCATGGCGGGCGACCTGTGGGAGTCGGCTCTGAAGCGGCGCTACGGGGTCAAGGACGCAGGCAAGCTGATCCCCGGTCACGGCGGCCTGCTGGACCGGGTCGACGGGCTGATGTTCGCGGTGGTGGTCGTGGCCTGCGGGCGTCTGTTGTTCGTCCTGTTCGGGGCGGGCTGATGCTCCGCCGCCGTGTCACGGTTCTGGGCTCCACCGGATCGGTGGGAACCTCGACGCTCGAGTTGATGGATCAGGCCGAGGCGGCCGGAACCGGCGCTTTCCAGGTCGAGGCCCTGACCGGCGGCGCCAATATCGCACGACTGGCCGAACAGGCCCGGCGCTGGAAGCCGAAACTGGCGGTGACGGCCGACCCCTCCCGGCTCGGCGAGTTGCGGGAGGCCCTGTCGGGCACCGGCGTGGAGGCCGCTGCGGGGGAGGGAGCGGTCATCGAAGCCGCCACCCGTCCCGCCGACTGGGTCATGGCCGCCATCGTCGGCGCGGCCGGGCTCCGATCGGCCTGGGCCGCCGCCGGAACCGGCGCGACCCTGGCCCTCGCCAACAAGGAAAGTCTGGTCTGCTGCGGCCCGGCGCTGATCAAGCGGGTGCGGCGCTCCGGCGGGCGTCTGATCCCGGTCGATTCCGAGCATTCGGCGATCTTTCAGGTCTTCCCGCACAACGCCCCGCATCAGGTCCGCAAGCTGGTGCTGACGGCCTCGGGCGGGCCGTTCCGCCAGACGCCGCGCGAGGCGTTGTCCGACATCACGCCCGAACAGGCCGTGGCGCATCCGAACTGGAGCATGGGGGCCAAGATCTCGGTCGACAGCGCAACCATGGCCAACAAGGGTCTGGAGGCGATCGAGGCCGCCTATCTGTTCGACATGCCGGCCGAGCGCATCGACATCGTCGTGCACCCGGAATCGATCATTCACAGCCTGGTGGAATACGTCGACGGCTCGACGCTGGCGCAACTCGGCCTGCCGGACATGAAGACACCGATCGCCTGTGCCCTGGCCTGGCCTGACCGGATGGAGTGGCCCGCGCCCCGACTGGACCTCGCCGCGCTGGGGAGTCTGACCTTTGAAGCGCCGGACGAAAGGCGCTTCCCGGCGCTGAAACTCGCCCGGGAGGCCCTGCAGGCCGGCGGTTCGGCGCCCATCGTCTTCAACGCGGCCAACGAGGTGGCGGCGCTGGCGTTTCTTGACCGCCGACTGGGCTTTCTCAATATTGCCGCAGTCGTCGCCGACACCTTGTCGCGCGTGACGGCCTCGGGGGTGGATTCCGGTTCCAGCAACGCCTGCGATGCGGCCTTGGCCGTGGATTCGCAGGCGCGGCGTGAAGCGGAGTCGATCGTTCGGGGTCTGGCCGCGGCGGCCTGAACGGCGGAGGGTGACTTAACGGCATGACGGGCTTACTGGGCCAGGCGCTGCTCTCTCTCGTGGCGTTCCTGCTGGTGCTGACGTTCATCGTCACCATTCATGAACTGGGCCATTTCCTCGTGGCGCGGGCATTCGGCGTGAAGATCGACCGGTTCTCCGTCGGCTTTGGCAACACCATCGTCGGCCGGGTCGACCGGCGCGGCACCGAATGGCGCATCGCCTGGCTGCCGCTGGGCGGCTATGTGAAGTTCTCTGGCGATCTGGACGCCTCCAGCGTGCCGGATCAGGCTGGTCTGGCGGAACTTCGCCAGCGGGTGATCGCGGAGCACGGTCCGGGCGCGGAGCGCGACTATTTCCACTTCAAGCCGATCTGGCAGCGGGCGCTGATCGTCGCCGCGGGTCCGGCGGCGAACTTTCTGTTGTCGATGGTGCTGTTCACCCTGCTGTTCAGCGTCATCGGCGAGCAGGTTGTGGCGCCCCGCGTCGCGGCCGCTGTGCCCGGAAGTCCTGCAGCGGAGGCCGGTTTCCAGCCCCGCGACCTGGTCGTGGGCATCAACGGCAAGCCCATCGCAGACCGGCAAGACGTCACCCGCGTCGTCCTGATGAGCGCGGGCGACCCAATCCGCTTCACTGTCGACCGGGGCGGGCGCCTGTTGACCCTCACGGCCACGCCGGTGCGGCAGATCGTGGACGACGAGATTGCGGGCCGGGTTCGAATCGCACGGATCGGGCTGGACATGCAGCCCTTGCGTCAGGACTTCAGCTTCCGCCGCCTTAATCCGCTTGAGGCCTTCGGCAAGGGCGTCGAGACGATCGGCTCCACGGTCGGCACGACCGCGACCTACATCGGCCGCATCTTCATGGGCAAGGAATCCGGCGACCTGCTGAACGGCCCCATCGGCATCGCGAAGGCCGCCGGCGGGGTGACGCAGCAGGCCGTGGCCGCCAATCCCGACCCGGGCTGGATGGCCGCGAACCTCGCCCTCACATTTATCAGCTTCGCCGCCATAGTTTCGATCGGAATTGGCATTGTAAATCTGTTGCCGATCCCGGTCCTCGACGGGGGCCACCTGTTGTTCTACGGCTACGAAGCTGTGGCGCGCAGGCCAGTCCCCGCGCGCGTTCAGGAGGTCGGCTACCGGGTCGGTCTTGCTTTGCTGGCGGGATTGATGTTGTTCGCCACCTGGAACGACCTGCAGAAGCTGAGCCTGTTCAAATTCCTCGGCGGGCTCGCTTGATGAGCCGACGCCAGCCCCCGATGGTTTCCCGAATGATCCGACAAGACGCGTCCACCCTTCGTTTCGCCCGTGGCCTGAGCCCGAGCCTGCTCGCCCTCGCGGTGGCGGCCGGTCTGACCAGCCCGGCTATGGCCCAGACTGCGCCCGCGGCGGCTCCGACGCCGACGGTCGTCGTCCAGGATGCGCCGCAGGCGGCTCCGGCGGCCGAGCAGCAGCGGGTGGTGGTCAATCGCATTCTGGTGCGGGGCAACCAGCGCATCGACCAGACGACCGTCCTGTCCTATCTGCCGATCCAGCCGGGCGACACGGTCGACGCAGCCGTTCTCGACGTCGCGGTCCGCACCCTGACCCGCACCCAGCTGTTCGCCGACGTCCAGCTGGGCGTCCAGCCGAACGGCGACTTGGTCGTCGAGATCGTCGAGAACCCGATCATCAACCAGGTCGTGTTCGAGGGGAACGGCGCGATCGGCGAGGACAAGCTGCGCGAGGAGGTCACCCTCAGGCCCCGCGGCATCTACACCCGCGCTCGCGTGCAGGAAGATGTCGGCAAGATCGTCGAGCTGTATCGCCTGTCCGGCCGCATCTCGGCCACCGTCACGCCGAAGCTGGTCCAGCTGGAGCAGAACCGGGTCGATGTCGTCTTCGAGATCAACGAGGGCCCGGAAACCGGCGTCCGCACGATCACCTTCCTCGGCAACAGCGCCTTCTCGGACGGCGACCTCCAGGAGGTGATGGTCACCAAGCGCTCGCAGTGGTGGCAGTTCTTCAATTCGAACGACAACTACGACCCGAACCGGCTCGACTACGACCGGGAACAGCTGCGGAAATTCTACACCAACCGCGGCTATTACGATTTCCGCGTTCTGTCCGCGATCGCCGAACTGTCGCCTGACGACAGCGCCTTCGGCATCACCATCACCCTCGATGAGGGCGACCGGTATAATTTCGGCAAGGTCGACGTGGTCACCGAGAATGACCGTCTGAACCCGGAATTCCTCAAGCTGCTGCTGCCGATCCGCACCGGCCAGCTCTACGAGAGCGACAAGATCGAATCGGCGGTCGACGCCCTGACGTTCGCGGCCGGTTCGGCCGGCTACGCCTTCGTCGAGATCGAGCCGAGCTATCAGGCCAACCCGGAGACCGACACCGTCGACGTCACGTTCAACGTCAAGGAAGGCCAGCGCGTCTACGTCGACCGGATCAACGTGATCGGCAACACGCGCACGCTCGACAATGTCATCCGCCGCGAGATGATGCTGACCGAGGGCGACGCCTTCAACCGCACCCTGCTGGAGCGCTCGCGCAACAACCTGCGGGCCTTGGGCTTCTTCAAGGACGTCACGGTCGAGGAAGCCCGCGGTTCGGCGCCTGACCGCTCGGTCGTCAATGTGACGGTGACCGAGCAGCCGACCGGCGAGCTGTCCGTCGGCGCGGGCTTCAGTTCCGTCGACTCCTTCGTGGTCAACCTGGGTGTGACCGAGCGGAACTTCCGTGGTCGTGGCCAGAACGTCGTCGCGCGCGTCGAATGGGGTTCGCTGCGCCAGCAGATCGACTTCCGCTTCACCGAGCCGAAATTCCTCGGTCGCGACCTGCGAGCGGGCTTCGACGCCTTCCACTCGCGCTACGACCTCAGCGAATATTCGTCGTACGACTACCGCTCCACGGGCGGCGGCGTGCGTCTGTCCTACCCGCTGAACGCCTACACCCTGCTCAGCACCCGCTACTTCCTGAAGTCCGACGAGATCATCGTCCCGACGAACTTCTGCAACGGCGTGGCGGCCGGCGGCTCCAACGCGCTCTGCGATCAGGTCGGCTCATTCCTGAACTCGTCGGCGGGCTACACCCTGCTGGTCGACCGCCGGAACGATCCGGTCCGCCCGACGCGCGGCTGGACCGGCTCGCTGCGTCAGGACTTCGCGGGCATCGGCGGCGATGTGAACTATGTGAAGACTGAAGCGGACGTTTCCGCCTATTGGGGCATCACGCCGAACTGGGTGGTCACCGCAGCCGCCTCGACCGGCTACGTCTCCGGCTGGGGCGGGGATCCGGTGCGGATCAACGACCGCTTCTTCAAGGGCGGCAACAGCTTCCGCGGCTTCGAGACCGCCGGCATCGGCCCGCGCGACCTCGCCACCACGGACGCCCTCGGCGGCAATTTCTACGTCATCGGCACGCTCGAGCTGACCGTTCCGAACGGCCTGCCCGAGGAATACGGCATCCGCACCTCGCTGTTCACGGACGTGGGCACCGTGGGCGCGCTCGACGATCGCTACACCCTCAACCCGGACGGCACGCCCAGCACCCGGATCGTCGACGATCTGGAACTGCGCGCCTCGGCCGGCGTGAGCATCCACTGGCGGTCGCCGATGGGCCCGATCCGCTTCGACCTCAGCAAAATTCTCGGCAGCGAAGACTACGACAAGACCGAAACCTTCCGCTTCTCGACTTCAACCCAGTTCTAACAGACGGGCAGTTCGCCCGCTCAAAGGCATAACGATGAAAACCCTCGCTTTCGGCGCTTTCGCCCTCGCCATGCTGGCCGGTTCGGCCGCGGCGGCCCAGGACCAGGGCAATTTCGGTCCGGCCCTTCCGGGCGTCTGCTTCTACCACCACGACCGCGTGCTGGCCGTTTCGACCGCCGGCCAGTCGCTCATCTCCGGCATCCAGCGCATTCAGCAGGAAGTCGACACCGAGCTGCAGCCCCACGCCCAATACATCCAAGGCGAGGTTCAGGCGCTGCAGCAGGGCCGGACCACCATCCCGCAGGATCAACTGGCCCAGCGCGAGCAGGCCGTGAACCAGCGCATCCAGGATGCCCGCGCGCTGCAGCAGACCCGTGAAAACGAAGTCCGCTACACCCTGTCGGTGCAGCGGCAGACGATCGACCAGGCAGCCGACCCCATCATCATGGCGCTCTACACCGAGCGCGGCTGCGGCATCCTGCTGCGCGCCGAGACCGTGATGCGGGCCAACCCGCAGATGGACCTGACCGAGGCCGTGATCCAGCGCCTCAACGCCGCCCTGCCGACGCTGCCGGCCTTCTCGCGCATGGCGGTTCCGGCCCAGCCGGCCCAGTAACATGGGCCAAGGCCCCGACGCCCGGTTCTTCGAACGTCTGCCGGCCCTCACCGTCGGCGAACTCGCAGAACGCATCGGGGGCGAAGTCTCGCGCGGCGGAGATCGAAAGGTCTCCGCCGTCGCGCCTTTGGCGACCGCCGGCGAGGGCGACGTCGCCTTCCTCGGCGATCGCAAATTCCTCAGCGCGCTCGGCGACACGCGAGCGGGATGCGTCATCGTTCCGGCCTCCGCTGTCGAGGCCGCGCCCGCCGGCGCCTCCGTGATCGTCTCGGGAGAAGCACAGGCCGCCTGGGCCCGCGCTTCGCTCCAGTTCCACCGCGCCGTTTCCCTGACCCACTCCGCAGCGCCCGGCGACGTGGCCGAGGACGCCACGGTCGTGTTCGAGCCGGGGGTGGTGCTGGGCGTGGGCGCCCGCGTCGGGCGGGGCAGCCGCATCGGCGCTAACACGGTCATCGGTCCCGGCGTCCAGATCGGCCGGGACTGCCTCATCGGCTCCAATGTCAGCATCGGCTTTGCCCTGATCGGCGACCGCGTCCGCCTGCTGGCAGGGGCGCGGATCGGCGAGGCCGGCTTCGGCGCGGCCCGGTCGAGCACCGGGCCTGTGGACGTGCCGCAGCTGGGGCGGGTGATCCTGCAGGACGGGGTTAGCGTCGGCGCCAACAGCTGCATAGACCGCGGCGCCTACGACGACACCGTCATCGGCGAGAACACCAAGATCGATAATCTGGTCATGATCGGCCACAACTGCGTGATCGGCCGCAACTGCCTTATGGCCGCCAACACCGGCATTTCCGGCTCGGTCACTGTGGGCGACGGCGCCATTTTCGGTGGCAAGGCAGGCGTGGGCGACCATCTGAACATCGGCGAAGGCGCGCGGGTCGCGGCCGGCGCCGGGGTGCTGCAGGACATCCCGCCGGGTGAAACCTGGTCCGGATATCCGGCGAAACCCCTTCGACAGTTCTTGCGTGAAGCCGTCTGGCTCGCCAAACAGGCGTCCGGAAAGGCCAATGCAGGGAAAAGCCGGGAATGACTGACGAAGCGGGCGCGGGGGCGACCATCGACTATGCCGAGGTGATGCGACGACTGCCGCACCGGTACCCCTTCCTGCTGGTCGACAAGGCCGAGGATTTCGTGTCGGGGACCTCGATTACCGGCATCAAGAACGTCACGCACAACGAGCCCTACTTCCCGGGCCACTTCCCGATCGATCCGGTGATGCCCGGCGTGATGATCGTCGAAGCCATGGCCCAGACGGGCGCGCTGATGATGTCCAAGACCATGGACGTCGCCGTCGAGGGCAAGATCATCATGTTCATGTCCATCGACGGCGTCCGCTTCCGCAAACCCGCGCGACCCGGCGACCAGCTGCGAATGAAGGTGGTGGTGACGAAGCAGCGCGGCGACATCTTCAAATTCCGGGGCGAGACATTCATCGACGGCAAACTGGCCGCGGAGGCCGATTTCGCGGCCATGATGGTCACCGTCGACCAGCCGGTCACGCCGTGAGCATCCATCCCACCGCCATTGTCGACGCCGGCGCGCAGCTGGCCGACGGCGTTGAGATCGGGCCGTGGTGCACGGTCGGACCGGGTGTGACGCTGCAAGAAGGCGTGCGCCTGGTCAGCCATGTGGTGGTTCAGCAGGACACAGCGGTCGGCGCCCGCACCGTAATCCACCCCTTCTCGGTGATCGGCGGCGATCCGCAGCACGGCGGCTACAAGGGCGAGACGGTTACGCTGGAGATCGGCGCCGACAACCTGATCCGCGAGCACTGCACCTTCAACCGGGGCACGCCGCAGGGCGCGGGTGTGACCCGGATCGGCTCCAATGGACTGTTCATGACCGGCGCGCACATCGGCCATGACGCTGTCGTCGGCGACAACGTCGTCATGGCCAATAACGCCACCCTCGGCGGGCATGCGCGGATCGGGTCGAAAGTCTTTCTCGGCGGCCTGTGCGCCGTGCACCAGAACGGGCGGGTCGGGCAGGGCGCCATCGTCGGCGGGCTGGCGGCTGTCACACGCGACGTCATTCCCTACGGCTCGGCGTGGGGCAATCATGCTCGCCTGCACGGGCTCAACCTGGTCGGGCTGAAGCGGAAGGGCTATGGCAAGGACGCCATCCGCCGGCTGCTGGCCGCCTACCGCGATCTGTTCGAGGGGCAGGGCACCTTCGCCGAGCGTGTCGATGCGGTGGCGGCCGAATACGCCGAACTGCCCGAGATCATGGAAATCATCGCCTTCATCCGCGAGGACGGCAAACGTCCGCTTTGCCTGCCGGGCGAGTGAAGGGGTTGGGCGAATGAGCAAGCTGGGCCTGATCGCCGGGGGCGGGGCCCTGCCGCTGTCGGTCGCGGCCCGCTGCGAGGCCGAGGGACGGCCGGTATTCGTCGTCCGGCTGACCGGCTTCGCCGATCCGCATCTGGCGCGGTACCCTGGCATCGACGCCGGCATGGCCGAGATCGGACGGGTGCTGGCGGCGCTCAAGAAGGCCGGCTGCGACGCCGTCTGTTTCGCGGGCACCGTCAACCGGCCGGACTTCAAGAGCCTGAAGCCAGACTTCAAGGGCATGACCCTTCTGCCCGGCATCATCGCCGAGGCGGCCAAGGGGGACGACGCCCTGTTGCGCAAGATCCTTTCGGTGTTCGAAGGCGAGGGTTACGCCATCGAGGGTGCGGACGACGTGCTGGGCGGCGAGACCCTTCCCGCCGGCGCGCTGGGGGCGGTCACACCCACGCCGGAGCAGTTGCGAGACCTCAAGAAGGCTCTGCATGTCGCGGAAAAGGCAGGTGAACTCGATATCGGGCAAGGCGCCGTCGTATGCGACGGACTGGTGCTGGCGGTCGAGGCCCAAGAGGGTACCGACGCCATGCTGGCCCGCGTTGCCGGTCTGCCCGCCGACCTTCGGGGCTCGGCAGCCGATCGCAAAGGCGCACTCGGCAAGGCGCCCAAGCCGATCCAGGACCTGCGCGTGGATATGCCGGTAATGGGCGCACGGACCATCGAACTGGCTGCGGCGGCAGGCCTGGCGGGTGTTGGCGGCGTGGCCGGCCAGTTGATCCTGATCGACCACCCGGCGATCGTCGAAGCCGCCGACCGGCTGGGCCTGTTCGTCTGGGGCGAGACACGGTGAGCCGCCCGCTGAAGATCATGCTGGTGGCCGCCGAGGCCTCCGGCGACGCCTTGGGGGCCGGCTTGGCGCGGGCGCTGAGGGCGCGGCTGGGGTCCGACGTGACCTTCGTCGGGATTGGCGGGCCGAAGATGGCCGAGGAGGGCGTAGTCAGCCCGTTCGACATCGCCGACCTGTCGGTGCTGGGCTGGCTCGAGGGGCTCAAGGCCTATGGCGTGGTCAAGCGCCGCGTGGCCGACACGGTCGCGCTCGCGGTCACGGAACGCCCCGACGCGGTCGTCCTGATCGATAGCTGGGGCTTCACCATCCGGGTCGCCAAAGCGATCCGCGCGGCCCTGCCGGACGTCCCCCTGATCAAATACGTCGGGCCGCAGGTCTGGGCGTCTCGGCCGGGTCGTGCAAAGACCCTGGCCGGCTCCGTCGACCACCTGCTGGCCCTCTACGCCTTCGACGCGCCGTGGTTTGAGCGGGAGGGTTTGGCCACGACGGTCGTCGGCTCGCAGGCCCTCCATGTCGACATGGGCGGGGCCGACCCGGCCGCCTTCCGGGCTTCGCGCGGAATCGCCCAGGACGCTCCGCTGCTGCTGGTCCTGCCCGGCAGCCGACCGTCCGAGATCCGGCTGATTACGCCTGTCTACGAGGCCGCCGTCGCCCGGCTGAAACAGCAGGATCCCTCGCTGGAGGTCGCCGTGGTCGCCGCCGGCACCGTGGCGGACGACGTCACCGCCCGCGTCGCGGCATGGCCGTTCCGGGCGCACGTCGTCCCGGAATCCGAGAAATACTCGGCGATGATGGCGGCGACCGTCGCGCTGGCGACCAGTGGCACCGTCTCGACCGAACTGGCGCTGGCCGGCGCGCCGATGGTCATATCCTACCGCTTCCAGCCGCTCAGCTACGCGATCATGAAGCCGTTCTTCACCGGCAAATACGCGACCCTGTTCAACCACGCGGCGGACGAGGAGATCGCACGCGAGCTGATCCAGAACGACGCCACGCCCGAGAAGCTGGCGGCGGAGGTCGGGCGTCTGCTGGCCGATCCAGCCGCTCGCGCCGACCAGGCTACCCGACAGACCGCCGCGCTGGACCGGATGGGCCGGGAGGGCCGCGATCCCTCAGAGATCGCAGCGGAGTCGGTGCTCAGGGTGATCGCGGCGCGAGCCTGAGCCGCCGACCGTTACAAAGTCTCCATCCAAGGCGCGACCGGTTGGCTGGTGCGCCGGCATCCTTCATATTCAGTCGGGCCGTCACCTTCGCACGACGGCCCGAACGGACCGGATCATGACCAGCCAGCGCCCGCCGAAGAAGAGCGAGACCATCGAAGTCCGTTTGCCTTACGGAACGAAGACGGCCTTCATCGCCCGCTGCCGCGACGAGGGCCGCACCGTCAGCGACGCGGTGCGCGGCTTCATGGAGGCGGAGATCGGCGCGCGGCCTGCGCGCGCAAGTCGCCGGACCCGCCTGTTGCACGCCCTGGCCGCAGCCGTTGCCGGACTGGCGCTCGGCGCCGTCGCCGCGCCCTCGCTTGCGCAGGCGCCCGGCGGCTCGCGCGCGGCGTTCGACCGGCTCGATACCGATCACGACGGCGCGGTCAGCTTCGACGAATTCCGCCGCTAGCGCACAGGCTTGAAGAAACGGCCGGACTGCAGGTTCAGCCACGTCCACGGCTTGAACAGGCCGGCGCCCGGCTTCCATGACGCCACGATCACTTCGGCCCGGCCGACGATGTTCTCAGCCGGCAGCAGCCCGACGCCCATGTCGGCGGGCCAGCGGCTGTCCAGCGAGTTGTCCCGGTTGTCGCCCATCATGAAGTAGAAGCCCTCGGGCACGACATAGACGCCCGTATCGTCGCCCGGCAGGCCGGAGCCGCCGTCGTAGGTCACGTAGCTATCGCCCCCGGGAAGGCTCTCCCGAACGCGCAGCACCTGCCGGGACGGCTCGTCATGGTCCGTGGTGAGGTTCAGGGGCGTGCGGGGGATCACCCGACCGTTCACCGACACCGCCCCGCCGACGACCTGCACCCGGTCACCAGGCAGGCCGATCAGGCGCTTGACCCAGGTTTCCTGCGGATTGCTCGGCCGGCGGAAGACGACGACGTCGCCTCGCTCGGGCGAGCGTCCCAGCAACCGGCCGCCGGGCAGGGGCGGGTTGAAGGGCAGGGAGGCGCGGCTCCAGCCGTAGGCCCATTTGGACACCACCACATAGTCGCCCGTGACCAGGCCCGGCTCCATCGACGAAGAGGGGATGGTGAAGGGCTGCCACGCCACCGTCTGGATCACGGTGGCGGCGAGCAGGCCCAGCGCCACGACGCGCACGGTTTCGAACAGCTCCCGGGCGGCGCTGTTGCGGGCGGGGTTCGGTTCGCTCTGGACGGCGGTGTCGGCGGTTTCGATCATGCAGGCATCCGACGACGCCGGCGCTCCGGCTTCAACGCCGGACCTGTCAGGACAGGCGGAAAACGTGTCCGGACAAACAAAAACGCCGGGGCGAACCCCGGCGTTCTGCTTTTCAGGCTGCTGGTCAGCCGCGGTTCTGGATCGGCACGAAGTCGCGTTCGGTCGGGCCGGTGTAGAGCTGACGCGGGCGGCCGATCTTCTGGGTCGGGTCGCCGATCATTTCCTGCCACTGGGCGATCCAGCCGACGGTGCGGGCCAGCGAGAACAGCACGGTGAACATCGAGGTCGGGAAGCCCATCGCCGAGAGGGTGATGCCCGAATAGAAGTCGACGTTCGGGAACAGCTTGCGCTCGATGAAATACTCGTCGTTCAGCGCGATCCGCTCCAGTTCCTTGGCGACCTGGAACAGCGGATCGTTGGGATCACCGACGGCGGCCAGCACCTCGTCGGCGCTCTCCTTCATCACCTTGGCGCGCGGATCGTAGTTCTTGTAGACCCGGTGTCCGAAGCCCATCAGCTTGTATTTCTTGGCCTTCACGCCCTCGATGAACTCCGGGATCTTGTCCGGGGTGCCGATCTCCTTGAGCATGTTCAGCGCCTCCTCGTTGGCGCCGCCGTGCGACGGGCCCCACAGGCAGGCGATGCCGGCGGCGATACAGGCGAACGGATTGGCGCCCGACGAACCGGCCAGACGGACGGTCGAGGTCGAGGCGTTCTGCTCGTGGTCGGCATGCAGGATGAAGATGCGGTCCATGGCCTTGGCCAGAACCGGATTGACCTCATAGTCCTCGGCCGGAACCGCGAAGCACATGCGCAGGAAATTCTCGGCGTAGCTCAGGTCGTTGCGCGGCGAAACGAACGGCTGGCCGACGTGGTATTTGTAGGCGCGCGCGGCGATGGTCGGCATCTTGGCGATCAGCCGGATGGCCGAGATGTTGCGCTGGACCGGGTCATGGATGTCCAGGCTGTCGTGATAGAAGGCCGACAGGGCGCCGACCGTGCCGACCATGATCGCCATCGGGTGGGCGTCGCGGCGGAAGCCCTCGAAGAAGCGGTCGAACTGCGAATGCAGCATGGTGTGCATCGTGATCGAGCGCTCGAACGCCTCGTATTCCGACGCCGTCGGCAACTCGCCGTGCAGCAGCAGGTGGCAGACCTCGACGAAGTTCGACTTGGAGGCCAACTGGTCGATCGGGTAGCCGCGGTGAAGCAGGGTTCCGGCGTCGCCGTCGATGAAGGTCAGGCCGCTCTCGCAGGCCGCGGTCGAGGTGAAGCCCGGATCATAAGTGAAGGCGTCGGTCGCGCCGTACAGCTTGCGGATGTCGATCACATCGGGGCCGGTCGAGCCCGACAGCACCGGCAGTTCCACGGACTTTTCGCCGTAGGTGAGGGTTGCCGAGCCGGCGGGTTTGGCGAGTTCAGTCATGAAGGCCCCTTGATCCTGCCGCGGCCTCGAACCGGAAGGCGGCGGGTCGCGATGTGTTGTGGATGTCAGATAGTCTGTTGCAGCGCATCATTCAAACGCCCGAGGCTCTCTTCCCGGCCCAGCGCCGCCAACGTTTTCGCGATGTCGGGTGAGGCGGAGCCGCCGGTGAGCGCGGTGCGGGCCGCCGGGCCGATCTTGCCGAAGCCGACCGCCTCTTCCTCGGCGAAGATCTTGAGCTCGGCCTCAAGCGCGAACACGTCCCAGCTCTCGAACAATGACAGCCGGTCGCGCAGGCGGCCGATGCGTTCGCCGGACTCGCCCGCGAGCAATTCGCGGCCCTTGCCCTCCATGGCGAGCGGGCGCGGCTTGAGCACGAAGGCGGTCTGATCGGCCAGTTCCAGCGTCGTTTTCGCCCGATCCTTCACGAACGGCATGGCGCGCAGCAGGCGGGCTTCGTCGTCCGGGCCGAGCGCATGTTCGCGCGCCAGATGCACGTCCAGCGTCAGCTTGGCCAGCCGGTCGTCGTCGGCCATGCGGATCCAGTGGGCGTTGACGTGCGCCAGTTTGTCGAAGTCCAGCCGCGCCGGGGCCCGGCCTACGCCGGTCAGATCGAACCACTCGACAGCCTGCGCGTCCGAGAACAGTTCGTCGTCGCCGTGCGCCCAGCCCAGTCGGGCCAGATAGTTGCGCATGGCCTCGGGCAGATAGCCCATCTCGGCGTATTCATGCACCGCCTGCGCCCCGTGCCGCTTCGACAGCTTCGCGCCGTCGGGACCGTGGATCAGGGGGATGTGTGCGAACGTCGGCCGGGTCCAGCCCAGGGCGTCGTAGATCAGACTCTGTCGCGCGGCGTTGTTCAGGTGGTCGTCGCCGCGGATGACGTGGGTCACGCCCATGTCGTGGTCGTCCACCACCACCGCCAGATTGTAGGTCGGGGCGCCGTCGGACCGCAGGATCACCAGATCGTCCAGCGACGACGATTCCCACCGCACCGTCCCCTGCACCGCATCCTCGACCACGACCGGCGCATCGGCCGGGCGGCGGAAGCGCACCGTATGCGGCTTCGACAGGTCGTCGACGGTCGGGGTGCGGTCGCGCCAGGGGGACTCGAAGGTGCGGCCCTCGGCCTTGGCGGCGTCGCGCAGGGCGCCAGTCTCCTCGGCGGAGAGGAAATCACGGTAGGCGTGGCCGCTCTCGAGCAAAATATTCGCGACTTCGCGATGGCGGTCGGCGCGGGAGAACTGGAACACCGGTTCCTCGTCGGCGAACAGCCCCAGCCAGCTCAGACCGTCGAAGATCGCTTTCACGGCCTCGTCCGTGGACCGCTCGCGATCCGTGTCTTCAACCCGGACCAGGAACCGCCCGTTGTGTCGCCTGGCGTACAGCCAGTTGAAAAGTGCGGTGCGAGCGCCGCCTATGTGCAGGAAGCCGGTCGGCGAGGGGGCGAAGCGGGTGACGACTTCGGGGGCGGAGGCGGACGGGGAGGTCATGGCGGGCGTTATACCGCCCGCTACGCCTGTGCCCAGCCTCCGCGCGCGAGGCGCCGATTTTCTCCGCGCGCAGGTTCTGGCGCAGTCGCTGCGCTGGCGGCTGTGGGCGCCGGTGGCGCTGGGCGGCGGCTGCGGCGTCTACTTCTCGCTCAAGTCCGAGCCGGAGGCCTGGCCGCTGCTGGCCTTCGCTCTCCTCACGGCCGCAATCTGGCTGGGCGCGCGGCGGCTGAGGCTGGACCGCGTCTGGACCTTGCCGCTGATGCTGCTGGCCTGTTTCGCCCTGGGTCTGGCGGTGGCCAAGCTACGGACGGACGCCGTGACCGCGCCCATCGCGCCCGCTATGGACCAGCCGACCGTGGTCGAGGGCTGGGTGGTCGACGTTGACAGCCCCGGGGCGGCGGGGCCCCGGGTGGTCATCGCGCCCGTGCGTATCCGCGGCCTCGCGCCGGAAGACACGCCTGTGCGGCTGCGCGCCACCGTGCGGGGCGTTGCGCCCGAGCCCGGCGACGCCATACGGCTGTTCGCCATCCTCAATCCGCCTCCCGCGCCCGCCAGCCCCGGCGCCTACGACTTCGGCCGCACCGCCTTCTTCCAGGGCATGGGCGGCGTGGCTTTCGGGTTGGGCGAGACACGGCCCGCCTACCTGCCGAAGCCGCCCTGGCGACTGAGAGCCGAGATGGCGGTCAACGGCGTCCGCTTCGACCTCGCCAAGCGGATCGTGGCGCGGCAGGGCGAACGGGCGGGCGGGATCGCCGCCGCCATGACCACAGGGCACGAGGCATGGCTCGATCCCGATGATGTCGACACCATGCGGGACTCCGGCCTGGCGCACATCCTGTCGATCTCGGGTCTGCACATGGCGGTTGTCGGTGGGTTCGCCTTCTTCCTCGTGCGGCTGCTGGTGGCGGCGTGGCCTTGGCTGGCGTTGCGCGTGCCGGGGAAGAAGGTGGCTGCTTCGGCGGGTCTGATCGCGGTCTGGACCTATCTGGTGATCTCTGGCGCTCCGGCGCCGGCGGAGCGGGCTGCGATCACCGCCTCGATCGCCTTCGTCGCCGTCCTGATGGACCGGCAGGCCATCACCATGCACGCGCTGGCGGTCGCGGCGTTCGTCGTCCTGCTGCTTCAGCCCGAAGCCATCGTCACGCCCGGATTCCAGATGTCCTTCGCGGCGACTGCAGCTCTTGTGGCGCTGGTCGAGGCCTGGCCGGCGCGTCCCAAGGAAATCTCGGCCCCATGGCCGATCCTTCTGGTCCAGCGCATCGGCGCATGGATCGGTGCGGCCATCCTCGCAAGCCTGGTGGCGGGCGCCGCGACGGGGCCATTCGCCATGCAGCATTTCAACCGAACGGCCATGTACGGGCTGGCGGCCAATCTCGCCACGGCGCCGGTTTCCGATTTCCTGATCATGCCGGCGCTGGCGATAGGAGCGATGCTCGAGCCGCTGGGGCTGGGCGCGCCCTTCCTGTGGCTGGCGGCCAAGGGCATCGAACTGATGCTGGTGATCGGGACGTGGACCGCGAGCTTGCCGGGCGCGGTGCGGACGGTCGCCAGCGCGCCGGACTTCGTCCTGCCGGTCGCCTTCCTCGGCGTGCTGTTCTGCTGTCTGTGGCGAGGGCCGCTGCGCTGGCTGGGCCTGCCGTTCGCTGCCGCAGTGATGATCTGGCCTCGCGCGCCCACGCCCGATCTCTGGATCGGCGACGGCGGGACCAATGCGGCGTGGGTCGAGGCAGGGGAGGCGGTCGTGGCCCGGCCCGGCGTGCGTCAGTTTGCGGTCGATGTCTGGTCGCGGCGGCGGGGCCTGACGCCGACGGATCGCCTCGCGGAAGGTTGGACCTGCACCCGCTTCTCCTGCGCTCCCTCCGCGCCCGAAGCCGGACCGCTCGCCCTGTGGTGGGGGAAGCGCGCGCCATCCGCCGAGCAGATGGATGCCCTGTGCCGATCCGCCCCTACGGTCAGCATCCGGGCGCAGGTGACGGTTCTGCCCGCCTCATGCGAAGGGCGACTGGTGCTGGACGGCGTCGACTACGCCCGCGGTGGCGCGGTCGAGCTCTGGCGCGTGGGTCCAGCCGGCGAGAACCGCTGGCGCGCCGTTTGGTCAGCTCAGGTTCGCGGCGACCGGCCGTGGAGCCGCGTCGGCGATCCGGATGTCAGTGATAGCGGCGGATGAGCCCGACCAGCTTGCCCTGCACCTCGACCTGGTCCGGGCCGAAGATGCGGGTCTCATAGTTGCGGTTCGCCGGCTCCAAGGCGATCGAGCCGCCCTTCTTGCGCAGCCGCTTCAGCGTGGCTTCCTCGCCCTCGACCAGAGCCACGACGATGTCGCCGGATGAGGCCGTGTCGGCCGATTTGATGATGACCATGTCGCCGTTGAGGATGCCGGCCTCGATCATCGAGTCGCCCTCGATCTCGAGCAGGTAGTGCTCGCCGGCGCCCAGCATGGCCTCCGGCACCGGATAGCGGGCGGTCTCGTGCTCGATGGCGGCGATCGGCGTGCCGGCGGCGATCTTGCCCATCAGCGACAGTTCGCGGGTGTCGTTGGCTGGTTCGGCCGCATAGGCCCGTCCGCCGCCCTCGATGACGCCGGGAGTGAACCCCGCCCGTCCGCGCGGCGCGCCGGCCGTCGCCTGATCCGGCAGTTTGACGACCTCGAGCGCCCGCGCCCGATGCGCCAGCCGGCGGATGAAGCCCCGCTCCTCCAGCGCCGTGATCAGGCGGTGGATGCCGGATTTGGACGCCAGATCCAGCGCCTCCTTCATCTCGTCAAACGACGGGGAGACGCCTGTCTCCTTGATCCGTTCGTGGATGAACATCAGCAGTTCGTGCTGTTTGCGCGTGAGCATGGAAGACCTCGGAGACGAATCCCGTTGCGAGAACGCTAGCGGAACAAACCGCAAACGTCCACAAGGTGTTCCTGTGCTGTTCCGGTTAAGGTCCGGTTACCGTCGCGCTTGGCTACGCCAGCAACGTCCGCGTCGCCGCTTCCACGTCCGCCTGCCGCATCAGGCTCTCGCCGACCAGCACGGCCTGCGCATGCGCTGCCGAAACCCGCGCCACGTCGTCCGGCGTGAAGATGCCGCTCTCGGCCACCAGCAGGGCCCGCACCGGACTCAGCATGGCCAGCCGCTCGGTGACCTCCAGATCGACCTCGAACGTCCTCAGCGAGCGGTTGTTGATCCCGACGAGATCGCCGCCCAGCTTGCAGGCCCGCGCCATCTCGGCCTCGTCATGCGTCTCGATCAGGGCGTCCATGCCGAACCGCTTCGCCTCCGCCAGCAACTCGGCGGCGAGGGCGTCGTCGATCATGGCGAGGATGATCAGGATACAGTCGGCGCCCAGCCCCCGGCTTTCGGCCACCTGCCACGGGTCGACGAGGAAGTCCTTGCGCAGACAGGGCAGGGCGGTCGCCTCCCGCGCGGCGCCGAGGAAGGCGTCGTCGCCCTGGAAGCTGGGTCCGTCCGTCAGCACAGACAGGCACGACGCCCCGCCGCGCTCATAGGCCTTCGCCAGCACCGGCGGATCGAAGTCCTCGCGGATCAGCCCCTTGGACGGGCTGGCTTTCTTGATCTCGGCGATCAGGGCAGGGTGGCCCGTCTCCTCGACATGCCGTTCCAGTGCGGCCCGGAAGCCGCGCGGGGCCGAGGCCAGCCGCGCCCGCGCCTCGACGGCGTCCTGCGACAGCGCGGCCTTTCGCGCCGCCACGTCCTCGCGTTTGTAGGCGGCGATCCGCTCCAGCACGTCGGTCACGCGGTCTCTTCCTCGATCGGCGTATTGGTGGCTTCGACCAGCGCCGCAAGCGACGCCGAAGCCCGCCCGTCGTCAATCACGGCCGCCGCCAGCGCCGCGCCCTCGGCCAGATCGCCGGCGCGGTCGCCCACCACCAGCGCCGCGGCCGCGTTCAGCAGCACGATGTCCCGGTAGGCCCCGGCTGCCCCGTCGAGCAGGGCGCGCAGGGCGGTGGCGTTCTCCTCTGCGTCTCCACCGCGGATGTCGGCTATGTTGGCGCGGGGCAAACCGGCGTCCTCGGGCGAGACGGTGAACCGGCGCACGGCGCCGTCCCTCCACTCGGCCACCTCGGTCTCGCCCGTGGTGGTCAGTTCGTCGAGCCCCTGACCATGCACGGTCCAGGCGCGCTCGGCGCCCAACCGGCCCAGCACCTCGGCCAGGGGCTCCAGCAGGCGCGGATCATAGACCCCCATCACCTGCCGCTTCGCGGATGCGGGGTTGGACAGCGGGCCCAGCAGGTTGAACACGGTGCGGAAGCCGATCTCGGCCCGCACCGGACCGACGTGGCGCATCGCCCCGTGGTAGGCGGGGGCGAACAGGAAGGCGATGCCGGCCCGGTCCAGCGCCCGCAGCTGCTGCGCCGGCGTCGCCGCCAGATTGACCCCCAGCGCCGCCAGCACGTCCGACGATCCGGACTTCGAGCTCAGCGCCCGGTTGCCGTGCTTGGCCACCTTGAGCCCGGCTCCGGCCAGCACCAGCGCCGCCGCCGTCGAGATGTTGAAGGTGTGCTGTCCGTCGCCGCCGGTGCCGCAGGTGTCGATTACGTCGTACGGATGATCCAGCGTCAGCGCCGCCTCGCGCATCGCCCCGGCGAAGGCGGCGATCTCGCCCACCGTCTCGCCGCGGATACGCAGGGCGGTGACCGCCGCGGCGACCTGCGCCGGCGTCGGCTCGCCCCTCAGGCAGGCGGCGAAGAAGGCATGCGCCTCCTCGTCCGACAGCACGCGGCCGTCGACCAGCTTGGCCAGCAGGGGCTTGAACCCGTCCGCCACCTCAGACCATCGCCGTGCGTTTGATGTTGGCCAGGTCGAGGAAGTTGGCCAGCAGGTCGTGGCCGTGTTCGGTGGCGATCGATTCCGGGTGGAACTGCACGCCGTGGATCGGGCGGGTCTTGTGGGCCAGCCCCATGATCTCCCCGTCGGCGGTCCAGGCGGTGACCTCCAGCACGGCCGGCAGGGTCTCCCGTTTCACGGCCAGCGAATGGTAGCGCGTCGCCGTGAACGGGGAAGGCAGGCCCGCGAAGACGCTGCGGCCTTCGTGCTCGATCGGCGAGGTCTTTCCGTGCATCAGCGACTTGGCGCGGATCACGTCGCCCCCGAATGCCTGACCCATGGCCTGATGCCCGAGGCAGACGCCGAAGATCGGCATGTCCAGCGGCGCTGTGTCCAGCAGCGGCAGGCAGATGCCAGCCTCGTTCGGCGTGCACGGCCCGGGCGACAGCAGCAGCGCTTCGGGCTTCAGCGCCAGCGCCTCGGCGGCTGTCAGGTCGTCGTTGCGCACCACGCGCGTCTCGGCGCCCAGTTCCGCGAGGTAGTGGACCAGGTTCCAGGTGAAGCTGTCGTAGTTGTCGACGACGAGGATCATGCTTCGGCTTCTAGGCGGTGCGTGCGGCCGCGCCAAGCAGTCTGCGGGTAAGTCTTCGTTAACCACGATCGGGCGAACTGGGGCCTCCAGCGGAGGGGCTCGCATGGCCGACACCACCATCGAAAAGGCCCGCGGCCTTCTGACCGCTCCGGTTCGCCGGAACAGCGCCTGGGCGACCCTCGCCGCGGCCGCCTTGGCCGCCATGGCCGCGGTCATGATGGCGGGGGTGATGGTGCTCGGGCCGGGCGTGCGGTTCGACGAGACCGTGTCAGCTCAGCCGGCGTTCCCGAACGGATAGCGCCAGGCGTCCTCCGCGGCGCCCATCGGGGCCCGGGCCTTGGCCTTCGTCTCCGCATATTCGGCCGCCGGATCGCTGTCGGCGACCACGCCCGCGCCGGCCTGGACGTGGATCCGGCCGCGCGCGAACAGGGCGGTTCTCAGCACGATGCAGATGTCCGCCTCGCCCCCTGCCGAGATGTAGCCGACGCCGCCGCCGTAGCCGACGCCGCGTTTCTCGCTCTCCAGCTCGTCGATGATCTCCATGGCCCGCACCTTGGGTGCGCCCGACAGTGTGCCGGCGGGCAGGGCGGCCAGCAGCGTATCGACCGCGTCGAGCCTCGGATCGGCCTGACCCTGCACGTCGGAAACGATATGCATGACAGAGCTGTAGCGCTCGACCTTGAAGCTTTCCGTGACCTCCACCGTGCCCGGCGCAGCGACCCGGCCGACGTCATTCCGGCCCAGATCCAGCAGCATCAGATGCTCGGCCAGTTCCTTGGGATCGGCCAGCAGTTCGGCCTCCAGTGCGCGGTCCTGCTCGGGCGTCTCGCCGCGCGGGCGGGTGCCGGCCAACGGGCGGATGGTGACCCGGCCGTCCTTCAGCCGCACCAGAATCTCGGGGCTCGAACCGGCCAGCTGGAAGTCGCCGAAGTCGAGGAAGAACAGATAGGGCGACGGATTGCGCCGCCGCAGGGAGCGATAGAAGGCGAACGGATCGCCCGCCCAGGGCGCCGCGAAGCGGTGGCTCAAGACCACCTGGAAGATGTCGCCGGCGCCGATGTAGTCCTTGGCCCGCGCCACCATCGCGCCGAAACCGGCTTCGTCGACGGGCGAGCGGAAGTCCGGCGCCGCCTGTTCGACCGGCGCCGGAATGGCGGGCAGGGGCGCGCGTAGTTCCGCCTCGAAGACGTCCAGCCGGGCCGTCGCGGCGTCGAACGCGGTATCCGCCGCCATGCCGCTGTCGGGGAAGGCGGCGGAAACCAGCACGATCTCGTGCTTCACCGAATCGAAGATCGCCACCAGCGCCGGGCGGGTCAGCACGGCGTCGGGCAGGTCCAGAGGATCGGGGTTGGGTGCGCCGAGCGGCTCCAGCAGCCGCACCATGTCGTAGCCGAACACGCCGAAAAGGCCGGCGGCCATCGGCGGCAGGTCGCCCGGCAGGTCCAGCCGCGACGCGGCGATCAGGCTACGCAGCGACGCCAGCGGATCGCCGTGTTCCGGCTCATAGGCTTCGGCGGCCACCCCGGCGCCCCGGGCCAGCTCTGCCTTGCCGTCCCGACAGCGCCAGACGACGTCCGGCTCGCGGGTGATGATCGAATAGCGGCCGTTGACCGCGCCGCCCTCGACCGATTCCAGCAGGAAGGCATGGGTGCGGCCGTGCCCGACCTTGAGGAAGGCGGAGACCGGCGTCTCCAGATCGTCGATCAGCCGCCTGACCACCACCTGCGGCCGGCCTTGCGACCACCCGGCGGCGAAGGCGGCCCGCTCGGGGCCAGCGCCTGCGGTCATTGCCCCGCGGGTCGCGCCGGTGCGGCCGGCGCTTCCGGCAGCCCGAGGGCCTGACGCGCGAGCGCCTCGTCATAGGTGGCCTTCATGCGGTCAGCCGCGGCCGTTGCAGCCGTCGCGAACAGCGGGTCGCCGGTCGCGGCGCCCAGACGGGCCCGCCACTGCTGGGCCTCGTCGGCGGCCAGGGCTGCTGTCGGAGCGGTCACGCGGTCGACGCGGCCGACGACGATCCCGCCCTCCTGCGGCTGGTCGAAGACCTGCCCGGGGTTGGTGTTGAACAGCCCGCCGATCACGGCCTCGCCGACCTGCGCCACTGTCTGTTGGTCCTGCTTCAGACCCGTGCGGGTGGTCAGGGTGGCCCCGACCGAGGCGGCGACGGCGGCGATGTCCTCGCCGCCGCGCAGACGGGCCATGACCGCGTCGGACTTGGCGGTCAGCAAGCGGACGTTCTCGCGCGCGATCCACGCCCGGGTGACGGTGTCACGCACCGTGTTCAGCGCGGGCATGGCGGCGGGGAAGACCTCGTCCACCCGCACCACGAAATACTGGCCTTCGCCGAGGGCGGTCGGTTCGCTCGCCCGGCCCTTGGTCAGCTTCCACATGCCTTCCAGCACCTGGGCCGGAACATTGAGCTGCTGGCTCTGGCGGTTGCGACCCTCGCGGGTGACGGCGGGGATGGGGACGATCTGGGCGCCGACCTGACGGGCCGCCTCGTCCACGCTCTTGCCCGCGCGGCGGGCGGCGTCATAGGCCTCCACGCGGCGAGCGATCGCTCCCCGCATTTCCTGCCCCTTAAGCTCCTGCACGATCTGGTCGCGGACATCGGCCAGCGTCACTTCACGTCCGGGCGTGATGCTCGTGACGCGGGCGACGACGAAGCCGACCCGGGCCTGCACCGGAGCCGACACCTCGTTGAGGCCTAGGCCGAACACGGCCCCGGCGACCGCGGGGTCGCTGACCGCACTGCGCGGCGTGTCGGCGAAATCAGCCGGTCGCAGGTTGTTGGCCTGGCCTACAGCGGCCGGCGTCTGGCCTGCGCGCAGGGCCGCAGCGATCCGCTCGGCGGCGGCCAGGCTCGGGGCGGTCAGGGTGGTGAAGGTGCGGCGCTCCGGCAGGGACAGGGCGTCCTTGCGGAATTCGAAGCGGGCCTGAATCTTGTCCTCGCCAATCGCGATGTTCTGGTCCGCCGGATTGCTGAAGACGATCAGCGAACCGCTGCGCAGTTCCGGGACGCGCAGGCGGGCGGCGTTCTGGCTCATGAATGAGTTCAGCTGGGCATCCGTCGGCGCGGGCGCGGTTCCGGCCATCTGCTGGGTCAGGACGAACCAGCGGCCGTCGCGGGCCTGCTGGTTCAGGCTGGCGTAGACCGCGCCATAGATGCGCGGCGCGCGCAGCCCGGCCACCAGCGCCGTGCCGTAGTGAGCGCGGCTGTAGCCGTCACGGGCTTCCCGTTCCAGCAGCTCCGGCGTCATCTTCACCTCGGCCAGCTTGGACTGGTAGAGCGTTTCCGAGAACTGGTTGGTTACCGGGTCGAAGAAGGCGGGGATGGCCCGGATCTGGCGCAGGATCAGCTCGTTGCCCGGGCGGATGCCGGCCTTCCAGGCCCAGGCGAAGAAGCCGAGCTCCTGCGACTGGCTGCGGAGGACGCCGCCGAGATCGGTCTGCGCGAAGGCCTCTTCATAGGTGATGGCCCGGCCCTGCTGTTGCTGGATCTGCTCCAGCTGGCGGTCCATCGTCGCCCGGAACTCCTGCGGGCTCATGCCGCGGTCGCCGGCCGAGATCACCTTGGGCGCCTGAAGGCTGCCCAGAATGTCCGTCTGCGAGCCGCCGGTGACCAGCAGGCCCAGCGCGACGAGGACCAGCAGGCCCATCGCCCACTTCGATTTCGCGAAATTGCGGAACAGGGAGATCATGGGCGGACGGTCCTGGCGGATGGGCGGCGGCGATAGTCGCTTCGGCCTATAGGGGGTGACAGGGCGGGACGGCAAGACAATGGCGACGCCAGGCCACGTCCGATGGCTTGGCTTGGCGAAAACCTCCGCCTAGACAGGCGGAATGAAACAATCCGTGAAGCTGATCGCCGGCAACTGGAAGATGAACGGCCTGGCCGCCGATCTGAACGCAGTTGTCCAGGATCTGAAGGCCGCCCTTCAGACCGAACCCGCTGCTTGCCGTGTCGCCCTTTGCCCGCCTGCGACGCTGATCGGCCGGCTGGCCGACGCCGTCCGGGGCCACGCCATTGAGGTCGGCGGCCAGGACTGCCGCGCCGAGACCCACGGCGCCTACACCGGCGGCGTATCGGCGGAGATGCTGAAGGACGCGGGGGCCACCCTCGTCATCGTCGGCCATTCCGAGCGCCGCCAGGAATTCGGCGAATCCGACCTTCTGGTCTCCGCCAAGGCGGAGGCTGCGGTGGCCGCCGGCCTGTCTCCCATCATCTGTGTCGGCGAAACCCTGGAACAGCGTCAGGCGGGCAGGGCGGTCGAGGTCGTCCGCGAGCAGGTCATGAATTCTCTCCCTCACGCCGTCACAGGCCGGAACTTCGCCGTCGCCTATGAGCCTGTCTGGGCCATCGGAACGGGGCTGACCCCGACGCTGGAGCAGATCGAGGAAGTCCACCGCGCCGTCCGCGCCGCCATGCTCGAGCGGCTGGGCCTCGGCGGCGCCCCGGCGCCGATCCTCTACGGCGGCTCGGTCAAGCCGGACAACGCCCGGGATATACTCGCCGTCCCGGAAGTCGGCGGCGCGCTCGTCGGCGGCGCCTCGCTCAAGGCCGCCGATTTCCTGCCGATCATCCGGGCCGCCTGAGCCCGTTTGCTCCCGCTCCCCATCAATGTTAGACGCCGCCGCTTGATCGGCGCCGTCTCGCGCCACACATATCGGCTGCCATGCTCCAGACCATTCTCCTCGTCGCTATGATCCTCATCTCGGTCGCGCTCGCCGGCGTGATCCTGATCCAGCGCTCTGAAGGCGGCGCGCTCGGCATGGGCGGCGGCCCGTCGGGCTTCATGACGGCGCGCGGAGCCGGCAACCTGCTGACCGTCACCACCTGGTGGCTGGCTGGCGCCTTCTTCGCCTGCGCCATCGGCCTGACCATCGTCGGCAACATCGGCCGGGCGAGCCAGTCGATCGTCGACCGCGAGGCCATCGGCGAACTGGCAGCCCCGGCGACCACCGGCGGCGCGGCTCCGGCGGCCGATCCGGCCACAGCTCCGGCTCCGGCCCAGCAGGAAGGCCCGTCCCTGGACGACTTCCTCAGCTCGGCGCCCGCGGCCCAGCCGGCTCCGGCTCCCGCCCAGCCCGCTCCGGCGCAATAAGGATGGGCGGGGACCTTATCCCCGCCTTCCTCTCCCGCCCTCATAGTCTCCGCATTACGCCGCTCGAATCAGCGGTAGAGTGATCTCCCATGGCCCGTTACGTGTTCATCACCGGCGGCGTGGTTTCCTCATTGGGAAAAGGCCTCGCCTCCGCCGCTCTCGGCGCGCTGCTTCAGGCGCGCGGCTACAAGGTTCGGCTGCGTAAGCTCGACCCCTATCTGAACGTCGATCCGGGCACGATGAGCCCGTATCAGCACGGCGAGGTCTTCGTGACCGACGACGGGGCCGAGACCGATCTCGATCTCGGCCACTACGAGCGCTTCACCGGCGTGTCGGCCGCGAAGTCGGACAACATCACCACCGGCCGCATCTATTCGACCATCCTCGAAAAGGAGCGGCGGGGCGACTATCTGGGCGCTACGGTTCAGGTCATTCCGCACGTCACGGACCAGATCAAATCCTTCTGCCTGACGCCCGCCCTGACCGATGACGGCGAGGATGTGGACTTCGTGCTGGTCGAGATCGGCGGCACCGTCGGCGACATCGAGGGCCTGCCGTTCTTCGAGGCCATCCGCCAGTTGGGACAGGACCTGCCGCGTGGGCAGTCCTGCTTCGTCCACCTGACCCTGCTGCCCTTCATCAAGACCGCCGGCGAGATGAAGACCAAACCCACGCAGCACTCGGTCAAGGAGTTGCGCTCGATCGGCATCCAGCCCGACATCCTGCTTTGCCGCTGCGAATTCCCGATCCCGCCCGAGGAAAAGCGCAAGATCGGCCTGTTCTGCAACGTCCGTGAAAGCGGCGTCATCCAGGCGATGGACTCCAGCGACATCTACGCCGTGCCGCTCGACTATCACCGCGAGGGTCTCGACGCAGAGGTTCTGGCTCACTTCGGCATCACCGACGCGCCGTCGCCCGACCTGTCGATGTGGCAGGAGATCG
This sequence comes from Brevundimonas alba, assembly GCF_011927945.1. Taxonomy (GTDB): domain Bacteria; phylum Pseudomonadota; class Alphaproteobacteria; order Caulobacterales; family Caulobacteraceae; genus Brevundimonas; species Brevundimonas alba. Next base: position 469,711 of record NZ_JAATJM010000002.1, read on the forward strand.
CCCGTCGCCGCCTGCAGCCCGACGGCGAGGTCACCGTGGCCGTGGTCGGAAAATACACGGTCCTCAAGGACGCCTACAAATCCCTGATCGAGGCGCTGCATCACGGCGGCGTCGCCAATAACGTCAAGGTCAACATCGACTGGGTCGAGGCCGAGACCTTCGAGGGCGACCGCGAGGCCTGCGATGCCCGCCTGCAGTCGGCCCATGCCATTCTCGTCCCCGGCGGCTTCGGCGAGCGGGGCTCCGAGGGCAAGATCGAGGCGGCCCGCTTCGCCCGCGAGCGCAAGATCCCCTATTTCGGCATCTGCTTCGGCATGCAGATGGCCGTGATCGAGGCGGCGCGAAATCTCGCCGGCTTCCCGAAGGCGTCCTCGACGGAGTTCGGGCCCACGTCGGAGCCGGTCGTCGGCCTGATGACCGAATGGACCCAGGGCAACCAGCGCGTCCTGCGCCAGCAGGGCGGCGACATGGGCGGCACCATGCGCCTCGGCGCCTATGACTCGACCCTCAAGCCGGGTTCGAAGATCGCGCAGATGTATGGCTCGTCGAGCATCAGCGAGCGCCATCGCCACCGCTACGAGGTCAACATCAACTATCGCGAGGCCATCGAGCAGAAGGGCGGCCTGACCTTCGCCGGTCTGTCTCCCGACGGCGTCCTGCCTGAAACAGTCGAGCGCGAAGACCATCCATGGTTCATCGGCGTGCAGTATCACCCGGAATTGAAGAGCCGTCCGTTCGCCCCCCATCCCCTGTTCGCCGGCTTCATCGAGGCCGCCGTGGAGCAGAGCCGGCTGGTCTAGGCGAGCCGCAGCCTGACTCGGGCCGCGGTGGGCGGGCATGGTTCCGCCGGGGAGGTTGAGCCGGGTGATACAACACGTAGCAGGCGAACTCCGGCAGCCAGGTTAACGAAAGTTGCATCGCGTGGGCCAGGGTGTTCAATGGCGGGCATCAGCACGCCGCAGGCCTCGCCGCGGCCCAGAGGCCTGGAGTACGTCCGATGCCGACCTATACCGGAACCAACGCAGCCGAAACCATCAGCGGATCCGCGGGCGATGACCTGATCGACGGCCTGCGCGGCGATGACACGCTCTTCGGCCTCGAAGGCCAGGACGTATTCACCTATCGCACGGGCATGGGCTTCGCGAGCGCCGGCGATGGCGACGGCGCGGACGTGATCGACGGCGGGGCCGACGCAGATCACGTGAACGTCTTCGGGGACATTCTGCAGACCTTCCGCAGCCAGACGGGCATCACGGCGCTGCCGAGCTACACCCTGACGGCGGCCGGCGCCGACGCCCTGTTCACCATCGACCAGACCTTCGACCCCTACGGGTCCGCGCCTCCGGTGCCTGCCACCCGGGTGGTGACGACCCGGGGGGTGGAATCCATCAGCTTCAACTTCACCCACAGCCCGCCGCTGCCGACGCAGACGGTGCAGGGCGTGTCGGAAACCAGCTACTCGACCGATGATGTCCTGACGATCGGCAACCTCTCGGGTACGTCCCTGACGGGCCAGATCGATTTCGACGGGGGAGATGGGAACGACACCCTGAATGCCTCCGCCGCCATCAATCGCATCGTGGCCTTGGGCGATGTCGGCGCGGATATCCTGACGACCGGTTCGGGCAACGACGATCTGTCTGGCGGCGCCGGCAATGACATCCTGATCGGCGGCGCCGGCGACAACGTGCTGTCGGGCGGCTCGGGAGTCGACACGGTCAACTACTCGGCGGCAGGCCAGGCGGTGCACGTCGATCTCAACGACGGCGTGGCCAGCAGCAATGGCATGGGCGGTGTGGATACCCTGTCCGGCATCGAGAACCTGTTCGGCACGGCGTTCAACGACGTGCTGATCGGAGAGGCGTCCAACAACCGTCTCATCGGCGGCCTCGGCAGTGACTATCTGATCGGCCTGGACGGCAACGACTATCTGGACGGCGGGACCGGAGCCGCCAACGCGCTCCAGGGCGGCATGGGCGACGACACCTACATCGTCTCGGCGGTCGGCGACACGGTGACCGAGTTCGCGGGGCAGGGGATCGACGAGGTCCAAACGGCGCTTTCCACCCTCACCCTGGCGGCCAACGTCGAGCGGCTGCGCTACACCGGGTCGGGCGCCTTCACGGGGCACGGCAATGCGACGGCCAACATCATCGTCGGCGGCGATCTGGTCGACAGCCTGTACGGCGAGGCCGGTGACGACTCCCTGTACGGCGGCCTCGGCTCGGACCAGTTCTATGGCGGCGCCGGCAACGACTATTTCGACGGCGGTACGGGGTCCAGCAATACGGCCAACTATTCGCTGGCCGCGGCGGGGACCTACGTCAATCTGACCAACCAGCAGGCCTCGAACGACGGCGACGGCGGGGTCGACACCTTCGTGAACATTCAGGTCGTGGTCGGCTCGGCCTTCAACGATGTTCTGATCGGCGACAGCCTTGGCAACATCCTCACGGGCGGTCTGGGGACGGATGTGCTTGTCGGTCTCGCCGGCAATGACATCCTCGTCGGCGGGACGGGCGCAGCCAACCAGATGCAGGGCGGTCTCGGCGACGACACCTATCGCGTGTCGGTGGCGGGCGACTCTCTGATCGAAAACGCCAACGAAGGCGTCGATACCGTCGAAACGACCGTGCAGACCTACACGCTCAAGACCAATTTCGAGAACCTTCGCTTCACCGGGGTCGGATCCTTCACCGGCACGGGCAACAGCGCGGATAACTTTATCGTCGGCGGTCTGTCCAACGATGTGATCTATGGCCTCGCGGGCAACGACATCCTGAGCGGCAATGACGGCGAAGACATGCTGTTCGGCGCCGAGGGTAATGACAACATCACCGGTGGAGCCGGGAACGACACCCTGGTCGGCGCCGACGGCGACGACATCCTCAGGGGCGGCGAGGGCGCGGATGTCATGATCGGGGGCGCCGGCAATGACAGCTTCGACGGCGAAGGAGCGCAGTTCGACGTTGTGCTTGATATCGCCGATTACAGCGCCGGGACCTCGGGCCTGACCCTGAGGGTCAATGGCACGAACAACGACGGACAGGGCGGTGTCGACACCCTCGTCAACATGGAAGGTCTGATCGGAACGGCCTTCAACGACACGCTCATCGGCGACCAGGCCAGCAACTTCCTGTCGGGTGGCCTCGGCACGGACCTGCTATTGGGACAGGCCGGAGACGACATCCTGATCGGCGGCTCGGGTCTGGCCAACCAGATGCAGGGCGGGACCGGTGATGACCGCTTCGTCGTATCGGTCGCCGGCGACAGCCTGGTCGAGTTCGCCGGCGAGGGGACCGACACCGTCGAAACGACGCTCTCGGCCTACACGCTAAAGACCAATTTCGAGGGGCTGACCTATACGGGCGCGGGCTCGTTCACCGGAACCGGCAGCTCGGACAACAATACCATCACCGGCGGAACGGGCGCCGACACTCTCCTTGGCATGGGAGGTAATGACACCCTCGTCGGGGGCGCGGGCGCAGCCAACCAGCTACGTGGCGGCCTCGGCGACGATCGCTATCTCGTGTCCGTCGCGGGCGATGTTCTGGTCGAACTGGCGGGAGAGGGTACCGACACCGTCCAGACCACCCTGTCGACCTATACGCTCCAGGCGAACATCGAGAACCTGCTCAACGGTAGCGCATCCTCGACCTTCACCGGCACGGGCAACGGTCTGGACAACGCCATGACAGGCAGCGGCGGCGCCGACACCCTGATCGGTCTGGGCGGAAACGACACGCTTACCGGCGCTGGTGGTTTCGATACGGCGGTCTTCTCCGGCCTGATGGGAGAATATACGGTTCAGGCCGTCAACGGGCACTACGTGGTCACGGATACGGTCGCGGGCCGTGACGGCGTCGACACCCTCTTCGGCATCGAGCAAATCCGCTTCGGCAACGGCGATGTCCTGGACCTGACCGCGCCCGCGGCTCCCGCCTTCATTCCGGAAGCTTTGCTGGAAGCGCCGCGCGGACCCATGGCTCCTGTCGACGATGTCTTCCTTACCGTGCACGACCCGGCGGCGGCCTGGAACGGCTTCTAGGGGCGCTCTGATCTCGACGGCCGCGGCGGCTCCAGCCCTTCAAAGGGCCGCCGCTGCCGGCAGCGGACGCAGACCTGCGTACCCGGCTGACTGCGGCTGTCGACGAACATGTGACCCTTCCAGGCGCAGCGTAGCGAGTCGAACATCGTTGGCCTCCGGCCCCGGCCAGCCCTTTATGATCCTCTTCCATGCTGCAGTGCAAGATCGCCGTTTCGCGACCGCTAAGAGCCGTCCGCCGATCAGCTCGCGTCGGGTCGGACAAGCAGGGCGTCGACGGGCTGCAGGACACCGTTGGTCGCTACATTCTCCGCGCCGGTCAGTCGTGCGCGGGCGCCGCTTTCCGACGCGACCGTGATGGCTTCGCCGTCGCGGGTGAAGGTCAGCAGGGTATTGGCCATCGACCGCATCTGCACGCTTCCATCCGCGTCGCGCTCGATCGCAGCCGCGATGTCACGCCGGGTCAGCGCCCCCGGAACGATATGGGCGCGAAGCAGGGCTGCGCTCTGCGCGCGTAGCGACGGGTCGGTGAAGTCGCCCGTTCCGGCCGCAGTGAAGGCGGCGTCGGCTGGCGCGAACACGGTATAGGGGCCGACCCCGTCCAGCACGCTGGTCAGGCCGGCGTTCCTGACCGCCGCGCCGAGGGCGCCGTAGCCGTCCGCATTCTGCAACGTCGCTGCGAGCGTGCGGTCGGAGGGCTGCGTTTCCGCAGTCGCGTCTCCGGCGGCTTTTTCCTCGCCGCCACAGGCGGCCAGCAGGATAACGGCGAGGGGCGTCAGCGCCCGGCGCATGATGGTCCGCATATCGGTGTCTCCTGCCGTGGGATCAGGTCAGCAGCTGGATGGCCGCCTGGACCAGCTGGGTGGTCGGATCGACCTGATAGACGTAGCCGTCGTTGTACCGGTACCAGCTGTCCGCGGTGTCGACGTACTGGTCCCGATAGGCATAGGGCACGTTGTAGACGTCATAGCCGGCGGGCATCTGCTGACCCACGTTGATCGGCTGGCCCGTCAGAAGGGCGACGACCTGCGTGATCGCCTGCGTTCGCGGATCGACTCCGTACAGCGCTCCATTGGCGTAGCGGTAGTCGTAGGGGTCATTCAGCCCGTAATAGCTGGTGTAGTACTGCGGGACCGGCTGATACGAATACTGGGTCGGCCATACCGCGCCGGGGGCCAGGGCGCCGCCCAGCACGGGCAGCCACCCCATCACCGAGCCGCCACGGTCGACCCGGTACAGGTAGCCGTCGTCATAGCGGTATTGTTCGTCGGTATTGCGCCGGGCCCAGAGGTAGTCGTAGCGGGCGCGGGCGATCTGACGCGCTTGTCCCGGCGGCAAGCAACCGTTGCCCTTTTTGGCCAGCCCCGGCGGGCAGCCGGTGACCAGTCCCCGGTCCGGCTCGATCCGGAACACGGTGATTGGGCTGCGGTCATCGCGGCGATCGACGGTCCTTACGACCTCCCGCTCGATGCGAACCGGGCCGCGGTCCTCGCGTCTATGGTCATCGCGTCTGCGGTCGTCGTTGCGCCGTTCAGCGACGCGGGCTTCCACCCGCGCGACCGGGGCGATGACCGCGCGAGCCTCGCCGCCGCGTCCGCGCGCGCCGTTGTCGTCGTGTCCGCGGCCGCGACCGTTTCCGCCGCCACCAGAGCGGTCGGGTCCGCGATCCTCGTTCCGCGCAGCCTGTCGGCCACCGCCATGGTCGTCCTTGGCATGGTCTCCGCCGTGCCCGCGGCCATGGTCCTGCGCCAGCGCAATCTGGGGAGCCGACAGCGCGACGATCAGGGCGGCCGCGGCGGGAATGATCTTGTTCATCGGAAGCCTCACTTTCGAGGCTGTTTCAACGTCCGGAACCCGACACTGTTCCGGGAGCGGGGTCAGCCCTGCTGCACGAAGGGGCTGTCGACGCGGGTGTCGCGGCTGAGCAGACGGGCCACCGCAGCTCCGAATGTGGAGAAGCTCAGCGGCTTGGCGAGGCTGTCGTCCGCCCCGAACAAACGCGCCGTCTTCAGCAGGTCGTCTGCACCGCCGCGGCCGCCGGAGGAGATGGCGAGGATCTTCACAGAGGGATATCGCCGACGCAGTTCGATGATCGTCTCCAGCCCGTCCATATTGGGCATCAGCATGTCCAGGACGACCAGATCCGCCCGCGTGACTTCCAGCACCTTGAGCGCCTCGACCCCGTCCCCTGCGTGCACGACGGTATGCCCGTCCGCGCTCAGCAGCTCGCCCGCTATCAGCTGAATGGTGGGATCGTCGTCGACGATTACGATGTTGGCCATAAGGGTTACCGGTTCTGACGTCGTATCAATCAAGCAAACTGGGGGGTCTCAAGCCGCGCGGACAGCAGGCGTGGGCAGGTCGTCGAAGTTGACCGGCCGGCTGTACACATAGCCTTGTATCATATGCACGCCGGCGGTTCGCAGGAACTTGACCTGATCGTGATGTTCGACGCCTTCGCACACGATCTGCATGCCCAGCGACCGCCCGACGGAGATAACCGCGTGGATGATCGCGGCGGAGGCGGTGTCGTCAAGGCACCGCTCCACGAAGCTGCGGTCGATCTTGAGCGTCGAGAAGCGCAGCTCACGCAGCGCATGCAGACTGGTGTAGCCTGCGCCGAAATCATCGAGCGCCACCCCGACCCCCAGCTCTGCCAAGCGCGTGATCGTCGGCCGCGCCTGTTCGATGTCGAGGATGGCGGTCTCCGTCACCTCGACCTCGAGACGGTCCAGCGGGAAGCCATTCCGGGCGCCGGCCGCGCGGACCCGGTCGGCGAACTCCGGCTTCTGGAACTCGCCGGCGGACGCGTTGATCGATAGCCGGACATCGGGCCGTTGGCCCACTACCTGCATCGCCCGATCCAGCACGAAGTCGGTCAGGATCTCGATGACGCCCGCGCCCTCCAGCTCGGGGACGAAGACGTCGGGCCGCTTGATCTCGCCCGATGCGGTCGTCCAGCGGATCAGGGCTTCCACCTTGCCCGCGAACTCGCCGGTGCGGTCCATCATCGGCTGATATACGAGATCGAGTTCGCCGCCGGCGATCGCGGCGCGCAGGTCTTCCCCGGCGTCGACAGTGTTTTCGGCCGGGGCCGCCTCTGATTGCGGTTCCCGCAAGGCGCTGATGGTGCGCAGCAGCAGCGAGCCCAGCTGCTCCGGCGCGCCGGGGACGAGGGCGCCGGCCCGGGCGGACGCCTCGATGGCGCTCGCCGCTTCCGCCACGGCGCGCGCGCCGAGGCTCAGGCTCATCGACTTCAGGGCATGTGCGGCGCGGGCGACGTCGTCCGCGTTTCCGGTGTTCCAGGCCTCGGAAAGCTCCGCCAGCCGTTGCGGAGCATGCTCTTCGTAGAGCGCCTTCACGCGCATCACGAAGTCCGCCTTGCCGGTCGCGGCCATGCGCTCGAGATCGGCGGCGACGGCGGGGTCGAACAGATCGTCCGCAGCCGCCTTTGCCTGCACAGGCGTCGCGCCCACGACCCCGTCTGCAATGGCCTCGCTCACCTCGTCGGCCGTCGTCATATACTGCGGGCAGTGCTCGCGCAGCGGGTGCGTCAGGTCCTTCAGGGTGAAGGGTTTGTGGATCACGCCATCCATGTCGGCCGCGCGCCATGCGTCGGCCGCGGTGCCGATCACATGCGCCGTCAGGGCCAGGATCACCGCCCGCGGCCGACCCTCCGCCCGCTCTTCCTCGCGGATACGCACCGTCGCCTCGAACCCGTCGAGAACGGGCATGGAGCCGTCCATCAGCACAACGTCGAACGTCTCCCGCCGCAGCGCCTCGACCGCCTGCAGACCGTCCTCAGCGAAGGCGACATCCACGCCGAGCTGCTCCAGCGCCTGCGCCGCCACCTCGCGGTTGACCTCCGAATCGTCGACCACCAGCACCCGCGCGCCGGGGAAGCGCACCATCGTTCCGGCCACGTGAGCGGGCCCGGTCTGCACCGGCGCCTCGCCGGCCAGCATCCGCGTCAGCGCCTGGATCAGTTCGGCCCGGCGCAGCGGGACAGGGAGGACCCAGCCCTCGCCGTCGCTCGCCATTCCGGCGACCGACAGCACAACGCCCTGCGCGCCCGTCGAGACGAGAGTCGCGCTCGCCCGACCCGGCTCAGCGATCGCCACGCCGAGCGCGTCCGCATAGAGCCGGATCGCCTCCGCCGTCTGGGCTCCCGGTCCGCCGATGGCGATACCCCAGTCCGGCGCGAAGGCGGGCAGGGCGGGCGCGTCTCCGGCAGCCTGCATCGGCGCAACGAAGCCGAAGCTCGATCCCACGCCTTCCGTGCTCGCCAACTTCCACTCGCCGCCCATGGTCCGCACCAGCCGGTCGCAGATGGCGAGCCCCAGCCCCGTGCCGCCGTGTTTGCGCGTCGTGCTCTGGTCCGCCTGAGAGAAGGCCTCGAACAGCTTGGGCAGCTTGTCCGCGGGAATGCCGGGGCCGGTATCGACGATGCTGAACGCGATCTCGCCTTCGCCCGCCGGCTCGATGCGGATCAGGACCCCGCCCGTCTCGGTGAATTTGATCGCGTTATTGACCAGATTGCTGATCACCTGCCGCAGCCGCGTCGGGTCGGCCCGGACCGCGCTGATGCGGGGATCGACATAGACGGCGATATCCAGCGACTTCTCGGCCGCCCGCTCGGCGAACAGGGTGGCCACGTCCTCGGCCAGTTCCGACAGATCGACGTCGAGCAGTTCCAGCTCCAGCTTGCCCGCCTCGATCTTCGAGAAGTCGAGGATGTCGTTGATGATCGAGATCAGCGACTGGCCCGACTTGGCGATCACATGCGCCTGCCGCCGCTGCCGGGCCGTCAGGTCCGAGTTGGCCAGCAGTTCGCTCAGCGCGAGAATGCCGTTCATCGGCGTGCGGATTTCGTGGCTCATCACCGCGAGGAAGTCGGACTTGGCGGCGTTGGCCGACTCGGCCGCCAGCTTGGCGACGTTCAGCTCCGACGTGCGCTCCGCCACCTGTGTCTCCAGCCCGGCGACGTGATCGGCGATGCGCGCGTCGCGCTCCCGCAGCCCGCCCAGCATGGCCTTGAGCCCCTCGACCAGATCCCCGACCTCGCCATCCGCCTGCACGTCGGGATCGGCCGAGAAATCCTCCGCGTCCCGCACGTCGTTGGCGAAGGCCGCGAGCCGCACGATCGGCTCACTGATCCGCCGCGCCAGCCGCAGGGCGATCAGCAAGCCGGCGAGGGCCGCGATAACCGAACCCAGAAGCGCCACGAGCACGGACCCCAGGACACGGTCCCTGAGGCCCGGCGTCTTGGCCAGAAGGGTGATCTGTCCGACCGTTTCGCCCTGACTGACCACGGGCGCCGTGACGTGCAGGGTGCCGGTCGTCAGCACGGACCAGACGGAGGGGTGCTCGCCGTATGTCACCTTGGCGTCCGACGTCAGCCGCACCCCGCCGCCGGTCTCGGCCAGCAGGCGGCCGTCCGCGGTCTCGATCCGGCCGTAGGTCACAGTCGGCATCTGGGCGATGGCGCGCAGGGCGTTGAAGGCTTCTCCCGGCTGCCCTTCCCGAACCGATCCGGACGCCAGCGAGCCGATCACCTTGGCCGTCTGGGTCAGCCGGTCAGTCTCCAGGGCCGTCTGGCGGCGCGCATCGGTCCAGCCCATCAGGGGGGCCGTGACGACGCAGGTCGTGGCCAGGGCGGCGAGCACCAGGCCGACCAGTTTGCGGCGTATTGAGCCGCCTTTTCTGCGGGACGTGTCAGCCACCAACCACATCACCCGAAACCCGGAAAACTCTCAACCTATACTGTCCCTTAATGACTCCCGGCTTAACAAGGGCAGGTGTCGGGGGACATGGCGGGGGTTCCGGACGAACTCTCCATTGGAGGTCCCGGTGAGTGGTTTCTTTTACGTCCTGGAGGACGAGGCGCGGATTCTGTTCGTCGACGACGATCCGATCCTCCGCGCCTTCGCGCAGGTGAACCTTGCGGCGCCGACGACGCAGGTCGATCTGGCGCAGGACGGGGCCGAGGCGCTGCGGATGCTTGCTGGCGGCCGCTACGATCTGGTTCTGCTCGATCTGGAAATGCCCGGCCTCGACGGCTTCGAGACGCTTTCGCGTATTCGCGCCGATCCGAAACTCAAAGACACAACGGTCATCGTTCAGACCGGCCGCGAGGATGTCGAGGCGATCGACCGCTGCTTCCATCTCGGCGCGACGTCCTTCGTGCAGAAGCCGCTGAACTGGCGTCTGCTCGCCTATCAGATCCGCTACGTCCTGCGCGCCGAACGGGGTCTCCCCGGCGTGCGGCCGGCGGCGGCATGACACACAGGCTCATCAGCGGGAGGAAATGATGGCCATCGAAGCGGAAGTGCTGGCGGACCGGCACGAGAAGGAGACGATCCTGACCGACCGTCGGGGCTCACCCGATCGTCGCGGCCGCGACCGCCGCAAACCGGGCAGCCGGATCAACCAGCACGCGCCGATGAAGTCACCGCTGCTCCGCGTCGGTCTCAGCGGTTTCGGGGTCATGGTCACCGTGGTGTTGATCACCCTGATCTACAGCGAGGTCGCCGACATCGCCCTGCCGTACGTGACCCTGGCCTTCGAGGCGTCAGCACTGGCCGTCTCGATCATTGTCGTCGCGCTCGGATGTCTGGAGCAGCGGCTGACCGAGATTCGGCTGGAACTGATGATGATGAACGGCGGGCGGCGTCAGAGCGAGGATCGTCGCCGCGGTTCCCGGCGCGGCGACGGCGCCCAATAAACCCTGTGCACCGGACGGCGGGTGACGCCGCCCGGGCCGCGGTTCCCTAGTCGACCAGACGCGAACCCCCGGCGCGCGGCCCGACCCCGCGGGGCACCGGCACATCGCTGACGTCGTAGTTTGCGTTGATGAACAGCGAGGGCGAACCCTTCAGCTGCAGTTGCTTGGCGACGATCACGGTCCAGGCGCTGTCCCGCGCGATATCCGACCGGCCTTCGACGATCAGGGTCGCGGCGGGAACGTAGATGACGCCGAGCAGGCTCTCCACATGGTCGGCCGAGATGAAGAAGTTGCTGACGTTGTCGCGCGTCGCGCCCATGACGATGCCCGCATAGGCCCCGGACTTGCGTCCGTTCAGCGAGACCTTCGCCTGTTCCTTGAAGTCGAAGCTGGAGCCGCGGTCGAAGAACAGGACCACGTCGTCGCCTTCCAGCCGGGCTTCGCCCTCCACGACCAGCCGGCCGCCAAGGAAGAAATGTTCGCCGCGGTCGAGGATCAGCCGCGCCGTCCCCGACGCCTGAATGCCCCCGCAGTGCTTGCCGGCGGCGATGTAGTGCGTTCCGGACGAGACCATGACGGGCCGGAGCAGGTCCGCAGCCGTGCACAGGAGCCGCCCCGTCTGGCTAAGATCCATGGTCGCGAACGGATCGGTGATCTGGGCCGCGCCGGTGCCGGGCGAGGGGCTGATGGACCCTTGCGCCGAGGTCACGCTCTGAACCGCCGAGGCGGCGATGCTGCCGCCCTCGACGATGATGTCACGGTTCGAGTGGACCATACACGCCGGCGCGTTCATGCGCCCGGTGTCCTTCACGTTCAGCACCTTCGAACCCGACGCGCCGGTCACCAGCACGCACAGTGGCACCATGCCCATCGACGTCGCCGTGGATCGTGCATTGATCTTCCAGCCGCCCGGCGGCAGCAGATTGCCGAAGAAGGACGGCCGGTTCGCCGCAAGGGTTACCTGAATTGCGCGCTGCCCCTGCACATCGACGATGTCGTAGGACGGGGTCACCGTCGGCGCCTGGGCCCACTCCTGCAGATGCGACTGCACATAGGCGCGCGCCCGCTCCTTGGCGTTCGAGCCGTCGGTCGCCAGACCGAGATCGCTGGCCGCGGCCAAGGCGGCGCTGTCGGCGATATCCTGCAGCTGGACGTGCGTGGACTGGACGTTGGTCAGATCGACCGCACCGGCTCCGAGCATGACCACGCCGGGCAGCACGAGGGCCGCCTTGAGGGCGATCCCGCCCCGGTCATCCCGTCCGAATCTGCCCAGTTGCCTGAGCAGGGACGCGGCCAAACTCGTAGTCCCAAGCACTGCTACCCCCAGCGTTCCCGCTGACAATCCCCCGGCAGGGCTGTCAACCTACACTGGCCGAAGTTAAGCGGACGTGAGTTTATTTATGTAGGGTGGCGGACACAGCCGTTTGCTGGCGAAACCTGTCCTGCATCCTTACGGACTGCTCAAAGGCCGACCAAAATCGATTCCAGAATAGCGCCGGGACAACGCGAGGGCCCCGCCAATACGGCAAAGCCTCAAGGTTATGGCAAAGCTTGTCTTCGATTGGCCGTCTGTGACCGGAACCGTTGCGTCGCCCCGTGGCGGACAGGGTGGGATTCGAACCCACGGTAGGCTCACACCTACGGCGGTTTTCAAGACCGCTGCCTTAAACCACTCGGCCACCTGTCCGTGTCCCGCGAGCGGACCCGCCGCATAGCGCCAAACGCCTCGTTAACCAAAGCGGAAATGTCTGCCGTCATGTTCGACGCCATCAAGGGCGGGGCCATGGCTGCGAAACTTCTCAAGGGACTCATCGTTGCCGGGCTGACGTCGCTGCTGGCGGCCTGCGCCGGCGGAGCCCGCCCGGACGTCGGTGGCCTCCCGGTCGTAACCGATCCCGCCCCGATCGTCTCCGGCACCATGCGCCCCTATCAGGTGCGCGGCCGCTGGTATCGGCCTGCGGAACAGCCGAACTACGACGAGACCGGCATGGCCTCCTGGTACGGCGACCAGTTCAACGGCCGGCCGACAGCCACCGGCGAGCGGTTCGACATGAACGCCCTGACGGCGGCCCACAAGACGCTCCCGCTGCCCGGTCTGGTCGAGGTGACCAACCTCGCCAACGGCCGCCGCGTCGTGGTCCGCGTCAATGACCGCGGCCCGTTCGTCGATGGCCGCATCATCGACCTGTCGCGCGGCGCCGCCGACGCCTTGGACCTCCGCCGCGCCGGGGTTGGAGAGGTGAGGGTGCGTTATCTCGGCCCAGCACCGCGTCTCGGCGGCGGTCAGGTGCTTCAGTACGCCGAGGCGCCTGCGCGGCCGGAGTCGGGCCCGAGGCCCTATCAGCCGTCATCCCCGCCGCCTTCGCCCGCGTCTGCGGAACCCGTCCGCGTCGCTGATTCGCCGCCGCCGCCCGCGCTGGTGCGCTCAGGTGTCTGGGTGCAGGCGGGCCTGTGGGCCGACCCTCGTCAGGCTCGCCGCGCCGCCGACAACCTCGGCGGCAGCGCCACGGTCGAGGAGGCTTCGCCCGGTCAGTTCAGGGTCCTCGTCGGCCCTTGGCCGGACAATGGAACGGCCGAGCGCTCCCGCCGCGCTGTGGTCTCGCGAGGTTATCCCGAAGCGACGACGATTTCAGGCGGCTAGACCCTTGCGAACCCGACCGGCGCCGCCATTGTGCGCCGGTGACCCAGGGCAGATTCATCACCTTCGAAGGCGGGGAGGGGACCGGCAAGTCGACGCAGGTCGCCCGCCTGGTCGAACGCCTGCGTGCGCGTGATCTTGAGGTCGTCCAGACCCGCGAGCCCGGCGGCTCCGACGGCGCCGAGGATATCCGCAACATCGCCCTCAATGGCGACGCGGGCCGCTGGTCGCCGATGACCGAGACCCTGCTGATGTTCGCCGCCCGCTCCGACCATCTGGAGCGCACCATCCGCCCGGCGCTGGAGGCGGGCCGCTGGGTGGTCTGCGACCGCTTCGCCGATTCCAGCCGCGCCTATCAGGGCGCGGGCGGCGGTACGCCCGCCGCCTTCATCGAAAGCCTCGACGCCGCCATCGTCGGCGCCACCCAGCCGGACCTGACGCTGGTCTTCGACCTGCCCGTCGAGGTGGGTCTGGAGCGCGCCTTCGGCCGGGGCCTGTTCGAGACGCGGTTCGAGTCCAAGGGGCTGGAGTTCCACGAAAGACTGCGGGCCGGCTTCCGCGATGTCGCCGCCGCCCATCCGGAGCGCTGCGTCATCATCGACGCCGAGGGCGATCAGGACACGGTGGAGGCCCGCGTCTGGGCCGCCGTCGAGGGCCGGCTGCTGTGAGCGAGCACCCGCGCGACCGCTTTGACCTGATCCCCGACGCCGCCGCCGAGGCCGCCTTCCTCGACGCTGTCGACAAGGGCCGCCTGCACCACGCCTGGCTGCTGTGTGGGGTCGAGGGCTCCGGCAAGGCCAGCTTCGCCTATCGCGCCGCCCGCCGCCTGCTGGGCGCCACGCCGGATCCGTCGCGTGGCCTGCTCGGGACCCGCCCCGACGACGCCGTCGCCCGTCTGATCACCGCCCAGTCCCATCCGGACCTGCTGATCCTGGAACGCGCCGTCGAGGGCGGCAAGACGAAGAAATCCATCTCGGTCGACCAGGCCCGCGACCTGCCCGAGTTCTTCTCCAAGAGCCCGTCGCAGGCCAGGTATCGCGTCGCCATCATCGATGCCGCCGACGACCTGAACCTCAATGCCGCCAACGCCTTGCTGAAGGTTCTTGAGGAGCCGCCGGAACGCGGCGTGCTCTTCCTCGTCACCCATGCGCCCGGCCGCCTGCTGGCCACCATCCGCTCCCGCTGCCGCCGTCTGGCCTTCCCGGTCTGGCCGCCGCATGCGCTGGAGGAACTGGTCCGCAACCGCACCGGCGTCCCCTCCGCCGAGGCCGCCCGCATCGCCGCCATGGCCTCGGGCTCGCCCGGTCAGGCGCTGGCGCTCGCCTCCGGAGCCACGCTGGAGGCCGACCAACTGGCCCAGTCCTGGGTCGCCGCCGACGCCGTCGACCGCGCCGAAGCCATGGCTGTCGCCGACAAATTCCGCGGCGCCGAGGGGCAGGAGCGGTTCGAGACCCTGATGGACCGGCTGATCGCCGCCGTGAAGGTCCGCGCGCTCGAGGAAGGCAAGTCCGGCGCCCGCTGGGCCGAGCTGTGGGAGCGGCTGTCGGAACTTCCCGACCGCGCCGCCGCCATCAATCTTGACCGCGCCGACGTGCTGGCCGGGGCGCTCGCCGACCTGCAGCGGACCAAGGCCCGCGCCTGATGCTGATCGACAGCCACGTCAACCTGCACGCCGCCCAGTTCGACGGGGACCGCGACGCCGTCATCGCCCGCGCTCGCGAGGCCGGCGTCGGCCTGATGGTCGAGATTTCCGACAAGCTCTCGACGTTCGAGGCGACCCACGGCCTCGCCATGGCCCACGACGACATCTGGGCCACCGTCGGCGTCCATCCGCACGAGGCGAAGGACTACGCCGACCTGACCGCCGACCGACTGGTCGAGCTCGCCGGACGGCCGAAGATCGTCGGCATCGGCGAATGCGGCCTCGACTTCCACTACGACCTCAGCCCCCGCGATATTCAGGCCGCCGTCTTCCGCCAGCATATCGATGCCGCGCGCCGCACCGGCCTGCCGCTGGTCGTCCACACCCGCGAGGCCGACGACGTCATGGCCGAGATCCTCGCCGAGCAACAGGCAAGGGCGCCGTTCCGCTTCCTGATGCACTGCTACACCAGTGGGCCGGAACTGGCGGAAAAGGCGGCGGAACTGGGCGCGTGGTTCTCCGTTTCCGGCATCGCCACCTTCAAGGCCGCCTCGGACGTCCGCCAGATCATCGCCGCCATGCCCGCCGACCGCATCATCGTCGAAACCGACTGCCCCTACCTCGCCCCCGTGCCGCACAGAGGCCGCCGCAACGAGCCGGCCTACGTCGGTCACGTGCTCGACAAGCTGGCGGAGATCCGCGGCTGGTCCCGCGACGAGGCGGAGGCCCGCACGACCGACGCCTTCTTCGCCCTGTTCGACCGCATCCCGAGGCCGGACGGAGCATGAGCGCCGCGGCGGGCGAGCTCGAGGTCGTCATCCTCGGCTGCGGCTCGTCCGGCGGCGTGCCGCGCGGCGACGGCGACTGGGGCGACTGCGATCCCGCCGAGCCGAAGAACCGCCGCACCCGCTGCTCCGCCCTGATCCGCCGCCACGGGCCGGATGGGATCACCAGCGTCCTGATCGACACCTCGCCCGACCTGCGCCAACAGATGCTGTCGGCAGGCGTGAAGCACGTCGACGCCGTCCTCTATACCCACGATCACGCCGACCAGACCCACGGCGTCGACGACCTGCGCGTCTTCGCCATGCGCACCCGCCGCCGCATCCCGGCCTTCATGGACCCGCCGACACACGCCGCCATGCGCGAGCGGTTCCGCTATATTTTCGACAGCGTCGAGGGCTATCCGGCGATCCTCGACGCCCATCCCTTGCCCCCGCACGGCCAGAGTTGGTCCGTCGACGGCCCAGGCGGCCCACTCCCGGTCGTCACCTTCGACCAGGCCCACGGCCCCATCCGCTCCGTCGGCTACCGCGTCGGCGGCATCGCCTATTCGAGCGACGTCTCCGACCTAGACGACGCGGCCATCGAGGCGTTGCGCGGCTGCGACCTCTGGATCGTTGACGCCCTCCGCTGGACCCCGCACCCGACCCACGCCCACGTCGACAAGACCCTCGACTGGATTGCCCGGGCCGGGGTGAAGAAGGCGGTTCTCACGAACCTACACATCGACCTCGACTACAACGTTCTCAGGGCCGCGGTTCCGCCGAACGTCGATGTCGCCTATGACGGCTGGAACACGAGGCTGTAGGGGCAGGCGGATGTCGGTGGAGAAACGCGGGCGAACCTCGACGAAGTTGCCGTCACTGCTGGTGGTGCTGTGCGTTGCCGCGTGCGCCGGAGCCGTCTTCGCCGTTCAGTGGTTCGCAGACAGGCCCACGGCGCAGGAAGAGGCCGACGCGCGGACGGTCGCGGAGTCGCGCGCACGGCTTGAGCGTGAACAGGCCGCGGAGGGACTTGTGCCCGCCCCGTCCTCCGTTGGGCCACCGTTGGCGCCGCCGCCGGTCCCGCGCTGATCGGAGCCGCTCTGGATCAGCCCTGCAGCAGCCGCGCCGCCTGTGGTGCGAAATAGCTCAGCACCCCCGCGCAGCCCGCCCGCTTGAAGGCGTGCAGGCTCTCCAGAATGGCCCGCTCCTCGTCCAGCCAGCCATTCGCCATCGCCGCCCGCATCATCGAATACTCGCCCGACACCTGATAGGCGAAGGTCGGCACCCGGAACGTCTCCGACACCCGCCGGACGATGTCGAGATACAGCATCCCCGGCTTGACCATGACCGCGTCGGCGCCCTCGGAGATGTCCATCGCCACCTCGCGCAGCGCCTCGTCCGAGTTGGCGTAGTCCATTTGATAGGTCTTCTTGTCGCCGGTCAGCGCCTTGGCCGAGCCCACCGCGTCCCGGTACGGCCCGTAGAATGCCGAGGCGTATTTGGCCGCGTAGGACAGGATCATCACGTCGGACATGCCGTTGGCCTCCAGCGCCTCGCGAATCGCCTGCACCCGGCCGTCCATCATGTCGGACGGCGCCACGATGTCGGCCCCGGCGTGGGCGTGGATGAAAGCCTGTTCCGCCAGCCGCTCCAGCGTCGCGTCGTTGACGATCCGGCCGTCCTCGACGATCCCGTCGTGGCCGTGGTCGGTGTAGCAGTCCAGCGCCACGTCGGTCATGACGCCGATCTCGGGCGCCGCGTCCTTGATCGCCTTGATGCACTCGGGGACCAGCCCGTCGGGATCGGTCGCCCCCGTACCGACGCCATCCTTTATGGCCCCGTCCACATTGGGGAACAGCGCCACCGCCGGGATGCCCAGATCGCGCGCCTCGACCGCCGCCGCCGCCGCCGCCTTCGGCCTCAACCGGAACACGCCCGGCATGGAGGCGACCGCCACCCGCTCGTCTGCTCCGTCATGCACGATCAGCGGCCACACCAGATCGGCCGGCGTCAGCGTCGTCTCCGCCACGAGCCTCCGCACCCACGGCTGGCTGCGCAGCCGGCGGGGACGGGCATACGGAAAGGCGGCGGGCGCGAACGGCTGGGTCATGGCGGGGCTTATAGACGAAGCCTCGCCGTCGGGGAGAGGGTTCAGTTTGTCGCCGGTTCGGCTAGAAGCGCCCAAAGACTCGAGGAAACACCATGGACTTCGCCCTCACCGACGACCAGCGCGCCATCCAGGACGCCGCCCGCGCCTTCGCCGACGCCGAACTGGCCCCGCACAGCGCCGAATGGGACGAGACCAAACATTTCCCCGTCGATGTGATGAAGCACGCCGCCGAGATGGGCTTCTGCGGCATCTACACGGGCGAGGAGCATGGCGGCATGGCGCTGGGCCGGGTCGAGGCCGCGGTGATCTTCGAGGAACTGTCGCGCGGCGACGTCTCCACCGCCGCCTTCATCTCGATCCACAACATGGCCACGTGGATGATCGACAAATTCGGCTCGAACGACCTGCGTGCCCGCTACGTGCCGCGTCTGGTCTCGATGGAGCTGATCGCCAGCTACTGCCTGACCGAGCCCGGCTCCGGCTCCGACGCCGCCGGCCTGCGCACCACGGCCCGTCTCGATGGTGATCACTACGTCCTGAACGGCTCGAAAGCCTTCATCTCCGGCGCCGGAACCTCCGACGTCTATGTCGTCATGGCCCGCACCGGCGTCGACGGCCCCAAGGGGATCTCCACCTTCGTCGTCGAGAAGGACGCGCCCGGCCTCAGCTTCGGCGCGCAGGAGAAGAAGATGGGCTGGAACTCCCAGCCCACGGCGATCGTCTCCTTCGACGACTGCCGCATCCCCGCCGCGAACCTGCTCGGCAAGGAAGGCGACGGCTTCCGCTACGCCATGATGGGGCTCGACGGCGGCCGCCTGAACATCGCCGCCTGCTCGCTGGGCGGCGCCCGCCTCGCCCTCGAGACCTCGCTCGAATACGTCGCCACCCGCAAGCAGTTCGGCAAGCCCATCGCCGACTTCCAGAACACCCAGTTCAAGCTCGCCGACATGGCCACCCAGCTCGACGCCTGCCGGCTGATGGTGATGCGCGGCGCCTGGGCGATGGACACCAACCATCCCGACAAGACCAAATGGTGCGCCATGGCCAAGCGGATGGCCACCGACGCCTGCTTCCAGATCGCCGACGAGGCCCTCCAGCTTCACGGCGGCTACGGCTACCTCAAGGACTATCCGCTTGAGCGCATCGTCCGCGACCTCCGCGTCCACCGCATCCTCGAAGGCACCAACGAGATCATGCGCGTGATTACGGCCCGCGAAATGATGCGGCAGTGACCAGCGGCTCTCCTGTCGTCTGCGAACGCATTTTTCAGCAGATCATCGACGGCAAGACTCATCGGTTCCGGGTTGTGTGGATGCCTCCTGTGCCGGCGGCCATCGATTGGGCCTGCGAGTTTGTCATCGAGTGGCCGTCCCGACCGTGGCGTAGCCGCAGGTCTTCTGGCGTAGACTCGGCGCAGGCGCTCCTGTTGGCGATGAAATCGGTATCGGGCGAGCTCTACGATGCCGAGCCGCCCGTATTCTGGCATGAGCCGGACGACATCTTGGACCTTCCGATTCTGGAGGAGGTCAGGGACCTCGAAGCTGCGCGTACCAAAGGCCGTATATGAACTCCGAATCCGAAGTCTTCGCCCGCGTCCAGTCCGGTGTCGGCCGCCTGACCCTGAACCGACCGAAGGCCCTGCATGCGTTGAACCGCGCCATGTGCGAGGCCATGACCGGGGCGCTGCTGGCCTGGCGCGACGACGACGCGGTGAAATCCATCCTGATCGACCACGACGGCGAGCGCGGCTTCTGCGCCGGCGGCGACATCCGCATGATCGCTGAGAGCGGGGCAGGGGACGCTTCGGAGGCCCGGGCCTTCTTCGACACCGAATACAAGCTCAACCACCTGCTGTTCGACTACCCCAAGCCGGTCACCGCCATCGTCGACGGCATCGTCATGGGGGGCGGCGTCGGCATCTCGGAGCCCGCCGACGTCCGCATCGCCACCGAGCGCACTACCTACGCCATGCCCGAGACCGGCATCGGTCTGTTCCCCGACGTCGGCGGCGGCTGGTTCCTGCCGCGCCTGCCGGGCCAGACCGGCGTCTGGCTGGCCCTGACCGGCGCCCGGCTCAAGGCCGCTGACACGGTCTTCCTCGGCATCCACACCCACTTTCTGCCGTCCGACGCGCTGGAGGCTTTCCGCGCCATCCTCGCCGCCGATCCGGCTCATCCGATCGATGTGGCCGACGGTCTGGAGACCGATGCCGGCGATCCGCCGATCGAGCCGCACCTGCCCGCCATCGAACGCCTGTTCGCCTTCGACACGGTCGAGGAAATCTTCGCCGCCCTGGAAGCCGACAGCTCCGACTGGGCCTTGGCTCAGCTCGCGACCCTGAAGACCAAATCGCCCCAGTCGCTCAAGGTCACCCTGCGCCAGCTCCGCACGGGCGCCGGCCTCGTCTCCTTCGCCGAGAACATGGCCATGGAATATGCGCTCGGCGGCCGCGTCGTCCGCACCCACGACTTCCAGGAAGGCGTCCGCGCCGTGATCGTCGACAAGGACAACACCCCCAACTGGTCGCCCGCGAACCTCGCCAGCGTGTCTGACGCCGAACTCGACCGCCTGTTCGCGCCGCTGCCTGCGGAAGAGGAGTGGCGACCGCTGGACTGACGGGGGGACTTGCCATCGTCGCCAAACCAGAGCTTGGCTGTCGCCGCTGGTTCAGGAGACGATCATGCTCAAGCCGTCCATTCTCGCCCTCGCCGCCGCGCTCGCCCTGTCGGCCTGCGGTTCCGACCCTTACGCCGGCCGCGAGGACCGGATGGCGAACCGCACCTATGCGGGGATGCGGCTGGCCGACATTCACCACTCGGCTATCGTGGATCCGCTGCGCCCCACTGACGAGGTGGCTCGCGACGAGTTCCGCCACCCTGACCGGATGCTCGCCTTCGCCATGCTGGAGCCGGGTGACAAGATCGCCGACATCCGCCCCGGCGCCGGCTATTTCACCCGCCTGTTCGCCCGCACCGTCGGGGAGAGCGGGAAGGTCTACGCCTTCGTGCCCAACCGCACCGCCGAGCGCGAGAACCCGCGCGCCGACGCCCTCGTGACCGCCTACCCCAATGTCGTCCGGGTCAACGGGACGCTCGACGCCATGAGCTTCCCCGAGCCGCTCGACGTCATCTGGATGAGCCAGGAATACCACGACTTCCACATCCCCGGCTTCAACACCGACGTCCCGACCATGAACCGCGCCATCTATGCGGCGCTGAAGCCGGGCGGCTATTTCATCGTCGTCGACCACTCGGGCCGCGCCGGCACCGGCCACACCGAGGTCGGAACCCTGCACCGCATCGAGGGCGCTTCCCTGCGCGCCGAGGTCGAGGCCGCCGGCTTCGTCTTCGACGGCGAATCCACGGCCCTCGCCAACCCCGCGGACGACCGCACGGTCAACGTCTTCGAAGAGGTCATCCGCGGCCGCACCGACCAGTTCGTCTACCGTTTCCGCAAGCCGGGCTGAGCCCGCCCAACGCAGGAGAACCGTGATGCGTCGTTCCGTGATCGTGGCCGCTTCGGCCCTGCTGGTTCTGTCGTCCGCCGGCTGCGCCGGCTGGCCCTCCATGGCGCCCGCCCCGTCTTCCTATGCGGCGGCCCTGTCGGACTCCATTCGTCCGGCCGAGGACCGCGCCCGTGACGAGGCCCGTCATACCGCCGAGACGCTGGCCTTCGCCCGCGTCCGTCCGGGTCAGAAGATCGCCGACATGATCATCGGCGGCGGCTATTTCACCCGCGTCTTCTCCGCCGCCGTCGGGTCCCAGGGCCATGTCACGGCCTGGCAGCCGGCCGAGTTCATCGGCTTTCAGGCCAGCTACGGCGAGAGCCTGACCGCCGTCGACGCCCTGCCCAATGTCGACGCCATCCGCTCGCCGATCGGGGCGCCCGAGTTCCCGTCCGGGCTCGATCTCGTCTTTACCGCCCAGAACTATCACGACCTGCACCTCGCGCCGTTCCCCGCGGACGTCGCGTCGCGCGTCAACGTCGCCGTGTTCCGGGCGCTCAAGCCGGGCGGCCTCTACGTCATCGTCGACCACCACGCTTTGGCGGGCTCCGGCCTCGCCGGCGCCGACACCCTGCACCGCATCGACATCGAGGCGGTCAAGCGCGAGGTCACGGCCGCCGGCTTCGTCCTCAACGACCAGAGCGACCTCCTCGCCGACGCCGCCGACCCTCGCACCGCCAGCGTCTTCGACCCCTCGATCCGCGGCAAGACCAGCCAGTTCATGCTCAGGTTCCGCAAGCCGGGGTAGGGCAGGGCGCCCCCCGTCTCCTCCCCGTTCGCTCTTCGCGAATGGGGAGGGGGACCACCCGCAGGGTGGTGGAGGGGTCCGAAGACACAACGGTCGTGCGCTGCACTTCACCCCTCCACCGCTTCGCGGTCCCCCTCCCCATCGCTTCGCGACAGGGAGGAGACGGAACCGCCATGACGCTGTGCTTACAATCCGGGTTTCTATAGTCGGATAGCGGAGAAAACTTCCCGTCTTTCCAGACACATCCCCTTTTCTCAAACCAATCTTCCATCCGCATAAGTCGGCCGGCGCATAATGCGCTCCGTCCCGTCGCAGGGGAGGCGCAGAGGCCTTGCGTCCTTTGGCGGCGGGATGTGGAGAAGCGGGTTCAGGGGCGAGGGGGATACTCGTCCGGTCCGGGGATCGGCTGCGCAAGGCCGACCCGCCCGCCGGAGGCGCTGCGGTAAGGCGATAACACCGCCACCCGACGCAAGCTTCCGCTCACTCTCCGCGCGGAGCGTCTGACTGCGTCGAAACGGTATTTCCATCTGAACTCCGGGCGCAGGCCCGGCGCTCCGCACGCCTTCCCGACTCCGGCCTCACCCGCCGCAAGACGCGAACCCGTGTCTGGCGCACAGCCCGACGAGTCGCTAATCCCGGCGCAAACAGAAACTCAGGGAGACGACGCCATGACCCAGACCATCGCCTTTATCGGCCTCGGCAACATGGGCGGGGGCATGGCCGCCAATCAGGCCAAGGCCGGTCACACGGTGCTGGCCTTCGACCTGTCGAAGGATGCGCTGGACCGCGCCGCCTCCCACGGCTGCACCCCGGTCGCCTCGGTCGCCGAGGCCGTGAAGGACGCCGACGTCGTCATCACCATGCTGCCCGCCGGCCCGCACGTGCTGAAGGTCTATTCGGAGCAGATCATCGGCGCCGCGCCGACCTCGGCCCTGCTGCTCGACTGCTCGACGATCGACGTGGACACCGCCCGCAAGGTCGCCGGTCTGGCGAAGGACGCCGGCTACGCCTTCGCCGATGCGCCCGTCTCGGGTGGCACCATGGCCGCCGACGCCGGCACCCTGGCGTTCATGGTCGGCTGCGACGAGCCGGAGTTCGCCCGCATCGAGGCGGCGCTTGAGCCCATGAGCCGCGCCACCTTCCGCGCCGGCGATCACGGGGCGGGGCAGGCGGCCAAGATCTGCAACAACATGATCCTCGGCATCACCATGCTGGGCACCTGCGAGGCCATCGGCCTGGCCGAGAAGCTGGGGCTCGACCCGGTCAAGATGTTCGACATCGTCGCCAAGTCGTCGGGTCAGAGCTGGTCGACCACCACCTACTATCCGTGGCCCGGCCCCGTCCCGACCGCGCCGTCCAACCGCAACTATGACGGCGGATTCGCCGCGGCCATGATGCTCAAGGACCTGAAACTGGCCCAGGACGCCGCCGCCAAATCCGGCGCCTCGACGCCCCTGGGGGCCCAGACCGAGGCCCTGTTCCAGATGTTCAACGGCCTCGGCTACGGCGGCCGCGACTTCTCCGCCATCCTGCAGATGCTCCGCGGCAAGCTGGATGAGCTGCCGAAAGGCTAGAGCGGCACGAACTCACCTGAGAACCGTTATCAATTAGAAGGTTGCGACGATTTAACAGCCCCGGCTGATAGACTTTCGCCCGTCCGCGGCGCAAAACCCGGCCATCCAGAACGATCAGACGAGCCGCAGGTTTGTTCGACTACAAGGCCGCATTCGAAACCGCCGTTGAGCAGGTCAAGAGCGAGGGGCGCTACCGCGTCTTCGCCGACCTGAAGCGCGTGCGCGGCCAGTTCCCCAAGGCCATCCGCCGCCGCGCCGACGGCTCGGAGCAGGACGTCGTCGTCTGGTGTTCGAACGACTACCTCGGCATGGGCCAGCACCCCGTCGTGCTTGAGGCCATGCAGGCCGAGATCGATGAAGTCGGCGCCGGCGCCGGCGGCACCCGCAACATCTCCGGCACGACCCGCTCGGCCGTCGACCTCGAGGCCGAGCTGGCCAGCTGGCACCAGAAGGAAGCCGCGCTTCTCTTCACCTCCGGCTACGTCGCCAACGAGGCCACCCTGACGACCCTGCAGCGCATCCTGCCGGGGCTGATCGTCTTCTCCGATTCGCTGAACCACGCCTCGATGATCGCCGGCATCCGCAACGGCGGCTGCGAGCGGCACATCTACGCCCACAACGACCTCGAACATCTCGAAGCCCTGCTGCAGGCCGCGCCCGTCGATGCGCCCAAGCTGATCGCCTTCGAGAGCGTCTATTCCATGGACGGCGACATCGCCGACCTCGCGGGCACCATCTCTCTGGCGAAGAAATACGGCGCCATGACCTATCTCGACGAGGTCCACGCGGTCGGCCTCTACGGCCCGACCGGCGCGGGCGTCGCCGAGCGGGACGGCCTGCTGGACGGCATCGACATCGTCGAATGCACCCTCGGCAAGGCCATCGGCGTCATGGGCGGCTACATCGCCGCCGACGCCGTGATCGTCGACGCCGTGCGCAGCTGGGCCTCGGGCTTCATCTTCACCACCAGCCTTCCTCCTGCCTTGACGGCAGGGGCTTTGGCCTCGGTCCGCCACCTCAAGACCCACCCGGAACTGCGCGACGCCCATCAGGAGCGCGCCGCCACCCTCAAGGCCCGCTTCGCCGCCGCCGGCATCCCGGTCATGGACAGCGTCAGCCATATCGTCCCGGTCTTCGTCGGCGACCCGGTCCACACCAAGATGATCTCGGACATGCTGCTCGAGGATCACGGCGTCTACGTCCAGCCGATCAACTACCCCACCGTGCCCAAGGGCACCGAGCGCCTGCGCTTCACGCCGTCGCCGAACCACACCGACGCGATGATGGACGATCTCGTCCGCGCCATGGACGCCCTGTGGACCCACTGCAACGTGGCGCGCCTCCCTGCCGTCGCCTGATCCCGAGCTGGGCGAGGTCATCCTCGAACTGACCCGCAACGGGGCCTATCTGAAATGCTCGGCGATCCACGTCGCCACCGGCCGCGAGGTCTCGGCCATGGGCCCCATCAACGAGCCTGAAGGCCTCAAGCGCATCGCCGTCGCCAAGCTGAAACGGGCGTTGGCCGCCCGCTGACCACTAGATGTTGTGGTTACTGTCCCCCGGGCCTAAATGGTTCGCCGCCAATTCCGGGGACCCGCAGTGACCGCCTTCACCCACGACGCCTATTTCTCGAAGTCTCTCGCTGACGCCGATCCCGACATCTTCGGCGGCATCCAGGGCGAGCTGCGCCGTCAGCAGGAACAGATCGAGCTGATCGCGTCCGAGAACATCGTCTCCAGGGCGGTGCTGGAGGCCCAGGGCTCGGTCCTCACCAACAAATACGCCGAGGGCTATCCGGGCCGCCGCTACTACGGCGGCTGCGAATACGTCGACGTCACCGAGGATCTGGCGCGTAGCCGGGCCAAGCAACTCTTCAACTGCGCCTTCGCCAACGTCCAGCCGCACTCCGGCGCCCAAGCCAATCAGGCCGTCTTCCAGGCCTTGCTGCAGCCCGGCGACACCTTCCTCGGCATGGACCTGGCCGCCGGCGGCCACCTGACCCACGGCTCGCCCGCCAACCAGTCCGGCAAGTGGTTCCGGCCCGTGACCTACAAGGTCCGCGAGGAAGACCACCTGATCGACTACGACCACGTCGCCCAGATGGCCGAGCAGGAAAAGCCCAAGCTGATCCTCGCCGGCGCCAGCGCCTACAGCCGGCACATCGACTTCAAACGCTTCCGCGAAATCGCCGACAGCGTTGGGGCCTACCTCATGGTCGACATGGCCCACTACGCCGGCCTGATCGCCGGCGGCGTCTATCCCGACCCGCTGCCCCATGCCCACGTCGTCACCACCACCACCCACAAGACCCTGCGCGGCCCGCGCGGCGGCATGGTGCTGTCGAATGACATCGAGCTGGGCAAGAAGATCAACTCGGCCGTCTTCCCCGGCCTGCAGGGCGGTCCGCTGGAACACGTCATCGCCGCTAAGGCCGTGGCCTTCGGCGAAGCGCTGAAGCCCGAGTTCAAGGCCTACGCCCGTCAGGTCGTGAGCAACGCCCAGGCGCTCGCCGCCGTGCTGGTCGAGCGCGGCGCCGCCATCGTTTCGGGCGGAACCGACAGCCATCTGATGCTGGTCGACCTGCGGCCCAAGGGCGTCACCGGCAAGGCGACCGAGGCGGCCCTCGAACACGCCCTGATGACCTGCAACAAGAATGGCGTGCCGTTCGACACCGCGCCCTTCACCGTGACGTCGGGCGTCCGTCTCGGAACCCCGGCCGGCACCACCCGCGGCTTCGGCGTCGCCGAGTTCCAGCAGGTCGGCCACTGGATCGCCGACGTGATCGATTCAATGAACGGCACGGACGAGGCCGACGCCGCCGTGTCGCAGCGGGTCGCCGGCGAGGTGCGCGAACTGACGCGCGCCTTCCCGATCTACGGATGATCCGCCGATGAAATGCCCCTTCTGCGGAAATCAGGACACTCAGGTGAAGGACAGCCGCCCGTCCGACGACGGCGCCGCCATCCGTCGCCGCCGGTCCTGCCCGCAGTGCAGCGGGCGTTTCACCACCTTCGAGCGGGTCCAGCTGCGCGAGCTGATGATCCTCAAGCGCAACGGTCGCCGCACGCCCTTCGACCGCGACAAGCTGGAGCGCTCTCTGAACGTCGCCCTGCGCAAGCGGCCGGTGCAGGCCGAGCAGGTCGAACAACTGGTCAGCCGGATCACCCGCCAGCTCGAAAGCCTCGGCGAGACGGAGATCCCGTCCTCGACGGTCGGTGACTTCATCATGAAGGCGCTGAAGTCGGTCGATGAGGTCGCCTACGTCCGCTACGCCTCGGTCTACAAGGACTTCCGCCACACCGGCGACTTCGCCCGCTTCCTCGGCGACGAAGGTCTGGACGACGAGTCCGGCCGCAACTGATGCGCCCCACGGTCACCCTGAAACTGGCGACCTCCCTCGACGGGCGGATCGCCACGTCGACCGGCGAGTCGAAATGGATCACCGGCGAGGCCGCCCGGCTTGAAGGTCATCGCCTGCGCGCCGCCCATGACGCCATTCTGGTCGGCGTCGAGACCGTTCTCGCCGACGACCCCGAACTGACCGCCCGCCTGCCGGGCCGCCCGGTCGACCAGCCCCTGCGCATCGTCCTCGACAGCCGGCTGCGCACACCGGCCACGGCAAAGGTGGCGAGGGGCGACAGCCTGATCCTGACGGTTTCGGCGCCCACACCTATCGGCGACGCGAGGGTCGAACAGGTCGAGGCGCTCGACGGTCGTCCAAGCCCTGCGGCCGCGCTGGCCTCTATCCGCCGCAAGGGCCCCGCGTCTGTCCTGATTGAGGGCGGTGGCCGTGTCGCGGCGTCTTTCCTGCGGGCGGGCCTCGTGGACCGGATCGAATGGTTCCGCGCCCCGATCCTGCTGGGCGGCGAGGGAATGCCGTGCGTCGCGGCCCTCGCGCTTGCAAAGCTGTCCGACGCCCCCACGTTCCGGCGTCTGTCCGCCGACCCCGTCGGCGACGACCTCTGGGAACGGTATGATGCGATCCGCTAGCCCGCGCCGGCCTGCGACCGGTTTTGACGCATCGGCATGCGAAGGTGCGTTCGAACGGCCGGAGGGGTTTTCTCCGGGCTTTCCGGACTCTTCGGACGCTTTGGACCGTATTTTTGGGGTTTATACCCGGGTAGAACTCCCCGTTGGCGCTTCATCAGCCGGGAGAGCCTGAGATGTTCACCGGCATCGTCACCGACATCGGCCGCGTCCGCTCGGTCCGTCAAACCGAGCGTGATCGCCGCTACGAGATCGAGACCGCATGGGACACGGCGGGCATTGATCTCGGGGCTTCCATCAGCCACGCCGGCTGCTGCCTGACCGTCACGGAGAAGGCCCCCGGCTGGTTCGCCGTCGAAGTCTCCGGCGAGACGCTGTCGAAGACCAGTCTCGGCGACTGGACCGAAGGTCACCGCGTCAACCTGGAGCGCGCCGCGAAGCTCGGCGACGAGCTCGGAGGCCACATCGTCTCCGGCCACGTCGACGGCCTCGGCCGGGTCGTGGCCATCGAGCCGGAGGGCGGCTCCCACCGCGTCCACATCGAGGTCCCGGCGCCGCTACACCGCTTCATCGCTCCCAAGGGCTCCATCACCGTCGATGGCGTCTCCCTGACCGTGAACGCCGTCGAAGGCCAGCGCTTCGAGGTCAACATCATCCCGCACACCTGGCAGGCCACGACGCTCGGGCGTCTGAATCCCGGCAATGCGGTCAATCTCGAGATCGACATGCTGGCGCGATACCTCGCGCGGTGGCAGGAGACGGCCTGATGCAATTGGCGGCCAACATGAACGACAGCCCGATCAGCCCGATCGAGGACATCCTCGAGGACGCCCGCAACGGCAAGCCCTACATCCTCGTCGACGCCGAGGATCGCGAGAACGAGGGCGACATCATCATTCCGGCCCAGTTCGCCACGCCGGACCAGATCAACTTCATGGCCCGCCACGCGCGCGGCCTGATCTGTCTCGCCATCACCGGCGAGCGCGCCCGCCAGCTGCGCCTGCCGCCGATGGCCGCCGAGAACCGCACCTCCATGGGCACCGCCTTCACCGTCTCGATCGAGGCGAGGGAAGGGGTCACGACCGGCATCTCCGCTGCTGACCGCGCCCGCACTGTCCAGGTCGCCTCCGACCCGACCAAGGGCGCCGACGACATCGTCTCGCCGGGGCACGTCTTCCCGCTGGTCGCCCGTGACGGCGGCGTGCTGGTCCGCACCGGCCACACCGAGGCGGCGGTCGACATTTCACGCATGGCCGGGCTGACGCCCGCCGGCGTGATCTGCGAGATCATGAACGACGACGGCTCGATGGCGCGGATGCCCGACCTGATCGCCTTCGCCCAACTGCACGGCCTCAAGATCGGCACCATCGCCGACCTGATCGCCTATCGCCGCCGCACCGAACGCTACGTCGAGCGGGTCATGGATACGCCGTTCGAGAGCGTCCACGGCGGTCCGTTCCGCCTGATGCTCTACCGGAACACCATCGAGGGCCATGAGCATGTCGCCCTGGTCCACGGCAAGATCGAGCCGGGCAAGCCGACGCTCGTTCGCATGCATCAGGTCGACTTCGCCGCCGATCTGCTCGGCCACGTCGAGTCGCGCCAGAACTACATCCCCCAAGCCCTCCAGACCGTCAGCCGTCACGACGGCGCCGGCGTCACGGTCTTCCTGCGCGATCCCGACCTGCACGGCCTCGCCGAGCGGCTGGCCGGCGTAGAGAAGCCGGTCGCGGTCGACCGCTCGATCCGAAACTATGGGGTCGGGGCCCAGATCCTGCTGGATCTCGGCGTGCGCGACATGATCGTGATGAGCTCGACCCGCCCCAATCCCACCGCGCTGGAAGGCTACGGCCTGCGCATCGTCGGTTGGCGCGACATGGACGGAGAAGACCAATCGTAAGCGAACCCTACCGCGTCCTCATCGTCGAGGCGCGCTTCTACGACGACCTCGCCGACGCCCTTCTCGAAGGGGCGAAGGACGCCCTGCGCGCACAGGGTGCCGAGTTCGATGTCGTCTCGGTCCCGGGCGCGCTCGAAATCCCGACGGCCATCGCCTTGGCCGAAGAGGCCGGCCGCTTCCCGACCGCGCCGCGTTACGACGGCTACGTGGCCCTCGGCTGCGTCATCCGCGGCGAGACCTACCATTTCGAGATCGTCGCCGATCAGTCGGCGGCGGGCATTCGCAACCTCGGCCTCAAGGGCGTGGTCATCGGTAACGGCATCCTGACGACCGAGGACGAGGATCAGGCATGGGCCCGCGCCCGCCTCAGCGAGGGCGACAAGGGTGGCGGTGCGGCCCGCGCCTGTCTCGATCTGATTGCCTTGCGCAAGCGGCTGCGCGTAGGACTGGCCTCGTGACCGAACCCGCCAGCCTCAAGTCCGTGCTCGAGCAACTCGCCGAAGCTGAAAAGCAGCGCACCGAGCCGCAGCTGTCCAGCAAGCAGCGCCGCGCCCGCACCGTCGCGCGCCTCGCCGCCGTACAGGCCCTCTACCAGATGGAACTGGCCGGGGAGGGCGTCGAAACCGTCATCACCGAATTCTCGAACCATCGCTTCGACGCCGACATCGAGGGTGAGCCGCTCGCGGAGGCCGACGAGGCCTGGTTCGCCGAGATCGTTCGCGGCGTGGTCGGCGGTCAGAGGGACATCGACACGGCCGTCAAGGCGCGGCTCGCCTCGAACTGGCGGCTTGAGCGGCTCGATTCCACCCTGCGCGCCCTGTTGCGCGCCGGCGCCTGGGAGCTGCGCGAGCGTCAGGACGTGCCGAAGGAGATCGTGATCGACGAATACGTCGAGCTGGCCAAGGCCTTCTTCGACGACGCCGAGGCCAAGTTCGTCAACGCCGCGCTCGACGGCGTGGCTCGGGACGCCCGCGGCTCCTGATGCCGGCCGTCGATGTCGCCGGTGAGTTCGAAACCATCCGGCGGCTGTTCGCGCCGCTCGCCCATCCCGAATGGGGCCGCGGCCTCAAGGACGACGTCGCCGTTGTCCCCTCGAAGCCCGGCCACGATCTTGTTCTGACCAAGGACGCCATCGTCGAGGGCGTTCACTTCCTCCCGACCGACCGGCTCGACACGGTGGCGAAGAAGCTGCTGCGCGTGAACCTTTCGGACATGGCGGCCAAGGGCGCGGAGGCCTTCGGCTATCTGCTGGCCTGCCACTGGTCCGAGCGTTGCGGCTGGCCCGAGCGTATGACCTTCGTCGACGGCCTCCGGGTCGATCAGAAGGCGTTCGGCGTCGCCCTGCTCGGCGGCGACACCGTCGTCACCCCGGGGCCCGCGAGCTTCTCCATGACGCTGCTGGGCTGGACGCCCAAGGGTCGCACCGTCGCTCGCGCCGGAGCCCGCGTCGGCGATCTGGTCTTCGTCACCGGCTTCATCGGCGACGGCTGGCTCGGCCTGCAAGGCGCGCAGGACAAGCTCTCGCTCGAACCGGATCGCATCGCCGCCCTGGTTGAGCAGTACCGCACCCCCGCGCCGCGGGTCGAGTTCGCTCCTACAATCCGGGATTTCGCCAGCGCCTCGATCGACGTGTCCGACGGCCTGATCGCCGACCTCGGCCACATGGCCGAAGCGTCCGGCGTGCGGATGGAGATCGATCTGGAACTCACGCCCCGCTCCGCCGCCGGACAGGCGTGGTTCGACGGCCGTGTCGACGAGCAGGCGGCGCTGGAAAAGCTCGTCACCGGCGGCGACGACTATGAGATCGCCTTCACCGCACGCGCTGCGGACGAAGCGGTCCTGCGGCGCGAGGCGGAGAAACGCCACCTTCGCCTGAGCCGCATCGGCCGCGTGACGGCGGGGCAGGGGGTCGTAGCGCGTTTCGCGGGCCAGCCGGTTCAAATCGACCGCCCAGGCTTCACCCACGGCTGACAACGAAATCTCAAGGCCTGGCGGGCCATCTTGGGCCCATGCGCCGCCGTGACCTGATCGCCGTCTCCGTCGCCCTGCCGACCATCGCAGCGGCTACTATGGCGCGTGCGAGCGACACGCCGGCGGCTGGAGCCAGTCTCAGCATCGCCGGGGTCGGCCTGCCGATCATCTCCGGCGGCCGGGTCCGCAACTACGTCTTCGTCTCCTTGCGCCTGCACCTCGGCGGTTCGGCGACACCCGAATCGATGCGCCCGAAAGAGGCCTATCTGCGCGACGCCCTCGTCCGTGCGGGTCACCGAACGCCCTTCGTCGTCGCCGAGGACTGGACTCGCGTCGACGCCGCCGCCCTGTCCGCCAGCCTCATGCGATCGGCCGCCACCATCGCCGGTCGTGGGGCCGTCACCCGCGTCGAGGTCGTCAGCCAGGCGCCGCGCCGGCGCACCGGCCTCGGCCAAGGCTGAACTTCGTTCACCAACCCTGTTGCGTCACACCGACGCATTTGGCACGTTTCCGCCGCATTTCCCCAAGGACGCAGCTTCGCGTCCGGTGCGCACGGGGGGACCGGAAGGCGGACAGAGGCGAAAACGCCCGCCGCGCCAAGGGTCCGGGCGCCTCTAGAAACACAGGGTTTGGAAACGCCATGAGTAACTATCTGTGGCTGGTCATCGCCGCAGGCGCGCTGGGGGTCCTCTACGGACTGATCCAGACCGCCTCGTTGATGAAGGCCTCGACCGGCAACGACAAGATGCGCGAGATCGCCGCCGCGATCCAGGAAGGCGCCTCGGCCTATCTGCGGCGGCAGTACATGACCATCGGCATGGTGGGCGTCGTCATCCTGATCGCCGCTTATTTCCTGATCGGTCCGTGGGCCGCCATCGGCTTCGTGATCGGTGCGGTCCTGTCGGGTCTGGCCGGCTTCGCGGGCATGCTCATCTCGGTGCGCGCCAACGTGCGCACGGCGCAAGCTGCGTCCGAGAGCCTGTCCAAGGGTCTGGACCTGGCGTTCCGCTCAGGCGCCATCACCGGCATGTTCGTCGCCGGCGGCGCCCTGCTCGGCGTGGCGGGCTACTATGCCTTCCTGACCGAAGGCATGGGCTTCGAGAGCACCAGCCGCGATGTCATCGATGGCCTCGTCGCCCTGGGCTTCGGCGCTTCGCTGATCTCCATCTTCGCACGTCTCGGCGGCGGCATCTTCACCAAGGGCGCCGACGTGGGCGGCGACATGGTGGGCAAGGTCGAGGCCGGCATTCCGGAGGATGACCCGCGCAACGCTGCGACCATCGCCGACAACGTGGGCGACAACGTCGGCGACTGCGCCGGCATGGCCGCCGACCTGTTCGAAACCTATGCGGTGACCACGGTCGCGACCATGGTGCTGGCTGCGATCTTCTTCCGCACCCAGCCCTACGTCGAAACCATGATGCTGCTGCCGCTGGCGATCTGCGGCGTCTGCATCGTCACCTCGATCATCGGCAGCTTCTTCGTGCGTCTGGGCAAGAAGCAGAACATCATGGGCGCCCTGTATCAGGGCCTGATCGTCACCGGCGTCCTCTCCGTCGGCGCCCTGTACCTCGTCATCAGCCAGTTGCTGCCGGACAACGCTGTCGTCACCCCCGGCGGCGGCGATCCGATCACCGCCATGAACCTGTTCTGGTCCGGCCTCGTCGGCCTCGCCGTCACGGCCGCGATCGTGGTGATCACCGAATACTACACCGGGTCCAACTTCCGCCCGGTCCGCTCGGTCGCCAACGCCTCGGTGTCCGGTCACGGCACCAACGTCATTCAGGGTCTGGCTGTCTCCCTCGAGGCGACCGCCCTGCCGGCGCTGACGATCATCGTCGGCATCATCGCCAGCTATCAGCTGGCGGGCCTGTTCGGCATCGCCATCGCCACCACGACCATGCTCGGAGTCGCCGGTATGATCGTGGCGCTGGACGCCTTCGGTCCCGTCACCGACAACGCGGGCGGCATCGCTGAGATGGCGGGTCTTCCTTCGGAAGTCCGTCACTCGACCGACGCCCTCGACGCCGTGGGCAACACCACCAAGGCCGTGACCAAGGGCTATGCCATCGGTTCGGCCGGCCTCGGCGCCCTGGTGCTGTTCGCCGCCTACACCTCCGACCTGCAGTATTTCTCGGCCAACGCCGAGATGTATCCCTTCTTCGCCAACATGGGTTCGATCGCCTTTGATCTGACCAATCCCTACGTCGTTGTCGGCCTGCTGTTCGGCGGCCTGCTGCCGTTCCTGTTCGGGGGCATGTCGATGATGGCGGTCGGACGCGCGGCCGAGTCAGTCGTGGCCGAGGTCCGTCGCCAGTTCCGCGAAAACCCGGGCATCATGACCTATGAGGTCAAGCCGGAGTACGGCCGGGCCGTCGACATCCTGACCAAGGCGGCGATCCGCGAGATGATTGTGCCGTCGCTTCTGCCGGTGCTGTCGCCGATCGTGCTGTTCGTGGCCATCCTGTTCCTGTCGGACAAGGCGGACGCGTTCGCCGCGCTCGGCGCCATGCTCATGGGTGTGATCGTGACCGGCCTGTTCGTGGCCATCTCGATGACGTCGGGCGGCGGCGCGTGGGACAACGCCAAGAAGGTCATTGAAGAGGGCTTCACCGACAAGAACGGCGTCGTCCACGGCAAGGGCTCCGAGGCGCACAAGGCTGCGGTGACCGGCGATACGGTCGGGGATCCCTACAAGGACACCTCCGGCCCGGCGGTGAACCCGATGATCAAGATCACCAACATCGTGGCCCTGCTGCTGCTGGCGGTTCTGGCCAGCGGCAAGATCGGCTGATCCGGTGTGGCCGCGTCCTACGGGACGCGGCCATGGCCAATCGAAAGACGCCCCGGAGAGCGATCTCCGGGGCGTTTCCGTTCTGCAGCGATGCGCGATGCTGACCTAGTCGGGGCGGCGCTGGCCGGGTTCGTTCTCGTCAGTGCGGGGCAGTTGGCCGCGGCCGACGTTGCCGAGAAGCTGTTCGAGGATGGTCAGCTGGCGGCCCCGGGTCGGCGTCTCGCGCCCGCTCATGGCGATCTGCTGGCCGTCATCGAGGCCGAGGGTGCGGACATCGGCGACCTGGCCGGCGTCGTTGAAGGTGATCTCGGTAACGGTCCGCTGGGTCACCTGCGGCCGGTTGTAGGTGTATTTCTCGGTGACCTGGCTGATGTAGTACCAGATGTTGTCACGCTCGAAGGTCGAGGTCGTGGAGGGCGTGCCCAGCTTGGTCAGCACGGTCTGTTTGGTGTCGGTGCCCGCCACGATGTCGGCCGGCTTGGCGTCGATCGCCTGGAAGCCGTTCTGGCCCACGACGGGAGCGCAGGCCGCGGTCAGCGCGGCGGCCGAAAGAGCGGCGAGAAGGAGCTTGGTACGGAGCATGGACGGCGCCTGCGAGAGAACAAGGTCTTTGACCTAACCGGACCCGAGCCTTAGTTCAACGGCGCGGCGGAAAAGGGGCCGCATGATCATGCTTCAGAATCTGTTCCGAACCCGACCCCGCGAGCGCCTCGGCGAGCCGCTGTATGAACTGGCGGTCCGCCAGGCCCGCGATCCGGGCTTCTACACGACGCTGGGCGTCGCCGACCGGATCGACGCCCGCTTCGAGCTCTACACCCTTCATGTCCTGCTCCTCATCATGCGGCTGAGGGACGAGGGCGAGCGCGGCGCTGAAATCGCGCAGGGTCTGTTCGACACCTATGTTTCGGCCCTCGACCATGCACTTCGGGAGCTCGGCGTCGGCGACATCACAGTAGGGAAGAAGATGCGCAAGCTGGGCGAGGCCCTGTATGGCCGGATGACAGCCTATGCGCCGCCGCTCAGGGCCGGCGCGCGTGACGCCCTGGCTGCCGGACTCTCGCGCAACGTCTTTGAAAGCGACGACCCCGCAGCCGGGCAGGCTCTGGCCACATATGCACTGGAAAGCCGGTCGCGGCTGGCGGCGCAGGACTTCGCCGATGTCATCGCGCGACCCCACTGGGCAGAGGTCACGGCATGAGCGGCGTGGAACTGCCTTACAGCGAACCGGTGCGCCTGCATCAGGTCGGGACTGGAGTGACCCGGACGCTTGAGCCTGACGCGGCCGCGCGGGCGCGGATCGCAAAGGCGCTGGACCTCACCTCGCTGGACGCCTTTGTGGCCGAGATGAGCCTCGCCCCGTCGCCCGTGGGCTGGCGACTGACTGGCCGGGTCAAGGCCAGTCTCGCCCAGACCTGCGGAATCACTCTGGAGCCCCTGCCGCTCGAGGTGGAAGCGCCCTTCACTATCTCGCTGGCCGAGGCGGTGGACGAGGATTCCGAGGAGATCGTCATCACTCTCGACGACGAATCGCCAGACCTGGTCGAAGGTGGTCAGGTTGACCTGGGGCAGTACGCCGTCGAGCAGCTGGCGCTGCTGCTGGACCCCTTCCCGCGCAAGCCGGGCGCGGAGTTCGTCCAGCCGCCGGAGCCCACGGAAATCTCGCCCTTCGCCGTGCTGAAGCAACTGCGGCCGTCCGACGAAGGTTGACGCAGGGGCGGCGCGGTTGCATCCCCCCGGTGCGGCGCTATCGTCGCCACAGACAAGCGCCGGGCTGACGGCGCGACGGAGTCGAAACGGCTTGTCTTCCCCAGTTCTGATTTCGCTCGACGCCATGGGCGGGGATCATGGCCCGCCGGTCGTGGTGGCGGGGGTCCGCGACTATCGCAAACGCCACGGTGGGGACGGCGTGCGCTTCCTGCTGCATGGCGACGAGATGGCCATTCGCGCCGAGCTGGCGAAATGCGCGCTCGGCGAGGACGTCTGCGAGGTGCGGCACACCGACAAGGTGGTCGCCATGGACGAAAAGCCTGCCCAGGCCATGCGCCGCGGCAAGGGTTCCAGCCTGTGGAACGCGATCGAGGCGGTGAAAGCGGGCGAGGCCGGGGCGGTCGTATCCGCCGGCAACACCGGCGCCCTGATGGCCATTTCGAAGCTGATCCTGCGGATGTCGGCTCACGGCCTCGAGCGGCCCGCCATTGTCGCCAGCTGGCCGACGCTGAAGGGCGTCACGGCGGTGCTGGACGTGGGCGCCAACATTGAGAGTGACGCTGAACAGCTGGTCGAGTTCGCCATCATGGGCGAGGCCTTCCACGCCGCGGTGCACGGTGGCGGCCGGGCGAGCATCGGCCTGCTGAACGTCGGCTCCGAGGACATGAAGGGCCACGAGGAGGTCCGCGAGGCCGCGCGGATCCTGCGCGAAGGCGGACTGGGTCTCGACTACAAGGGTTTCGTGGAGGGCGACGACATCGCCAAGGGCACCGTGGACGTCGTGGTCACGGACGGATTCACCGGCAACATCGCCCTGAAGACGGCCGAGGGTGTGGCCCGGTTCATCTCCGCCTTGATGAAGGAGGCACTGACCTCCAGCGTGCCGGCCAAGGCGGGGGCGCTGCTGGCCATGCCGGCGCTGCGGCGGATGCGCCAGAAGATCGATCCGAGCGCCGTCAACGGCGGGCCACTACTGGGTCTGAACGGCATCGTGGTCAAAAGCCACGGCGGCGCGGATGCGAAGGGGTACGGCAACGCCATCCGCATCGCTGTCGATCTGGCCCGGAGCGACTATCTGCATAAGGTCAGCGAGAGTCTGAACCGCCTGACCGTCGTGCTTGAACAGCCGGCCGCCGACCTCGCGGCCATGGAGGCTTCCCAGTGAGCGTCATTCGCAGCGCCGTGACCGGCGTCGGCTCGTTTCTGCCGGAACAGGTCGTGACCAACGCCGATCTGGCGAAGATCGTCGACACCTCGGATGAGTGGATCGTCGAGCGCACCGGCATCCGCCAGCGGCACCGCGCCCGCGACGACCAGCCAACCAGCGATCTGGCTGTCGAGGCCTCCAGGCGGGCCCTGCGCGACGCCGGCCGCAGCGTCGAGGACGTCGACCTGATCGTGGTGGCGACAACGACGCCGGACATGACCTTCCCGTCCGTGGCGTCGATCGTGCAGCGCAAGATGGGCGTGCCGACCTGCATCGCCTTCGATGTGCAGGCGGTCTGCTCGGGCTTCGTCTACGCCCTGAGCGTCGCCGACGGCTTCGTGGCGCGGGGCATGGCGAAATGTGCGCTGGTCATTGGGGCCGAGGAGATGACCCGGCTGATGGACTGGACCGATCGGTCCACCTGCGTCCTGTTCGGCGACGGCGCGGGGGCCGTGGTGGTCGAGCCGCGCGAAGGGCAGGGGACCAAGTCCGACATGGGCCTGCTGGGGTTCGCTCTGCGCTGCGACGGGGCCAAGACGGACCTTCTCTATGTCGACGGCGGCCCGGCGACGACCGGATCGGTCGGGCATCTGCGGATGGCGGGCAATCAGGTCTTCCGCCATGCCGTGGTCAACATCGCCGAAGCGATCACCGCCTGCTGCGCGGTCGCGGGTATTGAGATCGCCGACGTCGACTGGTTCGTGCCGCACCAGGCCAACCAGCGGATCATCAAGGGCGTCGGCGACCGGCTGGGGCTGGACGAGAACAAGGTCATCTCGACCGTGGCGATGCACGCCAACACCTCGGCGGCCTCGATCCCGCTGGCGCTGGACGCAGCCATCCAGGACGGCCGGATCAAGCGCGGCGACCTTGTTCTGGCCGAGGCCATGGGCGGCGGTCTGACATGGGGCGCCTGCGCCTTTCGCCTGTAGGGCGCAATTCGCCTTTCCATTTGAAGGCGCTTGCTCTTTTATGGGCCGGACTGACTTTTCGAGGGGAGCGGACGATTGGCTCAGCACCAGACCCTGACGCGGGCGGACCTGTGTGAGGCGGTCCACGAGGAGGTCGGCCTGTCGCGCCAGGAGTGTTCGGCGCTGGTCGAGCGGACCCTCGAACTGATCATCGAATCGCTCGAGCGCGGGGAAACGGTGAAGCTGTCGGGCTTCGGCGTGTTCCAGGTCCGCGAGAAGCGAGCCCGGATGGGCCGCAATCCCAAGACCGGCGAACCGGCGGCGATCCATCCGCGCCGGGTCATCAGCTTCCGCGCCTCGCAGATCATGAAGGGCCGGGTTCACGACGCTGTCGTGCCCGCCTGATCGTGGCCAAGAGCCCGAACGCCTTTCGCACCATTTCGGAAGCCGCCGACGAGATCGGCGCGCCGCAGCATGTGCTGCGCTTCTGGGAGACGAAGTTTCCCTTCATCACGCCGCTGAAGCGGGCCGGCGGGCGGCGCTTCTACCGCCCGCAGGACGTGGTGCTGCTGAAGGCCGTCAAGCGGCTGCTGCACGAGGATGGACTGACCATCAAAGGCGTCCAGCGCCTGCACCGCGAGCAGGGCATCAAGCGGCTGGCGGCCTGGGGGGATCCGGACGGCCTGGTGACGTTCGAGCCCGATGGCGCGGCTGAAGCGGCGCCCGTGCAACCGGCGCCGACGGGCGCTTCATCGGTCCGGCTGCGTCAGGTCCTGGCCGAACTGGAGGGGGCGCGGGCGCGGCTCGAGGCCGTTCTTTCGCGATCCGCCTGACGTCTCGTTTTTGGGTTTGCGGGGGGACGGCGCCCCGTCTATAGGGAGCGCCTCTCGGAGCGTGGCGCAGCCTGGTAGCGCACTTGACTGGGGGTCAAGGGGTCGCAGGTTCGAATCCTGTCGCTCCGACCATCTTCCGCAATGAAGACGGTTGGTTGAAGGGGTCGCTTTCGGGCGGCCCCTTTGCAATTCGGCTCAGTCCCGCGGACGCTCAGCCCATTTGATCAGCGGATAGAGGGGCACGGCCCAGCCGATGCCGGCGACGGCGAAGACCAGCAGGTCGATGACCGGTCCCGGCGGCAGGACGCCACGCAGGGCGATGGCGCCCCAGATCCAGAAGACGAGGAAGGCCAGCAGGCCCAGCATGGCGATGAAGCGGCGGGTCCGCGGCCCCATGTCAGCGCTTGGTCCGGAACAGGAAGAAGGTGGCGAGGGCGATGGCCGAGGCGGCCAGCGACCAGGCGACCCAGGTCCAGCCATCCATGGTCGAGACGCCGAACACCCGGACGGCCAGGAACCAGCCGGCGACGGCGGCCACGCCGGAGACCAGCGAGGTCGCGAACAGGCCGCGGCGACCCGTCAGCAGATCGGCTGTCCAGGCCAGGACGAAGGCGCCGAGGACGGCGATGACGATGTCCGCGTACTGCAACCGCGTTCTCCTGACCTGCGACGCTCCGGCGTCCAAAAGCGACTCGATCTCGCCTTCGTGGGCGGGCATACCGCTCAGTCGGGCGTCGGACCAGCGGCGCGCCGTCCAGTGTAACGGTCGGGATAGCGGGCGTCGAATGAAGCGTTTCATCGGGGGGGATCAGAGCCGGGCCGTGGCCATATGGCTGTTCGTCACGGCGGCGCTGGTGTTCGCCATGGTCGTGGTCGGCGGCGTGACGCGGCTGACCGGATCGGGCCTGTCGATCACCGAATGGAAGCCGATCATGGGGGCGATTCCGCCGATGAATGCGGCCGACTGGGCCGAGGCATTCGCGAAATACAAGGCGATCCCGCAGTATGAGCAGGTCAACGCCGGCATGACGCTGGGCGAGTTCAAGGGCATCTTCTTCTGGGAGTGGCTGCACAGGCTGCTGGGCCGATTGATCGGCGCCGCGTTCGCCCTGCCGTTCCTTGTCTTCCTGCTGTTCCGCAAGATCCCGCGGCGGCTGATCTGGCGGTGCGCGGCGCTGCTGGCGCTGGGGGGGCTGCAGGGGCTGATCGGCTGGTGGATGGTGTCCAGCGGGCTGAGCGAGCGGGTCGATGTGGCGCCGGAGCGGCTGGCGACGCATCTGGGACTGGCGCTGCTGATCTTCATGGGGCTGATCTGGACCGGGCTGGAGGCCTGGAACGGCGAGGAGCATTCGCGGCATCCGGTGGGCTGGAGCCGGGGCGCGGCGACCCTGCTGGGCGCGGTGTTCGTCCAGTGCCTGCTGGGCGGACTGGTGGCGGGGGCCAAGGCCGGCTTCGTCTATACCGACTGGCCGATGATGAACGGGGCGGTGCTGCCGCCGGTCGAGTGGGGCAAGGGCGCGCTGGCCTTCCTGCACGATCAGGGGCTGGTGCAGTTCGATCACCGGATCATGGCCTATGGCCTGCTGATCGGCGGGACGATCTATGCGGTGCAGGCGTGGCGCTGGCGGTTGGCGGAGGGGCTGGGTGTCTCCGCCTTCGTGCTGGCCACCGTGCTGTGGCTGCAGGCGGCGCTGGGTGTCGTGACCCTGATCAACGCCGTGCCGCTGTGGCTCGGCGCCCTGCATCAGGCGGGAGCGGCGCTGGTGCTGGCGACCGCGACGGTGAACCTGTGGCTGGTCCGCCGGTCTCAGCCGCGGTTGTTCATGTCCGGACCGAGGTCCAGGGTCCTCTGATCGCGAAGGTCACGCCCGGGTACATGACGTTGACGAACAGGACCTGTCCGTCGGGCGAGAAGCAGGCGCCGGCGAACTCGGAATTGCCGCTGAAGACGTTGCGGGCGATCGTGTAGAGCTTGCCCTCGGGGGTGACGCCCTTGAGGTGGTTTTTGGTCACGTCCGAATAGTTGTCCTCGCAGACGACCAGATGGCCCCAAGGCGCGACGGCGATGTTGTCGCCCATGTTCAGGGTCCGCTCGTCGGCGCTTTCGACGAACAGCTGGATGCGGCCGGGGCGGTGGGCCTCGCCGCGGCGGCCCTCGTCGGCCGAGGGGATGTAGCGGAGGATCTGGCCACGCTTCAGAGGACCGCCCGAGGTGGCGGTCATGTAGAGCTCGCCGTCGCCCCAGACGATCCCTTCGCCGCGGGCGACGAGCGCGGCGCCGTCGGCGTGGCCCCGCATGCGCAGGTCGGCGTTGGGCGATTCGACGTCCTCGAGATCGATCCAGACGACCTCGCGCCAGTCGCCGAGGGCCCATTCGCGGGCCCCGTCCTGATTTCGCGTGTCGCCGCCGGGTTTGCCCTTCAGGGCCATGGCCTGCAGGCGGCCGCCGTCGATCAGGCGGCCGGGCGTGGTCGGGAGGAAGCGGTAGAACAGGCCGTCGTTCTTGTCCTCGGTCAGATAGACGATGCCGGTGCGGGGATCGACGCAGACGGCCTCGTGATCGAACCGGCCCATGGCCTTGAGCGGGACCGGGTCGACCAGGCCGGTGGCGGCGGCCGGGACCTCGAAGATGAAGCCGTGGGACTTGGTCACGTCGCCGTTGGCGGGCGTCAGCTCCGTCTCCTCGCACGTCAGCCAGCTGCCCCAGGGCGTACGGCCGCCGCAGCAGTTGGTCGAGGTGCCGGCCAGCGACAGGTGTTGGCGTACCGTGCGGCGGCTCTCGAGATCATAGACGAGGGTTGTGGTGCCGCCGGGCAGGACGCGACCGTCCTTGTAGGTGTCATAGCTCTTCGTCGGATCGAGCAGGCCGATCCGCTCCTGATGGAAGCCCCCCGGGCCGAGGTTGCGATGTAAGCCGCTGGAGCCCTTGAGCTCGTGATTGACGACGAGGGCGACCTTGCCGCCGCCGAGATCGAAACAGCCCATGCCGTCGGGCTGGCCGG
This sequence comes from Brevundimonas alba, assembly GCF_011927945.1. Taxonomy (GTDB): domain Bacteria; phylum Pseudomonadota; class Alphaproteobacteria; order Caulobacterales; family Caulobacteraceae; genus Brevundimonas; species Brevundimonas alba. Next base: position 511,776 of record NZ_JAATJM010000002.1, read on the forward strand.
GGACGTAGAGGCCGTCGGCCATGGTGTCGCCGGTCTGGGAGATGACCTGGTAGGTGAAGCCCTCGGGCAGGTCGAGGAAGCGCTCGGGGTCCTGGATCAGGGGTCCGTAGCCGTGGACTTCGTTGAGGTAGGTTTCCTCGGTCGCGGCGGCCTGGGCCTCAACGTTGCGGGCGAAGCCGGAGAAGGCGAGGGCGGCGGCGGAGCCGGTGAGAAGGTGGCGGCGCTGCAGACGCATGGGAATCTCCGTGGGGAGGGTGTTATGGCCGTCCGGGCGGCGGAGGTCATCATGGTTCTGTGACGCGGGGCGGGAGTTTTCACCGCACGACGAGGCGGTCGGCCGAGCGCAGATCGAGGCGGGTTTTACCCGGGTATAAATCGGGAAAATTGGCTTCAAAGCGTCCGTAGAGTCCGAAGAGTCGGGTTTGCTGTTCAAAGTGCGCTGGGCGGACACCTGTGGCGGCGTCTGCGGATCGGGTTGTCAAAGACCGGCGGCGGAAACGAACGCGGGCATTATACGGCCGCGGGATAGCGTGCGCGGAAGATCGGGTCGAGAAAAGGCGATGTCGTTGAACTCGCAGGCGTTTGGCCGCGCTATCCGACTATAGAAACGCGGATTGTAGGCACAGCGTCATGGCCTCGCCCCGGCTTTCGTCATCCTCCGGCAAGGCGCTTCGGCGCCGCGAACGGGGGACCCAGCGGCGCGCGCCAGCGCGACCCTGCCGGGAGCGCGCTGATCACAGCCTGCCTGAACAGATCGCCTTCGGCGCCGCTGGGTCCCCCGGTCTCGCTGCGCTCGCCGGGAGATGACGAAGGAGGAGATAGACACGGTTAGTATGGTATTTTAATACCGCTTCCAGATTGCTCAATAAATACCGTTATATAGCCGCACCTGCGCCCCACAACCCGCATTGACCTTCCCTGCCGGTTCCTCTATCAGCGCGCCTTCCGCTCAGCCCGGTCACGGGAGGGGCACTCCGTTCGTCTCCCCCAGGAACCCTCGTCATGCTGAAGAGCACCACGGCTTCGCTGAAGCCGGCCGAGGTCACGAAGAAGTGGATCCATATCGACGCCGAAGGCGTCGTCGTGGGCCGTCTCGCGACCTTTATCGCCAACCGTCTGCGCGGCAAGCACCGCGGCGACTACACCCCGCACGTCGATTGCGGCGACTACGTCGTCGTCACCAACGTCGACAAGGTGGTGTTCACCGGCAAGAAGAACACCGACAAGATCTACTACCGTCACACCGGCCACCCGGGCGGCGTCAAGCAGACCACCCCGGAGAAGGTGCTGAACGGCCGCTTCCCCGAGCGCGTGCTCGAGAAGGCCGTTGAGCGCATGCTGCCCAAGGAAAGCCCGCTGGCCCGCAAGCAGATGACGCACCTGCGTCTGTTCGCCGGCGCCGCGCACACCCACGAAGCCCAGTCGCCCGAGACGATCGACTTCAAGTCGGCTTCTCCCAAGAACACCCGGAGCGTCTGAGCATGACCGACGTCACCAACGAAACCGCCGTTGCCGAAACCGCGCCGACCGAAACCCTGACGGGCTTCGACGCCCTCAAGGGCATGCAGACCCCCGGCGTGGGTGAAGAGCACCCGGTCTACGTCCAGAAGCTGGACGCCCAGGGCCGCGCCTATTCAACCGGCAAGCGCAAGAACGCCATCGCCCGCGTGTGGATCAAGCCGGGCACCGGCAAGATCACCATCAACGGCAAGGATCAGATGCAGTATTTCGCCCGCGAAATCCTGCGCATGATGATCGCCCAGCCGCTGGAAGTGACCGACCGCGCCACCCAGTTCGACGTCGACTGCACGGTCGAGGGTTCCGGCCTGTCCGGCCAGGCCGGCGCCATCCGCCACGGCCTGTCGCACGCCCTGACGCACTATGAGCCGGCGCTGCGCCCGGTCCTGAAGCCGCACGGCTTCCTGACCCGCGACGCCCGCGTCGTCGAGCGCAAGAAGTACGGCCGCGCCAAGGCCCGCAAGTCCTTCCAGTTCTCGAAGCGCTAAGCGGATCGCGAAAGCGGTTATGGATTGGGGGCGCTTCGGGAAACCGGAGCGCCCTTTTTCTTTGGAGGCTCGTATGCCGCTCGGCCTTGCCCTGATCTTCGGCGCCACGATCTGCGGACTGATCGTCGCTTGTGGCGGCTTCTGGTTGATACGAACCCTCAGGACCGGCGAGTTCGGAGTCTCGGGCCCCGGACTAGCGCCATCCATTCGCCGGGTGCGTCAGCCGGTGAAGTTCTGGCTCGCCGTCGCAGTCCTGGGCGGCTTCCTCGTTTTCCCGCTGGCTGTCGTTCTGTTTGTCGTCTCACAGGTGTTCGCATGACCCACACCATCTTCATCGACGGCGAGGCCGGGACCACAGGGCTGGAGATCCGCGAACGGCTGGAAGCCCGAGCAGATCTGGAGCTGATCCTGCTGGGCGACCGGCGGCGCGACGTGGAGGCCCGGCGGGAGTCGCTGAACAGCGCAGATGCCGTGATCCTGTGCCTGCCTGACGACGCGGCGCGGGAAGCCGTGGCTATGATCGAGAACCCCCGGGTGCGGGTGATCGACGCCTCGACCGCCTATCGGGTCGATCCGGCCTGGACCTACGGGTTTGCCGAGATGGCGCCGGGGCAGCGGGAGAAGATCGCCGGTGCGACGCGGGTGTCGAACCCGGGCTGCTATCCGACGGGGTTCATCGGGTTGGTCCGGCCGCTGGTCAGCGCGGGGATCATCCCGGCGGGCTGGCCGGTGACGGTCAATGCGGTGTCTGGATACTCCGGCGGCGGCAAGGCCATGATCGCCGAGTTCGAGGCGGGCGCGGAGCCGTTCCGGGCCTATGGCCTGACGCTGAAGCACAAGCATGTGCCGGAGATGACGAAGCACACCGGGCTGGAGCGGCCGGTGCTGTTCGCGCCGGCGGTCGGCGCCTATCGCCAGGGCATGCTGGTCGAGGTGCCGCTGCATCTGGGAGCCCTGCCGGGCTCGCCGTCGGTCGAGGTGGTGCATGGGGCGCTGGCCGAGGCCTATGCGGACGCGCGGTTCGTCGAGGTGGCGGAGCTGGAGGCGACCGAGGCCATGACCGGGATCGATCCGGAGGGGCTGAACGGGACCAACCGGATGCGGCTGCATGTGTTCGGCGACCGGTCGGGGGAGCAGGTCCGGCTGGTCGCCCTGTTGGACAACCTCGGCAAGGGGGCGTCGGGCGCGGCGGTGCAGAACCTGAACCTGATGCTCGGGCTCAACGAGGGCGCCGGGCTGGGCTGACCCTTTCGCCGCAGGTGAGACGGGATTGAAAACCGCCGGCGGGTTTCCGACGTATCACCGTCATGACCCAGCTTTCCCGCCGACACCTGATGCTGACCGCCGGCGCGGTCGCCGTGAGCGCCTGTACGCCGGGACCCGCGGATGCATCGGAAGCGCAATACGCCAGTTCGCCGTTCCGGCGGCTGACCGACGCCCAGTGGCGGGCGCGACTGCCGGCGGCCAGCTATCAGACGCTGCGGCATGCAGCGACGGAGCGCCCGGGGACCAGTCCGCTGAACGACGAGCACCGGCGCGGAACCTTCGTCTGCCGGGGCTGCGACCTGCCGCTGTTCCGGTCGCAGTGGAAGTTCGACAGCGGGACTGGCTGGCCGAGCTTCTATGACGCCATCGCCTCCAATATCGGCACCAAGACCGACTTCGAGATCGGCATCCCGCGCACCGAATACCACTGCGCCCGTTGCCTGGGGCATCAGGGGCATATCTTCGACGACGGGCCGCGGCCGACCGGCAAGCGCTACTGCAACAACGGCGTGGCGCTGAAGTTCGTCGCCGCCTGAGGGCTCAGGAGGCCTTGATGGCCGACTCGAGGGTGACGCCGAACCAGACGGCGGCGATGATCACCAGCAGTCCATAGTCGTGGCCCGGCCAGAAGACCGGAATGGCCGCGGCGAGGACGACCGCCATGGGGAAGATGCCGGCCCAGACGGCCGTGCCGGGACTGTCGCGATGGATCATCGGCGGTCGCGGCTTGATGCGCATCATCTTGAGGAGCGGCGGGTTCAGCAGCACGAAGCCGATCGAACAGGCGGCCGCCAGCACCAGATTGCGCGCCAGCTGCACCGAGGCGCCGTAGAAGCTGGTCGTGACGACCACGAGGATCAGCGCCAAGCCGGTCGAGAGCGCCAGCAGGAGATTGGGTTCGAGGCGCTTCAAGACTTCACCTTCACATAGGAGCCGGGGGCCGGTTCGATCGCGGGCAGAGGGCCCTTGTTCGGATCACGGGCGGGAATCCAGTCGCCGGAGCGGGCGTGGAGCCATTCGGCCCAGTGGTTCCACCAGCTGCCGGGATGTTCCTCCGCGCCCGCCTGCCATTCGCCGAGCGTGTCGGGCAGGGCCGGGTTGATCCAGTGCTGATACTTCTTCGCCGACGGCGGATTGACCACGCCGGCGATATGGCCGGACCCGGCGAGGGTCAGGGTGACGTCGGCGTTCCGGAAAGCCCGGGCCGAGCGATAGACCGAATTCATCGGCGCGATGTGGTCCTCGCGGCTGGCCTGGAAGTAGAGGGGGATGCGGATCTTGGACAGGTCGGCGTGGATGCCGCCGATCTCGAACTGGCCCTGCGACAGGGCGTTCTGGCCGTACATGGAGCGCAGATAGTCCATGTGGAGCTTCTTGGGCATGCGCGTCTGGTCGGCGTTCCAGAACAGCAGGTCGAAGGCGGGCGGGTCCTTGCCCATCAGATAGTTGGACACGAAGAAGGACCAGATCAGGTCGTTGGCGCGCAGGGCGTTGAAGGTGTCGGCCATGGCCGCGCCCGGCAGGACGCCGCCGGCCGCGTCCATCTGCTGCTCGATCTCGTTCAGCCAGTGGTCGTCGGTGAACAGCAGCAGGTCGCCGGCCTCGGCGAAGTCGTGCTGGGCGGCGAAGAAGGTGTTGGCGGTGACGCGGTCGTCGCCGTGTTCGGCCATATGGGCCAGGGCCGCGCCCATCAGCGTGCCGCCGATGCAGTAGCCGACGGTGTTGATGTGGTCGGCCCGCGACTGCTCCAGCGCCTTTTCGACGGCGCGGTAGATGCCCTTCTGCAGATAGTCGTCGAAGCCGTAGCCCGCCTTGTCGACATCCGGATTGACCCAGGAGCAGACGAAGACGGTGAAGCCCTGGCTCGACAGCCAGCGGATCATCGAGTTCTCGGGCTGCAGGTCCAGGATGTAGAATTTGTTGATCCAGGGCGGGAAGATCAGCAAGGGCGTGGCCCGCTGCTTGTCGGTGGCGGGGTCGAACTGGATTAGCTCGAACAGCTCGTCGCGCCAGACGACCTGGCCGGGGGCGGTGGCGACGTTCACCCCGACCTCGAAGCGGCCGTAGTCGGCCTGGCTGATCTTCAGCTTGCCGGCGCCGCGCTCCATGTCGGCGGCGAAATTCTGCATCCCCTTCACCAGCGATTCGCCGTTCGTCTCGGCCAGCGCCTTGAGGGCGACCGGGTTGGAGGCGAGGAAGTTGGAAGGGGAGAAGGCGTCGGTCAGCAGTTTGGTGAAGAACTCGGCGCGGCGTTTGGTGCGGGGGTCGATGTCCTCGACGCTGGAGACGAGGCCGTTCATCCAGTCGGCCGTGGCCAGATAGGACTGGCGCATGACGTCGAACATGGGGTTCTCTGACCAGGCGGGGTCCTTGAAGCGCTTGTCCTTCGAGGGCGGGGCGGAGACCTCTTCTCCGGCGGCGCGGCGGGTCGTGGAGGCCCACAGGTCCATATAGCGGTTGAACAGGTCGGCCTGGGCGGCGAACAGCTTGTCCGGGCGGGAGGCGAGGCCGGTCATCACCTGGGTCATGGCCGGGCCGACGTTGAACGGGTCGGGCGACAGGGCGGCGGGGCGGTCGGCCTGCGCCAGCGCGGCCTCGGCGATGGCCGACTGGGCGGTCATGGCGGCCTTGGCCAGATTCAGCGACAGGGTCTCGATCATCTGCCGCTGCTCTTCGCCGGGGAAGGCGAAGGCGGGGCCGGGCGATGGCTCCGTCGATTGCGGCGGTTCGGGAGCGGGCCCGGGCGCCGCAGCGGGGGCGGGCTGTTCGGCGGCGGCGGCCTTGGCGGCGCGGGGACGCGGCGGCTTGGCCGAGGTGGGGCGGCCCGACTTGCGGGCCGGGCGCGGGGCGTCGGCGGCGGGAACCGGAGGCGGAGTGGTCGGACGCTTGGCCATTCAGAAGCTCCGGGAGACGTCAGGATCGGTCGCAGGGCGCGGCTGTCGCCCTTCCGCCCGCCGCCATCATGGCATATGACCGGCCCTGACATGAACGCGCCGATACGGAAATTCGCAGCGGTTCTTACCGCCGCCGTCGCCACGGGCGGTCTGACGGCCTGCGTGGGCGCGTTCAACCCCGAGACGGACCCGACCTCGCCGGTCGCGCCGCGGGTTCAGGCGCTGGTCGATGCGAATCGCGAATACCCGCGCTGGGCCGATTTCCCGAAGTCGCTGGAGCCGGAACCGGAGCCGGCGCAGATCGCGGCGCAGGTGAACACCCTGCGGGTGACGGGCGGCGCGCTGACGGGCGAGGTGTCCCGCATCGAGTGGACGCTGAACGAGGACCCGGCGGCGTTCGCTCAAGGGGTGCAGGCGCGGATCGACGCCACGCCCGTCGCGCCGGTGACGCAGGAAACCGCGGCCGAGATCGAAGAGTTCGCACGGCGCACCCGCGAGCGCGGACGGGCGCCGCCGCCGGTTCCGCGCCGCTAAACCACACCAAAGGTCGCCGGGACGACAGAATCCCGGGATCATCGTCTCAGGAGAACGCCCATGGCCGCTTCGGCCCCCTACGCCTCCACGCTGGCCGCAGACGCCGCGCGGGTCACCGAACTGGCCGCCATCGCCAGCTACGCCCAGATCGGCCGCGGCGACGAGAAACAGGCCGACCAACTGGCCGTCGACGCCATGCGGACGGCCCTGAACGCGCTGGATATCGACGGCAAGATCGTCATCGGCGAGGGCGAGCGCGACGAGGCGCCGATGCTCTACATCGGCGAGAAGGTCGGCACCGGCAAAGGCCCGGCCATCGACATCGCGCTGGACCCGCTGGAAGGCACGACGCTAACGGCCAAGGCCATGGCCAACGCCCTGTGCGTGCTGTCGATGTCGGCGAGCGGCGGCATGCTGCATGCCCCCGACACATACATGGACAAGATCGCCATCGGGCCGGGCTATGCGCCGGGCACCGTCGATCTGGACATGAAGCCTCAGGACAACGTGCGATCGCTGGCCTCGGCCAAGGGCGTCGATCCGCGCGACATCACCGTCTGCGTCATGGACCGGCCGCGCCACGCCGAGCTGATCGCCGCCCTGCGCGAGGTCGGGGCCAAGGTGGTGCTGATCACCGACGGGGACGTGGCCGGCGTGATCCACACGGCCGAGCCTGAGACCGGCATCGACCTGTATCTGGGATCGGGCGGCGCGCCGGAGGGCGTGCTGGCGGCGTCGGCGCTGAAATGCGTCGGCGGCCATTTCCAGGGCCGTCTGATCTTCCGCAACGACGATGAGAGGGCCCGGGCCGAGCGCACAGGCGTCAAGGATTTCGACCGGAAGTACGATCTGCACGAACTGGTATCGAAAGACGCGGTGTTCGCCGCCACGGGCGTGACCAAGGGCGCGATGCTGGACGGCGTGCTGGTGCGAGACGGCTTTGTCACGACCCATACGCTGGTGATGGATTCCTCGACCCGGACAATCCAGCGCATCCACACGCGACGGCCTCTCTGATGGCCGACGGGGGGACGATCCCAGGGCCTGCCTTCCTGGGCGTTTCCCGTTCGCTGTCCGGGCGCGTCTGGCGGCAGAGGCCGGCCGAGGCGGGGCTGATCCGCGCCCATATGCAGGCGCTGAACCTCGAGGAGCCGCTGGCGCGGGCGCTGGCGGCGCGCGGTGTGCGGGCCGATCAGGGCGCGGACTTCCTTACGCCGACGCTGAAGGCGCTGTTTCCCGATCCGTCGAGCTTCATGGACATGGACGCGGCGGCGGAGGCGATCCTCGACGCCCTGCAGGCAGGGACTTCGATCCATGTGTTCGCCGACTACGACGTGGACGGCGCGTCGAGCGCAGCCCTGCTGGTGCGCTGGTTCCGGGCCATGGGCGCGGATCTGCCGATCTATGTGCCGGACCGGGTGACGGAGGGATACGGGCCGAGCGCGCGGGCGTTCGACACGCTCAAGGCTTCGGGCGCTGATCTGGTCATCACAGTCGACTGCGGAGCGGCCGCCAACGAGGCCGTCGCCCATGCGGCGGCGATCGGGCTGAAGGTCGTCGTGATCGACCACCATATGATGCGCGAGCATCCGCCGGTCTGCGCCGCCGTGGTCAATCCGAACCGGCCGGGCTGCAACTCGGGGCAGGGCAATCTGGCGGCGGCCGGGGTGGTGTTCGTACTGCTGGCCGCGCTGAACCGCGAGGCGCGGCGGCGGGGGATGTTCGAGGGCCGCGAGCAGCCGGATATCCGGCAGTGGCTGGATCTGGCGGCCATGGGGGCGATCTGCGACGTCACCGGCCTGACGGGGTTCAACCGGGCGCTGACCAGCCTCGGGCTGCGCGTCATGTCGGACTGGGGCAATCCGGGCCTGAGGGCGCTGCTGGCCGCGGCGGGGAGCGAGCCGGGACCGGCCAAGAGCAATCATGCGGGCTTCATCCTCGGGCCGCGGATCAACGCCGGCGGGCGAATCGGCAAGTCGGACCTCGGCGCGCGGCTGCTGTCGACCGACGACCCGGACGAGGCGCGGGAACTGGCGCAGGAACTGGACGCCCTCAACATCGCCCGGCGCGAGGTCGAGCGGCAGGTGACCGAGCAGGCGACCCGGATCGTCGAAGCCTCAGGCGCCCACGCCGACGGCTCGGCCGTGGTGGTGATCGAGGGCGACGAGTGGCACCCGGGCGTCGTCGGGATCGTGGCCGGGCGGCTGCGGGAGCGCTGGCGCAAGCCCGTGGTGGTCATCGGGGTCGATGCCGTGAACGGAATCGGCAAGGGCTCCGGCCGGTCCCAGCCGGGCATGAACCTTGGCCGTGCGGTGCAGGCGGCCTGGGAGGCCGGCGTGCTGATGGCCGGGGGCGGCCACGCCATGGCCGCGGGGCTGACGGTCCGGGCGGACGGCATCGGCCAGCTGCGCGACTTTCTCAACGAGCGGATGGCCGGAGAGCAGGCGGCGGCGGAGGCGCTGGACGGGGTTGAGATCGACGCCCTGATCGATCCGGGTGCGGCGAGCCGGGCGCTGTTCGAACAATTCGAGCAGCTGGCGCCGTTCGGACCGGCGAATCCGGAACCTCTGTTCGCCCTGGAGCATGTGGCGGTGCGCGAGCCGGTGGCGATGACCGGCGGCCATGTGCGCTGCCGGCTGGTCGGGGCCGACGGGGCCTCGGTCAAGGCGATCGCCTGGCGCTGCGCCGACCTGCCGTCGGGCAAGGCGCTGATGAGCGGGCAGGGCGGTCTGAGCGTCGCCGGCCGGCTGAAGGCGGACGACTGGAACGGGCGGCGGGGCGTGCAGTTGGAGATCGAGGACGTCGCCGATCCGCGGATGGCGTAAACCTCGACCGTCCGGTCGTTTTTCTACGGCAAAGCCGCTTGCACCCTTCGGAATCGGCGGCTATATCGCCGCTTCCCCGCGCCGCGGTCCCTTCGTCTATCGGTTAGGACGTCAGGTTTTCAACCTGAAAAGAGGGGTTCGACTCCCCTAGGGACTGCCAGCGCGGGGGCTTCATTCCCCCACATCGTCAGCCGAACCCGCGACCCTCGTTGAGGCCTGTGCGGGCCTTGCCGCGTCTGTGCAGACGACGCTTGCAGGCATCAGTTGCAAGAAATGTTCGCTCCGGCGCGAGAAATGGACATTTTTGCCTTTTCGGCCATTCACAGAACCGTGTTAAACAAGCCTGTCCGCACGGATCGCGGACAGGGGGAAGACTGTGTCGGACTACGAGGGCGTGGAGACGGTCGAGACGGTGCGCATCGCCGGCCGGGTGAAATGGTTCGATCCCGGCAAGGGGTACGGCTTCATCGTGCCCGATGACGCCAGCCTGACCGACATGAAGGACGTGCTGCTGCACATCTCGAGCCTGCGCGACAGCGGTCGCGACACGGCGGCCGAGGGCGCGCCGATCACCTGCGACTGCGCTCGCCGGCCCAAGGGCTGGCAGGTTACCGAGGTTCACGACCTGGGCGAGGGCGATCCCGAGGCCGCGCTGGCGCCGCGCCGGGGCGCGTTCGACGGACTGCGCCGCGACAGCCGGGTTCAGGCGCCGGTCGAAGGCGGCGGCGTAATGGAGATGGCCGTCGTCAAATGGTTCAACCGCACCAAGGGCTATGGCTTCGTGGTTCGCGACGGCGCCCCGGGCGACATCTTCGTCCATGTCGAGACGCTGCGGCGCTGCGGCCTGGATGATCTGCTGCCCGGCGAGGCGGTGTCAGTGCGGTTCGCCGAGGGACCCAAGGGCCTCGTGGTCGCGGAAATCCGGCCGACGGCCTGATCGGCCTCCCCATCCAACGCGACCGGCTGTAAGCTGCAGCCGCGCGGCGACTTGCCGGGCATGCGCCGATCGGCGCAATCTGCGGTGAAACGGTCCTGAGGGTGCAATGATGTTGGTTCGTCGTGGGTTTCTGGCCGGCCTGACCGGTCTGGTGCTGCTGGCCGGATGCGCGGGCGCGGGAACGGCCCAGGGGCCCAACGGCGAGCCGATGGAGGCGCTGACCGTGGTCACCTCGACCGGCGAGCATGACTTCCTGGTCGAGATCGCCGACGACGATATGGAGCGCCAGCGCGGCCTGATGCACCGCGAGCCGCTGGCCGACGATCGCGGCATGCTGTTCGAGTTCCCGGATGTGGCCGAGCGTGGCTTCTGGATGCACAACACGCCCAGCCCGCTGGACATCATCTACATCGACTCCTACGGCCGCATCGTCTCGATCGCGAAGAACGCCACGCCGAACTCGGACGCCGTGCTTCCGTCGAACGGACCCGCGGCGGGGGTGCTGGAAATTCGCGGCGGACGGGCCGATCAGATCGGCGCCAAGCCCGGCGACCGCATCCGTCACCCCTTCTTCGCGCAATAGACGCCTTCGCGCGTTGCCGTGCGCGCGGGCGCGTGGCAAAGACCGCCGCTCTGGATCGGGGTGTAGCGCAGCCTGGTAGCGCATCTGCTTTGGGAGCAGAGGGTCGGAGGTTCGAATCCTCTCGCCCCGACCAGAATGAACCGGTGGCGGTGGCGGGCCGTCAGGCCCGGAAGCGCGCCGCCGAAAACCACCTCATGAACAGGCGATAGACGAAGCCGCCTCGCTGTTCCCGGCCGGCCACGCGCGCGCGGCGGCCGCGGCCCTTGTACTCGTCTGCAATCACAGGATGTCCTCCCAACCCGCGCTGTGAACAGCGTGGCCGTGGATTGGTTCCTGTGTCCGATGGCCGACAGAGGTGGTCGGCAGAGTTCCGACGCGCAATCCAGAGACGCATGGAACGGCCGACCCGCGCGCCGGGTTCGCAGGCGGCTGTCTTGATCAACGGCCGGAAGGCTTCTAGAGCCGGACGGTCCGGCGACGGCCGGTCAGAAGAGGTTCGTCCATGCTCGCCCGCATCTATCGCCCCGCCCGGAACGCCATGCAGTCGGGCAAGGCCAATACCAGACACTGGCGGCTGGAGTTCGAGCCGGCGTCGGCGCGCACCATCGACCCGCTGATGGGCTGGACCAGCTCGGCGGACATGAACGGCCAGGTGCGGCTCGACTTCGATTCGAAGGAAGAGGCGATCGCCTACGCCGAGCGCTACGGTATTCCGTTCCGCCTGCAGGAGCCGCATGAGCCGCCGGTGATCATCAAGGCCTATGCCGACAATTTCGCCACCAACCGCAAGGTCTCGTGGACGCACTGAGTCCCAAGGGGCGCTAACGCTCGCGCCGCGGGCGCTCGCTGCTTGAGCGGCGGGGTTTGCGCCCGTACCGCGCCGCGCTACTTGCCTTGGAAAGGCGCCCATAGCTCAACCGGATAGAGCACCCGCCTTCTAAGCGGACGGTTGCAGGTTCGAGTCCTGCTGGGCGCGCCACGGTTCGGCACGGCAACCTGCCTTGACCGGAGCCGTTGTGGGCGGGTGAGGATCGCCACCTTCAACATCAACGGGATCAACACCCGGCTCGCGAATCTGCTCGCGTGGCTGGAGGAGGCGAAGCCCGACGTCGTCTGCCTGCAGGAGCTGAAAGCGACGGACGCGCAGTTTCCGGCGAAGGCGATCGAGGCGGCCGGCTATCACGCCATCTGGCAGGGCGAGCATCGCTGGAACGGCGTGGCCATCCTCTCGAGGGACGCGGAACCCGTCCTGACGCGGCGCGGGCTGCCGGGCGATGCGAAAGATGTGCAGAGCCGGTATCTGGAGGCGGCGGTGGACGGGGTGCTGATCGCGTCGCTGTATCTGCCGAACGGCAATCCGCAGCCGGGGCCGAAGTTCGACTACAAGCTGGCGTGGATGGAGCGGCTGAACGCCCATGCGGCGGGGCTGCTGGAAACGGGCGCGCCCGTGGTGCTGGCCGGGGACTACAATGTCGTGCCGACCGAAGCTGACATCTACAACAGCCGCTCGTGGAAGAAGGACGCCCTGTTGCAGCCGGAGAGCCGGGCGGCGTTCGCGCGCCTGCTGGAGCAGGGCTGGACGGACGCGCTGAGGGAGCGGTACCCGGCCGATCCGCCGCCCTGGACCTTCTGGCAGTATTTCCGGCAGGCGTGGGAGCGGGACGCCGGGCTGCGGATCGACCATCTGCTGCTGAGCCCCGCGGCGGCGGAGCGGCTGACCGACGCCGGCGTGGACCGGGAGGTGCGCGGGCGTGAGCGGGCCAGCGACCACGCGCCGACATGGATCGAGCTGGACTGAGCCATGGCGCGGCAACTGAAGGTGTTCTGCTATTCGGACGGCTTTCATTCGTGGACGGTGGCGGCGTCGTCGCGGGCCAAGGCGCTGGAGGCGTGGGGCGTCAAACGCGACCTGTTCAAGGACGGGTCGGCGCGGGAGATCGACGTCGGCCCGGACCGCGCGGCGGCGCTGGCCTCGCCCGGCGAGCTGATCGAGCGCGGCCTGTCGGTCGATATCGGCAAGGTGGAGCGGACGAAGGCGCCGAAGGCGAAGGCCAAGGCGGAGAAGCCCAAGTCGGATGCGAAGGCGCGGGCGCGGGTGGAGGGGCTGGAGGCCGAGCTGGCCGCGCTGGACGAGGCGCAGGCGGATGAACGGGCGGCGCTGGAGGCCGAGCGGGAGGCGCTGGAGCGGCGGGAGCGGGAGGTGGCGCGCCGGCAGACGCGGGACCGCGATGCGCTGAAGACGAAGCTCAAGGCGGCGCGGGCGAAGCTCAGCGGATAGCGGCTGTCCAGGCGGCAAGGCCCCGCTCGAGGTCGGCGATCAGGTCGGCCGGGTCCTCGAGGCCGACATGCAGGCGGAGCAGTTCGCCGACGAGCTGCGGCGGGGCGCGGCGGAAGGCGAGCTGGCCGGTCTCATGGGTGATCAGGCTCTCGAACCCGCCCCAGGAATAGCCGAGACCGAACAGCTCCAGCGCCGACATCAGGGCATGAGCGGAGGCTTCGGAGCCGCCGTTCATGGCCAGGCCCAAGATGGAGGCCGCGCCGGTGTAGTCACGGCGCCAGAGGTCGTGGCCGGTCGCGTCGGGCAGGGCCGGATAGAGGACCTGCGCGACCTCGGGACGGGTCTGAAGCCACTCCGCCACCGCGAGGGCGGAGCGGGCCTGTTCGGCGTAGCGCAGCGGCAGGGTGCGGATGCCCCGGAGCGCCAGCCAGGCGTCGTCGGGCGAGACGCGCCAGCCGAGGTCCTCGATGGTCTCGGCGATCTGGCGGGCGATGGCGGGGTCAGCCGCGGCGATGGAGCCCATCAGCAGGTCGGAGTGGCCGCCGACGTATTTGGTCACCGCCTGGACGCTGACGTCGACGCCATGGGCGAGGGGACGGAAGGCGAGGCCGGCGGCCCAGGTGTTGTCCATGACGGTGAGCACGCCCCGCTCGCGACAGGCGGCGGCGAGGGCGGGGACATCGACCAGTTCGAAGGTCAGGGAGGCGGGCGACTCGATCAGCAGCAGGCGCGTGCGCCCGGTCATCGCGGCGAGGATGTCTTCGACGGAGGCGTCGGGGGCGTGGAAGGCCGTGGCCATGCCGCGCGCCTTGAGGTGGCGATTGAGGAAGCGGCGGCTGGGGCCGTAGAGGGCGTCGGTGGCGAGGACCTCGTCGCCGGGGCGGAGCAGGGCGGTCAGGGGCACGGTGACGGCGGCGAGGCCGGAGGGGACCAGCCAGGCGTCGGCGGCGCCTTCGAGATCGGCGAGGGCGGCGCGGAGCTGGCGGGCGGCGGACAGATCCTCGATGCCGTAGACCGCGCCGGCCGTCTCGTCCCGTATGTCGCCGGGCCGGTCGTTGAGCAGCGTCGAGGCGCGCTCGACCGGCGGGCTGACGGGACGGCGGGCGGCGCCGCGGCGGGTGGCGGAAGCGATCAGGCGGGTGCGGTCGGAACGGTCGGACATACGGGCCGGTCGAGGGTTGCGGTTCAGCCGTCAAAGGCCTCTAAAGCTGGCGGGGGCGCAAGGTCTGGAATCGCTCGGGCGAGGAACAGGATGCGGACACAGGTGGTGCGGAGGGCCGGCGCGACGGCCGTGGCGTTGGTCCTCGGGCTGACGGCGGCGGCGTGCGGCGGCGGCGATCGCGACAGCGACAGCAACGCCGCCGAGCCCGTCGTGACGGCCACCGAGGCCCCTGAATTCTCCAGCCCGACCCTGCAGGCCATCAAGCGGCGGGGGCGGCTGAACTGCGGCGTGCATGAGGGACTGGTCGGGTTCGCCTACACCGACAACCGGGGCGAATGGCGCGGCTTCGACGTAGACTTCTGCCGGGCGCTGGCCGCGGCGGTTCTGGGCGATCCCGACAAGGTGCGGTTCGTGCCGCTGACGTCGAGCCAGCGGTTCGACGCGCTACGCGGGGGCCGGGTCGACGTGCTGTGGCGGGCGACGTCGTGGACCCTGTCGCGTGAGGTGACCGAGGGCGTGCGCTTCGCCGGGGTCAACTATTACGACGGGCAGGGCTTTCTGGTGCGGCGGTCGCTGGATCTGGCCAGCGCGGCCGAGTTGAACGGGGCGAGGATCTGCGTGCAGCGGGCGACGACGTCGGAGCTGAACGTGTCCGACTTCTTCCGCTCGCGCGGCATCGAATACCGCCCCGTGGTCATGGCCAACGAAGAGGCGGCGCGGAACGCCTATGCGCGCGAGGACTGCGACGCCTTCAGCGCGGACATCTCGGCCCTGGCGGCGGCGCGGACCCTGCTGTCCAATCCCGAGCAGCACGCCATCCTGCCCGACGTGATTTCCAAGGAGGCGTTGGGGCCGGCGGTGAAGCGTGGCGACGAGTCCTGGACCTCGATCGTACGCTGGACGCTGAACGCCCTGACGCTGGCGGAGGAACTGGGCGTCACCGCCGACAACGCCGACACGATGGCGCAGGAATCGCGCAGTCCGCAGATTCGGCGCCTGCTGGGGGTCGAGGGCGACTTCGGCCCGGCTATGGGGTTGTCGAAGGACTGGGCGAAGAACGCCATTGAAGCCACGGGCAACTATGGTGAAATCTTCGATCGCAACATCGGCCCCGATTCATCGCTCGACCTGGCGCGGGGCCTCAACGCACAATGGAACGCTCGGCCGGGCGGCCTGATCTACGCCCTGCCGATCCGGTAACGACACATCGGCCGCGCGCCGGGGGGAAGCATGGAAACGACGAAACGCGGCGGGATCCCGCTCTATCTGTGGATGCTGCTGGGCTTTGTGGTCGGTCTGGGCGGCGGGCTCTACGTCAACCTGACCGGACAGGTCGTCCAGCCCTGGGCGATGGATATCATCCAGGCGGCGGGGCAAATCTTCCTGCGTCTGCTGTTCATGCTGGTCCTGCCGCTGCTGTTCGCGGCCCTCGCGGTCGGCGTGGCCGAGATGGGCGACCTGAAGTCGCTGGGCCGGGTCGGCTTGAAGACGCTGGCCTTCACCATCCTGGTGTCCGCCATCGCCGTGGGCATCGGCCTGGGCATGGTCAACCTGTTCCAGCCGGGCGCCGGCGTGGATCGCGAACTGGCCGCCCAACTGCTGGCGCAGGGCGCCGAGGGCGCATCGGCGATCGTCGGCAACGCGCCCAAGTCGATCGAGGCGGGCAAGTTCTTCCTCGACATGATCCCCTCGAACGTCGTCACCGCGGCGTCCGAGAACCAGATCCTGCCGGTCATGATCTTCGCCCTGATCTTCGGCATCGGCATGGTGATGGCCAAGAGCCCCGCCACGGATCGTCTGCAGGAGACCCTGCAGGGCCTGCTCGAAGTGATGATGAAGCTGATCAACCTCGTCATCAAACTGGCCCCCATCGCCATCGCCTGCCTGATGTTCAACCTCGCGGCCGTGTTCGGCTGGGACCTGCTTCTGCGACTCGGGGCCTATGCGGCCGTGGCCATCGGCGCGATGGCGATCCACATGTTCATCGTCTATCCGCTGCTGGTCTGGACCTTCGGCGGCATGAATCCGCTGAAGTTCGCCAACGGCGTGCGCGAGCCCTTCGTGGTGGCCTTCTCGACCGCCTCATCCAACGCCACCCTGCCGATCGCCATCAAGGCGGCGGAAGAGAAGCTGATGCTGCCGCGGCGCATCTCGCGCTTCGTGCTGACCGTCGGCGCCACGGCGAACCAGAACGGCACCGCCCTGTTCGAAGGCGTGACGGTGCTGTTCCTGGCGCAGTTCTTCGGCGTCGATCTGAGCCTCGGCCAGCAGCTGGTGGTGATGCTGGTCTGCATCCTCGGCGGCATCGGCACGGCCGGGGTTCCCGCGGGCTCCCTGCCCGTCATCGCCCTGATCCTGACCATGGTGGGGGTGCCGGCGGAGGGGATCGGCCTGATCCTGGGCGTGGACCGCTTCCTCGACATGTGCCGGACCACGCTGAACGTCACCGGCGATCTGGTGGCGGCCACCGTAGTGTCGCGCGGAGAGACCGACGCGATCATTCCGGCGGGCGAGCCGGAGCCGGTCGCGCCGGGGGCCTAGGGTCCGCTGACGACTGGTGTGTCCGCGCGCCCGCCCCACTCGGCCCAGCTGCCGTCGTAGAGGCGCGACGGGCGGCCGAGAACGGCGAGGCCTAGGCTGAGGATGGCGGCGGTGACGCCGGAGCCGCAGCTGGTCACGACCGGCCGGTCCGGGTCCACCCCGGCCGCGCGGAAGGCGGCCTCCAGTTCGGCGGGCGGCTTCATCGTGCCGTCGGCGTTCAGGAGGGCGGGGAAGGGCAGGTTGAGTGCGCCGGGCATGTGGCCGGAGCGAAGCCCCGCGCGGGGCTCGGGCGCGCGGCCTTCGAAGCGATCGGCGGCGCGCGCGTCCAAGACCTGTGCGGCGCCGGCGAGAGCCTCCCGCACGACTTGCAGACTGGCGAGCGTTTCAGGATCGAGACGGGCGTCGAAGGTTGCAGGCTCGACCGGTCCAGCCGCGCCACTCTCGACAGGTCGGCCCTCGGCGAGCCATTTGGGCAGGCCGCCGTCCAGCACCTGCACCCGCCGCGCGCCCATGGCGCGGAACATCCACCACGCACGGGCCGACGAGCGGATGCCGAGGGTGTCGTAGACGACGATGTGGTCTGTCTCGCCCAGACCCAGAGAACCCATGCGGACGGCGAAGGCCTCTGCCGACGGCAGCATGTGCGGTAGATCGCTGTCCGGGTCGGAGCTGGCCTCGAGATCGAAGAAGACCGCCCCCGGAATACGGCCCACTTCGAAGTCCGGCCGCCCGTCGCGGCCGTCCAGATGCCAGCTGGCGTCCACGGGGCGCAGGTCTGGCTCGCCCAACCGGGCAGCGAGGTCAGCGGTGGAGATCAGCGGCGGGAGATCGGACATGCCGCCACTCTAGAGCCGTCTCAGGCGCGGGAAAGACCGAGCTGGATCACGTCGGTGCGGCCGATGCGGAAGCCGGCCTCGCAATAGGCGAGATAGAAGCGCCAGAGGCGGCGGAAGCGCTCGTCGAAGCCGTTAGCGGCGCGGATGCCGTCCCAGGCCGCCTGGAAGCGTTCGTCCCACAGGCGGAGCGTGTCGGCGTAGTCCTGACCGAAACGATCGACCGTGCGCCAACTGAGACCGGCGGCGGTGACGACCGGCTGAAGCGCCCGCTCGGACGGCAGCATGCCCCCCGGGAAGATGTACTTCTGGATGAAGTCCGTCCGGCGGCGGTAGCCTTCGAAGACGGCGTCTTCGATGGTGATGATCTGCAGGCCGGCGCGGCCGCCGGGCTCCAGCACGTCGTGGATCTTGCCGAAATAGGCGGGCCAGTACTCCTCGCCGACGGCCTCGAACATCTCGATGGAGGCGACGCGGTCGAAGCGGCCCGTCACGTCGCGGTAGTCGATCAGCTGGATATCAGCCTTTTCCGACAGACCGGCGTTGAACAGGCGTTGCCGCGCGAAGTCGAACTGCTCGCGCGAGATGGTGATGCCGGTGACGCGGGCGCCGACCTCCCGAGCAGCGAACTCGGCGAAACCGCCCCAGCCGCAGCCGATCTCGAGCACCGACTGGCCCCGTCGCAGATCCATCGAGCGAGCGAGGGCGGCGTATTTCTCGCGCTGGGCGGCCTCCAGCGTCATGTCGAGCCGGCTGAACCGGGCCGACGAATAGGTCATCGAGGGGTCGAGCCAGGCGGCGTAGAAGGCGTTGCCGATGTCGTAGTGCGCATGGATGTTCTTGCGCGAGCCCGAGCGGCTGTTGCGGTTCATCCGGTGGGACAGCCAGTGGACCGCCTTCATGACCGGATGGCCGCCCGTCAGGCGGCGGAAATTGTCCTGGTTGCGGGCCAGGGCCTCGATCAGCACGGCGAGGTTGGGCGTGTCCCATTCGCCGGCCATATAGCCCTCGGCGAAACCGATATCGCCCGAGGCGAAGACGCGGCCGGCGAAGCGGTAGTTGTGGACGTCGAATGTCGCGGCGGGGCCGGGCTCGGTCCCCTCCAGCACATGTCGGGCCCCGCCGGGAAGCAGAACGGTCAGGCGGCCGAAGGTCCAGTTTGAGGCCAGCAGGCGCAACAGCAGGCCGGGCCCGCGCGGCAGGCGGGCTGCGGCCTCTTCACGGTCGACGGTCACCGTGGTCATACGGTGAAGGTGGGGTCGGTTGAAGCAAAACGTCAATCCCCCGCCACCTCCCGGCCGGTGGTCTTGGCGTCCGGGGGCGTGTAGCTTGCCAAGCCGAGGGTCCGACGCCACCTGATCGCCTTACAGGCGCCGCAAGGGCGGGCCCAGCCGCAGTCATTTCCGGGAATCGCGCCGTGTCCAAACCGAATGCCATCATCGACATCAATGACGGGCTGCAGCGCCCGGTGAGCATCGGCGGCGGTCAGCGCATCGTCTTCATCGCCGGTCCCTGCCAGCTGGAGAGCCGCGAGCACGCGCTGGAGATGGCGCATGCGCTGAAGGAGATCGGTGAGCGGCTGAACGTCGGCATCATCTACAAGACCAGCTTCGACAAGGCGAACCGCACCTCGGCGACCGCCGCGCGCGGGTTCGGCCTGGAAGGCTCGCTGCCGATCTTCGCGGAAATCCGGGAGGTCACGGGCCTGCCGGTGCTGACCGACGTCCATACCGAGGAGCATTGCCGCATCGCCGCCCAGGCGGTGGACGTGCTGCAGATTCCCGCCTTCCTGAGCCGCCAGACCGACCTGCTGCTGGCCGCCGCGGCGACCGGCAAGACCATCAACGTCAAGAAGGGTCAGTTCCTCGCGCCCTGGGACATGAAGAACGTCATCGCCAAGATCACCGGCGCCGGCAATCCGAACGTCATGGCCTGCGAGCGCGGCGCCAGCTTCGGCTACAACACCCTAGTCAGCGACATGCGGGCCCTGCCGGTGCTGCGCGAGATCGGCTGCCCGGTCGTGTTCGACGCGACGCACAGCGTGCAGCAGCCGGGCGGGCAGGGCACGTCCTCGGGCGGACAGCGGGAGTTCGTGCCGGTGCTGGCGCGGGCCGCCGTCGCCGTCGGCGTCGACGCGGTGTTCATGGAAACGCACCAGGACCCGGACCACGCGCCGTCGGACGGGCCGAACATGGTGCCGCTCAGCCAGTTTGAAGCCCTCGCGGCCGATCTCATTGCCTATGACGACCTGACCAAGGCGCGGATGGCGAAGGCCGCGTGAATCCGATACGCCATGGCCATGGCTGAACGGACACTCGATCTCGGCGGATTGCAGGCCCTGCTGGAGCGGGTGCGCGGGCTGAAGGTCGCCTGCGTCGGCGACCTGATGCTGGACCGCTACGTCTATGGCGAGGTCAGCCGGATCTCGCCGGAAGCGCCGATTCCCGTGCTGCGGACGCGGCGCACGACCGCCATGCCCGGCGGCGTCGGCAATGTGGCGCGAAACGTGGCGGCGCTGGGCGGGGTGGCGCGGCTGGGCGCCGTCGCCGGACGGGATGCGGCCGGAGACGAGCTGGCGGCGCTGATCGCGGCGGAAACGGGGATCGAGGACGCCGTCGAACGGCGCGCCGGAGCGGCCACCATCGTCAAGACGCGCTTCGTGGCGGCCGGGCAGCAGTTGCTGCGGCTCGACGAGGAAGACGGGACGCTTCAGGGCGAAGAAAGTGACGCGTTTGCAGGAACTTCCGTCTATCTGTTGTCGGATTACGCCAAGGGAGTCGTCAGCGATCGGGTGATCGGTCAGGCGCTGAAGGCGGCGCGGGCCAGCGGGGCGCCAGTCGTGGTGGACCCCAAGGGGCGGGACTTCGCCCGTTATGGCGCGGTCGATCTGATCAAGCCCAACGCCAGCGAACTGGCCGGGGCGACGGGCCTGCCGGTGGAGACCGACGCCGAGATCGAGGCGGCGCTGCACGAGCTGCTGAACACGACCACGGCGAAGGCGCTGGTGGTGACCCGGGCCGGCAAGGGCATGAGCCTGATGCGGCGCGGCGAGGCCGCGCGGCATTTCCCGGGGCGGGCGCGAGAGGTGTTCGACGTCTCGGGCGCCGGGGACACCGGTCTGGCGGCGCTGGGGCTGGCGCTGGGCGCGGGCGCCTCGCTGGAGACGGCGGTCGAGTTCGCCATACTCGCCTCGGGCGTGGTGGTGGGCAAGGCAGGCACGGCCGTCGTTACGCCGGCCGAGCTGATCGACGCCGAGATGAGCCAGCATGCCGCGGGCGCCCACGCCAAGGTGATGCCGCTCGAGGAACTGGCGCATGTGGTCGAGGGCTGGAAGCGGCAGGGGCTGAGGGTCGGCTTCACCAACGGCTGTTTCGACATCCTGCACCGCGGCCACGTGGCCTATCTGGCGCAGGCGCGATCGTGGTGCGACCGGCTGGTGGTGGCGCTGAACACGGACGCGTCCGTCAGGCGGCTGAAGGGCGAGGGGCGGCCGATCAACGATCTGGACAGCCGGGCTGTCGTGATCGGCGGGCTGCAGAGCGTCGACCGGGTCACGAGCTTCGACGAGCCGACGCCGCTGACGCTGATCGAGCGGCTGCGGCCCGACGTGCTGATCAAGGGCGCGGACTATACGCGAGAAGGCGTGGTCGGCGGCGATCTGGTCGAGAGCTGGGGCGGCGAGGTCCGCCTGGCGACGTTCGAGGACGGCTATTCAACGACGAAGACGATCGAGAAGATGAAGGACGAGCGATGAGCCGGCGGATGATCGTGGTCACCGGCGGGGCCGGCTTCATCGGATCGAACATCGTCGCCCGGCTGTGCGCCGAGGACCGGCGCGACGTGGTCGTCTGCGACCGGCTCGAAGACGCGTCCCTGGGCAAGTGGAAGAACATCGCCAAACACCCGATCGCCGACTTCTGGCAACCCGAGGAGCTGTTCGAACAGCTGGAGCGGCACGCCGAACGGATCGAGGCCGTGGTCCACATGGGCGCCATCTCCTCGACGACCGAAGCGGATGCGGACCTGATCATCCGCACCAACTTCACCCTGTCGCGGGATATCTGGGACTGGTGCGCGCTGCGGGACGCCCAGATGGTCTACGCCTCGTCAGCGGCGACCTATGGCGACGGCGAACGGGGGTTCGAGGACGATGACAGTCTTGAGGGACTGGCTTCGCTCAGGCCGCTAAATGCCTACGGATATTCGAAAATGCTGTTCGACCAGTATGCGGCGCGGCAGTCGGATCGGGGCCAGTCCCCGAGCCAGTGGGCGGGGCTGAAATTCTTCAACGTCTATGGGCCGAACGAGTACCACAAGGGCGGCATGAAGTCGGTCGTGGCGCAGATCTGGCCCAGGGTAGCGTCCGGCGAGCCCGTGACGCTGTTCCGCTCGCATAATCCCAACTACCCCGACGGCGGGCAGCTGCGCGACTTCGTCTTCGTCGACGATGTGGTCGACATCGTCGACTGGCTGCTGGAGACGCCGGCGGTGTCGGGCGTGTTCAACGCCGGCTCGGGACAGGCGCGGTCCTTCCTCGATCTGGCCAACGCCACCTTCGCGGCGGCGGGCAAGGAGGCGCGGGTCGAATACATCGACACCCCCGAGAGCATCCGCGACAAATACCAGTATTTCACCGAAGCCCGGATGGAGCGGGTGCGCGCCGCGGGCTTCGGAGGGCAGTCGACGCCGCTGGAAGAAGGCGTCTGCCGCTATGTGCAGGACTTCCTGGCCACGGCGGACCCGTATCGATGAAGGGGCCGAAGCTGACCGCCCGGCAATGGACCGGCTGGATCGGCTTCGCGCTGGTCTTCCTGCTGACCGCCGCCTCGGCGGTGTGGCGCGGGGACATCCTCAGGGCCGGGCTGGACCCGCAGGTGCCGTTCCAGACCTATGAGCCGCCGCCCGCGCCCGACTATTCCAGGGCCGCGGCCTGGGCGATGAGCGAGGCGCGGGCGCCCGATGCCGGGCCGGCGGCGGTCTTCTTCGTTCACTCGACCACCTACGACGGGGGACGCGAATGGAACGGCCCGATCGGCGACGCCAAGGCTGACGCATATCTGAAGCGGGTGGTGCTGCCCAATTACGCCGGGCCGTTCGCGCGGCTGGGGGCGGTCAGCGCGCCCCGCTACCGGCAGGGCAGCCTCTATACGCGTCTGACCCTGCGCGAGGATGCGCGGGAGGCGCGGGCCTTCGCCTGGCAGGATGTGGCCGGGGCGTTCGATGCCTGGATCGCCCGTCACCCGGACGGGCCGATCGTGCTCGCGGGCGTGGAGCAGGGCGGCGAACTGGTCGAACGGCTCGTCCGCGAGCGGGTGCAGGGCGATCCGGCGTTGAGGGGCCGGCTGGTCGCGGCCTATCTGCTCGACGCGGTTACTCCGGCCGACAGTCTGTCGCCTGAGGTACCTGCCTGTTCCCGACGGAACCAGACCGGCTGCGTGGTCGGCTACTCCGCCGTCAGCGAGGGCAATGACGGCGCGGCGCGGCGGCGGCTGAGGCGGGCGCTGGTCTGGGACGACCGTGGGCGACTGGTCGAACTCGGCGAGCGTCCCGCCCTGTGCGTCAATCCCGTCACCGGCACGACATCCACGACGCCGGTCGAGGCCCGGCTGAACCGCGGCGCGACCAACGCCACCGGTCTGGAGTGGGGGGCGCATCCGGCGCTTCTGGCGCGCGAGATCGGCACACAGTGCCGCGACGGCCTCCTGCGCCATACAGAGCCGAGCTCGGAATCCTTCCGGCAGGCGGGTAGTTGGGCGGACAGAAGAAAGTCGCGGCCTTACAATCTGTTCTACGGCGACATTGAAGCCGATGCGCAGGCGCGGCTGACGGCCTGGCAGTCCGCCCGGCGCTAGTCGATGCCCGGCCGGTCATTGCGCCAGTCGAACAGCGCCTCCAGCACCCGCACCGCCTCGCCGCGGGGGGAGGTCAGGTCGGGATCGCGGCCCAGCACCAGACGGGCGTCGTCTGCGGCGGCCAGCATCAGCTCCCGGTGACGGATCGGATCGGCGAAGCGGTAGGCGGGGAAACCGCTCTGCTTCAGGCCCAGGGGGTCGCCGCCGCCGCGCAGGCGGAAATCCTCCTCGGCGATCTCGAAGCCGTCCTCGGTGCGTCGCAGCGTCTCCAGCCGGATGCGGGCCGTCTCGCCGAGACCGTCGTCTCCGCCGCCGTAGAGCAGGAGACAGGCGCTGGCGGCCGTTCCGCGTCCAACCCGTCCGCGCAGCTGGTGCAGCTGGGCCAGGCCGAAGCGGTCGGCGTGCTCAATCACCATGATGGAGGCGTTGGGCACGTCGACGCCGACCTCGACCACGGTCGTGGCGACCAGCAGTGGCGTGCGCCCGTCGGCGAAATCGGCCATGACGGCCTCGCGGTCCGCTCCGGGCATCTGCCCATGGGCCAAGCCGACCTCGACGCCAAGGATGCGGCGCAGGTCGGCGGCGCGGGCTTCGGCGGCGGCCAAGTCGGACGCCTCGCTTTCGGCGACCAGCGGACAGATCCAGTAGGCCTGCGCCCCGCTGTCGAGCGCGGCCTTGAGACGTTTGGCGACCTCGCCGATCCGGGCCTGCGGGACGACGGCGGTTGTCACCGGCGTGCGGCCCGGCGGCTTTTCGGTGAGGCGCGACACCTCGAGCTCGCCGTACTGGGTCAGCTCCAGCGTGCGCGGAATGGGCGTGGCCGACATGGTCAGCAGGTGGACGCCGCCGGTCCGGGGGTCTCCCTTGGCCTGCAGGCGCTGGCGCTCGTTGACGCCGAAACGGTGCTGCTCATCGATCACGGCCAGCGCCAGCCGGTCGAAGCGGACCGCATCCTGGAACAGGGCGTGGGTGCCCATGGCCACCCGTGCTTCTCCGGACGCGAGGGCGGCAAGGCGGGCGCGGCGCTCGGCCGGGGTGTCGCGGCCAGTCAGCAGAATCGTCGGAACGCCGGCGGCGTCCAGCATCGGCGCAAGCCGCTGCCAGTGTTGGCGGGCGAGGATTTCCGTCGGGGCCATAAGCGCCGACTGGAAGCCGGAGGCGGCGGCGTCGGCGAGCGCCAGGGCCGCGACGGCGGTCTTGCCGGAGCCGACGTCGCCTTGCAGCAGCCGGCCCATCTGTTCCCCCGAGGCGAGGTCGCGGCGGATCTCCGCGATGGCCTGCGTCTGAGCCCTGGTCAGGGTGAAAGGCAGGGCCGCCAGCACGCGTTCCGAGGCGTCGCCGGGATGGATCACCGGCGCCGGTGTGATCTGACGGGCGCGGCGGCGGCGGGCCAGTGCGAGCTGGTGGGCGAACAGTTCGTCGTAGGCGAGCCGCTGGCGGACCGGGGCGTCCGGCTGGAGATCGGGCTCCGCGGCTGGTGCATGCAGGGCGGCAAGCGCGGCGCGCCAGCCGGGCCAGCGCTGCTTCGCCAGCCAGGCGGGGTCCTGCCACTCGGGAAGTTCGGGCGCGTGTTCCATCGCGCCCTGCACCAGTTTGCGGATGATGCGCGAGGTCAGGCCCTGGGTCGCGGGATAGACGGGCTCGACGCCCGCGATGTCGTCGGCTTGGGCCGGGGTGAAGACGTCCGGATGGACGATCTGCACCTCATTGTTGAAGCGCTCGACCTTGCCGGAGACCAGTCGCCGCTCGCCCTTGGGCAGCAGCCGGCTGATGTTCTGCGCCGAACCGCCGAACCAGATCAGGTGGACGAAGCCTTCGGCATCCGACGCGCGGACCTTGATCGGCGCGCCGGGTTTTGCGGGCACGATCAGCCGGTCGACGATGACGTCGAAGACGCCGACCATGCCCTCGGTCGCCGTCGTGGCGGTCATCGGCCGGCGCACGATCAGGCCGGACGGCGACAGGAACAGCAGGTCGCGCACCAGCGGCCCGGCCAGCTTCTGCACCAGCGGCAGCACCTTGGGCCCCACGCCCTTCAGGGTGGAGACCTCGGCGAACAGGGGAAAGAGACTCGGCGGCCGCATCCGCGACAGCATAGCTGGCGGAACGGGCTGTGGAACGCTATCTCACGCGCTTCATTGAAGAGCCCTGTCGCTCGCTGCGCGGCGGCTCGCTGCTTGAGGCGCTTCTCACCATCTCCAACGGGCAAGGAAGCTTGTGGCCGATACCGACGCACGTCTGAAAGAGAGATTGGGCCGTATCGGCTTCCGGGCGTGGCGCCGCGGATTCCGCGAGGCGGACCTCGTGCTGGGCCCGTTCGTCGATCAGGTCGGCCCGACGCTGGACGATGCTGAACTGGATTCACTGGAGGCTCTGCTGGCGCAGGACGACGATCACCGACTCTATGCCTGGATCATCGGCACGGAGCCGACGCCGACCGAGCACGACACGCCCGTGCTGGCGAAGATCCGCGCCTTCATGGCCGAGCATGTCGCCGCCGCCGTCGCCGAGGGGGCCGGCTGATGGACGCCATGGTGAAACGCGACGACCGCGAGCTGGGCGGCGCACCGGAGGGGCTCGACGCCCTGACCGTGGCGGAGCGGCTCAAGACGGAGGGCGGCCTCGGGCTGTTCGTCGCCCGCGACTACGCCCGGATGGGCGAGTTCGTGCAGGCGTTCCGGTTCTTCGCTGACAACATTGAAGTCGTGGAGTTTCCCGCGTGGGACTGCCTGCCCTACGACCGCTTGAGCCCGACATCGTCGGTGTCGGCTGAGCGGATGGCGGCGCTGACGCGACTGGCCCAGCGCCTGCCGGACGACAGCAAGCCCCTGCTGGTGGTGACGACTGTCAGCGCGGCCATGCAGCGGACGCCGCCGCGCGAGGTGACCTGCGGGGCCGGGTTTGAAACGACTGTGGGGCTCGATCTCGATACGGCGGCGCTCGAGCGATACTTCGCGGCCAACGGCTATATGCGCGCTTCCACCGTGTCGGAGCGCGGCGAGTTCGCGGTGCGCGGCGGGGTCATCGACGTCTATCCTCCCGGTTTCGAGGAGCCGGTCCGGCTGGACATGTTCGGCTCGGAGCTGGAGTCGGTCCGCACCTTCGATCCGGCGACGCAACGCTCGACGGGTCAGCTGCGTGACGTGTCACTGGCTCCGGTGTCGGAGGCGCTGCTCGACCCCGAAAGCATCTCCCGGTTCCGCACGGGCTATCTTGAACTGTTCGGAGCGGCGGGAGACGACCCGCTCTACACCGCGATCAGCGAGGGCGCGCGGCGGCAGGGCATGGAGCACTGGCTGCCGCTGTTCTACGAGCGGCTGGAGACGCTGTTCGACTATCTGCCCGATGAAGCCCGGCTGTTCCTGGACAACCAGGTCGAGGCGGCGCGGGCCGAGCGCTGGACCCTGACGAAGGACGCCTACGACGCCCGGCGCGACGCGGCGATGGGCAAGGGCGGCGCCGCCTATCGCGCCCTGCCGCCTGAGCGGCTCTATCTGCCGGAGAACGACTGGAACAGCGCCTTGGCGGGCCGCTGGGTGCGACGCCTGTCACCTTTCACCGTTCCGGGCGAGAACGCCGGCGGACGGTTGGGCCGCAGCTTCGCGGCCGAGCGGGCGCAGGACAGCGTCAATCTGTTCGAGGCGGTGGCGCGGCATGCCGAGGCGGTGAAGACCGCCGGCAAGCGGGTGCTGTTCGCGTCCTGGACGGAAGGCTCGTCGGAGCGGCTGGCCTCGATGCTGGCCGACCATGGGCTGGAACATGTGGTGGCGGTCCGCGACTGGGCCGATGTCCAGACCGCGCCGAAGGACATCTATCTGCGCGGCGTGCTGCCCGTGGAGCACGGCTTCGAGACCGACGACATCGCCGTCGTCTCCGAGACCGACATCCTCGGCGACCGGCTGGCCCGGCCCAAGAAGAAGCGTCGGGCGTCGAACTTCCTCGCAGAGGCCTCGGCCCTGACGACCGGCGATCTGGTGGTCCACCTCGACCACGGCATCGGCCGGTACGAGGGGCTGAAGACGCTGGAGATCCAGGAGGCGCCGCACGACTGCCTGGAGCTGCTCTACGCGGGCGAGTCCAAGCTGTATCTGCCGGTAGAAAACATCGATCTGCTGACGCGCTACGGCACCGAGGCGGACGGGGTTCAACTGGACCGGCTGGGCGGGGCCGGATGGCAGGCGCGCAAGGCCAAGGCGAAGCAGCGTCTGCGCGACATGGCCGAGGGGCTGATCGCCCTGGCGGCCAAGCGCTCCCTGCGCACCTCCGACGCCATCACGCCGCCGCACGGGCTGTTCGACGAGTTCTGCGCCCGCTTCCCCTACGACGAGACCGACGACCAGCTGGCCGCCATCGGCGACGTGCTGGAGGATCTCGGCAAGGGCACGCCGATGGATCGCCTGATCTGCGGAGATGTCGGCTTCGGCAAGACCGAGGTGGCGCTGCGGGCGGCCTTCGTGGTGGCGATGAGCGGTCAGCAGGTGGCGGTCGTCTGCCCGACGACCCTGCTGGCCCGCCAGCATTTCAAGACCTTCAGCGAGCGGTTCGCCGGCTGGCCGATCAAGGTCCGCCACCTGTCGCGGATGGTGACGGCCAAGGATGCATCGGAGACGCGGGCGGGGCTGAAGGACGGCAGCTTTGAGATCGTCGTCGGCACCCATGCGGTGCTGAGCGAGCAGGTGGGCTTCAAGGACCTCGGCCTGGTGATCGTCGACGAGGAGCAGCACTTCGGCGTCAAGCACAAGGAGAAGCTGAAGTCCCTGCGGGCCGACGTTCACCTGCTGACCCTGACGGCCACGCCGATCCCGCGCACGCTGCAGATGGCGCTGTCGGGCATCCGCGAGATGTCGATCATCGCCACGCCGCCGGTCGATCGTCTGGCCGTGCGCACCTATGTGACGCCATGGGACCCGGTGCTGGTACGCGAGGCCCTGCTGCGCGAGAAATATCGCGGCGGGCAGGCCTATTATGTCGTGCCGCGCCTGAGCGATCTGCCCGACATCGAGAAATTCCTGCGCGAGCAGGTGCCCGAGATCAAGTTCGTGGTCGGGCACGGCCAGATGTCGCCGACCCAGCTGGAAGACGTGATGAGCGCCTTCTACGACGGCAGCTACGACCTGCTGCTGTCGACCACCATCGTTGAGTCCGGACTTGATGTTCCGACGGCCAACACATTGATCGTGCACAAGGCCGACATGTTCGGCCTGGCGCAGCTGCACCAGATCCGGGGCCGGATCGGGCGGGCCAAGGCGCGGGCCTTCGCCTATCTGACCACGCCGCCCGAGAAGCCGATGAGCCTGTCGGCCGAGCGGCGGCTGCAGGTGCTGCAGTCGCTGGACAATCTGGGGGCCGGCTTCCAGCTGGCCAGCCACGACCTCGATCAGCGCGGCGGAGGCAATCTGCTGGGCGACGAGCAGTCGGGCCACATCCGCGAGGTCGGGGTCGAGCTGTACCAGCAGATGCTGGAGGACGCGGTCGCCGAACTGCGGCAGGCCGGCGAGGGCGGAGGCGTGGTCGACCGGGGCTGGTCGCCGGCCATCAACGTCGGCGCCGCGGTGCTGATCCCGGAAGAGTATGTGCCGGACCTGAACGTGCGGCTGAGCCTGTATCGCCGCCTGTCGGACGCGGAAAACAACGAGAGCCGTGAGGCGCTGGCCGCCGAGCTGATCGACCGGTTCGGACCGCTGCCGGACGAGGCCAAGCAGCTGCTGCGCATCGTCGGCATCAAGGCCAACTGCAAGACGGCCTGTATCGAGCGGATCGACATCGGGCCCAAGGGCGCCGTGCTGACGCTGCGCGACAACAGCTTCCCCAATCCGCAGGGGCTGGTCGGGCTGATCCAGAAGAACCACGCCTTCTGGAAGATCCGGCCGGACCAGAAGATCGTGGTCAAGGGCGACTGGGACACGCCGGAGGACCGGCTGAAGGTCGCCGAGCGGATCACGGCCGATCTGGCGCGTGTGGCGGGCGCCGCCTAGCAGCCCGGGGCGACGGTCTCGAACCGCTCGTCCCACCAGGCCTGCCAGCGCGCCTGCAGTTCGGCCAGCGCGCCCTCCGACAGGCCATAGGTGGTCAGGGTGAGCATGGTCGAGCCGGTCGGCTTCTTCTCGCTGCCGGGCTGATCGACCACGACCAGCAGGCCGTCACCCCAGGCGTCGACGGTGACGCCCAACTGGTGACGCGCCGTGAACCAGACCTGCCCCGCGGAGGTGTCGGGCCCGACCTGCCCCGCCCATGGCTCCCCCGCGGCGGGCGCGGCGTCGAGGCCCAGCAGCGAGCGACCGAGCCGGTCCGCGCGCGGCGGGCCCGAGAAGAAGATCGTGCGGCGCCGCTGATCCGGATGACGGGCGAAGGCGAAGGCCAGTTGCCAGGTGAAGGACACCCAGCCCTCGATCATGCCGTCGAAGACATCGGACCAGTCGCCGGCGGGGGCGGAACGGACCACGCGCACGACGCTGGCGTCGCCCCGCGCCTCGACCTCGTAGCGGTCGTTGACGCCCGGGAAGCTGACCACGCGGCGCGCGTCGTCGGCCACGGCGTTGGCGACGAAGATGTAGTCGATTTCGTCGTCGAGGGAATCCGTCTCCCAGCCGAACCAGTCCTTGATCTTCTTCGGATCGCGGAGAGCGGCCCAGACGGCGTCGGCCGGGGCGGGGACGGTGACCTCGACGAGGACGTGGTCTTCCATGGGCTTGTCGGCTGCGGCGTCGGTCATGGTGGTCAGTTCCTCGTCAGGGCGGCTTTGGCCACGGCCGGGTGGGCGGCGGCGGTGAGACGGTAGCGGCGCCCGGAGGCGGCCGAGTATTTGCGCGCGAGGGCGGCGACCGCCTCGGCCACCTCCTCCGTGAAGGCGTCGAAGTCGGCGGGCGTGGCGAAACTGACGTCGGCCTCGACCGTCAGGGTCAACAGGCGGGCGCCCTCGGCCTCGGCCGCCTGCCGCATCCGGGCGACGTCGCGGACCATGGCGGAGGCGGTGGAGATCAGGTGATCGGCGGCATGCCGGTCCTGCGCCTCGACGGCGTCGGGGGCGGGCGGCGACTGCAGCAGGGCAGGGTCGAGTACATACTGCCCCGCGGCCACGAACAGACGTTCGGTGAAGCCGCGCTTCTTCCGTTCGCCGGCGAGGCGGACGAGGCCGGCGGTTTCGAGCGCCCGCAGATGATGGCCGATCTTCTGGCGCGGCATGTCGAGCTGCTCGGCCAGACCGGCGGCGGAGGCGGGCTCCACGAGGGCCGCCAGAATGCGCCGGCGGATCGGCGCCATCGCCAGCAGGGCGGTGTCGAGATCATCGAGCAGGGCTGAGGGACGCGCCGTCATGGCCCGAACCTGCATTAGACAGCTAGAATTGTCAAATGGGCGTCAGAGGGAAGGCCGGATGTCCCTCGAAGCGCGTTCCAGCACGGCGGCCGGCGATTCGCCGGGGCCGACTTCCGCCACGCCCACCTCGAACTCGACCACGAAGGGCGACCGGTCGACGCCGGCGTCGAAGGCGGTGCAGCCGATCACGGCGGCGATGCGGTCAGCCGCGACGCGGCCGGAGGGACCGCGGGTGGCGGGCAGGGCGAGGGCGAAGACGTCGGCCGACAGGCGCGCGGCGGTGTCCTCGGTGCGGATCAGGCGCGAGACCATGGCGCCGATCTGGGGGAGGGCGCGGTCCAGCCAGCCGCCGTTACGTGCCTGGTGCACGGCGGGCGTTTCCGCCACGCGCAGCACGACGACGGAGAGGGGACGCCGGCGCAGGCGGGCGCCCTCGGCGACGCGCGCGAGGTGGCTTGCGAACAGTTCGGGCGTGAACAGGCCGGTGGCGGGATCCGTCAGGCCCGAGCCGCGGGCGCTCTCCAGCGCCTTGCGGATGGCGACGTGCCGGCGGTGATGCCGCGCCAGGGCGACGATCCGTTCGGCGGTCTCTTCCTCGGGCGTGTCGGCGGCGGCGACGTCGGCGAAGCCACGGTTGTAGAGCTCCGACAGGTTTATTTCGCCCGATCCACGCAGATAGAGGACGGCGGGGATGTGATAGAGCCGCGTGTTCCGCTTCATGCCCGAGGCGATGGACAGGGCGGGGGCGTGGTCCTCGGCGCCCCAGAGCACGGCGGCGTCGAACGGGCGCTCGTGCAGATAGTCGAAGGCGGTGTAGGGGGTCGGCGCGGCCACGACCTCGCAGCCCCGATCCGACAGGGCGTTGGACAGGGCGAGGAAGTGCCGATCCGGCTTGCCGGCGGCGAGCACGCGCAGCGGCGCGGGGTCTTCGTCGGTCGAGGGCAGGGGCTCGCCGCGAGCGGCGAAGGTCGCTTCCCGAAGCGACACCTCCTCCTCGGCGATGGCGGCGCGGACGAGGTTCTCGAGACGCAGGGCGGCCTGGGCGGCGTGAGGCGGTCCGGACATGGCGATGTCGGCGACGCCCACGGGCCAGTCGACGGCCTCCGGCCCAATGGCCATGACCGGCAGCTTGCGTGGCGACACCGTCTGCCGAAGCGCGGCGATCCCGTCGACCGCGCCGGGCATCCGCGCGTCGACGATGACGGTTTCCAGCGGCCAGTCGATCAGAACCTGAACCGCGCCGGCCAGCGAGCGCGCCGTGACTGTGCGCCAGCCCAGCGCGTCCAGTCCCTGGCACAGGGACCCGATCAGGTCGTCATCGGGCGCGACGACCAGAATGCGCGGATCGGAAGTCAAGGCGATGTCTCCAGCAGCCCCCCACCCGGGCCGCGCTCTCAAGCCGGCGGACCATAGCGAGGGTCGCCGCCGCGAGGCAACCGGCGCGGCCATCCTTTCCCCAGCCTCGAATTACGGTAAAGGAACGGCATCCGAGGCTGACGGGGCAGGGGTTTGCAGGCGAAGACGGATATGACGGAGGCGGTGCGCTGGGCGAGACCGGCGCTGTGGGGGCGTCTGGCGGTCAAGGCGTTCACGCGCAGCTGGGGCCGCGACGTGATGCTCTATACGGGCGGCGTGTCCTTCTTCGCCCTGCTGGCGGTGTTTCCGGCCATCGCCATCCTGATCGGGTTCTACAAGGCCGTGCTGTCGATCGGTCAGGTTAGCGAACAGGCGGCCGCCCTCGCCGACGTCATGCCGCACGCGGCGCGCGCCATATTCATGACCGAGATCGACCGGCTGGCCAACGCCTCGGCCCGGACCGTGTCGGCCCAGAGCGGCTTCGCCCTGATCATCGGCGGTTATGCGGCGCATCGTGGATTCAAGGCCTTGCTGGCGGGTCTGAACCTGATCCATGACGAGACCGAGCCGCACGGGTTCCTGAAATTCAACCTGCTGGCCTTCTTCGTCGCCCTGTTCGCCTTCGCCCTGTTCACGATCGTTTCGGGCGCCGTGGTGACCTCGCGCCTGCTGGAGCACACCGGCCCCGGCGCGGTGGCGGAGCCCGGCGGCATCGGCGCGGCCTTCGTGGGCCTGTGGCCGGCGCTGGGCCTCGCTGTCGGCCTGACCTCGCTCTACCGCTACGCCATGTCCCACCGGACGCCGGTGGCGTGGTTCCCCGCGATCGTCGGCGGGGTGGTGGCGACGGTGATGTCGACCATCTCGTCCTGGCTGTGCGCCATCTATGTCGAGCAGATCGCTCCTCTGGGCGCGACCTACGGCTCGGTCGGCGCCATCGTCGTGCTGCTCATCTGGCTGTCGTGGAACGTCAACGCCATCTTCTACGGCGGGGCCTTCGCCACCGAGATGGAAATCCTGCAGCGGTCCAGCGGCGCGCCGGAGCTCGAGCCCGCCGATCCCTTGCCGGAATCGGTCGTCAGCCTGTCCGAGCGGCGGGCGTCTCGACGGCGATAGTCAGGACGCCATCGCTCTCCTCGATCGAGAGCACCCGTCCCCCCATCCCGGCCAGTAGATGCGGCACGTCGATGCGCGCCATCGGATCGGTCGCCAGCAGGGTCAGGCGCGCGCCCGGTTCCGCCGAGCGCATGGCCTTCTGCAGTCTGAGGCTGGGCGTCGGGCAGCGATGTCCCCGGGCGTCGACGATCATGCTGCGATCCGGTTGAGCAGAAGCGTCAGGGCCACGCGGACGCTGGCCAGCCTGACGCCCTCGCGGCCGATGTCGCCGAAGCGGCGCTCGACATGAATCAGCCCGGCCGGTCCCGCCGCCGCGAAATGCACGAGGCCGACGGGTTTGTCAGGCGAGCCGCCGCCGGGTCCCGCAATGCCGGTCACCGCGACCGACACCCGCGCCGCCGAGCGGGCGACGGCGCCCTCGGCCATGGCGCGCGCCACCGGCTCCGAAACCGCGCCGTGACTTTCGATCAAGGCGCCGGGTACGCCAAGCAGATCGGCCTTGGCGGCGTTGCTGTAGGTGACGAAGCCGCGATCGACGACGGCGGACGACCCGGCCACGCCCGTCAGGGCGCCGCTGACGAGACCGCCGGTGCAGCTCTCGGCCGTGGCGACCTTCAGACCGCGGGCCGTGGCGGCCCGGATAACCTCACGGGCGAGGCTGTCGATGTCGTCGGGAAACATGAAGCGGGGCCTTCCGAAGCGGCTGCGAGTCGGTCCAGTGTGGCGCGATGCGCCCGGAGACGGCGCCAGCATACGGGGCGGGCATGAGCGACACCACTGGCGAGTCCGGTCTCGGGTCGGGCGTCACGACAGATCCGGCGCGGCCCGCGGACCGGCTGACGCCGCTGCTGTTTGCGCTGGCGATCTTCACCTCGGCCTCGCTGGTGTTCGTGGTCCAGCCCATGGTGACCAAGCTGGTCCTGCCGATGCTGGGCGGATCTCCGGCGGTCTGGAACACGGCCATGGTGTTCTTCCAGGCGGCGCTGCTCGGCGGCTACCTTTACGCCCACCTGCTGCAGCAGGTCGGATCGATCAAGCTACAGGTGGCCATCCATCTGGTGCTGCTGCTGATTGCTGCCCTGTTCCTGCCGCTGCACATCAACGGCTGGCTCGGCGATCCCGACCCGAACGCGCCGATCGGCTGGCTGCTCGCCACCCTGGCCCTGTCCGTGGGCGCGCCGTTCGCGGTCCTGTCCGCGACCGCGCCCCTGTTGCAGGCTTGGTTCGCGCGGGTGCGGGCGGGCTATCCCGACGGGAAGAACCCCTACGTCCTCTATGCGGCGTCGAACCTCGGCAGCTTCCTTGCCCTGCTGTCCTATCCCGTACTGATCGAGCCGCTGACCACCCTGACCGGACAGCGCGGCTGGTTCGGCTGGAGCGGCGGCTATGTGATCTTCGTGCTGATGGTGGCTACGCTCGCCTTCGTGGTCTGGCGCAGGCGTCTGGACCGCGAGGCCGAACCGGCGCAGCTGGCGTCGACCGCCCCGATCCCGTGGCGCGAGAAGGGGATTCTGGTCCTCCTCGCCGCCGCGCCGTCCAGCCTGATGATGGGGGTGACCACCCATCTGTCGACCGATGTGGCCTCCGCGCCCTTCCTGTGGGTCATTCCGCTGGCGCTGTATCTCCTGACCTTCGTCATCGCCTTCCAGGCCCGGCCGTGGATCCCGCTGCCGATCACCCTGCCGATACAGGGCGCGATCGGGGCGGTGTGCGTGCTGCTGGTCGCCTTCCGCACCCTGGAATGGCCGATCGCCTTCACGGTGCACATCCTCGCCTTCTTCTTCGCCGCCCTGATGTGCCACCAGACGCTGGCGGCTCGGCGCCCGCCGCCTGACCGTCTGACCGAATTCTACCTGCTGCTCTCGGTCGGCGGGGTCGTCGGCGGAGCGTTCACGGCGCTGCTGGCTCCCGTGATCTTCAACATGGTCTGGGAGTATCCTCTGGTGCTGGTGCTGGTCGGCCTTGCCCGGCCATGGGGCAAGGGACCGCTGCGCGCGGAAGAGAAGGGCGCGCTGGTCGCCGCGGCCGTGTTCGCGCTGCTGCCCGTGCTGCTGTCGGCCTGGCTGACCTATGACGACGCCGCGCGCGCGAAATTCTACGACATCTCCCCGTTCGGCGTGGACCAGCTGGCGCTGTGGATTCTCGGCCCGGTGGCGATCTGCGCCTTCCTGCTGAGGGACCGCGCGCTGGCCTTCGTCGGCATACTGGCGATGATCGCCCTGTCGTCCCAGTACGTCGTCCGCATCTACGACTGGAGCTATTCGGAGCGCAGCTTCTTCGGCGTGATGCGGGTGGCGAAGATCAACGACCAACGGATGGGCGGCGACGTTCACGTCCTGATGCACGGCACCACCCTGCACGGAGCGCAGGCCCGCGACGCCCGCTTCGACTGCGAGCCGACCCTCTATTACCACCCGATGACGCCGATCGGGCAGGCCGCGACGATCGTGGGGGCGCGGGGACCGGCGAACATCGGCGTGGTCGGTCAGGGCTCGGGCGCCATGGCGGCATACAAGCGGGCCGGGGACACCCTGACCTTCTTCGAGATCGACCCGATGGTGGACCGGATGTCGCGCGATCCGCGCTGGTTCACCTACATCTCGAACTGCGCCGCGGGCGAAATCCGGACGGTGCTGGGCGACGCACGGCTGACGCTGAACCGGGAGCGGCCCGGATCGTACGACCTGCTGATCATCGACGCCTTCTCTTCCGACGCGGTGCCGACGCACCTGCTCACGGTCGAGGCCATCGAAGGCTATCTGAAGCTCCTGAAGCCCAACGGCGTGGTGCTGCTGCACCTGTCGAACCGCAACCTCGACATCACCTTGCCGGCTATCGCCGCGGCGAAGACCCTGGGCAAGCCGAGCCTGCACAACCTGTACCAGGAAAGAAGCGGCGCCATGCCGGACATGGCCATCGCCTCCACGGAGGCGCTGGTCATCTCGCCCACCGAGCAGGGACTGGCCGACTTCCGGGCCAATCCGGACTGGTCGGCGTCGCCTGAGACGACGGTGCGGCCCTGGACCGACGACTATGTGAACCTGTTCGGCTCGCTGTGGCGCGCCTTCCGCCCACCGCCGGAGCGGCCGTACTAGGTCAGGCCTGCAGGTCGATCGTCGCGATCGCCTGGGCGGCGAGGCCCTCGCCGCGGCCGGTGAAGCCCATGGCCTCGGTCGTGGTGGCCTTGACGCTGACGGCGTCGAGCGGGAGCGACAGCAGGGCGGCGAGCCGTTCCCGCATCGCCTGACGGTGCGGCTTCACCTTGGGCCGCTCGCAGATCAAGGTGACGTCGACATTGATCAGCCGGCCGCCGCGCGCGTGCAGCCGCTCGACAGCGTGCGCGAGAAAGCGGTCCGACGAGGCGCCCTTCCACTGCGGATCGGTCGGCGGGAAGTGATCGCCGATGTCGCCGTCGCCCATGGCGCCCAGAACCGCGTCGGTCAGCGCGTGCAGGCCCGCGTCCGCGTCGGAATGGCCGATCAGGGTCTGGTCGTGGGCGATCTCGACACCGCACAGCCAGACGGAGGATCCCGGCCCCCAGCGGTGGGCGTCGAAGCCCTGGCCGACACGGATCTGATGCGGGATCAGGGCCTCGGCCATGGCGAAATCCTCCGGGAAGGTCAGTTTCATGAGGCGGGGATCGCCCTCGACAAGGCGCACCCTGCCGCCGGCGCGCTGGACGACGGTGGCTTCATCGGTCGCGGCTTCGTCGGCGGGCCAGGCGGCATAGGCGTCGACAATGGTTCGATACCGGAACGCCTGAGGTGTCTGGGCGCGCCAGAGGCCGTCACGCTCGACCGGATCGGCCATGAGGCCATCGGCTCCGCGACGCAGACTGTCGGCGACGGCGAGGGCGGGGAGGGCGCCGTCCGCGTCCGCGAGCGCCTCCAGCGTCCGCGTGATGACCGCGGCGGACAGCAGCGGGCGCGCGGCGTCGTGCACGAGCACCGGCCGCTCGCCGGGGCCGCCGAGGATCGCCAGACCGCTCTTCACTGAGTCGGCCCGGGTCGGGCCGCCCTGCGCCAGCCGCCAGCCGGAAAGACCCGACAAGGCCTCCGCCGCCTCGGCGTCTGCGCCCGGCGGGACCACGACCACGAGGTCCTCGGCGCCCGCCGTCAGCAGCGCCTCCACCGACCAGCGGATCACCGGCTTGCCGCCCAGCATCCGCCACTGCTTGGCCCCGCCGGCGCGGGAGCCTGAGCCGGCGGCGACCACGATGGCGGCGAAGGCGGGAAGGGGTGAAGTCATCCCGGCCTTCTAATCGCCGCCGTCGTGCTTGACGAGAGGAGCTTGAGCGGCGGTAAGGAGCCGATGGCTGCAGGCATTCAGATCGGCGATGTGTGGGTGCCCGGACGGGTGCTGACCGCGCCCATGACCGGCATCACCGACCTGCCGTTCCGGCGGCTCGCCAGCCGTCTGGGCGCCGCCTATGTCGCCACCGAGATGGTCGCGGCAGCCGAACTGGCGCGGGCGCGGCCGGACGTGGTTCGTCGCGCCGCCGTCGGCGAGGGCCTGCCCCTGACGGTGATCCAGCTGGTCGGGCGCGATCCCGCCTCCATGGCCGAGGGCGCGCGGATGGCCGAGCGGGCCGGGGCTGACATCATCGACCTGAATTTCGGCTGCCCGGCCAAGGAGGTCACGGGCGCGGCCTGCGGCTCGGCTCTGATGCGGACGCCGGACCTGGCCTGTCGCCTGATGGAGGCGGCGGTGAACGCCACCAGCCGCCCTGTCACGGTCAAGATGCGGCTGGGCTGGGACGACGCCAGCCGCAATGCGCCGGAGCTGGCGCGGCGGGCCGAGGGGTTGGGCGTCAAGGCGGTGACGGTGCACGGGCGGACGCGGCAGCAGTTCTACACGGGCGTCGCGGACTGGACGGCGGTCGGCGAGGTCAAGGCGGCCGTGACCGTGCCGGTGATCGTCAACGGCGACATCGTCACGGCGGCCGATGCACGGGATGCGCTCGCCCGGTCTGGTGCGGACGCGCTGATGCTTGGGCGTGGCGTCTACGGGCGGCCGTGGCTCGCCGCGCATCTGGAGCGCGCACTGGCGGACGGAACCGTGCTGGAAGAGCCCGACGCGGAGGCTCGGCTGGCGATCGTGGTGGAGCATCTGCAGGCGTCGGTGGCCTTC
Organism: Brevundimonas alba; assembly: GCF_011927945.1. Classification (GTDB taxonomy): domain Bacteria; phylum Pseudomonadota; class Alphaproteobacteria; order Caulobacterales; family Caulobacteraceae; genus Brevundimonas; species Brevundimonas alba. Next base: position 550,400 of record NZ_JAATJM010000002.1, read on the forward strand.
TACGGCCTGCCGCTGGGGCTGAAGATGTTCCGCAAACACCTCGGCTGGTATGTCGAGCAGGCGCCGTGGCCGGCGGATCCTCTGGACCGGCGGGCGGCCAAGGCCCGGCTGTGCCGGCTCGACGAGCCGGACCAGGTCGAGCCGGCGCTGGCCGAGCTCTGGCGGCCAGTGACGCTTTCAGGCAACTCCGTTGTTGATATTGAGCCACAGTTCGCCGAAGCTGGAGCGGCATGACGGACACGCCCTCCTCGGCAGCCGAACCCGACGCCGCCCCGCCAAGGGGACCGGCGCGCTGGTTCGCCGGCTGGTCCGAGGAGCGCCGGCGCAACACCTTCCTGATCGCCTACACCATCGCCTTCCTGATCACGGTCGCCGCCATCTGGCTGGTGGCGGTGGCGCCGGGTTCGACGGGCGAGGGCGCGCGCGGCATGGCCAGTCAGGCCGTGCTGGTCATTCTGGCGGTCAACCTGTTGCTCATCGGCGCGCTGGCGCTCGTCGTCGGACGACGGGTGTTCTCGCTGTTCAGACGGCGCACCCATGCGGGTGCGAGGCTGCACCTGAGGTTCGTCACCCTTTTTTCGATGGTGGCGCTGGTGCCGGCCATCCTGATCGCCTTGGTGTTCGGGGTGCTCGTCAACCGTGGCGTGGACCAGTGGTTCAGCGACAACGTCAAGTCGGCCGTCGACAACGGAGCCCGGATTGGCGAGGCCTATCTGGCCGACGTCTCGGCCGAGATGGACGGAGACCTCGGGGTCATCGCCGAGCAACTGGGCGGCGTTCGCGGCCTGTTCGGAAACCAGATCCAGTTTTCGGACGCCCTGACACAGATCGCCGATCTGTTCGGCTATCCCGCCATCTATATCCTTGGACCCGACGGAGAAGTTCTGGCCAGCGGCGAGACGGCGGGAGCCCCGCCCTACGTCGCCCCGCCACGAGCGGTTCTCGAGGCCGCCGCGGAAGGCGGCGAACCGCCCCAGCAGGTCACCGAAAACCCGGACACCGTCCGCTCGCTGGCGGTGCTCCCGGCCTATGGCGACGCCTACCTCTATCTGGTTCGGCCGCTGCAACCGGGCCTGATCGCGCAGATGCGCAACGGAGAGGAATCGATCGTCGCCTATCGCGAAGCGCGTGAGAGCCGCGACCGGATTCAGGCCGCCTTCGCGCTCAGCTATATCGAGACGGCTCTGCTGGTGCTGGTCGGCGCCATCTGGCTGGGCATGTCGGCTGCCAGCGCCATTTCGGCGCCGATCGGACGGCTCGTCGAGGCGGCGGATCGCGTGGCGGGTGGCGATCTGACCGCACGCGTCGAAGACGAGGACGGTCCCGGCGAGATCAAGACCTTGACCGCGGCCTTCAACCGGATGACGGGGGATCTCGAGGCTCAGCAGGCGGCGCTCAGGGCGGCCAGCGAGGAGGCCACCGGTCGGTCGCGCTTCATCGAAACCGTGCTGTCCGGCGTGTCGGCGGGCGTGATCGGCGTCGACCGGCGCAGGCGGGTCTCGGCCATCAACGACAGCGCGGTCGAACTGCTCGGCCTGTCGGACGCCGAGATCATCGGCCGGCCGCTCGGCGAGGCGGCGCCGGAGCTCAGCGAACTCGCCGGACGCGCCGAGGCTCACATCGAGGAGGAGATCGACGTCAGCCGGGGCGGCGAGACGCGTCGCCTGCGGGTCCGGATCGAGGGCGGCGTCGGCGGCGAAATGGTGCTGACCTTCGACGACATCACCCGTCTCGTCACGGCCCAGCGCAACGCCGCCTGGCGCGATGTGGCCCGGCGCATCGCCCACGAGATCAAGAACCCGCTGACCCCGATCCAGCTCTCGGCGGAGCGTCTGCGCCGCCGCTACCGCAAACAGGTCGGCAACGACGTCGAGGTGTTCGACCGCTGCACCGAGACCATCATCCGCCAGGTCGGGGACATCGGCAGGATGGTCGATGAATTCTCGTCCTTCGCCCGCATGCCGGCGCCGCGCTTCACTGCCGAGAATCCGGCGGAACTGTTGCGCGAGGCGGTGTTCGCCCAGCGCGTGGCGGCGCCGGATATCGGCGTCGAGCTGATCGAACCCCTGCCGGCGGCCGTACTGCACGCCGACGGGCGGATGGTCGGTCAGGCGCTGACCAACATCCTGAAGAACGCCGGCGAGGCGGTTGCCGCCCGGCGGGCTATCGCCCCCAAGCCGGAGGACGGGCAGCGGCCCGGCGTCTCGGCCCGGCTTTCGGTCGAGGACGGCTTCGCCACCTTCGTCATCGAGGACGACGGCGTCGGCCTGCCGGCGAAGGACCGGGATCGCCTGACCGAGCCCTATGTGACGACCCGCGAGAAGGGCACCGGGCTGGGCCTCGCGATCGTCAAACGCATCTGCGAGGAACACGGCGGCGAGCTGAAGCTGGCCGACGCCGAACATCTGACCGGGGCCCGGGTGTGCCTGGTCTTCCCCCTGAAATCACCACAGCAAGCGGCCGCGGCCGGGGGCAAGGACGCCGCGGCGTCCAAAGCGCCCGCCGTCGCGGCGGACGGATAGCGAGGCGATATGCGATCCACGGGAGCCGATATTCTGGTCGTCGACGACGAGGCCGACATCCGCGAGCTGGTCTCAGGCCTGCTCGAGGACGAGGGCCATGCCGTTCGGGTGGCGTCCAACTCCGACGAGGCCCTGGCCGCGATCCGGGCGCGCAAGCCGTCGCTGGCGCTGCTGGACATCTGGATGCAGGGCGGGGGCCTGGACGGACTGGAGCTGCTGGACGTCATCAAGGAGCTGGATCCCGACCTGCCCGTGGTGATGATCTCAGGCCACGGCAATATCGAGACGGCGGTCACGGCGCTTCAGCGCGGCGCCTATGATTTTATCGAAAAGCCCTTCAAATCCGACCGGTTGGTCGTGGTTGTTCAACGGGCGCTGGAAACATCGTCGCTGAAGCGCGAGAACCGGCGCCTGCGGGCGCAGGTGGCGGCTCCGACCGGCTTCATTGGCCGCTCGGCGGCGGCGCAGACCCTGCGCAGCACCATCGCCAAGGTCGCGCCGGCGAACAGCCGGGTCCTGATCTCGGGTCCCCCGGGCAGCGGCAAGGAGCTGGTCGCACGTCAAATCCACGAGGCCAGCGCCCGTGCGCGCGGCGAGTTCGTGGCCATCGCGGCGGCGGGCATGACGCCCGAGCGGCTGGACCTCGAACTGTTCGGCGAGGAAGGCCAGGACGGCCGCCCGAGCAAGATCGGCGTGTTCGAACGGGCGCATAACGGCACCCTCTATCTGGACGACGTCGGCGACATGCCGCGCGAGAGCCAGAGCCGCATCCTCCGCGTGCTGGTCGAGCAGCGCTTCCGCCGGGTCGGCGGCGAACAGGACGTGCAGGTCGATGTGCGCGTGGTCACCTCGACCTCGCGCGACCTGAAGCAGGAGATCACCGAAGGACGGTTCCGCGAAGACCTGTTCCACCGGCTGAACGTGGTGCCGATCCGGGTGCCGCCGCTGTCGGAGCGGCGCGAGGACATCCAGGAACTGGTCGACTATTTCATCGAGACCCTGGCCGTATCGCAGGGCCTGCCCCGGCGGCGGCTGGGCGACGACGCCATCGCCGTGCTGCAGGTCCATCCCTGGCCCGGCAACGTCCGTCAGCTGAGGAACAACGTCGAGCGGCTGCTGATCCTCGCCACGGGGGATCCGAACGATCCCATCGGCGCCGACGCCCTGCCGCAGGAGGCGACCAGCGCCGGTTCCAGCGGCTCGCTGGGCGCCGAGCGGATCATCGCCCTGCCGCTGCGCGAAGCCCGCGAGGTGTTCGAGCGCGAATATCTGGCGGCGCAGATCATGCGCTTCGGCGGCAACATCTCGCGCACCGCGGCCTTTATCGGCATGGAGCGGTCGGCCCTGCACCGGAAGCTCAAGTCGCTGGGCGTATCGCCGGCGCGCGGCGTGATCGACGACGAAGAAGAGGGGATCGTCGAGGCATGAGCCGCGTCGCCTACGTCAACGGAACCTACCGCCCGCATGGCGAGGCCACGGTCCATGTCGAGGATCGCGGGTTCCAGTTCGCCGACGGGGTCTATGAGGTCTGGTCGGTGTTCGAGGGGCGGCTGGCGGACTTCGACGGCCACATGACGCGGCTTCACCGCAGCCTGAACGAGCTCCGCATCCCGATCCCGATGACCCGCGAGGCGCTGGAGCGGGTGCTGAAGGAGACGGTGCGCCGCAACCGCGTGCGCGAGGGGCTGGTCTACATCCAGGTGACGCGCGGCACGGCGCGGCGGGATCATCCGTTCCCGGCCGAGGGCACGCCGCCCAGCGTGATCGTGACGGCGCGCACCCTGCCGCTGTCGAAGGGCAATACGGCGGCCGCGAAGGGCGTGGCCGTCATCACCCACCCGGATATCCGCTGGGGCCGTTGCGACATCAAGACCGTCGGCCTGCTGCCCAATGTGCTGGCCAAGCAGGCGGCGAAGGAACGCGGCGCGGCCGAGGCCTGGATGGTGGACGAGATGGGTCTGATCACCGAGGGCTCCTCGACCAACGCCTGGATCGTGGACGAGGCCGGCAAGCTGCGCACGCGCGATCCGCAGTCGAACATCCTGCACGGCATCACCCGCGCGGCCGTGCTGAAGATGGCGGCCGAGGAGGGGCTGGAGATCGAGGAGCGGGCCTTTTCAGTCGACGAGGCCAAGCGGGCGCGCGAGGCCTTCTACACCTCGGCCAGCGGCTTCGTGATGCCGGCGGTGTCGATCGACGGCGCGAAGATCGGCGACGGCAGGCCGGGCCCGGTCGCGACCCGCCTGCGCGAACTGTATCTCGATCAGGCCCGACGCGACGCCATCTAGACGTTGCGGCCTCGCGGGCGGGGTGGCTAAGGTGACGGACCGGGCGCTCGATCCGGTCCCGACCGCTCCCACGGCCGGCGCAACAATCAAGAACAGGCTGAACCTGCCATGTCGCAAGACAAGTCCAAGAACCTTCAGGACACGTTCCTCAACAGCGTCCGCAAGACCAAGACGCCGCTGACCATCTTCCTCGTCAACGGCGTGAAGCTGCAGGGCATCGTGACCTGGTTCGACAACTTCTGTGTGCTGCTGCGCCGCGATGGCCAGTCGCAGCTGGTCTACAAACACGCCATCTCGACGATCATGCCCTCGGCTCCGGTGCAGCTGTACGAGCCGGACGCCGACGAGGACTGAGCCGCTTCAAAACCGGGCGCGGCTCACTATCTCTGCACGATCCGGTCGACATCGGATCGAATGGCGAGTCCGGCGGTTGATCCTCCGGACGCCCGTTCCCGAACACGAAAGCGAACTTCCCACACTTGGCCAGCCAACTGATCGACCACGCCGTCCCGCTGATCCGGGCCCTCGTCATCCACCCCGACGGCCGCAGCGAGAGCTCGCGGGCCGCCGAAGAACGTCTGGAGGAGGCGGTCGGCCTCGCCCGGGCGCTGGACCTCGACGTGCGCGGCGAGGAAATCGTGCGGGTGCGCAAGCCCACGCCCGCGACCCTGTTCGGCTCCGGCAAGGTCGATGAACTGGCCGCTCTGGTCCGCGCCGCCGAGGCCGAGGCCGTGGTGGTCGACGACGATCTGTCGCCGGTGCAGCAGCGCAATCTGGAGAAGGCCTGGGAGTGCAAGGTCATCGACCGCACCGGCCTGATCCTCGAAATCTTCGGCCGCCGGGCGCGCACCAAGGAGGGCCGGCTACAGGTCGAACTGGCGCGGCTCGACTATGAGCGCTCGCGGCTGGTCCGGACCTGGACCCACCTCGAACGCCAGCGCGGCGGCACCGGCTCGACCGGCGGCCCAGGCGAAACCCAGATCGAACTCGACCGGCGTCTGATCGCCGACCGGATCGTCAAGCTGAAGGCCGAGTTGGAGGAGGTGCGCCGCACCCGCGGCCTGCACCGCAAACAGCGCCAGAAGGTCCCGTTCCCGACGGTGGCGCTGGTCGGCTACACCAATGCCGGCAAGTCGACGCTGTTCAACCGGCTGACGGGCTCCGAGGTCTTCGCCAAGGACCTGCTGTTCGCCACGCTCGACACCACCCAGCGCACCATCCGCCTGCCGCAGGGCCGGCCGGCCATCGTGGCCGACACCGTCGGCTTCATCTCCGACCTGCCGCACGAACTGGTCGAGAGCTTCCGCGCCACCCTGGAGGAGGTCGGCGAGGCCGACCTGATCCTGCACGTTCGCGACATCGCCTCCGCCGACAGCGAGGCCCAGCGCAAGGACGTCGAGGCGGTGCTGGAGCAGATCGAGACGCCGGAGGGCAAGGTCCGCCGGGTGCTGGAGGTCTGGAACAAGATCGACCTGCTGGACGCCGAGGCGCGCGAGGCGGTGCTCGGTCAGGCCGAGCGGCTGCGGGACCAGGGCAAGGCCGTGGCGGTCTCCGCCTGGACCGGGGAGGGGATCGAGCCCCTGCGGGAGACCATCGCGGGACTGATCGACGACGACCCGGAGACGGAGCTGACGCTCGATCCGTCACAGGGCGAGGCGCTGGCCTGGCTCTACGAAAACGGGCGGGTCACCGGCCGCGAGACGGACGACGAGGGCCGGATGCATGTGGTGGTCCGGCTGCACCCCGCGGCGCTGGGTCGGTTCGAGCGGCAGTTTGGCGCGTAGTCGCGCCGTCTCCTCCCCGTCAAAGACGGGGAGGGGGACCATGCGAAGCATGGTGGAGGGGTCAGCCAGTGCGCCGCTCAAGGGCGACCGCATCAGCCAGAAGGTTCGACCGGAAGTCGGCTCTACGACGCTCTTTCGCTCGCCTTCGCCGCGTCCCACAGACCGTCCATCTCGGCCAGATCGCTCTGCTCCGGCCCCCGCCCGTCCTTCGCCAATTCCGCCTCGATAAACCCGAACCGCCGCACGAATTTCGCGTTCGCCCCACGCAGCGCATCCTCCGGCTCGACCCCCAGTTTGCGCGCAAGGTTGGCGACCACGAACAACAGGTCGCCCATCTCGTCCCGCGCCTTGTCGAGGTCCCCGGCGGCGATCTCGGCGCGGAGCTCGGCCACTTCCTCGTGCAGCTTGTCGAAAACCTCGTCGGTCGAGGGCCAGTCGAAGCCCACCCGGGCCGCCCGCTTGGTCAGCTTGGCGGCGCGGGCCAGCGCCGGAAGACCGACCGGCACGTCGTCGAGCACGCCGTGCTGCGCCTTGGACTTGCGCTCCTCCGCCTTGATGTCCTCCCAGCGCGCCTTCTGGGCGGCCCCGTCAGGCTTCGCCGCCTCGTCGCCGAAGACGTGCGGATGGCGGCGTTCCAGCTTGTCGGCGATGGCGTTGGCGACGTCGTCGAAGACGAACAGCCCCTGTTCCTCGGCCATGCGGGCGTGGAAAACGACCTGGAACAGCAGGTCGCCCAGTTCCGACCTGAGCTCGTCCATGTCGCCCCGCTCGATGGCGTCGGCGACTTCATAGGCCTCCTCCAGCGTATAGGGCGCGATGGTGGCGAAGGTCTGCTCCACGTCCCACGGACAGCCTCCGACGGGATCACGCAGCTTCGCCATGATGGCGTTGAGGCGGTCGATGGGCGTCACGCCGGTTCGGCCTCGGCAGGCACGGCGGCGGTCTCGGCGTCGCGCGCCTCCAGAGCGGCCCGGACCTCCTTCTGGCGAGCCTCGTCGATGGGGAAGCGGCGGATGATCATCGAACTGGCCATCAGCATCGCGATGGGCAGGATCACGAACAGTCCGCTGAGGGTGTTCAGCGCCATGGGCGTGTTCACCGCGCCGGTCGCCTGCTGGAACCCGACCCAGGCCAGCGGCAGAAGCACGACGGTCGACAGGGCGGTCCCCAGCTTGTTGGTGAGGGTCATCAGGGCGAACAGCATGGCCGATCGGTCCTCGCCGCTCTCCAGCCGCTCCTCGTCGCCGATGTCGGCCATCATGGCGCGGATCAGGATCTGGCCGGCGGGGAAGGGCAGGCCGACCAGCAGCATGCTGGCGACGGCCAGCGGGAACGAGCCGACCGGCGCGGCCCAGACGCCGAGATAGGCCGCCGCGTAGACCAGTCCGGCCACCGCCAGCGCCCGGTGCTTGCCCAGCCGCAGCGCCGCCCAGCTCCACAGCGGCGAGCCCACAAGACCGGCGGCGAAATAGGCGAAGATCAGGATGTTGGCCTGACCGCCGTCCATGCCCTTGACCGAGGTGAAGTAGAACAGGGCCAGGGCGCCGGTGATCCCGGGCGCGAGCCCGTACAGCAGATCGGTCAGCATCAGCCGCCGGATCGAGGCCAGTTTGAAGAAGGCGAAATAGTCCTTGAGGGTCGCGTGGCATTCCCCGACCACCCGCGGCTCCGGGACGAATTTCACCGCCGCCGCGATGGTCACAGGCAGCAGGACGATGATGAACAGGCCCATGGCGGCGACGCCTTCGGCCTCCGTCCCGCCCCTTGCGGCCACGATGACGGGCAGCAGCAGGACCAGCAGGATGCCGACGACATTGCCGAACTGCCACCAGCCATAGACGCGGCTGCGTTCGTTGTAGTTCGACGACAGCACGGCGGCCCAGGAGGTCTGGGCCAGAACGACGACCGAAAACGCGACGTAGATGCCGACCAGGCAGACGGCGAGCAGCGGCAGGCCCGCGCCCGGCGGCGGCATGAAGCAGAGCCAGGTCGCGATCATCAGCATCAGTCCGCCGCCCATGATCCACGGCTTGAAGCGGCCGATCCGGGTCCGGGTCTTGTCGATCCACATGCCGATGAAGGGATCGGCGCCGATGTCGAGGATCCGCGCGATGAAGAAGATGGCCGTGATCGAGGCGAGCGGAAGTTCGAGGCTGCGCGCGAAGAAGGTCGGCAGGTGAACGATCAGAGGCAGGCCCAGCGCCGCGAACGGCAGCGACGGCCCCGCGAAGGCGGCGAGCACCGCGTTGCTGCGGCGGGGCGCGGAAAGAGCGGGGGCGGCGTCGGTCATGCGGGCGTCCGGCGATCCGGCCGTGAGTCGACCGTGGCTTCACCATGCCGATTTTGCGGGCGGTGCGCGAGCCGCACGAGCCGCCATCCGCGCGTCAGGCGAAGGGCCTTGCCGATGACACACGGCTGGGGCCACCATCGGGCGATGTTCAGGCGCGCCGCCCTTACCCTGCTGGCCGTTCTGCCCTTGCTGCTCGCGGCGGGGGCGGGGCAGGCGCGCGCCCAGAACCGCTCCGGCGCGGCCGAGGTCTGCGACGTGGGCGCGACCGAATGGGGCGCCCCGGCGCTCGCCAACGCCATCTCCCACTATTCGCTGGAATGGACCCCCTTCGGTCCGACCGAATGGGGCTGGGAGACCTATCTGCCGCTGATCCAGAAGGAACTCGGCACCGACTGCGCGCCCGGATCGCCGGTGTTCGCCAAGGCGCTGGCCGAGTTCCAGTACGCCCATGCCCTGCCGCCGACGGGCTGGTTCGATCAGGCGACATTCCAGACCTTTCGTGGCGTCTGGCAGGAGCGGCGGCCCTTCATCATGGCTCGCGTGCGCGAGGAGCCATGCCCCGAGCCGCCGCCGCTGTACCAACTCGGCTATCTGGTCGAGTCGGAGGAGCACGCCGACCGCCTGACCCGGCTGCTGCGCCGTGACGTGCTGGAGGCCTATCGTCGGCTGGTGGCCGCGGCCCGCGCCGAAGTGCCGGAGGTGGCGGAAAATCCGGAGCTGCTGCAGATTTTCTCGGGCTTCCGCGATCCGGAGGCCGACGCCGCCCGCTGCGCCGCCCAGGGCAATTGCGACGGCCTGCGCCGCGCCGTCTGCTCGCCGCACCGCACGGGGACGGCTGTGGACCTGTACGTCGGTCAGGCGCCCGGCCTGGGCGTCGACAACACCTCGCCCGCCAGCCGGCTGCACATGACCCGGAGCGACACCTACCGCTGGCTGGTGCGCAACGCCGGACGCTTCGGCTTCGTGCCCTATGTCTATGAGCCGTGGCACTGGGAGTGGGTCAGCCCCACCGGCGGCTATGCGGCGGCCGCGGCGGCCCCGTGATCCGGCCGCTGACGCCCGGCGAGCGCGGCCTCGCGGAGGAGGCCTTCGGAGACGCCCTGCGCCTCGACGCCATCCGCTTCCTGCCCTCGCCCTGGCCGTTCGACCGCGCCTTCGTGCCGGGCCGCTGGTTCGGGCGCGAATGGATCGTCTGGCCGCGACGAACGCTGCCCTCCGACGTCGCCGATGCGCCGCTGCGGACACAGGCCGTCTTGGTCCACGAACTCACCCATGTCTGGCAGGCGCAGCAGGGTGTGAACCTGCTGACCGGCAAGCTCCGCGCCGGCGACAAGCCGGCCTCCTACGAATACCCGGTCGGCATGGACTGCGACTGGGGCGGGCTGAACATCGAGCAGCAGGCCATGGTGGTCGAACACCGCTTCCGGCTGCTGCACGGGGAGGCGGCGCCGGCCCCGGCGGACTTCTACGACCGCGTTTGTCCTCTGGGACCCAGGATCAAAACCTGACCGTCGCGACTTGACCGCCGGCCAGCGGACCCCATATCCGCTACACACGCTGTTGCTAATCGCAACCTCATCCAGCGGAGAGTCCCCGATGCCCAAGATCCTCGTCCTGTATCATTCGACCTACGGCCATATCGAAGCGATGGCCCGTGCTGTCGCCCAAGGCGTGCGGGAGGTCGAGGGCGCGACCGCCGACATCAAACGGGTTCCGGAGCTGGTGCCCGAGGAACTGGCGCGGCAGAGCGGCTACAAGCTGGATCAGGCGGCGCCGATCGCGGCCGTCGACGATCTGGCCGGCTATGACGCCATCATCGTCGGGGCAGGCACGCGCTACGGCACGGCCGCCTCCCAGATGCGAAACTTCCTCGACCAGACCGGCGGCCTGTGGGCGCGGGGCGCGCTGGTCGGCAAGGTCGGCTCGGCCTTCTCCTCGACCGCGACCCAGCACGGCGGGCAGGAGACGACCCTGATCGGCCTGATCCAGACCCTGCTGCATCACGGCATGGTCGTCGCCGGCCTGCCCTATGCCTGGGCCGGGCAGCAGCGAATGGACGAGATCACCGGCGGTTCGCCCTATGGCGCGACCACCATCACCGGCGGCGACGGCTCACGCATGCCCAGCGACAACGAACTGGAAGGCGCCCGCTGGCAGGGTCGCTACGTCGCCGAAACGGCGAAGAAGTTGTTCGGATGAACCGCCAGCCCGCCGTCTTCTTCGGCCATGGATCGCCCATGAACGCACTCGGCGGGCCGTACGCCGAAGCGTGGGGCGAACTCGGCCGCGCGCTCGGCAAGCCGAAGGGCGTGGTCATGGTCTCGGCCCACTGGGAAACCGAAGGGCTGGGTGTGACGGCGCAGCCGAAGCCTGAAACCATCCATGATTTCGGCAACTTCCCGGCGGAACTGCACGCGATGCAGTATCCTGCGCCGGGATCTCCAGATCTGGCCGCGCGGGTCTCGGCCCTGACCGGGGCGACCCCCACGCACCAGTGGGGACTGGATCATGGGACCTGGTCGGTGCTGGCGCATGTCTGGCCCGAAGCGGACGTGCCGATCGTTCAGCTGTCGCTCGACCGGCGGCTCGACGCGCACGATCATTTCGATCTGGCCCGCAAGCTGGCGGCCCTCCGCGACGAGGGTGTCGTGATCGCCGGCTCGGGCGACTTCGTGCACAATCTGCGCACCTGGAAGCGGGCGGGCGGTGAGCCCTACGCCTGGGCCAGCCAGTTCAACGAGGCGGTCAAGGCGGCGCTGGTGCGTGGCGACGACGCGGCGCTGATCGACTGGGTCGGTCTGGCCGAGGACGCGCAGATGAGCGTTCCCACCGACGAGCATTTCCTGCCGCTGCTGTACGTCGCCGCCCAGCGCCTGCCGGGTGACGACGTCAGCTTCTTCAACGACGTCATCGAGGGCGGTTCGATCTCGATGACGGGCGTCCGGATCGGCTAGACCCTCTTGCGGATCGCCGCGTCGACGCTCCACGGTCCCGGGCCGGCGGCGACGAAGTACAGGAAGACGAAGCAGTACAGGACGATGGTCTCACCCCCGTTCAGGAACGGGATCGGTCCCTGCACTCCATGCACCGCCCAATAGCCGACGGCGCAGAAGCCGGCGGCGAGGAAGGCGACGGGACGGGTGAACAGGCCAAGCAGGAAGAGCGTGCCGAGCACCAGCTCGATCGGACCTGAGAGGCCCGCCAGGCTCAGGCCGGGCGGCGGCAGGCCGTCCATTGCGGGGAAGCCCAGCACCTTGGCCGTGCCATGGCAGACGAACAGAAGGCCGGTGACGATGCGCAGAAGGCTGAGCAACTGCGGCTGGTAGGCGGAAAACCTGTCGAACATGGGTCCCTCCCTTTGTGGGAAGGCCAGTCTGAAACGGAGTCGGTTCCAGTTACAAGAATATGTCCGCCAGCGAACTCAGGCCGCCTTGTCCAGCTCCACCATCTGCTGGATGGCGACGTAGTCGGTCTTGCCCGTGCCGAGCACCGGCACTTCTCCGACCCGCATGATCTTCTTGGGCACGGCCAGTTCCGGGGCGCCGTGGCTGCGGGCCCATTCGGCCAGCCGGGACACGTCGGCGTCCTTGCGGTCCGTGACCAGAACCAGCTTCTCGCCCTTGCGGCTGTCGGGGATGGACACCACCGCGTGGCGGGCTTCGGGCCAGACCGCGCTGGCCAGCCCCTCGACCGCCGTCAGAGACACCATCTCGCCGCCGATCTTGGCGAAGCGCTTCACCCGCCCGAGAATGGACACATAGCCCTCGTCGTCGACATCGACGATGTCGCCCGTGTCATGCCAGCCATCGACCAAGGGCTCGATGGCGAGCGGATCGTCGGCGGACAGATAGCCCTCCATGACGTTCGGGCCGCGCAGATACAGGCGTCCGCCCTCGTCGATCCCGTCCACCCGGTCGAGCCGCCACTCCATGCCGGGCAGTATCTGGCCGACGGTGCCCGGCCGGTTGCGGTCGGGATGGTTCACCGCCACCACGGGCGCCGCCTCGGTGGCGCCGTAGCCCTCGAGCAGCTTCAGGCCGTGGAAGCGGGTGTTGAACAGATGGTGCGTCTCGTCCCGCACCCTCTCGGCCCCGGCTACCACGAACTCCAGCGTCGAGAAGTCGTCGGGCCCGGCGACCCGGGCGTACTGGTTCAGGAAGGTGTCGGTGGCGAACAGGATCGAGGCCTTCACCTGCGGCAGCAGTTCGACGATCTGTTTGGCGTGCAGCGGGGAGGGATACTGGAACGCCTTCATCCCCTGCAGCAGCGGCAGCAGCACGCCGCCGGTCAGGCCGAAACAGTGGAAGGTCGGCAGCGGGTTGAACATCACCCACTCGGGCTTCAGCTCGATGTGCTGGGCGACCTGGCGGCAATTGGCGACCAGGTTCCACTGGCTCAGCACCACGCCCTTGGGCGCGCCGAAGCTGCCGGATGTGAACAGCACCACGCCGGGCGCGGACGGCTCCGTCTTCGTCCGGAACCGCTTCGGCATCATGCCGGCCATCAGCCCATAGAGCTTGTCGGGCAGGCCGATCGTCTTGCGCACGTCGTCGAGCCAGACGACCTCGGCCACGCTCTCGATGTGACCGATCAGTTCCTCCAGCTTGGCCTGCTGGATGAAGCGTTTGGCGGTCAGGACCTTGCGCACGCCGGCGGCCAGAAGCGCCGCCTTCACATTGCGCTCGCCCGACGTGAAGTTGAGCATCACCGGAATGCGGCCGTGGGCGTGAAGGCCGTAGAAGGTCACCACCACGCCCATGCTGGACGGCAGCAGGACGCCCACGCGTTCCGACATTTCGGTCAGCCCGGCGATCTTGCGGCCCAGCACGAAGGCCGCGCGGATCAGGCCGGTGTAGGTGAGGGGCTTCCGGTCCTGGTCCTCCAGGATTTCCTTGTCGCCGTATTTGTCGCGGGCCGCGAGCAGGGCGTCGAAGATGGTTTCCTCAACGGCCTTGGGGTCCAGGGGTACGCGCAAAGACAGCCTCCGTGGCGCGTTGGCCGCGCCTTGTCCTGCCGGCAAACTAGAGCGCGGCGGTGACATTGAAAAGATACGTTACCTTGCGTGAGCTTCGGCGTCGCCTTGCCTTCGCCACCCGGAAGGACGACATAGCGGTTTCGCACCGCCCGGAGCCCGCGCCGCCTTGGTCACGCTGATCGACACCCTGACGAAGACCCCCGCGGAACTGCGTCACCCCGAAAAGCAGAACCGGCCCGAGTCCGTCGTGCTGAAGAAGCCCGACTGGCTGCGCGTCAAGGCGCCGGGGTCCGGCCAGTACAACGCCACCCGCGCGATCGTGAAGGAGAAGGGTCTCCACACGGTCTGCGAGGAGGCCGCCTGCCCGAACATCGGCGAGTGCTGGAGCCAGAAGCACGCCACCCTGATGATCATGGGCGACACCTGCACGCGGGCCTGCGCCTTCTGCAACGTCAAGACGGGCCTGCCCCAGCCGCTCGACCCGGAAGAGCCCGGCAAGGTCGGCCTGGCCGTGCAGCAGATGGGGCTGAACCACGTCGTCATCACCAGCGTCGACCGGGATGACGTCTCCGACGGCGGCGCCGCCCACTTCGCCGAGGTCGTCCGCCAGATCCGCCTGCAGGCGCCGGGCACCACCATCGAGATCCTGACGCCCGACTTCCTGCGCAAGGACGGCGCGGCCGAGGTGATGATCGACGCCACCCCGGACGTGTTCAACCACAACCTCGAAACCGTGCCGCGGCTGTATCTGAAGATCCGGCCGGGCGCCCGCTACTTCCACTCGCTGCGCCTGCTGCAGATGGTCAAGGAGCGCGACCCCAACCAGTTCACCAAGTCCGGCATCATGGTCGGCCTCGGCGAGACCAAGGAGGAGGTCATGCAGGTGATGGACGACATGCGGTCCGCCGGCGTCGACTTCATCACCATCGGCCAATACCTGCAGCCGACTCGCAAGCACGCAGCCATCGAGCGCTTCGTGACGCCGGAAGAGTTCAAGGCCTATGAGGCGATCGCCCGGGCCAAGGGCTTCCTGATGGTGTCCTCGTCGCCACTGACCCGCTCGTCGCACCACGCCGGCGAGGACTTCGCCCGCCTCCGGGCCGCGCGTCTGGCGCAGACCGGCCGCTGAGCCGCCCTTGGCCGTCCACCGCGTCACGAAAATCCTGCCCTACCAGCCCGACCAGCTCGCGGCGCTGGTCGCCGACGTGGGCGCCTACCCGGACTTCGTGCCCTGGGTGTCGTCCATGCGCGTCTGGGGCCTTCGCGAGGAAGCGCCGGGCGTGACGCTCGTCGACGCAGAGGCCGGGGTCGGCTTCTCCTTCCTCAAGGAGCGGTTCTCGACCTGGGTCCGGCACGATCGCAACGCACCCAAGGTCGAGGTCGGCCTGCTGCGCGGCCCCTTCCATCATCTGCGGAACCGCTGGGAGTTCTTCCCGGACCCGCAGGGCACACGGGTCGAGTTCATGATCGACTTCGCCTTCAAGTCGCGGCTGCTCGACATGATGCTTCAGGCCAATTTCGACCGGGCGGTCAGCAAGCTGATGGGGTGTTTCGAGGCCCGCGCGGCGCATCTGTACGGACCGAAAGCGTGAGCTTCGACTTCGACGCCGTCGTCGTCGGTGCCGGCGCGGTCGGCCTCGCCTGCGGGCGCGCGCTGGCGAAACGCGGCCTTTCGGTACTGGTGCTCGAGAAGGAGCCGCTCATCGGCCAGGGCGTGTCCTCGCGCAACAGCGAGGTCATCCACGGCGGCCTCTACTATCCGACCGGCTCGCTGAAGGCGCGGTTCTGCGTTCAGGGGCGCCGGCTGCTGTATGCCTTCCTCGACAGCCACAAGGTCGACTACCGCCGCTGCGGCAAACTGGTGGTCGCGACGGAGGAGGCCGAGGTCGCCCGCATCGAAACCATCTTCGAACTGGCCACCGCCAACGAGGTCGAAGGGCTGGAGCATCTGACCGGCGCCCAGGCGCGGGCGCTGGAGCCGGGACTGAACGCCCACGCCGCCATCCTGTCGCCCGAAAGCGGGGTGTTCGACAGCCACGGCTACATGCTGGCCCTGCAGGGCGAGATCGAGGACGCCGGCGGCTCGGTCGTCGTCTCCACGCCCTTCGAAGGCGCTGAGCCGCTGCCGGGCGGCGGGTTCAGCGTCACGGCGGGCGGGGAGGGCGGCGCGACCCTTACCACCCGGCTGCTGATCACCGCCCCGGGTCTCGGCGCCCAGGACGTCGCCGGTCGCATCGCCGGCTATCCGGCCGACCACATCCCGGCCGCGCATTTCGGCAAGGGCGTCTATTTCCGCCTGACCGGCAAGGCGCCGTTCGAGCGGCTTATCTATCCGCCGCCCATCCCGGGGGCGCTGGGCACCCACTATCGCAAGGACCTCGGCGGTCAGGCGGTGTTCGGCCCCGACCTCGTCTATGTCGATGGCGAGGACTATTCCGTCGACGCCGCCAAGGCAGTGGAGTTCGAGCGCTATATCCGCCGCTTCTGGCCGGACCTGCCGGACGGGGCGCTGACGCCGGACTACGCCGGCATCCGGCCCAAGCTGCACGGACCGGGCGAACCCCAGCCGGACTTCCAGCTCCGCGGCCGGGACGACCACGGCATCGACGGCCTCGTCGCCCTGTTCGGCATCGAGAGCCCCGGCCTGACCAGCTCGCTGGTCATCGGCGAGGCGGTGGCGGGGATCCTGCACCTTGACTGATATCGTCATCCGCGACGCGGCGGCGGCCGATATCCCGGCCCTCCATCGCCTGATCGAGAGCGCTTACCGCGGCGAGGCGTCCCGCGCCGGCTGGACGACGGAAGCCGACCTGCTGGACGGCCAGCGCACCGATCCCGAAGACCTCGCCGACATCCTCGCCGACCCGGCGCAGGCCCTGCTGACCGCGTGGCGGGACAACGAACTGGTGGGCTGCATCCTGATTGCCGACCGAGGCGCGGCGACCGGCTATTTCGGCATGCTGTCGGTCAGCCCGACGCTTCAGGCCGGCGGTCTGGGCCGAATGCTCGTGGAGGCCGGTCATGACGCGCTGCGCGAGCGATTCGGCGCGCTCCGGGTGCGCATCTCCGTCTTTCCGCAGCGGGAGACGCTGATGGCTTGGTACCAGAGGCTCGGCTACGGCCCGACCGGCGAGACCCTGCCGTTCCCCTACGGCAATCCACGGTTCGGTCTGCCGCTGCGGGACGACCTTCATTTCGTAGTCATGGAACGCGAACTGGCTTGACCGTGCCGTCCGCGAGCCGCACTCGCTGGGCATGGAGATCGTCACCGCCCGGCTGAAGCTCAGGACCGCCCGCGAGGGTGATATCGGCGCCATGCATGCCGTGCTGTCGGACCCTCGCGCCACCCGCTGGTGGTCGACGCCACCGCACGACAGCCTCGATCAGACGCGGGAGTGGCTCGCCGGCATGATCGCCAACGGAGCCGACAACCCCGACTTCGTCATCGAGCGCGACGGCGTCGTGATCGGCAAGGCGGGGTTCTGGCGGCTGCCCGAGGTCGGCTACATCCTGCATCCGGACCATTGGGGGCGGGGGCTGGCGGGCGAGGCGGTAGGCGCGGCGATCGATCATGTCTTCGCCACGCGCGACCTCGACGCCCTGACCGCCGACGTCGATCCGGACAACGCCGCATCGATTCGCCTGCTTGAGCGGCTCGGCTGGATCAGAACCGGGTTCGCGGAGCGCACATGGCATGTCGGCGGAGAGTGGAAGGACAGCCTGTACTATGGGCTTTCGCGGGCGGGCTGGACCGCGCGTCTGCAGACTTGAACTCCCCGGCGGGTTCAGGCATAAGCCCGCGCTCGCGTGGCGGCTCTTTCGAGGGCCGCCGCAGTTGTTTTCGCGCTTTCCACAGCGCCCGACCTTAAGAAGATTGAGACGGACATGGCCGTTCCGAAGCGCAAAGTATCGCCCTCGCGTCGCAACATGCGCCGCGCCCACGACGCCCTGGGCACGAACGCCTACACCGAGGACAAGGACACGGGCGAGCTGCGCCGCTCGCACCACATCGACCTCAAGACCGGCACCTATCGCGGCCGTCAGGTTCTGACGCCGAAGGAAGACTAGGTCTTTCGACCGGGTCCGGGCCCCAGGATCTCATTCCGGGCCCGACGAAGCATTTACGGCGCGCGAGTAGCCTCGCGCGCCGTTTTCGTGCCTTGTGTCCAGCTATCGCAACGCTGGAGACGTCCATGATCCGCCTTGTCGCCCTTTCCTCGGTCGCCGTCCTGTCGCTCGCCGCCTGCGGCGCGCCTCCGTCAGAGCCGGCCGACGCGCCGACGCCGCCGGCGACCGAAACGCCCTCCGGGCCCGCCACGCCCGCCCCCGGACCCGACCGGCTGACGGCCCAGGGCTTCGGTCCGCTGCGCATCGGCATGACACGGGCCGAGGTGGAGACCGCCCTCGGCGCCGACTCCAATCCTGAGGCGGTCGGCGGCCCGGATCCGGCGTCTTGCGACATGTTCCATCCCGCCCGCGCGCCCGACGGCCTGCTGGTCATGGTCGAGCAGGGCGTCCTCACCAGCATCTGGGTCAGCCGCAACACCGCCATCGAGACCGATCGCGGCTTGAGCATCGGCGATCCGGCCGCCGAGGTGAAACGCGTCTATGGCCCCGGGGCCGAGGTCACGCCGCACAAATACGTCGGGGCGCCCGCCGAATACGTCACCGTCTGGTCGACGACGGATCACCAGAGCGCGGCGGCGCGGGGTCTGAAGTACGAGATCGGCGAGGACGGCAAGGTCGGATCGATCGCCGGCGGCGGGCCCAGCATCGAATACGTCGAGGGCTGCGCCTAGGCGGGCTTACGTCCGCTTCTGACGGAGCGGCGGGGTAGACTGGCGTTATGACCCCGCCGCCCGTCCATCTTCGCCCCCTCCGCCAGCGGCCCGAATTGGCCGGAGTGGCCGAAGTGGCCGGTGTTTTTCGCGGCCACTCCGGCCATGAGCAGCGCCACGCCTTCCTTGCCCCCGCGGCCCTGGGCGGGCTAAACGCGGGCGACCCATCGCCCCGCACAAGAGCCGATCCATGACCGACATCGCTGACATCGCCGCCCGCCAGATCCTCGACAGCCGCGGCAATCCGACGGTTGAGGTCGACGTGATCCTGGACGACGGCAGCTTCGGCCGCGCCGCGGTGCCCTCGGGCGCCTCGACGGGCGCGCACGAAGCCGTCGAGCTGCGCGACGGCGACAAGGACCTGTGGGGCGGCAAGGGCGTCGGCAAAGCCGTTGACGCGGTCAACGGCGAGATCTTCGACGCCCTCAGCGGCATGGATGCCGAAGACCAGCGCCGCATCGACGAGGCCCTGATCGGCCTCGACGGCACGGCCAACAAGGGACGCCTGGGCGCCAACGCGATCCTCGGCGTCAGCCTGGCCTGCGCCAAGGCCAGCGCCATCTCGTCGGGACTGCCGCTGCACCGCTATCTCGGCGGCGTCTCGGCCCGCATCCTGCCCACCCCGATGATGAACATCATCAACGGCGGGGCCCATGCCGACAATCCGATCGACATCCAGGAGTTCATGATCCTGCCCACGGGCGCGGACAGCTTCTCGGAGGCCTTGCGCATGGGCGCCGAGATCTTCCACGCGCTGAAGAAGCAGCTGAAGGACGCCGGCCACAACACCAACGTCGGCGACGAGGGCGGCTTCGCCCCGAACCTGGCCTCGGCCGAGGAGGCGCTGAGCTTCATCACCCGGGCCGGTCAGGCGGCGGGCTATCTCGCGGGCGAGGACTTCCACCTCGGCCTCGACGTGGCGGCGACGGAATTCTTCAAGGACGGCAAATACGTCATGGCCGGGGAGGGCAAGACGCTCGAGGCCGACGCCATGGTCGGCTACCTCGCCGACCTGTGCGAACGCTTCCCGATCGTCTCCATCGAGGACGGCTGCGCCGAGGACGATTTCGACGGCTGGAAGCTGCTGACCGACCGTCTGGGCGACCGTATCCAGATCGTGGGCGACGACCTGTTCGTCACCAACCCGGCCCGTCTGGCCGCCGGCATCGGCGAGGGGCTGGCCAACTCGATCCTGATTAAGGTCAACCAGATCGGCACCTTGTCCGAAACTCTTGACGCGGTGGATATGGCGCATCGCGCCGGCTACACCGCCGTGATGAGCCACCGTTCTGGCGAGACCGAGGACTCGACCATCGCCGACCTCGCGGTCGCCACCAACTGCGGGCAGATCAAGACCGGCTCGCTCGCCCGTTCGGATCGCACGGCCAAATACAACCAGCTGCTCCGCATCGAGGAGATGCTGGGCGACCAGGGCGCCTACTACGGCGACGGCATGCTGCTGAAATAGGTTCAGCCGCCACGGCCAAGCTACGGTTCGTTAGGCATTTTCGGTCAGACTCTGTTGATCGTGAGTCCACGCTCAGAAGGAGCGTCCGTCAGTGCCCGAGCGGATGAAGCCGTATTTCCCGTCAGCCATGCTGCTGCTGCTGATCGCCTACCTCGGCGTTCAGGCCCTGACCGGCCAGCGCGGCCTGCTGAGCGGCGGCGAGCGCGACGCCATGCTGACCCGCCGCGAAGCCCAGCTGGCGGGCATTCTCGAACAGCGCCGCGATCTCGAAATCCGCGTCCGCTATCTGCGCACCGACAGCCTGTCGCGGGACCTGCTGGAAGAGCGGGCCCGGGCCGTGCTGGGTTTCGCAGACCCGCGCGACTATGTGGTGCGCGTCTCCGCGCCGCCTGCGGCTGAAGGCCCCACGCCGAGGGCGTGAACTTTCGTTACATCCCCGTGAGGCGGCTTTGCCTTTCGGGAACGAAGGCTGCTAAAGCCCCTTTCCGTAACGACAAGAGGCCTCGGAACCGCGGCCCAGCCGGGAGATGACGGATGGCGAAAGCCCCCGCCGCCAAAGCTGATTCCAGCAAGGCGACCAAACTGCCCAATACGCCGACGGCCTCGAAAGAGGACCTGCTGCGCTTCTACCGCGAAATGGTGCTGATCCGCCGCTTCGAGGAGCGCGCGGGCCAGCTGTACGGCATGGGTCTGATCGGCGGCTTCTGCCACCTCTACATCGGTCAGGAAGCCGTCGCCGTCGGCGTTCAGGAGAGCGTCCGTCAGGGTCACGACAAGATCATCACCGGCTACCGCGACCACGGCCACATGCTGTGCGCCGGCATGGACCCCAAAGAGGTCATGGCGGAGCTGACCGGCCGCATCGGCGGCTCGTCCAAGGGCAAGGGCGGCTCGATGCACATGTTCGACACCGCCACCGGCTTCTACGGCGGCCACGGCATCGTCGGGGCGCAGGTCGCGCTCGGCACCGGACTGGCCTTCGCGGGGCGCTACCGCGGCGATGACTCGGTCGCCTTCATCTATTTCGGCGACGGGGCGGCGAACCAGGGCCAGGTCTACGAGAGCTTCAACATGGCCCAACTGTGGAAGCTGCCGGCCATCTACATCATCGAGAACAACCAGTACGCCATGGGCACGAGCATCGAACGCTCGTCGTCCACGACCCAGCTCAGCGAGCGCGGCGCCAGTTTCGGCATCCCCGGCGAGCAGGTCGACGGCATGGACGTGCTGGCGGTCCGTGACGCCGTGGCCCGCGCCGTCAAGCGCGCCCGCGAAGGCGGCGGCCCCTTCATCCTCGAGATGAAGACCTACCGCTACCGCGGCCACTCCATGTCGGACCCCGCCAAATACCGCACCAAGGAAGAGGTCGACCAGGTCAAGACGACCCGCGATCCGATCGATCACATCAAGACCCTGCTGGCCGCCGCCAAGGCGACCGAGGACGAACTCAAGGCCATCGACAACGAGGTGAAAGCCATCGTCGCCGAGGCCGTCCAGTTCGCCCAGGAAAGCCCGGAGCCGGAGCCGTCCGAGCTCTACACCGACGTCTACGTGGAGGCCTGACTCGTGACCGACATTCTCATGCCGGCCCTGTCGCCCACGATGGAAGAGGGCACGCTGACCAAATGGCACATCAAGGCGGGCGACACCGTATCGGCCGGCCAGGTGATCGCCGAGATCGAGACCGACAAGGCCACGATGGAAGTCGAGGCCGTGGACGAGGGCGAGGTGCTTGAGATCCTCGTCGCCGAGGGCTCGGAGAACGTGAAGGTCAACACGCCGATCGCGCGTCTGGCCGGCGAGGACGGCGCGGCCGCACCGGCGCCGAAGGCCGATGCTCCCGCCGCCAGCCCCGTGGCGGACGCTCCGGCCGCCGACAAGTCGGGCGATCCCGAGAAGAAAGACGACACTCGCGCCGGCCCGAAGGTCGAGCTGCGCGATCCGGAAATCCCGGCCGACGCCAAACTGGTCAAGACGACCATCCGCGACGCCCTGCGCGACGCCATGGCCGAGGAGATGCGCCGGGACGAGGCTGTCTTCCTGATCGGCGAGGAAGTCGCCCAGTACCAAGGCGCCTACAAGGTCAGCCGCGAGCTGCTGCAGGAGTTCGGCGACAAGCGTGTCGTCGACACCCCGATCACCGAGCACGGCTTCGCCGGTCTTGGCGTCGGCGCGGCCATGGCCGGGCTGAAGCCGATCGTCGAGTTCATGACGTTCAACTTCGCCATGCAGGCCATCGACCACATCATCAACTCGGCGGCCAAGACCCTGTATATGTCTGGCGGCCAGATCCGCGCCGGCATCGTCTTCCGCGGTCCGAACGGCGCCGCAAGCCGCGTCGGCGCCCAGCACAGCCAGGACTATTCGGCCTGGTATGCGCAGGTGCCGGGCCTCAAGGTCATCGCGCCCTATGACGCCGCCGACGCCAAGGGCCTGCTGAAGTCGGCCATCCGCGACCCGAACCCCGTCGTCTTCCTCGAGCACGAGATGATGTACGGGCTGGAGTTCGACGTGCCGGAGGTCGAGGACTATCTGGTCCCTATCGGCAAGGCCAAGGTCCGCCGCGAGGGCACGGACGTCACCATCACGGCCCACAGCCGCATGGTCGGCTTCGCCCTGCAGGCCGCTGAACAGCTGGCCGGGGAGGGGATCTCCTGCGAGGTCGTCGACCTGCGCACCCTGCGTCCGCTCGACCACGAAACCATCGTCGAAAGCGTCAAGAAGACCAGCCGTCTGGTCTCGGCCGAGGAAGGCTGGGGTCCGATGGGCGTCGGCGCCGAAGTCGTGGCCCGGGTCATCGAGCACGCCTTCGACTACCTCGACGCTCCGCCGCTGCGGGTGCATCAGGAGGATGTGCCGCTCCCCTACGCCGCCAATCTCGAGGCGCTGTCGCTGCCGGGCGTCGACAAGATCGTCGCCGCGGTCAAGCAGGTGATGGCATGAGCGAGCCCGAACAGCACCAGCTGAAGACGCCGGACAGCGTCGCCGCCGATCCGGAAGCCATCGAGATCATGCGGATGTGGTGGTCGAAGCAGGAGCCGGTCATGTCGATCAAGCCGGCTTTCAACGATCCGGCCATGTTCGGCCGGATGCTCGCCTATGCCGCGACCCACATGGCCCATGGCTACAACGTGCGGCACGGCGTCGACGAGCGCATCGCCTACAACCAGATACTCGCCGGCCTCAGCGATGCGCTCAAGGCGCAGAACGTCCAGACGATCACCGAACCGACCGGGACAGGGGGCGCGCAATGACCGACATCCTGATGCCCGCCCTCTCGCCGACGATGGAAGAGGGCGTTCTGGCCAAGTGGCACGTCAAGGTTGGCGACACGGTCAAGGCGGGCGACGTCATCGCCGAGATCGAAACCGACAAGGCGACCATGGAGGTCGAGGCCGTCGACGAGGGCGAGATCACCGACATCCTCGTGGCCGAGGGCTCCGAGGGCGTGAAGGTCAACACGCCGATCGCGCGTCTGAAGGACGAGGGCGGCGCGGCCGCTCCGGCCCCCAAGGCTGAAGCGCCCAAGTCCGAGGCCGCCAAGCCCGCTCCGGCCGGGCACGAAAGCGGCCAGGCCGTCGCCACGCCCCAAGGCGTCAAGGCCGCCGAAGCGACCCTGCCGAAAACCGCGGCATCGGGCGAGCGCGTGTTCGCCTCACCGCTGGCCCGCCGTATCGCAGCCCAGAACGGCGTCGACCTCAAGGCGGTCAAGGGCACCGGTCCGCACGGCCGCATCGTCCGCCGCGACGTCGAAGGCGCGCCCAAGGGCTCCGCGGCTCCGGCTTCCGCCGGCGCATCGGCTCCCGCAACCGAAGCCCGCAAGGTCCTGTCGCTGGCGCAGATGGGCATCCCGGACGGCAGCTACGACCTCGTGCCGCTGGACGGCATGCGGAAGGCCATCGCGCGCCGCCTGACCGACAGCTTCCGCGACGTGCCGCACTTCCCGCTGACCATCGACTGCGAGATCGACGGCCTGCTGGCCTCGCGCGCCAAGGTCAACGCCATGCTGGAGAAGGACGGGATCAAGGTTTCGGTCAACGACTTCGTCATCAAGGCCAGCGCCATGGCCCTGAAGGCCGTGCCCGAGGCCAACGCCAGCTACTCGCCCGAGGGCATCGCCATGCATCACAACGCCGACGTGGCGATGGCGGTGGCGATCGACGGCGGCCTGATCACCCCGATCATCCGCAAGGCCGAGACCAAGTCGCTGTCGCAGATCGCGACCGAGTCCAAGGACCTCGCCAAACGGGCCCGTGACCGGAAGCTGAAGCCCGAGGAGTTCCAGGGCGGCACCTTCTCGGTCTCCAACCTCGGCATGTTCGGCATCAAGGCCTTCGCCTCGATCATCAACGAGCCGCAGGGCGCGATCATGAGCGTCGGGGCAGGGGAGCAGCGTCCGGTCGTGAAGAACGGCCAACTGGCTGTCGCGACCGTCATGACCGTCACCCTGACCTGCGATCACCGCGTGGTCGACGGCGCCATCGGCGCGAAATTCCTGCAGGTCTTCAAGGCGATGATCGAAGATCCTGTGACGATGCTGGCGTAGGGGCAGACCGTGGCTGAATTCGACCTCATCGTCATCGGTTCGGGCCCTGGCGGCTACGTCGCCGCCATCCGCGCCAGCCAGCTGGGCCTGAAGACGGCCATTGTCGAGCGCGAGAACCTGGGCGGCATCTGCCTGAACTGGGGCTGCATCCCCACCAAGGCGCTGCTCAAGTCCGGCGAGAAATACGAGAGCCTGTCGCACCTGAAGGATTACGGCCTGTCCGCGGACAAGGTCGGGTTCGACTTCGACGCCATCATCCAGCGTTCACGAGGCGTCGCCGCCACGATGAACAAGGGCGTCACCTTCCTGATGAAGAAGCACAAGATCGAGGTGATCGAGGGCACGGCGACGCTGGAGAAGGGCCCAAGTGGCGCCTCTGGCGCTCCCAAAACCGTCATCGCCCTGAAAGCCGGCGGGTCGCGCACGGTCGAGGCCAAGGCCGTCATGCTGGCGGTGGGCGCGCGCGCCAAGGCGATCCCCCAAATCGGGCTCGAGGCCGACGGCGACAGGATCTGGGCCTATCGCGAAGCCATGGCGCCGAAGAAGATGCCGGCCTCTATCGTGGTCATCGGCTCGGGCGCTATCGGAATTGAATTCGGAAGCTTCTACAGGGCCTTGGGCGCGGAAGTTACTGTGGTGGAAGCGGTCGACCGGATCATGCCGGTCGAGGACGAAGAGGTCTCCAAGACCGCCCAGAGGGCGTTCGAGAAGCGCGGCATGAAGTTCCGGACCGGGTGCAAGGTGACGAAGGTCTCCAGGGGCGGGAAGGGCGTGCAGGTCGCGATCGAGGCTGGCGGCAAGGCCGAGACGCTGGAAGCCGAGGTCTGCATCTCGGCGGTCGGCATCACCGCCAACACCGACGGCATCGGCCTTGAAGCGCTCGGCGTGAACATGGATCGCGGCCACATTACCATCGACGGCCACTGCCAGACCAATGTGAAGGGGCTGTACGCCATCGGCGACTGCGCCGGTGCGCCATGGCTGGCTCACAAGGCCTCGCACGAGGGCATCCACGCCGCGGAGTACATCGCCGGCTTCAAGACGCCGAACGTCAACTCGCCGATCGCCGGCTGCACCTACGCCCAGCCGCAGGTCGCCTCGGTCGGGATCACGGAGCAGGGCGCCCGCGAGGCGAAGCGCGAAGTGAAGATCGGCCGCTTCCCGTTCCGTGTGAACGGCAAGGCCGTGGCGGCCGGCGAGGTCGAGGGCTTCGTCAAGACCATCTTCGACGCGAAGACGGGGGCCCTGATCGGCGCCCACATGATCGGCGCCGAGGTCACGGAGATGATCCAGGGCTATGTCACCGCGATCGCCATGGAGGCGACGGAAGAGGACATCCACGGCATCGTCTATCCGCACCCGACCATGTCCGAGGCCATGCATGAGGCCGCGCTGGACGCCTATCAGCGGGTGCTGCACCTTTGACCGTAATGGTCCGGTACGCGGTCCGTCGGGACGAACTCTGGACCTGGTACTGGCTAGCCTGGAAGCGGACGCTGTGGCTCTACCATGTCGCGATCATCGCCATGGTCATGACGACCTTCGTGCTTATGGAGGTGGGCGGCGCGCCGGGCGTGGCAGTGGTGGCAGGCGGCTTCACCAGCGCGGCTCTGGTCGGCGCGATGATCATGTATCCGCAGCTGAGATACACGCCTCAGGAACGCACGCTAAGGTTCGACGAGGCGGGAATTTCCTATGAGCGCGGCAAGCAGTCTGGTCGCTTGTCCTGGAGCCGGATCCGCTCCGTAGCCCGGGCCGGTGATGGAATCACCGTGACCGGCCGCGGCCAGAGTGCATTCATCATTCCGGGACGAGCGTTCGAGAACACGGCTGTGCGCGATGAGGCGCTGTCGACCATCGCAGCACTTCAGCGAGGCGCGGACTAGCGCTTCTTACCGAGCTCGGCGGCAATGTCCTTGACCATGCGCCCAGCCTTGCGGTGCGCGGCGACGATCTGGTCGCGGGTCACGCCCCAGCGCTTCATCCAGTATTCGACGGCCTGACGCTCCGAGAGGTCGAGCCGGTCCTTGTCAATAAAGCCGCGCTTGTCCTTGAGGCCCGCCATAATCGCTCCTTGTCTGCGAGAGAGGGGTAGTCGCGGGAGGCACGGATGGCGAGCCCAAAAGGCCCATCCAGTTATCGCCTAAGATATATTATGCGAAATGCGATATACTATTCCGACCGGAGCTCCAGAGCCGTGTATGGCGACTGACCGCGTTCGATACGGATCAGATCGAGGACGCTGACGATCTGGCGCGACCGCCAGTGGCTCAGATAATAGGCCAGCGGACCAAAGGTGACCGCGACGCCGAACTGGATCGAGGTCTCCCAATTCTCGCGCACGAACGACAGCAGGCTGTCTCCGGCGACCTCGGCCAGAATGGCGATGATCGACACCGGGATGGTCAGGTACGCGATGATCACCGCGCGCAGCATCTGGTCCTGACGCCGCGCATTGAGGTTCGCCAAGGCGGAAACCGCGTCAAACGTGCGGTCGTCGACGCCGGCCAGAAGCTCGAAGGCCTGGCCTGTCGAACGATTACGACGGAAACCGCTGATGAAGTCGACGCCCATGTATCCCCATGCCCCGGGCGTATAGAAGCTGGACGGCAGCAGGCTCCACGTCGGAAAATAGGTCTTCAGCCGCGCCCAGAGCCCCCAGACGTCGGACTTGTCCTCTGCAGCCGCGCCGCCAGGCTCGACGTGTCCCATCGCGATCCCCCCATGGACTGCACTTCGGAATAGAACTGATCCACCAGCGCCGTCAGGGCCAGATGCGAGCCGTTCGACCGCGCCTCGTCAAGCACCAAACCCAGATCCTTGCGCATCCAGTCGACCGCAAATCCGAACTCGAACTGGCCCGCCGCCGCCGTCTTCCACCGATTGTCCATCTGCCACGACTGCGCTGCGCCCTTGGATACGGCGTCATAGACGGCGTCGGTATCAAGCCCGGCTGTCTGGGCGAAGTGAACGGCCTCGGCCAGACCTTGCACCACGCCGGCGATGGCGATCTGGTTGACCATCTTGGTGAGCTGGCCTGACCCGGCCGGGCCCATGTGCTTCACCGCCTTCGCGTAATGCATGAGGATCGGCTCGATCCGGACCAGGGCCGCAGCGTCACCGCCGGCCATGACGCTGAGCTGGCCATTCTCAGCGCCCGCCTGGCCGCCGGAAACCGGCGCGTCGATGAATGAGACGCCCTGCTGCGCCGCCAGTTCCGCCAACTCGCGGGCGACCTTGGCCGAGGTGGTGGTGTGGTCGACGATCACGGCCCCCTCCCCCAGCGCCGGCAGCGCCGCCGCGACTACTTCGCGTACGTTGTCATCGTTGCCGACGCAGAGGATGAACAGCTCCACGCCGGCGGCGGCGTCATGCACGGTCTCCGCGAACCGACCGCCCGTCGCGGCGGCCCAGGCCCGCGCCTTGTCCGGTGAGCGGTTGAAGCCGGCGACGTCATGGCCGTTCTGCACGAGGTGGCGTGCCATCGGCCCGCCCATGACGCCCAGCCCCGCGAAGCCGATCTTCATGGTCTGATCCTCACGTCTGCGGTTCGGCCGCGGTCCCGTAACGGCCGCGGTAGTAGGTCAGGGCATCGCCGGGGCGGGTTTCGAACTGCCGCACCTCGCCGACAATGGTCAGGTGATCGCCCATGACGATCCGCTCGTGCGCCGTGCAGTCCAGCCGCGTCAGGGCATTCTTGAGCCGCGGCGGCTCCGGACTGGTGCTGTCGAACTCGTCGGAGGACAGGCGGCAGACACCCCAGGCGAACCGGTCCGACATCTCGCGGTCCTCGACCGGCAGCACATGCACCGCGAACCGCTCGGCCCTGGCGAAGGCGTCGTGCCGCCAGGAAGCGCGATCAAGGCACCACAGGATCAACGGCGGGCGCAGCGAGACGGAGGTGAAGGAATTGACCGTGATCCCGAACGGGCCCTCGTCGGTGTGCGCCGTAACCACGCAAACGCCGGTCGCGAAGCCGCCGAGGGCGCGCCGGTAGGCGGTGGCGTCGAATTCGTCGGGGGAAGCCGGGGCGGTCACATCCAACGACTAGGCGAGCCCCCGGAAGCGGGCAAGGCAGGATTCTGTACCGCGACCTTCAAGGATAGGTCGCGCCTTCGCTCCGGCCGTGCCGCGTGCTCTCGTCATAGGCGTCGTTGGCCGGCTGGATCGAGGCGCCGATCTGGCGCTGCACCGCCTGCATGGAGGCGCAATCGGGCGCGGCGCGCATATAGGTGCGCATCTGCTCGGCCGCGGCGAGCGCGATCCGCACATGGTTGTGTTCGTGGCCGATCAGCGCCTTGTAGTAGCGGTCCCACTGTTCGCGCTCACGGCGGTCCAGCGCGTCGCGGGTGGTCAGTTCCGGCAGGGTGACGATCACCGTCATATCGACCTCGGCCGTCGCCGGATCGCAGCCGCCCGCCCCGCCTTTCCATTGTGTCTGGTAGCGCCAGTCGGTCCGGGCGTCGAAGGCTTCGCCCTGCGGCAGACGCGGGCGGCGGTCGTTGATCGAGTCCCGGATCGCCCGCGGGCTGCGCCCATCGACCGGATAGCCGACCAGCACCACGCCCGGGAGAGCCGCCAATTCGGGAGCCGCGGCGGCGAGAGATGGCGACGTGACCGGTGGCGGCGCCCCCTCCCCGCCCGCGGTCGCCAATGGCGCGGCCTGGGGGTCGGCGAGCATCAGTCCGGCGATCAGGAAAAGCATGGGCATCTCGGGCCTCCGGACGTGGTGAGCAAGTATCGCAAACGGGTTCTTAACGCGGACTGCCGACTGTGGCCCGAACACAAGTGCCCCGCGAGTCCCCCATGTCCATGAGCGATCGTCCGATCCTCATCAAGAAGGTCAAGAAGGTCATCGGCGGCGGCCACCATGGCGGCGCGTGGAAGGTGGCCTATGCGGACTTCGTGACGGCCATGATGGCCTTCTTCCTGCTCATGTGGCTGATCAACACGACGGACCCGGAACAGAAGCGCGGCATCGCCGAATATTTCGCCCCCGCCAGCGTCTCGGCCACCACCTCCGGCTCGGGCGGCATTCTCGGCGGCACCTCGCTGGGCGACGACGGGGCCAAGGCGTCGGGGTCCATGTCCGTCATCAGCCAGCTGGCGCCGGAGGCCCCCGCGGATGCGCCGCAGGACGTGGGCCAGAGCCAGAACCTCGCCGCCGCCAGCGAAGAGGCCCTGCGCGAGGAGATCGCCCGGCGCGAGGCCGCCGAGTTCGCGTCCGCCGCCGAATCGCTGCGGCAGGCCATGCAATCCATGCCGGAGCTGGCCGAGCTGTCGAAACAGCTGATCATCGACCAGACGCCGGAAGGCCTGCGCATCCAGCTGGTCGATCAGGAAGGCCGGTCGATGTTCGAGCAGAACTCGACCCGGCCGAACCCGCGCGCCCAGCTGCTCCTGCGGGCCATCTCGCGGGTCATCAACCGGCTGCCCAACCGCATCTCGATCACTGGCCACACCTCGGCCGCGCCGGGCTCGAACCGCGCGACCGGGCCGAACGACTGGACCCTCTCGGCCGAGCGGGCGAACGCCTCGCGGCTGGTGCTGCAGGGCGCCGGCGTCGATCCGGACCGCGTCTATCAGGTCTCCGGCA
Source organism: Brevundimonas alba (assembly GCF_011927945.1). Classification (GTDB taxonomy): domain Bacteria; phylum Pseudomonadota; class Alphaproteobacteria; order Caulobacterales; family Caulobacteraceae; genus Brevundimonas; species Brevundimonas alba. Next base: position 580,707 of record NZ_JAATJM010000002.1, read on the forward strand.
AGGCGGGTTCGGACCCCCTGTATCCGGACGATCCGACCCTGGCCGGCAACCGCCGGATCGCCATCGTGCTGCTGCGCGAGGCGCCGGTCCTGCCTACGGACACCAGCCTGTGACCGCCCGCCCGCCGCTCAGGCGTCGGGCGAAGGGGCTTGCGGCGCGGCTCTGTGCGGGGCCAAATCGGCGGATGCGGCAACGGGCGCCAAACTGTCGTCGGATTCGGGTGGGGAGCTGTCGCCCGTGACCCAGTTCGTCCCTACACGCCAGCTTCGCTTCTACATGACCTCGGTGGCCCCCTGCCCCTATCTGCCGGGCCAGACCGAGCGGAAGGTGTTCGCCAACCTGCCGTTCAGCGAGGGTGCGCACGTCAACGATGAGCTGACCCAGGCCGGCTTCCGCCGCAGCCAGAACATCGCCTACCGCCCGGCCTGCGAAGGCTGCGACGCCTGCGTCTCGGTGCGCCTGCCGGTGCCGGAGTTCCAGTTTTCACGATCCGAGCGCAAGGTTCTGAAGCGAAACGCCGATCTGACCCGCGATCTCGTTGAGGCCGAGGCGACGATGGAGCAGTTCGACCTGCTGCGCCGCTACCTCCACGGTCGCCATCCGGGCGGCGGCATGAGCACCATGGGCTGGCTCGACTACGTCGCCATGGTCGAGGATACGGCGGTGCGGACGCATCTGATCGAGTACCGGCTGCCCTCGCCCGACGGCGGGCCGGGCGATCTGGTCGGGGTGTGTCTGACGGACCTGCTCTCCGATGGCTTGTCGATGGTCTACAGCTTCTTCGATCCGGCGCTGGAGGCGCGGAGCCTCGGGCGGTTCGCCATTCTCGATCATGTCAGGCAGGCCGCTACGGTTGGGCTGCCCTTCGTCTATCTCGGCTACTGGGTCCGGGGCTCGAAGAAGATGGACTACAAGGCCGGTTTCCGGCCGCTGGAACAGCTGACCCGGCTGGGCTGGGAACGGCTGGACTAGCCGGCGGCGGGCACCGAGGTGTCCCACGTGGCCGTCGTCACGCCTGACCAAGGCCCGGGATCACGCCCGCCGCCGAACTTCACCAGGGCGTCGATGCGCTTCTGGATCGGCGGATGGCTGGCGAACAGGCCTTCCAGACCGACGCCGTCCGGCTGGTTGTCGAGGAACAGCTGCTGCAGTTCATCGGGGCCCTTCACGCCGGAGCGTCCCTCGACCTTGCGCAGGGCCGAGATCATGGCATCCGGGTTCTTGGTCAGCTCGACGGAGCCGGCGTCGGCCACGAACTCGCGGCTGCGCGACAGCATCATGCGGATGACGATGGCCAGCACGAAGCCGATGACGGCGAAGGCGATGCCGATCAGGACCAGCGGCATGGCGTTCTTGTTGTCCCGCCGCCCGCCGCCCCGCGAATAGATCAGGCCGCGGAAAACCAGTTCGGCGATGACGCTGATGATGCCGGCGAAGATGGAGGCGATCACCATCGTCCGCACGTCCTTGTTGATCACGTGCGTCAGTTCGTGCGCCATCACCGCCTCGACCTCGTCGCGGCTCAGGGTGTTCACCAGTCCGCGGGTAAGGGTGATGCTGTACTGGCCCTCGTGCAGGCCGGTGGCGAAGGCGTTCAGGCTGTCGTTGTCAATGATCCGCAGCGTCGGCGTGCGCAGGCCGCGCGAGATCGCGAGGTTTTCGAGCAGATTGTAGAGCTCCGGTTCCGTCCGGCGTTCGACCTTGCGGGCGCCGGTCAGCATGTCGACCATGGTCTGGCTGCCGAAATAGGCGATGGCGAACCAGATGCCGGCGATGATGAAGGCCATCGGGACCGTCCAGCCGAGCCAGGACGCCGCCAGAGCCATGTCTTGCCCCAGCCCCTTGCCCGAGTTGGGCAGGAAGCCGAAGCCCATCATGATCAGCTGGACCCCGTACAGGATGCCGATCAGCAGGATGGGGAAGGTCACCAGCAGGATGACCGACCGGGTATTATTGGCCCAGATGTGGGTCTGGAGCCCGACGGCGCCCATCAAACCAGTCCCTTATGCCGAGAAGTTCACCGTCGGCGGCGCCGCGTTCAGAGCGGCGCGGTCGGCCTCGCCGAGGTCGAAGAACGGCTTGTCCGAACCGAAGCCGACCATGCCGGCGAACAGGACGGTCGGGAACTGACGGCGAACGGCGTTGAACTCGCCGACGGCGCTGTTGAAGAAGCGGCGGGCGGCGGCCAGCTTGTTCTCGATGTCCGACAGCTCGGCCGAGAGCTGCTGGAAATTGGTGTTGGCCTTGAGGTCGGGATAGGCCTCGGACAGGGCGAACAGCCGGCCCAGCGCGCCGGTCAGCATGTTCTCGGCCTGGACCTTGTCATTGACCGAGGTGGCGCCGGCGGCGGCCGCGCGGGCCTGGATTACGGCGTCGAGCGTGCCGCGCTCGTGGGAGGCGTAGCCCTTCACCGTCTCGACGAGGTTGGGGATCAGGTCCTGGCGCTGCTTCAGCTGGACATCGATGTCCGCGAACGACTGGTCCGCCCGCTGGTCCAGCGCCACCAGCTTGTTGTAGCCGCCGACGACGACGAACAGCACCACGGCGACGATGACGCCGATGACGATCAGGGTGACGAGCATGTCGATCTCCAATCCCGGCCGGGCTCCGGCCACGCTTGAATATGGGGTTTGCGCGAGGCGACGGATAGTGAAATCGGCGTCACCCGGCGATCAGCGGAACTTCCTCAACCCGCGCGGGCCCTGCCGCCCGGCCCCGGCGCGTTTGCCGAGCCAGTCCTTCCAGTCGGGCCAGTTGCGCCGGCGCCCGCCGCCGTCCGCCCACTCCGGCCCGGACTCAGCGCTGAACACCGCGACGTCGGCGAGCCCGCCCTGTTTGTAGGACTGCAACTTGACGCCCTTGCCGCGGCCCATCTCGGGCAGTTCGGCGAGCGGGAAGATCAGCGCCTTGATGTTGTCGCCGACCGTCGCGACGTGGTCGCCGGTGACGCGCAGGGCCGCCAGCATCTCGCCGTTCAGCACCTGCTTGCCGCCGCGCTTCTGGGCCAGCAGTTCATCCTCGGGCGCCACGAAGCCGTAGCCCGCCTTCGAGGCCACCAGGAGCTTGCCGCCCGGCTGGTGGGCCAGCAGGTTGACGATGTCGGCCTTCTCGTCGAGGTCGATCATCAGCCGCAGCGGCTCGCCGTGGCCCCGGCCCGAGGCCAGCCTGTCCGCGCCGACAGTGAATATCCGCCCGTCCGAGGCCGCGACCAGCAGCTTGTCGGTCGTATAGGCCGGCACGAGGAAGGCGAGGCTGTCGCCCTCCTTGAACTTCAGCTCCGACGGGTCCTCGACCTTGCCCTTGGCGGCGCGGATCCAGCCGCGCTCGGACAGAATGACCGTAATCGCCTCGCGCGGGATGAAGGCCTCGATCGAGGCGATGGCGGAACTGTCGACCGCCTCGGCGATGGTGGTGCGGCGGGGCGACACCAGCGCCTTGCGGGTCGCCTCGAGGTCCTTGCCGATCTGCTTCCACTGCTTGGCGGGCGACGACGACAGCGACTGCAGCGCCGCAAGTTCGTCGGCCAGCGCTTTGTATTCGTTCTCGATCGCCATTTCCTCGATCCGCGCCAGCTGGCGCAGCCGGGTGTCGAGGATGTAGTCGGCCTGCATCTCCGTCAGGCCGAAGCGGGCGATCAGGACGGCCTTGGGCTGTTCCTCCTCGCGGACGATGCGGATGACCTCGTCGAGGTTGAGGAAGACGATCCTCAGGCCTTCCAGCAGGTGCAGCCGCTTCTCGACCCGCTCGATCCGCCATTGGGCGCGGCGGACCAGAACCTCCCGACGGTGATCGAGGAAGGCCTGCAGACAGGCCTTCAGCCCCATGACCCGCGGCGTGCCGGTGGCGTCCAGCACATTCATGTTGACCGGGAATCGGACCTCGAGGTCGGAGAGCTTGAACAGGCTCTCCATCAGCATCTCGGGCTCGATGGTGCGCGACTTGGGCTCCAGCACCAGCCGGATGTCCTCGGCCGACTCGTCGCGGACGTCGGCCAGCAAGGGGGCCTTCTTGTTCTCGATCAGGTCGGCGAGGTCGGCGATCAGCTTCGACTTCTGCACCTGATACGGCATCTCGGTGACGACGATGCGCCACACGCCGCGGCCGAGGTCCTCGGTCTCCCAGCGCGCGCGCAGGCGAACGCCGCCGCGGCCCGTCTCATAGGCGTCGAGGATCGAGGCATGGCCCTCGACCGCGACGCCGCCGGTCGGGAAGTCCGGGCCCGGGACGATCTGGGCCAGTTCCTCGGTCGTCGCCTCGGGCCGCTCGAGCAGCAGGTGACAGGCGTCGATCAGTTCGCCGACGTTGTGCGGCGGGATCGAGGTCGCCATGCCGACAGCGATGCCGGAAGAGCCGTTGGCCAAGAGGTTGGGGAAGCCCGCCGGCAGGACGACCGGCTCCTCGTCCTGATCGTCGTAGGTGGGGCGGAAGTCGACGGCGTGCTGGTCGATGCCGTCCATCAGCAGGACGGCGGCCGGCGTCAGCTTGCACTCGGTGTAGCGCATGGCCGCGGCGCTATCGCCGTCGATGTTGCCGAAATTGCCCTGTCCGTCGACCAGCGGGTACCGCTGCGAAAAGTCCTGCGCCAGACGCACCAGGGCGTCGTAGATAGAAGCGTCGCCGTGCGGGTGATAGCCGCCCATGACCTCGCCGACGACCTTGGCGCATTTCCGCGCCGCCGCCTGCGGGTTCAGCTTCATCTGGTGCATGGCGTACATGATGCGCCGGTGCACGGGCTTGAAGCCGTCGCGCACGTCCGGGAGGGCCCGGTTGGTGATGGTCGACAGCGCATAGGCGAGGTAGCGGCGCGAGAGCGCGTCGCTCATGGCCTCATCGACGATGCGGCCGCCTTCCGGCGTCGGGGTGTGAACGGTCATGCGACTTCGAATCGGAGTTCAGAAGCAGGAAGTCTAGCGGCTGGGGTCGAAGTGGCCGTCAAATTCGTCGGCCAGATCGGCCACATCGGCCAGGTCGGGCTCCTCGTCCACAGCTTCGTCGTCGCCGGACGGCGTCGCCGCCATCCGCGCCCGGATGCGGTCGGCTGGAGTGAAGGGGTCGCGGCCGACGTCGTGGCGGTCGCCGACCTGCCCCGCCAGACGGGCCACGCGCAGCCAGGCGGCGGCCTCCGCCGGGCCGCCCACAGCGGCGGTTTCCGCCGCCCTGCGGAAGGCGAAATCGCCGAGAGCGGCGGCGCTGGGCACGAACAGAAGCTCGTACATGTCCTCGCCATTGTGGTTTTCGATAAAGTTTCGCTCGGGCCCATCGCCAAGGTCGGCCCGCAGCCGGTCGCGGAGACGGTCGCAGAGCGCGGGGACGTCTTCCCGTATCCAGTTTTCGGTGAGCGCGCGGCGGCGCACTGTGCGGACGGCCAGACCATAGCGCTCGGCGACGGCGGCGGCGGATGTTCCCGCGACATAGTCCCGGCGCGCGGCCTCCCAGGTCTCGGCGGAGCGGCGGGTGTGGGGCGGAGGGATGTGGGGCTGTGTCATTCCCCCATTGTCCGGCCGTTTCCAGCTGTGCTCGGAATAAAGTTATTTCAGCAGGTCATCCGTCTGACTTCGCACGATATTTTCTCATAAGCCTGGCTTACATTTCGCGGATTGTAAGCACAGCGTCACAGCCGCCCCGCCTCGCCGAGCTTGTCGATCATCCACACCCGCGCCGACGGAATCGGTCGGTTCTGCGGGTGGAAGACGAACTGTTCGAGGAAGTGGCCGGTCAGGGTCAGGCCTGAACCGACGTCGCCTTCGCCAAGGCCGGCCTGCGCGCCCAGCATGAAGGCCGGCAGGTTCAGCAGCTTGTCGGCATAGGGCCGGCCGGCCTCGCGGCTGACCGCCCGGCCTGTGCGCGGGCTGACCCAGATCAGGTCGTCCATGGTCCCGGTGACGGCGCAGCGCGACAGGTCGAGGCCAAAGCCGAGATCCTCCAGCAGCCCCGCCTCGAAGCGCACGAAGATGGCGGGCCAGACCTCCGGCAGGGCGAAGGCGGACATCAGCGCCTCGAAGGCCAGGAAGGCGCCGGGATGCGGCTCCCGCTCGGGCAGGGCGCCCTGCGCCACTGAGGCGGCGGCGGCCAGACCGGTCAGGGCCAGCGGATCGTCGAACAGGGCGCTGGGCCCCTCCCCCACCGGCTCCAGCCGCGCCGAGCCGAGATGCTCGGAGGTGCGGGCGCGGTAGTCCGCCACCACACGCGCGCCCGGCTGCAGGAAGGGCTTCATCTTGCGCGACGCCCCGCCCGCGACATAGGCGGCGCGACGGCCATGCCCCTCGGTCAGCAGTTCAACCACCACGCCGGTGTCGCCGTGCGCCCGGGCCGAGAGCACGAAGGCGTCGTCGGTGAAATCCATGGTTCTCGTTAGCCTGCGCGCGGAGTGTTGGCCATACGTTCCGCCATCGTGCGGCGCGAACGTCCGCTCCCGCCTTGCGCCGCTTGCAACCTGCAAGGTAGCGTCGCGCAAGTTTCGCTTTTCTGCGCCGGGGGGCGTGCATGGACAAATTCACCAGCCGACGCCGCGCGACCTGGCAGTCGAAGGCGCCGCTGTGGCCCTTCCTCCTCGCGGCCCTCCTCATCGCCGCCGCCGGCGGCGTGCTGATCAGCCTCTACGCCAGCGGCGTGATCCTGGGCGACGGCACGTCCGGCGGCCGGGCGCTGGTCTGGGTCAAGACCCTGTCCAACATCGCCATCCCGGCGCTGGTGATCGGCGCGGCCGTCGGCGGCCTGCTGAACAGCGTCTTCCTGTCGCCCGCCGGGCGGCACGGCGCCCTGAAGTGGAGCGGCCTGCTGATGGCCGTCGCGGCGCTCGGTGCGGCGCCGCTGAGCGTGGCCAAGGGGATGGAGGCTGACCGGATCGGCTATGAGATGCGGCTCAAACAGGCCGTGGCCCAAGCGCGGATCGACGCGCGGAAGTCGGAGACCGACTTCTACCGCCGGCTCTATCTGCTGGCCCGGCATCAGGGCTTCGGCATCGAGACGCTGCGGTCCGCGGACGGAATCAAACACGCCCGCGAGACCATCGAGAGCAACAGGCAGTTGCTCGCAGCCGCCCGCCGCGACTACGCCGCCGGTCAGGCGAAGGCCCGCGCCGCCCTGGCCGGAGCCGTCGTCGACCGGGCGGACCGTGAAGCGGTGCTCAAGCGGTTCGATGCGGCGAAGGTCAGGCGCGACGCCCTGATGGACAAGGTCTGGGCCGCGCACGAGCGCCTCATCGTCCTCGACGATGAGGAGGTGAACCTGCTGTACGCCAATCGGGGGCATTGGCGGCCGAACGCCTGGGGCGGCGGCAGCGTCGACAATCCGCGAATGCTCGACCAGCTGCGCCGCATCGGCCGCGACCGGCAGGCCGCGCGGACCGAACACGACGAAGTCTACCGGGAGGTCGCCACGCTCGACGCCGAAACGAACGAGGACATCGACCGCGCCATCGAGATTGCGATCCGCGGCTGAAGGCCGCCTTCAGTCGCCGCGGATGGCCTGCACGACCGCGTCGGACTTCTCGTTCGGCACGGCGAAGCTGAGCACGTATTGCTCGATCTTCCAGCCGTCGTCGGTCAGGCGCAGCACGCCCGAGCCGCGCGTCTGGCCGTAGCCGGCGTTGGCCAGCTCCTCGTCGAACCATGCGATGCAACGGCACTCGATCGGCGCGACGGTGATCACCCGGGCGCTGGGCGTATAGGTCCAGCCGCGGCCGCGGGCGAAGAAGGGCTCGGCGAAGGCGCGGAACTCCGCCAGCGACCATCGCTCGGTCGCATCGGTGCCGATGAAGCGGGCGTCAGGGGTGAACAGGCCGAAGTAGGCGGTGGCGTCCGCCGCGGTGGAGGCCGCGTTCAGCTGGTCCAGCACGGCCGCTATGGCCGCCTCTTCCGGCGCAGGCGCGGGCGACTGGGTCAGGAGGATCAGGGCGGCGAGGGAGGCGATCATGACCGCACCCTATCCCGGCGCGCGCCGCCGCCAAAGAGGCGGACTTATTCGCCGGTTTCCTGCGGCGGGAAGACGCCCGGCTTCAGCACCTTGGCGACGGCCAGCAGGTTCCGCGCGGCGTTGCGGGCGAGGCGGTCGGAATAGTCGTGCGCCTTCTCGGTGTCGACGTAGTTGGGTCCCGGCCCCGGGCCGAGGTGCCAGTAGGTCCAGCTCTGGCCGGGCACGGTGAAGCCGACGTCGATCAGGGCCTGGCAGACCGAGGCGACGATATGGTGGGCGCCGTCCTCGTTGCCGGTCACCACCACGCCTGCGACCCGGTTCATGGCCACGCCGCGTCCCTCGTCGTCCGTCTCGGACAGCATGGCGTCCATCCGCTCCAGCGCCCGCATGCAGACGCTGGAATGCTGGCCCAGCCAGGTCGGGGTCGCCACGACGAGGATATCGGCAGCGAGGATCTTGTCGTGCACGGCGGGCCAGTCGTCGCCCTCCCCCTGATCGGTCTTCACTCCGGGCTTGATGTTCAGATCGACCAGCCGGACCAGTTCGGTCTGGGCCCCGCCCTTCTCCAGTTCCGCCATCAGCACCCGGGCCAGCGCCTCGGTGCTCGATGTCTCCGGCGAGGGCTTCAGGGTGCAGTTGAGGATCAGGGCTTTCATGGAGGCTCTTTCGCTGTGTCGCGGACCAAACACATCCGCGTAGCCGCCCGTTCCGCGCTTTTATTTAACCGGACGGTTGACAACGGTTTTGACTGGGAGCATTTAACCTGTCAGTTAGATACGAAGCACGCCCATGGAAACCGATCCCCTCAGCGCCAAGTTCGCGGCCCTCGCCGATCCGACCCGCCGGGCCATTCTGGCGCGGCTGTGCGAGGGCGAGGCCAGCGTCAACGACCTGGCCGAGCCGTTCGACATGAGCCTCCCGGCCGTGTCGAAGCATCTCAAGGTGCTGGAGAAGGCGGGTCTGATCAGCCGCGGACGCGAGGCCCAGTGGCGCCCCGCCCGGCTCGAACCCATGGCCCTGAAAGGCGTCGCCGACTGGCTGGAGCACTACCGCCGGTTCTGGGACGCCAGCTTCGATCGCCTCGACGCCTACCTCAAGAAGATTCAAAAAGGAGATCCCAATGGCACAGGACACTGACAACAACCCCTGCGACACCGACGGTGTCGCGCACCAGCACGCCCTCGTCCTTCGCCGCGTCCTCGACGCCACGCCGGAGCAGATCTGGAAGGCTTGGATGACGCCGGAACTGCTGCAGCAGTGGTTCGCGCCCAAGCCCTGGAGCATCTCCGACGTGCAGGTCGATCCCCGGCCCGGCGGCGTGTTCAACTTCATCATGTCGGGTCCGGACGGCGAGCGCTTCCCGAGCAACGGCGTGTTCCTGGCGGTCGAGCCGGCGAAGCGCTGGATCACGACCGACGCCTTCACCCCGAACTGGGAACCGGCGGGCCAGCCCTTCATGGTGGCCACAGTCGAGCTGACCCCGACCGCCGACGGCAAGACCGAATACGTCGCGACGGCGCGGCACTGGAACGCCGAGACGATGAAGCAGCACGAGGCCATGGGCTTCCATGAGGGCTGGGGCACCTGCGCCGACCAGCTGGCCGAACTGCTGAAGAAGCCGAACTGACCCTCCCCGGCCTCGACCGGACCCGCTGAAGAGCCCGCGCCATGAGCCTCGTCGAACCCGTCGCGACCCGTCCCACCCTGCAGATGCAGCGCCATTTCGATGCGCCGCGGGCGCTGGTGTGGCGGGCCTGGACCAACCCCGAGGTCATGGTGCTGTGGCTGGGTCCGGTCGAATGGCCGGCGGTCAGCGCCAGCCAAGACCTGCGGGTCGGCGGAGAGTGGCGCGCCTGTCTGCGCTCGCCGGACACCGGTCAGGATCTGTGGCAGGGCGGCGTCTATCGCGAGATCGTGCCGCAGGAGCGGCTGGTCTTCACCTTCAAATGGGACGAGTCGCACGAGGACGGCCCGCCGGCCGACACCCTGGTCACCGTCCAGTTCGCCGACGCGCCCGACGGCGGCACCCTGATGGATTTCACCCACGAGGGCCTGAAGTCCGAACAGAGCCTGACCGGCCACAAACACGGCTGGACCAGCACCTTCGAGCGGCTGGAAGCCTTCCTCGCCGCCGGCGGCGCGGATCAGTAAGGGCGCGTCCGGCGCCTCGCGTTCGATTTCAATCGGCTCAAGGAGCAACGACCATGAAGATCGTGACCAGCCTCAGCTTCCCCGGAAACTGCCGGGAAGCGTTCGAATTCTATGCCGGCGTGCTCGGCGGCGAGATCACCGCCGCCTATCCCTACGGCGAGGGCCCGCCGGAGATGCCGGTCCCGCCGCAGATCAAAGACTGGCTGATGCACTGCTGGCTGCAGGTCGGCGATCAGGCCCTGATGGGGTCCGACATGCACCCCGACTACACCTCCGACATGAACAAGCCGAAGGACGGCTTCGATGTCACCCTGCATTTCGACAGCGTCGACAAAGCGCGGCGGATCTACGACGCGCTGGCGGAGGGCGGGTCCGCGGGCATGCCCTTCGGCGAGACCTTCTGGTCGCCCGGCTTCGGCATGCTGAAGGACCGGTTCGGCGTCCCGTGGATGATCAACGTCATGCCGTCCGCCGACTGGAGGCCGGGCGCGTGAAGGCCTCCCCCATGGTCTGGACCGGACGGGTGCTGAGCGGGCTGTTCGTCGTCTTCATGCTCGCGGCCTCCATCGCCCCGAAATTCCTGATGGCCGACATGGTCGCCGAGCAGAACATGACCCCGCTCGGCTGGCCGTCGAAATACCTGCTGCTCATCGCGGCGATCGAGCTGGCTTGCGTCGTTCTCTACGTCATCCCGCGCACCAGCCTGCTTGGAGCGGTGCTGATGACGGGGCTGCTGGGCGGGGCCATCGCCACCAATCTACGGGTGGAGAACCCGCTGTTCAGCCACACCCTGTTCGGCGTCTACCTCGGCCTGTTCATGTGGGGCGGCCTCTGGCTGCGGGATCACTCGCTCCGAGCCGTCTTCCCGATCCGCAGGAGCTCCGCCGCTCCGGTTTCCGGATCCTGAGGTCCGTCATGCGAAAGATCAGAACCGCCACCTTCGTCTCGCTGGACGGCGTCATGCAGGCGCCCGGCGGGCCCACCGAGGATCCGCGCGGCGGCTTCCGTCACGGCGGCTGGGTCTTCCCCTTCTTCGACGAGGCGCTCGGCGGGCTGATGGACCGGGCCATGGGGGATGACTACGACCTGCTGCTGGGCCGCTGCACCTATGAGATCTTCTCCGCCTTCTGGCCCCACCAGGACGATGAGATCGGGCGCAAGTTCAACGCCGTGAACAAATATGTCGCCGCCGGCCCCGACACGCCGCTCGACTGGGCGCATAGCCATCGGTTGGAGGGCGATCTCGCGGAGGCGGTGCGCGCTCTGAAGGCGACCGAAGGCCGCGATCTGCTGATCCAGGGATCGGGCGAGGTGATCCATACCCTGCTCGCGAACGATCTGATCGACCAGCTGACCGTCCTGACCTTCCCCATCGTACTGGGGCACGGGAAGCGGCTGTTCGACGACGGGTCGCGGCCGCACGCCTGGACGCTGGTCGAAGGCCAGACCACGCCCGCCGGCGTGGTCGTCGGGACCTATCTCCGCGCCGGCGAGGTGAAGACCGGATCCTTCGCCGACGACGAACCTAGCGCGGTCGAACTGGCCCGCCGCGAGCGCTGGGCGGACAAGGCCTAGCGCGCCATCGCGGTCGGGAACGGCCGCCCCAGCGCCTCGGCCATGCCCTGCTGCGACAGCAGGAAGACCGCATCGCGCTGGTGGTAGTTGTTCGACAGCACGATCACCGTCACGTCCTCGTCCGGCTGGTGGGTGATCAGGTTGCGGAAACCCGACCAGCTGCCGGTGTGATAGATCTGGCGATCCTCGAAGGCCGGAGTCACCCGGCGGCCAAGGCTGTTGACGAACAGGCCGTAGCCCCAGTCCCGCCGCGGACGGCCGCGCTCGGGCGGCGTGTCCGCGGGCGCGTGGTCGGCGATCATCTGGGTATAGCTCTCCGGGCTCAGCAGCTTGCCGCCGTGCAGGGCCCGCTCCCAGACCAGCAGGTCGTCCAGGGTGGAATACAGGGCGCCGGCCCCGAATATGATGCTGACGTTGTGGTCCGGCTGCGGCGTCGGCCCGCCGGCGAGGTTGGCGTAGCCCATGACGACGCCGGACGCGTCGTCCTCGAAGCCCGTGTCGGCCATGCCCAACGGCGCGAAGAAGGCGTCGCGCAGATAGTCCTGCAGCGGCAGGCCGCTGGCCTTCTGGACGATGTAGCCGAGCAGATTGTAGCCGGCGTTGTCGTAGCGGACCTTCGTGCCGGGCGCGAACTGCAGGCCATACTTCGCTGAGTCCGCGGTCAATTCTTCCGGGGTCGCCGGAGTCACCCGCCGCAAGCCCCAGCCCGGCCGCGCCATCAGATCGGGAATGCCCGAGGTGTGCGAAAGCAGGTGATGCAGCCGCACCGGCGCCCAGGCGGCGGGGCACGGATCGATCCACCGGCAGACCGGATCGTCGACGGACAGCACGCCGTCGTCCTGCAGCCGCAATATGGCCGCCGCGGTGAACTGTTTGCTGACCGACGCCAGCCGGAACCGGCTGTCCAGCTCGAGCGGCTTGCCGAGGCTGCGGTCGGCGTAGCCATAGACCTGCCGGAAAAGGATCTGGTCTCCTCGGGCCACCAAGACCCCGCCGGTGAAGGCGCCGGAGCCGCCCCAGCGGTCGAGCTGTTCGGTCAGCGCCGGCAGATCCTGAACTACGACCAGCGGCGGCCGTGGCGGCGGCGGCTCGGCGGCGGCGGCTTCCGGAAGGGGCCGGACCGTAAACCAGGCCACCAGCCCGGCGACGAGGATGAACAGGGCCGCCAGGAACGCGATCGCCAGGCGGGGGTGCCCGCCGGAGTGTCTCGGAACGTGGAACACAGGCCTAGACGTCGTAATCCAGCCCGAACTGGGCGTAGAGGGCGCGGCTGTCCTGCCATTTCGGGTCGACCTTGACCGTCAGGAACAGGTGCACCGGCCGGTCGAGCAGCTCGATCAGCTCCTCGCGCGACTTCTGGCCGATCCATTTCAGGGTCTGGCCGCCCTTGCCCAGCACGATGGGCCGTTGGCTTTCGCGCTCGACATAGATGGTCTGTTCGATTCGGGCCGAGCCGTCAGCCTTGTCCTCAAACGAGGTGGTCTCGACCGCTGCCGAATAGGGCAGTTCTTCGTGGACGCGCAGATAGACCTTCTCGCGCGTGATCTCGGCGGCCAGCACGCGCATCGGCACGTCGGCGGACTGGTCTTCCGGATAGAGCCACGGCCCTTCGGGCATCGAGCGGGCGAGGCGCTGTTTCAGGTCGTCAACGCCGTCGCCGCTGAGGGCCGAGATCATGTAGACCTCGGAATAGACGCCGGTTTCGAACATCGCGTGCGACAGGGCCAGCAGGGTGTCGCGGCGCATGCCGTCGATCTTGTTCAGCGCCAGGATAACCTGTTTCCCGGCCGCCTTGAGCGCCGCGATGATGGTCTCGGTGTCCTCGGCGGAGCGGCGGTCGGCGGCCTGCCCTTCCTTGCCTTCGGCGGCGATGTGCGAGGCCGCGTCGATCAGGTGCACGACGACATCCGCATCGTCGGCGCCGCCCCAGGCCGAGGCGACCATGGCCCGGTCCAGCCGGCGGCGTGGCGTGAATATCCCCGGCGTGTCGACCAGCACGATCTGGGCGTCGCCTTCCATGGCGATGCCGCGCACGGGGAAGCGGGTGGTCTGGACCTTCTGGGTGACGATCGAGACCTTGGTCCCGGTCAGGCGATTGACCAGCGTGGACTTGCCCGCATTGGGCGCGCCGATGATGGCGGCGAAGCCGGCTCGCTGGTTTTGGGGTTCGGTCAAATCACGCCTTCACGCTGCAGCAGGCCGATGGCGGCCGCCTTCTCCGCGTCCTGACGCGAACGGCCCTGTGCGGTCAAGGGCGGATATCCGGCTACGCTGGCCTCGACAGTGAATGTGGGGGCGTGATCCGATCCCGTGCGCTCGACGATGCGATAGGCCGGAAGCGGCTTCCCCTGCCCGAGGGCCCACTCCTGAAGCGCCGATTTCGGATTGGTCAGCGACTTGCGCGGCGGGGCCGCCAGTTCGTCGGCCCAGATGCGCTCGAACACGCTTCGGGCCGCGTCCATGCCGCCGTCCAGCCACAGGGCGGCGAGGATGGCCTCCATCGCGTCGCCCAAGGCCCCCTCGCGGCGGCGGCCGCCCTGTTTGGCCTCGCCGGGCGACAGCCGCATGGCGTCGCCCACGCCGAGGGCCTCGGCCACGCGGGCGCAGGTGGTCTTGTCAACGAGGGCATGCAGGCGGGACGACATCTCGCCCTCGTCGGCCTGCGGCAGATCCCGCATCAGCCGGTCGGCGACCAGAAGTCCCAGCACCCGGTCGCCGAGGAACTCCATCCGCTGATTGTCGAGGAATGGCCGGCCGCGGGCGTCGCGGTCGGCGCCCTCCCCCACGCTGGCGTGCGTCAGGGCCTGATCCAGCAGCGACGGGTCGCGGAAGTCATGGCCGAGCTTGCGCGCCAGCGCCGCGACCGCCTCGGCCCGCCGATCGCCCATCAGTGAAGGACGTTGAAGAACCGGCTCGGACGCACCTTCGAGAACCAGCTCACCGGGTTCCACAGCGAGGCGCCGGGCGACCATGAGAACAGGATGATCTGGGCCTTGCCGATCAGGTTCTCGGCCGGGACCAGACCGACGCCGGTCGACTCGTCGAAACGGCTGTCGACCGAGTTGTCGCGGTTGTCGCCCATCATGAAATAGTGGCCTTCGGGGACCATGAACTCCGGGGTGTCGTCGGCCTGATTGCCGGGTCCGAAGTCCTGCACGGTGAAGGTCTTGCCTTCCGGCAGGGTCTCGCGCGCCTTGATGACGGGCATGCCGTACATGTTGGTCACATCCTCGCCGCTGATCACCGCGTCGGGCACCGGCTGACCGTTGATGTGCAGGACGTTGTTGATCATCTGCACGCGGTCGCCGGGCAGGCCGATCAGGCGCTTGATGTAGTCCGTCTTGTCGTCACGCGGCAGCTTGAACACCACGATGTCGCCGCGCTTCGGCGCCTGGGCGAAGATGCGGCCCTCGAACAGCGGCGGGCTGAACGGGATGGCGTGCTTCGAATAGCCGTAGCTCCACTTCGAAACGACGATGTAGTCGCCCTCGTAGAGGTTGGGCTCCATCGAGGCCGACGGAATGGTGAAGGGCTGGAACAGCAGGACCCGCAGCACGAAGGCGATCAGCAGGGCGAAGAAGATGGTCTTGATGATCTCGAAGGTTTCGTTGCCGCCGCCGGACTTGCCCTTGCGGCGTCCGCCCTTCTTGCCCCGGGCGTAGACGGGCGTGTGGTCGACGTCCTCGAACGGCGCATCGCCCGAGTCGCTCCAGACCGGCGGCCTGGTCGAGGCCGCAGCAGCCGCGCCCGCGGCGCCGGCGGCCACCGTCGCCTCGGCGGGAGTCACGTGGTGGTCGTGGACGTGATCGTCGTGACCATGGCCGGCATGCTCGGCGGCGTGGGCGTCGGCGACGGGATGGGCGTCGTGCGCATGCCCGTCGTGGCCGTGATCGTCTGCGGTGGCGTGATCGTCGTGGCCGTGGGGCTCGGCATGGACAGGCTCGTGCGCCTCATGACCGTGAGCCTCGTGGCCATGGTGGTCGTGGCCATGGTTGTCGTGGCTGGGCGCGGGCGCTGCCGGAGCGGCATCGGGATGGGCCTCGGGGCCATGGCCGGCGTCGTGGCCATGCTCGTCGTGCGGCTTGTTCTCGTCGCTCATCTGAACCCAGTCCCCCAGCCGCTGTCCGCGGTCTTTCAGCGGCAAAAGCGGTATAACGTGATTAAGCCATCGGCAAGGCTTCGATCACCACGAAGGCGAGTGCATAGGGGTGCTCGTCGCTCAGCGTCAGGTGTATCCGGGCTTCGTGACCGGGCGGTGTCAGCCGCGCCAGATGTTCGGCGGCGTGGCCGGTCAGCTTCATCGTCGGCTGGCCCGAAGGCAGGTTCGCCACCCCCATGTCGCGCCAGTAGACATCCGCCCGCATGCCGGTGCCCAGAGCCTTGGCGCAGGCCTCCTTGGCCGCGAACCGCTTGGCGTAGCTCCAGGCCGGCTCCGGCTTGCGGTCCGACCGCGCCCGTTCCAGCTCGGTGAAGCAGCGCATCTTGAACCGGTCGCCGAACCGGTCGAGCGAGTCCTGGATGCGCCGGATGTCCGACAGGTCCGCGCCGACGCCGATGATCATGCCGCCGCGTCCATGGCCGCCCGCATCCGGTGGATGGCGGCCGTCAGGCCAACGAACACGGCCTCGCCGATCAGGAAATGGCCGATGTTGAGCTCCCGCACCTCCGGGATGGCCAGCATGTCGGCGGCTGTGTCGTAGTCCAGCCCGTGCCCGGCGTGCACCTCCAGCCCCAGATCGACCGCCCGAGTCGCGGCGGCC
The DNA here is from genome assembly GCF_011927945.1 of Brevundimonas alba. Taxonomy (GTDB): domain Bacteria; phylum Pseudomonadota; class Alphaproteobacteria; order Caulobacterales; family Caulobacteraceae; genus Brevundimonas; species Brevundimonas alba. Next base: position 597,107 of record NZ_JAATJM010000002.1, read on the forward strand.
TGAAGCCGGGCGAACTCCACCGCCCGCTGGTCGCCCGACAGGTGGCAGTAGCGGCCGGTGTGGAACTCCACGACCTGCGCGCCCACCGCATGGGCCGCCTCGACCTGCTCCGGCGCCGGCTCGATGAACAGCGACACGCGGATGCCGGCGGCGGCGAGCGCCTTCACGACGGGCGTGATGCGCGCCTCGTGGCCGGCCACGGCCAGCCCGCCCTCGGTGGTGACCTCCTCCCGCCGCTCCGGCACCAGACAGGCCGCGTGCGGCCGGTGGCGCAGGGCGATGGTCAGCATCTCGTCGGTAACCGCCATTTCGAGGTTCAGCGGCCGCCCGGCGACGGCGCACAGTTCGCTCAGCGCCTCGATATCGGTGTCGGTGATGTGCCGCCGGTCCTCGCGCAGGTGGGCGGTGATGCCGTCCGCTCCCGCCGCCAGCGCCTCGCGCGCCGCCCGCACCGGATCGGGATGAACCCCGCCCCGCGCGTTCCGGACCGTCGCCACATGATCGATGTTGACCCCCAGACGCACGGGCGAGACCATCGGCCCCTCTCCTATTTCGCCAGCCGCCGGCTGCCCGGGTCCTCGACCGGCAGGGCGGCCAGTTCGGACGGCAGGGCGTCGGCGGGATATGCGGGCACGTCCAGCGTCGCCAGCGCCACCAGCGGCACGCCGACGTCGGCCCGTCCCCCCGACCGGTCGACGATGCAGGCCGCGGCCAGGACGTCGCCGCCCGCCGCCTTGATCGCCGCGATGCATTCGCGCGAGCTCAGCCCCGTGGTGACGATGTCCTCGACCATGACCACCTTCTGGCCCGGCTCGACATGGAAGCCGCGGCGCAGTTTGAACTCGCCGCCCTCGCGCTCGACGTACATCGACGGCACGCCCAGCCAGCGCGCGGTCTCATAGCCCGGGATGATGCCCCCGACTGCCGGGGAGATGGCCACGTCGACCGGGCCCACGGTCGCGACGATCTTCTCCGCCAGCGCCTTGCAAAGCCGGGCGCAGCGCGCCGCGTCCATGAACACCAGGTTCTTCTGCAGGAACACCGGGCTGTGCAGGCCAGACGACAGCACGAAATGCCCCTCGCGCAGGGCCCCGGCGTCGCGGAATTCGTTGAGAACGTCTTCGGAGGTCATGGCTGTTGTCATAGCGGGCGCCAGCGTAGCCGCAAGACCTAGCCCCGCGCCCGCTCGACGGTATCGACCGAGGGATTGGTGCGCAGGGCCGCCATGATCGCCGTGGCGTGCTTGGCGTCCTCGACCTCCATGTCGATGTCGACGTCGAAGAAGTCCTGCTGGCGATGACTCATGACCAGGTTCAGGATATTCCCGCCGGCCTCGCCGATGATCGTCGCGACCTGTCCCAGCACGCCGGGCGCGTTCTTGATGGTGGCGCGGATGCGGGCCGAGGCGACGGCCCCCTGCTCCGCCTGCGGCGTCCATTGCAGGTCCGACCAGACGCTGTCGTCGTCGGCGAACTCCTCCAGACGCTGGCAGTCGATGGTGTGCACCGTCAGCCCCGACTCGGGCTCGAGAATGCCGACGATGCGGTCGCCCGGCACCGGCGAGCAGCAGTGGCCGAAATGAACGCTGACGCCCGGCGTCAGCCCGCCGCCGCGCACGAACAGCCGGCCCTGATCGTCGCCGATCCGCTTGCGGTCCGGTCCCGCCTTGAGCCGGCCCTTCAGCGCCGGGAACAGGATCTCGCCGATCTTCGCCGCCGACAGCCGGCCCCGACCGAGCGCCTCATACAGGTCCTCGTCATGGGCGAAGCCCAGTTGCTCCAGCGCGGGACGCAGGGTGACGTCGCCGACCGCCTTGCCGGCCCGCGTCAGGGTCTGCTCCAGCGTCGCCCGGCCCAGCTTCTGGAATTCGCCGCGCTCCGACGTCCGGATGTGGCGACGTATGGCCGAGCGGGCCCGGCCGGTCACCGTCAGCGAGCGCCAGTCGACCGGGATTTCCCGCTTGGTGCCGCGGATGATCTCGACCACGTCGCCGTTCTGCAGCTGGGTCCGCATCGGCTTGAGCTCGCCGTTGATCTTGGCCCCCACGGCCGTGTCCCCGACCTCGGTATGGACGGCGTAGGCGAAGTCCAGCGGCATGCCCCCGCGCGGCAGGGTGATGAGCGCCCCCTTGGGCGTGAACACGAACACCTGATCCAGATACATTTCGAGCTTGGCGTGCTCGACCCAGTCCTCGCCGCCCTCGCCGTGCTCGATCACCTGGACGAGGTGGCGAAGGTTCTGCAGCGGGTCGCGCCCGCCGTCCTTCTCCATGGCCTCCTTGTCGAAGCCATAGGACTGGTTCTTGTAGGCCCAGTGCGCCGCCACGCCGTCTTCGGCGACACGGTCCATGGCGTCGGTGCGGATCTGCATCTCGATGCGCAGGCCCGACGGCCCGACCACGGTGGTGTGCAGCGAGCGATAGTTGTTCGACTTGGGCGTTGAGATGAAGTCCTTGAACCGCTCCGGCACCATCGGCCAGGCGCGGTGGATCACGCCGAGCGCGCGGTAGCAGTCGTCCTCGGCCTCGACGATGACCCGGAAGCCGTAGATGTCCGACAGCGACGAGAAACCGACCGACTTGCGCTGCAGCTTGCGCCAGATCGAATAAGGGGTCTTCTGCCGGCCGAAGACACGGGCGTGGACCCCCGCCTCCTCCAGCACCCGCTCGACCTCGCGTGAAACGCCGTCGATGGCGCGGCCATGCTCCAGCTTCAGCGCCTCCAGCCGCCGCTCGATGGCGGTGCGCGCCGTCGGGTTCAGATGCTCGAAGGCCAGCTCTTCCAGCTCGGACGCGATGGAGTGGATGCCGATCGACCGGCCCAGCGGCGCGTAGACCTCCAGCGTCTCGCGGCTGATGCGTTCGCGCTTCTCCGGCTTCACATGCTTCAGCGTCCGCATGTTGTGCAGACGGTCCGCCAGCTTCACGAGCAGGACGCGCACATCCTTCGAAATGGCGAGGATGAATTTGCGCAGGTTCTCGGCCTGCCGCGTGTGCTCGGCCTGAAGCTCCAGCCGCGACAGCTTGGTCACGCCTTCCACGAGGTCGGCGATCTCCTCGCCGAATCGCTGGGCGATATCGTCGCGCGTCGCCGAGGTATCCTCGACCACGTCGTGCAGCAGGGCGGTGACGATGGTCGCCGTATCCAGCCGGTAGTCGGTCAGAATGCCGGCGACCTGGATCGGATGGGCGAAATAGGGATCGCCCGAGGCCCGCAGCTGCGAGCCGTGCATCTTCATCGCATAGACGTAGGCGCGGTTCAGCAGCGCCTCGTCGGCGGTCGGATCATAGGCGCGGACCGCCTCGACGAGTTCGAATTGCCGCAGCACCCGGGCCTTTGGCTCGGGAGTTTCGACCGGAGGACGATCGCCCTCCGGTTCATTGAGATTGGCAGCTTTCAGAGGCGGCGCGGGCGGCGAGGTCCGCGCCGGCAGGATGGTGATACCGTTGGCGGGTTCGGCCGTCAGTACCGCTCCTCCTGCCCGCCGTCGCGGTCGCTTTGCAGCGCGCGGATCAGCTCGGCTTCAGCCATGTTCATGTGCTGCGGCTCGGCCAGCAGGGCCACGACCTCGGCCTCGTCCTCGGCTTCGGTGCGCTCGTCGACGCGCTGCAGGGTGACGATGATGTTTTCCTGCAGCTCGTCCGGGCTGACGGTGTCTTCAGCCAGTTCGCGCAGGGCCACGACCGGGTTCTTGTCGTTGTCGCGGTCGATCGTCAGCGCGGCGCCGTTGGCGATGGAGCGGGCGCGGTGACCGGCCAGCAGAACCAGACCGAAACGGTTCGGCACCTTCTCGATGCAGTCTTCGACAGTGACGCGGGCCATGAATTTCCTCGAGCGCGGGGGAGAACCGCACAAAATATAGGGTTGAGCGTCATTGTGCAACGCCGCATGGGCCGGAATGAGGCGATGACGGCCTCGACAGACCGCAACAGACGCGCCGCAGTAGCGGTCAGGTGGTCTGCGCGGCTGCCGGAGCCTCCGAAACCGGCGCGGCCGGTGCGACCGGTCCCGCCGGCGGCGCGGTCATCATCAGCACCGCGATGCCGATGCCGACCACCGGTGAGATATAGGCCCAGTAGCGCGTCGGAATGAAGAACAGCGAGCCCGCCGACTTGCGGACCACGATCCGTTGCTGCGTCGCCTCGTCGATGAAGGCCCGACCCTCGCCCTTCTCGATCTGACGGGCCAGCAGGAAGGAGCCCAGCCCCGCCAGCAGGCCAGCGACGACGAAGGCCACGGCCGCGGCGATGTCGGGATCAGTCGAGACAAGCCCTCCGACAGGTATGCCGATCAGGTAACCGACCACATAAAAAACGGCGACGAGAAAGCCCCAGCCGGACCAGACGATCATCGGATATCCCCCAAGCGTCACTGTGACGCCGCAACCAGAGATACCCGCCTTCTCGCCAATGACAACCCACCGAACCTGACAGCCGAAAGGTCTGCGGCGCTACCTCTCGGGATGTGCGTCCCGGCCGACCGTCGCTGCCTCGGCCAGAACCCCCGCTGCGCTCCCGTCGAGCGGATGGCTCCATGCCGCCGCGATCTCCGCCAGCGGCCCCATGACGAACCTCCGCTGAGCCGCCCTCGGGTGCGGCAGGATCAGGCCATCCAGATCGCCGCTCATCCGGCCATACGCGATCAGGTCAAGATCGAGTGTGCGAGGCGCGTTCGGCGCACCCCGCCGCCGTCCGAATGCCTCCTCGATCCGCCCGAGCGCCGCCATCAGATCGTGCGGATCATGAGCGGTGCGCACGATCACCACGCCATTCAAGAATGGCGGATCGTCCGGATCGGGCCAAGCCGCCGAACGCCACCACGACGACCGCATGACGACGTCGATCCCCTCGGAGCGGAATCGGGCGAGGGCCGCCTCCAGCGCTTCTCGGCAATCGCGCCACGCCCCCTTGTCATTGCATCCGAGCGCGACGATGACGGCGTCGTCCAGATCAACGGGCCCGTCCATTTCGACGGAGACCGGGACGTCCATATTCTCGGAACCGATTTCCATGACGCCTTATCCGACCGAGCGCATCGCCCTGTTCATCGACGGGGCCAATCTCTATTCCGCCGCCAAGGCGCTGAACGCCGACCTCGATTTCCGCAAGCTGGTCGAGATGTACCGGGCCCAGGCGGTGCTGGTTCGGGCGTATTATTACACGGCGGTGATCGAGGGCGAAGAGTTCTCGCCGATCAAGCCTCTGGTCGACTGGCTCGACTACAACGGCTTCACCGTGGTGACCAAGCCGGTCAAGCGCTTCACCGACGCCCAGGGCCATTCGCGAACCAAGGGCAATATGGACATCGAGATCGCCGTCGACATGCTGGAACTGACGCCGCGGGTCGATAACATGGTCCTGTTCAGCGGCGACGGAGACTTCCGCCGGCTGGTGCAGGCGGTGCAGGCCAAGGGCGTCCGGGTCACGGTCGTCTCCACCATGAAGAGCCAGCCGCCCTACATCGCCGACGAGCTCAGGCGTCAGGCCGACGCCTTCGTCGAGCTGAACGATTTGCTGCCCGAGATCGGCAGGCCCCGAACGCCGGGCGCGACGCCGTCGGCGCGGGTGTTCGACCAGTGAGCCTGTTTCCGCCCGAGGCGCCCCGCGACTGCCCCCTCTGCCCCCGGCTGGTCGAATACCGGCTGGAGAACGCGCGCCAGAATCCCGGCTGGTGGAACGGCCCGGCGCCGTCGTTCGGCGATCCGAACGCGCGCCTGCTGGTCGCCGGCCTCGCGCCCGGCCGCACCGGCGCCAATCGGACCGGCCGCCCCTTCACCGGCGATCACGCAGGCTGGTTGCTGTACGAGACCCTGCAGAAGGCGGGCTTCGCGCGCGGCCGCTACGACCCGAACGGCGATGACGATCTGGAACTGGTCGATTGCATGATCACCAATGCGGTGCGCTGCGCCCCGCCGGGCAACAAGCCCCTGCCGGTCGAGGAGGCGACCTGCCGTCCCTTCCTGCAGGCCCGGCTCGCCGCCCTGCCCCGGCTCAAGGTCATCGTCACCCTCGGCGACGTATCGCGGCGGAATGTGCTGAAAACCCTCGGCAAGCCGGCCAGCGCCATGCCGGCGGGCCATGGGGCACAGGCGCAGGTCGGTCCCTATCTGCTGCTGAACAGCTACCACTGCTCCCGGCTGAACACGAACACCGGGCGGCTGACGGCGCAGATGTTCGAGGATATCTTCCGACGCGCCCGCGAGCTCATGGAGGCCTGATCGAACGGCCGCCTCCGCAAGCGTGAGTGTGGTTCCCGCGCAACGCGAATCAGTCGTCGTCGGAAGACACTCCCAAACCCAGGAACGGCGTCGCCGGGACCGCGTTCAGCCAGCGGGACTGGGAGATTGTCATGCAAAGCGTGCGGCGCGGGGCGTTCACCCCGGAAGAACGTAGGGCGGCTGTCTGGGCCCTGTTGATCGCGTCCCTGATCGCGGTCATGGCCCTGGCGATCCAGCAATGGACCCGGCCCTCGCTGGGACCGTGGGGCATGGATCAGGCGGCGGCCTCGATCCCCGGCGTGCTCGACGCCCAGCCGGTCTCGACCAGCCTCTAGCCCCGTTCCTTCATCAGCCGCGCCTTGTCGCGCTGCCAGTCGCGCTGGGCCGTGGCCTCGCGCTTGTCGTGAAGCTTCTTGCCCTTGGCGAGCGCGATCTCGAGCTTCGCCTTGCCGGCTTCGTTCAGATACAGCTTCACCGGGATGATGGTCTGTCCGTCGCGCTGAACGGCGCCGATCATCTTGTCGATCTGCTTGCGGTGCAGCAGCAGCTTCCGCGGCCGGCGCGGTTCGTGGTTGAAGCGGTTGGCCTGTTTGTAGGGCGGGATGTCGGCGTTGATCAGCACGATCTCGCGCCCCTCGACCGCCGCATAGCTCTCGGCGATGTTGGCCCGGCCGTCGCGCAGCGCCTTGATCTCGGTGCCCAGCAGCTGGATCCCGGCCTCGGTGTAGTCCTCGAGGAAATAGTCGAACTTCGCCCGGCGGTTCTCGGCGATCAGCTTGGTCTTGGGTTTCTCGGCGGCCATTCCCGCCCTCCTACACGCTCGTTCGGCCCTCGCGAAGGCGCCGATGGCCCATGCGGCCTTTTCTAAAGTCCGGCGTCGGCCATGGCCCGGTCGATGGCCGGTTTGACCCCGTCGCCCGTCGGGGCCAGCGGCAGCCGCACCTCCTCGGTGCACAGGCCCAGCCGCGCCAGGGCGTATTTCGTCGGCGAGGGCGAGTTGTCGAGGAACAGACCCTTGTGCAGGCCGATCAGCCGGTCCTGCCACTGCCGGGCCGTGGCGTAGTCTCCCGCCGCCGCCGCCTCGTGCAGAGCCACCATGGCCTCCGGCGCCACGTTGGAGGTCACCGAGATGACCCCCACGCCGCCATGGGCGTGGTAGCCGAGGTAGCTTGGGTCGTCGCCCGAAATCAGGTCGAACTGCTGGTCGAGGATATGGGCACGCATCCAGCTGACCCGGGCCAGATCGCCGGTCGCATCCTTGATGCCGACGATGTTCGGGTGCGAGGCCAACCGCGCCACCGTCTCATTGGCCAGATCCACGCCCGTCCTGCCCGGCACGTTGTAAAGCAGCACCGGCAGCTGCACCGCCTCGGCGATTGCCTCGAAATGCGCCGCCATCCCCGCCTGCGAGGGCCGGTTGTAATAGGGGGTCACCACCAGCGCCCCGTCGGCGCCCACCGTCTTGGCGAATCGCACCAGCTCGATCGACTTGTCCGTGGCCGACGACCCCGCCCCGGCGATCACCCGCGTCCGCCCGGCAGCCACCTCGACACACAGCTCGACGACCCGCTTGTGCTCGTCCAGATGCAGCGAAGCGCTCTCGCCCGTGGTCCCCATCGGCACGACGCCATGAACCCCGGCCGCGATCTGGCGTTCCAGCAGCGTCCTGAAGGCGGGTTCGTCCACCTTTCCGTCACGAAGTGGTGTGATCAGGGCGGTGATCACGCCCTTGAACAAAGGGGCGGTCATTGAAACGATGGTCCTGCGTGGGAATGGGCGATGCGCCCTGAGACGAAGCGTGGGAGCGTAGGTTGCCGGCGACGCCGCCGCAACCGTCATGGAATGGGGATCGGACACGGTATGATCGCAACCAGTCTCGCGGCCGCTCTGGCTCTTCTCGCCCCCGCGCCCGAATCGCTGGTCCCGCAGGAGACGCCATACGCCGCCGTCGCGCCGCAAGGCACGCAGGCGCGGCTGCTCAACGATCAGGACACCGCCCTCTTCCGTCAGGGTCTGGCCCAGGCCCGCGCCCGCGACGTCGTCGGGGCGCGTTCGACCGCGGCGCAGATCGGCGATCCGGCCGCCCGCAAGCTGGTCGAATGGGCGCTGCTCGACACCTCCGCCGGCCAGATGCCGTTCAGCGATCTGGCCGGCGCCCAGACCGCTTTCGCCGGCTGGCCCCGCGCCGAAGGCCGTCGCGCCGCCGCCGAGCGCGCCCTCGACCTCGCCTACGCCGGCCCGGACGCCGCGCTCGCCCTGTTCGCCCAGACGCCGCCGACCACGGTTCAGGGCGCCATCGCCCTCGCCGACGCTCTGGATCAGCGCGGTCGCCGCGACGAGGCGCAGCGGCTGATCGTCGAATGGTGGCGCACCCGCTCGTTCGACGAGCCGGTCCAGACGCGCATCCTGACCCGCTGGGGCGGCTGGCTGACCCAGGCCGACCACGAGGCGCGCCTCAACATGTTGCTCCTGGGCCCGCACGGCCCCGCGACCCGCGCCATAGCCAACATGGTCTCGCCCGAGCGCCGCGCGGTGGCGGAGGCGGCGATGGCGCTGCGCACCGCCTACAGCCCGGATGCGGTCGTCGCCGGTCTCAGCTCGTCGCAGGCCATGGACCCGGCCGTGGTGCTGGAGCGTGTGCGCATCCTGCGCTCGCAGAGCCGCCAGTCGGAAGGCTTCGCCCTCCTCCGCGCCCTTCCCGCCGCGCCGTCTCACACCGAGGGCCAGAACACCCTGTGGAGCGAGCGCCGGAACTACTTCCTCGACGCCCTGCAGGTGCGCAACTGGCAGGCCGCCTACGACGCCATGGCCGGGCACGGCTTCCCCTCGGGCGAACGCAAGGTCGACGCAGAGTTCTTCGCCGGCTGGGTCGCCCTGACCAAGCTGAACGACCCCGCCCGCGCCGCGACCCATTTCGAGACCCTGCGCCAGGCCTCCTCGACCCCGATCACCCAGGGACGCGCCCTCTACTGGCTCGGGCGCGCGGCGGAGGCGCAGGGCAACACGCCGGCGGCGGTGGAATTCTATCGCGGCGGCGCCCGCCACATCCAGACCTTCTACGGCCAGCTCGCGGCCGAGAAGGCCGGCATGAACACCCTCACCCTGCCCGGCGATCCGGATCCCACGCCCGGCGAACGGTCGGCCTTCGAGGCCAATGAGGTGGTCCGCGCCCTCCGCATCCTCGGCGAGACGGGCGAGACCAGCCTGTTCCGGGTCTTCGCCTACCAGCTGGACGACGACGTGCCCGGTGCGCCCGAGCTGGCCCAGTTGATGGACCTGTCGCGCGCCTATGGCGAAGGCTTCACCGCCATGATGGTCGGCCGCGCGGCCAGCCAGCGTGGCTTCCTGATGCCCGAGCGCCAGTACCCGATCCGCATCCCGCCGCAGGTCGCCGGCGCCGCGCCGCTCGAGTTCACCCTCGCCATCACCCGGCAGGAATCCAGCTTCGACCCGCGCGCGCGCTCCGGCGCCGACGCGCGCGGCATGATGCAGTTCATCCCGGCGACCGGCTCGTCCGTCGCGCGCCAACTGGGCATGCCGTTCTCGGCCGATCGGCTGTGGGATCCCGACTACAACATGACGCTGGGCAGCTTCCATCTCGGCGATCTGATGAACCGCTTCGGCGGCTCGATGCTGCTGACGACGGTCGCCTACAATGCGGGCCCCGCCCGTCCGCCGCAGTGGACCGCCCGGTGCGGCGACCCGCGGGGCGCCACGGTCGACCCCGTCGACTTCATCGAATGCGCACCCTTCACCGAGACCCGCAACTACATGATGCGGGTCATGGAGAATATGCAGGTCTACAAGGCGCGGCTGAACGGCGGTTCGGCGCCTCTGACCCTGTCCAGCGACCTCCGTCGCGGCGCACCGGCGGGACCGCAGCCCTATGCGCCGGGCGGCTCGGTCGTCGATCCGTCGGGCGGAGAGTGACGGCGACCGGCTGACAGCAGCGGTCCGTCCGGTCCGTCGATCCACTGTGCCGAGAGGCCGAAGACGCGCTGCAGGATCTCGGGCGTCAGGGCCTGAGGCGGCGCGGCATCCGCCGCGACCCGGCCATGCTCCATCACCAAGACCCGATGGGCGAACCTCGCGGCCAAGGGCAGGTCGTGCAGGCTGGCCAGCACCGCCTGCCCCGCGTCGGCCCGCGCTCTCAATCGCTCCAGCACCATCAACTGGGCGTCCGGATCCAGCCCGGCGATGGGCTCATCCACGAGCAACGCCTGTGCGTTCGTTGCGAAGGCCCGTGCGAGCAGCACCCGCGCGCGCTCGCCGCCGGACATCTCGGCAACGCCGCGGTCCGCGAGGTGCGCCGCTTCGATCTCGGCCAAGGCCTTGAGCGCCCTCTCATGGGCGGCCTCGACAGCAAGGAAGGGTGCGCCAAGGGCCGCGACCTCGATCGCCGGCAGGTTCCAGGCGATGCGGCGCTCCTGCGGCAGGTAGGCGACCCGTTCCGCCCTCTCACGAGGCGACAGGGTGCGGATGTCGTCCCCCTTCAGGCGGACGATCCCACCGGTGACCGGCAGCAGACCGGCGAAGGCCCGGATGAGGCTCGACTTGCCCGCGCCGTTGGGCCCGACAACAGCGACGAACTCGCCGGTCTCGACCAGCACATCCGTGGCATCGAGAACGAGCCGTCCCCCCAGCCTCGACTCGGCGTCCCACATGGTCAGAAACGGCGTCACAGCCGCCACTCCCGCGCCGCGCGCCAGGCGATCAGGGCGAACAGGGGCGCGCCGACGAGTGCGGTGAAGACGCCCAGCTTGAGCTCCTGATCGGTCGGCGTCATTCGCGCCAGCAGGTCGGCGAGCACGAGCATCAGTCCGCCCGCGAGCGCCGACGGCAGCAGAAGCCGCCCGGGATCGCCGCGTACCGCCGTCCTGACGAGATGCGGAGCCGCCAGACCGACGAAGCCGATCACGCCCGCCACAGCCACTGCGGCGCCGGTCGCCAGCGCCGCCGCCAGCAGGGCCATCAGCCGGAGCCGAGCCATGGGAAGGCCGGAGGTCCGCGCCGTCTCCTCGCCGAGGCTCAGCATCCGCAGACCGGGCGCGGCGAACGCGGAGAGCGCGGCCGACGCCAACACCGCGGGAGAGACCCAGGCGACGTCGATCCAGCTGCGGTTCTCGACCGACCCCAGCAGCCAGCCCATCACCTCGGCTGTGGCGATGGGGGACGGCGAAAGGTTGAAGATCAGGGCCGTCGCCGCGCCGGCGAAACTCGACACCGCCACCCCGAACAGGATCAGCGCCTCGGGCGACCGGACCCGCGCCGAGAACAGCACCAGCAGTCCGCCCGCGAGCCCCGCTCCAGCCAGCGCCGCCACCTCGACCGCGCCGGGCAAGGCCGCCCAGCCGAGAACAATGGCGAGAGCCGCGCCGAGCGCCGCCAGGGCCGAGACGCCCAGCACGCCGGGATCGGCCAACGGGTTCCTCAGCAAGCCCTGCATGACCGCGCCGGACAGGCCGAGCGCGGCTCCGACCATCAAGGCCGTGACCGCCCGGGGCGCGCGGACCGCCCACAGCACCTCGGCGGGCCCCGACGAAGGATCGGTGAACGCCTGCGCCAACTGGCCTGCGTCGAAGGCGCTCTCGCCAAACAGCACCGCGAGCGCCGTCGCCGCCGCAATGGCGAGCGCGAGGATGAGGATCAGCCGGCCCGCGGCGCCGCTCACCGTGTCTCTCCGAGCATCGCCGCCGCGTCCGCCGCGAACCATGCGGGACAGGTCAGACTGGCGGCGGGAAGACTGGCGGCGACATGGTTTTTCGCCGCCGCGCGCACGACCGGGTGACGTCCCGGCCCGCGCCAGTCACCGCGGATCTGATCGAAGAAGCCGAGAACGAACCGCGCGGGTGGAAACAGGGCGATGCGCTCGACGCTGACGGGGGCGAAGCCGGGTTTCGAAGCCGCGTTGGTGAAGCCCGCCGCGCGCAGGATGGCGTCCATCAGGGTGCCTCTCCCAGAGGTGAAGCCACCCGCCGTCAGATAAAGGGCGGATCGGCGCGGAACGGCTGCCGCCGGGGCCGCCTGATGCAGGCGGCGGTCCATACGAGCGAGCAGGGCCTCGCCGCGCGCGGCTCCGCCGACGGCCTCCGCCACGGACCTGACGTTTGCGCGCACGCCCTCGAACTCCGTGGCGTCGGCGATGGTGACGACCCGCGCGCCGGAGCGCTCCAGCCGCGCCAGCAGACGGGCGTCCCCGCCCCAATACCGAACGACGACATCGGGCTGGAATGCAATGGCGGCTTCGAGGGTGGGGCGGACGCGATGCCGACCCTTCGCTGCCTCGCGCATCCATGAATCGGGATCATCCGCCCGCGGAGACAGCGCGAGCTCGGCGTCCGGCGCCAAGGCCAGCGCATACTGGTCGCCGCACTGGTCAAGCGACATCACCCGGAGGGTACGGCTCTCGGTCGCGGCCGCCGGGAGGGTGGTCGTCAGTGCCAGGACAGCGCCGCATGCGACCAGCCCGCCGATAGACGCTCTCACGGCTTGAGAAGACCGGCGAACAGCCCGTCCAGAAGGGTTTCGACGAGCACGTCAGGCGCGACCCAGTCGAAATAGGGCTTGGTGATCATCAGCGACACGACGCCGTGCGCGCCCGCCCAGAGCGCCTGCGCGGTCGGCGCGGCCTCACCCCTGAGCCGCCCCGTCGCGGCGACGGCCTCGACCACCTGCTCGAACGAGCGGAACAGCTCGTGCCCGAGCTCCCGCGCCGCCGACTGGGCGCCCTCCCGCAGCTCGACCGGTCTGGTCATATAGGCAAGGCGATAGGCGTTCGGATTTGCGAAGCCGAAGGCGATATAGGCCCTCAACATTCGACGCAGCCGGACCTCCGGCTCTGCGGGTTCCGCAAGGATGGCCTGATTGGCGTCCATCAGCGCCGCGAAGGCCTGACGGCAGATCTCGTGCAGGATTTCGCCCTTCTCGGCGAAATGCATGTAGAGCGCCGTCGAGGACAGGCCGACCTCGTCGGCGATCTTGCGGATCGTGGCGCCTTCGTAGCCGTGCTCGACGAAGATACGCTCGGCCGCGGCCAGTATCTCGGCGCGACGGGCATGCCCCTCGCCCTTGGGCTTGCGTTGCGAACGCGGGTTCACGGCGGCGGTGACGGTCACGTTTGGCGAGACTCCGAACTCGTAGCCTCTGAATAGCGACAATCCCTGCCCCGCGCCAACCGCTTGCCGCCCGTGAACCGGCGCGTTAACCGTTGCCGATGGGACGGGCGGAGATCAGCGATCTGCGAGATCGCAGGCGCGACGCTGTGCGCTATGGGCCGTCATTGGCGACCAGCGCGGCCTGGCGTGGGCTGGCCGGCTTTCAGTGGCTCCTACTGGCCCTACTCCTCGGCGGTGGATTGGCCCTGCTCTGGTTTCGTCCGTCGGGGGCCGCTCCGGTCGCTGCCGCCGTCGCGGCAATCGCCTTCCTGGCGATATCCGCATGGCGCGTTCTGCTGGTGATCGTCAGCACCCGAAGCCGGGATCCCGTCCCTTCCGAGACGTCCGTTCTGCCCCGGTATTCGATCCTCGTCGCGCTGCACGACGAAACGGAGGTGATGAGCCAGCTCGTCGAGCGGCTCGCCCGGATCGACTATCCGCCCGATCGTCTTCAGGGACTGCTGGTCCTGGAGGCGCACGACCATGCGACGATTGCGGCCGCGCTCGCCGCGCCCCGGCCTGACTGGCTGGAAGTGTTCGTGGCTCCGTCGGGAACGCCGTGCACCAAGCCGCGGGCGCTGAACTGCGCCCTCTCGCACGTCACGGGCGACTTGGTGACGGTCTACGATGCCGAAGACGAGCCCCATCCGCTGCAGCTGCGCGAGGCTGCCGCCCGGTTCGCAGGTGACGCCGGAGGGCGGCTGGCCTGCCTGCAGGCGCCGCTGCGCATTCGCCGGGGCCGCAGGGGAGCGGACGCCTCGCCCTTCGTCGACCGGCAGTTCGCAGCCGAATACGCCAGCCTGTTCGAGACCATCCTGCCCGGCATGGCTCGACTCGGTCTGCCATTTCCGCTGGGCGGCACCAGCAACCACTTCCGGGTCGATGTCCTGCGCGCGGTCGGGGGCTGGGACGCCTTCAACGTCACCGAGGACGCCGACCTCGGCTTTCGCCTCTGGGCCGAGGGCTGGCGGCTCGGCGTCATCGGACTGCCGACGTGGGAGACGCCACCGGGCGGTCTGGCGGACTGGCTCCCGCAGAGGTGCCGCTGGCTCAAGGGCTATATGCAGACCTGGGGCGTGCATACGCGGCGGCCGTGGCGGCTGGGCGCGCGCGGTGCGTTCGCGCTGGTGATGACGGTCGGCGCCTGCCTCGGATCGGCGGCGCTGAACGGCCCTTCGCTCGCGTGGGTCGCGGCGGGTGTGCTGGTCGCGGTCATGGCCGGTCTGCCACCCGAGACGCCGTTGCTGGCCATGAGCGTGCTGGTTCTCGGCGCGGCGTCGGCCTGGCTGTCTTGCGCCATCGGGGCGCGGCGGGCCGGCGTACCCTATGGGCCGATCGACATGATCGGGGCGCCTGCCTACTGGGCCCTGCAAAGTCTTGCCGCCTTCCATGCCGGATGGCGGCTGGTGCACGAGCCCTTCGCCTGGGACAAGACGCGGCACCGGCGGGACGCTGCGACAGCGGAAGCGCCAGTCTACGCCGCGCTGGACGAGACGGCGCCGAACCGCCTATCAGCGGGCCATGCCGCCGCGCCTCAACCCGTCGCCTGAAACGCTCGTCACCCGCGCATGGGCGGACTACGCCCTGCTGGACAGCGGCGACGGGCGCAAGCTGGAACGATATGGGCCCTACACGGTGGTCCGGCCCGAGCCGCAGTGCTTCTGGTCGCCCCGGGATCCGGCGGCCTTCGATGCGGCCGACGCGGTCTTCGACCCGACCGACGAGGACGAGAGCGGGCGCTGGCGTTTCGCGGGCAAGCCGGTCGATACCTTCCCGCTGGCATGGCGCGACGTGCGGTTCACCAGCCGGTTCACGCCGTTCCGGCACCTGGCCTTCTTCCCCGAGCAGGCGGCGAACTGGGACTGGCTGGACGGACGCATCCGGCGGCTGCGCAAACCGAAGATTCTGAACCTGTTCGGCTACACCGGCGTGGCCAGCCTCGCCTGTGCGGCAGCGGGGGCCGAGGTGACGCACGTCGACGCCTCGAAGAAGTCCGTGGCCTGGGCGCGCGAGAATGCGGAGCTGTCGGGCATGGCGGACAAGCCGGTGCGCTGGATCGTCGAGGACGCGCGCAAATATGCGGCGCGGGAGGTCCGGCGCGGGTCGAAATACGACGGCATCATCCTCGATCCGCCGAAATATGGGCGGGGGCCGACGGGCGAGGTCTGGCGGCTGTTCGAGGACCTGCCCGGGCTGCTGAAGGACTGCGCGGCCCTGCTGTCGGACGACGCTTCGTTCCTGCTGCTCAACGCTTATGCGGCGCGGATATCGGGGCTGTCGCTGGCGCATCTGATGGCCGAGGCGACGCAGGACCGCAGCGGCGTCATCGATTGGGGCGAACTGGCGCTGGCCGAGGACGGGACGGACGGTCGGGCGATCGGGCTCAGCTTCTTCGCGCGGTGGAGCGCCTGATGGCCGACCGGCTGATCACCTCGCTGACCAATGAGACGGTCAAGGCCGTGCGGGCGCTGCACATGCGCAAGGAGCGCGAGGCGACGGGGCGCTTCCTCGCCGAGGGCCTGAAATTCATCGGCGAGGCGCTGGATCAGGGGCGGACGCCGAAACTGCTGCTGGTCGGCGAGGACGCCCGGCCGCATCCGCTGCTGGAACGGGCGCGGGCGGAGACGAAGGCTGCGGGCGGCGAGGTCGTGGCGGTGACCCACGCCATTCTCGAGAAGATCAGCCGGCGGGAGAATCCGCAGACCGTGCTGGGCGTGTTCGAGCAGGTCTATACGCCGCTGTCGGCCATCGAGCCGGGGGCGGCGCCGTGCTGGGTGGCGCTGGAACAGGCGCGGGACCCGGGCAATCTCGGGACGATCATCCGGACGGCGGACGCGGCAGGCTGCGGCGGGGTGATCCTGATCGGGGACTGCGTCGATCCCTATTCAGTCGAGGCGGTTCGGGCGACCATGGGCTCGGTGTTCGCGGTAGCCATCGCCAGGGCGACGGCGGCGGAGTTCCTGGCTTGGCGGCAGAGCTGGCCGGGCAGCGTCATCGGCACCAGGCTGGACGCCTCGGTGGACTACCGCGGAGCGGCGATCCAGCGGCCGGCCCTGATCCTGATGGGCAATGAGCAGGCGGGGCTGACGGACGCCCTCGCCGCGGCTTGCGACGTCAACGTGAAGATCCCGATGCGCGGCCGCGCCGACAGCCTGAACCTGGCCATCGCCACGGGCATCATGGTCTATGCGGTGACCGACGAGGGCTAGGGCCGGCGCGCATGACAGGGGTTTCACTTGCCGGATGGCGTGGGCCCCGCCAGCCTCGCCGTTTCCAACACGGTGGGTCATCCATGCGAACCCTGCTCGCCCTCATCCTCGTTCTGCTGACGCCCGGCGTGGTCGCCGCGCAGCAGGCGGAGCCGGGGCCGGAGGCGTACCGGGCGGACGCCCTGTCGATCGAGGCGCTGGTGAACAGCCAGTACGCATACCTTGATCGTTTCCCCGGCGGCGTGATGCCGATGAGCGCACAGATGCGGCGGGAGGCGGAGGCGGTGAGCGACCGGGCCTCGCTGCTGCGCTACGCCGAGCACGCGGTCACGGCCCTGGCCGACCATCATGCGATCACCGGCGCCTCGTTCGGCGACAGCTGGGGTCTCGTGCCCAGCTACAGCGATCTTTGGATCGAGACGGAGGCAGACCGCTGGCGGATCACGGCGGTGCGGGACAGGTCCCCTGCGGCGGAGGCCGGAGTCGCGGCGGGCGACGAGCTGGTTGCCGTGGGTGGGGTGTCGACGGCGGAGGCGGTAGCGGCCTTCTGGGCGGAGCTGGGACTGACGCCGGAGGGAGACCGGGCCGGCTACGGCGCGCGTGTGCTCGCCGCGGGGCGGAGGGACCGGCCGCGCGACCTGGCGATCCGGGGCGGCGACGGCGTCGAGCGGCGGCTGACGCTGCCCAACCTTTACGGCGGGGGCTGGGGTGACAGGCCGCCCGTGACTGTATCGGAGCAGGACGGCACGCTGGTGATCCGGATCAACGACTCGCTGGGCGACAGCGAGACCGTGGCGGCCTTCGACGCGGCGATGGCCGGGGCGAAGCCGGACCAGCTGGTCGTCATCGATCTGAGGGATACGGCCAGCGGCGGGAACACGGTGGTGGCGCGGGCGATCATGGGGTGGTTCGTCGACGAGGCCCGGCCCTACCAGATCCACAACCTGCCCTCGGAGGAGCGGGAGACGGGAGTGCCGCGCCAGTGGATCGAGCAGGTCCTGCCGCGACCGGGCAAGCGTCACAGGGGGCCTGTCATGGCCAAGGTGGGCCGCTGGACCGGCAGCATGGGCGAAGGCCTGGCCGTGGGGCTCGACGCGGTCGGCGTGCTGGTTGTGGGCGAACCCATGGCCGGGCTGCTGGGCGCGGTCTACGACCATCCGCTGGCCAACTCAGGGCTGGTGCTGAAGCTGCCGACGGAGCGGCTATACGCCGTCGACGGGACGCCGCGGGAGGCCTTCCGGCCCCGTCAGTGATCAGAAGCTGGCGCCGTCGACGCGCTGGGCGGTCCAGCTGAAGGGCTCGATGTCGGTCAGGGTGCGGACGTTGACGGCCACCATCTCCGAGCCGTCGGGAGCGACGCCGCGGGCGAAGGTCTGGACGCCGCAGGTCTCGCAGAAGCGGTGCCGTATCTTGTGGTTATTGAACAGGTATTCCGTCTGCGGCCCCTCGGCCGAGAGGCGGAAGGCGTCGGGCTGGACGAAGCCGAGGACGAAGCCCTTGCGGTAGCAGTGCGAGCAGTTGCACTCGATCAGGCCGTCGAGGCTCATGTCGACGTCATAGGCCACGGCGCCGCAGTGGCAGGAGCCCTGGTGCGTGTTCACGTCGGTCATCATGCATCCTCCAGCAGGACCACCCCGGGGGCGGATTTGAGCGCGCCGCGCAGGGCGCCGTCGAGGCGGTAGCGGCCGGGCAGTTTCAGCTCGACCTCCCGGCGGCCGTCGAGCGAGGCGACCAACGACACCTCCCCGCCCTTGCCGTTCGCCTTGGCCCGGTCGAGGCGCGCCCTGAGGGCCTCGGCGTCGGCCGCGCGGGCCGAGACGTGGATCCGCAAGCCCAAGGCGCCGTCGTCGATCAGCGCATCCAGCTTGCTGGCGTCGTCGCCGAAGAAGCGGACCTCGCCATCGGCCGACTTGGCGCGGACGCGGACCATGACCGAGGCGCCGACCTCCAGCGTCTCGCGGCATTTGCGCAGCTGTTCGGGCGGGAACAGGCATTCGAACTCGCCCGTCGGATCGGAGAAGGTGACGAAGGCGAATTTCTCGCCCGTTTTCGCGCTGGCCCGCTCCTGACGGCGGCGGACGACGCCGGCCATGAGGAAGGCCTCGTGGCCGCTCTCGGCGAGGGCTGTGGCCTCGGCGACGAAGGTGACGCGCTTGCGCTTGAGGGCGGGCGCCATGTCCTCCAGCGGGTGGCCGGACAGGTAGAAGCCGACGGCGGCCAGCTCCTGATCCAGCTTCTCGGGCCCGACCCAGGGTTCGACCGGACGCAGGCGCGGACGACCGGCGCTGACCTGATCGCCGCCGAACAGGCTGACTTGCGACGAGGCGCGCTCGGCGGCGACGCTCTGGCAATAGGCCATCAGGGTGTCGGCCTGCTCGACCAGCTGGCGGCGGTTGGTGTGGAAACTGTCGAAGGCGCCGGCGCGGGCGAGGTTTTCGAGGGCGCGCTTGTTGACGAATTTCGGATCGACCCGTTCGAGGAAGTCGAAGATGTCGGTGAAGCGGCCGCCGGTCTCGCGCACCTCGACGAGGTGTTTCATCGCCTCGAGGCCGACGTTGCGGATGGCGCCGAGGGCGTAGAGGACGGCGCCGACGCCATCGTCATACGCCACGTCAAAGTCGGCCGAGGAGCGGTTCACGTCCGGCGCCTTCACCGGCACCTCAAAACGGCGGCAATCCTGATAGAAGACAGCCAGTTTGTCGGTGTTGCTGAGATCGAGACTCATGGACGCGGCCATGAATTCGACCGGGTGGGTCGCCTTCAACCAGCCGGTCTGGAAGGAGATCAGCGCGTAGGCGGCGGCGTGCGACTTGTTGAATCCGTAGCCGGCGAATTTGGCGACCAGATCGAAGATGCCGCCGGACTGCTCCTCCGGCACGTCCTTCTCGGAGGCGCCCTTGATGAAGCGCGCCCGCTGGAAGTCCATCTCCTCCTTCTTCTTCTTGCCCATGGCGCGGCGCAGAAGGTCGGCTTCACCGAGCGAATAGCCCGCCAGGATCTGGGCGATCTTCATCACCTGCTCCTGGTAGATGATGACGCCGTAGGTCTCGGTCAGGACCTCTTTGAGCGAGGGGTGGAGGTAGTCGACTTCCTGCCGGCCGAACTTGCGGTCGATGTAGGTGTCGATCATCTCCATCGGCCCCGGCCGATAGAGGGAGATCAGGGCGGTGATCTCCTCGATCGAGCCGCAGCGCATCTTGCGCAGTGTGTCGCGCATGCCCTGCGATTCCAGCTGGAACACGCCGACGGTCTGGCCCGAGGCCATCAGTTCGTAGGTCTTCGGGTCGTCGAGCGGCAGGCCGTTCCAGTCGGGCCCGGCCCCGCGGCGCTCCAGATACTGGCGGGCGCGGTCGAGCACGGTCAGGGTCTTGAGGCCGAGGAAGTCGAACTTCACCAGACCGGCGGCCTCGACCCATTTCATGTTGAACTGGCTGGCCGGGATGGTCGAACGCGGGTCTTGATACAGGGGCGCGAGCTCGACCAGCGGGCGATCGCCGATGACGATGCCGGCGGCGTGGGTCGAGGCGTTGCGGTAGAGCCCTTCCAGCTCCAGCGCCGTCTCCAGCAGGGCGCGGACGTTGGCGTCGCTGTCGCGCGCCTCCTTGAGTCGCGGCTCGAGCTCGATGGCCTGCGCCAGCGTCACCGGATTGGCGGGGTTGGCCGGGACCATCTTGGCGAGGCGGTCGACCTGGCCGAGGGGCATTTGCAGCACCCGGCCGACGTCGCGCAGCACGGCGCGGGCCTGAAGGGTGCCGAAGGTGATGATCTGGGCGACCCGGTCCTTGCCGTAGTGCGCCTGAACGTAGTCGATCACCTCTTCCCGCCGCTCCTGGCAGAAGTCGATGTCGAAGTCGGGCATGGAGACCCGTTCGGGGTTCAGGAAGCGCTCGAACAGCAGGCCGAAACGCAGCGGATCGAGGTCGGTGATGGTCAGGGCCCAGGCGACCA
Organism: Brevundimonas alba; assembly: GCF_011927945.1. Classification (GTDB taxonomy): domain Bacteria; phylum Pseudomonadota; class Alphaproteobacteria; order Caulobacterales; family Caulobacteraceae; genus Brevundimonas; species Brevundimonas alba. The sequence goes on from NZ_JAATJM010000002.1 coordinate 617,634, forward strand.
GAGAGCCGGCGCCGGAACCGCGTCCCGGGCCCACTGGGATGCCGTGGTTCTTGGCCCATTTGATGAAGTCCGACACGATCAGGAAATAGCCGGGGAAGCCCATCTGCTGGATGATGCCGACCTCCCATTCGAGGCGGCTCCAGTAGTCCTGTTCGGGGGCGGCGGGCGTGACCTGTTTCAGCCGTTCCTTCAGCCCCTCGCGGGCCTGATGCATCAGTTCGTCGGGCTCGGAGCGGCCCGCGCCGGTGTCGAAGCGCGGCAGGATGGGCGCGCGGGTCGGGGCCATGAAGGCGCAGCGGCGGGCTATGTCGAGGGTGGCGTCGCAGGCCTCCGGAAGGTCGGCGAACAGCTCCCGCATGGCGGCGGCGGGCTTGAACCAGTGCTGGCCGGTGATGCGGCGGCGGTCTTCCTGACCGGTGAAGGCGCCGTCGGCGATGCACAGGAGGGCGTCGTGGCTCTTGGCCTGGGCGGCCTTCGCATAGTGGACGTCGTTGGTGGCGACGAGCGGCGCGTCGTGGGCATAGGCCCATTCGACGAGGCCCCGCTCGGCCTGCTGTTCGGAGGCGAGGCCATGGCGCTGGAGCTCGACGTAGAAGCGGTCGCCGAAGGCCTGCTGCATGGCGGCCAGGGCGCCGGCGGCCTCGGCGGGCTTGCCCTGCACCAGTAGCGGATCGACGGGTCCGTCGGGCCCGCCGGACAGCAGGATCAGGCCTTCGGAGCGCTCCACCACCATGGACCAGGGCACGCTGGGCTCGTCCATGGCGCCGGCGTCGAGGAAGGCGGACGACGACAGGGCCGACAGGTTGAGCCAGCCGGCCTCGTTCTGGACCAGCAGGACGACGGTCGGGACCTTGGCCCAGCGCTCGGCGATCTTGCCGCCGATGCTGGTCACCGGCAGGGCGCAGGCGAGCAGCGGCTGGACCCCTGCCCCCTTGGCGGCCTCGCTGAACTCCAGCGCCCCGAACAGATTGGCCCGGTCGGCCACGCCCACGGCCGGCATGCCCGCATCGGCCGCCAGCGTCGGAACCTTGCCCGCCTTGATCGCCCCCTCGAGCAGCGAATAGGCCGAGCGGACCCGGAGGTGGACGAAGCCCTGACTGTTCAGCGTATCGGTCAAACCGGGTCCTGTTCTGCGGTCGGCGCCGGGGGGAGACCTGCCGGCGGGGCGTTCGCCCGTTCTGAACCGAGTCTCACATCATGGGCGCCCGGGACACCGGAAAGCGGATCGAGCCGCGCCGCGCCGGGGGACCGTCTGTGGATAGCCGCCGCCCCTTCCGGTCCTGCCGCGAACAATAAGACCCGGGTAAAATCGGAAATTAGGGTCCGAAGGGTCCGAAGAGTCCGAAAAGACCGCTCAGTCCGTTCCGTCCGTAGAGACCGCTAAACGGCCTAGCTCTTTGATTGCGTTGGCCGGACATAACCGAATGCAGAACCCCTCAGACCGCGGAGGTCAGCAGCGCCGCCTGCCACACCACCCAGACGAAACCGCCGCACGACGCCAGCGACAGCATATCCCGAGCCCAACGCGCCATGATTTCCTCCCGGTGAAACGTGTTCCCCTAATGTTCTACGTTCTCGTTGCGTTCCAGTCAAGCCCGGCCTATCAGCTCCTCGCAACCCAACACATGATCAAGCGGCGTGTCTCACCCTTGTTGGCGACGAATGTCGTCGGCGTGACATAAGAACAGCCAAGGTCGTATGGGTGGAGGGATCGCAGATGCCACTGGTGCTCATAACGCTCCTGGAGCCGTCAGACGTTCATGAGGTAGAGCCTCTGACAGAGGGGTTCATGATCCGTGCTCGCCCCGGGAAGGCCCGACCTTTCAGCGAGATTGTCAGGCGGCTGCACGAACTGGACAACGACTGCGCCGTATTTGCTCAGGCGGACGGCAAGGGCGGCTATGAGGCCGCGCACGTCATCCCGTTCGATTGACCAAAGGCCGGTTGCGGGACTCCCGCGTTTGCGAAACTCCACGCCCGAGGTCCGTCATTGGCCGGCAGCCCAGCCTACTTCAGCGCTATGTCAGGTCGCGGACTGACCGCGGCCGCGCTTTGCTGTTTGATCAGGCGTTTCGAACATCCATCCGGGCGAACTATGGACGATCTCTACCAAGACCCGATCGACGTCGTTGTGACCGACGGGGCCGTCGTCCTGTTCGGGCCGGGCTCTCTCAGCGGAGCTTTCACCCCGGATGCAGCCGAACAGACGGCCAGGGCGTTGCTGGAGGCGGCGGAACAGGCTCGCGCCGCCCGACACTGACGCGCCATGCCGCTGTATCGTTTCGTATGCAGCCGTGACCCAAAGGGTCGCGTGCCCCCCATCATGGACCTGTCAAACGCCGGAGCCGCGCGCGACCAGGCGGTGATCTATCTCGGCGAGATTCTCAAAGACGAGGACGGCCGGTTCTGGGATGAGCCCGACCTGTGCATCACCGTTCAGGATGCAACCGGACTCACTCTGTTCATTCTCGACGTGACCGGGCGGAGCGCTCCGGTTGTTTCGGGCGCTGGCCCACTGTCCTAGGCGCCGGCGCCAACCCTCGACGCCCCTTCCTTGCGCTGAGATCCCGGCGCACCGTAATGCCAGGATTGTGCGCAGGTTATGGGAGGGGTGTGCTATCGGTGCGGATGGAAGATCACTCAATCCCGTGCGCCGTCGTCGCCTATGAAGGCAGCGTCGTCATTCGCGGGCCCGGCGCGATGTCGGGCGCCTTTACCCCTGACGCCGCCGAAACCAGCGCCCATCTGATCCTTGAGGCCGCCGCCAAGGCGCGGGCGTGGCTCGCCAGCAGGCTCTAGCGGGGCGGCCAGACTGATCGCGGCGATCGACCGCGTCATCGACAAGACTGATCCAGGTTAAGTTCAACAGGGCCGGAACGGCCTGCGGGCCAGGTCGTTTGGCCGCCATGCCGACTTTCATTTTTGAAACCGACGCGGGGACGAAGGGGCCTCGCAGCGCCTCCGTGGTGTTGCCCGACCTGCGGGCGGCGCAGATCGCGGCCGTGAAGTATCTGGGCGAGTTGCTGTCGGACGACGGGGACGAGTTCTGGAAGGAGGAGATGGTCACCATGACCGTCAGCGACAACCGGGGCCTGTGCCTGTTCCGACTGGACCTGTCCGCGGTGCGATCGTCGAGCTTCCCGAAGTCGGCGGTGGCGACCCGGGCCGGAGTCTGACGCGAGACTGTGACCCGCCGGGGCCCATGCGGTGCTAGAGTGGGTCGACGCCGCCAGTGACCGCCTTTCGGCGGCCGGCGTCGCGGGATGACGGACATGGCCAAGGGTCAAGCACGCAGCAACAAGGAAATCCGCAAACCGAAGGCGGACAAGGCCAAGCCGGCGGTGACGGTGGGTAGCTCGCCGTTCACGCAGGCTCCGGCGAAGAAGTAGCGTCTGCTCCCTTCTCCCCTTGAGGGAGAAGGTGGGCGGCGGAGCCGTCCGGATGAGGGGGATGGTTCAGCCAGGCTGGGCGGAAGCCGGTCCGGAGCCGCTTTACCCCTCATCCGGCCCTCCGGGCCACCTTCTCCCCCAAGGGGAGAAGGAAGCGTGGTCCTCCCCGTTCAGTAGGCGTGGCTTTCGGCCGGGCGTTCTTCGAGGTGGCCGTCCTTGAGGGCGAAGACGCGGTCCATGTGGCCGGCCAGCTCCATGTTGTGGGTGGCGATCAGGGCGGCGACTCCGGTGTCCTTGACGAGCCTGTGAAGGGCCTCGAACACGGTCTGGCTGGTGGCGGGGTCCAGGTTGCCGGTGGGCTCGTCGGCCAGCAGCAGGCGCGGGCGGTTGGCCAGGGCGCGGGCGACGGCGACGCGCTGCTGTTCTCCGCCCGACATCTGGGCCGGCTGGTGAGTCAGGCGCTCGCCGAGGCCCAGGGCGGTCAGCACTTCCTCGGCGCGGGCGCGGGCGTCCGCCTGACCGGCGCCGGCGATGCGCAGCGGCAGGGCGACGTTGTCGCGGGCGTCGAACTCGGCCAGCAGGTGGTGGAACTGGTAGACGAAGCCGATGCGCTGGAGCCGCAGATGGGTGCGGGCGCGCTCGGGCAGGTCGCCGACCGGCTCGCCGTCGATGAGGATTTCACCCGAGGTCGGGTGTTCCAGCAGACCGGCGGCGTGCAACAGGGACGACTTGCCGGAGCCGGAGGGGCCGATCAGGCCGACCACCTCGCCGGGCATGACGTCGAGATCGACGCCCTTGAGCACGGTCAGGCCGCCGGTGGCGGTGTCGTAGGTGCGGGTGACGTTGCGCACCGAAAGGACCGGCGTGCCGGCGATGATCCGGCCGGCGCCGCGAGGGGCCTTACTCATAGCGGAGGGCCTCCACGGGGTCCATTTTGGCGGCGCGCCACGACGGCAGCAGACTGGCCACGCACGACATGAAGACGGACCAGACGGTGACCCAGATGACGTCGGCCGGATCGACCTGGGCCGGGATGGCGTCGAGCATATAGACCTCGGCGTCGAACAGTTTCACGCCGAACAGGCCCTCGAGGAAATGCTGGATGTCGGCGATGTTCAGACAGAACAGCAGACCGAGGACCAAGCCGGTGAAGGTGCCTGCGATGCCGATGGCCGCACCGGCGATGAAGAAGATGCGCAGCATGGACGACTGGCTGGCTCCGACGGTGCGCAGGATGGCGATGTCGCGGGTCTTGTTCTTCACCAGCATGACGATGCCGGAGATGATGTTCAGGGCGGCGATGGCGACGACGAGGCCGAGGATGATGCTCATGGCCACGCGCTCGACCTTCAGGGCGCCCCAGAAGGCGGCCATGCGGTCGCGCCAGTCGTTGACGAAGGCGCCCGGGCCCGCGGCGCGCATGACGGGGGTGCGCAGCAGCTCCACCCGGTCTGGCTCGGCGACCTTGAGCTCGATGGCGTCCCAAGCGCCCTCGCGGCCGAAGAACAGCTGGGCCTGCTCCAGCGGCATGAAGATGAAGAGCTGGTCGAAATCGGTGGTGCCGGAGGTGAAGACGCCGCCGATGCGATAGGTCTTCTCCAGCCCGCCGAGATTGCCGAAGGCGCTCGTCGCCCCGGTGGGGGAATAGAGGGTCAGGGCGTCGCCGACGCGCAGGCCCATGATGTCGGCCAGCGCCTTGCCGATCAGGATGTTCTCGCCGCCGTACTGGCCCTGGCCGAAGGTGCGCTTCGCCTCGTCGGACAGGCTGGCGTAGACGTAGGTGGTGGCGGCGAGGTCTTCCGGACGGACCCCGCGCACGGCGGCCGGGTTGGTCTGGCCCCCGCCGCGGACGAGGCTGTAGCTGGTCATGACCGGCACGGCGCTGTCGACGCCGGGAATGGCGCGGATGCGCTGCAGGGCTTGGTCGCGTTCGGGGGTGTCGAGCAGCTGGCCCTGGACGAACATGTGGCCGTTGAAGGACAGCATGCGGTCGAGCAGGGTCGAGCGGAAGCCGGCCATGATGCTCATGACCGTGATCAGGGCCATGACCGCCAGGGCGATGGCGACGTAGGAGATGATGGCGATCAGGGCGATGCCGCCCTCGCGCCGCCGGGCCCGCAGATAGCGGAGGGCGAGGCCGAACTCCCAGGCGGAGAAGGGGCCGGCCGGTTTGGCCGGCTTCACGGAGGGGGCGGTCGCATCTGTCATGCGGTCAGCCTCGCCACGGCGTCGGCGAGCGGCACGGAGACCTTCTCGCCGGTGGCGCGGCGCTTGAGCTCGACCACGCCGTCGGCGAGGCCCTTGGGTCCGATGGTCAGCTGCCACGGAATGCCGATCAGATCGGCGGTGGCGAACTTGCCGCCGGGGCGCTCGTCGGTGTCGTCGTAGAGGACGTCCTTGCCGGCGACCTCGAGCTGCGCGACGGCGTCTTCGCAGGCGGCGGCGCAGGCCTCGTCATTGGCGCGCAGGTTGATGACGACCACGTCGAAGGGGGCGACGGCGTCGGGCCAGATGATGCCGCCCTCATCGTGGCTGGCCTCGATGATGGCGCCCAGCAGGCGGGAAACGCCGACGCCGTAGGAACCCATGTGGACTTCGGTGTCCTTGCCGTCCGGCCCCGCGACCTTCGCCTTCATCGGAGCGGAGTATTTGGTGCCGAAATAGAAGATGTGGCCGACCTCGATGCCGCGGGCCGACAGGCGGTCGCCCTCGGCCGTTTCGCTCTCGAAGCGGGCGGCGTCGTGCATCTCTTCGGTGGCGGCGTAGAGGGAGGTGCGCTCGTCGACGATGGCCTGCAGGTCGTCCCAGTTCACGTCGGCGCCCGGTGCGGGCATCTCGACCAGCTTGCGGTCGCAGAAGACTTCGCTCTCGCCGGTGTCGGCCAGGACGATGAACTCGTGGGACAGGTCGCCGCCGATCGGGCCGGTGTCAGCGCGCATCGGCACGGCCTTCAGACCCATGCGGGCGAAGGTGTTGAGATAGGCGACGAACATGCGGTTGTAGGCGCGGCGGGCCGAGGCCTCGTCGATGTCGAAGCTGTAGGCGTCCTTCATCAGGAACTCGCGGCCGCGCATGACGCCGAAGCGCGGGCGGCGCTCGTCGCGGAACTTCCACTGGATGTGGAAGAGGTTGAGCGGCAGGGATTTGTAGCTCTTCACGAAGCCGCGGAAGATGTCGGTGATCATCTCCTCATTGGTGGGCCCGTAGAGGAGCTCGCGCTCGTGCCGGTCCGTGATGCGCAGCATTTCGGGACCGTAGGCGTCGTAGCGGCCGGACTCGCGCCACAGGTCGGCGAGCTGGAGGGTCGGCATCAGCAGTTCAACAGCCCCTGCCCGCTCCTGCTCCTCGCGCACGATCTGCTCGATCTTCTTGAGCACCCGCAGGCCCAGCGGCAGCCAGGCGTAGATGCCGGCGGCCTCCTGCTTGATCAGGCCGGCGCGCAGCATCAGCTGGTGCGACACGATCTGGGCGTCGGAGGGCGCTTCCTTGAGCGTGGGGAGGAAATAGCGCGACAGGCGCATAGGTCAGAATCCGGCGTGGGAGGCGTGGGACACGAGCTTTAGCCGGGACGGCGGGGCGAAAGCTAGGCGGTCGGCGTCAAACGCGCGGAATGCCTCAGGGATGCGGCAGGCCGACGCCGTATCTCGCCGCCAGATACCGCGCGATGGCGTGGTCCTGCAGGAAGCGGCGGCCGGTGGCCTCGCTGGTCTGCGCGTCGGGCCAGTCGAAGGTCTCGTCCAGCACGAGGATGGGGCAGGACTGGTGGGCCTCGCCGACCAGATCGATCACCGGCGGACGCGGGCGGGGGTGGTCCAGGCGGGTGATGTCCAGCTGGTCGTGCAGGGCCGGATAGAAGGCCAGAACGCCCTCGATGAAGGCGCCCGCGGGGCAGAACCACGGGCCGCCCTGATCGTCATGCCAGTCGGGATTGAGCAGGAAGAGGCGGTCGGTCACGGCGTGCGCCCCTAGGCCGGCGGCGCGAGGTTCGGCAGGGGCATCCAGCCGATGAAGACCAGCACCATGACCACGAACCAGACGATCAGCGAGACCCAGGTGGTGGTGATGAATTTGCGCTTCAGCTGGGGATTGCCGGGGGCGCCCCACTGGGCTCCGTCGGTCGGACGCTCCTGGGCGCCCTGCGACATGCCCAGCGGCAGGATGCCGAACAGGACCGTCCACCAGCAGACGATGTAGACGGCGATCATGGTGATCGGGCCGACGGGCATGCTCATCAGTGCGCCTCGCCTTTCGGGGTTTCCATCAGTTCGACGAGGACGCCGCCCATGTCCTTCGGATGGACGAAGATGATGGGCGTGCCGTGGGCGCCGATGCGGGGCTCGCCCGTGCCGAGGATGGTCGCGCCTTTCGCCCGCAGCGCGTCGCGGGCGGCGAGGATGTCATCAACCTCGAAACAGACGTGGTGCTGGCCGCCCCTGGGGTTTTTCGCAAGGAAGCCGTGGATGGGCGAATCGTCGCCGAGCGGTTCGATCAGTTCGACCTGGCTGTTGGGAAGGTCGACGAAGCAGACGCGGACGCCCTGCGCCGGCAGGTCGAAGGGCGTGTGGGCCTTCGTGGCGCCGAGGAGGTCGCGGTACATCGCCACGCTGGCCTCGATGGAGGGGGTGGCGACGCCGACGTGGTTCAGTCTTCCGATCATGCGCAGGACTTAGCCGGTCCCGGGGCGCGGGAGAAGGCCGGCGTCAGCGCTCGACGGCGCCGAATGGTCGCGGATCCTGAGGGCCAGTCTCGAGCGTCCGGCCGTCGACGGTCCAGCGCAGCAGGCAGAGGCGAAGCCCGGTCGCCGCGGGGGGCAGCCGCGCCTGCAGGTGCAGGTCGATGCCGGACGGGACCCACGACGCCCGGGCGATGGCCGGGGCGCCGACCGGCCGGCCTTCATCATCGAGAAGCCGGACAAGGACGGTGACGTCGACCAGAACCCGGCCTGAGTGGTTGGTCACCGCGCCGGACCAGGTGCGGCCGCCGAGCGCTTCCCGCGTCACCACGCTGCGGGTGAGGCGGAGGCCGGCCGGGTCGGCGACGCCCCGCGCATGCCGTCTGTCCGGACCGCTCGCGATACGCGCCGCATTCGCCATTGCCTTGCCCTCCGCCATGAGTGAGGCTCGCACCCTGCCCGGCGCGCTCATGAGCGGCATGAGCAACTCCTGAGGTCTTGCTGAAAAATGGCGCCCGGCAGTTTTCGCTTCGAAGACTTCTCCCTCGATGTTCGCGACCGTCAGCTGAAGCGAGCCGACGCGCCTGTCGAGCTGAACGCGCGGTATCTGGACGCCCTGGCTCTGCTGGTGCGCGAGAACGGGCGGCTGGTGTCCAAGGACCGGTTTCTGGAGGAGGTCTGGCGCGGGGTGCCGGTGACGGACGAGGCGCTGACCCAGTGCGTGAAGACGCTGCGGCGGCAGCTGGGCGACGACGCAGGCCGGCCGCGGTTCATCGAGACAGTGCCCAAGCACGGCTATCGCTTCATCGCCCCCGTGGAATGGGTCGGAGATGAAGTCGCGCCGGTCGCGCAAGCCCCCGCGGTGGCGGAGGCGCCCGGCCGCTATTCGTGGGCGCAGTTCGGACTGCTGGGCGGCGCAGGCATGATCGGCGGCGGGCTGGCGGGCGTGTTCATCGGCCTGTTCTACGGCTTCGGCGCGGCGCCGGAACCGCTGCAGACGGGCGTCGGGGCGACGTCGGTGCTGATGGTGCTGGTGTGCCTGAGCGTGGTGCTGGGCCTGATCGCGGGGGCCGGGGTCGGCTTCGGCGTCGCCGCCGCCGGGTTCGCCCCGGATCGCCGCTGGCTGTGGAGCATCGCCGGGGGCGCGGCCGGAGGGCTGCTGACGGGGGCGTTCGGCAAGCTGATCGGGCTGGACGCCTTCAACCTGCTGTTCGGCCATTCGCCCGGAGCGATCACGGGGGCGGCCGAGGGGGCGCTGATCGGCGGGGCGATGGGTCTGGGAGCCTGGCTGTCGGGTCTGATCCCCGGCCGGCGGCTGGTGCCGAGCTTCGCCGCGGGCGGGCTTGCGGTGGGTCTGGCGGCGGCGGTGGTCCCGCTGGCGGGCGGACGGCTGATGGGCGGCAGCCTCGACCTGCTGGCCCGGCAGTTTCCGGAGTCGCAACTGAGCCTCGCCCAGATCGGCGCGGTGTTCGGCGAGACTGGCTTCGGACCGATCAGTCAGACGGTCACGGGCGGCTTCGAGGGCCTGATGTTCGGCGGCTGGGTGGTCGCGGCCATGATGCTGGCGCGACGGCTGGGCGGACTGTCCGCCGGCAAAACCGAAGCCTAGAGCCAGGCGCCTGTCGTCATCATCACCGCGAACAGGGCGGCGATCAGGGCGAAGCCGAGATTGACGAGGCAAAGGCCGGCGACGGGCAAGCGGATGCGGCTCGCGCGCACCACGGCGAAGACGCTCAGCGCCAGGGTCAGGCCGAGCATCAGCAGGCCCCAGATGTCGGCGTGGAAGCCCGTTTGGGGTCCCGTCTCACGCGCATGCCAGCCCGCCCAGACCGTCAGAACGATCCATGGCAAGGGCGTCAACAGAACCGGCCAGACCGCTCGCAGCTCTGGCTTGCGAACGGCGATCCAGCCGCCGAGCGCCAGAAGGATGACGGCCAGCAGGGCGAGACCGATCCACGCCTCCGTGACCTGCCCCAGGATCATGAGGGGGGCGGTCACGGCGGTGTGGAGGCGGTCCAGTCTACAGTCCCCCGCGGTTCATCGGCTCCGCTCCTAGTAGGGGAAAGGATCTGTCGGGCGGGGTTGGGTCGGCGTCGGCATCCGCGGCAGGGGCTCGTCGCTGTTCGCGGCCTGAAGCAGGAAGGCGGCCATGATCACGGCGGCCTGACGCAGGTCTTCCGCCCGCATGTGGTCGTAGCTGTCGATCGAGGTGTGGTGCAGGCGCGCGCCGTAGTCGAGCGGGTCCTGGATGAACTGGAACCCGGGAACGCCGACGGTCTGCATATAGACGTGGTCGGTGCTGCCCGAGGTTCGCATCGAGACGGTCGTGGCGCCCATGGCGTGGAAGGGTTCCAGCCACTCTTGGAAGATCGGCGCAGCGGCGACGTTGCCCTCGGCGTTGATGCCGCGAATCTTGCCGGAGCCGTTGTCGAGGTTGAAGTAGGCGACCAGATCGCCGTAGCCATCACGCGGCTGGATCGGCCAGCGCTGACGCCAGGTGCGGTTGTTCGGCAGGGCGTCCAGCTGGGCGTCGCCGAGCGCCGCGCGGGTCGCCACGTATTTGTCGACGTAGGCCAGCGAGCCCCACAGCCCCTGCTCTTCCCCGCTCCAGAGGGCGAAGCGGATGGTGCGTTTCGGACGCACGCCCATGGCCTTGAGGATGCGGGCGGCTTCCATGACCACGGCGCTGCCGGCGGCGTTGTCCACGGCGCCGTCTGACGCCGCCCAGCTGTCGAGGTGGGCGCCGGCCATGACGTATTCGCCCGACCGGTCCGTGCCCGGGATGTCGGCGAGGATGTTGTAGGCGTTGACGTCCTCCTCGTGGAACCGGACCTCGCTCATCAACTCGAGCGTCGGCTTCGCGTCCTCGGTCAGAGCGAGGCGGGCGAGGCGGCGGTAGTCCTCGGCGGCCAGTTCCATGCCGGGCGTGCGGCGCTGGTCGTCCATGCGGTAGCCCGAGCCATTGCCGTGCAGCAGCCCGCCGTCACGCGCCGACATGCGGACCCAGGCGACCGCGCCCTCTTCCTGCAGGAAGGCGTCCATCTGCCGGGCGAATTCGAGCTCTCGCAGGGGGTTGGTCGAGGGCGCGGCGTGGTTGGGCATATTGTAGGTGTCGAGGTCGCGCAGGTCCTCTTCCGTCAGGCGGCGGAACGGGGCCTCGGTCGGCTCCGAGCCGGCAGTCGGGCGGGTAACCAGAACGACCTTGCCCGAAAGCTTGCCGCGCCATTTGGCGAAGTCGGCGGCGGTCGTCATCGGGGCCACCACGACCTCGCCGCTGACAACGCCGTTGGTGCCGGGCGTCCAGGCGATGGGAATGGCGCGCAGATCGAGGGTGCGCGGCGCCGTCATGCGGGCGCTGGAGCGGACGACCGACCAGCCGCGGCCGAACTCGAACGGGTCGGCGCGGACGTTGGACAGGCCCCAGTCGCGGAAGCGCTGCGCCGTCCAGGCTTCGGCCTGGCGCATCTGGGGCGAGTTGGTCATCCGCCCGCCGATCCGGTCCGTCAGATACGCCGCGGTGTCCATCACCTCGCTGTGGTTGAAGCCCTGATCGATGATTCGGTTGATGGCGACACGGTCCACCTCCTGGGCGGAGACGGCGACAGCCGGCAAGGCGAAGGCGATGGCGGTAGCGGACAACAAGGCGGCCAGACGCATGGAAGCTCCCCTGAATCGATGAAGGCCGCGATATGACGCGAGGAATCCGGCGAGCGCAAAGGAAGAAATGTCCCGCTGAGCCTCGCGAACGCCGATTTCAGTCCCCGGCGGCGTCCATGTCCACGGCCTCGGCGACGAGGCGGCGCCAGACAGGGTCCGTGTCGTCGACCAGATCGACGTCTTCGAGCAGGGCCACGGCGCCGCCGCCGTCGGGCAGGATGAGGCCGAGCACCTCCATCTCCTCGCCGTCGGGACCGAGATGGGTCTCGGCCTGAACGGCCACGGCGGCCTGTTCGCCATCCGCCTCCCACCAGATCACGGGCTGCGGCAGTTCCATTTGGATGACGCGGGGGTCGTCGGTCTCCGCAAGGGCGAAGACGGCCCGCTTGGCCTGAACGTCATCCAGCGTCGCGACCGCGCCGGTGAAGGCCTTGAGCCGCGACCAGTCATCGACGTCGTAGCCGCCGCCGTCCTCGTCGGGCGCGTCTTCGGTCGGGGTCATGACAGGCTCCTGATCGGCAGATGATCCGCATACGAGAAAGGGGCCGGCGACCCAAGCCGCCGGCCCCTCGATTGTCTCGTCCCGCGAGGGAGAGCGGTGTTACTGACCGCCCGTCATCTGGGCGACTTCGGTGGCGAAGTCCGGACCCTCGACCTTCTCGACGCCTTCGCCGAGGGCGAGGCGGACGAAGCCGGCGAGGTGCAGACCGGGCGCGCCCAGTTCCTTGCCCGTGTCGGCGACCAGCTGTTCGATGGTCACGTCCGGGTTCATGACGAAGGGCTGCTTGGTCAGCACGACATCCTTCTGGAATTTGGCGATCTGACCCGAGACGATCTTCTCGATCATGTTGTCCGGGCGGCCCTCTTCCTTGGCCTTCTCGGTCAGGACCTGACGTTCCTTCTCGATGGCGGCCGGGTCCAGATCGTCGGTGTTCAGCGACAGCGGAGCGGTCGCCGCGACGTGCATGGCGATCTTGCGGCCCAGTTCGCGCAGGGCGGCCTTGTCGCCGCCGCCGTGCAGGGCGACGAGCACGCCGATGCGGCCGACGCCCGGCGACACCGCGTTGTGGACGTAGGAGGCGACGACGCCTTCATCGACCGACAGGCGGGCGGCGCGGCGCAGCTGCATGTTCTCGCCGACGGTGGCGATCAGCTGGGTCACTTCGTCCTGGACCGTCTTGCCGGCTTCCAGTTCGGCGCCGTGCAGCGCCTCGACCGAGGCGTGCTCGAGGCCCAGCTGGGCGAACGACTTGGCGGCGTTCTGGAACAGTTCGTTGCGGGCGACGAAGTCGGTCTCGGCGTTGAACTCGATGGCGGCGCCGACTTCACCGGCTCCGACTTCCTTCGAGGCGACGGCCACGAGGCCTTCGGCGGCGACGCGGTCGGCCTTCTTGGCGGCCTTGGACAGGCCCTTGGCGCGCAGCCAGTCGATGGCCGCGTTGATGTCGCCGTCGGTTTCCTGGAGCGCCTTCTTGCAGTCCATCATGCCGACGCCGGACTTGGCGCGCAGTTCCATCACGAGGGCGGCGGTGATCTCGGCCATGGGTAGTCTCCTAGAGTATGCGTATGCGGGAACGGCCGGGCTCCGCTGAGCCCGGCCGCATATTCAGTTCGCCGTCGAGAGGCGGAGGTCGATCAGACCTGGGCCGGCTCGGATTCGACGGCGTCGTTGGCTTCCGAAGTCGCTTCCTGGGCGGCTTCGTCGGCGACGGCCGGCTCGGACGCGGCGATCATCTCGTCGGCGACGGCTTCCGTGCCGGCCGGGGCGGCGTCTTCAGCCTTGGCCTTGGGGGCCTTGGCTTCGCGCAGCATCGGCTCGTCCGGGTTGACCGCGGCGCCGAGGTCCACGCCCGACGAAGCGGCGCCGGCCGCCAGACCGTCGAGGACGGCGTCGGCGATCAGGTCGCAGTAGGTCTGGATGGCGCGGGCGGCGTCGTCGTTGCCCGGGATCGGATAGGTGATGCCGTCCGGATCCGAGTTGGTGTCGAGGATGGCGATGATCGGGATGTTCAGCTTGCGGGCCTCAAGGATGGCGATGGCCTCCTTGTTGGTGTCGATCACGAACATGATGTCGGGGATGCCGCCCATGTCCTTGATGCCGCCGAGCGACAGCTCGAGCTTGTCCTTCTCGCGCTGCAGGTTGAGCAGCTCTTTCTTGACGCGGCCCTCGCCGCCCGACTCCAGCAGGCCTTCCAGCTCGCGCAGGCGGGCGATCGAGCCCGAGACGGTGCGCCAGTTGGTCAGGGTGCCGCCGAGCCAGCGGTTGTTCATATAGTACTGGGCGCAGCGCTGGGCGGCCTCGGCGACCGGATCGGCGGCCTGGCGCTTGGTGCCGACGAACAGGACGCGACCGCCCTTGGCGGCGACTTCGCGAACGGCGACCAGAGCCTGGTGCAGCAGCGGGATCGACTGCGACAGATCGATGATGTGGATGTTCGAGCGCGATCCGAAGATGTAGCGCTCCATTTTCGGGTTCCAGCGGTGCGTCTGGTGACCGAAGTGCGCGCCGGCTTCGAGCAGCGAACGCATGGAGAATTCAGGCAGAGCCATGAGGGGTAGTTCCTTTATCCGATAGACGTTGCGCGGGCGATTAAAGGACCAGCCGGTCCCTCGGAACGGAGCGAACAGGGATGTCTCCCCTGACCGCGCCTCGTCCGCGTGCGAAGTGCGGGCGGTCTCTAGGCGGGATGGGGGGAAAAGGCAAGCGGCGCGGCTGGCTCTCTCGCCACCGTCGCATAACAGCGCTATTGTGAAGCTCGGGAGGGACTTCACATGAGCATCCGCAACTGGGCCGTGGCCGGGGGCGTCATCGTCCTTGCCGCCGCGGCGGGGGTCGCGACCTCGCAACAACAGGCGCCGTCGCCGACGGCCGCCACACAGGTCAACCTGCCGCGGAGCCGGGTCGACAATGCGGCTCTGGCGCAGGCGCGGCAGGATCCGCTTGGGGCGCGGCTTCGCGGGGTGCTGGCCCAGAACAAGGGCTCGGGCTTCATGCAGCAGGTGAACGCCTCGGCCGTGCCGGTGCTGGCGCCGGCCGATCTGGCGCTGCTGGATACGGCCGAGTTCGACGACGGCGACCGCTTCTACATGCTGACGGTAAAGCGCGGGGAGCAGATCATCGAGATCTACGGCACGACCAAGGCCTTCCAGTCGCCGCTGGCCGCACCGGCCGCCGCCCCGGCCGCCGGCGTCGCGCCGCAGACCGCGCCGGTGAATCGCGCCGCGCCGCTCAACCGGGCGGCCGTCGCCAAGGGGCCGCGCATCGCCGCGGCCCGGATCCCGGACACGGCGGCGAGAGCCGCGGCCCAGGCCCGGACCGAGGGGCTCACCAACGTCAGGACGGAGCGCACGGAATACGGCGTCGACGTCACCTTCAGCCGGTTCGGCGCGGCCTATAACGTCAGCTTCCTGTGCGAGGGAGCTCCTAACTGCAGCGAGGCGGACGCCGTGGCGTTCGCGGCCGGGCTGCAGCTGATCGGTGGAGGCGGATCGTGAGGCGGCTCGCGCTCGCGGCCCTGCTGCTGCTGACCGCCTGCTCGCCGAGCGGATGCGGTCAGGAGCCGGGGTCGCCCCAGACGGCCGATACGAATCCGGAGGCCGAGCCCCTGCCCGGCGATCCCGATCCGACGCCCGCCGAACCGGAGACGCCGCCGGCGCCCGAGCCAGTCAGCTGGCCGCACGAGCCGGGCGGCGGCCTCTATCCCGGCTCCGGCACGGGCGCGACGGACGCCACGCTCTGGGCCGCGGGCATCCGCTTCCCGATGGAGGCGGGCCCCGCCTACGCCAACTCGCAGGTCTACGGCTATGGCGGCTTCGCGGCGCCCGGCCCGGGCAGCCAATGCGACGTGCGAAACTACTCGTATCCGTGGCGCGACAATTTCTGCGAGACGCGCTCCTGGACCAACGGCATGTGCCCCGCGGGCAAGGGCCACCAGGGACAGGACATCCGCCCCGCCACCTGCGAGAAGAAGGTCCACTGGGTGGTGGCGGCCGAGAACGGGCGGATCACGTCCATCGGCAGCTACACTGTCACCCTGCTGGGGGACTCGGGCCGCATCTACCGATATCTGCACATGGATATGGCGGGTGTGAACGCCCTGTTCCCCAACGCCGCCTCACGCAACGTCACGCGCGGCCAGCATCTGGGCAAGGTGTCAGCGGACTTCGGCGGCAACGCCACGACCACCCACCTGCATTTCGAGATCAAGGCGCCGGTGACGAGCGGCGGCGGCGCGACGGTGATGTTCGTGCCGACCTATTCCAGCCTCATCGACAGCTATGGCCGGATGCTGAACGGAGCCGCCTAGGTTCCGCGCGGCTTGGCGCGGGTGGTCGGTTCGGCCCGTGTCGGGTCCTCGGGCCATGGATGGCGCGGATAGCGGCCGCGCATCTCGGCGCGCACGGCGACCCAGCTGCCGGCCCAGAAGCCGGGCAGGTCCTTCGTCACCTGCACCGGACGTCGCGCAGGTGACAGAAGGGCCAGCGTCAGGGGCGCGCGGCCGCCGCCGACGGTCGGGTGGCTCGTGACGCCGAACAACTCCTGCACCCGGATATCGACGCGGGGACCGCCCTCGGCGGCGTAGTCGATAGCGGCGGACCCGAGGGGCGTTTCGAGCCGGGCGGGGGCGAGGTCGTCGAGCGCACGCTGGCGGTCCCATGGGATCAGGGCGCGGAGTCCCTGTTCCAGCGCGGCGTCAGGGATGGCCTCCAACGACTGGACGCTGTCGAGCAGCGGCCAGAGCCAGAGTTCGCGTTCGGCAGCGAGGCCCTCTTCCGAAACATCGGGCCAGCCGTCGTCGAGCGTGCGGAGAAAGGCGAGCCGGGCGCGGAGGGACGTGGCGCGTTCGCCCCAGCGCAGCGCCTTGAGACCGTCGCGCTCGACCTCGGCCTTGAGAGCGGCCGTGATCTGCGACCGGTCGGGCGCGCCGGCGATCTTCTCGTCGACGACGATCGCGCCGATCCGGCGGAGACGTTTCAGCACCATCCGCCCTGAGGGCTCGCGGACCAGCCGGTCTTCGGTCTCGAGCCGATTCTCGAGGGCGGTGGGATCGACGGGGGCGGCCAGCCGGATGCGGTCACGGGCGTCTCCGCCACCCAGTTCAGCCACGGCCAGCCAAGGTTCGCGGGCCAGCGGTTCGGTCGGATCGAGGAAGGCGCCGCGCCCGGAGGCCAGCAGCATCTCGCCGGGCTTGCCGCGGGCCTTGGCGACGCGCTCGGGGAAGGCTTCGGCCAGCAGGACGCCGGGGTCGGCCTCGCCGCCCTGCCCGCCCCCGGCGGCGCGCGCCCAGCGCTCGGCCAGCTTCAGGGCGTCGCGGGCGCGAGGCGAGCGGTCGCGGTCGAGCGCGGTCAGCCTCTCGCGGAGGTCAGGGTCGTTCCCGCCCAGACCCGGCTCGGAGAGCACGGCGGCGATGCGGGCGCCCAGCGCTGGGTCGCCCGCGTCGCCGGCGATGGCGACCATGTGTGCGAGGCGCGGCGGCAGGGGGATGCGGGTCAGTCGGGCGCCGTGGTCGGTCAGGCCGCCGGCGTCGTCGAGGGCGTCGAGGCGCCGGAGCACCTTGCGCGCCTCGGCGAAGGCGCCGGCGGGCGGCTGATCCAGAAGGGCAAGGCCCTCGGTTGTGCGCGCGCCCCAGCGAGCCAGATCGAGGGCGAAGGCGGTCAGGTCCGCTTCGAGGATTTCCGGGCGCTGGTGCGGGACCAGTCCGCGCGTGGCCTCCTCGTCCCACAACCGGTAGCAGACGCCCGGCTGGGTCCGGCCGGCGCGGCCACGGCGCTGCTCGGCGGACGAGCGGCTGACGCGAACCGTAGCGAGCCGGGTCAGGCCGCTGGACGGCTCGAACCGGGGCACGCGCGACAGGCCGCCGTCGATGACCACGCGCACGCCCTCGATGGTCAGGCTGGTCTCGGCGACGGAGGTGGCGAGGACAACCTTGCGGCGGCCCGGCGCGGCGGGTTCGATGGCGCGGTCCTGCACCGCCTTGTCGAGCGCGCCATAGAGCGGGACGACGTCGACGGCGGGGTCACGCAGGCGGTCGACGAGGCGCTCCACCGTCCGGTGAATCTCGCCCTGCCCCGGCAGGAAGGCGAGGATGGAGCCGGTCTCCTCGCCCAGCGCCTGCACGATCGCGCGGGCCATGGCGTCCTCGAAGCGTTCGGCGGCGTTCCGGCCGAGGTAGCGAGTTTCGACGGGGAACATCCGCCCCTCGGCCTCGATGACCGGTGCATCATGGAGGAGGCCCGAGACGCCCGCGATATCGAGCGTGGCCGACATGACCAGCAGGCGCAGATCGTCGCGGAGCAGGCCCTGGCTCTCCCGGGCGAGGGCGAGCCCGAGGTCGGCATCGAGACTACGCTCATGGAACTCGTCGAACAGGACCGCGCCGACGTCTTCCAGCGCCGGGTCGTCAAGAATCATCCGGGTGAAGACTCCCTCGGTGATCACCTCGATCCGGGTCGCAGGGCCGATGCGGCTCTGCAGACGGGTGCGGTAGCCGACCGTGTCACCGGTCCTTTCGCCAAGGGTCGCCGCCATGCGCTCGGCGGCGGCCCGGGCGGCGAGGCGGCGCGGTTCCAGAACGAGTATCTTGCCGCCGCCCAGCCACGGCTGGTCCAGCAAGGCCAAGGGGACCACGGTGGTCTTGCCCGCGCCCGGCGGGGCCGCGAGCACGACCGCATTGGTCGCGGCAAGCGCGGCTTTCAGCGGTTCGAGGACGGCGTGGATGGGCAGCATGCCCTGCGCTCTAGCCGCAACGGGCGGGTTCACGAAACCGTTGCTCCGCCTTCACCATTCGGAAACCGCGTTGCCAGCGCGGGAATGCGCCGCTAGCGTCCGCGCCAAGCCGCAGAGGGCGGCAAGAAGTCGGAGGGGAAATACATGTGGCGCGTTAAGTCACTCGACGCGATTCTGGCCACGGCCCAGAAGAAATCGCTTCACCGCTCGCTGGGACCGATCCAGCTGACGCTGCTGGGCGTCGGAGCCATCATCGGCACCGGCATTTTCGTCCTGACCGCCGCCGCCTCCCAAAAGGCCGGCCCGGGCATGATGTTCAGCTTCATCATCGCCGGCGCCGTCTGCGCCGTCGCCGCGCTCTGCTACTCGGAACTGGCTGCCATGGCCCCCGTTTCGGGCTCGGCCTACACCTATACCTATGCGGTGATGGGCGAACTGCTGGCCTGGATGGTCGGCTGGGCGCTGATCCTCGAATACGCGGTGGCGGCCTCGGCCGTGTCGGTCGGCTGGTCGGGCTATGTGCTCGGGCTGATCGAGAACGCGCTGCATTTCGACTGGCCAGACCTGCTACAGGCCGGGCCGACGTGGTCGATGAACGGCTTCATGCCGTCGCCGGACTTCTCCGCCGGGATCATCAACGTGCCGGCGATCATCGTCGCTCTGGCCGTGACCGCCCTGCTGATGATCGGCACCACGGAAAGCGCCCGCGTCAACGCCATCCTGGTGGCCATCAAGGTCGCCGCCCTGACCGCCTTCGTCGTCCTGACCCTGCCGCTGATCAAGAGCGGCAACTTCTCGCCCTTCGCGCCGAACGGCTGGTTCGGGCCTGAAGGTTCGTCGGGCATGGGCATCGTCGGCGCCGCCGCCTCGATCTTCTTCGCCTACGTCGGCTTCGACGCGGTCTCGACCGCCGCCGAGGAAACCAAGAACCCGCAACGCAACGTGCCCATCGGCCTGATCGGCTCGCTGGCCATCTGCACCGTCTTCTACCTGCTGGTCGCAGCCGGTGCGGTCGGCGCCATCGGCGCCCAGCCCGTGCTCGGCCCGGACGGCGCGGCCGTGCAGCCGGGTTCGCCGGGCTTCACCGCCGCCTGCGCCATGGCCCAGAACGCCAGCCAGCTGGTCTGCTCGAACGAGGCCCTCGCCCATGTTCTGCGCGAGATCAACTTCCCGGCCGTCGGCAACGCCCTGGGCATCGCCGCCATGCTGGCCCTGCCCTCGGTCATCCTGATGATGATCTACGGCCAGACCCGCATCTTCTTCGTCATGGCCCGCGACGGGCTGCTGCCGGAGAGCTTCGCCAAGGTCCACCCGAAGTGGAAGACGCCGTACATCGTGACCGCCTTCACCGGCATCGCGGTGGCCATCGCCGGGGCCCTGTTCCCGGTCGGCCAACTGGCGGACATCTCCAACTCCGGCACCCTGTTCGCCTTCTTCATGGTGTCGCTGGCGGTGATGATCCTGCGGGTCAAGGAGCCGGGCCGTCACCGTCCGTTCAGGACGCCGCTGGTCTGGATCATCGCGCCGATCTCGGCGGCGGGTTGCGCCTTCCTGTTCTGGAACCTGCCGCACGACGCCAAGATGGTTCTGCCCATCTGGGGCGGCATCGGCCTGGTGATCTATCTGCTCTACGGCTACCGCAAGAGCCACCTCGGCCGCGGCCGGGTCGAGGTCCACGAACAGGACGCCGACCTGCCGCCCCCGCCCGCGACGACCTGATCGTTCGGACGGATCGAAACGCAGAGGCCCGGGAGCCATCCCGGGCCTTTCGCTTTTTCGCCGGCTCCCCTAGAGGCTGTCGGCAGAACCTATGCGGATGTGGCGGAACTGGTAGACGCACTGGATTTAGGTTCCAGCGCCGCAAGGCGTGGAGGTTCGAGTCCTCTCATCCGCACCAACTTCCTTTTGGGCCTATGCTCGCGACGCGGTCGCTCGCGGCTTGAGGCCAAGGACGCTCGCGCTCGTTCGCGGGCTTTTTTATTGCGCTTGCTGTTCTTGCTTTGTTCCATTCGTGTGCTACCTTCCCGTCATGGCTGAAGCGGCGAAAGGACGGGGTGCGCGGTCGAATGCGACCGGGCGGTTCGAGCCGGAGATGGTGGAGGCCTTCGACGACGGCTGGACCGGCGACGATGTCGAGGCGGCGCCCCTGCGCACCACCCTGACGCCCGAGCATGCCCGGACGATCATCGCGCGGAACACCAGTCCGGACATCGGCTTCGACCGGTCCATCAACCCCTACAAGGGCTGCGAACATGGCTGCATCTACTGCTACGCCCGTCCGTCCCATGCCTACATGGGCCTATCCCCGGGCCTGGATTTCGAGAGCCGACTCTTCTTCAAGCCCGAGGCCGCGAGTCTGCTGGAGCAGGAACTCTGCAAGCCCCGATATGTCTGCAAGCGCATCCACATAGGCGGCAACACCGACCCCTATCAGCCCGTCGAGCGGGAGCTGAAATCGACGCGGTCGGTGCTGGAGGTGCTGCAGCGGTTCCGGCATCCGTTCAGCATCATCACCAAGTCGGTGCTGATCGGGCGCGACGCGGACATACTCGGGACGATGGGGCGCGAGGGGCTGGCCTCGGCCTTCGTCTCCATCACGACGCTGGACCGGGGGCTGGCGCGGGCGATGGAGCCGCGTGCTTCCACGCCGGCGAAACGACTGGAGGCGATCAGCCGGTTGGCCGATGCGGGGTGCCCCGTGGGCGTCGGCTTCGCCCCGGTCATTCCGGGGCTCAACGATCACGAGCTGGAGGCTGTGCTTGAGGCGGCGGCCAAGGCGGGCGCGACCACGGCCATGTATGTCACCCTGCGCCTGCCGCTGGAGATCAAGGACCTGTTCCGGGAATGGCTGGCCGACGCCAAGCCGGACCGGGCCGCGCGGGTGATGTCGCTGATCCGCCAGACACGGGGCGGCCGCGACTACGATCCGGACTGGAACCAGCGGATGAAGGGGACGGGGCCGGTCGCCGAGTTGATCGCCACGCGGTTCAAGGCGGCGGTCAAGCGATACGGCCTCGACGCGCCCCGGCACATGCTGGACGAGAGCCGGTTTCGCGTACCCGACGACATGAGGAAGCAGCTGGATCTGTTCGCCTGAACGCACCGTGCCGGAGCGGAAACCGCGCGGACCCGTTGATGTGACGCTTGCGAGGGCCATGTTCGCCCGCTCACGAACGGAAGCCCGGCCTATGGCGAAACGCCCGACCAGCGCGCGAAAGTCCCTCAATGCGGCAAACCTGCAGGCCCTCGGGCCGGAGCGGCTGGCTGACCTGCTAGTGGAGGTGGCGGGCGACGACGCGATCTGGAAACGCCGACTGAAAATGGAGCTGGCGGCGGAGGCCGGCGCGGCCGACCTGGCGTTCGAGATCGACAAGCGGCTGACGCTGCTGGCGACAAGCCGGACGCGGGTGTCGTGGCGCAAGCGGCCGGAGACGATCCGCGATCTGCAGGCCCTGCGGCTGATGATCGTCGAGCGGCTGGCGCCACTGGAGGCGCGGCTGGCCCTGGACAGGTTGATCGCCTGGTTCGACCTCTATCCCGGCCTGTCCATGAGGGTGAAGGACCCGAAGGACGAACTGGGTCAGATGTTCGATGCCGCGACGGCCGATCTGGGCGCCGTATCCGCGTCGGCAACAGCGGATGTCGCAGGGCCGGTCCTTGCCGAGGCCGTGCTGACACGGCTGTCGGACTGGGGACGCTGGATGGGCCGGGCGACGTCAGGGCTGGACAAGGCTCTCGCCCGCAGTCTGTTGACCGAGCTGACGCAGGGACGGCCGGCGCCGACCGGCAGGCTGGCGCTGGTGGTGCGGAAGCTGGCGGATCGAACGGATGACGTCGACCAGTGGGCCGCCACCATTCCGGACGCGGACCGCGCGAAGCCGGAGGTCGGCGCGGAGATGGCCCGCCGTCTGGCCGCGGCGGGTCGCGTCGGTGAGGCGCGGGCTGCGCTGGACGCCGCCCGCGTTCAAGCGCCGCCGTCACGCTGGGGCCGTTCCGCCGCCCCCGCCCCGCCTGCGGACGGGTGGCTGAAGGCGGAGATCGCCGTGCTCGAGGCCGAGGGCCGCCCGGACGAGGCCACCGCCGCGCGCTGGGCCCTGTTCGACCGCTCTCTGGACGCCGGTCAGCTGCGCACCCTGATCGCCGCCCTTCCCGATTTCGAGGACGTGGTCGCCATCGAGCGCGCCCACACGATCGCCGCGTCGTGGTCCGACGCCGACAAGGGGCTGGCCTTCCTGATGAGCTGGCCCGCTCACCGGGAGGCGGCGGAGATGATCGTGAAACGGGCCGGCGCCCTGCGAGGGACCGCCGAGGACATTCCCCTCTGGGCCGGGCGACTGGCAGGGCGCTATCCCGTCGCGGCGATGCTGTTGCTGCGCGTGAGGATCAGGACGCTGGTGCAGCTCGGGGCCGCGGACGAGGCGGCCGGGCTGGTCGCCGAGGCGGCCGCCCTCGCTGAACAGGCCGACCTGCCGGCCGATGTGCCGGATCATGCGGCATTCGCGGCCGCTCTGGAGATCGAGAGCCGGAGGTCGCGGTGGGGGCGGCGGTGACCGCCTAGCGCCGGAAGACGCCCACGAGCTCGACGTGGGCCGACCACAGAAACTGGTCCACGGGCGTGACCCGCTCGAGCCGGAAGCCGGCGTCGATCAGGACGCGAGCGTCGCGGGCGAACGTCACCGGGTTGCAGGAGACGTAGACGACGGTGTGGGCCTTGGTCCCGCCGAGCTGGGCGCATTGCTCGCGTGCGCCGGCGCGGGGCGGGTCGAGGACGATGGCGTCACAGCCGCGCAGGTCGTAGGGCGCCAGCGGGCGGCGAAACAGGTCGCGGGCCTCGGCCGTGATCGGCTTCAGCCCCTTGCCCGTGCCCAGTCCACCCTTGAGCGCGGCGATGCCGGCGGCAGAGGAATCGGCGGCGAGCACCGGGGCGACGGCAGCCAGAGGGAAGGTGAAGGTCCCGGCGCCGCAGAACAGGTCGGCGATCTTCTTCGCCCCGCGCACGGCCTCTACAGCGCGGGAGACCATGGCGGCCTCGGCCTCGGGCACGGCCTGCAGGAAGCCGCCGGGCGGCAGGGGCACGGTGGCGGGGCCGAAGGCCACCAGCGGCTGGCGCGACATGACCAGGGTGTCGCCGGCGAGGCTGAGTCGGGCCAGATCGGCGGCGGCGGCGGCCTCGATGGCGCGCATCTGCGCGTCGCGCGACAGGCCGCCGCTGCGCCGCTCGACGCCGGTGACGTCGACATCCAGCCCGGTCAGGGTCGAGGTCACGTGAAGGGTCGGGGCCGATTTGGGATGTTCGAGGAAGGGTTCGGCCACCCGTGTCAGCGCGGGAATGGCGGCGACCAGCCGGGGGTCCGCGACGGGGCAGACACGGACCTCGACCAGCCGCCAGCTCTTGCGGGCCTTGAAGCCGAGGACGGCTCGTCCGTCGAGTCCGCGGCGGGCGTGCAGGGCGAGGCGGCGGCGGGTGCCCGGCGGCACGGCGACGGTCGGCTCTACGACGGTCTCGACGCCTTCGCGGGCGAGCGCGAGGGCCACCTGCTCGCGCTTCCATTCCAGATAGGGGGCGGCGGCCCAGTGCTGCAGCGAACAGCCGCCGCAGTCGCCGTAGTGGGGCGAGACGGGCGGTACGCGGTCGGCGCTGGGGGTCAGGATCTCGACGCTCTCGGCGCGGGCGTCGACCACCTCGGCCCGGATGGTTTCGCCGGGCAGGGTCAGGGGGGCGAATACGGGCCCGGCAGCGGATTCGGCGATCCCGTCGCCCTGCCCGCCTACGCGCGTGATGGTCAGCGTGTCCGTCATCGGGCGCTTCTAGAGGTTCGGCGGCCCGGGCGAAACCTGAACGAAGATGAACGGCCCGCTCAAAGGCCGTTCAGCTTCCCGGCCTTAAGGATGAATGCAACAGACCGGGACGCCGTTCGTTCGGGGTCCATCTCTGCAACCAACCCAGGACTGAACCGATGTTCGCCCGCCTGTCCGCTTCCGCCGCCGTAGCCGCCGCCGCCGGCATGCTGCTGGCCCCCGCCACGGCCTCCGCCCAGACCTATACCTATCAGGGACCGCAGAACTACGGCTCCTACGGTCAATCCTACGACCGCTACGGTTACGACGACCGCTATCGTGACGACCGTTATCAGGACGACCGCTACGGCTACGACTACTGCCGCGATAATCGGAACGACCGGGCTGCCGGCGGAGCCGTGATCGGCGGAGCCGTCGGCGCTGTCGCCGGTTCCCAGCTGGCGGCCCGCGGCCGCCGCACCGAAGGCAGTGTGCTGGGCGGCGTGCTCGGCGCGGTCGTCGGGGCCGGCGTGGGCAGCAGCTCGGGCAACGACTGCGACCGCTACTACGGCCAGTCGGAATACCGCTACGAAGACGACCGTTATGGCTCGCAGCCGTACGACCGTTACGACGACCGCTACCGCGACGACGACCGGTACGATGATCGCTATGACGACCGGTACCGCTACGGCCAGTCGTACCAGTACGACCGCAGCTACAGCAGCGGCTACCAGTCGGGCTACAGCTCGGACCGGTACGGCTGCCGCACCATCGAGAGCCGCAGCTACACGCGCGACGGCCGTCTGGTCACCCGTTACGAGCAGTCCTGCCCGGACCGCTACTAGAGATCGCGTCGCCGGTTATTTTTCAGCCCCCCTGTCGATCGGCGATGTGACGGAGACCCCCGGTGGAGAAATCCACCGGGGGTTTTTCCTTTTTACGAAGAGGGGGCGCTGGCGCTCGCGACGCGGTCGCTCGCTGCTTGAGCGCGGCGGCTAGGGTCGCTGCGCCCAGAGCAGGAATTCGATGTTGCCGTCGCCGCCGGTGATGGGGCTCTCCGATGTCGCCTTCACGGTCCAGCCCTGTTCGGAGAGCCAGTCGGAAACCGAGACGACCGCGGCCTGGTGGGCGGCGGAGTCCTTGACGACCCCCTTCTTGCCGACCGCGCCGGGGCCGGTCCCCTCGAACTGGGGCTTCACGAGAGTGACCAGGTCGGCGCCGGGCGCCGCGAGCGACAGGGCGGCGGGCAGCACCTTGGCGAGGCCGATAAAGCTGGCGTCGCAGACGATGAGTTGCGGCGGCTCCGGGATCAGGGCCGGCGTCAGGTCGCGGGCGTCGGTCTGTTCGAGATTGACCACGCGCGGGTCGGCGGCGACGCGGGCGTGCATCTGCGCCGAGCCCACGTCGACGGCGTAGACCCGGGCCGCCCCGCGGTCGAGGCAGACCTCGGTGAAGCCGCCGGTCGAGGCGCCCACGTCCAGCACGGTGCGGCCCTCCACCGCCACGGACCACAGCGTCAGGGCGTGCGCCAGCTTGAGTGCGCCGCGACCGACCCAGCGGTGGGCGTCGGCATAGGTCAGGACGGCGTCCTCGCCGACCGCCTGTGACGCGGCTTTGGCGGGCGCGCCGTCGACGGTGACTCCGCCGGCCTCGATCGCCGCCTTGGCCCGGGCGCGGCTTTCGGCGAGACCGCGCGCGACCAGAAGCTGGTCGAGGCGGGTCGGCTTCACCCCACCGCGTCCAGACGGGTCAGGGCGGCCTGCAGTTTGGCCTTGCCGGCCTCGGCCTCGGCGAGCTTTTCGCGCTGCTCGTCGACGACTTCGGGCGCCGCGCGGGCGACGAAGTTCGGGTTGCCGAGCTTCTTGTTGACGTGGCCGATGTCGCTGTCGAAGGCGGCGATCTCCTTCTCCAGCCGGGCGCGCTCGGCGGGTATATCAATGATCCCGGCCAAGGGAATCACTACTGTCGCGCCGCCGGCGAGGCTCACGACGGCTTCCGCCGGCCGTTCGGTCACCACGCCAATCTCATCAATCCGAGCCAGCAGACCGAATGCTTCCGCATTCGACAGGAACCGGTTCCGAACATCTTCAGTCGGGTTCAGAAGAGCGATCTTGAGCTTAGTTCCGGCGGGTATCCCGATCTCGTTTCGGGTTGATCGCAACTCGGAAACCGCGGCTTGCAACCACGACATTTCGAGGTCCGCCTTCTGATCCATGAAGGCGTCCGGCAGATCGGGCCAGGCGGCGGCGATCAGCATGCCCTCGGCGCGGGGCGCCCCCTCCCCGGCCAGCTGGTCCCACAACTCCTCGGTGATGAAGGGCATCACCGGGTGCATGAGCTTCAGCGTCTCGTCGATGGTCCAGGCGGTCATGGCGCGGGTTTCGGCCCTGGCCGCCTCGTCGGCGCCGGTGAAGACCGGCTTGGCCAGCTCCAGATACCAGTCGCAGAAGACGTTCCAGACGAAGCGGTAGAGGGCGGAGGCGGCGTCGTCGAAGCGGCCCCCCTCGATGGCGGCGGACACTTGCCGCTCGGCCTTTGTCAGCTCGCCACGGATCCAGCGGTTGATGGTCTGCTGTACGGCGGCGGGGTCGAAGCCCTCGACGCGGCGCGCCTCGTTCATCTGCGAGAAGCGCGCGGCGTTCCACAGCTTGGTGCCGAAGTTGCGATACCCTTCAATGCGTTGGCGAGACAACTTGATGTCCCGCGTGCCCGACAGGATGGCCATGGTGAAGCGCAGGGGGTCGGCGCCGAGCTCGTCGATGATGGTCAGGGGATCGATGACGTTCCCCTTCGACTTGCTCATCTTCTGGCCCTTCTCGTCGCGGACGAGGCCGTTGATGATGACCCGCTTGAAGGGGACCTCGTCCATGAAGTGCAGGCCCATCATCATCATCCGGGCGACCCAGAAGAAGATGATGTCGGCCGCGGTGACGAGATCGGAGGTCGGGTAGAAGCGTTCCAGGTCCTCGGTCTTCTCGGGCCAGCCCATGGTCGAGAAGGGCCACAGGGCGGATGAGAACCAGGTGTCGAGCACGTCCTCGTCCTGATGCAGGACGACCTCCGAATCGTAGTCGGACATCGCCTGTTCGCGGGCGTCCTCCTCCGACTCGGCGACGTAGATTTCGCCGTTCGGGCCGTACCAGGCCGGGATGCGGTGACCCCACCAGAGCTGGCGCGAGATGCACCACGGCTCGATGTTGCGCAGCCACTCGAAGTAGATTTTCTCGTAGCTCTTCGGCTCGAAGGTCGTGTCCCCCTGCTCTACCGCCTTGAGAGCCGGCTGGGCCAGGGTGTGGGCGTCGACGTACCACTGGTCCGTCAGCCACGGCTCGATGACGACGCCGGAGCGGTCGCCGTGCGGGATGACGTGGCGGGTCTTCTCGATCTCCTTGAGCCAGCCCTCCTCCTCCGCGCGGGCGACGATGGCCTTGCGCGCGGCGAAGCGGTCCATGCCTTCATAGTCGGCCGGCACGTCGGGCGTGCCGGCGGCGGTGATGCGGCCGTAGGCGTCCATCACGTTCAGCGCCGCCAGACCGGCGCGCTTGCCGACCTGGAAGTCGTTGAAGTCGTGCGCGGGGGTGATCTTCACCGCGCCCGAGCCCTTGGTCGGATCGGCGTAATCGTCGGCGACGATGGGAATGCGGCGGCCGGTGATCGGCAGAATCACGGACTTGCCGACCAGACCGGCATAGCGCGGATCGGTCGGGTGCACGGCGACGCCGGTGTCGCCCAGCATGGTCTCCGGGCGGGTGGTGGCGACGACGATGAAGTCGCGGGTCTCGTATTCCGTCGGCTGGCCGTCGCCGTCCCATGCGACCGGGTGCTCATAGGTCACGCCGTCGGCGAGCGGATAGGCGAAATGCCAGTAGAAGCCGTCCATCTCGCGCTGCTCGACCTCGAGGTCGGAGATAGCGGTCTGGAAATGCGGATCCCAGTTCACGAGGCGCTTGTCGCGGTAGATCAGCCCGTCCCGGTGCAGCTGGACGAAGACCTTGCGGACGGCGGCGTTCAGACCATCGTCGAGGGTGAACCGCTCGCGGCTCCAGTCGCAGGAGGCGCCCAGCCGGCGCAGCTGCTGGACGATGGTCCCGCCGCTCTCGGCCTTCCATTCCCAGACCTTGTCGACGAAGGCCTCGCGGCCCATTTCGCGCCGGCTCATGTTGCCGGCGGCGGCGAGCTGACGCTCCACCACCATCTGGGTGGCGATGCCGGCGTGGTCGGTGCCGGGGAGCCACAGCACCGCCTTGCCGCGCATCCGGTGATAGCGGGCGAGGATGTCCTGCAGGGTGTTGTTCAGCGCGTGGCCGATGTGCAGCGAGCCTGTCACGTTCGGCGGCGGGATGACGATCGAATAGGCCTCGGCGGCGCCGTCGGTGCGGGGCGCGAAGACGCCGCTCTCCTCCCATTTCGCATAGAGGCGCGGTTCGGCGGCTTTCGGGTCGAAGGTCTTGTCGAGCATGGGAAGGACTTCAGGCAAAAAGAGAAGGGCGGCCCCGACTGGAGCCGCCCCGGAATGATCTAGCCTTGATCAGGTCGCAGGTGAAGCTAGCCGGCGGAGCGGGCGATGCGTTCGACTTCCTTGCGTACCTGGGCCTCGACGATGCCCGGCAGGTTGGCGTCCAGCCACTCCTTCAGCATCGGCCGCAGCAGCGAGCGGGCCAGTTCGTCGAGCGTCGGGCCGGTCGGGATCGAAGGTTCCATGGGTTCGGACTTCTTCAGGGTGGAGGCCAGGCCGGCGAAGGCGGAGGCGGAGGCGGCGGCCGCCGTATCCCCCACGAGGGCGTCGTAGCTCGGGGTCGAGCCGTGGCTGGTCGTGTCCGACGGATGCTCGGGCTCGGGCGCGAAGACCGATTCGCTGACCGCCTCGACCGGGAAGGGATCGGGCTCGCTGGCGGGCGAGACCTCCAGGTCGCCGATGCTCTCGGTGACAGGCGCTTCGTAGGTGTCGGTGAGTTCCAGCACGTCCTCTTCCGAGGCGGCGGGCTCCTGAACCGAGACGGTTTCATCCATCAGGGCCGGCGAGACGGCGGGCTCTTCCGGCTGGGCAGGCTCTTCCTGAGCGGGCGCGGCGGCGGCCGAAGCCGTTTCGGCGGGCGCGTCGTCTTCGGAGATGATCCGGCGGATCGACGCCAGGATTTCCTCCATCGTCGGTTCCTGGGCGGTCTGGTCGGTCATGTCGAAACCCCGAGGCGCGCGGCGAACGCAAGGTCAGATTGGATGAACGGCGTGGCTCCCCTGGACCCACCCCGCCCGATGTCGTCGCATCTCAGCCCGCTGGAATCAACGGGCGTTTTTCGCGCCACAGGTTAACGGGCCGGGCGCGAGTCGCCTGAGGGGCGATCAGTTCCGCGGTGCGGTCTGGACGATTTCCGACTTCAGCTGCTGGTCGATCGGGGCGTCGACGGCGTCGTTGGCCGGCACGATCGGCGGGGCGAGGATGCGGTCGATGGTTTCGACGATGCCGTCCCACGGCAGGGCGCCGCGGTTGCGCACGCGCTGGTAGTTGTCGACCGGATTGTAGAGGGTCAGCGTCGGATCGAGGTCCGCGCCTTCCAGACGTCCCATGGCGGCCAGCAGATTGGCCTGGGCGACGTATTCGTTGCGGCGGGCGGCGGCGAGGGTGACCTCGGCGCTGCGCAGCTCCAGTTCCTGGTTCAGCACGTCCAGCGTGGTGCGCAGGCCGACCTGGGCCTCCTGACGCACGCCCTCGGCGGCGACGGTGGCGGCGCGGACGGCTTCGGCGCCGGCCTCGAGGCTGGCGCGGGCCGAGATGGCCTGGGCGAAGGCCGAGCTGACGGACTGGAGGGTGTTTCGGCGCTCGCCCTCGACATTGATCTGGGCGACGTTGGCGCGCTCCAGCGCCTGGGCCACACGGGAGCCGTTCAGGCCGCCGGTGAACAGGGGGATGGAGAGGGTGGCGCCCGCGGTCAGGCGGGTCGAATCAGCGATGTCGCCGATGCGGTCGAAGTCCTGGTTGGAGCCGCCGTAGGAGGCGCTGAGCCGGGCGGAGGGCAGGTATTCGGCCTTGGCGGCGGCGACATTGGCCTCGGCCGCGCGCAGGCTGTAGGCGGCCGAGCGGACGCCCGGGTTGTCCTGCAGGGCCACGTCGAGAGCGTTGTCGAAGTCGGTCGGCACGCCCGGCAGGACCGGCATCGGGGCCAGATCGCCCGGAGACTGGCCGACGACGGCGGCGTAGGAGGCGCGCGACACCGACAGCTGGGCCTGGGCGTTGGCGAGGTCGGCCTCGGACTGGGCCAGACGGGCCTCGGACTGGGCGACGTCGGTGCGGGTGATCTCGCCGACCTCGAAGCGGGCCGAGGCCTCCTCGAGCTGGCGCTGAAGCACGCCGAGGTTGGCCTGACGGATGCCCAGAACCTCGGTGTCGCGGATCACGTCAGCATAGGCCTGGATGACCGCGGCCAGCACCGACTGCTCGATGTCGCGCAGGTTCTCGCGGCCGGCGAGGATGTCGGCCTCGGCGGCGGTGATGCCGTGACCGATGCGGCCGCCGCTCCAGATCGTCTGCGACAGGCCGATGCTGGCCGAGGCGCTGTCGCTGTAGGGGTCGGCGAACGGGACATTGTTCTGGTCGCCGAAATCCTGCGAGAGGTTACCGCTGACGGTGATGTCCAGTTGCGGGCGCAGGCCGGCGCGGGCTTGGACGATCGACTCGTCGAGCGCGCGCTGGTTGGCGCGCTGGGCCAGCAGCGAGGGATTGGTCTGATAGGCCAGGGCGATCGCTTCCTGCAGCGTTTCGGCCCAGGCGGGCGCGCTCAGGCCGGTGACGACGGCGATCAGGGCGACCGAGGCGAGCGCGCGCGAACGTTTCAGCATGTGTGTTCCTGCATGGCGCGGAGAAAGCGCGCCCCTTTGTATCCCATAGGCCTGATGCGGGACGGTTTCGCCCCGCGCCAGTTAAGATTTTTTCACGCGTGCGGCCAAAAAGCCGCCGCCGCCAACCCTAGAGCGCGAACGACGGTTCCGGGGCGAGTTCCGAAAGCACCGGCGGGGCGGCGTCGAACAGTTCCCGGCGCGACAGGCCGGACGATCCCTTGACGTACAGCACGGCCTTGCCCGCGGGCCCCGCGCGCTCGACCACCGCCAGACGCCCGCCGATCTTCAGGGCGGCCAGCCAGGCCTCGGGCCGCACCGGAACGGCGGCCTCTGAGACGATGACGTCATAGCCTTCGCCCGACGGTTGCCCGAAGGGCGCGACCACGGCCTGGACGCCCGCTTCGGCGAGCGCCGGAGCCACGACCTCGAACACGGCGGCGTCGGCTTCCTGGGCGGTGACCTTGAGGCGCATTTCGGCCAACACGGCGGCGGCGTATGGGGCGGCGATGGCCAGAGCGGTCTCGCCGGTGCGCAGGTCCAGCGCCATCAGCAGTTTGGACAGGTCGCGGGCCAGCATCAGCCGGCGGCCGGCGGCGATCTCGGGCTCGATCTCGGCATACGCGGAGAAGGCGCGTTCGGCGGGCAGGAAGCGCTCGCGGGGCACGGCCAGCAGGGCGGCCTGCAGGGCCCGGTCCGTGACGTCGTTCACCCGGACCTGACTGTCCACCATGACCTTGCGCGCGGCGGTGAAATCCATCTGTCGTACGTCCAGAAAAAGCAAAGCGCGGTAACCCGCCGGAAATCTCGCGCGCTTATAGGTCTGTGCGTTGCGGGGGACAATCCGATCTGATAGCGAACGCCCCTCGCGATGGCGAGGCTGTTACCGGGAGCGTTTCCGGGGGGCGGCCCAGGGCCTGATGGCGGAGTGGTGACGCAGAGGACTGCAAATCCTTGCACCCGGGTTCGATTCCCGGTCAGGCCTCCATCGCGATTTCAGACAGACAAAGGCCGGTCAGACCGGCGCGGTCATCCAGCCGATGACGGTGGCCGCGCTGACGGACGCGGCGACGATCGTGATGGCCACGGCGACGCGCGCGTTGCGGCTCACGAAAAACAGAATGCTGTCGAACATAATCAACTCCCCCCGGACACAGACAGAGCGCCACAGATTTCGGCGTTCATCAAGGTATACGAAGGGTTAATCGCGGATCAGTGAACGCTTTACGCCTGCCGCGTGAAATGATGCAGGGCGATGGCCCCCGCGGTAGCCACATTGAGGGAATCGAAGCCGCCGGACATCGGGATGCCGATCGTCTCGCACCGTTCCAGCAGGTGAGTCGGCAAGCCGGGCCCCTCGGCGCCCAGCACGATGGCCGTCCGCCCTCCCCTCGGCGCGATGTGCAGCGGGTTCGGCGACGACGGCGTCATCGCCAGAACCCGGAAGCCCGCCGCCTTCAGTTCGTCGATGGCATCGCCCGGGTTCAGGCCGGTCGCCATGGGCGTCCGCAGCACGGCCCCGACCGAGACGCGGATAGCCTTGCGGTAGAAGGGATCGCAGCAGTGGTCGTCCAGCAGCACCGCCCCCGCTCCGAAGGCCGCGGCGGAGCGGAAGATCCCGCCCATGTTGTCGTGATTGCCGATGCCGCAGGCGAGCACCACGACGGCGTCGTCCGCCAGTCCCGCCAGCACCTCGGCCAGCGGACGGGCGGCGGGCTTCTCGCCCAACGCGAGGATGCCCCGGTGCAGATGGAAGCCGGCGATGCCGTCGAGCACGGGCTGGGACGCCGCATAGACCGGCGTGTCCGGCGGCAGGGCGGCCAGCGCCTCCGCCAGCGCGGACAGTCGTTTCTCCGCGATCAGGGCGGCCACCGGTCTGCACAGCGAGGCCGCCGAGGCCAGCACGCGCAGCACCACCTCGCCCTCGGCCACGAACAGGCCCTGCCGTCCGGTCAGGTCGCGTTCGCGGATGTCGCGGAAGGCCGCGACGCGGGGGTCCAGCGGATCGTCGATGGGGATTGCGGCCAATCGGATATTTCCCGTTGCGTGAGCCTGACTCGCGCTGCTATAGCGCCCGCCTTCCCGAGAGGAAGTGTTCCGCGGTAGCTCAGTGGTAGAGCAGCCGACTGTTAATCGGCTGGTCGTAGGTTCGAATCCTACCCGCGGAGCCACTCTCTCGCCTCCCCCGACATCGTGACAGGCCCGAAGCCGCCATCGGCGCCGTCGGCATGGGCGCAAGAAAAAAGCCCGACGCGAGCGCCGGGCTGAAGTAGTTCGGTGATGGTGGGTGTCCTCGAAAGAAGGAAGACGCCCCCTCGATCCGCTGAATTGGTTAACAAGCGCTAAACCATGTCAGGCGCCCGCGAGATCGGGCAGCCAGGTCGACTGGCGACCGCCTCCGGGGGCGGTCCAGCGGATCATCCAGCCGGCCCCCGACCGTTCGACCGACAGGTTCTGGGAGGGCGACGCGGGCTCTCCCGGCCAGACGAATTCGCGGTCGCCGACCTGGATCGAATCCGGCCCGGCGTGCGGCGCCAGCATGACCGACCAGCGCCCTTCCGCATCCGGCGTCACCGGGACCGTCTCGCCGCCGCCCCGGACCTGAATCTGCGTTGCGCCCGGTGCGGTCCGGCCCGAGGCGACACGCATTCGGCCGTCGCTATCGATGGCTCCGAGCGCCGGCGCGGCGTCGAGCCGGCGAGTCGCCCCGCCCGGTCGGAGCACGGCGATCGGTCCCTGCCCCGCCGCCAGGATCAGCAGGCGATCCGGCGAGGGCGCGGTGTCCTGCCCCACCTGGGTCTCGGGACGCAGCAGCAGATGCTGGGCCGGCGCCGGCACGCGCAGTTCGAACCGGCCCTGCGAATCGGCGGTGGCGGCGAAGGCGGCGCCATCGTCTCCGCGCAGCACCACCCGCGCTTCGGGCTGGGCCGCGCCGGAGACCACGAGCGCCGATCCGTTGCGCTGCACCCGCTGGATGACCGGCGGCTGGGCCCAGTCCCCGCCGGTCTCCGCCGCCGCCTTGTCCGGCCGGGGCGGCGTCGGGGAGCAGGCCATCGCGCCGCCGGCGAGCACGGCCGCGGCCATGGACAATATCGCCCGTTTCATCCTGCCTCTCCGACCGTTAGGAGTGTCGCCCCAGATAGCGCGGCGGGACGCCGGCTGTCTTTCACTGTCTTCAAGAGGCTCCATGTCGCCGCCCGTCACCATCCAGCCGTTCGACGGCAAGTCCGTCTGCCTGTTCTGCGGTTCCGCCGAAAGCGTTCGTCCCGAGTATCTGGCGGCGGCCACGGCGTTCGGCGAGCAGACGGCGCGTCAGGGCTGGCGGCTGGTCTATGGCGGCGGCGGCGTCGGCCTGATGGGCGCCTCGGCCCGCGCGGCGCACGGGGCCGGCGGACGGGTGCTGGGAATCATGCCCGGCTTCCTGCGCAGCCGCGAACGGCTGTTCGACGACGTCGAGACGGTGGTCGTTCCCTCGATGCACGAGCGTAAGACGCTGATGTACGACCAGTCTGACGCCTTCGTCGTCGCGCCGGGCGGCGTCGGCACGCTGGAAGAGGCTATCGAGGTGCTGTCGTGGAAGCGGCTCGACCTGCACGCCAAGCCGGTGATCTTCCTGAATCTGAACGGTTTCTGGGACGCCCTGCTGGCGGTCATGGACCACAGCATCGAGGAAGGCATGACGCCGCCGTCGTTCCGGCAGGCGTGGGTGGTTTGCGACAGCGTCGAGGCGGCCATCGAGGCCGTCCGGGCGGCGGACGATGTGCCCCACTTGCAACATGATCAGCGATAAGTAATCGTTGGTCAGTCAAGTTCGTCTCTTTTGAAAACGCGGCTTGACAGTTGCGTATCAAAACGGACATTGGCGATCACCGGGCGGAAACACGCCCCGCCAACATCGGAGACCTCCCCATGCGTGCTCTGCTTATCGCCGCGACCCTGTTCGCCGCCGCCCCCGCCTTCGCCCAGGCCCCGGTTTCGAGCGCCGTTCTCGCCGACGCCGCCAAGGCTCCGGCCTCGCGCACCATCATCGACGGCGCCACGTGGCGCTGCGAGGGTTCGGCCTGCACCGCCACCGGCGGCGCCAGCCAGACCGCGGCCCGCGCCTGCCGCCGCGTCGTCGCCCGCTTCGGCGCCGTGACCGCCTTCACCTACAAGGGCGTCGACCTGACGGCCGAACAGATCGCCGCCTGCAACGCCTGATCGGCGCAGCGGCTATCGACCAAGCAAAAGGGCCGCTCCCTGCCGGGGGCGGCCCTTTCTGCATCCCGGGGTGACGATCAGGCGGTTTCGCCACCGAGGCGCTTCTCGATCCGCTCGCGGCCGATCAGCGGCACCAGCGTCGCCATGTCGGGGCCATGCTCCTGACCGGTCAGGATGTGGCGCAGCGGCATGAACAGCGCCTTGCCCTTGGCCCCGGTCCGCGCCTTGACCGCCGCGGTCCAGACCGACCAGGCGTCGGCTTCAAGGGTCGCCGGCAGGACATCGAGCGCCGCCGCGGCGAAGGCCGGATCGTCGACCACCGGCGTAACCGGACCGCTGATGATCCGTTCCAGATCAACCACATCCGAGAACTTCTGAAGGTTGGGACGCAGGGCGTTCCAGACAGGTTCGCCGAGATCGCAGTTCAGCGCCGCCAGCCTCGGCTGCGCCGTGGCGTAGTCCATGACATGCAGAGCCTGGGCGTTGAGCCGGTCCAGATCGGCGGTGTCGTAGCGCGCCGGCGAACGGCCCATCTTCGAGAAGCTGAAGCTCTGGCCGAGGGCGTCGATGGAGGTCCCGACCTCGAGCGGATCGGAGGTGCCGATACGGCCCAGATGGCTGGTGATGGCGATCGGCTCATAGCCCTGCTCGCGCATTTCCGAGATCGACAGCGAGCCGAGCCGCTTGGACAGGGCCTGACCGTCTGCGCCGACCAGCAGCGGCATATGGGCGAACGAGGGCACAGGCCCGCCCAGCGCCTCGAAGATCTCGATCTGGGCGCCGGTGTTGGTGACGTGGTCCTCACCCCGGATCACGTGGGTGATGCCCATGTCGATGTCGTCGACCACCGACGGCAGGGTGTAGAGGAACAGGCCGTCCTCGCGGATGAGCACCGGGTCGGACATCGAGGCGGTGTCGACCTCGGCGTGGCCGCGCGACAGGTCTTCCCAAGCCACACGTTTGCCGTCCAGCTTGAAGCGCCAGTGCGGGCGGCGGCCCTCGGCCTCGTAGGCGGCCTTCTGATCGTCCGTCAGCTCGAGCGCGGCACGGTCGTAGATCGGCGGCAGGCCGCGCGAAAGCTGCACCTTGCGGCGGCGGTCCAGTTCATCGGCGGTTTCATAGGCGGGATACAGCCGGCCCGAAGCCTTCAGCCGGGCGGCGGCCTCTTCATAGCGGTCGAACCGCTTCGACTGGTTGTGGCGCTCATCCCAGACCAGGCCGAGCCAGCTCAGGTCGTCCTCGATGCCCTGTTCGAACTCGGGCGTGGAGCGGGCCAGATCGGTGTCGTCGATGCGCAGGACGAACGCGCCGCCCTGGCCTTTGGCGAACATCCAGTTCACCAGCGCCGTGCGCACATTGCCTACGTGCAGCTTACCCGTCGGCGACGGGGCGAAACGAACCTTGACGGACATCAGACGACCTTGAAACGCGAGGCGCGTAGGTCGCCCCCGTAGCCGCTCAAGTCAAGGCGTGGCGGTCGTCAGTCGTCGCGGTGGACGCGTTCGCGGCGCTCGTGCCGTTCCTGGGCCTCGACCGAGAGGGTTGCGGTGGGGCGGGCCTCCAGGCGGCCAAGGCTGATCGGCTCTCCGGTTTCCTCGCAATAGCCGTAGGACCCGTCCTCGATCCGGCGCAGGGCCTCGTCGATCTTCGAGATCAGCTTCCGTTGACGATCCCGGGTCCGCAACTCCAGCGCGCGGTCCGATTCCGATGACGCCCGGTCGACGAGATCCGGATGGTTCTCCGTCTCAGCCTTGAGATTGGTCACCGTGCCCTTGGACTCACGAAGGATTTCGTCCTTCCAGGCCAAGAGCTTGCCCTTGAAATAGGCCAGCTGCCGTTCATTCATGAACGGCTCGTCGTCGGACGGCCTGTACGCGGCCGGCTCGATCACAGACGCTAATGCGTTCATCGCACTCACGCTTTCAACAGCGCCCCCCTGTGGCGCAGTGCTGCGTATAGGGATGGCGAAGAGTCGCGGCAACAACGCTCGCGCGAGCGTGACCGGCGTTTGATCGGGAGAATGCCGGAGCGTGACATTTCTTCATCACCCGGCGCTCGGCGAGCACGCTTTTGCGAAAGATTTCGCCGACTTATGCTGCAGTGCGGCGAAGATCGGCCTTGGCCAGCTCCACCGCGGCTCGCAGGTCGATCTGGGCGAGAAGGCCATTCAGGGCGGGATCGGCGTCGATGGGCCGCTCTTCGCGCAGACCTCGGCCGAGGCGCTCCAGGGCGCCCTCACCCGCTTCGCCCCCCAGCAGGGCCAGTTTCAGCTCGTCCAGCCGATCCAGCAGGCCGCTGCCCCGGCGGA
Source organism: Brevundimonas alba (assembly GCF_011927945.1). Taxonomy (GTDB): domain Bacteria; phylum Pseudomonadota; class Alphaproteobacteria; order Caulobacterales; family Caulobacteraceae; genus Brevundimonas; species Brevundimonas alba. Next base: position 655,196 of record NZ_JAATJM010000002.1, read on the forward strand.
TGGCGCGGCGACGGCGTTCCGTGGCGTCCTCGACGCCCTGCAGGGCCATCAGGGCGGACACGCCCGCGACGCCGCCGACGGAGGCGGCCGAGGCCGTCGCGCCCGCGGGGGCTCCCGCGCTGGATGACGGCACGGAAAAGCCGCCGGCCGCCTTCGCGGGACGGGCGCCCTGCGACGAGGACGGGCCTGAGGGGCCGGTGACCTTCATGGAATGCGACTCCAGGACATAGCGGACCATCGGGGGCCGCCAGTCACTGTTTGGTTAACGGCCCGGCAGTTTCTGCCGGATCGACAGGGAGACCAACTGCAACCTGCCCTGTTTTTGCTCACGTTTCTGGTTGGCACGAGGCTGGCATCGTGGCGAGCACAACAGTTCGCGGACACCGTACCGATGCAGAAACTGCTCGCTTCCCTGCTCACCGCCGCCGCCATCGCGGGATTCGCGGGTTCGGCCTCCGCCCAGTCGCGGATCAAGGACATCGCCGCCGTGGAGGGCGTCCGCACCAACCAACTGGTCGGCTACGGACTGGTGGTCGGGCTGAACGGGACCGGCGACAGCCTGCGCAACTGCCCCTTCACCCGCCAGTCGCTGGAAGGCATGACCGAGCGGCTGGGCGTCAACATCCGCGGCTCCAACGCCAACTCCAAGAACATGGCGGCGATCATGGTGACGGCTGAACTGCCGCCGTTCGCCACGCCGGGCTCGCGCATCGACGTGAGCGTCTCGTCGATGTGCGACGCCAAGAGCCTGCTGGGCGGGACCCTGCTGGTCACCAGCCTGCAGGGCGCCGACGGCGAGGTCTATGCCGTGGCGCAGGGCTCGATCCAGACCGGAGCCGTCTCGGCCTCGGGCGGCTCCGGCTCGTCGGTGACGCGCGGCGTCCCGACCGCGGGCCGGATCGCCTCCGGCGCGACGGTCGAGCGCGAAACCGGCTTCCAGCTGGCCAATATGAACGAGGTGCGGCTGACGCTGCGCAATCCGGACTTCACCACCGCCCAGCGCGTCGCCGCCGCCATCAACCAGGTCTATCCGAACGCCGCCCTGGCCGAGAACGGCACCGTCATCGCCCTGCGCGCGCCGGGCCAGATGGGCATGGCGGGCTTCATCAGCCGGGTCGAGAACCTGCCGGTGCAGGTCGATGCCCCGGCCAAGGTGATCATCGACGAGGTCAACGGCGTCATCGTCATGGGCGACGCGGTGCGGGTCTCCACCGTCGCCATCGCCCAGGGCAATCTGACGGTCTCCGTGCAGGAAACGCCGCTGGTTAGCCAGCCCGAGCCCTTCAGCCGCGGCGAGACGGCGGTCGTGCCCCAGTCGGACGTCTCGGTCGAGGAAGAGCTGGGCCGGCAGATGCGGATCGTCGGCGGCGGGGCCTCTCTGTCCGACCTCGTCAACGGCCTCAACGCCCTCGGCGTCAGCCCCCGCGACATGATCAGCATACTGCAGGCCATCAAGGCCGCCGGCGCGCTGCAGGCCGAAATCGAGGTGATGTGAGCATGAGCGACCTGTCCGTCTCCCCTTCCCTGCTCCAGCCGGCCCCGGCGCCGCCCGCCCCCACCGCGCGGATGCGCGAGACCGCCGAGGCGTTCGAGGCCTCCTTCCTGTCGCAGATGCTGAAGCCGATGTTCGAGGGCCTCTCGACCGACGGTCCCTTCGGCGGCGGAGAGGGCGAAAGCACCTGGCGCAGCTTCATGGTCGAGGCCATGGCCAAACAGACGGTCAGGGCCGGCGGCATCGGCCTGGCCGATCAGGTCGTCGCCCAGATGCTGAAGATGCAGGAGCAGGGACAATGACCGGATCCGCCGAACTGAACGCCACCGCCCGGGTGCGGCAGCTGATCGATCTGACGGAGCGGCTGACCGCCAGCCTCGGCGCCGAGGCCAAGGCGTTCGAGGCGCACCGGCCGCAGGACGCCGCCGCCACCCTCGCCGGAACGCAGGACCTCGCCAATGCCTACCGCCGCGAGTCGGCGCAGGTGAAGGCCAATCCCAGCGTGCTGGCCGCCGCTCCGGCGAGCGAGCGCACAGCCCTGATCCGGGTGACCGAAGCCTTCGAGGCGGTGCTGAGCCGGCACTCGCGGGCCATCGAGGCGGCGCGGATAATCTCCGAAGGACTGGTCAAGACCATCGCCGCCGAGGTCGCGGCCCAGCGCGGCAGCCCCTCGGCCTACGGCGCTAGCGGCCGGGCCAATACGGCGGATGGGCGGGCGGTCGCGTTCAATCGCACCGCCTGAGTTCGATCGTCCGCTCGACGCCGACCGCGCGCAGGAAGTCCGGGTCGTGACTGACCACGACCACCGCGCCGTCATAGGCCTGCAACGCCGCCTCGACCGCCGCGATCGAGTCGAGGTCGAGGTGATTGGTCGGCTCGTCGAGAATCAGCAGCTGCGGCGGCCGGGCGCCGTTCATCACACAGGCCAGAGCCGCCCGCAGTCGCTCGCCGCCGGATAGGGTGCCCACCACCCGCTGCGCCGCCGTGTTGCGGAACAGGAAGCGAGCCAGCGCTGCATGGGCGTCGTTGGGGGTCGTGTCGGGGTTCAGACGGCGCCAGGCCTCGATCAGGGTCTCGTCCGGCCGCAGCAGCGCCGCCTCCTGATCCAGCAGGGCCGCGGCGACCGGCCGCTCGAGCGAGCCGCTTGTTGGCTGCAGTTCGCCCGTCATAAGCCGCAGCAGCGTCGTCTTGCCTGCGCCGTTGGCGCCGGTGATCGACACCCGCTCCGGACCGGTCAGACGCAGGGAGATCGGGCCCACAATGCGCCGCCCGTCAGGCGCGTCCCAAGCCGCGGCATCGAGCGCCAGCACAGTCTTGCCCGCGGGGAGCCCGGTGGATGGCATGGGGATGGCCATGGCGCGCACCCGCTCGACCCGCTCACGCGCCTCGTTCAGTTCGGCCTCCGCCTCGGCTGCCTGGCGCTGGGCCAGCAGGTTCTCCCGGGCGCCGGAGTTCTCGGCCCGCTCGGCCATGGCGCCGAGCAGGATCTTCGGCTCGGACTTCTTCGCGGCGAAGGCCCGGCCAGCCTTGTCGCGCCGGGCCTTCTTCTCGACGGCCCGCTGGCCTTCGCGAGAGATCCGGGCGGCGTTGCGCTCGGCGACTTCGAGATCGCGTTCCGCCGCCGCGCGCTCGGCCGCCTTCCGCCGCTCATAGAGGTCGTAGTTCCCGCCGTGGACAGCGGCGCCGAGGCCGGACAGTTCGACGATCCGGTCCATCCGGCGCAGCAGCTCGCGATCATGGCTGACCACGACCGCGCCGCCCTTCCAGCGGCCCACCAGGTCAGCGATGGCGGCGCGGCCGGCGGCGTCGAGGTGGTTGGTGGGCTCGTCGAGAACCAGCAGGTCCGGCTGCCGCAGCAGCAGGCCGGCGAGGCGCACGCGCGTCTGCTCGCCGCCACTGAGCGTCCGCGCGGGCCGGTCGGGATCGAGACCCCCGAGGCCGACGTCGGACAAGGCCGCTGCGATCCGCGTCTCCAGCGTCCAATCGGCGGCGGCGAGATCATCGGAATCACCTTCCCCGGCCAGCACGCGCCCGACGACTGCCATGGCCCGCGCCACGCCGAGCAGCTCGAGCACGGTCTCGCCGGGCCGTATTTCCCGCCTCTGTTCCAGCCAGCCGATGCCGCCCGTTCGCGAGACCGCGCCTTCCGCAGGAAGGGTTTCGCCCGTGACGAGGCGCAGCAGCGTGGTCTTGCCGACGCCGTTGCGGCCGACAAGACCCGTGCGCTCACGCCCGAAGGCGAGGCTCAGCCCGGAGAATAGGGTGTGGCCGTCAGGCGTCCGGGCCGCGACGCGATCGAGCGTCACGAATGCGGATGGGGACGGGCTTGGGACGAGGTTGATTGAGGGCATGGACCAACGCGAGCAGCGAAGCGGAAAGGGCGAAACCAATTCCCAGTGCGCTGATCATGTTCGTCGGGCCTCCAGTGAACTCACTCGAAAGGGAAGGATGGGTGCGAAGCTCCGGGTTCGCAAGTAATTTCGGGGACAGGAACGGCTGACGAAGCCGTTACCGGCTGGTCTGGTTCGGCGTCGCACCCTAGATGGCGGCCATGAGCGAAGCTCCCGACCATCAGGACGCCGCCGCCCGTCGCTCGGCCATGGTCGAGCAGATGCAGGCGGAAACGGGCATCGACGAAGCGATGATCGCCCGGCTCGTCGACGGCTTCTACGAGCGGGTTCGCGCCGACCCGGTGATCGGGCCGGTGTTCAACGACCGTATCACGGCCTGGGAGCCGCACCTGCAGCAGATGCGGCTGTTCTGGTCGTCTGTGGCGCTGATGAGCGGGGCTTACCATGGCCGCCCAATGCCGAAACACCTGCCCCTGCCCGTCGACGCGCGGCATTTCGACCGCTGGTTGGAGCTGTTCGAGGCCACGGCCCGGGAGCGGTGCCCGCCCCTCGCCGCGGAGCACTTCATCGAACGAGCGCAGCGGATCGCCGAGAGTCTGGAGCTCGGCATCGCAGGCGCCAACGGCGTGCTGCTGGCCAAGGGCGAGCGCTATGTGCGGCCCACGGAGGCGTGGAGCCCGGGCGAATAGCGGGGCGTGGCCATGACCGCGCCGTCGTGGCACGGTCGAAGTGGAGGATCCGTCATGCGCCATCTCGCTCTCATCGCCGCCGTCGCCTCGCTCGCCTCGGCCTGCGCCCATGCCCCGACCGCCTCTGTGGCCGCGCCGGACTTTTCTCCGATCGTCAGCGAGTCCGCCCCGGCTCACGCACGCCTCTATGCGGACTGCTTCAGGCAGGCAGCGGACACGGGCAGTTACCGCCGGGCCTCCGACGGCGGCGGCGACGAACTTCTGCTCTTCACCTGCACAGGCACCCCGGCGAAGGCCTTCTATGACGCGCTTGGACCGTGGAGCGCGGAGATCGGCTCGGCCTTCGAGCAAGGCGGTCGGACATACCGGTCGACGGCGCAAGTCGTGGCCAACATGTTCGGCGTCGATTCCTGCTCGGCGCTTGATGGCGCTGATCATCGCTGCATCATCACCTTCAACGCCGGCGATTTCCTGGACGAGTAGCTGCGCGGTCCGCCTCGATGCCAGAATCTGGCAGCAGTCTGGTGCGGCGGACCGTTTGTTCCTACATTGTTCTTGCTGAATCCCGCGAACCAATCCCCATATAGCGCTGTCGCGCCGGAGCTTGCCCGGCCGCTCCGCGTTCCCGGACTCCCAAGCCTCCAGGCCTCATGACCGAAAAGCACAACTTCATCCGCGTGCGCGGCGCGCGCGAACACAATCTCAAGGGCGTCGACCTCGACATCCCGCGCGAGCAGCTGGTCGTGATGACCGGACTGTCCGGCTCGGGCAAGTCGTCGCTGGCGTTCGACACCATCTATGCCGAGGGCCAGCGCCGCTACGTCGAGAGCCTGAGCGCCTACGCCCGGCAGTTCCTCGAGCTGATGGGCAAGCCGGACGTGGATCTGATCGAAGGCCTGTCGCCGGCCATCTCCATCGAGCAGAAGACGACCTCGAAAAACCCGCGCTCCACCGTCGGCACGGTGACGGAAATCCACGACTATATGCGCCTGCTGTGGGCGCGTGTGGGGGTGCCCTATTCGCCCGCAACGGGCCTGCCGATCGAGAGCCAGACCATATCCATGATGGTCGACAAGCTGAGCGCCCTGCCGGACGGCGAGCGCCTGCTTCTGCTCGCGCCGGTCGTGCGCGGGAGGAAGGGCGAATACCGCAAGGAAATCGCCGAATGGCAGCGCGCCGGCTTCCAGCGGCTGAAGATCGACGGCCAGTTCTACGCCATCGAGGACGCGCCGACGCTCGACAAGAAGTTCAAGCACGACATCGACATCGTGGTGGACCGGATCGTCACCAAGGCGGGGCTGGAGAGCCGCTATGCCGACAGCCTGCAGACCGCGCTGGGGCTGGCCGACGGCATCGCCGTGGCCGAATGGGCCAATGCGCCGGAGGGCGAGCAGCCGCGCCGCATCACCTTCTCCGAGAAATTCGCCTGTCCGGTTTCGGGCTTCACGATCAGCGAGATCGAGCCGCGGCTGTTCTCGTTCAACAATCCGTTCGGCGCCTGTCCGGTGTGCGATGGTCTGGGGGTCAAGCTGGCGTTCGACGCCGATCTGGTGATCCCGGACCGCGACAAGACCCTGCACAAGGGTGCTGTGGCGCCGTGGTCGCGCGGGCCGTCGCCGCTCTACACCCAGACGCTGCAGTCGCTGAGCCAGCACTACGGCTTCTCCATGGACAAGCCGTGGCGCGAGCTGCCGGAGCAGGCGCAACGCGCGATCCTGCACGGCACCGGGACCGAGAAGATCAAGTTCCGCTACGACGACAACGCCCGCACCTATGAGGTGTCGAAGGCGTTCGAGGGCGTGTTGCCGAACCTCGAGCGGCGCTGGCGTGAGACCGACAGTGCATGGGTCCGGGAGGAGTTGGGCCGGTTCCAGTCCGAGACCCCTTGCGAGGCCTGCGGCGGCAAACGGCTGAAGCCCGAGGCGCTGGCGGTGAAGATCGCCGGCACGGACATCGCCGAGGTGTCGTGGCTGTCTATCAAGGGCGCCCACGAGTGGTTCACCGCGCTGAACGACAAGCTGACCGACAAGCAGATGGAGATCGGTCGCCGCATCCTGAAGGAGATCACCGACCGGCTGCGCTTCCTGAACAATGTCGGGCTCGACTATCTGAGCCTGTCGCGTTCGTCGGGAACCCTCTCGGGCGGCGAGAGCCAGCGCATCCGGCTGGCGTCGCAGATCGGTTCAGGCCTGACCGGCGTGCTCTACGTGCTGGACGAGCCGTCGATCGGCCTGCACCAGCGCGACAACTCACGCCTGCTGGAGAGCCTGCGCGGGCTGCGCGACCTCGGCAACTCGGTGCTGGTCGTCGAGCATGACGAAGAGGCCATCCTCACGGCCGACTATGTCATCGACATGGGACCGGCCGCCGGCATTCACGGCGGCGAAGTCTGCGCCCAGGGCACGCCCGCCGACGTCATGGCCAATCCGAAGTCGCTCACCGGCAAATATCTGACCGGCGAGCGCGAGATCGATCTGCCGCCCGAGGGCCGGCGCCCTGTCGACCGCAAGAAGATGCTCAAGATCAGCGGCGCGACCGGCAACAATCTGAAGAACGTCACCGGTGAAATCCCCGGCGGGTTGTTCACCTGCGTCACCGGTGTGTCCGGCGGCGGCAAGTCGACCTTCACCATCGAGACTCTCTACAAGGCCGCCGCCCGCCGGCTGCACAATGCCTCGGACGCCCCCGCCCCCTTCGACCGGATCGAGGGGCTGGAGATGTTCGACAAGGTCATCGACATCGACCAGTCGCCCATCGGCCGCACGCCGCGCTCGAACCCGGCCACCTACACCGGCGCCTTCGGCCCCATCCGCGACTGGTATGCCGGCCTGCCGGAGTCGAAGGCCCGCGGCTACGGACCCGGCCGGTTTAGCTTCAACGTCAAGGGCGGGCGCTGCGAGGCCTGTCAGGGCGACGGCCTGATCAAGATCGAGATGCATTTCCTGCCCGACGTCTACGTCACCTGCGACGTCTGCAAGGGCAGGCGCTACAACCGCGAGACGCTGGAAATCGTCTTCAAGGGCAAGAGCATATCCGACGTTCTGGACATGACGGTCGAGGAGGCCGGCAGCTTCTTCAAGGCCGTGCCGTCGATCCGCGACAAGATGCTGACCCTCAACCGGGTCGGCCTGGGCTACGTCAAGGTCGGCCAGTCCGCGACGACTCTCTCTGGCGGCGAGGCCCAGCGGGTCAAACTGTCCAAGGAGTTGTCGAAGCGGGCCACCGGCAAGACCCTCTACATCCTCGACGAGCCGACCACCGGCCTGCATTTCGAGGACACCCGCAAGCTGCTGGAGGTGCTGCAGGAGCTGGTCGAGAACGGCAACACCATCGTGGTGATCGAGCACAATCTCGACGTCATCAAGGTGGCCGACTGGCTGCTGGACTTCGGACCCGAGGGCGGCGACGGCGGCGGCGAGATCGTCGCGATAGGCACCCCCGAACAGGTCGCGGCCAATCCGAAGAGCTGGACCGGCAAATACCTCAAGGAGGTGCTGGACCGGCACGAGACACGCCGCAAGGCGCGGGTTTCGGCGCTGGCGGGCTCGGTCGAGGCCAAGCCCGCGCGCGTGAAGAAGCGGGCCTAGGCGGCGGGCGCTTCCGCGGCGTCCGCGACGACGCCGAAGTCCCGGCTGCGGCCCTTCACGATCAGGACCGCGACGCCGATCAGCAGCACCACGGTCGTGACCGCACTGCCTTCGGGGCCGAAGGCGGCGCCGGTCACCCACCACGGCACGGTGGTCTGGGTGCCGAGGTCGACGATCAGCGGCGTGGCGTCGACGACGTGGCCGGAGACCTCCAGCCCGAAGCCGAGGCCGAGGAGCCAGTTCCAGGCGGCGTGCCAGCCGCACACGCCCCACAACGAGCCTTCACGCGCGGCGTAGAGGCCGATGAAGACGCCGAAGAGGACGACGTTCAGCACGCCGGTCAGCAGTTCCGGCGACGGAGCGATATTGGCGGCATGCAGAAGGCCGAACAGGGCCGAGCTGAGGCCGACGCCCCAGGCGAGGCCGTGACGCGACGCGATCACCTGCATCAGCCAGCCGCGGGTCAGGATCTCCTCGGTTGAGCCCTGGATGACGAACCCGACCATCAGGACGAGGATCGGCAGCAAGGCCGCCCCGACATCGGCCGACGAGAAGGCGCCGCCGGCGTCGATCCGGTAGCCGCCTAGAGCCCAGATGATCCCGACGACGGCGAGCAGGAACGCCAGCCCGATCGCATAGCCCCGCAGGAAGCGCTTCGGGCCGGACCCGTTGAAGCCGATCGTCGCGATGCCCCGCCGCTCGAACAGCGTGACCCAAAGGACAACCACGACCGCCGTGATGGCGAAGCTCGCCAGCATGAAGGCCGTACCCTGCCAGCCGTTCTCGGCGCCTTCGGGCGTCAGGAAGCCGAGCATGACCCCCGGTATGGAGCCGAGGATCTGGCCGGCGATGATGAAGACCACCGCCAGCACGAGCGCGGCGGCGGTCCAGGTGCGGCGATGCCGCGGATGACGAGGTGCGTAGAGTTCGATTCCGGCCATGACTGCTTCGTTGTTGTGCGGTGCGCGCGGTGAAGGTGACGTGGGTTTTCGGTGATCAATCGCCCGCGGGAGCGCCCGTGATGTCCCGGTAGGCGGCGGCGAACGGCGCATAGATCACGCCGACGGTCAGGGCGTAGATCACCGCCTCGACCAAGGCGCTGACGATCACCCACGGGTTGCTGATGTCGAGCGCGGCGGCCATGGCCTCAGGATCGCTGTTCGCGCCTACGGACCATGCTTCATGTCCAACCATCATGCCCAGCGGCATGGTGATGATCCACGACAGCACGCTGATGACCAGCACCATGACGCCGGCGATCACGGCCATCCCCAGCAGCGACCAGAAATGCCCGCGCGTGACCTTGAACGAGTCGAAGAAGGCGAAGCGGTTCTCGGCCACGGTGATCGGAACGGCGAGGCTGAGACGGACAGCGAGCCAGATCATGAAGCCGATACCGGCCAGGACGCCGAGTACGACCAGAAGCCACATCCAGCTTGCCGACGTGGCCGCCGCGACAACCAGAAGGATCGCGACAAGCATCCAGATGCACATCCAGACGCCGACCATCAGGATCGCCAGAACAAGGGTCACGACGAAGACGCGGACTTCGTCCATGCCCAGCCGAAGGTATCCAAAGCCCCCGGCCCGCGGATTCAGCACCGCCCGGGCGACCGCGGCCATCAGCATGGCGCCGATGGCGAGCGACACCGGCAGCAGCCAGGCGAAGTTCAGCATCAGTTCACCAAGGCCTTGGAAGGCCGCCATCACCTGGGCCTGGGAGGCCGGCGTGGAGGCCGAGTCGAGCGCCTCCATGCGCTCGCTCCAAGCTGTCATGGGGCCGATCGCATGGGACATGGCGAACAGGCTGGCGAGGCTCAGCACCGCATACAGCAAGGCCCAAGCGACCAGCGCCAGCGGTTTGCGTCTGACGAGCCGGAAGCCTTCAAACGCGGCGTCACTACCCGAAAAGGCCATTCTTCCCTCCTGTGAGGATGCTGTGGGCGCCGGCCTCAGGCGGCGGTTTCGGTCGCTGGCGCAGGCTTCGGCGCGATCACGTCGCGGTAGAAGGCCGCGAACGGCGTGCTGATGACCGTGAACTGTATGGCGCTAAACCCGGCGATGAAGACGATGTAGGCGATCACCAGCGGCAGGATCGCGCTCCAGTGCGTCTGGGGCGACTGCTCCATCGAAGCGAGGGCGTCCGGCTGGAACGCACTGACACCCACCATCGCCACGAACATCATCAGCACGACCATGGCCATGTAGACGATGAACCAGCGCACCATCGTCGCCGCGCCGAGATCGAGCAGAGTCCAGAAGCGGCCCTTGGTCGCCGCCCACGACCGGCCGAGGGCGAAGCGTCCCTCGGCTACCGTAATCGGAGCGACAAGCGACAGACGGACGGCAAGCCACACCCACAGGATAAGCGCCCCGAAAATAAGCGGATAGATGAGCGCGATCGCCGCGGTCGGCATCGCGCCGCCCGTGCCTGCGTTCGCCATCGCGGCTCCGCCGAAGATGAGGGCCATGACCATGACGAAGGCGAAAATGATCGCCAAGGCGCCGATGGTCAGGACGAGATAGGCTCCAAACAGACGGAGCTCGGCTCCACCGAGTCGCATGTAGAAGAAGCCCGGCTTGTCGGGCGTCAGCACGGCGCGGCAGGTGGCCGCCACCACGACCGCTGCGGCGATCATGCTGAGCGGAATCCCGACCGCATAGACCATCATCAACGATCCGAAGGCGGCCATCGCGGAGGCGGGGTCGTTCTCGACCATCGATGCGCCCTGCATCATCGAGAAGATGGCTGTGCCGCAGAGCAGGACGATGAGCACCAGCATGACCAGATAGGCCAGGCCCCACATCAGGACCGCCAATGGCGCGCGCCGCATGACGCGGAATCCCTCGAACGCAGCGTCCGTGATCGAAAATGGCATCCGCCCCTCCCCCTGTTCCCCGCGGGCATCCTATGGGCCGTTTCAGCGACTCGCCACCGGAATCCCAATTTAAGACCTGGCGCGCCGGACCGGGCAGGCTAGAACCCCGGCCCATGACCACCTCCCCCTCTCCCGTCCATGTCATCGGCGGCGGCCTCGCCGGTTCGGAAGCCGCCTGGCAGATCGCCAGCGCCGGCGTGCCCGTGATCCTGCACGAGATGCGCGGCGTCCCCGGCGTGAAGACCGACGCCCATCACACCGACGGACTGGCCGAACTGGTCTGTTCGAACTCGTTCCGCTCGGACGACTGGGAATATAACGCCGTCGGCCTGCTGCACGCCGAGATGCGGGCGCTGGACTCGGTGATCATGAGCTGCGGCGACGCCAATCAGGTGCCCGCCGGCGGGGCATTGGCGGTGGACAGGGAAGGCTTCTCGCAGGCGGTGACGGCGAAGCTCGAGGCGCATCCGCTCGTCGCCATCGTGCGCGAGGAGATCGCCGGCCTGCCCCCTGAGGACTGGGACAACGTCATCGTCGCTACGGGCCCCCTGACCTCCCCCGCCCTCGCCGAGGCCATCCTGAAAACCACGGGCGAGGAAAGCCTGTCCTTCTTCGACGCCATCGCCCCCATCGTCCACGCCGACTCGATCGACTTCGACATCGCCTGGCGGCAATCGCGCTACGACAAGGAAGGTCCCGGCGGAGACGCGGCGGCCTACGTCAACTGTCCCATGAACCGCGAGCAGTACGACGCCTTCATCGACGCCCTGCTGTCCGGTCCGAAGGCCGAGTTCAAGGACTGGGAGCACGTCCCGTACTTCGACGGCTGCCTGCCTATCGAGGTGATGGCCGAGCGGGGCCGCGAAACCCTCCGTCATGGCCCGATGAAGCCGGTCGGCCTGACCAATCCGCGCGACCCCACGGTCAAGGCGCACGCCATCGTCCAGCTGCGTCAGGACAATGCGCTGGGCACCCTGTTCAACATGGTCGGCTTCCAGACCAAGCTGAAGCACGGCGCGCAGGCGGAGGTATTCCGCATGATCCCCGGCCTGCAGGACGCCCAGTTCGCCCGGCTGGGCGGGCTGCACCGCAACACCTTCCTCAACTCGCCCAAGCTGCTGGACCGCCAGCTGCGTCTGAAGTCCATGCCGCGCCTGCGCTTCGCGGGTCAGGTCACAGGCGTCGAGGGCTATGTCGAAAGCGCCGCCATGGGCCTGCTGACCGGCCGCCTCGCCGCCGCCCAGGCGCAGGGCCGCGAGCTCTCGCCCCCGCCGCCTGAGACGGCCATGGGCGCCCTAGTCGAGCACATCACCGGCGGCCATCTGGAAGGCTCCAAGTTCCAGCCGATGAACATCAACTACGGCCTTCTGCCGCCGCTGGAGGCGCCGAAGGTTGATCCCGAGGGCAAACGGATCAATCCCAAGGACCGCGGCCGGGCCAAGAAGCGACTGATGAGCGAACGGGCCATCGCGGCGTTGAAGGCGTGGCGGGACGCCTGACGACATGGACAGGCGGCGGTTGGTACGACTGGCGGCGCTGGCTCTTGCAGCCGTCGTGGCATGTATCGCCCTCGCCCTCGCGTGGGGTCTGCACACCGCCTGGTCCGCCCCTGTCCAGCGCGACGCGACCGTCGCCTTGCCGGACTGGCCCACCGATGCAGCGCGGCTGAGGGTCGCCCTGATCAGCGACATCCACATCGGAGGGACCAGCATGAGCGCGGGGCGCCTGAGACGCATCGTGAATCAGGTCAACGCGGCCGATCCTGACCTTATTCTGCTGGCGGGGGACTTCGTGAACGGCCATGGCGGCGGGCTCCCGCAGGCGGCGACCGACCTGACCGCGCCGCTGTCCGGAGCCCGCGCTCGCTACGGCGTCTTCGCTGTGCTGGGCAACCACGATTACTGGACCGATCCAGCCGGCGTTCGCGCCGCTTTGGAGCGCGCCGGGATCGTCGTCCTCGACAACCGCGCGGTCCAGGCCGGCCCCGTGGCCTTGGTCGGCGTTTCCGACGCTTTCTCGGATCATGACCGGCTCGACCTCGCTCTCCGGTCCGCGGCCGGCCTGACTGGCCCACGGGTCGTGCTCACCCATTCGCCCGACATGGTCCACGACCTGCCGCCGGAGGCCCGCCTCCTGCTGGCCGGCCATACTCACTGCGGGCAGGTCGTGCTCCCTCTCGTAGGCTCACTGGCCGAGCGCTCGCCACGCGAGGGCATGAGGCACATTTACGATCCGCACTACCGCTGCGGCGTGATCCGCACCCCGGAGCGCACCGTCGTCGTCACCGCCGGGATCGGCGCAGGCTCCGTCCCGGTCCGTATCGGCGCCCGGCCCGACTGGTGGCTGGTGACGCTCGGGCCAGTGGTCCCGTGACGAGCGGCCAGATGCTTTCCCTCCCTGACATCGTCCGCGCCCGCATCCGTCAGAAGATCACCGACGTCTTCAACGACGCCGAACGAGGCGAACGGCCGGTGCTGCGGCGGGCGGACGCCCTGTTTCCGCCGGAGTCGGTGGCGTGGAAGGTCAATGGCGACGTGACCACGATGATGATCGGCGGCGTCTCGGGCCTGCTGCTGCAGATGCTGCATCCGGCGGTGCTGGCCGGCGTATGGGACCATTCCGACTTCCGCGCCGACATGCACGGACGTCTCAGGCGGACGGCGAAGTTCATCGCGGTGACGACCTATGATCACGCCGACGCAGCCCGCGAAGCCATCGACCGCGTCAACCGCATCCATGCGAAGCTGAAGGGCGTCCTGCCCGACGGGACGTCCTACCGCGTCAGCGATCCCGAACTGCTGGCCTGGGTGCACGTCACCGAGACGATCAGCTTCCTCGACGCCTGGATCCGTTACGCGGAGCCGCGCATGTCGCTGGCGGAACAGGACGCATACTTTGCCGAGACCGCCCGCATCGGCGCGGCGCTGCATGCCGATCCCCTGCCCCGCACGCGGTTGGAGGCAGAGGCGCTGATCCAGTCGTACCGGCCGAAGCTCCGCGCCGACGCCCGCACGCATGAGGTCGCCGCCCTGGTGATGCGCCAGACGATCGGCTCGCCCGCGATCGATCTGGCCGCCGGGGTGATCATGCAGGCCGGAATGGACCTGCTTCCCGGGTGGGCCCGCGCCATGCATGCGCCGTCAGCCGCCCTGCCCCGCCCGCTGCTTCGCGGCGGGGCCCTGACGACCGCCCGCGTCCTGCGCTGGGCCTTCAGGGGTTCGCCGAACCGCGCCGTGCACCCGAAGGACGTGACGGACTTCTAGCCGCCCCGGCCGCCGTGCTTCGCGTACTCCAGCCGGGCGATGGTGCGGTTGTGGACCTCGTCCGGGCCGTCTGCGATGCGCAGGGTGCGGACCATGGCGTACATCTCGGCCAGCGGTGTGTCGGACGAGACGCCCGCACCGCCGAACGCCTGGATGGCGTCGTCGATGATCTTCAGCGCCATGCGAGGCGCGGCGACCTTGATCTGGGCGATCTCGGACTTGGCGTTCTTGGCGCCGCCGTTGTCCATCATCCAGGCCGCTTTCAGCACCAACAGGCGGCACATCTCGATCTGGGTCCGGGCCTCGCCGATCCGCTGCTCCCATACCGAATGTTCGGCCAGCTGCTTGCGGAAGGCGGTGCGGCTCAGCAACCGGGCGGTCATCAGCTCCAGCGCCCGCTCGGCTGCGCCAATGACGCGCATGCAGTGGTGGATGCGGCCCGGTCCGAGACGGCCTTGGGCGATCTCGAAGCCCCGCCCCTCGCCGGCGATCAGGTTCTCGACCGGAACGCGGACGTTCTCCAGCACCACCTCGGCGTGGCCGATGGGCTTTTCGTCATAGCCGAACACGGTCAGCATCCGCTCGACCCGGAAGCCGGGCGTGTCGGTCGGGACGAGAATCTGGGACTGCTGGGCATGCGTCGCAGCGTCCGGGTCGGTCTTGCCCATGACAATGCTGATCGCGACGTTCGGGTGGCCCATGTTCGTCGACCACCACTTGCGCCCGTTGATGACGTAATGGTCGCCATCCCGCTCGATCCGCGTCTGGATGTTGGTGGCGTCCGACGAAGCGACCTCCGGCTCCGTCATCAGGAAGGCCGAACGGATCTCCCCCGCCATGAGCGGCTTGAGCCAGCGCGCCTGCTGCTCCGCGTTCCCGTACATATGGAGCACTTCCATATTGCCGGTGTCGGGGGCGCTGCAGTTGAACACCTCGGCCGACCACAGGGCGCGGCCTATCTGTTCGGCCAGCGGGGCGTATTCAAGGTTGGTGAGGCCCGCGCCGTGCTCGCCCGGCAGGAACATGTTCCACAGCCCCGCCTCGCGCGCCTGCGCCTTCATCTCCTCCATCACCGGAGGCTGGCGCGTATGGTCCTCGCGGACTTGGGCCCAGTATTCGGCCGAGCGCGGCAGGACCTTATCGTCCATGAAGCGGCGCACCCGCTCCTGCCAATGCAGGGCCCTGTCGCTGTGGCGGAAATCCATGGTCGTGCTCCGATGCGAAAACGGCGCGGCCCCGTCGGAGCCGCGCCGCTGAAAGTCAGTTCGTCGCCACGCGCCTCAACGCTTCAGCAGCGGGGCCAGCTTCTGGGCGATCATCATGTCGCCGGCGATCTTCAGCTTGCCCTGCATGAAGGCCATCATCGGATCGAGCTGGCCGTTCGACAGGGCCATAAAGTCGTCCCAGGACATGGTGACCGTCGCGTCGGCGGGCTTGTCGTCGTTGGTCACCGTGTTCGGAACCGAGGCGCCGTCGATGAAGATCTTGCCGGCATCGCCGAGGTCGAGCTTGACCGTCTTGCCGAGACCGGAGTTGTCGCCCACGGCGCCGCGGATGTGTTCGGTGACTTGAGCCAGATCGGCCATGGTGCGTCTCCTGAAGAGGTTGAGGCACCGACCTAGACCCGGCGAAGGCGCGTGCCAAGATCACGTCAGGTCAAGTTGTCGACGACGTCGACGGCGACGCTCCCGGAAGAAGACTACCGGGGATCGGCGTAGCGGTCGCGGTCGTCCAGGTCGTCGGGCCTGTCGTAGGGCCCGGCATCCCGCCAGCGCCGGTCGTCGCGTCGCCGCTCGCGGTCCTGATCCCGCCGCCACTCCCACTCGCGACGGCGCGCCTCGCGCTCTTCCCAAGCCTGACGGTCCATCGCCTCGAGGCGGGCGCGGCGGGCGGCCCGCTCGGCCTGATAATCCCGTCTCGGCGCATCGAAGCCGAACCACCGGCCTTCATCCCGGCGCGGACGTGTCTCCGGTTCGGGCTCGGGCGGGCGGGATGTCGTCACTTCCGGAGCCGGACGTGACCATTCCGGCGGCGGCGCCCGATACGAGACCTCCTCCTCGCGGTACTCTCCGGACCTCCATGCCACGTCGGTCATCGCCGGGGACGAAGGGGGCACCCCGTTGAAGCCGGTGACCAGTTCGCCGACGTCGAGCTTCGATCCCGGGACGATCTCCGGCTCCACCGGATGGACCACCTCGATCTTCAGCCGCTCGCCGTCGGTCAGTGGATGGGGCCCCGGCAGATCGATCGCGCGAAGGCCCAGAAGGCCAAAGGCCGCGACCGCAACGCCGGTCAGTGCCACGAGATGTCCGCCACGCACGCGAGAGCGAACCTGGCGGAGGCCGTTTGAAAATCGCGTGAGGCCGGGATGCGGGGACATGATTGCGCCGGAGTGCAGTGACCCCGGTGCAATCCCTCAACGACCATACGGTTCACGAACGCGGGTCGGCCAGATGGCCTTCGTCCTGCAGCCAGAACAAGTCCTCGACCCGCGCCCCCAAAGCTCGGGCGAGCGACAGGGCCAGAATGGTGGACGGGATGAAGACCCCGTTCTCCACCGTATTGATGGTCTTGCGCGACACGCCCGCCTTTTCGGCCAGGTCGGCCTGGGTCAGGCCCGCCGCAGTCCGTGCCTCCTTGAGGCGGGACGCCAGACGCGGATCACCCATCCTGACCCGCCTCCCGATCGAGCCATGCGAAGCGCACGCCGGCCGTCACGCCCGCGGCGGCGAGGGCGAACATCAGGGCGACAGCGCCGGACTCGGGCCGGGCCAGGGCGAATCCGAGCGCGACCGTGGTTCCGACCATCAGAACGAGGAAGGCCATCGTCATCGCGCGGGCCCGGATGACGATGGTCAGTTCGTCCTCGAGGAACTGCCGATTGTGCCGTGACTGGCTGTCCCAGCCCATGGCGATGGCCGCGGTGAGCCAGGCGTAGAGAACGGGCAGAAGCACGGCGAGGTAGTCGCGGAAGGTCTGGTCGCCAGAGACGATCCGGTTGACCGGCTCGACCGCCAGGGCGGCGAACAGAAGCGCCACCGCCGGGAACAGGAACAGCTGCCGCGCGCGCTGGCCCTGCAACCGGTCCCTGCGGGTCTGCGACGCTTCGAGCATCCAGCGAGTGTCGCCGGGTCGCGCACCCCAGGCGACGAGGGCGCCCCCCAGCACGAAAGCGGCGCCCAGCCCGACCGCGAAGCCCGCGCCAGTTCCGGCCTCCCCGCTCTGATCCGCAAAGGCGCCACCCGTCGCCACGGCCGCGAGGCCAATCACGACGAGGGCCAATCCACCGTAGAATTTCCGGGACCGCGCCCGCTTCGCCTTGATCAGTTCCTGCTCGTCCACGTCGACTTCTCCCCGGTGGAATGTCACCTTGAGGTTACTTGTCACCCATGGGTTACACGAGTCAAGAGCCGTTCGACGAGGAGGGACCGGGAGGCGTTGCGGCGCCGCTCGGCCATCCGGTCCTCGTCGTCCTAGAAGGCCGCGCGCAGGGTGACCTGGTACAGGACGCCCGAACGCTCGCTCTCCAGTTCGTACTCGTCGACATCGCCATTGGCGCGGTTGTCGAGGATCTCCTCGATCGAGTCCCCGTCGTATTTGAAGAAGGTCTCGCGCTTCTCCTTGTCGAGCAGGTTCTGGGCCGACAGGCGGATGACGACGCGGTCGCCGAACCGCTTCTCGACGAAGGCCTCCAGATCCTGGTCGTATTCGACCTTCACCAGCTCATCGAGGCCGGACTCATAGCCCTCGTCGCGGCCGTAGAGGCTGGCGCCGAAGCTCGCGCCCCAGGCCGGCAGGTTCTGGATGAAGCCGACGTTCCAGACGTTCTGCGGCTGGTTGCGGAACTGCCGCTCGACGCCGGTGAACGGATCGACCACCTCGCTGTCCAGCCAGGTGTAGTTGAAGAAGACTCCCGTCTCCGGGAGGCCGACGACGTCGAGCGGCGCGGACAGATCGACCTCGATCCCCCAGGTCGTGCCGTCGCCGATGTTGCGCGGTTCGATCAGGTTGTAGGCGTCGTCGCCCGGATCGACCGGGCCGCCATCCTCGTCGACTTCCGTGCCCGTGTCCGTCAGCTCGATCAGGTTCTCGATCTCGCGGTAGAACAGGTTGACGCCGAAGATGCCGCGCGTGCCGAGGCGTCGCTCATATCCAACGTCGAAGCCGTTGGCGAACTCGCTCTCGAGCAGCGGATTGCCGCGCAGGGCGTCCTCGTCCGCCGGCTCCTCGCTGGCGATATAGGGGGCGAGGAAGCTGTATTCCGGACGCCGCTGGGTGCGGGCCCAGGAGGCGCGGAACTGGTCCTGCGCCGTCGGCGACCAGGTCAGGTGCAGCGACGGGAACAGCTCGTCGGCCTCAGACGAGACGACGCCGAGATCGCTGGACACGTCCCGATCCATCATTTCGTAACGCAGGCCGGCGTCGATGGTCAGGGCGTCCGTCGGCTCCCAAGTCAGGCGCGCGAACGGCTCCAGCCGGGTCTCCTCGATGGTGTAGATCGCGCCCGGCGCGGGATCGGGATCGTCGATCGCGCCATTGTCGATGTCGAACTCGACCTCGGCGGCATCCCGCTCCTTGCTCAGATAATCGGCGCCGAGCTTCAGGCGCAGCGCGTCGGGGCCGAAGGTGTAAGCCACGCCGAACTCGTACTCGTCGTCGCTGATGTCGGTCTCGACATATTCGTCCAGTTCCAGCGGATCACCCGCGTCGGCGGCGTCCGCACGGCTTGAACTGTCCTCGCGGAAGGCCGACCAGCCCCCCTTGAAGTCCAGTTCGCCCGGGCCGACGTCGAACTCGCCGTCGACGCCCAGCGCATAGCTCTGCTGGCTGATGCGCTCGGCCTGAACCTCGGTCTCCTCCAGTTCGTCGAACACGCCCGCGCCGTTGTCGACGAAGGTCAGCGAGGTCTCGTCCTCGTCGCGGTTGGTGTCCACGGCCAGGCCGTTGAAGCGCAGGCGGCCCCTGTCGAAGCGGACAGTGTATTCGGCGTTGGCGGACAGGTCCTCGCCGTCGCGCGTGTCGTCCTGCAGTTCGATGTTGTCGAGCACGCCACCGTTCGCCGGATCGTCGTCATAGCGCTCCGAGCGCTTTTCCTTCGGATTGCGTCGGCCCTGATAGTTCAGGGCGGCCCAGAGCGAGGTGTTCGCCGTATTCCCGGCCCACGTGACCGAGCCGGACGGCCGGACCTCGCCGTCGCCGTTCACCAGCACGCCGGCGCGGACCGAGCCGCCCTCGAGCTGCGCGCCTTCCTTGAGCACGACATTGATGGCGCCGCCGATGCCGTCCGAGGGCTGATCCGCCCGCGGGCTGCGGATGATCTCGATCCGCTCGACCAGTTCGGCGGGGATGCGGTCGACGAGGAAGGCGCCGTCGTCTTCCCCGCCCGGCGCGCGGCGGCCGTTGATCAGGATGTTGGTGTAGCCCGGCGGCAGGCCGCGCATCGACACGCCGTCGAACTCCAGCACGTCCGAGGTGAAGGTCACGCCCGGCACCCGCTTCAGCATTTCGCCGACCGAGACGGGCTCGAACGGCTGGAAATATTCGAGGTCGTAGGACAGGATCGGGTTCTCTGCCGTCGTCCGGTTGCGGAATACGATTTCGCCGTTGACGATCACGTCCTCGACCGCCGTGGCGCCGGCGGCTGGCGCGGCGTCCTGGGCGCAGACGCCCCCGGCGAGAGCGAGCGGCGCCAGAGCGGCGCCCAGAAGCAGGTTGAGTTTCATCGCGAGCATCCCCGTGGCCCGGTCGGCCGCCCCGGCCGCCGGTTCTGAGGCTCAGCTAGGCTGCGCCGACGACGCCTCTGCGATGGTTTGACGAACGGCCGTTGGCGTTTTTCAAACCGTCCGGTGACGCTTGCTCAGGGGACGGACCAAGGGTCATTGAACCGACGCCGTATCGTCATCCAGCCTTGCGTTGACCCTCCATGAACCGCGTGGTCTGGCCGGTGCAGATCAAGCTGAACGGGGGCTCCCATGATCATCCGCACGCTGACGGTCCTGACCGCCTCGGCCGCCCTGCTCGCGGCCTGCGCGATGCACGAAGTCGACTACCAGGGCGAAGGCGAAGGGTTCGTCGGCGAGGGCGTGGCCGTGCAGGCCCGGCTGGAAACCCCCTCGGTCGGCACCGCCGGACAGGACGCGGCTGACGATCCGGCCGTCTGGGCCTCGGCGACGCCGGTCACCATCGGCGGCGTCCGGACCCGCGGCTTCGTCGCCGGGACGGACAAGAAGGCCGGCCTCTATATCTACGGAATCGACGGCGCGGTGCTGCAGTTCCTGCCGGAGGGCCTGCTCAACAATGTCGACGTGACCGAGGGGCTGTCGGCAGGCGGCCGGCCGCAGGTGGTGTTGGGCGCCAGCGACCGCACCCCCGGCAAGACGGGCGTGGCCCTCTATCTGTTCGATCCCGCCGGGACCGCGGGCGTTCAGCCGTGGGGCGTGATCACATCGGACGTCGTCGAGCCCTACGGCTTCTGCTTCGCCCGGCGCGGCACCGAGGTGCACGCCATCCTCGTCGGCCACGAGGGCGAGGTCCGGCAGTTCATCCTGACAGTCGACACCATCGGCAAACCGGCCGCCCGCGAGGTGCGCCGCTTCGACATCGGCACGATCTCGGAAGGCTGCGCCGCCGACGAGGCGACCGGCGCCCTCTATATTGCCGAGGAGAATGTCGGCCTATGGCGCTACGGCCTCGATCCCGCGGCCGGCGCGACGCGGACCCTGGTCCAGCCCGTCGCGCCCGGCGTGCTGGTCGCGGACGCCGAAGGCCTCACCATCATCGAGGACGGCGCCGCCCGCTATCTGATCGGCTCCAGCCAGGGCGACTCGACCTTCCCGGTTTGGCGCATCGACGGCGCCCGGCCTGAGTACAAGGGCCGCTTCGTCGTCGGCGAGGGCGCGGTCGACCGCGTCACCGGCACAGACGGCCTCGACGCTCTCGGCGGGCCGGTCGGCGACGCCTTCCCCGAAGGCGTGGTCGTGGTTCAGGACGACATCAACGACGCCGGGACCCAGAATTTCAAATACATCGACTGGCGCGACATCCGCGCGGCGCTCGGCCTGTAAGGCGGCGCGGCGGCTTCGGGGGCGGAAGGTTCTGGCGGAGACGGAGGGATTCGAACCCTCGGTACCCCTTACAGGGTACGACGATTTAGCAAACCGTTGCCTTCAGCCACTCGGCCACGTCTCCGGCAGGCGGCGTGGATAGCGGAGCGCGCGGACGGGCGCAACGGGTCTTGGGCGCCGCACTGATCAGGCCACCGTTAACACGACAGTGAGGGGCCCTGTGCAAGGTGTGCGCGAACCCGTCCGTGCGAGCCGATATTGACCGACGCCGCGAGCCGCCTTTCGTTCGACGCCGAACCGGCCGCCGCCGGCAGCCTCGACGTGTCCGGCCTGCAGGCCCTCGCCGGATCCCTGTCCATCGACCGCGCGGAGCCTGCAGCCGACGGCGCCGCCCGCCGAGGCCCCTTCCGCCCGGAAGTCTGGCTCAATGCGCGGCAGAGACACGCGTCCCGACTGGCGGCCCACTATTTCCGGACCTTCGACGTGCTGGCGGTGATGGCGGTGACCCTGTTGTGCGCCTGGGCCTCGACGCCTGGGCCGCTGCTGCACGCGGACGTCTCGCGGCTGGCGCCGTTCGCCCTGGGCGCCCTGACGGTGCTGACCCTGATGCGTTCGCTGGGCCGGTACCGGTTCTCGCGCGGCCAGAAGACGTCACTGCACCTCGCCTCGGTGGCCGGTATCGTCGCCACGGGCGCGGTCGTCGCCATGGCCAGCGGCGCCCTGCTGCTGGGCACTCAGGCACAGTGGTCGGCCTGGCTCGTTTGGGCCGGACTGACGATGATCAGCCTCCATGCCCTGCACATGGGCTGGAGCGACATGGTCGGACGCTGGCGGGCCTCGGGCGCCCTGACGCCCAACATCGTGCTGGTCGGCGCCACCCGCCGGGCCGAGAGCCTGATCCGCGAGGCGTTGAAGCGCCGCGACCTCAATGTGCTGGGCATCTTCGACGACCGGCTGGCGCGGTCGCCGCGGGCCATCGAGGGGGTGCCGGTGCTGGGCACTGCGGACGACCTGCTGACCCACAAGATGACCCCCTACGTCGACCGCGTCGTGCTGGCCATCGACCCCAAGGCGGAGGCCCGGGTGCGCGAGCTGAACGCCCGCCTGCGGACCCTGCCCAATGAGGTGACGCTGCTGGTCGAGCCGAACGGCGAGGCCGAGACGCGGTCGGCGCTGGACCGGCTGGCCGCGGCGCCGCTCGCGGATGTCTCCGGGCCGGTCGACCACGACCGCCGCGCCTTCAACAAGCGGATGCAGGACATGGTGATCGGCCTGATCGCCTTGGTGCTGCTGGCCCCCGTGATGGCGCTGATCGCCGTGGCGATCCGCCTCGACAGCCCTGGCCCGATCTTCTTCCGCCAGCGCCGCCACGGCTTCAATCACGAGGAAATCGTGGTGTGGAAATTCCGGTCGATGAAGCAGGAGGCCGCCGACGCCACGGCCAGCCGTCAGGTCACTCACGACGACGACCGGGTCACCCGCATCGGCAAATTCATCCGCAAGACCAGCCTCGACGAACTGCCGCAGCTGCTGAACGTCATCACCGGCGAGATGTCGCTGGTCGGCCCCCGGCCCCACGCCATCGGCATGAAGACGGGCCATGTCGAGAGCGCCCGGCTGGTCGCCGAATACGCCCACCGTCACCGGATCAAGCCGGGCATGACCGGCTGGGCCGCCGTCAACGGTTCGCGCGGCCCGCTGCACACGGCCCAGGACGTCCGCGCCCGCGTGCGGCTGGACATCGAATATGTGGAGCGCCAGTCGTTGTGGCTGGACCTCTGGATCATGGCCGTGACCGTGCCGGTGCTGCTCGGCGACCGTTCGGCGGTCCGCTGATGTTCTGGAGGGGCGTCTGGGGCTATCTGCCCGCCAACATCGTGCAGGGCGTGGTTGGCTTCCTGTCGATCATCCTGTTCACCCGCCTGCTCAGCCCCGACGATTTCGGCCGCTACGCCCTCGCCTTCTCGGTGATGACCCTGGCCCATGTGGCGGTGTTCAGCTGGCTGGAAGCCGCCATGGCGCGCTTCTGGGCGGCGCAGGAGCCCGGCGCGGCGACGCAGGGCCATTTCGCCTCCCTGTACCGCACCGCCTTCGTCCTCAGCGCCGCCTTCATCGTCGTCGCTGCCCTGGCCGTCTGGTTCTGGCCCGCCGATCCGCTGTTCAAGGTGGCGCTCGCCGCCGGTCTGGCCGGCGCGCCCGCCCGTTGCCTCGTCAAGCTGGGACAGGAGCGGTTCCGCGCCGCCGGCGAGGTCGGCAAGGCGGCGGGCCTGGACATGGCCGTGGCCGTCGGCGGGCTGCTCATCGGCGTGGGCTTCGCGCTCAACGGATGGGGTGGAGCCGCGCCGCTGCTGGGCCTCGGCCTCGCACCGCTGGCCGCCCTGCCCTTCGTCCTGCCGGGCGAACTGAGGCAGGCGCGCGGCGGCGGATTCGAACCCGACCGGGTGCGGGGATACGCCGTCTACGGCTATCCGATCGCAGCGTCGCTGGCCCTGACAGTCGTGCTGTCCTCGACGGACCGGTTCCTGCTGGCGACCTTCATGGATGAGGCGGCCGTGGGCGCCTATCACGCCGGCTATTCGATCGCGAACCGGACGCTGGACGTGCTCTTCCTGTGGCTCGGATCGGCCGGCCAGCCCGCTCTGGTCATGGCTCTGGAGCGAGGCGGCGTTGACCGTCTGAAAACCGCTGCCCGCGAGCAGCTGTCGACCTTCCTGCTCATCGGACTGCCCGCGGCGGCGGGCGTGGCGCTGGTGGCGCGGCCGTTGGCGGAGGTTCTGATCGGCGAGGATCTGCGGATCGCGGCGGCAGGCGTAACGCCGTGGATCGCCCTGTCGGCGCTGCTGTATGGCCTGACCGCCTACTATTTCGGACAGGCCTTTACCCTCGGCAAGAAGACGAAGCTGTTGCTGGTGGCCATGGCCGTGCCCGCCGCCATGAACGTGGTGCTGAACCTGATCCTCGTGCCCCGCTTTGGCCTGATGGGCGCGGCCTGGGCCACGGCCGCCAGCTTCGCGCTCGGCCTCTTGGCGACGCAGGTCCTCGGCCGCCGCGTCATGCCCCTGCCGATCCCGTGGGACAGTTTGATCCGCTGCGCCGTCGCCACGGGTGTGATGGCGCTGATCGTGGCGCGGTTGCCGGTCATCGGCGGCATTGCCGAGCTGACGCTCGATGCTACGGTCGGGGGTCTGGTCTACGCCGCCGCCGCCCTGACGCTGAACGCCGCCGGGGTGCGCGACGTGGCCGTGCGGCTTCTGACGCAGGCGCGCGAGCGGAGGGCCGCCGCATGACCGCGCGTGCGAAGATCACGGATAACGCCGCCTGGAAAGGCGCGAGGCCGGCCCTGTCGGTGCTGACGCCTTTCCTGCGTGACGACCCGTCCGAGCTGCTGGCCCTGCTCGATGAGGAGGCCGGCTCGGTTGACGGCGCGGTCGAGGTGATCGTGCTCGACGACGGTACGAATGACCCCGCACTGACGGCGCGGCTGACGGCGCAGATCAAGGCCATGTCCCTGCCGGCGCGCCTGATCACCCTGCCAGCGAACGAGGGGCGCTCGATCGGCCGCAACCGGCTGGCCGCGGCGGCCCGGGGCGGCAGCCTTTTGTTCCTCGACAGCGACATGCGGCCGGATCACCGCCGCTTCCTTCGGGACTGGTCCGAACTGGTGGCGCGCGAGGATCCGGCGGTGGCGTTCGGCGGCTTCTCGCTGCTGCAGGCTCCCACCCACGCCCGCTTCGCCGTCCACCGCGCCATGGCCGCCAAATCGGAGTGCGTGCCCTACACCGAGCGGGCGCGGCAGCCCGAGAAATACGTCTACACCTCCAATCTGCTGGTCCGCCGCGACGTGTTCGAGGCCGAGGCCTTCGATTCCGGCTTCACCGGCTGGGGCTGGGAGGATGTGGAGTGGGCCATGCGGGTGTCGCGCCGGTTCCGCGTCGTCCACCTCGACAACGCCGCGACCCACATGGGGCTCGATACGGTCGCCTCGCTGGCCGGCAAATACGAGCAGTCGGCGCCGAACTTCGCTCGCATGGCCAGCCGGCACCCCGAGATCGTCGCCGCCTATCCCAGCTACAAGGCCGCGAAACTGCTGAAGCGCCTGCCCGGCCTGCCGTGGCTGCGGGGACAGATGCGGCGGACGGCCGAGCGCGACTGGCTGCCGGTCGCAGCGCGCGCTTTCTCGCTGCGCCTCTATCGCGCCGCCCTCTACGCCGAGGCCGTCTGATGGCCGACGTCTCGATCATCGTCCCGACCCTGCGCCGGCCCGAAAGTCTGGAGCGGGCGCTGCGCTCTCTGTTCGCCCAGACGGGCGTCGCCGAGCGGGTCTCGGAGATCGTCGTCGTCGACAACGATCCGGCCGGATCGGCGGCGCAGGGCGTCGACGCCCTACGCCCGCTGTCCCCGTGGCCGCTGGTCTATGTGCACGCGCCCCGGCCGGGCGTAGCCACGGCGCGCAACGCGGGGCTCGCCGCGACAACAGCCCCGTTGATCGCCTTCCTGGATGACGACGAGGCGGCCTCGACCGGCTGGCTGACCGCGCTTCTGCAAGCCCGGGAACTGACGGCCGCGGATGCGGTGTTCGGCCCGATCACCGGCCGTGCGCCGGAGGCCCGGCTTTGGCTCAAGCCCTACCTGGAGCGGTTCTTCGGCCGCGAGGGACCCGAGGCGACAGGCGTGATCGACGAGCCTTACGGCTGCGGCAATTCCCTGATGCTGCGCGCGACGGCCCTGCCCGGCTCCGCCCCGTTCAACGTCGCCTCGGATCAGGCGGGTGGCGAGGACGACGCCCTGTTCGCCGCCTTGCAGGCGCGCGGCGGGCGCTTCGGCTGGGCGGCGGACGCCTGGGTCGAGGAATTCGCCCCGGCGCACCGGGCGACACTGCGGTATGCCCTCGCCCGGGCCTTCGCCTACGGGCAGGGTCCAAGCCAGACGGCAGCGGCCGCGCGGGACTGGCCCGCCGTCCTGCGCTGGATGATCATCGGCGCCGGCCAGACCGTCGTCTGGGGCTCGCTTGCGACGGCGCTCACCCTGATCGGAAGTTCGAAACGCGCCGAACTGTATGACCGCACGGCGCGCGGCGTCGGCAAGCTGTTCTGGATGAAGGGCTTCGAGCCCCACTTCTACGGCGCCCGCGAACTGGCCCGGCTCGAGGCGGCCAAGGGCTGACTATCCCTCGCGGACGAGCATCCTGCACACTCGCCGGAGGGTGAAAGATGCGCAACAGCTCGCAGGCATATATTCCTATCTTCGCCTTGACGCTGGTTAGTCTCGCCCCCATTTCGAGTTTAGGTCTTTGACATGTGAAACAGCGAAAGCGGAGCGGGAATTCCGTCGAGAACTTCCGCAAATTTGGCACGATCCGCGCCACGCCGTACCAACTCTGCCCCACAAGGCTCGGCTGTTGTTGACCTTTTCAGTTTGGCACTGTTGGCACGCCGAATTCGAAAACAGTGCCAAGTCCCGGCGCCGTCAGGCTTATCCTAGCCCGTCAGCCGCTTCAGGAAGGCCGGCGGCTTGTATGTCGACCGGTTGACCACCACGCCGGCGATCTTGCCGCCCGCTGCCTCGATCTCGTCGCGGAGAATGAGCGGATCGCCCGCCGACGTGCTTTCCGCCGCCACCACCAGCACGGTCGCATCGACAAACGGCGCCAAGGTGATGGCGATGGAGTTGCGGTCGGCCGCCGGGCTGTCGATGACCACGGTGTCGGCGTGTTTGCGCAGGGCGTCCCAGTAGCGTGGATCGGCGATGGCCTCGGCCCGTTGGCCGGACCGCAGATGCTCGGCCGCGAACCGGGTCACCCACAGCCGCCCGCCGAGACAGGGTCGGGCCGTCATCAGCCGGGCCGGATGCACAGGCTTGCCGTTGCGATCCATGATCCGTGGCGTCACTGCGAAGAAGATCGAGCCGTCGGGAGTGGCCATCGCCGCCTTGCCCAGGGTCCCGAAACGGTCGGGCTCGGCGGCGATCGCCTCGGACTGTCCCTGCTGCGCCAGATCGGCGTCAATCAGCCAGACCGGCCGTCGCGCACGGACGGCGGCGAGACGGGCGTATTCCCGGGCCACGGTCGAGACCCCCTCGCCGGAATTGGCCGCCGCGATCTGGATCACGCGTCCGCGGTGGCCCGGCGCCGGACCCAGCGCGGCCCAGAGAGCCGCCATTTCGGATGTCAGGTCGACCATCGAATCGCTACGCGCCCGGCTACAGGTCCCTACGCTACCATGACGGGCGTGGCGGCGCGCATCATCGCGCCTTCATCGGAGCGACGGCGAGCACCGGCATCTCCAGCGTCCGGCCCGTCGAGGCGGGTGTGACATAGCCCCGGCGCGTGAAAACCCTCAGCAGCCCTATGCACAGGGCGGTGAAGCCGGCGAACAGGAAGACCAGCGCCAGCAACGGCGCCTTCAGGCTGGAGCCCTTGGTCGGGGCCTCGGCGCGCTCGATGACGGTGACATTGTCGGCGCCGGCGGCGACGAGAGCGCTGTCGGCCTGGGCCGCCGTCTCCCGCTGCTGGAACTCGCGGATGTAGTTGGTCAGAACCTCGCGATTGCCGAACAGATTGGCGTTGGTCGATTCCAGCCGCGTCAGCTCGGCCAGCCGGTCGCGGGTCTGCCCCAGCTGCCGCTCGGCGACGGCAAGCCGCGCCGCGAGCCCGTCCCGGTCGGCGGCAGCGTTGATCCGGGCGGTCTCGATCTCTGTGAAGATGATGCTCGGTCCCGTGCGGACCTCCTTGGCCCCGACGGTGGTGCCGGTGGAGACATAGGCTTGAAGGTCAGCGATCTGCTGCTCGATGTCCTTCACCGGCTGGGCGTCGGGGGTGTAGCGCGACAGGAGGGCTTCGCGCTGGGTCCGAAGCTGCAGGATCTGGTCCTGTGCCGATACATTCAGGTCCTGTTGCAGCACCACCTCCGCAGGCTGCTGGGCCAACTGGGCCTCCAGAGTACTGAGCCGCTGGCTTGCCTGGTTCAGCTGCGCCCTCAGGGACAGCACCTCGGTGAAGGTCGTCTGATAGACCGCCGCCTGCGCCGCCTTGGCGGTGGCGAAGTCGCCGATGTCATTGGTTGCGATGAAGGTGTTGTAGGCCGCGTCGGCGTCGGCGAGCTGGTCTTCGAACACCTCCCGCTGGGCCGCGATGGCGGGCGTGGTGCGGTCGCGGAAGACGGTGCGCCGCTGGACCAGATACTGGTCGACAATGGCGTTCAGGATCTGCGCCGCCTTCACCGGATCGTCGGCGGCGTAGGAGACGGAGATGATGGCGCTGCCCGCCGTCGTCCCGACCCCGAGGCTGCTGTCGAGCACCTTCAGGGCGGCGGCCTCTTTCGCGGCGGTCGTGCCGCTGGCGTTGGGGCCGAGGATCGTATCGGCGCCCAAGGCCTTCACCGCCCGCCGCTTGACCTCGAGGCTGCCGAGGATCTGCGCCTCCGACTGCGCGACGGCGTCGGCCTCAAGAGGCTGCCCGCGCTCGCTGGTCCCGACGCGGGGCTGATAGACATACTCCTGCCCTGCCCCCGCATAGACGCTGGCGGTCGCGGTATAGGACTTCTTCAGGGTCAGGACCGCCGCCGTGCCGAGCGCGAACACGACCAGGAAGATCACCACCATCAGCAGCAGTTCGCGAAACAGCAGGCCAACGACGTCGAAGAAGCCGTAGCGCGGGCGGACTGTCGTGTAAGCCGTCGTGCGCATGCGGGCGGACTGATTCCATCTACTGGACTGAACGTGACCAGCCTTGGGCCAGCGGCGTTAACCCATGGTTACCCATAAGGCGCGACCTTCCTCTTCGAACGCTGCTTCCGGGAATCAATCCGCCATGTCCATTGACCGCCGCCTGCTGCTTCTGGGCCTCGCCGGCGCGAGCGGCGCGCTGGTCACGGGCTGCGGCGGCGGCGGCGACTACGGCGCGCGCATGCCCCGGCCGATGGATGCCGGCGGCGACCGGGTGCAGAGCGTCGGACGCACCTCCTTCCCCGAGATCGGCTTCGCGGACTGGACCGAGATGGAGCCGGAGTACGTCCTCTATCCCGGCGATGAGATCGAGATCGCCACGCCGACGGCGGTCGAACTGACCCGCACACAGAAGATCGGGCCTGATGGTCGCGTCTCCCTCCCGCTGGTCGGTCAGATCATGGCGGCGGACCGTACAATCGCCGAGGTCGAGGCGGATGCGGCGGCGGCCTTCGCCAGCCAGCTACGCCGCCCGTTGGTCGAGATCACACTCAAGGCCGCGGGACCGATCCGCGTCTGGGTCGGCGGCGAGGTGCGCACGCCCGGCATGATCGAGATGACGGGCGATCTGGACGCCTATCAGGCCGTGATCCAGGCCGGGGACTTCCTGCCTACGGCGCGGGCGCAGGAGGTGGCGCTGATCCGGCGCGGCCCCGGCGGAGTCCGCATGATGCGGGCGGTTGACCTGCGGCCCCGTCGCGGCGAGGTGGTCGCCCTGAGGCGCGGCGACATCATCTTCGTGCCGAGGTCGAACCTGGGCGAGGTCGCGAATTTCGTGTCGCTGTTCCGCAACGCCCTTCCGATCGGCTTCAGCTACGCCATCGGCGGGCAGTACCAGAGCTTCTAGGCGGCGAGCTTGACCACGCCGGCGTCGATCCAGCGGCGAGCCGCCTTCTGGGCCTCGCAGATCTCGTCCTGCTCCATCTCGGCGCTCATCTCGCGGCGATAGACCCGCGCTTCCACCGAGCCCTTCATGGCGGCGAGGTTGAAGATCATGTGGGCCGAGACGCGATCCATCGGGCATCCGCCCTGGCCGCTCGAATACATCATGCCCAGCCGGAACAGGTCATCGCCGTTCATGTCGGCGGTCGGCAGGGGCAGACCCTGCTCCTCGTTGGCCGTGGGCGCCATTTCTTGCGCGATCATCACCGTATCTCCCGAACCGGAGCCTTTCTGGCCCCGCCCTCTGACACGAATGAAATACCCGCGGTTTGAAGTTAAAGTTAACAGCAGCGGCCTGCAGGGGGCCTTTCCAGCAAACGGGGTACGAATACTGCTGCATGTAAAGACCTCTGAAATCTCTTCGAAATCTCTGGTTCACCTCCTCTAACGAAGCGTCACCGGGACGCTTACGAAGCGTTACCGCCCCGCCGTAGCCGGCGGGCGCTTCGAAGGGCCGAACCTGACAGAGGCGTTCAGACGCAGTTCATGACCGCGGCGAGACTTTGGCATGATTAACGGGTCGGTTCCGCTTTCCGTCCCGCCTTATGGATGGAGACGAACATGAACCGCTTGACCAGGGCCGCGATCATCGGCCTGACGCTGGCGACGACGGCGGCGCCGCTGGCCGCCGAAGCCCAGAGCCGCCGTGACCGGCAGGAACGCCGGGACGACCGGCGCGACTACCGCCAGGACCGTCGCGAGGATCGCCGCGAAAACCGCCAGGAGCGCCGGGACGACCGTCGTGACTGGCGCCAGGGCGACTACGACAACCGCCGCGATTACCGTCAGGACCGGCGGGAAGACCGCCGCGACTTCCGCGAAGAGCGCCGGGACGACCGCCGCGACTATCGTCAGGACCGCCGTTGGGACCGGAGCAACCGCGACTGGTGGCGCGGCCGTGACGACTTCCGCGACTATCGTGGAGCCCGCAACGGCTACTGGTACGCGCCCAGCTACGGCTACTACCGTGTGGAGCCGCGCTACTACGGCTACCGCTGGCAGCGGGGGAGCTACCTGCCCTCGTCGTATCGCAACTACTACGTCCGCGATCCCTATGTGTACGGCCTCGGCGCCGCGCCGCGCGGCTACCGCTACGTCCACGCCGGCAACGACATCGTTCTGATCGCTATCGCCACCGGTCTGATCGCGAGTGTCCTGAGCGACGTGTTCTAGGCCGAAGCCGCAGACCTGCGAACGCGCCCCGCCGACCTTGGCCCGCGGGGCGTTTTCGTGTCCGAAGTTTAACCTCGCGCGCCGGTTTGTTCAGTCACGGTTCATCGACCAAGCGCGACCATTCAACCAAGCCGCCTGACAGGGGCGTGCAGGAACAAACGAGAATGAAACGCTCATTGATGGTCGCCGCTTCGATAGCGGCTTTCGTCGTCCCCGCGGCCGCGCCCCTAACGGCTCTGGCCCAGGATCAGGAGGCGCCTCGCAGGGACCGCAGCGAGGTTCGCGAACAGCGTCGGGAGGCGCGTGCGGAGCGTCGGTCAGAGACACCTCCGACCACGCCGTCGCCGCCTCCGGCGCCACGCCCGCAGGAGCCGGACCGGCCGAACCGCCCGGATCGGCCTGACCGTCCCGACCGCCCCGACCGGCCGGATAGACCCGACCGCCCGAATACCGGCGGCGGCGACAATCGTCCGGACCGGCCCGACCGTCCGGATCGTCCCGACAGACCTGATCGCCCGGATCGCCCCGATCGGCCGAACACGGGTGGAGG
Source organism: Brevundimonas alba (assembly GCF_011927945.1). Lineage (GTDB taxonomy): Bacteria > Pseudomonadota > Alphaproteobacteria > Caulobacterales > Caulobacteraceae > Brevundimonas > Brevundimonas alba. Next base: position 686,908 of record NZ_JAATJM010000002.1, read on the forward strand.
CGACAATCGCCCCAACCGTCCGGATCGTCCTGACAGGCCCGATCGCCCGGATCGCCCGGACCGTCCCGATCGCCCCGATCAGAACGGCGGCGGCCAGAACCGGCCGGACCGCCCCGACCGGCCCAATCGTCCTGACCGGCCTGACCGCCCTGACCGGCCGAATGGTGGCCAGAACCGTCCCGACCGTCCGGGTGGATGGCAGGATCGCCGGGATGACCGCCAGGACCGGCGGGACGACCGCCGTGACCGTCGCGACGACCGGCGCGAGTACCGCGAGTTCCGGCAGCGCTTCAACGGCGACAGCTGGCGTCAGAACTGGCAGCGGCGCCACGGCCGCGACTGGTGGCGAAACGACCGGCGCTGGCGTGGGTACAACGGCGTGCGCATCGGCTTCTATTTCGCGCCGAGCTACGGCTACTACAGCGTGCCCCGGGACTACTGGGGTCAGCGCTGGCGCGTGGGCGAGTACCTGCCGTCGATCTTCTGGCGTTACAGCCTGGATGACTGGCGGACCTACGGCCTCGGCTATCCGCCGGAAGGCACGCGGTGGGTGCTGGTCGACAACCACATCTACCTGATCGACGAATACGACGGCTACATCATCGACGTCATCTACGACGCCTGGAGCTGGTAAGCCGTCAGGACACGGAGGAAACGCCGTCCGGCCGCAGGGTCGGGCGGCGTTTTCCTTTTTCGAAGCAAGGTTGCAGGGCCCGGCGCGGCGCGTCAGAACCGGTGCATGAGCGACGCGGCCATAACCGACACGACCCGGGGCGAGGAGGTTCCGTCATCGCGCGCGCCGCAGCTTGAGCTGTCGGAGGCGCTGCTGGCCTCCCCTGGCCGCTTTTTCAATCGCGAGATCTCCTGGCTGAGGTTCAACGGCCGGGTGCTCGAGGAGGCCGCCAATCCGGGACATCCGCTGCTGGAGCGGCTGAGATTCCTGTCGATCTCGGCCAATAACCTCGACGAGTTCTTCATGACCCGCGTCGCCGGCCTGAAAGGTCAGCTGCGCGAGCGGGTCCGGGTGCTCTCGGCCGACGGCCTGACGCCCGCAGAGCAGCTGGAGAAGGTCAGCGTCGCGGCCGGGCGACTGATGGACGAGCAGCAGCGGCGGTGGCGCAAGCTGCGCAAGGAATTGACAGCGGCCGGCATCGAGGTGGTCGATCCGGCGAAGATCACCCGCACGGAACGCGAGCGGCTGGAGCCCGAGTTCCTCAGCCAGTTGTTCGCCATCCTGACGCCGATGGCCATCGATCCGGCCCACCCCTTCCCCTTCCTGCCCAACCTGGGCTTCTCGCTGGCGCTGAAGCTGCGGCGGCGTTCGGACAACCGCACTCTCTATGCGCTGGTGCCGGTGCCGACCCAGGTGAAGCGGTTCTGGCCCCTGGCCACCGACGGCCGGTCGACGCCGGGCCGGAAGCGCTACATCGCGCTGGAGAGCCTGCTGATGCTCTTCATGGACCACCTGTTCCCCGGCTGCGACGTGCTGGAGCGGGGCGTCTTCCGGCTGATCCGGGACTCGGACATCGAGATCGAGGAAGAGGCGGAAGACCTCGTCATGGAGTTCGAGGAGGCGTTGAAGCAGCGCCGGCTCGGATCGGTTGTGCGCATCAAGATCGAGGCGTCCATGCCGGACGACCTGCGCACCTTCATCACCAACGAGCTGGACGCCGCGCCGCAGGACATCGTCCTCGTGGACGGCATGCTGGGGCTGGCGCAGGTCTCGGACATCATTCCCAGCGGCCATCCCGATCTGAAATTCTCCGGCTATGAGCCCCGCTATCCCGAGCGGGTGCGCGACAACGGCGGCGACATTTTCGCGGCCGTCCGCGAGAAGGACATGTTGATCCACCATCCGTTCGAGAGCTTCGACGTGGTGGTGCAGTTTCTGCGGCAGGCCGCGCGCGACCCGCACGTCATCGCCATCAAGCAGACGCTGTACCGGACCTCGCGCGACAGTCCGATCGTCGCCGCCCTGATCGAGGCGGCGGAAAACGGGAAGAACGTCACCGCCCTGGTCGAGATCAAGGCACGGTTCGACGAGGAGGCCAACCTCAAATGGGCGCGGGCCATGGAGCGAGCGGGGGTCCACGTCGTCTTCGGATTCGTCGAGTACAAGACCCACGCCAAGCTCAGCGTCGTCGTGAGACGCGAGGGCGAGGGACTGCGGACCTATTGCCACTTCGGCACCGGCAACTATCACCCGGTGACGGCGCGGGTTTACACGGATCTGAGCCTGTTCACCTGCGACCCCGTGCTGAGCCGCGACGCATCGCGGGTGTTCAACTACATCACCGGCTACGCCACGCCGGACGAGCTGGAAGCGCTGGTCGTCTCGCCGCTGAACATGAAGACGACCCTCATCGACCTGATCGGTCACGAAATGGCGGCGGCGGCCAAGGGCAAGCCGGCCGCGATCTGGGCCAAGCTGAACTCGCTGGTCGATCCGGGCGTGATCGACGCCCTGTACCGGGCCAGCCAGTGGGGGGTACGTATCGAGCTGGTGGTGCGCGGCATCTGCTGCCTGCGTCCCGGAGTGCCCGGGCTGTCGGAAAACATCCGGGTCAAGTCGATCGTCGGCCGCTTCCTCGAGCACAGCCGGGTCGTCGCCTTCGCCAATGGCCGCGACCTGCCGCACGACAAGGCCAAGCTGTTCATTTCCTCCGCCGACTGGATGACCCGCAATCTCGACCGGCGGGTGGAGCTGATGACGCCGGTGCTCAACGCCACGGTCCACGATCAGGTGCTGGACCAGATCATGGTCGCGAATCTGAAGGACGACGCCCAGAGCTGGGTGCTCGACGCCGAGGGCGACTATCACCGCGTGGCGCCCGTCGATCCCGAACGGCCGTTCTCGGCGCACAAATATTTCATGACCAACCCGAGCCTGTCGGGCCGTGGCCGCAAGGTGAAGACCCTGCCCGGGCATCTGAGCTACGAGCCCTCCCGGAAGAAGCGTTGATGCCGGAGCCACTGGTTTCCGTCCTCGGCGCGCCCCGCGAGTTCGCCGCCATCGACATCGGCTCCAACTCGGTGCGTCTGGTCCTGTACCGGCTGGAGGGCCGGGCCGTCTGGACGGTGTTCAACGAGAAGGTGCTGGCCGGATTGGGGCGCGATCTCGCCACCACCGGCCGCCTGTCCGAGGACGGAGCGGCTCTGGCGCTGACGGCGCTGAAGCGGTTCGCTGCGGTTCTGGATGGGGTGAAGCCGGCCCGGACGTTCGTCGCTGCTACGGCCGCCATTCGCGAGGCGGACGACGGTCAGGCCTTCTGCGAACGGGTGGCGGCGGAGACCGGCCTGATCATTCGCGTCCTGTCGGGCGAAGAGGAAGCCCGCTACGCCGCGCTCGGGGTCATCGCCGGCATGCCGACGGCCCGGGGGGTCGCGGCCGATCTGGGCGGCGCCAGCCTCGAACTGGTCCGGATCGGGGAAGGCGGCGTTGAGCGGGGCATCACCCTGCCGCTCGGCCCCTTCTCGCTGGCCAGTGACGGGGCGTTCGACGCGGGCAAGCTGCGTGAGACGATCGCCAAACGGCTCAAGCCCGCCGCCGACTTCAGCACCGACACCCTGTACGCGGTGGGCGGGGCCTGGCGGACGCTGGCGCAGGTTCATATGGGCGTGGCCCGCTACCCGCTGCAGATCGTGCATCAGTATGTAATGAGCGCCGCGGACGCGAAGGACATCGCCCGGCTGATCGCCCGGTCGTCCAAGGCGTCTCTGGAGAGCTGGAAGGGCCTGTCGAAGAAACGGGCGGAAACCCTGCCCCACGCGGCGCTGGTGCTGGAAGGTCTGATCGAGCGGCTGGGGCTTGAGCGGATCGTACTGTCGGCTTGGGGCGTACGCGAGGGGCTTCTTTACGAGGCGCTGGACGAGGAGACGGTGGCCGCGGATCCGCTGCTGGCGGGCTGCACCGCCCTCGGGGCCCGCCAAGGGATCTCGCCGGGCCTGCCGGGAGCGTTGTTCGGCTGGATTCAGCCGATCTCCACCGCCCTGCCCTCCTCGTTCGGGGCGGAGCGGGATCTGACGCTGGCGGACGCCGCCTGCCGCCTGGCCGACCTCGGGGCGCGGCTGCATCCGGACCACAGGATCGAACTGGCCTTCGACCAGGTGCTGCGCGCCCCGATCCCGGGTCAGACCCATGCCGAGCGGGCCTGGCTGGCCACCGCCGTCAACGCCCGCTACGGCGGCGCCGCGGCGACGCCGGAGCCGGATACGGTCGCTAGGCTGCTGACCGAGGAGCAGCGCACCGCCGCCCGGGCGCTGGGTCTCGCCATCCGTCTCGCCTGCGACCTGTCGGGCCGATCGCCGCAGCTTCTGGTCAACGCCCACGTCGCGGTGAAGGACGGCGCGCTCGTGCTGTCGGCTTCGGACGGCTACGCAGACGTGCTGCTGGGCGAGCAGACGCGGCGGCGCGGCAAGGCGCTGGCCGAGGCGATGGGGCTGAAGCTGGACCTGCGAAGCGGCGGCTGAGGCGAGTTTAGTCGCCCATCCACCAGGTCATGCGCACGCCCTCGACCGTCTGATCGCCCACTCGCAGCCTGCCGGTCATGACGACGCCATCTCCGCCGAGATTGCGCTTCGCCGTGGCGAGAGCGCCCGGGTCCAGCCGGCCCTCGAAGGTGACCCGGCCCAGTTCCGCCGATTGGCCCGAGAAGGCGACGGCGGTGTCGCTGACGGCATAGGAGGTGGGCAGAACACGGGCGGTGACGCTGCGGGTCTCGCCGAGTTCGGTCTCGACCATCGGGCTGGTCGCGTCGTCGAACTGCAGCATGACCGGCGCGAACGTCGCGCTGCGGCTTCCGCCTTCCCAGCTCTGGAAGTCCGTCGACTGGCCGACGAAGAGGTGGTTCAGCCGCCACTTGCCGACGGCAACGTCGCCGACCGGCATGTAGTAGCCGGACATGTCGGACGTCATGGCATGGGCGAAGCCGGGCGCGGGCGTCGCCGGCGCTTCCGTACCTCCAGTCGCCGATGGGCCAGGCTCAGCCGGCTTGTCGCAGGATGCGAGGGCCAGGGCGGCGAAGACGGCGGCGACGGTCAGGTGTCTGATATGCATGGAGCCCTCCGGAAACCGGAGCCGATCACGCGCCGCCGCCGCTGTCGAGCCCTAGCGGTCGAGCGCCCGGTCCAGAGCCCGGAACGAGACGATGGAGAGTTCGGTGGCGCTGATGAACACCGACGGCGTGATCCGCTCGAAGTCGTCCGACGGGCGGTGATAGTCGGGATGGTAGTTCACCCCCAGATACAGGAACGGAATCTGGGCGTGATAGAAGGCCGCGTGATCGGAGGCGTCGACCCAGTTGTCTTCGCCCGTGTCCTGCGGCGTGTCCTTGCCGAAGGCCAGGGCGACGGAGCCGTTGGCCGGGATCAGCTCGAGGATGGGGCGCAGGTTGGGGTTCTGGTAGGTGCCCGTGACCCACAGCTTGCCGTCGGTCTCGGCGCGGGCCGTCATGTCGAAATTCAGGTTCATCGAGATCGAGGTGAGCGGCACCGGCGGCGCCTCGACGAAATGCTTGGCGCCGAGCAGTCCGCGCTCCTCGCCATCGACAGCGACGATAAAGACGCTGTGCTCGGGCGCCTGACGCTTCAGATCAGCCGCCAGCGCCAGCATGGTCGCCACCCCGGACGCGTTGTCGTCGGCGCCGTTGAATACCTGACCGTCGTTGGTCCCCACATGGTCGTAGTGGGCGGTCACGACGATGTATTTGTCGGTCACGCGGGTTCCCGGAATGACGCCGATGATGTTCACGCCGTTGAAGGTCTTGGGCCCTTCCCGGGTGCGGCCCTGCATCTCCCAAGGCTGTTCGCGGCCCATCGGCGGCGCGACGACGCCGAGTGATTCAAGCCGGCCGATGATGTAGGCGCGGGCCATGGCGCCGCCGGGCGAGCCGGTGTCGCGGCCCTGCATGTCGTCGGCGGCGAGGATGCGGACATCCTCCAGCAGCTGGGCATGCATGACCGAGGGCTCGGGCGCGGCCGGGGGGGCCGGCGGGCCGTCGGAGGCGCAGGCGGCCAGAAGCAGGGCTGCGGCGGCCGACGACAGGGCCAGATGACGGAACGGGACCATGGATTCTCCTCTTCGACGGGGAGGCTAGCAGGCCCGGCCGCGTGCGTCAGATTAAGGTGTCGTCATGTGACCGCTTGATCAGGCCGCCACGTCGCCGGATAACGATGCAACATCGTCGGAGGTCCCATGTCCCTGCTTCGCCGCTCCTTTTCGGCTCTCGCGCTGGTCGTCACCCTCGCCGCGCCGGCCGGCTCCGCGCTCGCGCAGGACGCCCCGGCCGCCGCGCGCCCCTCGATGCTGGAGCGGGCGGTGAACACGGTCCACGTCACGAGCTGGAGCGTCTACGGACCGCATGAGACCCATGAGATCCTCGAGGCCACGGTGCAGGGCGGCCATGCCTTGCGGGTGAACGTATCCACGCCCGGGGCCAATCCATGGGACACGGGGGCGGGGTCGCTGACGACGAAGCCCGTCAAGGCCGGAGACGTCATGCTGCTGGCGGTCTGGCTGCGGACCGAGCGGGCGCCGGAGGGCTCCGGCGGCGGGCGGGCGATCGTGCGGCTGCAGGGGTCGGCCGAGCCCTATCCGGAGATCGGCAGCGCGGCGGTCACCCCCGGCGGCGAGTGGAAGCTGTATTTCGCCAATGGCGTGGCGGCCCGCGACTTCGCCCCGGGCGAGATGGGAGCTACGGTTCAGCTGGCGGGCGCGAGCCAGACGATTGATCTGGGCCCGGTCTTCATCCTCGACATGGGCCCGGATTACGACCGTTCGACCCTTCCGGCGAACTGAGCGTTTGCCGGGAAGTCCCGCTCGGGGCAGACCCGTCACATGGCCGCGCGAATCCCGATGACCGAGACCCCCGTTTCCGAGCTGGACGCCATTGGAGCGGAGGCGGAGCTGGCCCGGCTGAGCGCCGAGCTGGCGCATCACGACGCCCTGTATCACGGCCATGACGCGCCGGAGATTTCGGACGCGGCGTATGACGCGCTGAAGCGGCGGGCGCTGGAGATCGAGAGCCGGTTCCCGGAGCTGACGATGGCGACCTCGCCGTCGCAGGTCGTCGGGGCGGCGGTGTCGAGCCAGTTCGCGCCGGTGCGGCACGGCGTGCCGATGCTCTCGCTGGACAATGCGTTCGACGGCGGCGAGGTGGCCGATTTCGAGGCGCGTATCCGGCGGTTCCTGAAGCTGCCGGAGGGTGAACACGTCGCCTTTGTCGCCGAGCCCAAGATCGACGGCCTGTCCGCCAGCCTGCGCTACGAGAATGGCGTTCTGGTGCGCGGGGCGACGCGGGGCGACGGCCGGACGGGCGAGGACGTGACGGCCAATCTGCGCACCATCGCGGACATCCCGGAGCGGCTGTCCGGCTCCGGCTGGCCGGAGCTGATTGAGGTGCGGGGCGAGGTTTACGCGCCGAACGACGCGTTCGACGCCTTCAATGCGGCGGCCGAGGTGGCGGGGTCCCGGACCTACGCCAATCCCCGGAATTTCGCCGCCGGGTCGCTGCGGCAGAAGGACGCGGGGATCACGGCGCAGCGCCCGCTGCGATTCTTCGCCTATGCCTGGGGCGAGGTCTCGGCGCCGTTCGCGGCGACCCAGTGGGAGGCGCTGCAGGCGCTGCGGGGCTGGGGCTTCGAGGTCAACTCCCGATCACAGCGGGTCGAGGACGCGGCGGGATTGATCGCCCTCTATGACGGACTGCAGACCGACCGGGCGACGCTCGGCTATGACATCGACGGGGTGGTCTACAAGGTCGACCGACTGGACTGGCAGGACCGGCTGGGCTTCGTCGCGCGGACGCCGCGCTGGGCCATCGCGCACAAGTTTCCGGCGCAGCAGGCGCAGACGGTGCTGGAGGGCATCGACATCCAGGTCGGTCGGACGGGGTCGCATACGCCGGTGGCGCGGCTGCATCCGGTGACGGTCGGGGGCGTGGTTGTGCGCAATGCGACGCTGCACAACGCCGACGAGATCGAGCGGCTGGACGTGCGGATCGGCGACACGGTGACCCTGCAGCGCGCCGGCGACGTGATCCCGCAGATCCTCGGCGTGGTCGACGCGGAGCGAGCCGGGCGTGGCGAGCCGTACGCGTTCCCGCACGTCTGCATCTGCCCGCTCAGGACGGCGCTGGTGAAGGAGACGACGGCGTCGGGGGTCGAGTCGGTGGTGCGGCGCTGCACAGGCGAGCTGGCCTGCCCGTTCCAGCGGATCGAGCATCTGAAGCATTTCGTCAGCCGGCGCGCCTTCGACATCGAGGGGCTGGGCGAGAAGCAGTTGATCGCCTTCCACGAGCGGGGCTGGATCAGCCAGCCGGCGGACATATTCCGGCTGGCGCGGGACGAGGCGAAGCTGGACGCCCTGAGCGCCGAGGAGGGCTATGGCGAGACCAGCGTGCGCAATCTGGTGGCGGGGATCGACGCGCGGCGGATGATCGCGCTGGACCGGTTCATCTACGGGCTCGGCGTGCGGGACATCGGCGAGCAGACCTCGATCGTGCTGGCGCGGGCGTTCGAGAGCTGGCCTGCGTTCGAGGCGGCGTGCCTGGCCGCGGCGGACGGCTTGCCGAGCGAGGATTGGGTGCGTCTGAACGAGGCGCATGCGGTGTCGCCCCGGGTCGTGGTGGCGCTGGCGGAGGCGTCTCCGCCGGAGCGCGATCCGTGGCCCGAGGCGCCGCTGGACCAGAAAATCGCCCTCGCCTTCCCCGGCCTCGCGGCTCCGGCGCGGCGCGGGCTGGCGACGCTGGCGGACGACTGGGCCGGGCTGGTGCGGCTGGCCGAGGTGGCGCGGAGCGAGGGGCCGTCCGAGGGACTGGGGCAGATCGCGGGGGTATCGGGTGTCGGACCGGTGGCTGCGCGGGCGCTGGCGCTGTTCTTCCGGGAGACGCACAACCGGGCGATGGTCGATGCGCTGGTGGCCGAGCTGGACCGGATCGAGGACGCGGAAAAGCCGAAGTCGGATACCGCCGTGGCCGGCAAGACCGTTGTCTTCACCGGCGCGCTGGAGCGGTTCACGCGGGACGAGGCCAAGGCGCGGGCGGAGAGCCTCGGCGCCAAGGTGTCGGGCTCGGTTTCGAAGAAGACCGATTACCTCGTGGCGGGCCCAGGAGCGGGGTCCAAGATGGCCGATGCCCTCAAGCACGGGGTGACGGTGCTGACCGAGGACGAGTGGCTGGCCCTGATCGGATGATCGAGATCACCACGCGAACCCGACCATGCCTCCGGAACACCCCGATTCATTGTGGTCGAACTTCCAAACGTCGCTGAAGCCGCCACGTCTGCTGTTTGCTTTTCAAAGACCGTCATGAAGGCGACCGTGTCGAGACCGCTGACATGGGGTCGGTCGGCGGCCGGTCAAGATATCCATCGGAATATATTCCTACACCGATGCCGACGAGCCGAAGCCCTGCTCCATCGGAGAAGAACCAGATCGGGCTAGCGGTTTAGCGCCGCCCTCGCCGCCTCGGCGTAGCGGTGGCCGGAGGCGGCGCCGCGGGGGAAGACGGCGTCGATGCGGGCGAGGTCTTCCGGCGTCAGGGTCAGGTCGGCGGCGGCGGCGTTTTCTTCCAGGGTGCGGATGCGGCGCGTGCCGGGGATGGGGACGAGGTGGTCGCCCTGGGCCAGCACCCAGGCGAGGGCCAGCTGGGCGGCGGTGACGCCCTTGTCGGCGGCGATCTCCGTCACGGCCGTGACCAGGTCGAGGTTCTTCTGGAAATTCTCGCCCATGAAGCGCGGGTTCGAGCGGCGGAAATCGTCGGGGGCGAGGTCGTCGACCGACTTGATCTCACCGGACAGGAAGCCGCGGCCGAGCGGGCTGTAGGGCACGAAGCCGATGCCGAGTTCGTCGCAGACGGCGAGGAGTTCGTCCTCCGGGTCGCGGCTCCACAGCGAATATTCGGTCTGCAGGGCCGTGATGGGATGGGTCGCGTGGCCGCGGCGCAGGGTGTCGGGCGCGGCTTCGGACAGGCCGAGGAAGCGGACCTTGCCCTCGGTCACCAGCTCGGACATGGCGCCGACCGTCTCCTCGATCGGCGTGTTCGGGTCGACGCGGTGGAGGTAGTAGAGGTCGACGTGGTCGACGTTGAGCCGTTTGAGGCTGCCCTCGATGGCGCGGCGCACGTTGGCGGGCGAGCCGTCGACGGCGAGGGCCGTGCGGTCGGCGTTGTAGCCGATGCCGAATTTCGTGGCGATGAAGGCCTTGTCGCGGCGGTCCGCCAGCGCCTTGCCGACCTGAATCTCGTTGGTGTGCGGGCCGTACATCTCGGCGGTGTCGAAGAAGTTCACGCCGAGGTCGAGGGCGCGGTGGATCACGGCCGTCGCCTGCGCCTCGTCGGAGGCCTGTCCGTAGAAGGCGGCCATGCCCATGCAGCCGAGGCCGATGGCGGAGACTTCGGGACCGGCCTTGCCGAGACGACGGGTTTTCATGGAAGCGCTCCTGCGATGTGCAGCGCCTCAGGTCGGGGCGGCGCCGCCGTTTCGCAAGGCCCCGTCAGAGCGGCGCGGCCGCCGCCTTCAGCCACTCCAGCACCTCGCCGTCCAGCAGCGGGCCGACCTTGGCGAGAGTCTCGGCGTGATAGGCGTCGACGTAGGCGCGCTCGGCGTCGGTCAGCAGGCTGACGTCGATCAGGCGGCGGTCCAGCGGGGCGAAGGTGAGCTGTTCGAAGCCGTGCATGGGCCGCTCGCCGCCGGGGATGGGCGCGGGCGGGGTGACGACCTGCAGGGTCTCGATGCGGATGCCCCAGTGACCCTCGCGATAGTAGCCGGGCTCGTTGGACAGGATCATGCCGGTCATCAGCGGCTGGCTGTTGACCATTTTGGCGATGCGCTGCGGGCCCTCGTGGACGCCGAGATAGCTGCCGACGCCGTGACCGGTGCCGTGATCGTAGTCGAGGCCGGCCATCCACATCGGCAGGCGCGCCAGGGCGTCGAGCTGGTGGCCGGTCGTGCCTTCAGGGAAGCGCACCACGGCCATGGCGATATGGCCCTTGAGGACGAGGGTGAACATGCGGCGCTGGTCGGCGGTCGGTTCGCCGACGGCCATGGTGCGGGTGACGTCGGTGGTGCCGTCGAGATACTGGCCGCCGCCGTCGACGAGCAGGAGGCTGCCCTTTTCGATGCGGCGGATCTTGTCGCCGACGGGCTTGTAGTGCGGCAGGGCGCCGTTCGGGCCGGCCCCGGCGATGGTGTCGAAGCTGAGATCCTTGAGCGCGCCGGTGGCCTCGCGGAAACCCTCGAGCGCCTCGGCGATCTCGCGCTCGGTCGGCAGGGTCTGCTGGGCGACGGTGTCGACCCAGTGGAGGAAGCGGGTCAGGGCGGCGCCGTCGCGGATGTGGGCCTGACGCGTGCCCTCGATCTCGACCGGGTTCTTGCAGGCGCGCGGCAGGGTGCAGGAGTCCATGGCGCGAACGACGGTCGCGCCGGCGGCGTCGAGGCGGTCGAAATACCAGGCGGAGGACTGGCCGGGATCGATCACGACCGACTGGCCATACAGGGCGTCGAGCGCGGCCGGCAGGGCCTCGGGCGCTTCCAGCGACACGGCGTCGCCGAGCCAGCCGGGCAGTTCGTTGGTGACCTTGCGCGGGTCGATGAACAGACGCGCCGTCCCGTCGGCCTTCACGATGGCCTGCGACAGCGGCAGGGGCGTGCGGATGACGTCGCCGCCGCGGATGTTGAACAGCCAGGCGATCGAGGCGGGGGCGGTCAGGACGGCGGCGTCGGCGCCGGCCTTCGCGATGGCCTCGCCGATGCGGGCGCGTTTCGAGGCGCTGCTCTCGCCGGCGTAGCGGTCGTCATGGGGGACGACGGGGGCGGACGGCTGCTCAGGCCGTTCTTCGCCCCAGGCGAGATCGAGCGGATTGGGTTCGACCGGCTTGAGCTCGGCGCCGGCCTTCGACGCGGCGCGCCTGAGGGCGGCGAGCGAGTCGGGGCTATGCAGGCGCGGGTCGTAGCCGATGACGGCGCCCTTGGGGGCGGTTTCGAGCCAGGCGGCGACACCGTTGTTCTCGAGCGAGCGGATCTCGAACTGGGCCGGATCGACCTGCGCCTTGACCTGCACCGTGTAGCGGCCGTCGGCGAAGACCGCGGCGCGGTCCTTGAGCACCACCCCCGCCCCGGCCGAGCCGGTGAAGCCGCTGAGCCAGGCCAGGCGGTCGTTGGCGGCGGGCAGGTATTCGTTCTGGTGCTCGTCCTCATGCGGGACCAGCAGGCCGTCGAGACCCTGTTCGGCCATGCGGGCGCGGACCCGCGGCAGGTGTTTGGCCCCGAAGGAGGGATCGGTGGTTTCGTCGAAGGACTGGCGCATGGGGGTAGATAGCCTCGGCGGCGGCAGTTGGGAAAGGGCGGCGGTTCGGCTTGCCGGGCGCAGGGCGGCGGGCATGGGTGATCGCCGCTTGCGGACAAGCGGTTGGGGAGGCGTGCGGAGCGCCGGGCCTGCGCCCGGAGTTCGTTTTGGTTTTACCGTTTCGACGCAGTCAGACGCTCCGCGCGGAGATTGTTCGGAAGCTTGCGTCGGGTGGCGGTGTTATCGCCTTACCGCAGCGCCTCCGGCGGGCGGGTCGTGCTTGCGACACGAGCCCCGGACCGGACGAGTATCCCCCTCGCCCCTCAACCCGCTTCTCCACATCCCGCCGCCAAAGGACGCAAGGCCTCTGCGCCTCCCGGTGCGACGGGACGGGAGCATTATGCGCCGGCGGACTTATGCGGATGGAAGATTGGGTTGAGAAAAGGCGAAGTCGCTGAAAACGCGGAGGTTCGTCCGCGCTATCCGACTATAGAAACGCGGATTGTAAGCACAGCGTCATGGGATTTCGTCTCCTCCCTGTCGCGCAGCGATGGGGAGGGGGACCGCGAAGCGGTGGAGGGGTGAGGTGCAGCGCACAACCGTTGTGTCTTCGGACCCCTCCACCACCCTGCGGGTGGTCCCCCTCCCCATTCGCGAAGAGCGAACGGGGAGGAGACGGAGGCGCGATCAGTTCTGCGGGGTCGTGGGGCTGACGACGGCGGTGCCAGTGGACGGCGCGGGGGCCGGGGCCTGGACGACGACCGGGACGCGACGTTCGACGATGACCGGTTCGGCGGCTCGGGCCTGGGCGGCGCGGGCCTCGGCGGTGGCGGCGGCGGCGTTGGCGCGGGCGATCTCGACGCTGGCCTGGGCGCCGGCGACCTGACCGGCGACAAGGGCCTGATCGGCCTGGGCCTGGGCTTCGGCGGCGTCCAGCTGGGCGTCGAGCAGGGCCGGGTCGGTCTCGGGCGAAGAACCGCGGGCGAACAGGATCCACAGCACCGCGACGAGGACGACGCCGCCGAGGATGCCGGCGATCCACCAGCCGGTGTTGGACTCGCGCACGACGACCGTTTCGACGGTCTCGGTATAGGCCGGCTCGACGGTGCGAACCTGAACGGTTTCGGTATTCGGATCGTACTGGTTCACGGGCAGTCCTCCATTGGACTGCCGCAACGGCTCCGGTTGGCGTCCGTTCCGCCGTTAACCCACTCGGCGCAGAACGAGTGCGCTCCATGCATCACGCCGGATCCGCCGTTCGAGCACGAAACCGCGCGACAGATAGGCGGCGGTGACCCGGCGTTCCTGGGTGCGCAGCAGGCCGGACAGGATGGCCACGCCGCCGAGTCTGAGCGCCTCCTTGATGTCCTGCGACAGGCTTACCAGCGGCGGGGCGAGGATGTTGGCGAAGACGAGGTCGTAGGGCCCCTGCCCCCGCACCTTGCGGTCATTCAGGCCAAAGGCGTGGACGAAGCGCGCGTTGGCGAGGTTCAGCTTCGCATTTTCGTTGGCGATGCGGACCGAGGGCTCGTCGATGTCGGTGCCGACCGAGACCTTCGATCCGGTCTTCGCCGCCGCGATGGCGAGGATGCCGGTGCCGCAGCCGACGTCGAGCACGCGTTCGAACCTTTCGCGTTTCAGCAGCTCGTCATAGGCGAGCAGGCATCCGACTGTGGTGCCGTGGTGGCCCGTGCCGAAGGCGGCGCCGGCGTCGATCTTCAGGTTGACCGTATTCTTAGGCACCACGCCCTGATCGTGGGCGCCGTAGATGAAGAAGCGGCCGGCGCGCACGGGCGGCAGGCCGGACAGCGACATGGCCAGCCAGTCGGCGTCGGCCAGCTTTTCGACGATGACGGTCAGGCCGTCGTGGGCCTTGAGCCGGGTCTCGATGCCGAGCGCGTCGGCCTCGTCATTGGGGAAGGCGTCGATGCGCCAGATGCCGCGATCCTCGTCTTCCTCGAGGATGGAATAGGTGGCGCCCTCCAGCAGAGGGTCGGAGTCGAGGGAGGCGGCGGCGGCTTCGGCCAGCGCTCGCGGGCCCCTCGCGATTATTTGAACTGCGGACTCGGACATTTCTCAAACACCGCTATCATTGCGAATCGAGACACGCGCTGGCGTGCTCTCCTGCGCCAGCATCAACCAACTGAACCGAGGGGTCGGGGAAACCATGGCTAAAGCACCGTCCAAGTCGAGTACCGCCAAACCGAAGGCGGCCGCCGCCGCTTCCAAGCCGAAACCGGCCGCAAAGTCGAGCGCCGCGAAACCGGCCGCCGCCAAGGCTCCCGCCAAGGCCGCCGCGCCGAAGCCGGTCGCCGCCGCCAAGGCTGCTCCGAACGCGGCTGCCAAGCCCGCTGCCAAGCCCGCCGCCAAGCCGGCCGTGAAGGCCGCGGCTCCGGCCAAGGCCGCTGCGCCCAAGCCCGCCGCTGCGAAGAAGCCGGCCGCCGCCGCCAAGAAGCCCGCCGCCAAGGCCGCTGCGCCCAAGGCCGCGGCTCCGACGGCTGCTCCGGCCGCCAAGCCCGTCGCCGCTGCCGCCGCTCCGGCTGCGGCCCCGGCGCCCAAGCCTGCCGCTGCTCCGGCTCCGGCCGCCCCGGCGTCCGCCGCCAAGCCGGCCGAGAAGAAGGGTTTCCTGACCGGCCTGCTGGACACCATCTTCGGCAAGCGTTGATCGCGCCGGTCGGGCGCACAGCCTGAAACGACGAAGCGCCGGAGGATCGCTCCTCCGGCGCTTTTTCGTGCGTGCCTGCTAGCGGCGGATCAGCTTTCCGGCAGGTCTTCCGCCAGGATGGCCATCTCGAACATGAAGCTGCCGGCCTCGTCCTCGTCCTCGAAGACGACGCCGATGAATTCGTCGCCGACGTAGACCTCGGCCGAGTCGCTGGGCTTGCCGCGCGGCTTCAGGATGATCCCGCCCGTGTTGAAGGTGCGCTTCAGGTGCGTCTCGACGCGCTTCATGTCGGCGGTGTTCATGGTCGGCCTCAGGTCTGTCTCGGAGCGGCGGACCCTAGAGAAAGGCCCGGCGAAGGGAAACCCTCCAGCGTCAGATCACGAAGTCATAGACGATGTCTGCGAGGGTGTGATCCATGGTCCGGGCCGGAGCGGCCTCGGTCGGGCAGTTGACCAGCCGGGCCGGAACGCCGGCGACGGTGCAGCCGGCGGGCACGGGTTTGAGGACCACCGAACCCGAGGCGACCTTGGCGTAGTCGCCGACGGTGATGTTGCCCAGCACCTTGGCCCCGGCGCCCAGAAGGACGCCCTTGCCGATCTTGGGATGACGGTCGCCGCGCTGGGCGCCTGTGCCGCCGAGGGTGACGGCGTGCAGCATGGAGACGTCGTCGCCGACCACCGCCGTCTCACCGATGACGATGCCGGTGCCATGGTCGAGGAACAGGCCCGAGCCGAGCCGGGCGGCGGGATGGATGTCGACCTGGAACAGTTCGGACATGCGGCTCTGGAAGTGGAAGGCCAGAGAGGTGCGACCCTGGTTCCAGAGCCAGTGGGAGACGCGGTGGCCCTGCAGCGCCTGGAAGCCCTTGAAGTAGAGGAAGGGCTGCAGCAGCGTCTTGATGGCCGGGTCACGCTCGGCGACGGCGCGCAGGTCGGCCTCCGCGGCGGATACGATGGCGGGATCGGACTCGAAGGCGTCGCGGCAGATCTCGCGCACCGACATGGGGCCGAGCTCGGCGTCACCCAGTTTGCGCGCGATCTGGAAGCCGAGGGCGGCGGCCAGGTTGCTGTGCGACAGGATCACCGCATTCATCTGCGAGGCCAGATGCGGCTCGGCGCGGGCGGTGTCTTCGGCGGCGGCGCGCAGCTGGTCCCAAGTGTCCGGACGCGCGGCGACGACTTCGAGCTGGGGCATCCGGGTCTCCTTCGGCGACATCATACGCTCGCCAGCATGGCCTTCGCCAGTTCCGGCGGAAGCTCGCCCTCGCGGGCCATATGGTAGGCGCGCAGGGTGGTGGCCACGGTGAACATGTCACGGATCGCGCCGCGGCCGATCTCGCGCAGCAGATCGCCGAAGGGGACGCGGGCGACGCGGATGACCTCGGTGGGGTCGGGATCGATGGGCGCGGGCTGGAAGTCCCAGGCGATCCACGACAGGGCGCGCTCGTCGGTGATGGAGTTGGCCATCTCGACCTTGAGCGCCTCGCGCCAGCAGGCGGCGCGCAGGCCGGCCTCCTCGGCCAGTTCGCGTCTGGCGCCCTCCAGCGGATCCTCGTCGAACGGGGCGCCGCCCTCGGGCATCTCCCACGACCAGTTCATCAGGGCGAAGCGCTGCTGGCCGACGAGGGTGACCGTGCCGTCATCGTGGATGGGCAGGACGCCGACGGAGATGTTCCTCGGCCGCATGACGACATAGTCGGCCTCGAGGCCGGTCGGGGCGGTCGCGGGATGGCGGGTCAGGCGCATCCACGGGTTCTCGAAGATGATGCTCTCGCCATCGCTGCGCCACGGCGGCGGGCGGTCGGTTCCGTCGTCCCAGGCGGGGGTCGGGCGGTCGGCGTCGAAGGCGTCGCGTGAATCGGTCATGGGCGGCATATGGCGCCGGGAGGCCGGGACGACTAGCTAGGCAGGATGACCGACTCCGATCTGGGCCGCGCCCTCCCCCTCCCTACGCCTTCCAGCGAACTGCAGACCCGGCTGGCGGAGCGACGCTCGGCGCCGGCGCAGGCGTTGGGCGGACCGGGGCCGTCGCGAGCGGAGATCGAGCGCATTCTGCTGCTGGGCGCGCGGACGCCGGATCACGGCAAGCTGTTCCCATGGCGGTTCGTGGTCATGGGGCCGGAGAGCCGGGCGAAGCTGGCGGAGAGCTTGCGGCCGCTGGCGGAGCGTCAGCCCGACGCGGGCAAGGCCGGCAAGGTGCTGTCGAAGCTGACGGCGGCGCCGGTGACGGTTCTGGTGGTGTCCGCGCAGGTCGAGAGCCAGAAGGTCCCGGTGTGGGAGCAGCAGCTGTCGGCCGGGGCGGTGTGCATGAATCTGGAGCACGCCGCGAACGCGCTCGGCTATTCGACGAGCTGGATCACGGACTGGTACAGCTATGACCCGCAAGCGCTTGAATTGCTGGGTGTTGAGCCGGACGAGCAGGTGGCGGGCTTTGTGCATATCGGCACGCTGGCGGAGGCTCCACTGGAGCGGCCGCGGCCGGACCTGACGCAGAAGGTGGTCTGGCGGGACTAGGCGAAGGCCGACTGGATCGAGAAGGCGGTGGCGACGGCGAACGCCAGCGTCACGACGACGAGGGCCGCGATCATCAGGTCTTCGGTGCGGTCGCGGGCGGGGCGCATCCCCGGAACCTTGGGGGGATTCGGCTTTACGGGCGATTACCGCTCCATGCCCGCGAGATAGCGGCGGGCCAGCAGGGGTTTGCCGAGCCAGTAGCAGAGCTCTGCGGGGCGTTCGATGTCCCAGACCGCGAGGTCGGCGGCCTTGCCGGGTTCGATCGTGCCGGTTTCGGCGGAGAGACCGAGGGCGCTGGCGGCAACACGGGTGGCGCCGGCGAGCGCCTCCTCCGGCGTCAGGCGGAACTGGACGCAAGCGAGGTTGAGAGCCGCCGTCATGGAGGCGACCGGCGAGGTGCCGGGGTTGCAGTCGGTGGCCACGGCCATGGCCACGCCGTGACCACGCAGCAGGTCGACAGGCGGCACTTGGGTCTCGCGCAGCATCAGGAAGGCGCCGGGGAGCAGTACGGCGACGACGCCGGCCTCCGCCATGGCGCGGACGCCCGCCTCGCCGGTGTGTTCGACGTGGTCGGCGGACAGGGCGCTGTATTTCGCCGCGAGGGCAGCGCCGCCCCCGTCGGAGAGTTGGTCGGCGTGGAGCTTGACCGGCAGGCCGAGAGACCGGGCCTTTTCGAACAGGCGGCCGACCTCGTCGGTGGTGAAGGCTATGGGTTCGCAATAGGCGTCGACGGCGTCGACGAGGCCTTCGGCGTGGGCGGCCGGGAGGATTTCATCCACAGCCTTGTCCACATAGGCGGCGCGGTCGGCACGATGCTCGGGTGGGACAGCGTGGAGGCCGAGGTAGCTGGTGCGGACGCGGACGCCGGCCTCGCGGCCGATGCGGCGGGCGACGCGGAGCATCTTGAGCTCGCTGTCATGGTCGAGGCCGTAGCCTGACTTGATCTCGACGGTGGTGACGCCGGTGGCGACGAGGCCGGCGAGACGGGTCAGGGCGGAGGCGTAGAGGTCGTCCCCGGAGGCGGCGCGGGTGGCCGCCACGGAGGAGACGATGCCGCCGCCGGCGCGGGCGATCTCCTCGTAGGTGGCGCCGCCCAGCCGCTGTTCGAACTCGCCGGAGCGGTCGCCGCCGAAGACGAGATGGGTGTGGCAGTCGATCAGGCCGGGCGTGACCCAGCGGCCGTCGAGCCGGTCGGTTTGCGCGGCATCGTGCTGCGGCAGGTCGGTGCGCGGGCCAGCCCAGACGATGCGGCCGCCGGCGATCAGGACCGCCCCGTCGTCGATGGCGCCGTAGACTTGGCCGCCCTCCCTCATGGTGGCGAGGCGGCAGTCGGTGATCAGCAGATCGGCGCGGATCATCGCGCCTCGAACCCGGCGAGGAGTTCGCAGAACCAGCGGCCGGCGGTCAGGGAGCCGAGGTCGCCGATCTCGAGGGACGGGTCGTATTCGGTCAGGTCGACGGCCTTCACCTTCGGATGGGCGGCGATGACGCGGGCGGCTTCGAAGAAGTCGTGGACGGAGACGCCGCCGGGGCGGGCGCCGGGCGAGGCGGGCCACTGGCTGCGGTCGATGACGTCGATGTCGAAGTCGACGTAGATGACCTCCGCGACCGCGGACAGTCGGGCGAGCTCTTCGGCGACGACGGCGGCCATGCCGTTGTCGCGGCACTCGCGGGCGGTGCGGACGGAGATGCCGGCGGCCTTCGCCTTGTCGTGGGCCCGGCGGGTGTTGGCGAAGGGGGCGAGGCCGATCTGGCTGATGCAGCGGCCGTCGAGGCCGTCCTCGAGCAGGGCCTGCACCGGATTGCCGTTGGTCAGGCCCTGATCGGTGTCGCGCAGGTCGAAATGGGCATCGAGGGTGAGCAGGCCGACGCGGTTCAGGCCGAGGGCGTGGACGCCGGGCCGGGTGATGGCGTTGTTGCCGCCGATCAGGACGGTCAGGGCGCGGCCGGACTGGGCAGCCACGGCGACGCGGACGGGTTCGAAGGCGTCGGCGGGGGTGACGGCCTTGAGCGGGACATCGCCGGCGTCGTGGATGCGGGTCGAAAGCTCGGCGCCGGTCTCGACATCATAGGTGGAGAAGCGCGGCAGGACAGCGCGGAAGGCCCTGGGGCCGAGATCACAGCGGCCGGGCGTCAGGGAGCGCTCGTTGAGGCCCGCGCCGATCAGGGCGACGGGGGCGTCCGGGTGCGGGCCGACGAGGTCGGCGACGGAGCGCCAGCCGAGGGCGTCTGAGTCTGTCATCCGCTCACATAACGCGTTCCAGCCTTGCTGGTCGAGAAAGGGGTGAAGGCGCTAGAAGGCCTCATGACGACTCAACAGACCTCGAACAGCCGTGTCGTGCGGGCGCCGCGCGGACCGGAGATGACGGCGAAGACCTGGGCTGCCGAGGCGGCGCTGCGGATGCTGATGAACAATCTGGATCCGGAGGTGGCGGAGCGGCCGGAGGACCTGGTGGTCTATGGCGGGATCGGCAAGGCGGCGCGGGACTGGGCGTCGTTCGACCGGATCGTTGACGAGCTGCGCAATCTCGAGGCCGACCAGACGCTGCTGGTGCAGTCGGGCAAGCCGGTGGGGGTGTTCCGGACGCATGAGGACGCGCCGCGGGTGCTGATCGCCAACTCCAATCTGGTGCCGAAATGGGCGACCTGGGAGCATTTCAACGAACTCGATCGCAAGGGTCTGATGATGTACGGCCAGATGACGGCCGGGTCATGGATCTACATCGGCACCCAGGGCATCGTTCAGGGCACCTACGAGACCTTCATGGAGGCCGGGCGCCAGCACTATGGCGGCGACTGGTCGGGCCGATGGATCCTGACGGGCGGGCTCGGCGGCATGGGCGGAGCGCAGCCGCTGGCGGCGACCATGGCCGGGGCGTCCTGCCTCGCGGTGGAGTGCCAGCGCAGCCGGATCGAGATGCGGCTGAAGACCCGCTACCTCGATGTCATGGCCGAGACGCTGGACGAGGCGCTGGCCATCATCGAACAGGCCAAGGCGGACAAAAAGCCGATATCCGTCGGGTTGTTGGGCAATGCGGCGGATGTTTTGCCTGAACTGGTGAAGCGCGGCGTGCGGCCCGATCTGGTGACGGACCAGACCAGCGCCCACGATCTGGTCAACGGATATCTGCCGCAGGGCTGGACCGTGGCGGAGTGGGAAGACCGGCGGGTCTCGGACCCGGAGGCGGTCAAGAAGGCGGCGCGCAAGTCCTGCGCCGTCCACGTGCAGGCCATGCTCGATTTCGAGGCGATGGGCATTCCGGTTACCGACTATGGCAACAACATCCGCCAGGTGGCCTTCGACGAGGGGGTGACGAACGCCTTCGACTTCCCCGGCTTCGTGCCGGCCTATATCCGCCCGCTGTTCTGCCGGGGCGTGGGCCCGTTTCGCTGGGCGTCGCTGACGGGCGATCCGGAGGATATCCGCAAGACCGACGCGGCCATGAAGACCCTGTTCCCCGACAACGCCGGCCTGCATCGCTGGCTGGACATGGCGGGAGAACGGATTGCGTTTCAGGGACTTCCGGCACGTATCTGCTGGATTGGATTGGGTGATCGCCACCGCGCGGGGCTGATGTTCAACGAGATGGTGGCGTCGGGCGAGCTGTCGGGACCGATCGTGATCGGCCGTGACCATCTGGACAGCGGTTCGGTGGCGAGCCCCAACCGCGAGACCGAGGCGATGATGGACGGCTCGGACGCGGTATCGGACTGGCCGCTGCTGAACGCTCTGCTGAATACGGCTTCGGGGGCGAGCTGGGTGTCGCTGCACCACGGCGGCGGAGTCGGCATGGGCTATTCGCAGCATTCGGGCGTGGTCATCGTGGCGGACGGGACGCCGGAAGCGGCGAAGCGGCTGGAGCGGGTGCTGTGGAACGACCCGGCGACGGGAGTCATGCGCCACGCGGACGCCGGGTATGAGATCGCCAGGGCGGCCGCGCGTGAGCATGGGTTGAACTTGCCGGGCCTGGGGGGCTGAAAATGAAGATCACCATCGGCCAATCCCCCCTCACCCTCGCCCAACTGCGGGCGGTCCTCGAAGACCCCTGCACGGTCGAGCTCGCGCCCGACGCGTGGGCCAATGTCGAGCGCGGCGCGGCGGTTGTCGCCGCCATCGTGGCCGAGGGCCGCACGGTCTATGGGGTGAACACCGGGTTCGGCCTGCTGGCCAACACCTCGATCGCCACGGACGATCTGGAGACGCTGCAGAAGAATCTGGTGCTGAGTCACGCCTGCGGGGTCGGGCCGCTGCTGGACGATGCGGTGGTGCGGCTGCTGATGGTGCTGAAGATCGCCTCGCTGTCGAAGGGAGCCTCGGGCATCCGCCGGGGGACGCTCGAGGCCCTGATCGCCATGGTCAACGGCGGGGTGCTGCCGTGCATACCGTCCAAGGGGTCGGTCGGGGCCTCGGGCGATCTGGCTCCGCTGGCGCACATGAGCTGCGTGCTGATCGGGGTTGGCGAGGCGCGGGTGAACGGCGAGACGATGCCGGCCGAGGCGGCGCTGGCGACCGTCGGCCTGAAGCCGATCGTTCTGGGGCCGAAGGAAGGGCTGGCGCTGCTGAACGGCACCCAGTGCTCGACCGCGCTGGCGCTCGCCGGGCTGTTCGCGGCCGAGGCGGCGTTCGCGGGGGGCGTGGCGGCGGGAGCCCTGTCCGTGGACGCACTGAAAGGATCGGATGCGCCGTTCGACGCGCGCATTCACGCCCTGCGTGGTCAGCCGGGACAGATCGATGTCGCGGCGCGACTGCGGGCGCTGATGGCGAGCTCGGCGATCCGTGAGAGCCATCGCGAGGGCTGTCACAAGGTGCAGGACCCCTACTCCCTGCGCTGCCAGCCGCAGGTGATGGGGGCGGTGCTGGACGTGCTGCGGAACGCCGCCGCGACGCTGGAGCGCGAGGCCAATGCGGTGACCGACAATCCGCTGGTGTTTATCGACGAGGGCGACGTGATCTCGGGCGGTAACTTCCACGCCGAACCCGTTGCTTTCGCGGCAGATCAGATCGCCGTGGCCCTCTGCGAGATCGGCAATATCTCGGAGCGGCGGACGTCGATCCTGGTCGATCCGAAGATGAGCGATCTGCCGGCGTTTCTGGTGCGCGAGAGCGGGCTGAACTCCGGCTTCATGATTGCCCAGGTGACGGCGGCGGCTCTGGTGGCGGAAAACCGGATGGTGGCCCATCCGTGCAGCGTCGACACCGTGCCGACCAGCGCCAACCAGGAAGACCATGTGTCGATGGCGACGCACGGCGCGCGGCGGCTGCTGGACATGGCCGAGAACACGGCGACGGTGGTGGCTATCGAGCTGCTGGCGGCGGCGCAGGGGCTTGAATTCCATCGACCCCTGACCTCGTCCCCGGCGCTGGAACAGGTGTTCGCCATCGTGCGCGAGGCGGCGGCGGCCTATGGCTCCGACCACTATTTCGCGCCGGACATCGCGCGAGCCACGGACGGGGTGCGCGCGGGGCGGTACCGCGGGTTCGCGGGGGATTTGCTGCCGTCCGCCTAAGCCTGCAGCGGGGCCTTGCGCAGGGCGGTCAGGTTGGCGGAGCCGGTGCAGAAGCAGACGGTGCGCAGCTGGCGGATCAAGACTTGGAAATGCTCGACCACGGCCTCGGTCGAGACGGTGGCCGCGGCGAGGACGCCGGCGGCCTGACCGACCATGTCGGCGCCGAGCCGGATGGCTTTCGCGGCGTCGACGCCGTCGCTGACGCCGCCCGAGCCGATGATCAGGGACTTCGGACAGGCGGCGCGGACCTCGGCGATGGCGCGGGCTGTGGGGATGCCCCAGTCGGCGAAGGCGGCGGCGTGGGCCTTGTCGGCGATCCCGGTCGCCCGCTCGCCCTCGACCGTGGCCCAGTTGGAGCCGCCCGCCCCCGCCACGTCGATCCCGGCCACGCCCATTTCGACCAGACGCTTCGCGGTCGCCGCGGAGATCCCGGCGCCGGTCTCCTTGACCAAGACGGGAGCGTCGAGCGCCTTGACCAGCGCCTGAAGCGCCGCGCCGACGCCCCACCAGTCGCGGTCGCCCTCGGGCTGGCAGGCCTCCTGCAGCGGGTTGAGGTGAACGATCAGGGCGTCGGCGGCGATCATGTCGAGCACCCGCCGGGCCTCGTCGATGCCGAAGCCGCGGGTCAGCTGGGCCGCGCCGATATTGGCGAGGATCGGGGTGTCGGGCGCCTTGAGCCGGAGGGCCATGTCGAGGCCGAGCGTCGGCGCGTCCGCCTCCAGCGCCGCGCGCTGGGAGCCGACGGCCAGGGCGATGGCGAGATGCTGGGCGGCCTCGGCCAGACGGGCGTTGATGGCCTCGGCGCGGCTGGGCCCGCCGGTCATCGAGCTGATCAGCAGGGGCGCCTTGAGGCGACGGCCGAGGAAGTCGGCGCCGAGGTCGATCTTGCCGTGGTCGAGGTCCGGCAGGGCCTCGTGCACGAAGCGGACGCCGGCGAAGCCGCTGTCGAGGGCGTGCCGCGCCTTGCCGGCGAGGATGACGTCGAGGTGCTGGTCCTTGCGGGCGGTGATGTCGGTCAAACGCTTACTCCGCCGGCGCGGTTGGATCAGGGCTGCTGTTTCTCGACGGTCAGGGCGTAGACGCCGGTCTGACCCTGCTGATAGGCGCCGGCGCGGATTTCGAACGTGCCGTCCTCGGGCGCGGTCCACTCCAGTTTGGCGTGGGTGTCTGTCAGGCCGTCATCGTCCGAGCCGAGGATTTCGAACTTGCCGTCCTCCTCCTGACCGACGGCGACGAAGCTGTCGACGTCGTTCGAGACCATGGTGATCAGCAGTTTTTCGTCTTCGTGCAGGGTGATGCGGTAGGCGTCGTAATGGGCGTTGCTGTCGGTGGTGGCGTCATTGTCGGTCAGGGCGCCCCAGGCGGTGGAGCCGATCAGGATGCTGCCGGGCTGGGGCTGGGGGCCGCGGTCGACGAGCTCGAGCGCGTACAGGCCCTTGGCGTCGGCCCCGAGCGGCAGGGCGCGCAGGACGTAGTCGCCGTCGGCCGGCAGGGTGAAATACAGGCGCGAGTCCGTCCCCTCCATCAGGCCGTCGTCGTCCGAGGCAAGGGCGGTGAACTCGCCCTCGGCCTTGCCGATCTGCAGGAAGGTGTCGAAGTCCCCCGAGCGCATGATGGCCTGGATGCGCTGGCCCTCGATGCCCGAGAAGGTGAAGGCGTCGTAGCCGCGGTCGTCGCCGTCGCGGGGATCGGTTTCGCCGATCTCGCCCTCCAGCTTCGTGCCGAAGGCGATGGCGTCGGGCGCGCGGTCGGCCTCGACCGCGGTGATCGAGAGCTCGTAGTCGCCGGTGGCGGTCGAGAAGGCGCGGGCCTCGACGACATAGGAGCCGGTGCGCGGCAGGGTGAAGGTCAGGCGGGAGTTGGTGCCCTCCGGGCCGCCGTCGTCGTCTTCGCCGAGGCTGACGCGGTTGTCGTCGAAAAGTTCGACCACGGTGTCGAAGTCGTCGGACGTCATGTCGATGCGGACGCGCTGGCCCTCTCGGCCCTCGAAGCGCCAGGCGTCGGCGGGGATGTCGCTCTCGTTCTTGCCGTCGCTTTCAGCGAGCTGGCCGGTGACCGTAGCGCCGATGGCGATCGGCTGGGCCGGCAGCGGGGCCGGGCCTTCGCGCAGGGACAGGCTGTAGCGGCCCTCGGCGGCGGCGGTCAGGGGGGTGACGCGGATCAGATACTCGCCGTCGTCCGGCGCGGTGAAGACGAGCCGCGAGTTCAGGCCGTCGTCGGGACCGTCGTCGTTCTGGGCCAGTTCGGCGAAGGCGCCGCTTTCCATCCGGCCGATGCGGACGATCGGGTCGAAGGCCTCGCTGTCGAGGGCGACGGCGAAGCGCTCGCCGGCGCGGGCGCGGAAGGCGAAGGCGTCATAGGGCAGGCCGTCGTCGGCTTCCGGATCGCGGGCGGTCAGCTCGCCATTGACCGTTTGGCCGAGGCGGATGCCGGACGGGCGCGGCGCCCGGGGCGCGGGCGGGCGTTCGGTCAGGCTGAGGGTGTAGGCGCCGCCCTCCAGGCCCGACAGGGTCCGGGCGCGCAGGATGTAGGTCCCGGCTTCGGTGACAGTGAAGCGCAGGCGGGAATCGGTGCCGTCGCCCAGGCCGTCGTCGTCGGTGCCGATCACAGTGTCCATGTCGTCCTGGCGCCGGACCTCGAGCACGGTATCGAACGCTCCGGAGCGCATGGTGGCTTCGAGCCGCTGACCCGCGCGGGCGCTGACGAGGTATTCGTCGAAGCGATAGGCGTCGTCCTCGGCGGCGGCGTCGCCTTCGCCGAGCGATCCCTCCACCGACGCGCCGATGCGCAGGGGCTCCGCCGACTGGGCCAGCACGGGGCCGGCGGCCAGGACGAGGGCCAGACTGCTGGCGGCGGCGAGAATGGTCTGACGGCGCATGCGGTCCCCCTGATTGCGGCTCGATCATAGACGCCGAACCGCGCCGTCTGTAAATCGCGGTCACCGCACGATTCCTGACGACCGGAGCCGAATTCATGACGGCCGATCCCGCCCGCGCGACCCTGATCGACGGCAAGGCCTTTGCGGCCGGCCTGGTGGAGCGGGTCGCCGCCGCCTCGGCGCGGCTGGAAAGCGCTCATGGCGTCAAGCCGGGGCTCGCCGTGGTGATCGTCGGCGAGGACCCGGCCAGCCAGATCTATGTTCGCAACAAGGGCGAGACCACGCAGCGGGCGGGGATGCGGTCGGACACCCACCGGCTGCCGGCGGAGACCCCGCAGGACGAACTGCTGGCGCTGATCGCAGCGCTGAACGGGGATGCGGGCATCCACGGGATTCTGGTCCAGCTGCCCCTGCCCGGCCATATCGATTCGGCCGCCGTTCTTGGGGCGATCGATCCGGACAAGGATGTGGACGGGTTCCATGTGGTCAACGCCGGACGGCTGGCCGTGGGTCTGCCGGGTCTCGTACCGTGCACGCCGCTGGGCTGTCTGATGCTGCTGAAGAGCGAGCTCGGCGACCTGTCGGGGCTGAACGCCGTGATCGTCGGGCGCTCCAACATCGTCGGCAAGCCGATGGCGCAACTGCTGCTGGGCGAGAGCTGCACGGTAACCATCGCGCATTCGCGGACGCGGGACCTGCCGGCACTGTGCCGGACGGCGGATATTCTGGTCGCGGCCGTGGGCCGGGCGGAGATGATCCGCGCGGACTGGATCCGGCCCGGCGCGACGGTCATCGATGTCGGCATCAATCGTGTGCCCTCGCGCGATCCGATGAAGGCGGCGCAGGGCAAGACGCGGGTCGTGGGCGACGTCGCCTTCGACGAGGCGGCGGCGGTCGCGGGGCGGATCACGCCCGTGCCCGGCGGCGTGGGACCGATGACCATCGCCTGCCTGCTGGCCAACACCTATACGGCGGCGTGCCGGGCCGCGGGCGTCGCGCCCGAGCCGCTGGACGCTTGAACGGCGAACCCTAACCCCCGATAGTCGTTTGCACGGGTCTGCAGCCTGTCAGGAGACGACGAATGATATCCATGAACTCCCGGACGGCGGCCATCGCGGCCGTGGTCATCCTGGCCCCGGCGGTCACCGGCTGCGGCATCAACTCCATCCCCACCAAGGAAGAAGCCGCCAAGGCGCGCTGGGCCGACGTGCAGTCGCAGTATCAGCGGCGCTCTGACCTGATCCCGAATCTGGTCGCGACGGTGCAGGGCGCGGCGATCGCCGAACGCACCACCCTGACGCAGGTCATTCAGGCCCGGGCGGCGGCTACGGGCGTCACGGTGTCCCCCGAGACCCTGACAGACCCGGCGGCGTTCCAGCGCTATCAGGCGGCGCAAAGCCAGCTGACCGGCGCGCTGTCGCGGCTGATGCTGGTGGTCGAGCGCTATCCCGAGATCCGGTCGAACCAGAATTTCATCGCCCTGCAATCGCAGCTGGAAGGCACCGAGAACCGCATTTCGGTGGCGCGGCGCGACTACAATGAGGCGGTTCGCGACTACAACACCTCGCTGCGGACCTTCCCGACGGTGATCTGGGCCAAGACGATCCACGGAGGGTCGGAGCCGATGCAGCTGTTCACCGCGACCGAGGCGGCCCAGACGGCGCCGACGGTCAACTTCGACGCCCTGAACCCCGCCCAGCCCGGCGGAGCGGCGGCGCCCGTCGCGCCCGGTTCGGCCCCGCCCGCACAGTGAGTTCAGCCCCTTTTCGCTGGTTCGGCCGTTTGGCGGCGCTGCTGATCGCGCTGTTGGCCGGACTGTGGCTGGCGTCGGCGCCGGCCGCGACGGCCCAGACGAACGCACCGACATTTCCGGCCCTGACCGGGCGCGTCGTCGATCAGGCGCAGTTGCTGACGCCCGAGAAGGAGGCGGCGCTGACGGCGAAGCTGGAGGCGCTGGAGCGTGACACCTCGCGGCAGCTGGTCGTGGTCACGGTCCCGGGTCTGCAGGACCGGGAGATCGAGGAATACGGCTACCAGCTGGGCCGCGCCTGGGGCATCGGACAGGCGGAGCAGGACGACGGCGTCATCCTTCTGGTCGCACCGGCCGAGCGGAAGGTGCGTATCGAAGTCGGCTACGGGCTGGAAGGCGTCCTGACCGACGCCCTCTCGGCGCTGATCATCCAGAACGACATCCTGCCCTCGTTCCGCGAAGGCTATTACGAGCGCGGCATCGAGCAGGGCGTCGCGGCCATCGACACGCAGCTGCGTCTCGATCCGGAGGCGGCGCAGGCGCGGGCGGCCGCGGCGGCGCGCCCGGCGGCCAAACTGCCGGTCGGGCCGATGATCATGATCGCGGTGATCTTCTTCCTGATGTTCAGCGGCATGATCGGCGGCCTGGCGCGGGGCGGACGGCGACGTCGCGGCTCGGGTGTGGCGCCCATCCTGATCTGGGCGGCGTCGGAGGCGATGCGCAACAACGGGCGCGGGCGCGGCGGCGGCTTTGGCGGCGGCGGGTTCGGTGGTGGAGGCGGCTTCGGCGGCGGCGGCGGCAGCTTTGGCGGCGGGGGCGCATCGGGCGGATGGTGATGAAACTCACACCCGAGGCGCACGAGCGGATCGCAGCGGCCATCGCGGCGGCCGAGGCGCGCACGTCCGGTGAAATCTTCTGCGTTCTGGCCCGCCGGGTGTCGTCCTATCGCGACGTGTCGCTGGGCTGGGCTGCGGCGGCGGCGCTGATCCTGCCGCTGGGCCTGATCCCGCTTGGGTTCGAGCCGGGCTGGATTCCGGGCATGGCCGACAGCTGGGAAGCGGCCCATGTGGCGTCTCGCGACGTCTCCATCGGTCAGGCCCTCGGTGCCTATGCCGTGGTTCAGGCGGTGGTGTTCCTGGCGGTCTATCTGCTCTGCCGCGTGCCGGTCGTCACCCGGTGGATCACGCCCCGCGCCATCCGCAGGGCCCGGGTCCGGGACGCCGCTGTGCAGCAGTTTCTGGCGCACGGACTGCATGTCACGGAGGCGCGGACGGGCGTGCTGATCTTCGCCGCCCTGTCGGATCATCAGGTCGAGGTCGTCGCCGACGAGGGCATTCACGGCAAGGTCGACCAGGCGGTCTGGGGCGATGCGGCCGAGGCGCTGTCGCGCGGGCTGAAGCGCGGCGACGCCGCCGGCGGGTTCGATGCCGCCATCGGCCTGTGCGGCGAGGTGCTTGCCACGCACTTCCCGCCCCGGCCTGTGAACCCCAACGAGGTGCCGGACCGGCTGGTGGTGATCTGAAGCGTCGCCGGAACGCGCCCCCATGGGGTCGCATTCATAACGGAAATGGCCTAGCCCGACCTGCCAGAGCGTCTCGGCCCCTTTCCAGGACTTCATGCCCCGCCTGCTGACCTACAATGTGCACCGCTGCGTCGGCGTCGATCGCCGGCTGGATGTCGGGCGGGTCGCGGCGGTGATCGCCGAGCACGAGCCGGACATCGTCTGCCTGCAGGAGCTCGACGTCGGGCGCATTCGCACCGGTCTGGTGGATCAGGCCAGCGCTATCGCTCAACGGCTGTCGATGACCTTCCATTTCCACGCGGCGATGAAGGTCGAGGCCGAACAGTATGGCGACGCCATTCTGACGACGCGGCCGGAGCGGCTGGTGAAGTCGGGGGCGCTGCCCACCATCCGGGGCGTACCGGGACTGGAGCCGCGCGGGGCCCTGTGGGCGGCCATCGAGTTCGAGGGCGCAACCCTGAACGTGATCAACACCCATCTGGGGCTGGTGCCACGCGAGCAGCGCCTGCAGGCCGCAGCCCTGCTGGGCGAGGGCTGGCTGGCGCACCCGGACTGTGTCGGGCCGACGCTGCTGACGGGCGACTTCAACGCTACCTCGATCACGCGCCCCTATCAGGCGCTTGCGTCGCGGCTGTCGGACTGCCAGCGCGCCTTGGGACTACGGCCCTCGGTCAAGACCTTCCCGTCCAGCTTCCCGGCGATCCGCATCGACCACTGCTTCACCAGCCCGGAGATCTTGGTCACCGGGGTGTCGGCGCCCTTCTCTCCCCTCGCCCGGATGGCGTCGGATCACCTGCCCCTGATCGTGGACTTCGAGTTCAGGCGCTGAATTTCGGCAGCTTGCGCTGTGACCGGGTGCGCCGTTTCCACGGGCGGAAGGCGTCGTGCGGAGACACGGGGTCGCCCAGCTGGAATTCGGCGATGAACCGCTCTGTGGCCGAAGGCGGCTCCGCACCCAGGGCTTGCATGCGGCCTGTGTCGAACCTCTGGATCGCCTCGCCGACCGAACCGACCAAGGCCTCAGCCGCGGCGAACTCGTCGGCGCTTTCGCCGATCCAGTGACCGATGGTGCGATGGCGGAAGCGCTTGATGGCCGCGCGCCCTTCGTCCGTCGGCGGCGCGGCGGCAATGTCGCATTCGGTATCGAAGCCGAACGAGCGGTTGTTCAGATTGGTCGAGCCGATGCGGATGATCTCGTCGTCGTAGATCGAGACCTTGGCGTGGACGATGATCCGCTCGCCGCCCTTCGTATGCGGGGCGAAGGCGAAGAAGCGGTTGTTGACGTCTGCCTGCTCCAGCCGGAACAGGACCTCGGATCGGGCGGTGTCCATGGTGATCTGGTCGAACCAGCTGGGACTGGCGCCGGTGGAGACCAGCACGACCTCGGGCGAGTCCGCCTGCGACAGCCGTTCGGCCAGGGCCGCGGCGATCTTGGGCGAGGTGAAATACTGGTTCTCGAGATAGATCAGCCGGCGGGCGCGGCGGATGGCGTCGAGGTGCAGGTGCTCGTTCTCGCGGACCTCGGCCCGCGCGCCGTGGGACGGCTCAGTGCGGGCGATAGCGACGGGGGTGTCGAACAGGTCCGGCTCGACGCCGTCAGGCCAGGGATCGTCCACGGCCTCGTCGGCGACGGTCCGTTCGGAGGTGGCGCGGTACCAGCGCTCGCGGGCCAGATCGCCGAGGGCGCGGGCGGCGGGGCCGTCCATGACGCACATCACCTCGTGCCGCGGCGACGGGATCAGACCCGAGGGCTGGCAGCGGCGCGGATCGTCGTCGAGGTGTTCGGCGGAGTCCCAGCGGTCCGTGCTGATGTCACCGCCGCCGCAGAAGGCGATGGCGTCGTCGATGATGACGGCCTTCTGGTGATGGCAGGCGCCCAGAGGCCCCGGCCGATCCAGCCGGAACTCCACGAACCGCTTGCGAAACCAGCCCTGCGCCCGGTGCGGGAAAAAGCCCTGTGAGGCGGCGATGACCAGCGGCGACTTCCAGATCAGCAGGCGGACATCCAGATCGGGCCGCGCCTTGACCATCATGCGCAGCTGATGGCCGATCTGGGCATGGTGGTCGTTCGGCAAGGTCTCGGGATCGAGGCGCGTGCGCGGGTCGAACTGCCAGCCGAGGACGACGACCGACCGTTTCGCCTTGGCCAGGGCCGAACGGAGGGCCTCGAAATAGGCGGCGTTCTCCATAAGCACGGCGAAACGGCCGGCGGTTTCGACCCGCCAGCAGTTCTGTCCCGGCGCAAACCAGGGGTCGTCTTGTTCGTTCGCCGAGAGGCTCATGCAGGCAGCCTGACCGATTCGCGTGACGGCGGCATGCGCCCGAAGCTTTACAGGACGCATCCGGCCCCGTTCCGTTCCATGCCATCTCACCCGCCGCGGATTGCTGGAACGGCGTTTTGGGCGCATAAGGCAGTGGTAGTCTTGTGGGGGAGAGATCGGCGATGCAGGCGCTGATCCAGATGATCATCGGTTTCATCGCCATGCTGGCCGCCGCGGCTCTGTCGCAGTTCGGCCTGCAGCTCGACGCCCCGCAGAAGCCGCAGCGCGAAGTTCACCGCGTGCGCGATTGCGGTGACCAGCCGGCCGGCGCCCTCATCGCCGCCGCCGAGCGGCGTCAGGACTGCTAGGCTTCCCCGGATTTGTCGGCGCTCGCCTTTGCGCGCCGCGATTGAGCCGCTAGGGTTCCGCCGGGTCGCGCGCCCCGGCTGCGCGACGTCGCATCCTGACGAGATCGCCGCCTTATGAAGTCGCCCCGCAATCGGCCGCCGCTGAATCTGACCGACCCCGAACCGGAGGCGGCGCTCGCCGAATTCGAGGCCGTTCCCGAGATGCCGCCGGAGCCGGCGGAACTGGCTCCGTCTCACGAGGCGGTGACCGAGCGGCCGATGTCGGAGCGCCGCCGCCGGCGTCTGGCCGAAGAGCGTCGTCAGGCCGAGCAGCGGGCCGCAGAGGCCTCGGCACGCACGGAGGCTGCGCAGGCACCGATGGCGATGCCGGAAATGGCGCAGTCGGCGGAGGCGCCGCCCGTGGCCTATGAGCCGCCGCCCGCCCCTGCCCCGCTGCGACGACAGGCCGAACCGGTCCCGTCCGGGCGGCACGCCTATCTGCTGGCGGGCGTGTCTGCGGCGCTGTGGATTGGCGGCGTGGCGGCTTGGCTGGCCTATGAAGTCGGGTCGGGCGCGGCGGAGCTGGAGCCGCTGCGACTGGCCGTCTATGCCCTGATCGCCCTCGCGCCCGCGGGTCTGGCGATCATGCTGGCCCATGCGGTGCGGCAGGGCGCGGGTCTCGCGGCCGAGACGCGGCGCGCGCGGAGTCTGTCCGAGGCGCTGATCGCGCCGACGGCGCTGGCGGCGCAGCAGACCGGCGAGGTGCTGCATTCGCTGCGCAACGACATCGATCAGGCCTCTCTGGCCGCCGAGCGGGCGCGGCACGACATGACCCTGCTGCGCGAGGCGCTGGCGCAGGAGACCACCCGGCTGAACGAGGCCGCCGAGACGGCCGGACGCACCGCCCGGCGGCTGGCGGAACAGCTGGGTCAGGAACGAGACCAGATGCAGACGCTGGGCGTCCAGCTCGACAGCCAGGCCACGGGCGTGATCGACGCCGTCGAACGGCAGTCGCGGATGGTGGTGGATGCGTCCGATCTGGCGCAGACGCAGCTGCGCGAGGCCGAGGCGGCGCTGGCCGCCCGCGCCGCCGATCTGGCCGCCGCCGCCGGCGAGGCGCAGGACGCCGCGCGCGTGGCCGCCGACGATCTGGCGCGGCAGACGCTGCGGCTGGAGAACGCCGGCTCCGGCGTGGCGGAGCAGATCCAGTCGGTCGAGGAAGGTCTGGGACAGCAGCGCGCGGCGCTGGTGACCGCCGCCTACGCCCTGCGCACCGATCAGGAGGATTTCTCGGCCCAGGTCGAGAGCCAGCGGGCGCAGCTGACGGAGCAACTGTCCGCGACCCGCGCCGTCACGGACGAGCTCGGACAGACTTCGGTGCGAACGACGGAAAGCATCAAGGATCTGGTCGAGGCGGCGACGGACCAGTTCCGGGCGCTGGTCGAGATGTCCCAGCGCGAGGCGGACGGCTTCGACAACGCCACCAAGCTGGCGCTGGACAAGTTCGAGGCGCTGGCGGCCGAGGCGCGGGACGCTCTGGTCGAGGAGACCCGGCGGGCGCTGGCGGCGCTGCAGGCCACGGCCGAGGACTCTCGTCTGGCCGCCGAGGACGCCGCAGCGCAGGCGCAGGTGCGCGCCGACCGGCTGGGCGAGGCCCTGTTCGATGCCGCGCAGAAGGCCGATCAGGCCGCGGACGCCCGGGTGGACAGCGCCCGCAGGATCGTCGCCGAGACCAGCGGACTGGTCGACGAGGCCGGGCAGCATGCGCTGGAACGGCTGGAGGCCACGGTCGAACGGATGAACACCGCCCTCGCCCATGTCGAAGAGGCCATGGGCGAACTGGACGAACGCGCCGCAAGGCTGCCGGAAGAGGCGCAGAAGCGGGTCGAGGCCGTGCGGGCGACGGTCGAGGAAGGGCTGGCGGCCCTGTCCGCCGCCTCGCAGAAGGCCGCCGCCGACACGGAGGCGCTGGACGCCGGCTTCCAGGAGCGGGTGCGGCGCAACTACGATATGCTGACGGAGGCTGTCCGGCCGATGGGCGTGGTGTCCGGCGACAGCCCGACCACGCGCCGCCGCGAGGCCGCGCCGCTGGCGCCGGCTGCGGAGACGGAGACGCAACGGGCGCGACCCGAGCGGACAGAGGAGCCGCGGGGCTTTGGCCTGCGCGGGCGGCTCAAGCTGGAGCCGATGGCCGGGGCCGTGCCGCCGAACCAGCCGGAGAAGGACCGGCTGGGCTGGAGCGACCTGGTGGACGAGGGGAACGTCGGCGAGCCGCCGCTGGATCTGGACACGCCGGTCATGCCGGTCGTCGACGGAGACGCGCTGGGCGAACGGATCACCGCCGCCATTCGCCGGATGGGGGTCGACCCCAACGCCCTGCTGCCCCGCTCGCGGGTCGAGGAGGCGGCGCAGGCGGTGGCCGGGGGCGATCCCGACCGGGCCCGCCAGATCGTGCGGCGGGTCGCGCCGGCGGCGGTGCGCAGCGTCTCGCGCCGGGTCTTGACCGACGCCGACCTGCGCGCCGACGCCGAGGCCTATGTGCGCAGCTTCTCCCGGGACCTGTCGGGGCGGGCGGCGGCGGGCGACGGGCCGGGCGTGCTGGGGCGGCTGACCTCGGACGGCGGGCGGGCCTTCATGCTGCTGGACGCGGCGATCGGCGACCTGTCCTGACGGCTCAGACCGGCCGGGCGTTCAGTCTGCGGCGGAGCGGTGTGGCGGCGAGCAGTCCCGCGACCGCCATCGCCGCCATGGCCCAGTAGCCGCCCGCGCCGAAGCGGTCGTAGAGCGAGCCTGACGCGGCGGTGGCCAGTCCGATCAGGAGGCCAGCGGACAGGACGGAGCTGAGGGTCTGTGCGGCCGTGTGATTGTCCGGGGGTGAGAGCCGTTCGACGATCTGAACCCCGGCGAGGAAGGTGGCGGCGAAGGTCAGGCCATGCAGTGCCTGCAGGGGCCAGAGCAGCCACAGCGGCGGGGCGAAGGCCATGGCGCTCCAGCGCAGGACGGCGGCTCCCGAACCGACCATCAGCAGGCTCCACGGGCCGATGCCGACGCGGCGTCGCCACGGCTCGAACAGCCACATCAGGCCGATCTCGACGATCACGCCGAAAGCCCAGAGCCAGCCGGTCACGGCCTCGCTTATCCCCTGACTTTTCCACAGGATGGCCGAGAAGGCGTACTGGAAGGCGTGGGCGGCCTGGACGGCGCCGATGGCGAAGATGGCGAGCATGAAGACAGGGTCGGCCACGAGGCGGCCCAGGCCCCGGAAGCGTTCGAGCCCCGCGACGGGCGCACCCTCGGCGACAGGCTCGGGTGGAAGGACGAAGGCGGCGATGGCTGCAAGCCCGAGCGAGGCGGCGCACAGCCAGACGATCACCGCGTCAGAGGGCCAGTGCAGCAGCAGGGCTCCCATGCCGATATTGGCGACCACGAAGGCCGCGGAGCCCGCGCCGCGCGGCAGGGAGAAGCTGAAGCCGAGGCGGCCGGCCAGTCTGAGGGTCATGACGTCTGTCAGGGGCACCAGCACGCCCATGGCGGTGGCGCCGATGAACCAGCCGATGGCGCGCACCGCATAGAGGTCCGACAGCCCCGCCAGCCCGTAGCCCGCGGCCATCGTCAGCCCCATCAGGGCAATGGGCGTCCGGCGGAGGCGGAAGCCGTCCGCCCAGACCGCCAGCAGGGGCCCGGTGATCACCCGGGCCAGCATCGGCGCGGCCAGCAGGGTTCCGATCTGGGCTCCGCTCAACCCCTGCGAGCGCATCCACAGCCCTGCAAACGGAAGAGACACGCCAGTGGCGCCGAAGAGCAACACATACTGCAAAGCCATGCGTCGGGCGGCGGTCATCCGGGGCGAATAGCAGACGCGCGGGATTCTGTCGGCTAGCGTCCGCATCATGACAGTCGATCGCAGTCTTGTGGTGTTCGCGGCGCTGAACGGCGCCATGGCCGTGACGCTGGGGGCTTTCGCCGCCCACGGCGCAGGTCCGCAGATCAAGCAACTGCTGACCACGGGCGCCCATTACCAGCTGGCGCACGCCATCGTCGCCCTGATCTGCGCCGTCTGGCCGGCGAGGAACCGCCTGATCGTCATCGCCGGCTGGCTGGCGGCGGCGGGCGGCCTGATCTTCGCTCTGGCGCTGTCGGCCATCGCCCTGCTGAGCCTGCCCGCCATGGGGGCTGTCGCCCCGGTGGGCGGCCTGATGATGATCGTGGCTTGGCTTTTGATCGCCATTGCCGCATTGCGGACACAAGCCGCCAACGCCTGACAGCCACGAAACGAGACCGAGTACACGTATGGCCTTTCCCGTGCCCGAAACGCCGCGTCGCGACCTCTTCCCCGAGATCGAACCGTACGCCACAGGCTTCATGCCCACCGACGGCGTGCACGAGATCTATTACGAGGAATGCGGCAACCCGCAGGGGCTGCCGGTCGTCGTGCTGCACGGCGGTCCGGGCGGCGCAGTCAATCCGGGCATGCGGCGCTATTTCGATCCGTCGAAATTCAGGATCGTCCTGTTCGACCAGCGCGGCTGCGGCAAGAGCCGGCCGAACGCCTCGCTGGAAGACAATACCACCTGGACGCTGATCGAGGACATCGAGCGGCTGCGCGAGCTGCTCGGCATCGAAAAGTGGGTGGTGTTCGGCGGCAGCTGGGGTTCGACCCTGTCGATGGCCTATGCGATCACCCATCCCGAGAGGGCGGCGGCGCTGGTGCTGCGCGGCATCTTCCTGCTGACCAAGCCTGAGCTCCACTGGTTCTATCAGGACGGAGCCTCGAACCTGTTCCCGGACGCTTGGGAGCGGTTCGTCGCGCCGATCCCGGAGAACGAGCGACACGACCTGATGGGCGCCTACTACAAGCGGCTGATCGGCGACGATCAGGCCGAGCGGGAACGCTGCGCCGTGGCATGGTCCAGCTGGGAGGGCGAAACTGTCAGCGTCGAAGGCCCGGACGCGCGGCCTGACAAATTCGCCGAACCGGATTTCGCGGTCGCCTTCGCCCGGATCGAGAACTGGTATTTCACCAACGGCGGCTTCTTCCCCGAGGAAGGCTGGCTGCTGAAGAACATCGGCCGCATCCGGCACATCCCCTGCTGGATCGCGCAGGGCCGGTTCGACGTGGTGACGCCGATGTCAGGCGCATGGGCGCTGCACCGGGCCTGGCCGGAGGCGAAGCTGGATGTCGTCCCCGACGCCGGCCACGCCTCGACCGAGCCGGGCATCATCGACAGCCTGGTCCGGGCGACGGATTGGGCGGCTTCACTTTAGGTCATTTCGGATTGGTCTTCTCGACCATCTCGGACAGCTGGAAGCCGATACGGCGCGCGGGACGTTCCTCGGGCTTGGTCCGGACATCGAGGAAGACGTTGATCTGGGCGTAGTGCTGGATCAGGCGGACCGGTTTGCCGTCGGCATTCTTGCCCAGAAACATGATGAAGTCCGGGCCCCAAAAGCCGACGTCGTCGATCGACATGGTTCCGTCTCCGGGCAGGCCGACGATGCGGGCGCCGACCTCCTCGTCGTGGTTGAGACCCTTCTCGAAATCCTCGATCAGCTTCGAGAGGCGGACGAAGGCCCATTCGGCCGGGTTTTCACGCATCCGCACGCCATCAGTCAGGGCCGCGGTCTGCTCGGCTGTGGCGGCCGGAAGGACCGGCTCGGGACAGGGCGCGTCACCACAGTCGGAGACGAACAGGGGCGTGGCGGCGGCGGAATCGGCTTTGGCTTTGGTCATGACCCGAGCCTAACGCGCGAACCCGCCGATCAGAACAGGCCGTGGCCCTTGGGCAGTTCGGCGTAGCGGTGGACGCGCGTGGCCAGCACCATGCCGAAGCCGATCATCACCGTCAGCATGACCGTGCCGCCATAGGACAACAGCGGCATCGGCACGCCCACGACCGGCGCCAAACCCATGACCATGGCCCCATTGATCAGGACGTAGAGGGCGAAGGTCGCCGTCATGCCCGCGGCGCCGAGGCGGCCGAAATGGCTGTGCGACAGCGAGGCGATGCGCAGGGCGATCAGGATGATGGCGATGTAGCAGGCCAGAACGGTGAAGGAGCCGACGAAGCCGAACTCCTCCGACACGGCCGCGAAGATGAAGTCGGTGTGCTTCTCGGGCAGAAATTCGAGCTGGCTCTGGCTGCCGAGCCCGTAGCCCTTGCCCAGCAGGCCGCCGGAGCCAAGCGCGATCTTGGACTGCATGATGTGGTAGCCGGTGCCGGACGGATCGGCCTCCGGATTGAGGAAGGTCAGGATCCGGTTGCGCTGGTAGTCGTGCATCCCGAACATGATGTAGGGCGGGACGGTGACGGCGCCGAGCACGCCGCAGGCGCCGATGATCTTCCAGCTCAGGCCCGCCATGAACATGATGGCCGCTCCCGTCAGACCGATCAGCATGGCCGAGCCGAGGTCGGGCTGGTGCGCGACCAGCAGGAAGGGCACGCCGATCATCAGGGCGGGAACAATCAGCTTCCAGTGGAAGCTGGCCTCGCGGGCGGTGGAGCCGTGGTACCAGCGCGCCAGAGCCAGGACGAGGCCGATCTTCATGATCTCGGACGGCTGGATCTTCGTGACGCCGAGGTCCAGCCAGCGCGTTGCGCCCATCGCCGTGTAGCCGAACAGCTCGACGCAAACGAGCAGGAACAGCGCCAGCCCATAGAGCGGCCAGGCCACCCGGAACCACCATTTCAGGTGGATCAACGACAAGCAAAGCATGGCGATCAGCAGGACGCCGAAGCGGATCAGGTGGTTGGCCGCCCAGGGCGTCCAGCTGCCCTTGGCCACCGAATAGAGCATCAGGCCGCCGACCCCGGCGACGACGCACAGCAGGGCCGTGAAGCGCCAGTCGATCTGGGTCAGCTTTACCGTGAGGCGCTCGCGCTCGCCGGGCCGGGTCAGGGCGGAAGCGGTCATCGGCGCGGCTCCGACAGATAGGGGCGCGGGCCTGTGGAGGCCGTAGGCGCGGAAGGCGCGGCGGGCCGGGCCGCCGGAGCGGGAGCAAGGCCGTCGGGGTCGTCCGGGGCCGCGCCGAAGCTGTCTTCGGTGACGTCCGGGCCCTCGGGAGCGGGCGGAAGCGGACGCTGGATGCGCTCCAGCATTTCCGGATCCTTGAGCAGGGTGGTGCGCATGATCTCGCGGGCGCGCGGAGCTGCCGCGGTGGCGCCGCCCTTGCCGCCGTGTTCGATGATGACGGCGACGGCGTAGCGCGGCTCATCCACCGGGGCGAAGGCGACGAACAGATTGTGGTCCTTCAGCGCCCAGACGTTGCTCTTGCGCGAGCCGGTTCCATAGCTGCGGACCTGCGCCGTACCGGTCTTGCCGGCCATCTGGATGTCGCCGAGGCCTAGCTGGCTCTGGCGATAGGCGCCGCCGCTGACGTCGTTGGCCACGGCCACCATGCCCTGACGGACGATCTCGAGATGCTCGCGGGAGAACGGCAGGTCGGGCACATCGGCGCCGCTGGGCTGGTTCACTCCGCCGACAGATTTGACCAGCCGGGGCACGATCGCCTTGCGGGCGTTGGCGAAGCGGGAGGTCATCACCGCCAACTGAAGGGCGGTGACGTTGACGTCGCCCTGCCCGATCGCGACCGACAGGGTTTCGCCGGGGAACCACACCCGCGACTCCGGATTCGGATTGCGCTTGTTGTAGTTGGCCTTCCATGCCCGGCTGGGAATGGTGCCGGCCTTCTGGTTGCTGACCCCGATGTCGTAGGTCTGCATGAAGCCGATCTTCTTCGCGACGTCCTGAATCTTGTCGACGCCGGCGCGGTTGCACATGTGGTAGAAGTACACGTCGCACGAGTTCTTGATCGCGTCGTGCATCGTCTGCGGCCCGTGGCCGCCGTGATCCCAGCAGCGGAAGACCCGGTTGCCGAAGCGGTAGCCGCCGGTGCAGACCACCCGCTCGGTCGGATTGACGCCCGCCTCCAGCAGCGCCAGCGCGGTCGTCAGCTTGAAGGTCGAGCCCGGGTGGAAGACACCGTTGATGGTCTTGTCCAGCAGCGGCTTGCGCTCGTAGTCGGCCAGGGCTCGATAGACGGTGGACGGCACCCCGCCGACGAACAGGTTCGGATCGAACGATGGCGCGGACATCATGCACAGGATGTCGCCGTTGCGGACGTCCATGACGACGCAGCCGCCGGACTCTTCGCCATAGACCTCGAGCGCGCGGTTCTGCACGTCCGCGTCGAGGGTCAGCACGATGTCCTTGCCGGGCACGGCCGGCCGGGAGCCGCCAATGTCCTCGGCGACCACCCTGCCCCGCGCGTCGACCTCGACCCGGTTGCCGCCGGCCTCGCCGCGCAGGTCGGCGTCGAAGGCCTTCTCCACACCCTGACGGCCGATGCGGAAGCCCGGGTTGTAGAGGATTTCGGGGACCTTCTCGCCGCGCTCCTCGATCGCCTTGATGTCCCGGTCATTGGGTTTGGCGACGTAGCCGATGACGTGGGCGAAGGCGCCGCCGAACGGATAGAAGCGCGCCTCGTTCATGTCGGCCATCACGCCGGGCAGCTCGTTGGCGTAGAGATTGACCTTGGCGAACTCCTCCCAGGTCAGGTCGCTCTTGACCGGCACGGGGCTGAAGCGCGGCGCGGCGTTGACGTCGCGGATGATCGAGCGGCGGCGCTCCAGCGTATCCGGCAGGAGGCGGCCCAGCAGGTCGAGCGTCTGGTCCAGATCCTTGGTCTCGTCGCGGACGACGAGCACGCGGAAGCTGGGCC
The DNA here is from genome assembly GCF_011927945.1 of Brevundimonas alba. GTDB lineage: Bacteria > Pseudomonadota > Alphaproteobacteria > Caulobacterales > Caulobacteraceae > Brevundimonas > Brevundimonas alba. Next base: position 727,351 of record NZ_JAATJM010000002.1, read on the forward strand.
GGTTCCCGGCGATGACGACGCCGTTCCGGTCCTTGATCTCGCCGCGCGGCGGGGGCACGAGGCGGAAGTTGAACTGGTTGTTCGACGCCATGGTGGCATATTCGCCGGCCTGGAAGACCTGCAGCTGGGCCAGACGGCCGGTCAGGGCGACGCCGGCAAGGGTCGTCAGACCGCCCAGCACGAAGGTCCGCCGCAGGAAAGAGCCTTGCCGCTCGTTGGCGTCGGCGAAGAAGATGGAGGGCTCCGAGCTCATCCTCCTTCGCTCCCGGCGGGAGCTTCGGAGGACCGCATCCTCGAACCGGGCAGAACCCGTCCTGCGTAGCCTTGGCGGAGCAGGATCATCGGAACCTCACATCGCCGTCCTCGAACCGCTCAATGAGCCGGTGCGCGAACGGGAACAGCAGCAGGGTCGGGACGATCTGGAGCAGCAGCGGGATCAGGCTGGCCGGTGTCGGCGTGATCGCCGCCATGACCAGATAGGCCAGGACGAAGGCGAGCAGGCAGCAGGCGGCGTACCAGACGAACAGCACCGCGGTGTCCTGACCGGCGAGGAAGCTGCGCGAGGCCAGGACGACGCTGTAGATGACCAGAAATGTCAGGCCCCAGAGGCCGAGCGGCCCATAGGTCAGGATGTCGAGCAGCAGGCCGAGGACGGCCAGCACGACAGGCGCGAGGATCGAGGGGCGGATCAGCGGCCAGGCGAAGGCCAGCACCATCGGGATCACGGGCTCCGGCAGATGCAGGCCCAGAAGCTCGACCGGCGTCTGCAGGACGATGGCGGCCGCGACGGTGATCAGCGCCGGATAGACGATCCACTGCATCGGCCCGACGACGCGGACCGCGACGGGGCGTCTCATTCCGCGTCTCCCGGCGCGGGGGCCGCGGGTTGCGCCGGCGGCTGGGCCGCGGGCCGCGCGGCCGCGGGGGCAGGCGTTGCCGGGCGCGGTGCGGGCGGCGGTGACGCGGCCTCGCGGCGGGCGGCGGAATCGGAGATGGCGGCGGCCTGGGCGGGCGTCGCCTCGGCCACCGTGCCCAGGGCGGCCAGCGGCGGCGCATTGAGGGCGTCAGGGCTGATCAGCTGGCCGAAGTCCTCGAACAGCATGATGCGGACGTAGTCGATGGCGCCACGGTCGCTGAACAGCTTGACCCGCCATGAGCCGTCGATGCCCTTGGCGGCCACCCCGATCGGCACGCCACGCGGGAAGCCGCCGCCGTCGCCGGAGGACAGGATGCGGTCGCCCGCCTGCACCGATCCGGCCCCGCGCACGAACTCCAGCCGGGGATTGCCCGAGCCGTCGCCGGTCAGCAGGGCGCGGGCATCGGTGCGGTCGACCAGCACCGGGGTGCGGCTGGCGACGTCGGTCAGCAGCAGCATCCGGCTGATGTTCGGAGACGTGCCGACGATGCGGCCCACGAGGCCGTGCTCATTGATGACCGGATTACCGACCTTGATGCCCCGCGACGCGCCGACGTCCAGCAGGCGGGCGTTGGAGAAGGGGCCGCGGGTGTCGGAGATTGACCGGGCCGTGCGCATCTCGACCGGCGGCTCGGGCCGGATGCCGAGCATGGCCTCGTAGCGGGCGTTGACGTTCTTCAGGGCGATCGCCTGGTCGCGCCACGGCTGCAGTTCGGCCAGCTCGGTACGGAGCCGGCGGTTCTCGGACACGGCGAAGAAATAGCCGCCGACGTAATCCGTCATGTGACCGAACCACCGCACGGGCGCGGCGAAGACGCCGCCGACCGGACCGGAGACGCTTTCGACGCCGGCGCGGACGGGCTGGTAGGGGGAGTTCTGGGCCCGGGCGTCGCTGATCAGCAGGAGCACGCAGCCGATGGCGGCGATCACGACCGTGACCGCCGCGGTCCAGACCAGCGGCACCTTGATGTTTTCGAACGGTCCGTCGCGAAACGCCACGGCGCGCCTTCCTCAGAAAAAGGGAATCAGCGGGACGCCCCCCGCCGATGTGCCGAGCCTATCGCAAAATCCACGCCGTTTGGAAACCGCCGCAACGCCCGCAATGACAGGGATTTGAGGCGGAGGTTCGACCCGTACCCTAGAGGGCGGAGTCGAGGACGCCCTTCATCCACCGCGGGTGCTCGAGCACGCGGCCGCAGCCGATGGCCACGCACGACAGCGGATCGTCGGCGACCGAGACCGGCAGGCCGGTGTGGTCGCGGATCTCGGCGTCCAGACCGCGCAGCAGCGCGCCGCCGCCGGTCAGCATGATGCCCTTGTCGGCGATATCGGCCGCCAGTTCCGGCGGAGTGGCTTCCAGCGCGACCTTCACGGCCTCGACGATCTGGGTGACCGGCTCGGCCAGGGCTTCGGCGGCCTGACGCTCGGAGATGCGGACTTCGCGGGGCACGCCCTGCATCAGGTCGCGGCCCTTGACGTCGATCGACAGGCCTTCGCCGTCGGCCGGGATACGGGCCGTGCCGATGTCCTTCTTGATCCGCTCGGCGGTGGTTTCGCCGATCAGAAGGTTATGGTTGCGGCGCATGTACGAGATGATCGCCTCGTCCATCTTGTCGCCGCCGACGCGGACCGAGCGCGAATAGACGATGCCCGACAGGGACAGGACAGCCACCTCGGTGGTGCCGCCGCCGATGTCGACGACCATGGAGCCGGTCGGCTCGTGGATCGGCAGTCCGGCGCCGATCGCGGCGGCCATCGGCTCGTCGATCAGGCCCACGCGGCGGGCCGAGGCGTTGAGGCAGGAGTCGTTGATGGCGCGGCGCTCAACGGCGGTGGCGCCCGACGGCACGCACACGATCACCTTGGGGTTCACGAAGCCCTTGCGGTTATGAACCTTGCGGATGAAGTGCTTGATCATCTCTTCGGCGACTTCGAAGTCGGCGATGACCCCGTCGCGCATGGGACGGATGGCTTCCATGTGACCCGGGGTGCGGCCGAGCATCTGCTTGGCCTCTATGCCCACGGCGTGAACGATCTTGCGGCCGCCGACGTTGCGCAGCGCCACGACGGACGGCTCGTTCAGCACGATGCCCTTGCCCTTCATGTAGATCAGGGTGTTGGCGGTGCCGAGGTCGATGGCGATGTCGTTGGAGATCGCGCCGAAAATGCTGTTGAACATGGAGCCGGGATACCGTTCGTTCGGGCCTGGAATAGGGCGTTGGCAGTCTCGATCCGCTTCGGCGACGCCCCGGCCGCGCGCATCCCCATCCGCGCCGCCTCCTGATCGTTATCGCCTGACCGACCGAAGGCCCGTTTGCCCTTGTGCGGGGGGGATTACAAGCCCCATGCCGCCTATCCGACGCGCCCGGCGCGGCTGCGCCCACCTTGGCCGTTCACGTTCGCGTCAGCCAAGCTTCAGTCCGGCAACCCGGCCGCACGCTCGCGCCGTTTGACCAGTTCGCGGACGCCCAGCATCAGCCCCAGCCAGACCACCGCGACCCCCGCCAGAATCAGCGAGGTCCACACCCCGTCGCCGCTGACCGCCGACACCACCGCGCCGCCGAAAAAGGCCACCAGGGCTGTCTTGGGCAGGACCCCAAGCGCGCAGCCCAGCAGATAGGCGGTGAAGGAGGCGCGGGTGGCCCCAAAGGCCATGTTGACGACGATGAAGGGCGCCGAGGGCACGTTCCGGATCATGAAGCTGGCGTAGAAGGCGTTCTTGCCGACGAACCCCTTCAGCCGAGTCAGGGTCCGGCCGCCGAAGCGGTCGAGGAGCCGGGCCGTCGGTCCCCGGCCCAGCCAATAGGTCACCCCCGCGGAGACCACAGTGGCCGCCCAGCTGTAGAGAAAGCCGAACCAAGGCCCGAAGGCGACGACGCAGGCGGCGATCAGGATGAACTGCGGCGCGCCGATGAAGGCGGCGACGATGAACAGCACCACGGTCGCCGCGAACGCCCACGGACTGCCGGCGTAGCCCTGCAGCCAGGCCTCGAGCTTCTCCTCGGCGGCGAGGCCGAACTGGCTCTTGCCGACCATCAGCAGGGCGACGGTGGCGCCCAGCAGCAGCGCCGTCGCCAACGCGGCCCGCCAGCGGCGGCCTTCCATGTTGAGGACGAAATCGAGAAGGCGGCGCATGGTTCTCGCGTTAGCATCCTGAACGGGCGTCGGCGAGCCGGTGAGAGCGCTCCCCTGCCACCCCCTCATCCAGCAAGCGTCGCCGCGCGTATGCAGCCAAAACCAACCGGAGACGACCATGACCCAGGCCATCGCCTTCGCGACCGTGCTCATCATCTTCAGCGTGATCGACACCCTGTGGCTGGGTTCGATGGGCGACCGGGTCTATCGGCCGCTGATCGGAGAAGTGCTGGCCGACAAGTTCCGGCTGGTCCCGGCGATCGCCTTCTACAGCCTGTACGCACTCGGCCTGACCCTGTTCGCGGTGCTGCCGGGCCTGAAGACCGGAGACTGGAAGACGGCGCTGGTCTGGGGCGCCCTGTTCGGCCTGTTCGCCTACGGGACCTACGATCTGACCAACTATGCGACGCTGAAGACGTGGGGCCTGAAGATCACCCTGCTGGACATGGGTTGGGGCGTGGTGGTCAGCGGCGTGTCGTCGGCCGCAGCCTGTGCGGTGGCCTTGCGGCTGTTCAAGGCTTTGGGGCTGGCAGCCTAAGCTTTCGGCGGGCGCGGAAAGAAGACGCTCGTGCGTTCGGCGTAGCGCGCGAAAGCCTCCGGCCGGCTGCGGCGCATATGCTCCTCGAGCGGCGGAATGCCCGAAACCCGGGTCAGCAGCCAGTAGATGTAGGCCGGCCCGACGAGCGACAGCCAGCCCCAGGGATGCTCGCCGGAAAGATCGATCGCCAATACCGGCCAGGCACACCAGCCCAGCCATTCGAAGAAATAGTTGGGGTGCCGAGACCACGACCAGAGGCCGCGGTCCATGACCTGATCGTGTGTGGTGGCTGGGTCGGCGCGGAAGGCGGCGAGTTGGCGATCCGCAATCCCGGCCCCGATGACCGCCGCCACCAGCACAGCCGCGCCGAGGGCGTCATGCAGGCCAAGCGCTCCTTCGCGATTATGCGCCGCCAGCAGGACAGGCAGGACCAGCACAGCCGCTGCGCCGGCCTGAAGCTGGAGGAAGCCGAACAGCCGGAGCTGGAAGGCGTCGCCCCAGTCGGAGCGCAGCCGGGCGTAGCGGGCGTCCTCTGGACCCGACAGGGACCGTCCGGCGATATGGGAGCCGAGGCGCACGCCCCAGAGGGCGATCAGCCCCGCCGCGAGCCATTGCCGCGCGTCGGGCGCTCCACTGACCGGGTACAGGGCCGCCCCCGCGCCGGCCGCGCACAGGCCGAAAGACCAAAAGACGTCGGCCCAACCACCCTGCCCCGTCGCCCGCTGCACCGCCCAGGCCGCCGCCATGACAGCGCACAGGAATAGCGCTGCAAGCGCCCAGGGCGCCAGCAGCGGGATCACAGCCGAACGAACGGCTGCAGCAGGCGGCCGATCCAGCCGTCGAGCCTGATCTGGCCGTCGAGGGCGACGACACAGAGGCAGGGCTCGGCAGAGACCGTCCGCGGCCGGTGGTGCACCTCGCCGTCGGCCTCCTCGAAGTCGCCGGGGCCGAAGACGCCTTCGTCGGTTTCGTAGGCGCCGGACAGGACGCAGGTCAGTTCGACGCCGGCATGGGTGTGGACCGGCGTGGTGCGGCCCGGGCCGATGCTCAGCAGGATGACGCGGCAGTCGCCGTGGCGGGGCGCCAGCACGTCGCGGACCCGCATGTCGGGGCCGATCCGGCGCCACGGGCCGAGCGCATAGCGGCGCAGCGGCTCGGGCAGCCCGGTCATGTCATTGGCCGGTTCGGGCGGAGCGAGATCCTCCGGCGATGTCGACAGCCGCGCGAGCGTCCGCGCCAGCAGGTCATCGGCCACCGGCGCGGGGTCGATCGTCTCCAGCACCTCGCCGCCGACGGACTGGAGGCCGTTGACCCAACTGGCCGCACGGGGCCGCATGGCCAGATGGGCCGCCACCACGACGGATTCGGGCAGGTTCAGCGTGCCGGCCGCGTAGGCCAGAAGACGTTCTTCGGACGGTTGGCGAAGGGCGGTCATGAGTGTTCCCCGACAGGCTGATCGAGCAGAGACCTGAGCTTGATCATCGCGTTTCGTATCCTCGACTTTACGGTTCCCAAGGGGAGCGCCAGCGACTGCGCCACCTCGGCGTGGGTGAGATCCTGGAAGAAGGCCAGCTGGATCACTTCGATCTGGTCCGGCTTGAGGTTCCGGAGGGCGGACCGCACGCGGGTCTCGTCCTCCCGGGTCTGGAAGAGATCGTCCGGACGTTCCGGTTCGATCTCGCCCAGGTTCAGTTCCGGCGCCGGCAGGACGCGGCCATCGCGGCGCATCACATCGATCCGGCGGTTCCGGGCGATGGTGAAGATCCAGGTCGCAGCCCGCGCCCGCGCCGGATCGAACAGTTCCGCCTTGCGCCACACCGTCAGCATGGCGTCCTGGGCAAAGTCATCGGCGGCAGCCGGGGGCGCTCCCGACCGCATCAAATAGGCCTTCAGCCGCGGCGCGAAATGGTCGAACAAGGCCGCGAACGCCTCGCGGTCACGGGTCCGCGCGACCGCCTGAATCAGACGATCGTGGTCCGTTTCACCGTTCATGGCGCCCGCCCAGGCAGAGCCAGCCGCATCCGAAGCCGTTCCGTGCATTGTCCATCATACGCGCCTCACCGACTGCTGGATCACACTCATCCAATGTCGGGCTTACGACGTATCAGCTTCGCCGCCCATTGGGGGCCTGAGCGGAGTTCGTATGATCGTCACATCCTCGTCGACCGGCGGCGCCCCGGCTGAGCCCCGTATGCGGATCGCGGTCATCGGATCGGGGATTTCAGGGCTCTCCTGCGCCTGGCTGCTGAACCAGCGGCACGACGTGGTGCTGTACGAGCGAGCTGACCGACTGGGCGGGCACACCCATACGGTCACGGCCAACACCGCCTCCGGCCCGACGGCAGTAGATACGGGCTTCATCGTCTTCAACGAGGCGACCTACCCCAATCTGATCGCCCTGTTCGACCATCTGGGCGTGGCGAGCCGCGCGACGGACATGTCCTTCTCGGTGTCGCTGGAGGAAGGCCGGTTCGAATATGCGGCGCCGGCCCTGTTCGCCCAGCGCCGCAACGTACTCCGACCCCGGTTCTGGTCGATGCTGTCCGAGGTCTGGCGTTTCTATCGAGAGGCGCCGGCGGCGTTGGCCTCGCTCGACGACCCGAACATGTCGCTCGGCGACTTCCTGCAGCGCGGGCGTTTCAGCGCGGCCTTCCGCGACGATCACCTGCTGCCGATGGCGGCGGCGATCTGGTCGTCGCCGGCCGAGGCGTTGCTGGAATATCCCGCCGCGGCCTTCCTGCGCTTCTGCGACAACCACGGCCTGCTGCAGCTGATGGGCCGACCGCTATGGCGCAGCGTCATCGGTGGCAGCCGCACCTATGTTGACCGGATCGCGATGGAGCTAGACGGCGTTCGCCTCGGGCGCGACGTGGTGGATGTCCGGCGGACCGGGGACGGCGTCATCGTCGGCGAGCGCAACGGTCGACGCGAGCGGTTCGATCACGTCGTGCTGGCGACCCACGCAGATCAGGCGCTGGCGCTGCTGGATGCGCCGACGGAGGCGGAGCGGCGGACGCTGGGCGCCTTCCGTTACAGCCGCAATCTGGCGGTGCTGCACACCGATCCGGCACTGATGCCGAAGCGCCGTCGGGCCTGGGCCAGCTGGAACTATATCGGCGCGCGTGACGGGCTGTGCGTCAGCTACTGGATGAACCAGCTTCAGGGCCTGCCGGGACAGGATCTGTTCGTGACCCTGAACCCGCCCCGGCCGCCGAAGGCCGAGGCCCTGCTGCGCAGCGAACTGTATGAGCATCCGATCTTCGACGCGGCGGCGCTGCGGGCGCAGGCGTCGCTGTGGGATCTGCAGGGCGAAGGCGGGGTGTGGTTCTGCGGGGCGCATTTCGGCGCCGGCTTCCACGAGGACGGGCTGCAGTCGGGGCTGGCGGTGGCCGAGCAGCTGGGCGGGGTGCGCCGGCCGTGGACTGTCGCCGACGAGAGCGGGCGGATACAGATCGGCGTCCGCCCGGCGCGGCGCATGGAGACGGCTGCGTGACCCAGGCTTCGGCCCTCTATGCTGGCGGAGTGGTGCACCAGCGGCTGACGCCCCGGCGGCATCGGCTGGAGAAGCGTATCTTCTGGCTGCTGCTGGACCTGTCCGAAGTGGATGGGTTGGCGCGGCGCCTGGGGCTGTTCTCGCGCAATCGGTGGAACCTGTTCGCCTTCTTCGACAAGGACCATGGCGACGGGTCAGGACGGCCGCTGCGAGCCCAGGTCGAGACGCGGCTGGCGGCGATCGGGGTCGACCTTGGCGGGGGCGCCATCCGGCTGCTTACGATGCCGCGGGTGTTCGGCTTCGTCTTCAACCCGATCAGCGTCTACTACTGCCAGGCCGCCGACGGGCGGCTGGCGGCGATTAGTTACGAGGTCACCAGCACCTTCGGTGAACGGCGCTGGTACGATCTGGCGGTGACGGCGACGGATGACGTCTTCCGCCAGACCTGCGCCAAGTCGCTGTACGTCTCGCCCTTCCTCGGCATGGAGATGCAGTACCGGTTCCGCGGACGCGCGCCGGCCGACAGGGTAGCCCTGACCGTTGGCTGCGCCGACGCCAGGGGTACAGTGTTGACAGCCAGCCTGTGGGGCGAGCGGCGGCCGCTGACTGATGGGGCGCTCGCGAAGACCGCCGTGACTTTTCCGCTGATGACGCTGAAGGTCTTGGCTGCCATCCATTGGGAGGCGCTGCTGTTGTGGCTGAAGGGGGTTCCGGTGACGCTGGCACAAAAGCCGAAAGCCGTTCTGGCCGGGGACGCGCGGTGACCGCCGTAGTCCCGCTTGCGCCGGGACGACCGGTCGCGGCCTTCGGCGCCGGGCTGTTCATGCGTCTGCTGTCGTCCAGCTGGACCCACGGCCGGCTGACCGTGACCCTGCCCGACGGTTCGGAGCATCATCTGGAAGGGCGCGAGCCCGGACGCTCGGCGGTCATGGTCATCAGCGACTGGCGATCGGTGCGCCGCGCCATCGTCGGCGGCGATATCGGTTTCGCCGAGGGCTATATGGCCGGCGAGTGGGACAGCCCGCACCTCGCCACCCTGCTGGAGGCGTTCGCAGACAATTATGATCGGCTGAGCCGGCTGGTCGACGGCAATCCGGTGCTGAACGCCGTGAACCGCGTCGCGCACGGGCTGAACCGCAACAGCCGGCGCGGCTCGCAGCGGAACATCCACGCCCACTACGATCTGGGCAATGCCTTCTACGGCGCGTGGCTCGATCCCTCGATGACCTATTCCGCGGCGCGGTTCAGCACGGCGGAACAGTCGCTGGAACAGGCCCAGAAGGCGAAATACGCCCGCCTCGCCTCCATCATGGACCTGCGCCGCGACCAGACAGTGCTGGAGATCGGCTGTGGCTGGGGCGGGTTTGCGGAATACGCGGCGCGCGAGGTCGGGGCCCAGGTGACGGCCATCACCATCTCGCGCGAGCAGCACGACTTCGCGCGGCGCCGCATGCATGAGGCGGGGCTGTCCGAGCGCGCCGACATCCAGCTGATCGACTATCGCGACGTGCAGGGGCGGTTCGACCGCGTGGCCTCCATCGAGATGTTCGAGGCGGTGGGCGAGCAGTACTGGCCCGACTATTTCGCGACCCTGCGTCGGGTTCTGGTCCCGGGCGGCCGCGCCGGACTGCAGATCATCACCATCCGCGACGACCTGTTCGAGGGCTATCGCCGTCGACCCGACTTCATCCAGAAATACGTCTTCCCCGGCGGCATGCTGCCGTCGGAGCCGCGACTGCAACCGGTGATCGCCGGAGCCGGGCTGGACTGGGACATCACCGAGCGGTTCGGCGGCGACTACGCCGCGACCCTGGACCAGTGGGGACGGCGGTTCGAGGCAGCCTGGGCCGGGATCGCCGCGGGCGGCCGGTTCGACGTTCGCTTCCGGCGGCTCTGGCTGTTCTATCTGGCCTATTGCGAGGCCGGGTTCCGGTCGGGACGGACCGACGTGATCCAGATTGGACTGTCGGCGGCCGGGGACGGCGGCTGAAATCCGCCTTGCCGACGGCGGACGCCGCCGCCTAGTGTCGCCTCCATGACTTTCGGACGGCCGGAGCAGCGAGTTTGAGCCTGACCACAGCCCTTCTTGTTGCGGCGGTGATCGCGGCGCCGGTCGTGGGCCAGACTCCGCCGATCTTCAATCCGGGCGCGCCGGGTCAGGGCTCGCGGGTGGTCAGCGCCGCCGAGGCGGTCGAGCTGAGCCGGACCGGCTACGTCGACGCCGACGTCCGCTTCATGCAGCACATGATCGTGCACCACACCCAGGCGGTGGAGATGGTGGCCCTGCTGGAGAGCCGGGGCGCCTCCCCTCTCGTGCGCCGGCTTGGCGAGCGGATCGGACAGAGCCAGGCCGCAGAAATGGCGCTGATGCAGGAATGGCTGGGCAGCCGGGCGTTGCCAACGGCGGCCGCCGACCCTCACGCGGGGCATGCAGGCCATATGGCGATGGGAGCGGATGCGCCTCTGATGCCGGGCATGCTGACGCCGGCGCAGATGACGGCTCTGGCCGCCGCGAGCGGTCCGGAGTTCGACCGGCTGTTTCTGCAGGGCATGATCCAGCACCATCAGGGCGCGCTGGACATGGTCGACGCTCTGCTGGACGATCCCCAGGCGGGGGAAGACCCGACCATCTCCGACTTCGCCACATCCGTGAACGCGGATCAGTCCGCCGAAATCCTGCGCATGCAGTCCATTCTGTCCGAGCTTTGAACCGATCCATCCGAGGGGCGACCATGAACATTCGCAGTCTTCTGTTGAGCTCCGCCGCGGCGGCCACCGTCCTGTTCGGGGCCGTGGCGGCGCAGGCGCAATCGCCGGCCGTGGGCCCCGACGCCCGCTCCGCCCTCTCCGCCGGCCTGCGGGACGCCGGACAGGCCGCCTCAGGCCTGACGCTGGAGTATTCGGTCGCGCCGGCGCCGGGCTTCTTCGATCCGGACTCGCTGTGGGGCCCGCCGACCGCTGAGGAAGCTGCGGCGATGCGCGCCCGGGCGGCCGCGGTCGAGGCCGGGACGGCGCAGCCCCTGCCCGCTCCGAAATACAGCCCGCTGGCCTTGGCCAACAGCGACATGGCGATGTCGGGCGGTCGGCTGTTCGTCGGGAATTTCAACGGCTTCAACGCCTATGATGTGACGCAGGGCGAGCCGGAGCTGGTGCTGTCGGTGGTCTGCCCGGGCGGTCAGGGCGACCTGTCGATCCACGGCAATCTGCTGTTCATGTCGGTTGAGCAGAACCGCGGCCGGCTGGACTGCAGCGCCCGGGGCGCAGAGGGCGACGTCAACGCCGAACGCTTCCGCGGCATCCGCATCTTCGACATCAGCGACCTGAGCGCGCCGCGCCAGATCGCCGCCGTCCAGACCTGCCGTGGGTCGCACACCCACACCCAGGTGCCCAGCCCGACCGATCCGAACGTGCTCTACATTTACAACTCGGGCACCTCGAGCGTGCGCAAGAGCGGCGAACTCTCGATCTGCAGCGACGGCGAGCCCGGGCAGAACGCCGAGACGGCGCTTTATTCGATCGACGTCATCAAGGTGCCGCTGAACGCGCCGGAGCAGGCGGCGATCGTCAGTCGGCCCCGCATCTTCGCCGACCGCGAGACGGGAGAGATCGCCGGGCTCTGGAAAGGCGGCCGCTACGGCGTCGCCGGTCAGGAGTCGGGCCCGACCAACCAGTGCCACGACATCACCGTCTATCCGGAGATGGGTCTGGCGGCGGGCGCCTGCAGCGGCAACGGCATCCTGCTCGACATCTCGGACCCGGAACATCCGTCGCGGGTCTCGGAACTGTTCGACCCCGACATGGCCTACTGGCACTCGGCGACCTTCAACGCCGCCGGCGACAAGATCCTGTTCACGGATGAATGGGGCGGCGGCGTCGGTGCGCGCTGCCGGGCCCAGGATCCGGCGACCTGGGGCGCGGACCTGATCGCCACGATCGAGGATGGCCGTCTGGTCGGGAAGAATTTCTTCAAACTGCCGTCGGTCCAGACAGCGGCTGAAAACTGCGTCGCCCACAATGGCTCTCTGATCCCGGTCCCCGGCCGCGATCTGATGGTCCAGGCCTGGTATCAGGGCGGCATTTCGATCGTGGACTTCACCGATCCGGCCAAGCCGTTCGAGGTCGCCTATTTCGACCGCGGCCCCGTGGACGCGAACCGGATGTATGTGGCGGGCCACTGGTCGGCCTACTGGTTCAACGGCCGCATCTACGCCAGCGAGATCGCCCGCGGCCTCGACGTGCTGCGTCTCCAGCCGGGCGACAACCTGTCGGCGGCGGAAATCGCCGCCGCCGAGCGGATCATGGCCGAGACGATCAACCCGCAGACCCAGACCCGACCGGTGTGGGAGGACAGCCCCGACGTGGCGCAGGCCTACCTGGACCAGCTGGCGCGGTCCAACGGCATCGAGGCCGGTCTGGCCGGGCGCGTCCGTACCGCGGTCGAGCAGTGGCGCGGCGGAAGGGTCGACAAGGCTGGCGCGGGCGAGCTGTCCCGCGCGCTGGCGGTCATTCCCGAAAACGCGGCCAAGGCCGACGGCGCGCGGCTGAAGGCGCTGTCCGAACTGTTCGGGCGGCTCGGACAGCGGGGCTGACGGCGATGCGGCTCCCCGTCCTCGCCGCCGTACTGGCTCTGGGCTGCGCCGCTCCGGCGGTCGCCCAGACGCCTGCCGCCCCTGCACCGGCTGAGACACCGGCCGCGCAGCCTGCCGACGTCGCCTCGCCCGAGGCGATCGTCGCGGCGCTGTACGACGTGATCTCGGGAGACGCCGGGGTCGAGCGGGACTGGGACCGGTTCCGCTCGCTGTTCCATCCGACAGCGCGGCTGATGCCCTCCGGCGTCAATCCGCAGGGCGTGGGCGTGGCCCGTTCGATCACGCCGGACGACTACATCGCCCGCAGCGGCCCGATCCTCATGCGCGACGGCTTTCACGAGCGCGAGATCGCCCGGCGAACCGAGCGGTTCGGCCACATGATGCATGTCTGGACGACCTACGAGAGCCTGCACACGCTGTCGGACGCCGCTCCGTTCGCGCGCGGGATCAACAGCGTCCAGCTGTTCAACGATGGCACCCGCTGGTGGATTCTCAGCGTCTACTGGCTGGGCGAAACGCCGGCCACGCCGATTCCGCCGGAGTATTTGCCCGCCGCCGGGTGATCGGCGGACGGTGACGGGCTCGGCATTTGATCGGCCTTTCGCAACTGCGTAAGGAATGGGCTCCGTTCCGGGAGTCGCCATGTCCACCCTGCAGTCCGCCGCCCTCGCCCGCGTAAAACCTTCGGCGACGCTGGCGGTCACCGCCCGGGCGCGCGAGCTGAAGCGTGAGGGACGCGACGTCATCGGCCTCGGCGCCGGCGAGCCGGACTTCGACACGCCGGAGAACATCAAGGAAGCCGCCATCGCGGCGATCCGGCGCGGCGAGACCAAATACACCGATGTCGATGGCATCCCCGAGCTGAAGGCGGCCGTGGCGGCCAAGTTCAAGCGCGAGAATGGCCTGTCCTACGAGACCAGCCAGATCCACGTGGCGCCGGGCGGCAAGACCGTGATCTACAACGCTCTCGTGGCGACGCTGTCGCCCGGCGACCAGGTGATCGTCCCGGCGCCCTACTGGGTGTCCTACCCCGACATGGTCCTTCTGGCCGGCGGCGAGCCGGTGACCGTGGTCGGGCACGAGGCGGACGGCTTCAAGCTGAAGCCGGCCGCGCTGGAGGCCGCGATCACGCCGCGCGCCAAATGGCTGATCCTGAACTCTCCCTCCAACCCGACCGGCGCCGCCTATACGGGCGACGAACTGGAGGCGCTGGCGGCGGTGTTGCGGCGCCACCCGCAGGTCTGGGTGCTGACCGACGACATGTACGAGCACCTGATCTACGGCGACTTCGACTACCGCACGATCGCCGAGGTCGCGCCCGACCTGTTCGAGCGGACGCTGACGGTGAACGGCGTCTCCAAGGCCTATGCCATGACGGGCTGGCGGATCGGCTATGGCGGCGGTCCGAAGCCCCTGATCGACCTGATGCGCAAGGTGGCGGGCCAGACCACCACCAACCCCTCGGCGATCAGCCAGTGGGCGGCGGTCGAGGCGCTGAACGGGCCGCAGGACTTCATCGCCGAGCGGGCGAAGCATTTCGAGGCGCGCCGCGATCTGGTCGTGTCGATGCTGAACCAGGCGACGGGCATTCGCTGCTCCACGCCGGAGGGCGCCTTCTACGTCTATCCGTCCATCGAGGGTCTGATCGGCAAGCGGACCGAGGGCGGCGCGGTCATCGACGGAGACGATGCGTTCGCCGCGGAACTGCTGGACGCGGAAGGCGTGGCCGTGGTGCAGGGCTCCGCCTTCGGCCTCAGCCCCTATTTCCGCATCAGCTATGCGACCTCGGAAAACGTGCTGGAAGAAGCCTGCCGCCGCATTCAGCGGTTCTGCGCCTCCCTGCGCTAGGACGCCCGGCTGACCGCAAAGTCGGCCAGTTGCTCCAGCGCGGTGCGCCATTCGCTGGCGGGCAGCGGCTTGAGCGCATCCTGGGCGGCGGCGGCGTAGTCCCAGGCGGTGTCCAGCGTGGCGCCGATCGCACCCGTGCCGACGATCAGCTCGCGGGCGCGGCGGAAGTCGTCGTCGGTGCGCTCGCCCTTGTTGATGGTGCGCTCCCAGAAGGCATCCTCGCGGCCGCGCGTGCGGGCGGCGGCGACCAGGAGGGGCATAGTCACCTTGCCCTCGTGGAAGTCGTCTCCCGCGTTCTTGCCGAGCACTTCCGACGAGCCGCCGTAGTCGAGTGCGTCATCGGCCAGCTGGAAGGCCAGACCGAGGTTCAGGCCGTAGGCGCGCAGGGCCTGCACGGCAGTCTCATCGGCAAGGGCCCCCACCGCGCCCGCCTCGGCGGCGGCGGCGAACAGTTCGGCGGTCTTGGCCGAGATGATGCGCAGATAGGTGTCCTGATCGAGGTTCAGGTCGTGAGCCCGCGTCAGCTGCAGGACCTCGCCCTCGGAGATGACGCTGGAGGCGGTGGCGAGAATGCCCAGTGCCCGCATCTGGCCCGTCTCGACCATCAGTTCGAAGGCGCGGGCGAACAGGAAGTCGCCGACCAGCACGCTGGAGGGCGCGCCCCAGATCAGGTGGGCGGCGGTCTTGCCCCGGCGCAGGTTCGAACCATCGACGACGTCGTCGTGCAGCAGGGTGGCGGTGTGAATGAACTCGACCGCTGCGGCCAGTTTGCGCGAGGAGTCAATGTCGTCGGACGCGCCGGACGCCCGCGCGGCGGCCACGGTCAGCAGCGGGCGCAGGCGTTTGCCCCCCGCCGAGACGAGATGCTCGGCCAGCAGCGGAATCACCGGCACCTGCGACTGCATCCGCTCGACGATCAGGGCGTCGACAGCGGCCATGTCGTCCTTCGCCAGCCGCACCAGCGGCTCAACGTCTCCCTTGGGGCGGGAATCGGCGACGGTGACAGCGTCCAAAGGAGAACTCACGGGCGGGGCGCGGGGGGAGGATCACGCCTGAAAATCCAGCCGCCGCTTGCAGGGCGGCGACGCGGCGCACAATGGTGACCGGGCCATGAAGGGTCAAGCCGCGTGACCGTCGCACCGTTCCCTCCGCAGGACGGAGACATCGTCGAGAACGCCCTGTTGGGCGGCCGCGTCCGGCTGCGCCAACCGGCGAAGGGCTATCGCGCAGGCATGGATGCGGCGCTGCTGGCGGCCGCGGTGGGCGCGAAGGCGGGCGAGCGGGTCATCGAGGCGGGCTGCGGCGCGGGCGCCGTGCTGATGCAGGCCGCGGCGCGGATGCCGGGCCTGACGCTGGCAGGCGTCGAGCGCGATCCGGTCATGGCGGCGCTGGCGCGGGAGAATGCGGCGCTGAACGGGACTGAGGCGACGATTCTGGAGGGCGACGTGGCGGCCGGTTTCCGGACGCTGGGGCTGGAGCCGTTCGACCGAGCGATCAGCAATCCGCCGTTTTTCGACGATCCCGGGGCGCTGCGGGCGCCCTCCCCGGGCAAGCACGGCGCCTGGATGGCGGAGGATGGGCTCGCGGCGTGGACGCGCTTCCTGCTCAAGGCGGTGCGCGAGGGCGGACGGATCGTAGTGATTCACCGCGCGGACAGGCTGGCGGACCTGCTGGCGCTATTGGGCGAGACGGCCGGATCGTTCGCCATCAGACCCGTGCATCCCTATGCCGATGAGCCCGCCAAACGGGTGCTGGTGCAGGCGATCAAGACTGGCAAGGCTCCGTTGCGGCTGCTGCCGCCGTTGGTGCTTCACGACCGGTCGGGCGGGAAACACACGGCCGAGGCGGAGGCCATTCTGCGCGGCGAGGCGGCGCTGGACTGGTGACGACTTGCCTGGGCTGACGACGCGCGCTTGAGTGCCGACTGAACGAGGGCGGCACGATGCGGATCATCATCTTTCTTCTGGCTCTCATCCTCGCGGCTCCGGCGGCGGCCCAGGACGCCGTGCTGCTGCGGCCGGCGCGGGTGTTCGACGGCGCCGAGGCGCGGCCGCATGAGGGCTGGTCCGTGCTGGTCCGCGGCAAGACCATCGAGGCGGTCGGGCCGAACTTGACCGCGCCCGAGGGGGCGACCGTCGTCGACCTGCCCGGACTGACGCTGATGCCCGGCATGATCGAGGGCCATTCGCACCTGTTCCTGCACCCCTACAACGAGGCCAGCTGGGACGACCAGGTGCTGCACGAGCCGCTGGCCCTGCGCACGGCGCGAGCGACCGTGGCGGCGCGTGACACTCTGATGGCCGGATTCACCACCGTGCGCGACCTCGGCACCGAGGGGGCGGGCTACGCCGACCTGGGGCTCAAGCAGGCGATCGAGCAGGGCATTGTGCCGGGCCCGCGCATCCTGACCTCCACCCGAGCCATCGTGGCGACGGGCGCGTACGGACCCAAGGGATTCGAACCGGGCGTGCCGGTGCCGTTGGGCGCCGAGCAAGCCGATGGCCCGGACCTGCTGCGCGTCGTGCGCAGCCAGATCGGCGCGGGCGCGGACGTGATCAAACTCTACGCCGACTACCGCTGGGGCCCCGGGGAGCCGAGCCGGCCCACCTTCACCCAGCAGGAAATTGCGGATGCTGTCGCCGCCGCCCACGCCGCCGGGCGCGAGGTCGCGGTGCACGCGGGTACCGAGGAAGGCATGCGACGCGCCATCCTAGCCGGCGTGGACACGATCGAGCACGGCGACGCCGGAACGCCGGAGATCTTCCGCCTGATGCGCGACCGCGGCGTGGCCTTCTGTCCTACCCTGGCCGCGACGGACGCGATCACCCGCTACCGCGGCTGGAATGGTCAGGAGCCGGCGCCCGCGGGCGTTCTGGCCAAGCGCCGGATGTTCACCGAGGCGCTGGAGGCCGGGGTGACCATGTGCATGGGCGGCGACGTCGGCGTCTATTCGCACGGCGAGAACGCTCGCGAGATGGAACTGATGGTCGCCGGGGGCATGCCGGTCGCGGATGTCCTGCGCGCGGCGACCTCCGGAAACGCCCGCATCTTCGGCATCGACGACCGGCTCGGCGCGGTGCGGGCAGGGCTGCTGGCCGACCTCGTGGCGGTCGAGGGCGATCCGACACGGGACATCGCGGCCGTGCGGGCTGTCCGGCTGGTGATGAAGGACGGCGTCATCGTGCGGGACGACGCCGCATCCGCGCGCTAGACAGCCGCCATGTCCCTGCGCCCCCTGTTCGTCACCCAGGTCTACGAAGCCTCGCTCGCCGCTGGCCCAGGCTTCGCCGACTTCAACGCCGCCCTCGCTGACGCCTGCCGGATGCTGGCCGCCGAGGACCAGGCCGGCCGGATGTGGTGCCGCGAGCATGGCTATCGCGGCTACACCTCCTACGGCTCGTTGACCGACCTGCCGCACCGCCTGCCCGAGTTCGCCGAGCTGAAGCGGCATCTGGACCGGCACGCCGTCGCCTACGCCAGGGCGCTGAACTTCGATCTGGCGCGCAAACCGCGGCTGGACAGCCTGTGGGTCAATATCCTCAAGCCCGGCGGCGGCCATTCGGGCCATATCCACCCTCACGCCTTCCTGAGCGGCACCGTCTATGTCGAGGTGCCGGATGGCGCATCGGCCCTGAAGCTGGAAGATCCGCGCCTGCCGATGATGATGGCCCGGCCGGCGGTGCACGCCGACGCGCCAGAGGCCGAGAAACCGTTCGTCTATCTCGCCCCGCAGGCCGGCACGGTGCTGATGTGGGAAAGCTGGCTGCGCCACGAGGTGCCGCCGAACGCCGCGAAGAGGGAGCGCATATCGGTCAGTTTCAACTACGCCTGACCGCCGGCGTTAAGAATGCCGGTTAACCGGGCGCCAACGCTGATCGGCGAAGATCGCGCCGCCTGACTTGGGCCTTTCGCCCTGACTGATGCCGACATGTTCCTGCCCCGCGCCACCGGCGTGATCCTGCTCCTCTACAGCGGCTTCCACATGACCCTCGGGTTGTGGGTGCCCCAGTTCCCGTGGCTGCTGACGGGTGTGCTGCTGATCGTCGGAGCGATCGCCCTGCTGGCCTGCCGCCCGTGGTCGAGGATCGTGGTCTATGCCGCCGCGGTGGCCGCCGCCGCCGTGGGCCTGATCGGTCAGGTGTCCGCGGCGGGCACGGCGAACGCCGACGTTTCGCTGGCGGTGGTCATCTGGACTCTATGGACGTCGCTGTGGCTGGCCGTGGCCTATGTCGGCGCCCGCTATCTTCCGGACCCGGATTTCACGCCGAGCGACGCCTGACCGGTGGATCTGGTCAGAAGCTGGCCGGGACGGAGAACGGCCGGTCGCTGTCCAGCACAAACATCACCCACTGATCGAGATCGGTCTCGCCACAGCTGGTGAGCTGCATGACCGCGCCGGGTTGGTGGCCGTTCATCGATTGGCCCGCGGAAACCTCTGCGTCGCCATGCGTGGTGCGCTGGCAAAGCTGACCGCTGCGGACATAGAAGGCTTCCGATCCGGGATGGGCGTGCACAGGCGTGCGAGCGCCCGGCGGACCTCCGGCGCGATTCAGGCGCAGCGTCCAGGCCGCCGCCTCGGGGACCGGCGCCGGTCCAATCTCCGCCTCCAGTCGCCAGCCCGGCGTTCGCGCGCCCTGCGGCCCGAGGGTGAACAGCCACGCACGCCCGTCAGCCTCCGCCGACAGGGAAAAGTCGCCGGCGGCGGTTCCCGCGACGGGACCGGGCGCGCTCTCCACCCGCCAATAGAGGGGACCGTCGGGCAGGCGGGCGACGGCCCGTTCAGCCACGTTGACAACCCGGAACTCGCCGGCTGTGGGGGCGGTCTGCGCCGCGGCCTCGAGACTGCCCGTCAGAATGCAGAGGCTGGCGAAAGCGGCGGTTCGCGGGCGTGACCATTTCATCGGCGCGTCTCCGTCGGGCGGGCGTCCAGTTTAGCACAGATGGCGACCTCCGCGCCGCGCCATCAAACCGCCCTGCCCGGCCGCTATAGATTGCCCTGACGGCGCGCGGTCGCTACACCCCGCGCCAACCTCCCCCGCACTTCAGACGACAGGCGCGACGCACCTCATGGCGCAGCAATATATTTTCCAGATGCAGGGTCTGACCAAGACCTTTCCCGGCGGCAAGAAGATCTTCGAGAACATCTGGCTGAGCTTCTACAACGACGCCAAGATCGGCGTGGTCGGCGTCAACGGCTCGGGTAAATCGACCCTGCTGAAGATCATGGCGGGGCTCGACAACGAGTTCACCGGCGAGGCCAAGGCCGCCGACGGCGTCAAGCGCGGTTATCTGGAGCAGGAGCCGCAACTCGACCCCGCCCTGAACGTGCGCGAGAACGTCGAGGCCTGGTGCGAGGAGAAGCAGTGGGTCTCCCGCTTCAACGCCATCGCCATGGAAATGGCCGAGGAATACACCGACGAACTGATGGCCGAGATGACGGCCCTGCAGGAAAAGATCGACGCCGGCGACGTCTGGGACATCGACAGCCGCATCGAAATGGCCATGGACGCCCTGCGTTGTCCGCCCGACGACTGGGAGGTCACCAACCTGTCGGGCGGTGAGAAGCGCCGCGTGGCCCTGGCCCGGCTGCTGCTGTCCAAGCCCGACATGCTGCTGCTCGACGAACCGACCAACCACCTCGACGCCGAGTCGGTGGCCTGGCTGCAGCACCACCTCGAGAACTTCCCCGGCTGCGTCATCCTGGTGACCCACGACCGTTACTTCCTCGACCTCGTGACCAAGTGGACGCTGGAGCTGGACCGCGGCAAGGGCCACCCGCACGAGGGCAACTACTCCTCGTGGCTGGAGGCCAAGCAGAAGCGCGTCGTGCAGGAGCAGTCGGAATCCGAAGCCCGCCAGCGCGCCCTCACCCGCGAACTGGAATGGGTGCGCTCGGGCGCCAAGGCCCGTCAGGCCAAGTCCAAGGCCCGTCTGGCCGCCTATGAGCGGATGGTGGACGAGCAGGAGAGCATGCGCGGCGCCCAGACCCACGCCGTCATCCAGATCCCGCCCGGCCCGCGCCTCGGCAATGTCGTGCTGGAGGTCGAGAACCTTGAGAAATCCTACGGCGACAAGCTGCTGTTCAACGGCCTGTCGTTCAAGCTGCCGCCCAACGGCATCGTCGGCGTCATCGGTCCGAACGGCGCCGGCAAGTCGACCCTGTTCCGCATGATCACGGGTCAGGAAGAGCCCGACGGCGGCACCATCCGCGTCGGCGAGACGGTCAAACTGGCCTATGTCGACCAGAGCCGCGACGACCTGAAACCGGACGAGACCATCTGGCAGGCCATCTCGGGCGGCACCGACATCATGATGGTCGGCAAGCGCGAGATTAACACCCGCGCCTATGTCGGCAGCTTCAACTTCAAGGGCGGCGACCAGCAGAAGAAGGTCGGCCAGCTGTCCGGCGGTGAGCGCAACCGCGTGCACCTGGCCAAGACGCTGGCGACCGGCGGCAACCTGATCCTGCTCGACGAACCGACCAACGACCTGGACATCGAGACGCTGCAGAACCTCGAGGAGGCGCTGGAAGGCTTCGCCGGCTGCGCCGTGGTCATCTCCCACGACCGCTGGTTCCTCGACCGTCTGGCCACCCACATCCTCGCCTTCGAGGGCGACAGCCACGTCGAATGGTTCGAAGGCAACTTCGAGGCCTATGAGGAAGACAAGAAGCGCCGCCTCGGCGTCGAGAGCCTGATCCCGCACCGGATCAAGTTCCAGAAATTCGGGCGGTAGATACAACCACGACCGTTTCTGACGGGTGTAAGGGGTAGATTGGCGACATTCCGCACAGGAGCGTCGCCGTGCCCCGCAAACCCAGGATCCGTGCGCCCTACCGGATGGTCAGCGCCCCGACATGGGAGCTGGCCCGCGCCGACTATCTGGGCGGCATGACCGCGCAGAAGGTGGCCGACCGGCACGGCATCGGCCTGCACAACCTGCGGCAGACCATCGCCCGCAACGGCTGGAGCAAGCGGGCGCTGGCCGATGCGCGGGCGATGGCGGGCCCCGGCGGGCCGCCGATAACCCTCCCCGCCGCCCCGGCGGCGGCGGACGCCCCATCCTTCGAAGGCGACCTGCTGCAAACGGTGCTGGCCCGCGCCCGCGCGGCGCTGATGGCCGGCCGCGGCGCAGAGGCGTCGTCCCTGCTCAAGGCCACGCGCGAATACGTGCTGGTGCAGCAGGACGTGGCCGACGCCCGCGCCGCCAACGCCGACGGCCTCGCGCGGTGGGACACGGCCCAGCCCGCCCGGGCCGGCGCCCTGACCGAGACCGTGACCATCCAGACCCTGCACGCGCGCTGGAGCAAGCTGAGCGAGGCGGAACTGGCGATGCGGGCGGACCCGACGGGGGAAGCAGGGCTGAAGGACTGGGTGGAGGGGCGAGCGGCGGAGACAGAGCGCGGGCGGCGGCGGTGAAGGCGCTGGCTAGCAGGCGAGCCCAGCGGCCCCACCGTCACACGCCGGACAACGGCGCTGCCAGATGTCGGAACCGTTGGCTCCATACTCGTGGGCGCAGGCGCCGCAACGCAGCACGTAGACTCGCTGGTTATGGTCATTGCCCGGCTGACGGTCGCCCGCAGAACAGTCTGGCCCCGGCGGTTCACATAGCCTGTCTCGGTCGTGCCGTGCTTCACCATCGCCTCCGCCCCTCTGCTACCGCCCTGCGGCCGCCCGTTCCTGATTCAGCGCGAACAGCCGCTCCAGCACCGCGTCGTCCGACAGATCGGCGGGCCAGCCATAGGCGGCGGCGACCGCCTCATCCAGCCGCTTGTGGGCCATGTCCAGCCACGCCGGGCGCTGGTTGTAGAGGTTGGTCAGGGTGCGGGTCTTCAACGTCTTCGCCGCCTCCTCACTGACCGGCAGCACCCGGTCGGGATAGCCGGCCACGACCTCGGGCTCGATCCGCACCAGATCGGCCGGGTTCAGCCACGCCTCGCGCAGCTCGTTCAAGGCCTTGGCCGCCTCGGCGATGGCGACCGCGCGCGGGTCGGTGGCGTAGTCGGCGGCCGGGATGTTCGGGGTCAGCCCCTCGGGGAAGGGGAAGGTCTCGAAGGTGGTCGAGGGGGTGTAGCGAGGGTCGTTGCCAACACCGAGCCAGGTCCCCATCCGCAGCGACCAGAGCTCATGGAAGCGGGAGTGGAGGATGCCGAAGGTGGTGTCATCGTCGCGGGTAACCGCGATAGTTGCTGAGTCTGGGCAGACATGAGAGTTGCTCCAAACGAACGAGCGGTACGTCGCCACTCGTGGTGTTTGGATGTAGCGGCTTCGCGCCCCTAAGGCGCGCCAAAAGCCTTGGCGGCTTTCCACATGGCGCCACCAATTCAGGCGGTAGGCCTCCCGGTTGTTTCGGTCCCTTTCCGGCTTCACAAACAACAAGACGTGCCGAAATGGTGCTTCATAGAGCGATGCCTCCGCCTCGGTCATGGTCCAGCCGAAGTCGATGATCCACTTGTCGGAGGGGCGTCGCGTCACATCCATGCCGTTACGCCATGGCTTCAGAACGTCACTGTTTGGGTGCCCGTTCGGATTGAGCGGCAGGCGAAGCCAATCCCGGGCCTGTTCGCCGGACACGTCGAATGACCCGCCCTTGGTGTCGCCCATGAAAGCGACGGCGGCGTTCTCCTTCAATCGCGCGGCCTTGGTGAGATCGGCGTCACTGGACGTCAGATCGGCGTTGATTGCGTCAGCCGACCGCCCATCCAGCCGCCGTTCCAGAAAGCCCTCGCCAAAGCCGAGCATCGATACGCGCACTGCCGCGCCATCCAGAATCCACGGCTCGTCGGCCCACGCTTCCCAAATCGCATCGGCGTCGGCGATGGGCTCCAGCACCTTGCGGCTCGCCCCGCCGCGCACGGAGTTGGTCGTGACCAGACCAACGCGCCGCGCCGAGTTGGCGGACGGCAGAGTAGTGTTGGGTGCGGGCTCAGGATTTGAACCCGCGACCTCACGCCAAGCCTTCTCGATCCAGTAGGTGACGAAGTCCGCTTCCGCCGGCACCCGTCCGCGATACGTCGCAAACAGCCGTTCTACGTAGTCGTCGCCCAGACCCTCGCGCATCCGCTTGCCGCCCAAGAACGGCGGATTGCCGATGATCACATCAACCTCCGGCCACGCCGCCTCGGTCCCGTCCGGATTCAGCAGGGCGTCGCGGTTCTCGATCTGCTCCAGCTTCGACAGGATCGGCTCGGCATAGGCCGAATAGCCGTTCTTGCGCATCCACTGCAGGTCGCCGATCCACAGCGTCACCCGGGCCAGTTCGGCGGCGTAGGCCTCGATCTCGATGCCGCGCACGCAGTCCAGGCCGACGCGGGGTGCCGGGGGCGGCACGCCCGCCGCCCGCTCGGCGTCAATGATGGCCCGCAGCTCAAGGTCCTTCAGCGCGTGCAGCGCCACATAGAGGAAATTCCCCGACCCGCAGGCCGGGTCCAGCACCCGATAGGCCGCCAGCCGCGCCAGAAACGCCTCCAGCCGGTCCTTCGCCGCACCGAAGGCCGCGTCGCGCTTGCGCGCGATGGCGGTCAGCTTCTTACGGCGCGCCGCCTCCCCGGCCCGCGCCGCCGCCGGGTCGGCCTTCATCGCCTCGCCCGCCGCGTCCATGACGGCCCTGCGCTCGGCATCGGCGGCCTTCATCGCCGCGCCATGCGCCTTGATCCCGGCCAGCGCCGTTTCCCATTCCGCCGTCAGCGGCCAGACGATGACAGGATCGACGATCTTGAGGATTTTCTCCCGGTCGGTGTAGTGCGCGCCCAACGCGGCGCGCTGGCGCGTCGCCTTCAGCGCCTCCTCGAACAGGGTGCCGAACACCGCCGGGTCAATCTCCGACCAGTCATGCTCGTCCGAGGTGTCGCCGATCAGCTTCAGGTCGATGGGCTCCAGCGGCAGCGCCGGAGCTTCGTCGAACAGGCCGCCGTTGAACCAGTGGATCGCATCGACGCCGAAGAAACCGCCGGTGCTCATGGTGACGAACAGCTGGTCCAGCTGCATCGCCGCCTGATCGGGCCGCCGCTCCGTATTGCGGATCAGCCGGGTGAACAGCTTCTTCGGCAACAGCTGCGCGTCCTCGGCGAACATGCAGAAGACCAGCCGGTTGAGAAAATGCGCCACATCGCGCGGCGCATGGCCCCGGTCCTGCAACCGCCGCCCCAGTTCGCCGAACCGGGCCGCCACCTTGGCGGTCAGCTCCTGCGGGCTCACTGAAGGCTTCAGCCGGTCCGAGCCCTCGAACACCTGCCGCAGCAGGTCCAGCTTCGCCGGTTCGCGCAGGTCCTCCAGCGACAGTTCGATCACCCGGCTGACGGTGTTGGTCCAGTTGGTATGAATCACGATCCGGGCCATGTCCGACACGACCAGATAGGGCGGGCTCTCCAGGTTGGAGGCGTAGATGGTCAGCTGACGATAGGCCGCGTTCAGGTCCTTGTGCGGTCCCTTGTATTCCCAGCCGAAACAGCCGCGCCGCCAGACGTCGGCCCAGCCGTCGCCGCCGCCGGCCTTGGTCGCGCCGCGCTCGAAACAGTAGCGCTCGCCGTGCGGATCATCCTCGGCCGGCGTGGGCTGTCCCAGCAGCCGGCACAGGTCGAGGAAATGCTCCTGCGACCCCTGACGCTCGCGCAGGGTCGCATCGCTCCACTTGCTGATGAATTCCGCCGCTGTCACGCCGCCCCCGATTCTCCGATTCCACCTTCGCCCGGATTGACCCGTCATGCCACGCAATGTGCAGCTGACGCACATTTCACCATTCTTCGAATCTGCGTTATGTTCCCCTTACGTTCACCAACGGAGCCTGCCATGGCTAAGAACACGGGTAACGACTTCCGCCGCGGCGCCGTAACGGGCCGCACGCAGTTCCAGCAGCCCAACGGCGACTGGCAGAAGCGCGACGAGCGCTCCGGCCAGTTCATGGAACGCAAGTCCAGCGAAGGTCCATTCAAGGGCGTCGCCAAGGAGCCGGACCGGCGCGACGGCAAGGACTAACGCCCCTTAACCCCTCACCCTCCCAACCGCTGCGCGGTCGGGCCCCTCCCTCTCCCGCCGGGAGAGGGTTGATCCGGCGCTAGTGCTTCACCCGCACATACGTCCCCGGCGCCGCGGCGCCCGCCTTCAGTTTCCCGGCCCCGACCTTGCGGGCCTTGACCTTGTCGTCGCCGGCGGCGGCGTCGAGCCAGCCTTGCCATTCGGGCCACCAGGAGCCGGGCTTCTGTTCGGCGCCGGCGAGCCAGGCGTCGGCATCGGCGGGGGCCTCGTCGTTGGTCCAGTAGCCGTGCTTGTTGGCGGCGGGCGGGTTGATCATGCCGGCGTTGTGGCCGGAGCCGCCGAGCAGGAACCGGGTCGGGCCGCCGAAGAAGTGGCGGCCGGCGTAGGTGTTCTTCCAGGCGGCGACGTGGTCGTCCCTGAGGGCGACGATCATGACGGGGGTCTTGATGGCCGAGAGGTCGAGGGCCACGCCGTCGATGGCGATGCCGTTCGGCTCCTTGAGCCGGTTGTCCTTGAGCACCTGACGGCCGTATTCCTTGAGCATACGGGCCGGGATGCGCGAGCCGTCGTCGAACCACCACAGCAGGTCGGAGGCGCGGACCTCGTCGCCCAGCAGGTAGTGGTTGACCACCGAGGACCAGATCAGGTCGTTGGCGCGGACCGTGGAGAACAGTTTGGCGAGGTCGTGCGCCTCGACATAGCCGCGCTCGTCCAGATAGCGGTCGAAGGCCTTGAGGTCGTTCTCGCCGGTGAACACCGACCATTCGCCCATGTCGCCGAAGTCCACGAGGGTGGCGATCAGGGTCGCCGAGGCGATGCGTTCGGCGCGACCGGTCGCGGCCAGATACGCCATGGTCATGGCCGAGAGGGTGCCGCCGAGGCAGTAGGAGACCAGATCGACGTCGGGCTCGCCCGTGGCGGACTCGACGGCGTCGAGGGCGGCGACGACGCCGCGCTTCACATAGTCGGTCATGCCGGTGTCGGCGTGGCTCTCGTCCGGGTTGGCCCAGGAGATGACGAAGACGGTGTGGCCCTGCTCGACCAGCCAGCCGAGGTAGCTGGCCTTGGGCGTCAGGTCGAAGAGGTAGTATTTGTTGACCAGCGGCGGGATGAACAGCAGCGGGCGGCGATAGACCTTGTCGGTCGCGGGCGCGTACTGGATCAGTTCGAACAGCTCATTGCTGAACACCACGGCGCCGGGGGTGGCGGCGACGTTGACGCCCAGTTCGAAGTCGTTGGGGGCGCGGCGGGTGACGAGCCCCTGCCCTTTCGCCACATCTTCCAGCAGGTTCGACAGGCCGGTCATCAGGCTGAGGCCGCCGCTCTCGATGGTGCGGCGGGCGACCTGCGGATTGGTGTGCGGGAAGTTGGTCGGGGCCAGGGCGTTGATCAGCTGGCGGCTGGCGAAGTCGACCTGGGCGCGGGTGGCGTCATCGACCGGCGCCGCGGCGACGAAGTCCTGCAGCTGGCGGGCGGCGAGCAGATAGGACTGTTTCAGGTAGTCGTAGACGGGCTCCTCGGTCCAGGCGGGGTCGCTGAAGCGGCGGTCGCCCTTCGCCGGGGCGGCGACGGGGGCCGGTTCCGAACCGGCGATGACGCGCTCGCCCATGGTGCGCCACAGGGCGGTCCAGTCGCTCCAGCCCTTCGCCTGCGCCTCGAGCACGGCGGCGGGGTTGGTCATGACGGCGACGTTGAAGTCGAACATGGCGCGGGCGATCGTGGTCGGATCGTAGGGCAGCGCCTGCGGGGTCACGGCCTGCATCCAGGTGGTGCGCATCGCCGCGGCGGCGTTGACCATCAGGGCGGTGAGGCTCTCGGCTGCGACCTCGGGATCGGGGATGGCGGGGATCGGCGCGGCGGTCGAGGCGGGCATGGGGCGGTCTTCCGCTTAGAGCGAGACGAGAACGTCGACGGCGGCGCAATCCTGCGGCGCCACGAACAGCAACGCGAGGGCTCGGTCGGGGTTCTGGGCGGTCCACTCCGGGCAGGGCGCGGGCGCGGCCTCGATCAGACGGGCGACCGGGGCGATGGTGCGGGCGGCGGGCGAAAAGGCGGCGGCGTCGAAGGCCATGACGGTGTTCCAACGGCTGAGCTTGGGATGACGTCGTTATCGCACGGCTAATATGTTATGACGATGCTGGCTTCTGCTAAATCATTGTGCGTTTTTGCACAGGAGCGCTCACGTGTCCGACTTCAACTGGAATGACCTGCGCGCCTTTCTCGCCGTGGCGAGGACCGGCCGGCTGACGGCGGCGTCGGCACGGGTGGGCGCGGATCACACCACGGTGTCGCGGCGCATCGCGGCGCTGGAGGCGGCGATTGGCGCGCGGCTGTTCGACCGTAGCCCGGCCGGATACGCCCTGACCGCCCACGGCGAGCGGCTGATGCCGACCGCCGAGAAGATCGAGAGCCTGACGCTGCTGGCGGCCAGCGAGGTGGGCGAGGCGGATCAGGCCCTGACCGGCGCGGTGCGGATCGGGGCCCCGGAGGGGTTCGGCAGCTATTTCATCGCCCCGCTGCTGGCGAGCTTCGCGGACCGGCATCCCGGGCTCGAGATCCAGCTGGTCGCCATCCCCGGCATCGTCAGCCTGTCAAAGCGAGAGGCCGACATCGCGGTGACGCTGAGCCCGCCGCGGGAGGGTCGACTGGTCGCGCGCAAGCTGACCGACTACGGCCTCAGCCTGTACGCCTCCCCGTCGTATCTGGACGCGCGGCCGCCGATACGCACCCGCGCCGACATGGCCGGTCACCGCTTCGTCGGCTACATCGGCGACCTGCTGTACGCCCCCGAGCTGGACTATATGCAGGCGCCGGACGTGGATATTCACGTGGGTCTGCAGAGCTCGAACCTGATCGCCCAGCTGCAGGCCACGCTGGCCGGCGCGGGCCTGTGCGTCCTGCCCGACTTCATCGGGGCGCGGGAGCCGGGACTGAGGCGCGTTTTGCCGGACGCGGTGCATCTGGACCGCAGCCTCTGGCTGGTCGTCCACGCCGATCTTCGCTCGCTGGCGCGGATCAAGGCGGTGACGGCGATGATCACCGGGGCGGTCAGGACCGACCGCCGGCTGCTCACCGGTGGCGGAACCGACCCGGCCGCAACGCTCGACTCAACCGGGGCCTGAGCCCGCAGGCGCGCCAAGCTCCGGTAATCCGGGCGGACGGCTCGACCTTCGTCACCTCCATCGAGGTGCTGCGCTACGCCAACAACACCACCACCACCCTGACCTACGGCGCTCCGGCCCCGCTGGAGTCGGCGGCCAAGGCGGCGAACGGCCCGCAGGTGATCCCGACGGTGTTCGTCGACGACGGCTTCGTCCTGCCGGCCATTGTCGACGACCAGCCCCTCGTCCTGCCGGGCGCCGAGGCGTTCAAATTCGCCGACGATCCGCTGGTCCTGCCCGGAGCCGAAGACCCCGGGCCACTGTTCGTCGGGCTTGAGGCGCGGCTGGAGAGCCATCTGCCATTCGTCGGCGACTGGATGATCGCGTTGGATCCGGACGGGCGACTGGCCGGCCTGCCGGCCTATCGCGAGAACGGCTGGTTCTGACGGGCGCCGCTTGGCGCAGGCGGCCGGGGCTGGTCTAATCCCGCGATGACCGACCGCCCCGCCCTGCTCATCATGCAGCGCCACCTCGCGCCGCTGACTGCGTTTCTCGAAAGCGTGTGGGACGTCTACCGGTTCTGGGAAGGCCCGCCGCTGGAGGCGGCCCACGACATCCGGGCCCTCGTGGTCGCCGGGGAGTTTCCGCTCGACAAGGCGCTGATCGAGAGTCTGCCCAACCTGCAGCTGATCGCCTGTTTCACCTCGGGCTATGACCGGATCGACGTCGACTGGTGCCGGGCGCGGGGCCTGCCCGTCACCCACGCGCCGGGTGTGAACCACGAGGACGTCGCTGATCACGCCCTGGGCCTGATCCTCGCTGCGCGCCGTCAGATCGCGGCCGGCGATCGCACCCTGCGGAGCGGCGGCTGGACGCCCGACTCGAAGATGATCACCCCCTCCCTGAACGGCCAGCGGCTCGGCATCGTCGGCCTGGGATCCATCGGTGAGGCGGTGGCCCGCCGTGGCGAAGCCCTGCGCATGACGGTAAAATGGTGGGGCCCGAGGGACAAGCCGGCGGCCTGGCCGCGCGCCGGCAGCCTGCTGGATCTCGCGCGGGACAGCGACATCCTCGTGGTCGCCTGCAAGGCCGACGACAGCAATATCGGCCTGATTTCGCGCGAGGTGATCGAGGCGCTGGGGCCGTCCGGCCTGCTGGTCAACGTCGCCCGCGGACAGCTCATTGACGAGACCGCGCTGATTGCGGCGCTCAAGGATGGCCGGCTGGGTCAGGCGGCGCTGGACGTGTTCGAGGACGAGCCGACCGACGCCGCCCGCTGGGCCGATGTGCCCAATACGGTGCTGACGCCACACACCGGCGGCGCCACCACGGAGGCGGTGCAGGGCATGCTGGGGCTGCTGGTGCAGAACCTGCAGGCCGCGTTCGCGGGCGAGCCGCTGAAGACGCCGGTTCCGCACAGCTGATCAGGTCCGGACACTGGCGCGGCCGCCGGGTCGTGGCATAGTCGGGCTCGCCCTGTCGCCGCGAGTCACCTCTTGTCCGAAACCCTGTCCCCCGCCCCGTCGTCAGAGCTTTCGCCGGACGCGAGCCCGCCCCTGACGCTCGAGTGCTTCCCGACCCGACCCTCGCCGCCGCAGCTGGTCCCCGGCCGGCCTGACCGCGACTGGATGGACGCCTTCACGGCTCGTCACCCCTACCGCTGCCTGCCCCTGAGCATGGCCAATACGACGGGCTGGGAGCTGCTGTGCCCGTTCGGGTTCGAGGCGGAATGGGACGGGGGGCTCGGGGCCGAGGCCATCACCTTCACGCCGGACGCCGACGCCACCCTGTTCGATCATTTCGCGGCGTCGCACTTCACCCACGGCGTGATCACCTTCCACACCGGCTGGCTGTTCCGCACCCCGCCCGGCTGGGCGCTGCGCGCCTCGGGCAGTCCGAACCGGTTCAAGCACGGGCTGTCGCCGCTGGAAGGCCTGGTCGAGACCGACTGGCTCCCCTACCCCTTCACCATGAACTGGGCCTTCACCGCGCCCGGCAAGGTTCGGTTCGAGAAGGACGAGCCGTTCTGCTTCATCCAGCCGGTCGAGCACCGCCGCATCGAGGCCTTCGAGCCGGTGCGGGTGTCGATGGACGACGACGCCGATCTGGCGCGCCAGTACGAAACGTGGCGCGAGACCCGGACCCTGTTCAACAACAGCATGGCCGACGGCGACCCGGAGGCGATCAAACAGGCGTGGCAGCGCTATTATTTCCGCGGCGAATACCCGGATCAGGCCGAGGCCCGGCCCGAGGGGCACGTCAACAAGCGGCGTCTGGCCGCCCTGCCCGACGCGCCGCCGCCGCCCCCCGCCCCGCACTTCCCGACGGTCGATTTCAAGGGCTGGTCCGCGGTCAACGCGGCCAATCTGAAGACGCCCGCGAAGGACTGACCGGCCTCAGCCGCCGGGCATGTCCGGCATCGGCTCCGGCTCGGCGGAGGGCATCGGCATGGACGGCGCGGCCGGAGGCGTCGGGGGACGCGGGAGCTCGTCGCCGGACAGCGTGCCGTCGTGGTTGGCGTCCATACGGGTGAACATCCGCTGCATGCCGGCGGTCAACTCGTCTTTCGAGATGCGGCCGTCGTTGCTGGCGTCGGATTGCGAGATGGCCGTGCGCAGGCGGCCGCCGCCCATGCTTCCGGCGGGTCCCCGGCTCAGCACCGCCAGTTCGTCACCGGTGATGGCGGCGTCCTGATTGGCGTCGAGGCGTCCGAACAGCCGGTCCGCGAAGGTCGGTACGTCAGCGAGGGTGCGCGGACCGCCCATGCCGCCGCCGGGCTGTGGAGCGCCCTGCGGCGCAGTCTGGGCCCGAGCCTGGGCCATCGCCGGAGAGGACAGGATCAGCAGGGCGCCGAGCGCACCCGCCAAGGCTTGGGTCTGAAGAGTCATCGAACGGTTCCGCGTTACTGCGACCCCGCCAGATTGTGCCTGAACCCGCCTCCGCGCCAGCGGTTTCCGCTTGCATAAGCATATAAGGATATCCTTATATTATCTCATGTCACTCACCGCCGACCAGACCGTCGAGGCCCTGCGCGCCGTGGGCGAGCCGACCCGGCTCCGCGTCCTGTCGCTTCTGGCCGGCGAGGAACTGTCGGTGATGGAGCTGTCGCGCATCCTCGACCAGAGCCAGCCGCGGGTGTCGCGCCACCTCAAGCTGATGACCGACGCGGGCCTGATCGAGCGCTTCCCGGACGGCGCCCGGGTCTTCTATCGCCTGACCTCGGACGCGCCCGCCCGCCGCCTGATCGACACCGTCCTGGACGTCCTCGACGATGCCGCCGGCGAGGTCGACGACCGCCGGCTGGAGGAAGTCCGCCGGGACCGTGAGGTCGCCGCCGGCGCCTATTTTGAGCGCATCGCGCCGCAGTGGGACCGCATCCGCTCGCTCTATGTCTGCGAAACCGCCGTCGAGGCGGCTATCCTCCGGGCGGCCGGCGAAGGGCCGTTCGAGCGCGTCGTGGATCTCGGCACCGGCTCGGGACGGATGCTGACCCTGCTCGGCAAGAAGGCGAAGATGTCGCTCGGCCTCGACCTCAGCCAGAACATGCTCAACATCGCCCGCGCCAACGTCACCCGGGCCGGGCTGGACAAGGTCGAGCTGCGCCACGGCGACATCTTCGCCACCCGCCTGCCGCAGCAGAGCGCCGATCTGGTGCTGGTGCACCAGGTGCTGCACTACCTCGCCGATCCGTCGACGGCCGTAGCCGAGGCCGCGCGTCTGGTCATGCCGGGCGGCAGGCTGCTGATCGTCGACTTCGCCCCGCATGCGCTGGAACACCTGCGCGAGGAGCATCAGCACCGCCGCCTCGGCTTCTCCGACGATGAGATGAAGCGCTGGCTCGGCGAGGCGGGCCTGACCTCGTCCGCGCCGATCGCCCTGCCCCCGGACACCGACGGCCTGACAGTCGTCATCTGGACCGCCGAACGATCGGCCGAGGCCAAGGCCGCGGTCGCATGAGCGCCGCCGCCCTCAGCCTCGCCGAAGCCCGCGCCCTGCTGCTGTCGCCGCTGGGTCCGGTCGCCCGCGCGGGGCAGGATTCCTCGCGGCCGCGCGTGTCGTTCGAATTCTTCCCGCCCAAGTCGGACGAGGCCGAGGCGGCCCTGTGGAAGGCGGTCACCCGGCTGGCCCCGCTGCAGCCCGACTTCGTCTCCGTCACCTACGGCGCCGGCGGCTCGACGCGGGAGCGCACGCACCGGACGGTCCAGCGCATCCTCGACGAGACCGATCTGACGCCCGCGGCCCACCTGACCTGCGTCGAGGCCAGCCGGGACGAGGTCGACGCGGTGATCGACGGCTACCGCGCCTCGGGCGTGCGCCATATCGTGGCCCTGCGCGGCGATCCGCCGGGCGGCAGCGGCATCGGCGGGGCCTATGTTCCGCGCATGGACGGCTACGCCAACGCCACCGAACTGACCGCCGCGGTGGCCGGCCGGGGCGGCTTCGAGATCAGCGTCGGCTGCTATCCCGAGGGTCATCCCGAGAGCCCCTCGCTGGCGCATGACATCGATGTGCTGAAGGCCAAGGTCGACGCCGGGGCGACGCGCACGATCAGCCAGTTCTTCTTCGACATCGACGCCTTCCTCCGCTTCCGCGACCGCGTGCGGGCGGCGGGCGTCACCATTCCGATCATCCCCGGCGTGATGCCGGTGACCAACTTCACCGGACTGAAGCGGATGTCGGCGGGCTGCGGCGCCTCGGTGCCGGACTGGCTGGCCGCGCATTTCGAGGGGCTGGACGCCGATCCGGAGACCCGCAAGCTGATCGCCGCCTCCGTCGCCGCCGAAACCTGCGCCCGGCTGCAGGAGGAAGGGTTCGCCGACTTCCACTTCTACACCCTCAACCGCGCCGACCTCGTCTACGCCATCTGCCGGGTGCTGGGCGTGCGCGAGCAGCGGGCCCACGCGTGAGCCGCATGACGACCCGACAGGACCGCATCGCCGCCCTCCACGCCGCCGCGCGCGAGCGCATCCTGGTGCTGGACGGCAGCTGGGGCGTGATGATCCAGCGGCGCGAGCTGTCCGAGGCCGAGTTTCGCGGCGGCCGTTTCGCCGATCATCCGGTGCAGCTGAAGGGCGACAACGACATCCTGTGCCTGACACGGCCCGATGTCGTCTCGGACCTGCACGACCAGTATTTCGCCGCCGGCGCGGACATCACCGAGACCA
This sequence comes from Brevundimonas alba, assembly GCF_011927945.1. Classification (GTDB taxonomy): domain Bacteria; phylum Pseudomonadota; class Alphaproteobacteria; order Caulobacterales; family Caulobacteraceae; genus Brevundimonas; species Brevundimonas alba. The sequence continues at coordinate 761,109 of NZ_JAATJM010000002.1, forward strand.
ACACCTTCTCGGCCACGACGATCGCCCAGGAAGACTACCGTCTGTCGCCGGACGACGTGTTCGACCTGAACCGCGAAGGCGCCCGGCTGGCCCGGGCGGCGGCGGACGCCTGGACAGCCAAGGAGCCCGGCAAGCCGCGCTTCGTCGCCGGCGCGATCGGGCCGACCAACCGCATGCTGTCGATGTCATCGGATGTGAACGACCCCGGCGCGCGCACGGTCACGTTCGACGAGGTCTACGACGCCTACAGCCATCAGGTGCGGGCCCTTAACGAGGGTGGGGTCGACCTCTATCTGATCGAAACCATCACCGACACGCTGAACTGCAAGGCGGCGATCAAGGCCATCCTCGACCTCGCCGACGAGGGCGTGGAGCCCCTCCCCATCTGGATTTCCGGCACCATCGTCGACCGCTCCGGTCGCACCCTGTCGGGCCAGACCGCCGAGGCCTTCTGGCACAGCGTGCGGCATGCCAAACCCTTTGCCGTCGGCTTCAACTGCGCCCTCGGCGGCGAACTGATGCGGCCGTTCATCGCCGAGTTGTCGCGCGTGGCCGACACCCTTGTGGCCGCCTATCCCAATGCCGGCCTGCCCAACGCCATGGGCGACTACGACGAGCAGCCGCACGAGACGGCGCATTTCATCGAGGAGTGGGCCCGGTCCGGGCTGGTCAACATCGTCGGCGGCTGTTGCGGCACGACGCCGGAACACATCCGGCACGTGGCCGACGAGGTCGCGGGCGTGAGTCCGAGGGCCATCCCGGAGCGGCCCGTCGCCATGCGCCTGTCCGGGCTGGAACCGTTCGAACTGACCGCCTGATGCGCCCCACCTTCATCAACGTCGGCGAGCGGACCAACGTCACCGGCTCTGCCAAATTCCGCAAGCTGGTGGTCGAGGGCGACTACGCCGGGGCGCTGGCCGTGGCGCGGCAGCAGGTCGAGGCGGGAGCCTCGGTCATCGACGTCAACATGGACGAGGGCCTGCTGGACGGCGTCGCCGCGATGCGCACCTTCCTCAACCTGATCGCGGCCGAGCCGGACATCGCCCGCGTGCCGGTGATGATCGACAGCTCCAAATGGGAGGTGATCGAGGCCGGTCTGAAGTGCGTCCAGGGCAAGCCGATCGTCAACTCAATCTCGCTCAAGGCCGGCGAGGCGGAGTTCCGCGAGCAGGCGGTGAAATGCCTGCGCTATGGCGCCGCCGTGGTGGTCATGGCCTTCGACGAACAGGGCCAGGCCGACACGGCCGCCCGCAAGATCGAGATCTGCACCCGGGCGTATCGCCTGCTGGTCGAGGACATCGGCTTCCCGCCCGAGGACATCATCTTCGACCCCAACATCTTCGCCGTGGCGACGGGGATCGAAGAACACGACAACTACGCCGTGGACTTCATCGAGGCCGCGCGGGCGATCAAGGCCACCCTGCCTTGGGCTCGGGTCTCGGGCGGCGTGTCGAATGTCAGCTTCAGCTTCCGCGGCAACGAGCCGGTGCGCCGCGCCATCCACTCGGTATTCCTCTACCACGCCATCCAGGCCGGCATGGACATGGGCATCGTCAATGCCGGCGACCTGCCGGTCTATGACGACATCGACCCGGTGCTGCGCGAGGCGGTCGAGGACGTGATCCTGAACCGGCCGCCGCGGACCAATGTCTCCAACACCGAACGGCTCGTCGACTTGGCTCCGACCTACAAGGGCGACAAGGGCGCTGCGCGGGTCGTCGATCTGAAATGGCGCGAGGCCCCGGTCGGCAAGCGCATCGAACACGCCTTGGTGCACGGCATCACCGACTGGATCGAGGCGGACACCGAGGAGGCGCGCTCGCAGGCCGAGCGGCCGCTGCACGTCATCGAAGGCCCGCTGATGGACGGAATGAACGTCGTCGGCGACCTGTTCGGCTCCGGCCGGATGTTTCTGCCGCAGGTGGTCAAGTCGGCGCGGGTGATGAAGCAGGCGGTGGCGTATCTCGAGCCCTTCATGGAGGCCGAGAAGTCGGGTCAGCCCCGTCAGCAGGCGGGCAAGATCCTGATGGCGACGGTCAAGGGCGACGTCCACGACATCGGCAAGAACATCGTCGGCGTCGTCCTCCAGTGCAACAACTACGAGGTCATTGACCTGGGTGTCATGGTCCCGGCGGACCGCATCCTCGACGCGGCGGTCGAGCACGGTGTGGACATTGTCGGCCTGTCCGGCCTGATCACGCCCTCGCTGGACGAGATGGTGTTCGTCGCCGGCGAGATGGAGCGGCGCGGTTTCGACATTCCGCTGCTGATCGGCGGGGCGACGACCAGCCGGACGCACACGGCGGTGAAGGTGGAGCCGGCCTATCGCCGGGGCTCGACCACCTATGTCGTCGACGCGTCGCGGGCCGTGGGCGTGGTCGCCGGCCTGCTCTCGCCGACGGAGAAGGGACGCAACGAAGCCGCCACCCGGGATGAATACATCCGCATCCGGGAGCAGTTCGCGCGAGGCCAGACGACAAAGGCCCGGGCGCCGCTGCCGTCCGCGCGGGCGAACCGGTTCCGGCCGCAGGCGACCACGCCCCTACCCCCTCGCCCGTCCTTCATCGGCGTGCGCGCCTTCGACTCCTGGGACCTCGGCGATCTGGCGCGCTACATCGACTGGACGCCCTTCTTCGCCAGCTGGGAGCTGATCGGCCGCTATCCGCTGATCCTCGACGACGAGATTGTCGGCGAGGCCGCTCGCGACCTGTTCCGCGACGCCCAGGCCATGCTGCAGCGGATCGTCGACGAGAAATGGTTCACGGCGCGGGGCGTGGTCGGCTTCTGGCCCGCCAATGCGCGTGGCGACGACATCGTCGTCTGGGCCGACGAAGGCCGCAGGACCGAGCTGGCCCGCTTCCACGGCCTGCGCCAGCAGATCGCCAAGACCAACGGCAAGCCGAACCTGTGCCTGTCCGACTTCGTGGCGGAGGACGGCGACGACTGGATCGGCGCCTTCGCGGTCACGGCCGGGCATGGCGAGCTGGAGCGGGCGGCGGCGTTCAAGGCGGCGGGCGACGACTATTCCGCCATCATGGCCACGGCCTTGGCTGACCGGTTGGCGGAGGCCTTCGCCGAGGCTCTGCACCGGAAGGTGCGCACCGAACTGTGGGGCCATGCGCCCGACGAGCAGACCTCGGTCGAGGACCTGATCGCCGAGAATTATCAGGGCATCCGGCCGGCGCCCGGCTATCCGGCCCAACCCGACCATACGGAAAAGGCGACGCTGTTCCGTCTGTTGCAGGCGGAAGCGAATGCGGGAATGCAGCTGACCGAGAGCTTCGCAATGAGCCCGCCGGCCTCGGTGTCGGGTCTGTATTTCGGCCACGCCGACAGCCACTATTTCGGTGTGGGCAAGATCGACCGCGATCAGGTGGAGGACTACGCCCGTCGCAAGGGCTGGGATCTGGCCACCGCCGAACGCTGGCTCGGGCCGATCCTCAACTACGATCCGGCGGCGAACGCCCGCAGCGACGCGGCCTGATCCTCCACGGCGATCAGTAACTTCCCCCTGCCGTCATCCTCGGGCTTGACCGAGGATCAGATCGTCCGGTGTGCAGTAGTGAGGCTTGCGGTTGCTCTGCCGGGGCCGTCTTCGAAACACAGCCTCGCCCGACCTCTGATCCCCGGATCAAGCCCGAGGATGACGGCTGAAGGGAAACGGGATGGCGGAGGTCGCCAACCGCGTCTCCGTCGTCTCCAAATTCCCCGACCGCCGGGTCTGAATTCTCCGCCGACGGGTCGTCGAAGTCCCCTACTCCAGCCCCACCTCTTGCGGGGTCGCGGGCGGAGTCGTGATGTTGCCGCGCAGGCGGCGGGCGGCGTGTTCGCAGCGGCCGGGGAGACCGAAGAATAGGCCGAAGGCCTGGCTGCGGACGGCCTCGTCCTGGCCGGCCAGCGACGCCCATTTGCCGGTCGCCTCGGCGGCGGCGGCCTGGGCGGCGGTGCGGCTGGCGGCGGACTGCCGCGGGGCCGCCGCGTCGAGGGCCGAGCGGAAATCAGCGGCTTCGAGTTTGCCCAGCCGGATGATGTCCTGATCCAGCGGATCGGCGTCGGTCAGGGTCTCGCCCAGCGCCACGTGGCCGTTCACCAGCGCCTCGCACCAGGCGACCAGCGGATAGTCCTGCTCAGGCGCGCCACGCGGCAGCGGATTGGCGTAGGCGACGGCCTCGCGGAAGCGCAGGGCCTCGACGGTCTCCCCCGTGGCGGGCGCGGCGGTGGCGACCGGTCCGTCCTGGGCCGCGGTGACCATGGGGCCGTCCTGTGCGGGAACGGGCGCGGTCTGGGTCATCAGGGCGGCGGCGAAGGCGAGGCTGGCGATCATGGAGGCTCCGGAAGAGGTGGCGAGGTCGGATGCAGCAACGCTTCAGACGCCGCAATGGTTTTTCCGTGGCGGGCGAATTTCGCGGCCCGCAAAGAAAAAGGGCGGCGAACCCGAAGGTCCGCCGCCCGGTAGTCTGTCTCTCGAACCGCTTACTAGAAGCGGTAGGCCACGCTGAAGCGAACCTGACGCGGAGCCTGATAGGCGGTCACCGCGGCGAAGTTCGGATCCGGCGAGCCGTTGGCGAGATCGCCGAACTCGTTGAAATCTTGCTGAGATTTCATGTCGAACACGTTGAAGATGTCGGCACGGAGCACCAGGCTGTCGCCCGGGATCTCGAACACTTCACCCAGATCGTAGGCGAAGGTCAGGTCCAGGTTCTTCAGCCAGTCGCTTTCGAACACCGAGCCGCGCGGCGTGGCGACGCCCTGGCAGAACCAGGAAGCCGGGCCGTAGAGCGACGCGAAGACGTCCGTCGGGTGGATGCCCTGGCAGCCGAACTTACGCGGCGACTGGATGATCAGGTTGGCCCCGATGTTCAGCGCCGGGGTCGCCTGCCAGTTGCCGAACACCTTGAAGGTGTGGGCGCGGTGGTTGGGCAGGAAGCCGTAGGCGTTGTCCAGCAGACCCGGTTGGTCGAAGTCCTGCGACAGGCCGGGGTCGGTCTGACCGTTGTCGGACTTCAGGGCGCCTTCGTAGTTGCCCTTGTTTTCCGACCAGACGTAGCTGAAGCGCGCGCCCCACACGCCGTCGAACGGCTTGTCGAGCGAGAACTCCACCGCCTTGTAGGTGCGGTCCGGGGTCGGGTAGCCGAGGTCGGCGGCCGAGAGGGTGACCTCACGGTCCGTGAACGTACGGCCCAGGCCGCCCGGGCCGGCGTCGGCGTTGGTCAGGTCAGCGCCCGAGAGGGTGATGACCATGTCTTCGCCGGGGTTGGTCAGGACGTACTGGTGGAAGCCGTACCAGACGTTGTAGCAGATCGCGGCGGACAGATCGGCCGAGTTATCGCAGTAGTCGAGAACGGCGGCGTCGATCGCGACGTCGTCGATCGCGGTGCCGATTTCGCGATAGGTGCCCTTCACGCCGAGCGTCCAGTCGCCGAACACGCGCTGCTCATAGCCGAGGATGAACTCGTCCACGAACATCGGGTCCAGTTCGGCGTCGACCTGGGTCGAGATCGGCTTGACGCCGCCGTCGGCCAGGGTGCTGGTGCCGGCCAGCGTGCCGAGGATCGGCTCGTCGGTCGCGTCGATGATGCCGTTCTGGTCGGCGTCGATGGCCAGGTTGCCGTTGTTGACGTTCAGGTTCCAGGTATCCGAGATGAAGAACTCGGCGCCCGCCAGACGCGTGTTGGTGTTGGTCGCAACCGGCAGGAAGTAGCGGCCCCAGAAGCCGAACAGCTTGGCTTCACCGTCGCCGAAGACGTCGTAGGTCGCGCCGAGACGCGGAGCCCACTGGTTCTGCAGGTCGACGAAGGCCTCGCCCACGATGTTCTCGTTCTCGAAGCCTTCGTTCCGGATGCCGAGGTTCAGCGTCAGGCGGTCGGTGACTTCCCACGAGTCTTGCAGGTAGTAGGCGTTCTGGGTCGAGGACCAGCCGCCGTCGTTGTCGTAGGCGCGGATGCGCACACGACGCGGAGCGCCGATCAGGTCGGGACGGCCGACAGCGCCGGCGGTCGCGGCGGTGAACAGCGTCTGGTAGCGGTACCAGAGGCCGCCCGTGACTTCACCCGTGCAGGCGATGCCGTTGGCGAAGCCGCCCGGACGGCAGTAGCTGTAGCCGGCGCCCGAGTAGTCCAGGGTCTGGACGGATTCCAGCTTCTCCTGGTCGAGGCCGAAGCGGAAGTGGTGCGAGCCGAAGAAGTCGGCGTAGACGTCCACGTCCGCACGGAGCACGGTGCGCTCGTCTTCGTTCGTCGACGGCTGGCCGACGCCCCAGATACCGCGACGCGGGAAGCCGGGCAGTTCGTCGGTGATCAGCGCGCCGGCGTCGCCGGGCGAGGTGTTGTATTCGTTGTACTCGTTGACGCCGTAGGCCAGCGAGGTGGTCAGCCAGTCGGTCCACACGCCGGTGTAGCGCGCGATCCAGTTGGAGCCGCCGAACTTGAAGGTCGACGGCGTGAAGTCGCCGATCTGCTCGCCGTTGGCGTTGACGAAGATGTTCTCGGTTTGCTGCTCCTGCTCATCGGAGAAGTAGGTGAACTCGAGGCGGTGATCGTCGGTGATCAGGAAGTCGACCTTGGCGCCGTAGAACGGATCGTCCGAGGTGACGCGCGTGCCGTTCGAGCCCGGGCCGAAGGCCGGGTCGACCGTGGTGACGCCGATGTTCGTGGCTTCACGATCGCGGAAGTTATACAGACCGAAGAGGAACAGACGGTCCTGGATGATCGGACCACCGAAGTCGATGATCACGTCCGACGTTTCGTTTTCGTCGAAGTTGTTCTGGGCCAGGTAGGTGTTCGGCGAGTCTTCACGCAGGCTGTCCGGCGACCAGTAGGCCGTGATGCCGAATTCCCACTCGTTGCCGCCCGACTTGGTCGTGCCGTTCAGCACGCCGCCGGTGCCGCGACCGAATTCCGACGAGTAGCCGCCGGTCTTGGTTTCGAGCGTCTGGTAGAATTCGAACGGAACGGTCGACGAACCGGTGAAGTCCCGGAATTTCGTGATGTTCAGGCCGTTGATGAAGTAGGTGTTTTCACCAGCCGACGAGCCGCCGATGGTCGGGATGGAGCCGAAGGCGCCGTCCGAGGCGGTCACGCCCGGGGCCAGCAGGGCCACGGCGCTGGCGTCGCGCGCGATCGGGATGTTGCGCGACAGTTCTTCGACGTTGACCGTCAGGCCGGTCGTGGTGGCGTCGAATTCCGAAACGGCGCGACGAACGCCGACGACGACAACTTCGTCGATCTGCGTGGAGTTGTCGTCCGAGGCGCCCAGCGTCAGGGTCAGCTGGGCGGTGCCGCCCGAGCCGACGGCGACGGTGTCGGTCAGCGAGTTGTAGCCGCCGGCGTTGACGACGACTTCATACGTGCCCTGCGGCAGCGCGACGGCGCGGAAGCCGCCCGAGGCGTCAGTGGTGAAGGTGCGCGAGAAGCCCTGGCTGACCGAGGTCAGGGTGACATTGGCGCCCGCAACCGGGGTGCCGGCCTGGTTGGCCACGGTGCCGGAGACGGCGCCCTGGGTCAGGTTCTGCGCGACGGCGACCGAAGGCGTCATCAGGGTGAGGGCCGGAGCCGCCACCAGCGCCATAAGCGCCGTTCCGCCGATCATGGTCGAATGCAGCAACCGCTGCTTGATGGTTTGGGTCTTCAAAGGTGGTCCTCCTGAGACCGCCGGGCGCTTCCAGGAGGAGGCGAGCTTCGACGGCAACCAAACTCCGCGCACCCCAATGCACGCAGATTGCCTTGACCTTAGACTTGGCAATGCCCCGGCGCAGCATAATTACGGTCCCGTAATCCAATCGTGGCCGCTCTGTCGCAATCCCGCCACACACTACCTCAAACCACTGAAATCGAGCCGCAAATGTCTGACCCGATTGCGTTCCTCCGCCCCCTGTCGCCACAGGTCTCGGTCACCGGCCAGGTCTCGCCGACAGATATGGCCGGGCTCCACGCCGCCGGATTCACGTGGCTGGTGAATCACCGTCCTGATGGTGAAGAGCCCGGCCAGCCGGATGCGGCCGAGATCGCCCGCGCTGCCGAGGCCGCGGGGCTGCAGGCCGTGCATGCGCCCGCCCGTGGTCTGCCGGACGCAGGCGTCGTCGCCGCCACGCGCGATGTCCTGGACGCCATGGGGCCTGATGACCGGGCCGTGTTCTTCTGCCGGTCGGGCATGCGCTCGGCGGCGGCGTGGGCCATGGCCCGGCGGCAGATGGGGATCGAGGCCGATGAACTCAGGGATGCCGCCGCGGTCGCCGGCTACGACCTTGGCGGAGTTCCGCTATAAAGCGGTCAGCGGAAAACACCGACCCGGACCGCATAGGGCGCCGGATCGGGCGTACATGAAGCGACGGCCAGTTGCGCCGCCATGAGACAGAGGAAGGCCGCCGCGATGGGCTGGAGCCGTTTTGAGACAGCCAGGGCGATGGAAACGGCCATTTCAGGCACTCCGCGGATGATTTCCATGGCTTCGAGGCAAGGGCCACGCCGCCCCGGACCGTCCGCGCCATGATCCCGTTCGTCCGAGAACTGGATGTCGCCTACGGGCGGGTCGACCGGGTCTCGCCGCTGATCCGCCGGGTCATTGCAGAGAACCCCGGCCCGTTCACCTTCACGGGCACGGGAACCTACATCGTGGGGGGCGAGGCCGTCGGCGCGGGCGTGGCGGTGATCGATCCAGGCCCGCCGGACGAGGCCCATCTGAGGGCGCTGCTGGCCGCCGTGGCCGGCCAAAGGGTCACCCACGTGCTGGTCACCCACACCCACCGCGACCACTCGCCCCTCGCCCGCCCGTTCGCGGAGGCCGTTGGCGCGCCCGTGCTGGCGGCGCGCCCCCCGGTTCAGGTGGTCCACGCGTCAGGAGCGCTGGACGAGGACGAGGACGACGCCTTCTCGCCCGATGTGATCCTGGCCGGCGGCGAGGTTCTGGACGGGGATGGATGGACCATCGAGGCCATGGCGACGCCCGGTCACGCTTCGAACCACATGGCCTTCGTCCTGCGCGAGGAGAACGCCCTGTTCAGCGGGGATCACGTCATGGGCTGGTCGACCACGGTCGTCGCGCCGCCCGATGGGGACATGACCGCCTATTTGGCCAGCCTGGACGCGGTGATCGGGCGCCGCTTCTCGACCCTTTGGCCGACGCATGGCGCACCCGTCACCGAGCCGCAGCCGTTCCTCAAGGCCTACCGCGCGCACCGGTTGGAGCGGGAGGCGCAGATCCTCGCGCAGTTGGAGGGCGGGCCCTGTCGCATCCGGGAGATGGTTCCGGCGCTCTACGCCGCCGTCGACCCGCGCCTGTGGCCTGCCGCCGGACTGTCAGTCTGGGCGCACCTGATCGCGCTGGAACGCGCGGCCAAGGTCAGCGCACGGCCCAGGCCGGGCATCGACGCCGTCTGGCGCTTGGCCGGAAGCCTGGCCTGAAGCCTAGCCGACGCCGCGCAGGGCGGCGCTGATCCGCGTGGCCAGTTCGCAGGCCTCGCCGCCGTGCGGGCGACCGTCGCGAGCGGCGACCCGGACATCGGTGCGGCCGGGACGGATGCGGATGACGGCGTCATGCACCGTGCCGAACCAGAACCCCGTGTGCGTGCCCGCGGCGCGGCCGACGCTGACGCCGCCCTGCACGCTGAAACCCGCCTCCTGCAGGGCCCAGACCGCCGACTCGGGGGCCATCTGGGTCATGGCGGGGACCGCTCCGGGGCAGGCCTCGACGCCCCCTGTCGCGCCCCCATCGGAGCCCCGGCGACGGGACTCCAGCACACCGAAACCGGGGATTTCGGCCAGGTCGGTGCTGATGTCGTCAGGCGGTCCCGCCCCGAGCCGGGTCATATGCCAGCCGAGTCCGCCGAGGGTCATAGCGGAGACGGCGAGCGCCAGCGCCGCCAGCCAGAGCGATGCGCGACGCCGAAACGCGGAGACAAGCAGCGCCACGGCGGCCAGCACGCCCATGGTCCCAAGAACCACGCCGATCCGCGCCGTCAGCACGTCGTGGCCGGTTTCGTAACTCCACAGGCCCGTCCGCGTGCCGAGGGCGGCGACGAGGATGAATATCGGGGCGAGGAAGGCTATCGCCGCCAGACGGAGGCCGCCTCCCCCGCTCCTGCGCCCGGATCTCGCCATCGCCTCAGCCTCCCGTCGGCAGGCGGTAGTCCTTCATCCGCTCGCGGACCAGCTTCTTGTCGATCTTGCCGGTCGCGCCGAGCGGGATGTCGTCGACGAAGACCACGTCGTCCGGCATCCACCATTTGGCGATCTTGCCCTGCAGGAAGTCGAGATGTTCCTGCTTGTTCTCGGACTGCCCGGGCTTCAGCTTGATCACCAGCACGGGGCGCTCGTCCCACTTGGGATGCGCCGCCCCGATGACGGCGGCGAGTTCTACCTTCGGGTGGCCGACCGCGATGTTCTCGATCTCGATCGAGCTGATCCACTCGCCGCCGGACTTGATCACGTCCTTGGCGCGGTCGGTGATCTGCATGAAGCCCTGCTCGTCGATCGTGGCCACGTCGCCAGTATCGAAGAAGCCGTCGACATCGAGGATTTCCCCGCCCTCGCCCTTGAAATAGGCGCCGGCGATGGTGGGCCCCTTGATCATCAGGCGTCCGTAGGTGTGCCCGTCGTGCGGCATCTCCTGTCCCGCGTAGTTTTTCAGCTTCAGCTCGACGCCGAGCGGCGGCGTGCCCTGCTTGACCCGCCACTTCATCTGCTCGTCGTAGGGCAACGCCTTCAACTCGGGCGGCAGGTTGGACAGGGTGCCTATCGGCGAGGTTTCCGTCATGCCCCAGCCCTGCAGGACCTCGATGTCGAACTCTTCCTGGAAGGCCCGGATCAGGCTTTCCGGCACCGCCGAACCGCCGATCAGCACGCGCTTCACCGTCGGAATCTTGAGGTTGTTCTCGCGCAGGTGCGTCAGCAGTCCCTGCCAGACCGTCGGCACGGCGGCCGAGAAGGTCACGCCTTCGCTCTCGATCAGTTCGTAGATGGCCGCGCCGTCCATGCGCGCGCCGGGCATGACCAGCTTGGACCCCGCCGCGGGCCCCCCGAAGGCAATGCCCCAGGCGTTGGCGTGGAACATCGGCACCACCGGCAGGATGACTTCGCTCGGCGTCGCGCCCAGCACCGTCGACTGCAGACCCAGCAGCGTATGGATGAAGTTGGAGCGGTGTGAATACAGCACGCCCTTGGGATTGCCCGTCGTTCCCGAGGTGTAGCAGAGGCCGCATGCGGTCAGTTCGTCGAACCCGCCCCAGACGACATCCTCCGACGCCGATCCAAGCAGCGCCTCATAGCAATCCGCGCCCGGCAGCTTCGTGGCCGGCATATGCAGTTCGTCGGTCAGGACCACGACCCGCTCGACCGAGGGGCAATGCGGCAGCACAGCCTCGAGCAGCGGAATGAAGGTCAGGTCGACGAAGATGATCTTATCTTCGGCGTGGTTGATGATGTAGGCGAGTTGCTCGGGGAACAGGCGCGGATTCAGGGTGTGGCAGACCGCGCCGATGCCCATGATGCCGTACCAGGCCTCGATATGCCGGCCGCTGTTCCAGGCAAGGGTCGCGACCCTGTCGCCGACCTTGACGTCCCAGCCTTTCAGCACGCTGGACACCCGTTTGGCCCGGGCGTGGATCTCGGCATAGGTGATGCGGACGATCGGTCCCTCGACCGACCGGGTCACGACCTCGCGGTGGCCGTGCCAGTTCCGGGCGTGGTCGATGATCTTGTCGACCGTCAGCGGCCAGTCCTGCATCAATCCGAGCATCGTATCCCTCACTTGCGCCTGCTGCTCGAGGCGCTTGGCGGTCACGCTATCGGCTCGATCCGCAACAGGCAACGTGACGCAAGGTCATCCTCGCCCTCCCCGGCGCTGGCGCATTCGGCCGGGCAGACCTAGAAGGCGTGCATGCCCATTCTCGTCGCCATCACCGGAGGCTCCGGCTCCGGCAAGAGCACACTCGCAGAGGCGCTGGTCGCCGCCCTGCCGGACGGCGCGGCCGTCCTGGTGCGCGAGGATTCCTATTACCGCGACGCCGCCAGCCTGCCGGGCTTCGACGCCGCCACCTTCGACTTCGACAATGTGGCGGCGCGCGACCACGAACTGATGATCCGCGACCTCGCCGAACTGAAGGGCGGACAGGATATCACCGCGCCGATCTATTCCTTCATCCATCACGGGCGCGAGCCGGGCGGCGAGCCGGTCAGGGCCGCCGACGTGGTGATCGTCGAAGGAACGCACGTTCTGTGCACGCCGGGTCTGGTCGATCTGTTCGACATCCGCGTCTATGTCGACACCCCGGCGGACATACGCTTCATCCGCCGCCTGCTACGCGATCAGGCCGAGCGGGGCCGCACGGCGGACTCCGTCATCCACCAGTACCTGGCCACCGTCCGTCCGGGTCACGAGCGCCTGACCGAGCCCTCCCGGGTCAACGCCGACTTCATCGTCGCCGACGCCACCGCCGCCGTGCGCCTTGAGGACCCCCAGGCCGTCGTCCGTCTTGCCGCGCCGGTGCTCGCCCACCCGTTGCTCGCAAGTCTCTTCACGCGCCAATCGGAGAACATCGATCCGCGACCCTCTTGACCGGTTCGCGGCTCCGTCGTCTGCTCCTCGTTCAGGCAGGCGATACAGATGCACGGCACGCTTCAAATCTCTGACGACATGGCGGCCGCGAAGCGTCGGCTGATCGTCCAGCATGCGCGCCAGCATTTCGTCAGCGGCGGCTATGCGGCGACCAAGATCGAGCCGATCGCCCGTGAGGCGGGCGTGTCGACCGCCACCCTCTACGCGCTGTTCGGTGGCAAGGCGGAGCTGTTCACCGCCGTCATCGACGACGCCGCCGAGGATTTCTCCCGCCAGATGGCGGAGGTCCGGGCAATCGACGGCGACGCCCGGACGACCCTGACCAGTTTCGCGGCCGCCTACGCCGAGTTCATGGGCGACGACTTCGTGCGGTCGGTGTTCAGGCTGGTCATGGCGGAACGGCCACGGTTCGAGGCCGTTGCCCTGCGCTTCTTCGAGAAGGGTCGGACGGAGTTCGGAGGCACACTGATCGGGCTGCTGGTCCGTCTGTCGCAATCCGGCGCGCTGAAGCCCATTGATCAGCCCTCGTGGGCGGCAGGTCAGCTGATGGGGATGATCGAACACCCCGTGTTCCTCGTGCCGCTGGTTACGGGGGACGAGGTGCGTATGCGGCGCTCGCTGAAGGAAGTGGTCACCGAGGCCGTCGACACCTTCATGGCCCGCTACGGGGCCTGAGCGGCGTCAGGGCCAGAGGCGCGTCTTCGTCCAGCCGGTATCCGTCCTGTCGAAGCGCAGCCGGTCGTGCAGCCGGAATGGCCGGTCGCGCCAGAATTCGACGCTCTCCGGTACGACGCGCCAGCCGGTCCAGCGCTCCGGACGCGGCACGTCTCCATCACCGAACCGGGCGGTCTCTCGCGCGACGGCCTCTTCCAGCGTTTCCCGGCTGTCCAGCGGGCGCGATTGGTCCGACGCCCAGGCCCCGATCCGGCTTTCGCGGGCGCGGCTGGCGAAATAGGCGTCGGCCTCGGCCTTGCTGACCGGCTCCACCGCGCCCCGCACCCGCACCTGCCGCCGCAGGGATTTCCAGTGAAACAGCAGGGCCGCAGACGGATGCGCCGCCAGCGCCTCGCCCTTGGCGCTCTCGCGGTTCGAATAGAAGGTGAAGCCGCGGGCGTCGACGTCCTTGAGCAGCACCATCCGCGCATCGGGCACACCAGCCGCGTCGACGGTCGCCAGTGCCATGGCGTTGGCGTCGTTCGGCTCCGTCCTCTTGGCGTCCGTCAGCCATTCGACGAACAGTCCGACAGGCTCGGCGCGGTCGAAGATGGTCTCGTCGCCGTTGGCGGCGAGCGCCGCCGCATACTGCTCGGCATACTCTTCGCGGGTCGGGCTGGGCGGGATCACGGGCGCGGTCATGATGTGCAGATAGACCGTCCGGGCGCGGCTGGGGAGAGGCGTCACGGTTAAGCCGGTCTTCACCACGTTGAGGGCTTAGTCCGCGGATGCGCATCCGCTCGCAATCCGAGGTCGCCTCGCTCGCCGAGGCTCGTGCCCTGCTCGGGCTGAACGGTCCCGTGGCGGAGCCCGGGCTGACGGCGGCCTTCCGCGCGGCGGTCAAGGCGGCGCACCCCTCGGCGCCCGGCGGCGACGCGGACCGGTTCCGCAAGGTGATCGCCGCCTGGCGGCTGATCCAGAGCCCGGACTCGCGGCCGCTGGCGCTCGCCGCCCCGGGAGTGCGAGCCCCGTCCCCGCCCGTGGTCGTCATCGGTCCGCTGGACGCCCTGAACGGCGGCCAGGTCGCGGTCCGGTTCGCCGGGCGCACCCTCAACATCCGCCTGCCCAAGGGTATGCGCAGCGGCGAGCATCTGCGCCTGCGCGGCGCCGGCGGCGACGGAGCGGACGTCTATCTGCCGGTCCTGATCCGGGGCGCGGACGGGCTGAAGGTGCTCGGCGACGACCTGTTCATGGACGCTCCGGTCGCCACGCGCCTGCTGCAGGACGGGGGCCGGCTCGAGATCAACACCCATGCGGGCGCCCGATCGGCCTGGATCGTCGCCGGCCAGACGCCGCTGCGCCTCCGCCTGAAAGGGCTGGGCCTACCGGCGCGCGGCGGCCGTCCGCAAGGCCACCTGTTCGTCACCCTGCAGCCCTCCGACGACGTCCCTTCGGCCGCGGAGGACCTGCTGGTCCGCTTCACGCGCGTCTGGACGCCGGACCGGCTGGCGGCCTAAGCCGTTAGCCGACATGTCGCACAACACCTTCGGCCACCTGTTTCGCGTGACGACCTGGGGCGAGAGCCACGGCCCGGCCATCGGCTGCGTCGTGGACGGCTGCCCGCCGCTGGTCCCGCTCACTGAGGCCGACCTCCAGCCGTGGCTGGACCGGCGCAAGCCCGGCGGCAGCCGCTTCGTCACCCAGCGGCAGGAGAGCGACACCGCCCGCATCCTGTCCGGCGTGTTCGAGGACGGGAACGGCCCGGTCACGACCGGCGCGCCTATCGCCATCCAGATCGAGAACGAGGACGCCCGCTCGAAGGACTACGGCGAGATCGCCCGCGCCTTCCGGCCCGGCCACGCTGACTTCACCTATCAGGCCAAATACGGCGTCCGCGACCACCGCGGCGGCGGCCGGTCCTCTGCCCGCGAGACCGCCGTGCGGGTCGCCGCCGGCGCCGTAGCCCGCAAGGTGCTGGGCGAAGGGGTCCGCATCCGCGCCGGCGTCGTCCAGCTGGGCCCTCACCGGATCGCGCCGGGGGCCGTCGATCTTGACGCGGTATACGACAACGCCCTGTTCGCCGCCTCGGCCGAGGTCGTGCCCGCGTGGGAGGACTACCTCGATGGCGTTCGCAAGGCCGGTTCCTCCATCGGCGCCGTGGTGGCGCTGGAAGTCACCGGCGTTCCCGCCGGCTGGGGCGCGCCGGTCTATGGCAAGCTGGACGCAGATCTGGCCGCCGCCCTGATGTCGATCAATGCGGTCAAGGGCGTCGAGATCGGCGCCGGCTTCGCCTCGGCCGAACTGTCCGGAGAGGACAACGCCGACCAGATGCGCATCGGGGACGACGGCCTGCCGGTGTTCCTGTCGAACCACGCCGGCGGCGTCCTTGGCGGTATCTCGACCGGTCAGCCCCTGACCGCCCGCGTGGCCTTCAAGCCCACCTCTTCGATCCTGACGCCGCGCCAGACCATCACCCGCGACGGCGCCGAGACTGACCTGCGCACCAAGGGGCGCCACGACCCCTGCGTCGCCCTGCGCGGCGTGCCGGTGGTCGAGGCCATGGCCGCCTGCGTTCTGGCCGACGCCATGCTGAGGCACCGGGCGCAGGTGGGATGAGCCGCCCGCCGCGCCGGCCACGTCTGGGTTGGAAGGCGCTGCTGTTCTGGCTCGTTGATCACAAGGCGATACTGGGGCTGCCGATCGCCGTAGCCGGCATTGTGGCCGTCTGGATCGTTCTCGACCCGCACTATCCCCCCAAGCTGGTCGTGGGACGTATCACCGACCTTGGCCGCGCACCCGGGCCGCGGGCCATTGTGAACGCAGCGACCGTCGATGTAGGAGGCCGGTCCATCTTCGTCGGACTCCCCGTCCGTTATGGCTGCGAGGTGGGCGACGATCTGCGATTGCAGCAGTTGGGCGTCAGATGGGGATATTCCTACAGAATCGACGACACGCACCCGCCCTGCGAGTGACCTCTTTCCGCCACTGATACTGTTACCTATATAGCGGCCAGCGAGGTTCATAACCCTCGGATTCCCGGGAGCATCCCCATGATCGACGTGCGACCCTTCAACAGCCTCGGTGGCGCTGACCACGGCTGGCTGAACGCCAAACACCATTTCTCCTTCGCCAACTACTACGACCCGAGCCGCATGAGCTGGGGCCGGCTTCGCGTCTGGAATGACGACGAGATCGCGGCGAAATCCGGCTTCCCGCCCCACCCCCACTCGGACATGGAGATCATCACCTATGTCCGCACCGGCGCGATCACCCACGAGGACTCGATGGGGAACAAGGGCCGCACGGGAGCGGGCGACGTGCAGGTGATGAGCGCCGGCACCGGCGTGCGTCACGCCGAGTTCAACCTCGAGGACGAGACCACCACCCTGTTCCAGATCTGGATCGAGACGGACAAGCCGGGCGCCGCGCCGGGCTGGGGCGCCAAGGCCTTCCCCAAGGCTGACCGCACGGGCCGTTTCTCGGTGCTGGCCTCGGGCGACGCGGCTGACGACGCCCTGACCATCAACGCCGATGCCAAGGTGCTGGGCGCCACGCTGAACGCGGGTGAGTCCATCACCTACAGCCTGGCCGAAGGCCGCCGCGCCTATCTGGTGCCCGCGGTCGGCGCGGTCGAGGTCAATGGTGTAGCGCTCAACGCCCGCGACGGCGCGGCCATCAAGGACGAGGCCGAGATCACCATCACGGCGAAGGCCGATGCCGAACTGGTAATGGTCGACAGCCTCTAGATCGCCCTAGGGCAGGTTGAACACCACATGGACCCAGCCCACGGTCTGTGCGTGTTCGAGGGCCTCGAACAGCGGGACGGCCAGGAAGAAGCCCAGGCCGTCCCGTAGCGTCGTCAGGAAGAAGACGGGCCGGACCTCGAGGGTCTCGCGGTCCTGCCATTTCGAGAAGTCCGGGAGGAACCGGGGCGTCCGCGCGCAATAGGCGCGATAGACTTCGCCGAAGGTCACCGACAACCAACCCTCCTCCTGACGCACTGTCAGATAGAAGACAGCCACCGAGATCACGACGAACAGGGTGGCGATCACCACGCTGCCCGTCTGCGCGCCCATGCCGAACGAGCCGATGAAGCTGAAGACGTAGAGCGGATTCCGGCTGATCGAATACGGACCTTGATCCACAATCTCCGCCTTCTTGCGGCCGCCGATGTAGAGCGAACACCAGGCACGGCCGACGACGCAGATGGCGATCATGGCCAGACCGAGCGCCTCGAGCCCTTCATGCAGGGCGGCGACGCCGCCGAAGCTCTGGGTCAGGGCCGCCAGCCCGATCACCAGCAGAAGCGCCACCCCGAGGGCGGCCTTCCGGATCAGCTGGACGCGGCGGAGGTGGTGGGGATCTGCGGTGTGCATGGCCGAGGCATAAAGCGTCTGCCGCGCCAGAAAAAGCGAAGTTTGTCCGCAGACGAAAACGCCGCCCCGGTTTCCCGGAGCGGCGTTGCCGTTAGTGCGTCGCCGGGACCGTGCCCGGGTCGAGGATCGGCGGGGCGGCGGGCAGAGGCTCGGTCGCCTCGTCCCATTCCACCGGCGTCAGCGAGCCGGTCAGGGCCCACTTCAGGGCCTCGTCCGCGGTCTTGATCGGGACGATCTCCAGCGCACCCTTCACATTGTCGGGCACGTCGGCGAGGTCCTTCTCGTTCTCTTCCGGGATCAGCACCGTCTTGATGCCCGAGCGGAGCGCCGCAAGCAGCTTCTCCTTCAGGCCGCCGATGGCGGTGACCCGGCCGCGCAGGGTGATCTCGCCGGTCATGGCGATGTCCTTGCGGATCGGGATGCCGGTCAGAACCGAGACCATGGCGACCGTCATGGCCACGCCCGCCGAGGGACCGTCCTTGGGCGTCGCGCCGTCCGGCACGTGCACGTGGATGTCGGTCTTCTCGAACACCGGCGGCTTGACGCCGAAGGCCAGCGAACGCGCCCGGACATAGGAGGCGGCGGCGGAGATCGATTCCTTCATCACCTCCTTGAGGTTGCCGGTCACGGTCATGCGGCCGCGGCCCGGCATCTTGATCGCCTCGATGGTCAGGATGTCGCCGCCGAACTCGGTCCAGGCCAGTCCGGTGACGATGCCGACCTGATCTTCCTCGTCCGTCTCGCCGTAGCGGTATTTCTTGACGCCCGCGTAGTCGGCCAGCTTGGCCGCGTCGACGGTGATGGACAGCGACTTCTCGCGGGCCATCTCACGAACCGCCTTGCGGGCCAGACCGCCCAGCGCCCGCTCCAGCGACCGCACGCCGGCTTCCCGGGTGTAGTAGCGGATCAGGTTCCGGATGGTGTCGTCGGGCACCACGAACTCGGCCGGCTTCAGGCCATTGTCCGTCGTCACCTTGGGCAGGACGTGGCGCTTGGCGATCTCGACCTTCTCGTCCTCGGTGTAGCCCGACACCCGGATGATCTCCATCCGGTCCATCAGCGGCTGCGGCATGTTCAGGCTGTTGGCCGTGGTCACGAACATGACGTTGGACAGGTCGTAGTCGACCTCGAGGTAATGGTCGCCGAACGCATTGTTCTGGGCCGGATCCAGCACCTCGAGCAGGGCCGAGGACGGATCGCCCCGCCAGTCGGCGCCCAGCTTGTCGATCTCGTCCAGCAGGACGAAGGCGTTGGTCGTCTTGGCCTTCTTCATCGACTGGATGATCTTGCCCGGCATGGAGCCGATGTAGGTCCGGCGGTGACCGCGGATCTCGGCTTCGTCCCGCACGCCGCCCAGCGACATGCGGACGTATTCGCGCCCGGTCGCCTTGGCGATCGACTTGGCCAGCGAGGTCTTGCCGACGCCCGGAGGGCCGACGAGGCACAGGATCGGGCCCTTCAGGCTGTTGGTGCGCGCCTGGACAGCCAGATACTCGATGATCCGTTCCTTGACCTTCTCGAGACCGTAGTGGTCCTCCTCGAGGATGGCCTCGGCCTTGTTCAGGTCGATGGGCTTGGTCTTGGCCTTGCCCCACGGGATCGACAGCAGCCAGTCGAGATAGTTCCGGACCACCGTCGACTCGGCCGACATCGGGCTCATGTTGCGCAGCTTCTTGACCTCGGCCTCGGCCTTGGTGCGGGCTTCCTTGGACAGGCGCGTCTTACGGATGCGCTTCTCCAACTCCATGATCTCGTCGCGCGAGTCGTCGGTCTCGCCCAGCTCGCGCTGGATCGCCTTCATCTGCTCGTTGAGATAATATTCCCGCTGGGTCTTCTCCATCTGGCGCTTCACGCGCGAGCGGATCTTCTTCTCGACCTGCAGGACGCTGATCTCGCCTTCCATCAGGCCGTAGACCTTCTCCAGCCGCGACGGCACGGAGACGGTTTCCAGCAGGCCCTGCTTGTCGGCGATCTTGACCGATAGGTGGGCGGCGACCGAGTCCGCCAGCTTGGACGGGTCGGTGATCTGCGGGATGGAGCTGAGGGCCTCGGGCGGCACCTTCTTGTTCAGCTTCACATAGTTTTCGAACTGCTCGATCACGGCGCGCAGCAGGGCTTCCGACTGCGACGGGTCGCCCGGATCGTCGGCGATTTCGACCGCCTCGGCTTCGAAATACTCGGTCCGATCGGTGAAGCGGGTCAGGCGCGCGCGGCTTTTGCCCTCGACCAGCACCTTGACGGTGCCGTCGGGCAGTTTCAGCAGCTGGAGGACGGTTGCGAGCACGCCGATCGGATAGATGGCGTCCGACTGCGGATCGTCGTCGACGCTGTTCTTCTGGGTGGCGAGCAGGATCTGCTTCTCGCCCTTCATGATCTCATCGAGCGCCTTGACGGACTTCTCGCGGCCCACGAACAGCGGCA
Source organism: Brevundimonas alba (assembly GCF_011927945.1). Classification (GTDB taxonomy): domain Bacteria; phylum Pseudomonadota; class Alphaproteobacteria; order Caulobacterales; family Caulobacteraceae; genus Brevundimonas; species Brevundimonas alba. The sequence goes on from NZ_JAATJM010000002.1 coordinate 781,109, forward strand.
CGACCATGTGCGGAAAGACGACGATGTCTCTCAGCGGCAGGACGGGCAGTGTTTTGGTCTCTGACATGATGCGTAGTTCCCGGGGCCTTCGTTGATCTCAGACCCGCCGGGCCGGCGTTCGAGGCAACCTGCCCCGCCGTATCGACTCGGCCCGCCGTTTCGGCGGCCTTCGTATGAGTATGTGGTTCGGATGGCGGCGCGTTCAAGCGTCGCGGCACGCCGCCGGGGGTTTCCATCCACAAGCGCCCAAGCTGCACGGACGGATCGACACAGCCGCCGCCACCGCACGGAACGTGCCGCTGACGGTCGTGAAGGCCAGAAACTCGCCCGAGCACACCTGTGGCCCGTCAGCATCAGGCGAGGCGTCACGCAACCCTCGTCCAGCTTGGCCGTTCAGCGGAGGCAATCGGAGGAGCCCGAAATGAGAACCCTGATCATCTGCGCCGCCGCGGCCATCGCCGTGGCCGGGTGCCAGCGTCCCGCCGAAGAACCGGCCGACACCTCGATGGCCGACGGCGCCACCGAAGCCATGCCCGCCGAATCCGGGACGGGAACGACGGCCGACATGGCCGCCCCGTCTTCAACCTCCGGATCGGGAAGCGCAGCCTCCCGCTCGGGCGGCTCAGCCATGGCCGCCGATGGAGCCGGCGCCGAAACGTCCGCGGACGCGGCTGCCATGAACGAACCGGCCGCCGGGACCTCTCCGATCAGCCCGTCGACCCGCGACGGCGCCAAGGAGAAAGCCGAGTCGACCAACCTGCACCCGGCCGGCTGAGCCGGTTTCGGACATGAAAAAGGGCGGGCCCTTCGCAGGACCCGCCCTTGTTCATTGCATCCGGGAGATCAGGCGGCGCTGTCCGGCGCGGCCTTCTTGCCCTTGGTTTCCGAGTAGATCAGCAGCGGCTGGGCCTTGCCCTCGATCACCTCGGCGTTGACGACGACTTCCTCGACGCCTTCGAAGGTCGGCAGTTCGAACATCGTCTCCAGCAGGATGCCTTCGAGGATCGAACGCAGGCCGCGAGCGCCGGTCTTACGGGTGATGGCCTTCTTGGCCACCGCCGTCAGGGCGTCGTCGGTGAACGTCAGATCGACGTTCTCCATCTCGAACAGGCGCTTGTACTGCTTGACCAGGGCGTTCTTCGGCTCGGTCAGGATCTTGACCAGAGCTTCCTCGTCGAGGTCCTCCAGCGTGGCCAGAACCGGCAGACGGCCGATGAACTCGGGGATCAGGCCGAAGCGCATCAGATCGTCCGGTTCGACACCCTTGAGGATGTCGCCCGTGCGGCGCTCGTCGATCTCCTTGACCTTGGCGCCGAAGCCGATCGAGGCCCCGTCCCCGCGCGCTGCGATCACCTTCTCGAGGCCGGCGAAGGCGCCGCCGACGATGAACAGGATGTTGGCGGTGTCGACCTGCAGGAACTCCTGCTGCGGATGCTTGCGGCCGCCCTGCGGAGGCACGGAGGCGACGGTGCCTTCCATGATTTTCAGCAGGGCCTGCTGCACGCCCTCGCCCGAGACGTCGCGGGTGATCGAGGGGTTGTCCGACTTGCGCGAAATCTTGTCGATCTCGTCGATGTAGACGATGCCGCGCTGGGCCCGCTCGACGTTGTAGTCCGAGGCCTGCAGCAGCTTGAGGATGATGTTCTCGACGTCTTCACCCACGTAACCGGCTTCGGTCAGGGTCGTGGCGTCGGCCATGGTGAAGGGCACGTCGATGATGCGCGCCAGGGTCTGCGCCAGCAGCGTCTTGCCCGAGCCGGTCGGCCCGATCAGCATGATGTTCGACTTGGCCAGTTCGACGTCGTTGTTCTTCGTCGCGTGATTCAGGCGCTTGTAGTGGTTGTGAACGGCGACGCTCAGCACCTTCTTGGCGTGCGACTGCCCGATCACATAGTCGTCCAGGACCTCGCGAATCTCCTTCGGCGACGGCACGCCGTCCTTGGCCTTGGAGAACGAGATTTTGTGCTCTTCACGGATGATATCCATGCAGAGCTCGACGCATTCATCGCAGATGAACACGGTCGGCCCGGCGATGAGCTTGCGCACCTCATGCTGGCTCTTTCCGCAGAAAGAGCAGTAGAGCGTGCTTTTGGCGTCTGTGCCGGCGGCTTTGGTCATCGACCCTTCTCACTCCCGCGATGGACCTCGATATGAGGCCGAACGCGCTTCCCCTGCGTTTGATTCCCGAACAATGGGCGCAAAGGTCTTCAAAAAATGACAATCACCCATCACAGCGCCCGCCACAACCCCGCGAAAGCGGAGCAGGCAGCGGAAGCGGACGGTTCACTGTTGAGGATGATCGCGGCGAATGTCTGACATGGGAAGCGACGCTCCGTTTCGCCAGCCGCTCCGCAAGGATCAGGCCATCGTGGCCTTCGACTTCGACGGCACTCTGACGATTCGCGACAGTTTCACGGAATTTCTTCGCTGGCGGGCCGGTCCGGGCGGCTGGGCGCTGGGCCTCGTGAAACTGGCCCCGGCCGTGGCCGGCTATGCCCGCGACAGGGACCGCGGGCGGATCAAGGCCGCCTCCGTGCGCGAGTTCCTGCGCGGCGTCGACCGCGCGAGGCTCGAGGCCGACGCCGAACGCTTCGCTGATCGGATTTGGGACAGGTTTATGCGGCCGGACGCCCTCGCCTGCTGGAATGCCTGGGGCGAGCGCGGCGCGCACCGGGTCATCGTCACCGCCAGTCCCGAAACCACCGTCGCGCCCTTCGCCCGCCGCCTCGGCGCCGAGGCCCTGCTGGGCACCCCCTTGTTGTTCGACGCGGATGACCGGGTGACCGGCGCCTTCGCCGGGCCGAACTGCCGGGGCGAGGAGAAGGTCCGCCGGCTGAAGGCGGCCTATGGCGAGGCCATGCAGCTGACGGCGGCCTATGGCGACACGTCCGGCGATACGGAAATGCTCTCCATCGCCGCCGAGCCCGGCTTCCGGGTCTTCACCGCCCGGCCCGGCGCGTCGCCGCGCTGACCTCCGGCGTCACTCCGCCGCAGTCGCTTCCGTACGGCGGATCTCATCCGCCAGCCGGTCACCCTGCGCTCCCACACCGGCGCGGCGGGTCGGATCGTAGTCGTATAGCGACGTCAGGTAGGACCGATCCCACGTCGTCAGGCCCGGCACTGACGGGTCCTCGAACAGGTTCAGGATGGTGTCGTAGGCCGCTGTCTCGCCCTCGGGATCGATCTGGGCGTAGGCCACCATCAGCAGATAGTCGCAGAGCTGCTCCGTCGTGACTGTCCCCAGCTTTTCGACGTCGACCAGCACCATGACCTTCTGCAGATCGTCCCGCACCCGTGAGGCCTGCTGCGACTTGCTGTAGACGTTGATGATCGGGGCCGCCCGACCGGGCATCCGGACTGCCGGCTGGATCTCCTGCGTAACGATGTCGTAGTCGATCGGCACGCTGAGGTGCCACCACCGCACCGCCGCGTCGCTCGTCGTGAAATCGTCCAGTACGTGCCGCCCCGCCGCGCCGCCCGAATACCTCGGCCGGAACACCTCGGGACTGCGCTCCACCCATGCCCGCGCCACGGCGGGCGCGTCGACCGCGCCGATAATGAAGACGTTGGGCTCGCAGTCGAGTTCCCCCGCCGGCAGTCCCAGCTCGTCGGCCCGGGCGACAAGCTGGTCGGCGATCTGCCGGGCCGCGTCGCCCTGGAAATTCACCACGCCGAAGCAGGCGGGCTCCGACCAGCGCGCCAGCCCCCGTTGCCTCACGGGCTGAGCGACCTCGTCGACGAAGGTCGATGCACGCTCCTCGAGCGTCTCGCCCGATACGATGACGTCCTCGACCGTCGTGGTCGGCGGATCCTGAGGCGGCACGCCGGCCGGCGGCGTCTGCGCCCATGCGGATCCGGCGCCGGCCAGGGTCAGCGCCACGGTCAGTCCCAGCCGTCGGATCATTCGCCGCCCTCCGGTTTCCCGAACGGCATCCTACCGGTTGTGCAGGAAGAGTCACGGCGCGAGGGAACGCCGGTCTCTTCGCTCCGGCCGCGATCAGTGTCCGTGGGCGTCCACGTCGAAGGCGACCGCCTTGCCGCGCGAGGTCGGGTCCCAGCCCGCCTCGATCACGGCCGCCACCGCATTGCGCACATGGTCGGTGTTCACGAACTGCTTCTCGGTGTCAGGCCGGCCGTTGGGACGCAGCGGCGGCGGAAACTGCACCACCGCCTCGCGCTTGAAGTCCTGCAGCCGCAGGGTCACGGCCACGCCTTCCCACTGCCCGCCCGTTGTCGGCCGCGGCTGGCGCCGGAGCTCCCAATGATAGATGTCGCCGTCGACCTCGACGGTCCCGCTGGTGTTACGCGTCTGCATGGCGGCCTGATAGCACAAAAGAAAAAGGCGCACCGTTCGGGTGCGCCTCTTCCGTGGTCATTGTTCAACGGGTCAGGAACCCGGCGTCTTGACGCCGTCCTCGTCGGCCTGTTCGCGGCGGTCGTAGACGTGGTCGACGATGCCCCAGGCCTTGGATTCCTCGGCGCTCATGAAGTGGTCGCGGTCGAGGGTCTTCTCGACCTCTTCAAGGGTCCGGCCGGTGTGGTGGACATAGATCTCGTTCAGGCGGCGCTTGGTGTAGCGGATGTCCTCGGCGTGGCGCTCGATGTCCGAGGCCTGGCCGCGGAAACCGCCGGACGGCTGGTGCACCATGATGCGGGCGTTCGGCAGGGCCACGCGCTGACCGGCGGCGCCGGCGGCGAGGATCAGCGAACCGGCCGAGGCGGCCATGCCCATGCACACCGTCGAAACCGGCGAGCGGATGTATTGCATGGTGTCGTAGATCGCGAGCGCCGAGGTCACCTGACCGCCGGGGCTGTTGATATACATGCTGATTTCCTTCTTCGGGTTCTCCGACTCGAGGAACAGCAGCTGGGCGCAGATCAGCGACGCCATGCCGTCCTCGAAAGGCCCCGTCAGGAAGATGATCCGCTCGCGCAGCAGGCGCGAGAAGATGTCGAAGGCCCGCTCGCCCCGGCTGGACTGCTCCACCACCATGGGGACGAGGTTCATGTTCATCAGTTCGATCGGATCGCGCATTCAGGCCTTCTCGGGATGCTGTGGCCGCGACTCACCGGTCGCGCGCCTGTCGACAGGATATCGCGTTGCAAGCCGCAGGATGCAAGGCGCGGGCCGTTGTCGCGTGCGGCGGCGTGTTCAGTCCGCTTCCGGCTGGGGCTCGGCCGGCGCCGTCCGGCCGGCGGCCTGCCTGTCCCGGACCATGTCGGCCGCCACGACCGAGGTCTGTCCGGCGGGGTTGCGGCGCAGGGCCGGCGAATCCTGCACCTGATAGAGCGAGGTCAGGTAGGAGCGATCCCACTCCGTCAGCCCGTCAACGGCCCCCGGCGCCTCGAACAGGTTCAGGATGGTGTCATAGCCGGTCGTCTCCCCCTCGGGATCGGCCTGAACCAGGGCGACGAAGGCCAGATAGTCCGCCAGCTGGGCCAGGTTCACATCGCCGATCTCGTCGATATCGACGATGATCATCGACTTCTTGAGGTCGTCGCGAATCTGCGTGCTCAGCCGCGAGGCCGCGAAAATGCTGATCATGGGCGCGCCGGAATCACCCGGCAGCCGGATGGCGCGCTGGCCGGTGTCGGCGTTCACGGGCAGGCTGATCTGCCACCAGCGTACCGGCCGGTCCCCGGTGCGGAACGCCTCCAGCGCCGCGTCCCCGCGATCGAGGCCGCCGACGCCGAGGCGGAAGGCGCGCCGGCTCTCGTCGACCATGGCGTCGGCAAGCGCGGCGCCGTCGCTGGCGAAGATGACGAAGACATTGGCTCGGCATCCCGGCTCGCCGATCTCGAGGCCGAGCTCCAGTCCAACTTGTGAGATGCGGTCCGCGATCGCCTGACCCAGCGCCGGCCGGACATTGACGACGCCCACGCACAGCTCGTCATGCCACCGCGCCAATCCACGCCGTTTGACCGGCGCCCCGACCTCGCCGACGAACTCGCGCACCATGGCCTCCAGCGCGCGCGGTTCGACGATCACGTCCTCGATCGCGACAGCGGGTTCCTGATCGGCGCCGGGCGGGGTCTGTCCGGCCTGCATGGGATCCTGCAGCATCATCGCGGCGGCCAACAAGGCGATGATCGACATGCCGCACCTCCAAGACGGCCCCTCAGCCGCCGGTTACGGACGTATCACGCGATACGGGAAGCCGGAAGGCGCGGGCCCCGGCGCCGCCGGAGCCCCTCGGACGATCAGATGTCGTCGTCTTCCTTGAGCAGGTCTTCCTTGGTGATCTTGCTGTCGGTCACCTTGGCCTGATCGAAGATCAGGTCGCAGACCTTCTCCTCATAGATCGGCGCGCGCATCTGGGCGGCGGCGTTCGGGTTCTGGCGGTAGAAGTCCAGCACCTGACGCTCCTGGCCCGGATAGTTGCGGGCCTCGGTCATGATGGCGTTGTTCAGCTCCTGATCGGTGACCTGCACATTGTTGGCGCGGCCGATCTCGGCGAGCACCAGACCCAGGCGCACGCGGCGCTCGGCGATCTTGCGGTACTCTTCCTTGAGCTTCTTCTCGGACTTCTTGGCGTCCTCTTCCGGCAGGCGGCCGGCTTCCTTGTCGGCCTGCACCTGACCCCAGATGCCGTCGAACTCGGCGTCGACCATCTTGGGCGGCAGATCGAAGCTGTGAGCCTTGTCCAGCTCGTCCAGCAGGGCGCGCTTCAGCTTGAACCGGGCGGCGCCCTTGTACTGCTGGTTCAGGTTGTCGCGCAGCAGCTCCTTGAGCTTGTCCAGCGAGTCCAGACCGATGCGCTTGGCGAAGTCCTCGTCGACCTTGGCGGGAGCCTCGGCCTTGATGGCCTTGACGGTGACGTCGAACGTCACGGCCTTGCCGGCCAGATGGGCCGCTTGATAGTCCTCGGGGAAGGTCACGTTCAGAACCTTCTCCTCGCCGACCTTGGCGCCCTTCAGCTGCTCTTCGAAGCCCGGGATGAATCGGTTCGAACCGATCACCAGCTGGGCGTCCTCGGCCGCGCCGCCCTCGAACGGCTCGCCGTCCAGCTTGCCCAGGAAGTCGATCGTGACCTCGTCGCCCTCGGCGGCCTTCACGGTCTTGCCGGTCTTGTCCTCATAGGTCTTGGCCTGACCGGCCAGTTCGTTCAGCGCCTCTTCGAGGTCGGCGTCGGTCGCCTCATAGGTCGGGCGCTTCAGCTTCAGCGTCTTGATGTCGACCGGGGTAAAGTCCGGCATCACTTCCAGCGACATCTCGTAGGCGAGGTCCTCGCCGCCCGTCAGGACCTTGTCCATGTCCGAAGTCAGCTTCATCTCGGCCGGGGCGGCGGGGCGCACCTTGGCCTCGTCCAAGGCCTTCTGGCTCGAGGTGTTCAGCGCCTCGTTGACGATTTCGCCCATCAGGTCGCGGCCGAAGGTCTTCTTGACGTGCGACGTCGGCACCTTGCCCGGACGGAAGCCCTTCAGCTTCATCTGCGGCGCGACTTCCTTGAGCTTCGCGTCCAGCTTCTGGTTCAGCTCGGCGGCCGGAATGGTCACCGCGATCACGCGGCTGAGGCCTTCGTTGGACTTTTCGACGACTTGCATGGTCGGGATTCTGACGCTCTGGGGCGGCGCCCCGGGAGTGGGCGCGGCGCGATGTGGGTAAAGCAATAAGGGCCGCCCTTTCGAGGCGGCGCCTTTGAAGCCCGCCCTTATGTCGATGACCGCCCGAAAGGTCAACGTGAGAGGCGCCACGGCTCCGGTTTCACCCGTGGGCGAAGCCCGCTATCTGATCGCCATGGATCAGTCCCCTCCCCCGATCGGCGTCGCCATCTTTCCGGTGACGCCGCTGCAGCAGAACTGCACCCTCGTCTGGTGCCGCAAGACGCTGAAGGCGGCGATCATCGATCCCGGCGCCTCGGTCGACGGCCTGCTCGGAGCCGTGGCCCAACAGGGGCTGACGCTGGACGCCATCTGGATCACCCACGGCCATCTCGATCACGCCGGCGGCGCGGCCGAGATGCAGGAAAAGACCGGACTGGACATCATCGGACCGCACCCGGACGATCAGTTCTGGATCGACGGCATTCCGCAGCAGGGCCAAGTGTACGGCCTGCCGGACGCGCGCAGCTTCACCCCGACCCGCTGGCTGGCCGATGGCGACGTGCTCACGCTCGGCGAGACGACATGGGAAGTCTTCCACTGTCCCGGCCACACGCCCGGCCACGTGATCTTCTTCAACCGCGAGGCGCGCTTCGCCCAGGTCGGCGACGTACTGTTCCAGGGCTCGATCGGCCGCACCGACTTCCCGCGCAGCGACCATGCGTCCCTGCTGAACGCCATCACGACCAAGCTGTGGCCGCTTGGGGACGATATCACCTTCGTGCCCGGGCACGGCCCCACGTCCACGTTCGGAGCGGAGCGGCGAACCAATCCCTTCGTCTCGGACGAGGCGATGCGGCGGGCCCCGATCGCGCGGCCCGCCAGCGGCCCCTCCTGACGATGGGCTAGCGGGCGATCAGCATCCCGATGACCACGCCGAGCCCCAGCGCGTAGAGCGTCGCCTTGACCGGCTCCTGCTCCACGGCCTGACGCATCCGCTCGGCGCGCGTCCGGCCCCAGTCCCGGGCCGCCATGGCGTCTTCGCGCACGGCGTCGTGGATGGGTCGGGGACCGAAGGCTGCGGCCTCGCCTTCCGCCAGTATGGCGTCCGCTTCCTGCTGCAGCCGGGCCGAAGTCTCGTCCATGTCGTCGTCGATGTCCTCGGGAGAGGTCGGGCCGGTGTAGGTGGTGTCCGTCATGGCTGGCTCCTGAAGGGGTCGGGGAGGAGGCTGTTCAATCCCCGCGCACCAACCGGGTTCCGGCGAGAGCGCCCGCCGTCGCGATCGTGATTGAACAGGCCCTCCCGCCCGGCGTTCACAGGACCGGAAGGACGCCGTCATGACCTATATCGAACCCACCACGCCCGGAACGCCGCAGCCGGACATCCAGCCCCCGGACATGCCGCAACCCGACATCGACCCGGGCTCCATGCCCGACGAAATCCCGCAACTCGATCCCGGCGGCGGTGATCAGGGCGACTCGCGGCCGTACGGCGGAAGCGGCGCCTGAAGATGCGAAACCCTCTGATTCGCTCGCGTTTCTGTGAGGTGGGGGTCGGAACCGGACGGCGGCGCGTGGGTTCAGTCTGCAACCTCGACCGTCGGCGTGAAAGGACATTGCAATGGCTTTAGGTCAGCCCACCCGAGCCTCTGGCGTTTCCAAACGGGGCTTCGCTTCCATGGACCCCGAACGGCAGCGGGAGATCGCGCGCAAGGGCGGCGCCAGCGTGCCCAGCGAGAAGCGCAGCTTCTCGCAAGACCGCAGCTTGGCCGCACAGGCCGGCCGCAAGGGCGGCGAGGCCTCGCACGGGTCGCGCAACAAGGACGACCGCTCCGCCGGCTGAGCGAAGCGACGTTCGCAACCACATTGGGCGGCGTCTGCGGACGCCGCCTTTTGCGTGTCAGGCCTCCAGCAGCGCCAGCGCCACCGACGGCTCCGGCCCCGTCTCGAACGCAGCGACGGTCCACCCCGAAGCCGCCGCCAATCCGCGTACCGACGCTTCGGTGAATTTGCGCGAGTTCTCGGTATGGATGGTTTCGCCCTTCCGGAACGAGATCGTCCGCCCATCGATCTCCACCTCCATATCGCGCGTGGCCTCCAGATGCATTTCCATCCGTGAGTCAGCGGCGTTCCACACCGCGCGATGGACGAAGCTGTCGACGTCAAAGCCCGCCTTGAGTTCACGGTTGGCCCGAACCAGCAGATTGCGGTTGAAGGCCGCAGTCACACCGGCCGCATCGTCATAGGCGGCGACCAGCACCTCCGGCGACTTCACCAGATCGACGCCGAGAATGAACAGGGCGCCCTCGCCCAGCTGCAGCCGGGCCGCCCTCAGGAAGGCCTCGGCCTCGCGGTGCTCCAGATTGCCGAGCGTGGAGCCGGGGAAGAAGCCGATCCGCCGCCCTCCGCCGATCTCCTCCGGCAGGGCCGCCAGATGCTGGAAGTCCCCGACCAGCGGCGCGACCTTCAGTGCCGGATAGCTTTCGGCGATCCGCGCGGCCGCGGCGTTCAGGGCGTCGGCGCTGATATCGATGGGGACGTAGGCCGCAAGGTCCGGAGCGGCGTCGAGCACGATCCGGGTCTTCTCGCTAGCTCCGGAGCCGAACTCGACCAAAGCGGCGCCGGCTCCGAAGCGGGCCGCCCACGCCGGCGCGATCCGGCGCAGCAGCGCCGCCTCCTGCCGCGTCGGATAGTATTCCGGCAGCCGGGTGATCTCCTCGAACAGGCGAGAGCCTTCAGCGTCGTAGAACCATTTCGGCGAGGCGGTCTTCGGCGACTTGCCCAGCCCGGCGACCAGATCGCGGCGGAAGCGGGCGGTCTCGCCGTCGGTGCAGGCGCGCGCCGGCGCCGGGGGCAGATCCTCGGCCAGTCTCAGTCCCATGAACGCCCACCTTTGATGCGGATAGAAGAAGTTCCGGTAGCTGACCCGCCCATGGCCCTCCGGCGTCGCCCAGGACGACCCGCGCAGCACCATCTGATTGGCCATGAACTTGCCGTTGTATTCAGACGCGGTTCCATCGGTCGGTCTGAAGCCCCGATATGGGGCGTAACTGCTCGACGTCCACTGCCAGACCTCGCCAAAAGCGTTGGAGAAGACCTCGGGGCGGCTGCGCGCCGCGTGCTCCCACTCCGCCTCGGTCGGCAGACGGCGGCCTGACCAGCGAGCATAGGCGTCGGCCTCGTAGAAGCTGACGTGCCGCACCGGAGCCGCCGCATCGACCGGCCGCCGTCCTGCCAGCGTCATCACGGTCCAGCCGCCGTCGCCGCCGCGCCAGTACAGCGGCGCCGTCCAGCCTTCCGCCTTCACCGTGGCCCAGCCGTCGGACAGCCACAGCTCCGGCCGGTCATAGCCGCCGTCCTCGATGAACCGAAGCCAGTCGCCGTTGCTGACCAGATCGTGATCCAGACCATAGGGCTCCAGCCACTGCTGGTGCGCCGGGCCCTCGTTGTCGAAGGCGAAGCCCGCGCCTTCGTGCCCGATCCGGACCAGCCCGCCCTCGAACCGGGTCATGCCCCCGAGCGGCTGTCCGGCTGGCGACCGCCGCGGCTCCTCGTCATAGGCCGCAGGGTCGAGCGGCGACTTCGCCATCAGGTTCAGCAGGTCCATCAGGAACAGTTCCTGATGCTGCTGGTCGTGATGCAGGCCGAGGGTGAACAGATAGGCCTGCCGCGCATCCGGCTTCACCCGCTCAAGCCACGCCTCCATCCGGGCATCGATCTCGCGCCGGTAGGCCAGCACCTCGTCCAGCAACGGCCGGGTCATCAGCCCTCGCTCGGGCCGCTCCACCCGCTGCCCCAAGGCTTCGTAGTAGCTGTTGAACAGGGTCTGGAACCGCGGATCGACCGGCCGGTAGCCCGGCTCCTCGCCCAAGATCATCGCCTCGAAGAACCAGCTGGTGTGCGCCAGATGCCATTTGCCGGGGCTGCAGTCGGGCATCGACTGCGCCGCCAGGTCTTCTGCACTGAGCCCCTTGGCCAGCGCAGGCATGGCCGAACGGACCCGCCGGAACTCATCGAGCCGGCTGTCCCGCGTCGCCGAGGCCGGGCTGAATGCGCTCATGAGGACCCCTCCCTCCCGGCCAGAAAAACCGGTTCGGAACAACGGCTGCTGGTCCCGTTTTGTTCCATGCACAACGCGGGCTGTCCAGCGGAACGGTCCAGCCGAGCAGGCGTTCTGATCGCACGTCCCTGATTTACGGTGACATTCCGCTTTATTGAGAGCTTGTCAGCATGTCGCTGCCCAGTGCGCCTTTGGAGAGCCAGGAGACCGGCTCAGACGCCCCCGGCGGCATCGTCGATCGCACCGACTGGCGCGAGGCGGTAACGGCCCGTATCCCGTCGCTCCGGGCCTTCGCCTGGTCGCTGTCCCGCAACGGTGCGGACGCCGACGATCTGGTTCAGGAGACCCTGACCAAGGCCTGGACCTACCGCGAGCGGTTCGAGCCGGGCACCAACCTCCGCGCCTGGCTCTTCACCATCCTGCGGAACTCCTGGTACTCCTCCGTCGCCAAGCGCAGCCGCGAAGTGGCCGACGAGGACGGGCACCACGCCGCCCGCCTGACCGCCGAGGGCAATCAGGAATGGACGGTGGAGCTCAGCGCCCTCAAGACGGCGCTCGACGACCTGCCGCCCGAGCACCGCGAGGCCATCGTCATGGTCGGCGCCGCCGGCCTGTCCTACGAGGAAGCCGCCGAAATCGCTGGCTGCGCCCTCGGGACGATCAAAAGCCGGGTCAACCGCGCCCGCAACCGTCTGGCCGAAGCCATGGACATGCCGCGCGGCGAAGCCTGACGGTCAGTGCCGCTCGTCGGCGCTTTCCTGCCCGTCGATCAGCCGCTCGACATGGTCCGCGATCGGCGCGGGAATCCCTTCGGACTCCACCGTCTCGAAAGCGTCGCGCAAAGCCTTGTCCACCGGCGGCATATCCTGATCTCTCGGCGACTTCGACATACGCTGCCCAATCCTCTGCGGCGCACCGAAGCTGATACGGAAAAGTCGGCTTCCCGACTTTTGGTTGCGTATCAGACCCGCGAAATTGCGTCCAGAAGCTCGTCGACCGCTTCCACCGTCGTCGCCCAGGAACAGACGAAGCGGACCGAGCCGTCGTCGAACCGGTAGCAGGCCCAGCCCATGTCGTTCAGGCGCTGGTGCGCCGCCGGCGGCATGCGCACGAACACGGCGTTTGCCTCCACCGGGTGAGCCAGGATGAAGCTCGAACCCGCCAGGATTCCGTCCGCCAGCCGCTGCGCCATCAGATTGGCGTGGGCCGCCCCGTCTTCCCAGGCGCCGCTCTCCAGCAGGCCCAGGAACGGCGCCGCCAGATATCGGGCCTTGGATGCCGTCTGCCCCGCCTGCTTCAGCCGGTTGTCGATCCGCCGGGCCAGCGACTTGTCGAACATGACGATGGCCTCGGTGCAGTTCGCCCCCGCCTTGGCCCCGCCGAACACCAGCACATCGACGCCCAACCGCGCGATATTGGTCAGGTCGAACCCCGCCGCCGCCGCATTGGCCAGCCGCGCCCCGTCCATGTGCACGCCGCAGCCCTTCAGCTTCACCGGCTCGATCAGGTGGCGCAGCTCCTCCTCGGTGTAGACGGTCCCGTATTCGGTCGACTGGGTCAGGCTCAGCGCCGCCGGAGGCTGGCGATGGCCCACCTCGGGCTCCTCCAGCGCCGCGTTCAGCGTCACCAGGTCGATCTTGCCCGAAAACCCGGGCAGGCCGATCAGGCCCACGCCCGAGCCGAAGAAGCCCGGCGCGCCCGTCTCGTCCGTGCAAACATGCGCCGCATGGTGCGCCAGCACCGCCTCGTGCGGCCAGGCCAGCATCGACAGGGCGATGGCGTTCGCCGCCGTGCCCGAGAAGACGAACCGGATTTCCGCGTCCGCATCGAGCCGCCGGCGGATCTGGTCGGCGGCCCGGGCTGTGATCTCGTCGGAGCCATAGGCGCGGGCGAAGCCGTCGTTGGCCTCGATCAGCGCCTGCAGCGCCGCCGGGGCCATCCCCGCCGTATTGTCCGAACCGAAGTCGTAACGCACGACCTACCCCTCGCTGCTGTCGACATGGGCGTCGCCGGGCGACGGATCGCTGGAGGTCCGACCGTCCTCGTCGGTCTCCTTCAGCACCCGCACCACCGGCAGCACGTCCTCCGCGTCGCCATAGGGCACCGCGACCTGATGCGGGAAGGGAATTTCGACGCCGGCGGCGTCCAGCGCCTCCTTGGCGGCCTGAAGCACGTCGGCCCGCGTCTGCCAGTAGTCCTCGGATTTGGTCCACGCCTGCAGCGTCATCTCAACCGAGCTGTCCAGCAGGGCTGTCACACCTGCCCACGGAGCCGGGTCCGGCAGAATCTTGCCGTGCGCCGATGCCGCGCCGACCAGCGCCTGACGCGCCGTGTTCAGATTGTCGCCGTAGCCCACCCCGATCTTCAGCTCCATCCGCCGGGTCTTCTGGCCCGACAGGTTCATGATGGTGTCGCCGAACACCTTCGAGTTGGGCACCACAATCTTCACGTTGTTGGCGTCGGACATCTGGGTCATGAACAGGTCCAGCCGCTGCACCTTGCCGACCCGCCCGCCGACGTCGATCAGGTCGCCCACGCGATAGGGCCGCAGGATCAGCAGCATCACCCCCGCCGCCACATTCGACAGCGTGCCCTGCAGGGCCAGTCCGACCGCCAATGAGGCGGCGCCCAGAACGGCGATGATCGAGGTGGTCTGCACGCCCAGCCGCTGCAGCACGGCGATGAAGCCGATGATCAGCACCAGCACCCGCACCACCTGCACGGCGAAGCTGAGCACCGTCGGGTCGTGGCGGAAGCCGCGCACCTTCGACAGCGCCCGGCGGGTCAGCCGCGAGGCCCAGCGCGAGGCGAACACCGTCACCACGAGGATCAGCAGGGCGACGGCCAGGTTGATGGCGAAGTCGCCGGCCATGTCCGTCAACTTGGTGATCATGGCCGCGTCGACGGCGGCGGCCTTCTGTCCGGCGGCGACGACATTGGTGAGAGGCAGGGGCAGGCTCGACATGCGGCGGGTCTAACGCGCGCGCCGCGGATTGGAACCCCGGCGGAGCCGTAAATGTCTTCGGGCGTTCATCGCTGGATTGTCTTCGCCACCCAAGGGGCAAAGGCTCGGGGCACTGTCACGCGGGGGGACTATGAAGAAATCGGCTCTGGCTGTCGGCGTGGATGTGCCGTGGGTGACCAGCTGGACGGAAGAGACCGTCATCGGCGTCCGGCCCTGCGCCACTGTCGCCGGCCGTCCCGCCCTCGTGCAGACGGACGCGGCGGGTTTCGGTCGGCCCCAGTATTCGCAGAACCACCTCGTTCGTCAGCGCCAGACGGTTCTTCGCATGCTCTGCCCCATGTGCGGTCAGCCGACCCAAGCAGGCGACCGCTGGACCCAGGTGGCGCGCCAGACGCCGGCCGGACTGCTGCGCCGGGCGGGCAAGGCGGTGGGCCTGTCGCGTGACATCGAGGATCGGCGTGTCGTGATCGACGCCGGCTCCATCGCCCCGCTGCACAAGGCCTGCGTGGACCGCTCCCTCCGCTATTGCCCCCACCTCAAGGCCGATCCGAACGTCAACGTGATGCCCTTCCCCGCCCAATGGACCGTCCTGCCCCTCCTCATCGAGGCGGCTCCGATGCTTGAGACGGGTGAACTGGCAGGCGCCGCCGTTCTGGTGGTCACCTTCCTCCAGCTTGTGGGGATCACCGGCCGGACGGACCGCGACTGGCGGTTCCGCAAAGCGCCGCGAGAGCCTCAGCCTGCCAGCTGAGCGACCCGCCCGCCGCCGCTCTCCAGCGCGTCGAGCAGATCCATCACATCGTCCAGCGTGTTCGCCTCGCGCGCCGGCTTGTCCCAGCGGATGCGGCTGACGCGCGGAAACCGCATCGCCACTCCGGATTTGTGGCGCGTCGACCGATTCAGCCCTTCGAAGGCGATCTCCAGCACCAGGCCGAAATCGCGCTCCGCCCGCACCGAGCGCACCGGTCCGAAGCGCTCGACCGTGTGGTCCCGCACGAACTTGTCGAGCTGTTTCAGCTCTTCGTCGGTGAAGCCGAAATAGGCCTTGCCCACCGGCGTCAGCGCCCCCTCCTCGGTCCAGACGCCGAAGGTGTAGTCCGAATAGAAGCTGGACCGCTTCCCGTGCCCGCGCTGGGCGTACATCAACACCGCGTCGATGACGTGCGGATCGCGCTTCCACTTGAACCACGGCCCCTTCGGACGGCCGGCGACATAGGGGCTGTCCCAGCGCTTGAGCATAAGCCCCTCGGCTGCCGCCCCGACCGGCGGGTCGGCGCGCAGGACCGCCAGTTCCTCCCAGTTCGCATGGGGCACGACCGGTGAGAGATGCAGCCGCGCCCCTCCCCCGCCCGATACCAACGCCTCCAGCCGGACCCTGCGATCGCGCAGCGGCAGCGGCCGCAGGTCCTCGCCGCCCTCGGCCAGCAGATCATAGGCGACGATGGCGGCGGGGAAGGCGTCCATCATCTTCGCATCCACGGTCTTGCGGTTCAGCCGCTGCTGCAGGTCTCCGAACGGAGCCACCCCGCCGTCCCGCCACACCACCAGTTCGCCGTCGACGGCGCCCTCAAACGCCAACCCCGTCATCACGTCCGGAAAGGCGCCCGATATCTCGTCTCCCGTCCGGGAATAGAGTTTGGCCGTCCCGCCCTCCAGCACCGCCTGCACACGGATCCCGTCCCATTTCCATTCAGCGGCGTAGTCATCGGGGTCCAGCTTCGCGAAATCCACCGCCTCGTCGATCGCGACCGCCAGCATGACGGGTCGAAACCGCCCGGGCGCGTCGCCGCTGGGCTTGTCCGCCCGCCCCTCAAGCCAGGCGAACAGGTCGGCGTAGGGGGGCGACAGGGCGTGCCAGATTTCCTCGATGTCGGACGCCTCGACCGGCTCCAGCGCCCGGGTCGTCTCCCCGCCCTCGGGATCGGGCGGCTCGCTGACGGCGTCCGGACGCATCATAGCCGCCGCGGTCTTGGCGAGCCGGGCGGACAGGCCAACGCGCAACGCGCCGGTCATCAGTTTCAGAAGCGCCCACCGTCCCTTGGGTTCCAGCGCATCCAGCCAGCCTTCCAGCAGGCCTGCCACCTCGCCGCGCGAGGCGGTGCGCAGGGCCTCGACCACCTCTCCCAGTTCCGGCTCGCGGTTGGCCCGATAGTTTGGGTCGCGCGGCCAGATCAGCGCCACCGTCTCGGCCATATCGCCGACGTAGTCATGCGACCAGCCGAACAGGACCGGGTCGACCCGCGCCTCCACCGCCTTGCGGATCATCGCCGGCTTGGCCGCGTCGAACGTCAGATCGCCGGTCAACGACGCCAGCGCCCAGCCGCGGTCCGGGTCCGGCGTGGTCCGCAGATAATCGCGCAGCAGCACCAGCTTCGCGTTGCGCGAGGCCGTCAGCGACAGGCGGTCCAGCAGTTCGGCGAAGGCGCGCATTCCGTCTTCAAACGCGAAAACGCCCCGGAAGTCTCCTTCCGGGGCGCAGTCGCTGTCTCTGATCGGCCTCAAGCAGCGCGAAGCGCGTTAGGCCTACTCAGATGCCTTAGTTAAACAGGCCCGCGATGACGGCGGTGATCAGGCCGGTGGCGACGGCGGTGAGGACCACGTCATTGCCGCTGCGGACGTAGTGGTAGCCGCGGGGCGGCTGACGCAGGCCGTAACGGCCGTAGTCGCTCACGACGTACTGGTTCGAGCGGTAGTAGGACGGCATGCGCTGGCCGTAGCTCCACTGACGGACCGCATAGCCGCGGGGCGCTTGGTAGCGGCCGGCGTTGTAGCGGCGTTGCGCCTGCTGCCATTGGGCGTAGGCCCGTTGGTTCTGACGCGCATCGCGGCGGTCTTCGCGTTGGTCCTGACGCCATTCGCGGCGATCATTGCGGTCGTCGCGACGATCGTCACGACGGTCTTGGCGCTGTTCGTAGTTGCCGCGCGACTGAGCTTCGGCGGCGGAAGCCACGCCAAGCGAGGTCATCGCGAGGGTGGCGGCAAGGGCGGCGGTGAGAGCCTTCTTCATGGGGTGTCTCCGGGTGCGGCCGAACGATTTCGACTTGCCCGCACTCTGGACTCCGCCCCTTGAGCCGCATCTGAACGGGCCTGCTCACCTGTCGTTCAGATCACCGTCGCGTTTCGAACGCGATTGCCGTCTCGCTATCAGGCCGCCTGGGCCTGCTCGACGCCGATCATGGCTCGCAGGGCGGCCCGGCCTCCGCCGACGCGGTTCATGACCTGGGCCAGGGCGGCGAAGTCGATCGGCTTGTTCAGATAGGCGTCGGCGCCCGCGTCCAGGCCCGCTTCGTGATCCTCGGTCCGCGCCGAGGCCGACAGGACGACGATCGGCGTCTCGGCATTGGCGCCGTCGCCGGCCCGGATGCCCCGCGTGGCGGTCAGGCCGTCCATCACCGGCATGTTCACGTCCATGACGATCAGGTCGAACTTCTGGCCCTCGGCCATCTCAAGGGCGATCTGCCCGTTCTCGGCGGTCGAAGAGCTATGCCCCGCCGAACTCATCCAGGCCTCGAGGATCATGCGGTTGACCGGGTGGTCCTCGACGACCAGCACGCTGAGGGCGCGGCCGTCCTCGATCTCGGCGGCGATGGGCGCGGCGGCTTCCTCGCGCGACCATTCCACGACGTCGGCCTCGACGCTGAAGGTGAAGGTCGATCCCTCCCCGACCGTCGATTGCACCGTGATGTCGCCGCCCATGATGTTGGCCATGCGCCGCGAAATCGTCAGGCCGAGGCCCGTGCCGCCGAAACGGCGCGTCGACGAGGCGTCGACCTGGGTGAAGGGCTGGAACAGCCGCGCCAGATCCTCGGGCGAAATCCCCGCGCCGGAATCCCGGACCGCGAAGTCGAAGCGAACCCGATCGTCAGCCAGCCGCTCGGAGCGGACCGTATAGGTGACGTCGCCCGCGTCGGTGAACTTCACCGCATTGGACAGCAGGTTGTGGATCACCTGGCAGACGCGCAGCGGATCGCCGCGCACAACCGCGGGCGCATCGCCCTCGAAATGAGCCGAGAAGGTCAGGCCCTTGGCTTCCGCCTGGGCCTGGAAGGGTCCGGTGACCCGCTTGTGCAAATCCTCGACCGAGACGTCGACCATTTCGAAGGTCATCTTGCCGGCCTCGATCTTGGTCATGTCGAGGATGTCGTTCAGCAGGCTCAGGAGATTGTCGCCCGAGTTGCGGATGATCGACAGATATTCGCGCTGCGTCGGCTCCAGCCGGGTCGCGCCCAGTAGCTGGGCCGCGCCGAGGACGCCGTTCATCGGCGTGCGCAGCTCGTGAGAAATAACGCCAAGGAAGCTCGACTTGGCCTCGCTGGCCGCATTGGCGCGGTCGCGGGCGGACTCCAGTTCCTCGATCAGATGGGCCTGATGCTCCTGGAAGGCGCGGATCCGTTCCTCCCGCAGCATGGTCATCAGCACCAGCACGATCAGACCGGCGGCCGTGAACGGCACCGTGCCGACGAAGGCCCAGAACAGGTCCGTGCCCCACAGAGACATGGCGATCGCCGCCGCGGCGACGCTGTACGGCGACGAAATGACCACCGCCTGCTTCGGCGAGCTGCGCAGCTGGGCGAACACCAGCACATAGCCGGACACCAGCAGGGTCATGGCCAGAGGCTGTCCGAACGGATGCCCCGAGAACCACGCCATCAGCGGCGCGGTGGCCCATGCGGCGGTGGTGGCGGTGGCTACCGCCGGGAAGATCAGGCCCCAGCCCGCGCCCACGCGCTCGCTGATGCGCTTCTCGACCGCCCCCCGCAGCGCCCCGGCCGCGATCGTGCCGCAGAACCACAGGATCGCAGGCATCGGCCCGACGACCGCGAGCAGGCCCACGGCCCAGCTCGAAATGATCATATAGCGGAGGTACTGGGTCTGCAGGATCGCGCGCAGGGCCTGGGCCGCTTCGCCGGAACCCGGTTCGCCGGTAACCGGCTTCGTGATTCCGTCGGATTCGACCATTGCGCGCCCCGGCTCCCAAACAATCCCGGGCGAACGCTATGGGCAAGTCTCTAAGACGAGGTGAACGCTGACGCTGTCCGGTGACAGCGTTCGCGGAGCGCCGCGGTCAGGCCTGCGAGGCTTCCGCAGGCGTCAGGGCCCGGATCGACAGGGCGTGCACCGGTCCCGCCAGTTCCTCGCGCAGCAGGGCGTTGACTGCTCGCTGACGTTGCACCCGCCCCTGCCCTTCGAAGGCCGCAGACACCACGGTCACGTTGAAGTGGCTCTCGCCCCCGGCCCGTCCGTCGACCCCGCCTTCGTGGTGGTGCCCGGCGTGCCGGCCGCTGTCGTCCTCTATCTCCAGAGCCGCCGGCGACAGTCCCGCCGTCAGTTTTTCGCGAATAATCGTCGCGATCGGGCCTTCCGGCATGCGCTTGTCCTTGTTGGTGACCAATTCGACCCTACACTTCGTGCGATGTCATCCGCCTTTCAATACAAGCCGCGCTTCAAGGATATGCGGATCAAGCCGCCCAAGCCCGAGGAGGAGGCGGCGGAAGCCGACGTCCTGCACCTCAAGCCGGGCGAGAAGCCGTGCCAGTGGCCCGAGTGCCGCGCCGCCGCCACGGCCCGCGCGCCCAAGTCCCGCGAGCGGCTGAACGACTTCTACGACTTCTGTCAGCGCCACGCGGGCGAGTACAACAAGGGCTGGAATTTCTACGCCGGCATGTCGGAGGGCGAGGTCCGCGCGGCGCAGGAAGACGAGGCCATGACCGGCGGTCGTCCGACCTGGGAGATGAAGGCCGGCAAATTCACCCGCGAGGCCGCCGCCTTCGCCTCCAAGCTCGGCACGTCGAACACCACCGGCGCCGGCAGCTGGCGCGACAGCTTCGGCCTGTTCGGCCGCCGTATGAAGGAGCAGGCCGGTCCCGGCGGCGAGGACGACCTGCGCATCGGCAAGCTGGAGCGCGCCGCCCTCGCCGACCTCGGCCTCGACGCCCGTACCGACAAGAAGGCCATCAAGGTGCGCTATCACGAGCTGCTGAAACGCTTCCACCCCGATCTGAACAAGGGCGACCGCGGCGCCGAGGCCAAGCTGCAGAACGTCATCAAGGCCTACAAGACGCTGAAGAAGGCCGGTCTGGCCTAGCGCCACCGCGCTTAATGCCTAGCTATGGCCTCCCCTAGCAGGAGACCCGCCATGGAAGTCCTCTACCGCGCCCACGCCACCGCCTCGGGCGGCGGCCGTGACGAAGGCCGTTCCGCCACCGACGACGGCAAGATCGACGTCCGCCTGTCCGTCCCGACCGAGATGGGCGGCAAGGGCGGCGACGGGACCAACCCGGAACAGCTTTTCGCCACCGGCTACGCCGCCTGCTACCTCGGCGCCCTGCGGCTGGTCTCCGGCAAGGCCGGAACCCCGGTCGGCCCCGATACGAAAGTCTCCGCCGGCATCGGCTTCGGCAAGAACACCCGCGGCGAAGGCTTCAATCTGGACGTCGAGCTGACCGTCACCGATCACGGCCTCGACCAGTCCGTCATCGACGACCTGATCCAGAAGGCCCATCAGGTCTGCCCCTACTCCAACGCGACCCGCGGCAACGTCGACGTCAAGCTGACCGCGGCCTAGTCCAGCGTGGTCCGGTAGCGCAGCATCGCCAGCGTCCCGACCACCAGCACGAACAGCGCCAGGGCGAACAGGCTGGGGCCGGCGTTCTCCAGCCCGACGCCCTTCAGCAGCGATCCCCGCACGACCCGCAGCAGATGGGTCACGGGGACCGTCACGCCGATCGCCTGCGCCCACTCCGGCATGCCCCGGAACGGGAACATGAAGCCCGACAGCAGGATCGACGGCAGCATGTAGAAGAAGCTCATCTGCATGGCCTGCAGCTGCGTCTTGGCGACGGTCGAGATCAGGAAACCCAGCGCCAGCGAGCCGATGATGAACAGCATCAGCCCGAGGATCAGCGCCAGCCACCCCCCGCTCATCGGCACGTCGAACAGCACCCGCGCCATCACCAGAATGACCGCCGCCTGCAGCATGCCGACCAGCACATAGGGCGCCAGCTTGCCGACCATCACCTCCAGCGGCCGCACCGGCGTCGACAGCAGGCTCTCCATCGTGCCCCGCTCGCGCTCGCGCGCCATCCCCTGCGACGTCATCATCACCAGCGTCATCGACAGGATCACGCCCAGCAGCCCCGGCACGATGTTGTAGGCTGTGATGGCTTCGGGGTTGTAGCGCCGGTGCACGACCACCTCGAAGGGCGCGCTCCCCGGCCGCCGCGCCGCCAGCGGTCCGGTCAGGTCCCGCGTCAGCGCCTGCGTGGGCAGGCTGGCCAAGGCCGCCACCGCGCCCGAGGTCGCCGACGGATCGGTGGCGTCTGCCTCGACCAGCACCTGCGCCGCATCGCCCCGCACCACCCGCTCGGTGAAGTCCGCCGGGATGATCACCGCGAACTGCACCTCGCCGCGCTCCAACGCCCGGTCCAGCTCGTGTTGGCTCCGCGCCTGCACGCTTATGTCGAAATAGCCCGAGTTGTTCATCGCCGTCAGGATCGAGCGCGAGAACGCCCCGTTGTCCTGCACCAGCACCGCCGTCGGCAGGTGCCGCGGGTCGTCGTTGATCGCATAGCCGAACAGCAGCAGCTGAACGATCGGCAGCAGCAGGATCATCGCATAGGTCAGCCGGTCGCGCGTCAGCTGCACGAACTCCTTGGACATCACCGCCCAGGTGCGGGTCAGGGACAGCATCAGGCCGCCTTCGCCTTTTCCGCGTCGATGTCGTGGATCAGCTGGATGAACACATCCTCCAGCGTCGGCCGCGTCTCGGTCCAGTTCAGGTGCGGCTGGCGATACGGCGCGATCGCCGCTTCCAGCCCTGCCCGATCACGGCCCGACACATGCAGCACGGTCCCGAAGGCCGCCGCCATCTCCACCCCCGGCCGGTCGCGCAGCTCGCGGCCCAGCCGGTCGGCGCCCGGCCCCTCGGCATGGAAGGTCACCAGCCCCGAACTGTCGATCACCTCGTCGGCCGTGCCGCGCGCCAGCGTCCGGCCGCCCATCACATAGGCGATCTCGTGACAGCGCTCGGCCTCGTCCATGTAATGGGTCGACACCAGCACCGTCATGCCCTCGGCCGCCAGGGCGTGGATCTCGTCCCAGAACGTCCGCCGCGCCTCCGGGTCCACCCCCGCGGTCGGCTCGTCCAGCAGCAGCAGGTCCGGCCCGTGCAGCGTCGCCGCCGCCAGCGCCAGCCGCTGCTTCCAGCCGCCCGACAGATTGCCCGCCAGCTGCGCCCGCCGCTCGGTCAGCCTCAGCCGGTCCAGCGCCGCCTGCACCCGCTCGCGCCGCCGGTCGAGCTCGTGCACCCGCGCCGTGAAGGTCAGGTTCTGCTCGATCGACAGGTCTTCGTAGAGCGAGAATTTCTGCGTCATATAGCCGACGCGGCGTTTGATCGCCTGCGACTGCTTCATCACGTCATAGCCCAGCACCGTGCCCTCGCCGCTGTCTGGCGTCAGCAGGCCGCACAGCATCCGCAGCGTCGTCGTCTTGCCCGCGCCGTTGGGCCCGAGGAAGCCGCAGATGCGCCCCCGCTCAACCCTGATCCCGAAATCCTTCACCGCACGCAGGGCGCCGAACGACTTGTTCAGTCCGCGCACGTCGATGACCTTCTCAGAGCCCTCCCCCTCGAGGGGGGAGGGTTGGGAGGGGGTGGAGGCAGGATGCTTCCGGGAGAGCGCTGATGGGCTCGCAGCATCACTCGACGCCGCCTCCCGCGCCATATCCGGCAACGGACTGCCACCACCCCTACCCCCAACCCCTTCCCCCTCGAGGGGAAGGGGAGTCGATTTGCGGCTGCCGCTCATGGGTTTGGTCCGATCGCCATCACATCCACCGGCAGGCCGGGGTTCAGCGTCGCGGCGTTCGCCGGCAGGGCCTCGACGCGATAGACC
The DNA here is from genome assembly GCF_011927945.1 of Brevundimonas alba. Lineage (GTDB taxonomy): Bacteria > Pseudomonadota > Alphaproteobacteria > Caulobacterales > Caulobacteraceae > Brevundimonas > Brevundimonas alba. Next base: position 804,567 of record NZ_JAATJM010000002.1, read on the forward strand.
AGCCGGTCGCGGCTGCCCTTGCTGTACAGGATCGGCGGCGTGAACTCCGGCCGCGGGCTTACCCATGTGATCCGCGCGCTGCCCGGCGAGGCGCAGCCGTCGCAGTCGAACCGCACCGACCGCCCGGGCCGGTATCGACCCATCTCCGCCTCGGGCACGAAGAAGACCAGCTTGACCTCGTTATCCGGCAGCAGTGCCATGACCGGCGTATTGGCCGGGGCCCATTCGCCGGGCCGATAGAACACTTCCTCGACCCGCGCCGCCGCCGGGGCCGCGGGCGCCAGCTGACCCAGACGCGCCTGCGCCTCGCTCAGTCCGCCCGCCGCCTGCCGCGCCTGCTGCTCGGCCTGGGCCACCGCGTCCTGACGCGCGCCCAGCGTCGCCACCTCGCGCCGCCGCCGCACCGCCGCCGTCTGGGCCCGGGCCGCGTCGCGCGCCGCCCGCACCTGATCCAGCCGCGCCGGCGCATAGATGCCGCGCCGCACCAGCGGCTCGATGCGCGCATACTCCGCATCTGCCTCGCGCTGGTTCGCCTGCGCCGCCAGAAGTTCGGCGTCGAACACCGACAGCTCCTCGGCCCGCTGGCCCTTTCTCAGGTCCTCCGCCCGCGCCTCGGCCGCGCCGACCGCCGCCGCCGCGCTGTCCGCCTGCGCCCGCTGCACCTGCGGATCGATCAGGAAGGTCCGCCCGCCCGCCGCCACCCGTCCGCCCTCGCGGACATACAGCGCCGACACCGAGCCCGAGACCGGCGCGGCAAGATAGACCCGCTCGCCCTCGATATAACCGGTCAGGGTCCGCGCCTCGTCGCCGCGCAGGAAGAAGAACCATCCCGCCGCCGCGACCACGGCGACGGCCGCGACGGCCGCCACGGGCCTCGGGCTCAGTTTCGGGCGCGTCATGGCCTCATCCCCTTCAGGACCGTATCGAGGTGCTGTTCCGCCAGCGCTGGCACGTCGAGCGGCTTCGCGCCGATCGGTTCGAACGTCTCCCGCCACACCATCGACAGGACCATCGGGCCCATCAGGCCGAAGGCGTACAGGCGCGGATCGCCGGGCCGGATCTCGCCGCGCGCCTGCGCCGCCGCGATCAGGCCGCTCAGCAGGGTGATCCCCGGCTCGACCACCGTCTCGTGCCAGATGGTCGCCAGTTCGGGGTGGTTGCGGCTTTCGGCGATGACCAGCTTGACCACGCCCGTGATGCGCCGGTCGGTGACCACCTTGCGGGCCAGCATGCCGACGCCCATCCGCACCGCCTGCTCGAACGGCACGGGGGACGACGCCAGCGCCTTCACATTCTCCAGGTTCGGGGAAACGGCATCCGTGACCACGGCCCGGAACAGGTCCGCCTTGGTTTCGAAATACAGATACAGCGCGCCCTTCGACACGCCGGCGCGCTTCGCCACCTCCTCCAGCCGCGCAGCCTGGAAGCCGCGCTCGGCGAACACCTCCAGCGCTGCGGACAGGATTTCGGCCGGTCGGTCGGCGGGTCTGCGCCGGAATTTCGGTTCGCCGGGAGGCAACATGACGGTTCTTTCTAACTGACCAGTCAGTTATTACTCGCATCAAGCGCGGCTGTAAAGCGCCGTTATGCGACACTCTCCAAAGGCGGCGCTGGACCCCGCCCGCGCGGCTTTATAAGGGAAGCGGATGACCTCCCCCGCCGACAACATTCTCGGGGCTACCCCCGACGCTCTGCTGACCATGGAGCCGCACCGCCGCGCCACCGTGCGCGAGGTGTTCGGCATCGACTCGGACATGACTGTGCCGCTGTTCGACGAGCGCGACGCGCATGTGCCCGAGGTCGACGACGCCTACCGCTTCGATCCGCAGACGACCCTGGCCATCTGCGCCGGCTTCAGCTTCGACCGCCGCGTCATGGTCCAGGGCTATCACGGCACCGGCAAGTCGACCCACATCGAGCAAGTCGCCGCCCGCCTCAACTGGCCCATGGTCCGCGTCAACCTCGACGCCCACGTCAGCCGCATCGATCTGGTCGGCAAGGACGCCATCGTCCTCAAGGACGGCAAACAGGTCACCGAATTCCGCGAGGGGATGCTGCCCTGGGCCATCCAGCGCCCGATCGCGCTGGTCTTCGACGAATACGACGCCGGCCGCCCCGACGTGATGTTCGTCATCCAGCGCGTGCTCGAGGCCCAGGGTCGCCTGACCCTGCTCGACCAGAACCGCGTCATCCGCCCGAACAAATTCTTCCGCCTGTTCGCCACCACCAACACCATCGGCCTCGGCGACACCTCGGGCCTCTATCACGGCACCCAGCAGATCAATCAGGGCCAGATGGACCGCTGGAACATCGTCACCACGCTCAACTACCTCGACCACGACGTCGAGGCCGAGATCGTCGCCGCCAAGGTGCCCGAGTGGTCCGACGCCGAGAGCAAGCGCCGCATCGCCGCCATGGTCCGCGTCGCCGACATGACCCGCAACGCCTTCATGAACGGCGACATCTCGACGGTCATGTCGCCCCGGACGGTCATCACCTGGGCCCAGAACGCGATCATCTTCGCGGGCGATGTCGGCCTGGCCTTCCGACTGACGTTCCTGAACAAGTGCGACGAACTGGAGCGCCCGACCATCGCGGAGTTCTACCAGCGAGCGTTCGGTGAGGATCTCCCGGAGGCGTCGACGCGGGTGAAGGTGGGGTAACCCCCTCCCTTCTCCCCTTGCGGGAGAAGGTGGCCGAGCGAAGCGAGGTCGGATGAGGGGTCGCACCGGTCATGCCGGTCCACCGTCGTCACTGACTTGCACCGCCGGTGAGACCCCTTTTCTGTCAGCCTTCGGCTGCCACCTTCTCCCGCAAGGGGACAAGGATCAGCCGTTGCCATTCCGCCAGGCCCCGTCCGCCATCTCCCGCGCGGTATCCCGCACGTCCTCCGGCCACCCCTCCACCGCCGCGTCGAACGCGGTCCAGTCGCCGGCGAACAGCATCCGCGTCGCCTCCTCGTAGTTCGTCAAATCGCCGGCCACGGCGGTCATGAAGCGGTAGGCCTTCTCCTTCGCCCGACGCGCCCGGTCCGGACCTTCTCCGGCTCGCATCGCGCCCTCGACCAGTTTGCGCAGCGCCACCGAGGCGCCGCCCGGCTGGGCCGTCAGCCAGTCCCAGTGACGCGGTAGCAGGGTGACCTCGCGCGGCGTGACGCCCAGTTTCGGCCGCCCCGGCCCGCGCTTCTCCTCGGCCTCAATCAGCGCCGGCCCGAGCCGCGCAAGGGCTTCGAAGATGTCTCCCCGCAGGTCGAGGTCCACAGCCCGGCCGTCGACCAGATCGAACACCAGCACCGCCTCTCCCGCCGCGGCGGCGGCGTGGATGGCCGGCAGGGCCTTGGCCAGGGTGGCGCGGGCGATGCGTTCGGCGCCGACGAAGGCGACGACGGGCAGGTCGGAGGGAACGGACATCAAGAACTCCAGGCAGCGGCACGACCGCGTTTGACGTAGGGCGCCGCTACACTCCTTCCGCAGGTCGAGAAGGACCGGGACGTGAGGAGATCGGGCGGACAGAACAGACTCTACGGACGCTTCGGACCGTGTTTTTTGGTTTTACCCGGGTAAAACTCCGCGGTCAATATTACCCGGGTATAATTATCCGCGCCGCCTCGCCGCAGCCCCGGAACCGCCGCCCCGGCCATGCGCTAAGCCCGCAATCCTCCCCTCCCCCATCAAAGGAGCTTCCCCATGACCGACCAACGCATCGACGGCGCCGCCACCCAGCTGGAAGGCCAGAGTCAGAACGGCGCCGGCCGCCTCACCGGCGACAGCAAGCTGCAGCTCGACGGCCGCCTCAACGAGGTGAAGGGCAAGGCGCTCGACGCCTATGGCCGCGTCATTGACGGGCTCGACGGCCTCGTCGCCAAGGCTCCGGTCGAGTATCAGAACAAGGCGCGTCAGGGCCTCGACTTTGCCCGCCGCAAGCCGCTGCTGACCACCGGCATCGTCGCCGGCCTGGCCGTCCTGCTCGGCAGCATGGGCCGCCGCCGCTAGTCAGCCGTTGTCGGCCGCCTGTGCGAACAGGCGGCCGATCTCCGCATCGACCGCCCCCGGCCCGTCCAGCTCGACCACCGCCGTCAGCCGCTCGGACCAGCTCTCCCGCCGCAACGCTTGGGCCAGCCTCGGCGAGGCGCCCGGATCCAGCTTGAGCCCCAGCAGCGCCTTGCCGCCCTTGAGCGGCCGGACCGCCGCGAACTGCACCGCCCGGCTGAAGGAGGTGTAGCCCTTCCGCTGGCCGGAGATGACGCCCTCCACCCCGGCCGCCGACCGCTCCAGCGCTTCCAGGATCGCCAGCGACCGCGGCTCGGCCCACAGCGCCGCCCGCAGCCCCTCGGCGTCATCCCAGCCCATGGCGTCCGCCGGCCGCGCCGCGCTGATGATGTGGGCCGCGTGGTTGGCCCCGATCCCGTGCGTCGCCTTCAGCCACGCCGCCTGCGCCTTCGGCCGCGCCTCGGGGCACCCCTTCAGGATGTCGACCCAGACCGCCACCGGCCGCCCGGTCTGCTTCTCGAAGTTGGCCTCGACGGTGGCGAACCATTTCCGCTGCCGCTCCGTCAGCCCCGCGCCGCTCTTCATCCCCGCCTCCTCCGCTGCGCCGAGACCTTGCCCCCGCCTGGCGCAAAGAAAAAGGCCCCGGCGTTTCCACCGGGGCCCTCTCCATTCTCGTCCTGCGTACGCGACTAGTCGACGACCTGATCGGCGGCGCGGGCCGCCTTGACCTGGGCGCCGGTGGCGGCCGCGATGTCGAAGACGATCTTGCCGTCCTTCAGCTCGACCTTCACATGCCCGCCGCGGGTCAGACGCCCGAACAGGATGTCGTCGGCCAGCGGCTTCTTGATGTGTTCCTGGATGACCCGGGCCAGAGGCCGCGCGCCATACAGTTCGTCGAAGCCGTTCTTGGCCAGCCAGTCGTTGGCCTCGTCGGTCAGCTCGATGGTGATGTTCCGGTCCGCCAGCTGGGCTTCCAGCTGGAGGATGAACTTGGTCACCACCGACCGGATCGTATCGGCATCCAGCGCCTTGAACGCCACGATGGCGTCGAGGCGGTTGCGGAACTCCGGCGCGAACAGCCGCTGGATGGCCTTCTCGTCCTCGCCCTCGACCTTGCCCCGGCCGAAGCCGATGGCCGCTCGCGCGTTGTCGGCGGCGCCCGCGTTGGTGGTCATGATCAGGACCACGTTGCGGAAGTCGACCTTCTTGCCGATGGCGTCGGTCAGCTGCCCGTTGTCCATCACCTGAAGCAGGATGTTGTAGACGTCCGGGTGGGCCTTCTCGATCTCGTCCAGCAGGACCACCGCGTGCGGATGCTGGTCGACGGCGTCGGTCAGCAGCCCGCCCTGGTCGTGTCCGACGTAGCCCGGAGGCGCGCCGATCAGCCGGCTGACGGTGTGCCGCTCCATGTATTCCGACATGTCGAAGCGCAGCATCTCGATGCCGAGGGTCGACGCCAGTTGCTTCGCCACCTCCGTCTTGCCGACGCCGGTCGGACCCGAGAACAGGAAGGCGCCGATCGGCTTCTGCGGATCGCGCAGACCGGCCCGCGCCAGCTTCATCGCCGCCGAGACCTGCTCGATCGCCGACGACTGGCCGAACACGACCCGGTTCAGGTCGCGCTCCAGTTCGCGCAGCCCTTCGGTGTCGGACTTCGAGACCGACTTCGGCGGGATGCGGGCCATGCGGGCGATGACGGCCTCGACCTCCTTCTGGCCGATGACCTTCTTCCGCTTCGCCTCGGGCAGCAGCATCTGCGACGCCCCCGCCTCGTCGATCACGTCGATGGCTTTATCGGGCAGTTTGCGGTCCGTCATGTAGCGGGCCGACAGCTCGACCGCCGTACGGATCGCCGCGTCCGTGTAGCGCAGCTTGTGATGGCCTTCGTAGGAGGTCTTCAGCCCCTTCAGAATGCGGATCGTGTCGTCGACCGTGGGTTCGTTGACATCGATCTTCTGGAAGCGGCGAGCCAGCGCCCGGTCTTTCTCGAAATGCTGGCGGTACTCCTTGTAGGTCGTCGAGCCCATGCAGCGAAGGCTGCCCGAGGCCAGCGCCGGCTTCAGCAGGTTCGAGGCGTCCATGGCCCCGCCCGACGTCGCGCCCGCGCCGATCACCGTATGGATCTCGTCGATGAACAGGATGGCGTTGTCGTGCGTCTCCAGTTCCTTGACGACCTGCTTCAGACGCTCCTCGAAGTCGCCGCGATAGCGGGTGCCGGCCAGCAGCGCCCCCATGTCGAGGCTGTAGATGGTCGCGCCTTCCAGCACGTCCGGCACTTCGTGGTTGACGATCTTGCGGGCCAGCCCTTCCGCGATCGCCGTCTTGCCGACGCCCGGATCGCCGACCAGCAGCGGGTTGTTCTTGGTGCGGCGGCACAGGATCTGGATGGCGCGGTCGACCTCGGCCTGACGGCCGATCAGCGGGTCGATCTTGCCGTTGCGCGACTTCTCGTTGAGATCGACGCAATAGGCCTCGAGAGCCTCGCCGCCCGTCTTGGCGGCCGCCGCGTCCTCGGCGTCCTCAGGGCTCGCGCCCGAACGTGCCGGACGCGTCTCTCCACCCGCCTTCTTGGCGATGCCGTGGGCGATGAAGTTGACCGCGTCGTAGCGGGTCATGTCCTGCTCCTGCAGGAAGTAGGCGGCGTGGCTCTCGCGCTCGCTGAAGATGGCGACCAGCACATTGGCGCCGGTGACCTCCTCGCGGCCGGAGCTCTGGACGTGGATCACGGCGCGCTGGATCACGCGCTGGAAGCCCGCCGTCGGCTTGGCGTCCTCGCCGTCCGAGGTGGCGAGCGCCGCCAGATCGGTGTCGACGTACAGGGTCAGCGCCGTCTTCAGGCTGGCCAGATCGACGTTGCAGGCGGTCATGACATTGGCTGCGTCCGGGTCGTCGACCAGGGCGAGCAACAGGTGTTCAAGAGTGGCGTACTCGTGCCGGCGCTCGTTCGCATAGTGGACGGCGCGGTGCAGGGTCTCTTCGAGAGGACGCGAAAATGAGGGCATTGGAAGGTTCCTCTCAGTCCTTTTCCATCGTGCATTGCAGCGGGTGCTGGTGACGGCGCGCCGTCTCGACCACCTGGGCGACCTTGGTTTCGGCCACTTCGTAGGTGAAGACGCCGCAGACCCCGACGCCATGCTGGTGCACATGCAGCATGATGCGGGTCGCGTCCTCGCGGCTCTTCTGGAAGAACCGCTCCAGCACGTAGACGACGAATTCCATCGGCGTGTAGTCGTCGTTCAGGATCAGCACCCGATACAGCGAGGGCTTCTGAAGCTTCGGCTTGGTTTCGGTGACGGTGGCGGCCCCGAGGCCTCCATCCTGATCACCGGCCTTACGTGACGGCGGCATTCGTTGTCCGTGATTTGGGGAGTCGATGGACAGATAGGGAATGATGGCCTGATTTGAAGCGGCGTCCAGTCACAGCTTGCGTGAGAAATTTCTCAGCAAGGCTCGCGGACGACCGCGGGAATCAAAAAGGGCCCCCGGATCGCTCCGGGGGCCCTTCGAACGCTTACTGTCGGTTCAGGCTTAGCGGGCGGCCTGGAACTTTTCGACCGAGGCGGTGACGCGCTCGTTGATCGGCTTGAAGCTGTCCTTGACCGAAGCGGTGATCACTTCCGTCATGCGGGTGACTTCCGCCAGATAGGTTTCGGCGGCCGACTTGGCCCAGTTGGTCTGCAGCTCGAGGGCTTCCTGGACCGAACGGGCCTGGGCCAGCGACTGGGCGGCGGCGACGCCGTCTTCCCAGGACTTCTTGCTGTAGGCGACGGTCTGGGCCGACAGGGTCTCGACGCCCTTCTGGGCGGCGGTGGCCGAGGCGACGACGGCTTCGAGGTTCTTCTTGCCTTCGACGTTCAGCTCGGCGAGGCCGGCGACCGACTTGTCGGCGGCTTCACGGAACGCCTGGGCGCCGGCGGCCTGGATCTTCTCGGCCTGGGCCTGGGCGGTCTGGGCCGAAGCCTTGACCTGGGCGGTCGCGGTTTCGACGGTCTTCTTCACGGTTTCGGCGCTGTCGGCCATGGTATTGCTCCTGAACCTGTCGCGGCTTGGCCGCTTGTGAGTTGTTCCGCGGACGAGAAATCCCACCGCGACGAAGGCTCATATGGTGCAAGTGCGAAGGAAGGTCAAGGACATTTTGTGCACTGCACAATAACAAGGCACATCAGCTCCTCTCAGGCGAGCAGGCTTCACAAATCCGTTGACGGCTTGTTTACCCTCACGAAACCCCGATGACGCATGTTAGCCTTTCGTCAGCGTCGCGTGGTGGGGCCGCCGTCGCGCTTATGAATGTATGAGGCCTGCGCTTGCCGATCTTCTCCCTGATCCGCCGCGGATTGCTGTCGCTGATGCTCGTGGTCTCGCTGGCCGTGGTCCCGACCACGGCTCCGGTGGTGGCCCAGTCTTCGGAAAACACGCGCTACGCCGCCATCGTCGTCGATGCAGAAACCGGCGAGGTGCTGTTCGCTCGTCATGCCGACGCGCAGCGCTTCCCTGCGTCGGTCACCAAGATCATGACCCTCTATCTGACGTTCGAGGCCTTGGCCGAGGGCGAGGTCAAGCTGGACGACGTGATCACCGTCTCCTCCCTCGCCGCCAGCCAGCCGCCGTCGAAGCTGGGGCTCGCCGCCGGACAGACCATCACCCTCGATGACGCCATGAAGGCGACGGCGGTGCGCAGCGCCAACGACATGGCCATGGCCATCGCCGAGCATGTCGGAGGCTCGCAGGACGCCTTCGCGGTCCGCGCGACGCGCAAGGCCCGCGAACTCGGGATGACCCGCACCAACTACGTCAATCCGAACGGCCTGCCGGACGATCGCCAGATCACCACCGCCCGCGACCTCGCCGTGCTCTCCCGCGCCGTGATGCGCGACTATCCGCAGTACTACCGCTATTTCGGGCTGCACGACTGGACCTATCAGGGCCGGCTGTACCGCAACACCAATGGCCTGCTGCTCGGCGGCAACGGCTACGACGGCATGAAGACCGGCTATATCCGGGCGTCGGGCTACAATCTGGTCGCTTCGGCGGTGCGTGACGGGCGTCGCCTGATCACCGTCGTTCTCGGCGGCCAGAAGGTGGCCAGCCGTAACGCCCACGTCGCCCAACTGATGGACACCGGCTTCGAGGTCGAGCGCCTGCGCCGCGCCGGCCAGCCCATCCAGATCGCCCAGACCTTCTTCGAGCAGCGCGGCTTCGGCATCGGCTCGGACAATTCGGCCCCTGTCCAGTACGCCTCCGCCGCCGACGAAGCCGAGGAGGACGGCGACAGCGGTTCGACCGCCGTCAGTTACGCCTCGCTTCCGGCGACCCCGCCCCAGCCGGAGCGGACGGTCCCTGCCCCGTCGGAAAGCCGCACCGTGGCCTCGCTGATGCGCGGCGGCGCACCATCGGACGTCACCGCATCCCTGAACGGCGGCGGAGGCAGCCCCGCCCGCCCCACGCCGCCCCCCCCTCGCCCGCGAGAGCCGGCCCGCGCGCCCGCCGGCCGCTGGGCCGTCCAGGTCGGCGCCTTCCGTGACGAAACGGTCGCCCGCGACTGGCTGACCGAGGTCAATCGCCGCTTCCGCAGTCAGTTCACCGCCGCCGAACGCACCGTCCAGAACGCCGAGGGCTGGTACCGCTCACGCTTCACCGGCATGAGCGAACAGGCGGCCCAAGCGGCCTGCGCCACCCTGGCCGAGCGCCGCGTCACCTGCATGGTCATCCGGCCCCAGTAGGCGGCCTCTTGGCGGACGTGGTGCAACCGGCCTAGACTCCCGCAGCGGTTCGGGGGAGCGGCGTGAGCGCATTCGAATACACCTCGGTCATGTCGTCGATCATCGTCGGCCTGGCCCTCGTCGACATCCTGATCAGTCTCAACCGGCTGATCCGCGCCGGCGGCGGCGTCCGCTGGCACTGGGCCGCGCCCGCCACCGCCCTGCTGATCTTCCTGACCGTCATCCAGATCTGGTGGAGCATCTATCGTCCGCAGGCCGCGCCGATGACCATCGGCCAGTTCCTGCCGTTCGTCGTCGAACTGGTGCTGCTGTTCCTGCTCGCCGCGGCCGCCCTGCCCGACGACGTACCGCCCGGCGGTCTCGACCTGAAGCTCTACTACCAGAACAACAGCCCCTATCTGTGGTCGCTGTTCGCCGCCGCCCTCGGCTGGATGCTGTTCGTCGAAATCCTCGGCAGCGCGCTGATGGGCCAACCCGTTCTGGCCGTCATCGAAGGCCACCTTGTCGACCTTCTCGTCGTGGGTCTGTTTGTGGCGCTTGTCTTCGTCCGGCGCCTGTGGGTCCATGCCATCGCCCTCGCCTTCTTCTACGTAGGACCCCTCGGCTGGCTGTCCCGCAGTCTGGGCTAGACCGCCCGGCCCTTTTCCCCTATACGCGCCGCCTTTCCAGGGCTTCGGTCCTGACGCGGAGTTCCAAAGGGTTCGGGAAGTCATCCCGGCCGCCGCTTCAGGATCCATCGTGGCGAGGACTTACCCGGTCCCCCCGCGCCGACGCCCACCAAGGGAGACCACCGCATGGCTCTTTACGAGCACACGGTCATGTCGCGCCAGGATATCAGCGCGCAACAGGCCGAAGCGCTGAACGACACCATCAAGGGCTTGATCGAACAAGGCGGCGGTTCCGTCGCCAAGATCGAGTACTGGGGTCTGCGCAACCTGACCTACCGGGTCAAGAAGAACCGCAAGGCGCACTATTCGCTGCTCGCCGTCGACGCCCCCCCGGCCGCCATGGCCGAGGTCGAGCGTCAGCTGTCGATCAACGAAGACGTCCTTCGCTGGCTGACCGTCCGCGTCGAGGAACTCGATCTGGAACTGTCGCCCCTGCTGGCCCGCCGCGAACGCGAGCGTGAGCGCGAGCGTGAACGTACGCCCCGCGACGACGCCGCCGTCGACGCCGAATAAGGAACCGGAACATGACCGACACCACCGCCCCGTCGCCGGGCGCGCCGGCCGGCTCCGGCCCGGCCCGCCGTCCCTTCTATCGCCGCCGCAAGGTGTGCCCGTTCTCCGGCGCCAACGCTCCGAAGATCGACTACAAGGACGTCAAGCTCCTGCAGCGCTACATCTCCGAGCGCGGCAAGATCGTTCCTTCGCGCATCACGGCCGTCTCCCAGAAGAAGCAGCGTGAACTGGCCAAAGCCATCAAGCGCGCCCGCTATCTGGCCCTCCTGCCCTATGTGGTGAAGTAAGATGAAGGTCGTTCTGCTTGAACGCGTCGAGAATCTCGGCGCCATCGGCGACGTCGTGTCCGTCAAGGACGGCTTCGCCCGCAACTTCCTTCTGCCGCGCGACAAGGCCCGTCGGGCCACGTCGGCGAACCTGAAGGCGTTCGAACTCGACCGGGCCGCCATCGAGGCGCGCAACGAGAAGAACAAGTCCGAAGCGCAGAAGGTCGCCGACAAGATCGACGGCCAGACCTACGTCATGATCCGGCAAGCCGGTGAAACGGGTCAGCTGTACGGATCGGTCGCCGGCCGCGACGTCGCCGAAGCCGTCCAGGCTGAAGGCGGCAAGATCGAGCGCTCGCAGGTCGTGCTCAACACCGCGATCAAGACCCTCGGCGTCCACGAAGTGCAGGTTCGCCTGCACGCCGAGGTCAGCGCCACGGTCAAGATCAACATCGCCCGTTCGCTCGACGAAGCCGAGCGTCAGGCGAAGGGCGAGGACGTGATCAAGTCCGCCTACGACCAGGACCGCGCGGAAGCGTTGGAAGCGGCGCAGGACATGATCGCCGGCGGCGCCGGCCAGCAGGAAGGCCTCGGCTCCGAAGCCTGAGTCCGGCCAACCGGCTAAAGACGATGAAGGGCGCTGCCGGCGACGGCAGCGCCCTTTTCGCATCCGCCGCTCCCTTGTTCCGCCGCAAATGGCCTGACAAGCTGGGCCATCGGAGGGATTGATCATGCGTGCAGTATTCGTCGCGGCTCTGGCCGCCTGCCTCATAGCCGGCGCAGCGGCCGCACAGGCCGCCATGACGCTCGACACCTTTGTGACCCGGGCGAACCGCATCCCCCTGAACCCCACGGCGCTGCTCCGGCCCGACGCGCACCGCCTGAAGGGCGAGGCCGAACGGGCGTTCCGCACCGTCGGCGCCGAGATCGAGACCGCGCGCGCCGCCGGCCGCACGCCGCCGGCCTGCCCGCCTGAGCGGATCAACCTCAACGTCCGGCAGATGCTCGACTACCTCAACGGCATCCCGCAGGCCCGGAGGCAGCGCATGACGGTGACCGACGGCATCCGCTCCTGGATGGCGTCACGTTATCCGTGCTCGACCTGACTATCACTGATCCGTCACGGCTTTTCCGGCCATCCACAGGGGTGTCCCCGTTCATCTGACGGGCGCCCGACTTTTCCGTCCGATATTGACGTGTCGTGCGGCTATGGCTTCGTCGATGAACGCCCTGGCCCCCGTCCCCTTCCCCTCATCGATGGACCCCTCGTCCATCGCCTCCCTGCCGCACAACCTTGAGGCGGAGCAGGCGCTGCTGGGCAGTCTGATGTTCGACAATGCGGTGTTCGAGCGCCTCTCGGACCGTCTCCGCGGCAGTCATTTCTACGAACCCTTCCACCAGCGGCTCTACGACGCGATCGAGGACCATATCCGGCAAGGCCTGCTGGCCGAGCCAACCATTCTGATGGAGCGGTTCAAACAGGACCCCGCCTTCCAGGAATTCGGCGGCCTGCGCTACCTCGCCGACCTGGTCGACCGCGCTCCGCCGGCGGCCAACGCTCCGGACTACGCCCGCGTCGTCTACGATCTGGCCCTGCGCCGCGATCTGATCCGCATCGGCGGCGAGATCATCAAGGAAGCGCCCCAGCCCGAAACCGCGGCGATCGACCAGATCGAGAGCGCGGAACAGCAGCTCTACAACCTCGCCGAAACCGGCAAGCCGTCATCCGGCTTCGTCAGCTTCTCGACCGCCCTGTCCGGCGCCGTGCAGATGGCGGCCGAGGCGTATCAGCGCGACGGCAAGCTGGCGGGTCTGGCCACCAATCTCGACGACCTCGACCAGAAGCTGGGGGGACTGCACCCGTCGGACCTGCTGATTCTCGCCGGCCGTCCGTCGATGGGCAAGACGGCCCTGGCCACCAACATCGCCTTCAACGTCGCCCGCAGCTACCGCTGGGAGCCGACGCCGGAGGGCCGCAAGACCGTCACCGGCGGCGTGGTCGCCTTCTACTCGCTCGAAATGTCGGCCGAGCAGCTGGCCATGCGTATCCTTGCTGACGCCTCGGGCGTCTCATCCGACAAGCTGCGGAAAGGCGAGATCGACGCCGCCGACTTCGGGCGCATTCGCGACGCGGCCGTCGAGATCGGCGAGAGCCCGCTGTTCATCGACGCCACCGGCGGCCTGTCGATGTCCAAGCTCGCGGCCCGGGCCCGCCGCCTGAAGCGGATGGAACACGGCCTCGACCTGATCGTCGTCGACTACCTCCAACTCATCACGACAGGCGAGTCCAACAGCCAGAAGAACCGGGTGCAGGAGGTGTCCGAGATCACCGGCGGCCTCAAGGCGCTGGCCAAGGAACTCAGTGTGCCGATCATCGCCCTGTCGCAGCTGTCGCGTCAGGTCGAGCAGCGCGAGGACAAGCGGCCCCAGCTCTCCGACCTGCGGGAATCCGGCTCGATCGAGCAGGACGCCGACTGCGTCATGTTCGTCTACCGCGAGAGCTACTATCTGGGACGGGCTGAGCCGCGCGAGGGCACCGAGGAGCACCTCAAGTGGCAGGAGGATATGGACCGCCTCAAGCACCAGGCCGAGGTCGTCATCGGCAAGCAGCGTCACGGCCCCATCGGCATCGTAAAACTGTCGTTCGACGCGGATACGACGCGGTTCGGCAATCTCGCCCACGACGGCCACTATCCCCAGTCCTACGACTGACTTTCATACAGCGTATGATTGACTCGGGAGCCCGTTAAGGCAGATTGGCCAAGGGCTTACCGTTCCCGCCGGGACGGACTTGGGGGACTTCCATGCGTAAAATTGCAATCTGCGCGCTCGCCGCGCTGTCCATGGCCGCGTGCGCGTCCGTTCCGCCGGTGCCGAACGCACGGCCGTTGAATGCGCAGAACATCGACGCCATCGGCTCGACTTCGGTCGTGGTGGCCGAAAACAACACCGGCGTGATGAAGAGCTGGTTCCGGCAGGACTCGTCCGCCGCCGCGGCCTCGCAAGGCCTGCTCGGCGTGCTGGTCGGCGCCGCCATCGACGGCATCATGAACTACGCCCCTTCGCGCCGCGCGCGTGGCGTCGCCAACGAACTGGCCGAGGTCATGCCGGCCGACGCCCTGAACGATTCGCTGGTCCAGCACTTCAGCCGCCAGATCGCCACCGGTGCGCCGGGCGGCGTGTCCGTCTCCGACGTCCGCACGGTCCAGAAGCTGACCTCGCCGGGTGTCACCGACGATGCGCTTGAAGTTATGACCTCCTACCTGCTGTCCGAAGACGCCACCACGCTGCAGGTCTCGGTGACCCTGACCTACCAGAACACCGGCCTCCCCTATGCCACGCCCTACACCTTCGAAGGCGCGCCGCCGAAGACGGAGCTCACCGGCCCTCTCTACCGCAACACCTTCACCTACAGCTCGCAGCAGCTGCCGGTGCCGGTCCTGACGCCCGAACTGCGCGAGCGGCTGATCGCCTCCATCCAGGAGAACGCCCGCGACGACACCGGCGCCATGCCGGCGGAAGGCACCGACGCCTTCAAGTCGATGAACAAGGAGCTGGAAGAGGCCCGCGACGACAAGCTGACCAAGGCCGAGATCGCCATCTTCCTCGCCCGTGAATGGACAAAGAACAACGGCGCCCTGCTGCGCGCCGAGATCAACAACGCCCACGCCTTCATCGCCAAATATGCGGTGCTGGACATGAACCGCACCGCCATCCCCAGCCTGACCGGCGTCGATGAGCTGGTCGAAACCCTGCCGGACGGCCGCACGGTCCGTCGCGTCGGCCCGGGCGTCATGGCCGGCTCCTACGTCTCCCTGCCGGGCAACGTCAGCGACTTCGTCACCTACGGCAACGCCGCGGCCATCGCCGAGGTCAACGAAACCCGCACTCGCAATATCCAGGAGCAGGCGCGCGCCGCCCGCGCCGCGCAATGAGCGCAGCACGGCTTGCGGTCGCCGCTCTCGGCCTGACGCTCCTTTCGGGGTGCGTCAGCGATCCGGGCTACGCCCCGATGGACGCGGCGGCGCATCGCTACTTCGGCTACGTCGACCAATCCAATGGCGAGGGCGGTTACACCATCCGCGTGGTGCTGCCCGAAGGCGTCGAGAACCCCCGGTCGGCCTTTGCCCACTGGGAGCGGCGGGCGGCGGAGCTTTGCGGCCCGGCGGGTTACCGCAAGCAGCTGCATACGGCCCGGCGCAATATGCTGATGATGCCCGGCTACACGCCGTCGGGTTACAGCTACGAAGTCATGGGCGACGCATGGTGCAATGACCCGGCCCGCGCCTCGACCGCACCCGCCGGCCCGGCCTCGCCCGCTGTCACCGCCGAATAGGCGCCGCTAGCGCAGTTCCACCCGGCGCGCGCCGGGAGGAACCACCAGCTCAGACCCGTTCCAGCTCGCCGCCCGCCCGTCGATGCGCACCCGCGCCGGCGGCGTCTCGCCTTGCGGCCACTGCAGCACGAAGCCGCCCGGCGGGCTCGCCTCGTCTCCCAGCGTCAGCAGATATTCGTTGCCGTCCTGGCGCAGGTTGTAGGTCAGAGGTCCATAGGCGGTGCGAACGTTCGTCACCCCCACGCCTTCGCCTTCCAGCCAGTCCAGCGGAACGCCGGCCGCGAGCACGAGGCCATGATCGCGGTCACGCTCATAGACCAGCAGATCCATGGCAGAGCGGATGTAGTCGGAACTGATCCAGGCATGGGGCATGTCGCCGATGAAGCGCGGCTCGCGCTTGTCGCGGCCGACCACCTCGGCCCAGCCGTTCCACGCCCGCGGCCGGATGTCGGCGAAATAGAAGTCCAGAGCCCTCAGCGCCTGGTCCCGCCGACCCAGCCGCACCAGCGCCCCGACGTTGCGCAGCTCGTAGGGCGTATAGTCCCGCCACGCCTGCCGGTTCTCCTGGCGGGCAGTGAAGTTCTCCCACCATTTGTCGAACGTGCCCTTCAGCAGGTCCTGTGGCAGTTCGTCGACCAGTCCGGCCGGCGACAGACCGATGCTGGTCGAGGTGGCGTCGAAGTCACCCCGGTCCGCCGCGCCCGCGATCCAGTCGATCCCGTGCACCCGCGCCGTCGCCTCGATCGAAGCCATGATGTCCGTCTTGAACTCGGCCTCCGCCGCCCGGAACCGCGCGGCCGCCGCCTCGTCGCCCAGCGTCTCGGCGACGAACACCGCATCGCGGTAGCCGAGCAGACCCCAGAAATCGTCCCAATAGCTGTAGGCGATCTTGTCCGAATAGCCTTCGTGACTGATCGTCGGCGGCAGCAGGCCGAACAGGTGGCGCTTGTCTTCCGCCTCGAACTCCGCCGTCCGGGTGGAGGCCCGCAGCTCGTCCATGTAGCGGATCGCGCCCTGCACCTGCGGCCATACCTCGCGCAGCAGCGCCGCGTCTCCGGTGTAGCGGTAGGTCTCGGCGGCGAGGAAGATGAACTCGCCGTGGCTGTCGTTCTCCGGCACCGGATCGGCGCCCCGGCTGTCGGCGCAGCACGGCACCTTTCCGTTCTCGAACACCAGCGGCGCGAACCAGCGCAGATAATCCGCCGACAGGTCCGCATGCCCCAGCCGGTTAAGCCCCTCGGCCATCATGGCCCCGTCGCGGATCCAGCTGCGGTTATAGCTGCGGGTCCCGGGCTGCAGGATCGGCCCCTGCCGCGACATCAGCATGTGCGCGAGCGAGGTCCGCATCACGTCCTCGATCCGCTGCTGGCTCTCCGGCAGGGTCAGGTCGAAGCGTTCCAGCTTCTCGCGCCAGGACAGGGCCACGGCGGACTGCACCTCGTCCAGCATGGTCTCGACGAAGCCGGGCCCATCCGGTAGCGGCGTGAGCGGACCGTTCATCGAGCTCACCCAACCGACCTGCCGCGTCTGTCCCGGCTGCAGTTCGATCTCGTAGATCAGTGCGCCCGCTGCCAGCCCATCGTCGGAGGCGACGAGACGATCGCCGGGATCGCGACGGCGGCTGGAATCGGCCAGCAGACTCTGCGGATCGGCGCCGGCCGCGAAGGTGGAGGCGGCCACCGCATCGACCGGCATCAGGGAGCGGATGCGGATCGCGTCGTTCAGCACCAGTTCCTCGCCGGTCCAGTCGACCTGCGATAACGGCCCGACCCCACCGGGCGTCGTCAGGAACTGCACCGGCCCGTTCACCTGAAACGGCCGGGCCATCAGCCCCAGCGTGATCACTCGGCGCTCACCCGTCAGATTGGTCAGATAATAGCGGCCGAACAGCCGCGGATTGTCGGGAGCCCCGTCCGCGAAACTCTCGACCTTCAGGCTCCACCCGTCGCCCGTCCAGGTCACCTCCGGCATCGGCAGATCGTCACCGAGCAAGCCTTGCGTGATATTCACATCCGCCCAGGTCACCACCCGCCCGTTGTCCACCATGAACGGCTCGATCGACGGGCCGCCCCGGCGCAGTTCGATCGCGCCGTCCTCGCCCATCAGGCCGCTCTCGCCGCCGCCGTCGACGCCGACCAGTGTCCAGTACGGCTGCTCGCCATGGAAGCCGCGCGGGTACAGTCCCCGCCGGCTCTCGTCCGCGACCGCCAGCATGAAGCTGGTCGGCGTCTCGCCGAACGACAGGGGCTCGATCTCGAGCGCATTCAGCGCGTAGGCGTTCGCCGCCGCCTGTCCCAGCCGCTGACCCGCGCCCGCCTGCCCGACCACGCCGCTCTCATCGCGTGGGGCGATCAGGTCCAGCCGCAGCCACCGCGCCGAGGCCTCCGGCGTCCGCAACCAGTCGACGCCCCCGTTGCAGCCGGTCACCGACGTCAGTTCGCGCCACTCCCGCCCATCCGACGACCCCATCAGCCGGTAGTCCGCCGCCGCCATCCGCTCGGCCCAGCGCAGCGTCACCCCGCCGAACTCCCGCTCATAGCCGAGGTCCAGCGTCAGGCTCTGCGCCCCGCCGGCTTCTGTGCGCCACGCCGTCGCCGGATCGTCGTCCACCGCCCGCGCCGCCACGTTCAGCCCGTCCTCGCTGGTCGCACTCGCCAACGGCCGCGGCGGCACCGACGGCTCCGGCGGCAGTTCACGCAGCTCGAGCTGATCGATCTCGATCCAGCCCCGCCCGCCCTCGCCCGCCGTGACCACAAACTCGATCCGCTCGGCGCCGCGGAAGGTGCGGTCGGGGTTCGGCCCCCAGGCCCACGCGATCTGACGCTTCTTGATCGTGTAGCGGGTCCATTCCGCATTGGCCCTGAAGCCGCGGATCTGCCTCCAGTGGACGTTGTCGCCCGAGGCGTCGACGAACTTTATCTCCAGCGTATTGGGGGCCATCTCGCCCCGCAGCCAGAAGCTGATCTCGTAGTTGTCGGGCACGTCCAGATCGATGGCCCGAGCCGCGAAGGCGTAGCCCGACCGGCCATTGAAGTCGTAGGCGAGCCGCATCGCCTTGCCGTCACGCCCGGCCACCGAACTGATCTCCGACGACACATCGGTCGACGCGTCTGCCGACCACGGCGTCAGCATCTCGAACGGATCGATGACATGGGCGGTCTGCGCCTGCGCGGGCGCGGCCCAGATCAGCGCCAGTCCGACCAGCAACGCGACACAAACCAGCATGCGAACCCTAACCCTTCACACTGCCCGCCAGCATGCCGCGGATGTAGTAGCGCTGCAGGGCCAGGAAGAGGATCAGCACCGGGGCGACCGTGATCACGGCCCCGGCCATCATCATCTCGACGTCCTGCACATGCTCCCGCGACAACGCCGCCAGCGCCACCGGCAGGGTATAGTTCGACTGATCCGTCAGGATGATCAGCGGCCACAGGAAGTCGTTCCAGCTGCCGAGGAAGACGAACAGCGCCAGCGTCACGATGATCGGCTGCAGCGTCGGCAGCACCACGCGGCGGAAGATCTGACCCTCGCTGGCCCCGTCGATCCGCGCCGCCTCCAGCATCTCGTCGGGGATCGAGAGCGAATACTGCCGCACCAGGAACAGACCGAAGATCGACGCCAGCCACGGCACCAGCGCCCCGGCGTAGGTGTTCACCAGACCCATCCCCTTCAGCATCAGGAACAGCGGCAGGGTGCCGATCTGGGCCGGCACCACCAGCGCACCGACCAGCAGCTGGAACACCCGCTCCCGTCCCTTGAACCTGAGCTTGGCGAAGGCGTAGCCCGCCGGCACGGTGAACAGCAGCGCCAGCCCGGTCGCCAGCGTCGCCAGGGCGAAGCTGTTCCACAGATACCGCCCCATTCCCTGCGTCACGAACAGGTCGCGGTAGTGCTCCAGCGTCCAGGTCCTAGGCAGCAGCGGCGGCGGGAAGGTCGCGGCTTCGCCTGTCGACATGAAGCTGACCGACACCATCCACGCCAGCGGGAACAGCACCAGCAGCGCGATGAAGGCCACGCCCGCGTTCAGCAGCAGGCTACGGATGCGGCGACCGCTCATTCGTAGGCCCCCATCCGCTTCGCCACCGCCAGCTGGACCAGCGTCACCGCCAGAATGCAGATGAACAGCACGAAGGCCACCGCGCTGGCGGAACCGAGATTCCACCATTTGAAGCCCTCTTCGTACATGAAGTAGAGCACCGTCACGGTCGACTGCGCCGGTCCGCCCTGGGTCATCACATAGGGCTCGGCGAACAGCTGGAAGAAGCCGGCGACCGAGATGATCGAAACCAGCAGCAGGGTCGGCGCGATGGCCGGCAGGGTGACGTTGGTGAACCGCTTCCACGCCCCCGCCCCGTCGATCCGCGCCGCCTCATAGAGGTCGTCCGGCACGGTTTGAAGAACCGCGAGGAAGATCAGCATGTTGTAGCCGAAGATCTTCCACACCACGAACATCAGGATGGCCGGAATGGAGTTCTCCGGCTGGCCCAGCCAGTCCACCGGCGGCAGGCCGACGCTGGCGATGGCCCAGTTGATGACGCCGTAGCGGGTGTGCAGCAGGTAGTTCCACAGCACCGCCGTGGCGACCAGAGTGGTCACATAGGGGGCGAAGAACATCACCCGCCACAGCGGCCGCCACTTCACCACCCGCGCGTTCAGGATCACCGCCGCCGCCAGCGACGCCGCGATCGACAGCGGCACCCCCAGCACGGCGAACAGGCCCGTATTCTTCATAGCCCCCCAGAACAGCGGATTGGCGAACAGCCGCTCGTAGTTTTGCAGGCCGACGAAGCGGACGTTGTGCAGGTCTGCCAGCGCATAGATGTCGAAGTCCGTGAGGCTCAGCAGCAGGGCCGCGAACACGGGAATGGCGAAGAAGACGCCGATGGCGATCAGCGCCGGCGCGACGAAGCCCCACGCCGCCCGCTCGCGCGACAGCGCCGTGCCCGGTCGCCGGCGCGGCGGGGCGGCGGCCTCGGCCTCGACCTTGGCCATATTCAGCCGGACGTCGGTCATGCCCTGCCCCGCTCCATCATCCAGCGCCGCTTCTCCAGCAGCCGGTCGGCGCGACGGTCGATCTCGGCGCCCGCGGCCTCGGGCGTGTACTCGCCGCGGACCATCCGCTCGGCCACGATCTGCATCTCGGTGACGATCCGTTCCCACTCCGGCACCTTGGGTACGGCCTTGGCGCGCGACAGCTGGCCCTTGAAGGCGGCGATATAGGGATCGTCGGCGACCGACGGGGTTGCCCAGGCGCTCTCCCGCGCGGGAAGGTCCCCGGTGATGACATTGAACCGCGCCTGCACCGCCGGATCGGACAGGAACCGCACCAGCTTCCACGCCGCCTCCTGACGCGGCGACGAGCGATAGACCACCAGCGATGACCCGCCCGGCGCCGAGGCTCCCGGCCCTGTCGGGCCCGGTACGCCCGAAGTCATCCAGCGAGTCTCCGGCTTCAGCCGGTTCTTGAACTCGCCGATGGTCCATGGACCGGAGAAGTAGAAGCTGAACCAGCCGCGCTCGAACTCGGTCCAGACGTTGGATATCTGCGCGGCCGAGGCCACGGGCGCGAGGCCCTCGTCGAACAGGCTCTTGTAGAAGGCCAGTGCCGCGACGAACGACGCGCTGGAGAAATTTCCGCGCGTGTCCTCATCCTTCAGCAGCGGCTCCTCGCCCTGAAGGCCGAAGGTCAGCAACTGCTCGAACTCGTTCAGCGGCAGCAGGACAGCGAACTTGTCGGCCCCCGCCCGCCGCTTGACCGCGTGCATAGCCTCTTTCCACCCGACCCAGGTCTGCGGCACCGCGCCGTGGCCCGCCTGCTCCAGCAGATCGCTGCGGTAGAACAGCAACCGCGTATCGACATACCAGGGCGTGGCCACCGGGCGTCCGTCGATGCGGTTCGTCTCCAGCACGGCCGGGAACTGGTCCGTCAGCAGGTCGCCTGCGACTGACGGCAGCGGCGAGATCGCGCCGATGGCCGCCATCTCCGACACCCAGGTATTGCCGACCTGGCTGAGGTCCGGCAGCGAGTCGCCCGCATAGGCCGTCAGCAGCTTCTGGTGCGCCGCCGTCCACGGCAGGGCCTGGACATCCACCTTGATCCCGGGGTTCAGCCGTTCGAACTCGGGCAGGATCTGCGGGACGTTCGTCGCCTCATTGCCCATGGCCCAGAAGCTCAGCCGGGTGATCCCGTCGTCACGCCTTCCGCAACCCGCCAGACCAGACGCCGCCGCCCCGGCCATGAGGCCGAGCGCCGTCCGACGATCCGGCCGCGCTTGCGTCATGCCCGGTCCAGCCAGCCGCCGGTGA
This sequence comes from Brevundimonas alba, assembly GCF_011927945.1. GTDB lineage: Bacteria > Pseudomonadota > Alphaproteobacteria > Caulobacterales > Caulobacteraceae > Brevundimonas > Brevundimonas alba. Next base: position 826,365 of record NZ_JAATJM010000002.1, read on the forward strand.
AGCCGGCCCGCTTGAGCCCCCGCACGAGGTTGGCCTCCCGTCGCATCCGCCGCCAGACGGCGTCGGAGCGGGCGTTCTCGATCTGGATCACGATCGGCCCCTGATCGATGCCGAGGTAGTCGCCGTCGACCCAGCCCACGCCCGGCACGATCCGGCCATGCTGCAGGCGGCCCTGACGCTCGGTCAGGGTCGGGTTGAACGAATCCATGAAGCCGAACTCGGTGTAGATGCCGGCTCCGTAGCGCGCCTTCATCGCCTTCAGGCAGGCCGTCACCTCGGCCGGAGCGAAGGGGAAGGAAGCCATGGCCGCCGTGGGCGCGATGGTTCCGTCGTCGCGCTCGCCCGGCCCACGGGCGGAATAGCTGAAGAACTCACGCTCGCGCCCGGCGATCGTCTGTTTGAAGTCGCCCGGGCCGTCGCAGGCGGTCAGGCCCCAGACGTCGGCGGAATAGCCGGCCCAACCCATCGGGTTGTCGACGGCGTATTTCCGCTGCGCCTGAACGGCCCGCTCGCTGTTGATGCGGTAGTCGAACATCTCGCCCGTCTGGCGGATTTTCGCCCGCGTCCAAGGGTCGTGAATGCCGCCGAAGTCGACATACATGTGGCTGTACTGGTGACCGAACAGCGGCGCGAACGCGAGGTGCGCCGGGCCCCATCGGTCGGTCCAGCTCTGGTCATAGACGCTGCACCACTCATCCCAGACCGCGGCCGGGACCGGATGCGTCGGGCTGCCGATGGCCAGCAGCAGGACCAGCATGCCCTCGTTGTAGATGTGCCAGTCAGAGGGGATGAAACCGGTCTCGGGATGCCAGCCCATCGAGATGCGGTTGGGCCGCACCACGGCCCAATCCCACTCCACCCGTTCGTAGACCGCCTGCGCCAGCCGCCGGATCTCGGCCTCGTCGGCATGGTCGCCGTCGAACCACTGCGCCGCGAACAGCATGCCGCCCAGCAGCAGCGTGGTATCGACGGTCGACAGTTCGGTGCGCCCGAACCGGTGGCCCGTCTTCATGTCGAGGAAGTGGTAGAAGAAGCCCTTGTAGCCTGTGACCCCGGTCGCCTGCGGCCCCTGCGGCGCGTCATGGAAAAAGCGGATGGTGTTCAGCGTGCGCTGACGGGCCTCCTCCCGGCTCATCCAGCCCCGCTCGACCCCGATGGGCCAGCAGGTCAGGGCGAAACCCACCGCCGCGACAGAGCAGAACGACTCCGTCGGCCAACGGTCCGGGGTGAGGCCAGTCTCGCGCGGCGTCACATGCACGAACCAGTCGAAGGTCCGCTTCTGCAGTTCGTCGATTTCCGGATCGATCCGTGGCGGGGATGTCCCCATGTCGCCGATGGCCTGCTGGATCGCGCAACCGGACAGGCCCAACACGGCCGACGCCGCGACCGTGGAGCCCATCAGAAACCGGCGTCGATCCATGGGCTCCATCCTCATACTCAAAGACTGGTTCGTCAAAGAAATCGGCCGCCCCCCGCGCATGGCGGGAGGCGGCCGTCAGTTTCAGCCGATCAGAAGCTGTAGCGCAGACCGACCTGCAGGCTGCGCGTGGGCAGGAACTGGGCCCGCGGATCGCCGTAGTCGGCGGAGCACAGGCACTGCTCGAAGCCCGAGTAGTTCTTGAAGTTGAAGACGTTGATGGCGTCGACGATCAGTTCCAGATTCTGGCCCGGGATGAACTCGAAGGACTTCGTCAGGCGCAGGTCCAGCTGACGGTAGGCCCAGGCGTTCGGGATGATGAAGCTGTACTTCTCGGGACGGCCGCCGTTCCAGCAGATGTCCGGGTTCGACGGATCCGGCCGCGGCGCGGACGGGCAGACGAACTGGGTGAACGGCAGGCCGGAGCCCAGCGTCAGGATGCCCGACAGGCGGAAGTCCATCGGCAGGCCGACAATACCGGAGGCCACGATGCGGTGACGCTCGTCCTGGTTGGTCGGGTAGAAGTACGACTGGCCGGGGGTGTTGTAGTCGAAGTCGAACCCGCCGATGCCGCCGTCGCGGCTGCCGTTCCGTTCAGCGTCCGAGAGGGTGTAGCTGAAGGACATGCCCCAGCGGTCTTCCGCGTTGTAGGGCTTGTCGACAGTCAGATACATCGCCTTGAACGTCTGCTCCGCGTCGTGGTTGGAGAAGAAGATCAGGTTGCGGAACTCGGGGAAGCCGACCGAAGTCGGCGTCGGGCCGCCGAAGCGGTTGCCGGTCTCCGAACCCGCGTTGGCGATGTACCAGGCGAACAGGTTCTCGGTCTTGCCGTAGGCGAAGGTCAGCGCCGTCTGGAAGTCGCCGAACTTCTGGCGGACACCCAGGTTGTACTGATCCGTGCGCGGCGGCTCGGCGTCGTTCTTGACCAGGAAGACCTCACCCGCACCCGGCGCCGCCGCCAGCAGCGGGTCCAGCCCGGCCGGCGTCAGATAGATCGGGTTCCAGGCGACGGTATTGACCCCGCCCCGCATGCCGCCGGCCTGCGAGAAGAAGATCTCCTTGTTGAACTGGGTCGGCTTGAAGCGCTCGTCGAAGGCGAAGTTGAAGCCGATCCGGTCGTAGTAGCGGCCGGCGCCGCCGAAGATCACCGTCCGCTCGTCGCCGAACACGTCGTAGCTGAAGCCGATCCGGGGCTGGAAGGCGCCGGTGAAGGCGTCGCGGCCGTCGGTCACATAGTCAGCCGGGTCGAAGTACGACGGGAAGTCGTAGCCCGGCAGGTTCTGGATGGCCGTCAGCATGTCGCGGATGTTCTGCGGCGTCTCGTAGTCGTTGTTGACCGCGTTGTCCTCGTAGTCCCAGCGGATGCCGAGGTTCAGTTCCAGCTGATCCGTGATCTGCCAGTCGTCCTGCAGGTACAGGCCGATGACGTTGTTCGTCACGTCCGCGGGGGCCACCAGTGCGCCAAGCTCGACCCGCACCGGAATGTCGATGCTGCCGTTGATCTCCGGACGGGCGTCGACGTCGAAGATGAACTGCGGGTTCCGGCCGAAGCGCTTGTCCACGTAATAGTTCTGGTTCGAATATTTCACGCCCAGCTTGACGGTGTGCATGCCGTTCCAGTCGATGTCGTGGAACGTCAGGTCATCCTTGAACGTCCAGTTGGTCTGGCGGATGTCCTGGTTGTTGCTCTGCCCGCCGGTGTTGAACACCGTGTCCTCGCGGTTGAACACATTGTACTGGAAGCCCGGAGCCGGGTTGTCGTCGCGGAAGATCACATACGACCGGCCGTAGTCGCTGAAGTTCAGCGCCGTCGGGTTGTAGGTGTACTCGTAGAAGTCGAGTTGCGCTTCGTTGAGGAAGTTGTCGGCCTGGAACTGGTGACGGGCCACGACCGAGATCGTCTCGACGTTCACCGCATTGGCGCGCGAATAGGCGTTGATGCCGCCGAAATCGCGGATGTCCTGCTCGGTGCGGTAGGTGGCGCTGATGTCCAGCCGCTGGCGGTCGTCGATCGACCACGACAGCTTGCCGAAGAACAGATCTTCCTCGAACGGAGCGTCGAAGGTGCCGGTGTCGGCGCCGAACAGCGGCGCATACGCCGCGCGGTTCAGAACAACCGTGTTGCGGCGAGTCTCGTCCTTGCGCTCATAGGCGCCGAAGAAGTGCAGCCGGTCCTCGATGATCGGACCGCCCAGCGAGGCGCCGTACTGCAGGCGCTCGACGCCCACTTCGCGGCCGAAGGCGTCTTCCTGGGTCCAGCCGGCGTCCTGATAGGTGACGAAGGCGTCTCCGGAGAAGTCGTTGGTGCCCGAACGCGTCACCGAGGTGATGATCGAGGACGAGGCCTGCTCGTACTCGGCCTTGAAGTTCTGGGATATGACCCGGAACTCCTGGATGGCGACCTGCGGGAACGGGTTGCCGCGGCTGTCGTCCTGACCGCCCACGCCGCCGTCGATGATCGTCGACTTCTGGTTCTGGCCGTCGATGAAGACGTTGATGGCCGAAGCGCCCTGACCGCCGGCGGAAATGGTCCGCTCGGTCTCGCCTTCCGTCACGCGCACGCCCGGAGCCAGGGCGGCGAAGTTCAGGAAGTTGCGGCTGATCTGCGGCAGGTTGTTGATCTGGGTCTGGCTGACGTTGGTCGCCACTTCCGAGGTACGGACCTCGAAGATGCGGCGGCCGGTGACGATGACGTCGCCGACATCCGTCGCCCCATCCGCCACGACGGTCGAGCCGGCGCCGACATCGAGGTCGAGCGTCGCCACCTGACCCAGCGAAACGGTCACGGTGTCCTCGACGGACTGACCGTCCGCGGTGCTCACCGAGATCTGGTAGGTGCCCGGACGGAGGCCCGGAATGACATAGCCGCCGTCCGCGCCGATGCGGCCGCGGCTGACGTAGCCGGTGGAGACTTCGGTCGCGGTGACCGTGCCGGCGGTTTCGACGGCCTGGCCTTCATAGACGGTGCCGCGGAGGGTCGAGCTGGCGACCTGTGCGGATGCGCCGCCGGCCGCGGCCAGCGAAATCGCGACGGCGAGGGCCGATGCGGCCCCCAGATACACTTTGGACTTGCGGGTCATTGCGGGTTCTCCCCCTTCAGAGATGATGTGCCGGCGGCTTCGCGGGCGCGTTCGCCGGAGTTGGTTCGGGCCTGTGTCGCCGGGTTGCTTGACGGGCGTACGACCAGTTCGGGCCGGACGACCTCGCAGGCGGTGTCGGCGACGGCTTCGCCCGCTGCGTTGATCAGGCGGACGAGGCGCTCGAGCGCGCTCCGTCCGGTTTCTGCGATGTTGATTCTGAGCGTGGTAAGGCCGGGCCGCATCAGGCCCGCGATCGGCACGTCATCGAAGCCGACCAGAGCCACGTCGTCAGGCACGGACAGGCCTGCGTCCTGCAGCGCCAGCATGGCGCCCACCGCCATCATGTCGTTGCCGGCGAAGATGGCGTCGGGACGGTTCCGGCCGGCGACCAACTCAGCGCCCGCCCTGTGGCCTGAGGCCTGGGTAAAGGCGCCCTCGACCACCGTGGTCGGCAGGTCGGCGTCGGCCATGGCCTGCAGATAGCCGGCGAGCCGGGTCTCGGCCTCAAGGTTTCCGGTCGGACCCGAGATGTGCGCGATGCGCCGCCGTCCGGTGGCGATCAGATGCTCGACCGCCTGAACCGCCCCGCCGTGGTTGTCGACGACGATAGACGGACGGCCCGCGTCGGCGCCGCCGTTCATCAGCAGGATCGGCAGGCGACCAGCGAGGCTGGACGCCAGATTGGCCGCGTCGAGATGGGGCGACAGCACGATCAGGCCGTCCACCCGCCCGCGCATCGAGCGGATCGCGGCCGACGCCTCTTCCGCGTCGTCGTGCGAACTGGAAACGATCAGGTGATAGCCGAACGCCCGCGCCGCCACGTCCATGCCGCGGATCAGCTCGGAGAAGAACTCGCCGTACAGGTCCGGCAGGATGACGCCGATCGTCTGCGTCTTGCTGGTCGACAGGCTGCGCGCGCCGGAGTGGGGCACGTACTGCAGCGCCTCGACAGCCTCCAGCACCTTCTTGCGGGTCGAATCGGTGACCGGGCCGGCCCCCGTCAGCACGCGGGACACCGACGCCACGGACACATCCGCCCGTTCAGCCACGTCACGGATCGTGGCGGCCTTCATGCCGCCCGTTCCGCACGGGTTTTCGGGGTCGCCCAAGGCGCCAAAGTCTCACTCCCTGACAGGCCTGCAGTCCCGGCCCGCTTTCCGCGGGTCCGTCCGACAATTCCGTGTAACCGATTACATGACACACTAGCCATCGGCCCCGCAAGTGCCCTAGTTTGGACACATCGAGGTTGTGCTCACGGCGCTACACGCATAGGCGTTACCGCCCTCCCCGAGCCCTCTGTCAGTCAAATCGCGTCTCACGAGCCTTACACATGACCACGGAAACCGCCGGCAAGTATCTGTTTCCCGAAGGCTTCCTGTGGGGCGCGGCGACCGCCGCCTATCAGATCGAAGGCTCGTCAATGGCCGACGGAGCCGGCGCCTCGATCTGGGATCGGTTCAGCCACACCCCGGGCAATATGAAGGACGGCGACACGGGCGATGTGGCCTGCGACCACTACAAACGGTGGCGTGAGGACATCCAGTTGATGAAACGGCTGAACCTCCAGGCCTACCGATTCTCGGTGAGCTGGAGCCGGGTGATGCCGGAGGGCCGCGGGGCCATCAATCCGAAGGGCATCGACTTCTACGACCGGCTCGTAGACGGCCTGCTCGAACAGGGCATCGAGCCGCTCTGCACCCTCTATCACTGGGACCTGCCCGCGGCGCTCGACGATCGCGGCGGCTGGCTCAATCCCGACATCGCCGACTGGTTCGCCGACTATGGCCAGGTCCTGTTCGAGAAGTTCAAGGGCCGGGTGAAGACCTGGGGCACGATCAACGAGCCGTGGGTCATCGTCGACGGCGGCTATCTGCACGGCGCCCTCGCCCCCGGCCACCGCTCGGCCTTCGAGGCCATGATCGCCGGCCACAATGTGCTGCGCGCGCACGGCGCCGCGGTGAAGCGTTTCCGTCAGGTGGGCGAAGGCAAGATCGGCATCGTCCTCAACATCGAGCCGAAATACCCCGCCTCGGACAAGCCCGAGGACGAGGCCGCCCGCCGCCGCGCCGAGGCCCAGATGAACCGCTGGTTCCTCGACCCGCTGATGGGCCGCGGCTATCCGGAAGAACTGAAGGACGTCTATGGCGAGGCCTACCGCGAGTTCCCGCAGGAAGACTTCGACCTGATCGCCCAGCCGACCGACTGGATGGGGCTCAACTGGTACACCCGCGCCGTCCCCGAGAACGCGCCCGACGCCTGGCCGACCCGCTCGCGGCCGGTCAAACAGGTCCAGCACGCCCACACCGAGACCGGCTGGGAGGTCAATCCCCCCGCCCTGACCGACACCCTCGTCTGGCTGCACGAACAGACCGGCGGCAAGCTGCCGCTGATGGTCACCGAGAACGGCTCGGCCTGGTACGATCCGCCCCACGCCATCGACGGGCGCATTCACGACCCGATGCGCGTCGAATACCTGAAGAACCACCTCAAGGCCCTGCACGACGCCATCGGCAAGGGCGTTGACGTGCGCGGCTATATGGCCTGGTCGCTGCTCGACAATCTCGAATGGTCGCTGGGCTATTCCAAGCGGTTCGGCATCACCCACGTGAACTTCCAGACGCAGGAGCGGACCATCAAGGACTCCGGCCTGCTCTACGCCGAGGTCATCAAGACCCACGGCGGGGTACTGTAGGCGTCAGCGGATCCGGTCGTAGTAGGCCTCGATCAGGTCCAGCCGTTCGCTGAACGGGACCGGCTTCGCCACCGGCCCATCGTTGGTGAACTCGAGCAGCGTGTCCGGCGCGCGACCGAACTCCGGCCACGCCGGGCGCGCGCCGCCGTTCGGATCGCCCTTCGCGGCGAACGTCGTCCAGTAACCCGCCATGGCGTCGGCCGCCCGCTGGTCCATCTCCGCCGTCGGCCACGGCGAGGCGGTCAGGGTGTCGAAGACATACTGCCGCTCCGACGCATGGGTCGCACCGGCATGCGGCTCGGGCATCGCCGCCGAAACCACGTCGAACCGGTACAGCCAGGTCGGATGCCCGTTGCGGGCGTGCAGCCGCGCCAGATGGCGCGCCGGTTCGTTGAAGACGAGATCGCTCAGCACATTCGCGTCATAGCCCTCCTGCCCGCCGTAAGCCGTCACGAACGCTGTCCGCTCCGCCTCCGTCATCGCGTCATCGATGGCGCCGTAACGGCTGATCTCGGACGGCTTCATCCACCAGAACTCGGCGCTGTTGGTGCCGATGATCAGCGGCACGGACGCTTCTCGGCCCGCGGCGAAGGCGGCCTCCACGTCCTCGCTGACGTACGTTCCGTCGGCGACCAGCAGATCGCCGCCGTAAAAGCTGGGCGCGGGAGTGAGAAAACTCCGCCTCCCCAAGTTCCGGAGTTGATCCGCGGTCGCGGAAGGCAGCCCTATCGAGGCGGCGAACGCCTCTCCCCTCACGTGCATCGAAGACCCTCCGTCCCGCCGCGGCCGGTCCAGAGGCGTACCCTCGTCACGGCCGAGCCCCGACTGCACCGCAGCCCGGTGGAACAGTCCGCGCGCTTCCGGTGAAATCATCAGCCGCGTCACCAGCGCACCGCCCGCCGACTCCCCGAAAACGGTGACGTTGTCTGGATCGCCGCCGAAGGACGCAGCGTTCTCCCGCACCCAGGCCAAGGCCACGATCACGTCCATCAGCCCATAGTTTGCCGCCGGCTCGCCCGGCGCCCGCTCGGCCGCCAGCGCCGGATGGTCGAAGAAGCCCAGCCGCCCGAGCCGGTAGTTGATCGTCACCACCACGACGCCGCGCTTCGCGAGGTTTGTGCCGTCGTACAGCGCCGCCGTGCCGGACCCGTTGTTCAACCCGCCGCCATGGATCCAGAACATCACCGGCAGCGGCGCAGTCTGGTCCTTTGGGCGATCCACCGGCGCCCAGACGTTCAGTGTCAGGCAGTCCTCGCTCCGCGGCTGCGCCCCGACCCCGTTGTCGCCGTTGGCCGGCGGCTGGATGCAGATTGCCCCGAACTGCCCCGCATCCCGCTCGCCGTCCCAGCCGTCAGCCGGCCTCGGCGCTCGCCAGCGGAGATCGCCGACCGGCGGCTGCGCATAGGGCACGCCCTTGAAGCTGCGCACCCCGTCCGCCTCGCGCCCGACCAGCACGCCCTGCCCGACCGTCGCGCGGGGCATTGGATCATCCGGACCAGTCGGTGAGATCATCAGAAGGGCCGCCGCCAGAAGGGAAACCATGGACATGGCGGCAGACTAGCGGCGCCTCCGCCGCTTCCCCAAATTGCAAAACGCGCAGGACGCGCGCGGATCATGAAACCTATGCGCGCTCATGGCGTTAGTGCGCCGGGCACGGCGGGGACACGTTTGATAGAGTTGGCGAAATCGGGCGGCCTGGCGGTCGATCTGGCGAGCGCGTTCGACGCCTCGCCCAATCCCTATGTGCTGCTCACGCCCGACCTGCGGATCGCCGGCGTAAATCAGGCCTATCTGGACGTCACCCACACCACGCGGGAAGGCCTCATAGGCCAGCCCCTGTTTTCGGCCTTCGATTCCGGGCCGGGCGACGAGGCCCCCGAGAACGTGCGTCAGGTGCGGGAATCCCTCGAGCGGGCCCGGGACACCCGGCAGCGGGATCATCTGGCCTTGGTCCGGTTCTCCATCCCCGTCCGCCTTCAGGATGGCCGCGAAGTATTCGAGGACCGCTACTGGAGCGCCACCCACACGCCCGTGCTTGACGAGCGTGGCGGAGTCGTTTTTCTGCTCCAGCACACCACTGACATCACCGAATTGCAGCGGCTCAGGCAACAGAGTCGCCGGACCGGTGCGGTCACCGCTCTGGACTCGATCCTTGGCGGAGCCGTTCTGGTCCGCGCCGAACAGGTGCAGGAGGCCAATCGCCGCCTCGAGACCGAGCGCAACCGGTTGCTTGAGATGTTCATGCAGGCGCCGGGCTTCGTCTGCGTGCTGACCGGGCCAGACCACGTCTTCCAGATGCACAATCCCGCCTATGCCCAGTTGATCGGGCACCGCGACATTACCGGCAAGCCGGTCAGGGAGGCCCTGCCGGAGATCGTGAATCAGGGCTACGCGGAGTTCTTGGACTCTGTCTACGCCACGGGAGAGCCCCACGAGGGCCGCGCCAGTCAACTCCAGCTGCAGCGCACGCCGGGCGCGCCTCTCGAAACCCTCTATCTGAACTTCGTCTATCAGCCGATCCGCGACAGCGCCGGCGCCATTGCCGGCATCTTCGTCCAAGGCCATGACGTCACCGAGTCCGTCCGCGCCGCCGAGCGTCAGAAGCTGATGATCGACGAGCTGAACCACCGTGTGAAGAACACCCTCGCCACCGTTCAGTCGATCGCCATGCAGACCGCCCGATCGCACGCCGACCCCCGCACCTTCGCCGAGGGTTTCCAGGCCCGCCTGCTGGCCCTGTCCCACACCCACGACCTGCTCACCCGCAGCCACTGGGAGGGCGCCGGCCTCGGCTCGATCCTCGAGCATGAGACCGAGGCGCACGGGGCGCACCGGGTCTCGGTGGCCGGGCCCCCGGTGCCCCTGCCCCCCGCCGCGGCCCTTTCGTTCGGCATGATCTTCCACGAGCTGGCCACCAATGCCGCCAAATACGGGGCCCTGTCGGTCCCCGGCGGCCGCATCATGGTCGACTGGGCCCTCGCCAATCAGGCGAACCCCCGCCTCGAACTGACCTGGCGCGAAATCGACGGTCCGGGGGTGATCCAGCCCGAACGCAAGGGCTTCGGCAGCCGGCTGATCGAACGCAATGTGCGCCACGATCTGGCGGGCGACGTCAAACTCGACTACGCAGCCGACGGTTTCGTCGCGACATTCTCAATTCCGCTGGACAGGGAGCAGGCCACATGAGCCAGGGTTTTGCAGGTCGCCGCGTGCTGATCGTCGAGGACGAATCGCTGGTCGCCATGCTTCTGGAGACCATTCTCGAGGACATGGACTGTGTGCCGGTGGGCCCCGCCTCCACGGTCGACGAAGGCCTGCGCATGGCGCAGGACGAAGAGCCGATCGACGCCGCCCTGCTGGACGTCAACGTCGCCGGCAAACAGGTCTTCCCCGTCGCCCAGGCGCTCAAGGACCGCGGCGTCCCCTTCGTCTTCTCGACCGGCTACGGCGAAGGCGGCCTGCCCGACGAATGGCGCGGCCAGCCGACCCTGCAGAAGCCGTTCACAGAGGCCGCCGTCCGCGACGCCCTGATAAAGGCCATGGGTCTGGCGGACGTCTAGGCCCGGCGTCCGAGACCCTTGAGCACCGCCCGCGCCGCGTTGTGACCCGGCGCGCCGGTGACCCCGCCGCCCGGATGCGCGCCTGATCCGCACAGATAGAGACCCGGGACGGGCATCCGGTGATCGGCGTGCCCCAGCACCGGTCGGGCGCTGAACAGCTGGTCCAGCGTCAGCCGTCCGTGGAAGATATCGCCGCCCACCAGGCCGAACCGCCGCTCCAGATCGCGCGGCCCCAGCGCCAGCCGCCCCACCACCGATGCCTTGAACCCCGGCGCGTGGGCGTCGACCGTGTCGATCATCAGGTCCGCCACCGTATCGCGGTGCTCATCCCCCAGCGTGGGATCGACGTGCTGGCAGAACAGGCTGGCCACATGCTGTCCGGCCGGCGCGAGACTGTCATCCAGCGTCGAGGGGATCAGCATCTCCACGATCGGCTTCGACGACCAGCCGTTCAGCCGCGCCTCGGCATGCGCACGGTCCATGTAGTCCAGCGTCGGGGCGATGATGATGCCCGCCGTCAGGTGATCCCCCTGCCCCGGCAAGGCGGTGAAGTTCGGCAACTCCGACAGCGCCACATTCATCCGGAAGGTGCCGGACCCAGACTGATAGTTCCCTATCCGCTCCCGGAAATCGGCCGGCACGACCGCGTCGTCCACCAAGGTCTCGAACAGCAGCCGCGGATGCAGGTTCGACACCACGGCCCGGGCCCGCACCGTGTCTCCGCCGGCGGTGACCGCTCCGACCGCCCGCCCTTTCTCCGTCAGCACCTCGGCCACGGCCGTATCCAGCCGCACCTCGACGCCCAACTCGGCGCACGCATTGGCCATGGCCTGGGTGATCGCCCCCATGCCGCCCAGCGCATGACCCCACACGCCCTTGCGTCCGTTCACTTCGCCGAACACATGGTGCAGCAGCACATAGGCCGAGCCGGGCGTGTACGGGCTGGCGTAGTTCCCCACGACGCTGTCGAAGCCGAACAGCGCCTTGATCGGATCGCTCTCGAACCAGCCGTCCAGCCAGTCGCCCGCCGATTTGGCGAACAGGTCCAGCAGGTCGCGCCGTCCCTGCACGTCCAGCCCCGCCGCCTGCCGCCCCAGCCCGCCGGCCTTCAGCAGCTCCGGCAGCATGGCCATCCAGCCGCCCTCCACCACATTCGGCGGCGCCTTCAGGATCCAGTCGCGCAGCACCCCCGCCACGACCTCCAGCCGCCGCTCGTACTCCGGCAGCCGCTCCGCATCCTTCGCCGAGAACTTCGCCACCTCCCCCTGCGTCCGCCCCTCCCCCGCGAGCAAATAGCGGCCGTCGTCGAACGGCAGGAAGTTCGAGACCTTGCGCTCGACCACCGTCAGGCCGTGCCGCGCCAGCTCCATGTCCGCGATGACCTTCGGGTTCAGCAGGCTGACCGTGTAGCTGGCCGTCGAGTTGCGGAAGCCGGGATGGAATTCCTCCGTCACAGCCGCCCCGCCGACCACGTGCCGCCGCTCCAGCACCGTCACCTTCAGCCCGGCCCGCGCCAGATAAAAGGCGCACACCAGCCCGTTATGGCCCCCGCCCAGAATGACGACCTCGGTGTTCGTGATTGTCATGCGGCCTCCCCCTGCGAGCGGTCTATCACGCGCCCGGCTCAGCGAAAGGCTCCGGCTCCGGCCGATGCACGATCGACACCAGCACGATCGAGATGATCATCAGCAGGAACCAGCTTCCCAGCTTATCGACCCCGACCATCTCCCATCCGTCCGCCTGTCCCGGATAGGCCCAGGCCCGGCCGAAGGTCGCCAGATTCTCGGCCAGCCAGATGAACAGGGCCACGAGGAAGAAGCCCAGCAGCAGCGGCATCCGCCGCCGCACCCGGTCCGCCGTGAAATAGAACCAGCCCCGCCCGAACAGCACCGCCGTCGCCGCGAACAACGCCAGCCTCACATCCACCAGCCAGTGATGAGCGAAGAAGTTGACGTAGATCGCCGCCGCCAGCGCCCAGGTCGCCCACAGCGGCGGCCAGCGCCTCACCCGGATGTGAAATATCCGCTGCACCCGCGCGATGTAGCTGCCCACCGCCGCGTACATGAAGCCCGAGAACAGCGGCACCATGCCGATCCGCAGCACGCTGTCCTCGGGATAGAGCCACGATCCGTGCGCCGTCTTGAACAGCTCCATCACCGTCCCCGCTATGTGGAACAGGAAGATGACCCGGGCCTCCTCCCAGCTCTCCAGCTTAAGCGCCAACATGGCGGCCTGGATCGCGAGCGCGCCGACCACCAGAAAGTCGTAGCGCGACATCGGCGCCTGATCCGGCCAGAGCAGGTGCGTCCCAACGATCAGCACGAGCATCGCCCCGCCGAACAGGCAGGCCCAACCCTGCTTCAGCCCGAACCAGAGGAACTCATAGGCCCAGCGGCGGACGCGCGAGCGGTCGGCCCAAGCCTCCGCCTCCGCCATCAGACGGCGGCCCCAAGCTTCCAGCGGCAGGCGGATCGAGTCGCTCACAGGCCCAGCCTAGGACAGCCATCCGCCCGCGCCTCGTGGAATATCGGTGCAGATCGAACGCGGAACCGATCAGCCTGCCCTCGTTTGTAGGCGCAGACCGCAGGAGCCGCCCATGCCTGAATCCACCTCCGACCGCCCCAGCGACACCGAAGCCGCGCACCAGCCGCCCGCCCGGCCCATGGCCGGCGACGGCCGCGAGCACCTCGACCAGAATTTCGCCAGCCACGTCGAGGGCGCCGAGCGGCGCGACCCCGGCCGCGGGCCGACCCACCAAGCGGATTCCGACACGACCGCCGGCGGCGCCGTCGCCGACGCCCTGCCTGACGACGCTGTCGCGGAAAGCGGCGAGGACGTCGCCATCAACGCCTCGGACGCATCCCGGTGACCCGCCCGCAGGACGAGTCCGAAGGCGAGGCCGACGAGATCGCCGACGCCGGCGCCTTCGTTCAACAGGTCTCGCCCCGCGCGGGCGGAGAGGCCGCGGCCAACCGCGAAACCGACAGCGGCGGCGGCTACAATGAGCAGCAGGACGCTCGCCTCCTGCACGGACAGGCCGCGACGGCCGCTGACGCCGGAACCGTCGCACCCGACCAGACCCGCGCCCAGGACGAGGTCGGCTCCGCCAACAGCTCATCCAGCCACTAGGTTGAAGCACGGGCGCGGCCGTTGCGCCGCCCCTCGTCAGGTCCCGCTGCCTCAGCCCCGTCCGCGATAGGTGGGCACGCCCTGATCCGGCAGCCACAGGCCTTCCGGCGGGGCGCCCGTCTGCCAGAACACATCGATCGGAATCCCGCCCCGCGGGTACCAGTAGCCGCCGATCCGCAGCCATTTCGGCTCAAGCAGTTCCGCCAGCTTCCTGCCGATGGCGACGGTGCAGTCCTCGTGGAAGGCCCCGTGGTTGCGGAAGCTGGTCAGGTACAGCTTCAGGCTCTTGCTCTCGACCAGCCACTCGCCCGGCGCATAGTCGATGACGATGTGGGCGAAGTCCGGCTGACCCGTCACCGGGCACAGGCTGGTGAACTCGGGCGCCGTGAACCGGGTCAGATAGAGGGTGTCCGCATGCGGGTTCGGCACCCGCTCCAGCACGGCGGTTTCCGGGCTCGTCGGGGCGGTGGTCATCTGGCCGAGCTGGTTCAGGCCGGAGGTGTCGGTGGTCATGGCGGGGAGGTTTCGGCTTGCGGGCGCGGTAAGCGCAGGGGCATGAAGGTCGTAGGCGAGGACATATGACCATGCGGACCGCATTTCAAAGCCTGCGAACGCTCATCGCTCCTGCCGCGATCCTTCTTGGCCTCACGGCTTGCGCCACGGACACGGATCGTCCCGGCTCATCCGCCGGGATCGCGACCCTCGATTGTCAGATTTTGGGCGATGGAAGCCTCACCGACTGCCGTATCGTCAGCGAGACGCCGCGCGGGTCGGGCTTTGGCCAGATCGCCCTCGAAAGCACGCCACACGCGCGCATGTCGATGCCCCTGAATGGCAGGGCGGGTAGCCGGGTAAGGTTCACCGTCCGGTTCGACGACCCGAACTCCCCCGGTCAGCCGGATTTGCCTTCCCCGGCGGCGCCCGGCTATCCGTAGCCAAAGACAACTCTGGGGGACGTCATGGCCATTCCGGCATCGCTGCAAAACGGACTGAAGCTGCCGGTCATCGCCGCGCCGATGTTCCTCGTCTCCGGCCCCGATCTGGTCGTCGAGTGCTGCAACGCCGGGGTCATTGGCACCTTCCCGTCCCTGAACCAGCGCACCACCGAGGGCTATCGGGAGTGGCTGCACGAGATCAAGGGACGGCTGAACCCCGACGCCGCCGCCTTCGGGGTCAACCACATCGTCCATCCGACCAATCCGCGCCTGATGGCCGACATGATGGTTTCGGTCGAGGAGAAGGTGCCGCTGATCATCACCTCGCTGGGCGCGGTCCGCGACGTGGTCGACGCGGTTCACGGCTACGGCGGCGTGGTCTTCCACGACATCGCCAACGTGCGTCACGCCCGCAAGGCGGCGCAAGCGGGTGTCGACGGCCTGATCCTCGTCGCCAACGGCGCAGGCGGCCACGCCGGCGTGGTCAACCCCTTCGCCCTGGTCGAGGAGGTTCGCGGCTTCTTCGATGGGACCATCATCCTGTCGGGCTGCCTGTCGACCGGTCGGGACGTCGCCGCCGGCACCATGATGGGCGCCGACTTCGCCTATATGGGCACCCGGTTCATCTCGACGACGGAGTCGCAGGCCCAGCCCGAATACAAGCAGATGATCGTCGAGGCCGGCGCCTCGGACATCACCTATACGCCCGCCGTCTCGGGCATCCCGGCCAACTTCCTGACCCCCTCGCTGGTCGCCAACGGCATCGACCCGAAGACCCTGCCCGAGCACAAGCTGGACATGGCCGATGAAGCCAAGGCCTGGAAGACCGTCTGGTCAGCCGGTCAGGGCGCCGGCGCGGTCCACGACGTCCTGCCCGCTGGGGCCCTGGTTCGTCGGTTGCAGGACGAATATTCGCAGGCCTGTGACAAATTCTACAAGAACCGTCACTAGACCGGCCTCGTTCAAACGAGGCGAATCGATGATCCGTGCGCTGACGACCACCGCCGCCATGGCCGCCCTGCTGGCCTGCGCCGCGCCTGCCGCCGCTCAGGACGGGAGCATGGGCTCCTGGTCCTTCGCCGTCGGCGCCGCCACCGACAACCGCTCCAAGGACGTCTCCAAGTCGGACGGCGAACCCTTCGTCTGGGGTGAAGCCGAATGGGAAAGCCCTTCGGGCTTCTTCTACGCCGGTCCATCGTTCGAGACGATCAAGGCCTCGACCGGCTCCGACCTCGAGGTCGCGCTGGCGGCGGGCATCCGCCCCGAGTTCGCCGGCTTCGACTTCGATCTCAAGGCCGAACACAAGTGGCACGTGGGCGCCAATCAGGGTGCGGACGACGACGCCTGGGAGTTCACGGGCGACATGAAACGCTCCATCGGTCCCGCCAAGGCCCGCCTGCGCCTGCAGTATTCGCCCGACGGCACCGGCTCGACGGAGGCCTGGAGCTGGGCCGAGGCCCAGGTCGGATGGGACTTCAACGAAAAGCTGTCCGCCTCCGCCGCCGTCGGCCGCCGCGAGCAGGACAACAGCGTCGACTACACCGGCTACAACATCGGCCTCAACTACGCCCTCACCCGCAATCTCGAGGGCGAGCTGCGCTGGTACGGTACGGACGCGGACGTTCCGGGCGAGCAATACGCCGATACTCTGGTCGCCGGGCTCAGCTTCTCGTTCTGAGGCTCGCAATCCGCGCTCGTCATGCCTACCTAGGGGTATGACTCACAGACCGACCACGCTCGAACGCGCCTATGAACTCGCCCGCGAGGGCCGGTGCCGCACCGTCAGCGATATCAAACAGGCCCTCTCCGCCGAGGGTTTCGACCGCATCCAGGACTCCCTCTACGGCCCCACGCTCAGCGCCGCCCTGCGCAAGCTGTGCCAGGAGAACTACGTCGCGCCCGCCGAGGACGAAACGGCCGGCTGAAGGCTCTGCCTTGCTTTCGACGCGGGGACAGTCCACAACCCCGGTCGTCGATCTCTTTCTGCGAAACGCCATCCCTCTGCTTTCGCACTGAGGTCTAGCCGCTCCTTTTAGACCCGACAGGCCTCCAGGGGCTCTTCCCTGAGGCCAACGCCAAACGGAGGTCTAAACATGGCTACCGGCACTGTGAAATGGTTCAACGGCACCAAGGGCTACGGCTTCATCCAGCCTGACGACGGCGGCAAGGACGTTTTCGTCCACATCTCGGCCGTCGAGCAAGCCGGCCTGCGCGGCCTGGATGAAAACCAGAAGGTTTCCTACGAAATCGAGCGCGACAAGCGTTCGGGCAAGGAATCCGCTGGTCAGCTGAAGACCGAGGGCTGAGTTCAGGCGCCGGTCTCCGGCGCATGACTTTTCCGGCGGCGGCGGATGCGAAAGCGTCCGCCGCCGTTTTGCTGTCCGGGCGCGCCCGTACGCACGAGGCGCCATTCCGGATGTCGGGTGTGGCCAGTGGCCGCGGCGGTGATCCACCGGAGCCGCCCGCTCGTCTCTCTCACCGAGCCGCACAGACGGCCGCTCAGGAGAGATACAGATGATGCTTACCCCCTCGCGCACCGTTCTCATCGTCGGCGTCGCCGCCGGCGCCATCTTCGCCGCGGCCTGCTCGCCGGCCGAAACCGCCCCCGCGCCGGCCGCGGCCGAGCCCGCCGCCCCTACGACGCAGGAGACCGTCATGGTCGGCGGCGCGGCCATGTATCCGAACAAGACCATCGTTGGGAACGCCGTGAACTCGGCCGATCACACGACCCTGGTCGCCGCCGTGACCGCCGCCGGCCTCGTCGAGACCCTGTCGGGCCCCGGCCCGTTCACCGTCTTCGCCCCCACCAACGCCGCGTTCGCCAAACTGCCGGCGGGCACCGTCGAAACCCTGACCCAGCCGGCCAACAAGGCCACCCTGACCAAGATCCTGACCTATCACGTCGTCCCCGGACGCATCGCGGCCGCAGATCTCATCCAACAGATCCAGGCCGGCGGCGGCAGCGCCCGTCTGACCACCGTCGAGGGCGGCGTCCTGACCGCCTCCCTGCGCGGGAACGCCGTCATCCTGACCGACGAAAAGGGCGGCGAAGCCACCGTCACCCAGGCCGACGTCTTCCAGTCCAACGGCGTCATCCACGTCACCGATACGGTCTCCATGCCCAACTAGTGGAGACCTGCCCCGGGCCGACCTTCCTTCCCTCCACGGCCCGGGGCGTTTTCGCCTTACCCTTGCTATTCGTGCGGAAAGCGCCCACCTGAGGCCCGTCGATCTCTCTGCGAAACGCTGCTGTCCCTTTGCATCGCGCACCGAGGTCCAACGCCGATCCCATTCAGACCCGACAGGCCGACCCGGAACCTCTTCCGGCGGCCAACGCCTAACGGAGGTCTCAAAATGGCTACCGGCACTGTGAAATGGTACAACTCCACCAAGGGCTATGGCTTCATCGCCCCCGATGACGGCGGCAAGGACGTGTTCGTCCACGCTTCGGCCGTCGAGGTCTCGGACCTGGGTTCGCTCAACGAAAACCAGAAGGTCTCGTACGAGATCGAGCGCGACTCGCGCTCGGGCAAGGAATCCGCCGGCCGCCTGAAGGCCGCCGAATAGTTTCCGACTGACGGAAGGGCCGGCCGCCGATCACGGCGCCGGCCCGACCACCGTATCCCTGTTCTGGAGATCGCCATGACCCCGCTTGCCGACATGATCCCCGCCATGAGCGACCCCGACCTGAAGGCCCTGCGCGCTAACGCCGCCCGCCTGTCGGAGTCCGGCTCCGCGGTCCAGATGAACACCGCCGCCGAAATCCTTCCCCTCATCGACGCCGAAACCGCCCGCCGCGCCGCCGCTCCGACCGCCACGGTCAAGAAGGCCCGCGCCCCGGCGAAGAAGAAAGTCGTCCCGGCGACCGGTCACCAGACCGCCCTGCCCGACAAGGCCGCCTAGACAGTCAGCGCCTGATCCAGGTCTGCGATCAGGTCCTCGACCTCTTCCACACCGACCGACAGCCGGATCAGGTTCTCGGTGACTCCCCCCGCCTCGCGCACCTCCTTCGGCACGCTCGCGTGGGTCATGATCGACGGGTGGTTGACCAGGCTCTCCACGCCGCCGAGCGACTCCGCCAGGGTAAAGACCTGCACCCGCTCCAGCACCTGCTTGGTGCGCGACAGGTCGCCGTCGATGATCGCCGTGACCATGCCGCCGAAGCGG
Organism: Brevundimonas alba; assembly: GCF_011927945.1. Classification (GTDB taxonomy): domain Bacteria; phylum Pseudomonadota; class Alphaproteobacteria; order Caulobacterales; family Caulobacteraceae; genus Brevundimonas; species Brevundimonas alba. Next base: position 845,345 of record NZ_JAATJM010000002.1, read on the forward strand.
CCGTTCATCTGCTTCGCCGCCAGATCGTGCTGCGGGTGGCTGATCAGCCCCGGGTAGATCACCTTCGCGATCCCCTTGCGTGCCTCCAGCCAGCGCGCCACCGCCAGCGCGTTCTCGTTGTGCGCCTTCATGCGCAGGCCCAGCGTCTTGAGCCCGCGGTTGGCGAGGAAGGCGTCGAACGGCCCCATCACCCCGCCGATGGAGTTCTGGAGAAACTTGATCTCCTTCGCCAGTTCGGCGTCGCCGGTCACCAGCGCCCCGCCGATGATGTCCGAATGGCCGTTCAGGTATTTGGTCGCCGAGTGCATGACGATGTCCGCGCCTAGCTTCAGCGGCTGCTGGCTCCACGGCGTGGCGAAGGTGTTGTCCACCACCAGCTTCAGCCCGTGCGCCTTCGCGATCTTCGACAGGCCGGCGATGTCCGCCAGCTTCATCAGCGGATTGGTCGGCGTCTCGGCCCAGATCATCCGCGTCTTCGGCGTGATCGCCGCCTCGACCGCCGCCAGATCGCTCAGATCGACATAGGCGAAGTCCAGACCCATCGAGCGCCGCCGCACCCGCTCGAACAGCCGCCATGACCCGCCGTACAGGTCGTCGCCGGTGACGATGTGCGACCCGGCGTCCAGCAGCTCCAGCGCCGTAGCCGTCGCCGCCATGCCGCTGGCGAAGCCGAAGCCGTGCGTGCCGCCCTCCAGATCGGCCAGACAGGCCTCGAACGCCTCCCGTGTCGGGTTCTTGCCCCGCGCGTATTCATAGCCCTTGTTCACGCCCGGGCTTTCCTGGGCGTAAGTCGAGGTGGCGTAGATCGGCGTCATCACCGCGCCCGTCGTCGGGTCGGGCCTCTGGCCGGCGTGGATGGCGCGGGTGGAGAAACCTTGGCTGTTCTTCAGCGAACTCATGCGGTGTCCTGATCGGGGCGGCCGATGTTGCCGCCGTAAAACGCCGCCGACAGCTGGAAGATCTCCAGCCATTTCGGCGCTGTGAACAGATGGTCGGAGTCCTGCAGAACTTCCACCCTCACATTGATTTCGTGTTCCCTCAGGAAGTCGACCCAGGCCGCCGTATTGCGCGGCAGCACATGGGTGTCGCCGTCGGCCCGGATCACCAGCACCGGAATGCGCCGCCTCGGCACGCGCGGCGTATAGACGTCCGTCCCGCCCGCCAGCCCGATCGCCGCCGCTGCCCGGCTGTTGCCCAGCGCCCCGTCCACCGCGACGTAAGACCCCAGCGAATAGCCGAACATCGCCGTCCGCCGCCGGTCCACGCCGCGCTCGATGAACCAGTCGATGGCGTGCTCGCCGACGTCCCGCCACGCCTCCATCATCCGCTCCGGCCGGATGCCGTCGTCGGGGAAGGCGTCGGTATAGAGCGGCGTCAGCACCTCATAGCCGTCGCCCGCGAACCGCATGGCCAGCTGGTGCCACGGTCCGCGGTTGGTGATCCGCCCGCCCGAGCCGTGCATCATCACGATGGCCGCCCGCCGTCCCTCGCCCACTGGCCGGTAGTGGATGGACCGGATGGTCTTGTCGTGGCTCTGGAAGGTCATGCCTTCGTAACTCGGTTCGGGCGCCGCCTCCTGCCCCCAAGCCTGTCCCGCCAGACCCGCCGCGGCCGCCGCCGCCAGAAGGCTACGCCGGTCCATTGTCCGCCTCCGCCCTTCCCTCGAGGAAGGTCCGCGTCCGGGCGAACACGTCGCACCAGGTCCGCAGATCATACTGGTGGCCAATGAAATCCAGTGGCTGGACATCCACCGCCGCCCCCGCCTCGCGCAGCGTTTCCGCCAGCCGCCGGGTCGAGCGCACCGGCACGGCCTCGTCGCGTTCGGCGTGCAGCAGCAGGACCGACACGTCGCGACCCGCCACGCTTTCGGTCACCTCGCCGCCGCCCGCAGCCAGCACCGCCGAGCGGATCGGGCTGTTAGGATCGGTGACCGCATCCGCCGCGACGAAGGCGCCTCTCGAATAGCCCCACAGCGCCACCTCGGCCGGCTTCACCCCCGGCTCGGCCGCCAGCGCCGCCGCAGCGTCCAGCGCCACCTGCCGCCACAGCCGCCGCGTCACCGTCGGCCGTCCCTGATCGGGCGAGGCCGCGTCGAAATAGGCCGGCAGCATCACCAGATAGCCGCGCGACGCCAGCTGGATGGCGTGGGCGTCGAACAGGATCGAGTTCATCTCGAACCCCGTGCCGCCGTGCAGCAGCACGATGGCCGCCCCGTTCACCTCTCCGCGCGGCGTATAGAGGTACGCCCGGATGTCCCGACCCCGGCTCTCGAACGAGATCAGCTCCCGCGTGGCCCGCACCGGCACATCGTCGGTGCAGCCCGAAATCCCCACCTGCGGCGGGCTTGGCGGCGTCTGGGCCGCGCCCGACGAAGCCCCGGAAAGCAGCACGGCCGCGCCGGCCACCGCCACCGTAAAGAACGCCCCCCGCCTCATCTCACGCCCCTTCCCCGATCACGGTCCGGTCCAGAAAGGCCCGCGTCCGCCCGAAAATGTCGCACCAGGTCGGACCGTCGAAGCCGTGCCCCTCCCAGTCCAGCGCCTGAACCTCCACCATGGCGCCCCGGTGTTGCAAGTCGTCGCCCCAGCGGCGGGTGGACGCCGGAGAGATCACCGGGTCGCGCCGGGCGTGGATCAGCAGCAGCGGAACCGCCCGCCGGTCCCGTCCCGCCTCGCCCGCGTCCAGCCCGCCCGCAACCGACACGGCGGCCGCGACCCCGTCCGCCTCCATCGCCGTCTCGCCCGACAGAAAGCCGCCCAGCGAATAGCCCCACAGCGCCACCCGTCCGGCCTCCATGCCCGGCTGCTCCGCCAGCCATGCCGCGCCGTCACTCGCCGCCCGACGCCAGACCCTCATGTCACGGGCGGTGCGCCGCGCCTTGCCCGGCTCGGCGTCGTAATAGTTCGGGACCAGCACATGATAGCCGCGCGAGGCCAGCTGGATCGCGTGGGGATCGAAGGTCGCCGCATCGGACCCCAGCCCCCGGGCCCCGTGCAGCAGCACCACACCGGCTCCATTGGCGCGCACCGGCCGATAGATCAGCCCGCGCACCGTCGCCGCGCCGCTGGTGTAGCTGACCTGCTCCCGGCTCGCCGCCTGGGCCACATCGTCCGCGCAGGCGGCCTGCGCCGCGGTCGCCGCCGGCCACATCAGCCCCATCGCGACCGCCAGCAGCCACCGCATCATCGTCACCCCTGCCGGTTCAGACTCAGGTGGTTGATCAGGTCGCTGCGGGTGATCAGGCCCACGAAGGCGTCCCCGTCCAGCACGATGGCCACCCGGTCCCGGTCGAACAGCGGGATCAGGGCGTCCAGCGGCTCGCCGACCTGCACCGTGTCCAGATCGCGTGTCATCACCGAGCCGACCGGCTTGCCGAACCGCTCCTGCCGCGTGATCTCGTCGGTATTCATCACATGGACGATGTCGCTCTCGTCGACGATCCCCACCAAGCGGCCTTGGTCGATGACCGGCAGCTGCGACACGTCGGCGCCCTTCATCCGCTTGAAGGCCGTGTCCAGTGTGTCGTCCGGCCCGATCACCACCACGTCGCCGTTCTCGTATTTGCGCGTGATCAGGTCCGACAGGTCGCCGTGCAGCTCGCGCTCGCCCAGCCCCTGATCCGCCAGCCAGGCGTCGTTGTAGACCTTGGACAGGTATTTGGCCCCGGTGTCGCAGACGAAGGTCACCACCCGCTTAGGCTCGGTCTGCTCGCGGCACCAGCGCAGGGCGGCCCCGATCAGCGTCCCCGACGACGACCCCGCCAGCACGCCCTCTTTAAGCAGCAGCTCGCGCACCGTGGCGATCGCCTCCGCGTCCGGGATCGAATAGGCCTTGTCGATCAGGGTGATGTCCGCCGTATCCGGCACGAAATTCTGCCCGATGCCCTCGACGGTGTAGCTGCCCTCCGGCCCCGGCACGCCCTCGTTGACGATGCCCGCCAGCGTCGAGCCGACCGGATCGGCGAGGATGACCTTGGCGTCAGAACCGACGCTCTTCAGATAGCGCGCGATGCCGGTGATGGTCCCGCCCGAGCCGATCCCGGCCACGAAGGCGTCGACGTCGCCGTCCATCTGCTCCCAGATTTCCGGCCCGGTCGTCTTGAAGTGGGCAGCGGAGTTGGCGTCGTTGGCGAACTGGTTGACGTAGAACCCGCCCGGGATCTGCTGCGCCAGCCGCTCGGCCATGTCGGTGTAATATTCCGGATGCCCATGCGGCACGTCCGAACGCGTCAGGCGAACATCCGCGCCCATCGCCCTCAAATGCTGGATTTTTTCCTTGGACATCTTGTCCGGGATGACCAGAAGCACCTTATATCCCTTGGCCTGACCCACCAGCGTCAGCGCCAGACCCGTGTTGCCGGCCGTCGCTTCGACGATGGTTCCGCCGGGCTTCAGAAACCCCTCCGCCTCGGCCGCCGCGATCATCGACAGGGCGATCCGGTCCTTGATCGACCCGCCTGGGTTCTGGCTCTCCAGCTTCAGGAAGAGGCGGCACGGGCCCGTATCGATCTTCGTCACCTCCACCATCGGCGTCTTGCCGATCAGGTCCAGCAACGAACCGGTGGGACCGGTCAGGACCGGGGTGGGGGCGAGCGACATTCAACAACTCCAGGGAACTTCGAGCCCGGAAGCTAGGCTCCGCCCTCCCTGACGACAAGCCGCGCAAGATTTCGCCTTCGAACCGGCGAGAAGCGCGTTATCAAGGATTCAAATGACAAAATCTCCCCGCCGGCCCCCTGCCGGCCTGCCCGACAAAGATACCCTCCTCGCCTTCCTGCGCGACGCCGGATCGGCCGAGAAGACCGACATCGCCCGCCACTTCGGCCTCAAGGGCGGCGACCGCCGCGCCCTGCGTGAAATGATCCGCGAGCTCGAGGCCGAGGGCAAACTCGGCAAGCGCGGCCGCAAGGCCTTCTCCGAAGCCGGCGCCCTGCCCCCCGTCGGCGTGGCCGATGTGGTCGAGCGCGATGTCGACGGCGACTTCCATGTCCGCCTCGTCGAGGCCTCCCCCGACGCGCCAAGCGCCGTCCTCGTCCCGGACAACACTGGCAAGACCGGCGCGGCCCCGGGCCTCGGCGCCCGGGTCCTGGCCAAATTCACTCGCGGCGAAAACGGCTGGGAAGCCCGCCTGATCAAGGTACTCGACACGGACACCAACCGCGTCCTCGGCGTCATCCGCAAGTCGAACAAGGAGGTCCGGGTCGAACCCGTCGACCGCCGCTCGAAGGATGTCCTTCTGGTCCCTCACGCCCAGGCAGAGGGTCTGCGCGACGGCGATCTCGTGCTGGCCGCCATCGAAAAGGGCGAGCAGCGCTACGGTCCCAAACGCGGCAAGATCCTCGAGACCATCGGCCGCGAGGACGATCCCCGCGCCGCCTCCCTGATCGCCATCGCCGCCCACAACGTTCCGATGGGCTTCTCGGACAAGGTCCAGCAGGAAGCCCAGGATCAGGAGCTCCCGTCGCTCAAGGGCCGCGAAGACCTGCGCGACCTGCCGCTGATCACCATCGACCCCGCCGACGCCCGCGACCATGACGACGCCGTCTTCGCCCAGCGCGACGAGGACCCGAAGAACGACGGCGGCTGGATCGTCTGGGTCGCCATCGCCGACGTCGCCGCCTACGTCCGCCCAGGCACGGCCTTGGACCGCGAGGCGCGCGAGAAGGGCAACTCGACCTACTTCCCCGACCGCGTCGAACCGATGCTGCCGGAAGTGCTCTCCAACGGCCTGTGCAGCCTCAAGCACGGCGAGAATCGCGCCTGCCTCGCCGTCCGCATGGTCTTCGACAAGGACGGGCGGAAGACGGGCCACAAGTTCGTCCGGGGCCTGATGCGATCCCACGCCAGCCTCAGCTACGAACAGGCCCAGGCCGCCATCGACGGACCAGAGGGTGGCGGCGGTACCGACGACGTCACCGGCCCCATCATGGAGGCCATCCTCTATCCGCTATGGAACGCCTACCGGACCATGCTCAAGGGCCGCACGAAACGCAGCCCGCTGGCCATCGAAAGCCCCGAGCGCAAGGTTCTGATGGATCCCGGCGGCGGCATCGGCTCGATCGTCCCGCGCAAGTCGCTGGAGGCGCACCGCCTGATCGAGGAGATGATGATCCAGGCCAACGTCTGCGCCGCCGAGACGCTGGAGCAGAAGCGGGTGCCCCTGCTCTACCGCGTTCACGACGCCCCCAGTCAGGAGAAGCTGTTCAACCTCGGCGACTTCCTTCAGACGATCGGCAAGCCGTGGAACAAGGGCGAACCGGCCACCACCAAGCGGTTCAACAAGCTGCTGGACGAGACCCGCGACGGCGAACACGCAGAGGTCGTCAACGAGGTCGTCCTGCGCACCCAGATGCAGGCCATCTACAGCCCCGAGAACGTCGGCCACTTCGGCCTCAACCTCGACCGCTATGCTCACTTCACCTCGCCGATCCGCCGCTACTCCGACCTGATCGTCCACCGCGGCCTGATCCGCGGCCTCGGCCTCGGCAAGGACGGTCTCACCGACCGCGAGATCGCCGAACTGCCCGCCATCGCCGAACAGGTCACCATGACCGAGCGCCGCTCCATGGCCGCCGAGCGCGCCGCCATGGACCGCTACATGGCGTCCTTCCTGTCGGAGCGGGTCGGCGCGACCTTCCCCGGCCGCATCACCGGCGTGACCCGCTTCGGCCTCTTCATCCGGCTGGAGGAAACCGGCGCCGACGGCCTCGTGCCCGTCTCCACCCTCGGCGGCGAGTATTTCCACCACGACGACCGGACACACGCCCTCGTCGGTGAACGCAGCGGCCAGCGGTGGACCCTCGGCCGCAACGTCGAGGTCAAGCTGGTCGAGGCCACGCCAGTGACCGGCGGTCTCGTCTTCGAGATGCTGTCCGACCCCGCCCCTCGCGATCCCAACGCCCCCTCGCCTCGCCTCGGCGAGCGCACCCGCGGCCGCGGCGGCGACAGCTTCCCCAAACGCGGCGGCAACCGCCCCGGCGGTCCCAAGCCCCCCCGCGGCGGCAAACCCTCCGGCGGCCTCAAGGGAGTCCGCAAGGGCAAGCGGCGGTAGCCGGATGAGCGCGGTGGACCCGTCACAGTCATCCCCGCTGGACCGGCTCAACAAGGTCGAGCGGGAGTTGCTGATCCTGCTGGGCCGCGGACACACCGCCAAATCCATCGCCACGCTCAGGGGTCTGTCGGTCGCGGCCGTCAACGAGCGTTTCCGCAACGCCCGCCGCAAGACCGGCCTCGCCAGCAGCCGCGAGATCGCCCGGCTACTGACGGCACAAGAAAATCGTCACGATTTTATCGATCTGGCTCCCGAGCCGTCGTTCGTTCCAGACCTCTGTCGTCAAGACGCGCAGCCCTCACATCGCGCGTCGTCCCTCAGACGATGGAGACTTCCGATGATCGCCGCAGGCCTGATCGCCGTCGCCCTGTTCGCACAGCAGACCGTCACTCCACCCGCCGCATCCCCAGTCGGCCGGGGTCAGTCGCTCGTAACCGACCTTCTCTCGCACCAGCAGCAGGCGCCTGACATGGCTGCTCTCCACGCGGAGGCCGCCGGGTCGCCCGATCCCGCATGGTCCCCGACGACCGAGGCCCTGCTTTCCCGACGGTACGAGGCGGTGCTGACCCCTGCTGACGGTGTGGAGAACTTGGGGGTGACCTGCGGCGCGACCCTCTGCGAGGTTTCCGGCTCCACCCACCTCGATGTGGCAGGCGACCGGGTGGCCAGCCTGATGAACCGCCTCCAGGATGTGAGAGATGGCGAGCCGACGCCGGGCCTGGAGTCTCCCATGAGCAGTTTTGGCTCCAGCCCCGCGCGTCCAGGCGAGTTCGTCTTCGTCATCTACTGGCGGCGGGTCTGAGCCTCGACCGTCACCGCACCGGATCAGGGCTCGGTCTGTGTCGCCGACGATGAAGGTTCGGTGCTAATCCTCTACGGTGCCCGCCCCGACTGAACCATTCGATTCCGAGAAGGACCTGTCCGACGCCCCCCGCACGGGAGGCCGGCAACGGCCAAAGGACGCCGCCACCCTGATCCTCACCCGCGCCGGCCGATTTGGCCGGGAGGTCCTGATGGGCCGCAGGGCCAAGGGCCATGTCTTCATGGCCGCCAAATGGGTCTTTCCCGGCGGGCGCGTCGAGCGCAGCGACGCCGGCGTCGCCTCCGCCTCCGAACTGCAGCCCCCGGAGGCCGCACGTCTCGCCCGCGAGGTCTCGCCCCGCCGCGCCCGCGCCCTCGCCCTCGCCGCCGTGCGCGAGACCTTCGAGGAGACCGGCCTCCTGCTCGCCGAACCGGCCCCGCCCGCCTCCGTCGCGGGCCCGTGGCGCGAGTTCCGCGCCGCCGGCGCCCTGCCCGACCTCGCCGCCCTGTCCTATGTCGCGCGGGCCATCACCCCGCCGGGCCGCACCCGCCGCTTCGACGCCCGCTTCTTCATGGCCGACGCCGCCGCCCTGCTGCACCCAGAGCCGACCGCCGGGTCCGGCGAACTGGACGAGATCGCCTGGATCCCCCTCGCCGAGGCGGAAGCCCTCGACCTCCCCGCCATCACCCGCTTCGTCATCGGCGAGGTCCGCGCCCGCCTCGAAACCCCCGACCGGCCCCTCCCCTTCGTGCGCATGGTCCGGGGCAAGCATGTGGTCGAGCATCAGGACTGACGATCCCTGACCCCGCTGCACGCTGCAGTTGCCTGACTTCCGCGACTGCGCTTCTCTGGCCATCGGAGGATGCCCATGCGCCAGCTCATCACCCTGATCGCCGCCGCCTGCCTGCTCGCCGCGCCCGCCGCCGCCCAGACCGCGCCGGACCGGATCGAGGTTGTCGATCGGCCGGAGGTGTTGTTCTACAGCATCGAGGACGGTGGTCAGGGCCGCTTCCGGAGCGGCGACAAGGAGGACTGGACTTTCCCGGTCAGCCATGAGGACTATGCGGTCATCCGCGACCTGCTGGAGCCCTATCGGGCCGAAGGCCGCGCCTGCGACGATCCCACCGCCCGGAACCTGTACCGCGATGGCTACATGCTGTGGCGTGATCGCACCGGCGAGGTGCGGCGCCCGAACGACAGCTTCTGCTACACGCCGGCCTTCACCGCCAGCGGCCGCAACATGAACCTGGCCTACCGCCAGATGAATGACTGGGCGCGCGCCCGCTGGACTCCTCCGCCGGGCCTTCCGGCCCCGACCACCATGACCCTCGTCTGGCGCTCATGGGGCAACCGCCTCGTGGAATGGACCCTGCCGCGCGGCGGAGAGGGCCGCTACATCAACCGGGACGCGCAGCCTGTGACCTTCCCGGTGTCCGAAGAGCAGTTCGACCGCTTCCGCGCCCTGTTCGCCCCCTACGAAGGCTCGCGCTTCGAGTGCCGCCGCGTCATCACCGACGGCGCCTATGGCAGTCTGATCTGGTCCCAGCCCGGGCACGCGGACCAGTCCCTGAACTTCGACGCCGGCTGCGTCAGCGGCGACGCCGCCGACGTCTTCCAGCGCCTCGAACAGGCCGAGGCCATGCTCGCGACCTTCCGCGACGGCGGCTGACATGCCGGACACCCCCATCACTCTGCGCCTGACCATCGCGGACCCCGTTCCCGGCGTCCGCTACAGCCTGCAGCAGGACGACGCGCCGCACGAGCCGGTCACCGCCGCCGATGGCCCGATCTCGTTCGACGTCCCCGTCCGCCTCTCCGACGACAACCGCGTCCTCGGCCCCTTCGTCCGGCGCGAGGGCCCGCAGCGCCGCTTCGTCTATATCCGCATCGGAACGTCCGCCGGCGACTGCGGCAGCGTCTGGACCCGCCGCGCCAAGATCGACATCCACGACATCCCGCCCGCCCTGCTCGACGAGGCCCGAGCGGGCAGGACGCTGGAAGTCGTCCTGCCCGGCCGCGGCAAGGACGGTTCGCCCGCCTGCGCCACCGTGCAGCCTATGGCCGCCTGGCGCGCCATCTAAGGGCGTCTGCCGCTTTGACCCGGTCCCCGCCCCCCGGTATGCCGAGGGCATGAAACTCGAGGCCCCGTTCATCAAGCTGCCGTTCCGGTTCGACGCCGCCCGGTTGCAGGAAGAGATCGCGGCCCTGCCGGCCGACGCCTGGGTGCGTCACCCCAACAACCTCGACGGCAACAGCGCCCTGCGCCTGATCACCGTCGGCGGCGGCGAGAATGACGATGTCGCCGGCGCCATGGCCCCGACGCCGCACCTGCTGGCCTCACCCTATCTGCAGCAGGTGCTCGCCCATTTCGGCGTGGTCTGGAGCCGATCGCGCCTGATGAAGCTGGGACCCGGCGCGACCGTGCCGATGCACACGGACATCAATTACCACTGGTTCCACCGCGTCCGCCTGCACATCCCCATCGTCACCACGCCGGACGTGAAATTCTTCTGCGACGACCAGGTGGTGCACATGGCGCAGGGCGAGTCGTGGATCTTCGACAACTGGCGCGTCCACAAGGTCGAGAACCACTCCGACATCGAGCGCGTCCACCTCGTCGCCGACACCACCGGCAACAGCCGCTTCTGGGACATGGCCCATGCCGCCGCGACCGGCGACATCGCGCCCCAGACCGTGCCGTACCAGCCCGGCGCCCGCGTCGGCATCGCCACCGAGCAGCACAACGTCTACCGCGTCATGCCGCCGTCGGAGGTCGACGACCTGCTGCGCGACCTGGTCGAGGAGACGGTCTCCCTCAAGCCCGGCGACGCCGGCGGTGAGGAAATGGGCCGCTACCAGCGCGTCGTCTACGGCTTCCGTCAGGACTGGCGCCAGCTGTGGTCCCTGTTCGCCGACAGCGACCGCGGCGTCCCCCATTACCGCAAGCGGCTCGAACTGCTGCTGCAGCAGGTCCAGGCCCTCGGCGACGACCTGCGCGTCCGCTCCAACCAGATGCCGGTCCTGCGCGTGATCGGCCAGCGCATCGGCACCTACGCCGTGAACCCGGACGTCCCCGGCATGGGCGCGTCGGCCCCGGCTGCAACTGCAGCCTCAGCCTCAGCCTCAGCCGCTCAAGCCCCCGCCGCGCGCCCCGTCGTCCGCACCCCCGACTACGACCGCCCGGTCATCATCGTCGCCGCGCCCCGCTCCGGCAGCACCGCCCTGTTCGAGACCCTCGCCGTCACGCCCCAGCTGCACAATCCTGGCGGCGAGGCCCACTGGCTGGTCGAGGGCTTCCGCATGTTTCTGCCCGGCTCTCCCGGCGTCGATTCAAACCGCCTGACCGCCGACCGGCTGACGCCCGAGATCGCCCTCGCCATGAAGTCGCGCCTCGCCGGCAAGCTGGTCGACGCCGCCGGCCAGCCCGCCGACGCCGCCTCGGTCCGCCTGCTGGAAAAGACGCCCAAGAACGCCCTGCGCATCCCCTTCTTCGACGCCCTCTTCCCCGACGCCCGGTTCGTCTTCCTGTGGCGCGAGCCCGAGGAGAACATCTCCAGCATCATCGACGCCTGGCGCGCCGGCGGCTGGGTCACCTATCCGAACCTGCCTGGCTGGGACGGTCCGTGGTCCCTGCTGCTCCCGCCCGGCTGGCCGTCGCTCAAGGGCAGGCCCCTGCCCGAGGTCGCGGCCTATCAGTGGGCCACCACGAACCAGACCATCATGGACGATCTGGAACAGCTTCCGGCCGACCGCCGCCACGTCGTCCGCTACAGCGACTTCCTCGCCGATCCCGCCGCCGTCATCCGCGGCGTCTGCGATTTCGCGGGCCTGGAGTTCGACGCCGCCCTCAGCGAACGCACCGGCGGGGACCTGCCCCCCTCGCGCCACACCCTGACCCCGCCCGAGGCCGGCAAGTGGAAGAAGAACGCCGCCGAGATCGAGCCCCTGATCCCCGGTCTCGCCCCCCTGCTCGCCCGTCTTCGCGCCTTCTCCTGAGCGGTTGACTTCCGGGCGCGCCTGAGTATGTTCCGCGCCTCTCATTTCAGCGGCTTTCGCCGTCGCAAAGGTAATTCCCGATGGCCAAGCCGGCTTCCATCAAGATCCGCCTGAACTCGACCGCCGACACCGGCTTCTTCTACGTCACCAAGAAGAACGCCCGGACCATGACCGAGAAGATGGTCGTCAAGAAATACGACCCGGTCGTGCGCAAGCACGTCGAGTTCAAGGAAGGCAAGATCAAGTAAGGCTTACGCCTGCTGGATTTAGACGACGCCCGGTCGCAAGGCCGGGCGTTTTTCTTTGCCCAGACCGTTGCCTGCACCGTTCGCCGGAGCCAGCTGCCGTTCCGCCTCCTCCAGCGCCTCGCTCAGGCTGGCCAGCAGGGCGCGCCCCGCGCTCAGCGTATAGGCCGCATTGACCAGGGAGCCGCTGATCACGACCTCGCCGTCGCACGCGGTCACCCGCGGAGCTTCGTCGAAGGCGTCGAGGGGGGAGTGGGACTGGGTCATGAACCCTTGATACGGCTCCGCCCCTGAACCGGATGACGGGCTTCCCTTCAGCCCTCGTTCACAAGTCTTGACGCCTTCGCCGGGCCGCCTCAGGCAGCCCGCGCGATGACCTGGTTGCGGCCGTGCGCCTTGGCCTCATAGACGCCCTCGTCGCCCCGCTTCAGCAGGGCTTCCGGCGTATCCCCGGCCACGCTGGCCGCCACGCCGATCGAGACGGTGATGGTCAGCCCTTCCGAGCCGCCCATGATCGGGAACGGCTGGGCCTCTATGTCGCGGCGGATGCGGTCGGCCACCCGCGCGGCGTCTTCCAGCGCCGCTCCGGGCATCACCACCACGAACTCCTCGCCGCCCAGACGGCACGGCAGGTCGATGGCGCGCACATTGGTCGCCAGCCGCACCGCGAACTCGCGCAGCACCTCGTCACCGGCGTCGTGGCCGAAGCTGTCATTCACCGATTTGAAGTGGTCGATGTCCATGACCAGCACCGCGACCGGGTCTCCGCCCTGCGCCGCCCGGCCCACCATCGCCTGAAGCTGCCCGGCCATATAGCGGCGGTTGTGCAGCCCGGTCAGGGCGTCCGTGACCGCCATCTCGAGGCTGTAATCCAGCTTCTCCTTGAGGAAGTCTGCATAGCGCTTGCGTTTGATCTGGGTCCGCGCCCGCGCCATCAGCTCTTCGGGATCGACCGGCCGCGGCAGGATGTCGTTGACGCCCAGCTCCAGCGCCTTCAGCAGGCGCGGCCGGTCCGCCGGATCGACCACGGCGAGAATCGGCGTCCGCCGCGAGGCCTCGCTCGACCGAACCTGGGCCACGAACCGCAGCCCGTCGAAGCCGCTGCTCGACACATTGATGATCATCAGATCGACCGGCCCGCGCGCCGCGATCAGCGCCGCCGCCGGGTCCGTCTCCACAACGGGCCGGTGCTCGCCGGCCAGATGGGTCATCATCTTGCCGCTCTGCAGCTCGTTGTCGTCGACGATCAGAACCCGGCCGCCCGAGCCGCGCAGCCGCCCGGCGCCGTCCGAATCGACCCCCATGCGGCGGCCGCTCTCCTCGCGCTCGCGCAGTTCGTCCATGACGGCCTTCAGCCGCACCAGCGACTTCACGCGGGCGAACAGGATCACGTCGTCGATCGGCTTGGTGACGAAGTCGTCGGCCCCGACGCCCAGTCCCTTGATCTTGTCCTCGCGCCCGTCCAGCGCGGTGACCAGCACCACCGGAATATGCCGCGTCACCGGATCGGCCTTCAGCCGCCGGCAGGTCTCGAACCCGTCCATCCCCGGCATCATGACGTCCAGCAGGATGATGTCCGGCCGCTCCTCGGCCGCGATCTCCAGCGCCGTCGCGCCGTCCATCGCCGTCAGCACCTCATAGTATTCGAGGGTCAGTTTGGCCTCGAGCAGGCGGACGTTCGGTTCGACATCGTCGACGACAAGGATGCGGGCGGTCATGGAACTAGCGCCTCCACCGGCCCCAGATGCTTCCGCACCACCTCGAGGAAATGCATTACGGAGATGGGCTTGGAGATATAGGCCTCGCAGCCCCCCTGCCGGATCCGCTCCTCATCGCCCTTCATGGCGAAGGCGGTCACGGCGATGACCGGAATGTGGCTCAGCTCCTCGTCGTCCTTGAGCCATTTGGTGACTTCCAGACCGCTGATCTCGGGCAGCTGGATGTCCATCAGGATCAGGTCGGGCCGGTGCTGACGCGCCAGGGCAAGCGCCTGCAGACCCTCGCGGGTCTGAAGGGTGCGATACCCCTGCGAGTCGAGCAGATCATGAAATAGCTTCATGTTCAGCTCGTTATCCTCGACGATGAGGACCGTCTTCGACATCATCACCCGGCCTGTTTCGCTTCCTGGGAAGCGCGGTTGCGCGGAGGCTTGTTCGCCTTCTTCGGGTGCACCTTGGCCCACGGTCTCTTAAGTTGACGTGAAGCGGCCACAAGCGCCCTCCACTGCTTTCGTCATCCTCCGGCAAGCCGCGTCTTCGCGGCGCAGACCGGGGGACCCAGCGGCGCGCGCCAGCGCGAACCTGTCGGGAGAACCGCTACCGACACAGCCTGCCTGAACAGATCGCCTTCGGCGCCGCTGGGTCCCCCGGCCTCCCTCTGCTCGCCGGAGGATGACGAAAGCAGTGGGGTAATCCCCGCGGATGCGGGATAATGTCGAGCATCGACATGCCTCCGATGAAATCCATCTGCCGCGACTGCCTCCACACCGCCGACAGCCGCCTCGAGCGCTGCCCGGCCTGCGACTCGCGCCGGATCGTCTTCCACGAAGAACTCGACCGCCTGACCATCGCCCATCTCGACTGCGACGCCTTCTACGCCTCGGTGGAAAAGCGCGACCGGCCCGAGCTGCGCGACCTTCCGGTCATCGTCGGCGGCGGCAAGCGCGGCGTGGTCTCGACCTGCTGCTACGTGGCCCGCCTCTACGGCGTCCACTCCGCCATGCCGATGTTCAAGGCGCTCAAGGCCTGCCCCGACGCCGTCGTCATCAAGCCCGACTTCCGCAAATACGTCGCCGCCAGCGAAGCCATCTTCGGCGCTGTCCGTGAACTCACCCCTCTGGTCCAGACCCTTTCGCTGGACGAAGCGTGGATCGACTTGGCCGGCACCGAACGCCTCAACGGCGGCCCACCTGCCTTCCAGCTGATCCGGCTGCAGAAGCGGATCGAGGACGAGACCGGCCTGACCGTCTCCATCGGCCTCGCGACCAACCGCTTCCTCGCCAAGGTCGCTTCCGAGCTGGACAAGCCGCGCGGCTTGTCGGTCATCGGCTCGGAGGCGCAGGCCCTTCTGGCGCCCAAGCCTGTGGGCATCCTGCCCGGCGTCGGCCCCGTGTTCCGCAAGACCCTGCAGAGCGACGGCTTCGCCACCGTCGGCGATCTCGCCGCCGCCGACCTGCGCGACCTGGTCCGACGCTATGGCGAGACCGGCCTGCGCCTGCACGACCTCGCCCACGGCCGCGACGCCCGCGCCGTCAAGCCAGAGCACGACCGCAAGGGCATGAGCGCCGAGACCACCTTCAACGAGGACCTGACCTCCGGCGCCGACCTCGAGGCCGAACTCTGGCCCTTGTGCGAGAAGCTGGCCTCCAAGGCTCGCCGCGACGGCGTCGCCAGCCGCGTCATCGTGCTGAAACTGCGCCGCACGGACTTCAAGATCGTCACCCGCCGGGTCAGCCTGCCCGAGCCCGTCCAGACCGCCCGTGCCCTGTTCGCCGCCGCCCGCGACCTCCTCGCCCCCGAACTCGGCCGCCCCTACCGCCTCATCGGCATCGGTATGGGCGACGTCCAGGACGCCGTCGAAACCCCAACCGCCCTGTTCGACTCCCCGGAAGCCCGGACCCTCAAGACCGAAACCGCCATCGACCGCCTCCGCGCCAAATTCGGCGCCGGGGCGGTGGTCGCTGGACGGGCGCTGAAACCATAGCTTCCTTCTCCCCTTGCGGGAGAAGGTGCCCCGGAGGGGCGGATGAGGGGTGAGACACCCATCTCTCCGGCCAGCCGCCGATCGTTGCGCATTGGAGAAGTGGACACAGCCCCCTCATCCGGGCCTCCGGCCCACCTTCTCCCTCAAGGGGAGAAGGTAGCCTGTGACGCTGTGCTTACAATCCGCGTTTCTATAGTCGGACAGCGCCTGGAAACCCCTGCAGCTTCAAACACATCCCCTTTTCTCAACCCGATCTTCTGCGCACGCTATCCCGCGACCGTATAATGCTTCCGTTCGCTTCCACCCGCCGGTCTTTGACAATCGAATCCCGAATCCAACAAGGCCCCCGCCAGCGCAAAGACGGACTCATCGGACGACTCATCGGACTCTGTGAACGCATCGGACGCTTCGGACGCTTCGCACTCTTCGGACGCAGTTTTTCAGTCCGCACCGTCCGGACCGCGTGACCGCATCGACGACGCGCCTCCCGCGCGCTAAACCGCGCCAAACCCCATCAGGAGCCTCCCATGACCGTCGCCGCCCGCCTCGCCGAACTCGGCATCGCCCTGCCGGAACCCGCCAAGGCCGTGGCCAACTACGTCCCCTACGTCCAGACCGGTAACCTGCTCCACATCTCGGGCCAGCTCTCGAACGACGCCTCGGGCGGTCTCAAGGGCACCGTCGGCGCCGACGTCTCCCAGGAGGACGCGGTCAAGGGCGCCCGCATGTGCGGCGTCAACCTGCTGGCCCAGATCTCGGCGGCCCTCGACGGCGACCTCGAGCGCGTCGTCCGCGTCGTCAAACTGGGCGGCTTCGTTCAGGCCGCCGGCGACTTCGAGGCCATCCCCGCCGTCATCAACGGCTGCTCCGACCTGATGGTCGAGGTCTTCGGGGACAAGGGCCGCCACGCCCGCTCCGCCGTCGGCGTCTACAAACTCCCCCTCGGCTTCGCCGTCGAAGTCGACGCCATCGTCGAGGTGCGGTGACCTTCACCATCCGCGTAAACGACTGGGTCGCCGACATCGGCCGGGAGGCGTGGGACGCCTGCGCCTCCCCCTCCGGCGACCCGTTCGTCTCCTTCGACTTCCTCGATGCCTGCGAGGCGTCCGGCAGCGCCGTCCCGCGCGAAGGCTGGGCCGGCCGCCACCTGTCGCTGGTCGACGACACCGGCCGCGTGCTCGGCGTCATGCCCCTCTGGCTCAAGGGCCACAGCCAGGGCGAATACGTCTTCGACCACAGCTGGGCCGACGCCTACGAGCGCGCCGGCGGCCGCTATTATCCCAAACTGCTGGGCGCCGTGCCCTTCACCCCGGTGACCGGCCCCCGCTTCCTCGCCCACCCGGACGCCGACGCCGCCACTGTCCGCGAGGCCCTGCTGCAGGGAGCCCTGGCCCTGACCGAGCGGCTCGGCGTCTCTTCCCTACACGTCACCTTTCCCACCCCGGACGACTGGTCCGCCATGGGCGAGGCCGGATTGCTGCAGCGGCAGGACATGCAGTACGTCTGGCGCAACGGCGGCTACCAGACCTTCGACGACTTCCTCGCCGCCCTCTCGTCCAACCGCCGCAAGACCATCCGCCGCGAACGCCGCGAGGCCCAGGCCGGGCTCGACATCCGCGTCCTGACCGGCGCGGACATCACCGGGGCGCACTGGGACGCCTTCTTCGCCTTCTACATGGACACCGGCTCGCGCAAGTGGGGCCGCCCCTATCTGACCCGGGACTTCTTCAGCCGCATCGGCGCGACCATGGCCGACCGCATCGCCCTGATCATGGCCTTCCGCGACGACACGCCGGTCGCCGGCGCCCTCAACCTGATCGGCCGCGATGCCCTCTACGGCCGCCAGTGGGGCGCGCTGGAGGAGGTCCCCTTCCTCCATTTCGAGCTCTGCTACTACCGCGCCATCGACTTCGCCATCGAGCGAGGCCTGTCCCGCGTCGAGGCGGGCGCCCAGGGCGAGCACAAGATCGCCCGCGGCTACCTGCCCAGCCCGGTCTACTCCGCCCACTGGATCGCCGACCCGGCCCTGCGCCGCCCCGTCGCCGACTATCTGGCGCGCGAACGCCCCGCCGTCGACGCCGAGATCGAGGTCATGGCCGCCGAGCTCTCGCCCTTCCGGAAAGACGTCTGATGGGTCAGTCAGCGCGCCGCTTGTCGCCGACGAACCAGCCGGCGATCCAGCTGACCACGCCGGTGACGATGGCCGCGCCGATGCCCGCCGCCAGCCCGTCGACCACGAACCCGCCCAGCAGGGCCGCGACCAGTCCGATCACCGCCGCGTTCACCACCAGCAGGAACAGGCCGAAGGTGATGATCGTCAGCGGGAAGGTCAGCACCGTCAGGATCGGCCGCACGATGGCGTTGGCCACGCCCAGCAGCACCGCCGCCAGCAACAGGGACGGCGTGTCGCTGAAGCCGACCCCCGGCACCACGGCCGCGGCCAGCCACAGGGCCAGGCAGGTGACGAGAAACTGGACGATGAAACGCAGCATGGCCGACTCCCTTTGGACCTTGACCATAACACCCGACCGCCGCCGGGGCTCCCCTCCCCGTTCGGCCGTTGTTACCCTCAGATGACCGTCGCCCGGAGCCTCCCGTGACCCTGCAAGCGCCCTATGATCCCGACAACATCTTCGCCCGCATCCTCCGCGGCGAGATCCCCTCGGTGAAGGTGTGGGAGGACGATCACGTCCTCGCCTTCATGGACGTCTTCCCCCAGTCCGAGGGTCACGTCCTGATAATCTCGAAGACCTCCACCGCCCGCACCCTGCTGGAGATCGAGCCCAAGGCGCTCGGCCGCCTGATCGGCGCCACCCAGCGCACCGCCCGCGCCGTGGTCAAGGCGCTGGAGCCTGAGGGTTTCCAGATCATGCAGCTGAACGGCGAGGCCGGCGGCCAGACCGTCTTCCACCTGCATTTCCACGTCATCCCGCGCTGGTCTGACCGCGCCATGAAGGGTCACGGCCACGCGCCGATGGCCGATCCCGACACCCTCCGCGCCCTCGCAGACCGGATCGCCGCCGCCCTCGATTGACCCCGGCGCGCCGCGCCAGCATAAGGGCCGCCGTCACGACGGACGCCGGTTTAGCTCAGCTGGTAGAGCAGCGGTTTTGTAAACCGAAGGTCGCGGGTTCGATTCCTGCAACCGGCACCGGTCCGTCAGCCCTTGCGGGCTCCACAGCCGCGGCAGACGAAGGTGCCCTTTCGGCTCCGGCTCGTGTCCCACTGATGCCGGCAGAACAGGCCCCGGATCACCGCTCCCAGGGTGCGGCCCCGGCTCGACGGCCGGGCGACGGTGTGGCCGGCGCTCAGCATCGCGGCGCCGTCCGGGCGTCATGCAGGCGCGCGAAATGCCCCGCGGCGTCAGAACCGAACAGCACCGGCTCGGCGGAATGCGCATCCTCGATGACCGCGAGAATGCCGTCGATCGCCTCTTCCCGGGTCGGCCGGCTGCCTTCGGCCAGACGATCGATCAGGGCCAGCAGCATCTCCCGCCGCTCCAGCGCCTGCGCCTTCAGCACCTTGGTGCTCGGCCGTATCAACGCGGGTGCACGCGCCGGCAAGGGCTGCGGCTGCGGTTCGGGGAAATCGATGAACACGCCGCCCGCCGGCGTGAAGTCAGGCAGGGCGTCCAGGGCTAGCGGCAACGCCGCCAGTTCCGCCATCTCTCCGACTGCAGCGGGCGCCGTCTCGTCGCCCGAAACGTCGAGCGGACCAGCCGCCTGCGTCTTCCCGCATCGACGGCAACGGTCTGAGCGATGGCGCTCGGACCAGTAAAAGTCATGCCTGCAGAGCAGAGGCTTCAGTGGCGACAGCATATTCATTCCCCCGGACGCGGGACGAATCGCCGATTTTCTAACGTTTTGTCAACCATGGTTCACCCAACGGGCGAACGGTTCGGTTAACCTCCGCCGAGCGCCACGGCCGCTCGGTAGGTCACGAACGCCGCCAGATAGGCCAGGCCGAACATGTAGGCGACCATCACCCACATCCATTTCCACGAGTTCAGCTCGCGCTTCACCACCCCGAGCGTCGCCACGCACTGCGGCGCGAAGATGTACCATGCCAGGAAGGCCAGACCCGTGGCCAGCGACCACTGCGCCGCCAGCGTCACGCCCAGCAGGCTGGTCGCGCTCTCCGGATCGGCGATGGCGTAAACAGTGCCCAAGGCAGCGACGGCGACTTCCCGCGCCGCCATCCCCGGGATCAGGGCGATCACCATCTGCCAGTTGAAACCAATCGGCGCGAAGACCGGCTCAAGCGCGTGGCCGAGCCTGCCGGCGAAGCTGTAGTCGATAGCCGGCCCCGTCGCGCCCTCCGGCGGATAGGGGAAGGTCGACAGCACCCAGATCAGCACCATCAGCGGCAGGATGATCCGCCCCGCCCGCTCGAGGAAGATCCGCGCCCTGAGCCACAGGTTGAACCCCACGCTGCGCAGATCCGGCGTCTTGTAGGCCGGCAGTTCCATCATGAACGGCTCGACCGCTCCTCGCCAGAACACGCGGCGGATGACGAACGACACCACCAGCGCGCTCAGGATGCCCGCCGCATACAGACCGAACATCACCAGCCCCTGCATGTTGGCGAAGCCCCACACGGTCCGGTTCGGAATGAAGGCGGCGATGATCAGCGTGTAGACCGGGATGCGCGCCGAACACGTCATCAGCGGCGCGACCATGACCGTGGTCAGGCGGTCGCGCTTGGAGTCGATCACCCGCGCCGCCATGACACCGGGAATCGCGCAGGCGAAGCTCGACAGCAGCGGAATGAAGGCGCGCCCGTGCAGCCCCGCCCCGCCCATGATCCGGTCCATCAGGAAGGCGGCCCGGGCCATATAGCCGAAGTCCTCCAGCAGGATGATGAACAGGAACAGGATCAGGATCTGCGGCAGGAAGACCAGCACGCTGCCCACGCCCGAGATCAGTCCGTCGACGATCAGGCTTTGCCAGATTCCATCCGGCATCACGGTCGCCACCCATGCGCCCAGTCCGGCGAGCAGTCCCTCGATGCCGTCCATCAGCGGCGTCGCCCAGGTGAAGACCGCCTGGAACATGACGAACAGCAGCGCCATCAGGATGACGAGCCCGCCGACCGGATGCAGCAGCACGGAATCGATGCGGCCCGTCAGGGTGTCGGGCCGCTCGGGCGGCTGGACACAGGCCTTCATGATCCGCTCGGCCTCGCGCGCCGCCCCACGCAGCGCCGCCGCGTCGGGCGCCGTCCACGCCATCTCCGCGCCCGGAGACCAGGCGCCCGCCGCCGCCTCGACAGCAGCGACCAGATCGTCGACGCCACGCCGTCGCGTCGCCACCGTGGTCACGATCGGCAGGCCCAGTTCCGCCGACAACCGCTCCAGATCGATCCGCAGCCCCTGACGCTGGGCGATGTCGTACATGTTCAGCGCCAGCACCATCGGCCGTCCGACGGCCTTGAGCTCCAGCACCAGCCGCAGCACCAGCCGAAGGTTGGTCGCGTCGGCCACGCAGACGATGACATCCGGCGGCGTCTCTCCGGCCAGTCGACCCAGAACAGCGTCCCGGGTGACTTCCTCGTCGGGGCTGCGGGCGCGCAGGGAATAGGTGCCCGGCAGGTCCAGCACGGACATCGTCCGTCCTTCTCCGCCGCGGATGAAGCCTTCCTTCCGCTCGACGGTCACGCCGGCGTAGTTGGCCACCTTCTGGTGCGCGCCGGTCAGGGCGTTGAACAACGCCGTCTTGCCGCTGTTGGGATTTCCCACGAGCGCGACCCGCGCGCTCCGTACGGCCATGTCCATCAGGCGGGAACCCGGGCGGCTTCGACCGCCGCCGCCGCGCCAGACGCCGCCGGCTCCACGCGGACCGTCAGACCCGCCGCCTCGTGCCGGCGCAGGGCCACGCGCATGTCGTCCACCTTCATCGCGATAGGGTCGCGGCCCAGCAGACCTTCGTGCAGCAGTTCGACCCGCGCACCCTCGACGAAGCCCAGTTCCAGCAACCGCCGCTCCAGCTCCAGCGCATGCTCGTCGTGATGGCAGTGACCGCCGACCTGAACGATGACGCCGCGATCCCCGCGGCGGGCCTGGCTGAGACGGATGGTGTCGGACATGACGCTCACGCAGCGGCGCGAGGGCCGCGCCTTTCTGACACTGATTATCAGGTGCGATAGCCGTCCGTCCACCCTGCCGAAGCGTCGCAGGCCGTTGCTCGAGGCCCGGCTTGCGCTATCAGTGGCCGCTTGAGGAGGCCTCCCATGCACCGTTCCGCTCTGATCGCCCTCGCCGGCGTCTGCCTCGTGTCCTGCAGCCAGGGCGACAACGCCGCCGCGCCATCGGCGTCCGCCCGCCCTGCCCCGACGGAGGCGGAAAAGGCGGCCCTGCTCGCCGCCCTGCCCGCACCGTATAATCAGGCCGATCTCGACAACGGCCGCCGGGTCTTCGCCCGCTGCCGCTCCTGCCACACGATCAACGAGGGCGGCTCGAACATGACCGGGCCGAACCTGTACGGCGTCTTCGGGCGTCAGGCCGGCGGCCACCCGAACTACAACTACTCAACCGCCGTCAAACAGGCCGGTTTCGCCTGGGACGCTGAACGGCTGGACCACTGGCTGGAGAACCCGCGGACGTTCCTGAAAGGCACCAAGATGAGCTTCCCCGGCATCCCCGACGCCGCGGACCGCCGCGACGTCATCGCCTTCCTCAAGGTCGAGACGGGATACGCGCCGCCTCCTGCTACCTGACCTATTCGGCGGCGGCGGGGAGGGCGTCGTTGGCCCGCACCTCCTGGGCCTCCCATTCCTCGATTTTGCGCGCGGTGTATTCGGGCGACTTGGTGAAGCGGGCCAGGGCCCCATAGATCACCGGCACGACGAACAGCGTCAGCAGGGTCGAGAACATCGCCCCGGCGAAGATGACCACGCCGATCGTCTGACGGCTGCCCGCCCCCGCCCCCTGCCACAGCACCAGCGGCAAGGCGCCGAAGGCGGTGGCGATCGAGGTCATGATGATGGGGCGCAGACGTAGGGTCGAGGACTCAATGATGGCCTCGGAGATACTCCGCCCCTGATCGCGAAGCTGGTTGGCGAATTCCACGATCAGAATGCCGTTCTTGGCCGCCACGCCGATCAGAATGATCAGCCCGATCTGGCTGTAGATGTTCAGGCTCGAGCCCGCCATGACCAGACCGAACAGCCCGCCGGCCGCGGCCAGCGGCACGGTCAGCATGATCACCGCCGGGGTGATCCAGCTCTCGAACTGGGCCGCCAGCACGAGGAAGACCAGCAGCAGCGCCAGTCCGAACGCCGCGCCGACCGCGCCGCCGGCCTCCTGCTGATCCCGCGCCGCGCCGCCCCACTGAGTCGTCACCGCGCCTTGCGGCTGTTCGGTGGCGACCTGGTTCAGGAAGGTCACGGCGTCGGCGAGGGTGGTGCCCGGGTTCAGATCCGCCTGCAGGGAAATGGAGCGCTGCCGGTCCAGTCGGCGACGGTCCGGCGTATCGCCGGAGGTCTCGGTGGTCACCACCGCCGAGAGGGGAACCAGCTGGCCGCCGCCCGTGGAGACGTACAGGGACTCCAGATCGCTGACGTTGCGGCGATTGGCCCGCTCGGTCTGCAGGATCACGTCGTATTCCTGACCCCCGCGGATGTAGGTGGTGGCGCGGCGCGAACCGAACATGGTCTCCAGCGCACGGCCAACCTGCTGCGACGAGACCCCAAGCGCGGCGGCCTTCTCCGGATCGACATCGACCAGCAGGCGCGGCGCATTGGGCTCATAGTTCAGGCGGGGTCGCGAGAACCCCGGATACTCCTGAGCCCGCGCCAGCACCGGCTGCAGCCACTGATAGATGTCCTCGTACTCCGAGCCGGTGACGATCATCTCGACCGAGTTGGAGTTGCCGCCGCCGCGCTGGAAGGCGCCGGGGACACTGGCGTTGACCTGGGCGTCGGTCTGGCCGCGCAGCTTGCCGTTCAGTTCCTGGGCGATCGCATCGGCCGGACGGTCGCGCTTGGACCAGTCGGACAGGATAAGGCTGCCGCTGCCTGAGTTGAAACTGCCGCCGCCGAAACCCGGCGCGGAGATCAGATAGCTCTCGGCTTCGCCGTTCTCCTTGTAGTCGGCGAGGATGGGCTCCAGCCCGAGCATGATCTTGCGGGTGTAGTCGAAGCCCGCACCCTCGGGACCCTGAATCCGGATCTGCACCCGCCCCCGGTCCTCGGGCGGCACAAGCTCATTGGGCAGCTTCAGGAACATGCCGACGGCGCCGACAGCGACCACCAGAATCAGCACACCGACCCCGATGACGGCGATACGTCGGCCAAGCAGCGCTTCGAGCGAGTTCTTGTACGAGTTGCGCAGCTTCTCCATGGACCAGTCGACCCGCTTGGCCACCCATCCCGAACCGGAAGCCGGCTTCAGGATTTTCGACGCCAGCATCGGCGACAGGCTGAGGGCGAGGAAGGCGGAGAAGGCCACGGCGGCGGCGATGGCGGCGGCCAGTTCGACGAACAGACGTCCCACATAGCCCGGCAGGAACAGCAGCGGCGCGAATACCGACAACAGCACCACGGTGGTGGCGACGACGGCGAAGAACACCTGACGCGCGCCCCGCTCGGCCGCAACCAGCGGCGGTTCACCGTGATCCAGGCGGCGCTGGATATTTTCGGTCACCACGATGGCGTCATCAACGACCAGCCCGATCGACAGAACCAGCGCGAGCAGGGTCAGCAGGTTCAGCGAGAAGCCCAGCGGGGCCAGCACGATAAACGTCGAGAGCAGGCAGATCGGCGCCACGATCGACGGGATGAACGCGGCCCGCAGGCTGCCGAGGAAGACGAAGTTGACCAGCGCCACCAGCACCATGGAGATGCCGATGGTGATCCAGACCTCCTCGATGGCGTGGGAGGTGAAGACCGAGTTGTCCGATCCCACCGTCAGGGTGGCGCCCGGCGGCAGGCTGGGCCGGATCTCCTCGAGCATCTCTTTGACACCCTCGGAGATGGCGAGGTCGTTCGACTGGGCCTGACGGGTCACGGCCAGACCGATCTGGTCGACGCCGTTACCGCGGAACAGACGGCGGTCCTCGGCCGGCGCTTCTTCGACCCGCGCGATATCGCCCAGGCGTGTGACGTAGGCGGCGTTGCCTTGCAGTGCGCCGCTCGCCCCGCTGGGCAGGGCAGTAGCCGAATTGACGTTCTGGGCCGTGCCCGTGCTCTGCGCGCCGGTAGCGGTAGAGCTGGAGCCACGAGTGCCGATCGGCAACTGGCGGAAATCCTCGGGGCGCGCATAGGTCCGGGCGACGCGGACTGTGTAGTCCTTCTGGCCGGACTCCAGCGAGCCAGCGGGGAGTTCGACGTTCTGCGCGGTCAGAGCCGTTTCGACGTCGGTGACAGTGATGCCGCGCGCGGCCATGGCGGCGGGGTCCAGCCAGACGCGCATGGCGTAGCGCTGCTCGCCGAAGATCTGCACCTGCGCCACGCCGGGCACGGTGGCCAGCCGGTCGATCAGGTACCGGTCGGCATAGTCCGTCAGCTCCAGCCGGCTCATGCCATTGGCCCGGAGGAACAGGATCATGATCGGCTGACTGTCTGTGTCGGCCTTGGCGACCTCGGGCGGGTCGGCCTGGTCCGGCAGGCGCCCGACGACCCTGGAGACGCGGTCGCGAACGTCGTTGGCCGCGTCATCGATGTTGCGGTCCAGCGAGAACTCGATCGACACGCTCGAACGCCCATCGCGGCTGGTCGAGTTGATCCGCTCGACGCCCTGGATGCCGGCGATCTGCTGTTCGATCGGCTCGGTGATCCGGCTCTCGATCACCTCGGCCGAAGCGCCGGCGTAACTGGTGTTGACCGAGACGATGGGCGGATCGACGTCCGGTAGCTCGCGGACCGGCAGGAAGAAGAAGGCCGCCGCCCCGATGACGCACAGCACGATGGCCGCCACCGCGGCGAACACCGGGCGGCGCACGGCGACGTCGGACAGCATCATTTCGCGGCGCTCCGGGCGGCAGCGGGCGCTCCGCCGCGGGCTCCGCCTCCGGCGCCGGCGACGCGCACGGGTGCATTCGGCTGGATGCGGTTCAGGCCAGACCCGACCACCCGGTCACCGGCGTTCAGCCCCGAGACGATCTCGACGAAGCCGCCTTCTACGGCGCCGGTTTCAACCTCGACCCGCTGCGCCGTGGACCCACGCTCGCCGCGCGCGATGCGGTAGACGAAGGCTCCATCGCCCTCGTACTGCACCGCCGCTTCGGGCACCGCCGGGGCGATGCGCACACCCTGCTGAACGGCGACCCGCACCAGCATCCCGGGGCGGATGCGCCCGCCGGGATTGGGGATTTCAGCCCGCGCCGTGGCCGAGCGGGTCTGCTCGTTCACCCGCGTATCGATCAGGGCGATGCGCCCGCCGAAGCTCTGTTCGCCGAAGGCGTCGGCCGTGGCGGTAATCGATGTCCCCTGGCGCAGCACGCCGAGGTAGCGTTCCGGCACCGGGAAATCGACCCGGACCACGTCGATGTCGTCCAGGGTGGTGATGACCGCGCCGGGATTGATCAGGGTCCCGGCGGTGACCGAGCTGAGCCCCAGCACGCCGGCGAAGGGCGCGCGGATCACCCGGTCGCCGCGTCGCGCCTGCGCCGCCGTCAGCGAGGCGCGGGCGGTTTGCAGTTCGGCCAGATACTGCTCGGCGGTGGCGCGCGGGGCGACGCCCCGGTCCGCCAGTTCCTTGTAGCGGTCATACTGCCGCTGGGCCTGATCGACGCGGGCGCGGGCCTCGATGATGCCGGCGTCCTCCTCCCGGGCCTGAAGCTCGACAAGCGGCGTGCCCGCCGCGACTCGTTGGCCGTCGGTGAACAGCACCCGCGTGATCAGTTCGCTGGTCGACGAGGTGATGTTGACGGAGCGGCGGCCCCTGGCCACGCCCAGAACGCGGATCTGGTCGCTGAACTGCCGCGGCGTGGCGACTGCCTCCGACACAGTCTGGCCGCGCCCGCCTCCGGGACCGCCACGTCCGCCCGGACCCGCGCCCTTTTCATCGCCCGCGAAGGCGATCCGCAGGATCACGGCCACGACCATCAGGCCGAGCAGAACGGCGGCGGCGGCGAGGAAGAAGTGGCGTTTGATCACGCGGCGCAGACTCCGGGCGAGGGACGAGCCGACTTAGCGGCTCCCGCCGTCGACGCAACCAAAGTCTGTGCAACGCCCGGCATTTTGAAATCCGTCGCCCTGGACGCTCGAAACTTGCCGCGTCAGAATCGCCGCCAGAGCCCGACGATCGGGCCGCTGGCCTCCGGCGTTTCCCGCCCTGCGACAGTCTGCCGCCAGCCGGCCTGCAGGCTCCAGTCGCCGAGGTCCCGGACCACCGACGTTTCAAGTGAGAGCCATTGTGGTCCGCCGTCATCCGCCTGCCCCCCATAGGCCTGCGTCAGCAGCGTCCAGTTTTCGCTCATCCGGATGCCGGCGGTCAGGTCGATGCGCACCTCATCAGGCAGATCCTGCCGAACGCGACGCGCCGCCTGGACCTCGAAGAACGAGCCCGCAGGCAGCGGACCCAGCTTCTTTTCAAGCGAATGACCAACCGACGCGCGGACCTCCCAATCGCGGTCGCCCTGCCCCGGCGGCGCATAGCCCGCGTTTCGTCCCGCGCCGCCGTCGGCATAGCCCGCGTACAGGCTGACTACGGTCTGGTCGCTTCTCCACGCCTGCCAGGTGACCCCGACCTCGAGCGGTCCGCGGCCCTCGAAGTCGACGAATGCGTCCTCGCCGGACTGCCAGTCACCCTTGAACTGAACCGTCAGCCGGTCGGTAAGGCCATATTCGGCGAACACGCCGAGCGAGGTGTCCCGACGTTCCGCCGGCAAGGCGAGCAGAACGCCGTCAGGATCGAAGCCACGGTCGGCGGTCATCTGCTCGAATTTGAAGATCGCCTGCCCCTTGCCCTTGGGCTGGGTCCAGGCGCCGGCCGCGGCCGGCGCTCCGTGGGCCGCGAAGAGCAGTGCGATCAGCAGCCCCCCGGCGGCCTTCACACGTCGTAGCCTGGCGATCTTCGATCAAGCATTCGAAGCGCCCCCGGCCAGGCGAGGGACGAGATGAAGCCGATGCCCTTGCCCTGCTCGCGCGTCTCCGCCTGGGCGGCGTCGGGCGCCATCAGCACGTGCTCGCGTCCGACCGAAAGGGCCGCCACCTGCTGGGCGCAGGCCCGCTCGAGGAAGAACATGCCGATCCACGCCTGCGCAGCGGTCTGGCCGACGGCCAGGGTGCCGTGGTTGCGCAGCAGCATCAGGGGTTTGTCGCCGAGGTCGGCCACCAGCCGCCCGCGCTCGTCGTGGTTCAGCGCCAGTCCCTCGTAGCCGTGGTAGGCGACCTGGTGCTGCAGCAGGCAGGCATTCTGTCCCAGCGGCAGCAGTCCCTCCTGCTGGGCCGCCACGCCGACGCCGGCGACCGTATGCAGGTGAATGACGAAATGCGCATCCTCCCGCGCCGCATGGATGGCGGAATGGATGGTGAAGCCCGCCGGGTTGATGAAGCTGGTCGTGTCCTGAACGATGTTCCCGTCCAGATCGACCTTCACCAGGCAGGACGCCGTCATCTCCTCGAAATACCAGCCGTACGGATTGATCAGGAAATGATGCTCGGGTCCCGGCACGCGCGCGGAGATGTGGGTGAAGATCATGTCGTCCCACCCATGCAGCGCCACCAGCCGGTAAAGCGCCGCCAGTTCGACACGAGCGTTCCACTCGGCCTCCGAGACACGGGACTTCAGCGAGGCGGTCGTTCCATCGGCCATGATCCGGGTCCCGTTCGTTATGCGCGGCGGCACGCTCGCGCCGGGTGGGGCCGTCGTCAAGATTCAGTTTCCGTTAACCCTGCCTTAGCGGCCTGCGGCTAGGCTTTGATGAGCCGAATCGTCGGCGCGCCGGAGACGCCCTTGACCGTCGCTCAGTTCCGCTCCCCTCCCATGGCCTCGCCGCCGGCGTATCCAGACCTACTGGCCCTGGCGCGCAACCCCAGCGCGGACTCGCGGGAGCGGCTGCTGCTCGGTGTCGTGGCGCTGTGCGATGCGCGGCCGCCAACGGGCGAGCTGTCGCCCGTGCTGGGCGAGATATTCCTGACGCTGGCCCGTCAGGCCGAGCGCGACGTTCGCAAGATCCTGTCCGAACGTCTGGCCACCGCCGACTGGGCGCCGCCCGCCCTGATCAATGTTCTCGCACTCGACGAAATCGAGATCGCCCGGCCGGTTCTCGCAGCCAGCCCGATCCTGCAGGACGATGATCTGATGCGGGTGCTGGTCGAAGCGACGCTGGAACACCAGATCGAGATCGCCCGCCGGCCGCAACTCGGCGGACGTGTCGCCGACGCCATCATCGAGCGCGGCGAACCGGCCACCCTGACCGCCCTCGCCTTTAACCGCACGGCCGAAATCAGCCTCGACGGCATCCGCCGGCTGGTGGAGCAGTCGCGGCGGGTCGCCGCCCTGCGCGGCCCCCTGACCCGCCACCCGCGTCTCACTGCGCAACTCGCCGAACAGATGTACGAATGGGTCGGGGTCGCCCTGCGCCAGTCGATCTGCGCCCGTTTCGACGTCGATGAGCGCAAGCTCGCCCCGGCCATTACACAGGCGGTCTACGACGCCCGCTCCCAGACCATGGTGCCCGTTTCGACCAGCGACCCCGATCGTGACGAGATGGAGCGGCGGCTCGTCGCCAAGCTCCAGGCGGCCGGGCAGTTGCGCGCCGGCTACCTTGTTCGGGCGGTGCGCGAGCGCCGCCTCGGGCTGTTCGTCCACGCCCTGGCCACCTTGGGCGGCTTCACCGTGTCGGAAGTCCGCGAAGCGCTCGCCTCGAAGAGTCCCGAGGCCTTGTTCTACGCCTGCGCCTCGGTCGGCGTGGATCGCGCGGTGTATCCCGCCTTGCTGGCTGAGATCCGCATTCTGAACGACGGGTTCCCGGGCGATGTGGGTGATCGGGTGTGGCTGCGGGGGGCGATTTCTCCCGCCTCGGCAGCGCGGTCGTTCCGCGCGTTGGTCAGGACCGAAGCCCGGGCGGTTTGACTTCGCCCGTCGGCTCGGCTTGCGTAGGCCCGTGACCCAGTCCGATCTCCGCATCGCCTTCGCCGCCTCGGACCGTCCCGAGGCCATGGCGGCGCGCGAGCGGCTGGTGGAGCTCTACGGGTCGGCTGAGCCCGCATCCGCGGACGTGATCGTCGCTCTCGGCGGTGACGGGTTCATGCTGGAGACCCTCCACGCCAACCTGCAGCGGCGCACGCCCGTCTTCGGTATGAACCGCGGCTCCGTCGGCTTCCTGATGAACGACTACGTCGAGGAGGGCCTGCCCGAGCGGCTCGCCACCGCAGGTCGGGCGGTCATCCACCCGCTGCAGATGGACGCGTGGTCCGAGGGCGGATCGGTGCACTCCGGGCTCGCCATCAACGAGGTGTCCCTGCTGCGGCAGACGCGGCAGAGCGCCAAACTTCGGATCACGGTCGACGACCGGGTTCGGCTGGAAGAGCTCTCCTGTGACGGCTGCTTGGTCGCCACGGCCGCCGGCTCCACCGCCTACAACCTGTCAGCCCATGGCCCGATCATCCCGCTGGACGCCCGGGT
Organism: Brevundimonas alba; assembly: GCF_011927945.1. Classification (GTDB taxonomy): domain Bacteria; phylum Pseudomonadota; class Alphaproteobacteria; order Caulobacterales; family Caulobacteraceae; genus Brevundimonas; species Brevundimonas alba. The sequence continues at coordinate 875,709 of NZ_JAATJM010000002.1, forward strand.
ACTCGCCCTGACGCCGATCAGCGCCTTCCGGCCCCGGCGCTGGCGGGGCGCCCTGCTGCCCCACACCGCGAAGGTCTGTTTCGAAGTGCTCGAGTCCGACAAGCGTCCGGTGAGCGCCACGGCAGACAGCTTCGAAGTCCGTCGCGTCAACCGCGTGGAGGTGCGCGAACGCCGCGACATCGCCCTCACCATGTTGTTCGACGCGGGCCGCTCGTTCGAGGAGCGCGTGCTGGCGGAACAGTTCGCCTCCTGAGAGCCGTGCACCGGTTCTTAAGGCTGTCCCCTCACCATGTGCCGGTTTCTTCGTCAGGAGCTCGCCGTGAGCAATTCCGCCCAGGTCATCCGCCCGCCCAATACGCTGCGTCTCAAGGTGGGCGGAACGTTCGGCGGCATTGATGCGGCCGCCATCGCCAAGGCCGAGGAGGCGCTCAAGGCGATGTCGTCGCAGTTCGGCCAATGGCTCCAGGACGAGATCGTCAAGCTGGACAAGGCCCAGACCGACATTCGCGCGCAAGGCTACAACGCCCAGACCGCCGAGGCCCTCTACTTCCGCGCCCATGACCTGAAGGGTCTCGGCGCCACCTACCAGTATCCGCTGGTCACCCGCCTGGCCGGTTCGCTGTGCAAGATGATGGATGATCCGTCCAAGCGCATGGCCGCTCCGCGGGTCCTGATCGACGCCCACATCGACGCCATCAAGGCCGTGGTGCGCGACCAGATCCAGACCGATGACCATCCGACGGGCCGCGCCCTGGCCGAAAGCCTCGAAGCCGGCGTCGCCGACCACCTGGGCTGAAGACGGTCACCAGATCAGCAAAACGCCCGCCGGCCGGCGGGCGTTTTCAATTGGATCAGGCCGCTGCGCCGATGGCGGCGCGCACGGGCGCCGGCTCCTGGTCCAGACGCTCCATCAGATAGGCCAGGTCTTCCCGCGGCGCGTTCGGCCGTTGCGTGAGGAAGCGCTGCAGCATCTGCTGGCGGAAGTCATCGCCGGCCGTATCCACACCCTCCGCCTGCAGCGTGCGCCATGTGTCGACGCCGGCCCGGAAGGCCTGGAACAGACGCGGCGGCAAGCCGGCGCGATCGTAGATCGCCTTCAGTCCCAGCGGTCCCGCGTCATGGATCATCAGCCAGGCGCGCGGGTGCGGCGTACCCGCCAGTTCCGCCAGCCCGTATTCGAACAGCCCCATCTGTCCCCGCGCCAGCGCCCGCAACAGCAGAGATCCGGTCAGGGCGCGGCGGGCGTTGAGCCCGGAAACGAAGGTGGCGAGGTCTGCCTGGTTCGACGCCTGGTCGACCAGGTCGACGGTCGCCCGCTCCCGCACGAAGGCCGCCAAACGGATGGCCGTCTCGGGGGCCACGGCATGGCGGGTGACCAGATGCTCGCGGACGGCCTCCGAGGCCAGCTCGACCAGCCGCTCCGTCACCGACAGCGGCAGGACCTGACGATAGGCGATGGCGGCCACGACTTCGGGCGAGGCGCCGAAACGGTCGACGCAGCGGTCGAGAGCGGCCTCGGCGACATCGGCGTTGTCGTTCGCCGCGAGCGTCCGCACCGCCTGCTCGCAGCCGAGCTCGGCCACGGCGGTGGCCACGTCACGACCAACCACCGGCCGACCGGCGACGGCGACCTGCCGCAGGGCCGATCCGGCCTGCACGATCTCGATCAGGTCCTCGTCGCTGAAGGCCGGCGAAAAATTGATCAGCGGCAGGGCCACGCTGTCCACGTCAGCGGCCAGTTTGCGAGCCACGTCGCGAGGAATCAGGTCCGAGGATTTCAGCGTCACCGCCATGGCGCGCCGCACCAACTCGGCCGCGTCCTGGGCCAGCATACGCAGGATCTTCTGGGCCGCATCCCGGTCGATCCCCGTCAGCTCGGCCTTGTCCATGCTTCGGCACAGCTTGTGCGCGGCGGCGGCCCGTTCGTCGTCGTCCGTCGCCTTGATCAGACGGCGGATGTCGGTCTCGGTAAGGCGGGCGCGATAGGCGGTCATGGTCGGGCGCTCTGGTCAGGCTTTGCCGGTCAGCATTGACCCGTCATCCCTAACGGGCCGTTTACCATCGCCGGATTCGCGGTCAGACGCTCGAACTGCCTTCCGGCGAGAAGGCGCCTCCAAACCCGCCGCCCTTCCCGTTGCCGTCCTGTCCCAGCAGGAGGGCCAGCAGACTCTGGTCCTGCTTCAGTCGGTCGAGGCGGGCGGCGAGCATCTGGTCGCGTTCCGAAAGCTCAGGCGCGGCAGGCAGGGAACCCGCGGAAGCCGCCGGCGCCCCCTCGCCCGCAGTGCGCTGCAAATTGGCGTGCACTTCCGCGACCGTGGCAGGGCGGCCGTCGCGGAAGAAGATGGAGCGATTGGCCGACGCGGCTTCCGGGAAGATCGACGCGGCGCTCGTACCCGGCCTCCGGTCCATGGCGTCCATCAACTGGGCCGCGCCTGCGGGGCCTAGGAAGTGGGCGGCGTAGAGGTCGCCCGCGCCCGGCTCACGCCCCGTCCGGCCCCTGAGGTAGGCGGCGTTGGACGCGGTAAGCTCCGCCGCCATGGTCGAGGCGGCCTGGGCGTCGAAGCGAAGGTCCAGCACAACGTTCCGCGCCGAACCGTCGACGCGCCACCGGCCGTCGGAGCCGCGATGGATCAAGTCGGCATACTGGCCGTAGCCATGTTTGGCGCCGTGCGTCTTGACCGTGCCGAGCCAGGTCTGTTCGATGAACTGGAACAGGCCGGCGGCGGACGAGGTGCGAGCCCTCGCCGAAGGGTTCATGGCGCTTTCGCGCCGCGCCGTCTTGATCAGAAACTCCGCATCCACGCCGGTCGCGTTCGACGCGCGCCTGATCGCCGCCTCGACCCCGCCAGAGGATGGAATCGCTCCGATGTTCATGTCTCAAGGCTGCGGCTTCGTGGTTAATCAAATCCTAACAGCCTGAACGCTGTCCACAGAGCCTTAACCATTGCCGTACCGCCGGTCGCTCGTGTCGGATTCATGGCGAAGCTCGCCCAAAACTTGCCCCAACGGAAGCGCTCAACTTTGCCTTGGGAACGCTGCGGGGGCGGCGAATGACAGGGATGACGGCCATGATGATAAGAACCGCAGGCGGCCCCGGACTGGTGAGCCCCTTCGACTACAACGAACGCAAGACCCCCCGATTCACGAGGACGACCTGGATCGCCGTGGGGATCGTCGCGGCCGGCCACATCGGGCTGGGCGTGGCGCTCTACTATCAACGGTTCGAACTCGCGCCTCCGATCGTGACCGAGCCGCCTGTGGTCGACATCGAGATGGTGCCCTTGCCCAAGCCCAAGCCGCCTGAACCGGTGACGGCGACTGAGCAGCCGGCCCCGCCGAACACCCGGACCAACCCGCTGCCCGCCCAGCCGACGGCGACCGAAGTCGTCGAGGTGGTCCAAGGCGACAAGGTCGCCGAGGGTTCGACCATCACGATCAGGGAAACCTCGCCCGAGCCGGTCAAGGACGCCACGCCGACCGTCGTCAAGCCACAGCCTCCGGCGGTCATCACCAATCCTTCCTGGGTGCGGCAGCCGTCGGGCGAGCAACTGATGCGCGCCTATCCGGACCGGGCGCTACGGGCCGACGTCGGCGGCCTGGCGACGCTGAACTGCCTCGTGCAGCCCAACGGAAGGGTGTCCGACTGCAACCTCGCAGGCGAGACGCCGGGCGGCTACGGCTTCGGCAGGGCTGCGCAGGGGCTGACGCGCTACTTCCAGATCTCGCCCCGCACCGTGAACGGCGCGGCCGAGGGGTCGCGGGTCAACATCGCGATCCGCTTCAACCCGCCGCCGGCGGACTGATCAGGCGAATCTAAGCGGGTCGAGGGCGGCGGCGTCCGCTTCGGGCGCCCTGCCCTCGATGGCGTCGGCCACCACCGTGGCCACGAGCGGTCCGAGCAGCCAGCCGTTGCGTCGAGGCGCCAACGCGAGATGCAGGCCGGGCGCTCCAGCTGCGCCTGCCAGCGGCAGGCCGTCCGCCACCGCGCCCCGGATGCCGACGCGCGTCTGGCCGACTTCGCCGGCAACGCCCAGCAGGGAGAGCCCGGCCTCGGTTCTCGCGGCGGCTTCGGCCGCGTCAGGTTCCAGATCGCGGCGGCCCGGCTCCATCGTCGCTCCAACGACGGCGCCCCCCGGTGCGGGGGCGACATAGAGGCCCGGCGCGCGGACCACGCGAGCGGGCGGCGCGATCTGGACCTGGGTCAGCTGCCCCCGGATGGGTTCGATCGATCCCACCAGCGCGGCGGTCGCTTCGGGCAGGCCCGGAACGGCCGCGGCGGCGCCGGTGCCCAGCACCACCGTCGAGGCGAACCACATGCGGCCGTCCCCGGCCTCCACCCGCCAGCGGCGGGCGTCTCCCGTCAGCCGGACCACCCGCGCCTTGGCGACCGTTATGCCCGCCGTTCGCGAGAGCACCGCCATGGCGGGAGCGGGCTCGATCCGCCAGTCGTCACGGGTGGTCAGGCCGCCGCGGCTTGCGCGGGCTTCGAAACCAAGCGCGCGCAGGCGGTCGACGGCCGCCGCGGCGTCAGGGCCACGCCACTCTGCGCCCTCACGGTGCAGGGTTAGGCCATGAGCGTCAGCGAAAGCCGACCAGCGGTCGCGGGCGCGCTTCAGAAGGGCGGCGCGCTCCGGGCTGGCGTCCTCGAGCAGCGATTCCAGCGCCGGGGCCAGCATGCCGGCGGCGACAGCGGAGGCGTTGGAGCCGCCGGGATCCACGACGATCACCGCATGCCCCCGGCTCGCCAGCTCGGCGGCGGTGCACAGGCCGAGCACGCCGGCGCCGATGACGATCACATCCGGGGAAGAGGTCACGGGCGATCAGATCGACTGCCCGCTCCTCTTTTGCAAGGCGCTATCGCTCGCCGCGCGGCGGCTCGCTGCTTGAGCGGCCTTACTCGGCGGCGATGGCGGCGGCGCGGTTCTCGTCGATGCGGGCGGTCAGGGCGGCGTGCTGGTCCCAGAGGGCGTCAGGCAGGCGGTCGCCGAACATCCGGTAGAAGTCCGGGATCAGCGCGGCCTCCTCGGCCCAGACGTCGACGTCGACGTCCAGCAGGGTCGCCAGATCGGCCTCGGACAGGGCGAGACCGGACAGGTCCAGCGCCTCGCGGGTCGGCACGCGGCCGACCGGCGTGTCCACCGCCTCGGCCTCGCCGTCGAGGCGTTCGGCGATCCACTTGAGGACGCGGGCGTTGTCGCCGAAGCCGGGCCAGACGAACTTGCCGTCCTCGTTCTTGCGGAACCAGTTGACGAAGTAGAGGCGGGGCAGGTTCGCGGCGGCCGTGCGGGCCTTCATCGACAGCCAGTGGGCGAAGTAATCGCCCATGTTGTAGCCGCAGAAGGGCAGCATGGCGAAGGGATCGCGGCGCAGCTCGCCGATGGCGTTCTCGGCCGCGGCGGTGCCTTCCGAGGCGACCGAGGAGCCCATGAAGACGCCGTGGTCCCAGTCGAAGGCTTCGGTGACCAGCGGCACGGCGGAGGCCCGGCGGCCGCCGAACAGGATGGCGTCGATCGGCACGCCCTTCGGGTCTTCCCACTCGGGCGCGATGGCCGGGCACTGGCCGGCGGGGGCGGCGAAGCGGGCGTTGGGGTGGGCGGCGGGCTGGCCCGACGACGGGTCGTGCGGCTGGCCCTTCCAGTTGGTGAGGCCTCCGGGGGCCTCCTTCGTCAGTCCTTCCCACCAGACATCGCCGTCGGCGGTCAGGGCGGTGTTGGTGAAGACGGTGTTGCGGGCGAGGGTCTCCAGGGCGTTGCCGTTGGTGTTGCGGCTGGTGCCCGGGGCGACACCAAAGAACCCGGCTTCCGGGTTCACGGCATACAGGCGGCCATCGTCGCCGATGCGCATCCAGGCGATGTCGTCACCGATGGTCTCGGCCTTCCAGCCCGGCAGCGTCGGCTGGAGCATGGCCAGGTTGGTCTTGCCGCAGGCCGAGGGGAAGGCGGCGGCGACGTATTTGGCGCGGCCCTTCGGATCGGTCAGCTTGAGGATCAGCATATGCTCGGCCAGCCAGCCCTCGTCGCGGGCCATGATCGAGGCGATGCGAAGGGCGTAGCATTTCTTGCCGAGCAGGGCGTTGCCGCCGTAGCCGGAGCCGTAGGACCAGATCTCGCGCGTCTCGGGGAAGTGGACGATCCACTTCTCCTCGTTGCAAGGCCACGGCACGTCGGCCTGACCCTCGGCGAGGGGGGCGCCGAGGGTGTGAACGGCGGGGACGAAGACGCCGTCAGAGCCCAGCACGTCCAGCGCCGCCTTGCCCATGCGGGTCATGATGCCCATCGACACGGCGACGTAGCCGCTGTCGGTGATCTCGACGCCGAGGGCCGAGATCTTGGAGCCGAGCGGGCCCATGGAGAAGGGCACGACGTACATGGTGCGGCCGGCCATGCAGCCGTCGAACAGGCCGTTCAGGCGGGTGCGCATCTCGACGGGGTCGGCCCAGTTGTTGGTCGGGCCGGCGTCGATCTCGTTGCCGGAGCAGATGAAGGTGCGGCTCTCGACGCGGGCGACGTCCTTGGGGTCCGAGGCGGCGTAGTAGCAGCCGGGGCGCTTGCTCTGGTCCAGCTCGCGCAGGGTGCCCTTGCCGATCAGGTCAGCGACGATGGCGGCCTTCTCGGCCTCGGAGCCGTCGCACCAGTGGACGCGGGCGGGCTTGGTCAGGGCGGCGATCTGCTCGACCCAGGCGACGAGCCGGGCGTGATCGGTGGGGGCCGGGTGGAGGCCGGGAATGGCGGATGCGGTCACGCGAACTCTCCTGAACGTCTGCCCGGCGATCTGACGCCGCCGTGGCGCTCCCTTGCGTGACAGATCACGCAATGTTTCAGCCGAGATGGCATCGAAGCGGACGCGAGGTCAACCGCTGCAAGTTTCAACCTCCCGCGAGGGGGCCGCGCGGCTCCGGCTGCATAATTCCGGTCGCGGCGGAGGGCGGCGCGGGGTATCGGAGCCGCCATGCAGACGATGGACGCCATCACCGCGACTCCCGCAGGCGCCCTCGCCTCGCCCGCCGTGGCGCGGAACACCGGGCCGATTCTGGACCTCCTGCGGGTCCACCTGCCCGCCCATGGCGAGGTGCTGGAGATCGCCGCGGGATCGGGCGAGCACGCCACGGCCTTCTCGGCCGCCCTGCCCGGCCTGACCTGGACGCCCAGCGATCCGTCGGCGGAGGCGCGGGCCAGCATCGCGGCCTGGGCCGGGGCGGCGGACCTGTCCAACCTGCGGCCGCCGCTGGCGGTGGACGTGCTGGACGAGGCGGGCTGGCCGGACCAGCCCTTCGCCGCCGTGGTCTGCATCAACATGATCCACATCAGCCCGTGGGCGGCGACCGAGGGGCTGATGCGGCTCGCACGGCGGGTGCTGCCGGTCGGCGGGCTGCTGGTCACCTATGGGCCGTATCGGGAGGCCGGGGTGCCGCTGGCGCCGTCCAATGCGGCCTTCGACGAGAGCCTGAAGAGCCGGAACCCGGACTGGGGACTGCGCGACAGGGAGGCCGTGGCGGAGGCGGCGAAGGCCGAGGGGCTGGCGCTGACGCTGCGGGTGGAGATGCCGGCCAACAATCTGATGCTGCTCTTCCGGCGGGTGCGATGAGTCTTTCCCGGACCTACGACGGCGCGGAGCCGGTGCGGCTGAACAAATTCATGGGCCAGTCGGGCATCTGCTCGCGGCGGGAGGCGGACGCGCTGATCGCCGAGGGGCTGGTCTCGATCGACGGCGAGGTGGTCACCGACGCGGGGCGCAAGCTGCAGCCGGGGCAGACGCTGACGCTCAACGAGCGGGCGACGGCGACGTTGGCCGAGGGCATCACCATCGTGATCCACAAGCCGATGGGCTACGTCTCGGGCCAGCCGGAGCCGAACAAGCTGCCCGCGGTCCGGCTTGTCACCGACAACAATCGGTTCGGCGAGGGCGTGACGCCGGCGGACGAGGTCTCCCTGCCCCCGATCGGGCGGCTGGACGAGGATTCGCGCGGCCTGCTGCTTCTGTCCTCGGACGGGGTGGTGGCCAAGGCGGTGATCGGGCCGGAGTCGGACCTCGACAAGGAATATCTGGTCCGGGTGACGGGCGACATCACCGAGAAGAAGCTGAAGATCCTGCGCCACGGCCTGATGCTGGACGGGCGGCAGCTGCGGCCGGCGTACGTCAGCCGGATGGAGTCGCACCGGCTGAAATTCATCCTGCGCGAGGGGCGCAACCGGCAGATCCGGCGGATGTGCGAGATGGTCGATCTGGAGGTCATCGACCTGATCCGGGTGCGGATCGGGCCGCTGAAGCTGGACAATCTGCCCGAGGGCAAATGGCGGATGCTGACGGCGGAGGAGCGGGCGGCGCTGATCCGCGGCGGGGTTTTACCCGGGTAAAACAGGAAAAATTGGGTCCAAACAGTCCATAGAGTCCGGTTTGGTCCGGAAACGCCTTGGGAAACAACGCGATAGGCGGACCTGATGCGGTCGGGGCGCAAGGCCGGAGAGTCCGTTCCGGTCGGGCGGGATATTCGATTTTCAAAGACCGGACGCCGCGACGGATGGCGAAACAGAAGCAGTGTACGGCCGCCCCCTCCTGCGGCGCGTTCGTGACGCTGACTTTCTGGCAAGCTGCTGAAAAGGTTCGCCTTCGTCTTCAAAAGTATGGAGACAGTGGGCGGATTGTCAGCACAGCGGCGTCGGCGGCGCTCAGCCGCGCGGAGGTTCCAGATCGCGCATGTCGGCGTCGGCGTGGCCGCCGAAGCGGGGATCGAGCCGTCTGGCCCAGCTGAGCGGCCAGGCCTCGGTGACCGGCCCGTCGCCCCGCGCGTCCCACTCGAGATAGACCACCCAGGCCTCGCCCTCGACCGGCAGCGGCAGGACCCGCGGGCATTCGGTCCGCTCCTCGTGCCACAGCCGCAGCCGACCGCCCTGCGGATGGCCTTCGACCACCCGGTCGACGCGGAAGTCGGCGGTGAACGCGCGGTTGGGCCGCTCGGGCGCCTGCGTTTCGACGGCGACGACCGTGGCCACGGCGACGGTGACATAGTCCCGCGCCATCCGCTCGCCGGGGCCGTCGATCGGACGCATGCAGGCCTGGGCGGCGGGCGCGGCGAACGCGAACACGGCGGCGGCGATGAGGGCGGAACGGATCATGGCGGGCTCTCTCCTGATCGGAGGAGAGCACGGCGGCGGCGGGGCCGCAGCCCTCAAGGCGGGATCGTCAGGTGACGTCAGAGGGCGGCGGTCAGGCCACCCCGGTCTCGCCCTGATGCACGAGGTTGGCCAGAAGGGCGGCGAGGGCGAGGCCGTCGCCGGAGGTCAGCAGGTCGGTGACGCGGGGCGAGGCGGCGGCGAGATCGGCGCGGGCCATGGTCCAGCCGGGGACCAGCCGGCCGGAGACCGGGGCGCGGACGAGGATGGTCAGGTCGGTGTGGCGCGGGTCGGCGGCCAGCTTGGCCAGCAGGTCGTCGAGCGAGGCGGTCGGGCCCTCGAGCAGCTGGACATAGGTGCGGCCGCTGAAGCCCAGGGCGCCGGTGATCCGGCCGCGGGCATTGTTCCACAGGGAGTCGCGCAGGATGTCGTCCATGGCCGTCTCGGGGTCGGGCCAGAGGGCTCGGCTGCGATAGACCAGACGCTCCATGCGCGGGGTGATCTCCGGGGTGGGCCGATGTGGGCAGGCGGATGCTAACGCGGCGGAGCTATGCCGGTTTCAGGGATGGCCGACAATACGGTGGCCGACATAGCGGGAGAGATCAGGCGATGGCGTCGAGCGGCACGCCCATCCGCGCCGCCGTCAGCTCGCGGGCCTTTTGCCGCGCCGGACGGGCGAAGGCGCGGGCGTAGAAGGCCTTCACCCTGGGGTAGCCGTCCATCAGGTCGGTCTCGCGGATTTCGCGCAGGACGTCGGCCAGGGTGAGGTCGGCGATGGTGAAGTCGTCGCCGGTGATCCACTCATGCCCCTCCAGCTGGCGCTCCAGCCCGGCCAGCCACCGGTGGGCGAGACCGACGAGGAACTCGCGCGCCGCCGGGTCCTTGCCCATGAAGCCCGCGTCGACCATGGCGATCATCGACAGGGTGGGCTGGACGGTGGCGGTGGCGGCGAAACACCACTGGATGACCTTGAGCCGCCCGGCTTCGTCGGCGGGCATGAGGCGGCCGGATGTCTCGGCCAGATGGATCAGGATGGCGCAGGATTCGGCGATGACGAGACGCCCGTCGGGGCCGTCGTCCTCGAGCACCGGGATCTGGTTGAACGGGCTGATGGCCGAGAATGCGGGGCTGTCGGCCTCGCCGGCGAGATAGTCGAGAGGGCGGACCTCGTACGGCAGGCCCATCTCCTCGAGCGCCCACTGGATGCGGATGTCCTTGGTCTCGCCGATCCCGCCGGGGAACATGTTGGCGAAGGCGTGGAGGGTGATCATCAGATGAGCCTATTCCTTCTCCCCTTGAGGGAGAAGGTGGCCCGGAGGGCCGGATGAGGGGTGAGACACGGACGCTAACGCATTCGCTCCGCGTGTTTCCGAACCGCCTCCAGCACCACCGCAGGATTTCCCAGCACCGCCTCGTTATCGAACCGCAGAACGGTGAAGCCGGCCTTGGCGGTGAGCCATGCGTCACGGGCGGCATCGCTATCGGTGCGCAGGACATGCACCCCGCCGTCCAGTTCGATGATGAGCTTGAGAGCCGGGCAGCAGAAGTCGGCGACGTAGGGGCCGACGGGCGTCTGGCGTCGGCATTTGAACTGACCGAGTCGGCGGTCGCGCAGGAGTTTCCACATCGCCGCCTCGGCCATCGTCGGTTCGCGGCGAGAGCGACGGGCGGCGGTCCGGGTGCGCTCGGTCGGCTTGAGCATGCGCCAAGCGTAGCAGGACGCGGAGCGGTGTCAGCCCTTTGCCTACCGTTGCGGGTAGCCGGCATCCTTCTCCCCTTGAGGGAGAAGGTGGCCCGGAGGGCCGGATGAGGGGTGAAACACTTTAGTTCCGTGAATTATCCCGACATCGGCGGTCGGCGGCTTGTCGGACGGGCCGGAGTCTCACCCCTCATCCGCCCCCTCCGGGGGCACCTTCTCCCTCAAGGGGAGAAGGAAGCGCCCGACCTTCTTCTCCAGCAGCGCCACCAGCTCGGGCTGCATGAAGGCGTACTCGTCCGGGATGTCGAGGCAGATGACGCGGGCGGACTTCAGGTGGGCCTTGAAGCGGCGCTGGAGCTTGGCGCGGTGGGCGCGCTCCATGACGAAGATGAGGTCGGCCCAGTCGAGGTGGTCGGGCGTGACCGGCTCCTCCGCATCGGGCGCCAGGCCGGCCGAGGCGGTCTCGACGCCGGGGTGGTGGGCGAAGACGCGCTCGGCCGTCGGGGAGCGGAGGCGGTTGCGGGCGCAGAGGAAGAGGAGGTTGGTCAGGGGTGTCCCTACAGCGGAATATTATCGTGCTTCTTCCACGGGTTCTCCTGCACCTTGTTCTTCAGCGTCCGTAGCGCCTTGATCAGCCTTCTCCGCGTCCCGTGCGGCATGATCACGTCGTCGATATAGCCCAGCCCTGCGGCCACGAACGGGTTGGCGAACCTCGCCTTGTACTCGGCCTCGCGGGCCGCCAGCGCATCCGGGTCGCCGGCTTCCTTGCGGAAGATGATCTCGACGGCGCCCTTGGCCCCCATGACGGCGATCTCGGCGCTGGGCCAGGCGTAGTTGACGTCGCCACGGAGGTGTTTGGAGCTCATGACGTCATAGGCGCCGCCGTAGGCCTTGCGGGTGATGACGGTCAGTTTGGGGACGGTGGCCTCGGCGTAGGCGAACAGCAGCTTGGCGCCGTGCTTGATCAGGCCGCCGTACTCCTGACGGGTGCCGGGCATGAAGCCGGGGACGTCGACGAAGGTGACCAGGGGGATGTCGAAGGCGTCGCAGAAGCGGACGAAGCGGGCGGCCTTGCGGCTGGAGTCGATGTCGAGGACGCCGGCGAGGACCTGGGGCTGGTTGGCGACGACGCCGACGGTCTGGCCGTCGAGGCGGCCGAAGCCGGTGACGATGTTCTTCGCGAAGTCCGGGCCGATCTCGAAGAACTCGGCCTCGTCGACCGTCTTCAGGATCAGTTCCTTGATGTCATACGGCTGGTTCGGATTGGCGGGGACGAGGGTGTCGAGGCTGGCCTCGTCGCGCTCCGGGTCGTCGTAGCTGTCGCGGACCGGGGGCTTTTCGCGGTTCGACAGGGGCAGGAAGCCGATCAGGCGGCGGACCTCGCTGAGGGCCTCCAGATCGTTCTCGAAGGCGCCGTCGGCGACGCCGGACTTGCCGGCATGGACGCGGGCGCCGCCGAGGTCCTCGTGGCTGACGACCTCGTTGGTGACCGTCTTCACCACGTCGGGGCCGGTGACGTACATGTAGGAAGTGTCCTTCACCATGAAGATGAAGTCGGTGATGGCGGGGGAATAGACGTCGCCGCCGGCGCAGGGGCCCATGATGACGCTGATCTGGGGGATGACGCCCGAGGCAAGCGTGTTCTGGAGGAAGATGTCGGCATAGCCGGCGAGGGATTCGACCCCCTCCTGGATGCGGGCTCCGCCGGCGTCGAACAAGCCGATGATGGGCGCGCCATTGGTCAGGGCCATCTTCTGGATCTTGACGATCTTGGCCGCGTGGGCGCCCGAGAGGGAGCCGCCGAAGACGGTGAAATCCTTGGAGAAGACATAGACCAGACGGCCGCCGATCGTGCCGCGGCCGGTGACCACGCCGTCGCCGGGGACGCGCTGCCTGTCCATGCCGAAGTCGTGGGAGCGGTGCTCCACGAACATGTCGGTTTCCTCGAATGAGCCCTCGTCCAGCAGGACTTCGATGCGCTCGCGGGCGGTCAGCTTGCCCTTGGCGTGCTGGCTGGCGATGCGCGTCTCGCCGCCGCCGAGGCGGGCCGCGGCGCGGCGCTGTTCGAGCTGGTCGAGGATGTCTTGCATGGTCGGGTCGCCTTCCGTGTGTCCCGCACGGGATTAGAAGCGGAACCGCCGGGCGGCAAGCGGAACGCCCGCTGTTCGGGCGAAGGTCCTGTTCAGGACGTCGGCGTGGGCCGGTAGACGTAGTCGCGCATGGGGCCGCAGCCGCCGGTGCGACCGTCCGGCGAATGGATGCAGATCATCAGCGGCGGCAGGTGCCGGACGGCGTCGGGCGCGTCGCAATCCACCTGCAGGTCGGCGGTGGCGCGATCGACACAGAGGGTCTCCGTGTCGCCGGAGGCCCAGACGAACCGCCACTGCAGGGCGCCGAACTCGGACTGGACCAGGGCGATGCAGGTGTTGGCCCCGCCGCCGTCGAGACAGTCGGCGGGGACCGGTATGGGGTTGGCCAGCGCCTCCTCCGGCGTGGGCCAGACGGCGTCCGCCCAGCCGACGGGATCGGCGGAGGCGGCGGAGGCGGCCAAGGACGCCGCGACGAGCGTGGCGGCGGCGGACGGACGGGGTTTCATCAGGGGCCTCCGCGCGGCGAGAGGGCGACTAGAGGCCCCTCCCCGCGCGGATGCAATGCCGGCTCACCCGACGAAACCTGACGCCGGACCGGGCGAGGCTGCGAGGCCGGCCAGCCGGGTCAGTTCGGCGACATGGGCGGCGAAGGCGCGGCGGCCGGCGGGGGCAAGGCTGATCCAGGTGCGCTGGCGGCCGTCGTGGGACTGTTTGCGCAGCTTGACGTAGCCCGCGTCCTCCAGCTGCTTCAGGTGTTTGGACAGAACGGAGTCGGACACGGCGATGGCGTCGCGGATCATGGCGAACTCGGCCTCTTCCACCGCCGAGAGGATGCCGCAGATCTGCAGCCGGCCGGGGGCGTGGATGACGGGATCGAAGGCGGCGGCGCTCATTCGCCGGTTCCCGTCTCGCGGCGGTAGACCCTGAGCCACAGGCGCGATCCGACCAGGGCGAAGACGAAGGCCACTAGGCTCAGAGCGGCGATGCCCAGCAGGTGGATGTGGAGCGGCGGCTCGCGATAGTTGAGCACGATGGCCGCCAGCATCAGCGGCAGCATGGCCAGACCCAGGCCGATGGCCACCCAGCGGGCGCGGCGGGGCGTCATGCCATTGACCGCCACCCCGAGCCGCTCGGTTTCGCGCCGGTACAGCAGGGCCAGGGCCAGCAGGCCGCCGGCGACGCCCAAGCTGTTGATCGGCATGTCCAGCGCCTGCGAACCGATCATGGCTGCGAAGATGGCCGAATAGGTCAGGTCGTAGCGCCACGAGCCGCGGGCGACACGGCGCTCGGCGGCCTTGCGGGACTGGCGGATCGCCTCGAGGGCTTCGGCGGGGGTCGGGTTCTCGGTCATGGCGGCGGGCCTCACTTTCCAATGTGGAAAATGTAGCGCGACTTTCCGTGATGGCAAGTGAAAACTTTCCGATGTGGAAAGTTAGCTTTCGAGGGCGCGGAACCACATGTCGAGGAGCACCGCTTCCGCCCGGCGGGCGGCGGTGCGTTCGGCGGCCTCCGCGTCGACGCCCCACTGGCGTTCCTGGAAGGCCTCGTCGAGGCGGGACAGTTCGAACGCCGCCTCGCCGCCGACGGCGCCGCGCTGGAGGGCGAGGGCGAGGACGGCGGAGCCCAGCAGGGGCGTGGCCATGGCGAGGCCGCTGAGGGCGAAGTCGTCGAGGCGCAGGGCCAGCTCGCGGACGCGGGCGACGGCGGCGGGGTCCTGGGCCCGATGGATGATGCCCTCGACCGGCTCGAGCACCACGCCGAGATCGAGCGCGGCCCAGTCGCGCCACGGCGTCCATTCGCGGGCCTGTTCCACGGCGAGGGAGGTGGGCGTCTCGGCGAGGTAGCAGAGCAGGTCCGTGCCGGCGAAGGCGGCGATCTCGTCGGCGACGGCCTCGCGGACCTGGCTGACGCGGTCGATGGCGGTGGAGGCCAGACGGGTGGCGGGCATGGTCCCGGGCTCGATGAACTCGCCTTGGGCGGCCCATTCGTCGGCGACCAGCCGGGCGAGCGATTCCGTCGGCAAAGTCAGTTTCGCGCCGGCGGGGGTCTTCGGCGTGCGGCCGTCGAGGGTGACGCTCCAGCCCCCCTCCCCTTTGGCCACGTCGACGGCGGTCCAGAAGCGTTTGAGCCGCTCTTCGGACTCGCGGAAGCCCTTGCGGGCGGCGACGTTGGGATCGAGGGGCGGGATGTGCATCGGAGGTCTCAGGCGGCGCGGGTCATGTCGGCGAAACCGTCGAGGACCACCGTCAGTTCGGAGAAGGTTCGCGCCACGTGCCGGGCGCCGGCGGCCACCTGTTCCTCGACCGTATGGAAGCCCCAGGCGACGCCGAGCGGCAGGACGCCGGCGTTGATCGCCATCGCGATGTCGTGGCTGGTGTCGCCGATCATGACGGTGCGCGACGGGTCGCTGTCGCAGGCGGCCATGGCGGCGTGGAGCATGGCCGGATCGGGCTTGCCGGGACCATCCTCGGCGCAGTGGGACGAGAGGAACAGGTCGGCCCAGCCCTCGCGGGCGAGGTTGCGGGCCACGCCGCGGCGGTTCTGGCCGGTGGCGAGGGCCAGCCGCCAGCCATCGCGGTGCAGGCGGCGCAGGGTGGTCATGGCCTCGGGATAGAGCGGCTCCTCGTGGCCCTCGGCATACATGCGGTTGAAACTGGCGCGGAAGCCGGCGACGAAACGGGAGAGGGTCGACGCGTCCAGGCCGGGCTCCAGCACCGCCATGGCGTGCTCCAGCGACAGGCCGACGATCTGGCGCACCCGGTCGTAGTCCGGCTCGGGCAGACCGATCTCGCGCGCGGCCTCGCAGGCGGCGCGGTGGATGGAGGCGCGGCTGTCCACGAGGGTGCCGTCGATGTCGAAGACTGCGAGGGGGCGGGTCATCGCTGGCGGCGGACCCCCTCGAACGGGTCGCTCTCATTCCCTTCCGCCTCTTCGAAGCCGAAGTGGGCGAAGCCGGCCTTCATTTCGGGGCTGAGCGGCGCCTCGACGACCAGCATGCCGCCGCGCGGGTGTTCCAGTTCGATGCGGCGGGCGTGGAGCTGGAGCTTCAGATGGCCCGACAGCTCGCGCGATTTGTCGTCGCCGTATTTTGGGTCGCCGAGGATCGGATGGCCGATGCCCGCCATATGGGCGCGCAGTTGGTGCGTCCGGCCGGTGAAGGGGCGCAGGGCCATCCAGGCGGCGCGGTGGGCGGCGCGGCTGATGGTGGCGAAGGCGGTCTCGGCCGGCTCGGCGCGCGGGTCCTTGCGGTCGGCGGGGCGCATCATCTCGAAGTCGTTGATGCCGGTCTTCTTCAGCGGCATGTCGATCTGGCCGGCCGAAGGCTTGGGATTGCCGATGACAATGGCCCAGTAGGTCTTCTTCGCCTGACGGCGGGCGAAGGCGCCGGCCAGCCGTTTGGCCGCCTCGGGCCCCTTGCCGAGCAGGAGGACGCCGGAGGTGTCGCGGTCGAGGCGGTGGACCAGACGGGGGCGGTCCATCCCCTCCCCCCAGGCCGACAGCAGGCGGTCGACGTGGCGGCTGGTCTTGGTGCCGCCCTGGACGGCGAGGCCGTGCGGCTTGTTGATGGCGATGACCATGTCGTCCTCGTAGAGCACGAGGGACTTGGCGAACTTTATGTCTTGCGGGCTCAGGGTGTGGGCGTCGCCGGCCTGCCGCGAGGTGTCGTCGGGGATCGGCGGCACGCGCACCGCGGCGCCGGCGGTCAGGCGGCCCTCGGGCTTGATGCGGGCTCCGTCCACGCGGATCTGGCCGCTGCGGGCCATCTTCTGCACCTGGATGTTGGACAGGTGCGGCCAGCGCCGGCGGAACCAGCGGTCCAGCCGGATGCCGTCCTCGGCCTCGGCGACGTAGATGGTGAGGACCTCCCGCTTGGGCGCAGGCTCGGCGTCCTGAATGGGCTCATCAGTCAAAGGGCGGCTCCGAAGGCGCGGCGGGCGACCATCAGGCCGACAAACAGGACGGCGATCGACAGGACCACCGAGGCGGCGACATAGCCCCCGGCCATGGCGAATTGGCGGCGCTCGATCATCAGCGCCGTCTCCAGCGAGAAGGCGCTGAAGGTGGTGAAGCCGCCGAGCACGCCGACGGCGGCGAACAGTCGGATGGATTCGGTGTTCAGGCCGCCCCGGAAGGCGAGCCAACCGGTCAGAAGGCCCATCAGCAGGCCGCCGAGGACGTTCACCGCGAGGGTGCCCCAAGGCCAGGTCGCGGCCGGGAGCAGGCGCGCGGACCACGCGCCGACGCCGTAGCGGGCGACGGCCCCGAGGGCCCCACCGGCCGCGACGATCAGGAGACGTGTCATGATGCGGGGCTTATACACATCGCAGCCTTGGGTGTGAGGCCGGAGCGAGAAACGAAGATGCTGTTTCAGGAGCCTCCCCCGCCGCATCCGGTCGTTAGCGAGATTCTGGCCAGCCGGATCCCGGTGCCGTCGCCCATCATCGCCTTCGATGACGTTCTGATCCTTGACCGTGGCGATAACTCCCGGGTCGTTCCATCAGGACTCTATTGGGTAGTGATCGCCGTGCGCGGACAGCTGCCAGATGGCGAGCGACGGTACTTCTACAAGACTGTTTTCGTGGGCCCGGGCGAACCCGTTCCTCCGGTCTCGGGGCTCTGTCGCATCGAGGCGCATCAAACTGAATGGACCGGCGGAATGATCTCCGGCGAGAACGACCTGCATCGCATCGGGCACGGTCCGTCGTCCTTCGAGCCCGTGCCGATGTGGTCGATCGACCGATTTGACTGCTCGATTTCATCGGACAGCCCTGTCCTCCCCCCTAAAGGCGCGAGTGTTTGGGAACGAGGCGGCGGTAACCTGGAAGACCAAGATGACTGACCTGATCCTCGCCATCACCCACCACATCTTCGTCTTCGGCCTTGTCGCCATGATGATGGCGACGCGGGTGCTGCTGCAGGGGCCGCAGGTCGATCCGCTTCGGCTGGCGCGGCTGGATGCGGGCGCGGGCGCGACGGCGGCGCTGGTGCTGGCGGTGGGGGTCTGTCGGGTGATCTGGGGCGGCAAGGGCTGGGCCTTCTACGAGGCCAATCCGTTCTTCTGGGGCAAGGTGGCCTGTTTCGCGGTGCTCGGCGTCCTGACCATTCCGGGCACAATCGCCTTCCTAAAGTGGGGCAAGGCCCGCAGCGTCAACGCGGCCTTCCAGCCCGCGGCGTCCGAAGTGGCAAGCCTGCGCCGGCTGACAGGGCTGCAGGCGCTGGCGCTGATCCCGCTGCTGGCCTTCGCGGCGGCCATGGCGCGGTATCCGTTCTGACTGAAACTTCACTTGCCCGGGCGTTCGGTTAACAGCGATACCTTGTCCGAACGGCGCAGCTTCGCGTCGTGAGAGAACGGCGTCGGG
Source organism: Brevundimonas alba (assembly GCF_011927945.1). Taxonomy (GTDB): domain Bacteria; phylum Pseudomonadota; class Alphaproteobacteria; order Caulobacterales; family Caulobacteraceae; genus Brevundimonas; species Brevundimonas alba. The sequence goes on from NZ_JAATJM010000002.1 coordinate 893,968, forward strand.
CCGGCGGAGCGATCTGCTAGACTGGGCGACCGATCAGAAGGACCGCCGTAAGCGTCATGTCGCACGACGACCACAGCCACTCCCACGACCCGCATGGCGGGCACGGCGGACCGCACGACGGCGGGCACGGCGGACAGGGCTATGACGCGCGGACCGCGGGCCTGTTCTCGACCGCCGCCAATCCGCCGCCGGCGGGCGCCGCCGACCACGCCGAGCGCGCCATTCCCGCCTCCGGCCCGCCGCGCGGCCTTGGTCCCTCGCGGTCGGACGAAGGCATCACCCGGCCGATCGGCGACAGCGACTATTTCTCGACCGATCCGGCGGTGGTGGCCAATATCTCGGCCCACATCGACGAGTATTTCAACCAGCCGCTCGACATCTTCCCCTTCTGGGAGACGGAGGGGAAACCCGACCGCTTCCACGTGCTGTTCGCGCGCCAGATCGAGGAGCGGTTCCCGGCCGAGCAGGACATCCGCAGCCGCATCCACGCCTATGGGCGGGGGGTGTTCAGGGCGCTGCTGGTCCATATCGGCGTCAAGCGGCTGAGCCAGGCGGCGGCGCTGGTCGGGCTGACGCTCATGGCGACTCTCGGGCCGAACCTGTTCGCGCAATGGACCGGAACGCCGGCCATGGGTCTGGCGCTGGCCGGCGGCGGCATGCTGGCGGTGCTGGGCGCCTTCTGGGCCCTGAACGCCATCCTGTTCATCCAGTACCGGTTCCGGCTGGAGAATGACTCCTATGAGCTGTCGCGCGAGATCGTGCAGCGGACGCGGGAGATCCAGAACCTGTTCACCAACGCCCGGGCCCTTTCGGACCAGGCCGAGACCCAGTTCCAGCAGGACGGCAAGGGATGGGGCCAGCGCGCCATGTTCCTGACCCGGCTGACCATGTGGCTGGGCGCGCGGATGGAGTACCTCGAGAAGCACGTCCAGATGGAGCTGTGGCGGGTGCGCCGCGAGCGGTACTGGATGCGGTGGGTCGGACGGATCATCACCCCCGCGGTGCTGCTGGTCTGGCTGGCGATCTTCGCGCTGGAGCCCGTCCCGGGCAGCCAGGAGACGGCGTTCCGCGCCCTGCAGGGCGGGGCGGTGCTGATCGGCCTGATCGTCAGCTGGCTGTCCTATTTCCGCTGGCAGACGCCGGTGACGACCATCCAGGACAAGCTCGGCGTCGACGGCTGGGTCCGCTACGCCTCGCTGGACGTCGACAACGCCGTCGGCGAGCAGGTGCGGCGCGACAAGGAGCGGCTGGTCGAATACCGGGCCCTGACGCGCGGCGGTCGCTGAGGCCAAGGCGCCGAGCGTGAGGGCGGCGGGCCCTCAGGGGGCGGTGCGCCAGCCCAGGCTGTCTCGCACGCTGGCTGCGTTATAGGCGTTCGGCCGGTCCGGCGTCTGGCCGTTGCCCATCACCACCTCGAACGAGGTCGAGGTCGGCGACGGGCCGCTGAAGTTCAGGCCCACGCCGACGCCGACGCCCGAACTGCGGTAGCCGCCATAGCGGCCGCGGTAGTTGCTGGAGCCGGCGCCGATGGAGACGCTGGGGCGGACGCCGCCGGCGCTGTCGAGCCGGCCGTCGGTCCAGCGCTGGGTAACCTCGAACCAGTCGTAGCCTTGCGAAAGGGTCAGTTCGGCCGCGCGCAGCAGGGCGAGATCGGCCACCGGACCGGGCGCGCCGACGCCGTTGTAGGTGACGCGGAAGCGGTTGGACTCGATCCGCTGTTCGACATAGCCCTGCCCGTTCGGGGAGGACTGCGGGCCGTAGGGGGCGAGGCTGGCGCAGGCCGAGAGGGCGAGGCCGGCGGCGGCGATCAGGGGAAGGGTCAGGCGCTTCATGTCGGGGCTCCGGGCGGACTGCTGAAATAGCGCCGGGGGAGAGCCGTGGTTCCGGCACATGCTCATTCCTCCCCCTCTGGGGGAGGGGGACCATGCGCAGCATGGTGGAGGGGGTCAGCCGCGCGGAGCCGTATGCCCTCAAGGACACCATCCATGTTCTGGAAAACTGACATGGCGGCGATACGCAGAACCTGAATGCCCTGCCCGTTCAGCCAGTTCGTGCGTCGTTCGTCGTGCGCTTGTCGGTCTGGATCGTCGTGGACCCGTCCATCGACCTCGACCGCGAGCCGGACGGCAACGCAGTAGAAGTCGAGGATGTACGGGCCGACAGGATGCTGGCGCCGGAATCTCAGACCTGCGAGGCGCTGGCCGCGGAGGCGGGCCCAGAGCAGCGCCTCCGGCAGGCTCGGACGACGGCGAAGCTCCCGGGCGCGTGCAATGGTGAGCTTCGGCGCCTCCATGGGACGACTATAGAAGCAGAAGCTTGGCTGTCAGCCCCCACCACCGCCCTATGGGCGGTCCCCCTCCCCCAAAGGGGGAGGAACTACAGCTGTGCCGCCAACCGGAGCGCGTCGAAATCGGCCGGGAGAGGCGCCTCGACCGTGCGGTCGCCGCCTTCGGGGTGGGGGAAGGTCAGTCTGGCGGCGTGGAGCATGAGCCGGGGGGCGGCGCGGCCGGCGAAGGTCAGGGCGCCGCCGTAGCGGGGGTCGCCGACGAGCGGGCGTCCGATGTGGGCCATGTGGACGCGCAGCTGGTGCATCCGGCCGGTCAGGGGCTCGAGCTCGACCAGGGCCCCGTCCTCGGATGCCGAAAGCGTGCGGTAGCGGCTTTGCGAGCCCTGGGCGCCGGGGGCGTCGAAGGCGCAGACGCGCATATAGCTTTCGCGGCCGATCTCCTGACGCAGCAGCGGCGCGTCGATCCTGCCGGCGCGGGGCTCGGGCGCGGCGGAGACGAGGGCGAGATAGGTCTTTTTGAACCGGCGCATCTGCAGCGCCTTGCCGAGGAAGCCGGCGGCGGGCTTGGTCCTGGCGGCGAGGATGACGCCGGAGGTGTCGCGGTCCAGCCGGTGGACCAGCTCCGGCCGCTTGCCGTTGGAGCGCATGAAGGCCCACAGCAGGTCGTCGAGCGTATGCGCCTTGATCCGCCCGCCCTGGCTGGACAAGCCGGCGGGCTTGTTGAGCACCAGAACGTGCGGGTCCTCGTGGAGCACCCACGAGCGGACGGCGGCGATCTCGTCTTCGGACAGGGAAACGGGGGAGCGGTCGGTCACCGCGCGTGCTTACGCGAACAGCCCGCCCCCGTCAGCCCATCAAGGCGTCAGCGCAGGACGCCCTTCTTCGACATGGTCATGGCGTACCAGATGAAGACGGCGCCGAGGACGCCGTGGACGATCTGGATCGGCCACCAGGGCCCCATGACCTCCATCCCGTTCGACAGGGCGAAGGCGTAGACGGCGCCCGCGGCCCAGCCGAGGAAGGAGGCGGCGAAGGCATGGACAGCCCATTTGCGCCGGAGCAGCAGCAGGATCGCGCCCAGAAGGCCGCCCCAGACCCCGACCGCCCAGGCCGCATCGACCCAGGCCGGCATGCCGTGGAACCACGCCAGCTGGGTCTCGGTCAGGTCCATATTGGCCAGCCAGGCGTCGCCCTTCAGCTGGGTCATGGTGTAGTCGAAGCAGCCGAAGCCGTTCATCAGCGCCGCGACAGCGCCGACCAGCCACAGATGCCAGGGCGTGCGGGCGCGGCCGATGCCGGCAGGGGTCAACGCAGAACGCCCTTCTTGGCCATGGTCCAGGCGTACCAGGCGAGGAAGGCGGCGATGAGCGCGATCACGTACGGCATGTATTTCATCATCGCCATCGCGGCCGGCAGTTCGGGCATCGGCGCCATGAACTGGCCGTAGACGAGGCTGACGACGGCGCCGAACAGCGACAGGACGAAGGCCCAGACGGCGTAACGGCTACGCATCAGCAGCAGGATCGAGCCGGCGATCGCGCCCCAGACTCCGAGGGTCCACGGCACATACATCCAGGACGGCATGGCGTTGAAGTAGTCGATCATGCCCTGATCCATGCCCGAGGCGCGGAAATAGGCCTCGCCCTGCGTGGTGGTCATGATGAAGTCGTAGCCGCCGAACGCATTCCACAGCAGCGAGATCACGCCCACGGCCCAGAGGTGCCACGGCGTGCGGGTGGTCATCGAAGTGTCGGTCATTGTCCCCTCCCAAGGATTCCGGACGGGAGGATGAGCCGAAAACATCGTTACGGCAACGGTTACCCTGTCGGCTCGTCGCCCGTCTGCATCCGGGCGCGCAGGGCGGCCCAGCGGTCGAGCCGCTCCTTGACCTTGGCCTCGTGGCCCTCGCCCTTGGGCGCATAGAAGGTGCGGCGCTCCATCTCGTCGGGGAAGAAGTCGGCGCCGGAGAAGCCTTCGGGCGTGTCGGGGTCGTACTGGTAGCCCTTGCCGTAGCCGAGCTGTTTCATAAGCTTCGTCGGGGCGTTGCGAATGTGGGCGGGCGGCATGAAGGAGCCGGTCTCGGCGGCCGCACGTTTGGCCGCCTTGAACGCCTCGTAGACGCCAACGGACTTGGGCGCGGTGGCGAGGTGGACCACCGCCTGCGCCAGGGCGAGCTCGCCCTCGGGGGAGCCGAGGAAGTCGTAGGTGTCCTTGGCGGCGTTGGCGACGAGGAGCGACAGCGGGTCGGCCTCGCCGATGTCCTCGACCGCCATGCGCACGATGCGGCGGGCCAGATAGAGCGGATCCTCGCCGCCGTTCAGCATCCGCGCCAGCCAGTAGAGGGCCGCGTCGGGGTCGGAACCTCGAACCGATTTATGCAGCGCGGATATGAGGTTGTAGTGTTCTTCTCTGCTCTTGTCGTAAGCGGGCGCGCGCTTTTGCAGGATGCCGGCGAGGGCCTGGACGTCGAGGGGCGCGGGGTCCTGAAGGTCGAACAGGACCTCGGACATGGTCAGCAGATATCGGCCGTCGCCGTCGGCAAGGGCGAGCAGGGCCTGACGCGCCTCGGGCGTCAGCGGCAGGGTCTTGCCCTCCTGCGCCTCGGCCCGGATCAACAGTTGATCGAGCGCCGCGTCGTCCAGCCGTTTCAGAACATAGACCTGACTGCGGGACAGCAGGGCCCCGTTCAGCTCGAACGACGGGTTCTCGGTCGTGGCGCCCACGAGGGTGACGATCCCCTCCTCCACGAACGGCAGGAAGCCGTCCTGTTGGGCGCGGTTGAAACGGTGGATCTCATCGACGAAGAGCAGGGTCGACTGGCCCGCTGCGCGGCGCATGCGGGCCGCCTCGAAGGCCTTCTTCAGGTCGGCGACGCCGGAGAAGACGGCCGATATCTGCTGGAACTGATAGCCGGCGGCCTGGGCCAGCAGGCGGGCGATGGTGGTCTTGCCGGTGCCGGGCGGTCCCCACAGGATCATGGAGCCCAGCCGCCCGGCCTCGACCATGCGCCGGATCGGCCCGCCCTCGCCGAGCAGATGATCCTGCCCCACCACCTCGTCGAGGGTGCGGGGACGCAGGCGGTCGGCCAGGGGCGCGTCGGGGGGATGGATGCCGGAGGCTTCGAACAGGTCGGTCATGCAGGCACAGAGATAGGCGTTACCGCCGGTGTTTTCACGCGTTAGTGTGGCCTGCCAAGGAGATCCCGATGAACGAACCGGTGAACGCCCCCAAGCCCCTGACGGGGGTAACGCCCTATCTGAGCATTCCGTCGCGGGGCGGTCAGGCGGCGGCGGAGTTCTACGCCCGGGCGTTCGGCGCGGTGGAGGTGCGGCGGCAGGTGGCCGATGACGGCGAGCGGCTGATCCACGCCCACCTGCACATCAACGGCGGCAGCATCATGCTGTCCGACGAGTTCCCCGAGTATGGCGGCGAGCAGGACGTGGCCCCGAAGGGCGTGACCGTCCACCTGCAGGTCGACGACGCCGACGAGTGGTGGAACCGCGCCCTTCTGGCCGGCGCCGTGCCTGTCTTTCCGCTGGCCGACCAGTTCTGGGGCGACCGCTACGGGCAGCTGAAGGATCCGTTCGGCCACTGCTGGTCGATCGGCGGCCCGATCAAGGCCGGCTAGTAGCGGACCACGCCGGAGATGGCGCGGCCGCCGCGGTTGATGACCACCTCGGAACCCCGTCGAACCCCGCTGGCCTGCTGCACAGTGGTGATGGCGCGGCCGTCGACCGAGGTGATGATGTCGCCGGGCCGGAAGCCGTTGGCCGAGGCGTAGCTGCGGCCCGTGACGCCGCCGACGATAACGCCCGAGGCGAAGGGATCGCCGCCGAGATTGTCCGCCAGGGCCGGGTTCAGGGCCAGCACCTGCGCCCCGGACAGGGATCCGGTGCGGATGACCACGGCCTTGTCGATGTCGGCATTGCCCGGAAGCCGCTCGATCCGGGCGTTGAGCGTCTCGGTCCGGCCGTCGCGAAGCACGCTGAGCGCCACGGTCTCGTTCGGATCGTGCAGGCCGACGCGGAAGTTCAGTCCGCCCTGATCGTTCACCTCGGCGCCGTCGACCGCGGTGATCACATCGCCCTCGCGCAGGCCCGCCCGTTCGCCGGGACCGCCGGGCCAGGTCTGGGTGACCAGCAGGCCTTGGGGCCGGTCGAGGCCGAGGCTGCGGGCGATGTCGGCCGAGACGGTCTCGCCCTTCACCCCCAGCCATGACCGGACCACCGCCGTGGCGCCGCCGACGGCGGTCTCGACCACCCGGCGCACCTGGGCCGCGGGGATGGCGAAGCCGACGCCGGACGAGGTGCCGGAGCGCGAGAAGATCGCCGAGTTGATGCCGATCAGGTCGCCGTCCATGTCGACCAGAGCCCCGCCGGAGTTGCCGGGATTGATGGCGGCGTCAGTCTGGATGAAGGAGCCGCTGTCCGAGATGTTGGTCTCGGTCCGATTGAGGGCCGAGATGATGCCGTTGGTGACCGTCTGGCCGACGCCGAACGGATTACCGATGGCCAGCACCAGATCGCCGACTTGCTGTTCCTCGCGGTCGTCGATGTTCAGGGTCGGCAGGCGTTCGTTCACGCCCTCGAGCTGGAGCACGGCGACGTCGGAGCGTGCGTCGGCCAGCACCACCCGCGCCGGGAATTCGCGCCGGTCGCTGAGGGTGACGCGGATTTCGCTCATGCCCTCGATGACGTGGTTGTTGGTGACCACCACCCCCGTCGGCCGGACGATGACGCCCGAGCCGATCGAGCCCACGGCCTGACTGGCCGGGCCGCCGAACATCTGGAAGAACGGGTCCGTCGCCCGCTCGCCCCGCGCGGAGATGTTGACCACCGCCGGAGCGGCCTCGCGCACGACTGGCGCGAAGCTGGCCTTCATGGTGGCGGCATCGCCGGGAACGACCCGATTGCTCTCCGCAAAGGGGCCGTCCTGGGCCCGGGTGTCGCTGGATTGGCCGCAGGCGGCGAGGCCGAGGGCGAGGGCGATCGCGAGGGTGCTGGTCTTCATCATCATCCGAAGGGGAAGAGAGGTCCGATTGGCCCGATTTCGCTCCGTAATGTGGACGCGATCATGGCGAGCGCAACGTCAAACCGCGGCGGTCTCTTCGCGTTCCGCCCGACGCCCGACGCGCCAGCCGATCAGCGCCGCCAGCAGCAGGACGGCGGCGGCGATGAAGAAGGCCAGCCCCGGATGCGGCACCGGCGCACCCTGCCCCGCCGAGATTGAATAGATCCAGCCGAAGAAGAGCGGCGACAGCACGCCGGCGATGGAGGCGACGCTCATGTTGGCGCCCTGCAGCTGACCCTGCTCGTCCTCGCCGACGTGCCGGGTCATCAGCGACTGAAGGGTCGGCATGGCCAGGCCCCACAGGGCATTGGGCAGCATGGCGAGAATGAACATCAGTCCGCTGGGGGCCCAGCCCATGGCGGCGATGCCGACCGTGCCGCCGAACAGGCCGAAAACCATGGTCGCGCGGTCGCCGAAGCGTTTGACGACCGGGCCGACCAGCAGCCCCTGCACGCCCATGTCGAGCACGCCGACCATGGCCAGCAGCAGGCCCACCTCGCGCGGGCCCCAGCCGTAGCGGGCCGCGGCGTAGAGCACGAACACCGCCGAGAAGACGTGGTGGGCGAAGTAGAGCAGGAAGTTCACGACCGCGAGGCCGCTCAGCTCCGTGTGCCGCTTGAGCAGGATCAGCGCCCCGACGGGGTTGGCTCGCGCCCAGCTGAACCGCATCCGCTTCTCCGGCGGCAGGCTCTCGGGCAGGATGAACATCCCGTAGAGGAAGGCCACGCCCGACAGGCCGGCGGCGAACCAGAAGGGAACGCGCGGCCCGAACTCGCCGAGGAAGCCGCCCAGCACGGGTCCCAGCACGAAGCCGCCCGAGAAGGCCGCCCCGATCAGCCCATAGGCCCGGGCGCGTTTCTCCGGCTCCGTGATGTCGGCCATATAGGCGTAGATGGTGGTGAAGCTGGACGAGGTGATCCCGGCGATGATCCGCCCCAGCGCCAGCCACCACAGGTCGGGCGCCAGCGCCATCAGCACATAGTCCGCGGCCAGTCCGGCGCAGCTGATGAGGATGACGGGCCGACGGCCGTACTGGTCCGACAGGGAGCCGATGATGGGCGAGCAGACGAACTGCATCGCCGCCCACAGGGCCACGAAGACGCCGTTGATGATCCCCGCCTGCGCGTTGGAGCCGACGAAATCCTCGATCAGCCCCGGCAGCACCGGGATGATGATGCCCATGGCCACGATATCGAGCACCGCCGTCACGAAGATGAAGGCGAGCGCGGCGCGGCCGTGGCGGAGGGCGGACAGGGCGGACATGGGAGCCAAGTTCTAGCGGAGCCGTGAGACGGCGTCTCGCCGGCCGCCGCGACGTTGCAAAAGCTTAATCGCCCCGCGGCTTGCGTCGGAAGGCGACACACGGTCAACCTGCGGCCATGACCGCTGTTATCGAAACGCGTGGGCTGACCAAGACCTACGGAACCGTTCGCGCCCTCGACGGGCTGGACCTGTCGATCCCGCGAGGCGGGGTCTATGGCGTGCTGGGCCCGAACGGGGCCGGCAAGTCGACCCTGTTCCGTATCCTGCTGGGCCTGATCCGGCCAACGGACGGGAGCGCCAGCGTCATGGGCGGCGCCGTCGGCGACGTGGCCGCCATGCGCCGTATGGGCTCGATGATCGAGACGCCGCGCTTTCCGCCCTATCTGACCGCGCGGCAGGTGCTGCGCTGGCTGGCGCTGGAGCACGGCATCGCCGGCGAAGTCGACATTCCCTACTGGCTGGACCGCGTCGGCCTAACCGAGGCGGCGGACCGCAAGGTGCGCGGCTTCTCGGTCGGCATGATGCAGCGGCTGGGCGTCGCGGGCGCCCTGCTGAGCAAGCCGGAGCTGATCATCCTCGACGAGCCGACAAGCGGCATGGATCCCCCCGGCATCCAGGAGATGCGGGCCCTGATCCGCAGCCTGGCCAACGACGACGGCATGACCGTCATCCTCGCCAGCCACCAGTTGCTGGAGGTCCAGCGCGTCTGCGACCGCGTCGCCATCCTGAACAAGGGCAAGCTGGTGCGCGAAGGCGCCGTCAGCGAGCTGACGTCCGTGGGCGAGCGGCTGCGGCTGTCTGTGTCGCCTCCGGGCAAGGCGCTAGAACTGCTGGGCGCGCGCGGGGCCGCCGACGGCGACGCCGTACTGGCCGATGTGAAGCGCTCCGAGGGGCCGGACGTTATCCGCGCCCTCGTCGGCGCGGGCATCGACATCCACGAGGCCCGCTGGGTCGGCACCGACCTCGAGGCCATCTTCTTCACCGAGACGGGCGCCGTGCAGGCGCCGGAGACGATCCATGCTGGTTGACGCCATCCGCGCGGAAGGCTTCCGCCTGTCGAAGAACCGCACGGCCCTGTTCTGGAGCGTGGTTTTCGTGCCGATCATCACCCTGGTGATCGGGACCATCACCCAGTTCGTCATGAAGGCCAACGAGGCCAAGCTGCTGGCCGACAGCGACGCCCCTCCCGGCCTGAAGATGATGATGCAGCGGGGCGGCGAGCTCGATCTGGCCCAAGGGCTGGTCGAGGCGGCGGGAAATCTCGCCGGTCCGATGGTGCTGCTGTTCGTTCTGATCGGCGCCGCGACCCTGTACGCCGGCGACTATCGCTGGGAAACCTGGCGTCTGATCAGCGCGCGCAACAGCCGCTCGAACCTGCTGCTGGGCAAGCTGGCGGTGGTGGCGCAGCTGGCGCTGGCGGCGATGCTGTTCATGCTGGTGGCGGCGGTGATCGAGAACTTCATCCGCGCTTCGATCTTCGACCGGACCATCGTATTCGGCGCGACCGGCGAGGCCTTCGGCCAGTTCGCGGGCCTGTTCGCCCTGTCGTGGCTGCGCATCCTGCAGTTCACCATGATGGGCATGCTGGCGGCTGCCGTGACCCGGTCCCTGCTGGCGGCGCTGTTCGTGCCGCTGGTGCTCGGCGTGGCGCAGTTCTTCACGCCACAGATGCTGGGACCGATGGGATTCACGCCGGATGCCTGGCTGTCGATCCTCGTCAATCCGGGCGCGGCCATGGACGTGATCAAGGCCGCCGTCTCTGGTGGCGAGGCCGCGGCCGGACTCGCCGATGGCGAGGTTCTGAAGGCTTGGGTCAGCCTCGGCCTGTGGACCCTGCTGCCGCTGGCCGGCGCCCTGGCGTGGTTCAAGCGGCAGGACCTGTCGAAGGAGTAGCGAGCGGGCGGCTCCCGCTAGCGGAGCCGCTTCTCCATCCAGACGTCGGCCCTGACATAGGGGCTGGGCCGCGGCGGCAGGTCGAGGAAGCCGAAGCTGCGATACAGCGCCCCCGCGGGCTTCAGAGTACTGCTGGTCTCCAGATACAGCCGCGGGGCTCCAGCGGCGCGGGCGGCGGCCTCGCAGGCCTCGAGCAGACGACGGCCGAGACCCAGACCGCGCGCGGCCGGCGAAACGGTCATCTTGGCGACCTCATAGCCGCCGTCGTCCATGGCCATCAGGGCGCAGCAGCCGATGGCCTGCCCTTCTCTCTCGGCGATAAAGATGCGGCCGCCGGGGTCGAGGATCACGCCCTGCGGGTCATCGATGACCTTGCGGTCCTTGGCCTCCACAGCGAACCCGCCCTCGGCCAGCCAGGCCTCGTTGAGACGCGCCCATGCGGCGGCGTGTTCGGGACGGAAGGGGACGATCTGCACTTCGCTCATGAGCGCCCTTCTGCCCCGGCCGCGGACAAAGAAAAAGGGCGGCCGGATCGCTCCAGCCGCCCCTCCCAAGCCCCAACGAGCGAAGCTTACGCCTCGTCGTCGCCCTCGATGGCGTAGACCGGACCCGAGTCCAGGCCCTTGGCGTCGACGTCGCGGTCGACGAACTCGATGACGGCCATCGGGGCGTTGTCGCCGTGGCGATAGCCGGCCTTCATGATGCGGATGTAGCCGCCGTTACGGTCGGCGTAGCGCGGGCCAATCGTTTCGAACAGCTTGCCTACCTGCGGCACGTCGCGGACGTGGCTGATGGCCTGACGACGCGCGTGCAGGTCGCCCTTCTTGGCGAGCGTGACCAGCTTCTCGACGAAGGGACGCAGTTCCTTCGCCTTGGGGAGCGTGGTCGTGATCTGCTCGTGCTTGATCAGCGAAGCAGCCATGTTGGCGAACATCGCGGTCCGGTGGCTGGCCGTACGGCCGAGCTTGCGATAGGCGGCGCCGTGGCGCATCGGGGTCTCTCCTACTCACCCTGGTTTCCACGAAAGCGGACCTGGGGTTCTCTCATTCTAACCGCTCCGCGACCGGGTGGCCTTGGGCGGAGGGTTGAAACTAGATCTGGTCGTCGAACTTCTTGGCCAGGTCTTCGATGTTTTCCGGCGGCCAGTTCGGCACATCCATGCCGAGGCTGAGGCCCATGGTCGCCAGCACTTCCTTGATCTCGTTCAGCGACTTGCGGCCGAAGTTCGGGGTGCGAAGCATCTCGCCCTCGGTCTTCTGGATCAGGTCGCCGATGTAGACGATGTTGTCGTTCTTCAGGCAGTTGGCCGAACGGACCGACAGCTCCAGTTCGTCGACCTTCTTGAGCAGGGCCGGGTTGAACGGCAGGTCGGGCTTGCCGTCCGCCTGTTCGACCGCCTTCTTCGGCTCGTCGAAGGTGATGAAGATCTGGAGCTGGTCCTGCAGGATGCGCGAGGCGTAGGCCACCGCGTCAACCGGCGAGACGGCGCCGTTGGTTTCGACTTCCAGAACCAGCTTGTCGTAGTCCAGCGACTGGCCCTGACGGGTCGGCTCGACGCGATAGGCGACGCGCTTGACCGGCGAATACAGGGCGTCGACGGCGATCAGGCCGATCGGGGCGTCTTCCGGACGGTTGAACTCCGACGCGACATAGCCCTTGCCGTTCTGGACGGTCAGTTCCATGCGCACCGAGGCGCCGTCGTCCAGCGTGCAGATCACGTGATCCGGGTTCAGAACCTCGATGTCCGAGGGGACGTCGATCTGGCCGGCCGTCACCGGGCCGGGGCCCGTGGCGCGCAGGGTCATGCGCTTCGGACCTTCGGCATGCATGCGAAGGGCGAGTTGCTTGATGTTCAGCACGATGTCGACGACGTCTTCCCGCACGCCTTCCAGCGACGAGAATTCGTGGACGACGCCGTCGATCTGGATGGCCGTCACCGCCGCGCCTTGCAGCGACGACAGCAGAACGCGGCGCAGGGCGTTGCCGAGCGTCACGCCGAAGCCGCGTTCCAGGGGCTCGGCGACCAGGCGCGCCTTGCGCAGCGGGTCGGAGCCGGCCTCGATCTGCGGCTTCTCGGGACGGATCAGCTCTTGCCAGTTACGTTCGATCATGGGTGTCCCTCGGGTACGGAGTTCGCCGGTCCTGTTCCTCTGGTGAAAGAGGGGCCTCGTCAGGCTCGCCAGGACCGGCGGAGATATAGGTCGGTGGCGTAGGCTTAGACGCGGCGGCGCTTGGGCGGACGGCAACCGTTGTGCGGCATCGGCGTGACGTCGCGGATGGTGGTGATGGTCATGCCGGCGGCCTGCAGCGCGCGCAGGGCCGACTCACGGCCGGAGCCGGGACCCGAAACGTTGACTTCCAGCGTCTTCACGCCGTGTTCGCCGGCCTTCTTGGCAGCGTCTTCGGCAGCCATCTGGGCGGCGTAGGGGGTCGATTTGCGCGAACCCTTGAAGCCCATGTGACCGGCCGACGACCAGGAGATGGCGTTCCCCTGCGCGTCGGTGATGGTCACCATCGTGTTGTTGAAGCTGGCGTTCACGTGGGCGACGCCCGACGTGATGTTCTTGCGTTCGCGGCGCTTAACGCGACCCGGTTCCTTGGCCATCGGTCAGGTCTTTCTCTTACTTCTTCTTGCCGGCGATCGGCTTGGCCGGACCCTTGCGGGTGCGGGCGTTGGTGTGCGTGCGCTGACCGCGGACCGGCAGGCCCTTGCGGTGACGCAGGCCGCGGTAGCAGGCCAGGTCCATCAGACGCTTGATGTTCATCGACGTCTCGCGGCGCAGGTCGCCCTCGACGGTGTGATCCTTGTCGATGGTCTCGCGGATCTGCAGCACTTCGGCGTCGGTCAGTTGATTGACGCGACGCGCCGGCTCGATGCCGACCTTCGAGGTGATGTCCTTGGCGGCGGCCGGGCCGATGCCGTGGATATACTGCAGCGCGATTTCGACGCGCTTGTTGGTCGGGATGTTGACGCCAGCGATACGGGCCACGAAGCTCTCCAGATACGCGTGTGCGGACGCAACAAACGCTCCGGTCAACAGACCAGGAGCGTCGACGCCCTTCGCGGAAGCGCGCCTTATACAGGGGATTCCCGCCTCGTCAACGGCTGGCGGCGATCGAAACGCCGCTTCAGCCATGCCTACGGGGCGTTCCGGCCGAACCGGATGGTGATCACGGCCCGCAGATCGAAGTCGGGGCGTCCGTCGACCGTGGCGGGACGGAAGCGATATTCGGCGACGGCCGCCCTCAGGCCCGCCTCGCCGAACCCCTGCCCTGCCGGATTCTCGCTCACCACCCGGCACTGGTCGACCGTGGTGTCCTCCCGGATCCGGCAGTTGACCACCACGGTGCCGTTGACGCGCCGGCGCAGGGCCTCGGGCGGATGATAGCGGCGCAGCGCCTGCAGCGCCGGCTCGCGGATGTTTCGCGGGCCGGTGCGGCTCCCGCGCCCCGGGCCGTCTCCCGAGCCGATGCCCGTGCCGCTGCCGGTCCCCTCCCCGCCCAGCCCCATGCCCGGCGTGGGAGAGGCCGTGGAGGCCACACCGACGGCGAGTTCGGGCTCGGGGGCCTGTTCGCGGGGCGCCGGAAACTCGGGCGGGACGGGCTCGCGGGGCGGCGGTGGAACATGGACGCGGGACGGAGCGGCGGGCGCGCCGCCGCCGGGGTCTTCGGAGGGCTCCTCGGGCGGCGGAGGCGGCGGGACGGGGCGGAACAGTTGCACCTCGAACAGGGGCGCGGGTCCCAGCGGCGGCGGCGTGGGGTGCGTTCGCGCCATCAGCAGGAAGACCCCGCCGTGGGCGAGCAGCACGACGGCGAATGCGCCGGCCTTGCGCGCCCTGTCAGGCGTGAGGAACGATCGGATATCCACGCGTCGCATATGCCACATACGGCATGAACGCGCCTGGGCCGGAACGGGTCAGCTCCCGTTCAGCGAAACTGTTCAGCTGTCGAGGGCCGCGTCGATGTCCGCGGCGACCGCCTCGATCGAGCCCATGCCGTCAACCTCGGTCAGGAGGTCCTTGTCGCCATAGTAGGGCAGCAGGGGCGCGGTGTTGCGGTTGTAGGCCTCGAGACGGACCTTGAAGCTGTCGGGATTGTCGTCCGGACGGCCCTGTTCGGCATAGCGTTTGGACACGCGCTCCAGAAGGGCGACGTCGTCGACCCTGAGGCGGACGACGCGATCGATCTTCTTGCCCAGCTTGCTCAGCATGGCGTCGAGCGCCTCGGCCTGGGCGATGGTCCGGGGGAAGCCGTCGAAAATGGCGCCGCCGGCGTCCTCGGCCTCCTTCAGGCGGGCTTCGATCAGGGCGATGACGATCTCGTCCGAGACGAGGTCGCCGCGCGACATGATCGCTTGGCATTCGAGACCCAGCTGCGAGCCGGATGCGATCGCCTCGCGCAGCATGTCGCCCGTCGACAGCTGCACCATGCCGCGCGTCTCGACGAGACGCTTGGCCTGGGTGCCCTTGCCGGCCGCGGGCGGCCCGAACAGGATGAGGTTCATCGCCGCCCCTCCCCGGGCCGATCTAGCGCCGGGCGGGGGCGGTGACGCCCTTGCCGCGGGTCTGGCCACGCCCGCGCAGCTTGGCCTTCTTGATCAGGCCTTCGTACTGGTGCGCCAGCAGCTGGGACTGGATCTGCGCCACCGTGTCCATGGTCACCGACACGACGATCAGGATGGAGGTGCCGCCGAACAGCAGACCATTGCCGACCTGCGCGCCGATGAACTCGGGCACCAGGCAGACGGCGGTGATGTAGATCGCGCCGATGGTCGTCAGACGCGTCAGCACATAGTCCAGATACTCGGCTGTGCGCTTGCCCGGACGGATGCCCGGCAGGAAGCCGCCGTATTTGCGCAGGTTCTCGGCCGTGTCCTCGGGGTTGAAGGTGATCGAAGTGTAGAAGAAGCAGAAGAAGATGATCAGCGCGCCGTAGAACAGCATGAAGACCGGCCGGCCGTGCTGCATCTCGGCAGTGACGAGCGGCAGCCAGTCCAGCCAGCTCGGCAGGTTGGCCTGGGCGGTCAGCTGGGCCACCGTCGTCGGCAGCATCAGCAGCGACGAGGCGAAGATCGGCGGGATGACGCCGGCGGTGTTGACCTTCAGCGGCAGGAACGAGCGCTCGCCCCCGGCCATCCGGTTGCCTTCCTGGCGCTTGGGATACTGGATCAGCAGCCGGCGCTGGGCGCGCTCCATGAAGACGATGAACACGACCACAGCGATCACCAGGGCGCAGATCATCAGCAGCACGAACGGCTGAATGGCGCCCTGCTGGGCGAGACCGAACATGCGGGCGATGGTGCCCGGCAGAACGGCGACGATGCCGGCGAAGATGATCAGGGAGATGCCGTTGCCGACGCCGCGCGCCGTCACCTGCTCACCCAGCCACATAAGGAACATGGTGCCGCCCGTCAGGGTGGTCACGGTCGAGACGATGAAGAACAGGCCCGGCTGGTCGATCAGACCCGGCTGGGCGTTAAGGCCGATGGCGATGCCCGTAGACTGGAACAGGGCCAGCACCACGGTCAGGTAGCGGGTGTACTGGTTCAGCTGCTTGCGGCCGCTCTCGCCGCCTTCCTTGCGCAGCTTCTCCCACGGCGGATACACGGCGCCCATCAGCTGGACGATGATCGAGGCCGAGATGTAGGGCATGACGTTCAGCGCGAACACGGCCATGCGCTGGACCGCGCCGCCCGAGAACATGTTGAACATGTCGAGGATGCCGCGCTGGCCGTCCGGATCCTGGAAGAACTGCAGGAAGGCCTCGGAGTTGATCCCCGGGATCGGCACATAGGTGCCCACGCGGTAGACCAGCAGGGCCAGCAGAGTGAACAGCAGACGCTTGTGCAGCTCGGTCGCCTTGGCGAACGAGCCCATGTTCATGTTTGCTGCAAGTTGTTCGGCGGCCGAAGCCATGTGTCGTCACCCCGACTGATCAGAACGCGGCGCATCGGACAGGAATCCGGCGCCTGCGTCCAGATAGGCGAAGGGCGCCCTCTTAGCGAGAGCGCCCCTCAAGCTTTATTTTTTGGCGGCGGTCCGGGTCGTGCGGGCCGAGACCTTGTTGGCGTCGCCGCGCGGCGCCTTGGGGGCCGGAGCCTTGCCCTTGGCGGCGTTGCGCTTCTCGACGCGCGCGGCGGCCTTGGCTTCCGCCTCGATGCGTTGCTGGACAACCGAACCGCCGGCGGCTTCGATGGCCTTCAGCGCGCCCGAGGTAGCCGACCAGACGACCAAGTTCAGCTTGCCCTTGATCTCGCCGGTGCCCAGCAGGCGGACGCCGTCCTTGACGCGGCGGATCACGCCGGCGGCGACCAGCGCCTCGCCGTTGATCTCCGACTTGATGTCCAGCTTGCCGCCGTCGATGGCGTCCTGCAGGCGCCACAGGTTCACTTCGGCCAGCTTCAGCGCGTTCGGATTGTTGAAGCCGCGCTTGGGCATCCGCATGTACAGCGGCATCTGGCCGCCTTCGAAGCCGCCGATGGCGACGCCCGAACGCGACTTCTGACCCTTGACGCCGCGGCCGGCGGTCTTGCCCTTGCCCGAGCCCGGGCCACGGCCGACGCGCATGCGCTTCTTGTGGGCGCCTTCGTTGTCGCGGATTTCGTTCAGTTTCATGTGCCTGATCCTTTCGGGTGCTAGCGCCCGCTCGGAGAGCGGACTCGGCTCTGGAAAAATTGAAGGGCCGCTTCTAGGCGGCCCGTCGGGTATTCGCAAGAAGCGGAACGCCCTCCCCCGGTTCGGGAGAGGGCGATGCAGCTTACTTTTCGACCACTTCGATCATGTGGGCGACCTTGGCGATCATGCCGCGGACGGAGGGGGTGTCCTCCAGGGTCGATTCACGACCCATGCGGTTGAGGCCCAGGCCCGCCAGGGTGGCGCGCTGGTCCGACTTGCGGCGGATCGGCGAACCGGTCTGGCGGATGGTGACGGTGGCTTTGGATTCAGTCTTGGCCATCTATCAGCCCTCCACAGCTTCGGGCGCCGAGGCGCCGTCATTGCGGCGGCCCATCAGGTCGGCGACCTTCTTGCCACGCTTCGAGGCCACCATGCGGGGCGACGACTGGACCTTCAGAGCTTCGAAGGTGGCGCGGATCATGTTGTAGGGGTTCGAGGAACCGGTCGACTTGCCGACGACGTCCTGGACGCCGAGGGTTTCGAGCACGGCGCGCATCGGACCGCCCGCGATGACGCCGGTCCCGGGAGGGGCGGCGCGCATCATGATCTTGCCGGCGCCCCAACGGCCCGAGCCGTCGTGGTGCAGGGTGCGGTTCTCGCGCAGCGGAACCTTGATCATGGTCTTCTTGGCTTCTTCGGTCGCCTTGCGGATGGCTTCCGGCACTTCGCGCGCCTTGCCGTGACCGAAGCCGACCCGGCCCTTGCCGTCGCCGACGACCATCAGGGCCGCGAACGAGAACCGGCGGCCGCCTTTGACGGTCGCAGCGACGCGGTTGATGTGCACCAGCTTCTCGACGATGTCCGAATCCGGACCGTCGACGGCGGGAGCGTTGCGGTTGTCACGACGGTTGCGATCGTTGCCGCCGCCGCCGCGTTGGGGTTGTTGCGCCATCTGTCGCGTCCCTTAGAAGTTCAGGCCGGCTTCACGCGCGGCTTCCGCCAGCGCCTTCACCCGTCCGTGATAGATGTAGCCGCCCCGGTCGAAGACGACGTCCTTGACGCCCTTTTCGATGGCGCGCTCGGCGATCAGCTTGCCGATCAGAGCGGCAGCCGCGGTGTCCGAACCCTTGGTCTTCTTGCCCTTCTCGCCTTCCAGCGAGGAGGCCGAAGCCACCGTGACGCCCTGGGCGTCGTCGATGATCTGGGCCGAGATGTTCTTGTCCGAGCGGTGGACGGACAGGCGCAGGCGACCATTGGCCACGGCCTTCAGGCGGCGGCGGGTGCGCTCCGAGCGGCGCTTGGCGTTCTGTTTGAGCGTGGTGGCCATGATTACTTCTTCTTGCCTTCCTTACGCCGGACCTTCTCGCCCGAGTAGCGGACGCCCTTGCCCTTGTAGGGCTCCGGCGGACGCAGCTTGCGGATCACGGCGGCGATCTGACCGACGGCCTGCTTGTCAGCACCCGAGATCTTGATCTCGGTTTGCTTCGGCACCGCGAAGGTGACGCCGGCGGGCGGTTCGATGTCGACGTCGTGCGAGAAGCCGAGCTGCAGCGACAGGGCGTTGCCCTTCATCGCGGCGCGATAGCCGACGCCGACCAGGTCCAGGCTCTTTTCAAAGCCGGTGGTGACGCCGACGACCATGTTGTCGACCAGGGTGCGCGACAGGCCCCACATGGCGCGGCCACGCTGGGTGTCGGTGCGCAGGCCGAGGTTGATGCCCTCGTCGTTCTGCGACACTTCGATTTCTTCGGCGACGGTCCAGGAGCGTTCGCCCTTGGGACCCTTCACCGACACGGTCTGGCCGTCGAGCGTGACAGTCACGCCCTTCGGAACAGCAATGGTGCGTTTGCCGATACGGGACATCTTAGTAGACCCTGCAGAGGACTTCGCCGCCCACCTTGGCTTCGCGAGCCGCGGTGTCGGACATGACGCCCTTGGACGTGGAGAGGATCGAGATGCCGAGGCCGTTCTTGATCGGCTTCAGGTCGGAAATCGCGGAGTAGACGCGGCGGCCCGGCTTGGACACGCGAGCGATCTCGGCGATGACCGGCTGGCCGTCGAAGTATTTCAGCTCGATCTCGAACTGCGGGAATTCGCCGGGGTTCTGAACCAGCGAATAGCCGCGGATGTAGCCTTCGTCCTGCAGCACGTCGAGGACGCGCTGACGCAGGCGGGAGGCCGGGGTGAGCACCTTGGAACGCTTGCGCATGGCGGCGTTCCGGATGCGGGCGATCATGTCGCTCAGGGGATCGTTGATCATCATATCTGTCGCTCCCCTTACCAGCTGGACTTCGTCAGGCCCGGGATCTGTCCCAGG
This sequence comes from Brevundimonas alba, assembly GCF_011927945.1. GTDB lineage: Bacteria > Pseudomonadota > Alphaproteobacteria > Caulobacterales > Caulobacteraceae > Brevundimonas > Brevundimonas alba. The sequence goes on from NZ_JAATJM010000002.1 coordinate 913,412, forward strand.
TTGCCGAGTTCACGCAGGGCGATCCGGCTCATCTTGAGCTTGCGGTAATAGGCGCGCGGACGGCCCGTCACCTCGCAGCGGTTGCGAATCCGGTTGGCGGCCGAGTTACGCGGCAGCTCCGCCAGCTTCAGGCGCGCTTCGAAGCGCTCCTCAAGCGGCAGGGATTCGTTGTTGGCGGTCGCCTTCAGGGCGGCCCGCTTGTCGGCGTATTTCGCGACGAGGGCTTTCACCATCTCGTTGCGGTTCACGGCGCTCTTCTTAGCCATTGTGCTCTATCCCTTCCCGCTCAGTTCACGAACGGGAACTTGAACTCGGTGAGGAGAGCCTTGGCTTCCTCATCGGTCTTGGCCGTGGTGCAGACGATGATGTCCATGCCCCACATCTGGTCGATCTGGTCGTAGTTGATCTCCGGGAACACGATGTGCTCCTTCAGACCGGTGGCGTAGTTGCCGCGACCGTCGAAGCTGGTGCCCTTGAGGCCACGGAAGTCCTTCACCCGCGGCAGCGCGATGGTGATCAGACGGTCCAGGAACTCGTACATCTGGTCGCCGCGCAGGGTGACCTTGCCGCCGACGACCATGCCTTCGCGCAGCTTGAAGCCGGCGATGGAGTTGCGGGCCTTGGTCGGCATGGCCTTCTGACCGGCGATGGCGGTCAGATCCTTGAGGGCCGCGGTGGCCTTCTTGGAGTCGGCCACGGCTTCACCGATGCCCATGTTGAGGACGATCTTGTCCAGCTTGGGCAGCTGCATCGGGTTGGTGTAGCCGAATTTCTCGGTCAGCACGCCCCGGATGCGGTCGTTGTACTCGGCCTTCAGGCGCGGGGTGTATTTGGTATCGGCCATCAGATGACGTCTCCCGTCGTCTTGGCGAAGCGAACCTTCTTGTCGCCTTCCACGCGGAAGCCGACGCGGGTCGCCTTGCCGTTGGCGTCGGCGATCGCGACGTTCGACAGGTGAAGCGACGCTTCCTTGTTCTTGATGCCGCCCTGCGGATCAGCCTGGGTCGGGCGCGTGTGGCGCTGAACCATGTTGATGCCTTGCACGACGACGCGGTTTTCGGTCGGCAGGACCTTGGTCACCTTGCCGGTGCGGCCCTTGTCCTTGCCGGTCAGGACGACGACGTTGTCGCCCGATTTGATCTTGGCGGCCATGACTACAGGACCTCCGGAGCCAGCGAGATGATCTTCATGTGGTTCTTGGCGCGCAGTTCACGGGGAACCGGGCCGAAGATCCGCGTGCCGACGGGCTCGTTCTGCTTGTTGACGATGACGGCGGCCGACTTGTCGAAACGGATGACAGAGCCGTCCTTGCGCATGATGTCCTTGGCGGTGCGCACGACGATGGCGCGAACGACGTCGCCCTTCTTCACGCGGCCGCGGGGAATGGCTTCCTTGACGGAAGCGACGATCGTGTCGCCCACCGAGGCGTAGCGGCGCTTGGAGCCGCCCAACACCTTGATGCACATGACCCGGCGAGCACCCGAATTATCGGCTACCTCCAGGTTAGTTTGCATCTGGATCATGGGATCCGATCCTTCTGGTTACGAGGCCGAGGCGGTGGAAAGAACTTCCCAACGCTTCAGCTTGGACTTCGGGGCGCACTCGACGATGCGGGCCAGGTCACCGACCTTGAGGGCGTTCGCTTCGTCGTGAGCGTGATACTTCTTGGACAGACGGACGGTCTTTTTGAGGACGGGGTGCAGCAGAGTGCGCTCCACCTTCACAACGACGGTCTTGTCGCCCTTGTCGGAGACGACCACGCCTTCGAGAATACGTTTCGGCATCGGTGTCTCCTTAACCCGCCGCGCGGTTCGCACGCAGAAGCGTGGAGATGCGGGCGATGTCCTTGCGCACTTCCGAGACCCGGTGGGTCTTTTCCATCTGGCCGGTAGCGGCCTGGAAGCGCAGGTTGAACTGTTCCTTCTTGAGCTTCAGCAGCTCGTCGGACAGCTGGTCGGGCGTCTGGGCCCGCAGATCGGCGATCTTGGTCATGCGCCAACGTGCTCCACATGGGCGACGCCGGCGTCGAGGCGGGTAACCACCTTGGTGCGAACCGGCAGCTTGGCGGCGCCGAGGCGCAGCGCTTCGCGAGCGATGTCGTCCGGCACGCCGTCGATTTCGAACAGGATGCGGCCCGGGTGGCAACGCGCGGCCCAATGGTCCACGGCGCCCTTGCCCTTGCCCATCCGGACTTCGGCCGGCTTGCCCGTGACGGGCAGGTCGGGGAAGACGCGGATCCAGACGCGGCCCTGACGCTTCATCTGGCGGGTGATCGCGCGGCGGGCCGCCTCGATCTGACGCGCGGTGATGCGTTCCGGCTCGACCGTCTTCAGGCCGTAGGACCCGAAGTTCAGCGAGAAGCCGCCCTTGGCGGAGCCATGGATCCGGCCCTTGAAGGCCTTGCGGTACTTGGTCTTTTTCGGTTGCAGCATGACCTAGTTCTCACGTCCCCGGTCACGGCGCGGGCCGCGGTCGCCGCGGGGTCCACGTTCACGACCTTCGTTGGAAGACGGGCCGGCAGCTTCCTGGGCCCAGCGCTTGTCCTGCGCCATCGGGTCGTGCTCGAGCACCTCGCCCTTGAAGACCCACACCTTCACACCGATGATGCCGTAGGTCGTCTTGGCCTCGATGAAGCCGTAGTCGATGTCGGCGCGCAGGGTGTGCAGCGGCACGCGGCCTTCGCGGTACCATTCCATCCGCGCGATTTCCGCGCCGCCGAGGCGGCCCGAAACGTTGATGCGGACGCCCTTGGCGCCGAGGCGCATGGCGGACTGCATCGCGCGCTTCATGGCGCGGCGGAAGGCGATACGGCGTTCCAGCTGCTGCGCGATGTTCTCGGCGATCAGCTGGGCGTCGGTCTCGGGCTTGCGGACCTCGACGATGTTCAGGTGAACCTCGCCCTCGGTCTGGGCCGAGATGTCCTTGCGCAGCTTCTCGATGTCAGCGCCCTTCTTGCCGATCACGACACCCGGACGGGCGGCGTAGATCGTCACGCGGCACTTCTTGTGCGGGCGCTCGATGATGATGCGCGACACGCCGGCGGCGTTGAGGCGTTCCTTCAGCCACGTGCGCAGCTTCAGGTCCTGGTGCAGCAGCTTGGCGTAGTCGGCGCCGCCGGCGAACCAGCGGCTGTCCCACGTACGGTTGACGCCAAGGCGCAGACCGATCGGATTTACTTTCTGACCCATCAGGCGGCCTCACCGGCTTCGCGGACCACGATGGTGATCTCCGCGAAAGGTTTCAGGATGCGCGACGAGCGGCCACGAGCGCGGCTCGCGAAACGCTTCATCACCAGGTTCTTGCCCACGAAGGCCTCGGCGACGACGAGATTGTCGATGTCGAGGTTGTGGTTGTTCTCGGCGTTCGAGACGGCCGAATACAGGACCTTGCGGACGTCGGTGGCGATGCGCTTGCGGCTGAATTCCAGCTCGTTCAGCGCCTTCTGCACCGGCAGGCCACGGATCGACTGGGCGACCAGGTTCAGCTTCTGAGGGCTGATCCGGACATTCACCAGCTTGGCGCGGGCTTCGGTCGGGGCGACCCGACGGGAGTTCTTGGTCTGGGCCATGGACTACTTCCTCTTGGCCTTCTTGTCCGCCGCGTGGCCCGGGAAGTTCCGGGTCGGGGCGAACTCGCCGAGCTTCATGCCGACCATTTCTTCGGAGACCGACACCGGCACGTGCTTCTGGCCGTTGTGGACGCCGAACGTCAGGCCGACGAACTGCGGCAGGATGGTGGAGCGGCGCGACCAGGTCTTGATCACGTCCTTGCGGCCCGACGTCGAGACGGCGTCGGCCTTCTTGAGCAGATACCCGTCGACGAACGGGCCTTTCCAGGAGGAGCGGGCCATCTTTAGCGAGCCTTCTTAACGTGGCGGGTACGGATGATGAACTTGTCCGTAGCCTTGTTCTTGCGGGTGCGGGTGCCCTTGGTGTCCTTGCCCCACGGCGTGACCGGGGTACGACCGCCAGAGGTCCGGCCTTCACCACCACCGTGCGGGTGGTCGATCGGGTTCATGGCGACGCCGCGAACGTGCGGACGCCAGCCCATGTGACGGACGCGGCCCGCCTTGCCGAGGTTCTGGTTCATGTGGTCGGGGTTCGAAACCGCGCCCACCGTGGCCATGCAGCCGTCCAGAACCATGCGCAGCTCGCCCGAGCCGAGACGGATCTGGGCGTAGCCCTGATCGCGGCCGACCAGCTGGGCGTAGGCGCCGGCCGAACGGGCCAGCTGGGCGCCCTTGCCCGGCTTCATCTCGATGTTGTGGATGATCGTACCCACGGGCATCGAGCGCAGCGGCATGGCGTTGCCCGGCTTCACGTCGACCTTTTCGCCGGCCACGACCGTGTCGCCCGCCTTCAGGCGTTGCGGCGCGATGATGTAGGCCTTTTCGCCGTCCTCATAGGTGATGAGGGCGATGAAGGCGGTCCGGTTCGGATCGTACTCGAGGCGTTCGACCGTCGCGGTCGCGAACTTGCGACGCTTGAAGTCGATCTTGCGGTACAGCGTCTTGGCGCCGCCGCCGCGGAAGCGGACGGCGATACGACCACCAGCGCCCCGGCCGCCCGACTTGGTCAGGCCTTCGGTCAGCGACTTCTCCGGACGGCCCTTGTGGAGCTCGGAGCGGTCGATCAGCACCAAGGCGCGGCGGCCCGGCGACGTCGGATTGTAAGTCTTCAAGGCCATCTGATCAGAGCCCCGTGGTGACGTCGATCGACTGGCCTTCAGCCAGCGTCACGATCGCTTTTTTGATGTCGACCCGACGGCCCATGATGCCGCGGAAACGCTTGGTCTTGCCCTTCTGGACGAGGGTGTTGACCTTCAGGACGTTGACCTTGAACAGGCTTTCGACCGCAGCGGCGATCTCGTCCTTGGTCGAGGTACCCGAAACGCGGAAGACGACCTTGTTCTGCTCCGACAGGATCGTGGCCTTCTCGGTGATCACCGGAGCCAGGATGGTGTCGTAGTGTTTGGCGGTGGGTTGAGCGCCGGCCATTACGCGGCTCCCTTCACGGCTTGCGACCGGGCCACTTCGCTACGCGAGGGCTTGTAGTCGGCATAGGTGGCTTCGATGGCCTCGAGGGCCGCCTTGGTCAGCACCAGCTTGTCCGCGCGCAGGATGTCGTAAACGTTCAGGCCGGCGTTCGGCAGGACGTTCACCATCGGGATGTTGCGGGCGGCCAGGCTGAAGTTGGTGTCGACTTCCGGTCCGGCGATGATCAGCGTGCGGGTCCAGCCCAGCTTGCCAAGGGTTTCGCGCAGACCGGCGGTCTTGGCGTCCTTCAGCGAGATGCTGTCGACGACGACCAGATCACCGGCGACGACCTTGGAGGACAGCGCATGGCGCAGGGCCAGGGCGCGGACCTTCTTCGGCAGCGAGAAACCGTGGTCGCGGACGATCGGGCCGAAGGCGCGCGAACCACCGACGAACTGCGGAGCGCGACGCGAACCGTGACGGGCGCCGCCGGTTCCCTTCTGCTTGTACATCTTCTTGCCGGTGCGAGAGTTCTCGTTCCGGGTCTGGACCTTGTGGGTGCCGGCGCGGCGCTTGGCCAGCTGCCAGTTGACGTAGCGGGCCAGGATGTCGCCGCGGATGTCGGTGATGCCGAAAACGGCGTCCGACAGTTCGACGTCGCCCGAGGCCTTGCCGTCGAGTTTGATGACCGAGAGTTTCATTACGCTTCACCGCCTTCGGTGGTCTCGACGGCCGGGGCTTCCTCAGCCGGCGTTTCCGCCGGTTCAGCAGCCGACGCGGCGGTCTTCGACGACTTCACGCCGCCCGGGAAGGGAGCATCAGCCGGACGGGCCTTCTTCACGGCGTCGCGGATCTTGACCCACGTGCCTTCGTGACCGGGGACAGCGCCCTTGATCATGATCAGGCCGCGGTCGGCGTCGACGCGGAAGACGGTCAGGTTCTGGGTGGTGACGACTTCCTGGCCGAGGTGGCCGGCCATCTTCTTGCCCGGGAACGTGCGGCCCGGGTCCTGACGGTTACCCGTGGAGCCGTGCGAACGGTGCGAGACCGAGACGCCGTGCGTGGCGCGCAGACCGCCGAAGTTCCAGCGCTTCATGGCGCCGGCGAAGCCCTTGCCGATGGTCTCGGCCTGGACGTCGACCTTCTGGCCGGCGACGAAGTGGTCGGCCGAGAACTCGGAGCCCACGTCCATCATGGCGTCCGCATCGATGCGGAACTCGGTGACATAGGCCTTCGGCTCCACTTCCAGCTTCGCGAAAGCTTCGCGTTGAGCCTTGTTGGTGTTCTTGGCCTTCTTGGTGCCAGCGCCCAGCTGGAGAGCGACGTAGCCGTCACGCTCCTGGGTACGTTGGCCGACGACTTGGCAGCCGTCGAGCTGAAGCACAGTGACCGGAACGTGCGCGCCGTCATCGGCGAACACGCGGGTCATGCCCAGCTTCTTGGCGATCACGCCCGTGCGCATCGGATCCCGCCTCTTTCTTCTTTAAATCTTGATCTCGACGTCCACGCCGGCGGACAGGTCGAGCTTCATGAGCGCGTCCACGGTCTGCGGGGTGGGGTCGACGATGTCGAGGACACGCTTGTGCGTGCGGATTTCAAACTGCTCGCGCGACTTCTTGTCGACGTGCGGCGAGCGGTTCACGGTGAACTTTTCGATCAGGGTCGGCAGCGGGATCGGACCACGAACGGTCGCGCCCGTGCGCTTGGCAGTGTTGACGATCTCGCGCGTCGAAAAGTCGAGGACGCGGTGATCGAAGGCCTTGAGCCTGATGCGGATGCTTTGATCCATATCGGTAGCTATTCCCAAGCAGGCGAACCTGCGTCCCTGTGAACCATTTCAAAGACCGGAGTCTTCAGGCGCGAAGCCTTCAGAGTACGCACGTCCGCAAAAACGATCGGCCCACGCAGTCTCCCGCGAAGGCCGTTGAAGTCCTGGGTCACTGCAAAGAACAGGGTCTCAGGTCGTTCCTGCGAACCGCGTCTGCACCACAAACTCAAGCGAGGTGCACAGCCGGTCCAACAAGAGTGGGGGCTTATGCAGATCGATTCCGCTTCCGTCAAGCGGTGAAAGCGCCTCGCTGGGCCCGACGCGCTCACTCATAACACATGCGCCGGCGCCGGACGGCGAAGCGGGCGAGTTCATGACCGGACGGAGAGGAAGGGCCGCAATCCACCCTCCGGTTTGTCACCATCCAGCCACATTGCGTTGCCGCCACGCCACAAAGGTCGCGCACCAGTGGTTTGTGACGGGTTTGTAATGGCTACGCTGGCCTGAGCCCTGATAGCCGGAGCTTCCGCCGCGGCGAATCCGGTCGCGGCAAGCAAGGAAAACAAAAATGAAGTCTCTCCTCCTCGTCACCGCCGCCCTGTCCGCCTTCGCCGCGGCTCCCGCCCTGGCCCAGGAAGGCCCCGTCGGCTCGATCGGCATCAACTACGGCAACACCGAAGTCGACTTCGGCGGCATCGGCGGCGACGCCGACAGCTGGGCCGTCGACGGCGTGGTCGCCATGCCGGCCTTCGGCGACTGGACCGTCACCCTCGCGGCTGACGCCAGCGAATACGAAGACGCTGACGACACCATGATCGCCGGCACCGCCCACCTGACCACCCTGGTCGGTTCGGACCTGCGCATCGGCGGCTTCGTCGGCGCCGCCGACGTGGCCGACGAAACCGCCCTGACCGGCGGCTTCGAAGTGCAGAAGTACCTGTCCAAGGCGACCCTGACGGGTGTCGTGGCCTACACCACCGCCGACGACGTCGATCTGGACGCCTGGACAGTGAGCGGCGACGCCGCCTTCTACGTCACGGAAGCCCTGCGCCTGAACGCCGGCGTGTCGTACCTGACCATCGACGACGCTGACGTTGACGGCCTGACCTACGGCGTCGGCGCCGAGTACGAAATCGCCCGTTCGCCGTTCTCGGTGACCGCCGGCTTCGCGCACACCGACCTCGAGGACATCGACATCGACTCGTGGACCATCGGCCTGCGCTACAGCTTCGGTGGCGGCCTGCAGGCGCGTGACCGCGCCGGCGCCGGCCTGGGCGCCAACAACGGCGTGCTGGGCCTGCTCGGCTCGATCTGATCGACCGAACCGACTGACTGACTGACGACAGAGCCCCGGCGGAGACATCCGCCGGGGCTTTTCCTCCGATTCCCCTGATCCTCCTTCCAAGGACCTGACCATGAAGTCTCTCTTCCTCGCCACCGCCGCCCTCGCCGCCTTCGCCGCGGCCCCGGCCCTGGCCCAGACCGCCCCGACCGGCTCCATCGGCCTCGCCTGGACCAACACCGACGCCGACTTCGGCGGCCTGACCGCTGAAGAAGACGGCGGCCTGATCGACGGCAATGTCGCGGGCCCGATCTTCGGCGACTGGACCGTCACCATGGGCGCCTCGCTCGCCTGGGCCGACGGGGCCTTCGACGAGGACCGTCCGCTCTCGGGCCAGGTCCACCTGACCCGCAAGGTCGGCGGCCTGCGCGCCGGCGGCTTCGTGGCCGCCTCGGACGCCGGCGGCGAAACCCTGACCAGCGTCGGCGGTGAAGTTCAGAGCTACATGGGCGCGGTGACCCTGACGGGCGGCGTGGCCTTCTCGACCATGGAAAGCGCCGACGCCATCTCGGCCACGGCCGACGTGGCCTTCTACCCCATGGCCAACCTGCGCCTGAACGCCGGCCTCGGCGGCGGCCAGATCGAGTTCACCGGCTCGAACGCCGAGTTCTACTCGGGCGGCGTAGGCGCGGAATACCAGTTCGCCGGCACCCCGGTGAGCCTGTACACCGCCTATGATCACACCACGGTCGACGACGCCGACCTGGACATCGACAGCGTGTCCTTCGGTCTGCGCTTCAGCTTCGGCTCCGACGGCCTCCAGGCCCGCGAGCAGAGCGGCGCGGACCTGACCCGCACCGTCGGCGGCCTGGCCGGAGTGCTGTCGGGTCTCTGATCCACGGCCCCGACCGAAACGACAGAGCCCCGGCGGAGCGATCCGCCGGGGCTTTTCGTTGGCCGGACCCCCAGATGCGAAGAAGGCCCGGGCGGTTCCACGCACCCGGGCCTTCCATTCGCAGCGGCGCCAGGGATCAGCGGCCGATGCGGATGTCTCCCGCGCCCATGACGCTGCGGCTGACGGCCCCGGTGGCTTCGGCGATGCGGACATCGCCCGCGCCGGCGATGGAGACGCTGACATCCCCGGCGGTTCCGCCGAAGTCGACGTCGCCCGCGCCCGCGATAGAGATATCGACATTCGGGCTGCGACCCCGACGAATGGTCACGTCGCCCGCTCCGGCGATCGAGATATCCGTTTCGCCGTTGACCTCGGCGATCGTCGCGCCGCCGGAGCCGGCCATGCTGACCTCGAGACGACCGGTCGCCCCGGCCGTGATGTCGCCGGCTCCGGCGACATCAGCCTCGAGCGACCGCGAGGTGCCGACGATGATGTCTCCCGATCCGGCGAGGGAGGCGCTGACGGCGCCATCGGTGTTGGCGACCGCCCAGTCGCCGCAGCCGGCGTTGCCCAGCTCCACCGAGGTCGCGCCCCGCCCAATGGAGCCGAACACGGCCCCGCCGGCGTCGATGTTCACGTTACGCGGCGAGCGGATGACGATCAGTGGCGCGTCCTCCAGATTGACCCGGCCGATGTCGCGCACCTCGACCGAAGCGCCCTGCCCCGGCCGGGTGTTGTCCGGGCCGGAGCGGCAGTCGCGGATGTTGTCGCCCATGCGGACGCCGCCGACGCGACGGCCGAGGCCGCCGTCGATGCGCACATTGGGTCCGCTGCGTTCGAGCCGCAGGGCCGGCAGACGCGACGCGCCCTGCTGGATCTCGACGCCGATGTCGGCGCGGTCCTCGACGATGACAACGACCCGGGCGACGGCGTGCTCGATCTCGACCTCGGGCTCCTTGGCCACGGCGGAGCCGGCGGCGGCGATGGTGATCGCGGCGGCGGCGGCAGACAGCAGAATGGCTTTCATGGCGGTGTTCCCTCTCCGGAATGTGAGGAGAAGGTGCGACCGGCCCGCCGCCGAGTCACTTTAAATCGAGGTCATGACCTCGTTGTAAGGAACACCGGTCCCTGACCGGTCAGGCGGTAAGCGGCCTTGCGCCGTCGGCGGCCGCGGCGTCCGGCTCGAAATCGCGCTCGAACCCGGCAATCCGGCTCTTCATCGCTCCCGCCCGCTTCAGCGCCAGCGAGGCGGCCCAGCGCGCCGCCAGCTCCGGTGTCGACATCGCGTCGGTGAAGCGCGGCCTCGCCCCCGCCCGGCGCAGCACGGCGTTGGTGAACAGCGCCCCGTTGCGGAACCGCGACGGCCAGGTCTGGAAATCCATCGACAGGGAGACGCAGAACCGGTCCAGGTTCTCCACCCGGTGCGGCGCATACAGCGGCCAGGTCAGGGCCTGCCCCGGCTCAAGGTCCATCACCTGGGCGTCGGCCTCGAAGGCGAGGTCATAGGGCAGCTCTTCCGTGGTCTGGCGCGCCACCACCTGCTCCATGTCGATCTCGGCCAGATGGGCCTCGTCGCCCGGATAGACATAGATCCGCTTGCGGCCGCGCATGTGGAACAGCACCACGCCCGCCGCGTCGAAATGATAGGGCACCCGCGCCTTGGGCGACGACAGGATCAGCTGGCCCGCGTTGCGCACCGCCCGCATGCCGGCATAGGCGCCCTGCACCTTGCCGAACTCGGCCATGGCCGCGGCCCACAGTTCGGGCCAGCCGGTCTCGACCTCGCGCAGATTGACCCACAGCCGCCCCTGCTGAATCGCCGCCAGCAGTTCCGCCCCGTTCAGCCGCCCCCGCGCTCCGGTGCGCAGCGACACCTGACCGGCGTCGTCGTAGTCGTACAGGTTGATGTCGAACAGCCCGGCCGGATAGCGGTCGAGGATGTCAGCCAGCGCCTCGTCCGTGGCGAAGCCCTGGTCGACCAGACCATGCGGATGGATGCGGGCCTCGGTGATCGGTCCGGCGTAGCGGGTGCGGGCTGCGGTCATGCTGTGTCTCAGGCCGGAACGGTTCGGGTCGAAGGTCTGCGGGCCTTTGCAAGCGCCGCGCCCGCCGCCTGGGCCGCGCCGCGCAGGCGGTTGCCCGGCGTGGTCTCGCAGGCCTCGATGGCCGCCCAGCGCCGCCGCACGCTGGCCCTCAGCCGCTCGCCGCGCCCGCCGCCGGCGAGGTTCAGGGCCCCGACCGCCGCCTGGCTGACCGCCGCGCCCAGTCCGGGCCGCAGCACCAGCGCCTCGCGCACCGTGCGGGAGCCGTTGCAGAAATATTTCTTGTAGTGCTCGCCCTCGAACCCGAAGTCGAAGGTGCGGTAGCCCAGCTCCGCCGCCAGCCGCATCGTGTCCATGCTCAGCAGGATGCCGGGCGAACACCGCGCCAGCGACGGCTCATAGCCCGGGAACCAGAAATGGTACTGATCGCCGGCGTGCAGCGAATATTCCAGCGCCGTCAGCCGGTCGCCGGCCCACAGCCCCGCCATCGAGGCCCCGAAGCCGTCGCGGTCCTCCTTCAGCAGGGCGTGCAGCAGGTCCGCGGTCCAGCCGCAGGCGAAGATGTCGTGCCGTCCCGTCCGTTTGTACTGGTCGCGCTTCAGCCCGATCAGCCAGTCCAGCAGCGCCGGATCGCGCAGGCCCCGCTCGACGCGCAGCGTGCCCAGTTCGGACTCCATGCTGCGCCGGGCGCGCTCCTTGTCCTTGAAGAATTTGCCTTGGCTGGAGCGGCGCTCCGAATACCAGCCGTCATAGCCGTCGGGACCCAGCTGGACCTGCACCGTGCGCCGGGGCTCGCCCAGATCGCGTCCGTCCGCCCCGGTCGCCCCGACCCAGGCGGTGACGTTCAGCCGGGTGGCGCCCAGCGTACGGGCGACCTCCTCCAGAGACGGCGCCTCGCCGGGCCGGGCGATAACGCCATGATAGTCGTTCATCGGCGCCGCCAGCGGCTGCATGGCGCCGCCGCGCTTCTGGTGGGGGAAGAAGCCCACGGTCCGCCCGCCGTGCGAGAAGACCGCCACGGCCGCGTCCGGGCTGATCCGCGCCGCCACCTGGGTGAATTCCGGCCGGAAATAGGGGCTGTCCAGCGCCGGGTCGGCCGCCAGCATGGCCCGCCACTCGGCCCATTCGGCCTCGCCAAGGGCGTCCACTCCGACGATGTCGACCTTCAATCCGGTCATGCGGCGTCCCTGCGCGCGCGCCCGGTCGGCGCGCTGTTCGCCTCATGCTTAACCGGCCGCCTCTTTCAGCGGGGTAAGCCGGCATGGTGAACGAAACCTGCCCGACGTGGGGGCGTTGGCTCTGCCGTAGAGGAGTTGGACATGCCCCAGGACCCGTCGCCGGATCTCGACACCGACCGCCAGCCCGGCCGCCAGAACGAATACGAGGAGGAACGCCGCCCGCCCCGCGACGGCGAGCCGCCCCGCCCGGCGCAGGAGCCGCCCGGCTCGGAGGGCAGCAGCAATTCCGGGGACACCGCAGTCGATCCCGCCACCGGAGAGCCCAACCCGTCCGCGGGGAGGTGAAGGGGATCAGGGGAACGGCAGGCCGCGCGAGGGATTGATCCCGGACCGTCCACCGACCGGAATCCCATGTCCTTTCGCCTGATCCTCCTCGCCTCCTCCGCCGCCGTCCTCGCCCTCGCCGCCTGCGGAGCCCCCGAGCCCGCTGAAAGCCCGCAGGCCCCCGCCGCCAACGCGCCGCGCCCCCTGCTGACCGCAGCCCAGATCGAGGCCGGCGTGCCGCAGGCCGCCGCCACGCCCCCGGCCCCCTTGTCCGACGCGACAGGAACACAGCCGCCCGCCTACGCCCCCGATCCGGGCCTCGTCCGGCTGCAGATCCTGCTCGACCGCTCGCCCTTCTCGCCTGGCGTGATCGACGGCCTCGCCGGCGAGAACACCCGTCAGGCCATCGCCGCCTGGCGCAAGGCTAACAACCTCGGAGAGGGCGACTCCGCCGACGCCGCCCTGCTGCAGCGCCTCGCCGCGACCGACGCGAGCCCGGTGATGACAATCTACACCCTGACTGCGGCCGACCTCGCCGGCCCCTTCAGCCCGCCGCCGGGCGAGGATCTCGCCGCCCAGGCCGCCGCCGGGACCCACTACAGCTCCGCGCGCGAGCGGCTCGCCGAGCGATTCCACGTGACCGAGGCCCTGCTGCAGGGCCTCAACCCCGGCGTCGACTTCCGCCGCGCCGGCCAGACCCTCGTCGTCCCCGCGATCGCCGACCGGCCGCTGGGCGAAGTCGCCCGCATCGTCGTGGACAAGACCGAGCGTTCCGCCCGCGCCTTCGACGCCTCGGGCCGCCTGCTGGCCTTCTACCCCGCCACCATCGGCTCGACCGAACGCCCGGCCCCGTCCGGAAACCTGCGCGTCCTCGGCGTCGCGCCGGAGCCCGACTACACCTACGACCCGGCGAAGCTCAGCTATGGTCCGGGCGACCGCAAATTCGTGATCCCCGCCGGGCCGAACAACCCGGTGGGCTCGGTCTGGATCGACCTGTCGCGCGACAGCTACGGCATCCACGGCACGCCGGACCCTTCGAAGATCGCCAAGACCGCCTCCCACGGCTGCGTCCGCCTGACCAACTGGGACGCCGAACAACTCGCCGCCTCGGTCAAGCCGGGCGTGGAAGTGCGGTTTATCTAGGAGGCGAGTCCAAGGCCGGCGTACCACTCCGCATAGGGTGTGTTTCTGGCCATGCGCCGGTTCTGGTCCGGCGAGCCGTCGGTCCACCAGACAGGGCCACGCTCGCCGAGGGCGACCTTGGCGGCATCGACGGCGGCGCCGGCCCGGGCCAGAGCCGCCCGGTCCCCGGTCCGGCGCGCACGACCGACCTCGCTGCGCGCCGCCATCAGATCTTTCACGAGCGCCTCGCGCCGGTCGGGCGGCAGAGCCGGATTGGTCGCACGCCACAGCCGCCCGCGGACCACGAAATATCGGCCGTCGGGCGTGTCGGGATAGGGCCTGTCCATCCGACCCAAACGAAAACGGCCCCCGGATCGCTCCGGGGGCCGCTCTGTCTTGTTGGCCTATGCTCGCCTCGCGGAGGCTCGCGGCTTGAGGCCGACTACTCCGTGATCTTGGAGACCACGCCGGCGCCGACGGTGCGGCCGCCTTCGCGGATGGCGAAGCGGAGCTTCTCTTCCATCGCGATCGGGGTGATCAG